>NZ_JBPWPW010000001.1:0-3442500 GCF_051811185.1 Rhizobium sp. 62_C5_N11_2
ATGAAGCAGAACGTATTGTTTGAGCGCGTCAGTGCGCGCTTGAAGGCTCAGGTCGGTCAGGATGTCTACGCCAGCTGGTTCGCCCGGCTGAAGCTGCATTCGGTATCGAAGAGCGTCGTTCGCCTTTCGGTCCCCACGACCTTCCTGAAGTCGTGGATCAACAATCGTTATCTCGATCTCATCACCGGTCTGTTCCAGGCCGAAGATCCGGAAATTCTGAAAATCGAAGTCCTGGTGCGTACGGCGACGCGCCATGGCATGAAGCCACTCGACGAAGCGGCGGTGCCGGAACCAGCCGCCCCCACGCAGATGCGCCGCCCGACAAGCGCCCAGCCGGCCGGTCAGGCCGTCCAGCAGGCGGTGTCGGCTGTTGCCGCCGCAAGGCCTGCAAGCTTTGGCTCGCCGCTCTTCGGTTCGCCGCTCGATAGCCGCTTTACCTTCGACACCTTCGTCGAAGGCAGCTCGAACCGGGTCGCGCTTGCGGCGGCAAAGACGATCGCGGAAGCCGGTCAGGGCGCCGTGCGCTTCAACCCGCTCTTCATCCATTCGACCGTCGGCCTCGGCAAGACCCACCTGCTGCAGGCGGTCGCCAATGCGGCAGTGCAGAACCCGCGGGCGCTGCGCGTCGTCTATCTGACGGCCGAATATTTCATGTGGCGCTTCGCCACCGCGATCCGCGACAATGATGCGCTGACGCTGAAGGATTCGCTGCGCAACATCGATCTCCTGATTATCGACGACATGCAGTTCCTGCAGGGCAAGATGATCCAGCATGAATTCTGCCACCTCCTGAACATGCTGCTCGACAGCGCCAAGCAGGTCGTCGTTGCCGCCGACCGTGCGCCTTGGGAGCTGGAGTCGCTCGATCCCCGCGTTCGCTCGCGCCTGCAGGGCGGTGTCGCGATCGAACTCGACGCGCCGGATTACGAGATGCGTCTCGAAATCCTCAAGCGTCGCCTTGCTGTAGCCCGGCTCGAAGATCCGTCGCTCGAAATTCCCGCCGAGCTGCTCCAGCACGTCGCTCGCAACGTCACGGCCAGCGGCCGCGAACTTGAAGGCGCCTTCAACCAGCTGGTCTTCCGCCGCTCCTTCGAGCCGAACCTGTCGATCGAACGCGTGGACGAACTGCTCGCCCATCTGGTCGGCTCCGGCGAGCCTCGCCGTGTGCGCATCGAGGATATCCAGCGCATCGTCGCAAGACACTACAACGTCTCGCGTCAGGAACTGGTCTCAAACCGCCGCACTCGCGTCATCGTCAAGCCGCGCCAGATCGCCATGTATCTGTCGAAGACACTGACGCCGCGCTCCTTCCCGGAGATCGGCCGCCGTTTCGGCGGGCGCGATCACACGACCGTGCTGCATGCCGTGCGCAAGATCGAGGAGCTGATTTCGGGAGACACCAAACTTTCGCACGAAGTCGAGCTTCTGAAGCGCTTGATCAACGAATAATCGACGGGTTTTCTTAAGGATTCAACGGCTGGAAGCGATTCCGGCCGTTTTCCTTTATAAGTTTTTTATTCTATACCTCCCGCGCATTACGTGCATGTCAAAGACTGAAGCGCCAAAACGGCGCGTGGGAGGAATGAATGAGTTTTGAAAAGATCGCCGTTCTCGGCCTGGGCAAGGTCGGACGGCTGGCGGCGACGCTTTTGCATGAAGGCGGCTTCGAGGTCATCGGCGTCGACGCGCAATTGCCGCTTAGCGACGTCCCCTTCAAGTGCCGCACCGGCGACATCTCCGATCCCCAAGTGATCGGCGAACTGCTCTCGAATGTCGAGGCTGTGCTCTCCTGCCTGCCCTATCATTTGAACATCGAGCTGGCGCGCGCCGCCCATCTTGCCGGCATCCACTATTTCGATCTGACCGAAGACGTTCCCACAACCAATTTCATCATCGAGCTGTCGAAGACCGCCCGCGGCCTGATGGCGCCGCAATGCGGCCTGGCGCCGGGTTTTGTCGGCATCGTCGGCGCAAGCCTGGCCGACGGCTTCGATCGCTGCCGTTCGATCCGCATGCGCGTCGGCGCCCTGCCGCAGCATCCGACCGGACTGCTCGGCTACGCCTTCAACTGGTCGCCCGAGGGCGTCGTCAACGAATATCTGAACGACTGCGAGGTCATCGAGGGCGGTGTGCGCAAGCTCGTCTCGCCGATGGAATGGCACGAGACCGTCTATGTCGGCGGCGTCAAGCTCGAAGCCTTTACGACGTCGGGTGGCCTTGGCACCATGTGCGATACGATGCTCGGCAAGATCGACAATCTCGATTACAAGACCATGCGTTATCCCGGCCATATGGAGCTGATGAACTTCTTCTTCCATGAGCTATTGATGCGCGACAAGCGCAAGCTCGCCGGCGAGATCCTGACCAATGCCAAGCCGCCTGTTGAAGACGATGTCGTCTATGTCCATGTCGCTGCCGAAGGCAGCGAGAATGGCAGCCTGCGCCGCAAGGAGTTCGTGCGCGCCTATTACCCGATCGAGATTGCCGGCGCGCGCCGCACGGCGATCGCCTGGACGACGTCAGCCTCCGTCGTCGCCGTCATCGAGATGGTCCGCGACGGCCTGCTGCCGGCAACCGGCTTCCTGCACCAGGAGCATATTCCGCTGGAGATGTTCCTGAAAACGCCAACTGGCAGCCTCTTCAAGGCGGGTGCGACCAGCCACCGCTGAGACACACTTTTCGGCGCGGCGACAACATCGATGCCGCCGCGCTGCAATTCCGCTCGTCGTATTGACGTCAGCAGGCGAGATCGGCGACGACGGAATCGAGGATCAGCATGCCGGACGGCGTGCAGCGCAGGCGTGAATTGCCGATCCGCTCGATGAATTTGTGTTCGAGCAGGAATTCCTCGCGTTTCGGATCGAGGTCGCGGCCCGAAAGCTGCTGCCAGCGGGCAAGATCGACGCCTTCCCTGAGCCGCAGCCCCATCAGCAGCAGCTCGTCGGACTGTTCCTCGAAGCCGAGCCGCTCCTCGTCGAGAATGCCGTGCCCGTCACGCTCGACCATGTCGAGCCAGGTTTCCGGCTTGCGCTCGGTCGCCGTCGCGAGCTTCTCCGGGCCACGCGTCAACCGGCCATGGGCGCCTGGACCGATGCCGGCATAATCGCCGTAGCGCCAGTAGGTCAGGTTATGCCGGCTTTCAGCCCCCGGCCGGGCATGATTGGAAACCTCATAGGCCGGCATGCCCTCGCGCGCGGTGATCTCCTGCGTCGCCTCGTAGAGCAGCGCCGATTGCTCGCCGTCCGGTACGATCAGCTTGCCGGCCTTGTGCAGGCCGTAGAAGGGCGTGCCTTCCTCGATGGTCAACTGATAGAGCGAAAGATGGTCGACCGCGTAGGAGATCGCCTCCTTCAGCTCCTTTTCCCATTCCTCGACCGTCTGGTCGGGCCGGGCATAGATGAGGTCGAAGGACATGCGCGGAAAAATGTCGCGGGCCAGCCTTATTGCCTTCAGCGCGTCGGCGACATCATGCAGCCGGCCGAGGAATTTCAGATCCCGGTCATTCAGTGCCTGCACGCCGAGCGAGACGCGATTGACGCCGGCCGCCCGATAGCCGCGGAAGCGTTCGGCCTCGACGCTCGAAGGGTTGGCCTCCATGGTGATCTCGATACCGGCAGGCACATGCCAGTGCCGTGCAATGCCGTCGAGAATGGCCGAAACCGTTTCCGGCTTCATCAGCGAGGGGGTGCCGCCGCCGAGGAAGATGCTCGTCACCGTCTTCGGCCCGCTCATGGATCGGACCGTCGCCATCTCCGTCAGGAAGGCTGATGTAAAGCGCTCCTGATCCACCGGCTGGTGGCGCACATGGCTGTTGAAGTCGCAATAGGGACACTTCGCCGCGCAGAAGGGCCAATGCACATAGACGCCGAAGCCCGGCTCGCCGGTATCGGGCAGCAGGGCCGCGTCGCGCGAGATGCTTGGCGTGTCGAGATTGACCACGGACCGACCTTATGCCTCCAGGCAGGTTTCGACAAAGAGTTTGAAGGCGCGGGCCCGGTGCGACAGCGCTTGCGGCTTGCCGACATTCCAGCCGTGTTTTTCCTCGCCGCTCATTTCGCCGAAGGTGATGCCGTAGCCCTCAGGCTGGAACACCGGATCGTAGCCGAAGCCCTGGGTGCCGCGCGGCGGCCAGACGACGCTGCCTTCCACCTCGCCGCGGAACAGCTCCGTGTGCCCATCCGGCCAGGCGAGGCAGAGCACGCTGATGAAACGCGCCGTGCGCTGTTCGGACTTTGTCGCGCCCGCATCCTGCAGCGCCTTTTCCACCTTGGCCATCGCCATGTCGAAATCGCGCGTGCCGTCGGCCTTCTCCGCCCAATTGGCGGTGTAGACACCAGGATCGCCGCCGAGTGCGTCGACCACCAGCCCGGAATCGTCCGAAAGCGCCGGCATGCCGGCGGCATTGGCCGAGGCGACCGCCTTGATCGTCGCATTCTCCTCGAAGCTCGTGCCGGTCTCATCCGGTTCGACGAAGTTCAGCTCGGCGGCCGATTTGGCGGTGAAGCCGAGCGGCCCGATCAATTCCTGGATCTCGCGGATCTTGCCGGCATTGTGGCTGGCGACGACGATGGTCTTCGTTTCAAGCTTGCGCATTCAGATATCCTGTTCGATGCCCCAGATTTTAGCCTCCGCGCATTCCAGGCTGTTGCCGGCCGGATCGCGGAAATAGATCGAGCGGCCGCCGTTCGGCCAGCGCACCTCGGATTCGATCGCGACACCCGCCGCCGTCAGCCGTTCGGCCATGGCATCGATATTGCGGCCGGACACCCGGAAACAGGCATGGCCCTGGCCGGTCGTGCCATGCGGCGGCACCTGCAGTGCTTCAGGCGCCGGCGGCTTCACCGTTTCCTCGGGATTGAAGATCAAGAGAACGCCTGGCCCGCAGCGGAAGAAGACATGCCGATTGGCGGCGCGGGCGATCTTTTCAAGTCCGAGAACGTCTTCGTAGAACGTCTCGGCCTGGTCGAGATCCCGCGCATAGAGCGCCGTTTCCAACATGCCTTCCAGCATGGGGTTCATCCTTCGACGGCTTGCTTCTGCAGCGCCACGAGTTCGCCGATGCCGTTTCTGGCAAGCTGCATCAGCGAGGTGAATTCGCCTTCGCTGAACGGCGTGCCTTCGGCCGTGCCCTGGATCTCGACGATCCCGCCGGTTCCCGTCATGACGAAGTTCGCATCGGTCTCGGCCGAGGAGTCCTCGAGGTAATCGAGATCGATCACCGGCTGGCTGGCGAAGATGCCGCAGGAGATGGCGGCGACGTGATCCTTCAGGACCCGGTCGACCTTGATCATGTTGCGGCTTTCCATCCATTTCAGGCAGTCGTAAAGCGCGATCCAGCCGCCGGTGATCGAAGCGGTCCGCGTGCCGCCATCGGCTTGGATGACGTCGCAATCGAGCGTGATCTGCCGTTCGCCGAGCGCCTGCAGGTCGACGACGGCACGCAGTGACCGGCCGATCAGCCGTTGGATTTCCTGTGTGCGGCCGCCCTGCTTGCCAGCGGCGGCCTCGCGCTTCATGCGTTCGCCGGTCGCCCGCGGCAGCATGCCGTATTCGGCCGTGACCCAGCCCTTGCCGGTATTGCGCAGCCATGGCGGCGTCTTTTCCTCGAGGCTCGCCGTGCAGAGCACATGCGTATCGCCGAACTTCACCAGGCAGGAGCCTTCCGCATGCTTGGAAAAATTGCGCTCGAACGAGACCTTGCGCATCTGGTCGATTTTTCTGCCTGAAGGCCGCATTCTTATCTCCTGGAGTTTATTTGACCGCTTCTACGATTGGCGGCGCTCATTTGCAAATTCCCTTTTGCCACGGGTGCGAGTTTGACTTACTTTTCGGGAAGTATCATCAGCGCGGGTTCGAAAGCTTCATGGGCATCAGGTCGACGTCGGTTTCGGATGCCGTAGCTGCGCTGGACGAGCGCTCCAGGGAAATTTTTCGTCGCATCGTCGAAGGTTATCTGGAAAGCGGCGAGCCGCTCGGTTCGCGCAACCTGTCCCGGCTGCTGCCGATGTCGCTGTCGCCGGCCTCGGTGCGCAACGTCATGAGCGATCTCGAAGAGCTCGGCCTGATCTATTCGCCGCATGTCAGCGCCGGCCGGCTGCCGACCCAGATCGGCCTGCGCTTCTTCGTCGATGCCTTCATGCAGGTCGGCGACCTCTCCGCCGAGGAGCGCGCCAACATCGACCGGCAGGTGCGGGCCGAAAGCGGCGGTAACCCCGTGGAATCGATGATGAACGAGGCAAGCCGCATGCTATCCGGCATTTCGCGGGGTGCCGGCCTTGTCATCACCTCGAAAAGCGATCCGGTGCTGAAACATGTCGAGTTCATCCGGCTCGAACCGACAAAGGCGCTCGCCGTGCTCGTCGGCGATCACGATCAGGTGGAAAACCGCATCATCGAGCTGCCGGCGGGTGTCACCTCCTCGCAGCTGACGGAGGCGGCGAATTTTCTCAATGCCCACATGTCCGGCCAGACCCTGCCGGAGCTTCGCAAGCAATTAAGCCGGCTGAAGGACGACGTCCGCCACGAGCTCGATGCCCTGTCGCGCGATCTCGTCGAGCGGGGCATCGCTGTCTGGTCCGGCAGCCCGGACGAGGGAAAGCCCGCTCAGCTGATCATCCGTGGCCGCGCTAACCTGCTCGAGGGCCTGGCCGGCGCCGAGGATCTCGACCGGCTGCGCCTGCTGTTCGACGATCTCGAGAAGAAGGACAGCCTGATCGAGATCCTCAATCTCGCCGAAAGCGGTTCGGGGGTGCGCATCTTCATCGGTTCGGAAAATAAGCTCTTCTCGCTGTCCGGCTCGTCGCTGATCGTCGCGCCCTATCGTGACGATGATGATCGCATCGTCGGCGCCGTCGGCGTCATCGGCCCGACGCGGCTCAATTATTCCCGTATCGTGCCAATGGTGGACTATACAGCCCAGCTCGTCTCCCGCCTTTCGCGCAATCAGCTTTGACACAGCAGCTATCAAGTGTGCGGAATTTTCGCTTCTTTGTCACGCAGACTTGATTTTTTTCGGTCAAACCTCGATATCGGGCGCATCTGAAGACACCAACCGGAGACCGTCATGACCGATGACACGACGAAAAACGGACCTGACGCAACTGCGGCCGATGCCGCAGCCGACGCTGCCGCCTACGTCGAGAACGAAACTGCGCAGCAAGAGCCCGCCCAGCCGGACCCGATCGAGCTTCTGAAAGCCGAAAACGGCGAACTGCGCGACCGCTATCTGCGCCTTGCTGCCGAGATGGACAATCTGCGCCGCCGCACCGAACGCGAGGTGAAGGATGCCAAGTCCTATTCCGTCGCGGGTTTCGCGCGCGACATGCTCGCCGTCTCCGACAATCTGCGCCGCGCCCTTGATGCCATCTCTCCGGAGACCAAGGCTGCGGCCGATGCCGGCCTGAGCACGCTGATCGAGGGTGTCGAGATGACCGAGCGCGCCATGCTGTCGGCTCTCGAGCGCCACGGCGTCCGCAAGCTGGAGCCGGTTGGCCAGAAGTTCGATCCGAATTTCCATCAGGCGATGTTCGAGGTGCCGAACCCGGACGTGCCGAACAACACGGTCGTCCAGGTCGTGCAGGCAGGCTTCACCATCGGCGAGCGCGTGCTGCGCCCGGCCATGGTCGGCGTCGCCAAGGGCGGCCCGAAGCCGGCCGAAGCCGAAACCAACTCTGTCTTCGACGAGAAGGACGCCTGATATCATTTCCCTCTCCCTCGGGAGAGGGAGGCCAAAGGATCAGATGCGGGCGAAGCGTTCGATCAGCAGATCGAAGAAGCCGTCCGCATCGACATAGCGCATGACCCTGGCATTGCGCTTGCGCTCGGTCACATGCCACCAGTCGACGACCGTCATGCCGACGGTGAGTTCGGACTGGACCTCGATCTCGACATTGCAATCCCGGCCCTGGAAAAGCTCCGGCTTCAGCAGGTAGGCGACAACGGTCGGGTCGTGCAGCGGCCCGCCGTCGGAACCGTATTTCTCGATGTCGAAGCGTTCAAAGAATTCCAGCATCTCGACCATGGCCTTTGCCGGCGCCGTGCCGATCTCGGCCATGCGTTTCACCCGGTCCTTGCGGGTCAGCAATTGATGCGTCACGTCAAGCGGCATCATCACGATCGGAACGCCTGAGCGGAAGACGATGTCGGCGGCCTCGGGGTCGACATAGATGTTGAATTCGGCCGCCGGCGTGATGTTGCCGCCCTCGAAGAAGCCGCCGCCCATCATCACCAACTCGCGGATGCGGGGGACGATGTCGGGCGCCTTCTGGAAGGCTATGCCGATATTGGTGAGCGGCCCGAGCGTGCACAGCGTTACCGTGCCCTCCAGCTCGCGGCGCAGCGTCTCGATGATGAAGTCGACGGCATGGCCGGGCTGCAGCGCCATCGTCGGCTCGCTGAGTTCCGGACCGTCGAGGCCGGTCTTGCCGTGCACATGTTCGGCGGTTACCAGCTTGCGGGCGATCGGCGCATCGGCGCCGGCAAAAACCTTGGTCTCCGTCCGGCCGCAGAGCTCGCAGACGATGCGCGCATTGCGGCTGGTGAACGAAAGCGGCACGTTGCCGGCGACCGTGGTGATCCCCAAAACCTCCAGCTCATCGGGACTGCCGAAGGCAAGCATGATGGCGGCCGCGTCGTCCTGGCCGGGATCCGTGTCGATGATGATCTTTCTTGCGCTTGCCATTCCGATCGTTCCATCCTCGCACTGCGTGTTATCGGCATGCACCGATTTCTTCACTTCCCGTCACAAATCAGCACATTCCGCGCGGGCACGTTTTGATGCGAGGCAGCGGAGGCTTTGTCAAGGAAAGAGCCGGGCCGCCACCACCTCAAAATTGAGAGGGCGCGCCGACAGGTCGCGCCCACGCCTTGCAGCGCCGGGCTCTTCTCCCCATATTAGCGGCATCCGGATGCTGCGTTTGAGGTCCGGGATGGTCGCTTGCGTCAAGGACTTGAAAAGAGATGAGCCGCATTACCCCTTTCGCCAGCCCCCTGCTTCTGGGCTTCGATGCCATGGAAAAGACGCTCGAGCGCATTTCCAAGGCGAGCGACGGATATCCGCCCTATAATATCGAACGCATCGGCGCCGACAGCGGCGCGCCGGAACGTTTGCGCATCACCCTTGCCGTGGCCGGCTTCAGCGAGGAGGAACTCGATGTCTCCATTGAGGAGAACCAGCTTCTGATCCGCGGCCGCCAGGTCGAACAGGGCGAGCGGGATTATCTCTATCGCGGCATCGCCGCCCGCCAGTTCCAACGCACCTTCGTTCTTGCCGACGGCATGCAGGTGCTCGGCGCCGGCCTGAAGAACGGTCTGCTCTCCGTCGATCTAATTCGTCCGGAACCTGCGAGAATGGTCAAGAAAATTAACATTTCGGTCTCACAGTAGCACAACGGTTTGTCGAACCGTTGGTCCCTTCTCCCGGAGGAACAGGAATGTTGATGAAAGAAGCCACGTCTCACTTGACCAAATCCGAGCTTGCCCATATCGGCAACGGCGAGGTCGCCTATATCAGAAAAATGCGGACCGATGAGGTCGCCAAGTGCTTTCCCGAGGCGCCGGATATCGATCCGACCGTCGATCTCTGGGCACTCTTCGGCGCCGACGGCACGCCGATCCTTTTGACGGACAACCGCTCCAGCACCTTCTTCAAAGCTGCCGAGGACGAGTTGAAGACGGTCAGCCTGCACTGACCGTCAGTTAGCGTCCGTCGCGTTTCAGCGCTCGTCCGGTGCGTGGCCGCTTATCCGATTTCGCTGCGGTTGAGGCTGCTTGTCGCGACCTATGCGCGGAGCCTCCTTTCGACGCCTTATGTGCGAAGACGTTGAAAATTCCAGGATTCGGTAGCACCTGTCACCAGGCCTATCGAGGGCAACTATGAGCCAGAGGCGGCCGACGAGTCGTGCTGGTTGCGGTCGTCGACGCGCGGAACGTTACTCAAACAAAAGCTCCGGCAAACAGCGTCGGTCAATCAACGGCCGGCGAAACGCTGTCTCGCGGCGTCGGTTACGGGTGTATAGAGGGCAACGCGTGTCCCCTCGGGATCGGAAATCTGCACTGTCCGATTGCCCCAAGGCAAATCCTTGGGGGCGTGCACGACCGTGACCTGGTCCTTGAGCCGTGCGAATTCCGCATCGACGTCCGATACCATGAACTCGAGAATGGCCGTCCTGTTGGCCCCGGGCTCCGCACTGCCTTCGCTGAACAAGGCCACGGTTTCCGCGCTGCCTATTGCGAGGCTCGCGCCGGGGGTGACGATCTCGGCGAAGAGGGGCGCAAGCCAGTCGGCGCGACAGCCCGTCACAAGCTCATAAAAGGCCACCATGCCGGTCATATCCGAGGCAATGAGGCGGGTGGATGCGAACTTCATGATCTTCTCCTTGGGTGCGCGACCGTCTCTTTCCTTGCTTTTGTGACATAGCCGTGCTGACAGCGTTGTGGCAGCAGGAGTCATCAGGCATGCGAAAAGCAGATCGACTTTTTCAGATCATCCAGATTCTTCGACGGTCGAGCCGCCCGGTGACCTCGTCTGAGCTTGCGGATGAACTTGAGGTCGCGCGGCGAACCGTCTACCGCGATATCGCACACCTGATTGCCCAGCGTGTTCCAATCGAGGGTGAAGCGGGGTTCGGCTACGTCCTCGATCCGCGATATGACATGCCGCCGCTCATGCTGACGCCTGACGAGATCGAGGCCGTCGTGCTCGGCGTTCAAATGGTGGCAAGGTTGAATGACGCGGCCATGCGGAATGCCGCCAGCGATGTGATGGCCAAGATCACATCGGTCATGCCGCAGGACCTTCTTCCCTATATTGCCCAACCCGCCGTCGGCATCAAACCGGATGATGTCGGCGGCGATGTGACATGCGATACGCGTCCGCTCAGGTTGGCGATCAGGGAAGGCCGCAAGCTTGAGCTCGACTATCGCGCGGCGGATGAGACGATCACCAGCCGCATCGTCTGGCCTGTGCTTCTCGGCTATGCCGACACGCACAGCCTCTTGATCGCGTGGTGCCAATCGAAACAAGCCTTCCGTCATTTCCGCACGGAACGGATCCTCAAAGTCGAGATTCTCGGTGAATCCATAGGCATGTCCCGGAGCAAGCTGAGGCAGCGATGGCAGCAGTGGCGCGATGCCGAAATGCGGAATTCCCGTGGGGCGCAGTGACCGTTTCGGGGCCGTTAGCGGTCATTGATGGCACTTGCCGCACAATACCGGAAATCCGTCAGGCCTGCGCCTCATGCGATCTTTCGCGCCGAGGAACATCCCGGCGCGTTCGCCGACTTGTCGGCAGCCTCAGATCTTCCTGAATGTCAGATAGGCCGAAGACCGGCCCTCGCGCCTGGCCTTGGCCTCGTAACGTGTGCTCGGCCAGCCCTCATAGGGCGTCAGCCAATCCGCTGCATTGTCGGCGATCCAGTCGAAACCGCCATGGTCGCGGCATTTGATCAGCGTCCAGTTGACATAGGTGTCGATGTCGGAGGCGAAGCAGAACAGGCCGCCAGGCTTCAGCACGCGATGAAAGCGGTCGAGATTGGTTTTCGAGACGAAACGCCGTTTCCAGTGTTTCCGCTTCGGCCAGGGATCGGGATAGAGCAAGTCGATCTGATCGAGTGAGCCGTCCGGCAGCCAATCGAGCAGTTGCGTCGCGTCGTCATTATACACGCGGATATTGGAGGCACCCGTCTCGCCGATGCGCGACAACAGCTTCTGCATGGAATTGACGAAGGGTTCGACACCGATGAAGCCGGTCGAAGGCGTCTCCAGCGCGCGGTGGATCAGGTGCTCGCCGCCGCCGAAACCGATTTCCAGCCGCAATCTCTCGACCGGAACCGGGAAGAGGGATGTCAGCGGCTCCGGGGGAGCCGCTGAGAGATCGATCAGGAATGCCGGCAGGAGACTGTTCAGCGTCTCGGCCTGCTGTTCGCGCAGAGCCTTGCCCTTGCGACGACCGAAGAAGGCTTCGGTCGCCCGGCCGCGGCGTTCCATATCCGTCATGCTTTATCTCAGGCCTTCACGCTTTCCTTGAGCGCCTTCACGAGGTCGGTGCGCTCCCAGGAGAACGAGCCGTCGCGGCCGGCCTTGCGGCCGAAATGGCCGTAAGCGGAGGTCTTGGCATAGATCGGCTTGTTGAGGTCGAGATGGCGGCGGATGCCGGTCGGCGAAAGGTCCATGTTCTTGCGGATCGCTGCCTCGATCTGATCCTCGGTGAACTTGCCGGTGCCGTGCAGGTCGACATAGATCGACAGCGGCTGGGCGACGCCGATCGCGTAGGAGATCTGGATCGTGCAACGGTCGGCAAGGCCGGCGGCGACGACGTTCTTGGCAAGATAGCGGGCGGCATAGGCGGCCGAACGGTCGACCTTCGTCGTGTCCTTGCCGGAGAATGCACCGCCGCCATGCGGAGCGGCACCGCCGTAGGTGTCGACGATGATCTTGCGGCCGGTGAGGCCCGCATCGCCGTCTGGTCCGCCGATGACGAACTTGCCGGTCGGGTTGATGTACCACTTGCAATCGTCAGCGATCTTCAGCTCGCCGAGCGCTTCGCGGATATAGGGCTCGACGACGGCGCGGACCTTGTTCGAATCCCAGCTCTCGTCGAGATGCTGGGTCGAAAGCACGATCGAGGTTGCTTCCGACGGCTTGCCGTCGACGTAACGCACGGTCACCTGGCTCTTGGCATCGGGGCCGAGCTTGGCAACTTCGCCGTCGCCCTTCTTGCGGGCAACCGCGAGCAGCTGCAGGATCTTGTGGGAATAATAGATCGGAGCCGGCATCAGGTCCGGCGTTTCGCGGCAGGCATAACCGAACATGATGCCCTGGTCGCCGGCGCCTTCGTCGCCCTGCTGGTCAGAAGCGCTGTCGACGCCCTGCGCGATGTCGGCCGACTGCGAGTGAAGCAGCACGTCGATCTTGGCCTTCTTCCAGTGGAAGCCATCCTGCTCGTAGCCGATATCCTTGATGGCGCGGCGAGCGGCGGCCTTGAACTTCGACGGGTTGATGACGTCCTTGCCGTCCTTGTCCTTCTTCATCAGGCTCGGCGGCAGACGAACTTCGCCGGCGATGACGACGCGGTTGGTCGTCGCCAGCGTTTCGCAGGCAATGCGCACGCCCCATGGATTGACGCCGGTCTTGGCCGCTTCGCGGTAGACCAAATCGACGATCTCGTCGGAGATGCGGTCACAGACTTTGTCCGGATGACCTTCGGCAACAGATTCGCTGGTAAAGAGATAATTCGCGCGCATTTCGGGATTCCCCTCAAAGAATAAAAGCCAGCTAGTAGGTACTCAGTTCGAGGGCCGATGACAAGCGCAGAAGGACATAAATATATCTTTATATCTGCGGCAAAGTGACAAATTTTGCCCCAAAAACGCAAAAAAGGCGGCCTTTCGACCGCCTTTCGAATTCTGCGATGGTCGTCGTTCAGTCGGCGTCGGCTTCAGCTGCCAAAGCTTTCACCAGCTCCACGACCTTGCGGCGAACCTTGGGATCGGAAATTTTGACGAAGGCGCGGTTGAGCTGCAGGCCTTCCGAGGAAGACAGGAAATCGACGACGTAATTCGAACTGGAGGCTTCGGCCATGCCGCCGCCGGCAGAATGTTCGCCGGGCGCGTCCTCGAAGAAAAAGGACACCGGAACATTGAGGATGTTCGAGATGTTCTGCAGACGGCTTGCGCCGACGCGGTTGGTGCCCTTTTCGTATTTCTGGATCTGCTGAAATGTGATGCCAAGGCTTTCGCCAAGCTTTTCCTGGCTCATGCCCAGCATCGTACGACGGAGGCGAATACGGCTGCCAACATGGATGTCGATCGGATTCGGCTTCTTTTTGTTTTCAATCATGGTCGTGCCCTAGCTAAGAATTTCAACCTGTTTCTAACCGGCATGCCCCTGATCCATCCCAAAACGCCACGTTGCAAGCGGTGAGGAACCCACCTTCAAACATACGTTAAGAACGCCGATTGTCATCACTATGCAATTTTAGGGGTTTTTGGTCAATTCAACCCGGAAATAAAACCTCTGCGAGAAATTAGCGCAATCAGAATCAGCAGCGCCTCGGTCAACCAGAAGTAAGTTTGCCGGGGGTATGTTGTTCCGCGCCCGTCGCTGATACTATCGAGCGTTGCATCGATGAAGCCGGTTTCCGCAAGATCGAGACCCGCAATAATTTCCCCATGGGCATTCACCAGCGCTGAAATGCCGCTATTGGCATCACGAATCAGCGGCAGGCCGGTTTCCACGGCCCGTACCCGCGCCTGCTGGAAATGCTGGTAGGGGCCGGGCGTCGCGCCGAACCAGGCATCATTGGTGATATTGAGGATCGCGTTGGCGTCTTTTATGTCGCCGGTCATTTCATCGGGGAAAATGATTTCGTAGCAGATCAGCGGATAGAGATTGAGCCCGCCGGGCAGCGTCAGCAGGTGCCGGCTTGCCGCGGCCGAAAACCCTCCCGGCATCTCGACGACGTTCTGGATGCCGAATCCGGTGAGCACGTCCTCGAAGGGCAGATATTCGCCGAAAGGCACCAGATGCACCTTGTCGGAGGCGGCGATGATCTGGCCGCGGCCGTCGATCACGTAAATGGAATTATAGTAGCGCACCGGGGTGCCCGGTCCCATTTCCTCGGCGCGTACGGCGCCGGCGATCAGGATCTGATTGTCGTCAAGCGTATCGGCGATCCGCGTGAGCGCATCCTGGTTGTCGGTGAGGATGAAGGGGATCGAGGTTTCCGGCCAGACGATGATATCGGGCTTGCGCCCGCCATTCTTCGGCGCTTCGGCTGACAGCTTCAGATGCGTCTCGAAGATCGCGGCGCGGTCGGCGTCGTTATCCATCTTCGCCGCCTGGTCGATGGCCGGCTGCACCAGCCGCACCACCGGCCGCTTGTCCTCCGGCAAGGCGTCCGGCCGCGGCGCGAGATGGAGAGCATAAGCGCCATAACCGAGATGGGCGGCAAAGAGCAGGACAGCAAGCGCGATGCCCGGCCGCGCCCCTTGCCGTGTCCCGGCAAGGGCAGGCGCGGAAAAGACGAAGACGGCAAGGGCCGTCACCCCCATCGCCCCGATCACATGTGCCGACTGCATCATCAGCGGAACCGGCATCATGCCGTAGCCGATGGCATTCCAGGGAAAGCCGGTGAGGATCACGCTTCGAAGCCATTCCATCAGCCCGAAGCCTGCCGCAAGGGCGGCGATCCGCCCCATGCCATCTGACCAGAAGATGCGGGCAAGGGCAGCCGCCAGCCCGTAGAAGATTGCAAGACAGGCCGGCAGCCCGAGGATTGCCAGCGGCAGCGCCCAGGCGAATTCTTCCTGATCGACCAGCAGCGCATGGCCGAGCCACCAGAGGCCGGCGACGAAATAGCCGAAGCCGAACAGCCAGCCGGTGGCAAACGCCGGCCATAGCCTGCCGATCAGGCCGCTTTCAGGCGAAGCCGCCGCCCCGTCGATCAGCCAGACGAGCAGTGTGAAGGAGACGAACATCGCCGCGAAAAAACCGATGGGCGGCAGCGCCAGAACCGCGAATGCCCCGGCGGCGATGGCCAGCAGCGACCGTTTGAAACCCCAGACGAGGATAACCCTGTCCGCAAGCCGCTCCATGCGCACTCCCATCAAACCGCGAATCAACCCGTTCGCAGTCTTTCAAAAAAGCGGCTCTTTGTCCCGTCAGTTGGGTGCTGTCAGTTCGCGGTCGATTCCGCCGGCCGGTCGTCGCCGGCCTCGGAGCCGGGGGAGATGTCGCCATCCAGCTTGGTCCGGCGGCGGATCGCATGGCGCTTGCGGGTGATGCGCAGCCGCTTGATGCGGCGCGGATCGGCGTCGAGGATGTGGAATTCGAAGCCCGGGAGCGCCTGGACGACTTCGCCGCGCACCGGGATGCGGCCGAGCGCCGAGAAGATCAGGCCGCCCAGCGTATCGACCTCGTCGACCTGCTCGCTGATGTCGAAATCCGGCCCGATCGCCGCGGCGATCTCTTCCAGTTCGACGCGCGCGTCGGCGATGAAGACGTCTTCGGCGACGCGCTTGAACATCACCTCTTCGTCGTCATGTTCGTCGTCGATGTCGCCGACCACCATCTCGACGATGTCCTCATGCGAGGCAAGCCCGTCGGTGCCGCCATACTCGTCGATGACGAGCGCCATCTGCGTGCGGTTCACCTGCATGCGACGCAACAGGTCGGACGCCAGCATCGACGGCGGCACGAACAGGATCTTGCGGATGATACCGGCTTCGGCCAGCGTCTTTTGCAGGTCGACGCGGGCGAGATCGAAATTCGTCTTGGCCGAACGCGTGGTCTTCTGGATGTTTTCGGGCGCAACCTCGATCGCCGGCACGGCAACGGCCGGTTTCGTCGGGCCGCGGCGCTTGTTGCGCGCCTGCTTGGCGACGTAGGAGAGCAGGTCGCGGATATGGACCATGCCACGCGGATCGTCGAGCGTATCGGCATAGACGGGCATGCGCGAGCGGCCGGATTCCTCAAAGAGGATCATCAGCTCGCCGATGGTGATATTCTGGTCGACCGCCTCGATATCGGCGCGCGGCACCATCACGTCGGCGACGCGCACCTCGCGAAAGCGCAGGATGTTGTTGAGCATCGCCCGTTCGTCGGGCGAAAAGGCGTCGTCGCCTGCCGCATCGGTCATCAGCGCGTCGGCGAGATCCTCGCGCAGTCGCGAGCCCTGCTGCGGGCGAAGGATGCGCGCGGCGCGCGACCAGAAGGATTGCGATCGGCCGGATGGCCGACTACTACTGCCTGCCTCGTCCGAAGAGGAGGATGACTCGGAGTCCTTGGCGTCTGCCGCCGGCTTCGTCGTAAAGTCGCTCATGGTTCCATTTTAAGGTCTTGACCCTCGTAGGGATCAGATAGGCCGAGCTGGGCCAAAATGCGAGTCTCCAGCCCCTCCATAATTTCGGCTTCGGCACTATTCATATGGTCGTAGCCGAGAAGATGCAAGAAACCGTGCACCAGAAGGTGGGTCAGGTGGTCGTCGAAACTCTTTTCCAGCTCGGCCGCTTCCCGCTCCAACGTCTCCCGGGCGATGATGATGTCACCGAGCATCGGGCCGGGCATCTTGCCGGGCTGAACCGGAAAGGCCGGAAAGGAGAGCACATTGGTCGCCTTGTCCTTGCCGCGCCATTCGGCGTTGATGTCCTGGATCGAGGCATCGTCGGTGAAGACGAGCGAAACCTCGGGCGGCATCGTCGGGAAGGGCTGCTTCTCGCTGTCGCGGAGATAGACCACCGCGGCACCGAGCACGCGTTCGCAAAACGACAGCAGCGTCTCCTCGCCGGGCCAGCCGACGTCCTCGACGCTGATCTGGATGTCGAGTTCGGCCATTAGTCCTGCCGGCTGACTTCTTCGGTTTCGACGGCGTAAGTGGAATCATAGGCCCTAACGATGCGCCCGACCAGCGGATGGCGGACGACGTCGGTATCCTTGAAGCGCACGATCGAGATGCCCTCGACGCCGTTCAGAAGCTGCAAGGCCTCGACGAGGCCGGATTTGACGCCGCGCGGCAGGTCGATCTGGCTCGGGTCGCCGGTGACGATCATGCGGGCATTTTCGCCGAGACGCGTCAGGAACATCTTCATCTGCATCGACGTCGTATTCTGCGCTTCGTCGAGGATGATGGCGGCGTTGGCGAGCGTGCGGCCGCGCATGAAGGCGAGCGGCGCGATTTCGATGACGCCGGCGGTGATTGCCCGATCGACCTTGTCGGCAGGGATCATGTCGTAGAGCGCATCATAAAGCGGGCGAAGATAGGGGTCGACCTTTTCCTTCATGTCGCCGGGCAGGAAGCCGAGGCGCTCGCCGGCCTCGACGGCCGGGCGCGACAGGATGATCTTTTCGACCGCGCCACGCTCCAGGAGCTGAGCGGCATGGGCGACGGCGAGATAGGTCTTGCCGGTGCCGGCCGGGCCGACGCCGAAGACAAGCTCGGCGCGTTCCAGCGCCCTGATATAGGCATCCTGGGTCGGCGTACGGGCGATGATCGTCTTCTTGCGTGTGGAAACCTGTGCCATCGTCAGCTTGGCCTTGCGCTCCATGGTTGGCAGGCTGAGCTGATCGTCGGCGGCGACCGCCATACGGATTGCGCCCTCGACGTCGGATCGTTCCACGCTGCCGCCTTTCTGAAGCTTTTCATAGAGATAGTCGAGTGTGCGCCGCGCCTGGTTGGTGGTCACGATATCGCCTGTGATGACGACCGAATTGCCGCGCGCCCGCGCATCGATGTTCAGCCGTTGCTCGAGCAGTTTGAGGTTCTGGTCGAATTGACCGAAGAGCTCGCTGGCGAAGCGGTTGTTCTCGAACGTCAGGACGAAGTGATTGGTGTCGCTCGGCGTGCGGGGGTGGCGCGGTGAAGAAGAAACCAATTCTTGTCCGTTCAAGCGGTCGGGCTCCTTAGGTTAAACCGCAGCCTCTGCGCGTTCGGCAAACAGGCTGTTCGTTCCGGTTCCTGTGATTCGCACTTTGATAATGTCACCGATTTGCGATGCTTTTGCATCAACATTCACAGATTGAAGCCAGGGAGAACGTCCGATTAGTTGTTCCGGCATGCGACCGGGCTTTTCGAGCAACAGGTCAATCTCTTTGCCGATGCAGGATTCGGCAAATTCCTGCTGCTGCTTCAGGAGAAGCATTTGCAGGCGTTCCAGCCGTTCTGCCTTGATCTCTTCCGGCACCTGGTCCTTCAGTTCCGCGCCGGGTGTGCCCGGCCGTGTCGAGTATTTGAACGAGAAGGCCTGTGCATAACGGACCTCCTCCACAAGCCTCAGTGTATCCTCAAAATCCTTGTCTGTCTCCCCCGGAAAGCCGGTGATGAAATCGCCCGACAGTGCGATGTCAGGCCGCACCGTGCGGATGCGCGCAATCAGCGCCAGATATTCGGCCGCCGTATGACGCCGATTCATCGCTTTCAGGATGCGGTCCGAACCCGACTGCACCGGCAGGTGCAGATAGGGCATCAGCGCCCTGAGGTCCCGATGGGCATTGATCAGCCGGTCGTCCATGTCGCGCGGATGGCTTGTGGTATAGCGCAGCCGGGCAAGGCCGGGGATCTCGGCCAGCCGGTAGAGCAGGTCGCCGAGGCTCCATGCCTCGCCCCGCGGCCCGGCGCCGTGCCAGGCGTTGACGTTCTGCCCGAGCAGGGTGATCTCGCGCACCCCGCCTTCTGCGAGCTTTTCGGCTTCCTCGACGATCTGGGAAACCGGCCGCGACACTTCCGAGCCGCGTGTATAGGGCACGACACAGAAAGTGCAGAACTTGTCGCAGCCCTCCTGCACCGTCAGGAAGGCGGTAACGCCGCGGGCGCGGATCTTTCGGCTCTCGGCGATCGGCAGATGCTCGAATTTGTCTTCGATCGCATATTCGGTATCGACGACGCGCTGGCCTTGTTTGGCCCGGCGCAGCGCCTCCGGCAGGCGGTGATAGGTCTGCGGGCCGATGACGACGTCGACGGCAGGCGCGCGGCGCAGGATCTCCTCGCCTTCGGCCTGGGCGACACAGCCGGCAACGCCGATCATCATCTCCCGGCCGTCCGCCGCCTTCTTCTTTTTCATCTCGCGCAGCCGCCCAAGCGCCGAATAGACCTTCTCGGCCGCCTTCTCTCTGATATGGCAGGTGTTGAGGAGAACGAGATCCGCCTCTTCCATATCGTCCGTCGGCTCATAGCCGTCGCGGGCGAGGGCATCGCTCATGCGCGTCGAATCGTAGACGTTCATCTGGCAGCCGTAGGTCTTGATGAAGACCTTGCGGCTGTTGCTGCCGTCGCGGAGGGCCTCGTTGGGGCCCTCGTGGGGGATTGCCTTCGGGGCCGGGAGAAGGGCGCTGTCCTGTGTCATGGCGCGCTATTTAGTGGTTTTTGACGCCGGAGAAAATCGAAATCTTGTTTTAGAGCCTTTCCTGGTCAGATTGAAGCATTCTGTTGGCTCAAACGGAGTCGGATGCTCTACCGGCCGGCGCGCGTCGTAGCCAAGCTCTACGGCCAAGCCGGCCGGTCGATCAGCCGGCCCGTTTTAGCCAACCCGAAGGGCCGGGCATTTTTCCGCCAGGATCAGAGGCGATTGGCTCGGACGTACCAAGAGGTATGCCCTTCGCCAATCGCCTCAGCCCTGACGAAAACCTGCTCCGGCAGAATGATTCAATCTGACCAGGAAAGGCTCTAGAAGATTTCCCGCCCGCGCAGTCGGCTGTTGAGGAGGTTGCGGATGCGCAAGGCAATCGTCGCGCTCACCTCCTTGCGGCTGGTATCGGCACGGTAATCCACCGCCTCACCGAAGGAAACTTCGGCGTCGATGGCGCCGCAGCGCACGATATCGATGAGATGCGGCAAGAGGTCGAGATCCCCCGGCCAGGCGGCGAGCCGCCGGTGATAGCGCCCCATGGCGATGCCGTGCACCCTGGTATAGGCAACCGCCACCGGCTGCACCACGACCGTTCCCGTCGGCGACGTCGGCACCGCCATCGCGGCAGCGCCGAACAGCGACGACTTGACCTCGAGCAGCCGGTTGCCGTCCGAGGTCGTGCCCTCGGGGAAGAGCACGACAATCTCACCGTCGGCCATGCGCCCGGCGATCTCGTTTGCCTGATGGCCGGTCTTGCGCCGCTCCTCACGCACGACGAAGACACTCTTCTGCAGTTTGGCGAGCGTGCCGAAGATCGGCCAGTCGCGCACCTCGATCTTGGCAATGAAGACGACGTCGGCAACGGCCGACATCACCATGATATCCAGCCAGGAGGAATGGTTGGAACAGAGCATCAGCGGCCGGCGATCTTCCTGCTTGCCGCTCACGCGGACGCGGATGCCGAGGCAATAGCAGACGATCCGGTGCCAGACGCGCGGCAGGCTGCGGCGCAGCCGCCAGTCGAAACGCAGCGCCAGCACCTGCAGCGGCATGAGCACGATGCTGACGGCAAGGATGACGACCGCGGCGAAGGCGATGCGCAACCAGGCGATCAAATGCTGGTCTCCCGGGCTGCCATTGCTTCAGAGGTCTTCCTTCTTCAACGGCACGCCGTAGAGCTCCAGCCGGTGGTCGACCAGCCGGAAGCCGTGTTCGCGGGCGATGCGCTCCTGCAGCGCCTCGATCTCCGGCGAGCGGAATTCGATGACCGTGCCGGTCTTCAGGTCGATCAGATGGTCATGGTGTTCTTCCGGCACCGTTTCGTAGCGCGAGCGCCCGTCGCGGAAGTCGTGCCGGGCGATGATGCCGGCATCCTCGAACAGTTTCACGGTGCGATAGACGGTCGAGATCGAGATCTTAGCATCGACCTTCACCGAGCGGCGGTAGAGTTCTTCGACGTCGGGATGGTCTTCCGAGTCTTCCAGGATGCGCGCGATCACGCGGCGCTGCTCGGTCATGCGCATGCCGCGTTCGGTGCAAAGCTCCTCAAGGGTCTTGGCTACATCAGTCATCGCCGGCCTATAGAGACATTCGTGTTTCGACAACGCCGCACGGCATTTGCGCCGGCCTGCATGTCATCTTGCTGCCAGGGAACTACCGAAGAACGCGCTTCATGACAAGCGCCGTGGAGAGGGCGCCGTTTTCCTGTCTGTAGTAACCCTGACGTTCGCCGACCTTTTCGAAGCCGAGCTTGCGGTAGAGGCCAAGCGCTGCCGTATTGCCGTTGTCGACCTCGAGAAACATGCTCTCGCCGCCGCGCGACCGCGCTTCCCGCATCGCCGCCTGCATCAGCCGCCAGCCCAGTCCGGCACGGGCGACCTTCGCCTGCACGGCAATGGTCAGGATTTCAGCCTCGCCGGCGACATGGCGGGCAAGAATGAAACCCGGAAGCGGCTTTTTCAGGATGGCATTGGTCTGGCGCGCGACGAAGCCGAACACAGTGTCCTGCATCAGCAGGCCGTGAAATTCACCGTCGCCCCAGGGCCGGGCGAAGCGCTCGCCGTGCAGGACGGCGACATCGCGGCAATCCTCGCGCTCCATGGCGATGATCTCGAATTCCGGTTTCAGCGTCAGATAGGCTTCCAGCATCGTCATACTCGTCGCGCAATCGCGTATCCGGCCTGCGGTTTGGCATCGGGTCCGCGCAGATAAAGGGGCTTCGGCTTTCCGGCATCGGGGGAGGCGGCAGCGCCCAGGCGCGCCACGATGGAGATCGGGAACCTGTTGGTGTGATCGCCGCCGGCGTCGGCCTTCAGCAGCGCCGTCGCCGAACCGGTGATCTCGCCGTCGAAGCCGGCGGCAAATGCCTGTGCTTCTGCAACGCTGACTGCCCGTGGCGTGTCGAGGGACGAACCGTCGGCTGCGAAGGACTGGAGGTAGATCTCGTCGCGCTTGGCATCCATCGCCGCCAGCACGGCGCGATGAGGCGTCTTGTCGCGCTGGGCTGATGCCATGACTTCGAGTGTCGTGATGCCGACGGCCGGCACATTGAGGGAGAGCGCAAAACCGCGGGCTGCGGCAACACCGACGCGGATACCGGTAAAGGAGCCGGGACCGATGGTGACGGCAAGGCGGTCGATATGAGAAAGTGCCAGTCCCGCCTGATCCAGCGCGCGATCGACGATACCAATCAGATGTTCAGCATGCCCCTTGCCGATCATGTCCGATGCCTCCCCCAGCACCGTATCCCTGCCGCTGTCATAGACGGCGGCAGCGCAGTCCACACCTGCCGTGTCGAGCGCCAGAATGATCATGCCATCAATTTCCGAATAAACTAGTGTCGCCTATCGATAAATCCGTTCGGCCGAACCCTGAGGTGAACGGCCGGACGAATTCAAGATTTTTAAGCGGCAATCACTTCCTGCACTTCCGGAACGAAATGGCGCAGCAGGTTCTGCACGCCGTGCTTCAGTGTTGCCGTCGAAGACGGGCAGCCGGCGCAGGAACCCTTCATGTTCAGATAGACCTTGCCGTCCTTGAAGCCGCGGAAGGTGATGTCGCCGCCGTCTTGGGCAACGGCCGGGCGCACGCGAGTTTCCAGAAGCTCCTTGATGGTCAGCACGATCGATTCATCGCCTTCGTCGAAGAATTCGTCGCCGGCATCGGCGTCTTCGGAAAGGATGGAGGCGTCGCCCATGACCGGCTTGCCGGACATGAAGTGCTCCATGATCGAGCCTAATATAGCCGGCTTAAGATGTTGCCAGTCGGCATTGTCCTTGGAGACGGAAATGAAATCATAGCCGAAATAGACGCCGGTGACGCCTGATATTTCGAACAGGCGGGCGGCGAGCGGCGAGGCTGCAGCCTCCTCAGTGCTGCGGAACTCGGCCGTGCCGTTTTCCATCACCACCTTGCCCGGCAGGAACTTCTGCGTGGCAGGGTTCGGCGTGGCTTCGGTCTGAATGAACATCTGGTTCTCCATGCGGCCGGCCCATGGTCTCGGCCGTCTTTAGAATTCTTCAAAAGAAGATAAGCCGATTGACGGCGCTAATCAAGAGACTTGTACTCAAGAAAAGCTAGAACAGGATGATTTTAGGCCCGGTTGGCCTAAAATCTGAATCCTGTTCTAAATTATATAGTTAGAGCATGATGTCGTCCGAAAACCGCTCACACTTTTCGGCATCATGCTCTAGCAGAGGGCGTCGATTTCCTCGTTGGTCAGCGTATCCGGCAGCACGGTGACCGGGATCGGAAACGCCGCCGCGCGGCCGGCGACCGAGGAGACCAGCGGCCCTGGACCTTCCTTCGCCGAACCGGCGGCCAGAACCAGGATCGCCACATCGCGGTCTTCCTCGATCACCGCGTTGATCTGTTCGGCAGCACCGCCCTCGCGGATGACGACCTCAGGCTCGATGCCGATGGTCTCGCGCACGATCTGGGCGATCTTGGCAACGACCGCCTCGGCCTCTTCACGCGCTTCGGCCCGCATGATTTCTTCGACGCCGAGCCATTGCTGGAAATCCCCATCCGGGATCACGTAGAGCAGCACCAGCCCGCCATTGGAATTCTTCGCGCGCCGGCCGGCATAATGAACGGCGCGTTGGCATTCGGGTGTGCCGTCAATCACCGCCATGAATTTGCGGCGGTGACCTTCGAGCCGTGAGAGTCGCTTCGATACCATGGCGCCGACTCTGACACCCGAAGCGGAAAATATGCAAGTCCAGTTTTTGCCCTGATGCCCGAGAAGAAATCCTCTTCTCCCCGGGGGAAGGTCCCCTTCTCCCACGGCGGAGAGAAGAGGAGATTTATCTCAATAGAGGAAGCCGATGACGTCGCGCACTTGGCTCATCGTCACCTCGGCGCGCGCCCTTGCGCGCTCGCCGCCCTTGCGCAGGATCGCGTCGATATGGCTGGTATCGTCCATCAGCCGGCGCATCTCGCCGGTGATCGGCGCCAGCACGTGGATCGCCAAATCGACCAGCGCCGGCTTGAAGACGGAGAACTGCTGGCCGCCGAATTCGGCCAGCACGTCCGCCTTCGACTTGTCGGCGAGTGCGGCATAGATCGCCACCAGATTGTCGGCTTCCGGACGGCCCTGCAGCCCGTCGATCTCGCTCGGCAAGCCGTCCGGATCGGTCTTGGCCTTGCGGATCTTCTTCGAGATCGCGTCCTCGTCATCCATCAGGTTGATGCGCGACAGATCGGAGGGGTCCGATTTCGACATTTTCTTGGTGCCGTCGCGCAGCGACATGACGCGCGGCGCCGGCCCGCCGATCAGCGGCTCGACCATCGGGAAATAGGCATGTACCGGCTCGTTGCCGACGGTGATGTCGACGCCGTAGCCGGTCCTGCTGATATGCTCGGCATAGTCGAGGTTGAACTTCATCGCGATGTCGCGGGCAAGCTCCAGATGCTGCTTCTGGTCCTCGCCAACCGGAACATGGGTACCGCGATAGACGAGAATGTCGGCGGCCATCAGGCTCGGATAGGCGTAAAGGCCGAGCGAGGCCTGCTCGCGGTCCTTGCCGGCCTTGTCCTTGAACTGCGTCATCCGGTTCATCCAGCCGATGCGGGCAACGCAGTTGAAGATCCAGGCGAGTTCGGCATGCTGCGGCACGGCCGACTGATTGAAGACGATATGCTTTTCCGGGTCGATGCCGGCGGCGATGAAGGCAGCGGCGATCGAGCGCGTCTGGCTCGGCATGTCCTCGTGCACGAGCTGGGCGGTGAGCGCATGCATGTCGACGACGCAGTAGATGCAGTCATTGCCTTCCTGCAGTGCCACGAACCGGCGGATCGCACCGAGATAATTGCCGAGATGCAGATTGCCGGTCGGCTGCACGCCGGAGAATACGAGTTTCTTGAATTCGCTCATGTCGTCCTCAATAGGCTGGTGGAGGGCCCCAGGGCTTTGCGCCCATGTTGCTAACGCGGCGGCTTATGCACGGCCGACCGGTCGCAATCAAGGGGTTCAGGCAGCCGCGTGTTGGATCAGATCGAAAGTGTTGCCGTAGGGATCCGCAAAGACTGCCACCGTGCCGTAAACCTCATGACGCGGCTCTTCCAGAAAGCGCACGCCGACTGCCAGCATCGCGGCATGGTCGCGGGCGAAATCGTCGGTATTCAGAAAGAAGCCGACACGGCCACCCGTCTGATTGCCGATGGCCGCGCGCTGCGTCTCGTCTGCCGCTTGCGCCAGCAGAAACGCGGCTCCATCCCCACCCCTCGGCTTCACCACCACCCAGCGCTTGCCCTCCGGCTGCAGCTCGTCCTGAAGGCAATCGAAACCGAGACCATCGCAATAGAAGGCCTTGGCGCGGTCGTAATCGTCGACCACGAGGGTGACGAGGAAAAGAGACTGGATCGTCATGTGCTGCCTCGCGATTGAGATGTTTATTCCACTTTTGAGCCGCAATTCCCCGGATTTTAAGCCGAATTGATCAACAGACTTACTCATAATTGAGTATAAAATTTCACAAAAAAGCTTTTTTTGAACCGAAAATCCTGCGCCTGGTGCCGGCGCCGTTGGGGTCGCTGGATAGCCGATCGGAGCGACCATGCAGAACGCAATTTTGCTCGCCATGGCAGGCCTTTTCGCCTTTCAATCAGCAACGGGTGCCGTCGGTCAAGACATGAAAAGGCATGGCGTTCATCTTCCAGAACATCAGGCACGTCTCGCCTATACGGTCCAGACAGTCAGCGTTCGTGCCGGCTGCTTTCCAGGGCGCCTGCGAGCGGTCCTGTCGCATATTGCTGCGAAGACCGGCCGACGCCCTGTGATAACCTCGGGCCACAGGGCGCATCCCCGCCGCCATGGGTCCCTGCACGGGAAATGTCTGGCGGCCGATATCAGGATGCCCGGTCTGTCGGAACGCACGATCATTGCTGCCGCAAGAAGTGCGCCGGGCATCGGCGGCATCGGCAGCTATTGCAACGGCATCATTCATGTCGACGTCGGACCGCAAAGGCGATGGGTCGATTGCTGAAGCAATACCAGGAAAAGTGCGACCTCACCCGTCCTTTGCCGGTGCCGGCTTGCGGTTCAGATTGCGTCGGATCATGCCGAGATTTGCCCCGCCGACCAGGAAAGCGGCGGCGAAATAGATCAGCATCGCAATCGCAATCAGCAGCCCGAGGGTACCGATCTTGGTGACAAGCGGCGCGCCGGAGGCAAGCCAGGGGGCCCAGTGCTGCTTGAGGAAGACGATGGCAGCACCCATGACGGCCGCGGCGACGATCAGCAGAGCCGTGCGCTTTGCCAGCGCCCATTCCCATGTCAGGTGGCCGCGGCGCAAAAGCGTGGTGAACAGCAGCACGGTGCTGATCCAGCCGGCCGTGGCTTCGGCAACCGCGATGCCGGGCGCGCCCATATAGGGGAAGAGCGTCAGCGCCGTGGCGCAGTTGGTCGCAACCGCGACGGCCGAAAAGCGCATCGGCGTCTTGGTGTCCTCGCGGGCATAGAAGCCGGGCTGCAATGCCTTGATCAACACAAAGGCCGGCAGGCCGATGCCGTAAATCGCCAGGATCGAGCCGACGACCGCAGTGTTTTCCTGATGGAAGGCGCCGCGCTCATAGAGCACCCGGATGATCTCGTCGGACAGGATCCAGAGCGCGAAGGCGGCTGGGATCGTCAGGAACAGCACGAATTCGATCGAGCGGTTCTGCAGGTTTCCGGCCTCCCGCAGGTTGCCGCCTTTCAGCGCCCGGGCAAGTTCCGGCAGAAGCACCACGCCGACGGCGACGCCGACGACGCCGAGCGGCAGCTGATAGATGCGGTCGGCATATTGCAGCGCTGCGATCGCGCCGTCGCGGGAAGAGGCGATCGCCTGGCCGATCAGCTGGTTGATCTGGGTGATGCCGCCCGTCACCGCAGCCGGCACCGCCAGGATCAGCAGCCGCTTGACGTTCGGTGTCATCTTCGGGAAACGGAAGCCGATGCTCATGCCGGCTGCAAGCACGCCGACATAGACGACGGCGAGCTGCAGGACGCCGGCGGCAAGAACGCCCCAGGAGAGGTACCAGGCCGTCGCCAGCGGATCGGCGCCGGTATAGAGCGCATAAAACAGCGCCCCGATCATCACCACGTTGAGGAAGACGGGCGCGATGGCGGCGGCGAAGAAATGATGCAGCGAATTCAGCATGCCGCTCATCATCGCCGTCAGCGACATGCACATCAGATAGGGAAACATCACCGCCGCCATGCGGATCGTGATCGAGAACTTGTCGGGATCGTCGGCAAAGCCCGGCGCGATGACGAAGCGCACCAACAGCGGCATGGCAAGCTCCATCACGATGGTGATGAGGAGCAGTACCGAAAACAGCACGCCGAAGACTTCTTCCGAAAAACGCTTGGCGCCATCCGTGCCGTTCGCCTCGATCTCCTTGGCAAAGAGCGGCACGAAGGCGGCGTTGAAGGCGCCCTCGGCAAACAGCCGGCGGAACAGGTTCGGAAAGCGGAAGGCGGCGTAGAAGACGTCGGCCATCGGTCCGGTGCCGAGGGCCGCAGCCATCAGCGTTTCGCGGGCGAAGCCGAAGATGCGGCTGCCGAGGGTGGCGCCGCCGACGGTCGCGAATTTCTTGACGAGGCTCATGCGTTTGGGCTCATGCGTGGTGGCTCATATGGGGGAACCGGCCTTCTTTTCGGTGGTAGGCGGGGTCCGGGCGGTGGCTGCAGGCGCGATGATGCCGGAGGGCATACGCTCGCGCAATTCATCCTCCTCCTCGGCCATGACCGCCTTCATCCGGGCGGTGATGTTGGCGCGCTTGCTGTCGCCTGATATTTTCTGGCCGACCAGGTCGGTGACGTAGAAGGTGTCGATTACCTTCTCGCCGAAGGTGGTGATGCGGGCCGACTGGATGTCAAGCGACAGATCAGAGAGCACGGCGGTGATCTCGGACAGCAATCCCGGCCGGTCGAGGCATTCGACCTCGATGACGGTGAACTTGTTCGACAGGCTGTTGGTGATGTTGACCGACGGCGGAATGACGAATGCCTTGCTTTTCTTGCGGTTGCGCGCGCGCGTGGCGATGACTTCGGGCAGCCGCTTGCGGCCGGATAGCACGTCCTCGATCATCCGTCCGATCGTCGCCGCCCGGCGCAGTTCGTCGGCATCGTCGGTAAATTCGCGGCTGACATGGATCGTGTCGAGCGCCCGCCCGTCCGATGTGGTGAAGATCTGGGCGTCGACGATATTGGCCCCGGCCGCAGCACAGGCGCCGGCAATGACGGCGAGCAGTCGCGGATGGTCGGGCGACAGCACGGTGATCTCGGTGATCGCGTGGAAACTGTCGGTGCGCACCGTGGTGGCGAGCGCCTGGCCCGCCTTATCCGACTGGCGGATGAAATGGGCGTGACGGATCTGGTCTTCCAGCGGTACCGAGAGCAGATAGGGCTGGTAGTGCAGCTTGGTATAGGTATTGCGGTCCTTCTGGCTCCAGTCGGCGAGTGCTGAATGCAGCGCTTCGGCAGCGGCATTGGCCCGCTCCTTGCGGGAGACCTCCGAAAAGCCGCCGGCCAGCAGCAGCTCGGTCTCATAATAGAGCGTGCGCAGAAGCTGGCCTTTCCAGCCGTTCCAGACGCCCGGACCGACGGCGCGGATATCGCAGATCGTCAGGATCAAGAGCATCTTCAGCCGGTCGAGCGACTGCACGCGGTCGGCGAAATCGGTGATCGTCTTGCGGTCGGTGAGGTCGCGGGTCTGCGCCACCATCGACATGGTCAGATGTTCCTCGATCAGCCAGACGACGATCTCAGTCTGTTTCTGCGACAGGCCGAAACGGGCGCAGAGCTTGCGGGCGACGCGGGCGCCGGCGATCGAATGATCCTCCTGGCGGCCTTTGGCGATGTCGTGGAGGAGAACGGCGACATACAGCGCTTCGCGATCCTCGATGCCGGGCATCAGCTTGTTGGCGAGCGGATGCAGATCCTCGGCGCGCCCCTTGTCGATCTCGGAGAGAATGTCGACGGTGCGGATCAGATGTTCGTCGACCGTATAGTGATGATACATGTTGAACTGCATCATCGCGACGATCTTGCCGAATTCGGGGATGAAGCGGCCGAGCACGCCGGCCTCGTTCATCCGGCGCAAGATGAGCGCCGGATCACGCTTCGACGTCAGGATCGACATGAACAGGCGGTTGGCCTCGTCATTTTCCCGTAGGCTGTTGTCGATCAAAGCGAGTGAACGGGTGACGCGTTTCAGCGCGTCCGGATGGAATTCCAGCCCATTGATGTCGGCGACGTGGAAGAGCCGGATGATGTTGACCGGATCGCGCTTGAAGACTTCGGGGTCGGCGAGCGCGATGCGGCCGCGGTCCTCGACGAATTCAACGCTGCCGGCGATCTTGCGGTTGCGATGGGTGAAGCGGCTGATGACGCCGGTGAGGCCCGGGATCGACTTCGCCTGCTGGTCTTCGAGCGCAGCGCAGAGGATGCGCGTGAGGTCGCCGACATCCTTGGCGACGAGGAAATAGTGCTTCATGAAGCGCTCGACGGCCGAAAGGCCCGGGCGGGTGTGATAACCGAAGGCTTCGGCGATCTCGCGCTGGATATCGAAGGACAGGCGCTCCTCGGCCTTGCCGGTCAGGAAGTGCATATGGCAGCGCACCGCCCAGAGAAAATCGTCGGCTTTCTCAAGCAGACGGTATTCGTGCTTGGACAGCACGCCGAGCTTGACCAGTTCCGCCTGGTCGCGCACGTGATAATAATATTTCGAGATCCAGAACAGCGTGTGCAGGTCGCGAAGCCCGCCCTTGCCTTCCTTGACATTCGGTTCGACGAGATAACGCGTGTCGCCCGCCTTGCGGTGGCGCTCGTCGCGCTCGGCCAGCTTGGCGGCGATGAATTCGGGACCGGTGCCGGTGACGATTTCCTTGTCGAAGCGGGTCTCGAGCTCGGTTTCGAGCCGCTGCAGGCCGCAGATGTAGCGCATTTCCAGGATGGCGGTGCGGATGGTCATGTCGGACTTGGAAAGCGCGATGCATTCCTCCACCGTGCGGGTGGCATGACCGACCTTGAAGCCCATGTCCCAGAGCACGTAGAGCATGAATTCGACCGCCTTGTGCGTCTCTTCCGCCGGCCTCGGCAGGAAGAGGAACAGCAGGTCGATATCCGAGCCGGGCGCCAGCGTGTCGCGGCCGTAGCCGCCGACGGCGGTCACCGCAAACTTGTCCTTCTGATGCGGAAAGATATGGGCGGTGGCGAAATTGTAGAGGGCGGCGATGATCTGGTCCTGCAGCCAGGAAATCCGGTAGGCGCAATTGAGCCCGCCGCCGTCGGCCATCAGTGCGGCGCGCGCCTTCTGCCGACCTTCCGTGCTCGCCTTCTTCAGCACGGCCAGAAGATCGGCGCGCAGGACGTCGGGCCGGCTGCGGTTGGCCTCGGCAACGGCGTCACACTGCTTCTGCAAGAGCTCGACGTCGAGGATATTGGAGAAATCGAGGTCGCGCATCGCTGTCGCCGGGACGGTTTCCTGTTCATGCCGGGCTGCCGGTTCACGGCCTGCCGCTTGTTTCGTCTGCATGCGCTATAGCCCCTTTGCCCGGCGATTGACACGGGCTTTCATACTGCAAGAACCTTTAAATTTGGCGAAATGGTGTTGGTTCGCTGCAAGATGCAATGGCGCTTTGACGCAAGGCGCCGGCTTTCCCGGAATCCTCAGCCGGCGGCTCGCGCATTCAGCAAATGCAGAACCTGCCGTGTCTCGCGCATGATCTCTTCAAGCGCCTGCCTGTCGCATTCGCGATAGCCCGCCTTGGCGATCGACGTTCCGAGTTCGCAGATCATCGCGCAACAGCGGGTGATTTTCAGCATGCCGATCGGCGAAGTCCAGCCGCGCGCATTGCGGTCCTTGTCGGCGCGCCGCATCGTGTCGAGCATGGAGCAGATGAGCGAGAGGCGCTCGGTTTCGCGAACCAGTTTTTCCATGAACATGGCGCGCTACTCCTATTTCAGCTTCTTCTTGAGATCGTAAAGTGCATCCATTGCCTCGCGCGGCGTCATGTCGTCAAGGCTCATCGCTTTCAACGCCTCCTCGACCTTGGAGGGTCCGCGGGCGGTATCCTCGCGGCGCACCGCCACCTGGAAGAGCGGCAGGTCGTCGATCAGCTGGCTCGCCGGGTTCTTGCGGTCGGCATCTTCCAGACGGGTGAGCACATCGCGGGCGCGGGCCACGACCGAGGCCGGAAGCCCGGCAAGGCGCGCGACCTGAATGCCGTAGGAGCGGTCCGCTGCACCCGGCCCGACCTCGTGCAGGAAAATGACGTCGCCGTCCCATTCCTTGACGCGCATCGTGGCGTTCGACAGCCGGCCAAGCTTTTCCGAAAGCACGGTCAGCTCGTGGAAATGCGTGGCGAAGAGGCCGCGGCAGCGATTGGCCTCATGCAGGTGCTCGACGGCGGCCCAGGCGATGGACAGACCGTCGAACGTGGCGGTGCCGCGGCCGATCTCGTCAAGGATGACAAGGGAACGGTCGCTGGCCTGGTTGAGGATCGCCGCCGTTTCCACCATCTCGACCATGAAGGTCGAGCGGCCGCGCGCCAGGTCGTCTGAGGCGCCGACACGCGAGAAAAGCCGGTCGACGATGCCGATATGGGCTGATGTCGCCGGCACGAAGGAGCCCATCTGCGCTAGAATGGCAATGAGCGCATTCTGGCGCAGGAAGGTCGACTTGCCGCCCATGTTTGGGCCGGTCAGCAGCCAGATCGCCCCGTCCCGGTCGCCGGTCTTTGGCGAGAGATCGCAATGATTGGCGACGAAGGGGCCGCCCGCCTGCCGCCGCAGCGCCTGCTCGACAACCGGATGGCGCCCAGCCTCGATGGCAAACATCTTCGAACCGTCGACCTGCGGGCGGCAATAGGCCTGCTCCTCGGCGAGAAGCGCCAGACCTGCGGCGACGTCGATGACGGCAAGCGCCCGGGCGCCTGATTTGATCGCCTCGGCTTCCGCAACGACGGCCGCCGTCATCCTGTCGAAGGCTTCGAGCTCGATCGTAAGCGCCTGGTCGGCGGCATTGGCGATGCGGCTTTCGAGATCGGCAAGTTCGGTCGTGGTGAAGCGCATGGCGTTCGCCATCGTCTGGCGGTGGATGAAGCGGGCTTTCGCGTCCGCCGTCTCCGTCATCGGTGAGGCATTGCCGGCGGTGACTTCGATGAAATAACCGAGGACGTTGTTGTGCTTGATCTTCAGCGACCGGATGCCGGTTTCCTCGGCATATTGCAATTGCAGGCCGGCGATGACGCGCCGCGACTGGTCGCGCAGCGCCCGGACCTCGTCGAGCTCGGTGCTGGCGCCGTCGCGGAGAAAACCGCCATCGCGTTTCAACAGCGGCAATTCGTCGGCAAGCGTCTCGGCAAGCAGCTTTTCCAGCGCCGCGGGAAGGGCCTGCAGCCCGGATAGCGCCTGGCCGAGCTCTTCGGGCAGCATCGCCTTGCCGAGCATCGCCGCAAGTCCGCCCGCCGCTTCCAGGCCCTGGCGGATCGCCCAGAGATCGCGCGGACCGCCGCGGTCGAGCGCCAGCCGAGACAGCGCGCGCGGCATGTCGGGCACATGTTTCAGCGTGTCGCGCAGATTGCCGCAGAGCAAGGGTTCGCCGATCAGGAAGCCGATCGAATCGAGCCGGGCATTGATGCGGGTGGGGTCGGTCAGCGGCGACATCAGCCGCTCGGCGAGAAGCCTGGCGCCGCCGCCGGTGACGGTGCGGTCGATCGCCTTCAAGAGCGAACCGTTGCGATCGCCCGAAAGCGTGCGGGCAAGTTCGAGATTGGCGCGGGTGGCAGGATCGATGAACAGCGTCGAAGCGGCACTTTCCCGCTCCGGCTTTCCAAGCGGCGGCCGCTCGGCGATCTGTGTCTTCTCGACATAGGCGACGGCGGCGGCGGCGGCCGCCAGCTCGGCGCGCGAAAAGGTGCCGAAGCCGTCGAGCGTCGCGACGCCGAAATACCGCGCGATCCGGCCTTCGGCGCTGGCGCTGTCGAAGAGCACGGCCGGCTGCGGCACGGCTGTCCGGCCGAGCACGTCGAAGACCGGCTTGAGTTCGGGATCGTGGAAGATCGTGTCGGGCAGGATGAGTTCGCGCGGATCGATGCGCAGGATATCGGCAAGCAGGCGCGAGGCTTCGGTCTCGGCAAGCCGGAAGACGCCGGTGGAAATATCGATCCAGGCCAGCGCCAGCAAGGCCTCGCCGCTGCCGCGAATACGGGTCAGCGCCATCAGATAGTTGGATTCCGAGGGCGAAAGCAGCTTTTCCTCGGTGATCGTGCCTGGAGTGACGAGGCGGACGACGTCACGCCTGACGACGGATTTCGCGCCGCGTTTCTTCGCTTCCGCGGGATCCTCGATCTGCTCGCAGACGGCGACACGGAAGCCGAGGGAAATCAGCTTCTGCAGATAGTCGTCGGCCGCATGCACCGGAACGCCGCACATCGGGATATCCTGGCCCATGTGCTGGCCGCGCTTGGTCAGCGTGATACCGAGCGCGCGTGAGGCTTCCAGGGCATCCTCGAAGAACAGCTCATAGAAATCGCCCATGCGATAGAACAGAAGCGAACCGGGATTGTTCGCCTTGATCTCGATAAATTGCTCCATCATCGGCGTCGCCGAGGCACGGCTTTCCGCCGTGGCGAGCTCGGCAGCCGAAAAGGCTTCATTCCCTGTGTCTATTCGTGCGTTCACGGAGGTGGAGTTTTTCCCAAAAAAACAGGTGCCAACCCTATCCGCGCGCCGCTATAGATGACAACAGCATTTGAGGAAGAGCAAAGCGTCGCCCACAGGACGTTGGAGGATTTATGCCCGATATCGATAAGAAGGACCGGCCGGTGACGTCTGTTACCGACCAGGAGGCGCTCGAATTTCACGCAATGGGCCGGCCCGGCAAGCTGGAGATCAACCCGACCAAGCCGATGGCGACGCAGCGCGACCTCTCGCTTGCCTATTCGCCGGGTGTTGCCGTACCCGTCAAGGCGATCGCCGCCGATCCGCAGACCGCCTATGATTACACGGCCCGCGGCAATATGGTCGCCGTCATTTCCAACGGCACGGCAATCCTCGGTCTTGGCAATCTCGGCGCGCTGGCCTCCAAGCCCGTCATGGAAGGCAAGGCGGTGCTGTTCAAGCGCTTCGCCGACGTCGATTCCATCGACCTCGAGATCGATACGGAAAATGTCGACGAGTTCATCAACTGCGTGCGCTTCCTCGGTCCCTCCTTCGGCGGCATCAACCTCGAAGATATCAAGGCGCCGGACTGTTTCGTCATCGAAAGCCGGCTGCGCGAGCTGATGGACATTCCCGTCTTCCATGACGACCAGCACGGAACGGCGATCATCGCCGCTGCCGGCCTGATCAATGCGCTGGAACTGACCGGCCGCGACCTGAAGACGACGAAGCTCGTCTGCAACGGTGCGGGTGCTGCGGCGATCGCCTGCGTCGAACTGATCAAGGCGATGGGTTTTGCGCCGGAGAACGTCATCCTGTGCGATACCAAGGGCGTCATCTACCAGGGCCGCACCGAGGGCATGAACCAGTGGAAATCGGCGCATGCGGCAAAGACCGACACGCGCACGCTGGAAGAGGCGATGGAGGGCGCGGACGTCGTTTTCGGCCTGTCGCAGAAGGGCGCGTTTTCGGCCGAGATGATCCGCTCGATGGCCGAGCGGCCGATCATCTTCGCCATGGCCAATCCCGATCCCGAGATCACGCCGGAAGAGGTGGCCCGCATCCGCGACGACGCCATCATGGCGACGGGTCGTTCGGACTATCCGAACCAGGTCAACAACGTCCTCGGCTTTCCCTATATCTTCCGCGGCGCTCTCGATGTGCGCGCCTCCACAATCAACGACGCAATGAAGATCGCCGCCGTCAAGGCGCTGGCAAACCTTGCCCGCGAGGACGTGCCGGATGATGTGGTCGCCGCCTATCAGGGCAACCGGCCGCGTTTCGGGTCGCAATACATCATCCCCGTTCCCTTCGATCCCAGGCTGATCTCGGCGATCCCGGTTGCCGTCGCGCAAGCCGCGATCGAAAGCGGCGTCGCCCGCAAGGTCATCACCGACATGTCCGGCTACGCCCGCGAGCTTTCGGCGCGCCGCGATCCGATCGCCTCGACGCTTGCGAGACTCTACGAGCGTGTCCGCCGCCATCCGAAGCGGATCGTCTTTGCCGAGGCCGAGGAAGAACAGGTCCTGCGTGCGGCGATGTCCTATGCCAACCAGCAGCTCGGCACCGCCATCCTGCTCGGCCGCGAGGATCTGATCCGGGCGACGGCGGAACGCGCCGGCATCGATCTCAACCGGCCGGGCCTCGAGATCGTCAATGCCCGTATCTCGACCCGGGTCGAGGCGTATATCGACTATCTCTATGCCAGGCTGCAGCGGAAGGGTTATCTCCACCGCGATGCCCAGCGGCTGATCCACAACGACCGCAACCATTTCGCCGCCACCATGGTGGCGCTCGGCGACGCCGACGGCATGGTGACGGGGATTACCCGCAATTATTCGACGGCACTCGAAGATGTGCGCCGCTGCATCGACCAGAAGCCCGGCCATCGCGTCATCGGCGTATCCCTGGCGCTCTGCCGCGGCCGCACCGTCTTCGTTGCCGATACCGCGGTGCATGACATGCCGACGGCCGAGGAGCTTGCCGATATCGCCGAGGAAGCCGCAGGTCTGGCGCGGCGCATGGGTTATCCACCGCGTGTCGCCCTGCTTGCCTATTCCACCTTCGGCCACCCCTCGGGCGAACGCTCCGAGCGGGTGCGCGAAGCAGTGAAGATCCTCGACAAGCGCCGCGTCGATTTTGAATATGATGGCGAGATGGCCGCCGATGTCGCCCTGAACCGCAAGGTGATGGAGCAATATCCCTTCTGCCGCCTCTCCGGACCGGCCAACGTCCTCGTCATGCCGGCTTTCCACTCGGCCTCCATCTCGACCAAGATGCTGCAGGAACTCGGCGGCTCCACGGTGATCGGTCCGATCCTCGTCGGCGTCGACAAGCCGGTGCAGATCACCTCGATGGGCGCCAAGGACAGCGACATCGTCAACATGGCGGCGATCGCCGCCTATGGGGCTGGTTCGTAAACCTCGTCCTGCCGACATATGAGACGGAATTCTCTGCCCGGCCGACCGCCCGTCGGCCGGGCAGAAGTTTTCGTGGGCAGCCGCGATGAAGCTTCTGCCCGTGGTGTCAGCGGACACGGTTTTCTTTCAATGTCGGTGCATCGGGAGCCTCTTCCCGCCCAGGTAGTCCTGAGGAAGCGGAGCGTGCTACTCTTCCGATAAGTCATACTTTTGATATAATAACCCTATACGGGCGGCATAAATTTGCCCGCAGGAACCTAAAAAACTGCGGGCAGTCGATGCGGTTTCGCAGCTCAGTTGTTTAATACCAGCCGGTTGGTTTCCCATGCCAGAAAACGCATCTCCCAATTTCATCGCCCGATTTCAGGGGGCAACTTTCGACGATATGGTTGAAGCTCTGACCAAGGGGTTCGGTTCGTTCGACGCATGGCGCAATGGTCGAGAGAAACCACTCGACTGGAAGGTCGGGTTTTGGGGTGATGAAAGGTTGTCGCTGGTCAGCAACCAGGATTCCGGCGGCTGGGGTGCAAGAACGGCACATGGAACGCCGGAAACTCTGGCAATCATCATGCCGCGTACGGGTGCTCTCGATGTAGCGCTTGGTCGGACTGTGATCGAAGGGACACCTGGGCGGCTGTTGTTGATGAACAATCTCGAGCCGGAACGGGTTTCCGTGCGGGCAGCGCCGCACCGGTCGGACACACTGAGTCTGAACTGGACAATCATCGCTCAGACCGTCGCCGCCGTATTAGAGACCCCCTTGACCGGGGCAATGGACTTGGCACCGCTCATTGATCTTTCCACGGCGGCGGGCCAGTTGATCGGCAGTCTCGCCCAAACGATCATCATCGGCATGCGCAACAACTGGCCGCTCCTTCACTCGCCAATCGCCATGTTGAACCTGACCCAGGCGTTTGCCGATCTGCTGGTGCGCTCGGTTCCTCATCGGCTCTCGCATCTTCTTGACAAGAAAATCCATCTGATCGCACCACGGCATGTCCGTCGGGCAGTTGAATTTATGCATGCGAACATCGCACAGCCATTGACGATGCAGAGTGTCGCGGAGGCGGCAGGCATTTCCATTCGCGCTCTTGAAAGCGGTTTTCGTGCCTTCAAGGGAACCACACCGGCTGCCTACCTCAGGACGATCCGCTTGCAGGCGGTCCGAGAGGATCTCTGCGATCCTTCAAACCGGCAGCCGTTGCGGGACATCTGCTTGAGGTGGGGATTCTTTCACTTTGGCCGCTTTGCGGCAACCTATCGGGCGGCGTACGGAGAGAACCCGTCGGACACCAGAAGGCGAGCCGATCTGTGACAGACGATCGTCACTCTGCGTAGACTAAATTAGCTCGCGAAGCGGCCGGCGTCGGCGCCGTAATAATTCAGGTAGCGGTCGGAAATGCTGGAGATCGGCAGCACGATCAGCACGTCGGTTGTGTTGAAGGCATGATCAATGACCGCGCTGGAGCCGACCATCGCGCCGAGGCGCAGATAGCCCTTGATCAGCGGCGGCAGCGCCATTAGCGCCCGCTTCGGGTTGATGGCCTCGACCGGCATCAGATCCATGTTGCGGGCGAGATCCGGCAGTGCCCCGACGGCCCACTCGTTCTTCGCCAGCACGTTGTGATAGAGGAAGGACAGCGCCAGCGCGTGGCTTTCGAGATAGACACCCGGGAACGAGGCGCAGCCGAACATGGCGCTGACGCCGTGTTTCAGCGCATAGGCCCAGTTGCCCTGCCACAGGAGCTCGACGGTGCGCTTGGTGCGGTATTCCGGCAGCACGCAGGAGCGGCCGAGCTCCATGAAGCGTTTGTCCGGATGTTTCGCGATAAGGCCCTCGATTTCGAATTCGGAAGCCGAGTAAAAACCGCCATTGGCGACGGCGACATCCTGACGCAACAGCCGGTAGGTGCCGACGATCTGGTCTTCCGGATCGCCCTCGATCGAGCGATCGAGAACGAGAAGATGGTCGCAGACAGCGTCATAGGCATCGACATCACGCTGCCGGCGCATGGCATCCAACGGCAGCTGCGCCTTCATTTCGTCGACGAACACGCGGTAGCGCACGGCCTGAGCAGCATCGATCTCGCGCGCCGTGCGGGCAAGGCGGGTCTCCAGATTGCCGATGCGGCCGAGGATATCGCCGTCCTTCTGCACAGCAGCCGTCGAGGGTGGTGCAGCCTCCGCGGTGGTGTCACGATTCAGGATGTCGATGGCGGACATGACGATTCTCCCGTTGCCGGCTTATCGACGCCATAAAACACTTCTCTGCGACAGGAAAGTGACATTTTGAATTTCCAAGCGCAAGCAGCGGGCCGGTTCCTGAGGCGCTCACCGCGCCTCTGCCCGGCGGGCGGAAAGTGCGGCGACCGCCTGAACTTCGGTCAGCAGCCGCACCGGATCGACCGGCTTTACCATGACGCGGTTGGCGCCGTTGAGCAAGACCTGGCGGCGTGAATCGTCGCTCTTGTCGGCAGTCAGGACGATCACCGGCACCGAGGCGAGATCGAGCCGCCGCTCGTGGCCGCGCAGGCGTCCCAGCATGTCGATGCCGTTCCCACCCGGCATCGAGAGATCGCTGATGATGATATCGGGCCGGGCATTCGCCTCGCAGAGCGCGCAGTCGAGCAGCGACTCGAAATCTTCGACATGGCGCACCTTGTGCCCGCCCTTTTCCAGGACGACGCGCACCAGCATGGCATTGATCGGATCGTCCTCGCCGAGCAGGATGCTGAGCCCGCTGGCGGGAACCACCGTCTCCGCCACCGAAAGGCCGAAGCCCGGCTGGTTGTCGTTCAGCGCGTCGCGCTTCTCCATGCCGCGCATGCGCCCGCGCAGCACGTCGATCAGCGACTGTTCGCGCAGCGGCCGGATCAACCAGGCATCGAAAAGGTCGAGCGGATGGGCGCTGCGTTCTTCCGGGTTGACGAGCAGGACCTTGCGCAGGCCAAGGGCGGCGATTTCGGCGCGATCGGCAAGATGATCGGAAAATTCCGCCGACATGCGATGGTCGATGATGATATCGGTCGGCCGCCGTCCGCCCTTTGCCAATCCGAGCAGCGTTGACCGCGCCGTCTCGCCGTCGCCGACGAGATGGCAGAGGCCACCGAGCGCGGTGATCGTCTCGGCGATGGCGGTACGCGCGGCACCTGCCGGCGCCAGCAGCACGACGCTGTTGCCGGCAAGCAGCGTGTTTCGCCGGTCGGGGCGCTCGCTGCCGATATCGACCGGGAAGCGGATGGCGAATTCGCTGCCTCTGCCCTTTTCGCTGGCAACCGTCAGAGTGCCGTTGAATTCGCGCATGATGCGGGCGGAGATGGCAAGGCCGAGCCCGGTCCCGTTGCTCTTGTCGGCAACGGTCCCGCCCTGCTCGAACTCGCCGAAGACGCGCGCCTGCTCCTCCGCCGTCATGCCGGGACCGCTATCGGTCACAGTGATCAGCAAGTCGCCGGCGTCGAGCGACACGCGGATGAAGACGCCGCCGACCTGGGTGAACTTCACGGCATTGCCGATGACGTTGAACAGAACCTGGCGCAGCCGCGCCGGGTCGAAGCTCATATTTTCGGGGACATCGGATGACACGGTGGCGCCGATCTCGATACCCTTTTCATGCGCCCGGTGGGCGAGCATCTCGACGACGCTTTCCAGAAGCTTGCGCAGCGATTCCGAGCGCGGATGCAGCGCGAAGCGGCCGACCTCGATGGTAGAGAAATCGAGAAGATCCTCGACGAGCTGCGTCAATGCATGGCCGGACTGGCGGATGCTCGCGAGATAGTTCTGCTGCTCCTGCGTCAGTCGCGTCTCCGCAATCAGATGCGTCATGCCGAGAATGCCGGAAAGCGGGGTGCGCACCTCGTGGCTGACGGTGGCAAGCAGCCTCGATTTGGCGGCGCTGTTATATTCAGCCTTCTGGCGGGCCTCCTCGCGGCCCTGCGCGATGAGCCGCTCGTCGGTCACGTCGCGGGCAACGCTCTGCAGCAGCAGGCGGCCGTTCGCCGGGTCGCGGGTAACGACGTCGCGCCAGAGGAAGATGCGCTGGCCTTCCGGCGTCGAGATCTCGACATCGTAGCAGTGCGATATCGGACCGGGGCGGAAGGCAAGGCCGATCTCCTCGCAGGTTCGTCCTTCCGGACGCAGGCGCCCGGTCAGGCGGCGAAAAGTGTCGTTGGCGGAGATGATGCGCCGGTCCATGGTGCGGCCGACCGTGATGTCGCCGAGCACGTCGTGCACGTCGGCAAACAGCTTTGCGCCGGCGTTCCAATCCGGCATGGATTGGCCTGGACGCTGCCCGGCCTTGCGCGACCGAACCATCAGAAGGGCATAACTGGCGATGACGGCAAGGCCAAGAACGACGAGACCGCCCGAAAGCAGCAGCGGATCGCCGGCATGGGCAAGCAGCATCAGGATCGTTGCGGCAAGAAGGCCGGCGCCGCCCAGCCAGTAGAACAGCAGGCGCCTGGTCGCTGCGGGCCCGCTCTGGCGATCATCGGCTCCCCGGGGTGCCGCTGCGTTCGGTCGTGAGGAAAGGGCCTCCATCCGCTTCTCATGCGGCTTAGCGGCGGGTCCACCGAAGGCGGCGGACAATCTTTCCTGCAACTGTCCCAGGTTCTGCATGCTACCTAGCTAACATGAGGCCCGTTCCGAATGCCTTCAGGATTTCGATAAGATTTTAGCGGCCGGCCTTTTTCGGCAGCAGCAGCTCGTCGAGAATGACGCAACCGGCGCCGATGGTGATGAAACTGTCGGCGAGATTGAAGACCGCGAAGGACCAGCTCTCGGTGTAGAAGAGAATGTAATCGATCACATGTCCATAGGCGAAGCGGTCGACGAGATTGCCAATCGCCCCGGCGATGATCAGCGCATAACCGAGATGAGCGAGCCAGCGATCCTTCGCCGTGCGGTACCATAGCCAGATGACGAAGGCGACGATGACGAGCCGCATGCCGACGATGAACCAGCCATCCATGCCGGACAGCATCGAAAAGGCGACGCCGAGATTGTAGGTGCGGTAGAGCGCCAGCATCGGAATGACCGGCACGACCTCCTGTAGCGGCAGGTAGTGATCGACGGCGATCTTGACGACCTGGTCAATGAGAACGGCGACGACGATGAAGAAGAGGATCGGTGCCGGGCGCGAAAACAGCGCGGGGCGTGCAAGCGTCTGTTCGGTCATTTGCCCTCGGCAAGTGAGAGGAGATGGCGGCGCGCCTCGAAAAGCATGATGGCGGTGGCGACAGCGAGGTTCAAGGAATCGGCGCGGCCCTGCTGCGGAATGCGGGCAAGCGCGTCGGCCTCCTTGGCCAGTTGCTCCGGCAAGCCGGATTGTTCGTTGCCCATCAGGAGCACGACAGGCTTTTTCCGGTAGTCGATCGTCCGGTAATCGACCGCGCCGGCAAGATGCGTCGCGACGACGGAAACGCCGGCCGATTTCCGCCAGGCAATGAATTCTTCAGGGGTTGCCCGCGCGACCGGAACGGCAAAGACCGAACCCATGGTGGCGCGTACCGTTTCGAGCGAGAAAGGGTCGGTCGTTTCTCCGACCAGAATGATGCCGGAAGCGCCGGCCGCATCGGCCGTGCGGATGATGGTGCCGAGATTGCCGGGGTCACGCACCCGGTCGAGCGCTACCCATGTCTCGCCATCCCTCGGCCGGATATCCCGCAGCGGCTTCCAGCGCTGCTCGAAGATGCCGACGACCATCTGCGGATTGTCGCGGCGGGTGATCGAGGCGATCACCTTTTCGCTGACTTCGAGCACCAGCCCGCCCGAGGCGACGGTCCTGGCCGCCATCTGCTCGACCAGCGGCTTGCCTTTGGCGGCCTTGGCATAGACCAGCGTGCGGATCGCCCAGCCGAGTTCGATCGCATCGATGACGAGCTTGAGCCCTTCGGCCAGGAAAGTACCGCTTTCCTCGCGCGACTTCTTGTTCGTCAGCGCCTTGATGTCCTTGATGATCGGATTGGCGAGCGAGGTGACTTCCTTCACCTGCCCGACCCTGCGCGGTCCCTGATCGTGGAAATCCTTGCTCATTTCGGCACCCAGCGGGAAAAGAGGGAGGTGGAAAGCGCGCGGCCCTGCGTCTTGCCGTCGGTGCCGGCTTCGCGAATCACCAGCTCGCCGGATTCAACCACGCCGCCGGCGCCCCGCATCGTCTCGCGCATCAGCTCGTGGATCGAATAGAAGCTGGCGCGGATCGAATAGGCCGTCAGCACCAGGCCCACGGCCTTCGGCGACAGAATCTCGCGGCAGACATCGAGCATCAGGGGCAGATGCTCGAAGAGATGCCAGACTTCGCCATTGGGGCCACGGCCGAATTTCGGCGGATCGGTGAGGATGATGTCGTACTGGCTGCCGCGCCGTTCCTCGCGCAGGATGAATTTCATCGCATCCTCGCAGATCCAGCGGATCGGCAGCTTCTCCATGCGCCCGAGCGTCTGGTTTTCCCGCGCCCAGCCGATCGCCTTCTTCGAGGCGTCGACATGGGTGACCTCGGCGCCGGCTGCGGCGGCAACCAGCGAGGCGACGCCGGTATAACCGAAGAGATTCAGCACCTTCAGCGGCCGGCCGGCCTTTTCGGCCTGCTCTTTCATCCAGCTCCAATGGACGATCTGCTCGGGGAAGACGCCGACGTGACGGAAGGAGGTGAAGCGGCCGAGGAAATCGACGCCGAGCAGATTGAGCGGCCAGGTCTCGCCGAGCGCATCTTTCGGGAACCGCCAGCGGCCGGAGCCTTCCTCGTCGGTATCGCCGGTGAAGACGGCATCGACCTTTTCCCAGACATGAGCGGGCAGCGAAGGCCGCCACAGCGCCTGGGCCTCGGGACGGATGATGCGGTAGGGGCCGTATTGCTCCAGCTTTTCGCCGTTGCCGCTGTCGATCAGGTGGAAGTCGCCGGCCCCGAGCGATTCGAGGATGACGGGCACGCGCTCGACCGGACGTTCGCCGCTGCGTGTCATCAGAGGACGCTCGACCGCGCCAGGCACGGCAGCCTCGCGCACTGTCTCGCGGGCCGCCGCAGGCCGCGCGACCGGCTTCGGCGGCCGGCCTGTCCGATCGTTCCTCCGGCTTTCACCGGAAGAACCTGATGTTTTCTTCTGGCCCGGCCGGCCTTCTCTCTGTTTCAACGTGCTCTTCCGCATCTCTGTCGGGGTGTCTTATCGGCTTTGTGTCCGCTGCGGCGCCGTGCGTCTTTTCAGACGTGCAAAGGACGCTGCAGCACTTTGAATATGCAGTAGCCCAGAAAAGCGTGGCGGATCAACTGCGCAGCCGCCTGAGCCCGGGCAAGAGGAGCGGGTTCTCCCGGCGCAATGCCTATTTCAAGCCCTCGGAGGCCTGTGTGCGAAGCCAGCTTTCCGCCGTATAGAGGGCTGCGACATGCATCGACTGCATGATGACGGCGCCGGACTGCAGGTCGGCAAGGATGGCAGCAAGATCGGTAAACAGCAGCTCGACGTTCTCGCCCGGGTCGAAAAACGGTTCGCCGGCCTTGCTCAGGCCGAGCGCCAGCCAGCTGGTTACGGCGTTGCTGTGGCTGGCGGCATTCGGATAGGAGGTGAGCAGTTTGACGAAGGTCGAGGCTTCATAGCCGGTTTCCTCCCGGAGCTCGCGCCGGGCTGCCGCCAACGCCGCATCGCCGGTGTTGCTGTCGCTGCGTTCGACGCCGCCGGCGACGAGACCGAGCACAATCTCGCCGCGGCCGTGTCGGTATTCCCGCGTCAGCAGCACGCGCCCGTCGGGCATCACGGGGATGACGTTGATCCAGTCGGGATAATCGAGCACATGAAAGGGCGCGATGACGGTTCCATCGGCGGTGACACAATCGTCGCTCCGGACCCGGATCCAGCGGTCCTCATAGGTGATCCGGCTTGCCGTCACGCTCCAGGGCTTCAGTTCGTCGGTCATCGGCCCATCCCTTGTGTGTCAGATGTGTGACATCGGAACCCGGCAGATAACATTCCGTCCCGCCTTGGCAAAGCGCTTTCCCGCTGGGATAAGATGAGCGAATCGAAGATGGGGCCATCGAATGGATTTCACCGGCGAAGAACGCATCGCCGCGCCGCGGGACGTCGTCTGGGCAGCACTCAACGATCCCGACATCATGCGTGGCTGCATTCCAGGCTGCCAAGGTATCGAGCGGCTTTCGCCGAGCGCCTTCGAGGCGACGATCAAAGTCAGGTTCAGCCTGCTGTCCGCCACCTTCCATGGGCTGCTGACGCTTTCCAATGTAGACGCGCCGAAGAGCTATACGCTGTCGGCCGAAGGCAAGGGCGGTCTTGCCGGCTTCGCCAGGGGCAGCGCCGATATCGTGCTTGAGGAAAGGGGTGCCGAGACTATCCTGCACTACCGCTCGAAGGCCGAACTCGGCGGCAGGCTCGCCCAGCTCGGCGCCCGTCTGCTCGACTCGGCTTCGCAAAAGCTCGCCGAAGGGTTCTTTTCGGATTTCAATGCCGCGGTCGTCGCGAAGATGGCGGCCGGTTAGGCTTGGCGCGGGTTGGAGCTTCGTTTAAATCGGCATGATGACGTGGACCATTAGGCCGCCGCGGGCGGAAGACCAGGAAATGCTCGCGGAGATTTATCTTTCCGTGCGCCGCGAAACATTCGTCTGGGTCGATCCCGGCAAGTTCCATCGCGAGGATTTCGCCGCCCATACCAATGGCGAGACGGTCTTCGTTTGCGAGCATGCGGATGGCAGCGTAGCCGGCTTCCTGTCGCTCTGGCCGGAGGACGATTTCATCCACATGCTCTACTTAAGACCGGAATTCCAGGGTCGGGGCGCCGGCACGGCGCTGTTGCACGCCCTGCCGCAATGGCCGCAACACCGGTACCGGCTGAAATGCCTGGTCAAGAACCGGCGGGCAAAGGCGTTCTACCTTTCCCATGGTTTCCATGTGACCGGCAACGGCGCGTCGCCGGAGGGCGACTATGAGGAGCTGAGCTTTTTTCCGGTTTGACTGCCGCCGCCGGCCGCCGAAACCGAGCCAAACGAATATTGACCGGTTTTATCGCGCCGGCAGCTGCCCGGCGATCTCCTCGGCGCGGTTCTTGTGGCGGTCGGCCTCGCTTTGCCAGCGGATGGCTTCCTTGGCCTCGGTGCGGGCGCGCTTGCGGTGTTTGCCCTGGCTGAACCAGGTGGCGGCCGCGCCGATCAGCATGCCTGTAATCAGCGCGATGAACAGGAAGACGAAGAAGGGCGCGGAAACCGCGAGCACCTGATCATCAGGCCGGAACGGATTGAAGGCGAGCGTGACGCTCTGCCGGTTGGCGACGCAGAAGACGATGAGGATGACGCCGAGCGGCAGCAGAATCAATAGGTTGACGATCTTCTTGGCCATTTGAGGTCTCCACGCGGCAGATTGCGCCGGTCTTTTTGAGGGGCGCGTTTCATGCTTACAGCACGACGCGTCTTTGTAAGACGCGCAAAGCACGATGCGTTACCAGAATAGGAAAACGGCCCTCGAGTTCAAGTGCGGTTTCGCCGCAGGCGGTTCGCGCCGCTCAATCCTCTTCGTCGGCCTGGCCGGGATTGAGCCGCTCGCGCAGCTCCTTGCCGGTCTTGAAGAAGGGCACCCACTTCTCCTCGACGAAGACGGTGTCGCCGGTCCGCGGGTTGCGGCCGGAGCGCGAAGGGCGGTTCTTGACCGAAAAGGCGCCAAAGCCGCGCAATTCGACTCGGTTGCCCGCAGCCAGTGCATCCGTGATCTCGTCGAGAACCGCGTTGACGATATTCTCGACGTCGCGATGATAGAGATGCGGGTTGCGTGCGGCAACAATCTGCACCAATTCGGACTTGATCACATTCGCCCCCTTAAATTATTGATTTCTTATCAATCGTGGCCAACCTGCCAAACTGAAAGCAGCCCGTCAAGAAGCAACTTTGGGGGCAGGATTCCATTGATATCCTGGGTTTTCATGAGATCATCATAACCGAAGATCGTAATCAACCGCGAAACAGCCCCAGCGAGCAGAAAGGGCGTATTGCTCTTCTTGTCCCAGTCGACCATCGGCAGATCGCCGTCGACGCCGCGTGATTTGAGATAGGCACGGATCTCAGCCTCGCCGCCGATGGCATCGACGAGTTTCACCTTCAGCGCCTGGCGGCCGGTATAGATCGTGCCGTCGGCCAGTTTCAGCACCTCGTCGCGCGGCAGCTTGCGCCGGTCGGCGACCAAGTCGACGAACCAGTTATAGCTGTCGACCACCATGTTGCGGATCATCGCTTTGGCTTCCTCGCTCGCCTCGTGGAAGGGCGAGGGCTCGGCCTTCAGCGGCGAAGACTTGATCTCCTGCAGCGAGACGCCGATCTTGTCGAGCAGCGGCTGGATCTGCGGATACTGGAAGATGACGCCGATCGAGCCGGTAATCGAGCTGTCGCCGGCAATGATGGTATCGCCGGCGGTGGCGATCATGTAGCCGGCAGAGGCGGCAAGTGTGCGCACGTCGGAGACGACAGGCTTCTTGGCTGATATCGCGCGGATCGCCTTGAAGATTTTTTCGCCGCCATAGGTCGTGCCGCCGGGCGAGGAGATCGAAATCACTGCTGCCTTCACCTGGTCGCTGGTCTCGACCTTCTTCAGCCGCTCCAGAAGCTCGTCGTCGTCGACGATCAGCCCCGATATCGTCACATGGGCGATGTGCGGGCGCTCCGTCCCGGTATCGCCGAGGGCGAAGCGGTAGAAGGCGAAACCAAGTGCCACGATGAGGGCCACCGCGATGAGGCGCCAGAAGCCGAGCTTGCGGCGCAGCCGACGGCGATCCGCGATGATCGAACTGTCCATAAAAACCTCCAGCGCTGGCACCGGCTTCGGCATGGCGCCGATCGACCCGGTGAAATAGGGTGGCAGCGGCCCGTACGAATGCCACTTTTCAATGTTTTTCCGTTTTGTTGCTTGTTGCAGAAAAAATTCCATATTGGCAAGCCAATGTAATAATGCGAAACGAACTGTGATTGGCGGCCGGCTTTGTTATGAAGGCGCGGCGATCACCGCACATGGACGAGGCCTATGCTCGATACCCTGAAGAACAACGGACATGCCGCCTATTCAGGGTCGGGCAAGAATGCCTATGGCGATGCGTTGTTCCATTCCGCCCGCGTGCGGCGGCTGAAAATATTGCTGCCGGTGGCGGCCCTGGTCATCGCAGCGAGCCTCACCGCGGTGGCGTTGGTCCGCATCTATCTGCCCGAGAACATCAAGTTGGAAGGCGCCAAGATCGAGAACGGCAAGGTCGTGATGGAAAAGCCGGCGATCGCTGGCCGCAATTCCGACGGCATCAACTATTCGATGCTGGCCGAAAGGGCGCTGCAGGACATCCGCAATCCCAATCTCATCACGCTCGAAACCATCAAGGCCGCCGTGCCGATGAATGACGGCCTGATCGCCCGCGTCGTCGCCTCGACCGCAGACTACAACCGCACTACCGACAATCTGCATATGACGGCCCCCTTCACTTTGGTGCTGAGCAGCGGCCTCAATGCGAATTTCCAGTCCGCCCAGCTCGACATCAAGGGCGGAAACATGCGGAGCGACGATCCCGTCACCATCACCAAGGACAATGCCTCCATTGTTGCGCAGTCGATGGAGATAACCGATAAGGGGCGGGTGATCACATTCGAGGGGAATGTTCGCATGAATGTCGATCCATCCACCATCCATAAACAGGGCACTTAACCAGCCGGGTCATCCATGACAAAAGATTGTCGCATTTCCACTTGCAAGACAGGCATGGCATTCGTTGCCGGCGCATTTGCCCTCATTCTGACGGCCTCGGGCGCGGGTGCGCAGTCGACCACGATGTCGGGCATGAAGCTTTCCAACGACCAGCCGATCCAGATCGAAAGCGACAAGCTTGAGATCCATGACCAGGAACACACCGCGCTTTTCACCGGCAAGGTCAAGGTCGTTCAAGGCACGACGACGATGCAGTCCGGCAAGATGACCGTCTATTACAAGGACAAGGCGGCAAAGCCGGCTGCCGACGGGGCGCAACCCGCTGCCCAGCCGGAGCAGTCGGCCTCGCTTGCATCGGGAAGTGCAGATATCGACAAGATCCTGGTGACGGACAAGGTCCTCTTGACCTCGGGCACGCAGACGGCGACCGCCGATGACGGCAATTTCGACATGGCCTCGCAGACATTCATCCTCACGGCAGATGAGGGGAACAAGGTTATCCTGTCGGACGGGCCGAACGTCTTTACCGGCTGCAAACTGACGGTTCACATGCAGACTGGCCAGGCGGAGCTTGAAAGCTGCGGCGGGCGTGTCCAAATTCAGCTCGATCCGAAATCGAAGCCGAATACACCGCAGCAGAAGCAGAACTGAGAAGCCGGCCTCCCACGTGAAATTATCATCGCTATCCACCATGTTCGGCAAGCCCGGGCCACAAGCTGCGGGTGCCGCCGACAAGAGCCGTTATCAGGGAACGTTGATCGCACGCGGTCTGACGAAGACCTATGCGACGCGGCGCGTCGTCAACGGCGTCTCGCTGGTGGTGCGCCGCGGCGAGGCTGTCGGCCTGCTCGGCCCGAACGGCGCCGGCAAGACCACCTGTTTTTATATGATCACCGGCCTTGTGCCGGTGGACGAAGGCACGATCGAGATCGACGGCAACGACGTCACGACCATGCCGATGTACCGCCGCTCACGTCTCGGCGTCGGTTACCTGCCGCAGGAAGCCTCGATCTTCCGTGGGCTGACGGTGGAAGAGAATATCCGCGCCGTCCTCGAAGTGCATGTGAAGGACAAGGCTGAGCGCGAGCAGAAGCTGAACGAGCTGCTGGAGGAGTTCCATATCCAGAAGCTGCGCAAGAATGCCGCCGTCGCCCTTTCCGGCGGTGAGCGCCGCCGCCTCGAAATCGCGCGTGCGCTTGCGACCGACCCGACCTTCATGCTGCTCGACGAACCCTTCGCCGGCGTCGACCCGATCTCGGTCGCTGACATCCAGAATCTCGTTCACCACCTGACGGCGCGCGGCATCGGCGTTCTCATCACCGACCACAATGTACGCGAGACGCTGGGTCTGATCGACCGCGCCTACATCATCCATGCCGGTGAGGTGCTGACCCATGGCCGGGCGAACGACATCGTCAACAATCCGGAAGTGCGCCGGCTCTACCTCGGCGACAATTTCAGCCTCTGATACCGGGCGGCCCGCAGAAATTCACCTTGTCGGCATAGTTCCGCTTGACCAAATACAATAAAAAAGCAATTTTTGGGCCAACTTGGATTTCCGTGGCCTGAAGCCTTGATCGGACGCGGTTTCCCGGAGGAATCGAGGGGAGTTTCGCGTCCGTCATGGCACTGTCCGCCAATCTTTTCCTGCGCCAGACCCAGTCCCTGGTGATGACACCGCAACTGATGCAATCCATCCAGTTGCTGCAGATGACTCATTTCGAACTCAACCAGTTCATCGCCATGGAAGTGGAGAAGAACCCGCTGCTCGAATTTCCGTCGAATGACGGCGAGGCGGTCGGAGAACGTGGCGAAAGCGAAGATGAGCAGTATGCTCATCAGCCGGAGGATGCCGGGTCGGACGATGGCTATGACAACCGCGCCGAGGCGCTCTCCAGCGACTGGTATGACAATGGCGGCAGTGCCAGCACGAGCCGGCTGAACGACGAACTCGACGCCAATTATACCAATGTCTTTCCTGATGACGGCGCCCCACAGCGCCTCGATGCGCCCGAGCTCGTCAGCCAGTGGAAATCGATGCCGGGCAGCGGCGAGGGCGCCGACTACGATCTCGACGATTTCGTCGCCGGCCAGGTATCGCTGCGCGATCACCTCGCCCAGCAGATCCCCTTCGTCCTGCCTGACATGGCCGACCGGCTGATCGCGCAGAATTTCGTCGACCAGCTCGACGACTGCGGTTATCTGCAGGCCGATATCGTCGAGGCGGGCGAGAGGCTGGGCACGAGCCTCGCACAGGCCGAGCGCGTGCTCGCCACCCTCCAGAGCCTCGATCCGCCGGGTGTTTTCGCCCGCAGCCTTGCCGAATGCCTGGCGATCCAGCTCCGGCAGAAGGACCGATACGACCCCGCCATGCAGGTTCTGGTCGAAAACCTCGAACTGCTCGCCCGGCGCGATTTCGCCACGTTGAAGCGGCTCTGCGGCGTCGACGAGGAAGATCTTCTCGACATGCTCGGCGAGATCCGCCAGCTCAATCCGAAGCCCGGCAGCGGTTTCGAGGCAGGTGTTTCCGAAGCGATCATGCCGGATGTGGTCGTCAGAGCCTCCTCGGACGGCGGCTGGCTGGTCGAGCTCAATCCGGATACACTGCCGCGCGTGCTGGTCAACCAGTCCTATTTTTCCCGGGTGACAAAGAACGGCGAGGATCACGCCTTCCTCTCCGATTGCCTGCAGACCGCCAACTGGCTGACGCGCAGCCTTGATCAGCGGGCAAAAACCATCATGAAGGTGGCAAGCGAAATCGTCCGCCAGCAGGACGCCTTCCTGCTGCACGGCGTCGATTATCTGCGCCCGCTGAACCTGAAGACGGTCGCCGAGGCGATCAAGATGCATGAATCCACAGTCAGCCGCGTCACCTCGAACAAATATATGCTGACGCCGCGCGGCCTCTTTGAACTCAAATATTTCTTCACCGTCTCGATCAGCGCCGTCGCTGGTGGCGACAGCCATTCGGCTGAGGCCGTGCGTCACAAGATCCGTGCGCTGATCCTGCAGGAAAGCCCGGAAGCGGTGCTTTCCGATGACGATATTGTCGACATGCTGAAGAAGGGCGGCGTCGATCTCGCCCGCCGCACGGTTGCGAAATACCGGGAGGCGATGAACATCGCGTCTTCGGTCCAGCGCCGCCGCGAGAAGCGGGCGCTCGCCAAGGTCGCCGGCTTCTGACGCTGTCATGCTTCGACCTGGATCGAAGCATTCTGCCCGCAAATCCCGTTATTCCTCTCCAGCGCCCTGCGTCTTTTCAGACGCGCAACGGCGCTGCAACCCTTTGAATTTTCTTGAACGAAGATCGAAATGCCGACGATGACGCCGCGAAATCCGAACCTCGCCAGGGAGCTTTTCCTGCTGCTGGTGCTGGCGACCCTTTGGGGTTCCTCCTATAGCTTCATCAAGATCGGCGTCGAGACGATCCCACCTATAACGTTGATCGCCGCCCGCACGCTGATTGCTGGGGGCATTCTGCTGGCCGTGCTGCGCCACCGGCGTGTCCGCCTGCCGCGCGATCGTGCGACCTGGCGGCGGTTTTTCGTTCAGGCCTGTCTGAACAGCGTCGTTCCCTTCACGCTGATCGCCTGGGCGGAACAGTCCGTCGATGCCGGATTGGCGGTGATCCTGAATTCGGCAACGCCGATCTTCACCTTCCTGCTGACCGTGCTGATGACCCGCCATGAGCAGGTGACGCTGCGACGGCTTTTCGGCGTTATGGCCGGGCTTGCCGGCATCTGCCTCGTCATCGGCGTCGAAGCGCTCGGCGGTCTCGGCGAAAGCCTGATGGCGCAACTCGCCATCATCCTGGCGACCATCTGCTATGCAGGTGCCGCGATTTTCAGCAAGAACTTCAAGGGGCTCGATCCCGCAGTGCCGGCGGCCGGCTCGCTGATCTCAGGCGCGGTCATTCTCTTGCCCATGAGCCTCGTCGTCGATCGACCCTGGGAGCTCGATCCCTCGGCAGCATCGATGCTGGCGCTGCTTGCCCTCTCCGCTTTTTCGACGGCGCTCGCCTTTGCGATCTATTTCCGTCTCATCCAGACGCTGGGCTCGGTCGGAACCACCTCGCAAGCCTATCTCAGAGTGCCGATCGGTGTTGCGATCGGCATCGTCTTTCTCGGCGAGAGGCTGAGCTCGACGGCCTGGATCGGACTCGTCTGCGTCATAGCAGGCGTCGCTGCCATGACGATCCGCGCAAAGGTGAATACAACTCAAGAGCGAAACGCGTAAAGTGGTTGGGGTGGTGATTGGCGGCATGCGTTGCCCAGCAAGGTACCAGACACACGTTGTCCGAGTGCCGCTGATGGTGATTCGCCGCCCTATTGACTTTTCGGTAACCTGTGGCTAGAAGCGCGCCGCAATCGGTGCCGTGAACGGCATCTGGAGTTATCCCCATCATCCCCAGGGCACCAAGGACCCGCAGGCCTAAGCCGATCTTGCTTGAGATTGCGCGAAGTGCTTGGATGAACCTGATGCTTGGCGTAAACTGATACCCGCAAACGACCATAAGAAGGGAAACTCCATGAGTGTGCGTGTATCCGGGAAACATATGGAAATTGGTGAATCCTTCCGTCAAAAGATCGAGGACCAAATTGGTATGGCCATCACGAAATACTTCGACGGGGGATATTCCGGCCAGGTGACCGTGGAAAAGGCGAGTTCTCGTTACTCGGCGGATTGCAAGCTGCATCTGGACAGCGGGGTGGTGTTGCATGCGGCCGGCGAGGCGACCGACCCGCAGTTGGCTTTCGACGCCGCCTCCCAGCGGATCGAAAAACGGCTGCGGCGTTACAAGCGCAAGCTGAAGGACCATCACGCCGGAAACCATCTGAATGGTTTTGCAGAGGTCTCCTACACGGTTATGGATTCCGTTCCTGATCACGATGATGAAATCGCCGACGATTTCGCTCCCGCGATCGTCGCTGAAAGCACGAAGCAGTTGAAGACCATGTCGGTCGCCACCGCCGTGATGGCGCTCGACATGACCGACGAGCCGCTTCTCCTGTTCCGCAGCCCCGGCAAGGAACATCTGAACATCGTTTACCGTCGGCACGACGGAAATATTGGCTGGATCGATTCAGCCAGTATCAAAGGCTGAGATCAGGGTGGTGAGCGGCGGTATTGCCGCCGCTCCTTGCATTATCTGATCCCGGCGACAGAAGGAAAAAGAAATGGCATTGGCAGATTTGCTCCATCAGGATGCGATCATTCCCGCCCTCAGAGTAAATTCCAAGAAACAGCTGCTTCAGGAGTTGGCCGCAAGAGCCGCCAGGATCACCGGGCTCTCCGAACGGGAGATCTTCGACGTCATCCTGCAGCGCGAGCGCCTTGGCTCGACCGGCGTCGGCAACGGCATCGCCATTCCCCACGGCAAGCTGGTCAACATCCATTCGATCGTCGGCATCTTCGCCCGGCTGGAGCAGCCGGTCGATTTCGAGGCGCTGGACGACCAGCCGGTCGATCTCGTCTTCCTGCTGCTTGCGCCGGAAGGGGCGGGCGCCGATCATCTCAAGGCTCTGTCGCGGATCGCCCGCGTGCTGCGCGATCACGATCTGGTCGCCAAGCTGCGCGCCACCGATTCCTCCCAGGCGATCTATGCCTTCCTCAACGAAGAGCAGACGTCGAACGCTGCCTGACGCACGTCGCGCGATAACGCATCGATTCTCGAATGCAAAAAGGCGCCTGATCTCTCAGGCGCCTTTCGCATTATGATGCGCTGAACGATCAGAACTCTTCCCAGCTGTCCTGCGCCACGGCCGCGGATCCAGGCGACGGGGCAAGGGAGCGACGGACCGCCGGGGCGCTCACGCGAAGCGAAGGGGCCGTAGCTGCCGGCGCGCGCATCTTTTGCGCGACGGAGGCAAGGGCTGCGGCGTTCCTCGAACCCGAGACATTGAAGCGGGTGGCGAGCGCCTTCAGCGTCTGCGCCTCGTCGTTGAGTGCGACGCTCGCCGCGGTCGCTTCCTCCACCATGGCCGCATTCTGCTGCGTCACCTGGTCCATCTGGTTCATGGCCTGGTTGATTTCCTTCAGGCCGACAGCCTGTTCGCTGGCCGATGCCGAGATCTGCCGGATGAGGTCGTTGATGCCCATCACCTGTTCGGCGATCTTGTGCAGCGTGCCGCCGGCGCGCCCGACGAGATCGACGCCTTCCTTGACCTGGACGGCCGAGGTGTTGATCAGCGTCTTGATTTCCTTGGCGGCATTGGCCGAACGCTGTGCGAGTTCGCGCACCTCCTGGGCGACGACGGCAAAACCCTTGCCGGCTTCCCCGGCACGCGCCGCCTCGACACCGGCATTCAGGGCCAGCAGGTTGGTCTGGAAGGCGATCTCGTCGATGACGCCGATGATCCGCGAAACCTCCGTCGAAGATTGTTCGATCCCTTGCATCGAGGCAATCGCCTTCTGCACCACTTCGCCGGACTTTTCGGCATCCTGGCAGGCGAGGTTGACGTTCTCGGCTGCCGTGCGCGCATTCTCGGCGCTGGAATCGACCTGCGCGGTGAGCTCGTTGAGCGCGGCCGCCGTCTCTTCCAGGCTCGCCGCCTGCTGCTCGGTGCGCTTGGCGAGGTCGGAAGCGCTGTTGCTGATTTCACCGGTGCCGGAGCCGATATTGGCGACGCTGAGGTTCATCGTGTTGATGGTCTCTTCCAGGCTCGCGAGCGCTGCGTTGAAATCCTGTTTCAGCTTGCCGTATTCACCGGGGAATTCGTCGGTGATGCGGTGACCGAGATTGCCCTGCGACAGCGCGGAAAGGCCGGCGCCGACGATCGAGACGATATGGCGCTGCAGCGACACCGATTCCTGGCGTTCCGATTCCGAGCGGCTACGCTCGGTCTCGGCCGCCTGCCGTTCTCTGACGGCTTCGTCTTCGAGGCGGCGGCTGTCGGCGAGCGTGAAGCGGAAGCCTTCGAGCGCCTTGGCGACCGAACCGACTTCGTCGCTGCGATCTTGTGCAGCGACCGGTTCGCCATATTGGCCGTCGCTCAGCGCCTTGACGCTGGCGACGAGCCCGCCGAGCGGCCGCTGCACGAAAGAGCGGACGGCGAAATAGAGCGCCAGCATGACGGCACCAAGCACGATCAGCCCGTTGATGATCATCATGTAGGTCTGGTCTCGCACCGGCGCGTTAATCGCCGTGTGCGGCACGTCGACGAGCACGACCCAGGTGGCGTTGACGCCGGGAACCGCGAATGGATAGACAACGCGATCGAAGGGATCGAGGCCATCATAGGTGAGGTTCCTGACGAGACCGGGCTGCTTGCTGGACAGCGCCGTCTTGACGATGTCGGCGCCCTCGCCGTCAAATTCCTTGGTCATCAGGTCGGGGATCGGCGCGACGATCCAGTTGCCGGCCTGCGACAGCAGCGTGACGCGGCCCGAACCGAAAGGATGCAGCGCCTGCAGCTTGTCGGTCAGCGACTTCAGCGAAATGTCGACGCCGCCGACGCCGATCATCTTACCATCAGACATGACCGGATAGGCAATCGAGGTCAGCAGCGTCGGCACATCTGTTCCCTCGGCCATATAGGGCGTGGTGATCGCGCCCTTGCCGCTGTCGGCGGCAAGCTTCCACCATGCGGCGGTATAATCATTGTCGAAGGTCGAATATTGAATGCCGCCGTCCTTGGTCTTCGACCAGTAGGGCGTGAAGGCGCCGTTCTTGTTGGTGCCTTCGTCATTATTGTTGGCGATCTCGGTGGTTTTGCCGTCAAGCGCGCCGAGCTGCTCGCAGAACCAGCTGCCGAAGGCGAAGGCGTTCTGCTCGAGATTGGCCTTCAACACATTGATCATGCCCTTGCGATCGAGCGATTTGCCTTCATGGCCGCGGCCGATGACGCCCGACATGGTGCGTGCGGCGCTGGCGAGTTCGCCGACATTGGCGGCGATTTCATTGGCGATCGACTTTGCCTCGAGGTTGGCCTGATCCATCGTCAGCGTCTGGACGCGATCCCGGGTCTGGCCGATGAGGAAAAAGTTCGAAACGATGAGAACAAGCGCGATGGCGATGCCGGTGATGACGATGAGTTTCGCGGCAAGCGATTTCATGCGAAAAATGAACATGGGGTCCTCGGGCAAGGATGCGCCGAACGGGCATTCTCCGGCACAGGAGCAAAGGCTCGCCCCATCATGGGGCAGCCGCCTACAGCGCCGCGCGTCTTTTCGAGAGCCGCAAAGGACGCTGTAGCACTTTGAATGGCTGCATAATTTTTTCCTTAAATCGTTTCCGATTTAAGGAATTATGCAGTGGACGTCCGGAATCCGAAAGGCGGGAGGCGCCGGCGACCACGAGGAACATCGCTGGAAATCTCTTAAATTTAAATGAAACCCTATCGATCAGGGCCATGAAAATCGCCGGAACGCCCTGAATTACAGGGAGTTTTGCCGGCGGCTTCGCAAAGAGACGCGGACTATATCCTGTCTGCGACTTCCTCGCTCAAAGGGATCGACGGTTGCGCCCCGGCCTTGAGGCAGGCGAGCGAACCGGCAACCGCCGCACGGCGCAGCGCCGAGACAAAATCGAGGCCGTCGTCGAGGCTCGCGGCGAAATAACCGCAGAAAGTGTCTCCGGCGCCGACCGTATCGACAGGTTCGATCTTGAGACCTTGCGCCCTTGAAATCGCCCCGTCGCGAATGGCGATGACCCCATCGCCGCCGAGCGTTACGATCAGCGTCTGGCCCGTCTCCGCGTGCAGGCGCACAAGGGCTGCCTCACGCGCTGCGGCGTCCATGCCTTCCTGTCCGGCAAGCCGCTCGAATTCGGTCTCGTTGGCAATGACGATATCGGCGAGCCGGCCGAGACGCGGGGCATCGGGGATCAGCGGCGCGAGGTTGAGGATGCTGGTGACGCCCTTGGCGCGGGCGGCCGACAGCGCGCGCTCGACGGCAGCAGCCGGCACTTCGAGCTGCAGCATCAGGATATCGCCTTCGTTCATGCGGCCGATCGCCGTCTCGGCATCGGTGGGCGTGACCTGGCCATTGGCGCCGGGAACGACGGCAATCATGTTTTCGCCGTCGCCGCCGACAAGGATCAGCGCCGTGCCTGTGGGACCATCGACATGTTTGATCAGAGAAAGGTCGGTGCCTGCATCATCGAGCAGGGCCAGCGCCTCCGTGGCGAAAGCATCCTTGCCGACGGCGCCGGCCATATGCACGTAGCGGCCGGCGCGCCGGGCCGCCAGCGCCTGGTTGGCGCCCTTGCCGCCGGCGGCCGTGGCAAAGCCGTTGCCGGCCACCGTCTCGCCGGGCTTCGGCAGGCGCTCGGTCGTGGCGATGAGATCCATGTTGATGGACCCGAAAACTGTGATCATGAATGTGTCCCGTCTTCTGGAGCCTGCAAATGAAATCATGCTCCAACTGTTTCATGCGGGCGAGACACTGCCCGAAGCGGTCACTCCTCGTCAACCACCCGGAGCTTCAGAAGACCGGTGCGGCTTTCCACCGATTTGGCCGCGGCTTCGCTGTCGCGGGCGGGTTTTGCATCGCTGCCACCCGCCTCGAATTCCAGCGCTTCGATCTTGGCGCCGCGCCTGGTGAGCTTGTCGGCTGACGTGACCACCATGTCGATATCCTTCTGCGCCATGGCGAAATGGCCCTGCAGCTTGCGCACCCGCTCGTCGAGGCGGCTGAGATCGTCCATCAGGATCGCCACCTCGCCCTGGATCAGATGCGCCTGCGCCCGCATGCGCTGATCCTTGAGCACGGCCTGGATGACCTGGATCGACAGCATCAGCAGCGACGGCGAGACGATGACGATACGCGCGCGGTGCGCCTTCTGCACTACCGGTTCGAAGTGCTCGTGGATCTCGGCGAAGATCGATTCGGACGGCACGAAGAGAAAGGCCGTATCCTGGGTTTCGCCCTGGATCAGATATTTCTCGGAAATGTCCCTTATATGGACCTCCATGTCGCGGCGAAATTGCTGGCCGGCGATCTTGCCGGCCTCGGGGCTGCCGGCGTCGCGGATCGCGTTCCAGGCTTCGAGCGGAAATTTTGCGTCGATCACCAGCGGCGGCGCGCCGTTCGGCATGCGGATCGTGCAGTCCGGCCGCGAACCGTTGGACAGCGTCTGCTGGAAGGCGTAGGCGCCCATCGGCAGGCCGTCGGCGACGATCGTTTCCATCCTGGACTGGCCGAAGGCGCCGCGCGTCTGCTTGTTGGACAGAATGGCCTGCAGCCCGACGACATCTTTGGCGAGCGTCTGGATATTGTTCTGTGCGGCATCGATGACCGCCAGCCGCTCCTGCAGCCGCTGCAGGTTCTCATGCGTCGATTTGGTCTGCTCGGTGATTGTCGAGCTGACCCGCTGCGACATGCCGTCGAGGCGTTGGCTGATCGCCTGGTTGAGTTCGCTCTGCCGCGCGCCGAAGACCTCGGTCATGACAGCGATGCGGCCATGCATCTCCGCCTGGATCTTCAAAAGCTCTGCCATCCGCGCTTCGTTTTCCTCAGCCCGAAAGGTCGCTTCCTCCGCCTGCTCGCGGCGAAGGCTGGCACTGCGCAGGAGAAGCACGACCACCAGCAGGGCGAGGGCGGCGAGACCTCCGCCGATGAGCGCCAGCATGGCCGGGCTGATCGAGGCAAGGGAAAGGGCGAGCGATTCGGAATGGATGGTCATGCCGCGAGCATAACAGAAGAAATGGCAATACATAGATCAAAACGTGAACGGAATGGGCGGCCCCCAATATCCTCGCAAGCTATCGCTCTTCCTCGCTCGGAGAGAAGAAATCGCCGTCCGATTTAACGATTGCTCAACCATATTGGCCAAAACCTGCGCGCAGAAATTCCTTCCCGCGCGCGTCGCGCCAAGTACAGAGATCCCCATGACCGCCCAGCAGACCGACAACGCCCTCAGGCAGCGCCTCGATTTCATCGAACTGGATGAGGCAGCGCGCAAGTCGATGCGGGATCTGCGCCCGGTCATATCGGAGCTGATCGGCGGTGCCCTCGATAAATTCTACGCCAAGATCGCCAAGACCCCGGCTGTCGCAGGCTTCTTCGCCGATAAGAGCCATGTCGACCATGCCAAGAAGCGCCAGCAGGATCATTGGGCCAATCTCGCCGGCGGCGCGTTCGACGAGAGCTATGTCAACGGCGTGACCGCGGTCGGCCGGACGCACGCCCGCATCGGGCTGGAGCCGCGCTGGTATATTGGCGGTTATGCCATCGTCATGTCCGAGCTCGTCAAGGGCATCATGGAGAAGCAGTGGCCGTCGATCTTTGCGCGCCGAGAGGGCAAGGCATTGGCCGAGAAGCTGTCGGCCGTCATCAAGGCCGGTATGCTCGACATGGATTATTCCATCTCGGTCTATCTCGAGACGCTTGAAGCCAAGCGCCGCGCCTTGGAAGAAGAGCGTGCCCAGGCCGAATCCGATCAGGCGATCGCGTTGGAGCAGCTGCGCCGCGGTCTGGAAGCGCTGTCGAAGGGCGATCTCGAAGCCACCCTGCCGTCCGACCTGCCGGGCAATTTCCGGCAGATGGCCGAGGACTACAACCGCGCCGTCAGCGCCCTTCGCCAGTCCTTCGCCTCCGTGCGCGAGACTTCTGGCCATATCATGAGCGGCGCCGACGTCATTTCCAATGCAACCAACGATCTGGCGCTGCGCACTGCCCAGCAAGCGGCAGGCGTCGAGGAGAGTTCGGCCGCCCTGCAGCAGCTGTCCGTCAGCGTCGGCCAGACGGCGGCCAATGCCGAGAAGGCTTCGGACGCCGTGCGCGAGACGCAAGAGAAGGCGAAGAACTCCGGCGAACTCGTCACCAGCGCCGTCTCGGCGATGGCCGGCATCGAGAAATCCTCGACCGGGATCTCCAAGATCATCGGCGTCATCGATGAGATCGCGTTCCAGACCAATCTGCTGGCGCTGAACGCTGGCGTTGAGGCGGCGCGCGCCGGCGATGCCGGCAAGGGTTTTGCCGTCGTCGCCCAGGAAGTCCGCCAGCTCGCCCAGCGCACCGCGGAAGCGGCGAAGGAGATCAAGAACCTGATCTCGCAGAGCTCGACCCAGGTCAATCAGGGCGTCGGCATCGTCTCCAGCACCGGCGAAGCGCTGAACGACATGATCAGCCGCATCGACATCATCAACCGTTTCGTCGCCGATATCGCCGCCGCCGCCCGCGATCAGGCGACCGGCGTCAACGAGGTCAGCGTCGCCGTCCGCAACATGGGTGCGATCACCCAGCAGAATTCGGACATGGTCGAGCAGTCTTCGGCGGAAACCCGCCGCCTCAAGGACGAGGTGGAGACCCTGATCGAGCTGCTGCGGCGCTTCCGCGCCCGGCCGGAAGGCCATTCCGCCAGTGCTGCCCGCCGGGCGGCCTGAGGCGAATAGAGCCTTTCCTGGTCAGATTGCAGCATTCTGCCGGAGCAGGTTTTCGTCAGGGCAGAGGCGATTGGCGACGGGCATACCTCTTGGTACGTCCGAGCCGATCGCCTTTGATCCTGGCGGAAAGATGCCCGGCCCTTCGGGTTGGCTGAAACGGGCCGGCTGATCGACCGGCCGGCTTGGCCGTAGAGCTTGGCTACGACGCGCGCCGGCCGGTCGACCATCCGACTCCGTTTGAGCCAACAGAATGATTCAATCTGACCAGGAAAGGCTCTATGGCGAAATTCCAGGCGGGGATGCAAAAAAGCGTATTCCCCGCCTGCCGGATAATTCCATAGTCGGAAAAGATGGGTTATGGGAACGCCATGACCATCAAGCCACTCATCATTCTTCCTGATCCCGTTCTCCGCCAGCTGTCCAAGCCGATCGAGCGGGTGGACTCCGACCTGCAGCGTCTTGCCGACGATATGCTCGAAACCATGTACGACGCGCCGGGCATCGGCCTTGCCGCCATCCAGATCGGCGTGCCGCGCCGCATGCTCGTCATCGACATCTCGCGCGAGGGCGAGGAAAAGCAGCCGCAGGTGTTCATCAATCCGGAGATCGTCAAATCCTCCGACGAGCGCTCCGTCTATGAGGAAGGCTGTCTTTCGATTCCGGATTATTATGCCGAGGTCGAGCGCCCGGCTGTCGTTTCGGTCAAATATCTCGACCTGAACGGCAAGGAACAGACCGTGGAAGCCGACGGACTGCTCGCCACCTGCCTGCAGCACGAGATCGACCACCTGAACGGCGTGCTCTTCATCGATTATATCTCGCGGCTGAAGCGGGAGATGGTCATCAAGAAATTCACCAAGGCGGCAAAGTCAAAGGCGCTGTGATGCTGCGTTGAAAATTCACCGGCGAGGCACTATGATATCAGTGATATCATAGTGGAGGTGCCGAATGGGCGACCTGCTTATTCGAGATGTTCCGGATGCAATGAAGCTGCAGCTTCAGGAAAGCGCGCAGCGCAACGGCCGCAGCCTTTCGGAAGAGGCGATCGAAATCATGCGCCGGCAGATTGCCGTGGAGCGCTCAGGAGCTTCCGCCGGGCAGCGCCTGCGCTCTCTGATGAGTGACGAAAGATTGAGCGAAGATGAAGTGGAGGCCATCGCCGCATCTCGCCACGAACGCGACCGCGAACCGCCGCGCTTCGACACATGATCGTCCTCGATACGAATGTGATTTCCGAAATGCAGGGGAGGACCCACAGCGAGCGGATACTGAGCTGGCTGGACGCCTACGACGTCGAGACGCTTTTTCTGACGACGATTGCAGTCGCCGAAATGCGTTACGGTCTTGAACTCCTTGATGATGGCAGGCGAAAGACTGCGCTGGTGTCCGACTTCAATCGGATCGAGTCGGAATTTTCGGGCCGTATCCTCGGTTTTTCCCTGAGTGCGGCGCATCGCTACGGCCTGTTGGCTGCGGAGCGCAGAAAGGCGGGACGGCCGATGGAAACGAAGGATGCTATGATTGCCGCCATCTGCCTTGCCAACGGCGCGACGCTTGCGACCCGCAACAGCAGAGATTTCGAGGGGCTTGATCTCAAGCTCGTAAACCCGTTTGAAGACGGCTGATCCTCAATTGGCGAGATAAAATGTCTCTTCGCATCATCTTCATGGGAACGCCGGAGTTCTCGGTCCCGACCCTGCGCCTACTCGTCGATGCCGGGCACAGGATCGTTGCGGTCTATACGCAGCCGCCACGGCCGGGTGGGCGGCGCGGCCTCGATCTGCAGAAATCGCCGGTGCATCAGGCGGCCGAGCTGCTCGGCCTGCCGGTCTTCACCCCGGTCAATTTCAAGGACCCCGAGGAGCGCGAGAGGTTTCGCGCTTTCAATGCCGACGCCGGCGTCGTCGTTGCCTACGGACTGTTGCTGCCGGAAGCGATTTTGAACGGCACAAGGGATGGCTGCTACAACGGCCATGCCTCGCTGCTGCCGCGCTGGCGCGGTGCTGCTCCGATCCAGCGGGCGATCATGGCCGGCGACGCAAAAACCGGCATGATGGTGATGAAGATGGACAAGGGTCTGGATACCGGCGCCGTCGCGCTGACCCGCGAGGTTGAGATCGGCCCGAACATGACGGCTGGCGAGCTGCACGACAGGCTGATGCTCGTGGGCGCCAAGGCGATGGCGGAAGCCATGGTGAAACTCGAGATGAACGACCTGCCGCTGACGCCGCAGCCGGAAGACGGCGTGCTCTATGCCGCCAAGATCGACAAGGCCGAGACGCGCATCGATTTTTCCAGGGATGCCAGGGACGTGCACAATCACATCCGCGGCCTGGCGCCGTTTCCGGGGGCCTGGTTCGAGCTCGAAATCGGCGGCAAGCCGGAGCGGGTGAAGGTGCTGGCTTCCGAACTGGCTGAAGGGCAGGGTGCTGACGGGCAATTGCTGACGGATGATCTCGTGGTCGCCTGCGCCTTGGGCGCGGTGCGGCTGACCAGGCTGCAGAAGGCCGGCGGCAAACCGCTGGCGGCGGCCGATTTCCTCAGGGGCACCCCGCTTGCGGCGGGCACGAGGCTTACCTGATGCCGCGTTTCCGCATGACCGTCGAATATGACGGCGGCCCCTATGTCGGCTGGCAGCGGCAGGAGAACGGCCCCTCGGTGCAGGGCGCGATCGAGGCCGCGGTGCTGTCGCTGACCGGCGAGACGGTGTCGATCCGCGGCGCCGGACGCACTGATTCCGGCGTCCATGCCATGGGGCAGGTGATCCATGCCGATCTTTCGAAGGTGTGGTCGCCCTACCAGCTGCAGAATGCGTTGAACGCGCATCTGAGGCTCGCCGCCGAGCGCGTCTCCATACTCGACGTTGAGGCGGTTGCCGATTTCTTCGATGCGCGCTTTTCGGCGCTGCGGCGCCATTACCTCTATCGCATCGTCAGTCGCCGGGCGCCGCTGGCGCTTGAAGCCGGCAAGGCCTGGTGGGTGCCGAAGGTGCTCGATCACGAGGTCATGCACGCTGCCGCCCAGAGGCTGGTCGGCAGGCACGATTTCTCCACCTTCCGCGCCGCCCATTGCCAGGCAAACAGCCCGGTGCGCACGCTCGACCGGCTGGAAGTGACGCGCAATGGCGAACTGATCGAGATCCGCGCCACGGCGCAGAGTTTTCTCCACAACCAGATCCGTTCGTTCGCCGGCACGCTGAAGCTCGCCGGCGAAGGCAAATGGACGCCTGATGATGTCGAGGCAGCGCTTGAGGCGCGCGACCGCAAGGCCTGCGGCCCGGTGGCGCCGCCGGACGGACTCTATTTCATGCAGGTGGATTATCCCGAGGTGATCGTCGATCGCCGAAGGCCGGTCACCGATACTGATGATGATCTGTCATGAAAATACCGCTCCAGCAGGAGCCTGATCAGGCGGGATAGATGCCGAGGAAGTGCTGCAGATATTCCGAAAGGATCATCGATGGCACGAGCAGCACCAGCGTCAGCGCTCCGACCATCAGCGTGTGACCGTGGCAGATCATCCGGAGGATGCGCGCCAGCACGAAGACCTGCGCCAGCATGAAGGCGAGCAGCAGCAGCGAGACGAGGCCGACGGAGCCGGGCAGGAAGAACACCAGCGCCAGCAGCAGCCCGTTGATATAGGAGAGCGGCACGCCGAGCCAGTTGACGCTGACGACGACCGGGGCGAAACGCTCGCCCATGCGGACGGCAAGCAGCAGCAGCCCGGCAAAGACCAGCGGCACGAACCAGTTGGCGACCTCGACGAGGCCGAGCCTGATATAGAAGGCAAAGTTGACATCGGCTTCGGGCGGCATCGACCGCAGAAAGGCCTGTCGCCACCAGAGCCAGGAAATACCCATCGGTGGCAGGCACCAGAGCATCGCCCAGAACGAACGATTGACGCCGCGCTCGGACATATCGAGGTAGCGGAAGCCGCGCGGATCCAGCCGGATCAGCAGCCAGAGGCCGGCCAGGTAATATTGAACCTCCCTAAAGCCCGGCATTGGCAAACCAGCGGGCGATGAAGGTTTGGTAGATCGCCGTCAGCGTCTCCAGATCGGCGACGGCGACGCGCTCGTCGACCATGTGCATCGTCTGGCCGACGAGGCCGAACTCGACGACCGGGCAATAATCCTTGATGAAGCGCGCATCCGATGTGCCGCCGGTGGTCGAAAGTCGCGGCGACTGGCCGGAAACGCTTTCGACGGCTGAAGACAGCGAGGCGATCAGCGCATTGTTGCGCGTCAGGAAGACATGGCTCGGCCGATCGGCCCAGACGATATCGTAGGCCACCGGCTTGCGGTCCGGCCGCAACGCGCCGTCCCGGGCAGCAACGTCCAGACGGCGCAGGATTTCGGCACGCAGCGTTTCAACGGTCCAGCTGTCGTTGAAGCGGATGTTGAAGCTTGCCGATGCCTTGGCCGGAATGACGTTGGTCGCCGGATTGCCGACATCGACCGTGGTCACTTCGAGATTCGACGGCTGGAAATCGTCGGTGCCGCCGTCAAACGGCGGGTTCATCAGCGCGTGAGCGAGCTGCAGCATGCCGCGCACCGGATTGTCGGCAAGATGCGGATAGGCGGCATGACCCTGGACGCCATGAACAGTGATTTTACCCGACAGCGAGCCACGCCGGCCGATCTTGATCATGTCGCCGAGCCTGTCCGGATTGGTCGGCTCGCCGACGAGGCAGGCATCCCAGCTTTCGCCGCGTTCGGCCGCCCATTGCAGCAGCTTGATCGTGCCGTTGATCGCCGGCCCTTCCTCGTCGCCGGTGATCAGGAAGGAGATCGAGCCCTTGGGCGGCCCGTTTTTCTCGATATGCCGGGCGACGGCGGCGACGAAACAGGCAATACCGCCCTTCATGTCGACGGCGCCGCGGCCGAAAAGCTCGCCCTTGGAAATCTCGGCGGCAAACGGCGGATGCGTCCATGCGGTTTCGTCGCCGACCGGCACGACATCGGTATGGCCGGCAAACATCAGATGCGGGCCATCCTTGCCGAGGCGGGCATAGAGGTTTTCGATGTCGGGCGTTCCCGCTTCGCTCGCCTTCACCCTGTCGACCGTAAAGCCGAGCGGCGCAAGCATCGCCTCCAGCGCCGACAGTGCGCCACCTTCGGCGGGCGTCACGGACGGGCAGCGAATCAGTGTCTGGAGATTGGCGACGGGGTCGGTAGCGGTCATGGCGGTCGAACTATCCGGCGGGAATGGCAAAGACATGGCAAGGCGGGGCCGCCTCGCGTAAAAAGACGCCGTCTGTTTACCGGATCAACGTCCCGGTGTCATCAATCTCTGAGCAGCTCGTTGATGCCGGTCTTCGAGCGGGTCTTCTCATCGACGCGCTTGACGATGACGGCGCAGTAGAGATGCGGCGCCGGCTGGCCGTTGCCCATCGTCGCATTGCCCGACGGCATCGAGCCGGCGACGACGACGGAATAGGGCGGCACTTCGCCGTAGGTCACCTCGCCGGTGGCGCGGTCGACGATCTTGGTCGACTTGCCGATATAGACGCCCATGCCGAGCACCGAGCCTTCGCGGATGATGCAGCCTTCAACCACCTCGGAACGGGCGCCGATGAAGCAATTGTCCTCGATGATCGTCGGGCCGGCCTGCATCGGTTCCAGCACGCCGCCGATGCCGACGCCGCCGGAGAGATGCACATGCTTGCCGATCTGCGCGCAGGAGCCGACCGTGGCCCAGGTATCGACCATCGTGCCTTCGCCGACATAGGCGCCGAGATTGACGAAGGAGGGCATCAGGATCGCGTTCGGGGCGATATAGGCCGAGCGGCGCACGACGCAGTTCGGCACGGCGCGGAAGCCGGCGGCGCGGAAGTGGTTCTCGCCCCAGCCCTCGAATTTCGAAGGAACCTTGTCCCACCAGGTGGAGTTGCCCGAGCCGCCCTTCACCACATCCATGTCGTTGAGGCGGAAGGACAGCAGCACGGCCTTCTTCAGCCATTGATTGACCGTCCAGGCACCGTCGGCGGAGCGTTCGGCAACGCGGGCCTGGCCGGCATCGAGCAGATCGAGTGCTGATTCGACCGCATCGCGAACCTCGCCCTTCGTCGACGTGTTCACATTGTCGCGATTGTCGAAGGCGGCTTCGATGATCTTTTCGAGGGATGCGAGGTCGGTGGCGCTCATGAGAATTCCTTAAACTTCGATCTTTATCGTGGAGACGGCGGGGTCTCCGGAATTGCGGTTGGCGGGGTTTACCCTGCTCTACAGCATGAAGCCGTAGAACGGAATGATTTTTCCGACAAGATCATACCTGGATTCAAGGCGTTATAGCGACATATCCGGCTTCGTAGCCGGCAATACTGAAAGGCATTTCGACATGGCGAAGGGACGAAACGGCGGTTCGCGGCGCAAGGATGGCGTATGGGACCCGCTGAAGAGCAGCTCAACCGACAGGCAGCGCGCCGAAGCCGTGCCGAAGACGCCGCAGACGATGTCGCCTGCCTACCGCCTTGCCTATGTCGACGAGGATTTCCTCTGCCGCGAGGAGTTGCGGCCGATCCGCCTGCAGCTGGAACTGATGAAGCCGGAGATGATGCTGACCGAACGCGGCATCAGGTCGACCGTCGTCATGTTCGGCGGCGCCCGCATTCCCGCCCCCGGCCAGAGCGCCTGGGCGGCCCGCAACGATATCCAGCGCGTCAACCTGGAGGCGGCTTCCGTCTATTATGACGAGGCGCGCAAATTCGCCCGGCTCTGCTCGAAATATTCTGCCACCTTCAATTTCCACGAATATGTCATCGTCACCGGCGGCGGCCCTGGCGTGATGGAGGCCGGCAATCGCGGCGCGGCCGACGAGGGCGCCCCTTCGATCGGCCTCAACATCGTACTGCCGCACGAGCAGGCGCCGAACGCCTATGTGACGCCGGAACTCAGCTTCAACTTCCACTATTTTGCCATCCGCAAGATGCATTTCATGGTGCGCGCCAAGGCGATCGCCGTCTTTCCCGGCGGCTTCGGCACGCTCGACGAATTCTTCGAATGCCTGACGCTGATCCAGACCGGCCGCATGGAGCGCCTGCCGCTGATCCTTTTCGGGGAGGCGTTCTGGCGGAGCATCATCAATTTCGACGCATTGGCGGAATTCGGGACGATTGCGCCCGACGACGTCAAGCTGATCAGCTTCGTCGATACGGCCGAAGAGGCATGGAAGATCGTCCAGAATTTCTACGAACACCGCGAATAGGCGCTTCGGAGGGACACGCTGCAGAGCCTCTCCCCGTCGAGACGGGGAAAGGCAAGGGCAAGTCGTCGTCCGGCCTTAGAGCAATTCCAGCAAAAGTGCGTAGCGGTTTTGCGTCCGGAATTGCGTGAAAACAAAGAGATAGAGCATGATGCCGAAAAGTGTGAGCGGTTTTCGGACGACATCATGCTCTCACTCTTTAACTTAGAACAGGATTGAGATTTTAGGCCGATCCGGCCTAAAAATCCTGTTCTAGAGCAGCGGCCGGTCCGGCATGTCGTCGATCGAGATGACGCCGTCCTTGTTGCGGTCCATCCGGGTGAACAGCTTGTCGAAGGCGGCTTCGGCTTCCTGTTTGGAAATCTGGCCGTTCTGGTCGGTGTCGACCCGGTGCATCATGATCGAGGCACGCATGATGTTGCCGCCATGGCGCATCCAGCGCTGTCCGTCACGACCACCATGACCATCGCGCGGCGGCCGTCCTTGGTCGTTGTTGTCCGGCGTCGCGGCTGCGGCGTTCGCATCCTTGTTTTCGCCGGCCTCCTGCTTGCGCTGATCTCTCATCGCCTGCATCTGCGTTTGCCGGTACTCACGGATTTCGCCCGGTGTCAGCGAACCGTCCTTGTTGGTGTCGATCGCGGCGAAGAGCTTGTCGATGCCGGCCGTCGCCTCGTCCTTGGAGACCTTCCCGTCCTTGTTCGCGTCGAACTGCTTGAGCATGCGGACATAGGTGATTTCGCGGAAGGCGGCAGCCCCCGGACCGTGCATGCCGGCGTGCTGGCGCGGCCCGTCGCCGGGTGCGGCAAAGCCTGCCCCGGCGGTTGCACCGAAGATGAGGGTGGAGGAAAGCGCTGCCAGTATCAGCTTGTTGCGGTACATCGTGTTTGCCTTTCGTAAGGTGTCCCCTCACGAAAGAAGATATGGCCGCAGTCCCGGAAGACCCAGTTAAACATCGGTAAGCTGAGTGAAAACTTGGTAATCTAATGCATGTCGCTCAAAACTGTGCAGCGGTTTTGGGAGAGCGACATGCATCAAATGAAGACCTAAAGCCGTCAGCTGGTAGCCTTGCCGAGGCCGATAATCTTGCGGAGAAAAGCGGCGAGATCGTCGGTGACGAAATCGATATGATCCTCCTCGCCGCTGGTCTTTTCCCACCATTCGACGACCGTCTCTTCCAGATTGCGCGGCACGAGCAGTACGGTCTGCATGCCGAGCGCCTTCGGCACCGTCAGGTTGCGCGGTAGATCCTCGAACATGGCGGCCTTGGTGGTTTCGACCCGCTTCAGCGCTGTGAACTTGTCGTAGGTCGCCTGCGCCGGCTTCGGCACGTAGTCGGCAGCGACGATATCGAAGATGTCGTCGAAATGATCGAGAATGCCGAGCGCCTCCGCCGTCATTTCGGCATGCTTGACGCTGCCATTGGTGAAGATGAACTTGCGCCCCGGCAGCGCCTTGATCGCCTCGCCGAGTTCCGGCTGCGGCGTCAGCGCCGTGTAGTCGATCGCATGTGCCTTTTCGAGGAAGTCGTTCGGGTCGATGCCGTGATGGATCATCAAGCCCTGCAGCGTCGTGCCATGGTCGAGGTAATATTGCTTCTGCAGCTTGCGCGCCTCTTCCCGCTCCATCTGCAAAAGTGCCGCGACATAGGCGGTCATGTTCTTGTCGATCTGCGCGAAGAGATTGACATGATGCGGATAGAGCGTGTTGTCGAGGTCGAAGACCCAGTCTGTGACGTGCTCGAAATCGGATTTATCAGGCGTGCGGTCGATCTTGGTCATGGCGGTCTTATGGCACGGCTGCTGCCGCAAGGAAATCGACAAGAAAGAATAGACGCCCGATTTTCGGCGGACGGCGCAGGTACGGAATGTTAGAAAGCGGTCATGCTTTTCGAACGCCCCGACGATGATACGCTCTATGATGCCCTGATCGCGCGCAGCGCCGATTATGAGGGGCAGGCCTATGTCTGCGTGAAGACGACAGGCATCTTCTGTCGCCTGACCTGCCCGGCGCGCAAGCCTAAGCGGGAAAATACGATCTTTTTCGACACGATCGCTGCCTGTATGCATTCCGGCTTCCGCCCGTGCCAGCGCTGCAGGCCGCTGGAGCAGCCGGGCAGGGAGCCGATCGTCGATGAGCTGCTTGCCGCACTGGACGGCGAGCCGCAGCTGCGCTGGACCGAAGATGAGCTCGTGCGCCGGGGCCACGATCCCTCGACCGTGCGTCGCGCCTTCAAGCGGGCGCTCGGCATGACCTTTCACGATATCGTCCGTTATCGCCGGTTGGGTGAAGCGGCCCGGCAACTGGCCGATGGCGCGCGCGTCATCGATGCGCAGCTTGAGGCGGGATATGAGTCTCCAAGTGGTTTCCGGACGGCTTTTCAGCGGCTCGTCGGCAAGGCGCCGGCGCTGTCGCAGAACCGTGAACTTCTCTTTGCCGACTGGCTCGAGACGCCGCTCGGACCGATGGTGGCCGTTGCCGACCAGACGCATCTCCACCTTCTCGAATTCCACGATCGCAAGGCACTGCCGACCGAGCTCGAGGCGCTGCAGAAGCGTGTCCGCTCCTCGGTTGCGATCGGCCGCACGCCGGCGATCGACCAGATCGAGGCCGAAATCCGGGATTATTTCGATGGGCGGCTGACGGTCTTCAGGACGCCATTGGCGCTCGGCGGCACGCCCTTCGAAAAACATGTCTGGGCAAAGCTCATCGATATCCCTGCCGGCCAGACGCGCGCCTATGGCGATCTTGCAAGGGAGATGGAAAGGCCTGAAGTGGTGCGTGCCGTCGGCCGCGCCAATGGGGCCAACCAGCTTGCCATCATCGTACCCTGCCATCGCATCCTCGGCGCGGATGGTTCGTTGACCGGCTATGGCGGGGGGCTCTGGCGCAAGCAATGGCTGCTGCGGCATGAACAGAAGATCAGCACGCAAGCAAAGATGGAGGAGACAGCATGAACCAGAACGAAAAGGCCAGGGCATTTGGCGCATTGCACCGCAAGGGCGCCCCGGTTGTTCTCTACAATATCTGGGATGCCGGGACAGCGAAGGCGGTTGCCGATGCCGGCGCCAAGGCGCTTGCCACAGGAAGCTGGTCGGTTGCCGCAGCCCATGGTTATGCCGACGGCGAAAAGCTGCCGATGTCGGTGCTGGTCGAGACGGCAAGATCCATCACCGCTGTCGTCGATCTGCCGCTTTCTGTCGATTTCGAAGGCGCCTATTCGGCCGAGCCTGAGGGGGCCGCCGCCAACGTCGCCAAGCTGGTGGAGGTCGGCGCCGTCGGCATCAATTTCGAGGATCAGGTGGTCGGCGGTGGCGGGCTCTATCCGGCCGAGAGGCAGGCGGCCCGCATCCGCGCCATTCGCGCCATGGCGGAAGGCAAGGGCATTGCCTTCTTCATCAATGCCCGCACCGATCTGTTCCTGGCCGAGAGCGATCTTGCCAAACATGCCGGTCTGGTGGACGAGGCGATCGAGCGAGGCAAGGCCTATGCGGCCGCCGGCGGCAGCGGCTTCTTCGTTCCCGGTCTGATCGATCCCGCCTTGATCGAGAAGATCTGCGCCGCATCGCCGCTGCCGGTCAACATCATGATGCGGGCAGGCGCCCCTGAGGTGAAGACGCTCGCCAAGCTCGGTGTCGGCCGCGTCAGCTATGGTCCGGGGCCCTACCGGTCGATGATGGAAAAGTTGAAACAGGAGGCGGCGGCGATTTATAGCCTGCTCTGACGTCGAATGCCCGAGGGCCGCAGATCTGGTGCGAAAGGCTGCGGCCCGGAATGAAATCTCGTTCTGCTCAGGAACGGAAGCGCAGATTCCGCCGGCTGAGCTGGCTGACCGAGGTGCAGCCCATCAGCTTCATGCCGCGCTCGATCTCGGTGCGCATCGTCTCCAGCGCCCGTTCGACGCCGGGCTGTCCGGCAGCGGCAAGCGGGAAGAGATAGTAGCGCCCGAGCCCGACGGCCTTCGCCCCCAGCGACAGCGCTTTAAGAACATGCGTTCCCCGCTGCACGCCGCCATCCATCATCACGTCGATCCGGTCGCCCACGGCGTCGACGATCTCGGCCAGCTGGTCGAATGCGCTGCGCGAGCCGTCGAGCTGGCGCCCGCCATGATTGGAAAGCACGATGCCGCTGCAGCCGATCTCGGCCGCGCGCTTGGCGTCTTCAACCGACATGATGCCCTTCAGGCAGAATGGCCCGCCCCATTCGCGCACCATCTCCGCCACGTCGTCCCATGACATCGAGGGGTCCAGCATCTCGGTGAAGTATCGGCTGATCGACAGCGCGCCGCCATCCATCTTGACGTGGTTTTCGAGCTGCGGCAGCCGGAAGCGCTCGTGCGTCAGCCAGTCGATCGCCCAGGAAGGCTTGATCGCGAACTGGGTCATGCCGGCAAGATTGAGCTTGAAGGGAATGGCAAAGCCGGTGCGCTTGTCGCGCTCGCGGTTGCCGCCGGTGATGCTGTCGACCGTCAGCATCATCGCCTGCACGCCGGCATTTTTCGCTCGCGCCATCATCTCGCGGTTGAGGCCGCGGTCCTTGTGGAAATAGAACTGATAGACCTGCGGCCCGTTGCTGATCCGTCTGGCTTCCTCCAGGCTGATCGTGCCGAGCGAGGAGACGCCGAACATCGTGCCGTGTTTTGCCGCCGCCGCCGCGACCGCCCGCTCCCCCTGGTGGTGAAAAAGGCGCTGCAACGCCGTCGGTGAGCAATAGACCGGCATTGCGAGCTTCTGCCCCATGACGGTCACCGACATGTCGACCTCGGCCACACCGCGCAAAACGTCAGGCACCAGATCGCAAGCCTCGAAGGCCGCCGTATTGCGCCGGTACGTCACCTCGTCATCGGCACCGCCGTCGATATAGTCGAATATCGGTCCGGGAAGACGCCGTTTGGCCATGCGCCGGAAATCGTGAAAATTATAGCAGTCTGTCAGGCGCATTTCTTTCCCCGATACCCTGTTCCCGTGTGAGGAAGATCCGCCCTTCGCAAGTGAAGGGCGCAGCCTCGGTCAGGGAACGATCAGTGTTCCGACGCCGTGCTCGGTGAAGATCTCGAGCAGCACGGAGTGGGCGGTCTTGCCGTTCAGGATGACGACGCCCTGCACGCCGGCCTTGATCGCATCGATGCAGGTCTCGACCTTCGGGATCATGCCGCCCGAAATCGTGCCGTCGGCGATCAGCGCATGCGCTTCGGCGACGGAAAGCTCTTTCAGGAGCTGGCCGTTCTTGTCGAGCACGCCGGGCACATCGGTGAGGAACAGCAGCCGGGTGGCGTTGAGCGCGCCGGCAATGGCGCCGGCAAAGGTATCGGCATTGATATTGTAGGTGGCGCCGTCACGGCCAGGCGCGACGGGGGCGATGACCGGGATCATCTCGGAGCGGGCGAGCAGATCGAGCAGCGTGCGGTCGACCTCGACCACTTCGCCGACGAAGCCAAGATCAAGCACGCGCTCGATGTTCGAATCCGGATCCTTGACGGTCTTGCGCGCCTTTTCGGCGAAGACCATGTTGCCGTCCTTGCCGCAAAGGCCGATCGCCCATTCGCCGGTCTGGTTGATGAGCGCGACGATTTCCTTGTTGATCGAGCCGGCGAGCACCATCTCGACGATTTCGACCGTCTTTTGGTCGGTGACGCGAAGCCCGCCCTCGAATTTCGATTCGATGCCCATCTTGCTCAGCATGGCGCCGATCTGCGGGCCGCCGCCATGAACGACGATCGGGTTGACGCCGGATTGCTTCAAAAGGGCGATGTCGCTGGCAAAGGCCTTGCCGAGCTCGGGATTGCCCATGGCGTGGCCGCCATATTTCACGACAATCGTCTTGTTCTCGTAACGCTGCATGAAGGGCAGTGCCTTGGCCAGAAGCCGTGCCTGCATTTCGCTTTCGGTTTCGTTCATGGGAACCCCGCAGAATTGTTCGCGGCCTTTTATCGCAAGTTTCTGACAGAGGGAATAATCCAGAGGGCAATAGTTTTTCGTATCTGGCGCGGAGCGGGACGCTGTTACCGTCTGGCGCACGCAAGCTTGAGATGAGGAACGGCATGCAAGGCGATGACATCGCAGACCTGATCGGCCGCGTCGCACTCGGCGACCGCAGGGCTTTCGTGGCTCTCTACAATCAGACCGGACCGAAACTTTTCTCGATCTGCCTGCGTATCTTGAAGGATCGCACGGAAGCCGACGAGGCCCTGCAGGAAGTCTATATCAGCATCTGGCAGCGCGCGCGCAGCTTCTCCGTCGCCTCGGGTTCGTCATCGGCATGGCTGGCTGCGATTGCCCGCAACCGGTCGATCGATGCGCTGCGGGCGCGCAAGCCCGTCGCCGACGAACTGGACACGGTCTATGATCTTGCCGATGCCGGGCCCGACCCGGAAATGCAGACGGTGACGAAGGATGAAGGAAGGCGGATTGACACCTGCATGGAAGAGTTGGAAGCTGATCGCGCGGTCGCGGTGAAACGGGCTTATGTCGAAGGGCTGAGCTATCAGGAACTGGCCGATCAGTTTGGTGTCCCGCTGAACACGATGCGGACCTGGCTTAGGCGCAGCCTCTTGAAACTGAGAGAGTGCATGGAACGATGACATCGCCCGACAAAAGCAAGGGAGACCGCTCCCGCGACGAGGTTCTCGCCGGCGAATATGTGCTTGGCGTCCTGTCGCTGCAGGATCGCCGGGTGGTGGAAGAGCGCATGCGCCACGATCGGCCTTTCGCTGCGATCGTCAGCCGTTGGGAAACCAACCTCTCCTCCTTCAATGACGAGTATGAAGCCGCCGCTCCGAACCGGGAAACCTTCAAGCAGATCGAGGCGCGGCTTTTCGGCGATGGTCAAAGGCCCGCATCCTTTTCGCAAGGGCTCTGGAATTCCGCCGTTTTCTGGCGTTCGCTGAGCTTTGCTTGCATCGTCGTCGCCGTCAGCGCCGTCATCTTCGCTTCCGGCGTGGTGCCGGAGCCGCAGGGGCCGGCACCGCTGGTGGCCTCGCTTTCGGGCCAGAACAGCACCATCAATCTTCTCGCCTCCTATGAGCTGCAGAGCGGCCGGCTGAAGATCGTGCCGGTCGCCGCCGGCAAGCCGGAGGAGAAGTCGCTGGAACTCTGGCTGGTACCGGGCAGCGGCATGACGAGATCGCTCGGCGTCTTCCAGCCGGGCGAAAGCGGTGAACTTGTCATTCCCGCCGATCTGCGCAGCCAAGTCGCCGATGGCGCAACGCTTGCCGTCAGCCTCGAACCCTTCGGCGGTTCGCCGACCGGACAGGCGACCGGTCCGGTGATCGCAAGCGGCCCCTTGCACAGGCCGTAAATCGGGCGCCGGCCGTGAAATCATTTTCTCCTGTCTGAAACTCTTCGGCGTAGCCCTCCGTAGTTCGAATTGTCCGGACGACGCTCAGGCATAAGGCCCGCGGATGGTGTCCGGTGAGGAGAAAATCATGATCAAGTCCCTATTGCGCGGCTTCGCGCTCGCCACAGCCATGTCCGCCATCGCCTTTGCTGCCGCCAAGAACCCGGTGGTCGGCGGTGCTGCGATGTTCGATAGCAAGAACATCATCGAGAACGCCGTGAACTCCAAGGATCACACGACGCTGGTCGCCGCCGTCAAGGCCGCCGGCCTGGTCGGCACGCTCGAGGGCAAGGGCCCCTTCACCGTCTTTGCGCCGACCAACGAAGCCTTTGCCGCGCTGCCGAAAGGCACCGTCGATACGCTGCTGAAGCCGGAAAACAAGGCGACGCTGACTAAGGTTCTGACCTGCCACGTCGTTGCTGCCGATGCGATGGCCAAGACCGTTGCCAAGATGATCAAGGATGACGGCGGCGAGCACGACATCAAGACCGTCGGCGGCTGCGTGCTGAAAGCCAAGGAAAGCATGGGCAAGATCACGTTGACCGATGAAAACGGCGGCGTCTCCCATGTGACGATTGCCGACGTCAAGCAGTCGAACGGCGTCATCCACGTCGTCGACAAGGTGCTGCTGCCGAAGATGTAAGCCCGCTCGTATCGGCAGACGCATTGGGGCGCTCTTGGGGCGCCCCAAACACAAATCGATAAGGTGGCTAGCGCATAACCCCGAAAATCGGAATCGATTTTCGGAAAGGATTACGCGCAGATTCAAAGGGAAAGGCGGCGCTCTATCGGGCCGCTTCAACTCTCGGGAAGACGAGGGAGACACTCATGCCGGTGTCAGGGGACGAGCTCACTTCAACCTCGGCGCGGGCATTCTGTTTCAGCGACTGTACGATCATCGCGCTCAGCTTTCCCGGTTGCGGCCAGGTTACATCCTGGGGAAGACCGACCCCGTTATCAGCAACGGTGATCCTGCACCCGGTATCGCTGACGACACAGCGGAGCGTGATTTCGCCGCCATCACGCCCCACGAAGGCATGCTTCAGCGTATTGGTGAGGAGTTCGTTGATGACGAGACCGGCCGGCATGGCGACATCGACCGAAACCGGCCAGGTATCGACCTTCATGTCCAGCCGGATCCCTTCCACGGCGTGGGCCGCCATTACCGAGGCGGCAATCTGGCTGACATAGGTGCCAAGATCGACTGTGGCGCCTTTCTCTTCGTCCGACAGCGAGCGATAGAGCAGGGCCAAGGCTTCAATCCGCCCGGCCAGCCGTGCAAATCTCTCGCTTTCCTCATTCTGTTGAGCATTGCGCGCCTCCATTCGGATGAGCGCCGTGATCATCTGAAGATTGTTCTTCACGCGATGTTGAAGTTCCCGCAGAAGGACATCTTTCTCCGTCAGCAGTTCGCTGAAGCTCTCAGCGGCCGTCGCCTCATTGCGGGCAGCAAAGGCCACCAATCGGAAGAGTGGCGTGTCATCGTCGTCGACGATCGTATTCGACCAGACATCGACAATGACGGTACTCTCGGGTTCGGCGGCCAGCGAGAAGGCACCAATATACTCCTCCGCAGAGGTCACAGCGGCCGTGAGCGGCACCTCTCCGGAGACGGCGATGGACTCCAATTCAATTTCCGCCCAGGGTTTTCCCTGGACCGCGGTTGCCTCAAGCGCCGTCAGCCGTTCGAATTCGAGGTTGACGTAAATCAGCGGCTCGTCGCCACCGAGTTCGGAGACAGCCACCGCGAATGGCACATGATCGAGAAAGTGTCGAAACCGGTCGTCATCGAGGGCTTCGGCAAGATGGGGCAAGTTGCCGACGCCTTCCGGCGAAATCGGCGGGTCTTTGCTATCGGTCATCAAATATTACTCGTGGACGCGGCTGCTCCCGCACGGCAGGAGAACTAGGGTTGCTTTAAAAACTGCGGGGACGCAAGCGTTGATCGGCGGCTCGTCCATCGATTGCCGGCCCCAGGGTGATTTAAGCCCGGTCATAGGTAAATGACGTCAGCAGGGTCGTGACGAAATTGCTCGCCCTTTCCTTGACCAGGACTTCCGTCCATTCATCAGTCCCGCGCAGCCGCAAATCCGTGTAAATGCTGTCGACCGCCGCTTCTTCGATACGTTTGATATGGGTCCTGAACGACGCTTCGCCGCCGGCGTGATACATGTCTCTGATGACCATGCGCAGGATCTCCTGAATGGCGATCTGCCAGGCCGTATTGATCGATTGAAGTTCGTTCGCAGTCTCTGCCATTGACGCTTCCTTGGTTCGAGTGAATGCCAGCACGCCTTCGGCCATGCTGCAGCGCGCGATCTGCAAGCCCGTCCATTTCAGACGCGGTTTAAGTCTCGAGCCCTGTCGATCGGGTGGTGATCTCAGCGAGCCCTGGCGCGTTTGGCAATGAGGGCAGAGGTTGCCGACACCCGGTCACTCTGTTCCCTCGCAAGCCGGGCTTCCCGCAGCCGCAACGTCTTTGCCTGCTGCGATTGGGCGTCGGATTCGAGCTCTTCGGCCGCCTGGTTCTTCGCGAAGAACTGGGTCTGGACGCTGCCGAAGGCAATCTCCGCCCGCTGGCGAGATTTGCTGTATGTCTCTGTCATGTTGGCTCCGATACGGGAGGGCTCGACGCGCGAGCGAAAACAAAAAAGGCCAGGCAAATCGCCTGGCCTTGGATTGATAACGTGCTTCCGGCAGTGCCAGTACATCCGTGGTCAAAGGGAAGCAGATACCGATTTAAGCGTTCTGGAGATTGCAAGCGGACATCTTGCCCGACTTGTTGTCACGCTCGAGGTCGAAGCCGATCTTCTGGCCTTCGACGAGGTCGCGCATTCCGGCGCGCTCGACGGCGGAGATGTGAACGAAGGCGTCGTCGCCGCCATTATCAGGCTGAATGAAGCCGAAGCCTTTGGTGGAATTGAACCATTTAACTGTGCCAGTGGCCATGATGATGAACCCTTTCATAGCAATATTGAAAAACCGCAACGCCAAGGCGATGCGGATGGTAATAGCGATTTTTGAAAGGAAGTTCGTTCAGGGCGCGGTGCCAATCGCGCGATAACCAAGCCAGCAAGCAAAATTCGATGCTCGCTATCTAGCTCATCAAGCTTGCGTCGTCAACCGTTAGTTTTCCATTGGCGCTAAGTTCAACTATGGGATGTCGCGAAAGCCTTTACACCAAACAGGGCGCCGCGTCCGGGGCGCGTACGCCCTTTACTTCCAGCGGGCGATGCCGACGGTTTCGGCGATCGCCTGGCGCAGTTCGTCCAGCCCATCGCCCTTTTCGGACGAAGTGGACAGCACGCCGGGATAGGCGGCCGGGCGCTTGCGGATCTTTTCCGCCGTTTCTGCAAGCAGCTTCGGCACGCCCGCCGCCTTGATCTTGTCGGTCTTGGTCAGCACGATCTGATAGGAGACCGCGGCCTTGTCGAGCAGATCAAGCACGTCATCGTCGTTCTTCTTGATGCCGTGGCGGCTGTCGATCAGCACATAGACGCGCTTCAGCGTCGCGCGGCCGCGCAGGTAATCGAAGACGAGCTTGGTCCACTTGTCGACTTGCTCCTTCGGCGCCTGCGCATATCCATAGCCCGGCATGTCGACGATGGCCGTCGGCGGCAGGTCGCCGCCTTCGCCGGAATAGCCGTCCGGAACGAAGTAATTGAGTTCCTGCGTGCGTCCCGGCGTGTTCGAGGTGCGCGCCAGGCCCTTCTGGCCAACCAGCGCATTGATCAGCGAGGATTTACCGACATTCGAGCGACCGGCAAAGGCCACTTCCAACGGCCCTTCCGGCGGCAGGAAGTTCAGGGACGGTACGCCGCGGATGAAGATCCATGGGTGGCCGAAGAGCGGCTTTTCGGTTTCGGGCATGCGGGCTCTGCAATCTCTGGGTTGGGTCTTTTACCGGGCTTCGTGGTTTTGCGGGCGGATGTCAAGCTTCGAGGCCGTTTGCAGGCTATTGCCCTGCCTCCTTCTTCCGCTGCCGGAAAAGAAAAGCCCCGCCGGAGCGGGGCTTGGCAAGCGTCATTTCGATGGCGCCGTTTTTCGTCGGAACAGACCCTTCAGATTGTCGAAGAGTTCGACCTTGACGCCGTGGCGCTTCATGATCACCGACTGCTGCGCCACCGAGAGCGTGTTGTTCCAGGCCCAGTAGATGACTAGGCCGGCCGGGAAGCTTGCCAGCATGAACATGAACACCAGCGGCATCCAGGTGAAGATCATCGCCTGCGTCGGATCGGGCGGCGTCGGGTTCATGCGCATCTGCAGGAACATGGTGATGCCCATGATCAGCGGCCAGACGCCGAGATGCAGAATGGTCGGCGCCTCGAACGGCAACAGGCCGAACAGATTGACGATCGTCGTCGGATCGGGCGCCGAAAGGTCCTTGATCCAGCCGAAGAACGGCGCGTGCCGCATTTCGATGGTGATGTAGATCACCTTGTAGAGCGAGAAGAAGATCGGGATCTGCAGCGCCACCGGCCAGCAGCCGGCGATCGGATTGATCTTCTCTTCCTTGTAAAGCTGCATCGTTGCCTGCTGCAGCCCCATGCGGTCATCGGCGAACTTCGCCTTCAGCTCCTCCATCTTCGGCTGCATGCGCTTCATGTTCGCCATCGAAGCGTACTGCTTGCTGGCGAGCGGGAAGAACAGAGCCTTGACGACGATGGTCGTGCACAGGATCGCCACGCCGAAATTGCCGAAGTAGCGGAAGAAGAAGTCCATCAGCTTGAACATCGGCTTGGTGATGAAATAGAACCAGCCCCAGTCGATCAGCCGGTCGAACTTCGGGATCGAGTAGCTGGCCTCATAACCGTCGATGACGGGCACTTCCTTGGCGCCGGCGAAGACGAGGTTCTTCAGCTCGATCGATTGGCCGGGCGCAACGGTGAAGGCATCGTCCTTGTAATCGGCCTGATAGCGCGGCTGGCCATCGGCAAAGTGCGAGAAGCGCGCCTCATAGGCCGCACTCTGCGGCGGAACGATCGTCGCCGCCCAGTATTTGTCGGTAATGCCAAGCCAGCCGCCGGTGGATTTCGCCGGCATCACGGCTTCCTTTTCGGCGGCGCTATATTTGGTTTCGATCAGGCCGTCTTCGCCGATGACGCCGATGAAGCCTTCATGCAGCACGTAGACGGAGGGTGTCGTCGGCTTGTTGTAGCGCGTCACCCGGCCGTAGGAAGACAGCGAAGCAGGCGCCTGGCCGGCATTGCTGATCTTGTCGGCGACGGTGAACATGTAGCGTTCGTCGACCGAAATCGTGCGGGTAAAGGTCAGGCCCTTGTCGTTGGTATAGGAGAGCGTCACCGGCGTCTTTTCGGTGAGCTTGGCGCCCTCGGGTGCAGTCCACAGCGTCGAGGCGCCGGGAACGTTGCCCGTTGCGTCGCTGCCGATATAGCCGAGCTCGGTGAAATAGCCGTCCTTGGTCTCGGCCGGGCTGAACAGCGTGATGATCGGGCTCGAGTCGTCGACGGTCTCGTGATAGCCCTTGAGCTTCAGATCGTCGAGGCGGGCGCCGGCAAGGTTGATCGAGCCGGAAAGTGCTGGGGTGTCGATGACGACGCGCGGGGTCTTTGCCAGCGCCTGCTCGAGCGTCGCCGTCGCGGCTGCCTGGCCGGAAGGGGCCGTGCCGCTCGGCTGGGCCGGCGTCTCGCCGCCTGCTGCCGGCTGCTGCACCTGCTCGGTCTGCTGCTGCGCCTTCTGGGCTTCCTGCGCCTTGCGCTGGGCCTCGATGCGCGGATTCATATAGAGAAACTGCCAGCCGAGGACGATCAGCACCGAGAGAGCGATCGCAATGAAGTAATTGCGGTTGTTTTCCATCATACGTTCCTGGGGCGTCCGTCTCCGGAGCGCCGGTGTTTCGGCCTGGTTTCCACGCGGGATTTCAGTTCCGCGGCCAATTCCTGGAAGGACGCGTCAAGCACGTCCCTGCGCGCGACAACCACATAGTCGTGTCCGGGCTGCATTGCAAACCCCGCATGAAGCCGCACCGCCTCTTTCAGGCGGCGGCGCATGCGGTTCCGTTCGACCGCGTTGCCATGTTTTTTGGTGACTGTAAAACCGACGCGTGCCTGGCTGTCGGGTTCCTTCCGGTCGAGGACTTCGAGAAGGAAGAGGCCGCCCCGGCGTTTTTCGCCCTCGCGTACGGCAAGAAACTGCGGGCGGCTCTTCAGCCGCCCGACAGTGTGTTTCTTCTCACTGGTCGTCAATTCGCCCGCCATCTGTTACCGGGCTACCCGGCCTTAAGCCGACAGACGATTGCGGCCCTGCGCGCGGCGGGCTGCGATGACCTTGCGGCCACCCTTCGTGGACATGCGGGCACGGAAACCGTGGCGACGCTTGCGAACAAGCTTGGATGGTTGGTAGGTACGCTTCATTTATTTTAAACACCGCGGAGTGCGGCCCTTCTTGAATTTGCATAATGCAAGGAGCGTTGTTTTTCGAACGGGCGGGCCATGAAAGGCTTGAGTGACCGAACGTGCGCGGGCTTATAAGGATGAAGCCCGCAAAAGTCAATTATGCCGGATAATTTCACTCTGCACTGCCGGCCTCGAAAGTAATTTCGCACTCTGGTGTTAAGAAATAAGGCATGCCCTGAGTGGTTGTAGTTTTGCGCCGCGGCAGATCGATCGCCCCGGTTTTCAGGTGTTTACGCCGCCCGACCGCATTCGGCACGGATCATTTCCGAAGCCATAATCGTAAATATTAGAAATCTAACTTTAATAAATTTCGCCGATATTCAACCATCGACTGGGAATTTGCTTTCCAGGCAGTGGCGTAGCTAGGAGCATTGCATTGAAGATCCGGGGCAAAATTAATCTGCTGGTTTGCGTGATGGGTGCGGTCGCACTTCTGATCGGCGCAACGGCATTGTCGGCCATGCACGAATACAGTCGCAACCTGACGGCTTACGAGCATGCCGCCGCCCGCGCCTATGCCGGCGAACGGCTCAACCGTTTCGTCACGGCGGTGGTCATGGAATCGCGCGGCATCTATGCGGCCAAGACGATCAAGGATACGCCGAACTTCGCCAAGGGCCTGATGGCCGACCTCGACGAGATCGACAAGGTCATCTCGGGCTGGGCGCCGCTTGTTCCCGAGAGCCAGAAGGCCGACTTTGCCAAGCTTGTCGCCCGCGCCGCGGAATTCCGCACCTTCCGCACGGAAACTGCCCGCCTCGGCACGGAAGTCGGCCCCGAAGCCGCCGGCCAGCAGGGCAACAATGACGCCAACCGCGCCAACCGCAAGGCGTTCCAGGCGGAAATCGATGCCGTCGTCGCCACCGACAAGGCAGCACTGGAAACCGTCAACGCCGAGATCGAGAGCTTCCGCTCCCAGGTGCTGATGCTTGTGCTCAGCATCACCGGCATCGGCATCGCGGTCGGCATCGGCATGGGCTTCTATATCGGCACCAGCCATCTCAGCCGCCCGATCAAGCGCGTCACCCATGCGATCAAGGAAGTCGCCGATGGCAATTTCGACGCCGAGGTCCCCTTTGCCGGCCGTCCGGACGAAATCGGCGAGATGGCCGCAGCGGTTGCGGTCTTCAAGGCGAACGGGCTCGCCGTCAAGCGCTTGAACGCCCAGGAGGCGGCGATGCGCGCCAAGAGCGACGACCTGCAGTCGAGCATGTCCGTCGTCGTGGCTGCGGCTGCGGCCGGCGATTTCGGCCACCGCATCAGCAAGGACTACGAGGACGACAACCTCAACCAGTTCGCCGGCAACATCAACACGCTGCTGTCGAGCGTCGATGCCGGCATCGGCGAGACCCGCCGGGTCATTGCAAGCCTTGCCGAAGGCGACCTCACCCAGACGATGAGCGGCAACTTCCAGGGCGCCTTCGCCGAGCTGCAGCAGAACGTCAACAATACCTTCGTCACCCTGCAGGCGACGATGCGCGAAGTGCGCGAGACGACGGAAGCGATGAACGGCAACACCGCCGAGCTGCGCAATGCCAGCGACGACCTGTCGAAGCGCACCGAGCAGCAGGCCGCCGCCCTCGAAGAGACCTCGGCAGCGCTCGACGAGATCACCGCCGTCGTCCAGAATTCCACCGAGCGGGCGCATGAAGCCACCATCATGGTGTCGGAAGCCAAGGAGAATGCCGGCCGCTCCGGCGTCGTCGTGCGCAATGCCGTCGAGGCCATGGGCCGCATCGAGCAGGCCTCGCGCGAAATCAGTCAGATCATCAACGTCATCGATGAGATCGCCTTCCAGACCAACTTGCTGGCGCTGAATGCCGGCGTCGAGGCCGCACGCGCCGGCGATGCCGGAAAGGGCTTCGCGGTGGTGGCGCAGGAAGTGCGCGAACTCGCCCAGCGTTCGGCAACGGCTGCCAAGGACATCAAGGCGCTGATCACCAAGTCGGGTAACGAGGTGCAGGTTGGCGTCAAGCTGGTCCAGGCAACCGGCGAGGCGCTGGCCGAAATCGGCACCCGCGTTATCGCCATCAACGACCATATCCATTCGATCGCGACGGCTGCGACCGAACAGTCGACCGGCCTCAAGGAGGTCAATACCGCCGTCAACCAGATGGACCAGGTCACCCAGCAGAATGCTGCGATGGTGGAAGAGACCTCTGCCGCCACGCACAGGCTTTCGGCCGAAGCCGGTGGACTGGTGCGCCTCATTGCCCGCTTCAAACTGTCGGATGATGCGCCGGCAGCTGTGGCGCTTGTCCGCAACGAGCCGCAAAGACCGGTTGCCTCGCCCGCCCGCCGCGCGATCGCCAAGGTCGCCCGCGCCTTCGGCGGCAATGCGGCCGCAGCCGAGCAGAGCTGGGAAGAGTTTTAAGCTTTACCGATCACGCGCCTTCGAACGCCGCCTTCGGGCGGCGTTTTCTTGTGGCGACATGACGCTGCTCGCAAAGATTTGAAAGCGGAGCATCTTGGTCTAATATAGAGCTCAGCGGTAAGGGCGGCCGACGTGCTGCCGATCGGGCGAGACCAGAATGCCGAACCAAGATCAGGGCGATAATCCTTCGGCGGAAAACCCGGCGGCCGGCGAGGCTGCAAGGGCGCCGTGCCCGCCTGCCGGCCTGTTCGGCGGCCTTTCCGGCAAGCTGCTCTGGCTCACCGTCGTCTTTATCATGCTCGCCGAAATCCTGATCTTCTTCCCCTCGGTCGCCAGCATGCGCGTACGCTGGCTGCAGGACAGGCTGAATACGGCCGCTGCCGCCGCCATCGTCATCGATGGGCTGCAGCCGGTCGAGCTGCCACGCGCGCTGCAGAAAGAGACGCTGGAGGCGACCGGCACCAAGGCGATCGTGCTGCGCAAGGACGGCACCTCGCGGCTGCTGGCGACGACCGATATGCCGACCTCGGTCGACGAGTCCTACGATCTCACCGACGTGCCGCCGGTAACGGCAATCCGCGATGCGCTCGACACGCTGGTTTTCGGCGGCGGCAGGATGATCCGCGTCTATGGTCCCGTCGGCGACACCAATACCGGCGTCGAGGTGGTGATGAAGGACAGGCCGCTGCGCAGGGCGATGTTCGTCTATTCCCGCAATGTCCTGTTGCTGTCGGTGCTGATCTCGCTGTTCACGGCGACGCTGATCTTCTTTGCGATCAACCGCATCCTCATCGGCCCGATCCGCCGGCTGACCGGCAGCATGCAGCAATTCTCCTCCGATCCCGACAACCCGGCCCATATCTATATCGGCGACGGCGGCCGCGACGAACTGGCGGTCGCCGGCCGCAACCTCACCTCGATGCAGATGGAGCTGCAGAAGACGCTGAAGCAGCAGAAGAACCTTGCCGCTCTCGGTCTCGCCGTTTCCAAGATCAATCACGACATGCGCAATATCCTGGCCTCGGCGCAGCTGATGTCGGACCGGCTGGTCGATGTCGATGACCCGATGGTCAAGAGCTTCGCTCCGAAGCTCTTGCGCACCATCGACCGCGCCGTCGGTTATACCACCGAGGTGCTGTCCTACGGCAAGGCGAGCGAATCCGCGCCGCGCCGCCGCCACATCCGCCTTTTGGAGCTGATCCAGGATGTCAAGGACATGCTGGCGATCGATCCGCTCAGCGGCATCGAATTCGCAGAGCAGATCGGCGCCGAGCTTGAGGTCGATGCCGATGGCGAGCAGCTCTTCCGCGTCATCCACAATCTCTGCCGCAACGCGCTGCAGGCGCTGACGTCGCCTGGCGAGGGCGGCCCGGGCTCCGTCAGGCGCATTACCGTCTCCGCCCAGCGCGTCGGCAGCGTCGTCAGCATCACGGTGGATGATACCGGCCCCGGCATGCCGCTGAAGGCGCGCCAGAACCTCTTTGCCGCCTTCCGCGGCTCGGCCCGCTCCGGCGGCACCGGCCTCGGCCTCACCATCGCCCGCGAGTTGGTGCTTGCCCATGGCGGCACCATCGCGCTGGTGGAAAAACCGACGGTCGGCACGCAGTTCCGCATCGAGATCCCCGATCGCCCGGTTTCGCTGGAGGATTACCGCAGCCGGACGCACATCGAGAAGTGAGGTGATTTCCGAAGGCGCGGCTACTGGCAGACAAACACGCGATTTTTTCAGAAATGCTCTTGCATTGTCCCGAAGGACGTTTTAGAGGATCGCCACGCAAGCGGCACCGCCGCATTTTGCACGCACCCGTAGCTCAGCTGGATAGAGCACCAGACTACGAATCTGGGGGTCAGGAGTTCGAATCTCTTCGGGTGCGCCATTTTCCCTTTGTATCATCAGTATGATAGCGGAGCTGCGGTAAGGCCTTCGCCGCACCTAGGGCAGCGCCGCCATCAGCAACGCTAGGCAAGACGAAACGCTTCAAGGCGGTTTCTGACTCTAATCCATCGCCAAATCTTACGCTGCGCTTATTCAGCGTGGGACGTGTCGGGCGAACCGCAACGGCATAGGACCAGCGCCCCGTGGGACGACCATCACGATTTCGATTTCCGCCAGCCAGCCGCCCAAGCTTCAAATTCCGAGCAGAACCACCGTTCTCCATACTTGGGGCTGATCTTCGTCTCTGCGTAGCGTCGCTGCCCCGGCACATGGAGGATACGCTCGCCGGTGGCGATGCTGACGTTGCCCTTGATCCTGCACGATTGTCCGGAGCCGCCAGAAGCGCCCCATGAGGCCAGCAAGTCGCTCGCGGTCCAGCCGCCGGCTGCACCAAACGCGAGCGCACCAATGAGCAAACCCGGTGCCCTGAACAGCACCGATTTCTTCTGCGGACTGCGATAACCCTGACGCATGCCCCCATCTCCGCCATGTCGCGCGAAAGATCGTAACCGCGTTGGCGCACGGCGAACATTTATCCAAAAGCGGTATCACGCCCATTCCAACCTGCCTTGCTCCGCTAGTTGGGTGATTGTCGGGGGCGTATTGCTTTCAACCTGTCGCTCAAATTCCTCGGCGGGAACATTGGCGACGCGGATAGCCGTAACCTGTTGGCCCTCGGACACTCCAGCTGCCTCGGCGGCCTCGCGCTGGGAAATCAAGCTGCCCGCACCTTCAGTTTGTCTTGCGGCATCTTTGCGGGTCACAACTTTAGGGCCGCTGGTGGCCGCAATGTTTGATTTGCGCCATGAGCCGGGTCGAGTTCTACAGCAGCAGGTCAGTGCCGGGCAATTCACAGAACGGGTTTACAGGTCAGGTGCCTGTAAAATTCACACCTAGTTGCAAACGATCATTCAAGAGCGGCACAAGCTTGCTGAGAGCATTGTTCGCTTCGGCGAAATCCTGTTGCGCACGGCGCACAAGCTCTTTTGCTACGGCCTCTACTTCGAACATCATCGCCTCAAGGTGACTACCCCGCCTGACGTCAAATTGGCCTTTGCCGTCGGAAACGTCAAACGTGTGATCTTCCCCCTGCGCAGCGATTGAAGAACGTCTAGCTTCGTACATCGTCCATGCGGGGATAATCGAGTTATGGATTTTGTCGAGAGAAGCTAGTGCGTTAAAAACATCGTCGTCCTTGAGGGAAAGCAACATCGCCATTTCGGAAGGAGCAAAATCTATTGGAGAAGGTGGATTTACTATCGGTAACAAAATCGCGAAAACCTGTTCAGTTTCTACACTCTTCCCGAATTCCAGGCGCTCATCGACGTGGGCCTTAATATGTGCGAATGAGGCGTGGATGGAAATAACCTTGAATAAGAGAGAATAGGCTTGGCCCTTAGCCTCGATCTTTCGATCCTCTGCACGCTCCTGTCGAGACGCCTTTTGCTCCTGTCGCTGGGCTATGAGCGTTATTAAGCCACCGACAACAGCGCCGATGATTGCCGCCCAAAATTCACTCCCCGGCCACGCAGCCAGCTCTTTCAACGATGCTAGAAGTTCTGCCACAGCTGTCCTCCGTAAATCCTCGTTTGTGAGTATCGCCGCGCGGCCCAGCGGGATGTTCCGCATTTCCTTCCGAATCAGGCAGCGCCGCAGTACATTGCTGATATGGCTACAAAATTCTTGTACATGGACGAGCAGTACATAGACCCTAATACCCATCGCAACGGAGAGACGTCGCGGCGCAAAAAGTGTGTATCGCTGACCGGCGTGCTGATCCCGACCGACATCCATAGGACATTCAGAAGCCGATACTACAAGGCGGTGGGGAAGGCACTCGGCGATTCAAACGACTTTCCTGAGCTGCCGGTGATCCACGCATCAAAGCTGTTTCCGGATCATAGCGACGATGTTAAGTATCAATTCCTTGAAGAAGTCGTCCAAACCTGCGCTGACCTTAATTTTCGCGTTTTCCGTGTCGGATATTACGTAACTCCGCAGCTTGTGTCGGTCTTGAAGTGCAACAAGCCACAGAAAATTCTTAACATTTGCTTCTCTAGTTTATTGTTCTGCCTTGAGGAGGAGCTTGCCAAAAACGAAATATGGCCGGTGATGGAGACTGATAACTCTTCCCATCAGGACCGTGTCTTCGCGGGCCTTATTCAGACGACCGATTATATTTCAGCTGTGATTGGTACGGGATCCCTATCTATTAACAACGAAAATCTAGGAGAACTGCACTACAGCACCAAACGGTCGGCATACGGGACTGTCACCGACTGCATTTCATATCTGCTAGATGCGAGATCATCCGTCGAATCGCTCGGGGCTATTGCGTCACCCTTCAAACAAAAGCTGGCCGAGATCGCTGCGAAGCTTGAACCGCTAACGGCCTTCAATGAGATTATTGAAATGAATTTCGAAATTCCGCCGCATGGCTACATTGCCAAAGGACCTTTTCGTTACGCCTTCCCCATTGCGCCCAGCGGGGCTGACGGCGGATAAGAATTCCAAGCAGCTGAGACCGCGTGTTCACTGCCATCCCATCCAGTGTAACCAGCCGACCTCCCGCCAGTAAATGGCGCGGAAAGTGTCTTCCCCAAATGATCATCGGCAATGAGACGGACCAGATGAAGGTACAACCATCGTTGCCTGTATGCCGACCTTGCCGTTCCCACAGAACACCGCATCGACCTGCTCGACGGCATGAACATCATCATTCTGCACGCCTTGAGGGCGCCGTGACACGCACGACTGGCTTCGACTTGGCCTCAGCTTCCAGCGCCGCGATCGCCGTCCGCTAGGCACGGCATCGGCCGAACGTGGGGTCGGTCACTGAAAACGATCGGGAAGGACGTCGATCCTCATTGGCCGGCCGTAGATTCGGCTCGCCTCCTCGGTTGCCAAGCCGAGAGCGGTTTCCAGCGGGTATTGACATTGGCGTGACCCAAGCATTTGAAAACCAGAAGGTGAATTTACACGTACTCTTAATAGATTGTGCGGTTGCAAAGCGTTGGGGAATGCATGTCTCTTTTGAATTTGCCTTGGGTCATTGGCCCAATTCCAATTGTGATAACAGTTTGGGCTGCGTACGCGTGCGGTATCGCTGTGGCAAAGCAAAGGCCAACTAGCGGCGAGGCGTTTTTAGCTGCTTTAATGTTTCCGATCGGTCTGATTGCAATCGTGTATCAGTTGTTTCTTTCAGATCGCAATTTGAATGTTGCGTTAATTACAAGTCAGTTAATGGGAAGTATTTTCTTTCTTATTATAATGCACGCTAGTGGATGGCGGCGGATAACCGAAAGCCACGATGGAAAAGAATCCCCTATTGTCATGAGATACTTTACAATGTTGGTTTTCGTGTTTGTTTTATACAATACGTTTATTTTGAACTTTCGCGGCGATGACCACTGCACTATAGCGAAATGCTTCGTTCTGGAGTGGGGCCTAGGAAGGATAGACCAGCCCTTTTCTCGGTTGTACTTGGGAGGTGCTTTTGGAGCGCTTATCTTGATAGGAGTATTGCCTATTCTTTTTAAGGGGCTTTTGAAATTTATTCGCGACGGATTTCGTATTAAATAGGGGAGAAGTGCGTCGGGTGATCTTTTACAAGAAGCAATTCGCGACGGTTGAGTGCCATCTGCAGATGCCGTCAACAACGGCTTTACAGGCATTGGACTGGCTTACGGCCTTAGGGCAGCTCGTGCGCCGCGTGATACCCAAGCGGGTTCGTCAATCGATATGATTTTGCCCTGCGCCCGCTCCTCGGCAATCTTTGCACCTTCGGCCATAATCTCGTCGTCGGTCGGCCAGATCGGCTACGTCACGGTTGAGCCGGTTGATCCAAGTGACCAGGAGGCTTGGCATAGGATTGGCCGGGTTGCTGAGGCGTTCGGCGATGTCGGCCATCTGAAAAAGGACATCATCGCCTACCTTTACCAAATCGGGCGGGTGGAGGAGATATGCCGCGCCGATCGACAGCGCAACGTCATAGAGTATGAATAGGGGTGAATACAAAAGCCCCGCCAACATGGCGAGGCTCTCATTCTGCTGATCTGACGGGCCGTTCTTAGAACTTCACGCCGACCCCGAACTTGAGTTCGTGCTGATCGAGGTCAACATCGACACCAAGGATGTCTTTCTCGCCGAAGTCATTGAACCGGTACTCACCACGGGCAAAGATGTTGTTGGTGATAGCAAAATCGACGCCACCCCCGACGGTGTAGCCGTTGAACGTCTCCGTTTCCTTATCGAACCCTGGCACGTCGACGTAACCGCGCGTGGCGGTCCAGCCAGCTGCTCCATAAATCAGAGCTTTGTCAAAGGCGTAACCAACACGGCCGCGAACAGCACCGGACCAATCCGTTCCAATGTCCGCTCCGAGCGCGTCCTTTTCATTCCAGTTGTGTTCCAGATTGCCTTCAATGCCGACAACAACATTGTCAAACTGGAAGTTGTAACCTGCAAATCCGCCGAAGACGCCGCCGTTAAAATCCTCAGAAGCGCTGGCACCACCGACGCTGAAATCACCGTTCAGCCATCCCGCGCCGCCATCGATACCGAAATACGGCCCCGACCATGTGAAAACAGGCGCCGCTGCAACTGGAGCAGCCGGGATGTCCTGAACGGCATCAGCCGCGAGCGCGGTGGTAGTGAAAAGTGCGAGGAAAGTGGTGGCAATAGTTAACTTCATTTTCGTACCCCATGGCATTACATTGCAACCAAAGGATACACCATCAGCTCAACAAAAAGCTGTAGCAATAAGAGCACACCCGCTGGATTCTGCGTATAGTACAAGTTGTCCTGTCGCCGAGAGGGCGGGCCGAAGCCCGCCCAGCCACTTAGCACCTACACCCGCGTGATCGACAAATTCGTATAGGCAGCCACGGTCGTGATCGGCACGGCCGATGCATGTGGCCTCATTCCTTGATCGGGATTCCGGCTTCGATCGCCGCTTCGATGAACGCCTGCCGCGCCTCTTCCCGGTTTCGTTTGCCCGACATGACATCCGCGCAAACCGCACAAGCCCTATCCAAGGCGGGACCCTCTTCGGTCGGCCAGTCCTCAACCAACGCCCATGTTGCGGCCTGGGTCGTCTGGATCACCACCCACTGATCCGGGCCCTCAAGGGCGATCGTCACCGGCTTCTTCCAAATGGTCTGCATGATCTCAGGATCTCCGCTCCGCTCTCTGTAGGCTGCTCACATAGCGCGGTTCATCCAGCGTGGCGAGGAGAGGGGATGAACGAGATGCTTTTCTTAGACAGTGAACTGCTGGGATATGCTTTTCGAAAGGGGTTTCGTGCCGCCGTTTTGCGCGCTTATGCGGAGCCTCCTAGAATTCCTGCACGAATTCACACGCCAGCAGGGTTTTGCCTGGCAGGGCGTTGCCTTGGCGGGCAACGATGGAGACCTTTCCGGGACCGGCCATTCCAGGTTCTGGCTGCAGATCCGCCGGCAGCTCGCGCGAATAGCCCTTGGTGGATGTGCCGAGCAGGTCCGAGGTCTCCGGCTTCAAGCCGTATTTTGCGGCCAGATCGTCAGCGCGCTCGCCTTCGACCAAAATTCCAACCGCGTTGCTTGCAAAGAAAACCTCGGTCGACTTAAAGCCATCGCGGTCTATCTGGTTCGGGAGTTTGTAGATCGCCGCACCCAAAGACGACGTGTCCGGCTTGGCCAAAGCTTCAACGACATCATAGATCTTCATTGCCGATGTCATCGTATAGGGTGGCTTGCAAAGGGCTGCGTCAAAGAACTTGTCATTGGCCGAATCGGCCAGAACCTGTCCGGCCTGAAATGCCGCAAAAGCGACGCAGGCGGAGAAGGCGGCGTAACGAATGAATTGAGCGTTGTGCATGGAATATTCCTGAGAATGCTGTAGCGGGTTGGTAGTCGTGCAATGCATCCGGATGCTTAGGGGATTCGAAGCAATTGTGCTACCTTAAGTTTACCTCTCGACATTTTCGGAAGGGCTGCCAAATGTTTAGCGGAAGGTGGCGGTGGAGACGGAAATTTAAATGATGTCACTAACCCAGGCGCAAATCGCCGAATTTCAGGGCATCGCAGGCAATGCTCCATCGATTTCACCAAGCGATCCAAAGTCTCTTCTCAAGGTCACGGCTAGCCTGCTTGATGAAGACGATCTGCAGAGCATTGCGCGTGCTGACTACGGCAACGACACCCATGAACATCTCACCCAACTCGTTAACATCGTCCGGCTGTGCGAATTGCCCTCGCCATTGAAATGGCATCCCCGCGAGGTTCTGGAACTGACCCGGTGGTCTGAACCTGGGCAACAGGATCCCGGTATGGCGGCGAGACTATCCAGGCAGTGCGCGTTCGCGTGCACGGTTCTTCTCGTCTCCTATGGCGATCCGCGCAATGCGGGTGCTTCTTATGGCAGCAACCAGACACTCATAAGCTTGGTCGGCAGCCTGGAAGCGCTCGGGTTGGACATCGAGGATGAGGTTCTGTCGCTGTTATCCTGGCTTATTCCGCGCCTGCCCGAACATGAAGCGGGAGAAATCCCCTTCTTCGGACTGGCCACGCTGTGGTTCGCGCTCGGCAGCAGGCACCAATGGAACGACGCAGCACTTCTCGGTCTCTGCGAGTGGATCATGGTCACCGAGGAGGCAGCCAGGCGCCGCAAATCCATCGTCTTGGGCGCAAGCGGATCGTGGCTGGTTTCGGGAACTGGCTATGACACCCATATCGACCGGTGGCAGAAATTGGGGCGGAAGCTGGTGGGTCGGCTCGACATGCGTCACGGCCCGGACGTCAGAGAGGCAGTTCAACTGATCGGAGCGATGCTGACATGACTGCGTCCAATGAGGAGATGGCCCAACAATTGTACAAACAGAAGCGTTATAGAGAAGCCCTCCCTCTTCTGGAGGAGGCCGCAAATGCCGGATCTGCCTGGGCTCATGGAGTGCTTGGTTGGATGTATTGGTATGGCCACGCTGTTCGAAAGGATAGAGATCGATCGCTTCACCACTACCAGCTGGCCTATGACGGCGGAGACGAGTCCGCTGCAAATCCTCTTGGGCTCAGCCATTTCGACGCGGGACGCGCCCAACTCGCGCTGGAATGGTTCCGGAAAGATCGCCATTACCCGATATCGTCGCTCTATTGGCAATACAGGACGATCGAGGCGCATCCGCATTTGGCGCGATATGCCGACGAAGCCGACGAGATTCTGTTGGAAGCAGCCGATAGCGGCCACCTGTTCGCGAAACGCGATGTGGCTTTTCGAATGATGAAAGGGCACAAGCGCTTCGGGACACGACTCCAGGGTTTGTTTCTATGGTTGGGTATCTATCCCGATCTGTTCCGTCTGGCCCGTGCCGATTCATATGATGAACGGCTTCGCTAAAGCATGTCGCGCAAAACTGTGCAGCGGTTTAGCGACCGTGACATGCGCAAAACCAAAGACAGAGATTGTCGCGGCGCCTTTTGCAGGAAGGAAAGTCATGATTGCAGCTTATATCGATGAAATCATCATGTTTTGCGCCGGCCTGTGGATGACATCAGTCGGCTTTGGTTATCTGCCATATCCCGGCAATCCGGCCAACCGGCCGCCGGTGGTTCGCCACTTCAAGTGGATGGGTCCCTTGCTGCTCGCCATCGCCATCGTTCTGGCCGCCGCCTCCTAGAGGCGCGTGCTCATGCTAGGGGTGAAGCAATGACCAATATGGTGGCCTGCACCTCGTGCGGATTGGACAAAACCGAATCGATCGTCCACCGCGGTTCATACATTCTTCGCTGCGCCGCCTGCGGCGAAGCGATTGTCGCCACATCATTCATGGCGATGCTCGACTCGGATCATCAGTGTTCGGCCTTTATCGATCCGGGTCCCGGAAAACACCCTCCGCCAGAGACGCTCGTCGCGCGTGGACCGTTCCGGCAGATCGCAACGGCAATCAGCGCTGCGGCGAGTGACGGAACGCTGATACGTCTGATCCCTGAAGCGAAGGATTGAAGCCCCGCGTCGTTCACCCTTTTTATTTTGCGGTCGGCGACCGACCCCGCTGCTGAGATGAAGGGCAGCTCACCAAGGCGCGGCCGATGATGACGCTCGGAACGCGGACGACACAGGTGGCGCCCTTATGGGCGTAACCGGACGAGAATCCTGGCCCCGGGAACCCTCAACTGTTCCGCCATCGCTTCCAAATCTTTCCTATCCGTTCCCGCCAGCACGATGCGACCATCCATGATCGGCTCCCTCATCCAGGGTTCCATGACAACCTTGTCGTTGATCAGCATCTGCGTTTGTCGTCCCAATGCCGCCTGCGTGAAATCACGGAATTTGGCAGCGCTTTCCGGGGCGAGCACGATATTCAGGCCATGGTCGTAGGAGGGCGACAGGCTTACCTCCGCACTCTTCACTTCAAGCGAGACAGGCGCGATCGCCTTGGCCGCGTCGTTGTCTGCAGCAACGGTCGTATCTTGCAATGCCGTCGGTGGGGCAGGCGGTGTCGAAAGCTCATCCAGGATGCTCGGCCCGGCCTCGGCCGATGGCAGCGGCTCAATATGCAAATCGGGCGTCTGCAACTCTTTTGCCGTCAGCACAGCGGGAAGCTGCAAGCTGGTCGGCATATCCTCGCGTTGGATGTGGGTGTACGTGCGCAACGTCGTCCCTCCTGCCTCAACGGTTACGATCTCCGACGCTTCGAGCGTCGAACCATCGTCCAGGGACACCACGAGCTCGACGCTGCGGCTCTTGCTGGCGCGTTTGAGGGAAGCCAGCTGATCGGCGGTCAGGTTCTTTGCCCGCTCGGCAAAACCGTTCATCAGCTTTGCGATCGCCGGCTGCTGCGACTGGCTGAATGCTGCGGCATCAGCTTCCTCCGACAGCGAAAGGGTTGCCGTGTGTGCGGTTGCGTCGGTCGATTCCAGTGTCCAGGTCGACGTCACCGGGACATTGACGCCGACATAATCTTCGTCTCGCGAGGTCGTCGAAGCCTGACCAATCTCCATGGTCTCCGCCTGATAGGATTGCCCTGTGGCAAGCAGTTGCGCCTCCGGCACCAAGGCGACCACAATTTGAAGAGGGTTTGCCTCGATCTTGGCGATGATGTCATAGAGCCCGCTTTCCCCCGTCACGGGGACTCCACCCGGTCCATTGGCCGCCATCTCCCGCACATGCGCCACGATCTGATCGACACCGGAGAGATCGCGCGGGTTGCCGTTCAGGTCGGTTTCGAGTTCGAGCGCAGCGGTGCCATAGGCCGTGAGGGAATTCCGATAAAGCGGGTTCATCTGATAGCTATCGGCAAGACCCGCAATGCCTTCCGGCAAGTCGGCGCTGAGGGACCAGCGGACCCGCATGCCGTCTTCATCCCGAGACACGACCGTCATGCGCTGGCGAAACGCGCCGCGCATCGTCATGGCCGAGGCGCCTGGCTTGTCGAACCAGAACGACATGTCGGTCTCGGTCGCTTTTTGAACGCGGTAGCTGCGCTCGACACCCATCGCCGGTGCGTAGCCCGGGATCTCGATGCCGCCGGCAGACCATGCCGGATGGGAGAGTGTGAGGCACAGGCAAAACCAGGCAAATCTCTTCCAGTGCGGTGATGTCATGCGGGCAGGGCCTCTGAACATTGAGGGTTGTGGGGCGCCGTCCGGCTGCCGGCCCGCGAGCATATTTGCTGATGAAGAGGACGGGTAGTGCCGTTGCCGCAATAATCGTTTTGCGCGAAACTGCTTCAGGTTTTCAAGATTGAGATCAGGAGATCAAGGCTCAGCTTCTTCGGCTATAGGGTCTCTCTCAACCCCCTTCGGATTCTCTTTTCCACGACGCGCCGTTGCAAATGATATAGGAGCATTCGTCCTTATTGCCCTCATCCCATCCCGGCCAGCAGATCACGACGCGATGGAATTTGGCGTTGCAAAGCCCGTGGTTTGCCAGCGCACGCGGATCATTCAAGAAATAGGGGCTTATGGCTTTGTCGCGGGTCCATTCAGGCACCGCCTTCCAATCAGCGGCGCCACCCTCATCGCTCAAGGGGGCGACCTGGCAAGACTTCCAGTTGGACAGCACGATGGTCTGATCGCAGGGAAAGGCTTGGACAGCGCTTGCCAGTAAGATCGAAACCAATGCCGACAATCGCCGGATGCAAACGACCACGCTCTTCTCCCTCATACCGCTTATTCGCATCGTGCTTCTACCCCCGAGATTCATTGCAGGGATCCTAGCAGAAGGGACTGGATAATAGAAGATCATAACTAGGAATATTTTCCTAGTTCATGGATCGTTCTTGCGCTAGGTTTGCCGCCATTGCAACCATGGACTGTCAGATGTTGAGCAAATTTTTTCTCAGAGATGAGGTGATGGTGTGGACGAGCTTTGGCCGTCACGCGCTGCATGAACGGAGTTCCCGCAACAGGCTCCGGAGGGCGGGCGGATACCGATCGACAACACGGGCGAGGGGCTGATGGCGGAATTCAACCCTCGCGACAAAAGCCGAACCAGTCAGGGAAAGACGCGGGCGATGGTGCGCACGCATACCGCTCCGCCGAGCGGGACGGATGACGGTAGCCTTCGCTGGCAATGGTTCACCATTCAGTTGCTGGAATCTACGGCCTTCACGACATTGAGTGCGAATGCCTGCCGCGCCTTCTTCCGCATCGTCATCGAGCACGCGTCGCACGCCGCCTTGGAAAACGGCAAGCTTGTCGTGACCCATCCTCAATTCGTGTCTTACGGCGTGACCGGCGAATATGTAGCCGATGCGATCGATGAGCTCGAATATAAGGGGCTGATAAAAGTTCGCCGTGGCCGAGCGGGCAGCGGTGTCGCGCATCCCAACCGGTTCACGCTGACTTTTGTCGGTGACCATGAAGGCGCGCCACCCACCGACGAGTGGAAGCGATGCACGGCGGAAAGGTGCCGGAAATGGTCCGAGACCGACCGCAAGATTGCCGCCGACAAACGCGGGCGCGTCGGCAGGAAGAAAAAAATCCCACTTCGGACTCCCGAAATTCCCCCGCTTCGGGATTCCGAAATCCGCCGCGCTTCGTGAGGTATCGACAGCGAGAAACGTTGAATGATTTCAATGTCGCAACCAATTTCGGGATTCCGAAGTGCTATATAGATCTTGGTGGGGAGTTACTGACGAAGACACTTTGCCACGATCAGGAACTCCGTCTCCCGACCCCCGATCTTCCCAGCCGAAGTCGTGCGAAGCAGAAGGCCGAAAGCTTCATAGAGCCAATAAAGCGGGGGAATTCGGTCCTTGAGCGCGTGCACCTGCGTCGACACATACTCGCCGACGAAGACGACATCCATGCCGAGCTCCTTCAATGTTCCTGCAATCTCCGAATGGGATGCCTCCGCAGCGTGCTCGACGCGGAAGGGGGCATAGCCCGGTTTTCCGGCGTTTTTCTGCCTGAGCACGTAGCGATAGAACAAGACGTGGGTCCACCAGGGTGTCAGATCGGTGAAGATCCCCTTGGCTGAGTTCAGGATCGGACCCTTGACGAACACCAGGCCACCGGGAGACAGGGTGTCATGGGCTCTCAACAAGGCAGAGCGCGGGCTTTCCAAATGCTCGAGAACGTCCCAGAAGACGCAGGCGTCGAAGCGGCGATCTCCATAGTCGATGGTTTGAGCATCGCCGAGGATCCGCTCAGCGGCGTCCTTGTTCTTCTCGAGCTGCTCCTTGGAGATATCGACAACGGTATATCTCGCTCCTTGCAAGGGGATATGCGTGCGAGAGCCACCTCCAACCTCAAGGATATTTGTGTCGGTCTTGCTGGAAAACGCTGATTGTGCGTGCGACAGCGCGTCGTTTACCCACGGCGAAGCCATAATCTTTCCCTCCTGAAAGATTAGCGTTTACGACTATAAGTAAGCATTAATATAATATTTTAGCAATATTTTAAACATATCTGGTTGAATGGCGCCGTCTGGTCGGAATTGGCAGGCAACTCGTCAGCCTAGTTTCGCGCAACCTTCCTGATGTATCCGCAGGTCTGATGATCTTTGAGGCGCTTCAGCCGGAGGAATGCATGACGGTGGGAATTATTCGGGCTCTGGCTGCCCTGGCGATGATGACGGGCCTTGCCGGCTGCATCGACCATGCCAATGATCCCGTGCTCCTGGCGGTCGGCGTGCCGGTCAATCCGCCTGCTGTTGCGCACGGCCTGTGCATGACTGACGGCAACGCCATGTATGACGAGGCGAGGAAGCAGTATCAGCTGCGCGCCCAGCTGACCGGATATGCCGGGGCCGATGAGCTGGAGGCCGAAACGACGGCGCGCGCCGCCGCCCATCGGCAATATGTCGCCTGCCTCTCCGGCCAGGGCTACCGGACATTATACGCGAATTGAGAACAGAGAATTCAGCTTTCCTCACCAGCGCCGTTTGAGCCCTCTTCCTGATCGCGACTTTTCACGTTTTTCGGCGATTTAGTCACGCCGGATCGCCTGCAATCACGAGTTTTGGAATTGCATGTGAGCCGCGGAACTCCACACCTGGGAAAGGCATTCTCTCGAGATAAATCCAGTAAGGAGGGTTTATCATGAAGATGCTCAGGCTCACCCCTTCCACCGCCGCACTCGGCGCCCTTCTCGCCCTCGCGTCGATTGTCCCCGCGCGAGCCGCACCCGCCCAGACGGGTTCCCCGCCAACTGTCTCGGACGTGAAAATGGTGCAATATAAACCACATGCCGGGTCCTGGCATGGCTATCAGGGCTTCCGCACCGAGCGCCCCGGCACCCGGCGCCATTCCGATGGCTACTGGTATCCACTTGCCGCTTTCGGCGTCGAGGCCGGCACCACGGGCTCCATCGTCCGCCCGCCGGTGAACAGGCCGGCAGCTCCGGAAATGTGCAACCCTACGTTTTCTGGATCGATCGGCCCCGGTAGCATGCCCTGTGACAACGGCTATTGAGCCGGCAAATGAAAGAGGCGGCGATGAGCCGCCTTTTTCTCGATCGGGCCGCCGCTCACATGTCCGTGACCCCCGCTTTGGCACCGTAGTATGTGACAGATCGCCTTCCTAACTCCGGGGCGTAAATTCCACGAATCCTCCCAAGGAGACGATCATGACCACGACTTTCAAGCACGGCCTGATGGCCGCTGCCTTCGGCGCAATCCTCGGCCTGTCGGCCTTCTCGGCCACGGCAGCTCCCCTCCAGTCGAGCGCGACGGAGCAGGGTGCAGCCACGCGTCCGGTTGCCCAGCAAGAAACCACGGTGCAGCACGACAGGCGCACGACCGGTTCGATCGGCGAGCGCGCCTCGGAAACCACGGGCTCGACACATTATATGATGAACCCGAAGAAGCCGCTCAACATGGATTGCAAGCTCGGCTTCAACCCGACGAGCAGCTCCAGCTGCAATTACTGACGAGACGCTCGGCCGTTCGCCATCGCGAGCGGCCGTTCTTCCAGAACGTCATAGGCTTGCAGATCGACTTTCATCCTGTCCCTCCAGGTCTCCAGAAATGCCAGGGTCTCGCCTCTCTCAAGATGGGCCGTCAATGATTCCCGATCCTGCCAGCGCTGAGCGACCAGAAAGCGTCCGGTCGGCCCGTCCTCCAGGACAATGCCGTAAAAGAGGCATCCCTCTTCAGTTCTCGTGCCGAGGCTGATCGCCTCAACGTCGGTGACGAAATCATGAAGGTCGGACGGATCAAGGTGGATGTAGCCCATGAGGATAAGCATGCTTGTTACGCCCCCTTCTTCAATGGCATGACCGTGAGCACGATCTTGCCTTGGATGTGGCCTTTGGCGGCGCGTTCGTGCGCCTTGCGAGCCTCGGCGAGCGGGTAGGTGCTGTCTATGACGACGCGGATCGTCCCGTCATCGAGCAAGCGGCCGACGTCCGTCAGCTGGGCCCCGCTCGACCGGACCTGGGTTGCCGAGACCGTGACGCCCAGCTTCTCGGCATCCTCGGCACCGGCAAAGCCCAAGGGGTACACCGGGAACAATGCGCCGCCGCGCTTCAGCGTGCGCAGGAAGCGACCTGATGTCGGCCCGCCAAGCGCGTCGATGACAAGGTCAATGTCATGCGCGACGTTCTCGGGTGGCGTTCTGGTGTAATCGATGAATGTGTTGGCGCCGAGTTCGCGCAAGAGGGGCTCATGTTTGCCCGATGCCACGGCGATGACGTCAGCGCCTTTCAGTTTGGCGATCTGCACCGCGAAATGCCCGACGCCGCCGGCCGCCCCGTTGACGAGCACGGTCTTGCCCTTGAGCGGCACGGGCTGATGCCTATGCGGCTGAAGCGGATTGGGCTCGTTGTGCCCCAGTTCGATCATGAACTGCCACGCGGTGAGCAGCGACATCGGCGCGCCGGCGGCATGCACGTGATCGATGCCGGCCGGCTTGAGGGCAAGATCCGACGCCGGCACGCTGACATACTCGGCATAGGCCCTGCTTTCCCCGACACTGAAAAATCGAACCATGGAGTAGACCTCGTCGCCGACGGAGAAACCTCCGACATCGTCGGCGACCGCTTCGACGACACCTGAGACATCCGTGCCCAGAATGATCGGGAACGGCACTTGCGGCCGCCATTCCGGCGGAAGCGCCCTATAGCCATCGCGCAGGTACCAGTCGGGAGGATTGATGCCGATAGCGTGCACGCGAACAAGGACCTCACCCGGCTTCGGCTCAGGCTTCGGCGCGTCCTCGTAGCGCAGCACCTCGGGGCCGCCAAAGGCATGAATCCGGATCGCTTTCATTGTTTCACCCGACATCGCTTTTCTCCATCAGGACAGATGTGCTATTGAATTCGGAGCGCTGCCCCGGTTTATCCGGAGCGTCGCCCCGTTTAAGCGGAGCACTGCCCCGCTTGTCAAGAGGTATGATGAGAGCCGACGCGAAAAAGAACTACGATCACATCCTCGCCGTTGCCCGTGAACTGCTGACGGGAGGAGGTGCCGATGCCTCGCTGCGCGACATTGCCCGCAAAGCGGGGGTGGGGGATGGGACGCTGTACCGCCACTTTCCGACGCGGGAGGCGCTGCTGGAGGCGCTTCTCCGCAACGGCTTCGACGCGCTGAAGGAAAGGGCGCACGCACTCGAAACGTCGAACGAGCCCGATGCCGCTCTGGTGACCTGGCTGCGGGAGGTCGTCGCTATGGCGCATCATTATAGTGGTGCCATTGCCGCGATGGTCGCCGCGATCGCCGACGAAGGCTCCGCGCTTCATGCCTCCTGCGTCACCATGAAAGCAGCCGGAACGCGCCTGCTTGTCCGCGCCCAGGCTGAAGGCGTGGCGCGATCCGACATGGACGGGACGGATCTGTTTGCAATGGTCGGAGCATTGGCATGGATCGGCGACCAGCCTTCGCTCGCCCCACGCGCGGATCATCTGTTCGACATCATCTCGAGCGCGATCCTGACGGACAAAGTGCGATCACCAGCTTGAAATCCGTTCGATCTCAGCGACCGACAGGCGACGGGAAGATCGGTGGCTGCAACGATGGCAGTCATTCCTCTCGCATTTGCGGCACAAATGTTGCGTCGAATGCAAAAATGCAATAAGTACAGAATCGTGCAAACTGGTGACAGTGGGTGTTGCGAAAAGCCGCAGCCAAGAGCGATTGACGCGTCTGCCTTGGAATTGCCATGCTCGCCGCGATGGTCGCATTTCATAATCAATCGAATTTCAGACAGGTGGGATAGTCATGACTGCAAAGGCCGCATGCTCCGATTTCCTGCATTTTTTCCGCTCCTGGATCAGCAACCCGCTTCGGGTCGCGGCCATCGCGCCGTCGGGGGATTCGCTTGCCAGGATCATGACCAGTGAAATTGCCGCACTCGACGGTCCGATCATCGAGCTCGGCCCGGGAACCGGCGTCTTCACCCGTGCGCTGTTGGCGCGCGGCGTCAGTGAGGCGGATCTGACCCTGATCGAGTATGGCCCGGAGTTCATCAATTCGCTGCAGGCGCGGTTCCCGACGGCGCGCGTGTTACAAATGGATGCCGCCCATCTCTCCCATGCCGATATTTTCGAAGGCGAACCGGTCGGCGCAGTTGTCAGCGGCCTGCCGCTTTTGTCCATGTCGCCGCGCAAGATCACCTCGATCATGGCTGGCGCCTTCGCCTATATGCGGCCGGGCGGGGCGGTTTATCAGTTTACCTATGGTCCGCGCTGCCCGGTGTCGCGGCCGATCCTCGACCGTCTCGGCTTGAAGGCGGTGCGCATCGGCGGCACGGTGCGCAACCTGCCGCCGGCCTCCGTCTACCGGATTTCGCGCCGCAAGCCGCTGGAATTGTCGAGCGAGCGCATCAGCTATCGCCAGAGCGACACCGAAATCGACGACGTCGCCGCCTTTTCCAACGAAACCGGCGGCTGAACGATGATGCCGGGCCGGAATGGCTGAGAACAAGCGGACGGAGACCACGGAAGGCAGGCGGGAACGCAAGCGTCGGCAGACGCGCGAGCGCATCGAAAACGCTGCGATGACCCTCTTTCTCCAGCGCGGCTTCGACGCCACGACCATCGAGGACATCACCGAAGCGGCCGATGTCTCCAAGCGTAGTTTCTTCGATTATTTCCCCTCCAAGGAAGAGGTGGTTTTCGCTTGGCAGGATAGCTTTGCCGATCGGCTGATGGCGGCAATCGCCGCGAGGCCTGCAGATGAATCTTCCGTCGAGGCGGTCGAGGCGGCAATCACCGCAACCGTCATCGCCTCCGTCGACGAGCGCGGCCTGGCGCTTGGCGAACTCATCCGTTGCACGCCGGCGCTGAAAGCCCGCGACCAGCTGAAATACGCCAAGCTCGAACAGAAGCTCGCCGAGGCGCTGCTGCTGCGCAGAGGAAATGATCCAGAGCAGCGGTCGCGCATGCGCCTCCTTGCGGCGATCGTCATCGGTGCGCTGCGCGTCGGTGGCGAACTCTGGCAGCAACGCCCGCCGGGCGCCTCGCCGCAGGATTTCGCCCGGGAGATCTTCGCCGACCTCTGGAAGATGCTGGCGGAGTTCGGCGACCAGGCGAAGACCAGGCTTTGACGTACGTCGCCTGAGGATCAGCGTGCACGCCCGCGCACCAGTGGCCGGTAATGTTTTCATCGCCGTCACTGTTATCCCCGCGGTGCCATCCTATATCTGCAAGCGTCGCAGCGACCACATTCTCATTTATCATCTCGATGGGCGGGTCATCACCATGCCAGCATCACTTTCGATCAGGGCAGGCATTCGCGTCCGAAGACGTCTCCAAAAGCCCAGGCATCTCCGACCATTCCACCGACTTTCAATGATCTATTGACCAAGAGAGGAAAGACCATGTCCAGTTACACCGCAGCCAACTACAACGCAGCGAAGTCAGGCACCTTCAAGATCGGCGGCGAGATCGAGGTCAACCGTCTCGGTTTCGGCGCCATGCGCGTCACCGGCAAGGGCATCTGGGGCGAACCGGCCGATCATGCCGAATCCATCCGCACGCTGAAGCGCCTGCCGGAACTCGGCGTCAACTTCATCGATACGGCTGATTCCTACGGCCCCGATGTCTCCGAATGGCTGATCAAGGAAGCGCTGCATCCCTATGGCGGCAAGTCGATCATCGCCACCAAGGGCGGCCTGACCCGCCACGGTCCCGATATCTGGCTGCCCGTCGGCCGTCCGGAATATCTGATCCAGCAGGCGCATAAGAGCCTGCGCAATCTTGGGCTCGAGCAGATCGATCTCTGGCAGCTTCATAGGATCGATCAGAAGGTGCCGGCCAAGGAACAGTTCGATGCGATCAAATCGCTGCTCGATAGCGGCCTCATCCGCCATGCGGGTCTGAGCGAAGTGTCCGTTCCCGACATTGAAGCCGCCTCGAAGTACTTCAAGGTCGCGACCGTCCAGAACCGCTACAATCTCGTCGATCGCACCAGCGAGGACGTGCTCGATTACTGCGCCAAGCATAATATCGGCTTCATCCCATGGTACCCGCTGGCCGCCGGCGACCTCGCCAAGCCGGGCTCGCTGCTCGATACGATCGCCAAAAAGCACAATGCCGCGCCAAGCCAGATCGCGCTCGCCTGGGTGCTGAAACGCAGCCCGGTCATGCTGCCGATCCCCGGCACCTCCAAGGTCAAGCATCTCGAGGAAAACGTCGCAGCCGTCGACATCACCCTCTCGAGCGAGGAATTCTCCGCCCTCGACGCCGAAGGCCGGAAGCTCTTTAAGGCGGCTTGACGGGCGCTGACAGCTGCCCCTGACCCTAACCTTGCCGGGTCGAGCCACTCGTCTCGACCCCGGTTGGTGCCGGCAGGCGGATGCGGGGCAAGCCATCGGCGATCCGCGAGGCCGCAATTTTCGGCATAATTTTGACCATCCGGTCAAACATGCTGCAAAATGAGGCGGTGACCTGTTATTTTGAGGGCAAGCATTGCGTCCAGTGCATTGCTGCATTGCGGTATTTTCGCTATTCCGAATCAAAAGAATTGGGTATCACTATCTTCGTAAGCAGCGCACTCCTCCTCCCAGCGCTCTTACATCGGACTGACAACACTCCTCCTCCCAGTTGTCAGTCAGGATCAAGAGCCCGGCGCACCTCCTCCCGCGTCGGGCTTTTTTCTTTTCCTGCAAGTCTGTTTTCTCCCAAGTCGAATCGATCAATTGCCAATACGGGCAACGCCGCTTTTGCCGTTGTCCCGGGTCCATTTGACCTTGTTGGCGCCGGCGCGTTCGAGTTCGAAGCACATCGGCTTGCCCTTGTTCCAGCTCTGGAATTTCTGGCAGAGGCGGTTGGCGTCGATCCACCATTGGCCGGTATCGCTTGGCTTGACATAGCGGCCGAGACCGATCGCCTGGCCGTTGCCGTCGACCTTGCCGGAAGAACGGAAGATCAGCGGCAGTTCACCGCCAAGCGGTGTGGAGAGGTAGACCGTCTTGCCGATGATGTCGCGGCGGATGTCGGCCTCGCCGAGCGTCTCCGTCGAACCCAGAGAAGGCATCAGCATCAATGTCGATAAGCCTGTGATCGCGAGCAACTTCATCACCCTGATCCATCGATTGAATGTGATCGGACAAAACGCCGTGGACAGCCGAAAGTTTCAGGCGCAATTCCAGCAAAAGCGCGCAGCGGTTCTCACAGGAAAGCTCTTTTCCACCTCCCGCGGTTTGACTCGGCAAGCCTCGTCGGACTATTTGAACGGGCGCCGCCTGTCCGGTGCGTGAACCGATTGGAGTTTGGTCATGATCGGCAAAAGGCGCGCCCCGCGCGCGGCCCTGACAGGTCTTCTCGTTGCAACGATGGTGCTCGCCGGCTGCGGCGGCAGGCCGGTCGGTGTCATGCAGGCGGCCGGCACCGTCGCTCCGGGCACCTCCAAGGTCGATCTTCTCGTCGCCACGACACGCGCTGCCGACGACAATCCCGCCGTGCTTTTCTCCGGTGAGCGCGGCACTGGCCTCGCCGTCAATGCCGTCGACGTCTCCATTCCGCCGGAAGCCAATCGCAAGGTCGGCCAAGTGCAATGGCCAAGCCGCCTGCCGGCCAATCCGCTGCGCGATTTCGTCACCATTTCCGTCGATCCCCTGGAGGGCGAGCGGGCCGGCGAGACCTGGCTGAAGACCCATATGCCGAAGAGCCGCCGCGTGCTGGTCTTCGTCCACGGCTTCAACAATCGTTATGAGGATGCCGTCTACCGCTTCGCGCAGATCGTCCACGATTCGCATGCCGACGTCGCCCCGGTCGTCTTCACCTGGCCGTCGCGCGGCAGCATCTTCGATTATAATTACGACAAGGAAAGCACCAACTATTCCCGCGACGCGCTGGAGGAATTGTTGACCCGCACCGCCGCCAATCCTGCTGTCAGCGACGTCACCATCATGGCCCATTCGATGGGCACCTGGCTCACCGTCGAAGCGTTGCGGCAAATGGCGATCCGCAATGGTCATGTCGCCGCCAAGATCAACAATGTCATCCTCGCTTCGCCGGATCTCGATGTCGATGTCTTCGGCCGCCAGTTCGCGAGCCTCGGCAAGGAAAGGCCGCATTTCACCATCTTCGTCTCGCAGGACGACCGGGCTCTGGCGCTGTCGCGGCGCATCTCCGGCAATGTCGACCGGCTCGGCCAGATCGATCCCTCCGTCGAACCCTATCGCAGCAAGCTTGAGGCGGCCGGCATCACCGTGCTTGACCTCACCAAGCTCAAGGGCGGCGACCGGCTGAATCACGGCAAGTTCGCCGAAAGCCCCGAGGTGGTGAAGCTGATCGGCGACCGCCTGATTGCCGGCCAGGCGATCACCGATTCCAATGTCGGGCTCGGCGAGGCCGTCGGCGCCGTGGCGATGGGCGCTGCCCAGACCGCCGGAAGTGCCGTCAGCGTCGCCGTCAGCACGCCGATTGCGATCTTCGATCCGCGCACCCGGCGCAACTACGATGCCCAGCTGAAGCGTCTCGGCCAGTCGATGAACAACACCGTCGGTTCGGTCGGCGACAGCGTCGGTGCCAGCCTGCCGGAAAGCCAGTAAAAATTCCACAAAGCAATTCCAGCAAAAGTGCACAGCGGTTTTGCGTTTCGGAATTGCGAAAACCAAAGAAGATAGGGAATTTCCCGTAATTCGGAGAAAACGGAAATTCTCTAGGCATCGCATCTTGATGTGATATATCAGGCTACGACGGCAATTCTGTCTGCCGTGCGATGGGTTGATGGCATGGCGGATGAGATGAAGAAGAGGGTAGCGGTCGTCGGCGCGGGCGTGATCGGCGCCTCGATCGCTTTCGAACTGCAGCGGCGCGGCCTTGAGGTGACGCTGATCGACAAGGGCGAGCCGGGACGCGGCACCTCTTTCGGCAATATGGCGAGCATCGCGCTGGATTTTGCCGCCGGCTCCGGCCCTTCGACCTGGAAGAAGATCCCCGGCTGGCTGCTCGATCCGGAAGGCCCGGTCTGGCTGCGGCCCTCCTATGCCGCCAGGATGCTGCCCTGGTTCCTGCGCTTCCTCGCCGCCGGCCGGCCCTCGCGGCTGAGAGCGATCGAGGATGCCGGCATGAGCCTGTCCAACCGCGCGCTCGGCGATTTCAGGCAGATGCTCCAGGCGATCGGCGCACCCGAATTGATGACCGAGGAAGGTTGCCTGGCGATCTACGAGACCGAGGCGGAATTTGCCGCCGATCGCGGCCATCTCGCCATGATGCAGCGCTACGGCCTCGAATTCGAGGTTTTGAGCAACGGCGCCATCCAATATTACGAACCCACCCTGTCACCGGCGATCGCCAAAGCCGTGCTGCTTCCCGACAACAAGTCGATCCGCGACCCCTACAAGCTGGTGGTGAAACTCACCGACGCCGCCAAGGCCGCGGGCACGACCTTCGTCTCCGGCACTGTGCGGAATATCGAGCGCAGGGGCGATGGCACGGCCGTTGTTCTCCTCGAGGATGGCAGGCGGATCGAGGCCGATTCGGTGGTGCTTGCCGCCGGCGTCCACACCCGTTTCCTTGCCGAAAAGCTCGGCGAGCCGATCCCGCTCGAAACCGAGCGTGGCTATCACACGCAGATCATGAAGCCCGGCATCTCCATGCGTTATTCGGTGATCTGGCCGCATCGCGCCTTCATGGTGACGCCGACGGCGGGCGGCATCCGTGTCGGCGGCAATGTCGAGCTCGCCGGTCTCGATGCCGCGCCGGATTTCCGCCGTCCGCGGGTGCTGGTGCGCCATGCCCAGCGCGCGCTGCCCGGCCTGAAGGTCGAGGAGACGACGGAATGGATGGGTCATCGTCCGGCGCTGCCCGATACGATCCCGATCATTTCGCCGTCGTCGAAAATGCCCGGCGTCTTTTATGCGACCGGCCACGGCCATCTCGGCCTGACCTTTTCGGCAACGACAGCGCTCGTGATCGCCGATATGGTGACCGGGCTCAAACCATCCCTCGATGTGACCCCGTTCCGCATAGACCGCTATTAGGAGGCCCCGATGTCCGATACCAGCAAACCCGTAGCGCTGATCACCGGCGGCGGCCGCGGCATGGGCGAGGCGATCGCCCGCGAGCTCTCCGCCCAGGGCTATCAGTTGGCGCTGATGTCGCCGTCGGAAAGCTGTGAGAAGCTGGCGGCCGAACTCGGCGGCGTCGCCTCGCGCGGCGTTGCCGAAAAGGCCGAGGATCTCAAGGCGATCTTCGACCTGACGATGAAGACCTATGGCCGCATCGACGCCGTCGTCAACCTGAGCGGTCACCCGCCGAAGGGCGACCTGCTCGATATTTCAGACGAGAACTGGACGCTCGGTTCCGACATGATGATCCTGTCGCTGGTGCGCATGGCCCGCCTGGTGACGCCGGTCATGCTGAAACAGGGCAAGGGCGCCTTCGTCAACATCACCACCTTCGCGGCCTACGAGCCGTCGCTGGTCTTCCCGGTTTCCTGCACCTATCGTGCCGCTGCCGGCGCCTTCACCAAGCTCTATTCCGATCGTTATGCGGCCGACAATATCCGCATGAACTGCATACTGCCGGGCTATATCGACAGTCTGAACCACAAGCCCGAGACCGCCGAGAAGGTCCCGATGAAGCGCATCGGCCATGTGGAGGAGATCGCCAAGACCGCTGCCTTCCTGCTCTCCGACGGCGCCGGTTACATCACCGGCCAGAATATTCGCGTCGATGGCGGCGTCACCCGTCACGTCTGATCTGGAGTTTTCGATATGAGATGGAAGCGCACGATCCAGTTGCTGGATGTCCACGCCGAAGGTGAGATCGGCCGCGTCGCGATCGGCGGCGTGCCAAAAATCCCGGGCGATACCATTGCCGCCCAGCTGCATTGGCTGAACACCGATCCGAAGGGTGATGAGCTCCGCCGCTTCCTTTGCCTGGAGCCGCGCGGCGCGCCGATCGGCTCGGTCAACCTGCTGCTGCCGGCACGGCACCCGGAGGCCGACGCCGCCTTCATCATCCTGCAGCCCGACCAGGCGCATGCGAGTTCCGGCTCGAACTCGATCTGCGTCACCACGGCCTTGCTCGAATCCGGCATCGTCGAGATGAAAGAGCCGGAGACGATCGTCACCCTCGAAACCGCCGCCGGCCTGGTCAAGGCGACGGCGACCTGCCGCGACGGGCGCTGCGAAAAGGTCAGGCTCACCATGGTGCCCTCCTTCGTGCATGAGCTCGATGTCGGGATCGACACGCCGCATTGGGGAAAGATCAAGGCCGACATCAGCTACGGCGGCATCTTCTATGCGCTGGTCGATGTCGGCCAGATCGGTCTGACGATCGAGAAGGCCAATGCCGCCGGCCTCGTCCAGGCCGGCATGATCCTCAAGGAGCTGATCAACCGCGGCATCAAGGTCGTCCATCCCGAGATCCCGGCGATCTCGGGCGTCGCCTATGTCATGTTCCGCGATACCGAAGCCGACGGCACGGTGCGCACCTGCACCACCATGTGGCCGGGCCGCGCCGACCGCTCGCCCTGCGGCACCGGCAACTCCGCCAATCTCGCCACCCTTTATGCGCGCGGCAAGGCCAAGGTCGGCGACGTCTTCACCTCGAAATCGATCATCGGTTCCGAATTCGAGGTCGGCCTCCAGGCAGTGACCGAGGTGGCCGGCCGCCCCGCCGTCATCCCCACCATCACCGGCCGCGGCTTCACCTTCGGCCTGACCCAGGTAGCCCTCGACCCCTTTGACCCGCATCCGAACGGTTTTGCGCTGACGGATGTCTGGGGACCGTCGGCGGGAGAGATTTGAGCGTTCAGGGCGGGATGCCGGAACTGTGAGGCGGGTTCCTGACGGTTCGCGCCGATGGCTGCCCCTCACCCTAACCCTCTCCCCGTAAACGGGGCGAGGGGACGTACCCTGCGACAGGCCAGTGGGGAACGGAGAGGTCGCGACATGTCCCCTTCGCCCCGTTTACGGGGAGAAGGTGGCGGCAGCCGGATGAGGGGCAGCGGTGCGCTCCAACGATCCTGCGAAGCCTCCGCGACCGACTGCCTAGAGGTTATGCATGATCGGCGTAAGTCTGCCTGCGCTCAGCATCCCCGGTTCGAGTGTCCCAACCCAGCATGGCCAGCTCGGCCACGGCCTCCAGTTCGCCACGGGTCGCTCCGTCGCGGGCCAGGATCGACATGCCATTCTGAACGGTCTGCACGAAGCGGGCAAGCGCGTGGACGTCGGTCGAGACCGGAATTTCGCCTGCTGATATCGCCTGGTTCAGGCGCAGCTTCAGGCGGTCGAGCGTGACAGCGCGGGCGGCTCGCACGAGTTCGCCGAGTTCCACATGGCCCTCGCTGCCGACCGAAGAGAGCGCCACCATGCAGCCGCGGGGAATATCCACGACACAGCCGGTCAGGGCAGCGGCCGAATCCATCAGAAGCGACATCACCGCTTCACGGGCCGTGCCCGCGGAGAGGAAGCCTGCCCAGACGAGCGCCTCGTTGTTGTCGCGATAGTGGCGCAACGCCTCGGCATAGAGCGCCTCCTTCGAGCCGAATGCCGCGTAAAGACTCGGCGATCCGATCCCCATCGCCTCGGTGAGGTCGGCGATCGAGGTCGCCTCGAAGCCCTTGATCCAGAACAGGCGGGTTGCCCGCGCCAAGGCTGTTTCCCGATCGAACGCCCGCGGCCGCCCGCGACTGCGGGCAGGGGTTTTATCGACTTCCGAGATCTCATCCGATTTTTGCATCGATCATTATATAAACCCATTGACACCCCATCGCAACGTGCCTAGCTATTTATATGTCGATCACTACAGAAAGAGAAGATCATGACAGAACTGGCTGGAAAGCGTGCCCTGGTAACAGGCGGCTCGCGTGGCATCGGTGCCGCCATCGCATTGGCGCTTGCCGACAAAGGCGCTGATGTCGCCATCACTTATGAGCGTTCGGCCGATCGCGCCGCCGAAATCGTCCGGGCGATCGAGCGCAAGGGCCGCAAAGCGCTTGCCATCCAGGCCGACAGCGCCGATCCGGCAGCCGTGAAGCGCTCGGTCGAGGAGGCGGCCCAGGCACTTGGCGGTCTCGATATTCTCGTCAACAATGCCGCAATCGCGCTTTACGGTGCGATCGCCGACGTCAGCGTCGAGCAGATCGATGCGCTGCTGGACGTCAATGTGCGGTCGCCCTTGCTCGCTTCGCAGGCCGCGATTCCCTATCTGCAGGCGGGAGGCCGCGTCATCACGATCGGCTCAGTCGGCGCCGAACGCATCGTCGGTGACACCGGTACGGTCTATTTCATGACAAAATCCGCGCTCCACTCGTTTACCCGCGGCCTCGCGCGGGAACTCGGATCTCGCGATATCACCGTAAACCTCGTCCAGCCGGGTTCGACCGACACCGATATGAATCCCGCCGACGGCGACTTCGCCGACTTCCAGCGTGCCCTCATCCCACTTGGCCGTTATGGCGAGCCGGAAGATGTGGCGGCCGCTGTGGCTTTCCTCGCAAGCCCTGCTGCAAGGCACATCACCGGAACCATTCTCACAGTGGATGGCGGCCTGAACACCTGAATCGGAGGTGTGGCTTCCGGCCCTGAAAAGACAGGCGGACCGACAGATGTCGGCCCTTCTTTCTCACTTATGCGCTAGCCGGACGGGGTGACGGCCAGGATCGTGTCGGAGAGCCTGTGGCCGGGCGTGGGGGTCGCGTGCAATGCGCGCTCCGCGTAGCTGTGCAGCAGCGCAGGGTCGTCGATCACATGTGCCGGGACGGCGTAGTAGCGGCGAACCGTCACCTCCCTCCCGGCAGCGCGGTAGCTGAACGGTTCGGAGCCATCTGCCTCGAACTCCACGCGCATCGCTTCGTCGACGCGGAGATACAGCGTGCCCTTCATGACGAACCCGAACTGCGCGCCGTTTCGGACCAGGGCGGATCCGCCGAAGAAGCGCCTGATATCGATGCAGCCGGCTGGGGCGATCTGGCTGGCAAAGTCGAGCGCCAGCCCGCGTGTCGCCTCGCTAGTCATGGTGCTGCTCCGCCAGAAGATCGAAGAAGCCGGTGATCGCGCCGAACCGGCCATCGGAAATCACCCCGAAACTCGTGCCGGTCTGCAAGACCCTCTCGTCTTCGTGGCGCAGTGCCCAGCGCGCCAGAGAACGGTCATTATGGTGGAGAACGCTCAATATCTTGAACCGGCCTCCCGGCATGCTCTCCTTGAAGCCGGCCATATAAGCCGAGAGACCGGCGCGCCCCGCGATCGCTCCATTCGGGTCGCAATAGGTCACCTCGTCAGCGAGGCAAGCCAGCATTTCCGGCTCGCGAGCGTCAGCGTTCAGCGACCAGATGGCTGCATATCGATTCCACAGGGCCTCAGGTGTCATGACATCGTCTCCAGTTGATTGAATTCATCTTCTATCGCCTGCCGCAGGCCGGCCTTGTCATCGCCGCCGCGAATGAGCACGAGAAGGCCCTGATAGAAGGCCAGAAGGCGGGTGGCTGTCCTGTTCGCCTTGGCTCCGTCACCGTCTCGAACGATGGTCGGCACTTCGGTCAGCCTCGAGCGGAATGTGGTACGAAGGAGGCCGAGCGCCGCTTCGACACGGGGATGCGGATTGACGCCGCCGCCGAATTCCACCGCCATATTGGTGATCAGGCAGCCAAGGGAGCCATCGTCGGGCTCATGCAGGAGCGTGAGGAACAATTCGCGCAACCCTTGAAGCCCGCTTCCTGGCGGCGCAAACCGCTCGATGCGTCCCTCCAGCACCGTTCGGTGGTAATGTTCGAACGCTGCGTCGAAGAGGCCGGCCTTGTCGCCGAAGGCGTGATAGATGCTTCCACCCTTGAGCCCCGTCGCCTCCTCGAGGTCTCGGATTGATGCAGCTTGATAGCCCTGCTTGCGAAAGATGTGCATCGCCCCCGTCAGCACCGCCTGCTCATCGAATTCCCGCGTTCGGCCCATTGTCGCTCCGATTCTTTATCAATTGTTCTAGAATGACTGATAAAGAATCCAAACGCAACTGCCTCAGTGACTTTCGGCGAAATTCTCGCGGGCCGACCTAGGTCATCCCAAGCGCGTGGGTATCCATCGCTTAAGGTTTAGGATGATGTTTCGGTGGAATGGCCGGTCGGCCAGGTGGACGGCGCTTGTTCGACGACAGACTCCAGCATCTCCAGGCTGAACCCGACATACCGCGGCCCCCATCAACCGCGCTGCAAAACTCTGGCGCTGACCTGGCCTGTGGCAAGATTCTCGGCCGGCGCTGGCCTGCCAAGCAGATACCCTTGGCCGATGTCGCAACCCAGGTCCTGAAGCCGCTGAAGCTGGCTCTCCTCTTCGATACCCTCGGCCGTTATCGTCACGCCAAGTCCCACACCGAGAGCGATGATCGCCTTGATGACCTTGTCTTGCTTGTCATTGGTCTCGAATGAAGAGACGAAACTCCTGTCTATCTTGATCTTGTCGAACCGGTAGTTGGATAGTTGTGAGAGGCTGGAATATCCTGTTCCAAAGTCGTCGAGAGCAATCCTGACCCCCGCATTCACCAGATCGTCGAGGACGATTCGTGCGGTGACTGCGTCCTGGATGATGGCGCTCTCCGTCACCTCCAGCTCGACCCTGTGCGCGGGCAGACCGACATCGCCCAATATCTTGAGAATTCGCAGGCCCAGCAGTCGGTCGCTCAGTTGGATCGGAGACAGGTTGAATGACAGGACGAGCTCATTTGGCCAGGAAAGCGCATCGGTGCAGGCGTGGCGAAGCAGTTGGTCTGTCAATTCGACGATCAGACCGGCTTCCTCTGCCACAGGAATGAATTCGTTCGGTGGGATGAATTCGCCGGAGGCCGTCTTCCAGCGCGCCAGCGCCTCGAAGCCGATAATCCTATTCGTCTTCAGGTCTACGAGAGGTTGATAGTAGGGAACGATCTCAGCCTTCTTGATGGCTGCTCTCAGATCCGCTTCCACTCGAATCCGTTTCGCCAACTCGTCCTGCATCGAAGCCACGAAGGGCTTCACCAGATTGCGCCCCTGCTTTTTCGCCACATACATCGCACAGTCGGAATGTCGAATGACTTGACTGAGGTCATCGCCGTTCTCCGGAAAAAGCGCGAAGCCGACACTGGCGCCGAGGTCGACGGCGACACCATTGAATGTGAACGGCTTGCCGATCACGGTCACTATGCGGTTCCCCAACGCGACAAGATCGGGATTTCCAGTGTGCCGCGCCAGAACAACGAACTCGTCTCCGCCAAGGCGGAAAACGTGCTCGCGGGGAAAGAGGGAAGAGAGCCGCTGGGCAACAGTCTTCAGCACCGCATCCCCGTGATCGTGCCCGAGGAGATCATTGATCTTCTTGAAGCCGTCGAGATCGATGCTGAACACGGCGTAGGTTTCTTGTGCCCTTTGATCGGTCATCGCCTGTGCGCATACGGAATCCAGAAACCTGCGGTTAGGCAGTTCGGTCAGCGTGTCGTGACAGGCGATCCAGTCAACGTTCTTTTCGGCCTGCAGCCTGCGATTGACCTCCCTCGAAAGATCCCGGATCCTCAGCGCGGAATAAATCAGCCCGAGAAACCCGGAGATATTGAGGGCGAGGAGCGCGTGGTCCAGCGGATAGTCATGATGCTTTTCGATGAATCCATCCAGCCCTTCATGCCATTGGAAGAGCCAAGACAGGCAGAAGAGAAGCAGGAAGATCGCGAGCCAGGCAACGATCTCCATCTGCGGTCTGGTTGGTTGGATGCGAGGCATATGAACAGGCTCCTGTTGTGTGAAGAGCCGTCATGGCCAGTTTGCTACGCTCGTATCAGCGAATGCCGACGACGGATGGCGCAACTTCACGGCATCGGCGATCCTACGCCGTGATCGAAGACCGCCTCAATTCATTCGGGCGGAATTAAGAGGGCCGGTATCGCAATGGCTGATGAAGCCGCGCAGCACCGACAAATCCCAAAGATCGTGCGCTTGGTAGGTTAATGGTGGGTTGCCTTTACGAAGGCACGGGAGTTTCGCTGCGCACAATGGATATCTTTGCCGTAAATCGGATGAGGATTCGGTTCCTGTCCATCGGTCGCGCATCCCGGAGCCGATCAACCTGCCAGCATCGTATCCGCCAGGCTGTAGCAGTGGCTCGCCTGATAGGCGTTCCGGCCCCGGTTCATGTGCGTCACATTGAAAGTCCGAATGGCGCGCAAGATGCGGCGCTCCGCGAGGAATTTGCGGATCGAGGCCGAGCCCCGCACATTGATGCCGAAAATGTCCTCGCCGCGCGGAAAAAAGTAACCGACGTCTTCGGGCGTCGTGACGCAGTGCTCGAGAAAAGCCTCGTCCACGTCGCCCTGCGCGGGTGAATGGTCGGTGGTGAAATGCGAAAGATGCACCAGGAATCGTGCACGCAGCCCTTCGCCGTCGGCGTAGAGCGTGAAAAGCTCCATCCAGCTCGCATTAACGCGGACGAGCGGCTTGTCGGAAGTCGAGGGCAGACAGGAAACTGACCAGTAGTGACGCTCGGTCTTGCGCGGGATGGGGATGCAGGTCTGCCCGTATACCCCGAGAATTTCCAGAACGTCTTGCGCCTGCGGGCGACGAAGCAGCTTCTGGAACCGCGCGACGTACTTGAACCGCTGTTCCAGGGACTCCAGACGCTCTTCGGCGTCGATCAAGTCCGCCTCGCCTTCTATCCAATCCCGCTGCTGCTCAGGATCCAGAAACTTGCGCAGGCCGGTGGTGCTGCGACGAGGGGTCGTGCTTATGTCAGGTGCCATGCGAGATCCGTCTTCTCATCGCTTCACCGGCCTGATCCCGCGACGTCGACTCTTGGTGGTGAGGCGCCGTTCGCAGCCGAGCGGTTTGCCGGCGCGGTGGACCAACGCACCGGCCGCACAATAACATCCATCGAACGAATGGCGAAGACTGCCCTTCAGCCGGCCCGAAAGCCAAAGCCTGCCAACGACCAAACCGCTGCGCACTTTTGCCGGAATTGTTCTAGTAAACGAACGGATCGACCCCGGCCGCCGCATGGGTGCCCGGCTCTTTCGGATAGATCACGCCCTTGCGCAGGATGATGTTGGCATAGAGCCTGGGCTCGCCGGTCTGGATCACCGCATGGGCGGTCTTCACCCGGCCGTAGAAATCCTGGCCAATCAGCGGCACCACCTGCCGATGCGGCTCGTGGCGGGCGCAGCAGTCGATCATCTCCTCATGCACGGGATCGAGCTTGTCGCGCTCGGCCTTGACGGTCGAGCGGAAGATCGCCTCCGCCACGAAATCGTCGATCGGCAGCACGCTGAGCACGGCATTGAGGACCGGGATGAGGTGGTGGCCGTCGAGCCGGATCAGCCGGCGGGCATGTTCGACGCCCGGATAATTGCCGTCGACGATGGCGATCTCGTCGCCGTGGCCCATGGCGCGAAGCGTAAAAAGCAGCTCCGGGCTCAACAGCGGATCAAGTCCTTTCAGCATGGTCTACCTCCTTGAAGAGTACGTTCTGGTCGGTGAGGTAACGCGCGAATATCGGCAGGCTGGCGCCGCCGATGGCGCGCGCCTGGGCGCCGACCGCGCCCTCGATGATTTCGGGCATGACGACGCCCTGCAGGTCGAGCTTGGCAGCTTCGTCGATCGTGGCCTGCACCACGCGGCTGCGCACCCAATCGGGAAAGCCGCCGTCGATGACAGCCGCGCTGAAATCGACGATCGAGGCCGCTGCAACGATCGCCTGCGCCAGCGCCTTGGCGCTATCCTGGATCCAGGCTTCCATCGGTTCGCCGAAATCCACCCAGCCGTCGGCCGAATACCACAGCGGCTCGGGATCGATGCCCCGCTCGCGCAGCATGTTTTCGAGCACGAAAATCGAGGCGATTTCAAGTAGCTGCATCGTCTCGCCGTTCTTGCCGCGCACAGGCAGCGGCCCGATCGCGCCTGCCGTGCCGGTGCGGCCGGAAAAGATCGCCGAATTCAGGACGATGCCGCCGCCGATGAAGGAGCCGATGAAGAAATAGACGAAATCCGGATAGGACGGTCCGACGCCGAAGACGAGTTCGGCGCCGCAGGCGCTGGTCGCATCGTTCTGCATGAAGACCGGATGGGAGACGCGCGCGGCGATGTCGGCCTGCAGGTCGACGTCGCGCCAGACCTCCATGGCGCCCGGCGGCGCACCCACCTCTTCGGCCCAGTTCCAGAGCTCGAAGGGGGCGGCGATGCCGAGGCCGGCGATGCGGCCGCGCTGCTTGTCGTCGAGCCGGTCTTCCAGCTCCCGGATGCCTGAGGTGACGAAGGCGAGGATTTCATCCGGCAGCGGATAGGCATAGGTCCGGTGCAGCTGCATGCGGATGCGGCCGACGAAATCCATCAACACCAGATCGGCGCTGCGCCGGCCCATCTTCAAACCGAAGGAATAGACGGCATCGGGATTGATATGCATCGGGATCGACGGCTGGCCGACACGGCCGCGCACCGGTTCCCCGCGCGACAGCAGCCCTTCCTTCTCCAGCACCCGCATGATGACGGAGACGGTCTGCGCCGACAGCCCGCTGCGGCGCGCGATATCGGCCTTCGACAGCGCGCCGTAGAGACGCACCAGCGACAGCACGAGCCGTTCGTTATAGGCTCGCACCCTGACCTGGTTCGCACCTCCGGCCGGATTCAGAATTGGTGGCGGGACCGGTGTGTGTTCCGGTCCTTCCAAGGACGACATGGCCGCTCCTCCCGATTGTTGGCCTATGCCCTAATTCGATTGAGCATGCCACATCGAATTAATAATTCAATTGGATTTATTTATTGACAAGCCGATTTCTTTTCGCTCTTAATTGCCGTCGTCAAGGGCACGGGACCGCTGGGAGGCATTAGCGATCCACGGCGAAGTGCTATATCTTAAATTCCGGCCCCGCAGGGGCGGCGCCGGCAAACTCTGGGAGGAGTTCCATGAAGAAATCTGTTCTCGCTTTCGGCGCGCTCGCGCTTGGTGTCACCTTTTCCGCTCCTGTCATGGCGGCTGATGTTGCTGCCTGCCTCATCACCAAGACCGACACCAACCCCTTCTTCGTCAAGATGAAGGAAGGTGCGACCGCCAAGGCCAAGGAACTCGGCGTCTCGCTGAAGTCCTATGCCGGCAAGGTCGACGGTGACAGCGAAAGCCAGGTGGCCGCGATCGAAAGCTGCATTGCCGACGGCGCAAAGGGCATCCTGATTGCTGCTTCCGACACCAAGGGCATCGTGTCTTCGGTCAAGAAGGCCCGTGATGCCGGCCTGCTGGTCATCGCTCTCGACACACCGCTCGAGCCGGCCGATGCCGCCGACGCCACCTTCGCCACCGACAACCTGCTCGCCGGCAAGCTGATCGGCCAGTGGGCCAAGGAAACGATGGGCGACAAGGCCAAGGATGCCAAGGTCGGCTTCCTCGACCTGACCCCGTCGCAGCCGACGGTCGACGTTCTGCGCGACCAGGGCTTCATGATGGGCTTCGGCATCGATCCGAAGGATCCGAACAAGATCGGCGACGAGGACGATGCTCGTATCGTCGGTCATGACGTGACCAACGGCAATGAAGAAGGCGGCCGCAAGGCCATGGAAAACCTTCTGCAGAAGGATCCGAGCATCAACGTCATCCACACGATCAATGAGCCGGCCGCTGTCGGCGCCTATCAGGCGCTGAAGGCCGTCGGCATGGAAAAGAACGTGCTGATCGTCTCGGTCGACGGCGGTTGCCCGGGCGTGAAGTCGGTCAAGGAAGGCGTCATCGGCGCCACCTCGCAGCAATATCCGCTGATGATGGCAGCCCTTGGCGTCGAAGCGATCAAGAAGTTCGCCGACAGCGGTGAAAAGCCGAAGCCGACCGAAGGCAAGTCCTTCTACGACACCGGCGTCTCGCTCGTCACCGACAAGCCGGTCTCCGGCGTCAAGTCGATCGACACCAAGGAAGGCACGGACAAGTGCTGGGGCTGAGCCCCGATTGCTGAAAGCAGAGCGGCCGGGGCTTGATCCCCGGCCGTTTTCGACGGACGATGTGCCGTCGCCTCACGAACCGGCTAATCAAAGACCGGATGGATATCGGTGACGGCCCCCGCGCGAGTTCGGCGCGCGGATGCGGAGGAGGAACCATGACCGGAACACAGGAATTCGAACGTGTCCTCGACGGCAGCGACAAGAGCGTTGCCTCCTTCGAGCACGAGAAAGTCTCGCTGATCAAGCGCGCGCAGCATTTTCTGCACTCGACGCCGGCCGCCGTGCCGCTGATCGTGCTGGTGCTGGCAATCATCATCTTCGGGATCACCATCGGCGGACGGTTCTTCTCGTCCTATACGCTGACGCTGATCCTGCAGCAGATCGCCATCGTCGGTATTCTCGGCGCCGCCCAGACGCTGGTCATCCTGACCGCCGGCATCGATCTTTCGATCGGCGTCATCATGGTGATCTCGGCGGTCATCATGGGCAATGTCGCGATCACCTACGGCATACCGACGCCGATCGCGGTCGCAGCCGGCATGCTTGTCGGCGGCCTTTGCGGATTGCTGAACGGCTTCCTCGTCGCCTACATGAAACTGCCGCCCTTCATCGTCACGCTCGGCACCTGGAATATCGTCATGGCGACGAATTTCATCTATTCCGCCAATGAGACGATCCGCGATACCGACGTCGACGAAAAGGCGCCGCTGCTGCATCTTTTCGCCGTGAGCTTCAAGCTCGGCAGCGCCGTGCTCACCCTCGGCGTCATCGCCATGGTGCTGCTCGTCTTGGTGCTCTGGTATGTCCTCAATCACACCGCCTGGGGCCGGCATGTCTATGCCGTCGGCGACGATCCGGAGGCAGCCAAGCTCTCGGGCATTCAGACCAAGAAGGTGCTGCTGACCGTTTATGCCATATCAGGCGTCATTGCCGGCTTGGCCGCCTGGGTCTCGATCGGACGCAACGGCTCGATCTCTCCGTCTTCGGCCGTCACCGATTTTAACCTCCAAGCGATCACCGCGACTGTGATCGGCGGCATCTCGCTGTTCGGCGGCCGCGGCTCCATTCTCGGCACGCTCTTCGGTGCCATGATCGTCGGCGTCGTCTCTATGGGCCTCAACATGCTCGGCGCCGACCCGCAATGGAAAGTCCTTTTGACAGGCGTGCTGATCATCGCCGCCGTCGCCATCGATCAGTGGATCAGAAAGGTTTCGGTGTAATCATGGCTCGCGAACCCCTTCTCACCGCCCGCGGTCTCGTCAAGCGTTATGGCCGCGTGACCGCGCTCGACAATGCCGATTTCGACCTCTATCCGGGTGAAATTCTCGCCGTCATCGGCGATAACGGCGCCGGCAAGTCCTCGCTGATTAAGGCGATATCGGGAGCTGTCACCCCGGACGAGGGGGTGATTACCCTCGAAGGCCGACAGGTGCAGTTCCGCTCGCCGATGGAAGCGCGCGAGGCCGGCATCGAGACCGTCTATCAGAATCTCGCTTTGTCGCCGGCGCTTTCGATCGCCGACAACATGTTCCTCGGCCGCGAGATCCGCAAACCGGGCGTGCTCGGCTCCATGTTCCGCATGCTCGACCGGCCGGCCATGGAAAAGCTGGCGCGCAACAAGCTGTCCGAACTCGGCCTGATGACCATCCAGAACATCAACCAGGCGGTGGAAACGCTCTCCGGCGGTCAGCGCCAGGGTGTCGCGGTTGCCCGCGCCGCCGCCTTCGGCTCGAAGGTCATCATCATGGACGAACCGACGGCAGCCCTTGGCGTCAAGGAAAGCCGCCGCGTGCTGGAACTGATCCTCGATGTCAGGGCCCGCGGCCTGCCGATCGTGCTGATCTCCCACAACATGCCGCATGTCTTCGAAGTGGCCGACCGGATCCATATCCACCGTCTCGGCCGGCGGCTGACGGTGATCGATCCGAAGGAATACACCATGTCCGACGCCGTCGCCTTCATGACCGGCGCCAAGGCGGTGCCGACGGAGCCCGTCGCGGCATGACGGCACGCATCGACGAAATCGCCGGCGCAGTTCTTGACCGCGCCGGCCATTCCAAACGTTTCCTGGTCGCCATCGCCGGACCGCCGGGTGCCGGCAAATCCACCATGGCCGACAATCTGGCGGAAGCGTTGAAAGCCAGGGGCGAAAGTGCCGAAGTCCTGCCGATGGATGGCTTCCACATGGACAACGCCATCCTGATCGAACGCGGCCTGCTGGCGCGCAAGGGGATCCCCGAGACCTTCGATGTCCGCGGTTTCCTCGATATCATCCGCGCCGTCAGGCTGGCCGATCAGGAGGTTCTGGTGCCGGTCTTCGACCGCTCGCGTGAACTCGCCATTGCCTCGGCCCGCCCTGTTTCCCCCGATCACCGTTTCATCATCGTCGAGGGCAATTATCTGCTGTTTTCGCTGGGCAAATGGGCCGAACTCGAAGGTGTCTTCGACTTTTCGATCATGCTGGCGCCGCCGATCGAGGTGCTCGAGGAGAGGCTGTGGGCGCGCTGGCGCGGTTATAAGCTCACCGAAGAGGCCGCCAGCGCCAAGGTCTACGGCAATGACCTGCCGAACGGCCGGCTGATCCTCGAAAACCGCCGCCCGGCCGATGTGACGCTGGAGATCGCGCTGGCGTGATGCCGCGCGACATTCACGAAAAAAAGAGCTAAAGCGCGTCGCATGATTCAATTTCAATGCGACGCGCTTTAGTGTTATCGAGGCCGCAGACGCATCGCTTCGGAGGCCTGCCATGCAATCGATCACCATTCGCCGTCCTGATGACTGGCACCTGCATCTGCGCGATGGCGCCATGCTGGAGGGCGTGATCGCCGATACGAGCCGCACCTTCGCCCGCGCCATCATCATGCCCAATCTCGTGCCGCCCGTCGTCACCACCACCGACGCCAAGGCCTATCGCGAGCGTATCCTCGAGGCCTTGCCGGACGGCCATCGCTTCCAGCCGCTGATGACGCTTTATCTCACCGAACATACCAGCCCCGATGACGTGGAGGAGGGGAAGAACAGCGGTCTCATCACCGCCGTGAAGCTTTATCCCGCCGGCGCCACGACCAATTCGCATGGCGGCGTGCGCGACATGGAAAAGGCGATGCCGGTGCTGGAGCGCATGGCAAAGATCGGCCTGCCGCTCTGCGTCCATGGCGAGGTGACGACGCCTGATGTCGATATTTTCGATCGCGAGGCCGTCTTCATCGACACCGTGCTTGATCCGCTGCGGCAGCGCCTGCCGGAGCTGAAGGTGACGATGGAGCATGTGACGACATCAGATGGCGTCGACTACATCAAGGCGGCCAAGGGCAATCTCGCCGGCTCGATCACCACCCACCATCTGATCATCAACCGCAACGCCATCCTCGTCGGCGGCATCCGCCCGCATTATTACTGCCTGCCGGTCGCCAAGCGCGAAAACCACCGGCTGGCTCTGCGTGCGGCCGCCGTCAGCGGTGACGCCCGCTTCTTCCTCGGCACGGATTCCGCCCCGCATGTCGATCCGCTGAAGGAATGCGCCTGCGGCTGCGCCGGCATCTATACCTCGGTCAATACGATGAGCTGCCTCGCCCATGTCTTCGAACAGGAGGGCGCCCTGGAGCGGCTCGAAGCCTTCGTGTCGCTGAACGGGCCGGCCTGGTACGGGCTCCAGCCGAACGAGGAGCGCATCACCCTGTCAAGGCAGGCCGAGCCGGTCGTCTTTCCCGCGAGGATTGAAACCGGCGCCGGTCCGGTGACGGTGTTCGATCCGATGTTTCCCCTGCATTGGCAGGTGGTGCAGCAGGCGTAAGCTTTCAGAATTCAATTTTAAATAGAATATTCATCTTAAACTTCGGTGCGACGTTAAACGCGTAACATTTGCATTGTGCAGTGCATCATTTGTTAACGGATGCATAAGACATTCCTCGTCGCGGAGCCCATAAGCTGCCAACATCTGGCGCGGCAACAGCTGCGGAGACTGAAAAGCATGACGCTTGACTATAACTCTCTCTTGCTGGCGCTTGGCGTCTCCGCGGCATGCCTTGCCGTCACGCTGATGGGCAGTTGGATTGTCCGCCGGGCGGAAACGGTGCTGCTCACCGCCACCATCGGCCTGGTCCTCGTCGTCAGCGGCATTTTCGTCTACAGCGCCTACGTCAATAGTCCGGAGACATGGCTGGGCGTTGCCAATTTCGTGCTGTTTCATGCCGGCTTTGCCACCATATGGGGGGCAGGCAGACAGTTCCTCACCGGCCGCCTGTCTATCCCGGCCATCGCGATCCGCGCGCTTGCCGCGATGGTCTTTTCCATCGTGCCGATGCTATCAGGGTATGACGGCCTGGCCTTCATCGCCGACAATCTCGCTATCGCCCTTTTGCTCTTTGCCACCGCCCGGCAATATTGGCTCGCTCGTGCCGAAGCACCCGCGCCGCTCCTCGGCATTACCGCGCTCTATACGCTGACGGCGATCTCCTTCGTTCTCTGCGCCGCCGTGCTGATCTCCGACGGCAAGCTGGTGCTCGGCAGGGCCCCCAGCAACTGGGCGGAAGATCTCAGCCTCGCTGTCTGCATTGCCGGCATGACCGGGATCGGCGCGCTGTCGTTGGCGCTGCATCAATGGCGGCTCGCTGCCCGCCACCGTCTCGATGCGATCACCGATCCGCTGACCGGCCTGCTCAACCGCCGCGCCCTGTTCGACGAGTACGGCACGCGCCCGATGGGCACGACCACCGCCGTCATCGTCTTCGACATCGACCATTTCAAATCCGTCAACGACCGCTTCGGCCATGCTGCCGGCGATCGCGTGCTCAAGGTCTTCGCCGGCGAACTCGCGGCCAGCTGCCGCACCGGCGACACCGCCGCCCGGCTCGGCGGCGAGGAATTTGCGCTGGTGCTGAAGGAGATCATGCCCGGCCGGGCGGAACTGACGGCCGAGCGCATCCGCCGGGCTTTCGAGGCGCGCGAGATCCATATCGATGACGAAGTGCTGACATGCACGGTCAGCGTCGGCGTCGCGCCCGGCCGCTCGAAGCCGCAGGATTTCGACGCCATGCTGAGCGCCGCCGACAAGGCGCTCTACGTCGCCAAGCGCGCCGGCCGCAACCGGGTCGAACTTGCCGGCCATCTGCAGGCCGTTCCCGTCGAGGCAGCGCGCACCGCGTCTTGATCGCCGATCGATCCTCTCATACTATCGCCTTCGGCCGGATGCGGCCAGCCGCCCCGCGACGCTCGAGTTTGACGCTCTGGCGTTATGGTGAATGCATCCAGACAACATCCTTCACATCCTTGCCGTTTGGCGATCGATGGCGAACGGGTCAGCAGACGCGGGCACTGATCTTCCTGTTTGCCGTCAACGGAAGGATGACTTCATGCGCGATTTTCGCGATGCCAAGCTCATGGCAAAAACATTGCGGCAGGCCCTCGCCGACCGCGACATTTCGCTCACCCACAGCGAAACGCTCGAAATCGTTGCCCGGCAGTTCGGGCTCGATCAATGGAATATTCTCTCGGCCAAGATAGAGGAGGCGGGCGCCTCCCGCTCGGTCATCGGCATCGAGCCGCCAATGCCGATCTTCCGCATCTTCTCGGTCGAAAAAGCCATGGAATTCTATTGCGGCTTCCTGGGCTTCCGTCTCGATTGGGAGCACCGTTTCGGCGAAAATTTTCCGCTCTATTGCCAGGTTTCGCGTGACGGCATGGCGCTGCACCTGAGCGAACATTCCGGCGACGCCAGCCCCGGCGCCAAGGCCTTCGTCCGCGTCGCCAATGTCCGGGCCTATCACGCCGAACTCTCAGGCAAGGACTACCGCTACATGAAGCCCGGTATCGAGCAAGAGCCGTGGGGGCTGGAGATGACCGTCATCGACCCCTTCAGCAACCGCATCGTCTTCTGCGAGCAGACGTAGTCGTCAGCGCAGCTTGGCTTTAGGTGACAAATCGGTCAACGACCGCTATGGCCGGCCGCCGGCGACCGCGTGCTTCAGGTCTTCGCCGATGAACTGACGGCCCGGCGATACCGCGGCCCGGCTCGGCGGCGAAGAGTTTGCGCTGGTGCTGACGGAGATCATGCCCCGCCGGGCCGAGCTCGCCGCCGAGCTCATCCGGAAAGCCTTCGAGGCGCGGCGCTTCTTCAATCTACCCGGCGCAGACTTTCCACAAAGACACCCCGACTGGTGCCTCGGCCCGAAACGGCGATCCGCTGTCCCGGTCCAAGTTCTCGCCTGATGTTCTCAGGGACACGGCAAATTTCGTCGAATAGCATCGGAACCCCTTCGACCTGAACCGGTGACCGGCATTTTTTGCTACCCCATTCATGCGCGTCGACGACGGTGAAAGAAAGCTCCACCCGATGGCCAGCGATAAAGGCGAATAGCATCGGCACTGCGATGATGACGAGATGCTTTCCGAAGAAATAACCAGCGATCGGAGCGATTATCAGGCCGAAACCTTTCCTCACGCCGACGATCTCGCGACTGCTCTTCAAAATGAGCCAAAACGACAATGCCGCCGAGACCACGCTGACAGCGAGAGTAGGAAGGGCCGCCTTGGAGATCCACTCGTTTGACGGCAGAAAATTACAGCCGGGTATCTGGGCGAAAATGGCAAGTACACCCGGCAAAAGCAACATGGTCAGAAGAATCCCGCCCGGTTTACCGAGCGGCCATTTGACACTCTCTTCCTTCCACCCCATGGACAACGCACCGCTCTTTACATCGCAACCTGTCAATCACTCTGTGACACATTTCGGCTGGCGGCTTCAAGGGGGCACGATCAGGGCAGCAGAAACGATTTTGGCTGCGTCTAAGAGGTCGCGGAACCCCTTTATACACCAACGACAAACTCCAAGGATGGCGCTCCCTTGGATGTCGGCGCTTGCATCTCCGTCCTTGGAATCTACAGTCACACCATCGACGTTGTTTCAATGGAAATGACTCCTGGTCGGCAGGGTGGGAACCAGATGAAATGTGTTTCGGTCCTGATTTTAGCGCTTCTGTCGATTTTTTTCGGATGGTTATTTTATGAAAGGTACTGGAGGTTCCGAGATTGCATATCGCAGGCCCTGTCCAGTTGCCTCACTCCCGACGGTGACAATCTAACGCAAGGCGGCTCTCTGTGGGCTGGTTTGGCAGGGCTGTTCTTGTTGGTCGCTGTGATCTCAGCCCGGCGCGATTTCCGAAGCCGGGATGCTGGCAAATAGCTGGGTAGGCTGCTCCTCCGCTCGCGGATGAAGGCAAACCGGAGCCGGAAGCAAAGCCGCGGCACTCTCCAGCGTTCCTCATCGTGAGGCGCGTAGCCCGCAGGGCGAAGCCTCGAAGGACACGCTGCAACGCTGCTTCTTGCATGCATCTGATGTCAGCGCACCCACCTCGTCCTTCGAGGCTCCTGGGACCTCAGGATGAGGCTCTCTTGAAGGCCCCGCTCGCTTCTCAGACGATCATCAGCGCCCGCACGAAGGCGACCGATGCGAGCAGCGAGGCGATGGTCCGCACATGGTTCCACCACGTCCAGTCCCTGACATAGCTAGTCCAAAGCTGAACCGCTTCCGGCCCGTTGCCGCCGACCTTCGCCAGCGCATCGTTCATCGGCACGTTGAAGACGATGGTCGAGACGAAAGAGGCAAAGACATAGAGGGCTGCTCCGGCCAGCATCAGAAAAGATGCCCCGCCGCGCCAGTCGATCAGGGCGAGCACGGCGATGACGAGGCAGAGGATCGCCGTCGGCACGAAGAGGCCCATGAAGGGCGAGCGGACGATCGTCACGTTGATCGAGTTCATCGCCGCGATGCCTTGCTCTGCCGGAATCCGCGAGAAGGCGGTCATGATGAAGGTCGAGAAGGCGAAGAAGATGCCGGCGACGAGGCCGCTGCCGATCGCCGCGGCGCCGAGGGAGAGGATGAGAATAATCTGCATGGTCAGGCGCTCCATATTCCGGTTGCCGCGGTCCGGCGGACATATTCGCTGAAATCGGTGGCGGGGCGGCCAAGAATTTCGGCGACACCGCCCATCACATTGGAGTTGCGCCCATCGAGCACCTGGCCGAAGAGCTCCTCCAGAAGATCGATCAGGCCCGGCGGCAGGCCGGCCGCCGCAAGCCCGCCGGTGAAATCCGCCATCGATACCTGCTGATATTCGATCGGCCGCCCAGTGGCTGCGGCGATTTCGCCGACCGCCTGCCGGAAGGTCAGCGCCCGAGGGCCGGTCAACTCGTAGGTCTTGTTGCGGTGGCGCGGGTCGGTCAAGACGGCGACGGCGGCATCGGCGATGTCGTCGGCATCGATGAAGGGCTCACCGATCTCGCCCGCCGGCAATTGCAGCCGGCCGCCAATGATCTGGTCGACAAAGGCGCCCTCGCTGAAGTTCTGGCAGAACCAGGAGGCGCGCAGGATGGTGGTATCGATGCCGGAAGCGGTCAGCGCCGCTTCGCTGCGCTGCGCGCTCTCTTCGCCGCGGCCGGAGAGCAGCACGATATGCTCAAGGCCGCATTCCACGGCGACCTTGGCGAGCGATTTGATCGCCTCTGCCGCCCAGGCGACGGCAAGGTCCGGCTGGAAGGCGACATAGGCGCTCGATGCGCCCTCAAGTGCGCCGCGCCAGGTCGACCTATCCTCCCAGTCGAAGGGACGGGCGCTGGAGCGCGATGCCGCGCGAACGGCCAGGCCGCGCGCTTCCAGACGCCTGATGATGCGGCCGCCGGTCTTTCCCGATCCACCGACGAGGACGATTTCGGAAGTCTGCATGTCAAAACTCCTTCCAAATGTTGCAAACAAGAGAAACTCTCTCATTTGCAAAATGAGATAATCTCTCTTATTTTGTTTGTCAACGTGGAAAAGGAGAGATCATGTCGGAACAGCCGGTCGCAACGCGCAGGCGCCAGCAGGAGTCTACCGGCCAGCCGCGCCGCATCCCCAGCCAGCAGCGCGGCCGCGAGCGCTTCGAAAAGATCCTCGCGGTTGCCTCGCAGCTGATCGAAAGCCACGGCAGCGATGGCTTGAAGATGAGCGAGATCGTCGAAAAGGCCGGTCTTTCCTTCGGCGCCCTCTACCAATATTTCCCCGACAAGACCTCGATCATCCGCACATTGGCCGAGCGCTTCAACGAGCAGGGCAGGCGGTGCGTCGAAGAGGAACTGGCGAAGGTGACCGACGCTGCAGCCCTGCAGCGCGCGCTCGCCAATATCGCTGATGAATATTATGCCTTCTTCCGCCGTGAGCCCGTCATGCGCGACATCTGGCATGCGACCCATACCGACAAGCTGCTGCAGCAGGTCGATGCCGAGGACATGGAATTTCATGCCCAGGCATTTCTCGCCGTGCTGATCCGTCTATGGCCGGATCGCGACCGCAAGGAGCTGTTGGCGATCGCCCGGCTGACGATGCAGCTGCTTGCCGCCGGCGTACGTTATGCCGTTTCGCTGGATGCGGAGGAGGGCGCTCAGGCGATTGCCCTGTTCAAGAAGATGCAGATCGCCGATCTCGGCCGTCTGCTGCTATCATGAGCGCGCCTTTCGTCTGGAAACGTCGGGCTCTTGCTGCTATTCCCGCAAGGATCCAAGCCGAAGGAGAGCCGCATGATCCAGACCACATTTCCCGACCGCGCCGTGATGGCCGAATTGTTGGCCAAGATGCTCTGGGAGATCAAGGCGGTGCATTTCAATGCCGCGCAGCCCTATAAACTCTCCTCCGGCATGGCGAGCCCGGTCTATATCGATTGCCGCAAGCTGCTCTCCTTTCCGCGCATCCGCTCGACGGTGATGGATTTCGCCGCCAGCACCCTGCTGCGCGATGCCGGTTTCGAGCAGTTCGATTGCATCGCCGGCGGCGAGACCGCCGGCATCCCCTTCGCCGCCCTGCTGGCAGATCGTCTCGGCCTGCCGATGATCTATGTCCGCAAGCAGCCGAAGGGCCATGGCCGCAATGCCCAGATCGAAGGCAACATGCCGGAAGGCTCGCGCGTGCTCGTCATCGAAGACCTGACGACAGCAGGCGGCAGCATGTTCAAATTCATCGATGCGGTCCGTGCCGCCGGCGGCGTCGTCGATCATGGCATCGCGCTGTTCTTCTACGGCATCTTCGGTGAACAGCGCTTTGCCGACGGCAAGGTCAGGCTGCATCACATCGCCACCTGGCGGAATGTTCTGGCCGTCGCCAAGGAGCAGAAGCTCTTCGACGACAAGACACTGTCGGAAGTCGAGGCCTTCCTCGATGCGCCGCTGGCCTGGTCGGGAAGGAATGGTGGGGTTAGTGAGCTTTCGCTCTAGCCAGTTGACAAAAGCTCGCTTAATCGGTTGATGAACGTATAAATGCTGTTGGGAGGAATACGATGATTTTGTGCTGCGGCGAAGCCTTGATCGACATGCTGCCGAGGGACACCACGCTCGGTGAAAAGGGCTTTGCGCCCTATGCCGGCGGCGCCATCTTCAACACCGCAATCGCGCTCGGCCGCCTCGGCATCCCCACGGCCTTCTTCACCGGTATCGCCGATGACATGATGGGCGAAATCCTGCTGGAGACGCTGAAGGCGAGCAATGTCGATTACAGCCCGTGCGCCATTACGCCGCGTCCCTCGACCATCGCCTTCGTCAAGCTGGTCAACGGCCAGGCGACCTATGCCTTCTACGACGAGGGCACGGCCGGCCGGATGATCACCACGGCCGACCTGCCGGATCTCGGCGACGATTGCGAAGCCTTACATTTCGGCGCGATCAGCCTGATCCCCAGCCCCTGCGGCGAAACCTATGAAGCCCTGCTCGACCGCGAAGCTGCAAGCCGCGTCATCTCGCTCGACCCGAATATCCGTCCCGGTTTCATCAAGGACAAGCCGTCGCATATGGCCCGCATCAAGCGCATGGCCGGCAAGTCCGACATCGTCAAATTCTCCGACGAGGACCTCGAATGGTTCGGCCTGCAGGGAGACCATGATGCGCTCGCCGCCCACTGGCTGAACCACGGCGCCAAACTCGTCGTCATCACCAAGGGCGCAGAAGGCGCCTCCGGTTATACCAAGGAGCGCAAGGTGACGGTGCCGAGCGAACGGGTCACAGTCGTCGACACGGTCGGCGCCGGCGATACCTTCGATGCCGGCATCCTGGCGTCGCTGAAGATGGATAATCTGCTGACCAAACAGCAGGTCGCTTCGCTGGATGAGCAGGCGCTGCGCAACGCCCTGACCCTCGGCGCCAAAGCCGCCGCCGTCACCGTCTCCCGCGCCGGCGCCAACCCGCCCTGGGCACGTGAGATTGGGCTTTAAGGCTTAAGCCGCAACCTCTCGATTCCCTCTTCTCCCCAACGGGGAGAAGGGATATGCCGCATCGTCTTGACACCATGTTTCTCGCACCACGCCAGGACAGGATCTGCCCCATGCTCAAGGCAATTCTTTCGTACGCGCGCGCGCCTTGCTTTCCTTCTTGATCGGCCGACCGACCGGGCAGACCTCCTGCACGAAGCCGTTGAGCGTATTGACGAGATTGTTCTCGATCAGGGAGTAGTGGACGAACTGGCCCTGTTTCTCTCGTCTGATCAGCCCCGCAGCTTCGAGGATAGAAAGATGCTGCGAAACGGCTGGCTTGGACATGCTGAAGCGGTCAGCGATCTCGCCAGCGGTCAGGCCCGACGCTGAGAGATAGGCGAGGATCTTCCGGCGTGGCGCACTGGACAGCGCGTGGAATACCCGCTGGGCGGCGCTGACGGAGCTGCCTTCTACAGCGTCATCGAAAGTCTCTTCGTCCAAGTCCGGTCTCCGTGCCTGCGGCATCATCGCATCGATGCGTTAATCAATTAAGCAATTAATGTATTGCTTAATTGATTCCATTCGTGCAAAGTAATTAAGTAATTGCTTAATTAATGAATTGATGGGCGATGTTCAAGTGGAAATGCGCCCGATGGGAGGGAGTTTGCCATGAGCAGTATTTCCACTGGACGCATGATCGATAACGGGAGCGATCCGGTGAAGGGCAGAGTGGTCTGGATGCCCGCAAAGTCGATCTGGATCACCGCCATGACCTTGGTTGCCATCGTGGGTGGGACACTGACCTTAACCTGGAGCGCCTTTGCCGTCTTTATCCTCCTGACCGCCATCACGATCTGCCTTGGTCATTCGGTCGGCATGCACCGGCTGTTGATCCACCGCTCATTCAGCACCCATATCTGGATCGAGCACGTTCTCGTCTATCTCGGTACGCTGGTCGGCATGGCCGGCCCCTTCGGCATGATCTACGCGCACGACATTCGCGACTGGGCGCAACGTCAGCGAGACTGCCATGACCTCTATGCCCATCGGCGGCCTTTCTTCATCGATGCCTTCTGGCAGATGCATTGCATCGTGGCGCTGGATCATCCGCCACGTTTCGCCCTCGAGGAGCGCGAGCGGCGCGACCGCTTCTATCGCTTTCTGGAGGCGACATGGATGGCGCAGCAGATCCCCTTGGGACTCGTGCTCTTTGCGCTCGGCGGGCTGCCGTGGGTGGTCTGGGGTATTGCCGTGCGGATATCGGTGTCGCTGACCGGACACTGGCTGGTCGGCCATTTCGCGCATCGAGACGGCCATCAGGGCTGGAGCGTCGATGATGTCGCGGTGCAGGGCTATAACCTGCCGCGTTTCGGGCTGGTGACCTTTGGCGAGAGCTTCCACGGCAACTATCACGCTTTCCCGGAATCGGCGCGGCTCGGCATCGAGCCGGGGCAACTGGATCTCGGTTGGTATTTCATCCGGCTGCTGGCAAGGCTCGGCCTGGCTTCGGCAATCAAGCTCCCGCACATGGTCGTGCCAAGGCGAGGGTTGAGGCGCGTCGACGCATCTGAAAGTGCTGGTGACTGTGCCGATCCGCCCTGGGCACGCGAGATCGGTCTTTACGACTAAGCCAGCATCCGCCCCTCATCCGGCTGCCGCCACCTTCAGCCCGTAAACGGGGCGAAGGGACAATGCCGCGACCTCTCCGTTCCTCGCCAGCGTCTCGCGGGACACGTCCCCTCTCCCCGCGTGCGGGGAGAGGGTTAGGGTGAGGGGCAAATCTTGAACGGTTACTTCGCAAGCTTCGCCAGCGCCGCAACTAGGCCCTGCGTCGACGAGTCATGCGATGCCGCACTTTCCTTGCCTTCGACGACCGGCAGCAGGCCCGTCGCCAGTTCCTTGCCGAGCTCGACGCCCCACTGGTCGAAGGAGTTGATGCGGAAGAGCACGCCTTCGACGAAGACGCGATGTTCATAGAGCGCGATCAGGCGGCCGAGCGCGTAAGGCGTCAGCTTGTCGTAGACGAAGGTGATCGACGGCCGGTTGCCGGTGAAGACGCGGTGCGGCGCGATGAAATCGGCCTTTTTGTCGTCCATGCCCTTGTCGGTCAGCTGCTTCTTGGCTTCTTCGAAAGTGCGTCCCTTCATCAGCGCTTCCGACTGGGCGAGAACGTTCGAGATCAGCAGCTGGTGCTGGTGGCGCAGCTCCGGCTCGAAGGCGTTGGCGGCGATCATGAATTCGGCCGGGATGATGCTCGTGCCCTGATGGATGAGCTGATAGAAGGCGTGCTGGCCGTTGGTGCCGGGCTCGCCCCAGACGACCGGGCCGGAATTGCCCTCGACCGGCGTGCCGTCGATAGTGACGCCCTTGCCGTTCGATTCCATGTCGAGCTGCTGCAGATAGGCCGGGAAGCGCGACAGGCGCTGGTCGTAGGGCAGGATGGCGCGGGTGGGGTAGCCCAGCACATTGCGATGGTAGAAGCCGATCAGGCCGAGCAGCATCGGCAGGTTTTCGGTAATCGGCGCCTTACGGAAATGATTGTCGACGGCATGGGCGCCGTCGAGGAACTTGCCGAAATTCTCCGGCCCGACAGCGATCATCAGCGGCAGGCCGATCGCCGACCAGATCGAGTAACGGCCGCCGACCCAGTCCCAGAAGCCGAAGACGCGGGCGCTGTCGATGCCGAAGGCGGCGACCTTGTCGAGCGCTGTCGAGACGGCAGCGAAGTGGTGCTGCACGGCGGCTTCGCCGAGCGCCTTGGCGATGAAATTGCGCGCCGTCTGCGCATTGGTCATCGTCTCGACGGTGGTGAAGGTCTTCGAGGCGACGATGAACAGCGTCGTTTCCGGCTGCACCAGCTTCAGGATGTCGGCGATATGGGCGCCGTCGATATTGGAGACGAAATGCGCGCGCGGACCGTCATGGAAGGGGGCAAGCGCCAGCGTCGCCATGACAGGGCCGAGATCCGAGCCGCCGATGCCGATATTGACGACATCGGTGATCGCCTTGCCGGTGGCGCCCTTCAGCGTGCCGGAGCGGACGTCGTCGGCAAACTTGCCCATGGCGGCAAGCACCGCATTGACGTCGGGCATGACGTCCTTGCCGTCGACCAAAACCGGTGTGTTGGAGCGGTTGCGCAGCGCGGTGTGCAGAACGGCGCGGTCCTCGGTGAAATTGATCGCCTTGCCGGAGAACATTTCCTCACGCTTCTTCTCGACGCCGCCGTCTTCGGCGAGCTTCACCAAGAGCTTGAGGATGTCGTCATTCACCGCCGTCTTGGAAAAATCCATCAACAGGTCGTCAAGCGAGACGGAAAAGCGCGAAAAGCGCTGCGAATCGGCGGCGAAGGCGGCACGGATATCGGTCGCCTTGGTGGCATCAGCGGTGCTTTTCAGCTGTTCGACGATGGCGTTCATGGGAGGCTCCTTTGGAGGCGGAAAGGTTGCGGAAACTATTCGCTTTATCACTCGCAAATCAAGTTCAGCCACCTGCCGAAATGGAAAAAAGCCACCCGCGGCAGGCGGATGGCTTTAATTTCATTACAGCGCCGCGCGTCCGAAAGACGCGCAAAGGACGCTGTAACACTTTTAATTCGTCAAATTCAGCCGCGCAGGTCCTTGCGCAGGATCTTACCAACAGGCGACTTCGGCAGCTCGGTGCGGAACTCGATGAAGCGCGGCCGCTTGTAGTTGGTGAGGTTGGCGATGCAGTGGGCTTTGACCTCCGCTTCCGTCAGGTTCGGATCCTTCCTGACCACGAAGAGTTTTACCGCCTCGCCCGAATGTCCGTCCGGCACGCCAATGGCTGCGGCCTCGAGGATGCCGGCATGCATGGCGGCGACTTCCTCGATCTCGTTGGGATAGACGTTGAAGCCGGAGACGAGGATCATGTCCTTCTTGCGGTCGACGATCTTGGTATAGCCGCGGTCGTCCATGAAGCCCATGTCGCCCGAGCGGAAGTAGCCGTCATCGGTCATCACCCGCGCCGTTTCCTCAGGCTTCTGCCAGTAGCCGGCCATCACCTGCGGTCCGCGAATGCAGATCTCGCCGACGTCGCCGAGCGGCAGCGAATTGCCCGCCTCGTCGCGGATGTCGAGGTCGGTGGAGGGAAGCGGCAGGCCGATCGTGCCGGTGAACTCAGCCGAATCGAAGCGGTTGGCGGTGGCAACGGGCGATGTCTCGGAAAGGCCGTAGCCCTCTGTGACTGCCGTGCCTGTCATCTTCAGCCAGCGGTCGGCGACCGGGCGCTGCACAGCCATGCCGCCGCCGAGCGACATGATCAGCGAGGAGAAGTCGAGCTTGGCGAAATCGGCATTGTTCATCAGCGCATTGAACAGCGTGTTGAGGCCGGGGAAGATATGGACCTTCGACTTTTCGAATTCCTTGACGAGACCGGGAATGTCGCGCGGATTGGCGATCAGGATATTGTGGGCGCCGAGCGACATGCCCATCAGCGAATTCACCGTCAGCGCGAAGATGTGGTAGAGCGGCAGGGCGCAGAGGAAATTCAGCACCTCCGGCTCTTTCTTGCGCTCGAAGGCGGATCGAAGCCAGAGCGACAGCTGCACCTTGTTGGCGAGCAGGTTCTGATGCGTCAGCACCGCGCCCTTGGCAACGCCCGTCGTGCCGCCGGTATATTGCAGGAAGGCGATGTCGCTGCCTGTCAGCGTGACCGGCTGGAGCTTTTTTCCCGCACCTTCGCGGAGCACCTGGCCGAAGCTCTTGTGCTGAGGGATCGACCAGGAGGGAACGAGCTTCTTGACTTTGCGCACGACGAAATTGACGATCAGCCCCTTCGGCCCGAGCATTTCCCCGAGCGAGGTGACGACGACATGGCGAAGGTCGGTCTTGTTGAGAACCTGCTCCACCGTGCGGGCGAAATTCTCCAGCACGAAGATCGCTTTGGCGCCGGAATCCTTCAACTGGTGTTCGAGTTCGCGCGGCGTATAGAGCGGGTTGACGTTCACGACGACGAGGCCGGCGCGCAGGATGGCATAGGTGGCGATCGGGTTCTGCAGCACGTTCGGCATCATCACGGCGACGCGGTCGCCCTTCTGAAGGCCGGTGCTCTGCAGCCAGGCGGCGACCTTGCGCGTCTGGCTCTCCAGTTCGCGGTAGCGCATCTCCTTGCCCATGCTGGAAAAGGCGGTCCGGTCGGCGTAACGGGCGCAGGATTTTTCCAGCAGTTCGGCAAGCGAGGCATATTCCAGCGGCGGAATCTCTGCCGGAACAATATCGGGATAGGCGGCAAGCCAGGGCTTGTCCGGCCTGGCGCCGTTTGGATGGACGGAAATGCTGTTCATCTGTCTCTCTCCCCTGCGGCCGCCGCGCCGACATCATTCGGCAGATAACCGGAAAGATCCTCCATCTTCCAGTCCGGCAGCTTATGCGATTGCCTGAATGGTTCAAGCCGAATGAAGCTATACTAACCTTGACGTAAACGTCAACATTCGGCCCGCGCACGATCATGGAAAGGATGGGGAACTTTGAGTCCGCCATGACGTTGATCTTGCATACTCACCATGAGGAAACACCAAAAGGAGGTGCACAATGTTGAACCAGGATACTGACGCCACCCGCCGTGACCCGAATGTCAAGGTCACGCACTCGCTGATCGCCAGCGACCGCGTCGAAGGCACCCGTGTCTATGGGCCTGATGGCAGGCATATCGGCTCGATCGAACGGCTGATCATCGGAAAGCTCGACGGCCGTGTCGCCTATGCCGTGCTGAGCTTCGGCGGCTTCCTGGGCATCGGTCACGACCATTATCCGCTTCCCTGGGAAAAGCTGAACTACGACACCCAGCTGGATGGCTATCGCATCGACCTGACCAAGGAGCAGATCGAAGGCGCCCCAAGCTATTCGGACGATGACGATACCTGGTACAACGACAATGGCCGCCGGGTCTATGATTACTACGGCGTGCCGCCTTACTGGATGTAACGTCGTCCGATAGGCCGAGCTGGAAGGGCCCCGCGGATGCGGGGCCTTTTTAGTGTTTGGCGACGAGATCGTTGGCCGATCGCAGCACGGTGCCGATGGTAATGTCATCGGCCCTGATCGTCTTTGCCGTCTTAACCGCAAAGACATGGCTCTCGCCCGGCAGCAGCGTCACCAGCATCGAATCGACAACGGCATCCGGATGCAGTCGATCCGCCATCAGGCAGAGATCCTTGAGGAAGTTTTGCGCCGTCACCTTGACCTCATACCCACCGTCGATCCCGACGACATCGACCGTCAGCTGCGGTGCCGGCAAGGCAAGCTCGATATCCTCGACGAAATAATGTAAGGCGCGCCGGTCGAGCATCTGCACGACGATGAGCTCGTTCTTCGGTAAGCCGGGGGTGACGATATCCTCGGGCAGCGGAAATTCCTTTGCCTCGAAACGATCGCAGAGCAGGCGCCAGAATTCGAATTCGGCCAGCACGGTGCCGTCGAGCGTCACGCGTTTGCCGCTGATCTTCGCCCGCCAGAACAGCGTCCGTTCATTGACGGCCACCGCCGCAAGTCCGCCGTCGCGCGGCTGGATCGTCAGCAGGCGCGGATCATAGGCTGCCTTCAGCGCATACCAGAGCGGCTTGCGGCGTCCGGCCGAATCGAGCGCGGCCCATGAGGTCACCGGCCAGCAATCGTTGAACTGCCAGACCACCGCACCCTTGCAGATATTCCGATGCGAGCGCATGTGTTCGACGCCGAAGCGGATGGCGCGCGCCTGGTTGAGCTGGGTGGCGAAGTGCCAGTCATCCATTGTCCGCGGCTCCGGCAAATGGCTGGACAGGCCGCGGATTAGCTTGTCATTGCCTTGTGTGGCCTTCTGATGGTGGAAGACGCCGTTCGATTGCGGCGTCAGCGGGGCGTCGTGCACGCTTTCTTCGATCGTTGCCCAGGCCGGCGGCGCTTGCCAGCCGAATTCGGAGCAGAAGCGCGGGATATAGTTGCGGTAGACCTCGTAGCCGACATCGTTCCACACGTCCCAGATATGTTTGCAGCCATGGCCGTCGGCATTGGGTTCGATCTCCATCGAGCCGGAATAGGGACTGCCGGGATAATAGGGCCGGTCCGGATCGAGTTCGACGCAGAGTTTCGGCAGCAGGTCGAGATAATAACCGAGGCCCCAGCTTTCGCCCGCCTTGATGATCGGCCGCCAGCCCCATTCGTCGAAGCCCCAGATGTTCTCGTTATTGCCGTTCCAGAGGACCAGCGAGGCATGCGGCATCAGCCGCACGACATTGTCACGCACCTCCGCCTCGACCTCGCTTCTGAGCGGCTCCTCCTCCGGATAGGCGGCGCAGGCAAAGAGGAAATCCTGCCAGACCAGCATGCCGGCGCGGTCGCAGGCCTCATAGAATTCGTCGACCTCGAAAATGCCGCCGCCCCAGACGCGCAGCATGTGGATATTGGCGGCCTTTGCCTCCTCGATCCGCGCGGCATAACGCTCAGCCGTCACCCGCGGGGGAAAACAATCGTCCGGAATCCAGTTCGCCCCGCAGATGAAAAGCGGTACGTCGTTGATGACGAAGGTGAAGGCCGAGCCATGGTCGTCGGCCGAGGTGTCGAGTCGCAGTGAGCGGAATCCGAGTTCGCGCTCGTGAGCGTCGAGCAGATCGTCGCTCCCATCGCCGATCAGCCGGAGAGTCAGGGGATAAAGCGGCTGCGCGCCGAGATGGTGCGGCCACCAGAGCTGCGGCGAGGGGAGGGTAAGCTCGAAGGCGCTCTCGTCTTCGTCGGCGGCGATCGCCAGCGTCTTGGTCACGCCGCCGATTTCGGCGATGAGCCTCAACGGCGTCGTGCCGCCTTGCCGCGCCAGCCTGGCATGCACCTTCACCAGCCCGTCACCGCCTGCAAGTGTTGCCGACACCCGTGTTTCGGCAAGCCGCGCCCGGTCCCAGCTTTCCAGCCGGACGGGCTTCCAGACGCCCGCCGTCACCAGCGTCGGCCCCCAGTCCCAGCCGAAATTGCAGGCCATCTTGCGCATTAGATTGCCCGGTCCCGGATAGTTGTTGGGACGGTAGCCGTAATGCTTTTCCATCTCCGCACCATAGGCGTAAGCCGAACGGAAGGTGACGGTGAGTTCGTTCTGGCCAGCCTTCAGCAACTGGGAAACATCGAAACGATAGGTGCGGTGCATGTTGAAGGTGCGGCCGATCTCTTCGCCGTTGAGGGATATCACCGCGATCGTATCGAGCCCGTCGAAGACGAGCTCCTGCACCCTACCATCGTCAGGCATCGCCTCGAACGTGCAGCGATAGGTCCAGTCGGTCTTGCCGATCCAGTCACTGCTGATCTCGTTGACGTCGATATAGGGATCGGGGATCAGCCGGTTGGCGATCAGGTCGAGATGCACGCAGCCCGGCACCGTTGCGGGGATTGCGGCGGGCAGGCCGGATCTTCCTGTATCGTTACAGGAGAGCGTCCAGCCGGAATTGAGCTCGGTCTTCTCGATCATGGGCGGGCTCCTAGGTCATGCCGCTCGAAGCTGTGGGATTATCGGGAGATTGGAACAGTGCGGCCGCAATCCGGCTCGCCACGATGCGTCAGAGAAACCGGCCGTGGCGCTGCAGCACCTCGATCTTGTAGCCATCGGGATCGCTGATGAAGAAGAACAGGCCGAAGAGCTTGCCGTCGCGGTTGAGCTCCACCAGTTCACCCGGATTGAGCCCGAGCTTCGACAGCCGCTCCCGCTCGACCGCCACCTCCTCGACCGAGACGGCGAGATGGCCATAGGCATTGCCGAGGTCATAGGGCGCAGTCCGGCCCTTGTTGACGGTCAGTTCCAGCTCGAAGCCGGTCTCGGCATTGCTCAGATAGATCAGCGTGAAGGTTTCGAAATCGACGCGGTCGGCGACCGAAAGGCCGAAGGCCCTCTCGTAGAATTCGACGGAGCGCGCCTCATCGAGAACGCGGATCATGGAGTGGATCATCTTCGCCAATTCTGCCTCCCATTGCACTACAGCGCCGCGCGTCTTTTTAGACGCGCAAAGGACGCTGTAGCACTTTGAATTGCTGCATAATTCCTTAAATCGGAATCGATTTAAGGAATTATGCAGTAGTCACGGCAGTCTTGGTACTCGTCCTCCTACGCCGCGCGCAAGCCGATTCTTCGCGTGATCGCCGCTTCGACGAGGCCCATGGCGTCATAGATCAGCACCGCCATCAGGCCGACGATCAGGCCGCCCTGCAGGATGAAGGCGGTATTGTCGGAAATCAACCCGGCGATGATGACCTCGCCGAGGCCCTTTGCCGCAACCGTCGAGCCGATCGTCGCCGTGCCGATATTGATCACGGTCGCCACCTTCAGCCCTTCGAGGATCAGCGGCAGGGCAAGCGGCAGCTCGACCCGCAGCAGCCGCTGCGTGCCGTTCATGCCCATGCCGTCGGCGGCATCGAGAACCTGCGGCGAAACCTGCTTCAAGCCGGCGACGGTGTTTTCGAAGATCGGCAGCAGGCCGTAGAGAAAGAGCGCAATCAGCGTCGGCATGGCGCCGAAACCGGTGGCGGGAACGGCGAGCGCCAGCACCGCGACCGGCGGAAAGGTCTGCCCGGCATTGGCGATGGCGCGCGACAGCGGCAGGAAGTCAGCCCCGCTTTCCCGCGTCACGAAGATGCCGCCGACAACGGCAAGCACGGCGCTGCAGACAATCGAGCCGATCACCAGCTGCAGATGCCCGGCGGCCAGCGAGGCAAGGCTGTTCTGCGTATAGACGGCAGGCGCATTGTTGCTGGTCAGCGGCACCAGCAGGAAGGAAAGCCACTCCGTCCTGAACAGCAGGATGAGCAGCAAAGCCAGCGCCGCCAGGCGGAAGAGATTGGCGACGACGAGCTTCATGCCTTGCGGCCCAGTTCGAGAAGCCGCGTCATCGAGATCGAGCCAACCGGGGCCTTTTCGCCGTCCTGCACGGCCGCCTCGTCGACCCCCTGCCAGATCATTTCGGCCAGCGCATCACGCAGGCTGAGCGACTGCGGCAGGGCGTAGGCGAGGCCATTCTTGGCCGGCTCCATGCTCTCCTTCAGCGGCAGCAGCGACATCAGCTTCAAGGCCCGGTCGGACGTGCCGGTCAATTGCTGGACGAAGGGATCGGCGGGTTCGGTGAGGATCTTTTCCGGCGTCGAGCATTGCAGCAATCTGCCCTGGCTCATCACCGCGATCTGATTGCCGAGATGGAAGGCCTCGTCCATGTCGTGGGTGACGAGAATAACCGTCGTGCCGAACTGTTTCTGGATCGCCAGCAGGTCGTCCTGCGCCTTGCCGCGGATGACGGGATCGAGCGCACCGAAGGGTTCGTCCATCAACAGCAGCTCCGGCTCGGCTGCCAGCGCCCGGGCCACACCGACGCGCTGCTGCTGGCCGCCGGAGAGCTGGTGCGGATATTTGTCGGCAAAGGTTGCCGGATCGAGGTTGAAAAGCCCGAGCAGTTCTTCGACGCGTTTGGCGATGCGGGCGGAATCCCAATCGAGAAGCTGCGGCACGGTGGCGATATTCTGCGCCACCGTCCGGTGCGGAAACAGGCCGTGTCCCTGGATGGCATAGCCGATCTTGCGGCGAAGCTCCGTCACTGGAACGTCCATGACATTCTGTCCGCCGACTGATATTTCGCCTTCGGTGATCGGCACCAGTCGGTTGATCATCCGCATCAGCGTCGATTTACCCGAGCCCGACGTGCCGACGATGACGGTGATCTCACCCTTCTCGACGCTCATCGAGACGTTGTCGACGACGGTGGCCGTGCCGTAGCGCTTGGTGACGTTCCTGATCTCGATCATGGTCATGCGGCGGATCCCCGGATGCTGTCGATGACCGCATCGAGGATGACGGCCGATGAGAAGGCGAAGAAGACGGTCGGCACGGCGCCGAGCAGGACGAGATCCATGGCCGTCTGGCCGAGCCCCTGGAAGATGAAGATGCCGAAGCCGCCGCCGCCGATCAGCGCCGCGATCGTCACCATGCCGATCGCCTGCACCAGCACGATGCGGATGCCGGTGAGGATGACGGGAAAGGCGAGCGGCATGTCGATGCCGGTCAGAATCTGCAAGCGCGTCAGCCCCATGCCGGCCGCAGCATCGCGCACCGAGGGGTCGACGCCCTGAAGGCCGACGACGGTGTTGGCGACGATCGGCAGCAGCGAATAGAGCACCAGCGCAATCAAGGCAGGCGCCGTGCCGATGCCGCGGATGCCGATCGCGGCGGCGAGCGGCACATGGGTGGCGAGGTAGCCGAGCGGCAGCATCAATAGGCCGAAGAGTGCCAGGCTCGGGATCGTCTGGATGAGGCTCAGCCCCTGCAGCACGATGGCCCGCAGCTTCGGCACCCAGAAGCACAGGATGCCGAGCGGCAGGCCGAGAACAATGGCTATGGCAAGCGAGCCGAACGCCAGCAGCAGATGCGAGATCGCTTCGGTCTCGAATTGCGGGGCCCGCGTCGAGAATTCCTTCATGATCGAAAGGCTGTCGAGCAGGCCGGAGGAGAGCGAGATGAAGAGCAGCGCCGTATAGGCTGCAAGGGCTGCGACCCGCATCCATGGCGCCAGCCGGATTTTGACAAGCGCATCGGATATGACGAGCCCGATCACCGCAAACAGCGCCCAGAAGCCGCCGCCGGGCGTCATGCGCGCTACCGTGCTGCCGGGGGGCGTTGCCGCCGTCGAGACGAGGCCGATCGCAACGATCAGCGCCGCAAGGCAGAGTGTGGCGATGACAAGCCGCGCGATCGCATTGGTGAGGAACAGCGTGGCGAAGGCGGTGAGAAGTAGAAGCACGGTCAGGATGACGACGGAAGGCTGGGGAAGAAGCTGCATCAGCAGCATCGGCTTGCCGGCGGCGATGCGGTTCGCCTTCACGTAGATGAAGGGCATCAGTGCAGTCGCCGCGATGCCGCCTGCCACCAGAACCACGCCGAGCCGGTCCAGCTTGCGGACCGCTAAGGTTTCTTCCATCAAATCAACCCTGTCTGGCCAACATCAGCCCAACCCTATCAGCAAAGGGGGCTCCGCCCGCGATCGGGCGGAGCGAGCGATGACTACTTCAGGAAGCCTTTTTCCTTGAGATAGGCTTCGGCGACGGATTTTGCCGGCTCGCCGTCGACCTGGATCTTGGCGTTGAGCTTGCGCAACTCGTCGGCGGTCAGGCTCTTGAAGATCGGCGAGAGCACTTCCTCGATCTTCGGATTGGCCTTCAACACCTCTTCGCGGATGATCGGCGTCGGGGCATAGACCTGCTGCACGTTCTTGTCGTCTTCGAGAACGGTGAGTTCAGCCGCTTCAATGGCGCCGTCGGTGCCGTAGACCATGGCGGTGTTGACGCCGTTCGTCTGGTCAGCGGCCGCCTTGATCGTTGCCGCCGTGTCGCCGCCGGAAAGAACGACCATCTGGTCGGGCTTCAGCTGGAAACCGTAGGTCGTCTGGAAGGCGGGGAGCGCGCCGGCCGAATTGACGAATTCGGCGGAGGCGGCAAGCTTGGCGGCACCGCCGCCGGCAACCCACTTGCCGAAGTCTGTGAGGCTCTTCAGCTTGTTCGGACCGGCGACATCGCTGCGCACGGCGAGCGCCCAGGTGTTGTTGGCGGGCGACGGCGTCAGCCAGACGATCTTGTTGGCGTCGTAATCGAGCTTCTTCGCCAGCTCATAACCCTGGTCGATGTTCTTCCAGGCAGCGTCATCGGCCTTGTTGAAGAAGAAGCCGGCATTGCCGGTATATTCGGGATAGATGTCGATTTCGCCGGCGGTGATCGCCTTGCGCACGACGGGTGTTGCGCCAAGCGCGATGCGGTCCTGCGTCTTGATGCCGTTTGCTTCGAGAGCGAGCGCAATGACGTTGCCGAGCAGCGTGCCTTCGGTGTCGATCTTCGACGAAACGACGACGTCGGCGGCATGGGCCGCACCCACCGCGAAGGCGGAGAGTGAGACGGCAAGTGCGAGTTTCTTCAGCATGGAAAGTCCCCTTTTTCAAAACCATTGAATGTGGCGCAAGCCTCGGGCGGGAGGCCTGCGCATAGGAAATCCGCCGGCGAAGGCGACCAAGCCGCCATCATGCCGGAATTGCGTGCGTCATGGAAATAGCGTTCATGCCCGAAAAATCGATGCAAGCCCACTCCAGTATTTGCGGTCGCGGCACGATTATGGCGGCGAATGCACCTCCGCGCGCGGAAACGCATTCCCTTTTCCAAGGCCGGCGCGATTTGTTTTTGTTCCCTTGCGTGTTTCCACGATATTCCCCGGCTCTTTCGCGGTTTCCCGCCGCCCGGTTTTTTATGACGGCAACGATAGCCCGCCCGCCTGGAGGCAGGGATATCTTTTTTCATGAACACATCATATCGTCCGGTTTTTCCAGCGCTTTCCGGAGGTGGCCGTTTGCATCTTGGTGCCCTGTTCATCGCAAGCCATGTTCTGACCTCCGGTTCGGTGCGCGAGACCGCGCGGCGCTTCCAGCTGTCGCCCTCCACCGTCTCGACGGCAATCCATAATCTCGAGACCGAACTGGCGATGAAGCTGACGGAACGCGCTTCCGGCGAGCTCGCGACGCTGATTGCGAGCGGCAGGGTGCTGGAAAGCCTGGAGCCGATCACGGCTGCGATCGCTGAACTCGGCCAATGGGCCGGTCACGACGGCGCCGCCGCCGGGATCGACGAGGCCTGGGCATCCCGCATTCCCGTCAAGATCGTCACGATGGAACGCTTTCTCGAAGTTGCCGACCAGGGCAGCATCAACCGGGCCGCCCGCCGCCTTCGCCTCGGTCAGCCGCAGCTTTCGCTTCAGCTTGCCAATCTTGAGAAATTTTTAGGCCATCGCCTGTTCGAGCGGCAGGCGCAGGGCTCGGTGCTGACAGAAGAGGGCAGGCGCGCCTACCAGATCTTCATGGCGATCAGCCAGGCATGGAACGATCTCAAATCGTCGGCCGACGAGCGTTATCGGCGCACCGCCCGGTCGCTGCGCATCGGCTCGATCATCCCGACCGGCTCGGAAAGCTGGGTGGCGCGCTGCCTGGGCACGCTGGTTTCGGAATGGAATGCACGCCGCAACAACAATGCGATCTCGCTGGTCTCGATGACCGCCGACGATCTGCGCGAGGCGCTGAAGAGCGGTCGCATCGATGTCGCGATCCTGGATTCGGTCTTCGGGCTGGAGAACTTCCGCCATCGCGAATTGCTGCAGACCGACATGGTGGTGATCGCGCCACCGGATAGCACCGAGACCAGCGTCGCCGATCTCGTCGCCGGCCACCCGATCTGCATGCCGAGCCCGCGCACCGGCCTCGGTCATGCGGCCATGGCCTTCAGCTACGAGCGCGCGCCCAACTGGCGCCTGCGCGGCCAGGATATCACCGCGGCGGATTCGCTGCCGGTCATCGTCGACCTCGTCGCCAATCACGGTTACGTCTCTTTCCTCGGCCGCGTCAGCGCCATGCCGATCGCCTACAAGGTGCGCATCGTCGATCTCGACGAGCATCTGCCGATGTCCTATCACGTTGCCTTCAATCATCGAAAAGCCGCCGCCGATGCCTGCACAGTCATCATCGAGGTGGCGGCGAGAATTACATCGGAATCCGTGGCGCGCACCAAAAGGCCGGCGGACGCCGGAGCCAGGGAGACTGCAACGTGACAATCTTGCTCGAAGTGTGCGTGGACAGCGCCGAAGGCCTTGCCGCCGCGATCGAAGGCGGCGCTGGCCGCATCGAGCTCTGCGCGGCGCTGGAGCTCGGCGGCCTGACGCCGCTGCCGAGCCTGATGCGGATCGCCGCTCGGGCTTCCATTCCGGTCTACGCGATGATTCGCCCTCATGCCGGGCCTTTCATCTTCGACGGGGCAGACGAGGAAGCGATGATGATCGATATCGATGCCGTGCGCGCCGCTGGCCTTGCCGGTGTCGTCATCGGCGCCAACCGGCCGGATGGTACGCTCGACATGCCGTTGATCCATCGTTTGAAGGCGCATGCGGCCGGCCTCGGCTCGACGCTGCATCGCGCTTTCGATCTGGTGCCGGATGCCGATGAGGCGCTGGAGCAGGCGGTCGAGCTCGGCTGCGAACGCATCCTGACCTCCGGCTGCGCCCTGAAGGCGGCCGACGGCCTCGACACGCTGAAGCGCATTTCGGCAAAGGCGGCCGGCCGGATCGCGATCATGCCCGGCAGCGGCATCCGCCCGGCAAATGTCGGCGAGATCCTGCAGGCGACCGGCGCCCGCGAGGTCCACGGTTCCTGCAGTTCGCCGGTCGAAAGCGCCGATCCACGCGCGGTCGCCTTCGGCTTCGAGGCGAAAAGCACGAACAAGACCGATGTCGCTATTGTCAGGCAGATGCGCAGGGCGATTGAGGCGGTGGGTCCGAATTTGTAGCCCGCGCCAAAGCGACGGCTATCGGGTCACCTCGACCCAGGAGATCGCCGAGACCAGCCCCTCATCCGGCTGGCGCCACCTTCTCCCCGCCTGCGGGGAGAAGGGACATGCCGCGGACCTCTCCGTCCCCCACTACATCTCGCAGGGCACGTCCCCTCTCCCCGTCAGAACGGGGAGAGGGTTAGGGTGAGGGGCAGCCATCGGCGTGAGGGACAGCAAAGACGGCTCATCACTCGCGATCATGGACTACGCCCATGATCTCACCTCTACGGGAGACGCTCACGAGGAGATCGTCCCCGTCTCGCCATGCTCTGATCAGATATCGTTCACCCACGTCCCTCACATCTCTGACGCGATAACCACGCCGCTCGAGGAGGCGAACCGCATCGTCTGGCCCGAAATTGTCCCGACCCGGGCGCCATCCGCTTCGCTGGTCGTGGTGGCGATTCCATCGCTGCAGAAAATCCGTTTCCGTCTGGTTGTCGTCAGGATCAGCATAGAATTCCGATCCCTGGCCTTCCTGGATGACCACCTGCGCACGGGCAGGCACCACAAGCGGCATTGTCAGCGCAATAGCCATTGCCAAGGAAGCAATTCGCATTTTCATCGCCCGACCCTTTCCATCACTCAATTGATGAACATCTGCCGAGTATCCGGCGGGCCTCACTTATGGACACTTCCGTTTTCTTCTGTGTGCTTTTTGATTGAGAAATGTTGCGCGAAATCGCGGGCGCCGGTCTGAGTCGGAACCGCGTTGTTTCCGGGCGCATCCATCAGAACGTCTTGTGGAAAGACCAAGGGCCAACGGCTCCCGGCGGGATTTGCCGGAAGCGTTCAAGACGATCGCTATGCGACTTCGTACCTTGGGATTGCCCTAGGCACCGATGCGGATCACCGCCTTGATCAGCCCATTCTTCTCATGCGCCCATCGCGCGAGATCGCGCGGCGCATCGGCAAGCGTCGTGCGGTGGGTGATGAGTTTGTCCACCGGCACCAGCCCTTTGGCGATGGAATCCGCCACATGCTCGAAATCGACGCGGGTGGCGTTGCGGCTGCCGATCACCATCATCTCGCGCTTGTGGAATTCGGGGTCAGAGAAGCGGATATCGTCCTTGACGACGCTGACCAGCACCAGCGCGCCGCCATGGGCGACGAAGGAGAAGGCCTTCTCCATCGAAGGGCCGTACCCCGTCGCGTCGAAGACCACGTCGAAACCGTCTCCGTTGGTCTTTTCCCGTACGGCCTCCGCTGTCGCCTCGTTGGCAACGATGCCGGAGGTGAAGCCGAAGCGCTCGGCTGCCATCTGCAGCCGCTCGGTGCTGGTATCGAGCAGCGTCACCTCATGGCCTGCGATGCGCGAGAAGATCGCCGCTCCGAGGCCGATCGGCCCGGCGCCGATGACGAGCGCCCGCGCTCCGGCACCGGTCATCGAACGGCGCACCGCATGCGCGCCGATCGCCAGAAACTCGGTCGTCGCCGCCGCCTCGAGGCTTACACCTTTGGCGGCATAGAGGTTCTCGGCGGGAACCGAAATCTCCTCGCAGAAGGCGCCATCGGTATGGACACCGAGCACCTTGATATTGGTGCAGCAATTCGGCTTGCCCTGACGGCAGGCGATACATTGCCCGCAGGAGAGATAGGGATTGACGATGACGGGCGTGCCGACGGCGATAGTGACGCCGTCGCCCGCTTCCAGTACCGTCGCCGAGATCTCGTGCCCCATTACCCGGGGATATTCGAGGAAGGGATGTTTGCCCTCGAAGATGTGGTAATCGGTGCCGCAGATGCCGACATGGCTGACGGCAAGCCGCACCCAGCCGGCGGCGGGAGCCGCTGGCGAAGGGCGCTCGACGATATCGAGCACGCCGGGCTCCCGGCAAAGAACTGCTTTCATGACGGGTCTCGCATTCCTGAAATGGAAGAAGCCGGCTTGTTCAGGCCGGCTGTCTCTTGTCGCTCAATTGCTCTTGCGGCGGCGCAGCTGGTCGAAGAACACGATCACGATGATCAAGAGACCGGTGATGATACGCTGCCAGAAGGAGTTGACGTTCAGAAGGTTCGCGCCGTTGTTGATGGTGGCGAGAATGAAGGCGCCGATCAGCGGGCCGTGCACAGAGCCGACCGCGCCGAAAAGGCTGGTGCCGCCGATAACGGAGGAGGCGATCGCCTGCAGTTCCCAGCCGTCGGCCTGTGTCGCATTGCCGATCGCGATGCGCGAGGCCAGCAGCACGCCGACGAAGGCGGCGAAGGAGGCCGAGAGAATATAGGCAAGGTAGATCATGCCCTTGACGTTGACGCCGGAAAGGCGCGCCGCCTCGGCATTCGAACCGACCGCGAAGAGATAGCGGCCCCAGCGGCTCAGATGCAGGAAGATGAAGGAGGGGACCGCCACCAGGATGACCATCCAGAACAGGCTCGGAATACTGAGCAGATCGGCGCGGGCGAAATTGCTGAAGCCCTCATTGGTGATGTTGATCGTCGAACCGTTGGTGATCAGCAGGCCGATGCCGCGCAGCGATGTCAGGGTTGCCAGCGTGATGATGAACGGCGGCAGGCCCATATGCACGATGCCGAAGCCATGGAAGGCGCCGATCGCCACACCCATGAGCAGCGTCAGCGCGATCGCACCCCATACCGGTACGCCCGCCTGCAGCAGCCAGGCGATGATCACGGTGCAGAAGCCGACAATGGCGCCGACCGAAAGGTCGATGCCGGCGGTGATGATGACGAAGGTTTGGCCGAGTGCGAGGATCGCCGTCATCGCGCCCTGACGCAGCAGGTTCGAGATGTTGAGCGGCGTCCAGAAGCTCGGGGTGACAACGGCGAGCACGATCCAGAGGAAGATCAGCAGGCCGATCAGCGTCAGGCCGAACAGGATGTTCATTTTCCGGCGCGGCGGCGGTGCGACGATTTCTGTGGGGGTGGCAGTCATGAATTTTCTCCCTCTTATTCTTTTGGCTCAGACGCCGATCGCTTCGCTGAGCACTTGTTCATGCGTCGCCGCGTGGAAATCATGGCTCGCGACGATTTTGCCGGCGCGGAAGACGTGCAGCCGGTCGGCCAGTTCGTAGACCTCGGGCAGGTAGGAGGAGATCAGGATGATGCCCGCGCCGTCCTTCAGAAGCTTGGCGAACAGCCGGTAGATTTCCGCCTTGGTACCGACGTCGACGCCGACGGTCGGCTCGTCAAAGATGAAGAGCCGGGCGCCGTGGCTCAGCCACTTGCCGATGACGATCTTCTGCTGGTTGCCGCCCGACATGCTGGAGGCCGGAACGCGCCGGCTCGGCGTCTTGATGCTGAGATCGCGGATCTGCTTGTCGGCATTGGCCGATTCGCGTGCGTGATTGATGACAGGACCGTGGCTGAGGCGCCCGAACACCGGCAGGTTGATGTTGAGGCCGATCGGCAGGTTGAGGCAAAGCCCCTGGTCGCGCCGGCTTTCGGGCGCGAGCGCAATGCCGAGTTCCATGGCGGTGCGTTCGTTGCGGATATCGACACGTTTGCCCCTCCAGTGGATTTCGCCGGCGCTGATCGGCTGGCGTCCGTAGAGGCCGAGCGCGAATTCGCTGCGGCCGGCGCCGATCAGCCCGTAGAGGCCGACGATCTGTCCTGCCTTGACGCTGAGCGACACGTCTTCGAAGCCCGGGCCGGAGAGGCCCTTGACCTCGACGATCGTCTCGCCGATCGCAATCTCTTCCTTGTGGTAGATCTGCTCGATCGAGCGGTTGATCATCAAAGCGATCAGTTCGGCATCGTTGGTCTCGCCGATCAGCCGCGTGCCGACATGCGTGCCGTCGCGCAGCACCGAGACACGGTCGGCCAGCTCGAACACTTCCTCCATACGGTGGCTGATATAGACGATCGTGACGCCTTCGCCCTGCAGGCGGCGGATCAGCTTGAAGAGCTGCGCCGATTCCTGGCGCGTCAGATAGGCCGTGGGTTCGTCGAAGATCAGGAACTGCGTGCCGCGCATCGCCGCGCGCGCCGTCGCCACCAGCTGCTGCTGGCCGATCGTCAGCGAGCTCAACAGCGCACCGGCCGGCAGGCCGAAGCCGAGATCGTCAAGCACGGCCTGCGCCATCTTCTCCATCTGCTTCTTGCGCATCAGGCCGTAGCGGTTGACCTCGTCGCCGAGGAAAAGATTGGCGGCAACCGTCAGGTGCCGGCAGAGCACGACTTCCTGGTGGACGGCGTTGATGCCGCGGGCGATCGCCTCGTTCGGCGTCGACAGCCCCACCGGCTGGCCGCACCACAGCACTTCGCCCGCCGTGCGGGTAATGACGCCGGTCAGCAATTTGATAAGGGTGGATTTGCCGGCGCCGTTTTCCCCGACGATGGCGTGGATTTCACCGGCAAGGAAGGTCAGCGTCGCTGGCTTCAGCGCCTGCACATGACCATAATTCTTCTGCAGGCCCTTGAGTTCGAGGATAGGCGATCCGGCGGGAATTCGATTGGCTTCTTTCAGCGTCGCGCTGTCATCATGGCGATGACTGACCTCTTCCAGTCCGATCATGGACCTCTCCTCCTTGTGTCGCCTCTGCTCTCCATCCCGCACAAAACATACCACGGATGGAAAAGGCCGCGCCGGTTTTTGAAGCCGGCGCGGCCTGTCTGTTTTTGTTACTTGATCTTCGGGTTCAGTAGCGCGTCGATCTTCGGATCGGCCATGTTCGCCTTGGTGACGAGATTGGCACCGGTATCGACATTTTCCGGAACCTTCTCGCCCTTGGAGACGGCAAGCGCGGTCTTCACGCCGTCATAGCCCATGCGATAGGGGTCCTGAACGACGAGGCCGGCGATCGCGCCATCCTTGAGGAAGCCCACCGTCTTGTCGTCGCTGTCGAAGCCGATGACCTTAATCTTGTCGCCGAGCTTGTTTTCGGCGATCGCCTGGCCGACGCCCTGCGCCAGGATGAGGTTCGAGGCGAAGACGCCGACGAGTTTCGGGTTGGCCGTGATCAGGTCAGTCATCATGTTGAGGCCGGTCGTCGCCTGGCCGTCGCCATACTTGTCGGCGATGACCTTCAGGCCGGGATGCTTGGTCTTGATCTGATCCAGGAAGCCTTCGCGGCGCTGCTCCAGCGAGCCGACGCCGGGAAGATTGGTGAGGATGACGATATCGCCTTCTTCCTTGCCGGTCATCTCCTTGATAGCGGCGGCCAGACCGTCAGCGGCGATGCGGCCGCCCTGAACGTTGTCGGTCGTCAGGAACGACTTGAACGCCTTGGAGTCGGCGCCTGAGTCGATGCCGATGATCGGAACCGACTTGGCGGCTTCATCGATCGGCTTGCCGAGCGCCTTGAATTCGGTCGGCGAAATGACGACGGCGGCCGGCTTGCCGGCAACGGCGTTCTCCAGAATGCTGATCTGGCCGTTGACGTCGGATTCGGCCTGTGCGCCGAGTTCCGGCACGTTGACGCCGAGATCCTTGCCGGCCTTGCGGGCGCCGGCCAGAACGATCTGCCAGTAGAAGGACGTCGTGTCCTTGACGATGATCGGGATCGTCACGTCGGCGGCAAACGACGTTGCCGGCATCGCCGTGGCGATGACTGCGGCACCTGCAAGCGCGGTAAAGGCGCGGCGGGACAGAACGGATTTCACGATACTCATAAGGGTTCTCCTCTCAGGGTGCGTTCTCCTCCAAATAAATCGGCCGCTGAACGCAGGCGGACGATTTTTATCGATAAAAAACATTTGCCGGGTGAAGCTAGCCGAGGCGCAATCAAATTGCAAGAGCGCCAAACCGGCTTTTTTTCTTTGGCAAACTCCCGCCAAGCAACTGATTTTATTCCAATACCACGATACCCTAAAATAGGGATCAGGCCATGTCGACCTCATCAGGATGGACTACGCCTTTTTTCAAAATCAGGTTGCCGTACAGCCGGAATTCCGTCGTCGCGACGATGTAGGTGGCCTTGCGAGCCATCGCGTAGAAAGCAAAACGCTCTACCGGCACGATGCGGAAATCGCCGGCGTGCTTGGAAACGATCTGCTGGAATTCGGTGCAGACCTCCGGCATCGCATCGGGATCGCCGACCACCTCCATCCGCCACGCCGCTTCCGGCACGAACGTGTCGAGCGGCATATGCGTCAGGATGGCCTCGGCCATCGCAGTGGCGCTGACGCCGTCGGCGCGGATGACCGGCGGACCCATCGAGCCCGAGGGAAAATTGGCGTCTGATATGACGATGTCGTCGCCATGCCCCATGGTCTTCAGCGCATGAAGCAGGTCGGGTCCAAGCAGCGGATGAATACCCTTGAGCATAGTCTCTCCTCAGACTCGGACGGCTTCGGCGCCGAGCGGCGGCGCGACCAGCGTATAGGGTTCGAATTCGGCATAGATCTCGTCGGCAAGCCGCGGCTCGACGATCTCCATATTGCGCGTCAGGCTGGACGGCTTGGCCGTGCCGATCAGCACCGAGGCGACGATCGCCTCGCGTAGCGGAAACTGCAGGGCGGGCGCTGCCAGCGGCACGCCGTGGTTTTTGGCGATCGCTTCCATGGCGCCGACCTTGGCAAGCACATCGTCATCAGCCGGCATATAGTCGAAATGCGAACCCGGCACCGGGCCGGTGGCGAGGATGCCGGAGTTGAATACGCCGCCGACGACGAGCGACGTGCCCTTCTGCCGGCAGAGCGGCAGCAGTTCGGCGACGGCCGAGCGGTCGAGCAGCGTGTAGCGGCCGGCAAGCAGGATGCAGTCGAGATCGGAATGGCGCATGACGTCGAGGCAGACAGGCACCTCGTTGACGCCGAGGCCGAAGGCGGAGATCGCGCCGGACGACTTGAGTTCCTCCAGCGCCTTCACGCCGGAATCAAGAAACTGCTTCTGGTGGACCGCGTTTTTCGCCGCGCCATGTGTGTAGACGCCGAGATCGTGCACGTAGAGAATATCGATGCGGTTGAGGCCGAGACGCGCATAGCTGAACTCGACCGAGCGCATGATGCCGTCATAGGAATAATCGTAATCGGCGTCGAAGGAGAGCGGGTCGACATAGCTATAATCAGGCACGGTGCCGGTCGGCACCGGCCGAAGCAGCCGGCCGACCTTGGTGGAAAGCACGTAACTGCCATCCGGCTGGTCGCGCAGGAAATCACCGACCCGCCGCTCGGCAAGGCCGAGCCCATACCAGGGCGCCACGTCGAAATAGCGGATGCCGCTGTCCCAGGCCGCCTGCAGCGTGTCGATCGCCTGCTCGCGCGGGCAGGCGCGGTAGAGACCGCCGAGAGCGGCGGCACCGAAACTGATTTCGGTCACCTCCAGCTTGGTCTTGCCGATCCGTCTCGTCTTCATCATGCCTCCTCGCGAAGAACTTGAGCTTGGTCTATGGAGCAATCCCAGGAAAAGTGTGAAGCGGTTTTCCGTCCGGGATTGCGTACTTCAAATCAATCCCAGGAAAAGTGTGAAGCGGTTTTCCCAGGGATTGCGTCAAAGCAAAGATTAGAGCGTCGCACCCAGATGCCAGGGCACGAATTCATTGTCGCCGTAGCCGAAGAGCTCGCTCTTGGTCTTCTTGCCTGATGCCGTATCGACGATCAGGTCGAAGATCTCGCGGCCCTTGCCGCTGATCGTCGCATCGCCGGTGGCGATCGTGCCGCAATCGATGTCCATGTCCTCTTCCATCGAGGCATAGAGCGCCGAATTGCTGGAAAGCTTCAGCGACGGCGCCGGCCGGCAACCGAAGCAGCTGCCGCGGCCTGTCGTAAAGGCGATCATGTTTGCCCCACCGGCCACCTGGCCGGTCGCCGAGACCGGGTCGTAGCCGGGCGTGTCCATGAAGACGAGGCCGGGGGCCGTGACCCGCTCGGCATAACCATAGACCGCCGTCAGCGGCGAACGCCCGCCCTTGGCGACCGCGCCGAGCGATTTTTCAAGAATGGTCGTCAGCCCGCCGCGCTTGTTGCCGGGCGACGGATTGTTGTCGAGCGAGGCGCCGTGCAGCGCGACGTAATCTTCCCACCAGGCGATCTTGTCGTCGAGCTTCTTTGCCACCTCGTCGCTGACGGCTCGGCTGCGCAAAAGGTGCTCCGCACCGTAGATTTCCGAAGTCTCCGACAGGATCGCCGTGCCGCCGGCGGCCGCCAGCAGGTCGGCTGCGACACCGAGCGCCGGATTGGCGGTGATGCCGGAAAAGCCGTCCGAGCCGCCGCATTGCAGGCCGATGATGATCTCACCGATCGACATCGGCACGCGCTTTTCCTTGCCGACATCGGCAGCGATCTCGCGCAGCATGCCCATGGCGCGCTCGACTGCGCGGCGCGAACCGCCGGCATCCTGGATGTTGAAATGCCGCTTCGAGGCGCCGGCGCCGCTCTGGCCGTACAGCGTCAGCTGGTTGACCTCGCAGCCGAGGCCGATCATCAGCACGCCGCCGAAATTCACATGTCTGGTGTAGCCGGCGAGCGTCCTATGCAGCACGTTCATGCCGTCGCCGGTCGAGCTCATGCCGCAGCCCTGGTCGTGGACGATCGGCACGAAACCGTCGATGCCCTCGTAATGCGGCAGGATCGTCCGGTTCGCCTCGTCGGCGATCGCCCGGCAGACCGTGGTGGAACAGTTCACGCTGGCGATGATGCCGATATAGTTGCGCGTCGCCGCCCGCCCGTCGGCGCGGCGATAGCCCATGAAGGTGCGCGCCTTGTCATCGGTGGTCGCCGTTTCCGGCGCCGAATTGGCGGTCGCCGCCAGCCGGTCGTTTTCGAAATGCAGGTTGTGGCTGTGCACATGGTCGCCGGCCTTGACCTCGGCCGTCGTGCGGCCGATCGCCTGTCCGTATTTGACCACGGGTGATCCGAGCGGAATATCCGCAATCGCCACCTTGTGGCCGGGGTCGATCTTCTCACGGGTCTGAATGCCGGCAACTGTCGAACCCGGCGCAATTGCCGCCGTTGCGACCGCGACATTGTCGCCGGCCGAAAGGATGATCCAAGGCAGTTTGTCCAAGTCTCTATCTCCCTGGGAAAGGCTCGCTACATCGGCGAAAGCGCATTGATTTTGTTTTTTATCTACAATAAACATTTTCAAGTCAACGGGAATATTGATCCTGTGGACGAGGGAGGCAATGAGCCGCAGGCGACCGGAATTAAGCTAAAGGTCGTTTGAACAAGCCCCGGTCCGCTCCGTCCTGCTTTGAAGCGGGCGACGGTCACGAGGGCGGAAAGCGGGGTCTGGTGGCAAGGCAGAATACGGTCTTCAAGGAAGCGTACAACAGGTATGCCGCAGCCCTGCGTACGGATACGGCGCTGCCCTCGGAACCGGAGATCGCCGCCCAGCTCGGCGTCAGCCGTTCGACGGCGCGCGCCATCCTGACGCGGCTGAGCGAAGAAGGCATCATCCGCTGGAACAAACGCCAGAAGATCGTGCTGCGCCAACCCACAGACCGTGACCTCTTTCCCTCCGAAGAAACCGATTCCCTGCACGATATTATCGAGCGCAGCTTCATGCAGCGCATCCTTGCCGATGATGCAGCACCCGGCATGCAGATCAACGAATTGGAGCTTGCCCGCGAGATCGGCACCGGCACGACCAGCGTACGCGAATTCCTGATCCGTTTCTCCCGCTTCGGCCTCATCGAGAAACGCCCGAACAGCCACTGGACGCTCAAAGGGTTCACCCGCGAATTCGCGCTTGAGCTTGCCGATGTGCGCGAGATGTTCGAGCTGCATTCCGCCGCCGAATTCGGCCGGCTTTCCAGGGATAATCAGAGCTGGGCCGATCTTGCCGCCATCCGCGAGGAACATCACGCCATGCTTGCTGACATCAACCAGCGCTTCAAGGATTTCTCCGTCCTCGACGAGCGCTTCCATTTGCTGATCCACCGCGCCTCGAAGAACCGCTTCATCGCCGATTTCTACGACGCGATCGCCATCGTCTTCCACTATCACTACCAGTGGAACAAGACCGCCGCCCGCCAGCGCAACGAGCGCGCCATCCACGAACATCTGGATTATATCGCAGCCCTCGAATCCCGCGACCAGGCGGCAATCGAAACTGCCTGCCGCGCGCATCTGCACTCCGCCCGCCAGACCCTCCTGCAATCCCTGCCGCAGATCGCCACCGAATCCGCTTGAGGTGGCGGGGGCAACGCCAGGAAAGCGTTGTCTTACGGAGCGGATGCCAGCCCTGGCACGTTTCGGCGCGACGGGGACATTTATAAATCCGTCACGATATGTCGGCAAAACTTCTGGGCTGGTCCGGATGCCGCGTCAAAGCTATTGAAATAACCTCCTCGATGCGCATGGTCGACGCATCCACCGTTTGCGATGCGCGATGATCATGAATGGAGAGCAAGTTTCACCGATGGAAAACACCTCTGCGCCCTCCAGCAACATCGAATGGACGCTGGCTGATTTCCTGAGCACCTATCGCTATTGGGCTCTGTTTTTTTCCTCGCTTCTTTTGGCAATCGGCGGACAAGGTTTCAGCACGGTCCTTCCCTTGATCTCGCAAATGACGGGCAGCAGCGCTCAGATGATCGGGATCTTCTACTTCGGCTCCACTCTTGGCTGGGTTGCCGGCGCCTTCCTGGCGTTTATCGTCGCGAGCCGCCATGGCCGGTCGGCTTTGATTTCGCCCATTCTCGTCTGTGCCATTGTCGCCATCAGTTTTCTGCCGGCGCCTGCATTGTGGGGATCGCCGGCGTTTCTGTTTCTGTTTGGTGTGGTGTTCGGCACGGTTCGGGCCGTTTTCCCTCTCGCGATTGCGATATTCCTGGTGGGCGGGCGACCGGGCAAAATCGACTTCGGCTGCGCCCTCACTCTCTTGTCGACGACGATCCTGATCTCAGCCTTTGCTCCGATCGGCGCGTCGTGGTTATACGGCCTCGATCTAGGCGCCGTGCCTGTCGTTTCGGCTTTCCTGGCCTGCCTGCTTCTTGCTGTCATATTGCTGGTGCCGGCCGGAAACCTGGCCTTCGATGAAGCTCCGCGTCCGCGACACAAGCCGCTTGCGCCGCGCCGGCGATCCCCTCTCCTGATCGCTGTCATCCTGTTCACGCCGCCGATCCTGATTGTTCTGATGGCGTTCGGCGTCCATCTGTTTCAAGCGAATGATGCCGACGTCACCTCTTCCCCCGTCACGCTGCTTTTAGCACTTCTGGTCTTCGGCATTGCTGTGGCCGCCTTTACCTATCTGGCCTATTGGGTTTATCGCATCCATGGGGAACTGGCGGGCGCCGCACGGTCGCAGCGCCTGCTGACGCCGCTTGCCGGCATGCTGATCGCCATCCTCGTGCCGCTCGGATTGCCGGTTCTTGTCATGACCCTTGGTGATCTCCTCAATGATCGCGCACGCGACAGAGGCCATGGAAGTTTGATTTCGATTGCCTGGCTCGGGATCTGGAGCTTCATCTTGCCGCCGGTCGCGATCGGAATGATCCAGAACGCGGCAAACGAAAGCTATGGCATGGGCTCAGACGCGGCGTAATAGCGACAGCACGGTCGCGGTCTTCCGGTGATTGCCTGATTTTCTCGACAAGCCCTCTGATGCGATGTTCGCCACCGGCATCATGAAACATTTCGATGTGTAAGCCGTTATCGCGCTTATGGCCGACGCTAAACTCAAACCGAAATCGGTCGACGGCACCGAACCGCACGGTGCCGGGAACTCGCCCCAGGAGACGGCATCGACTGTCGAGGTCATGCCGCCGCCAGATGCCATCGAACCCGATCCGGAGCTGACGCCTGAAGAGGCCGAGCAGGCGCGCAAGCGGTATTTGCTGAAGCGTTTCTGGATCAGCGCGCGCCGCTACTGGGGTCGTGGCGGTGATAAGCTCGCCTGGCCGTGCACCATCGGGTTATTGACCCTGATCGGCATGAATGTCGGCTTCCAGTACGGAATCAATCTCTGGAACCGCGCGATTTTTGACGCCCTGGAGCAACATAATGCCCGCACCGTGTATTTCCTGAGCGTCGTATTCCTGCCACTGGCGCTCGGAACTGCAGCCCTTGTCACCACACAAGTCGCCCTTCGCATGATGATCCAGCGCCGCTGGCGATCCTGGCTGACGACCGCAGTCATCGCGCGCTGGCTCGCAAGCGGTCGTTACTATCAGTTGAACCTCATCGGCGGCGACCACAAGAACCCCGAAGCGCGCATCGCGGAGGATTTACGGATTGCCACCGAAGCGCCTGTCGATTTCATCTCTGGCGTCATTGCCGCCTTTCTGTCGGCCTCGACCTTCATCCTGGTGCTCTGGACGATTGGCGGGGCTCTGACTCTGACGATCGCCGGTTGGACCGTCACCATTCCCGGCTTTCTCGTCGTCACTGCGGTCCTCTACGCCGCGATCACCTCCAGTTCGATGACGGTCATCGGCCGCCATTTCGTCCGCGTCTCCGAGGCGAAAAACCAAGCGGAAGCCGAATTTCGCTACACGCTGACGCATGTGCGGGAAAACGGCGAGAGCATCGCCTTGCTCGGCGGCGAGGAGGAGGAGCGGAACGACCTCGGCAAGACCTTTGCCAACGTGCTCAGGCAATGGGCGCTCCTTGCACGCCAGCACATGCGCACAGCCCTTGTGTCGCAGGGGTCGAGCCTGTTTGCGCCGGTCGTCCCGGTTCTGCTGTGCGCTCCAAAATTTCTCGAAGGCAGCATGACGCTTGGGCAGGTCATGCAGGCTGCCTCTGCCTTCGCCATCGTTCAGAGCGCGTTCGGATGGCTGGTCGACAACTATCCCCGTCTCGCAGATTGGAACGCCTGTGCCCGGCGTATCGCTTCGCTGATGATGTCGCTCGACGGGCTCGAGCGCGCCGAACAGAGCAACGCGCTCGGACGCATCAAGCGGGGTGAAACGGAAGGCGATGCGATGCTCAGCCTGAACGATCTCTCCGTGTCGCTTGACGATGGCACCGCGGTGGTCAAGGAAACCCAGGTCGTGATCGAACCAGGCGAGCGGGTGCTCGTCGCCGGCGAATCCGGTTCGGGCAAGAGCACGCTGGTGCGCGCCATCGCAGGTCTTTGGCCGTGGGGTGAGGGCAGCGTCAATTTCCACGCCGACAGACGATTGTTCATGCTGCCGCAACGGCCCTATATCCCGTCCGGGACGCTTCGCCGTGCCGTCGCCTATCCCGGTGCCGCCGATAGCTGGACGCCGGATGAGATCAAGGCGGCGCTCGACAAGGTGGGGCTCGATTATCTGAACGACAAGATCGAGGAAGACGCGCCCTGGGACCAGACATTGTCCGGCGGTGAAAAGCAGCGGCTCGCTTTTGCGCGTCTGCTGCTCCACCATCCCGATATCATCGTACTGGATGAAGCAACCTCAGCACTCGATGAGAAGAGCCAGGATAAGATGATGCAAATGGTGATCGATGAATTGCCTGAAGTCACTATCGTCAGCGTCGCGCATCGGGCTGAGCTCGAAGCCTTCCATAGCCGCAAGATCACGCTGGAGCGGCGCGAGGGCGGCGCAAAACTTGTCAGCGATATCGATCTTGTCCCACGCAAGAGAAAACGGAACTTGCTGTCACGCGTTTTGAAGAACCCCTCCCTGCCGAAAAACAGCACGACCTCGAATAAAGACAGCGCAGTCCCAGAATAGAAATTGTCCGTTTGGCCATAGAACCATCAATCGCCTGACGAAGCCTCTGCGTTCGCAATCTGATCCAGATTTTCGATCAGCCGCTTGAGCAGATCGACCAGTTGTCCCGCTTCCGCACCCGTGAACCCGGTCAATGCCTCACGATTCCCTTGGAATAGGGTCGTAATTGCCTCCGGCATGCGTTCCTGTGCGGTTCTTGTCAGCACGATGCGGCTGCTGCGACCATCAGCCGGGTCGCGTGTCCGCTCAATCAAGCCATCCCTCTCCATGCGTGCGAGCATTTGCGCCATCGGCGGTTGCTCGACCCTGGCAAAGCGGGCGAGGTCGCGCTGTGTGCTTGCCTTGCCATTTTGCAGCGCGACGAGGACAGGCAACTGGCCGACACCGAAGCCGAGCGGTTTAAGCCGTGACTCGCTGAGGCGGGCAAACCCCCGCGCCGCAAGACTGATGAGATGGCCAGGCGTAGAAAGCACGTCTTCATTCATTCGCTCACCTCTTGCCTGCGCTTGATCGCGAGATATATATGTACGTATGTATCGTGGCGCGCGGCAGGAGGCAATGCCGTTTCGATGCCGCCCAGCGAAAGTTTCAATCTCCACTGAGGAAACGAAATGTCCGACAATGACATCGAAATGATCAAGCGCATCTATGCCAGCTTCAACGCCAGAGACATCGACGCTGTCCTTGCCATCCTTTCCGATGATGTCGCCTGGGCCAATGGCATGGACGGCGGCCACATCTATGGTCGTGACGCTGTGCGCGACTATTGGAGACGTCAGTGGGCTATGATCAGTCCACACGTCGAGCCGGTCGCATTTGAGGAAACGCAAGATGGCGCCGTCGCTGTCGAGGTGATCCAGTCGGTCTTTGACCTCGATGGCCGGCCGCTGGCTGGGCAGGCCCATGGCCTGAAGGACAAGACGGTGACGCATATTTTCCGCGTGGAAGGCGATAAGATCGTTCGCTTCGATATCCAGGATGCCCTGTAAGCCCAGCATGCTCTGTAAGCTGGTACTCCCTATGCGGGGGGATGACCGCTCCTGTTGCGAAGCGCCATTGTCAGACCCGCCTTTCGCCCGTCGGGCCGCTTGGCTTGTGCGTTCAGTTAGCGCTTAGCCGGCGGTATCGGTTCAGAGCCTGCGAGCTTCCAGACGCCGCTTGTCGCGCTCGACATAGTCGGAGCCCAGCTCTGTCAGACGAAATTGCCGTTTCTGGAATTCCCCGCGGATCAAGATGAAACCTTGCTCTTCGGCTTCGCTCAATGTCTTCAGGCTGGTGCCTTTAGGGGGAGACTGCCAAGCCATGCCATCGGCGCTGTGCAGTAAGACCATGATCTTTATAATTTTGTTTCTCCATGGCTGATGCATGCAGCCGGGCTGCATCGCATCAGCAATCCGCTGGTTCCGTATTCTTGATTTGGCACCATCCAGGATAAGCCCATTGATTTAAAAGGATTATTTTTGGCTAGTCCGGAGTTTCGCAAAAGCTATTGTATAAAAGCTCCAATAGTCTTGGTCAATTCAATCACTCCGTCCCAACGGGTTTGGTCGCGCCTGGCGATTGGCCCGATGGCGCTTATTTCCATTGAATCCCGACATCAGCGGCGCATAGTGCCGACGTTCCCGGCTTTGCCGGTTGAACGGATGGGGGAGCCGGTGCATGTCAGCAAATCTCGACGATATCCGTAACCAGCAACGTGAGACGTGGGACAAATTTTCCGCCGGCTGGAAGAAATGGGACAGCTTGGTTCTCGGTTGGCTCGCCCCGTTTGGCGACGCCATGCTTCGGCGCGCCAATCTCTCCAACGGCTTGAGCGTGCTTGACATAGCCGCCGGCACTGGCGAACCCGGCCTGACGGCGGCGGCGGCAATCCCCGACGGTCAGGTTGTCGTCACCGATCTCTCGGAAAATATGCTGACTGCTGCCGCCGAAAATGCGGCCAGACGTGGCCTCAAAAACTTCGAAACTCGCCTATGCGATGCGGGAGCGTTGCCTTTTGCCGATGCCAGTTTCGACGCCGTCCTATGCCGGTTCGGGTTTATGTTCTTCCCGGATATCGCTGCCGCCGCCAGGGAGATGGCGCGCGTCGCAAAGCCCGGGGCGCGGGTCTGTGCCGCAGTCTGGAGCGCGCCTGCCAAAAATCCATGGGCGACCACGATCATGGGCACGATCGCCCGCCACGTGGACATGCCCCCGCCGCCACCCGGTTCTCCGGGCCTGTTCCGCTGCGCGGGGGAAGGCATGATGGTCGAGACCTTCAGAGAGGCGGGCCTTCTCGACATCGCCGTGGAAGAAGTGTCGGCGATGATGGTGCACGATGCCCCGGCGAGCTACTGGGACTTCATGACCGAGATCGCCGCGCCTGTTGTCGCCGGACTATCCAGGGCCGACGCGGCAACACGGGAGAAGATCCGTCGCGAGGTCCTGGAGCTCGCGCTACAATCCGTCAGCGACGGCAAGGTTCACCTTCTCTCAACAGCAACTGTGATCACAGGCACGCGATAGCCTCAAAATCTCGTCGACAACGACGGCGAGCGGGAGCGTGGCGTCGATGACGACACCACACTTCGGAATATCCTCTTTCGTTGCATGCAATCGCACAATCAGCTCCCGTTCGGCAGGCAGGTCACAACATGATCCCGTATTGCCGCAGCACTTTCCAAAGGCGACGTGAACGTCACATCTAGGGTCAGCGCGTGCTGGTGCGGGATATCAAGAACCACGGCCTGTTGGCTTCGGTTTCTTGAAGTCTCGACGTCGGTCGTTTTCAAATAGTCGCGCCGTGCGGGGGACGAAACGCGACGCGCCAATTCTTCTTCGGCACAAAGCAATCTCACCGGAACGAAGACGGCGGCGCGCTGTCTGGCGGCGTCAACGAACTGTTGGTACGTCCGCGTGCTCCGCTCATCGCCTTCGACACCGGCATGGGTGAAGATGAAATTCGCCGACGGGCCGCTATAGGTGGCGATTGCATCCAGGACGGCCTGCCGGACCCTGCCGGTGTACTCCCAGACACCCTTAGGCAACGAAGCGGTCGGATCCTCGTCGAGGAGACGCAAGATCGGGTTGTTGAACCAGTGATTATCAATGATCTTTGCTGATAGAAGCGAGCCGAGTTCTTTGGCGATTGTCAGCTTCCCGACGCCCGGAAACCCCAAGAGCAAAACGAAAACACCCATCGTCCGACAACTCTCCCAATACAATCCACCGGCAACAACGCAGTGCAGAACATTGTCTGGAATCTACCAGAATTTCCACCATGGACGCTTTGGATCGGGAGGCATCGAAGGCTCGGGCGCGAGTATGGCTTTCATCACGATCATCTCGCCATCATGGTCATAATATTCTCCCTCTTCCCCCTGGACTTTGGCTTCGAGAGATTGGGCGATAAGCCACATTTTCCGACGGATTTCTTGATCAGGATTTTTGACAACGATGTTGTCTCCGCTCCACCAAAGCCATGCGGCGTTTTCTCGATTTTCGCCGCGGGAGTATCCTTTCCACACGCATATGCCCGCCTGTTCCACCCGTAAAACACCCCCGTCGGCGGCGGGAGTTTCGGCAAAACCGTCATGCTGAATTTCGGGATCACTGGCAACGTACTCGAGCCATTCGTCGAGAGCGATCGATGGAGAGGCATCGAACCAATTTGCCTTACGGGTAATGTGAAGATCGTAACCCATCAGAGCCTATTACCTAAGTCGCGCCGAACGGCTGAGCCGCCTAATGCGAAGCCGCCTCGCTTGCGACGGCCGGCCCCTCACGCTTCTGACCACGCCCTACCGGGATCAGCCAGGTGGTGAAGAAGGTCAGCACCGCGACGACGACCACGCCCCAGAAGCTCCAGTGCAACGCCGCATTGAAGACGCCGCGGATTGCCGGATCGGCGGCGAGCGTCGAGAGCCCGGTCGGCTGGTTCAGCGCCTCATGCAGCCCGGCCGCCGCTTCGCCGCTCGCATAGTGGTTGATACCGGCATTGAGGATGGCGCCGAGCACGGTGGCGCCGAGCGTATTGCCGAGGCTGCGGGCAAAGATGATCGAGGCGGTGGCGCTGCCGCGCATCGACCATTCGACGCTGTCCTGCACCAGCACGATGCTGGTGAGGCTGATGAGACCCATGCCGAAGCCCATGAAGAAGGAGCCGGCGCCGGCAACGACCGGCGAACTGTCAGGGGTCAGGAACAACAGGAAACAGGCGCCGAAGGGAAACATCAGGCTGCCGACGCGCAGCGTGCGGCGGATGCCGAAGGCCTTGTAGAAGCGGCTGGAGAGCATCACCGCCAAAGGCCAGCCGACGACGAGCATAGTGAGCGTGAAGCCGGCAACAACAGGCGAACGGCCGAGAACGCCCTGCACATAGATCGGCAGGATTGTCGAAAGCCCGATCAGCGCCATGCCGGCAAGCAGCGTCGCCGCATTGCTGGTTGCGATCAGCCTTCGGCTCCAGAGCGGAATCGAAATGATCGGCTCCGGCGCCCGCTTCTCCTGGGCGAGGAAGAGGATGCCCGCGACCACGAAGACGGCAAAAAGCGAAAGCAGGATCCAGGCGCTGGCATCGGTTTCCGTCAACATGACGAGCAGTGCCACGATCGAGATCGAAAACAGCACCGAGCCGAGGTAATCAATCTTTGCCTGCTTGGGCGCCACGTCCTCCTTCAGGAAGATCATGAAGGCGATGATCGAGATGACGCCGATCGGCAGGTTGATCCAGAAGATCCAGGCCCAGGAAATGTTGTCGACGATGATGCCGCCGGCAAGCGGCCCGACAACGGCCGAGGTCGCCCAGACGGTCGCCATCGCGCCCTGCACGCGGCCGCGTTCCTCGAGCTTGAAGAGATCACCGATAACAGTCATCGTCACCGGCTGGATGGCGCCGGCACCCAGCCCCTGCAGAAGCCGGAACAGCACCAGCGACATCATCGACCAGGCAAGCCCGCAGAGCAAAGAGCCGACGAGGAAGATCAGGATGCCGCCGATCAGCACCGGCTTGCGCCCAAAGATGTCGGAAAGCTTGCCGTAGATAACAGTGGTCGTCGACTGCGCCAGCAGGAAGGCCGAAAACACCCAGCTGTAATAGGAAAAGCCGCCGAGCTGCCCGACGATGCGCGGCATCGCGGTCGCCACGATCGTCGCCTCGATCGCCACCATGAAGGTCGCGAGCATGATGGTGGCGACGATAAGCACGCGGTTCGAGCGTTGCGCTGCATTCGACATGACGATCCTCTTCGGGTGCTCCGCAGATGCCGGAAATATCGGCAGGCTGGCTTTGGTGTGGGGCGATGCGCCGCTTGCGGAGTGATACCGCTCTTTTACGTCCTCAAGCCCGGCCGGTAAAGCAGGCCGCGCCCGGTTTCTCATGATGGCATTTGTTTTCGCGTCACGTGAGGGAAGGTGGGTCGAAAACGAAGGCCCGGCGCCATTCCGCCCGGGCCTTCGTTCTATCAGGAGGGAAGGCGAACAATCGCCTCACCCCTATTGTGGGCATACCTGACTGAGCGAGCCGCTGTCCGCGCTTCCCCCGGTGCAACCCGGCGTCTGCTGCAGGTTGGGATTGACGCCGCCGGGGTGATGGTGCTGCGGCCGCTGTTGAGATCGACGCCGCCATTGACGGTCGTGCTGCCGGTGGTGCCGGGATCGGTTCCGACAGAACCGGTTCCCGCCGAGCCTGTGCCGACAGACCCGGTGCCCGCTGCACCGCCGCCGACAGACCCGGTGCCCGCTGCACCGCCGCCGACAGACCCAGCGCCCGAACTCTCCGGCCCGCCAATGATCGGCGCCACCGAAAGCCGCCCATTGGCATCCGCGCCCCCGGCCGTCTGCGCCAGCGCCGGGCCGGCCTGGCCTCTTCAGCCCTGACGATCACTGCGGACGGGTACCATTATTCCCCTGGTTACCGCGAAAATCGCTCCAAACATTCCGCCAACGACGATCCCTGCAGAGCCGCCCGCCAACGCTGCAATGAGGCAGTAGACGATCCAGGAGCCAACACTGGATGCATCGGCCTGGAACAAGGTGGAAACGACGCCGATTGCTCCGCCAAGGATGCCCAAGACAATGGCAACCCCCGTCACAGCCTCCGATGGATCAATGGTAGGGATGCGTGACACTTGGGCGGTATCATGTTCAACCGGCGGAGACTGGCTATCCGTGTCTTCCATTCGACCCTCCTTCAAAGCATTTACAATCGATCCTTCAGCCGCTGAGAGGCTTGTCGTCCTTTTCGGACAATATCCTTTCTGCTGCGCCATCCAGATCTTCGTACTGACCGGTGCGCAGGGACCAAAGGAAGGCGCCAAGCCCCGCGATGCCCATGAACAGAGCTATGGGTATCAGAAACGACAATGCGCTCATTTATCCCACTCCCGCCAACTTTTTTATCCGCCGCATTTCCCGCTCTGGCGGCGTTCCGTCAATCTCAAGCCTCATCGCATTCGCGACGACCAATATCGACGACGTCGACATCGCTATCGCGGCGATGAGCGGATTGGCATAACCCAACAGCGCGAGAGGAATGCTGCACGCATTGTAGACGATAGCCAAAGCGAAATTTTGGCGGATCAGCACGGCCGCACGACCCGCCGTCGTCAGCGCGACCTTTATCCCGTCCATGTCTCCATTGAGCAGGATGAAATCGGCGGCGCTGCGACCGATGTCGCTTCCTGACGCCGGAACCATGGAAACATGCGCGGTCTTCAGCGCGACCGCGTCGTTTATTCCGTCACCAATCATCATCACCTTGCGTCCGAGACCACGCAACGCATCGATCGCCTCGGCCTTGTCCTTGGGGAGGGCGGCTGCTTTTACGGAGTCGATTCCGACTTCCCGTGCCACTGCAAGAGCCGCTTCGGGGACATCGCCCGTCAGCATTCCGACAGCGATGCCGCGGCTCTTCAAGAACTGCACCGCCATCGCCGACCCGGCTCGAACCTTCTCTCCAAAAACGAAAGAGGCGAGGATTTCTCCCTGTCGCGTCAGGACGATAGTAGAAGCTGCGGCAGTCCGGTCGTCTGCATCGCCGCTCGCCGCCCATGCCGCTCGCCCAAGTCGATAAACTTCCCCTCGGAAAGACGCCTCGAGACCGTTGCCTTGTATCTCCCTGACGTCATCGAGCGCGAGAGCCTCCCACTCACGCCGTGAGGCGTAATCCGCGATCGCTCTCGACATCGGATGGCTCGAAAACCGCGACAGTGACACAGCCAGTGAAAATTCCAGTGGTCCGGTCCAGTTCCCGGTCAACAGCGTCGGCTCGTATTGCGTCAGCGTACCGGTCTTGTCGAAAACGACGGTGTCGATTTCCGCCAAACGTTCCAATGCCGATCCGTCCCGCGCCACGATGCCCTGGGTGAACAATCTGCGTGCTGCAACGACCTGAACCATCGGAACCGCCAACCCCAGCGCACAAGGGCAGGCAATGATCAAGACCGAGATCGAAATCGTCAGGGAGAGGTGGATGTCCTTTGTCACCGCAAACCACGAAAGGAATGTCAGCACCGCCAGTCCGTGGATAACCGGTGCATAGAGACGCGCGGCCCTGTCGGCGAGTATCTGGTATTGAGACCGGCCGTCCTCGACGGCTTCCAGCATCCTATGCAGCTCGGCGAGTGTCGAATCTCCTGGTGCGGCGGTGGCTTCGACAGTCAGGGGATGGCCGACGTTCAAATCTCCCGCGCGAACCTGTCCGCCTGGCCCAACCGCCTCCCAACGGCTCTCTCCCGTCAGCAATGAACGGTCAAGTTCCGACTGGCCGGCGAGAATCGTCCCGTCAGCTGGAATTCTATCGCCGGCTGCAATCAGAGTGCGGGTGCCGGAAACGATGTCGCTCAGTGGAACATATTCGATCCGTCCATCTGCGCGGATCACATTAGCGCCTTTCGGCATCATGTCGGCCAGAGACGCCGCCGCCGATCGCGCCCGCCGTCGCATCAGATGGTCCAGCGTGCGTCCGACGAGCAAAATGAAGATCAATGAGGTACTGGCCTCGAAGTAAGCTTGCCGTCCTTCGGCTAACGTGTCGTATACGCTGAGACCGAACGAGAGCAGGACGCCGATGCTGACCGGCACATCCATGTTTGCCCGACCGTGCACGAGCGCCCGCCACGCCGACCGGTAGAATGTCGCCCCGGAGTAGATCACCGCCGGTAGTGCGAGCGCGGCCGACATCAGGTGGAGCGTCTGACGTGTTGCCGGGTCTGCGCCCGCCCAGACCGATACGGACAGCACCATGATGTTCATTGAGCAAAAGCCGGCCACTGCCAGCGCGCGCAACAGCCCTGATATCTCACCGTCCGATTGATCGCGGCCTTCCATCGGCAAGACGGCCGTGTAACCGATCGTTCCGATCAGGGCGGCAAAATCGGGCGGCGAACCATTTTCCGCGTGCCAATGGATGGTCACACGCTTCGCCGTCAGATTGGCGCGCGCCATGTGAACTTCGGGGTGCTTGCCAAGCGTCGATTCCAAAAGCGCCATGCATGCGCCACATCGCATGTCCGGGACGGACAGGGTGATCTGCCTGAGACCACTGCCCAAATCCTTGCTTGCCAACGCAACCTCGTCCACGCCCGGCCTTCTTGGTCCAGGCTCGGGGAGCGACGACGCAATTGACGCGCAGCAGGTCATTGTCCGTTCCTCGCTACCTCATTGCCTTGTAGGCATGCCATGTGGCGTGGCCGAGCAAAGGAAAAACGACGATTAGTCCGACAAGTCCCGTCAGCAGGCTGGCGAGGAAGAGGGCGAGCACGATCGCACCCCAGACCATTGACGGTCCCATGTTGTTCCAGACCATGACAACGCTGACGCCCATCGCTGTGAAGGCGTCTATGCGCTCATCCAGAAGCATCGGAATTGAGAACACCCCGATTGCAAAAGCGAATCCAGCGAACAATGCGCCGACACACAAGCCGACGATCAGCATGCCCCAGCCCGAGGGGGTGGTGACCAATAGCCTTGCTACGCCACCAAGGCCGGGGAACGGATTAACGCCGAAAAAGAGCGCGTAGATAATGACCGCTGCCCTCATCCAGAGCAGCATCACCATGCACAGCAGCATCCCCGTGAAGAACACCTGCCCTCCAGCTCTCGGCCGGACGAATAACATCTGACGAAGCGAGATGCGCTCGCCGTTCGCCAAACTCCTGCTCTTGACATAGAGCCCTGCGGCAAAGAGCGGGGCGACGATCAATATGCCCGCCAATGCAGGAAAGAGAAGATAGTCGCGCTCGAGCCGAAACAGCATCACGGTGGCCGCCAACGCAAGTAAGAACACCACGAACCCGTAGGCCAGACTTGGCCAGGGTTGCCGGATCAAGTCCTGCCAGCCTTGGCCAAGCCAACCGAGAGGAGCGCCGAGGGGCAGATGCCGCTGCCACTTGGGATTCATCGTCTCCTGTATCCCTGATACCTCGCTCCGATATCGGCCGGAAGTGTCGTCCTGCGGCATCTGATCCTCCTCGCGCATTCAGCAAGCTGAAGCGGCGGCCCTGAATTGGTTGGGTTGCTGGCCTTTTTCCTTGATATGCTCGATGCAGGCGGGCTGAGTGGTGATCGCCATGTAAACAAAATGGGCGTTAGCGCCGACAAAGATCGCGCCGGTCAGTCCGATCAGCAGCCACTTGAAAACGCGTGGTAGGGGGCTCTTCGCTTCGGGCGTCACGGCTGACCCCCACCCAGCTTGTTCACATAAAGCGCGAGTATCTTTATCTCAGCTGGACTTAGGCGTTCGTCCCAGGTAGGCATATGTCCCTGCCGTCCGCCATGGATCGACTGGACGATCCGTTCGATACCCCCGCCGTAAATCCAGCGGCCGTCGGTCAGGTTCGGCGCACCGACATCCTGTTTGCCTTTGGCATCTTCGCCGTGGCATGCCACACAGCTAGCCATGAACACTTGGCGGCCAGCAGCGATCTGGCTGGCGTCTACGGATTCGGTGGACGTATTGCTCAACGAATAGACATAGGCGGCGACGTCGCTCACCTGTTTTCGGTTGAGCATTTCGTCTGTTCCGAACGCAGGCATCTGCGACACGCGGCTTTGCGAGTGCGTCGTATTGACGCCCACCGTCATGGTCTGGACGATTTTTTCTGGTCCTCCACCCCAAAGCCAGTCGTCATCGGTAAGATCGGGGAAGTCTCGTCCGCCCTTGCCGTCCCTTCCATGACAGGCGGCGCAGTTGTCTCCGAACAACTGGTGGCCGCTGGAGGCCACCTTCTCCATCAGCTTTTCGTCTGCACGGATTTCATCAAAGGAACTGGTCTCGATCTTCTCGATCCAGGGCGCGCGCGAAGCATCGGCTTCTATGATCTTTCGCTCTACCGCCTGTTTTTGACTCGTGCCGATCAGGCCCCTCGTATATGTGCTTCCAAGCGGCCAGGTCGGATACAGTATCCACCAGAGAGCGGCGAACAGGTGGGTGATGATCAGGAAGAGCAGAACCCCGCGCGGTACAGGAGTATCGAGCTCCTTGATGCCGTTCCAGATGTGTCCCGTCGTCTTCCGGCCTGTTACGGGATCGACTTCCTCTATCGCCATGGGGTGTCGTCCTTATCGAATATGTCCGTTTCCGCCCGATCGAAACGCGCCTTGTTGGAAGGCCAGAAGGTGTAGATGATCACCCCGATCGAAAACAAAATGAGATAGAACAGGCCCCAAACCTTGGACAGTTCCAACATGGTTTCGTGGGTAAGATCCATTTCAAATCCCCTGAGGAATCAATTGTTGGGGTTCGGCACCTGCTCCGGTGCCGCAGTGTTCTGGTAGGCAGCCTTTGTGAGCCGGCCAAGCACCTGCAGATAGGCGACCATGGCGTCCATTTCCGTCACGCTGGTTTTTACGCCGTCAAACGCAGAGACCTGCGTGTCTTGCCCATAGCGTTCCGTCACGCCTGAGGACTGTTCGCTATCTGGATTGGCTTGGCCGAAGGCATCGGCAGACGCGTTTGCGACCATGTCATCCGTATAAGGCACTCCCACGCTTCTCAGGGCCGCCAGTTGGTCACGCAGATCGCCCAGATCGAGCGGGGTTGTTGCCAGCCATTGATAGGACGGCATATTGGATTCCGGGACGACCTCGCGAGGGTTGATCAAATGGGCCACGTGCCAGAGATCGGAATACTTCCCGCCGATGCGCGCCAGATCGGGACCCGTGCGCTTTGATCCCCACAACATGGGATGGTCGTACTTGGATTCGACCGCAAGGGAATAAGGACCGTACCGCTCGACCTCGTCCCGCAGCGTTCTGATCATCTGGCTGTGGCAGGCGTAACAGCCTTCGCGAACATAGATGTTCCGGCCCGCCGCCTCGAGGGGTGTGTACACTCTCATGTCGGGGGCGTCCTCGACCGTCTCGTGGATCGTGAACAGCGGGGCGATCTCGACAAGCCCGCCGACGCTTCCCGCTACAACGATAGCCAGCATAAACCCGACGGCCGTCCGTTCCAGTCTTCCGTGCAGACGTTCGCCCATCTCTCACTCCGCCGGTGCGTTTTCGAGAATGCCCGAAGTCAGGGGCGCATCGTGAACTGCTCCCGCGGCGGGAGCCGTTCGGACGGTCATCCAGATATTGAAGCTCGCCACGATCGCCCCAAGGAGGAAAAGCAGCCCTCCGAAAGCGCGTGCGATGTAGTAAGGATACATCGCCAGCAGACTGTCGACGAATGAATAGACCAGGGTGTTGTCGGCGGAATAAGTGCGCCACATCAAGCCTTGGATAATGCCGGAATTCCACATGGCGAAAACGTAGATGAGCGTGCCTGCGAGCGCCAACCAGAAGTGGACTTCGACCAGGGCTGCAGAATACATCCTTTCGCGTTTCCAGATCGATGGAACGAGTGTGTAGAACGCGCCGAACGTTATCATGGCAACCCAGCCCAGCGCACCGGCATGAACGTGGCCGACCGTCCAATCGGTATAATGAGACAGTGAGTTGACGGGTCTGATTGCCATGAAAGACCCTTCGAATGTCGACAGCCCATAGAAGAAGGCCGCCATCATGATGAAGCGAAGAGTGGCGTCGTCACGCACGCGATGCCAAGCCCCGTTCAACGTGAGCAACGCGTTCCCGGCCGACGCCCACGACGGAACGAGCAGCATGACCGAGAACGTCATTCCAAGGTTTTGCACCCAGATAGGCAGCGCGGTGTAATGGAGATGGTGGGACCCCGCCCACATGTAGAAGAAGGTGATCCCCCAGAAGCTGAGAATGGACAATCGATAGGAAAAAATCGGCCGCTCAGCGCGGATCGGCAGATAATAGTAGAGCATCCCTAGGAAGCCCGACGTCAGAAAAAACGCCACGGCGTTGTGCCCGTACCACCACTGGACCATCGCATCCTGTACACCGGACCAGACCGTGTAGCTTTTGGCGTGTCCGAACGATACCGGCACTGCCAGGTTGTTGACGATGTGGAGGATCGCCACCACGATGATGAAGGCGAGATAATACCAGTTGGCCACGTAGATGTGGGGTTCCTTGCGCCGTGCCAAGGTGCGTACGAAGAGCGCGAAATAGGCGATCCAAACGATCACGAGCCAGAGGTCGGCATACCATTCCGCTTCCGCGTATTCCTTGGACTGGGTAACGCCCATGAAATACCCGCTGACCGCGATCAGACAGAAAAGGTTGAAGCCGAAGATCACGAACCACGGCGAGAGTTGATCGGCCAACCTTGCGCGCGATGTTCGCTGAACGACATGGAATGATGTCGCGATCAACGCGTTTCCGCCGAAGCCGAAGATCACCCCTGTCGTATGGGCGGGCCGTATACGGCCGAAACTCGACCACGCCGTATCGAAATTCAGGCTCGGCCAGGCAAGCTGTGCAGCTGCCCAGACGCCGATGAACATGCCAAAGATCGCCCACGCCAATGTGAAGGCCACGCCGACCTTGATCGGATCGTCATAGTAGCTGGAAAAGCGCGACGCATCCGGTTCTTCGTCGAAAACCGAAGTCAGGATGTAGCAGAACAACGCGCCGCAATACACAAGGACGATAGCGCCGTGAATGCCGATGGGATCGAAGCGGCCAGCGGCCGCCATCGCGACACCGACAACCATCAAAGCGATAAGTATAGCTGCCGCGAACCCCCGTTCGCCGGTCGTGAGTTGTCCCATTGTTCCCCATCCCCCCGGCTATGTCGATGATGGTGCGCCACAAAGCGTTGAAAGGCAATCAGTTCTGCGAGCGTGCACACGCGAAGATAGACATGGATCGTCCATCACAATCGCCGTTGGACCGATTTGTGCCTGAAGCAGAAGACCGTGTTATTCGCTCATGGAGCGAACGTTCCCGTTACCATTTGACGCGGGATGGGCTTTGCCACTGTCCAAGGCTGATGACCGGGTAGGGATTGCGTTTGGATTGGGAGTGACAGGGAGGGATTCCTTGCGGCATTTCTAACGGGGCGGATCTGGCACCATCCCTTCGGCGGCATTGGAGGATGCCGATTTGCCGCTGGAAAACGTAGATGCCTTACTAGCTGATCTGCCGTCTATTTCCGAGTCAAACCTTCTAGTCCCATATCCCCGCCCGGACGATTTTATAGCGATCGCACAAAAAGGCCTCTTCGTTTATGACTGGCCTGACGTTCATAGGCTTGAACGTGATTGTACAAGGAAATACGAGAAAGTGGCGGCGCCAAGTAACCCTGCCTCACTGCAAAAGCTACCAACCTTACTTCAAGTGTCAGCGGGACGTATGAAATTTGTGCTCTCGTTTTCAGAAGAGAGTTTCATCGATATCGACGATAATTTTGAGCCACATGAAATTAGCGTCGGATAAGTTCGCGCGGTGATTGGTTTCTTTTCGGCGATTGTTATCGTTGCCTTCCAATACTGTTATCGCGTGGTAGATGTCCTTAGTCGACCGGCCAGGGCGTAATAGATCGGCGAGGGAAACAGCCGGAAAAAGCGCATCTTGACAAGGAGGAATTCAGAGCCGCCCCGTGCCACTCTCGAAGCGGAAATGTGGTGCAGCCCATCCTTTTCTTGAGGTGGAACGATCTTTTCGCCACCGATCCAGGGCCGGAAGCGGCCGTCTGTTTTGCTGAAGATCAAATCGAGCAAAAGTGGTTCGAACGCATCAAGGCCGTATGTCGCGACAGCGTAGGAATGGCCGATCTTCGCCAGAAACTGAGCGAACACATAGGGATTAACCGCACCGATCCTTAGAGCAACGCCTTGATCCGGGTTTACCCTTCTGAAGTCGTCTATGTTGGTTGCCGAATAAAACTCCCAAGGCAACGGCTGCCAGTTTGGATGGCCCGATATCATGCCAGGTTGGTCCATCAAAAGGCCGATGAAATGCAGCGGATATTGGTCAGATGGAAGCGCTGTCTCGGTAGACTTATGAGGCTCCGCCGCGCCGGGCTGGAAATAGCTTTTGAAGACAGGTAGCTCACGGGTCCGAGCCTTCGGATTTCTAGTTGGAAGTCCAAGTGTGTTGCGGATCGCGCCGAAGCTTTGTTTTAGGATGGTCTGCTCAGTTTTTCCTGTGACAGCCGAGCAATCATCGCAACTCGCCTTCGGCAAGATCAAGGAGTGTCCCGCTAAGCCATAGGGAAGGATATGCTCTTTGCCGAGTGGTTTAGTTTCTGACCCGCAATAGATACAGCGCCCTACAGGCGGGTAGGTGAAAGGTGGCGTGGTTATCTTTAGCGCCTCGATTCCTCTCACAAAAAGCCATCCCCTGCATGGTCCTTGAACCGGTCGGGCGGATAATCCGCAATTTCATATAAGAGCTAAATTGTTGAGAAAAAATGGTGCCGCTTGCAGGACTCGAACCTGCGACCCCATCATTACGAATGATGTGCTCTACCACCTGAGCTAAAGCGGCCCCTCGCGGCCGAAGCATGCGGCCCGCGATTTGCATGGCGCTGATACAGCCATTGTCGGAAGATTTCAAGCGCCCTGTCATGGCTTTGGCAAAAAAGAGGGGAGGGCGCCTCAGAGCGCCAGCCGGGCGCGTGCCGCCCTGTATTCGTCCTCCAGCCGGTCGACGAGTTTGGCCACCGGCTCGACAGTCTTGACGGCGCTGATGCCCTGGCCGCTGCCCCATATGTCCTTCCAGGCCTTGGCGCCGCCGACGGCCTGCTCGAAATCCATCTTCGAGACATCGGCAAGCGGCAGGTTGTCCGGGTCCATGCCGGCAGCCACGATCGAGGGCTTGAGGTAGTTGCCGTGCACGCCGGTGAAATAGTTGGAATAGACGATGTCGCCAGCAGCGCCTGCGACGATCGCCTGCTTGTAGGCGTCCGCGGCGCGGGCTTCCTCGGTGGCGATGAAGGGCGAGCCGATATAGGCCATGTCGGCGCCCATCGCCTCTGCGGCAAGGATGGCGCCGCCGGTGGCGATCGCGCCGGCCAGCAGCAGCGGCCCGTCGAACCATTCGCGGATTTCCTGGACGAGCGCGAACGGCGAAAGCGTGCCGGCATGGCCGCCGGCGCCGGCGGCGACCGCAATCAGCCCGTCAGCCCCCTTGCGGATGGCCGAATGGGCGTGGCGGTTGTTGATAATGTCGTGCAGCACGATGCCGCCATAGGAATGCACGGCGGCGTTCACTTCGGGCACGGCGCCGAGCGAGGAGATGACGATCGGCACCTTGTATTTGACGCAGAGTGAGAGGTCGTGCTCCAGCCGCTTGTTCGACATATGCACGATCTGATTGACGGCAAAGGGAGCGGCCGGCCGCTCGGGATGGGCGGCGTCGTGGCGGGCAAGCTCCTCGGTAATCTCCGCCAGCCATTCGTCGAGTTGGCTTTCCGGCCGGGCGTTCAGCGCCGGAAACGCCCCGACGATGCCGGCCTTGCATTGCGCCAGCGTCAGCGTCGGATGCGAGATGATGAACAGCGGCGAGCCGATGACCGGCAGTCTCAATCTGTCCTTGAGGATCGGGGGCAGGGCCATGGTTCGTCGCTTCTATTGACGTTTACGAAAACGTCAATCTCATAACAGAGATGAAAAGGCGATAAAAGAGTGGCTGCCATGCCTTCGTCGATTTCAGCCCGAATATATACGTCCGAGAAAGCTAATAGAATAAGGCCCGCAAGCGGTGAAACCTGCCGATTATCCCCGCCGATCAACGGCGGCCCGCCCTCGCAAGGCTTGCGGTTTGCCGCACTTGACGCTACCGAATTTTGATGGAGAACGGCGGGGATTGCAGTCCGATGCCGAATTCAAGGTGAAGGACTGAATGTGAGCGGATTAGAAACGGCCATCAGAACTGCGCTCGAGAATTCCGATCGCGATAATCCGGAGGTTCGAGCGAGGATCTATCAGTCCGCCCGCCAGGCGCTGGAAGCCGGCCTGCGCAAGCAGGATATCACCGACACCGAGGTCGTCGCCCATCACCGCCATCGCCTGGAAAGCACCATCCACGCCATCGAAGGCGAAGAGCGCGACCGCCTTCACCCACGCCAGAGGCCGCCTGAAGTGCCCGTGCCGCCCGTGGTGGAAATGCCGGCGCCGCCGGTTCACCAAGCCGAAATCGATCAGTTTGACGGTCCCATGGTCTCAGGCGAGACCCGTGCGCCCGACGTGGCCCCAAGCCGCGGCGACGAGTCCAGCCTCGACGACGTGCATGCCGGGAGTGCCGATCATCTGGCAGCCGCCCCCGTCGGCGAGGAACGCCTTACCCGCGGTCAGCGCGCCACCAATATGGATTTCCGTCCGGAGCGGGCGGCAGGCCGCCGCAAGCCGCGAAAATTCTTTTCGAGACTGCTCGTCTGGTGCGTGCTGCTGGCCTTCATCGGCATCGGCGCCTGGTGGGCGCATACATCTGGCCTGCTGATGACGGCGGCCGAGCGCGACACCAGCGTTGCCAACCCGCCGGCAAGCACCCAGCCGGAGGATTTCACCGGCGATGACGACAGCGCCGGCAATGCCGCCTCCCACACCGATCAGCCGGTAACCATCGATCCGCAGAACAGTTTCTCGGCCGATTGGATCCCGCTGTTCAAGCCTGAGGACGCCGACAAGATCCAGAGCGGCCCGCGGGCGCGCACCGAAAAGATCGCCGAGAATGACGGTCCGGCCATCCGGCTGATTTCCGAGAGCGGTACGGCCGATGGCAATATCTCGATCAGCGTTCCGCCCTCGGTGCTGCAGCAACTGGCCGGCAAATCCTCGACGATCGCGCTGACGCTGCAGTCCACCACCGACGAGCCGACCCAGATCACCGTCGAATGCAATTTCCAGACGCTCGGCAATTGCGCCCGCCATCGCTTCACCGTCACCCGGGAAAAATCGGATGCGCTGCTGCAGGTGAAGTTCGACCGCTCGCTGGCGCCGAATTCGCCGGGCACGCTGACGATCAACAGCGATCTCGACGGCAAGGCGCGCGGCATCAATCTCTTCGCCATCCGCATCCTGCCGGGGCAATGATCTCAGCCCCGGCGGAGCCGGTGGCTCAGTCCCGGCGGAGCCGGTGACCCCCGTCCCAGCGGAGCTGGTGACCCCGTCCCGATGCAATCGGTGGCCTTATTTCAGAAAGTGCTATTTCAGGAAGCCTGGCCCTGAGCCGATGATCTCTGCGTCGACCGTGCCCAGCGCCTTTTTGTCCTTGCCGTCATAATCCATCTTGTTCAGCATGTGGCGGATGAGTTCGAGGCGCGCCCGCCGCTTGTCATTGGCGCGGATCACCGTCCACGGCGCAAAATCCGTATGGGTTTCCTTCAGCATCCGGTTGCGCTTGTCGCTGTAATCGCTCCATTTCGTCAGCGCCGCGATGTCCATCGACGACAGTTTCCAGACTTTCAGCGGATCGTGCCGGCGGTCGTGGAAGCGCTTCAGCTGCATCTCGCGGCCGATATCGAGATAGAATTTGAAGAAGAAGATGCCCTCATGGGCGATGATCTTTTCGAGCTGCGGCGTCTGCTTGAGGAAATCCTCATATTGCTGCGGCGTGCAGAAACCCATGACCGGCTCGACGCCGGCGCGGTTGTACCAGGAGCGGTCGAACAGAACGAATTCGCCGGCCGTCGGAAACTGCGCGACATAACGCTGGAAATACCATTGCCCCTGCTCGCGCTCGGTCGGCTTGGTCAGCGCCACGACGCGCGCAAGGCGAGGGTTCATATGCGCGGAGGAGGCGGAGATCGCGCCGCCCTTGCCGGCAGCGTCCCGCCCTTCAAACAGCGCCATCACCCGCTTGCCGGTCGCCTGCAGCCAGAACTGCACCTTGACGAGTTCGATCTGCAGCTTTTCCAGCTCCCCCAGATAGTCCTCTTCCTTGAGCTTCTTCTTGTAGGGAAAATCGCCGGATTCCAGCGCGTGCTCGTCCACCCAGTCCGGCAGAATGGGATCGTCGACATCAAAGGTGCGTTTCTTTCCGCGGATCTCCAGCTCCACGGCCCTGTTTTCGACGTCCTCGTCCATATGCTCCTCCTCGGCCTGATCGTTTCTCTCGTGCAGGCGAACATAGTTACCGTTGAAAATCAAATCTTTCGCGGCCGGCCGGTCATTTTTCTTAAGCTTCGGCTGCGGCCTTTCCCATCTCAGACGGCCAGCCGAAAACTTCTGTCATGAATTGCCGCTATCAGGCAGAGTTCAATATAAAGAAAAACGAATCGACGCCGCGAGGGCACTTGCCAGACGACACTCCATGGAGAAAAAGCCTGTTGGCGCGCATAAGGCGCGAGCGGCCGGTGTTGCTTGCGGCGATCCTCAGCGCGCTCGCCGCGCTTGCCGCCGGCATGAACAAGTGGGTGGTGCTTGTCCTGCTGCTTGTGATGATCCTCGCCGCGCTTTTCAACGAGGCGCCCGTCATCGAGGCCGAACCCGCCCCGCCGGTGGAGATCAAGCCGGAGGCGCCGCCAAGCCGCCTGCCGGAGGTTTCCGCCACGCTCTCCGGCCTCGATTTTCCTGTCATGCTGCTGTCGGACGATGCCTCGGTGCTCTTCCAGAACCGCGCTGCCGAAAAGGCCTTCGGCGAGGTGGCGCTCGGCGCCCATATATCGGCCCGCCTGCGCTCGCCGGGCGTGCTCGACATGGTGCGCGAAACCATCGCCACCAACGCGCCGAACCAGATCGAGCATTCCGAGCGGCTGCCCTCCGAGCGCGTCTATATCGTGCGCAGCGCGCCCATTGAATTCGCGGCCGATGACGGCCCGCATGAGCGCTATTTCATCCTCTCCTTCCGCGATATTTCAGAGGTCCGCCGCATCGACCGCATGCGCTCGGATTTCGTCGCCAATGCCAGCCATGAGCTGCGCACGCCGCTTGCCTCGCTGCGCGGCTTCATCGAGACCATCCAGGGGCCGGCGAAGAACGATCTGAAGGCGCAGGCGCGTTTCCTCAACATCATGCTCGATCAGGCGACGCGCATGAGCAGGCTGGTCGACGACCTTTTGTCGCTCTCCCGCCTGGAGCTGAAATCGCACATCGCGCCGGATGAGAAGATCGACCTGGTGCCGTTGCTCGGCCATGTCAGGGATTCGCTGGTGCCGCTGGCAAAGGATGTCGGCGTCGACATCAACCTGCATCTGCCCGACGGCAAGGTCGAGGTGCTGGGAGACCGCGACGAGCTTGTCCAGGTGTTCGAAAACCTGATGGAAAATGCCTGCAAATACGGCCAGGAGGGCGAGGTCGTCGATGTCTGGCTGAAGAACGGCACCGGCCAGCCGGTCGAGGTCAGCATCGTCGACAGGGGCCCGGGCATTCCGGCCGAGCATGTGCCGCGCCTGACCGAGCGCTTCTATCGCGTCAGCATCGAGGATAGCCGCTCGAAGAAAGGCACCGGCCTCGGCCTTGCCATCGTCAAGCACATCCTCACCCGCCACCGGGCGCGGCTGATCGTCAAGTCGGAAGTCGGCAAGGGTACGGACTTTACGGTCCGCTTTTGACGTATGCGTCCCCTCTCCCCGTTCTTACGGGGAGAGGGTTAGGGTGAGGGGCAAATCACACGGAACGACTTTCATGAGAGGTCCCAAACCGAAAACCACCGCCCGAGCGCGATCCTTGCGTCAGTCGGAGAATGATGCAGAAGACAGACTGTGGAATGAACTGCGCGATCGGCGGCTCAACGGAAACAAGTTTGTCCGGCAATTGCCGATTGGTCCCTATTTTGCAGATTTCGCCTGCCGTGAACTGCGGCTCGTTATCGAAATCGACGGCAGCCAACATGCGGAAAGTCGACGAGACGGCATTCGGGATGTCTTCATGACCGGCAATGGCTGGTCGGTTGTTCGTTTCTGGAATGTGGATGTTCTGAGAGCACTGCCATCGGTGCTGGATACTATTCTGGCAATCTGCGACGGGCGATTGACCGAGCGTGTCGAGGTGACGGATTTGCGATTCTTTCCGGCCGCGAGTGATTAATGATGCTTTGCCGTGTGGCTTGCCCCTCACCCTAACCCTCTCCCCGTAAAAGACGGGGAGAGGGGACGTGCCCTACGAGAGTGAGTGGGAACGGAGAGGGCCCTGCATGTCCCTTCGCCCCGCGAGCGGTGGTCCGAAGAACGGGTCGAGACCCATGGCTCGACCCCGATCGGTGGCGACAGCCGGATCAGGGGCAAATCACGCGGAACAACGTTAATGAAAGGACGGAAGCGGAAAGCCGCCGCCTCACTGCCGTCTCCGATATGCAGCCTATTTCTACAACGCAAGGTGGATTGCCGGCCAGAATTTGCCGTGCGCCGACATGATCGATCGGCCTATTTAAAATATATCATTATAAATCAATTGCTTAACATGTCACAAATGTTTCATCGCTTTGACATAAAAGGACGGTGCTTACAGCGCTAAGAGAGTCTCGCCGATGAAAAAAGGCACTGCGAGGGCCTCTCTAAAGGCCGCACTCACACAAGCCCAATGCCGGGAGATTTACATGAACACCTTCAAGCTCACCGTTGCCGCGCTCGCTGCAACCGCCGCTTTCGCTGGCGCTGCCGCCGCCCGCGACCAGATTCAGGTTGCTGGTTCGTCCACCGTCCTGCCTTACGCAAAGATCGTTGCCGAGTCCTTCGGCGAAACCTTCACCAACTTCAAGACGCCGGTCGTTGAATCCGGCGGCACGGGCGCTGGTCTGAAGGAATTCTGCAAGGGCGTTGGCGAAGACACCATCGACATTGCGAACGCTTCGCGTCCGATCAATAAGAACGAAGCCGAAGCCTGCAAGGCTGCCGGCGTAACCGACATCCAGGAAGTCAAGATCGGCTACGACGGCATCGTCTTCGCAACCGACGCTTCCAACCCTGACGTCGCCTACGTTCCTGCCGACATCTACAAGGCCCTCGCAGCCCAGGTCGTCGTCGACGGCAAGCTCGTCGCCAACCCTTACAAGAAGTGGTCGGACGTCAACCCGAAGCTTCCGGCTGTTGATATCGCTGCCTACATCCCGGGCGAAAAGCACGGCACCCGCGAAGTCTTCGAACAGAACGTTCTCGCCGCCGGCTGCAAGGCCTCTGGCGCAACCGACGTCATCGCCAAGGAAATCGCCGACAAGGCTGCCCAGGGCAAGGCCTGCGTCGCAGTCCGCAAGGACGGCGTTGCCGTTGACATCGACGGCGACTATCCGGAAACCCTCGCACGCATCGCCGCCAACAAGACCGGCGTCGGCGTATTCGGCCTTTCCTTCTACGAAAACAACGCCGACAAGCTCAAGGTTGCGAGTATGAGCGGTATCGTTCCGTCCACCGAAACGATCGCTAACGGCACCTACCCGGTTTCCCGCCCGCTGTTCTTCTACGTCAAGAAGGCACATCTCGGCGCCGTTCCGGGCCTGAAGGAATACGTCAACTTCTTCGTATCCGACCAGATGATCGGCCCCGACAGCCCGCTCGTCGAATACGGCCTCGTTGCCGCTCCGGATGCCGAACGCGACGCGATCCGCAAGGACGTCGAAGCAGGCAAGTCCATGTAATGACTTTGCCGGCGCGGTGCCTTTCAGCCCGCGCCGGCATTGCCTTATGTCCCTGCGCGCCGGCGGTTCTGGAGCTGCAGGGTTGGAATTCCTTCTCCATGATTGGAAGCTGAAGGCAGGCTGATGAAGCTGCCGGGCTTTTTGGGGGCTATGGGCCAGGGGACGTAACGAATGAGCACATCCATCATACTTTTGTGCCTTGTGGTGATCGGAGCCGCCGCCTATCTGGTCGCGCGCAGCCGCGCCACGGCGCTTGCCGGAGGCCGATCCTCCGCATTGCATTCACGGCCGGCCTATTACGGCGCCTATGCCGCGATCTGGGCGGTTCTTCCTGCCCTCATCGTCCTCTGCCTCTGGCTTTCCATCAGCCCCGGCATCATCCAGTCCTCGGTTCGCGGCGCTGTCCCCGACGACATCAAGGCGCAAGCCTCGGTCGAGCAGGATCTTGGTTATTCGATGGTGGCGACGGTCGCCCGCGGCCTGACAATGCTGACCGCGGATGAAGCTGCGGCGGTCTCCAGCGATCCCGCAGCCCTGCAGGCCAAGCTCCTCGAAAAGGGTGTGCCGCTTGCCGGCCAGCCGCTGCCTTACATGCTCGACGCCGCCAAAAAGCTCAACACCATGAGCATGACGAGCCGCATCGCCATGACGGCTGTTGTCTTCGCTCTCGCGGTTGCCGGCGCCTTCTATGCGCTGCGCTCCATCGCTCCGCGCTTCCGCGCCCGCAACCGGGTCGAGCGCGTCATGCTCTGGGGCCTACTGCTCGCCTCCTCGATCGCCATTCTGACGACGATCGGCATCGTGCTCTCCATGCTGTCGGAAGCTGCGCGCTTCTTTGCGGCCGTTCCCGCCATGGACTTCTTCTTCGGCACCGTCTGGGATCCGCGCTTTGCCGGCGCCGGCAGCTCGTCCTTCGGCCAGTTCGGCCTCATCCCGTTGCTGCTCGGCACGATTTATATCGGCCTGGTGGCGATGCTGGTCGCCGTGCCGGTCGGCCTCTTCGCCGCCATCTACATGGCCGAATACGCTTCGCCGAAAGTGCGCGGGGTCGCCAAGCCGCTCCTCGAAGTGCTCGCCGGGATTCCGACAATCGTCTACGGCTTCTTCGCGCTCGTCACCGTCGGCCCGTTCCTGCGCGATTTCTCCGCCCAAATCAGCGGTCTTCTCAGCGGCAACTATAGCAACTTCATCCAGGCGCAGAGCGTTCTGACGGCCGGCATCGTCATGGGCATCATGCTGATCCCCTACGTGTCCTCGCTGTCGGACGACATCATCACCGCCGTGCCGCGTGCCCTGCGTGACGGTTCGCTCGGTCTTGGGGCCACACGCTCCGAAACCATCAAGAAAGTGGTTCTCCCCGCCGCTCTTCCCGGCATCGTCGGCGCATTGCTGATGACGGCTTCGCGCGCCATCGGCGAAACCATGATCGTCGTGCTGGCCGCCGGTGTCGCCGCCCGCATCCAGATCAACCCCTTCGAGCCAATGACGACGGTGACCGTCAAGATCGTCAACCAGCTGACTGGTGACCTTGAGTTCACCTCGCCGCAGACGCTGGTTGCCTTTGCCCTTGGCATCACGCTGTTCTGCATCACGCTTTGCCTCAATATCTACGCGCTCTACATCGTGCGCAAATACCGGGAGCAGTACGAATGACGGATATTGTTTCTCCCACTTCAGGCGTCACGGTTTCCAAGGCGCCAGTGCGCCGCGATATCGGCATCAAGCGCCGCTACGCCGCCGAGCGCCGGTTCCAGGTCTATGGCATCGCCGCCATCACCTTCGGCCTCGTCTTCCTCTTCATCCTGTTGTGGACGGTGATCGGCAAAGGCTACACCGCCTTCCAGCAGACGGCGATTACCCTGCCGATCGAATTCTCCGAGAAGACGATCGACCCGAACAATAAGCGTGCGACCGACCCTTCGGTGCTGATCGCCGCCAACTACCCGGTTCTCCTGCGCGACGCGATCGTCAAGCAGCTGAACGTCAATGCCGCAAGCCGTCCCGATGTGCGCGATGCATCCGCGATGCTCTCCAAGGGTGCGCCGGTCCAGCTGCGCGACATGGTCGTCGCCGATCCGTCGATCATCGGCAAGACGGTCAACGTCACGGTGCTCGCCGACGCCAATGTCGACAGCGCCAACAAGGGCCAGATCGATCTGTCGGTCGATGAGAAGAACCGCAAGGTCAACGACAAGCAGGTTGCCTGGATGAACGAGCTGAAGGCGAGCGGCGCTCTCCACAAGCAGTTCAACACCGGCCTCTTCGTCAATGGCAATTCCAGCCGTCCGGAGGCCGCAGGCCTTGGCGTCGCCCTGATCGGCTCGCTCTACCTGATGCTGATCGTCCTCGTGCTCGCTCTGCCGATCGGCGTCGCCGCCTCGATCTATCTCGAGGAGTTCGCACCGAAGAACAAGCTGACGGATCTGATCGAGGTCAACATCAACAACCTCGCCGCGGTCCCTTCGATCGTCTACGGCCTGCTCGGTCTTTCCGTCTTCATCAACTTCATCGGCCTGCCGCGCTCGGCTTCGCTGGTCGGTGGCCTGGTGCTGACGCTGATGACCCTGCCGACGATCATCATCGCGACGCGTGCGGCGCTGCGCGCCGTGCCGCCGTCGATCCGCGCCGCAGCCCTTGGCCTTGGCGCTTCGAAGATGCAGATGGTGTTCCACCATGTTCTGCCGCTCGCCATGCCCGGCATCCTCACCGGCACGATCATCGGCCTGGCGCATGCGCTCGGCGAAACCGCGCCGCTGCTCTTGATCGGCATGGTCGCCTTCGTCGCCAATGCGCCGACGACACCGCTCGATCCCTCGACGGCTCTGCCCGTGCAGGTCTATATGTGGGCCAACGAGGCCGAACGTGCCTTCGTCGAGCGTACTTCGGGTGCCATCATCGTCCTGCTCCTGTTCCTGATCGTCATGAACATGGGCGCCATCCTCTTGCGTCGTCGCTTCGAGCGCCGCTGGTAAACGGAGTTAAACATCATGAACATGTTGACGGAAGCTGCAGTTGAAAAGGCGCTGGATCACAAGATGAGCAACGTCCCGTATAAGATGATCGGAAAGGATGTCTCGGTTTACTACGGCGAAAAGCGCGCGCTTTTCGATGTGAACCTGAACATCCGCGAAAACACCGTAACCGCCCTGATCGGCCCGTCCGGCTGCGGCAAGTCGACCTTCCTGCGCAGCCTCAACCGCATGAACGACACGATCGACGGCTGCCGCGTCACCGGCAAGATCACCCTCGACACCGACGATATCTATGATCCCGATATCGACGTCGTCGAACTTCGCGCCCGCGTCGGCATGGTCTTTCAGAAGCCGAACCCGTTCCCGAAGACGATCTATGAAAACGTCTCCTACGGCCCGCGCATCCATGGCCTTGCCAAGTCGAAGGCCGATCTCGACCAGATCGTCGAGACCAGCCTGCAGCGCGCCGGTCTCTGGAACGAAGTCAAGGACCGCGTGCACGAATCCGGCACCGGCCTGTCGGGCGGTCAGCAGCAGCGCCTCTGCATTGCCCGTGCCGTTGCCGTCAGCCCTGAAGTCATCCTGATGGACGAGCCCTGCTCGGCGCTCGACCCGATCGCCACCGCCAAGGTCGAGGAGCTGATCCACGAGCTGCGCGAGAACTACACGATCGTCATCGTCACCCACTCCATGCAGCAGGCCGCGCGCGTCTCGCAGCGCACCGCCATGTTCCACCTCGGCAATCTCGTCGAGGAGAACGACACCGACAAGATGTTCACCAATCCCGACGATCCGCGCACCCAGGACTACATCATGGGTCGCTTCGGCTGATTTTGGCGACACCAAGCCTTCCCGTTATTCGAGGATAAAGCCCCATGGCATCGACACATATTTTTTCTGCCTATGATGATGATTTGAAGTTCCTGTCCAGGCGGATTTCCGAAATGGGCGGCCTGGCCGAGCAGATGGTCAGCGAAGCCGTGCGCGCCCTCGTCAATGGCGATACCGCGCTGGCGCAGAAGGTCATCTCCGACGACGTGATCCTCGATCACGCCGAACGCGAAATCGGCGACAAGGCGATCGTCACCATCGCCCGCCGTCAGCCGATGGCTTCGGACCTGCGCGAAATCATGGGTTCGATCCGCATCGCCGCCGATCTCGAACGTGTCGGCGACCTCGGCAAGAACACCGCCAAGCGCGTCATCGCCGTGCAAAGCACCGGTGTTCCCCGCAAGCTCGCCCGCGGCCTCGAGCATCTGTCCGAGCTGGCGCTCGTCCAGCTCAAGGAAGTGCTCGATGTCTATACCAATCGTTCCGCCGACAAGGCGAATGCGATCCGCGAACGCGACAATGAGATCGACGCGATGTACACCTCGCTGTTCCGCGAGCTCCTGACCTACATGATGGAAGATCCGCGCAACATCACCAGCTGCACGCATCTTCTCTTCTGCGCCAAGAACATCGAGCGCATCGGCGACCACGCCACCAACATCGCCGAGACGATCTATTACATGACGACAGGCGCGCAGCCGGAAGGCGACCGTCCGAAGGACGACAGCGCCAACACCGTGGGCGCGGTCACCGAATAACCGCCGGGCCAGTCGCCCGGACCAGTCAATTGCGTGCGCGCCCGTCCGGGCGCGCAAAGAGGTCGCAGCCAATTTCTGAATTTGCGCAGGATGCATTGCTTAAATCACCCCCGATTTAAGGATCATGCGCGAGGAGACCGACACGCATGATCCCGAGAGTAGCAGTTGTTGAAGACGAGGAAGCCCTCAGCGTGCTTCTTCGCTACAATCTCGAAGCGGAAGGCTTCGAGGTCGATACCATCCTTCGTGGCGACGAAGCCGAAATGCGGCTTCAGGAGCGCACGCCCGATCTTCTCATCCTTGATTGGATGCTGCCCGGCGTCTCCGGCATCGAGCTCTGCCGGCGCCTGCGCATGCGGCCGGAAACCGAGCGCCTGCCGATCATCATGCTGACGGCGCGCGGCGAGGAGAGCGAGCGTGTTCGCGGATTGTCGACGGGCGCCGACGATTATGTCGTCAAGCCCTTCTCGACCCCCGAGCTCGTTGCCCGCGTCAAGGCGATGCTGCGCCGCGCCCGCCCCGAGGTGTTGTCGACGGTACTGAAATGCGGTGACATCGAGCTCGACCGCGAGACCCATCGCGTCCATCGCAAGACCCGCGAAGTCCGCCTCGGCCCCACCGAATTCCGCCTGTTGGAATTCCTGATGTCGTCACCGGGTCGGGTCTTCTCCCGCTCGCAGCTTCTCGACGGCGTCTGGGGCCACGATATTTATGTCGACGAGCGCACCGTCGACGTCCATGTCGGCCGCCTGCGCAAGGCGCTGAATTTTTCCAACATGCAGGACGTCATCCGCACCGTCCGCGGCGCCGGCTATTCGATGGAAGCCTGAGGGCTTCCGTTCTGGTTGCTGACAAAGTCGCTCGTGCTGACGTCTGCCCCTCACCCTAACCCTCTCCCCGTAAACGGGGCGAGGGGACGTGCCCCGCGAAAGGTTGGCGGGGAACGGAGAGGTCACGGCATATCCCCTTCTCCCCGCGCGCGGGGAGAAGGTGGCGGCAGCCGGATGAGGGGCAGCCATAGGCACAAACCAAAATTGCATTAAAAAACGGGCCACTCGGCCCGTTTTTCTGCATTCTAACGATGGTCAGACCGCTCAGCTGGCCCGCGCGGCCGCCCGGCGGCGTTCGTTGACCGGCTGGTAGGCAAGCTTCTGGTGGTAGCCGCAATAGGGCGAATTGTCGGGGGATTCGCAGCCGCAGAAATGGAAGTCGTCCTTCAGCGGATCGCCGACCGGCCACTTGCAGGTGCGTTCGGTCAGTTCCGTCAAGCCGAGGCGTCGGGAAATCGGCACGACCACGTTGCCTCTCGGCACGTATTCCATTTCCTCGATCGTTTCGATCTCGATCTCTTCCTTCAGCATGGTCGCGCCCTGCTGGCGGGTAACGGTGCGCGTGGCGACCCGTGAGGCGTAGTTCGGCGCGCGCGGCGCCGACGTATTGCGCTTCGGCGTTCGTGCGGCGGTGTTGGTGCCGCCGGCCTTGGCACGGCCCGGAAGGCTTAGCCGGTGCACTTTGCCGATGACCGCGTTTCTGCTGACTCCGCCAAGCTGCGCAGCGATCTGGCTGGCGCTCAGTCCTTCGGCCCAAAGTTTCTTGAGTTTCTCGACCCGCTCGTCTGTCCAGTTCATGCCCTGTCTCCACCGTTTGCGTTGGTGATGGCAGAATCCCTCACCGTTGTCCCGGGAGCTCCGAAACAAGAAACGCTTGATCAATTTTGGTGACTAGTTCCGCCGCATGCAGTCTAGTAATTGATCTTTAACCTAGTGTGAGGCTGACTCCGTGACAAGAGTCGCATGAATCCGGATGAATCGAATTCGTAGTTTTCCCCAACTTGCTGCCTCTGCGTGGCATTTCTGCAATAATGCCTGTTGAAGACTGAAAATGCCGCTGTACACCCTTGCTGCATACGCTAAGGGCGCAGTTTTGTTGACATTGCAGCGCGAAAAGGAAATAGTGCCACTCGCCGCCGCAAGGCGGCATTTTTGATTTTTCGGGCCTGGTTTCCTTAGCCGGAGTCATTGCCCGGCAACTTGATGGAGATCGCGCCATGGCTGAAGCCGCGCCGCTTTATGACACCTATTCTCGTGCCCCGCTGCGGTTCGAGCGAGGCGAGGGCGTGTGGCTGATCACCGAAAGCGGCGAGCGATATCTTGATTTCGGCGCAGGCGTTGCCGTCACCTCAGTCGGCCACAGCAATCCGCATGTTGTGGGCGCACTGAAGGAGCAGGCCGACAAGGTCTGGCACCTGTCGAACATCTATGAGATCCCCGGCCAGGAACGTCTGGCGAAACGGCTGACGGACGCCACCTTCGCCGACAAGGTGTTCTTCACCAATTCGGGCGCCGAGGCGCTCGAATGCGCGATCAAGACGGCGCGCCGCTACCAGTTTTCCAAGGGCCATCCCGAGCGCTTCCATATCATCACCTTCGAAGGCGCCTTCCACGGACGGACGCTGGCGACGATCGCCGCCGGCGGCCAGGAGAAATATCTCGAAGGCTTCGGCCCCAAGGCGCCGGGTTTCGATCAGGTGGCTTTCGGCGACATCGAAGCGGTCCGCGCCGCGATTACCGATGCCACGGCTGGGATTCTCATCGAGCCAGTGCAGGGCGAGGGCGGCGTCCGTCCTGCCACCACCGAATTCATGAAGGCGCTCCGCCAGCTCTGCGACGACAACGGCCTGCTGTTGATCCTCGACGAGGTCCAGACCGGCGTCGGCCGCACCGGCAAGCTCTTCGCCCATGAATGGGCGGGCGTCACCCCCGACATCATGGCTGTCGCCAAGGGCATCGGCGGCGGTTTTCCGCTCGGCGCCTGCCTTGCCACTTCAGAGGCCGCCTCCGGCATGAAGGCCGGCACGCATGGCTCGACCTATGGCGGCAATCCGCTCGCCATGGCCGTCGGCAGTGCCGTGCTCGACATCATCCTTGCCGATGGCTTCCTCCAGCATGTGCGCGACGTCGCACTGGTCTTCCGCCAGGGCCTCGCCTCACTGAAGGATCGTTATCCCGATGTGATCGAAGATATCAGAGGCGAGGGGCTGTTGCTCGGCATCAAGGCTGCCGTTCCCTCCGCCGAACTGCTGCAGGCGATCCGCGCCGCCCATCTGCTCGGCGTACCCGCCGGCGACAACGTCATCCGCCTTCTTCCGCCCCTCGTGGTTACCGCCGAGGAAGCCCGCGAGGGCCTTGCCCGCATCGAGCGCGCCGCCGAAAGCATTCGCGCCTCCAAGGTCAAGAAGACGGCTTGAAGAGATTGCCGCCTTCGGGCGCAGCACAGGTAAGAAGACGATATGAGCCCTAAACATTTCCTCGATCTTTCGGCGGTCACATCAGCCGATCTCAGAACCATCATGAACGATGCGCTCGCCCGCAAGCAGGCCTTCAAGGCCGGCAAGGGCGACAAGCCGCTCGCCGGCAAGATGCTGGCGATGATCTTCGAGAAGCCGTCGACGCGCACCCGCGTCTCCTTCGACGTCGGCATGCGCCAGCTCGGCGGCGAAACGCTGTTCCTGTCCGGCACCGAGATGCAGCTCGGCCGCGCCGAGACGATCGGCGACACCGCCAAGGTGCTGTCGCGCTATGTCGATGCGATCATGATCCGCACCACCGAACATTCGCGGCTGGTCGAGCTTGCCGAGCATGCGACCGTGCCTGTGATCAATGCGCTGACGGATGACACCCATCCTTGCCAGATCATGGCCGACATCATGACCTTCGAAGAGCACCGCGGCCCGATCAAGGGCAAGACCATCGCCTGGACCGGCGACGGCAACAATGTGCTGCATTCGCTGGTCGAGGGTGCCGCGCGTTTCGGCTACCGCATGAACATGGCCGTACCCCTTGGCTCCGAGCCCAAGGATCACTATCTGAACTGGGCCCGCAATGAGGGCGCCGAAATCATGCTCTGCCATGATGCCGACCGTGCGGTCGCCGGCGTCGATTGCGTGGTGACCGATACCTGGGTCTCCATGAATCAGGAACATCGGGCCCGGGGTCACAATGTCTTCCAGCCTTATCAGGTCAACGCGGCCTTGATGGCGAAAGCCGGCAATGATGCATTGTTCATGCATTGCCTGCCCGCCCATCGCGGTGAGGAAGTGACGGACGAAGTGATCGACGGTCCGCAATCCGTGGTCTTCGATGAGGCGGAAAACCGTCTTCATGCGCAGAAGTCGATTCTTGCTTGGTGCCTGGGCGCGATCTGAACCATAATCGGATGTCGCGAGTCACAGACTCGCGACCGCGTGAGCGAAGGGCACGCTGGCCCATCGCTCTAAACTAGGAGTGAAAGCCATGGCAGAAGCTGCAGCCGCCCTCGGCCAGTTTGATTTCGCCGGCGATGACCATGTCGTCCCCTTCCAGGTGGAGGGGCTGGATGTGCGCGGCCGCGCCGTCCAGCTCGGCCCGATGCTCGATGCGATCCTCGAGCGCCATCATTATCCCGCACCCGTTGCCCGGCTGCTTGCCGAAGTCGTCGTGCTGACGGTGTTGCTCGGCACCTCGCTGAAGTTCGACGGCAAGTTCACGGTGCAGACCAAGGGCGATGGCCCGGTCGATCTCCTCGTCGCCGATTTCTCGACGCCGGAAAATGTCCGCGCCTATGCCCGTTTCGATCAGGCGCTGCTCAACAAGGCGATCGAGTCTGGTGAAACCGAGCCGGAGCAATTGCTCGGCAAGGGCGTGCTCGCCTTCACCATCGACCAGGGAAAGTTCAGCCAGCCTTACCAGGGCATCGTCGCGCTCGACGGCACTACGCTGGAAGAAATTGCCGGCGTCTATTTCCGCCAGTCGGAGCAGATCCCGACGCGCGTCCGCCTTGCCGCCGCCGAACTCTTCGATCGTGACGATGCCGGCAAGCCGCGCCATCGCTGGCGGGCAGGCGGCCTCGTCGCCCAGTTCCTGCCGGAAGCGCCGGAGCGCATGCGCCAGCCGGATCTCCACGGCGGCGACGGCGACACCGGCAACCGCCCGCATGGCGAGGACGATGCCTGGGTCGAAGCCCGTTCGCTAGTCGAGACCATCGACGCCGATGAACTCACCGACCCGCTTGTCGGTACCGAACGGCTGCTGTTTCGCCTGTTCCACGAGCGCGGCGTGCGCGTCTATGAACCGCGCGCCGTCTTTGATCGCTGCAGCTGCTCGCGCGACAAGATCAAGGGTGTGCTGAAGGGCTTTTCGGCCGAAGAGATCGAAGCCAGCCAGGAAAACGGCGAAATCGCCGTCACCTGCGAATTCTGCTCGACCACCTACCGCTTCGAGCCGGCCGAGCTTCAGCCGGCCGAATAGTTCTGAAAAGAGGCGGTGCGCTATCGCCTCAGTTAAGCACCCGCAGCAGCCCGGGGGAATCCAGCGAGAAGGCGGGGATGTCGACATCGAACATCTCGCCTTCGTCCGTTTCCATCTGGTAATGGCCGAACATCAGCCCTGAGGGCGTGTCGAGCGGGCAGCCGGAGGAATATTCGTAGGTGTCGCCGGGGCTGAGGCGCGGCTGCTCGCCGACGACGCCGGGACCGGTGACCTCGTCCACCTGTCCGTTCTGGTCGGTGATGTTCCAGTAACGGTTGACCAGCCGAACGGCGATGCCGGAATTGTTGCTGATAACAATCCGGTAACCCCAGACATAACGATCGTCGTCCGGATCGGATTGCTCCTCCAGATAGAACGGTTCGACTACAACTTCGATGTCTCTTGTGAGGGCGCGATACATGCCTTGCACCTTAGTCAAGATATGTTACCCGTATCTTATAAGAGGCCCTGTCCGTCAAGAAACGGAACAATTATCATCGCTGAAACGGCTATGGTTCGAAGGGTTTTCGATCGTTAAGCCTAATTGTCAGTGTTAATTCCGGTTCGGAACGCCGCGGCGGGCAAACTTGTTCCCCCGGCCTCACCTTGTGAGATCCGGCACGGCCGAACCCCAAATGAGGTCCGGCCGCCTTTATCCCTAGGTCAGGCCGAAACCTTGGCAAGCGCCCGCGCGAAATCCTCGATCAGGTCGTCGGTATCCTCGATGCCGGCCGAAAGGCGGACCGTACCAGGCGAGATGCCGAGTTCGGCGCGCGCCTCTTCCGTCAGGTTCTTGTGCGTCGTCGTCGCCGGATGGGTGATCAGGCTCTTGCTGTCGCCGAGATTGTTGGAGATTTTGACAATCTCGAGCGCGTTCTGCAGCGCGAAGGCCGCATCCTTGCCGCCCTTCAGCTCGAAGGCGACCAGCGTCGAGCCGCCGGTCATCTGCTTGGCGATGATATCGGCCTGCGGATGGTCCTTGCGGCCGGGATAGATCACCTTGGCGATCTTGCCTTGCTCGGCCAGGAAATCGGCGATCTTCGCCGCATTCTCGGTCTGCTGGCGCACGCGCAGCGGCAGCGTCTCGATGCCCTTCAACAGCGTCCAGGCGTTGAACGGCGACATGGCCGGGCCGGTATGGCGGAAATAGTCGTGCAGGTTCTCGTCGATCCATTCCTTGTCGGAAAGGACAACGCCGCCGAGGCAGCGGCCCTGGCCGTCAATATGCTTGGTGGCGGAATAGACGACGATATGGGCGCCGAGCTCTAAGGGCTTCTGGAAGAGCGGTGTCGCAAAGACGTTGTCGACGACGACCTTGGCGCCGATCTGGTTGGCGAGCTTGGCGACGCCTGCGATATCGATCACTTCGAGCGTCGGGTTGGTCGGGCTTTCCAGGAAGAACACCTTGGTCTTCGCCGTGATCGCCTTTTCCCAGTTCGCAAGATCCCGGCCGTCGATCAGCGTGCAATCGATGCCGTATTTCGGCGCCAGCGTCTCGACGACCCAGCGGCAGGAGCCGAAGAGGGCACGTGCAGCGACGATATGATCGCCGGCCTTCAGCTGGCAAAGGATCGCCGCGGTGACGGCGGCCATGCCGGAAGCGGTGGCGCGGGCGTCTTCGGCGCCTTCGAGCATGCACATGCGCTTTTCGAACATGTCATTGGTCGGGCTGCCGTAGCGGGCGTAGATGAAGCCCTCGGTCTCGCCCTTGAAGCGGGCTTCGGCCGCCTCCGACGTCTCGTAGACGAAGCCTTGCGTGAGATAGATTGCCTCGGACGTCTCGCCATATTGCGAACGCAGCGTGCCACCGTGGACGAGTTGGGTTGCCGGGCGCCAGGTCTTGCTCATGCCATCACCTTCACATAACAAAAAAACCGGTCGCAAAAGCAGACCGGTTTCAACCCGGTCTTTTTAGCCACTTGTTTAACGTGGCTGCAAGCCGACCGGCCAAATCACCACGGGATAATTCTGCAATACTGCTGTTAGCTGCTTGCGTCAATTCCCCGAGTTTGGTTTTGTCGGCGGCAAATGATGGATGAGGCATGATGGCTCGCGAAACGGGAATTCTGGCGGATCGCGCGATCTCCGCGCTGTTCGAAACGGAGCGTCTGATCTCCGAACGGGAGCTAGACCGCGACCAGATCCAGCCGGCAAGCCTCGACCTGCGCTTGGGCGCCAAGGCGTTCCGCGTGCGCGCCAGCTTCATGCCCGGCCCCTCGCATCTGGTGTCCGACAAGCTCGACCGGCTGAGCCTGCATGTGATCGACCTCTCCGAGGGGGCGGTGCTCGAAACCGGCTGCGTCTACATCGTGCCGCTGATGGAGAGCTTAGCGCTGCCGGCCGATATGTCGGCCTCGGCCAATCCGAAGAGCTCGACCGGGCGCCTCGATATCTTCACCCGCGTCATCACCGATTACGCTCAGGAGTTCGACAAGATTCCTGCCGGCTATTCCGGCCCGCTCTATCTCGAAATCAGCCCGCGCACCTTCCCGATCGTCGTGCGCCGTGGCTCGCGCCTGTCGCAGATCCGTTTTCGCGTCGGCCAGGCCCTGCTCGGCGAGCCGGAACTGTTGAAGCTGCATGAAAGCGAGACGCTGGTCGCCAGCAAGCTGCCCAACGTTTCCGGCGGCGGCATCGCGCTGTCGATCGACCTCGCCGGAGACAAGGAAGGCCTGATCGGCTATCGCGGCAAGCATCACACCGCCGTCGTCGATGTCGACAAGAAGGCCCAGCACGACATCTATGATTTCTGGGAACCGCTCTATAGCCGCGGCCGCAACGAGCTGATCCTCGATCCGGACGAGTTCTATATCCTCGTCTCGCGCGAGGCCGTGCATGTGCCGCCGGATTATGCAGCCGAGATGACCCCCTTCGATCCGCTGGTCGGCGAATTCCGCGTCCATTATGCCGGCTTCTTCGATCCGGGCTTCGGCCATGCGCCTGCCGGCGGCCGCGGCAGCCGCGCCGTGCTCGAAGTGCGCAGCCACGAGGTGCCCTTCATCCTCGAAGACGGCCAGATCGTCGGCCGCCTCGTTTACGAGCACATGCAGGAAAAGCCCGCCAGCCTCTACGGCTCCGGCGTCGGCTCCAACTACCAGGCCCAGGGCCTCAAGCTCTCGAAGCACTTTCGCATTTGAGCCTTCCCGGCGGCCGCGACTTGACAGCGGCCCCCATCTGTTGGAAATCTCGCATCAACGCGGGTGTAGCTCAATGGTAGAGCAGCAGCTTCCCAAGCTGAATACGAGGGTTCGATTCCCTTCACCCGCTCCAGCTCCCGCAAACTATACCTGATGCGCCTAATCCCCGAAAAACCGGATCGGCTTGTACCGACGATGCGCGATGATCAGGCTTCTGTCGGGCTGGATGATGTAGGTTTCCTCCACCTGCTGGCCGTACTGGTCGATGAAATCATGCGGAAAGGCGGAACCAACTGGTGATTTGGTGAGCTTGGTGCGCGGTTGGCCACTATAGGTGATGCTTCCCGGTATGGGTTCGAGGCCTGGGCCGCCATAGGTGACGGTGCTGCATCCGGCGAGAACGAGCGTGCCGATGAGGCCGATGATTGCAGGTTTCATGTCCATCCCTCCCAATGCCGTGAATAGTATCACTCTACGCCTTGCCGGAGAGAGTTCACGACACGAATGCCCATGCCGCTCTTCAACCCTTCGGGAAGCGTCGCCGGGGACGCCGTGATCGAGTGGTCGACGGCCACCTATGGATATTAGGGTGACAATCCCGTTCCACCAGTGGTGCACCGACGCATCCATTGCCGAAACCGGTGCCGTCTGCTAGATCGGCACCGTCGAAAAAGGCAGGATCGGTTGAGGTAAGCCCGGTCCCTTCCGCTGGAGCGTTAAGCGCTCCGGCGAAGCTCTGCTCCGTGCCATGGCACGAGAACCCGCGACGTGATCCGCATGAAGATGCGGGATCCCGGCGGCGTGCGGAGACGGCAAAAAGGCAGTCCCGGGATTTTTTTTCGAACGGAGACTGTCATGCGCCTGAACCATCTCGATTTCCACGTTCCCGATATTGCTGCCACGGCGGATTTCTTGATCCGTCATTTCGGCCTGAGACTTAAGGATATGCGCGGTCAGAACGGCCTCGCGATCCTGGAAGACGATGCCGGCCTCGAAATTGTCCTCAGCCACGCCATCGCCAAGTTCGGCACAGCCGATCAGGTGGAGATCGGGCGCCAGACCTATCACATCGGCTTCATCCTGCCTGAAAGGGCGGATGTCGATGCGGTCCATGCCGGGCTTGCGGCTGCCGGTGCTGATCTGTCCGGCCCGCCGGTCGCCATGCGCGGCGGCTGGCTATTTTATTGCACGGCGCCCGGAAACATCCTGGTCGAGATCGGCTGGCGACAGGGTTAGGTCCCCAAATAGCAAGGGCGGCCGCAGCCGCCCTTGCCAATGCCTGTTTTGACCGGCTCAGAATTCCGTCCAGTCGGGATCCTGGCTCGGCGACGTGCTGCCGCCGGCGCCGAAGGCGTTGGCGATTTTCTGGCCGAGCGCGCGGGCCGGCGAGGCGGCAGGGCGGGCGGTGCCTTCCCTAGCGACGCGGATCGGGGCTGCCCTGGCTGCCGGGCGGGCGGCAGCGCGCGGTGCGGCGGTGTGGGCCGGCGCGATCGGCGCGCTGGCGGTGAAGCCGCCGGTGCCGGTCAGCCTGAATTGGCCGAGCAGATTGTTGAGCGCTGCCGCTTCCGTTGCCAGGTTGTGGCTGGCGGCGGTGGATTCCTCGACCATCGCCGCATTCTGCTGCGTGCCCTGGTCCATGGAATTGACCGCGGTGTTGATCTCCTGCAGGCCGATCGACTGTTCGCGGGAGGCCTCGGCGATCGCGTGGACGTGCTGGTTGATCTCCTGCACCTCGGCGACGATCGCGTCGAGCGCCTTGCCGGTTTCGCCGACCAGTGAGACGCCGGTCTGCACATGCGTGCCGGAGGTGCTGATCAGCGCCTTGATCTCCTTGGCCGCCTTGGCCGAGCGCTGGGCGAGCTCGCGCACTTCCTGGGCGACGACCGCAAAACCCTTGCCGGCTTCGCCGGCACGCGCCGCTTCGACGCCCGCATTCAAAGCCAAAAGATTGGTCTGGAAGGCGATGTCGTCGATGACGCCGATGATGTTGGAGATTTCGCCCGAGGACTTCTCGATCTGCTGCATGGCGGAGACCGCCTTGCGGACGATCTCGCCCGATTTTTCAGCGCCGAGGCGGGTACGGGCGACGAGCTGGCTCGCTTCCTCGGTCCGCTTGGCGGCGTCGCGCACCGTCGTTGTGATCTCCTCCAGCGCCGCTGCCGTTTCTTCGACGGAGGCAGATTGCTGTTCCGTCCGCTGAGAAAGCTGGTCTGCGGAAGAGCGGATTTCATTGGCGCCGGCGCCGATCGCCCGGGCATTGGCGCCGACCGTATGCAGGGTTTCGTTGAGCTTCTCGACCGAGTTGTTGAAATCCGCACGCAGCGCATCGAGATGCGCGACGAAGGGTTCGTCGATATGCGAGGCGAGGTCGCCGGCGGCAAGGCGGCGCAGGCCGTCGCCGAGTGCTGCGACGGCGCGTTCCAGTTCGGATGCTTCGCGGACTTTCTGCGCTTCGCGTTCGCGGCGCTCGCTGTCGCTGACGTTGCGGTCGGCTTCGGCGCGCGCCTCGATTTGGGCCCGCTCGATCGCATTGTCACGGAAGACCAAAACGGCCTTTGCCATCTGGCCGACTTCGTCGCCGCGGTCGAGACCGCTGACATTGCTTGTTGTGTCACCCTCGGCAAGCCGGGTCATACGCTGGCGCAGCTGTGCCATCGGGCCGGCGATGCCCATCTGGGCGACGAAAACGCTGAAGCCGACGGCGGCGAGAACCGCGATGCCGATCAGCACGAAACAGAAGACGATCCGCCCGTTGACGGAAGCCGAGAGCGCGTCGCCGCCATCGTTGAGCATCGTCATCATCGCATCATTGTTGGCGATCATCTTCGGCGTCAGCGCATTGAGCTTGGCATTGATCAGGGCAACATTCGAAAGCGCGCCGGCGCTGTCCTTGGCTTTGCTCTGTTCGGTGATCTTGTTCGCCAGGGTTTCGATCTCATCGATTCCGGCCTGGATTTCATCGATCGCCGGTTTGCGGCTCGGCACCAGCGCCAGTGCCTGCTTCATGCGGTCACGCGCCTGCGGCAGCTTGCTCGGTGTGGCGAGCGCCGTCTGGAATGCCGGCGTATCGGGCTTCATGTCGGCAAGCAAGGTGACCTGCAGCACCGAGGCCACCGCCGATGCGCTGGCGCGCGCGCTCAGCATCGAGGCCTGCGCCTCATGATCGATGAAGGCGCTGTAGGCCGCATCCGCGCGGCGGAACTCGGAGATGACATAGATCAGCCCGGCCATGGTGATCAGCCCGAGCAGCGCCACGACCGATATGATTTTTGTGCGGATTTTCAGATGTTTCAGCATGGAAATGTCACCCGATTGACGGGGCGTGTTGCGCGCCCGGTGCTTTTGAAATCAATTGTTGCAGAAAAACGCTGCTTCAATATTGCGGTTTAGGGATTACGTTTGGGCTGACGCTTGCATCATGCGATCGGCTGGCGGGATCCGATGTCGTCGCGACAAATAAAGGCGATATTCTTTAATTCCGCGCTAACACCGGGCGGCGGATGACTGTGATTTTTAAGGGCTGAATTGTCGTCTCGGGTGCGTTGCCACAGCTGTCGGTCCACGCCGATGGCTGCCCACACCCTAACCCTCTCCGCGTAAAAACGGGGCGGGACGTGCCCTAGGCACGATCCGGCTCACCTCCACGCATATTCCCCACCACGCATGACTCTGATACATCTCGCCGACGCCGCAATGCTTCGCGCTTAACCCAGAGACCAAGATCACGATGATGCAATCCAAGCTGGCATCCCTGACTCTGAAGGGTTTTCTCGCGTTCGGCCTGTTTCTCGGCGTGCTTCTTTCGAATTTGGCCGCATCCGCCCAGCAGGCGTCCCCCTCGCTGCCGCTGCTCTTCGATGCACGCGAACGTCTTGCCAGGCCCGATCTCTCCTCGCTGGTGCGCTTGCGCTTCCTGACGTCGGTCGATTTCCCGCCCTTCAATTTCACCGATCAGAACGGCAAGCTCTCCGGCTTCAATGTCGACCTCGCCCGCGAAATCTGCAGCGAGCTGGAGATTTCAGACAAGTGCCAGATCCAGGCACTCCCCTTCGCCGACCTCAGGGATGCGCTCGCCGCCTCGCAGGGCGATGCCGTCATCGCCGGTTTTGCCGTGACCCCGGAGTTGCGCCGGCAATTCGTCTTTTCCAGACCTTACCTGATGCTGCCGGCGCGCTTCGTGCGCAATCTCGCCGTGCCGCTCGACGGAAAGACCGCTGCCGCCCTGTCGAAACATCCGGTCGGTGTGGTCAGAGGGACGGTGCACGAGGCAATGCTGGCAGCCTTCTTCCCGGCGATCAAGGCCGAGCCATTTGACACAAAGGACGCCCTGCTGGCGGCGCTCAAGGATCGCAAGGTCGATGCCGCCTTTGCCGATGCGCTGCAGCTTTCCTTCTGGGTCTCTTCGCCGGCCTCGGCAAAATGCTGCGCGCTGTTCGACGGTCCCTATCTCTCCGAGCAATTTCTCGGCGAGGGCATGACAATCATGCTGCGGCAGAAGGACAGTGTGCTGACATCCGCCATCGACCACGCGCTCGCCACGCTGTCGCGCAACGGCCGCCTCCAGGAAATCTATCTGCGCTACTTTCCCTACGGGCTCTATTGAAGCCGCTAAAAGACGCGAGACGCGCTTTAGCCTTTAGCCTTTGCGGAACCGGGCAATCGCACTGCGCTCGATTGCCGCGCAGGTGAGCTTGTCGAGGCCGAGCCGGTCGCGCAGCAGGCTGAGCAGCCGCAACTCCTCCGCCTTGACCGAGAGATCGGCGGATGCCACCTCGACGGCCAGCGCATAGGCCGTGTCGTAAAGTTTTGCGGGCAGGGTGTCGCGCACGGTTTCCAGCACGACGTCGAGGCCCTCCGGCCCGGCGAGCAGCGAGGCGCAGTCGCGCGCCACCGCAATCAGCTTGTCGTCATCGAAATCCCGGAAAACAGGCAGGAATCCGATCAGTTGGCCGATCCTCTCCAGTTCCCTGTCGTTCATCGTGCTGTCGACGGCGGATGCCATCACCATCACGTAGATCAGCGCATCATGGGCGGAAAGCGGCTTATTCATCTCTGATTCCTTTTTCGATCAGCCCAGATTAGGAATTGGCGACAGCCATTACAAGGGATCGGCCCGATCCGGGCTGTCCGATCGCTTGCCAAGGCTGCCGGTTCATTTGCGGCGCGGATCGTCGCCGTAAATGCCTTTTCTGGCCTGCCTGGCCGTCTCGGCGATCTCCCTAAGCGGCGAACCCGCCGCTGCTTCCGCCCAGCCGTTTTCGGCAAGCCATGAGCCGAGATCCTGTGTGCCGAGCCGGCAGGCAGTCGTCGCCGTTTCCTTCCATTCCGCACTCTCGAGGTCGCAGGTGACGCTGCGGTTGCGCAACAGCAGGCGCAGCGCCGTCTTCGCCATCATGCCGCAGGGCCATTGCCGATCCGCCGGCCCGCAAATCCTGTCGACCGGCGTCGGCACGGTGCCGGCAAGCTGAAGCCTGCGCTCGCCAAAGGAAAGGATGCCGGCATTGTCGACGGCCGGCCGTGCCAGCTCCATCGCCTTTTTCGTCGCCGGACCTCCCGTTTTCCCGGCTGCCGTCTCCGCTTGTTGCGGCAGAGCGGCCGGTTTGGATGTCACCCCGTCGCCTGGGTCTGGAGCGAGTGGGGCCGTCGGTTCGACTGAGCGAGCAATCATTTCGGCACGGTCGTCCGACATCGTCGCGGGTTCGCTGGCCTCGGGGGCCGCATCCGCTAGTGCTGTCGCCGTCTCCCCTGCGGACGCCGTCTCTTCGCCGGCCGTGCCGCCGCCAAGTCTTGCTTCGCCCGCCATCAGCAGGCCGACCACCACTACCATCCCCGTGATACCTGTAATGAAGGCGGCAGGGCGCATGGAATATCTTCCTATTGGCTGGCCCAGATGATGCGGGCGATCCAGGCGACGTCGGAAAGCTCGAGGATGCGGTTGGGATGTTCGGGATTGAGCGACATCAGCTCGATCGATCGCGGGCTCTGGCGCAGCAGCACCTTGGCCATCACCTCGCCCTCGTTTGTGCGCACGACGACGCGGTCGTTGCGGCGCACCTGCGCCCCCGGCTCGACGATCAACACATCGCCGTCGCGGTAGAGCGGCATCATGCTCTCGCCCTGCACCTCTAGTGCATAGACGCCTGATTTCTGTGCCGGGGCGGCTGGAAATTCCACCACGTCCCAGCCCTGGCCGGCCGGAAAACCGCCATCGTCGAAGAAGCCGCCGGCGCCCGCCTGCGCGAAGCCGAGCAGCGGAATGGAGCCGCCTCGCTGAGGAAATGCGCCTTCCTGCTGTCCCGAGCCGGCATCCGGCCGCATGAAGGCCATAAACTGCTCCATGCTCGCCCCTGTGGCGTCGAGCACCTTGGCGATCGATTCCGTCGAGGGCCAGCGCAGCCGCCCATCGGCGGAAAGCCGTTTCGATTTGTTGAAGGAGGTCGGGTCGAGGCCGGCGCGGCGCGCAAGTCCGGATGGCGTCAGCTCGTGCCGTTCGGCAAGCCTGTCGAGCGCTTCCCAGATCTGGTCGTGTGACAGCATGCGCGATTCCGTCGCGGCTCATTCAACGCCGCGCTCCAACCCGGCGGAATATTAACCGACCGCGCCGCCCGAGTAAAGATAGAAGAGGAATAAAATCCTGTTATCGCATGCTGCGCTCAGGCGACCATCGCCATGTTGATCTTGCCGAGCTGGATGACCGCCTGCGTCCGGCTGTCGACATCGAGTTTCAACAGGATCGCCGAGACATGCGCCTTGATCGTCGCCTCGGACACGCCGAGTTCGTAGGCAATCTGCTTGTTCAGCAGCCCCTCGCCAAGCATGGTCAGCACCCGGCTCTGCTGCGGCGTCAGCGTATGCAGGCGGTGGATCAGGTCGGCGACATCGGGATCCTGCTCCTGGCCGTCGCGATAGCTTTCCGGCGTGGCGATGTCGCCGGCAAGCACCGTCTGGATGCTGCGGCGAATATCCTCGATACCGGAGGATTTCGAAATGAAGCCGGAAGCGCCGAGTTCCAGCGCCCGGCGGATCGTCGTCGCGTCATCGGTTGCCGACACAATGACGATTGGCAGGCTGGCAAATTCTGAGCGCAGCGCCATCAAGCCGGAAAAGCCGCTGACCCCGGGCATGGCGAGGTCGAGCAGCATCAAGTCGGCGTCCGCATGGGCGCCGGCGGCCCGGCGTGCGGCAGCGAAATCGCCGGCCTCGACGATCGACTGCCGGCCTTCCATACCGATCACTGCCTGGCGCAGCGCGTCGCGGAAAAGCGGATGATCGTCCGCAATGATGATGGTCTGTTCCTGCATCGAAAACTCCCTCCCAAGAGCCCGATCATGCCTTGCATGCGACGCCATCCCTCCGCGTTGCATGCCGGCTTGCTGACATGACTATATCAGATCAGGTCTTCTGCGGAAGGGGATTGGTGTTTTCCTCAGCCTGGAACTCCTTCACCATCCCCATGAAACTCTTCATCATCCGCTCCATGATGCTGATCGAACGGTCGACCTCGGCGTCGCTCGGCAGCGCGCGCTGGGCGACATTGCCCTGTTCGAGCGCCGTCACCCGCTTTGCCAGCCGGTCGAGTTCATCCTCATAGGCCGCCCGCTCGTCGGCTGCCATCCGGCAGACGAGGGCGCCGTCCTTGTCCTGGCAGATCGACATGGCCCCGGTCTGCCGGTCGAGCCGGACGAAATGATCGCCGCTCTTCTCCAGCTGGAAGCGGCCGGCATCGGGTTCGGCCGCCGCGGCCGCCAACGGCATGAGAAAAACGCCAAGCGTCAGAATCAAAACCTTCATCGTCTCATCCTCCGGATTTTGCTTGTGGCGGTCCCGTTTTTCGCGCCGGGGCGTGGACATCGCCGCCTCTTTCCGGCAAAGCCCTCGTGACCAAGGAACAGCCCATCGTGAGGCCATGATGACCCTGACACCGACCCTTTACAAGATCGTGACGGAAACGCTCTGGCAGCAAGCCAGACAAACCGGCATTTTTCATGGCGCCGGCATCGATCTCCAAGATGGCTTCATCCATTTCTCGACGGCGGACCAGGTGAAGCAGACCGCTGCCCTGCACTTTGCCGGCCAGTCCGGCCTGCTACTGATTGCCGTCGATGGCCGCGGCTTTGGCGACAAGCTGGTCTTTGAGCCCTCGCGCGGCGGCGATCTCTTCCCACATCTCTACGCCGACCTGCCGCTTGCAACCGTGCTATGGGAGGCGCCTCTGCCGCTCGACGAAGCCGGCGCCCATATTTTCCCGGAGCTGCAGCCATGATCGATCCCTTCAAGCGTCTCGCCCGCAAGGGTCTCTTCCTGTTCGATCCGGAAACGGCGCACGGCATGTCGATCGCCGCCTTGAAATCCGGCCTCGTGCCCGCCTGCCAGCTCACGCCCGATCCGCGCCTGCGCCAGACCGTTGCCGGCCTTACCTTCGAAAATCCGCTCGGCATGGCCGCAGGCTACGACAAGAATGCCGAGGTGCCGGAGGCGCTGCTGAAGCTCGGCTTCGGCTTCACCGAGATCGGCACGGTGACGCCGAAGCCGCAATCCGGCAATCCGCGCCCGCGCATCTTCCGCCTGGTGGAGGATGAAGGCGTCATCAACCGTCTCGGCTTCAACAATGAAGGCCATGATGCCGCCTTCGGGCGCCTCGCCGCGCTAAGCGGCGGTGGCATGATCGGCGTCAATATCGGCGCCAACAAGGACAGCGAGGACCGCATCGCCGATTATGTCGCCGGCATCCGCCGCTTTTATTCCGTCGCACGCTATTTCACCGCCAACATCTCCTCGCCGAACACCCCCGGCCTGCGCGACCTGCAGGGGCGCGAAAGCCTTGCGGTACTGCTGTCATCAGTGCTTGCGGCGCGCGATGAGATGACGGCGACATCCGGCCGGAAGATCCCGGTCTTTCTGAAGATCGCGCCTGATCTGACCGAGGAAGGCATGGACGATATCGCCGCGGAAGTGCTCTCGCATGCGCTCGACGGCCTGATCGTCTCCAACACCACGCTGTCGCGCGATGGCCTCAAGGATCAGCGCCAGGCGAAGGAGGCGGGCGGCCTTTCCGGCGTGCCGCTATTCGAAAAGTCGACGGCCGTGCTCGCCAGGATGCGCAAGCGCGTCGGCCCTGATCTGCCGATCATCGGCGTCGGTGGCGTCTCCTCGGCCGAGACGGCGCTGGAGAAGATCAGGGCGGGTGCCGATCTGGTCCAGCTCTATTCCTGTATGGTCTATGAAGGCCCCGGCTTGGCCGGCGATATCGTCCGCGGCCTCTCGAAACTGCTGGACCGCGAAAAAGCCGCCTCGATCCGCGACCTGCGCGATACCCGGCTGGATTATTGGGCGGCGCGGAAGGTCTGATCGGCCCGCGACCGCACCAGCATCGCCAGGAAGAAACCGCGGAAGAGCAGGAAGGCGTTCATACCAAGCCACAGGCCGTGATTGCCGAAGAGCGGAACGAAGACCGCGAGCATCAAGAGATAGCCGGCAAAAGATATCAGCATCCGGTTGCGCATGTCGGCCGACCACGTGGCGCCGATGAAGACCCCGTCCATCACGAAGGCGAGCGCGCCGGTCAGTCCCGTCACCGCCGCCCAGGGCAGATAGGTTTCTGCCGCCTGCCGTACCTCGGGTGAGGTCGTCAGCACCGAGATCAGCCAGGGTCCGGCGAGGAAGAAGAAGGCGGAGCCGAGCGCCGCCAGTCCGAAGGACCACAAGGTCGTCAGCTTCAGCCCGCGGTCGAAGGCCGGCCGGTAGCGCGCGCCGATTGCCCGGCCAATGATCTGTTCGGCGGCATTGGCAAGCCCGTCGAGATAATAGCCTGATAGCAGGAAGAAATTCATCACCACGGCATTGGCGGCAAGCGTCACCGCGCCGAAGCTGGTTCCGATCCGCGTCATGATGGTGAAGGCGCCGATCAGCACGAAGGTGCGGATCAGGATGTCGCGGTTGAGCGCGAAAAGCTCGGCCAGCCGGTGCCGGGAAAAGACCTCGGACCATGCCGGCCGCGCTGCCTTGCCGAAGCCGCGCAGTACGATGGCAAGCCCTGCGAGCGTGCCGACGGTTTCGCCGGCCATCGTTCCCCAGGCGACCCCCGCCACGCCCCAATCGAGCGTCAGGCCGAGATAGATCGAAAGCAGGATGTTGATGCCGTTGATGATGGCCTGCAGCAGCAGTCCGATATTGCCCTGTCCGCGCCCGAGCACGAAGCCGAGGATGGCGTAATTCGCCAGCGCCGCCGGTGCTGCCAGCATGCGGATCGAGAAATAGGTGCCGGTTGCCTCGGCGATCGCTCCTTCCGCCCCCATCAACCTCAACCCCGCCGCCATCAGCAGCGGCGAAAGACAGAGCAGCGCCAGTCCGCAGCCGAGCGCCGAAATCATCGCCCTGGAGAAGACCGCCTGCTGCTCGTGCTGATCCCGCCGGCCATAGGCCTGCGCCGTCAGGCCTGTGGTCGAAGCGCGCAGGAAGTTGAAGCTGCCGAGGATCAGATCGAAGAGCATGGCGCCGATCGCCAGCCCGGCCAGCGCTTCCGCATTGCCCATACGGCCGACCACGGCGGTGTTCGTCAGCCCGAGCAGCGGCGTCGTCATGAAGCCGAGCGTCATCGGAATGGCGATCGCTAGCACCAGCCGGTGCGTCACGTCAAAAGCAAGCGCGTTGTGATTGCTGCGTGTATCCATGCCGGCCTCGTCGCGGCAGCGCCAAGCGTCGTTAGACGCGCAAAAGACGCTGCATCACTTGAACTGCTGCAGGCGGAATCACCTCAGCTGGAAAGCACCATGGCCCAATAGGGCAGGTTCCTGGAAGATGTATTATGGGCGACGGCGACGCCAAGGCCGTCATAACGTCCGAGCATGTTTTCCAGGTGATGCGGCGAGTTGATCCAGGCCGTCACCACGGCATCGACGCTCTGCTGGCCGGAGGCGATGTTTTCGGCCGCCGGTAGCCGCACGCCGCTCGCCTTGACGCGCGCGCCGAAACTGTCGGTCATCCCCATCAGATGTGCCATCTTGCCGGCGCTCGCCATGCGTTTCGCCTGGAACAGGGCGGCAGTGCTCGCCGCCGGATCGGCGGCAAGCGGCGGCAGGCCGTGCTTCGCCCGCAACTGGTTGACGAGCGGCAGCACGCTCGCCGTCTCGTCCTCGCCGTCGGAAGGCGTGCCGGCCATCCGCGGGGTCGTGGTGCAACCGGCGATGCCGGCGGCGAGTGCAAGTCCGGAAAGGCGCAGCAGACCACGCCTGGAAAGATCGATGGATGTCATGTTACCGGCGGTAGCTGAAAAGACGAAGGATGACGAAGAGCGGGATGACGATCGTCGCGCCGAGGATGAGATAGTCGCCGACGCGCCCGAGGGCCGAGAAGCCCCGATGCCAGATTTCCAGGACGAAGTCGCGGACGCCATCGATGATGCTCCACGGCGTCAGGCCGAAGACGGTCATGACGAAACCGACGATCAGCGACACCACGACAAGCTTTATCAATGTACGGCCGATTGAATCGCCGAGGAACCTGTTCGCCTGATCGGACATAAGCCATCTCCTGTTTGCCCTTGGAATAAGGTCGCGGCGTGCCGCCCGCAAGCCCTTTCCGGAATTGGCCGCTTCGCCACTGAAATAGGACTTGAGTTTTTTTGTGGCCGCCGCCAAATGCGGGCCAACCAATTAGGTCCATTGATGCAGCCCCACCAGCTTTCCTCAGGCGACGTTATCGCCGACCGCCGCGCCGATTATGCCAGGATGCTTGAAGAAGGCGGCGAGCCGGAAGCGGCCGCTGAGCTGATGGAACAGGCCCTCGAACTCGTGCCCGCCTGGGCCGCCGGCTGGTATCGCCTCGCCACCTATCGCGAAAAGGCGGGCAGGGGCGAAGCCGCGATCGAGGCCTATCGCAAGACGCTTGCCCTCGATCCCGACGACATGTTCGGTGCCGCCCTCAAGCTCGCCCTTCTCGGCGACGGTTCGGTGCCCGACCGGCCGCCGAGCCGCTATGTCGAGCGCCTCTTCGACGACTATGCCGACCGTTTCGAATCAGCACTGGTCGACAAGCTCGACTACAACGTCCCGCAGAAGCTCGCAGCGCTCGTCGCCTCCACCGGCAGGCGCTACGAACACGCCGTCGATCTTGGCTGCGGTACCGGTCTGCTTGGCCCGGAGATCCGCGCCAATGTCGACCGCCTTGAAGGCTTCGACCTCTCGCAGAACATGCTCGCGAAGGCCGCCGAGAAACGGGTCTATGACAGTCTTGCCCAGGCCGATCTCTCGCTCGCGCCCGAGCTCTCCGGCGTCTTTGCGGATGCCCCGCGCCATCGCGCCGATCTGGTGACGGCAGCCGATGTGCTGATGTATCTCGGCAATCTCGAGAGCGTCTTTGCCATCGTCGGAGAACTCGCTGCATCAGGCGCCGATATCGCCTTTTCCGTCGAGGATGCAGGGGACGGCGAGGGCTTTCATCTCGCCCCGTCGCTGCGTTACGCCCATTCGGAAAGCTATGTCAGGATGCTTCTTGCCCGTCACGGCTTGCAAATCCTTGCGACCGTCAAGTCGGTCATTCGCAAAGATGGCGGAAAACCGGTTTCCGGCATTCTGTTCCTTACGCGCAAACCAGAGTGAGCGAACATTTCTTGCGATTTTTTAATAGGTCAGCATTGCTTACCTATTTCGCTTGATCGGAAGACCGAAAAACCCGATACTGTGCCGCATCTGCAGAGATGCCCGGCAATTATCGCCGAGGCGCTCCGGCTTCTTTCATTATGCAAAATTCCGTTGCGCCCGGGCCTCTCCCAGCGCGTTTTTTAAAATCGTCTGCCGTGGAGACTGGCGACATGACACAGCTCATCAATGCCCTTGGCTTCTGGAATACGACTGCGACGCGCCACACCCCGATCGAAGATGTGCAGGGCATATTCTCCGGCAGCCTGGTTGCCGCTCTCGGCCTCTATGTGCTCGCCAGCGCCGGCCTTCTCACCGGCAGCACCGCCGGCGTGGCCTTCCTCCTGCATTATGCCTTCGGCGTCAATTTCGGCCTTGCCTTCTTCCTGCTCAACCTGCCGTTCTTCTATCTCTCGTGGAAGCGCCTCGGCATGGCCTTCACCGTCAAGACCTTCATCGCCATCGGCCTGACCTCGGTGATTGCCGATGTGCAGTCGCGCTTCCTGTCCATTTCGAGCATCCATCCGGCCTGGGCGGCCCTTCTCGGCGGCTTGCTGCTCGGCTTCGGCCTGCTGGCGCTCTATCGCCACCGCGCCAGCCTCGGCGGTGTCGGCATTCTCGGCATCTATCTGCAGGAACGTTTCGGCATCCGAGCCGGCCTCGTCCAGCTCGCCATCGACATGTGCGTGCTCGCCGCCGCCTTCTTCGTCACCACGCCGCCTGTCGTCTTCTATTCCGTGCTCGGCGCCGTCGTCCTCAACCTCTTCGTTGCCATCAATCACCGGGCTGATCGCTACATCGCGCTTTAGCTTTACGCATGTCGTTATCGCAAAACCGCCGCACACTTTTGCGCGACATGCTCTAACATTACCAATCGGTAAGCCATTCTAAATAAAACGTAACTTGCCTGTGATCGGTCTCGGCGCGAAACTCATCTCGCGCCGGATTTGATGAGGTGAACTATGTCAGATTTGGAAAAACTTGTCAGACGCCGTATGCAGGAAGAATACGCCAAGGGCGCTTCCGCAGAAGAAATTGCGAAAGTCGTCCGAGACATATTCAACAGCATCGACCTCCCGGGCAATCGGTTTGACGCCGTTGCCGTACGGGCCACTCGGGATCACGAATGATCCGATATTCGACCGACCCGAGATTTTCGGGTCGGTTGCAAGGATGATTTCCCTCTCAGCAGATATCTCAGGCTGCCTTCGTTGCAGCATCGAGCGGATGCTGCGAGCGGAAGCCGACGGCAAGCCGGTTCCAGACGTTGATGGCGCCGATCGCCACCGTAATCTTCGTCATTTCTTCCTCGGAAAAATGCCCCTTCAGCGTCTCGTAGTCGGCATCAGGCGCGCCTGTCTTGGCGATATTGGTCACCGAATCCACCCAGCCGAGCAGCGCCCGTTCGCGGGCGTCATAGACCGGCGATTCCCGCCAGACGCACATCAGGTTGATCCATTGTTCGCTGAGCCCATCATGGCGGGCTTCCTTCACATGCATGTCGACGCAATAGGCACAGCCATTGATCTGCGAAGCGCGCAGCTTGATCAGGTGGATGAAGCGACGCTCCAGCCCGGAGGACTGGACATATTGCTCGAGCGCGGCGACAGCCTTGTAGGCATCGGGGGCGGCTTTGGCGAAATTGAAACGTGGTTGCATTGATCTTTCTCCTTTGTTGGTGGCTCAACGAGCCGTCTTGCGTTCATGGATTTCAAGGAAGGCGCAGCCTCTAGCTGCGATCGATCCGTCGTCGACGGCGGTGAGTTCAATGCCGATATCGGCGAGGCTCGTCTTGGCGAGTTCGGCTCGATAGACCCGTTCGGCTTTCAGCATCGCCGCGTTGATGGTGCAGGGCTGGGCGAACAAGCGATCGGAGACCGGGTTCGGCCCGCGTTGGCGGATTTCGGCGCAGCGGAAAGCCGGGGCAGACCCCTCGACCGCGAGCACGATGTCGAGCAACGAAATCTCCTTCGGCGCCTTCGCCAGCCGATATCCGCCCTTCGGCCCCGGAACCGTATCGAGGATGCCGGCGCCAGACAGCGCCTGCAGATGCTTCAGCAGATAGCTTGTCGAAACGCCGTGGAATTCCGCCAGCGCGGCGGCCGAAAGCACACCGCCTTCGGAAAGGCCGGAAAGCATCGCAACGCTGTGAATGGCCTGCTCGACCCCATCGCCCATCTTCATGCATCTGGCCTCCTCAATTCGTGGATAAAAAATATCCACGATTATGCCGGCTGTCAAGAGGTGTCCTCGTTGCTTGCCACTTGCCTTTATCCTGACCCCGGATAGAAGACGGCAAAGCCGACAGGGGAACAACATGGCATCCAACGCTTTCGCAGGCCTTCTGAATTCCAGCGCCGATCGTCACTCGCTGCTGGACGACGCCCAGGGCATTGTCGCCGGCAGCATGCTCGCCGTGCTCGGCGTATCGCTTCTCTCCGGCGCGGGGCTGCTTGCCGGCGGCACGGCAGGCCTTGCCTTCCTCGCCCATTATGCGACCGGCCTGAGCTTCGGCCTCTGCTTCTTCGTCGTGAACCTGCCCTTCTATTATCTCGCCTTCCGCCGCTTGGGCGCTGCCTTCACCATCAAGACCTTCGCCGCCATCGCGCTCACGTCGGTTCTGTCGGAATTCGTCCCGGGCTTCATCAGCATGGCGCATGTCGATCCTATCGCTGGTGCGCTCTTCGGCGGCCTCGTCATCGGCGCCGGTATGCTGGCGCTCTTCCGCCACCGCGCCAGCCTCGGCGGCATCGGCATTCTCGCCCTCTATATCCAGGATCGCTTCGGCTGGCGCGCCGGCTTCGTCCAGCTCGGCTTCGACGGCGTCATCCTGGCGCTCTCCTTCTTCGTCGCAAGCCCCTTCATCATCGCCTGCTCCGTGCTCGGTGCGATCGTTCTCAACCTCACGATCGCCATCAACCACCGCAAGGATCGCTATATCGCCATGTGAATTGCTAAAGCGCGTCGCGATCTTTCAGATTCGCTCATCGCACTTTAGGTCTTTGTTTTTACGCATGTCGTTATCGCAAAACCGCGGCACACTTTTGCGCGACATGCGTTGGCCGCTCTTCTCTTTCCCCGGCGTTTCACTAGTTTCAGGGCGTGGACCAGATCGATTCCGAAGCCCGTGCCCTGCTTCCTGCCGCCTTTACCCGCTGGTTTGCGGAAAAGGGCTGGCGCCCGCGCGCCCATCAGCTGGAACTGCTCGCCCGCGCCGAGGCCGGCGAAAGCACGCTGCTGATCGCGCCGACCGGCGCCGGCAAGACGCTCGCCGGTTTCCTGCCCTCGCTCACCGATCTCACCCGTCGCGGCCGGATCCCGCCCGGCTCCGCCTTCACCGGCATCCATACGCTCTATGTCTCGCCACTGAAGGCGCTTGCCATCGATATCGAGCGCAACCTGATGAAGCCGGTCGAGGAGATGGGCCTGCCGGTCACCGTCGAAAACCGCACCGGCGACACGCCGAACGCCAAGCGTCAGCGCCAGAAGCTCAACCCGCCGGATATTCTGCTGACGACGCCCGAGCAGGTCGCCCTGCTTCTGGCGAACCGGGAGGCCGAGCGCTTCTTCAAGGATCTGAAATATATCGTCCTCGACGAGTTGCATTCGCTGGTCACCTCCAAGCGCGGCCATATGCTTTCGCTCGGCCTTGCCCGCCTGCGCCGCCTTGCCCCCGGCCTCAAGACCATCGGTCTGTCGGCCACTGTCGCCGAACCCATGGATCTGCAGAAATGGCTGGTCGGACAGGAAGAGGGCAGCGAGCATCATGCAGGCCTCGTCGTCGTCGAAGGCGGCGCCAAGCCCGATATCTCGATCCTGTCGACCGAAGAGCGCATTCCCTGGTCCGGCCATTCCGCCCGATACGCCATTCCCGATGTTTACCGGCAACTGGTTGAACACCGCACGACGCTGCTTTTCGTCAACACCCGCAGCCAGGCCGAAATGCTGTTTCAGGCGCTCTGGACGATCAATGACGACAACCTGCCGATCGCGCTCCACCACGGCTCCCTCGATGTCGCCCAGCGCCGCAAGGTCGAGGCGGCGATGGCCGAAAACCGACTGCGCGCCGTCGTTGCCACCTCCACCCTCGATCTCGGCATCGACTGGGGCGATGTCGATCTCGTCATTCATGTCGGTGCGCCGAAGGGTGCCTCACGTCTTGCCCAGCGCATCGGTCGTGCCAACCACCGCATGGACGAGCCCTCGAAGGCGATCCTTGTGCCGGCCAACCGCTTCGAGGTCATGGAGTGCCAGGCCGCCCTCGACGCCAATTATATCGGCGCCCAGGATACCCCGCCGGTCGGCCGCGGCGCGCTCGACGTGCTCGCCCAGCATGTGCTCGGCATGGCCTGCGCCGAACCTTTCGACATGCTGGAACTTTACGATGAAGTCACCAGCGCCTCGCCCTATGCCGATTTGAGCTGGGAGACCTTCGAGCGCATCGTCGATTTCGTCGCGACCGGCGGTTATGCGCTGCGGACCTACGAGCGTTACGCCCGCATCCGCAAGACCAAGGAGGGCCGCTGGCGTGTCTCCAATCCTGCGGTCGCCCAACAATACCGCCTCAACCTCGGCACCATCGTCGAAAGCCCGATGCTGAATATCCGCTTGGTCAAGCGCGGCGAGGGCGGCAGGATCGGCCGTGGCGGCGCTACGTTGGGGAAGGTCGAGGAATATTTCCTCGAGCAGATGTCGCCGGGCGATACCTTCGTCTTCTCCGGCAAGGTGCTGCGCTTCGAGGGCATCCGCGAAAACGAATGCCTGGCGTCGCAGGCCTTTTCGCTCGATCCGAAGATCCCCTCCTATAATGGCGGCAAGTTTCCGCTGTCGACCTATCTCGCCGAGCAGGTGCGGGCGATGATCGCCGATCCCGATCGCTGGCGCCACTTGCCGGATCAGGTGCGCGACTGGCTGTCGCTGCAGAACGACAAGTCGATGCTGCCGAAGCGCGACGAGTTCCTGATCGAAACCTTCCCGCGCGGCAGCCGCGGCTATATGGTCGCCTATCCCTTCGAAGGCCGTCTCGCCCACCAGACGCTCGGCATGCTGCTGACCCGCCGGCTGGAGCGGATAGGCGGCAAGCCGCTCGGTTTCGTCGCCACCGATTATTCGCTTGCCATCTGGGGCCTCGAGGATATGGGGCTGATGATCCGCAATGGCCGGCTCAGCCTCTCCGACCTCTTCGACGAAGACATGCTCGGCGACGATCTCGAAGCCTGGCTGGACGAATCCTTCCTGTTGAAGCGCACCTTCCGCAATTGCGCTGTGATTGCCGGCTTGATCGAGCGCCGTCATCCGGGCAAGGAAAAGAGCGGCCGCCAGATCACCGTCTCCGCCGATCTGATCTACGACGTGCTGCGCAGCCACGAGCCGGATCACATCCTCTTGCAGGCGACGCGGCAGGATGCGGCGACGGGACTTTTGGATATTGGCCGTCTTGGCGATATGCTGAGACGAATCAGGGGCCACATCACCCACCGCGCTCTCGACCATATTTCCCCGCTCGCCGTGCCGGTGATGCTGGAAATCGGACGCGAGGCGGTGCCGGGCGAGGCCCATGACGCGCTGCTCGCCGAAGCGGCGGACGATCTGATTGCCGAAGCGCTCGCTTGACGAGAATTGGACCTGATGAGAATTAGGGTCCGACGATTTAGGCCGACGACGATTTAGGAATGACGACCGTGATGAACCGCCTGGCGCTGGCGCGCGACATATCAGGACTGGCCGCCATGCCGGGCATCGAGACATCGGTCCACGGCATTGCCGCGGTCTGTGATCCGCTCGGCGCCCTATATCTGCCCGATGCCGGCCTGCTCGTCGTTTCCGACCTGCACCTGGAAAAGGGCGCAGCTTTCGCCCGCCGCGGCATGATGCTGCCGCCTTACGATACGCTGGCGACGCTGACCGTCCTTGCCGCCGTCATCTCGCGTTATGATCCGAAGCTCGTCATCTCGCTCGGCGATAATTTCCACGACCGCATCGGTTCGAAGCATTTGCCGGAGAATTTCCGCACGCTGATCGTCAATATGGCCCGCGGCCGCGAATGGATCTGGATCAATGGCAACCATGATCCGGATGGCATCGTCGATCTGCCGGGCACATCCGCTGACGAGATGCATTATGCCGGCCTGACCTTCCGGCACGAGCCGAAGAACGGCTTGCAGAGTGGAGAAATCGCCGGCCACCTGCATCCGTCGGCGACCGTCCGCCGTCGCGAGAAATCCGTCCGCCGCCCCTGCTTTGCCACCGACGGCGCCCGCCTACTGATGCCGGCCTTCGGCGTCATGAGCGGCGGTCTCGACCTTCGCCACAAGGCGATGCACGGTCTTTTCGACCGGGGGTCGCTGATCGCGCATCTGCTTGGCAAGGACCGGATCTATTCTGTCAGATACGGCAATTTGTGGGGATAGCGCCTGTTATTTGAGGGCAGAGGGGCGGACATGGCACGCCCTCAACTATCCTCAATCGCACTCCTGCAACTGCCGCTGATACGTCCCGGCCATCCGCGCAAACTTCTGCGCCGTCTGCTGCAGCTGCCCGTTCGAGCGCCAGTCGCCGCGTTTGTATCCCGTCGGCCCGGAATAATAGGCGAGATAGAGATTATAGGCATCGTTCAGAGGAATGCCGGTCTCCACGCTGTTCTGGTAGTGATACCAGCCGATGAAATCGATCGCGTCGGCGAAGTTCGCCCGTCGCGCAGTCCAGTTCCCCGTCTGCGACTGATAGTGATCCCAGGTTCCGTCGAGTGCCTGCGAATAACCGTAGGCCGTCGAAGGCCGGGTCCAGGGAATGAAGCCGAACAGTTTGGTGCGCGGCGGCCGCGCATAGGGCTGGAAGCCGGATTCGGTATACATCGTCGCCATCAGGATCGGTACGGGCACGCCATATTTCTTCTCCGTCCGCTCGGCGGCACTCTGCCAGCTGGAGAAAAGCCCGTCGCGCTCGTCGAAGACGGCACAGATGTTCCTCGTCTGCTTCGGCGCCGTCGCGCAGCCGGCAAGCAGCGCGAGACCCATGGCCGTCAGAACGATACGAGTACGCATGACAAAACCTCTCGTTTCCGAGAGATTACTAACTCGTAAATGTTAAAAACCGGTTTTTAGTCGAATGCGAACTTCCCAGGCTGCTCTCTTGTGCGACCAGGGATGGATACCCTGGCCTGACCATCGGGACGGAATCGCACATCAAAATCCCTAAGCCTTGACGGGTTCGTAGCGCAGGATTACCGCGCCGCCTTCCGTCGTCGAGGATTCGATGAGCTTCAGCGGCACCGGGCCCTCTGCCTGTTTGAAAAGCGGATTGCCGCCGCCGAGAATGACAGGCACCAGGCAAACCCTGATTTCATCGATAAGCCCCGCTTTCAGCAGGCTGTCGGCAAGCTCGGCGCTGCCGAAGATGAAGATCGTCTTGCCGTCCTCCTGCTTCAGCCTCGTCAGTTCGGGGATCGGATCGCTGACGACACGGGCATTGTTCCAACCGGTCTCGGTCATCGTCCGCGACACGGCGATCTTGGCGATGCCGTTCATATAGGCTTTGATCTCACCTTCGCCCTCGGCGGTCGGCCAGTAGGTGGCCATGCCCTCATAGGTCTTGCGGCCGAATACCAGCAGATCGCCTTCCCTCCCGAACTGTTCGGCATAGCGCTGCAATTCAGGTCCCCAGGCGAGATTGTGGAAGTCGATATCCCACGGCTTCGTGCCTTCGAAATAACCATCGAGCGTCATCAGGTTCCAGACAACAAGCTTTCTCATTTCCATCCTCCTTCTGAATTGCCGACCGAGATAAAACCGATTGCGAATAGCAACTGGTTGAAAACTAGATCAACTGATGGCGAAATGCAAGCGGTTTTTTGGAGGCATGGATGAACTGCCGCCAAAACATCCGGGCAAGCAGCTGCCGCCGGGCAGGCTCCTCGTGCCCGGGTGTCTTGCCGAGCCTATTTTCAGGAAGAAATCCGCTTGAGCGCCTTGCGGCGGATCAGTCCTTACGGAAGATTAGGCTGGCACCCCAGCCGGTGATCACGGCGAGCAGCACCGCCGCACAGCCGTAGAGGATCGGCTGATCATGCGCCGCATCGGTGATCGTCTGCTCGATGCCGGTCTTGATGACCCGCAGCGGAAGCGATTTCTCGGTCACGAAAATGCCGCTCTTGAACAGATAGGCGCGCACGCTGTGCACCCCGTTCGGAATGTTTGCCGGCAGACGCAGGCTCGCTTTGAAGAGGTTGGAGGAAACGAACCGCACGCCGCTCGGATTGCGGTCATAGAGCCCGCCGCCCTGCTGCAGTCGCCGGAAGGCCTCGCGGAACTCGCCGAGATTGCTGCCGTCGCCGACGAAGCCAACCGGCGTCAGCGGAATGTGGTCGATGCCGATCCCCTGATCGATCAGGTCAAGCGGCGTCACGATGTCGTCGATCATGCGTGAACTCGACATCGAATAGGAATGCGGCACCGCTTCGAAGGTCATCGAGCGGGTGTTCACCCAGATGCCGAAGACGCGTTCCTTCTTGCGCACCGTCGCATCCTCGCGCGGGCCTTCCAGCACCACGACCACGTCATATTGGCCGACGGCCAGCAGCAACTGGTCGGTATTCGAGAGCGCCCCGAAGATGGTCAGATCCGCGCCGTGGAAATCCGAGGTGATGGCGATTTCGCTGGTCGACGTGCCGATTTCCAACCCTTCACGGACCGCCTCCGATGCCTGCCCCGGCAGCCACTGGGCTCCGGCAGAGGCCGGCAGCAGGCAAAGCAACGCGATGACGAAAACAGCCAGGCGCATCAGTTGCCCGCTCCCATCACCACCGAATAGACGTCGGCCGGCGCCACCACCAGCGCGATTGCAAGACGCAGGCCGACGGCAAGCACCAGCAGGCCGAGCAGGGCGCGCAGCTGCTCGCCGCGCAGCTTCTGGCCGACCCGCACGCCGTATTGCGCGCCGATGACACCGGCCACCATCAGGATGAAGGCAAGCACGATGTCGACGGAAAAGTTCGTCGCCGCCTGCACGATCGTCGTATAGGCGGTCACGAAGATGATCTGGAACAGCGAGGTGCCGACGACGACATTGGTCGGGATGCGCAGCAGGTAGATCATCGCCGGCACCATGATGAAGCCGCCGCCGACACCCATGATCGAGGTGAGGATGCCGATCGCAAAGCCGAGTGCGACAATTGGAATGACGCTGAGATAGATCTTCGATTTCTTGAAGCGCACCTTCAGCGGCAGCTTGTGCACCCAGTGCTGGTGGCCGGGCTTGCGCGGTGCGGGCGGTTCGTTGCGCGCTGCTCGCCGCATGGCATTGATGCTTTCGAGCAGCATCAGTCCGCCGACCGTGCCGAGGAAGACGACATACATCAGCGAAATGATCAGATCGAGCTGGCCGATGGCGCGCAGCAGCGAGAAGATCCAGATGCCGACCGTCGCACCCGTAAGACCGCCGACCAGCAGCACCGTGCCGAGCTTGACGTCGAGCGAGCCACGCCGGAAATGCGTGATCGCGCCCGATATCGACGACGCCACCACCTGGTTGGCGCCGGTCGCGACCGCGACGACGGGCGGGATGTTGTAGAAGATCAACAGCGGGGTGATGAGAAAGCCGCCGCCGACGCCGAACATTCCAGACAGGAATCCGACGGCCGCCCCCATGCCGAGAATGATGAAAATGTTCACCGACAATTCTGCGATGGGCAGATAGATTGTCACAGCCGACCCCGAATGATGACCGCTCCTGCCGGGCGGTTTCTTGTCACGTCCCCGTTCGAATGCGCACCATACTGTGAAATCGTTGCCAGAGGCTTTCGATCGGCCCCGTGATTAGCCATAGAGATTGGCGGAGAGATCGGTGGCAGAGGATTCGCCGGATGCGCGGATCGATATGTCCGGGCATAATCCGGCTTTTTTCAGGTTTTGTGACAGGCGACGGCAAAATTGGAAAAAGCCTTGCGGCCTACCGCATAATTTATCCTTAAATCGATTCCGATTGAAGGATAAATTAAGCAGTAATTCAGCGGGTTACAGCGTCAATCGCGTCTGAAAAGACGCGCGGCGCTGTAATGCCGCCAGGCCCTTTTAGATCGCCTTGCTGCCCTGCTTGTTGTGTTCGAGCAGCGCCTTCACGGTCGCATCGGTCACCTTGCCGTCCGGCTCCTGCCCGACGGACTTCTGGAAGTTTTTGATCGCGGTCACGGTCTTCGCGCCCATTTCGCCGTCCGGCACTCCGGCGTCGAAGCCGTTATTGTTGAGGATCGCCTGGATGTTGCGGACTGCCTTCTTCATGTCGACGGTCGCCGTCTTCGCCCCGGTGCCTGCCCATTCGTCGGGGATGTCGATGGCGTTCGTGCGGTGGTCGACCGGCTCCGGCTTCCAGAGATCAGCCTTGCCGCGCGCCCGTTCGAGCTGGTCGGGCTTCATGGCTTTGGCCACTTCGTCGCGCTTCTGCGCCGCATCCTTGTCGCCGGCCTTGGCGGCGATCGCAAACCATTTGTAGGACTCTTCGAGATCCGCCGGAACCCCGTTGCCCCTAGCACAGAGGATCGCCAGGTTGAACTGGCTGTCGGTGATGCCGAGGTTCGCAGCCTTGGTGAACCACGAAGCGGCCGTTGCATAATCCTGCTGGCCCAGCGCGCCGGAGGCGTAGAGGACGGCGAGATTGTGCATGGCGCTGGCATTGCCCTGGTTGGCCGCCTGCTCGTAGAAGCCCTTTGCCTTGGCGATGTCGCGTTCGACGCCGTTGCCCTTCTCGTACATGCTGCCGAGCCGGTATTGCGCAGGCGCAAAGCCCTTGTCGGCCGCAAGCTGGTACCAGTTCGCCGCCTGCTTCTGATCGACCGTCATGCCGTTGCGGCCGTCGGAATAACGCGCGCCGATTTCGAACAGCGCCAGCGCATCGCCGCCGCTCGCCGCATCGGCAAGCGATTTCGGCTGGACGGTGTCGGGAACGGTGATGGCGGCCTGCGGTGCGGGTGCGGGAACGAAGCCCGATGTTTCCTGCGCTGCGCCGGACGGACCGGGAGGGGCAAGGGTCGCTGCCCCTTCGCCGTCAAGCGGCGTCATGTCGGTCAGATGGTCACTACCGGCCGGTGGGGTTGCTTCCGGCTGCGCCTGTTCGGCGGCGGGCGGAACAGCTTCCGTTGCCGGAGTGGTCGTTCCGAGAGCGGCGGCATCCGGCTGGGCAGGTGTCGCTTCAGGCAAGGCCGCCGCCGGGTTTTCCGCAGCACCGGTCAGTGCCGAGACTTCCGCCGGCGGCTGCGGCGCGCGCTCGCCGCTCGTCAGCGTTCGGGCAAGTGGAAAGGCCATGATGGCGAGCAGCACGGCGCCGACCGCCAGCAGGATCGGCCGCCGGTAGCGCGAAAAGGCGCTGGTTTTACCTGTCTTGTCAGAAGCCTTGCCGCCCTTGTCGGCGGTCGCGCCTTTCTTCTCGGCCTTGACGGCTGGCTGCTTCGGATTGGCATCCACCTCCATCGCGGCCGCCTGCGCCGCACGGCGCGCAGCAGCGATGTAATCGGCGCGATCGGTTTCGCCGGCAGGTTTGCCGCGTGCCGCACTCTGGCTGGCGCGAACCCGCTCAAGGATCTTCTTCACGTCAGGTGCGCCCGAGCCCGGCTCGAGCAATTCGTTCGCAGCATCCGTCGGCACCACGTCGGTGGGATCGATCGACGGCGCGGGGTCGATCATCGGACGTTCGCTCGCCCGGCTCTCGGCTTTCTTGCCGGGCAGCAGCCGCTTGCCGAGGCTGGCGAGCAGGCTGGCCTTCGCCGGGACCTGTGCCCGGGCCGCTGTCGCAGCTTCCGTCGTCCTGGTCGCGGCTTCGATGGCGATCGCGCTCGTTCCGCTCATGGCGGTGGCTTGCGCCGGGGCCGCAGGTTCGGCTGCGACCTCGGCCGTGCGGATAACAGGAGAAGCCTTCGCTGTCGGGGCAGCGGCCGGCGTCCGGGCCATCTCCGCTTCGGCCACCATCAGCGCATAGGGATCGACTTCGAAATCGACGTCGGCGACCGGCATCTGGGCGACCGGCCGGCCGCGATCTTCCATGCCGTCGAGGCGATCGGCAATATGCACCAGCGTCTCGTGCAGCGCCGTGAAAGTCTTGTGGGTGCGTTCCTCGCTGTCGCGGCTGATATCCTCGAGGTGGCGAAGATCCTCGGCCAGCGCCGTCAGCGCCGACATGTCGGCGGCGGGCATGACACCCTGCGGACCGCCATGGCGCGAATAGGCTTCGACCACGGCCTCTGCCGCCTGGCGTGCCGCCTCGATGATATATTCATCGCTCGTCGCCATATAGTCTTCGATCGCGCCCATGCGCTGGTCGAGTTCGGGGGGTATTACGGCGCTCTCGCGCGGCGCGCTCATCAGTGCCGAAAGATTGGCGATCTGGTCTTCGAGGTTCTTCAGTGCGCGCGGATCGGTCGGCGCTGCCGATGTGCTTTCCTCCAGCCGGGCGGCGATGTCGCTCAGCCGTCCTTCGAGGCGCCGGAAAGCGCCGTCGTCGGCCACAGCGGCAGGCGCCGGCGCCTGCTGCTGATGGGCCATCTCGTCGATGCGCCGGGCGAGATGGTCGAGCCGCTGAGCCAGCACATCGTTGACGGCGCCGTTCTCAAGCGCGTCGATCTTGCGGGAAATATCGGAAAGCGGGCCGGTAAGGTCGGGCTGCGGCGCCGTCTCCTGCGTGCGCTCCAACAGATAGGAGAGATGTTCCAGCCGTTCGTCGAGCCGCGACGTCGCTTCCGCCTTGGTCAGCTCCTCGACGCGTCCCGTCAGCGCCTCCAGCCGCATCGCCAGCTCGTCGGCCGGGTTCACGCGGTTGGCTGCGTCATGGCTCATCAGGTCGATCTGATCGGCCAGCGCCGAAAGCCGGCTTTCCAACCGCTGCATCAGGCCCGGATCATTGGTGGCGGCCGTGCGCCCGCTTGCCGCGATCGCCCGGCTGATCTCGTCGAGCCGCATATCCATGGCGGCGAACTGTTCGGACATCACCCGGTCGTGCGGCTGGATCATATTGCCGAAATGCTCCATCGCCGTGGCGATCGAGATCAGCTTGTCTTCCAGCGCCCGAACGGCCGGGCTTTCGCCCATGCCGCCGATATGGCGTTTGATGTCGTCGAGCCGATAGGCGAGCGAAACGAGCTCTTCCTGCAGCCCTTCGGTATCGAGCGCCGCAAGCCGGTTTTCGAAACCGTCCCAACGGTTTTCCATGTGGCGCAGCGAATCCTCGCGCGCCAGCCCGTCCATCAGCGAGCGCAGCTCTTCGAAATCCTCGCGAAGGCCCGTGGCCTCCGGCGCGGCGGAGCGGCCGGTCAGCTGGGTGATGCTCTGGGCAAGGCGGCCCATATCGGCGCGCATGTCGTCGGCGAAATGGCCGTCTCCGGCATTTGTCTTGATTTCGCGCAGCTCGGCGCGCAGCGCGTTCATCTCGCGGGTGACGCCCTCGGAAATGTCGCGCTTCAGGTCCTGGCGCAGGTTGACGAGCGCCTGGGCGATCTCCGTCATCGTGTCGTCGCCGGCGCGGAAGACGGGCGCCGGCACTGGGGCGGCGGCGCGGGGCGTGGGTTCACGAAGCTGCGGGGCCTGTTCGCGTGCGTAGGGCCGTTCGCGGCCGGCTTCGAGCGTGCGCTGGCGTTGACGGATTTCGGCGAGCGGATCCGGCCGCGGCTCTGGCGGGGCCTTTGCGGGCCGGGGAGCATGGGAGCCGGCATATGGGTCGCGCTCGGCCGTTGCCGTGCGCGGCCGCTGCTCGCGCCCGCTGCCCATCAGCCCCTCGATGCGCGCCTCCAGCCCTTCGATCGTGCGGTTCAGCGCATCGAGCGAGGTCCTGTCGGACTGTCGGGAAGGATTTGATCGCGATCCGTTCATCTTCTTGCTCGCTTCGACTGCTCGACCTCTCGTCAGAGCTCGATCTTTGGCTTTTCCGTCTGCTGCCCGCGTCTTTACGCGGACCGGAGCGCATCATTCATAAGACGATAGTCAATTAGACTTTCCTCAAGCTGAACGATGTAGCGGCATCTCTTAGGAACGCGAGACTGGGGAAAGGAATGCGGATCGCTACTGCTCAATCCGCACCTTTCACGAAACGTGGTAAACAAGCCGTTAATGCCGATGGGAATTTTTTAACGTTTGTGTTCCAAACGCCGTTTTTGGCGGCAATTGCCCCCGAACGCGTCACATCGAATGGCGACGGCGCGTTCAGGCGGGCCTGGGACATTGCAGCTCGATCTTCACGCCTTCGGGCCCGTAGACGAAGACCTGGCCGAGATCGGTGTCGGGAATATCGTAATATTCGTAGCGATAGCCGCCCGCCTTGATGCGTTCCAGCGCCGGCCCGAATTCGTAAAGGCTGAAGGCGACATGGTTGAAGATGCCGGGTGGAAAATCGGTGCTGCGCGATGTCAGGCTGAGATGGATGACCGGGCGGTCGTCCAAATAGAGTCAATGGCCGGGCGAGGGAAAGGGCGGCCGATAGCCTTCCCTGACGCCGAGCACGGCTTCCAGGAAGCCGATCATCCCAGGCGCATCGCGGGTCTCGATGGTGACATGGTCGAGGCGCGGCATTGGTATCCTCCCAGCCAGCGTTGACGGCAAAGTCTAGCCTGTTTGAACCCGCCGCGAAAGTTGCCTTGTCCGCCGTTAGCAGGGGCTTAGAAGCTCTCCGTCCAGGGCCGGACTTCCACCTCCAGCGACCACGCACTGCGGTGCTGGCGAAGCACGTCGACATAGGTCTGGGCGATCGCCTCCGGCAGCAGCGTGCCATCCGGGCTATCTGCCCGGTCCGGCCGGATCTGCGAGCGCACGGCGCCGTCGATGACGAAATGCGCGACATGGATACCCATCGGCCCGAGTTCGCGGGCTGCACTCTGGGCAAGGCCGCGCAATGCGAACTTGCCCATGGCGAAGGGGGCCGATTGCGCAAAGCCCTTCACGCTTGCCGAGGCGCCGGTGATGAGGATGGCGCCGCGGCCGCGCGGAATCATCCGCCGCGCCGCCTGCTGCACCACCAGGAAACCGCCGAAAGCGGTGGTCGCGATAGACTTCTCGACCTCGGCGGGATCGAGTTCGGCGAGCGGGCCGCGCAGGCGGGCGCTGGCATTGAAGATCACCACGTCAGGTCCGCCGATTGCGGCAGCGGCCTCGTCGAACAGCGCTGCGACGCTCGCCGGCTGTGAAACGTCTGCTGTAAAGGCGCTGGCGCCGGTCTCCGCGATGAGCCCTTGCAGTTTCTCGATATTGCGGGCGGCGAGCCCGACCTTGACGCCCTGCGCCGACAATTGCCGGGCAAGCGATGCGCTGATGCCGGAGCCGGCGCCGACGATGAGTGCGCTCTCATAGGGAAAGTCGGTCATGATATCTTCCTCGATGGATCGTCCTGATGACGTAGGAAGCCCGGACGGTTTGCACCACCACTCGACTGGAATTTCAGTGCGATTGCGCCGAATCGATCGAACAGGCGCTGATGCGCGAGAGATGGATGAAGGAAAGGCCGGTTTCCCCCGCCCAGTCGTTGAAGGCCTGTTGGATCGACTGCTGGTCCTTCTTCGTCGTGCCCGACGAGGAGAGCGACACGCCGGCGGATCTGAGGCAGGCGAGCACGTCGATCGTGGCAATGAAACTGTCGCGGCCGATGCCCCGCAGGAAATATTGCCCGGTCATGCCGCCGAGCCGGTTGCCGCGTTTGCTCAACAGGTCGAGAAGCCCGATCTGGTCGTCCCGTGGCCAGTCGGCGAAGAAGACGCCGGCGCTGCCATATTCCTTCGCCAGTTCCCGGATGAAGGCGGCATTGGCCCGAACCGACATGATCTTGGCGCCATTGCGGATGATCCGCTCATCCGACGTCAGGGCGTGCCAATAGTCGTCGGGCGCGATATTCAGCGTCGCCGGATCGAAACCGGAAAACGCCGCTTCGAAACCCGGCCATTTAGCATCGATCACCTTCTGGACGAAGCCGCTGTAGAAGATGCGTCGCGTCATATCCGCCAGGATACGATCGTCGGGCATGGCGCGCAGCCGCTCATGATCCGGCCGGTAATTTTCCAGCAATGCCTGAAGTGCAGCCGCGCCGCCTTTTCGCTCCTCGGCACGCTGTCTTATCGCCTCGAAACTGATCATGCCGGCGGCCCTCGTGAAACATTGCCGCGATTGCGGCTTGAAAGACGCCTCAGCTTATACGCCGTTCTGCGGTGGACAAGGAAGATGAGATGGCGTCTCCTCCCAGCGCCGCATGCCCGCGGATTCGCGCTCTCGAATTTTTTCATGAAAAGACTTCACAACTGCAGAATTTGACGTTTACGCAAACGTCAATATTTTGTAAGACAGTGCCCAAGGCCGGCGCGAGCCGGTCAGCCGAATGGGAGGAATTCGAGAGATGCCAGTCTACAAGGCCCCGGTGAACGATACGCTCTTCGTCCTGAACGACGTGCTGGGCCTCGAACGCTACAACAATCTGCCCGGTTTTGCCGACGCGACCCCCGATATGATCGAAGCGATCCTCGGCGAGGCCGGACGGGTTGCCGAGGAAGTTCTCTTTCCGCTGAACTATTCCGGCGATCAGGAAGGCTGCACGCGCCACGATGATGCCAGCGTCTCGACGCCGAAGGGCTTCAAGGAGGCTTACAAGGCCTATCGCGACGGCGGCTGGATCGGTCTTGCGGTGCCGGAGGAATTCGGCGGGCAGGGGCTTCCCTACACGCTGCATACCGCCGTCGGCGAATATACCTCGGCCGCCAACATGTCGCTGATGATGTATCCGGGCCTGACCCAGGGCGCGATCGCCGCGCTGCTCGTCCACGGCTCCGACGAGCAGAAGGCCACCTATCTGCCGAAGATGGTGGAAGGCGCGTGGTCCGGCACCATGAACCTGACCGAGCCGCATTGCGGCACCGATCTCGGCATGCTGCGCACCAAGGCAGTGCCGCAGGCTGACGGCAGCTACAAAATATCAGGCCAGAAGATCTTCATCTCCGCCGGCGAGCATGACCTGACCGACAATGTCATCCATCTGGTGCTCGCCCGCATCGAGGGTGCGCCTGAGGGCACCAAGGGCATCTCGCTCTTCATCGTTCCGAAATTCCTGGTCGGCGACGACGGTGCGCCGGGCGCCCGCAATGCTGTCTCCTGCGGCGCGATCGAGCACAAGATGGGCATCCACGCCAATGCCACCTGCGTCATGAATTACGACGAGGCGAAGGGTTTCCTGATCGGCGCCGAAAACCGCGGCCTCAACGCTATGTTCGTGATGATGAACGAGGCTCGCCTGATGGTTGGCCTGCAGGGCATCGCCATTTCCGAGATCGCCTATCAGAACGCCGCCAGCTACGCCCGTGATCGCATCCAGGGCCGCTCGCTGTCCGGCCCCAAGGCGCCGGACAAGAAGGCCGATCCGATCATCGTCCATCCGGATATTCGCCGCACGCTGATGACCATCCGCGCCTTCAACGAGGCCGGCCGCGCCTTCCTGCTCTGGACCGCGCTCAAATCTGATATCGCCCACCGCGCCACCGACGAGAAGGAGCACCAGACGGCCGACGATATTCTCGGCCTCGTCACCCCGATCCTCAAGGGCGTGATGACCGACAAGGGCTTCGATCATGCCGTCATGGCCCAGCAGGTCTTCGGCGGCCACGGCTATATCGAAGAACACGGCATGAGCCAGTATGTGCGCGATGCCCGCATCGCCATGATCTATGAAGGCGCCAACGGCATTCAGGCGCTCGATCTCGTCGGCCGCAAGCTGGCCCTGAACGGCGGCCGCGCCGCCATGGCCCTGTTCAAGGAAATCGGCGATTTCTGCGAGGAGAACCGCAGCAACGAAAAGCTCTCCTTCTTCACCAAGCATCTGAAGAAGGGCTTGAACGACGTCCAGGGCGCGACCATGTGGTTCATGCAGAACGCCATGGCCAAGCCCGACAATGCCGGCGCCGGCTCGACCGACTACATGCACCTCTTCGGCCTCGTCATTCTCGGCTATATGTGGGCGAAGATGGCGAAAGCCGCCGAGGATGGCCTTGCATCAGGCGATGCCGCCCGCGAGGATTACTTGAAGAACAAGCTGATCACCGCCCGCTTCTTCATGGAACGCCTGATGCCGGAAACCGCGCTTCGCAAGGCTCGCATCGAGGCCGGCGCCGACACGATGATGGAACTGGCCGCCGAAGCGTTTTGATTGTGCCCCTCTTCTCCCCAGCGGGGGTCCGAAGGACGGGTCGAGACCGGTGGCTCGACCCAGGCAGAGGTGGCCTGTTGGGCGAAAGAAGGAAGAACGAAATTCACCGGCGCCGCCGCGCCGTCAGGGAGATGAGACAATGACCGAGGTTTTCATTTACGACCACGTCCGCACGCCGCGCGGCCGTGGCAAGAAGGACGGCGCCCTGCATGAAGTGCCCTCCGTCCGCCTCGCGGCAAAGACGCTGGAGGCAATCCGCGACCGCAACGGGCTGAATACGGACACGGTCGACGACATCATCATGGGCTGCGTCGATCCGGTCATGGATGCCGGCGCCGTCATCCCCAAGGCCGCCGCCTTCGAAGCCGGTTACTCCACCAAGGCGCCCGGCATGCAGATCTCCCGCTTCTGCGCCTCCGGCCTCGATGCCGTCAATTTCGGTGCGGGCAAGATCGCGCAAGGGGCCGACGACATCGTCATCGCGGGCGGCGTGGAAAGCATGTCCCGCGTCGGCCTCGGCATGTCCGGCGGCGCCTGGTTCATGGATCCTTCCGTGAATTTCCCGGCCTATTTCATGCCGCAGGGCGTCTCGGCCGATCTGATCGCCACCAAATACGGCTTCAGCAGAACCGATGTCGACGCTTACGCGGTCGAGAGCCAGAAGCGCGCTGCCCATGCCTGGGAAGAGGGCTGGTTCGACAAGTCGGTCATCCCGGTCAAGGACCAGAACGGCCTGACGATCCTGGCAAAGGACGAACACATGCGCCCCGGCACGGATATGCAGGCGCTCGCCTCCCTCAATCCGTCCTTCCAGATGCCCGGCGAGATGGGCGGCTTCGAGGCCGTCGGCATCCAGGCCCATCCGGAGATCGAGCGCATCAACTATGTCCACCATGCCGGCAATTCCTCCGGCATCGTCGATGGCGCCAGCGTCGTCCTGCTCGGCTCCAAAGCCGGCGGTGAGAGCATGGGCAAAAAGCCGCGCGCCCGCATCAAGGCTTTCGCCAATATCGGCTCCGATCCGGCCCTGATGCTGACCGGGCCAGTCGACGTCACCGAGAAGCTGTTGAAACGATCAGGCATGAGCCTTTCCGACATCGACCTCTTCGAACTCAACGAGGCCTTCGCTGCCGTGGTGCTGCGCTACATGCAGGCCTTCGACATCGACCATGACAGGATCAACGTCAATGGCGGCGCCATCGCCATGGGCCATCCGCTCGGCGCCACCGGCGCGATGATCCTCGGCACGGTGCTGGACGAACTTGAACGCCGCGACCTCAACACTGCGCTGGTGACGCTCTGCATCGGCGCCGGCATGGGTACCGCAACGGTTATCGAAAGGGTCTGACGATGGGCTTCAACACCGGCACGATCGAAACCGAATATGCTGAGGTCACCGAGCACTGGTCGCCCCGCGTCATCGCAGATCTCAACGGCCAGAGCGTCAAGCTCGCCAAGGTTAAGGGCCAGCTCGCCTGGCATTCCCACCGTGACGAGGACGAGCTTTTCCTCATCTGGAAGGGCTCGCTTACCATCGAATATCGCGATCGCCCGCATGTGCATCTCAAGGCCGGTGATTTTCATGTCGTGCCGAGGGGTGTCGAGCATAATCCGGTTGCGCCGGAGGAATGCTGGATCGTGCTTTTCGAGCCGTCGCAGACCAAGCACACCGGCGATGTCGTCACCGAAAAGACGAAGACCTTAGACGCGCAGCGCAGCCATTTGCCGGCCTGATCGGGGAGGAAACCCAATGACCTACACCAATTTCACGCTCGAAACCGACGCCGATGGCATCGCTCTCGTCACCTGGGACATGCCCGGCAAATCGATGAACGTCTTCACCGCCGAGGTGATGGCCGAACTCGACGCCATCATCGACGCCACGACCGCTGATGCTTCCGTCAAAGGTGTCGTCTTCACCTCCGGCAAATCCTCCTTCTCCGGCGGCGCCGATCTGTCGATGATCAAATCGATGTTCAGCTCCTATCAGGAGGAGAAGGCAAAGAGCCCAGAGACAGCGGTGCAGAACCTCTTCGGCCTGGTCGGCCGCATGAGCGGCCTGTTCCGCAAACTCGAAACATCGGGCAAGCCCTGGGTGTCCGCCATCAACGGCACCTGCATGGGCGGCGCCTTCGAACTGTCGCTTGCCTGCCATGGCCGTGTCGCCTCCAATGCCAAGAGCGTCAAGATTGCACTGCCCGAGGTGAAGGTCGGCATCTTCCCCGGCGCCGGCGGCACGCAGCGTGTGCCGCGGTTGGCGAACGCCCAGGATGCGCTGCAGATGATGACGACGGGCCAGTCGCTGACCGGCTCCCGCGCCAAGGCGATGAACCTCGTGCATCAGGTGGTCGAGCCGGATCAGCTCATCCCGGCCGCCAAGCAGATGATCAAGGATGGCCTGAAGCCGGTCGCCCCCTGGGACGAGAAGGGCTTCAAGGCGCCTGGCGGCGGCATCTGGACGCCGGCCTCCGCCCAGCTCTGGCCGGCGGCGCCTGCGATCCTGCGCAGGGAAACATCGGGCAATTATCCGGCAGCGCTTGCCATCCTGAAATGCGTCTACGAAGGCCTGCAGGTGCCGTTCGACACCGGTCTGAAGATCGAGCAGCGTTATTTCACCGAGGTGCTCCAGACCCGTGAAGCCTTCTCGATGATCCGTTCGCTGTTCATCTCCATGCAGGAGCTCGGCAAGGGCGCCCGCCGCCCGGCAGGTCACGCGAAGACCGAGCTGAAACATATCGGCGTCGTCGGCGCCGGCTTCATGGGCGCCTCGATCGCCTATGTCACCGCCGCCGCCGGCATTCCCGTGACGTTGATCGACCGCGACATCGAAGCGGCGACCAAGGGCAAGGCCGTCTCGGAAGGCCTGGTCAAGGATTCGGTCGGTAAGGGGCGTCTTACGCAGGATGAAGCGGCCGCACTGCTCTCCCGCATCACGCCCTCGGCCGACTATGCCGACCTCGCCAATGCCGATCTCGTCATCGAGGCGGTGTTCGAGGATCGCGAGGTGAAGAAAGCGGTCATCGAGGCGGTCGAAGCCGTGCTGCCCGACGGCGCGATCTTCGCCTCCAATACCTCGACCCTGCCGATATCGGGTCTCGCCAAGAATTCGAAACGCCCGGCCGATTTCATCGGCATCCACTTCTTCTCGCCTGTCGAGAAGATGATGCTGACTGAGGTCATCCTCGGAAGCGACACCGGCGACAAGGCGCTGGCCGTCGCTCTTGATTATGTCGCAGCCATCAAGAAGACGCCGATCGTCGTCAACGACACCCGCGGCTTCTTCGTCAATCGCTGCGTGCTGCGCTACATGTCGGAAAGCTACGACATGCTGATCGAGGGTGTGCCGCCTGTGATGATCGAGAATGCCGCCAAGATGGCCGGCATGCCGGTTGGCCCCCTGGCGCTCAACGACGAGGTCGCCATCGACCTCTCGCTGAAAATCCTCAAGGCGACGGTCGCCGATCTCGGCGAAAAAGCCATCGACCCCAAGCATATGGAACTCATCTCCCGCATGGTGGAAAAGGAAGGTCGCTTCGGCCGCAAGACTTCCAAGGGCTTCTACGACTATCCACCGAAACCGGCGAAGAAGTCCCTCTGGCCCGACCTCAAGACCTTCTACCCGCAGAAGCAGGCGGATGAGGTTGACGTCAACGTCCTGAAGCAACGCTTCCTCGTGACCATTGCGCTGGAAGCCGCCCGCACCGTGGAGGAAGGCATCGTCACCGATCCGCGCGAAGCGGATGTCGGTTCGATCCTGGGCTTTGGCTTCGCGCCCTACACCGGCGGAGCGCTGAGCTATATCGACGGGATGGGTGCGAAGGCTTTCGTGGAACTGGCTGAGAAGTTAGCAAGTACTTACGGAAATCACTTCAAGCCGACGCCACTGCTGAAGGACATGGCCGCCAAGGGCGAGACCTTTTACGGTCGGTTCGACCCCTATGCGAAGGTGGGGAAGGCGGCTTAGGCCGCCTTTTGAGCTGTGCCGCTCTTGCCGGGTTTCAAATGTTGAATGGGGCAGGGGGTGACGGCAATCCGTAATCGCCAAGCAACACACGCCTCGCTGTCACCCGGATCGGACCGCCCATGCAACCATCCACCGACATCCTCGCCTTCGCCGATCCATTGGAGTGGGAATCCTGGCTTTGCGTGCATCACGCAGCATCGACCGGCGCCTGGCTGAAGATCGGTAAGAAAAATCCGAAACGAACTCTCATCACCATCGATGAGGCGCTGGATGTGGCGCTCTGTTACGGCTGGATTGACAGCCAACGCAAGGGGTTTGACTCGAACTCCTACCTGCAGCGTTATTCGCCCCGGCGCGCCAAAAGTCCGTGGTCCAAGCTCAATGTCGATCGGGTCACAGCACTCGCGGAAACCGGGCGCATGCGGCCCGCGGGGCTTGCCGAAGTCGCTGCCGCCAAAGCCGACGGACGCTGGGCTGTCGCCTACGCTCCACAACGCGATGCCGGCCTACCGGACGATCTGGCGGCGGCGCTCGCTGAGAACGCTGCCGCTGGCGCTGCCTTTGCTCGGCTCGACAAGACCGGCCAATATGCAATCGTCCTGCCACTCCTGAAGGCAACGAGCCCGGAAGTGCGGGTCGCCCGCCTCGGCAAGGCGATCACCAGGTTGGCGCAGGCCGAATAGACGGTATTTCAGTTTCTGAAAAAAACCTCGCCCCCGGTTTTCCGCGCCACGCGGCAGGGCAAGACCTGTCCGCAGTGTCTGAAACGTCACCGATTTCCCTTGGTGCGGCCTTGTCACGGACACAATTTCCGATTACATATCCGCGCATCGATCTTGCTAGATGAACTTTGAAACGGCCTCGCGTCGTTCCTGGCGAACTTCCTCCAAAATCGGTTTTCATCGCCGCTCGGCATTTGTCCGAGCTGCATTCTTCTATGAACGATTCGAAAAGGATATCGTCATGAGCACAGGTACCGTAAAGTGGTTCAACGCAACCAAGGGCTTCGGCTTCATTCAGCCGGATGACGGCGCGGCCGACGTTTTCGTCCACATCTCCGCCGTTGAACGCGCTGGCATGCGCGATCTCAAGGATGGCCAGAAGCTGTCTTACGAGCTCGTCCGCGACAACAAGTCCGGCAAGATGTCGGCAGACCGCCTCCAGGCGGCCTGAGCCTTCAAGGCTTTGAATATCATCTCCGGATCGTGACCACGGATGTACTGGCACGGTTCGTTGAGATAGCAGGGAAGGTCGGGTTAACCCGGCCTTTTTTTGTGTCTGGCAGGCGGATGCCGTGCCTTATCCGCTCGGTTTCCCAAGACATGCCGTGGTGAGTTATTCAGCCGCGGGACGCCTCATCCGCCTCCAGCATCTCCATGACCCGCGCCATCACCGCCCGCGCCGCATCGAGTTCGGCTGACGTGAAGGCGCCGCCCAGCCCGTCGGCCCATCCGGCTTGCGCGATCTCGATGACGCCGAGCCGCGCCGCCCCTTCTTCCGTCAGCCGCACCAGCTTGGCGCGCTGGTGCTGCGGATTGTCGGCATAGGCGATCAGCCCTTCACCCTCCAGTACATCGGCGAGCCGCTGCACGCCCTGGCGGGCGACGCCGAGCGCACGGGCGATCTGCGCCACCGACATGTTGCCGCGCCGCGCCGCGGCCAGCACCTGCCAGCGCGCGCTCGTCTGTCCTGCCGGCTTTGCCAAATGGTCGCCCGCCGCCGTCAGATGGCCGGCGAGGCGAAGGGCGGTGATCGCGAAAGCGGAAAAGGCGTCTCCCCCCATCGTCCGCTCCGGTCGATTTTGTTTGACAACATGTTGTCGATTTTGTATCTCATCCATAATGACAACATATTGTCATATCTGAAGACTGAAGGCAACGCCGAAGGAGGAGAGCGCCGTGAAGAAAACTTACAGAGGAAGCTGCCATTGCGGCAAAGTGCACTATGAGGTGGACATGGACCTCGACGAGGGCACCGGCCGCTGCAATTGTTCGATCTGCGCCAAACGGCGCTATTGGGGCGCCAACGTCAAGCCGGAGGATTTCCGGCTGATGTGCGACCAGGCGGAAACGGCCGACTATCAGTTCAACACCAGGAGCGGCCATCACCGCTTCTGCCGCACCTGCGGTGTATCAGCCTATGGCGACGGTTATGTCGAAGCGATCGGTGGCGCCTATGTCTCGATCAACATCGCCTGCCTTGACGATATCAGCCCGGAGGAACTGGCAGCACTGCCTGTCCGTTACTCCGACGGCAGGCACGATGCCTGGTGGAACGAACCGGCGGTGACGAGTTATCTTTGAAGCAATTCCAGCAAAGCTGCGCAGCAGTCTTGCTGGAATTGCGCAAACGGAAATGCATCCCTGTCGGATCGTCCTCCTCCCCTTCGTCCTCTGTCCATAACGGAGAAGGAGAACGACCGTGAAAGATGAAGCGAATGCCAGGATCGAGGAAGAGGCGATCATCGCCATGCTGATGATGCGGGCCAAGGCGCTGGGTGAGAAGAACGCCAGCGACGCGCTTTCCTATGAGGCCGAGGATTCCGTCGAATTTTCGCTGGCGCCGCCGCTCGTCCATTACGGCCAGGACGAGGCGGGTCTGCAAGCCTGGTTCGATACGTGGGAAGGCCCGATCGGCGGCGAGGTGCGCGATGCCAGACTGACGGCCGGAGAGGATGTCGCTTTCTGGAGCGGCCTCATGCGCATGACCGGGACCAAGACCGATGGCACCGAGGTCGATCTCTGGTTCCGCCAGACCCTCGGTCTCGTCAAGCAGGACGGCCGCTGGTTGGTTGCCCACCAGCACGCCTCGGTGCCCTTCGCCATGGATGGCAGCGGCCGGGCGCTGCTTGATCTGAAGCCGTGAACTGCGTCCTCAGGCAGCGCTCTCCGCCACCCTGCGCCGGTCGGCGCGAATGCTCATCATCCCGACGCCCATCAACAGCAGGATCGCCGTCGCATAGATATCGGTCGTCAGCGCGTAGCCGGCCGATTTTGCCAGGAACCCGGCCAGGATCGCCGGCAGGCTGAAGGCGAGGTAGCTCTGGACGTAGAAGGCCGACAGCAGCCCGGCCCGCTCATCCGGTTTGGCGAGCGGCATGATCGTGCCGATCGAACCGAGGAAATTGGTGCCGAAACCGGCGCCGGTAAAAATCGTGCCGATCAGCAGCAACGGCACATTGGCGAGATGTACGCCGGCAACGACCGTCAGGATGCCGAGCGTCTTGGCCGATACGCCGAAAGCCAGATTGGCCGAGGCCGTCTTGCTGCGCCTCAGATAGACGGCGATTGCTCCGCTCACCATCAGCGCGGTGACCACGGACCCGCCGGTCAGCGGCGCCCGGCTGCCGGTCGTGGTGGCGACCAAGGACGGGACCAGCGAGAGATAGAAGCCGGCAAGCGTCCAGTTGGCGATGTTGATCGGCGTCACCAGCGACAGCGGTCGCTTCACCTGCGGCGGAACGGTGACCCGCGGTATCAGCGAGCCGAGCGCGCCCGGTCGCGTGCCGCCGGTCTCGCCGATCAGCCAGATGGCGGCCGCCTGCAGCGTGAAGGCGACGAGCAGCAAGGCATAGACCAGATGCATCGGGAAGGGGCCGTATTGGATCAAGGCGCTGGTGCCGACCGCACCCACCGCCATGCCGGAAAGCGGCGCGATCGAGTTGACGATCTGTCCCTTTGCCCGGTCGACATCGACGAGCGCTGCTCCGAGCGAGGCGCCGGCGATTCCCGTTGCCAGTCCCTGCACGATCCGTGCTGCGATCAGCCAGCCGGGACCGCTGGCGACAACGAAGAGTGCCATGGCGACGATTTCGAGCACGAGGGCGAAAAAGATCACCGGCTTGCGGCCGAGATGATCCGAGATCGAACCGGCGGTCAGCAGCGCCGCCAGCAGCGCGAAGGCGTAGACCGCAAAGATCACCGTGATCAGCACCGGCGAGACGGAAAAGTTTTCCTGATAAATCCGGTAGAGCGGCGTCGGCGCCGCGGAGGCGCCGAAGAAGGTCGCGAGCGTCAGCGCATGAAAGCCGATCGAGGGGCGTGGCGAATTCTCGGTGGATTTGGCTGCGGCGAACATATATAAGCCCCTTAAAGCTAAGCCGTTGCGTTAGCTTATGTAGAGCTGGCGCCTCATAAAAGCAAATTATTTGCGTTAATAGTTCTATCAAAGATTTTGAACCAACGGTGTCAAGGGGCGAAAGTCGGGTTGCAGGCATGACAGTCAAAGAGAACCTCCGTCCGGGCGGCAGAAGCGCCCGGGTTCAGGCATCGGTGCACAAAGCAGTCCGTGAGCTGCTGGCGGAGATGAGCCGCGCCGAGGTGACGATCCCGCTGATCGCCGGCAAGGCGGGGGTGACGCCGTCGACCATCTATCGCCGCTGGGGCGACCTGCAACAGCTTCTCGCCGATGTCGCCGTCGATCGGCTGCGGCCGGATATGCAGCCGATCGATGCCGGCAGCGGCAAGGCCGATCTGGAAGCTTGGGCCGAGCAATATGCCGAGGAAATGTCCTCCGGCCCGGGCCGCGAGATGATCCGCGACGTATTGGCGGCGCAAGCGAGCGCAAATGCCTGTAGATGCGCTGAATTTACCCGCCAGCAGGTCGGTCTCATCGCCGAGAGGGCGAAGGCCCGCGGCGAGGCCTTTCCGGATGTCGAGCGCCTCATGGATCAGGTCGTGGCGCCGATCATGTACCGCATCCTGTTCGGCGATGTGCCGGATGCAGCGCGCGTGCGCAATCTCGTCTCGCGCGTCATGGGCGCGGCGCTTTAAGCGTGTCTTTTACTCTGCGGCTGCACGCTTGAGGCCGGAAATCTGGGTGATATAGGCGCGCAGCGCCGCCGGCCGCACCGGCTTGTGCTGAACGGCGATGCCGTACCGCTCGGCCTCGCTGCGCACCTCCGGCGTGCGGTCGGCCGTGATCAGCAAAGCGGGGATATCGGCGCCGAACTGCCGGCGCAGGTGCAGGATGGCGGCAATGCCGGTGCCGTCGCCGAGATGATAATCGGCGATGACGATATCAGGCGCTCCCTCCTGGCCATCGACGGCGGTGACGTCGGCGAGGCAATCCAGCGCCTCCACCTCGCAGCCCCAGCCGCTGATCAACAGCCGCATGCCTTCGAGGATCTTCGGCTCATTGTCGATGCAGAGGATCTTCAACCCGCTCAGCGGCTGCCCCGCACGGTCGGTAGGCGTAACCGTTGCTGCAGCCGCGGCCGGGCGCGAGACGTCGAGCGGCATGGCGATGCGGAATTGCGTGCCCTTGCCATGCGTCGACTGCAGCTCGACCGGATGGTTGAGCACGCGGGCGATGCGGTCGACGATCGAAAGGCCGAGCCCGAGGCCGGCGGCGGTTTTCGCGCCTTCGTCCAGCCGCGCGAATTCCTTGAACACCGTGCGGAATTTCGACGGCGGAATGCCGATGCCAGAATCGATCACCTGGATGATCACCTGGTTGCCGTGCCGCCGCGCCCCGACCAGCACCTTGCCTGAGATCGTGTATTTGATGGCGTTGGAAACCAGGTTCTGCACCAGCCGGCGCAGAAGATTGGGGTCGGAGCGGACCCTGAGCGACGTCGGCATCACCACCAGCTTCAGCTGCTTTTCGCGGGCGATCGGGGCGAAATCGGTCTGGATACGCTCCAGCAGGTCGGAGAGCGCGACGGAGGCGAGCCGCGGCCGCATGGCGCCGGTATCGAGCCTGGAGATATCGAGCACCGCCCCGAGAATGGTCTCGACCGATTCCAGCGCGGAATCGATGTTGCGGACGATCGGACTGTTCTCGGATTGCGCCATGCGTTCGACCAGTGCCGAGGAATAGAGCCTGGCGGCATTGAGCGGCTGCAGGATATCGTGGCCGGCGGCGGCGAAAAAGCGTGTCTTGCCGATATTCGCCTCGTCAGCGGCGGCGCGCGCCTCGCCGAGTTCGCGGTTGACCCGGGTTAGCTCGGCCGTGCGTTCGGCGACGCGCTGTTCCAGCGTTTCATTCGCCTGTTTCAGTGCCTGGTCGGCGCTGACGCGCTGGGTGATATCGGTGAAGGTGGCGACGATGCCCTTGTCCGGCATCGCGTTGGAGCGCACCTCAATGATCCGCTCGCCGCCGCCGAGCACCAGTGAAAAGGGTTTGTCGAGCGTCAGGAAATGCCGCACCGTCTGGCTGAGATCGCCGGGCGCGATGTCGCCGCGCTGGCTGAGCGTGGTGACGATATCGGACAAGGGGAAACCGACCTGGCCCGCACTTTCCGGCAGATCCAGCAATTGCCGGAAGCGCCGGTTCCAGATCGTCAGCCGGTTGGAACTGTCGAAGACGGCAATGCCCTGGTCCATCTGCGATAGTGCCGTCTGCAGCATGTCCTGGTTATATTGCAGCGCCTCGCTTGCCTGATCGAGCAGCCAGGCCGTGTCGGAAGAGGCATCCTCGATCTTCTGCAGGATCAACGACAGCACCAGCCGGGCCGAGGACGAGCCGATGGCGCTGCCGAGCAGCTGTTCGCTGAAATGGATGAGCGCCATGTCGGCCGGCTGCTCGTCCTCCAGCTTGCGGCCGGAGCCTTGTTCGTAAGTCGTGAACGAGCGCTGCATGCGTTCTTCGCCGAGATAGCGTGAGATCGCCGCCTTGAGATCGCCGACGCTGATGCGGGTCTTCCAGCCGCGTGTGGCAAATTGCGAGCGCGAATGCCGCTTGACGAAGATGCCGGCCTGAATGCGTTCCAGCGGCTTGGCGTTGCGGGTGAGCGAGCCGACGACGAAGAAGGCGGTGTTGACGAGCAGGCTCATCGCCGTCGCATTGACCAGCGGATCGGCGTCGGCTGCGGTGAATAGCGAGGTCCCGGGAAAGATGAAGCCGAGCACGGCGCTCGCCACATACGAATAATCAGGCCCGCCGAGCGAGGGCAGGAACAGCAGGTAGACCCAGATGACGAAGCCGGAGGTCAGTCCGAGGATCGCGCCGCGCGCGTTTGCCCGTCGCCAGATCAGCCCGCCGAACAGCGCTGGGGCGATTTGCGCGATGGCGGCAAAGGAAAGAAGGCCGATCGAGGCAAGGCCTGCGGTGCTGTCGGTCGAACGGTAATAGGCGTAGCCGAAAAGCAGCACGGCGAAAATGGCGCTGCGGCGGATATTGAGCAGCGTCTTGGCAAAATCGTCGCGCTGGCTGGCGCGGCCGGCGAGTTTGCGCCTGAGGAAGATCGGCATGATGATGTCGTTCGACACCATGATCGACAGCGCGACGGAATCGACGATGACCATTGCCGTTGCGGCGGAGAAACCGCCGATGAAGATGATCAGCGAAATGACGGGCATCTGGCCGGCAAGCGGCAGCGACAGCATGTAGAAATCGGCATTGCCGGTGCCGCCGAAGGTCAAGAGCCCGCCGATCGCTACCGGCAGCACGAAGAGATTGATTGATATGAGATAGGTGGGAAACAGGAAGCCTGCGAGTTTCAGCTGTTTCGGGGTTCGGTTTTCGACAACCGTCACGTGGAATTGCCGCGGCAGCAGGATGATCGCGAAAGCCGACAAGATGATCAGGGTGATCCAGCGGCTGATCGGCGTATGGTAGCTGAGCGCCGACATGACCAGCTCATTGTCGACGGTCTTGCGCCAGAGATCAGTCGGGCCATCGAAGAGAAACCAGATGACGCAGACGCCCGCCGTCAGGAAGGCGACGAGCTTGACGACGGATTCCATCGAGACGGCGAGGATCAGCCCATCTTGATGCTCCGTTGCATCCGTATGCCGCGTGCCGAACATGATGGCGAAGCAGGCAAGCACCAGCGTTGCGACGAGCGGCAGGTCGAGGAAATAGAGATTGCCGCTGCCGATGCCGTAATCGGACGGATTGACCATGGCGCTGACCGTGCTCGAGATCGCCTTGAGCTGCAGCGCGATATAAGGAATGGCGCCGATCAGCGAGATCAGGGCGACGATCGTGGCAACCGTCGGGTTCTTGCCGTAGCGGGCGGCGACGAAATCGGCAACCGAGGTGAGCTTCTCCGCCTTGGCGAGCTCGATGATGCGGCGAAGCAGCGGCATGCCGAGCGTGAAGACCAGGATGGGGCCGATATAGATGCCGGCAAATTCCAGGCCGCGCTGCGCCGCAAGCCCGACGCTGCCGAAATAGGTCCAGGAGGTGCAGTAGATCGCAAGGCTCAGCGCATAGACCACCGGCCATCCGCCTTCCAGCGTGCCGGGGCCGCGGTCGAGCGTGCTCGGGCTGCGGTTCTTGCGGTCGCCATAGCTCGCCACGGCGAAAAGCAGGAGCAGATAGCCGAAGGCAGACGCGAATATGACCCAGCCTGGAAGCATTGACCCTCCGCCGGCGGAAAACCCGCCGGGACCTCCCGCAACGTGGGTCAGCTTAAGTTATTTCAAGCACTTTGAGAATTCCCGCCGGTCTAGGCCTTAAGTCAAAGACCGCACGGGGTATCCCCAAATAATTGCGATTGCCGATTGATTAATTGCAATGAAGATGTAGCTAGTAAAAACAATTGTATCAAAGGGAGACGGATCCGATGCTCAATGAGTTTAAGGCCTTTATCGCCCGCGGCAATGTCATGGATCTTGCAGTCGGCGTCATCATCGGCGGCGCCTTCGGTGGCATCGTCAAATCTTTGGTGGATGACCTCATTATGCCGATCGTCGGCGCCATTTTCGGCGGTTTCGATTTTTCGAATTACTTTCTCCCACTGTCGTCGGCCGTCAACGCACAGTCGCTCGCCGCCGCCCGCGAGCAGGGAGCGGTGTTTGCCTATGGCAGTTTCCTCACCGTGCTCATCAACTTCCTCATTCTCGCCTGGATCATCTTCCTGATGGTCAAGGGCGTAAACACCCTGCGTGCCCAGGTCGAGCGCCAGGAAAAGGTGGCACCGGAAGAGCTGCCAGCGCCGCCGGCAGACGTTCAGCTGCTGACGGAAATCCGCGATCTTCTCGCCACGCGCCCGACGGCTTGATCCGGGCTGGAGCCCGTTCGTTCCGGCCGGGCTCAATCATCACGAAAATAGATATGCCATCACTGGATGTCATGGGATTTGCCGGCGCAAATCCGCTATGAAGGCGGAAACCGGAGATATGCATGTCGATCGTGAGCAGCCTCAGCCCGCGCGCCGTAGCGGCGCCCGAAAGCGGGATCGTCGAAGTCGTCAATTATGCCCGTGGCCGCGAAGGTCTGCTGCCGCTCTGGGTGGGTGAAGGCGATCTGCCGACGCCCGATTTCATCAGCAGGGCGGCGATGGACGCGCTGGCCGCCGGCGAGACCTTCTACACCTGGCAGCGCGGCATTCCGGAGCTTCGCCAGGCGCTTTCGGATTATTACACCAGACATTTCGGAATCCGGCTTCCGATCGAGCATTTCTACGTCACCGGTTCCGGCATGCAGGCGATCCAGATCGCCGTGCAGGCGCTGACCTCGCCGGGTGACGAACTGGTTTACCTCTCGCCTTCCTGGCCGAATATCGCCGCCGCTCTCGAAATATCCGGTGCGCGCTCCGTCGGTGTTGAGCTGCAGTTCGAAGGCGGTAAATGGGTGGTCGACCTTGACCGCATCGAAACCGCGATCACGCCGAAGACCAAGGGCATCTTCATCAACACGCCGTCGAACCCGACGGGTTGGACGGCCACGAAACAGGACCTTGTCGACATCCTGGCGCTTGCCCGCAGGCACGACCTCTGGATCATGGCGGATGAAATCTATGCCCGCTACTATTTTGCCGGTGGCCGCGCGCCCTCTTTCCTCGATGTGATGGAGCCTGATGACAAGATCATCTTCGTCAATTCCTTCTCGAAGAACTGGTCGATGACCGGCTGGCGCGTCGGCTGGATTGTCGCACCCCCTGAGATGGGACAGGTGCTCGAAAACCTCATCCAATATTCGACATCGGGCGTGGCGCAGTTCATGCAAAAGGGCGCCGTTGCAGCCCTTGATCAAGGCGACGATTTCGTCGCTGCCAATATCGCCAAGGCGGCCCGCTCCCGCGATATTCTCTGCGATGCGCTGATCGCCACCAACCGGGTCGAGACGTTGAAGCCGGACGGCGCGATCTACGCCTTCCTGAAGATCGACGGCGTCGCCGACAGCCGCAAAGCAGCGCTCGACATCGTCGACAAGACAGGCGTTGGCCTTGCCCCCGGAACGGCCTTCGGCAGAGGCGGCGAACTCTTCCTGCGCGCCTGTTTCCTGCGTGACCCCACGCAGGTAGCGACCGCAGCCGAGCGTCTCTGCGACTATATCCTCAAGCTCTGAGAAGCACTGGCCGCAACAGGTATCGTGGCGGGTGGCCGGATCGAATTTGTGCCGGAATCGCCGGATCGATAAAACTCTAGCAAAGCCCGAAATCGGCCTCTAACCACAACTCCAAACATACCCGTTCAAAGCCCCTTGAAAGGCCATTCGATAAGAAAATTGGAAAGAAAAACCGGCGCCTGATGCCCCTGCTTATAAAAACGAAAGCAGGGATGCGGGACATGGCGGTTTTGGTGACGGGCGGCGCCGGATATATCGGCAGTCACATGGTGTGGGCGCTGCTCGATGCGGGCGAGGATGTGGTCGTGCTCGATCGACTCTCCACGGGCTTTCGCTGGGCCGTGGCGCCGGCGGCGCGTTTTTATCTCGGCGATATTGCCGATCCCGATGTCCTGAAAAAGGTCTTTATTGAAAACGACATCGAGGCGATCATCCATTTCGCCGGCTCCGCCGTCGTCCCGGTCTCGGTCGCCGATCCGCTCTCTTATTACGACAACAATTCCGGCAAGACCCGGGCGCTTCTGAGTGCTTCGGTCAAGGCCGGCATCCGCAACTTCGTCTTCTCCTCGACGGCGGCCGTCTATGGTCAGCAAAAGACCGACCTGCCGGTGAAGGAGACGGCCCCCCTCAATCCGGAAAATCCTTACGGTCAGTCGAAGCTGATGACCGAGTTCATGCTGCGCGATGCCGCCGCCGCCTATGATTTCAACTATGTCGCGCTTCGCTACTTCAATGTCGCCGGCGCCGACCCCCACCACCGTGCTGGCCAGTCGACGTCAGGCGCCACGCACCTCATCAAGGTCGCCTGCGAGGCAGCACTCGGCAGGCGCGACAGCGTCAATGTCTACGGCATCGATTATCCCACCCATGACGGCACCGGCGTGCGCGACTACATCCATGTCAGCGATCTCACGGATGCACATCTGAAAGCGCTGCAGCACCTGCGCAGAGGCAAGGGCTCGCTCGTTGCCAATTGCGGTTATGGCAGCGGCTATTCCGTGCTCGACGTGTTGAACATGGTCACCCGTCTGCACGGGCATTCCTTCAAGATCCATATGGCGCCGCGGCGCGTCGGCGATTCGGCAAGCGTCGTCGCAGACGCTTCGCTCGCTCGGCAAGTGCTCGACTGGAAGCCCAGATACGATTCGCTGGAAACCATCGTCCAGAGCTCGCTCGATTGGGAACTGTTCCTGTCGAACAAGAGCGTCGACGACCTGCAAAGCATCCACCGGGCACTCGCCGCCGCTTCGTTCTGATGCTGGAGCCTGTTTACGGTCCCCGCGTCTGCGGGGGCCCAATGCCGTTACGTGAATAAGGAAAAATCAAGCTTTCTCTGGCTGGCTCTGGCCAACGGAAAAGAGAAGATGAAGAACTTTCTGGCCTCATTGCAGCTGCAAAAAGACAATCCGACGCTTCTGCTGGCGCAGTTCCAGGCCCTGTCGTCGCAGATCCCCATTCTCTATGTCCTGCTGATCATCAACGCCCTTGCGGTGGCGATCACCCACCTCAAATCCGCGCCCCTGTGGCTCTCGCTCTACATTCCCGTCACCTTGAGCGTCGTCTGCGTCTTCCGTCTCTGCTGGTGGGAGATCAGGGGCAAGGAAGACGTGACCGCCGAGCGGGCCTACAGGCTGATGAAGATCACTATATCAGGCGCCGCCATCCTTGCCGTCGCTTTCGGCAGCTGGGCGATCGCGCTTTACCAATATGGCGACGCTTCCCAGCAGGGTCAGATCGCCTATTTCCTTGTCGTGACAGGCATTTCCTGCATCTTTTGCCTGATGCATCTGCCGATAGCGGCCGCGCTGACCACTGTGATCACCTTCTCGGCCATGGTTGCGACCTTCATGTTCTCCGGCAATCCCGTTTTCGTCGCGACTGCGGTCAGCGGCCTCTTCCTGATCCTGCCCTTTCTCCGGGTGATCAACAGCTATTTCCAGAATTTCGTCGGTCTCGTGCAATTGACCGAGGAGCTGAAGCAGAAGCAGGCGGAAGCCGAGGAGCTGAACCTCGTCAACAGCCGCAACGCCCTGCATGACCAACTGACCGGCCTTGCCAATCGTCGCAGCTTCTTTCTCTCGCTGGAAAAACGGCTGCAGAAGGATCCGTCGACGCCGCCCGTCCTCGGCATTCTCGATCTCGATGGCTTCAAGCCTGTCAACGACGTCTTCGGCCATGCCGCCGGCGATCTCGTGCTCAAGGAGACGGCCCGCCGCTTCGTCACGCTGGTCGGCGAAGAGGGCATCGTCTCTCGTCTCGGCGGTGATGAGTTCGGTATCATCTTCCCCTGCTCGATGACACGCCAGGCGATCGCCGATCTTGGTCAGGCGCTCTGTGCTGCCGTCCGCGATCCCTACGAAATCCCCGACGGCTCGGTCCGTGTCTTCGGTTCCTGCGGCATCGTCTATCCCGATATCGGCGAGTACACGGCCGAGGATCTCTACGAGAAAGCAGACTTCGCCCTCTATCAGGTCAAGAGCAAGCGCAGCAGCGGTGTCGAATTCTTCTCGGCCGAGCACGAGAAGATCCTGACCCAGCGCCACCTGATCGAACTCGAGCTGCAGGCGAACGACTTCGCGAAGGAATTGAAACTTGACTATCAGCCGATCGTCGAATTGAGGAGCGGCCGCGTCGTCGCTTACGAGGCGCTCGCCCGCTGGGACAGCGCCCGCTTCGGCCGGATCAGTCCCGAAGCCTTTATTCCCGCTGCCGAGCGCACGGCCGTCATCGGCCGCATGACTCGCATCCTCTTCGCCAAGGCGCTCGAAGCGCTGGCGATCATTCCACGGCATCTCAGGCTGTCTTTCAATCTCTCGGCGCGCGATATCTGCGACCACGAGACCTCGATGGCGCTGCTTGCCATGATCACCCGCTCCGGCATCGATCCCAGGCGCATCGAATTCGAGATCACCGAGACGGCACTGCTCTCCGATTTCGACACCGCCGACCAGGTAATCACAATGCTGCGCGCCGCCGGCATCTCGATTGCCCTTGACGATTTCGGCACCGGCTATTCGAGCCTCAGCCACATTCATCGTCTCGGCTTCGACAAGCTGAAGATCGACAAGTCCTTCGTGATGAATTTCGATCGTGACGCCCGTTGCATGAACATTACCCGCTCGGTCGCCAATCTCTGCCAGAATCTCGGCATTGCCTCCGTCGCCGAAGGCGTCGAAAGCGAAGAGATCGCCGAGGGATTGAAGGCAATGGGCGTTCGTCTGGCGCAGGGCTATCATTTCTCGCGGCCGCTGCCGCTGGAACTTGCCATCGATTACGCCGCCCGGTGCGAGGCCGCAGCCTCCGCCCGCAATTCGCTGTCTGCCTGAGCCAATCTTCGACCGGTCTTAAATCGACTGGAGCGAAGCTACATCGTCGTCTATTCATGGTTCAACAGGATGAGGTGAACCATGCAAGACGGCGAAGTCATCATTGAACGGCGGGAGACCGCGGGGGTGATCCGGCTCAACCGGCCGCGGGCGTTGAACAGCCTGACGCTGCCGATGATCCGGGCGATCACTGGGGCGCTTCACGCTTTTGCCGGGGATCCCGAGGTGGCGAGCGTCGTGGCGAGGGGAGAGGGCGAACGCGGCTTCTGTGCCGGCGGCGATATCCGCGTCCTGCATGAGAGTGCTCGCGCCGGCGATGGCCTGGCGGCAAGCTTCTGGCGCGAGGAATTCCGCCTCAACCATATGATTGCCTCCTACCCCAAACCCTATGTCGCGCTGATGGACGGCATCACCATGGGCGGCGGCGTCGGCCTGTCGTCGCACGGCCGCCACCGCATCGTCACCGAGCGCACGCGCCTTGCCATGCCCGAAACCGGCATCGGCTATGTCCCGGATGTCGGCGCCACCTGGCTGCTGCCGCGCGCGCCGGGCGAAGCCGGAACATGGCTCGGCCTGACAGGGCTCGATATCGGCGCTGCCGACGCGATCCACGCTGGGCTTGCCGACCTCCAGATCGCGTCGCCTCGATTGGGTGAGGTGATCGATGCTCTCTCGGGCCTGCCGCGCGGCAGTTCATCCAGCGACGTGGATGCCGTGCTGCAGGCGCTTTCGGAGCTTCAGGGAGAAAGCCGGCTGCGGCAGAACGCAGCAATGATCGATCGCGCATTCCGTTTCGACAACGTCGAGGAAATCCTGGCAGCGCTTGCCGGGGAGGAAGGCGAATTTGCCGCCGAGACACGCCGGGTGATGCTGACGCGTTCACCGACCAGCCTGAAGCTCGCTTTACGGCTGCTCAGGGCCGGCCGCCGCAGCGCCTCGCTTGCCGAATGTCTCGGCCGCGAACTCGGCGCCTGTCTGCAGATGCTTGATAATCCCGATTTTTTCGAGGGCATCCGCGCCGCCGTCATCGACAAGGACCGCAATCCGCAATGGTCGCCGGCGTCAGTCGAGGCCGTGGAGGCATCAACGGTCGAGAATTTCCTGAAACCGGCCGAACCGCCGCTTTCACTCTGAACGCTATCCAGTTATCGCCACATGCCGCGCATGCGGGCGCCGACATCGATGCGCACCTGCCGCGCCTGCTGCTGGGCGACGGTCTGCGATTTCATCTGTGGCCAGCTGCAGGCCTCGAAGAACTGCAGCAGCGTCGCAGGAATGAAGCGGCTGCGTGAGGCATAGACGTGCCGGTCGCCCTGCGAGTTCTGACCATAGGTGAAGAAGCGTTGCGGCACGACAAGGTCGAGACCATCCCGGGCGCGCGTCATGGCGACATAGAGCAGCCGGCGTTCCTCTTCGATTTCGGCGGTGGTGCCGACGGCGAGATCGCTCGGTATGCATCCGTCGACGACGTTCAGCATGAAGACCCTCGTCCATTCCTGGCCCTTGGCGGAATGGATGGTCGACAGGATGAGATAGTCTTCGTCGAGAAGCGGCACGCCCGCCTGGTCGCTGGTCGCATCGGGCGGGTCGAGGGTGAGCTCGGTGAGGAAACGCTCGCGCGAGGCATAACCGCCGGCGATCTGCTCGAGCTGTAACAGGTCGGCCTGCCGCGTCGCTGCGTCCTCGTGCAGCCGTTCCAGATGCGGCGCGTACCATTGCCGCGCCAGGCCGATTTCCGCCGGCCAGCCGGCCTTGCCGGTCTTCAGCTCCTGCAGCATCGAGACGAACATTGTCCAGTCTTCGCCGGAACGCGGCGGCGCCGGCATGGCAGCGAGAGCAGAAATCGGGCTGGCATCCTCGGCCATCTGGTCGAGCGTCTTCTGCGCCGTCGACGGCCCGACGCCCGGCAGGATCTGCATCAGCCGGAAGCCGGCCACCCGGTCGCGCGGGTTCTGCGCGAAGCGAAGGGCGGCCAGCATGTCCTTCACATGCGCGCTGTCGAGAAACTTCAGCCCGCCGAATTTGACGAAGGGAATGTTGCGCCGGGTCAACTCGACCTCCAGCGGCCCGCTGTGATGCGAGGCGCGGAAGAGCACGGCCTGCTGCTTGAGCGTGAGGCCTTCCTCGCGGTTGTCGAGCACCATGTCGGCGACGTAGCGCGCCTGCTCGGCCTCGTCGCGCACCGTGACGAGGCGCGGCCTCTCGGATGATTGCCGCTCGGTCCAGAGGTTCTTGGTGAAGCGCTCCGAGGCGAGATCGATGACGGCGTTGGCGGCGGCGAGGATCGGCTGCGTCGAGCGGTAGTTGCGGTCGAGGGTGACGATATTGGCGGCCGGGCTGAAGGCGGCGGGAAAATCGAGGATATTGCGCACCGTCGCGGCGCGGAAGGAATAGATCGACTGCGCATCGTCACCGACGACGGTCAGCCCCTGGCCGCCGGGCTTCAGCGCCAGCAGGATCGAGGCCTGCAGCCGGTTGGTGTCCTGATATTCATCAACGAGCACATGGTCGAAGCGGCTGCCGATATCCTCGGCAATGACAGTCTCGCCGACCATCTGCGCCCAGTAGAGCAGCAGATCGTCGTAATCGAGCACGTTCTGGCTCTGCTTGGCCTCGACATAGCTGGCGAAAAGTTCGCGCAGCTGTTTTTCCCACGCCGCGCACCAGGGAAAGACGTCGCGTAGCACGAGGTCGAGCGCGGTTTCCGAATTCACCGCTCTGGAATAGATGGCAAGACAGGTGCCCTTTGTGGGAAAGCGGCTTTCCGTCTTCGAGAAACCAAGGTCGTGCCGGATCAGGTTCATCAGATCGGCGCTGTCTTCGCGGTCATGGATGGTGAAATCGGCATCGAGGCCGATCTGCTGGGCATAATCGCGCAACAGCCGCGCGCCGATGCCATGGAAGGTGCCGGACCAGGAAAGCGCATCCGCCATGACGCCGGCATTCGCACCAAGCACATCGCGGCAGATGCGCTCGACGCGCCGCGCCATCTCGGCGGCTGCCCGGCGCGAAAAGGTCATCAGCAGGATGCGGCGGGGATCGGCGCCTTTGACGATCAGATGGGCGACCCGATGCGCCAAGGTATTCGTCTTGCCGGAGCCGGCGCCGGCAATGACCAGCAGCGGCCCGGCAATATGGCTGCCGTCGATGAGCGTGCCGTGCTCGACGGCCATGCGCTGCTGCGGATTGAGCTTTTCGAGATACATCCAGCCGTCCGGTCGGGCTCCCGCAGAATCACTGGGGAAAGATTAGATGTTCCTTGAATGTTCGCGATTGCCGCCTCTGTCAAGCGATCTGGCGCGCGAGCAACATCTCAGTCGGGGAAATCCGGACCGACTACGCGCCGCACCAGCTTCAGGCTGCGGTCGGGCTGAAGGATATAGGTTTCCTCCACGCGCTGTCCCGTCCCGTTGTAGAACTGGTTGTAGACGGCGCTGCCGACCGGCGACTTGGTGAGCTTCGTTCGCGGCTGGCCGCCATAGGTAATGCTGCCGGGAATGGGTTCCAGCGCCGGCGTATCGGCCGAGGAGCAGCCGGCAAGCAATGCCCCGGCAAACAAGACAGGCAGAAGCGCTTTCATCGTCATCATCCCTCTTTCGACTGCAGCCAGATATGGAAGTCGCCGCACCTTTCGCCAAGGGTAGCCCATGCCGCCCGCGCAGGTATCGCTGTCGAGCAGGCTCTTCTTTTCCGGGGGACGCAACGAAATGCGTACCTGCGACGTTAACAGACATCAACCAACATCAGGAAACGTTCACGGTGCTCGGCTTTCCAGCATTCACGGGGCATGACGAGCCCGGCCCGCAGGGCCACAGCGATGCCGCGACGCGCGCCTCGGTGGAGAGCGCCCTTCATGCGGCCGCCGATTTCGAAGCCGGCGAAATCACCGTCGGCATATCCGGCTACTATGTCATCCTGGAAGGTTTCGTGCGCCGGCGGGGTGATGTCGAGCGCGCGGTCGAGATCGCTGAGGGCGTCGTCGGACGAGGCTATGTGCGTGGTCGCCTGCTGCGACGCTGAAGTCTTGAGAATGGGATGCCGCGCCGGTTCGCGCGCTCATGTCTTTGCGATGCATGAAGGGAACCAAAACACCCTCCCACGTGTTGAAAGGCCGGACCTAAACGCTGGAGACCCCCATGCAGTCGCTTCTTCGCATCTCTGCAATGACCTTGATAACAGGCGGTGTCTTTGCCGGCTCCGCCCACGCCTCGCTGGAAACCGGCACGAATTATTCCGCTTTGCCGAAGGACCAGATCGCCCTCAACGAATATACCGGGACCGTCGCCTGCACGCCGGCAGATCCTCAGTATTTGCCGTCCTTCATCCGCGCGGCGGATGGCACGATCATCGGTGTCGGTTATGTCGAAGTGGAGAATGAGGGCGGCGCGGACTGCTGAAACATCCGCTTTGCTCGGACGAGGCTCGCCTGCGTTTCCGCAGAGGTGACGAGCCTCTAACCATCATCATGATGGCTGGCCATCTTCTATGAATACACCTGTACCAGGCGCAACGCCTGCTGCACCAAAACCCGGCGCGAGTTCGATGCAGGGTTAAGTAAAATTAAAGCATTGTCCCGTTCCGGCACGTTCCGTTTACGAACGACCTGAAGCGGCCTGGAAATCCTGACCGAAGTGCAGCGCATAACCCCGAAAATTGGAATCGATTTTCGGAAAGGATTATGCGCCAGTTCAATGAAGCTTCAGCTTCGCCTCTTCGGCTGCCGCCAGAAACTCGGCTCTCGCCTCTTCCACGCTCTTGCGCCCGTCGAGCGCTGCCCGGCAGGTGCTGCGGGCCTTGATATAACGAAGCCCGCGCACACTCGGCCAGAGATCCGCCAGGCACTTCAGCGCATCGAACGGACCATTGACCGTTCGCGCATCGGCATTTTCGAAACCAACCTTGACCGGGCTGTTCCATCTTTCAGTTGCCATCGACGCTCCTCCACGATTTTCGACAGAAATGAGCGCAACATCTCCCAGTTCCTCCGGGGAGACTCTGCGATAGCTAATACTCTAGCGCGATTTTCACCGTCGGCAAATGGGCGGATCGTCACTGATGCCGCCACGAATGGTTTCGCCTCGACCCATGACAGGAAAGCCTATGGACGCCAACTGATGAGAAACGCCAACTTATAAGGTGTTTTCGCCGGGAAGGGTGGAGTCGAGATTGACTGTCTTTTCAAGAAAACTGGTGCTGCCGAGTGGGATTGAACCACCGACCTCACCCTTACCAAGGGTGTGCTCTACCACTGAGCTACGGCAGCAAGACCAGACCGCGCGAGCCGGGTGGCTCAATCGCGAGAACGGGGGGCTATTGCCACAGCTTGGCGGCCAGCGCAAGCTGCAAATTCCAACTTCGCGTCGATTGCGGCGAAGGGCCTTTTGGATCGGCGCGAATTCAGCTAATCCTGTTCCCATGAACGAAAAGACCGAATCCGGCCAGCAGAGCCGCAAAGAGGCGATCGAGGCACAGGCGAAACTGCGCCGCGAGCGCGCCGCCGACAAGCTCAGGGAAAATCTGGGGCGACGCAAACAGCAGGTCCGCGCCCGCCGTTCGGGCCAGGCCGACGAAACAAATGGGCTGCCCGCCGCAAAAATGGACGAATCGTAATGTTCCGTCCGTCGCGAATTGAAGCGTGTCGAGAAATCCCCTAAACACCTCACTCCTTATTCCAAGGCAGAACTTTCAGGAAAGGCGGGCGCTGCCCGTAAGCGCACATGGATCGTATCAGAATCGTCGGCGGTAATGAGCTGAATGGCATCATTCCGATTTCCGGCGCCAAGAATGCCGCACTGCCGCTGATGATCGCCTCGCTTCTGACCAGCGATACGCTGACGCTCGAAAACGTGCCGCATCTTGCCGATGTCGAATTGCTGATGCGCATCCTCGGCAATCACGGCGTCGATGTCGCCGTCAACGGCCGCCGCGAGCGCCAGGAAGATTCCTATTCACGCACGATCCATTTCACCTGCCGCACCATCGTCGATACCACAGCATCTTATGAACTGGTTTCGAAGATGCGCGCCTCCTTCTGGGTCATCGGCCCCTTGCTTGCGCGCGAAGGCCATTGCCGCGTGTCGCTGCCGGGCGGCTGTGCCATCGGCACGCGCCCCGTTGATCTCTTCATCGAGGGCCTGACGGCGCTCGGCGCGAGCATGGAGATCGATGCCGGTTATATCAACGCCAAGGCCCCGGCTGGCGGCCTGATCGGCGCGCGCTACACCTTCCCGAAGGTCTCCGTCGGCGCCACCCATGTGATGATGATGGCGGCGACGCTTGCCCGCGGCACGACGGTGATCGGCAATGCCGCCCGCGAGCCTGAGGTCGTCGATCTCGCCAACTGCCTGAACGCCATGGGTGCCAAGATCACAGGCGCCGGCACGGCGACGATCACCATTGAAGGCGTCACCTCGCTCTCCGGCGCCCGCCACCGCGTCCTGCCGGATCGCATCGAGACCGGCACCTATGCCATGGCCGTCGCCATGGCCGGCGGTGACGTCGTGCTCGAGAATACCGATGTGGCGCTGCTCGAAACCGCAGTGGAAACGCTGCGCCGTGCCGGCGCGGAAATCTCGTCGACCAACAACGGCATGCGCATCAAGCGCAACGGCGCCGGCATCAGACCGGTCGATATCGTCACCGATCCTTTCCCGGGCTTCCCGACCGATCTGCAGGCGCAGTTCATGGCGCTGATGACCCGTTCTTCCGGCGTCTCGCATGTCACCGAGACCATCTTCGAAAACCGTTTCATGCATGTGCAGGAGCTTGCCCGACTCGGCGCCAGGATCTCGCTGTCCGGCCAGACGGCGAAGATCGAGGGTGTCCAACGCCTGCGCGGCGCGCCCGTCATGGCGACCGATCTGCGCGCTTCCGTCTCGCTGGTCATCGCTGGCCTTGCCGCCGAGGGCGAAACCACGGTCTCCCGCGTCTATCACCTCGACCGCGGTTTCGAGCGGCTCGAGGAGAAGCTGACCCGCTGCGGCGCCATCGTCGAGCGCATCAGCGAGTGAGGAACGGGCGCTGGAGCATAATTCCTTAAATCGGAATCCGGATCTATGGCGATCCTTATCCCGGTTGCGTAATTGGCCGCAGCGCCTTATTTCCCTTGTCTGACGCATCGCCATTCCGGCGGTGCCCGGCCTCGGCCGGCAATGGGATTGAGACTGAATGACCGACCTGAAACTTGTTGCGCTCGATGACGAGGATCTTGCGATCATTTCCGCGCATATGCAGGACAGCGTCTTCAAGGTCGGCGACATCGACTGGTCGCCGCGCGACGCGCAGTTCGCGCTTGCCGCCAATCGTTTCGTCTGGGAAGGTGCCGAGCGCAAGCGCAGGGGTTTTGAGCGCCGCCGCGCTGCCCTGGTCTTCAAGCGCGCGCTTGCCGTCCGCTCGCTCGGCATCGACCGTCAAAAGCGGGACGAGGTGCTGTCGCTGCTGGCGTTGCGCTTCGAGAAGAAGGGCGAGGGGCCGGAGGGCACGATCGAGCTGTCGCTGTCGGGCACGGCTTCGATTGCGCTCGATGTCGAATGCATCGAGGTCCAGCTGGCCGATATCGGAGGCGCCTGGGAGGCGTCTTCCAAGCCTCGCCACCTCTAGTGCTTGACGCCTTGAGTTTGAACATCGCAGTTTCGAGTTGAGAAGGAATATCGGCCTTGGCTATCTGGCTGGATCAGGCATCGGAAGGTTTCGAGCAGCATTTTGCCGCCTTTCTGACGACGAAGCGTGAAGTCTCCGAGGATGTGAACATCGTCGTTCGCGCCATCATTGATGACGTGCGCGCCCGTGGCGATGTCGCGCTTGCCGAATATTCGCTGAAATTCGACGGCATCGATTTCGCCACCGTCCCGATGCGCGTCACATCAGAGGAAATCGACGCTGCTGTCGAGGCGGTGCCTTCGGAAGTGCTGGGCGCGCTGAAGCTCGCGGCGCTCCGCATCGAATCCCATCATCGCCGGCAGCTGCCGAAGGACGATATCTACGAGGACGACCTCGGTGTCGGTCTCGGCTCGCGCTGGACGGCGATCGAAGCGGTTGGGCTCTATGTTCCGGGCGGCACCGCGAGCTATCCGAGCTCGGTGCTGATGAATGCCGTGCCGGCCAAGGTCGCCGGCGTCGATCGCATCGTCATCGCCGTTCCTGCCACTGGCGGCGCCGTCAATCCAGCGGTGCTTGCCGCCGCCAAGCTTGTCGGTGTCACCGAGATTTACCGTGTCGGCGGCGCCCAGGCGATCGCGGCTCTTGCCTATGGCACCGAGACGATCGCCCCGGTCGCCAAGATCACCGGCCCCGGCAATGCCTATGTCGCTGCTGCCAAGCGCCATGTCTTCGGCACCGTCGGCATCGATATGATCGCCGGCCCCTCTGAAGTGCTTGTCATTGCAGACAAGGACAACAATCCGGATTGGATCGCCGCCGACCTCCTGGCGCAGGCCGAGCACGACGTCAGTTCCCAGGCGATCCTGATCACCGACGATGCAGCATTCGGCAAGGCGGTGGAGCAGGCGGTCGAACGCCAGCTGAAGACGTTGAACCGGGCTGAGACGGCGGCAGCAAGCTGGCGCGATTTCGGCGCTGTCATCCTCGTTTCCGATCTGAAACAGGCCATACCGCTGGCAAACCGCATCGCTGCCGAGCATTTGGAGCTCGCCGTCGTCGATCCGGACCGGCTGCTCGACGGCATCCGCAATGCCGGCGCGATCTTCATCGGCGCCCATACGCCTGAAGTGATCGGCGATTATGTTGGCGGTTCGAACCATGTGCTGCCGACGGCGCGTTCGGCGCGCTTCTCGTCCGGTCTTTCGGTGCTCGATTTCGTCAAGCGCACCTCGATCCTGCGCCTCGGCCCGCAGCAGCTGCGCACCCTCGGCCCGGCGGCGATCGCCCTTGCCGTTTCCGAAGGCCTCGATGCCCATGCGCGATCGGTCGCGATCCGCCTCAACCTCGAAAGGTGAGGGCGCATGGCGAAGGGCGAATTCCGGCTTTGCGACGTCGTCCTTGACGATACGATCGGCCGTTCGACGCCCGATGTCGAGCATGAACGCGCCGTCGCCATCTTCGATCTGATCGAGGAGAATAGTTTCGAGCCGCTCGGCCATGTCGGCGGACCTTACCGGCTGAACATCTCGCTGGTCGATTCGAAGCTGGTTTTTGCCATCACCACCGACGAGGGTGGCGGTGTCGCCACCCATATCCTGTCGCTCACGCCCTTCCGGCGGATCGTCAAGGATTACTTCATGATCTGCGAGAGCTATTACGAAGCGATCCGTTCGTCGACGCCAAGCCGCATCGAGGCGATCGACATGGGCCGGCGCGGCATCCACAATGAAGGCTCGCAGACGCTGAAGGATAGGCTGGCCGGTAAGATAGAGGTCGATTTCGACACCGCCCGGCGCCTCTTCACGCTGGTCTGCGTGCTCTACTGGCGCGGATGATGGCAATGGAGCGGCCCGTCGACGTCGAGGAGGGAAAGAGGCCGGGCGCCATCCTCTTCATGTGCGGGATGAATGCCATCCGCTCGCCGATAGCCGAAGCGATCGCCCGTAGCATTCTGCCGGCCAATACCTATATCAGGTCCGCCGGCGTTCGCGCCGGCGAGCGCGATCCCTTCGTGGATGTCGTGCTCGACGAGATCGGCCTTTCCCTCGGGCGCCGCCAGCCGCAGACGCTGGAAGAGCTCGAGGATGATTACTTCGATCTGATCATCACGCTGTCGCCGCAGGCCCATCATGCGGCACTTGAGCTGACCCGGTCGAATGCGGTCGATGTCGTCTACTGGCCGACGATGGATCCGACGGTTGCAATCGGAACGCGTGAGCAGATTCTGGAGAGCTACCGCGAGGTCCGCGATCATCTGGCCGGCCTCATCGAAAGCCGGCTACTCAAACGAAATGGCATTGCTGCGCAATCGGCATGAAAACAAATAAAGGAAAGGCCGTTCAACAAGGTTCACAAACCTGCGTTGATTGTGTAGTTTCCGCCCAAATTTTAAAGGCGCGCGCTGCGCTGCCTATTCAACCCACAGGAAGAAAACACTTATATGCCTAAAGAAGAAGTCCTCGAATTCCCGGGAATCGTCACCGAACTTCTGCCGAATGCGACGTTCCGCGTGAAGCTCGAAAACGAACACGAGATCATCGCCCACACCGCCGGCCGCATGCGCAAGAACCGCATCCGCGTTCTCGCCGGCGACAAGGTGCTTGTGGAAATGACGCCCTACGATTTGACCAAGGGCCGGATTACCTACCGTTTCAAGTAAGTTCGCCCGAAGGTCCTGCAAGGGTTTTTGCTCCCGTCTGCCGATGGTCGAGGTTCCATGGCGCTGAAATACAAGCTCATTCTGGCCTCAGGCTCGCCCCGGCGCGTCGACCTGCTCAACCAGGCCGGTATCGAGCCCTCGCGCCTGATGCCGATGGATATCGACGAGGCGCCGAAGAAGTCGGAGCATCCGCGTTCGCTCGCCCGCAGGCTTTCGGCTGAGAAGGCGGAAGCTGCCCTTGCCGCCATCAAGGGCGATATCACCTGGAAGGGCAGCTATATCCTGTCTGCCGATACGGTGGTCGCCGTTGGCCGGCGCATTCTCGGCAAGGCTGAGTTCGCCGACGAGGCGTTGAGTTCGCTGCATCTCCTCTCGGGACGCAACCATATGGTCTACACCGGCGTTTGCCTGGTGACGCCGGATCGCAAGATCCGTCAGAAGATCGTCGAGACCAAGGTACGCTTCAAGCGTCTCTCCGGCTTCGAGATCGAGAACTACCTGGCCTCCGGCCAGTGGCGCGGCAAGGCAGGCGCCTACGGCATCCAGGGCCTCGCCGGCACCTTCGTGCAGAAGATGGTGGGCTCCTACACCAATGTCGTCGGCCTACCGCTTTATGAAACCATTCTGCTTTTGACCGGCGAAGGCTTCGATGTGCATAGCCGGTGGCCCGAGGGCTGAGCCCGACGGCCGATGCTTAAAGCGCGTCACGATCCTTCAGATCCCTCGCGCTTTAAGGCTTTGTTTTTACGCATGTCGTTGTCGCAAAACCGCTGCACACTTTTACGCGACATGCTTTAGGACGGACAGATATGCCTGAAGAGAAGAAAGCGGCCGCCAAGGTCGAACCGCTGCGCAAGACGCGCCCTTGCCCCGAATGCGGCAAACCTTCCCACCGCGAACATTACCCCTTCTGCTGCAACCGCTGCCGCGAGGCCGATCTCTCCCGCTGGCTGACCGGCGCCTACGCCATTCCGGTTGCCGACGACGAGACCAAGGCCGATTATCCCGATGAGGAAAGCTAGGTCATGGCGCACCAACGGTGCGCGGCGATTTGGGATAAAGACATGCATCGATCAAAGATCTAAAGCGGGTCATATGAGTCCGCTTTGACGCGACGCTCTTCAGAGAATTCCGCCCGCGAAGCTCTTATTTTTCCTCATGAATCGGCAAAGCCGGCAAGACTGTCAAAAAAGAGTCATTTGACGCTTGCCATGGGCGAACAAGATGCTATAACCCCGCTCGCTTCCGGGGTGAACCAAGGCCCCGCGGTTCTTTTCTTGAAAAGAACCATCGGAAGCAGGTTAGCCCAGGTAGCTCAGTTGGTAGAGCAGCGGATTGAAAATCCGCGTGTCACTGGTTCGATTCCGGTCCTGGGCACCACTCATAAATCACTGCTTTTGCGCATGTTTTAGTTCCTTATGTTAATGCGGTCCGGCCGCGTCTAGACACTATTTTTTGTCTTCTAGACGCTTTTCGTTTTCGTCTGTTCACCTCGGCATCGAGATCGCTGACCGTCTCGCCATCTTCTTGGATGTGTCAGCCAGACGCGAATAGTGCTTGGCCATGGCCTCGGTCTTCTGCCCGAGCATCTCAGCGATCGTTGCGTAGTCCTTGCCCATCTCGCGCAGAATGGTTGCGACGGGTGTGTCTGAGGCCTCAGCCAGAACCAGGTTGACGGTGCGCCCTCGTCATCGCCAAGCCGTGGCCGGATGCCACGAAGCGATAGATAGCCATTGATACCACGCGCTGCCGGGTTCACCCCTCGCAGCTTTCCGTCCTTGCTGCGGCCGGTACGCTGGCGGAGGGGCTGTGGAGATTGAGTGTGCCCTCCCGGCCCAATGTTGCATCCTTCTTTTAAACTCCGCCCAGGTCGTCGCCGGCCGGGTAGGGTCATCGAATGGAACCAATCCCGGTCATTGCCGTTGTAAGCAAGGGAGTCTCACCATGAGCAACGCCCGTCAGGCGCGAACGAGATGGTGGTGGTCCCCGAGGAGAACGCACATGGATCTCACAACCCTTCTCATAATCGTTGTGATACTTCTTTTGCTAGGCGGCGGCGGCTGGTACGGCCGAGGACGCTGGTATTAAACGACGGCCTACGTGGCACGCATCACTGGGTTGACGAGCGCTTCGGCTAACTGAGCGCGGCGGGATGGCGATGTCGTTCCAGTCAGTTTTTGCGTTCCATCGATTCCATTATCGATCCGCTATGCGCAGTCCAAGCCGGTAGGTTTGCTTCGGTGCGCCGACGATTTATGCTGTCGATGCAAACTTCTAGCATCACCTGACCGTAGACGACGGCAACAGGTAGACCCCAGTCGCGTTGGTACAGGGCCTGAAGGCGGCCAACACAAACCCCTCTGTTTAGCGGTTAGTGTCGCCCTTTCGATGTCTTCGCCAGCATCTCGCTCAGTGTTGCCGCCGAGAGCATGGATTCGGCCAAAAGCTTCTTGAGCTTCTGGTTCTCTTCCTCCAGTGCTCTCAATCTTTTGGCATGGAGACCGACATTTCCGGACTGCAAGGATTGCCACCGATAAAAGGTCGGCTCGCTGATGCCGTACCTGTGGCAAACATCTGCCACCGTCACCCCGGCTTGGTGCTCCTTCAGAATACCGGTAATCTGGTTGTCGTCGAATTTTCTCTTGCCCATCACCGCCTCAGTCCTCGCGAAATGCTCTGTTGAAACTGTCGAGGAGTGGTCTGATGGCATAGAGCGCCACGCTGCTTTCGCCCGTTTCGATTAGTGTCTGTGCGGGCATGCCCGCGACCAGTTCGACATCTCTCATTTTCGCCAGCCGCTCGTCCGTTACACGGATCGTCGCGGCAAAGTAGGGCTGGCCGTTCTGCGTATCGATGAGACGGTCCGCTGAAACATACTCGACCCGGCCTTTCAGGAGTGGAACGCGCCGCTGATTGTATGGAAGGAGGTGAACCTGTGCCTCGAGCCCCGCATGGACGAGATTGATGTCTTCCGGCCTGACGTGGGCAGACACGACAAGGCGATCGGCGCCTGGCAGAAGATCGACCAGCGGTTCACCCGCGCCGATCACCCCACCAGCGGTGTGGACGCGCAGGTTCATGATGGTTCCATCTTCGGGAGCGCGGATATAGGTCCTTGAAAGCTGGTCGTCGATCGCCCGCAAGCGCTCGCGCAGTTGCATGATCCGGCTTTCCGTCTCGCGCATGCCTTGTGCGACTTCGCTCAACCGGTCGCTCTCAAGCTTTGCGAGATCGGCCTGTGACCCGCTGATCACCTGGTAGGCGCGGGAGATCTGCGCCTCCACTTCACCCTGCTGGCCATCAAGGTCTGCCCTTTCCCGCTGGAGGTTGAGAAGCCTGCTTTTTGTTTCCAGCCCTTTGGCGTTAAGGGTCGTAACCTGATCCAGTTCCTGCCGAGAGATCGCGGCTCTGTCGGCCAGCGCCGCCTTCTGCGCGCCAAGTCCGACAATTTCCTGCCGCACCTGCGCGATTTTTTCATTGGCGATCTGAATTTCCGCCTGCATGACCCGGCGACGGGCTTCGAAAATTTTCTGTTGCCCAATCAGAATCGCGCCGACCAAGGGATATTTGGCCATTGCTGCCCTGAGATTCCCAGGATAGGCGACATGGTCGCCGCCCGTCTGCTCCGCAAGCAGGCGAGCGCGGCTTCCTTCCGCCTCCCAAAGTTGCCCTTGAATGCTGTCGCGCTCCGAGCGAGACTTCGTATCGTCGATCTCGATGACGATTTGCCCGGCCATGACAGCATCGCCGTTTTTGACGAGGATCCGTCGCACGATCCCGCCTTCCAGATGCTGAATGGTCTTGCGGCTGGATTCCGGTTCGATGACGCCCGATGCGACCGCAGCGCTTTTCAGCGGCGCCAGAACCGACCAGATCCCCAATCCGACGATGAAGACCAGGATCAACAGGTTGCCCGTCCAGACAACGCCTCTGAGCCCCGGCATGGGCGAGGAGGGCGCGGGTCCGCGTTGTTTCGCCTCGATCACCGGCAAATAGGCCGTCTGTTGCTTGGCCAACCGCCGACCCGTCCTTGGCGAATTTGAAAATTTCGCCGGCGTTGCGTCCAGTTGAACAAGGGTCATGGCGGCGTTTCTCCCTACGTTCCTGTTCGAGACGGTGGTTGAAGATAAGTTTCATAAATTCGCTCACTGTCGCCGACGGCGGCCACAGTCCCGTTACGCATGATGGCAATCTTGTTGGTGACTGGCAGGATCCCCATCCGGTGAGTTATGATCACGACGGTCATCCCCCTGGATTTCATGCGCTCGATTGCCGCAAACAGCATCCGTTCGCCGTCATAATCCAGGCTCGAATTCGGATCGTCGAGAACGATCAGAGACGGATTTCCATAGGCCGCCCGTGCCAGTCCCAGCTGTTGGCGCTGCGCTCGAAGGAGCAGGTTTCCACCTTCACCGATATCGGTCTCGTAGCCCTGGGGCAGCCGCATGATCGCGTCGTGCAACCCAACCAGCTTCGCGGCATCGATCGCTTTGCCGGGATCTCCTCCGTCCAGCCGGCCGATCACATCCTTGATCGCTCCTCCGAAAAGTTCGATGTCTTGCGGCAGATATCCGACGTGGCGAGTCCCCCCGCAAAGGCGCAGAGCCGAGATATCTACCCCGCCGAGAAGAGCACATCCGCTCGTAGCTTGCACAACGCCTGCTATGACGCGACCCAGTGTCGATTTCCCTGATCCCGACGGACCGATGAGCGCTATGCAATCGCCGGGCGCGAGGCGCAATGTGATGCCTGTCAATATCGGCCGATCGGCGAATGGCTTGATATAGCTGACGTTATCGAGAACGAGGCCGTTGGGTTCCGGTATCGGCACCATTCGGCCGTCGCGTTCCGATGCAACTGCTATCAGCATTCTGTTCAAGCGACGGAAGGCATTGCGCGCAAACGTAAAGGAGCGCCATGCACCTATTGCCCCCTCGATTGGTGCAAGCCCGCGCCCGAGCAGCAGGCTCGCAACGAAGATGATCCCGGGACTGCCGCTGTTTATGAGCACCAGCCATGTCGCCGATCCCATCATGAGGATCTGCGCGAGCGTGCGGATCGATTTGGAGAAACCAATAATGATCTCCGTGCGATGCATCGCGATGTCCTGCGCCCTTCTGGCCATTTCTGCATCGCGATAGACGATCTGCGCTGCGCCATCCTGCATGCCCATTGCCCTGATGACCTCGATGTTTTTGAGGGCGGTCGCAAATCTGAGATAGCTCATCGAAAGGGCAAGATTGGCGTGGGCAAGCGGCTCTCGCGTCGCCAGTTCCGTCAGGAACGCAAACAGCAGAAGTGCAACGGCGCTCAGAAGACCGATGGTCCCAAGCAGCGGATGAACGAGAAAGAGCAGGAGCAGGAAGACCGGCGCCCAGGGAACGTCAAAAAAAAGCGAGCTGGCCGGTGAATCGAGAAACTGGCGTAATGCGGCCAGGTCCCTGTAGCACTCCGTGGCGGCTCCCGTATCGGCGCGAGTGGCATATTCGAATGATGCGGTCAGCACCAGGGGCCGCAGCCTGTGGTCCAGCCAGCTGCCGATGCGCGAAAGAGCTGCCCTGCGCACGATATCCAGCGTGGACCCGACCAGCACGGCGATGGCGATGATCATCGTCAGCATCAGGAGCGTGTCGGCGCTTCTGCTCGACAGGACCCTGTCATAGATCTGCAGAAGATAGATGGACGGCGCCAGAAGAAAGAGATTGTAGCCGCAGCTATAGAGGAAGACCAACCCGAAGGCTCCGGCACAGGCTCGGAGCGCGACAACGAGCTGTGTCTGCGGGCGCAATGGCTTTATGGAAATCGTTGTCATTATCAGCTCTCGCTGGATTTGATACTGACGAGAAAAGACTGCGTGCTGGTTCAGCAATTCAGGAGGGTCGCCAGCCGAAACCGGCGACCCTCAGAGTTTGAGTTCATGAGCCGAGATGGTCGACGTCGATATGGCCGAAGGCGTTTATGAAGTGATCGAGAGAATTGTTCACCGTCGTCGTTTCAGGATCCGAGTGAACCAATGCTGACGAGATGTCGCCGCCGAGAGCGTTGTTCCCATTACCGCCGTTGCCGCCGACGCCGGCGAGGATGGTGGCATGCTGATCGGCCACGAGCTGCGTATATTGTGTCGCGGTCGTAGCCGCATTCACGGAGGCCGTGTCGCCGCCGCTCGAGTTTCCTTGGCTGCCGTTGGAGTGGGAATCTCCCCCCGCGCCGCCGTCGCCGCTGTTCGTGATCTTCGCCAGGAAGCCGTTCTTGGCCTGAGCAAAGCCACCGTCTCCGCCACTGCCGGCGTCCCAATCTGCCTTCTGCCAAACGTGATCGCCATTGTGCAGATGGGTATCTGCCCCGTAGACCGTTTGCACGGGGTCTACATATGCAACCGGGTTGTAGTTGATGTTCCCATCGTTGTGGCCATCACCGCCGTTGCCGGCTTTCGCGTCACCGGCATCCGGGTTGTGGAGTTGAATCGTGTCAGATATCTGTGGAATAGGCATTGATGTCACTCCTTCTACTTCGTTTCGTCAACGTTACTTTTACGGCGTGGGTATCCAGCATGTCACCGCCAGCCAATACAACCGCAATCGAATAATGCCTGCGATTTAATCTGTGAACTATCTAGATATTCGGTGATGTCCATTCGGATATATACTTGCAGGCGACGGAACGTTATTTAGGATTAGTACGAAGTGATTTGCGGCCGGATGGCATGGTCATGATCATGTCTGTGACCTCGTCGAAGCGACGCCGTTTTTCGGAGCAACGGCCACCCAAGCGAACCGGCTGCATTCCGGGGTTCTGATCAGGCTGCGCTTGGCGCAGGAGACCCCGCTTGGAGGTGAAACGCTTTCATGACCCGCCGCGAGAACGAGTGTGCAAGATGTAGGGCCTCTAACCCAAACGGGGATTGAGTGCTTGCAAACTCGCGCAACGGGCGCCGCGGCCATGACAGCCAAATGGCTACAGTACTAGCCGATGAGATGTAGACGAATTGCAGGCTCTGCTTTTCCGGCGTTCAGATGCACAATGCCTGAACAATTCAGGCTGCATAGCGCCGCACGCTCGGTGGCCGTGCGGTTGACCGCGAATGGAGACGGTAATGGCGGAAACTCGTTCCTCATTGGAAGACTTGCCCAAGGCGGGCACCGATCAACACCTCGCCTCCAACTTGGCCGCGGGGCATCTGGCGCTGATGCCGACCTGGCTTCCATTGGATGTCGCTTCCGGTCCAAGCTATAATTCCGCCGGCAGCGGTGGCGATGGAATAAGCGAAGGCGTGATCAGCAGCAATTCATTGGCCGTCTTCATGCCGTCCAATGCCGCTATTGCAGGACCTCATTCGGGTGCCGACGCTTTCCAAGGCAACGATGCGCTCATCAATCAGCATCCCACCGAAATGGCTGGGATAGGCGGGAATGGTGGAAGCGGCAATGTTGCCATCGGCAGCGGCGATGGCGTCAATCATGCCGGCACTGGCGGCAACGGGCTCTTCTACGGTGGACTGGTCAGCACCGAAGTCGCGCTGTTTGCCCCCGTCAATACTGCCGTGGCTGCAGGCCCTGGCGCGGAGGCTCACGCCGACCAATCGAACAACGCCCTGTTCCTGCAGGGCGCAACCCAGATCGGCGGCATGGGCGGCTCGGGCGGAGACCATAACGTCGCGGGCCATGGCCCGTCGATAAGCCCGGGAACTGCGCTCACATTGACTGGCGACTTTTATGCGGGTCATGGCGGCGATGGATATTTCGTCGGCAGCATGGTCGACGTGAGTATTGCCATCTTCTCACCGATCAACATCGCCGTGGGCGCCGCAGGCGGCTCGGCGGAGGCTCATCAGACAAACAATGTCATTTTCGATCAGGGCACCGTGCAGATCGCAGGCATCGGCGGCAATGGCGGTGGCTTTAACCTGTCGTCAGATACGATTTTTACCGGCAATCACGCGGGTGGCGGCGGTGGGGACGGATCGTCAACCGGCAGCATGGTCGATGTCAATTTCGGCTATTTCCATCCCATCAACATTGCCGTTCCCGCCGGCGGGACGGCGGACGCCCAGCAGATCGATCATGTTCTCTATGACCAACACGCGCTCCAGTTGGCCGGTATCGCGGGCCACGGCGGAGAGGGGAACCTCACAGACGCCCATTCGGCTCTCGTAAACGACATTCTGGACTTCATGCACAGCTAGCAGATGGACTCCACCTGTAGCAGAGGCTCAACTCCACGAAACCGTTCTTCGTGCGATCTTTCAAGCCATATTGTTTCCGCCGCCCGGCATTCGCATCCTTGGCCGCCATGGTACTGAACGGCGGGCTCACTGAGATGCTGAACCTTCCACCATGACCTCATCAGCATTGCCGCCGATTTCGGCCGCCAGGTGCCCTGACCCTGTCCGGCATCTGGCGGTGCCGGCGCGGTGCTGCCTGAGCGAAACAACTGGTATTAACGCGTCATTAGAGCGCCGTTTTACTAATCATAACGGGTAATCAGCGATCTCAGGCTTTTGTTTCTTTTCGCGGTTGTCATTTTGCTGCCGGGTCTGCGACTGTTTTGAATTGAGATATGGAAACAAAGCCCGGCCGATCGGCAGTTCGTTCTATCCAATGGCTCTTTCCTAAATGGGTCTGTCGCAGATCGGTTGCATTTACAGTACCTTTGAAAGCTTTGTTGACCCCCTTGCCGTACGTGAATTCGGCGAAGGCTGGAAAGTCTGCAGCAACAAGTCGAACCAGCAAGCCTACACGAAAAAGCTCTTAAATGTTCTCTGCAAGCCCAGTTATCTATCGATGAAATCTTATAGACTATAAGAATTATCATGAGAGATCAGACTATTGATATCTGAAATACACTCACTTTTTATCATGACATGTAGTGAGAACAGGAATAATATAATCAGCTGTTGCGTTGCAAATACTCTTGGGGAGCACGCAAGTGTCCGACATTGATAGAACTAGGCGCCGTACGGGGCGCAATGCACCAACTGTGATCATCGTTGAGCATTCTACATTGGCGCGCACCACCGTGGTGAAGCTTCTTGAGCGTGAGCTCACCGGGTGGAACGTTATAGATCTGATCTCGACCGAGAGTCTCGATCGAGCTCTTGGAGCTGAGGTGCGTTTGATTGTATTAGGTCTGGCCGGCAGAGGTGTTGAGAGCACCAGCCTGCGGGATGATCTCGCGGCGATTGCGGCACGTTTTCCTGAGGCGCCTGTCACGTTGCTCTCAGGTACGGATGACGCCATCATAGCCCGTCAGGCGCTCAAGATGGGCATCCGCGGCCTTTTCTCGACTTCACTTCCCATTGACATTGCCCTTGCCGGTCTTCGCCTCGTCCTGGCTGGAGGAACATTTTTCCCGCAGCTATTGGGAGCTGGTACAAACGACTCGAGCGAGCATAGTCCGGCCCGAAATGATGCCGAAAAGAGCTTGGATGATAGGACGCAGTACTTGGCGTTTGCTGATTTCACTCCCCGGGAAGCGGATGTCCTCGCAGAGTTGCAATGCGGCTGTTCAAATAAGGTAATTGCAGGAAAACTCAATTTATCGGGGCATACGGTGAAGATGCATTTGCAACACATTATGCGCAAGTTGCAGGCGCAGAACCGCACTGAAGTGGTTGCCCGCTTGATTCAAAGAGCCGCCGGTGGGCCCGACGTCTCGCCGAGTTAGGCAGTGTCCAATTGCTGATTGCCATGTTGGCGTTCTGAGCAACGATCTTCGGCAGGGGCTGCATCAAAGCCTGTCAGCGGATATCCCATAATCTCGCATCAGGGTTTGTCGCCCGCCCTATAGAACCTCAACGAGCCGCATCTCTTGACCCCACACGGTCCATCGTCGGTTGCCAGTTATCAAACCGGTACCGCGTCCGTCTCGGTCGCCCACCGCTGCAGAGAGGACGGGGAGACGCAGAGCAGGCGTATGCCCATTTGCGGTGGAAGATCGATACCAGGAGCGGGCGGCCCCATTCTCGAGGTCGGCGATCGCGGGCGCAGCTGCCCGAACCGCCTTGTTACGGAAGGGCCTGGCTGAAGACGGAAGGCAAGTATGTTGACGAAATCCCCGTGCTTGCGCTAACGTTAGCAAAAATGGAGGTCCCAATGAAGATTGTACGCTACCAGTCAGCCGATGGAATTCACTACGGGGTCGAAAGCGAGGGCGGGATCGAGCGGATTATTGGCGATCCCTTCCAGGCAATCGAGCGAACCGGGCAGATGGATTATCTTTACGACGTCCGCCTACTATGCCCGGTAGAGCGGCCTCGCATATTTGGGGTCGCGTACAATTACCGGCAGCACACCGACGAGTCCGGAAAAGAGCAGCCGACGCTCCCGGTGCTGTTCATGAAGCCAAGCACGGCAGCGAGCGGCAACGGAGATGCCATTGAATATCCAAGTGATGGCGAAATCGTCCACTACGAGGCGGAACTGGTCGCCATCATAGGCAAAGGCGGACGCCACATCCGCAAGGAACATGCCTTGCAGCACGTCCTCGGCTACACATGTGGCAATGATATCAGTGACCGCATTATACAGCGGCAGGAAAGCAAGTTCGGTTGCCTGCTGGCGGGTAAGGGCTATGATACTTTTGCGCCGATGGGTCCGGCTATTACAACAGATCTCGATCCGACGAACCTTGACGTCATCCTTCGTCAGAACGGCACCGTCAAACAGGCGGGGAATACGCGAGACCTCGTCTACTCGGTTGCTGACATCGTTGCTTACTTGAGTCGCTTCATGACGCTGCTGGCCGGCGATGTGATCATGACCGGTACGCCTGCAGGTGTCGGTCCGATCGTTCCCGGCGACGATCTTGAGGTGGAAATCCCCGGTATCGGTGTTTTGAAGAATCCCGTGGTTCCTGCGCCGCATTAAGTAGTCACGAGCGGCGATTCTTCACAAACAGCTTTGCATTTACACGGCTAAAATTTCGGTTGACCTTAAGTTTTCGAGTGTTATTAATGCTAACGTTAGCATTTGGCCGAGGGCCGGTTTTGACCGTAGACCTTCGGGCAGGAAGATTTGCGAAGACAAGCTGAGGGCGGAGAAATGGCACGAGTAAAATATATCCCGAATACCGAACTGGCCGAGACGCAACCCACGCTCAATGAGCGCCTGCTGAAGGAGAGGAAGGTTCCGACCGGAAACATTTTCCTTGCGCTCGCCAATGCTCCAGCGATCCTCGACGACTTCTTGACCTACGCAAACGCGGTCCGGGCTGCTGACCTCAGCCCGAAGCTGCGTGAGATGGCGATCCTTACTGTCGGATACTGCACAAATTCCGAGTACGAGGTGAAGCATCACCATTCTCATGGCCTCAAGGCAGGCCTGACGGAAGAGCAGTTTCAAGCAATTCCGGACTTCGAGACCTCGAGCCTTTTTAACGAGCAGGAAAAGGCTGTGATGGCCTTTGCCAAGGACTCCACGCTGCACGTCGATGTTTCCGATGAAGTGTGGAACGGGATTGCAAAGTTCCTGTCGGAGAAGCAGCTTGTCGAACTCGCAATCAACGTCGCCTGGTACAATTCCGGTGTTCGTCTCATGGGCGCGTTGAAAATCGACCTTGAGGAAGGGTACCGGTGAGCAAGCGGGCGGCGTGGAAGCGGCGTCCGCCTCGGCTTGCCGCATAGTTTTGGCGGCGTCTCATCAAGATCATTCCAGAGCTTTCAGCGTCCGGCCCTGGGATATGGGATGAATCGCAGCCAATCAAAGAGAGGTGCACGTCGCCGGACGGGCGCCTCTCTCTGATTTGGCGGCTTGCTGCGGGAGATCGACATCCTGCCGGCGTTTCACGGAGCGCTCGTGCTGCCGCGAATGATCAACTGGGGCGGAGAGATGAAGCTGTAGGGCTTGCTTAGGTCGCCCTTGTTCTGAAGATGATGCAGGAACCAAAGCCCACAAGCCGTTGCCAACTCCGAAACAGGCAACTGGACTGTCGTAAGTCCCGGCCCCCACCACCGATACCCAAGTTCATCGCCAAACCCGATGACGGAAATGTCGCGGGGAACGCGCAAAGCCTGGTCCTGTATTTCATCAATGACTCCGGAAGTGTTTTGTACCGCACCGATCACAAGCGCCGTCGGTCGATCCTTTAAGGAAAGAAGGCGACGCACGGCCTCCCGTCCGAATTCGGGTGACGAAGGCGCGCCCAGTTCCTCATGAACGGTGATCGTCTGGCCGGAGCTCTTCACCGCATCCCGGAAACCCTGCACGCGGGCTGCGCCAGTGGGAAGCTCTTCCGTGCCGCCGATATAAGCGATCCGTTTGTGACCTTCATTGATGATATGTTCAGTGCTTTCGTAAAGCGCCCGTCTGTCATCAATCCCAAACCATTGTTCGCCGAGCAGCGGCGCCTTTCGCAGCAGTTGGATGTGAGGCGTCATCTTCAGGATTCGCGCAGAATCCGGATGAGGTTTTGCGCTCGGGACCAGAATGATCCCGGCGACGTTGACGCTTGTGAGTTCCTTGATGTGGCGAAGCTCGTGCATTCTGTCGTCATCGGTTTCACACAAGGTCAGTTGGTAATTCGCTGAAAGAAGGCACCGCGAGAGAGCATGGGCAATAGTTGAATAAAAGCTGTTCCGGATATCTGGGACGATCAGCCCAACGAGATTGCTCTGAACCCCACGCATCATGCGTGCGGAACGATTGGCAACGTACCCCGCTTGAGTTGCAGCTTCGTTCACCTTTCGCTTCATCTCGACGCTGATGCGTCGATCGTCGGCAAGAGCGCGACCTACGGTTGAAGGTGAAACTTGCAGTGTGGCGGCGATATCTTTAATTGTTACCATTGTGCTTGGCTCTAATGATCACTTTCGCCAACGATAGCATTGACGCCCCGGTTGTCAAACTCCGAAATCGCAAACGATTATGCCAAATCGACGTGCTCGAATTTTCGCCCCTGATGCATCGGTGCGATGATCAAGATGCGTTTATAAATTTCTATATTTTCAAACTGTTGATCTAAAATTTTAGATATTTTACCTGGTGTCCCGGCGCTCGCAGAAGGACCCGCCAACGAATTAACCTGCGGAATGCTGTTGACACGGAGGCTTCGTTGTGGGACGAATATTTGTGCTAACGTTAGCGCAAATGGGAGGAGGCATAACGTATGGGTGTTCTGGTATTCCTGGAACCGATCATCGTATCCACAGAAGGACGTGGATGCTGATGACCCTTGCTCTTTTCTTGCAATCCGCTGTTGGTGGCGTCTTGCTGGGTGGGATCTATGGCCTGCTGGCGATGGGTCTCAGCCTGAGCTGGGGCTTGTTGAAGCTGGTGAACCTCAGTCACTTCGCGCTGGCGTTCCTTGGCGCTTACCTGACCTATCAGTTTGGCACCGTTTACGGCGTCCCGGCATATTTGAGCGTTCTGGTGATCGCGCCGCTGTTTTTCGCGCTCGGCGTTGCGCTGCACAGTGTGTTCGTACGCTTTCAGGTGAAGGAATTCGCGTCTCTCCTGGTGACGTTCGGCGTCACGATCCTGATCGAGTCGCTGATCCAATGGATCTGGTCGGCTGACTTCCTTCGTTATGAAACACCCTATGCCCAGACCACCATCCGGCTCGGTCCGATCTTTGTGCCCGTGCTGGATCTTTCCGCCTTTGTTTGCGCCGGGGTGCTTGCTGGAGCGGCTTGGTACGCGTTGAACAAGACCATGCTCGGAAAGGCGCTGCGTGCTGCCGCCCATGACGCCCCCGTAGCGTCAGCCTTCGGCATCAATTCTGCTCGCGTGTCATATATTCTGGCTGGCCTTTGCTCTGCGACAGCGGGTATCGCGGGTGTTTTCATCGCCCTGATCGGAACTTTGGCACCATCTCAAATCGAGGCCTGGATAGGGGTCGTATTTGCCGTCGCCATCATTGGAGGATTGGGCAGCCCCATCGGTGCACTGGGCGCCGGAATGCTGATTGGCGTGGCCGAGAGCCTTACCATGTCCGTTGTGAATCCCGCTTGGGCGCCGCTCGTAGCATTCAGCGTGCTCATCGTCATCCTCTTGCGCAAACCGGTGATTTGACTATGAAAAAGCTTCTAATCACGGCGCCTATCGTAACGGTCCTGGCCCTGCTGCCTTACCTGGGAATGGCGGATTACTACCTTTCCTATCTGTACATCATCTTCTTCTGGGTCGTGCTGGCGACGAGCTGGGGCATCCTGAGCGGTTACACGGGTTACTGGAGTTTTGGTCACGCAGCATTTTTCGGGATTGGTGTCTACACAACTGCCACGCTGACGACGCAGTTGTCGTGGCCTTTCGTCGCGACGATACCTGCTGCAGCGCTGCTGGCGGCCGCGATCGCCGCTCTGATTGGCTTGGTTGTCTTTCGTTCCGCAGCTCTGCGCGGTGAGTTCTTCGCGCTGCTGACGCTGTCGGTGACGTTCGTTGTCGCGGCCATTGTGTCAAACACCTCGCTGGACTCGGGCACAGGCGTATTCCTCTCGGGGATCGAAATCCCGATGATCGGTGTGACGGCGTCCGGCTCCCTTTACATGTTTGGGCTTATCGCGGTTCTTGCTTCGCTGGCGACATCCTACTTCATCTTTCACAGTAAATTCGGTCAGGGCTTGCTCGCAATCCACGACGATGAAGACGTTGCAGAGGTGAAAGGCGTTCCGACATTTCGCTATAAGCTGATCTCGTTTGCGATTTCGTCGGCACTTGCAGGCGGAATGGGTGCGATTCACGCCGTATATGTAGGCTACGTCACGGTTGGCGAGACGTTTGCGGTGACTGTTCCTCTCTATGTCGTGCTCATGAGCATCCTCGGCGGCGCTCGCCATTGGGCTGGGCCTGCGATCGGCGCGGTCATCATCACCGTGTTGCAGAGCGCTATCGTCAGCGGCGCTCATGCGGAATTCGGCCGTGCCGGCGTTGCTCTTGCGCTGATAGTTGTAATCCTGGTGCTGCCGTCCGGCATCGTCCCCAGCCTTATTCGCAGGTTTGCCGACAGGCGCGGCGGAACTGGCGCACCGGAGACGGCTGCTCAGGCCGTTACCCAGTTCGCGCCTCTAGCCGCAGCAGGTTCCGGTCCGGTGCTTCTCAAATGCGAGAATGTCACCAAATCCTTCGGTGGTATCCGCGCCTTGACTGGCGTGACGCTGGATGTTTGGCGGGGTGAAATCCTGGCTCTGGTTGGGCCGAATGGCTCCGGCAAGTCCACATTGATCAACATGATCAGCGGCCACTACACCATGACCTCCGGTACGATCACATTGGAAGGCGAGGAGATTTCCGGTCGGTCACCACATCTGATCGCGCAGCAGGGCGTGGCGCGGACATACCAGATCCCGCGCTTGTTCGATAATCTGACTGTCCTCGAAAACGTTCAGCTCTGCGCGAAATTTGGTAGCGCAGATGGCATGGGCGCGGCTGTGGTCGACGCAGTTACTAGGGAGGCGCTCGCCTTTACTGGCCTGGCTGAGAAGGCCGGCGTGCTCCCCGCAGCATTGAACCTGCATGACCGAAAGTTTGTCGAATTCGCGAGAGCGCTGGCCGCAAAACCGCGTCTGCTTCTGCTCGATGAGGTGCTCTGTGGCTTGAATCCGGCCGAGGTCGACCACGCGGTTGAAATGATCAAGCGGATCAAGGCTGGCGGTACGACGATCATCTTCGTTGAACACCTCATGCGGGCGGTTGTCGCTTTGGCGGACCGCGTCGCGGTACTGGATCAAGGCAAGGTCCTGGCGCTTGGGCATCCAAGCGAAACGATGAGAGATCCAGCTGTGGTCAGCGTATACTTGGGGGCCAGTCATGCTGCTTGAGGTCGATAAGATCGAGGTCGGCTACGGAGATGCGATTGCTCTGTGGGACCTGTCTATCAGTGTAAAGCCAGGCGAGATCGTTTCGGTCGTCGGTCCGAACGGGGCAGGGAAGAGCACGCTGGTCAATGCCATCGCCGGAATTCTCCGTCCGCACAAAGGAAAGATCGTTATCGAGGGTAACGACGTTTCCAAGGTGCCGAGCCATCGGGTCTGCGATTACGGCATAGCAGTGGTCCCGGAAGGGCGCCGTCTCTTCACGGCGATGACGGTCCTCGACAATCTGTTGCTCGGTGCCTACCGCTCGGTGGCTCGGGCGGAGCGCGACGCCACGCTCGCTGAGGTGTTTCAGCTTTTCCCTATTCTGAAAGAGCGCCAGGATTCGTTGGCGGGCTCCTTGTCGGGTGGGCAGCAGCAAATGGTTGCGATCGGCCGCGGCCTGATGGCCAAGCCGCGCGTCTTGCTCATGGACGAGCCGTCGCTCGGGCTGTCGCCTTTGATCGTCGGGGAAATGTTCAAAATCATCCAGATGATCAATGAGCGAGGCGTAGCGGTGCTGCTCGTCGAGCAGAACGTGAACAAGGCGCTAGAAATTGCCCATCAGGCCTACGTGATCGAGCAAGGCCGCGTAACGGCCTCCGGAGCGCCGGAGGTTCTCATCAATGATCCAAGCATCAGGGAGGCGTATCTTGGTATCTGAAAATTCGAATGGGAGGGTTCCCTTACATCTCCGGCGCGTCGTGACGGAACACGGCAGTCAGGGTGCTGCCAGGTTCGCCCAGGACGGCGCCGTTCCCCGCACAGACATATTCAGGACGATCCCTGGATTGGTATCGCGGATGATCTGGTCGACTTCGACGTCCACGGCCATTCCATTCAACGGAACCGATCCAACTCCGCTGGTCACAAGCTTCGTTCCGGAGCCCGGCGAAACGCGCTTCCTAGTGCTAACGTTCCCACCAGATGCCGTTTTTATGTCTCCGGATTTTGATGGTCCGGCGGCACTCGCGGAGAACATGGCGGTCAGTCCAGGTTTGGCCGAGCGCTTCGAGCCGGATGGCAAACATCAAACTCCCACCGTCGATTATGGAATTGTTCTGGACGGCGAGATCTGGATGGAACTCGACGGTGGCAATGAGACCCGTTTGCGCCAATTCGACGCCTTCGTACAGAACGGAACGCGTCACGCCTGGCGAAACAAGAGCGACAAACCGGCAACCATCGCCGTGGTGCTGGTTGGCGCACGGACCCCCGATATGACGGATTACGATGACGGCCTGTGAGGCCCGATGATCCAATTTCAATCTGACCTTGTGGACCAACTGAACATGACCAACACCGAAATCCGAAAAGTGCAGGGCCGTCGCGTCTGGGATTCCCGTGGCAGGCCCACCGTTGAGGTAGAGATCGAGCTGGCCTCTGGTGCGACCGGCCGGGCCATTGCACCCGCTGGTGCATCGACCGGCACTGGCGAGGCGCTCGACCTTCGTGACGGCGGCAGCGCCCTTGCCGGCTTGGGGATCAACAAGGCCCTGACTGCCGTCAACGGAGAAATCGCCAAGTTGCTGGTTGGCCGGAATGCCAATGATCAAGCCGATCTGGACCACGCCATCATCGAGCTGGACGGCACCCCGAACCGGAGCAGACTGGGTGGAAATGCATCGGTGGCAACATCGATGGCGTTGCTTCACGCGGCAGCGGCTGCGGCCGGCCAACCGATCTGGCGGTATCTCGCGGGCTCCGACAGGGGGATCACGATGCCACTGCCGGAAATCCAGATTTTTGGAGGTGGAGCGCATGCAGCACGCCGGGTAGACGTCCAGGATTTCATGGTCATGTGCCCTGCTGCCTCGACTTTCGCGGAGGCTTTGGAGTGGACCGCTGAAGTCTACCGCGCGGCAGGCGACATTATGAAACGTGCCGGAAAGCTCCAGGGCGTGGCGGACGAAGGAGGCTATTGGCCTGCCTTCACCAGCAATGAAGAAGCTCTCGACGCCTTGGTGCGTTCGATCGAGGCCGCCGGTCTGAAGCCGGGCGGCGAAGTCGCCATATCGCTCGACATTGCGGCCTCCGAATTCGGTCGTGAGGGCAAGTATTCGCTGGCATTGGAAGATCGGCAGCTCGATACGGCCGAGATGATCGACATGCTTGGCGGCTGGTTGAAGGCCTATCCAATCGTCTCTATCGAGGATCCGCTCGCTGAGGACGATCCGGCTGGATTCAAGGAGTTTACCGCTCGCTACGGCTCCAAATGCCAAATCATCGGCGACGACTTCTTCGTGACAAACGCGGCGCGGGTAACCGAAGCGATCAAGGATAAAAGCGCCAATGCGGTGCTGATCAAGCCGAACCAAGCGGGCACGATAACAGAGACGTTCGAAGCGCTCTCCGTTGCCAAGAAAGCGGGTTTTCGAACAATTGTTTCGGCCAGGTCCGGTGAGACGGAAGATGTGACGATCGCCCATCTGTCGGTCGGCTGGGATGCCAAGCAGCTCAAGGTCGGATCGTTCTCACGCTCCGAGCGGATGGCCAAGTGGAACGAGGTTCTCCGTATCGAGGAGGCCCTTGGAAAAGAGGCTTCGTTCGCTGGCTGGTCGGCGCTAGACTTGGCTGAAAAGCCAGCCGCGGTTGCTGCTGCAGGTTAGATTCTGGATGGGCCGGTTGCCGGTCGCGCTCAATGACAGGCGTTGACAAAAGAGCCGGCCCTTTTATGCTAACGTTAGCAAAAATAGATGAGGATGACATGCTTCCGGCTGTTAATTTGAAACCTCCCTTCAACATCACGCGCTTCAGCCACGTCGTGCTTGAAGTTAATGATGTGGAGCGTAGCCGAGATTTTTACCTCAATGTCGGCGGACTGATTGAAACAGAATTCGCGGACGGTGTTTCATACCTTCGCGGATTGTCCGAGGCCTGCCATCACAGTCTCGTGCTCGCACCTGCCGTCGGGAAGCCGACGTGCAGGCGGATCGGTTATCGGGTGTTTCTGGAGGAGGACCTCGACAAGGCCAAGTTCTTTTTTGATGAGAAGGGGCTTCCGGCGGAATGGGTTGACGTTCGAAATCAAGGGCGGACCTTGCTCGTCAGCGACCCGTCGGGCGCTCGCATCGAGCTTTGCTCCAGCATGAGTGTCCATCCCCGTAAGTTCCTCGAGGTGCATGAACATCGTGGCGCCCGAGCCCAGGGGCTCGATCATTGCCAGATCATGGTCGCCGATCCGTTGGGTCTAAGCGCGTTCTACGGCGAACTCGGTTTCCGGACTTCGGAATATATCGCGGCCGGCGACAATCTCATTGCGAACTTCATGTATCGCAAAGGTGTCTGCCTCGATCTGGCGTTGGTGCCGGGCATCGGCCCGCAGCTGCATCATTTTGCTTATACCGTTCCCGAAAGCAGCGACATCTTCGCCGTGTGCGATTTTGCCAGTCGTTACGGATATGGGGACAGCGTTGAGCGCGGACCTGGACGCCATGGCCCTTCCGGAGTCCTATTCGTCTACCTGCGCGATCCCGATGGACACCGGGTGGAGTTCTTCAACAATCACTACACCACGATAGACGCGGAATTGGAGCCCATTCGTTGGGACGCGGCAGCCCTTAGCACCAATGTCCATTGGGGAATGCCGGCCGTCTCGAGGTGGTTCTTCGAGGCCAGCGAGTTTACGGGAGTACCGCTGGCGCACCCCGAGAAAATGCCGAACCCTATGACGCTGGAACGCTACGCAGAGGGGCTGGCGAAGAGCTGAGACCTGCCGCCGGCGGCAGAGACTGATGATGACATGCCGGAAGCATCTGGGAGGATGAGATGAGTGCGAATTCCATGATACTGAATAGACGAGCATTCCTCGGGTCTGCAGCCGCAGTAGCAGCTTTCAGCTCGATGCCGAGAGTTTTTGCCCAAGAAGGGCCGGTCCGCGTCGGCGGAACGCTGCCGTTAACGGGTCCGCTTGCGGGCGTAGGCACAATCCACAAGCTCGCCGGAGAAGTGTTCGTCGAGCAGATCAACGCCAAAGGCGGTATTCTCGGACGAAAGGTGGAGTTCGTCCTTCTCGACGACCAATCGCTGCCCGCCAATGCTCGAACACTCTATGAGCGGCTGGTGACCGCCGATAAGGTCGATCTCCTGATGGGGCCCTATGGCACGTCTTCGATCATCGCAGCAATGGGCGTTGCCGCCCGGTTCAAGAAGATGCTGGTTCAGAGCAGCCTGGGGGACCCCAGTCTCGCCCCATATCCTCTGCAGTTCCCGTCTCTTCCGATCGGGGCCGAGCCGCAATCGACGGATACCGAGGTTGTTCTCGATGCCTATGCGAGCCTGCCGACCCCTCCCAAGACGATCGCGTTCGTCACGAGCAAATTCCCGTCGGCCCTGACGATCGCCAAGGGCGGCCAGCAAGTTGCTGAGAAGCGTGGCATCAAGAACGTGCTGGGCCTTGAATACGAGTTCGGCACGAAGGACTTCGGCGCAATCGCGAACCGCATCAAAGCGGCTGATCCGGACCTGCTGTGGTCCGGTGCGATCGGCATGGAGGCTGTGCAGCTTCTCGATGCAATGAGCCGGATCGACTACCAGCCCAGGAACCAATTCTATCTGTTCCCGGCACCCGGCCCGACCGCAGCTCACCCCAAGGCGAACGGCTTGACCTCTCTGACCTGGTTTGAAGAGCACGAGCCGTTCCTCACGTATCACGGCGCCCAGGAATTCGTAAGCGCTTATGACACCAAGGCGAAGGCGGCGGGTTTCCCCTATCCGCGTACGGAGTATCAGGCTGCGGTCGAATATGCTGCGTGGCAAATCCTTGCAGCGGCAGCAGAAGGGGCGGGGAAATTGGACGACGCCGCGATGGCTGCGTGGTTGCGCTCGAATACCGTCGAGACGGTCGTCGGACCAAGGACTTTCGACGGCAAGTTCAATGCCGGGAAGCCATCGACGAAGCTCAAGCAAGTTCAAGGAAAGGATTGGGTGACTGTCTGGCCTGCGGATTTCCGACCGGCTGGGAAGGAGTTCCTGGTCCCCTGACGAATGCCGCTCGGCACTGTGCCGCGCACCTGTCTGAAACTGCAAAAAAATGCATTCGGTCGGGCACGGTCCGACCGATGTCCCTATGGAGGAGTTAATGGTTAAAACTATGATCGCCGCTCGGCTGCATGCTCTGCATCAGCCGATGTCGCTGGATGAGATTCCGATTCCCACGCCCCGGCCCAACGACGTGCTGGTGCAGGTCAGGGCCTGCGGTATCGTGCCCAACATGGCCAACGTCATCAATAATTGGCCAACCTGGTTCCCCCACCAGCCACTGCCGAAGTTTCCGGCGGTGTTTGGTTTGGACCCAGCCGGGGTCGTCGCCGAAGTCGGCGAGGCGGTCACCAATGTCAAGATTGGCGATCGTGTCTATGTAAGCCCTCTCAGATCCTGCGGTTCTTGCAAGGCGTGCCGGTCAGGCAACCGCAGCCAATGCCGCTATTACACCTTGAATGGGTACTTCAGCACCAGCCGCGATGGTCAAAGGATCTTTGATCTTTATCCGTACGGCGGCTTCAGCCAATTCATGACCGCCCCGGAATACTCGCTCGTGTGCCTGCCGGATAACCTCAGCTTCGAGCAGGCCGGCCGCTTCGGTTACCTCGGTACATCCTATGGCGCCCTGAAGAATGCACAGGCTGGACCTGGTCAGGTTTGCCTCATCGACGGGATCACCGGTACGCTTGGTGTCGCGGCAACCAAGCTCGGTCTTGCGATGGGGATCTCCAAAATACTGGGCACCGGCAGAAGCATGGAATTGCTGGACCGCGTAAAAGCCATTGCCCCTGACCGCATCGACACCATCGTGCTCGGCGAAGGCTCGACCGGAGAATGGGCGAAGGCCCAAACCGGTGGCGAGGGAGTGGACTTCGTTATCAGTGCGCTGGGCGCGAGAGCCCCCGCCGCGACCGTGGTCGACTCCATGCGCGGAGTTCGTCGGGGCGGCCGCGTGGTTGTCGTTGGTGGCGTCGCAGAAGATGTTCCAGTCGACGTGAAGTGGCTGATGGACGAGCAAGTTCAACTCATCGGTTCGAACTGGTTCAGCGCTGCGCAGGGGCAGGAAATGGCAGACATGGTCCGCACCGGTGCGCTCGACCTGTCGTATCTCGAGCACAAGATCTATCCGCTTGAGCGGGTGAACGAAGCCATATCAGGCATTGGCGAACGCGATGGCGGCTTCAGCAACTATGTGATCATTCCTCCGGTCCCTGCCTCTTATCAGTAACAATCACCGGCGCCGGCTATCGCCGGCGCATCCCCCGCGCGAGAAGAGAGAACATGTCTAAGAAAGATATCGCGGTCCTGGTCGGAAGCCTTCGTCAGGCTTCGATCAACCTGAAGTTCGCCCGTGCAATGCAGAAAGTGGCGCCCGGCGGACTGAACCTGGAAATCGTGCCGATCGGCGAGCTTCCGCTCTATAACCAAGACTTGGAGACGGAGACGCCGCCGACGGAATGGACATCCTTCCGTGAGCGCATCAAGGCTTGCGATGGCGCGATCTTCGTGACGCCTGAATACAATAGATCCGTACCCGCGGCATTGAAGAATGCGATCGAAGTCGGTTCTCGCCCCTTCGGAAAAAGCGTGTGGGATCACAAGCCCGGGGCGGTGACTGGCGCTTCTCCCGGTCTCATCGGCGGCGCAGCCGCGGCACTTCAGCTCAGGGTTATCCTGACCAACATCAACGTGCCGACCATGCCCCAGCCTGAAGTTTACCTGAGCACGGCCGACAAATTAGTGGGCGATCACGGGGTCTTCCTCAATGAAGGAACCCAGAAGTTCATCGAGAGCTTCCTGGTTGCTTTCGAAAGCTGGGTCGCTCGGTTCTGAGCCGAAGCAGATGCAAAGTCTCTATCTGCCATCGCGGGACCAGCGCGATGGCTTATTATACTCTCTTTTAATGAATGCGCCGCTTTCCCGATGGGCTTGGTATTTTCACGGGCGAAGCCTCAGCTGGCAGGCGAAACCTCAGCGGCCTATGTTACTCGACCGCCCGATGTGACGCGCGCGCGCCGCTTCGAGAGTGTCATGTCGGTTTTGTCGTGGTGATGGGAATTCTTGCCCGAAAGTCGTTGTTTCGCTCTTCTGACCATTTCACAAGGGCCGCGCGGTTATCGGCGCAGCGGCAAAGAAAAATGCCGCTGCCTGAGGAGTGGGGTTCCGTTATGGAAACCAGGCCTGCGCTACGTCAGCCAGCTTTTGTCGAGGCGATGCGATCAGCGGGATGGCGGCTTTGCGGACTGTTTCGCGCTGGCATTCGTCGGTTATGTATTCGACGGGCGATTTGCCGTCGACCCGGGCGAGGAAGAGAGCGGGCAACAAGCTTGCAGCCCGAGCCTCGAGGGCGTCCCGATCTTCCCAGTCGACCTGATCCAGGTAGGCTGCCGTCAACGCCGCGAATGACGATGCGAGCTCAGATGCCGCCTGTCCGGCGACGACCTTCTTCAACAATAGATGGTTGAGGCAGAAGGCGAGGTCGAAAGCCGGGTCGCCAAACCAGGCGCATTCGGCGTCCAGGAACACGGGGCCGTTCTTGCCCAGCAGGATGTTCTTCGGGCTGACGTCGCCGTGGACGAGCGCCAGCTTTGTTTCGGCCGTGCGCTGAACCAGCTCTGCCAGGCGATCGCTGACGAAGGGATGTTTGGCGGCGGTCGCCACCAGATAGGGCTCGAGCCGAAGAGCATAGAAATTCGGTCCAGAATCAAACTTTTCCGACAGCCCCGATGTGCGGGCGCTAACGGAATGGATCTGTCCAATTCGCCGGCCCGTTTGCTCTGCCGCTTTTCGGTCAACGCTTCCGTGGAGCAGGTCGGTCTTCCACAGCGGATATTGATCGCCGGGAAGAAACGCCATGGCGAAGATGCCAGACGACGCGTCGTGTGCGAGAGGCGTCGGAACGGCAGAAGGGAAGTGGTGCGCTACGAAGGATATCCAGTTCCATTCGTACACATTTCTCGACACCGGCGCCTGCCAATCGGCGGACACCTTAAGCTTGGGAAGTGCGCGTTTCACGCAGATGAGCCGGCCAGGAAGCTCCACACGGTAGATATCTGAAGAAACACCACCCGTCAGAGGCTTGTAGACCGCCTCCTCGGAAGCGCTCCTCAAACCGCTCTTCAGCAAGAACTCATCGAAAATCGTCATCTCATCTACAGACATGAACCCAGTGTCCTTGCGGCATTAGCGGCGGGGGCTGTTGCGGGGGTGTTCAGGCTTCTCTCCGCTGAGAACCCTGACGACTTCCTCCGCCGCCCGGCGACGCAGCTCGATCAGCGAAGCATCCGAGGAGAAGGCGACGTGCGGAGTGATCATCGCGCCGGGATGAGCGATCAGCTCCTGTGGAACGCGTGGTTCATCCTCGAGGACATCAAGGCCGACTCCGCTCAGAATGCCGGATTCCAAACCCTCGATCACCGCGGCAGTATCGACAACGCCGCCGCGGCTGACGTTGATCAGCAGGCTTCCGCGACGCATCTTCGAGATGGCGTCCCTGTTGATCAGATGACGCGTCGCCGGCGAGAGTGGCGCATGGACGATGACGATATCGCTCGAGGCCAGAAGTCTATCGAAGTCGGCAAGCTCCACATCCACAGGAACATTCGAGGCATGGGGATCATGTGCTGTAACCCGGCATCCGAGCGCCTGCATTTTTGCTGCCGTCGCACGGCCGATACGACCAAACCCAACGATGCCGCAGGTCAGCTCCGAAAGCCTGCGGAGATTTGCCGAAGCCGGGTCCCAGCGCCCGCAGCGAACCTCGCGGTCGAAGTGGATCAGCCCGCGGGCCCAGGCAATCGCAAAACCCACGGCGTGGTCAGACACTTCTGCAACGCAATAATCGGGAACATTCGTCACCCATATCCCCCGCTCCGTCGCTGCATCGACTGCAATATTGTCCAGGCCAACTCCGAGACGAGCGACGATCTTGAGGTTAGGAGACGCAGCGATTGCCGTCTCGCTAACTTGAGCCCAGCAGGTCAGAATCGCGTCCGGCTGATGCTTTGCAGCCAAAGCGTCGATCTCAGCAGGCGGAGACGGCTCGGCCGGACCGCTGACGAGGGTAAGCCCGGCCCGCTCGATTACCTCCCGCTCCACTTTGTCATCCGGCCAGGCGTAGTCCGTCAACAGCACGGTTCGTGTCATGAATTTCCTCCCAATTTTATGCGAACGTTAGCGCAACGGCTTTGTCAAGGTCAAGAAAAATAGGCTTACGCCATCCACATTGCCGCACTTTACCCGCTGTTTCGTAGCCCTGCTGCAATTCCGTTGATGGTCAGATGCAGCGCCTCTTCAGTGTCCTGATCGCCTTCTCCGGCACGGTGGCGACGAAGAAGGTCGATCTGCATGTGGTTAAGCGGGTCGAGGCAGGGAAAGCGATGATGGATCGACTGCTTGAGTGCCGGATTATTCGCGAGCAGCGAGGCCTGATCCGTTATGCCGAATAGCGCAGTTGTCGTCGCTTCCCATTCGTCTTTTATGCGTGCAAAAATCTTCTCATGGGTGGATGCATCAGGGGTGAGGCCCACATACCGCGCCGCGATCGCCATGTTGGTCTTGGCCAACACCATCTCCATGTTCGCAATCAGTGTCTGGAAGAAAGGCCAGTCCCGGTGCATTCCCTGAAGAATTCGCAATCCGTCGGGGTGTCCGGCCAGCCATTGTCGCACGGCCGAACCGAATCCAAACCAACCCGGCAACATCATGCGGCTCTGCGACCAGCCGAACACCCAGGGTATCGCTCGCAGGTCTTCGATGCGACATGAGGAACTGCGTGAGGCTGGGCGGCTGCCAATGTTCAGTTTTGCGATTTCGCCGATGATCGTTGCTTCCCAGAAGAACCGTTCAAACCCCTCGGTCTCGTAAACCAAACGGCGATAGGCGCCAAAGGCCAGGTCGGACAGTTCCTCCATGGCGCCAAGATATTCGGGATCCGGCTCTTGTGCGTCGGAAGGCAGCAAGGACGCTTCCAGCGTCGCGGCTAAAAGAAGTTCGAGATTCCGACGACCCAGTGCCGGATTGGAATATTTCGCCGCAATAACTTCACCTTGCTCCGTCAGCCGTATCGATCCGGCAACCGCGCCAGGGGGCAGGGCGGTGATGGCTTCATAGCTTGGGCCGCCACCGCGGCCCACGGAGCCGCCGCGACCGTGAAACAGGCTGAGGCGAACGCCTTCACGCTCAAAGAGCTGGATGAAGGCCGTTTCTGCCTTATACAGTTCCCATCCCGAAGTCAGATAACCGCCATCCTTGTTGCTGTCCGAATAGCCGAGCATAATTTCCTGTTTGCCGCCGAGCGCTTCCACATATGTCCGATAGGCTTCGACGGCCAAAACTGTTTGCATCACGTCATGCGACCTTCGAAGATCCGAGATCGTCTCGAAAAGAGGTATGATGTTCATTGACGCTGCTTCGGGCTCATCGGGCCGGAACAGCCCCGCCTCACGGAACAGAACCATGACCTCCAGAAGGTCGGAAGGGCTTCCGGCCTTCGAAATGATGTAATTGGGGACGCTGACGCGGCCATAGTGCTTATGGGCTTCGGCAGCTTCACGCAGAACGGAAAGCTCCGACACCGTCTCGGCCGAATAAGTCCTGAGCGGTGTAATCAGCAGCTGGGAAGACCGCAGTTCCTCGGTGAGCAAGCGGATCTTGTCACTCTCGGCTAACGCCTCGTAACGTGTGCCAGGCCGCACGTTCTCGAAAAGCTCATGAACAACCCGCTGATGAACCTCGGAATTCTGTCTCAAATCCAGACTGGCAAGGTGAAAACCGAAGACGTCCACGGCGCGTTGGAGCCTGCGCAGTTTTCCAGTGGCGATCTTTTCTGCGCCATTGGCTGTCAGGGATTTGCTGATCGTCGCCAAGTCTTTGGCGAATTCGGCAGGGCACAGGTAGGAAGGGGCGGCCGCCACAGGTTCGCGAACCAGTTCCGTGCTGCCGAACTTACGTGCCGTGGCCGCCAGGCAAGCATACATGCCCGAGATCGCCAGGCGATATGGCTCGTGTCGGCGCCGTTCCGATCTGTCGGGGGAGTCGGTCGCGAGGCGCTGAAGCTCCTGCGAGACTTTCACATACCGGTCATCCAAGGAAAGTTCGGCGCCAAGGCTGTGCAGTTCGCCGAGATAGAACGAGAAAACTCTCTCACTCTGCAACCGGAGCGCCTCCCTCAGGGTTTCGCCGTTGACATAGGGATTGCCATCCCGGTCGCCACCGATCCAGGAACCCATGCGCAAGAATGGCGGCAGCGGGTCCTCGCCGAAACTCCAGGGAGAGTCTCGAAGCTGATCTTCGAGAATCTCGTATACCTCCGGGATCACCCGGAAAATGGTGCTGTCGTAATAGGACAAGCCATTGAGGATTTCATCCACGACCTGAAGTCGCCGCCCTCGAAGGCTGTTCGTTTGCCAAAGGGTCGTCGTCGCCCTTTCCAAGTCCTCTTGATACCGACCTATCTCCTGCTCAATCAGGCCGGCTTGGTCGAGCTGCGTCAGGCATCGTGCAAGCTCCTGCTCGATTTCGATAACGCTCTTGCGCCGAACCTCAGTCGGGTGCGCTGTGAAAACGGGCGAGACGACCGCTTCAAGAAGCAGTCTGCGGATATCTTTCGCCTCTACCCCGGCCGCAGCCAGAACGGAAAGCGATCTGGCAATTGTTCCCGGCATGGCAGGTTCACGATCGACGATGCTGAAGCGCTGCATCCTGGTTTGGTGTGCGTCTTCGGCAATGTTCACGAGTTGAGAAAACTGGCTGAACGCGCGGATCACACGCTTGAGGGTTTGGGGAGGCATGGTTGCACAAAACGGGGCGAGCTTGTCGTTTAGGTGCGGGCCGGTCCTTCTGTGACCGGTAACCGAGAGGCTGCGGACCTGTTCCACCACCTCACGGGCTTCTTTGCCGTCGCTTGCTTCAATAGCCTCGCACAACAGGCGGCCGAGCAGCCGAACGTCCTTCACCAGGGCCTTGCTGGTCGTGAGGCGTTTCGCCTGCATGCTTGCTTTCTTCAATTGAAGGTGCAAATGCGCATTCCTTGTGCTAACGTTAGCATAAATTGACAGGATTTAGCCGAGGAGTCAAGCGACGCTCGCAACGAACAGGAGCGAAAGGCCGCACAGATGGCGAAGCCCCTGGCGACATCCCAGATTTATCGAAGGTGTCTTAGGTATGGTTTCATCGGCTCCCGCTATCAGCCGATAATGCCTTCCTGGTAACGCGCGACCTCTTCCAGCAACCATGCGCGGAACGCAACGACAGGCCGGAAGTCCTTCCTGCTCAGCGGCGCGACCGCATAATAGGCGCTGGTGCTTTTGACCTGATGTGGAAAGGCTTGAACGAGCTGGCCATTTGCGAGCTCGGAGTCGATGAGGAAAAGCGGCATCAACGCGAGCCCCAATCCAGCAATGCAGGCTTGGGCCACATTGCTGAACTGTTCGAACCGCATGGCCTGCGACGGGGTGCCGTTGACCTGGAGGCTTTCGAAAAAATGGCTCCAGGCCCCGGGACGGGACGCCATCTGCAGCAGCGGCAGGCGAAGCAGATCTTCAACCTTCACGATGGGATGTGAATTGAGAAAAAGTGGCGACGCGATCGGTGCAACCATCTCTTCCATAAGAAATGTGCTTTCCGCACCGGGCCAATCGGGCTGGCCAATATGAATCGCCATATCCATGTCGTCGCGATCGAAATCGAACACGCCAATGCGTGTGGCGAAGTTCAACGTGATCTCGGGGTGTCTGGCGACAAATCGCGGAATGCGCGGCATCAGCCAGCGGGTGCCGAATGTCGGCAAGATGGCAAGATTGAGTTGATCGCTATGTTGATGGGTCATGGCCTGCAGTGAAGCGGAACGAATTTCCGCAAGAGCGCTGGCAATTGCACGGGCATAGTTTGTGCCCGCCTCTGTGAGGTTGACACCACGGCTGGTGCGCTCGAACAGTAAAACGCCAAGTTGTTCCTCCAGCGACGCGATCTGCCGGCTGATGGCTCCCTGCGTCAGGGAAAGCTCCTCCGCTGCCGCAGAGAAGGTGCCCATCCGCGCGACGGAATCGAACGCCGCGAGAGCCGAGGTGGAGGGAAGGAGCCTTCGCGAGAGGTTTGCCATGAGCTATTACTATAGCTCATGGGCCGATGAGTAAACCTCGCTTTCTCAGTCGCGAAAAAGCGGCTTTAATTCCGTCAAATTCGAACTGCCAAAAACCTCAATGGGAGGACGACCATCTTGGCCTTTACTTGGAACGACCCGTTTCTGCTCGACGACCAGCTGACCGAAGATGAACGGATGATCCGCGAGTCCGCTGCGGCTTTCGCAGAATCCGAACTCTTGCCGCGCGTCCAGGACGCCTATCTCGAAGAAGCGACCGACCCCGAGCTGTTCAGGTTGATGGGGCAAACTGGCCTTCTTGGGGTGACGCTGCCTGAAGAGTACGGGGCCGCGAACGCATCCTATGTTGCCTATGGCCTGGTCGCTCGCGAGGTCGAGCGCATCGACTCCGGATATCGCTCGATGATGAGTGTGCAGTCCTCGCTGGTCATTTATCCGATCTACGCCTACGGCTCTGGCGAGCAGAAGAAGAAGTACCTGCCGGGCCTTGTTTCGGGTGAACTGATCGGCTGTTTCGGCCTGACCGAGCCTGACGCAGGCTCAGATCCCGGCGGTATGAAGACCCGCGCCGAGAAAATTGAGGGCGGCTACCGATTGCGCGGCTCGAAGATGTGGATCTCGAACTCGCCGATTGCCGATGTCTTCGTCGTATGGGCCAAGTCCGAGGCTCACAACAATGAAATACGCGGCTTCGTTCTCGAAAAGGGCATGAAGGGCCTTTCGGCCCCGAAGATTGGTGGCAAGCTTTCGCTGCGTGCCTCGATCACAGGCGAAATCGTAATGGACGGTGTCGAAGTCACCGAGGATGCGCTTCTGCCCGGCGTTTCCGGCCTCAAGGGGCCGTTTGGCTGCCTCAACCGCGCCCGCTACGGCATCTCCTGGGGCGTTATGGGAGCCGCGGAGGACTGCTGGTTCCGCGCTCGTCAATACGGCCTGGACCGCAAACAGTTCGGGAAGCCGCTTGCAGGGATGCAGCTTTATCAAAAGAAGCTCGCCGATATGATGACCGAAATCACGCTCGGACTGCAGGGTTCGCTTCGCGTTGGCCGGCTGATGGATGAGCACAAGATGGCCCCGGAAATGGTCTCGCTCGTCAAGCGTAACAACTGCGGAAAGGCGCTGGATATCGCTCGGCAAGCCCGGGATATGCATGGCGGCAACGGCATTCAGATCGAATATCACGTCATGCGCCACGCGCAGAACTTGGAGACGGTCAACACTTACGAAGGGACCCACGACGTACATGCCATGATCCTTGGGCGTGCCCAGACGGACCTCCAGGCGTTCTCCTAATTCCCCGATAGTCTATTCGGCACAGATCCGTCCTTCAACCTCCGGATTAGCGAGAGGCAGCATGCCTGTAGTGAATAAGATTTCTACCGTCGCCGTCATTGGTGCCGGACAAATGGGTACTGGGATCGTGGAGGTCGTGACGAGACACGGGTATAAGGCGCTGATTTACGATCTCGACAAAAGTCGAATTCGCGCGAGCATCGAAGCGAGCGCCGGATATTTCGGGCGCCAGGCGGAAACCGGCAAAATGCCGGGCGAGGCGGCTGAGCAGGCGATCTCCCGAATAAAGGGAGCGTTCTCCCTTTCGGATCTGGCGACTGCCGATTTGGTCGTCGAAGCGGTCAGCGAGAATGAAGACATCAAGAGGAAAGTCTTTACGGATGTGTGCACCGTGCTGAAGCCTGACGCGATCTTGGCGACGAACACATCGTCGCTCTCCATAACGCGGCTCGCGGCGTCAACCGACAGGCCCAATCGTTTTATAGGGATACACTTCATGAATCCCGTACCGGTTATGAAGCTCGTCGAGCTGGTTCGCGGCATCGGAACTGATCAAGAGACATTTGCCATAGCCAAGGATTTCGCCGAATCCATCGGCAAAACGGTCACCGTCTCCGAAGATTTTCCGGCTTTCATCGTAAATCGTATCCTCATCCCTATGATCAACGAAGCGATCTACACTCTGTATGAGGGTGTTGGAAACGTAGAAGCCATAGACACCGGCATGAAGCTCGGCGCCAATCATCCGATGGGGCCACTCGAACTGGCAGATTTTATCGGTTTGGACACATGCCTCTCCATCATGCAGGTCCTTCACGAAGGGTTGGCTGATAGCAAATACCGTCCATGCCCGCTGCTGGTCAAATATGTCGAAGCTGGCTGGCTCGGTCGCAAGACACAACGCGGGTTCTACGACTACGGATACGTTCCAGCTCGACCAACTCGCTGACCCCCATCTCATCCCAACATCGAGATTTGTCAGGCATTTATCATGACCGAAGAACACGCAGACGAAAGTCGCGAGAGCATGGAATTCGACGTGGTGATCGTCGGCGCCGGTCCTGCCGGTCTTGCGGCGGCGATCCGGTTGAAGCAGGTCAATCCGGAGCTGTCGGTCGTCGTGCTGGAGAAGGGCGCGGAAGTCGGCGCGCATATCCTCTCGGGCGCCGTGGTCGACCCGATCGGCATCGACCGGCTGTTGCCCGGCTGGCGCGACGAGGCCGATCATCCGTTCAAGACCAAGGTCACATCAGATCACTTCCTGCTGCTTGGTCCGGCCGGCTCTGTTCGCCTGCCGAATGTGCTGATGCCGCCCCTGATGAACAATCACGGCAACTACATCGTCTCGCTCGGGCTCGTCTGTCGCTGGCTGGCGACCAAGGCCGAAGAACTCGGCGTCGAGATCTATCCGGGTTTTGCCGCAGTAGAAGTGCTCTACAATGACGAAGGTGCGGTCATCGGGGTCGCCACCGGCGACATGGGCATCGAGAAGAACGGCGAGCCCGGGCCGAACTATACCCGCGGCATGGAACTGCTCGGCAAATATGTGCTGATCGGCGAGGGCGTGCGCGGCTCGCTCGCCAAGCAGCTGATTGCCAAGTTCGATCTGCAGAAAGACCGTGAACCGCAAAAGTTCGGCATCGGCATCAAGGAGCTCTGGCAGGTGAAGTCCGAGAACCATCGGCCGGGCCTGGTGCAGCACTCCTTCGGCTGGCCGCTCGGCATGAAGACCGGCGGCGGCTCCTTCCTCTATCACCTGGAAGACAATCTGGTGGCGGTCGGCTTCGTCGTCCACCTCAATTACAAGAACCCCTATCTCTATCCCTTCGAGGAATTCCAGCGCTTCAAGACCCATCCGGCGATCCGCACCACCTTCGAGGGCGGCAAGCGGCTGTCCTATGGGGCGCGTGCCATCACCGAGGGCGGCTACCAGTCGGTGCCGAAGCTTTCCTTCCCCGGCGGCGCGCTGATCGGCTGTTCGGCCGGTCTCGTCAACGTGCCGCGCATCAAGGGCAGCCACAATGCGGTGCTGTCGGGCATGCTGGCCGCCGAGAAGATCGCCGCGGCGATTGCTTCAGGCCGCAGCCATGACGAAGTGACCGAGATCGAGACTGAATGGCGCAAGGGCGACATCGGCAAGGATTTGAAGCGGGTGCGCAACGTCAAGCCGCTGTGGTCGAAGTTCGGCACCGCGCTTGGCGTAGCGCTCGGCGGCTTCGACATGTGGACCAACACGCTGTTCGGCCTTTCCGTCTTCGGCACGCTGAAACATGGCAAGACCGATGCGCAGTCGCTCGAACCTGCCTCGATGCACAAGCCGATCGCCTATCCGAAACCCGATGGCGTCCTGACCTTCGATCGGCTGTCCTCGGTGTTCCTGTCGAACACCAATCATGAGGAAGACCAGCCGGTGCATCTGCAGGTCAAGGACATGGCGCTGCAGAAGAGTTCGGAACACGACATCTATGCCGGCCCGTCGACGCGCTACTGTCCGGCCGGCGTCTATGAATGGGTGGAGAAGGATGGCAAGGACGTCTTCGTCATCAACGCCCAGAACTGCGTGCACTGTAAGACCTGCGACATCAAGGATCCCAACCAGAACATCAACTGGGTGCCGCCGCAGGGCGGCGAGGGGCCGGTCTATCCGAATATGTAGCCTACATTGATCCGCGGACTTGGGAATGAATAGGGAGTTATCGATGCAATCTCCACTTGAAGGCGTTCGGGTCGTGGAATTGGCGCGTATCCTGGCTGGTCCATGGGCTGGACAGACACTTGCCGACCTTGGAGCGACCGTCATCAAGGTGGAAAGCCCTGAGGGCGATGACACGCGCCGTTGGGGGCCTCCTTTCATTCGGGATGGCGATGACGTCGCTGCGGCCTACTTCCATAGCTGCAACCGCGGAAAACTGAGCATCACGGCGGATTTCAATTCGGCGGAAGACGTCGAAAAGCTTCGTGCACTGATCGCGAACGCGGATGTCGTCGTCGAGAACTTCAAGGTAGGCGCGTTGAAGAAGTTCGGTCTTGATTACGAGAGCCTGAAGGCGATCAATTCAAAGCTGATTTACTGCTCGATTACCGGCTTTGGCCAAACCGGCCCATATGCCGAACGTGCGGGATACGATTTCATCGTCCAAGGCATGGCGGGCATCATGGATTTGACCGGTGAACCAGATCGGGAGCCGCAGAAGATTGGCGTGGCGTTCGGCGATATTTTCACAGGGCTCTATTCGGTCATCGCTATCCAGGCCGCTTTGACCCTCCGGAACAGCACAGGTGAGGGACAGCATATCGATATGGCCCTGCTGGACAGCACAGTGGGCGTGTTGGCCAACCAGGCGATGAATTTTCTGGCCTCGGGAAAGGCACCGACGAGACTCGGCAATGCGCATCCCAACATCGCACCATACCAAGTATTTCCGGTATCCGACGGCAATATCATTATCGCCTGCGGGAACGATAGTCAGTTCGAGAGGCTATGCGAAATCCTCCGGCTCTCCGCTGTGGCGGACGACGTCCGTTTCAAGACCAACGCGGACAGAGTGCGTCATCGAGAAGAACTGACATCCATGATGGAAGCGCGCACGAAGCTCTTCAAGCGGACGGATCTGCTGGCCGACCTCGCGTGTGTGGGCGTTCCCGCCGGGCCGATCAACACCGTGAAGGATGTATTCGCGGACCCGCAAGTCGCGCATCGGAAGATGGCGGTGGAGAATGAAGGGATACCGGGCATCCGGACGCCAATCATCTTTTCAGGGGCGATGTTGATCCAGCATCGTAAGTCGCCAAAGCTTGGCGAGCACAATGGCAAAGTGCAGTCAGACTGGTCTTCGATGGACTGATTCCTTGAGCTGGTGCCATCGAACAGGAATTCGCCAATTTTCGTGAGGGGCCAAAAACAGCGCGGCCCGCGCGATGGGGGCCGTGTATCGGCGGACGCTCGTTTCAGCCAGTCTCATATCGTGATGCCTTGATCGGAACCGCGACTCCGCCTGTCCGTTACCCTTTGACGAACGGAGGACATGGACATGCGCAAGAGAAAAGCCATCGTCGAGGCGGCGCTCGAGTCCGAGTACGAGCGCCAGGCACTGGGGATCATGAATACGGAGCAAGCTCTGAAGCTTGAGGATTCCGACGGGCTTGTTTTCAGTCATCCGGATAAAGAGGCCGGCGTGACCGATCATTTTATCGATCAGGATGAGCTGCGCCGATTGGTGCGGCGGTCAACGTCGCCGCTCCCCGTATTGCAATCGCGGGCTCGTACCACACGGTAGTCCTGAACTTCAAGCAATCATGTAGCCACCGTCCACCGGCATCGATATCCCGTTCACCATCGCAGCCTCGTCGGAGAGCAGGAAAAGAACAACCTCGGCAATGTCTGCCGGCTCGGCGAAGCGACCGACGGGAATTCGTTTCATCATCCCCGCGGCCTTCTCGGGATCGCTCCATGCCTTCACCGCCATCGGGGTCAGCGTCACCGTGGGATGGATTCCGTTCGCGCGGATGCCGTGAGGTGCAAGCTCCTTTGCCATGACCCGCGTCAAGCCATCCAATCCACCCTTCGACGCGCAATAGGCAGCGTGGTCGGCGAGGCCGACGAAGGAGGCGACCGACGAGACATTGACGATGGCGCCTTTGCGGCCCTGCTTGATCAGCGAACGGGCATATTCCTGGGCGACGATCATCGGAGCACGCGTGTTGACCGCGACAAGACGGTCGAATGCTTCGACGGTTGTCTCCAGGAACGGCTGGAGCTCGGTGGTGCCGGCGCAGTTGACGAGGAAATCGGCGGGAAGGGCAGCGATGGCAGCCTCTCTGGTCGCATCGGCGTCCGCAAGATCGACCTGTATAGCCCGGCAGCCGGATTCCCCTCGCAGCGCTTCGACATCGGCAGCACTCCGGGTCAAGGCGACGACTTGCGCTCCCCGTTCGGCGAGCATCCTTACAATTTCTCGTCCGATGCCTTTGCCGGCGCCGGTAACGATGACCGTCTTTCCTTTGAAGTCCATGGGGCGTCCTCCTACAGTCTCTGGCCTGTTTCCCGATCGAAGATGTGTGCACGCCGGGGATCGATATGGAAGTACATTGTCCGTCCAGGGTCTACCTCGATGCGCTCGCGGATCAGCGCGTCGATCGGCACGCCTCCCGTGCGGCCGAAGATCAATGTCTCCGAACCCGTGGGCTCGAACACCGATACCTCCACCGGAACGCCTTCATCGCCGATCGTGATGTGCTCCGGTCGGATGCCGTAGGTAACGGCTCTTCCCTCATCCGCATTTGTGTCTGCCATCGGAAGGGTGATGCCCTGGTCGGTGACGACGACCTTCCTGCCGTCGCGGGTGGCGATGCGGCCCTGAAGGAAGTTCATCGATGGGCTGCCGATGAAGCCGGCAACGAAGAGGTTTACCGGGAAGTCGTAGAGATCGAGAGGCTTGCCGATCTGCTCGACCCTCCCGTCGCGCATGACCACAATCTTATTGGCCATCGTCATGGCCTCGATCTGATCGTGCGTGACGTAGACGGTGGTGGTCTTCAGCCGCTGGTGAAGCTCCTTGATCTCGACACGCATGGTGACGCGAAGCTTGGCGTCCAGGTTCGACAACGGCTCGTCGAACAGGAAGACCTTCGGATCTCGGACGATGGCACGACCCATCGCCACGCGTTGACGCTGTCCGCCCGACAGTTGCTTCGGATAGCGGTCGAGATAACGCGTCAGGTCGAGGATCTCGGCTGCCTTGCCGACCTTCTCGTCGATCTCCGCCTTCGGACGCTTGGCCATCCTCAGCGGAAAGCCCATATTCTCGGCGACCGTCTTGTGGGGATAGAGCGCATAGCTCTGGAAGACCATCGCGATGTCACGCTCCTTTGGCGGAGCGTCGGTGACGACACGGCCGCCGATCCGGATGTCTCCGCTGCTGACCGTCTCAAGACCGGCGATCATGCGGAGCAGGGTGGATTTGCCGCAGCCGGATGGGCCGACCAGCACGACGAATTCGCCGTCCTCGATGTCGACGCTGACGCCGTGCATGACCTGAAGAGAGCCATATTTCTTGGTGACGTCGCTAACCTGTACGTTTGCCAATGTCGTTCCTCCCTAAAGCAGCACGGCTTTGATGTTGTTGATGGAATTCATCGGCTCATCCCTTCCAGACGATGTAGGCGCCAAGGACCGCCGAGATTGCCGCCGCGAACCACACCGAAAGCCCGAACGGCTCGATGAACCGCATCCAGAACAGCGAGAGCGCGACCCAGATAACGATCGAGATGAAGAGCCGGTCGAACCAGTTCGTTTCGATCGGCAGAAACCCCGGCTTGGGTTCGTTGTTTCCTGATTGAGACGTCATCGTTTCATCCTTTCACGGCACCGAAGGTCAGGCCGGCGACGATGTGACGCTGGACCACCGAAAAGACGATGAGCGCCGGAACCAATGTCAGCATTGAGATCGCGGCCATGATGCCCCAGGCCGTTCCGGTCGTCGTCACATATTCCGACAAGCCGGTGGTCAGAGTCCGCGCATGGAAGTTGGTGAGCGTCGCCGCGAGCAGGTATTCGTTCCACGCGAAAACCCAGGTCAGGATCAGCGTCACCGCAAGTCCGGGCCGTGCCAAAGGAAAGATGATATCATAGAGGACGGTCCATGGGCTCGCGCCGTCCATATAGGCCGCCTCGTCCAATTCCTTCGGAATGCCTTCCACGGTCGGGCGCAGCGTCCAGATGGCGAAGGGAAGGTTGAAGGAGCAATAGACCAGGATCATGCCCAGCTTGGAATCGGCGAGCGAGAAGTCGCCGATCCTGTAGACCTGCGTCAGCAGCAGGAAAAGCGGCAGGAGGAAGACCGCCGGCGGCGCCATGCGGTTGGTGATCGTCCAGAAGAAGATGCTTTCCTTGCCGGCGAGGTCGAAGCGCGTCAGGGCGTAGCAGGCAAGGAAGCCGAGCGTGGTGACGAGCAGCGCATTGCCTGACGAAATGATCAGCGAGTTGAGCATGTATCCGCGCAAGGTCGGATTGGTCAGCACGTCCTGGTAGTTCTTCCAGAAGAAGCTCCGCAGAATGACATCGGGCGTCGAGAACAGGTCGAAGGGCTGTTTCACCGATATGACGAAGAGCCAGTAGATCGGGAAAAGGGTCACGAAGCTTATCAAGGTCCACAGGAGGACCGGAAGCCAGGGATTTTTGGTCTTCATCGCTTCAACCTCTCTTCACGCGGGGCGCAATCAAGCCGACGTAGAGCAGCCAGCAGACGACGATGGTGAGGTAGAGGACGATGACGGAGATCGCCGAACCGTAGCCATAATTCGTCTTGGGAAAGACTTCCCTGAAGATATGGACGCCGATGTAGCGCGTCGATGAGCCCGGGCCGCCTCCGGTCAGCATCAGGACTTCGTCGACGGTGCGCAGCGCGTCCATGAGCCTGATGAACACAGTGGCCAGCATGGCCGGACGGATCAACGGGAGCGTGATGTGCCAGAAAATCTGGCTCTTGCCGGCGCCGTCGATCTGCGCCTGCTCGAACGGGTCTGATGGAAGCGAGACGAGTGCGGCGATCAGCGAGAGGGTGACGAGCGGCGTCCAGTGCCAGATGTCCATGATGACAGTGACGGTGAAGGCCGCGACGGCGCTCTGGCCGATATTCAGATCGTACCCGAACCAGCTCCTGAGGAGATAGGGAATGATGCCGATGGATGGGGTGGTCATCAGCTTCCAGACTGAGCCGACGATGATCGGCGCCATGATCAGAGGCAGAGTGTGGATCGTGCGAAACACCGCTTTTCCGGGAAAGTCCTTGAGCAGCGCCTGGGCGAGGATGTAGCCGAGGACCAGTTCCGACACGACCGCGAAGAAGACGAATGCCAGGGTTATGCCGAGCGATGCCAGAAACTGCGGGTCGAAGACGAGCCGCCGATAGTTCTCAGCCCAGTTGAAGATCATGCCCGGATTGGCGGCGAACGGGTTCCATGAATGGAAAGAGACCCAGAGGACGTAGATGAAAGGAAAGATCCCGAACAGTCCGAGGATCACTATGGTCGGTGACAACAACAGCCACCCGAGCTTCTGCGAATGCATCGCCTATCCCCCATTGAACGCTATGTGGACGTCCGCTCCATCCGGGAGCGAAAGATGACGGGTCGTCGGAACGACCCGTCAGTTGGGGAGGATATTTTATTTGCGATAGCCGAGCGAGGTGAGCTCCTCTTCGGCCTTGGCCGCCATCTGGTCGAGCCCTTCATCGGGGCCGATCTTGCCGGTCAGGATGTCGTAGAAGATGGGAGCGGTCGCTTCACGCACCTGCGCGTGGAAGGGGTAGGGAGGAGCGCCGGCGAAGAGCTTGCCCTCGTCCTTCAGCATCGTGTAGAAGCCGCCGAGCTTGACGTCCATCTCCTTCACTTTTGGATCGTCGAACGTCGCCGTGTTGGTGATGCGCGGTGCGGCGATGGCCCAATCGGGCTGCACTTCGTTCTGACCGATGAATTCGAGGAAGAGCAGCGACGCTTCCTTGTTCTTGGACGTAACCGGCACGCCGAAGGCGCCGCCATCATAGTAGCCGATATAGCCCTTTCCGGCTTTCGCGTCGTCCAGCACGCCCGGCTCGAGCGGCGGCAGAGCGAATCCGACCTGACCGACCACCTTCGACTGCGCTGGATCGCTTGCGATCCACGCGGCGTTCTCACCGTAGATCAGTCCCTGGGCGACACGGCCGGCGGCGAACGTCGTTGCGGTTTCCGTCCAGGTTGACTGCGTCGATTCCGGAGGAGCGATGTCGCGCAGGTGCAGCCAATACTTCAACGCCGCCTTCGCCTTGTCGCTGTTCATCGCGCCGCCATGTTCGACTGTCGCCGCATAGTTGTTCTTAGCGTCGATGCCCCAATTGTAGACGCCGAAGGTCGGCACGATGGACTCGAAGAATTCATACCACGACGCCGCATGGCCTGTATGTGCCTGGGCGGTCGTGCCCCAGAGCTCCATGCCATTGTCCTTGCCATACTTCGTGAAGAAGTCGGCGATCTCGGTGTATTCCGCGTGTGTGGTCGCCGGCTTCAAGTCCTTGCCGGTTTCCTTCTTGAAGGCTTCTTTGATCTTCGGATCGTCGAAGAGGTCCTTGCGATAGAGATACGTCTTCAGGAAGGCTTCCATCGGAACGCCGAACAGATCGCCGCTCGCGTCCTTGAAGTAGTTGGCAAAGCTGGTGAAGTTCGCATCGTCGTAGGTCGGCGCCTTCAGATCCGGCTGGTCTTTCAGCGTCTTCGTGATGTCGACGAGGAAATTCCTGGCCAGATAGGAATAGATGATGTCCTGCTCGATGTAGACCATGTCATAGATGCCGGTCTTGGCTTCCATGTCCTTGATGGCCTTGTCGTACATCTGATCCCAGGATGTCGTCTCGATGTCGACCTTGATGCCGGTCTTCTTTTCGAATTCCGGAGCGAGCACGTTCCTGATGTAGTTCGATGGCGGGGTGCTTTCGGTGACGCCGTGCAGTGTCACGCCCTTGAATTTGGCTCCAGCGTCGGACCAGAAGTCAGCCCAGGCCGGCGAAGCGGCAGTGGCGAGGCTGAGCGTCAGCGCAAGCGCGCTAGCCTTCAAAGCATAGTTCATTTTCAATCCTCCCAAAGTGCAGCGAGATCATTTCGCCGGTCTTTTGTGTAGGCCAAAAAAACTGCCAGCGCAACATTTGTTGTCTAAACATGCAAATCACGGATCTATCCCATTGATTTTTGCAGAAACTAATTTCTGGCAGAGAGCGGAATGCAATGGTGAGAAGGATAAAATATTGCATTGCAAGGTGATTTTGCAAAGCAGCAAAAAAATTCCAGACAAAATTATTTGTTGTCTTGCCAAACTAAATGGCATAGCACTGTGCGCAGCCAAAGGCATTTTTTGGAGGAAAAGGCTATGCGTCGATTGGGTATCCATTCATTTGTATGGACAGGCGACCAAACGCAGGAAGGGCTGGAGATGGCCCTCAACAAGACGGCTGAACACGGATATCGCACCATCGAATTTGCCTATCTGCGCCCCGAGAAATTCAACCTCGATCGACTGGCAAAGCTTGCGCAGTCGCTTGACGTCGAGATTGGCGTGACGATGGGCCTGCCGCTCGACAAGGACGTATCGAGCGAGGACATGTCTGCGGTATCCGCTGGCAAGCAGACACTGGCCGACGCCGTTCGTGCGGTCCGTGATATCGGCGGCAACAAGCTCGGCGGGATTCTTTATTCCGCGCACACCAAGTACAATCGCCAGCCGACGAAGAAGGGCTGGGACAACAGCGTCGCTGCGATCGCCGCGACCGGCGAAGTCGCCAGGCAGGCGAACGTCGACCTCGTCCTGGAGGTCGTCAACCGGTTCGAGACGAACCTGCTGAATACGGCGGCGCAGGGGTTGAAGTTCATCGCCGAGACCGGATCGGAGCATGTCCGTCTCCACCTCGACACGTTCCATATGAACATCGAGGAAGCCAATCCGGCCGCCGCGATCCGTCTGGCCGGCGACAAGATCGGCTACTTTCACATCGGCGAGAGCAATCGCGGCTATCTCGGCGACGGCGTCATCAACTTCGATCTGATCTTCGACGCCCTGCTCGACATCGACTACAAGCGCGACATCGTGTTCGAGAGCTTCTCGACGACGGTCGTCGACGAAGGCCTGTCACTCGCCTGCGCGATCTGGCGCGACACCTGGGAGGATAATGATCCGCTTGCCGCGCACGCGAAGCGCTACATCGAGCTGAAATATGACGAGGCCAAGCGTCGCCGCGCCACAAACGCGCGGCCCTAATTATCCTTCTGACAGCCTGTTCCAGTCGTGTAAGGGTTGGGCCGACTGAAGGGAATTGAAATATGAACGACACCGTCTCCATCGGAAGTTCGCCGCGCAGGATCCGACAGAACAATATCGTCGCCGCCTTGCAGACGATCTACGCCCACCGAAGCCTCAGCCGAGCCGACCTGGCCCGGAAGCTCGGGATGAATCGCTCATCTTCGGGAGAGATCGTCGCCGAACTGACGGAAGGCGGGTTCGTTCAGGAGTCGGACGAGAGCGGCAAACAGCGCCTGGAGCATTCCCGCGCCGGTCGTCCGGGCATCATGCTCGAACTGGTCCCCGATGCCGCATTCTTCGTCGGAATCGAGATTGGCGTCGAGCATATATCGGCTGCAGTTGTCGATCTCTCTGCCGACGTCCGGGCATGCCGGAAAATAGCGTTCGACACACCATCTTCGACGGTGGAGGAGGCCGTATCGCAGGGCGTCGAGCTGATTGTCGGCGCGATGGCGAAAGGGATGATCGGACGGTGCAAGGGTCTGGGCATTTCGGCGCCGGCCCATATCCGGCCGGACGGAATTGTCACGCTTGCCCCCATCATCGGCTGGCGAGACGTGTCGTTGAAGGAGATTGGGCGGTCCGCCTTCCCGGCCGCCGTTCCGATCGCGGTCGAAAACGACGCCAACGCCTTCGCGATCGGTGACAGCTATCGTCACGGTGCGGCAGGCGTGACCCTCTTCCTGCTGATGGAAACGGGCGTCGGCGGCGGCATCATGATCGATGGCAAGCTATTCCGGGGCGGCCACGGTCTGGCAGGAGAAATCGGCCACACCCTGGTGCCGGGAAGCGGCGGTCAGAAGTTTGAACAGCTGATCGGTCGCGAGGTGCTCATCCGGCAGTATCGCGAGGCTGTTGGCCGTAAGCACGCGGATCTGCAGGAATTCCTCGGCGGCGTTCGTGACCGTGTCCCGGCTGCGGTCAATATCGCCGAAACCTGGTCGCGCCATCTCGCATATGCGTTGCTGCAGGCCTGTCGTTTGCTCGACCCCGACAGGATCGTGCTGGGTGGCTCCGTGGCGTCTCTCTACCCGATGGTCGCCGCCCGCGTGGCGGTCCACATGTCGGAGGGCCAGAATATACCTTTCCCCACGCCTGAGATCGTCGTGGACGATGATGCGGAGTTCGGTTCCGCCTTCGGAGCGGCATGCATGTTGCACCAGCGCTTTCTGTCATTGGAGAGCGAGGAGTTCGGCAGCGAGGATGGCGCGCCGGTCCAATCGGCGACGAGTTGACGACAAGAACGATCGAAAGCAGGATTGCAAATGACTTCAGTACTGGCTCCGGACCAGCTTGGTCCCACGGTTTGCGTAGGGGAGATCCTCGTCGAGATCGTCGCCACGACGGTGGGAGACGGTTTTCTCGAAGCCCAGCCGCTCGTCGGTCCGTTCGCGAGCGGGGCGCCGGCGATCTTCATCTCGCAGTGCGGCCGCCTGGGCGGCAAGGCGGCCATGGTCGGCGCCGTCGGCGATGACGATTTCGGTCGTGTCAATACCGATCGCCTCAAACGTGACGGCGTCGATGTTTCGACGATCTCGATCGACCCGGACTATCCCACAGGAAGCGCGTTTGTTCGCTACCGCAAGGATGGCTCCCGGGATTTCGTCTACAACATCGCCACATCAGCAGCTGCGCGCTTCGGCTGGTCTCAAACGGTCGCCGATCTCATCAATCGGAGCGGCCATCTTCACGTGATGGGTTCGGCGCTGTCTGTCCCCAGTGCGCGCGCGGTGATCGACAAGGCGGTCGACATCGTCAAGGCCCGCGGGGGAACTCTCTCGGTGGATCCGAACATTCGCAAGGAATTGAAGCTGGACGCGGACACCGAGCGCCGGTTTTCCATGCTCGTCGCCGCCGCCGATCTGCTTCTGCCGTCCGGAGAGGAACTTGAGCGTGCCGCAGGTGTCGAAGGCGAGGCAGAGGCGATCCGCCGCTTGTTCGAGATTGGCGTCAAGGAGGTCGTGCTGAAGCGCGGAGCCGAAGGCGCGACCTATTTCGGCAGGGAGGGAGACCGCATCGACGCGCCGGCATTTGTCGTTCAGCAGGTCGACCCTACGGGCGCCGGCGATTGCTTCGGCGGTGCCTATCTCACCTGCCGGCGGCTCGGAATGTCTCAGAAGGAAGCGCTTACCTATGCCTCGGCCGCTGGCGCCCGCAACGTGACGGTCCTCGGTCCGATGGAAGGTGCCGGCACTCAGCAAGAGCTCGATGCGTTTATCGCTTCAACGGAAAGGCGCCCGTGATGCAGGTGCATCTCAACGAACTGGCCAAGCTGAGGAGCGAAGGCCACCCGAGAGGTGTGACCTCCGTCTGCTCCGCCCATTCGATCGTGCTTCGCGCAGCACTCCGACACGGGCGGCAACACCAGAGCACCGTCCTGATCGAAGCGACCTGCAACCAGGTCAATCACCTCGGCGGCTACACCGGAATGACGCCAAGCGACTTCGCGTCCCTGGTGATGAAGATCGCGGCGGAGGAAGGGTGCCCCGAAAAACTCATCGTTCTCGGCGGTGACCACCTCGGCCCCAATCCTTGGCGCGACCGCCCGGCGGAAGAGGCCATGGCCGAGGCCGAGAAGATGGTTGCCGCCTATGTCGACGCCGGATTCCGCAAGATTCACCTCGATGCCTCGATGGGCTGCAAGGGCGAGCCGGTGGCGCTCGACGACGAAACCACGGCCCATCGTGCCGCCCGGCTGGCGGCGGTCGCCGAGGCGTCGGCGAAGAAGAGCGGCGGCGCAATGCCGGTTTATGTCATCGGCACCGAAGTGCCGCCGCCAGGCGGGGCCGATCATGCCCTCACATCAATCGAACCGACGGCTGCCGCAGCGGCGCTGAAGACGATCGAAGTCCACCGCCGGATCTTTGCGGAGGCAGGACTCGGGCAAGCGTTTGGACGGGCCATTGGGCTGGTCGTTCAGCCGGGCGTCGAGTTCGGCAATCACAATGTCATCCTTTATGATCGCAGCAAGATAGACGCGCTGAAATCGGTGCTGACCGACGAGCCGCAATTCGTCTTCGAGGCTCACTCGACGGATTATCAGGGGACCCGGCCGTTGACCGCGCTGGTGGAGGACGGGTTTCCCATTCTCAAGGTCGGTCCCGAGCTGACCTTCGTCCTGCGCGAGGCGCTCTATGCGCTGGATGCGATCGCGTCGGACCTCTTGCCCGATTATGGCCAGCGTCCGCTCTATGCGGCGATGGAAGCGCTGATGCTCGATCAGCCAGGCAATTGGAGCCGCCACTACCACGGGACGAACGCCGAGATGCGCTGGCTGCGGCACTATTCGCTGTCTGACCGCATCCGCTATTATTGGGCGTCAGCTGAAGCACAAGAGGCCGTCCGGCGCCTATGCGAGGCCCTTCGAGGCCAATCCGTACCGCTGCCATTGCTTTGGCAGCATATGCCGGCCGCGCAGGATTTCGCAGATGCGCCGCTCGATCCGGAACAGGTTTTGATCTGGAGAGTGACGAAGAGTCTCTCGGACTATCACGCCGCCTGCGGCGTCGGGAAGAATTGACAATCAGGATCAAGCAGGAGGAGAAATCGATGACGGAATTGGATGGGAAGATCGCGGCGGTCACCGGCGCAGCATCCGGGATAGGACTCGCTTCGACGGAGGCAATGCTCGCCGCTGGCGCGACGGTCGTGCTGGTGGACCGCGATGAGCAGGCCCTTGAGAGAGTTTGCGACCGGCTTGGCGAGCGCGCTATTCCGCTCAAGATCAACTTGCTGGATCCGGGCGAGTGTGCGGGATTACTCGAGGGCATTCTGTCGAAGACCGGCAAACTCGACATCCTGCATGCCAATGCAGGCACCTATATCGGCGGTGACCTGGTGGAAACCGACCTCGATACCATCGATCGGATGCTCAATCTCAACGTCAACGTCGTCATCAAGAACGTTCGAAACGTCATTCCGCACATGATCGAACGTGGCACGGGCGACATTGTCGTCACCAGCTCGGTCGCTGGACATTCGGCGATTCCATGGGAACCGGTCTATTCGTCATCGAAGTGGGCGATGACGTGCTTCGTCCAGACGATGCGACGCCAGCTTCTGAAAAGCGGCATTCGTGTGGGGTCGGTTTCTCCGGGGCCGGTGATCAGCGCTTTGCTTGCGGATTGGCCGGAGGAAAACCTTCGCAAGGCCAAGGAGGCCGGCGCTCTGATCGAGCCCAAGGAAGTCGCCGACGCGATCATCTTCATGCTGACCCGTCCGCGCAACGTCACCATCCGTGATATCGTGGTGCTTCCAAGCGCCTTTGACATCTGAAGGAGCCGAACATGAGTTACCAGCAGAAATTTCGCCTCGACGGCGAACGGGCGGTGGTCACGGGCGGAGGGCGCGCGATCGGGCTGTGCTGCAGCGAGGCGCTGGCGGAGGCGGGCGCCGCCGTCGTCGTTATCGAACGCAACGAGGCCGACGCTGAGCAAGCGCTTGCGCTGCGCGACAAGGGGTACGACGTCGAAGTCCGGGTCGGCGACGTCACCGACGCAGCCCGAATGGACGCAATCGCAACCGAGCTTGCCGATGGCGGCCGGCCGGCAACGATCCTCGTGAACAATGCCGGAATAGGTCAGAGCGGCGTTCCGGCGCAGGATCTCACCGACGCGGATTGGCTGCGCATGATGGACGTCAATCTCAACGGCGTCTTCTGGTGCTCGCGCGCCTTCGGTCGTCCCATGATTTCGATGAAGCGCGGCGCCATCGTGAACCTCGGCTCGATGTCGGGTCACATCTGCAACCGGCCCCAGCCTCAGACGGCTTATAACGTCTCCAAGGCAGCAGTCCATCACCTCACGCGCTCGTTGGCCGCCGAGTGGGCGCACCACGGCATCAGGGTCAATGCTGTCGCGCCCACCTATATCGAGACGCCGATGGTGGTGGCCGTCGAAGCCAATCGCGAGCGTATTCCGCTCTGGCTCGCCGACACGCCGATGGGCAGGATGGGAACGCCGGAGGAGGTTGCAAGCGCCGTCCTCTTCCTCGCGTCGGGCGCTGCCAGCCTGATGACCGGGGCAATCGTCAACGTCGATGCAGGCTTCACCTGCTGGTAGTCCTTGCGGGAGGCGTGCGCCTCGTCCGCACCGGAAAGAGGCGGTGATCGGCCGCCTCGGAGACGCAAGTCCGCCAATGGGCAACTTGCCGCAGCAGGCAGCAATCTGAAAGTGGATAGTCTTCAGCTGTCGGGCGAGACGCGTTTTCCCCGTGCGGCCTTCCGGTAGACGGATGGAGTCTTGCCGACATGGCGAAGAAACGCGCGATTGAAGTTCGACAAGTTGGTGTAGCCGACTTCATAGCAGATGTCGGTCACGGTCTCATCGGACTCCGACAGCAATTTGCAGGCCCTGCCTATGCGCAAACTCACCACGTAATCCGTAAAGCTGCGTCCGGTGTTCTTGATGAAAAATCGGCTGAAGGTGTTTGTCGACATGTTGACTACGGATGCGACGTCGGGGAGCTGAATTTTCTCGGTAAAGTGGCCGTGGATATGGAGAATTGCCCGCTGCATGGTGTTCAGCGTCGCCGCGTCGACATTCGGCGAGAAGTCGGGCGATGACAAAAGTTCGTATTCGCGGGAATCTGCCAGCAGTTCCAGAACGCGAAGGAAACGGATCAACCTTTCCAACCCACCAACTGCTCCAATGCGTTCGAGCAGAAGAGTCGCACGTCGAGCTGTAGTCCCCGAAAATCGCAATCCACGCTGTGCGGCCGTCAGAAGCGTGTCCAGGCGCTTCATCTCCGGCAGATACCTGCTTGCTTCTCGAATTTTGTCCGGATGAAATTGAACGACAAGATCCCGTTCCGGGATCCTGTCGCCTTTGCCAATATGCGAGACCCAATCATGTGGCAGATTGCTGCCGACGACTGTTAGATCGCCGGGACCGAAATTGCCGATATAATCACCAACATACGCCGTGCCGGACGATTTGCGGATAAGGTGAATCTCGAATTCCGGATGAAAATTCCAGAGCGAATTTGCCCAGGGATAGTCGTCGATCCGCCAGAGGAAGGTATCGTCTTCAGCGGTCAGAACGTGCTCAAATTTCGGCGCCAGCCGCGATGTTCCGTTGCGGGCAACCGACGGCTTGGTCAAGCTGGTCGAGGCGCTCATTCCACTTGTTCCATCAACGGATAAGCCGGGTTGAGGATAGCGGTTAGCTCATCCAGTTACCACCATCGACGTTGTAGGTCTGTGCGACGATGTAATCGGCTTCTTTCGAGGCGAGGAAGATTGCCATTCCGGTCAGGTCTTCCGCCGTCCCCATGCGGCCGAAGGGAACAGCTTCACCGACCAGCCGCTTTTTCTCGCCAAGCGGGCGGTTTTCGTATTGTGCGAATTTCGCATCCACGCCGTCCCAATGTTCGCCGTCGACGACGCCGGGTGCAATGGCGTTGACGTTGATTCCGTGCTTGATCAAGTCGAGCCCGGCTGACTGAGTGAGTGAAATGACGGCAGCCTTCGTTGCGCAATAGACGGCGACCAGAGCCTCTCCGCGTCGTCCCGCCTGGCTCGCCATGTTGATGATCTTGCCGCCCTTGCCGCGCGCGATCATCGATTTCGCCGCGGCCTGCAGGGTGAAGAGCGTGCCGGAGACGTTGATGGCAAAAAGTGTGTCGAAGCTCTCGCGGGTAATGCCGACGATCGGCGCAAGATCGAAAAGCGCGGCATTGTTGACGAGAATGTCGATGCCGCCGGTCTTGGCATCGACAGCGGCAATCGCATGGTCGATGGAGGCCTGATCGGTAACGTCAATCTTCAGTGCATAGGCGGATGCGCCAAGTTCGCTGGCCGTGTGCTCGGCGCGCTCGATATTGATGTCGGCGATTGCGACGGTGGCGCCCTCGCGGATGTAAGCCTCTGCGAACGTTCGGCCGATGCCACGCGCCGAACCGGTAATCAAAGCTGATTTTCCTTCAAGCCGTTTCATTACTTTGCCACTCCCTTTTCGTTGAATCTATGGATCCGCGCTGGATCGGGCGTTAGATAAACCGTCTCCCCGGCGCGGATGCCGGTCTCACCCAGGACCCGCACCGTCAGCAGGCCCGCCACCTCGGTGCGAACATGGATGAAGGTATCAGAGCCGAGATGTTCGGTGACGCTCGCCTCACCCTTCCACAGGCCTTCGGTCGTGGAAATGGTCAGATGTTCGGGCCGGACGCCGATGGTATGTGCATTCAGCGCGGCGGCGTGTTGGCCTGTGATGAAGTTCATCTTGGGCGATCCGATGAAGCCGGCGACGAAGAGGTTGCGGGGGCGGCTATAGAGTTCGAGCGGCGAGCCGACCTGCTCGATATTGCCCCTGTTCAGGACGACGATCTTGTCGGCCATGGTCATCGCCTCGACCTGATCGTGGGTGACGTAGACCATCGTCGTCTTCAGCTGCTGATGCAACTCGCTGATTTCGAGGCGCATGTTGACACGCAGCGCCGCATCGAGGTTCGACAGCGGTTCGTCGAACAGGAAGGCCGACGGCTGGCGCACGATGGCGCGGCCGATCGCCACGCGCTGGCGCTGGCCGCCGGACAGCTGACGCGGCTTGCGTTCGAGATAATCGGTGAGGTTCAGCACCCGGGCCGCATCGCTCACCTTGCGGTCGATCTCCGCCTTGTCGACGCCGGCCATCTTCAGCGGGAAGGCGATGTTGTTGCGCACGCTCATATGCGGATAAAGCGCATAGGACTGGAACACCATGGCCAGGCCGCGCTCAGACGGCGCCTTTTCGGTGGCGTCCCTGCCGTCGATGACGATCTTGCCGCCGGAGACATCCTCGAGCCCGGCGATCAGCCGGAGCAGCGTGGACTTGCCGCAGCCCGACGGGCCGACGAAGACGACGAACTCGCCGTCCTTGATGTCGAGATCGATCGAAGGGATGACCTTGGCTTCGCCGAAGACCTTGGAAACCTTCTGAAGGGTAATGCTGCCCATGTTTCTCTCCCTTTTATGTTATTTCACAGCGCCGAAGGTCAGGCCGCGGACGAGTTGTTTCTGGCTGAACCAGCCAAGGATCAGGATCGGCGCGATCGCCATCGTCGATGCCGCCGACAGCTTGGCGTAAAACAGGCCCTCGGGGCTGGAATAGGAGGCGATGAAGGCCGTCAGCGGCGCCGCCTTCGAGGCGGTGAGGTTGAGCGTCCAGAACGCCTCGTTCCAGGCAAGGATGATGTTCAAAAGCAGCGTCGAGGCAATGCCGGGCACCGCCATCGGCGTCAGCACGTAGACGATCTCCTTCATCAGCGACGCCCCATCCATGCGCGCCGCCTCGAGGATCTCGCCGGGGATTTCCTTGAAGTAGGTATAGAGCATCCAGACGATGATCGGCAGGTTGATCAGCGTCAGCACGATGACGAGGCCAGTGCGCGTGTCGAGCAGGCCCGAATTGCGAAACAGCAGGTAGATCGGGATCAGCGCGCCCACAGGTGGCATCATCTTGGTCGACAGCATCCACATCAGCACGTCCTTGGTCCGCTTGGTCGGCGAAAACGCCATCGCCCAGGCGGCGGGAATAGCGATGATCAGGCCGATCAGCGTCGAGCCGAAGGAGATGATCACCGAGTTCATGAAGTGGCTGAGATAGTTCGACCGGCTCTGAACCTCGGCGTAGTTTTCCGTCGTCCAGTGGAAGAACAGGAATTGCGGCGGCGAGGCGATGGCGTCGGCTTCCGACTTGAAGCTGGTCAGAAACGTCCAGAGAATCGGGAAGAAGATCAGGATGCCGAGCGTCCAGGCGATCGCGGTGACGATCAGCTTGCGCTGTGTTGTGACTTTTCTGGCCATCTCAAGCCTCCAGATTCTTGCCGACGAGGCGCACGAGGAAGATCGCGACAATATTGGCGAGGATAACAGCCACGATACCGCCGGCCGATGCCCCGCCAATATCGAACTGCAGCAGCGCCTGGGCATAGACGAGATAGGTAAGGTTGGTGCTGTCGGTGCCCGGCCCGCCATTGGTGGTGACGAGGATTTCGGCAAAGACCGAAAGCAGGAAGATCGTCTGGATCAGGATCACCACGGTGATGGCACGCGCCATATGCGGCAGGATGATGTAGATGAACTTCGAGATCGGCCCGGCGCCGTCCATTTCGGAGGCTTCCTTCTGCTCCTCGTCGAGCGACTGCAGCGCGGTCAGCATGATGAGGGTAGCAAAGGGCAGCCACTGCCAGGCGACGATCAGAATGACGGAAAACAGCGGCGCGTTCGCCAGCCAGTCGATCGGCTGCAGGCCGAGCGCCTTGGCAAGATGCGCGAACAGGCCGTTGACCGGGTTCATGAACATGTTCTTCCAGACCAGTGCTGCCACCGTCGGCATGACGAAGAACGGCGCGATCACCAGAATGCGCACGATGCCCTGGCCGTACATCGGCTGGTCGAGCAGCAGCGCAAAGGCGATGCCGCCGATGACGGTGATCAGCAACACACCGGCGACGAGCAGCAGCGTATTGATCAGCGCCGCAAAAAAGGCCGGGTCGGACAGGAAGTATTCGTAGTTCAGAAAGCCGACGAAGCTCTCCATGCCGGGGCTGAGCAGATTGTAGTTCAGCAGCGAGAAATAGATCGTCATCACAAGCGGGACGATCATCCACGCAAACAGCAGCAGCACGGAGGGCGCAATCATCAGGCGCGCGGCGGAGCGGGTATGTAACGTTGCCATGGCAATCACCGAATATGTAAAAAGGGCCGCCGATGCTGTTCGGGGCATCGGCGGTCCAGAAGGGCGGTGGGCTGTCAAGGATCCCACCGGCCTTGGGAGGTTGCTATTTGATGTAGCCGGCCTTGGTCATTTCGCGGGTGGTCAGCTGCTGGGCGCTCTGCAGGGCCTGGTCGACCGAAAGCTGGCCGGCAAGGGCTGCCGAGAACTGCTGACCAATCGCCGTGCCGATGCCTTGGAATTCCGGGATCGCCACGAACTGGATGCCGACATAGGGGACCGGCTTGACGGTCGGCTTGGTCGGATCGGCCGAGTTGATCGAGTCGAGCGTCATCTTGGCGAACGAAGCCGCCTTCTGGTAGTCCGCATTCGCATAGAGCGATTTGCGGGTGCCCGGAGGTGCGTTCAGCCAACCTTCCTTCTCGGCGACGAGGTTGCTGTATTCCTTGCTGGTTGCCCAGGCGACGAACTTCTCAGCAGCTTCGGCCTTCTGGGTACCTGCCGGGATGGCGAGGCTCCAGGCCCAGAGCCAGTTGCCGCGCTTGCCGAGGCCCTTGTCCGGGGCGAGCGCGAAGCCGACCTTGTCGGCGACCTGCGACTGCTTCGGATCGGCGACGAAGGAAGCGGCAACCGTTGCGTCGATCCACATGCCGCACTTGCCGGTCTGGAACAGCGCCAGGTTCTCGTTGAAGCCGTTGGAGGAGGCGCCCGGAGGGCCGGCATCCTTCATCAGCTTGACGTAGAAGTCGAGCGTGTCCTTCCATTCCGGCTGATCGAACTGCGGCTTCCACTTCTCGTCAAACCAGCGGGCGCCGAAGGAATTGGACATGGCCGTCAGGAAGGCCATGTTCTCGCCCCAGCCGGCCTTGCCGCGCAGGCAGATGCCGTAGATTTCCTTGTCCTTGTTGGTGATCTTGCGGGCAGCGTCGGCGACGAAGTCCCAGGTCGGCGCGTCGGGCATCTTCAGGCCGGCAGCGTCGAACAGGTCCTTGCGGTACATGACCATCGAGCTTTCACCGTAGAACGGTGCAGCATAGAGCTTGCCGTCTACAGTCAGGCCGCTGCGGATTGCCGGCAGCAGGTCGTCGACGTCGTAGTTGGCGCCGAGATTGTCGAGCGGCAGCAACCAGTCCTGTTTTGCCCAGATCGGAACTTCATAGGTGCCGATCGTCAGAACGTCGTACTGGCCGCCCTTGGTCGCGATGTCGGTCGTGACCTTCTGGCGCAGCACGTTTTCTTCGAGGGTTACCCATTCAAGGTCGATGCCGGGATTCTTCGCCTTGAAATCATCCGTCAGCTTCTGCATCCGGATCATGTCGCCGTTGTTCACGGTCGCGATCGTCAGCGTTTCGGCCAGAACGGTGGAGCTGAGTGCTACGGAAATAAAGGCGCCGAGCGCGCCTGTCAAATAATGTCTCATGGATCCTCCCAAGACAACTCACCCCGAAACGTCAGCCATTCCTCCAAAGGTGAGCGTGGGATGCAATTTAAATGGCCAGTGGGAGCAAACTAGCGCTTGAGGAGCCAAAAACCGATACTCTTATGCAAATCTCCGACCGTAAACGATTCTGATCTCTTGCAATTGTATCAGCGCGGCATCGCCTGACTCAGGGCCGCGACGGCCTGCAATGGCTGATGAGGCGAATTCAGCGCGCCAAATGGACAAATCAAGCGAATATGGAAACGTTACCACATTTTCTTGACTCGCAATTCTCCTGCGTTTATTCGAATGTGGAAACGTTGCCATATTTGGGAGGGAGCCTGATGAAGTCCGCGCGGTTGAACCGACTTTTTGGCGTGTCTGGAAATTGTTTTGACGTTGCTATCGATCACGGCATGTTCAATGAACGGACTTTCCTCGCCGGTATCGAGAACATGAAGACTGCCATCGAGGTGATCGCGCAAGCGGCGCCGGATGCCATTCAGTTGCCGCCGGGGACGGCACCCCTTCTGCAGGCTATTCCCGGCAAGCATCGCCCGGCACTGGTGCTGCGCACCGACATCGCCAACATCTATGGCAATCCCCTGCCGTCCCAGCTGTTTTCCGAGATGATCGACAGGGCGGTGGAACAGGGCGTCGCGTTGGATGCCGCCTGTGTCGTCGTTAATCTCTTGATGCTGCCGGACCAGCCGGACGTCTACCGCGCCTGTGTGCGCAATGTGAACAGCCTGAAACGCGAATGCGAGATCTACGGCATGCCGCTGATGGTCGAGCCGCTCGTCATGCAGGACAATTCCAAGGGCGCCTACATGGTCGATGGCGCGATCGACAAGATCCTGCCGCTTGTGCGCCAGGCGGCCGAACTCGGCGCCGATATCATCAAGGCCGACCCCTGCGACAATGTTGAGGAATATCATCGCGTGGTCGAAATCGCCCAAGGCCTGCCGGTGCTCGTGCGCGGCGGCGGCCGCGTTTCGGATCAGGAAATCTTGATCCGCACCAAGCAGTTGATGGAGCAGGGCGCTCGTGGCATCGTCTATGGCCGCAACGTCATTCAACACAACAATCCCGGCGGCATGACGCGAGCCTTGATGGCGATCGTCCATGACAAGGCTTCCGTCGAGCAAGCCTCGCTGCATATTGGCTGACGCGCGTCTGGGGAGGAGATGTCATGACGAAAATATTCCGCTTCGGCGTCATCGGCTGCGGTCTGATGGGACGCGAATTCGCGAGTGCTGCGGCGCGCTGGCTGCATCTGGCCGATGTGAAGGCGCGACCGGAAATCGTCGCCGTCTGTGATACCAACGCGACGCTGCTCGACTGGTTCAAGGATCATGTGCCGACGGTTCGGCAGTTCACTGCCGACTATAAGGAGCTTCTGGCCAATCCCGAGGTCGATGCGGTCTATTGCGCCGTCCCGCATGTGCTGCACCAGCAGTTCTACATCGACGTGCTGCAGGCGGGAAAGCATCTTCTCGGCGAAAAACCCTTCGGGATGGACGCCGCTCAGAACCGGGAAATCATGGCGGTTCTGGCCGAGCATCCCGAACTCCTGGTCCGCTGCTCGTCGGAAATGCCGTTCTTCCCCGGCGCACAGAAGGTCATCGCGCTCGCAAAAAGCGGCGAGATGGGAGATATAATCGAAGTCGAGGCGGGTTTCCTGCACTCTTCGGATATCGACCGGCAGAAGCCGATCAACTGGAAGCGCATGGCCGAGATCAATGGCGACTATGGCTGCATGGGTGATCTCGGCATGCATGTGCTGCACGTGCCGCTGCGTCTCGGCTGGCGCCCGACGACCCTGCATGCACAACTGGTCAAGAAGGTTACCGAACGTCCCGACGGCAAGGGCGGCATGCTGCCCTGCACCACCTGGGACAATGCCACGATCAGCAGCCGCGTACGCACCGGGGATCAGGATTTCCCGATGGTGCTGAAAACCTGGCGCATCGCGCCGGGCGAATCCAACACCTGGTACATCAGGGTTCTTGGCATGAAGAAAAGCGCATTCTTCAGCACGAAGTCGCCGCGCCAGTGGCAGTGGATGGATTATAATGGCGGAGCGCAGGCCTGGAGCACCGAGGATCTCGGCTATGGCTCGCTGTTTCCGGCCATCACAGGCAAGATCTTTGAATTCGGTTTTGCCGACGCCATACAGCAGATGTGGGCGGCCTTCGTCGATGAGCTTGCCGGCGGGGATGCGAACGGTTTCGGCTGTGCGACGCCGGCGGAGGCGCAGGCGCATCATGCGGTCCTGACGGCAGCCCTCAAATCCGGTCGCGAGGAGGTCGTGGTACCGGTCGCGTATGACGGGGCGTCCGTCTGATGCAGCGCTCCGCGATCAACGCCGCGTTGCTGCGGGCAACCGAGACCCTCGAGCGCTGGCACTGGTCCCTGCCGGCATGGGGGTATTGGACGGCGGCGGATTTTGCCGCACATCCGGAGGCTTCATTCTATTTGCGCGCCCATCAGCTGGGTTGGGATGTCACCGATTTCGGCTCGAACCGGTTCGCCGAATGCGGCCTCGTGTTGTTCTGCCTGCGCAATGGCATCGTTGACGTCGAGGGAGAGCGGACCTATGCCGAAAAGCTGCTCTTCGTCGAAGAAGGCCAGGTCACGCCGACGCACCGCCATGCGACGAAGATGGAAGACATCATCAATCGCGCCGGCGGCGATCTCGTCATCGAATTCGCCGCAACCGATGCTGATGGCAATGTGCTGACGGAGGATGTGACTGTTCCGGTCGACGGGCTGCCGCACCGGCTCGCGGCATGGGAGCCGCTGATTCTTGAGCCTGGCCAAAGCGTGACGATCCGCACCCGGCTTTACCACCGCTTTTACGGCAGGAAAGGGGGCGGACCTGTCCTTGTCGGCGAGGTCAGCCAGGTCAACGACGACAACAGCGACAATGTCTTTCTGGAGCCGATCGGGCGCTTTGCCGTGATCGAGGAAGACGAGCCGCCGCTGAGACCGCTCTGGAACGAAGGAGGCAGTTGATGCGGGGCGGGGAGGAGGTTTGCGATCGCGATAGCCAGAAGCACGGCGGCATCGTCTGCGCGGGAAACTTCATTGTCGATCGCGTCCACACCCTGTCCTATTGGCCAGAACAGGGCAATCTCGCGCATATCCTGCACCAGGATCTGGGCGTGGGCGGCGGGGCGGCCAATGTCGTTACCGATCTGGCCTCGCTCGGATTTCCCGGAAAGCTGGCGGCGGCGGGATGCATCGGCGCTGATCAGGATGGGGAGATCGTCAAGGCCCGCCTTACAATTGCCGGCGTCGATGTCGGTGGGTTGACCGCGCTTGCCGACCGGGTGACGGCGCATACGCATGTCATGAATGTGCCCGGCCAGAACCGGACCTTCTTCTATCATGGCGGCGCCAACGATGCCGTGACGGATGAGCTCGTCTCACCAGCCGCCTTCGCCAAGGCCGGCTATCGGCTGTTCTATCTCGGTTATCTCATGCTGTTGCCGGGTCTCGACCGCATCGGCCCTGACGGTCGTTCGGGAGCGTCGCGCCTGCTGGAAGCCGCACGCCGCGCGGGGCTGACGACCTGCGTGGATTTCGTATCGAGCGAAGACCCGGAATTTGCGGCCAAGGTCGGCGTCGCTCTGCCATTCTGCGATTTCCTGATCATCAATGAGATGGAGGCGGGTCGGGCAACCGGCGTCATCGTTCGCGATGCGAAGGGAGATTTGATCGAGGCGGGACTTTTGGAAGCGGGCGAGCGCCTGCTTGCGGCAGGCGTCACCAAAGGCGCGATTATCCATGCACCGGAAATCTGCTTCTGGTTTGCATCAGGCGCATCCCCGATCATGACGCGTTCACGACCCGTCGATCCCCATGACATCGTCAGTACGGTCGGCGCAGGAGACGCCTTCTGTGCCGCCGTGCTCTACGGCCTGCATGAGAACTGGCCTGTCGAGCATATCTGCGCCGTCGCCCATGCTGCGGCTGCGCATTGCCTCGCGGGTGCGACGGCCACCGACGGCATCCCCGACATGTCTGTGCTCCTTCGGGAGGCGCAGGAGGCGAGCCCGCAATCCGCATAGCCCATTGGCGTCGTCTCAGGAGAGGGCGGCGCCGATCACCATCCAGTCAGAATGGAGGAGCAGACATGAAGCTATTCACGATGGCAGCCGCGCACGGCACCCTTGCCGGCGCAGGTCCGAGCGGGGAGGCAGTGCGATGACCTATACGGAAACGGCGCGGCTCTCGGGCAAGGTGGCATTGGTCACAGGGGGAGCGAGCGGTATCGGCAAAGCAGTATGCGAACGCTTCGCCGCCGAAGGCGCCAGGGTTGTCGTGGCAGATCTCGACGGTGAACGATGCGCACGGGTGGCGGAAGCGATCGGTCCGCATGCCTGGGGTGTGGCGCTTGACGTGACCAGCCAGGACAGCATCGAAGAAGCTGCACGCTTCGCCATCGCCACTGCCGGCAAGATCGATATCCTGGTCAATGCCGCAGGCATTTACGAGGTCGAGTCCATTCTGGAAATATCCCGGGAGCGCACCGCTAGGGTATTTCAGGTCAATATCGAAGGCGTGATTTTCATGACACAGGCCGTTGCCCGGCACATGGTGGAGAGGGGGGAAGGTGGACGCATCATCAACTTCTCGTCCCAGGCGGGGCGTCGGGGCGAAGGACCTGCTGTGGCTTACTGCGCATCCAAGGCGGCGGTCATCAGCATCACGCAAAGCTGCGCTCTGGAGCTGATCCGTTACGGGATCAATGTCAACGCCATCGCTCCCGGCGTCGTCGATACGCCGATGTGGGACGTCGTCGATGCAAAACTCGGCAGCCGGGAAGCTTTGAAACCCGGTGACGTCAAGCGCCGCGTGGCCGCCGCCGTTCCCGCCGGACGATTTGGCGCTCCCCAAGAACAAGCTGCCATGGCCGCCTTCCTGGCCGGGCCTGATGCAGCATACATCGTGGCGCAGTGCTACAATGTCGACGGCGGCAATGTCATGAGCTGAGCGTTTGAGCCGCGTCGCGGGTGCATCATCCTGCAAGGCGGCTTCATCAGCACGATCGGCAATCGAACTTGAGGTCTGGAGGAGTGGAATGAAGGCTGTACGCTTGGAGTCGATCGGGTCTTTGACCATGCGCAACGTTGAGAAACCGGTTGCCGGGCCAGGCGAACTGCTTGTCAGGGTGGCAGCAGCCGGCATCTGCGGTTCCGATCGCCACATGTACAAGGGCGAATATCCGACAGCGATCCCCGTCACGCTGGGCCACGAATTCTGCGGCATCGTGGAAGAGATCGGCGATGGTGTGACACGGTTTAGCGGTGGGGAGCTCGTGACGGTCGACCCCAATATCGCCTGCGGCATCTGTCCGGCTTGCACGCAGGCGCGGCCGAACCTGTGCGAGAGCCTGACTGCCATCGGCGTGACACGGGATGGCGGCTTTGCGGAATATGTGGCGGTGCCGCACGCGCAGGCCTTCAGGCTGCCGGCCGACCTCGATCCCGTTCACGGCGCCTTCAGTGAACCGCTGGCCTGCTGCATCCACGCCATCGATAAGGCAAGGATCCGTCCGGGCGACAGCGTCGCGATCCTCGGCGGGGGCGTGATCGGTCTGCTGATGGTGCAATTGGCCCGCCTGGCGGGGGCGAGCGAGATCATTTTGATCACGCGCCAGCAATCGCGACGCCAAACCGCTCTGCGCCTGGGGGCGACGCACGCCTTCGACCCGGCCTCCTCGGACACGATCGCTTCCGTGCGAGAGGTTACCAAAGGCGGCACAGACGTGGTCATCGAGTGCGCCGGCGTGCCCGACACGCTTCAAAGCGGTCTGAGGATGGCGCGGCGCGGTGGCACATTCGTGCTTTTCGGGGTCACGCCGGCAGGTGTCGAGGTGCCGGTTCTGCCCTTCGATCTGCTGGTGAACGAAGTCGATATCAGGCCGGCCTACCTCAATCCTTTCACCCATTCGCGCGCTGCTGCAATGGTAGCAAACGGGGCATTGGAGCTGGACGCGCTGGTCACCAAAACCATCGGTCTCGAGGAGGTCGCCGACGTGGTGGGCAACGCGCCATTACCGGGCGAGATCAAGGTCATCGTCCGACCCTAGCTCACGTCGCTCATCTCCGATCGACACTGCCGCTCAGTTGCGGACGGGGCCGGTGGAATCACGCTCGATCAGCGTGACCGGCACTTTTACGACCGCGCCTTGAGATTCGTCCCCTGTTTGGTGCTCCTCGATCAGCGCTTCCAGCAGCCGTGCTGCCTGCCGCCCGACATCGCGGATCGGCTGCGCGACCGTTGTCAGCCGCGGAAAGACATAGGCTGCCTCCGGCAGGTCGTCGAAGCCGACGACCGAATAGTCGTTCGGAACGGAAAATCCGCGATCCTGAATGGCGTGGATTGCGGCAATCGCCGAAACGTCGGTTGTGCCGATGATCGCGGTGACCTCAGGTCGAGACGCCAGCAATTCTCGCGCCAGCCGGTAGGTTTCCGCAAAGCTGTGCTCTTCCGCCATCGCCACGATGGCAGGTGCGATGCCATCCTTGGCCATTTCCGCCGTGATGCCCTGAAGGCGAAGCTGGATAGGTTGGCTGTGTGCCGGCGCGCCGACGATGGCGATCGCCCGGTGGCCGAGGTCGATCAGATGGCGCGCCATCAGCCGTCCACCTTCCGCGTGATCGGCCATGACAGCGTCGTCGGCGATGCCGTTCAGCTCGCGGTCAATGGCGATGATCGGAATACGGGCGTCCCTGAGCACCCCGAAATGCTCGATACTGCCGAAGGCGCTCGCCACGATGACGCCATCGACGCGCTGGGCGAGCAGCATGGAGATATAGCGCACCTCGTGGTCCAAGTTTTCCGCCGTGCTGCAGATCAGCGTCTGATAGCCGTGCTGGAACAATTCCTGTTCGATGGCATGGGCCAGGATGCCGAAGAAAGGCACTTCAATCGACGGCAGCATCAGTCCGATCATCCGGCTTGGTGCACCCCGCAGCATACGTGCACCCTTGCTGGGTGTGTAGTTCAGTGATCGGATTGCCGCCTCGACCCGGTCCCTGAGCTCAGGCGAGGCATAACCGCTGTTGTTGAGAACACGCGAGACCGAAGAGACTGACGTTCCTGCAAGCTTAGCAATATGTCTGATGCTGGTCGTCACGTGCTCGCATTTCTTTCTCTACGGCGCCGCGCGTCTTTTCAGACGCGCATAGCACGCTAGCACAGGAGCGGTCGAACATTCATCAGGCGGGCTGCTGAAGTTCACCTCCATTTGTCATTCCACTAGATCACTCGCGGGACGTCGCATCAAGCGCGCCGCTGTTCGAAGACCTTTCTGTCGGTGCAAAACCGCAAGCCTGGCGCTATACAAGTCAAAATAAAATCACATAAAACCACATTTATAAAGATTGGTTTGTGTTTGCGGTCTGATATTGTCGCTTTGGCGGGCGTCCGAGCCATTTTTTGAGAGAAGCAAAATGATCAATTGCCTCGTAGTCGATTTGGGCGCTGGGAGCGGGCGGGCGATGCTGGGCCGCTTCGACGGACAAAAGATCGATCTTTCGGAGGTTCGCCGGTTCTCCGGGATGGAGATGCGCCTCGATGATGGACCCCACTGGGACCTCAATCGTTTGCTTGAGGAAATCAAGAAAGGCTTGCAGCTGGCACTCGAGCGTTGCGCGAAGATCGATTCCATCGGCGTGGATAGTTGGGGGGTAGATTATGCTTTCGTTGACGCCACCGGACAGCTGCAGGCCGCGCCTCACCACTACCGGCATCCCCGTTCCCAACGAGGCTATGACGCCTTTCCCACGACACCCAGCGAAATGTTCGAACGGACCGGTTCGCAGGTTCTCCCAATCAACACGGTCTATCAGCTTTTCAGCGCAGGCAAGGAAGATCCATCGGTGATTGCCACCAGCCAGCGCGTGCTGATGATCGCCGATGCCGTCAATTATCACCTGACAGGGGCAGTCGGCGGCGACCTTACGCTTGCGCGCACCTCCGGCCTTCTCTCGTTGGACGGAAAATGGGATCGTTCCATTTGCAGCAGCGCCGGCATCCCCCTCGGCCTGCTTCCACCGTTAACGCAGCCGGGCACGGTCCTTGGCCGGCTTCGGGAAGAGCTCCAATTGGAACTTCAACTACACAACCGAATTCCCGTGATCTCGGTCGCGGCCCACGACACTGCAAGCGCAGTATGCGGACTTCCACTACGCACGCAGGAAGCCTTCCTGATCTGTGGTTCATGGTCAATCATCGGCCGCGAGGTGCGTCACGCGATTACTTCGGAGGACGCCCGGTTAACCGGTTTCGGGAACGAAGGTGGCATTGAAGGTCGTCAGCTTTTCTTACGAAGTTTGAATGGGTTACATCTGCTGCAAAAGCTTCGTTCGCACTGGTCGGCGCGCGTAGGGCAGGAGATCAGCTTCGCTCAAATGTCAGACCTTGCGACGATTGCCTCCGCACGGGGGATGTCAGCCTCGATCAATCCGTCGGATCCAGCTTTCTTCGATCCGCCCGACATTGTGGCCGCTTTGACGCGCGCCCGCCCCGAACTCGCTGGATGCACCAATGACGACCTCGGCACTCTCGCACTTGCCGTTTACCGCGGGTTGACTGAAGACGTTGCAGAAAGTCTTTTGGCGCTCGAACGGCAGACGCATGAGCCTGTGGCCCGCCTTCGGATCTGTGGTGGCGGGGGCCAGGACGCTCTTTTGTGCCAAATGATAGCAAACCGCACCAGCCGTATTGTCACCGTCGGACCAATCGAAGCAAGCGCTTGGGGAAATATCGCGATGCAGCTGATTGGCCTTGGTTTGATCGAAAACCTTGCAGCGGCTCGCATCGTGATTGAAAAGTCGGCCGATATCCTGAATTACTACCCTCAGAAATAACAATGGGTTTCCCCTAAAAAATGCTCGCAGTCGAACGAAGACAGAAAATTCTTGACCTGGTCTATCGTCACAAGACGGTGCAGGTCACTGATCTCAGCAAGTCTTTTGGCGTCACCGAAGAGACGATCCGCCGCGACCTGCAGACCTTGGATGGAAGCGGGCTTCTGAGCCGTACACACGGCGGGGCGGTAGCAAGGGAAGCCGAAGCGGAAGATCTTCCCTACCGGATGCGTCAGGTCACCAATATCGAGGCGAAGCGAAAGATTGCCGCTCTCGCGGCTGCATTGGTGCACGATGCGTATGCCGTTATGATTGACTCTTCATCGACAGCTTTTGAGGTGCTCAGCGCGCTTAAAGATCATCACGACCTAACATTGATTACCAATTCCGTACGCATTACCGCCAACCCCGGAGCAACGCAGCACACCATCGTGTCTGTCGGCGGCGAGCTGCGTAAGCAGTCGATGACCTTCGTAGGAACATTGGCGACGCAGGCAATCGCCAAATTCAATGCCGATATCGCGCTCATCAGCTGCAAGGCCATCTCGATATCGGGAGGCGTTATGGATGCAAGCCTTCCGGATGCTGAGGTCAAGCGTGCGTTCATTGCCGCCGCCCGAAAGGTGTGTCTCCTCGTCGACGGGGACAAGTTTGATGGTTCGGCGCTCACCAGCGTCTGCCCTGTAGATCAAATCAACGCTGTTATCACCGATCGTCAGCCTTCCCAGGAATGGATCAAACATTTTCAGAAGCTGGACATCCCAATTCTCTATTAAAAACAACATTTTCAGACATTAAAATTTCTGTTTTTGTTGACTATGTCGCTGTCGCGGTTATGGTCCTCTCCGGTATTGAAGGTGAGGATCATGGAAAATAATCTCGAACTGCGTGAATTTATCTGCGAGGTGGGCCGACGCGCCTACGCGCGTGAGATGGGCGCGGCCAACGACGGCAATATTTCCGTTCTACTGGATGACGGTACGCTTCTTTGCACGCCGACCGGTGTCTCCAAGGGCTTCATGAAGCCGGAAATGATCTGCCATATCGAGCGCAGCGGAAAGCCCATCGGTGATGGGCGATATCGTCCGTCCACCGAAATGGGCATGCATTTGTGTGTCTACGATCATCGCGACGATGTGCGTTCCGTCGTGCATGCGCATCCGCTTTACGCCACCGTGCATGCCATTTGTGGCAAGCCGCTGACCCAACAGATCATGCCTGAGTCGACAATGTTTTTGGGCGAAGTCCCGTTAACCCCGTACGGCCTTCCGTCCACGCCGGAACTGTCGGACGCCATCATACCCTACCTGCAAAGACACGATGCGCTTTTGCTCGAAAACCACGGTGCCCTGACTTATGGGCATGATTTGAACAGCGCCTATTTCAAGATGGAAGCACTCGATTATTACGCCAAGGTCGTCTACCTCGCGGCCTCCTACGGCGGCGCCAAGGAGTTCAATGCAGATCAGATCGAGAGGTTGCTCGATGTTCGCCGCAAGCACTTCAACCAGCCAGGCCGCCATCCGTTTTTGAATCTCGCAGAGCAAGTTCGTCAAGATGATCATTGATCTTCTGAAGTCTATGTGGAGGACACAATGTACGCAGAAAAGTTTCGCCTGGATGGCAAGGTCGCCGTCGTTACGGGTGGCGGACGCGGCATAGGGCTAAGCTGTGTCGAGGCGCTTGCCGAACACGGAGCAAAAGTTGTCATTGCCGATATTGATAAGGCAATCGCCGATGAGGGCGCGGCGGCAATGAAGGCAAAGGGATACGATGTCGCCACCTACCAGGTCGATGTTACGAAATCGGCGGACGTCGATGGGCTGGCCGACTGGGTGGTCTCGACCTATGGCAAGGTGGACATCCTGGTTGCGAATGCAGGGATCGCTCGTTCCGGCGTCGCCGCAGAAGACGTGACCGACGAGCATTGGCTCCACGTCAATGACGTCAACTACAATGGCGTCTTTTGGTGCAACCGCGCCTTCGCCCGGCATATGCTCAATGCCAATTCGGGCTCGATCGTCAACATTGGGTCGATGTCGGGTCTGATATCGAACCGCCCACAGAAGCAAACCTACTATAACGCCGCCAAGGCTGCCGTGCACCAGATGACATCGTCGCTTGCGGCCGAATGGGCCGACCGTGGCGTCCGTGTCAACGCCGTTGCGCCCACCTACATCGAGACTGCGATGACCACCTATCGTCACGACAATGAGGGAATGATCGATGTCTGGCTGCGAGATACGCCGATGCACCGTCTCGGCAAACCTGACGAGATCGCTTCCGTCGTCCATTTTCTTGCATCGGATGCGTCAAGCCTCATGACTGGTACGACAGTCGTTGCCGATGCTGGTTTTACCTGCTGGTAAATCCATTCCGAATGTATTTTGGCCGGCGGATCAAACGACCGGTGAGATCATGTCTAGTTTGAGGTTCGCATCCATGAGAGTGATGGCCAAGCTTGGGCTGCCGGCTTTCAGTCGGTTCCGACTTGCAAACCGAACCGAGGTGGCTGAAATCTGCAGGTAGCCTCAGCGAAGACATGTCCACGTACCGAATATTTTGGCGATCACTTTCCCGTTCTCACGTCGCAACTGCCCATGGACAGTTCTTTGCTCGTCGGAAAAATCAACAAGGTCGAAGAAAACGCTTTCATTTCGTTCGATATTTCCCAGGAAGAAGACGGCCTTACGGACGACCGGCCCCTTGCAGGGAAACCAGTTTTCCAAGGCGCGATCGGCGAGAGCCTGATACTCGGCAAAGTAAAACAGGCCTGCGCCGTTGAACTCCTGGGAGGTGCTGGGATCAAACCGAAAGGTTCGGAGCGCTTTGTTGGCGGGGACCGGAAACCCGAAATGCGTTGCTAACCGCCCATTCCGGATGTCTGCAGCATTCTGGGCGAGAAGGCTGGGCTGGAACCGCTGTCCCTGCGGCTCAGGCAACGTCACACGGGCTATCGAGTGATTGTTGTCTTTGATCGTTCTGTGAACGAAGGTTGAGATGAGTTCGACCGCGCCGACGCTTCGTCCGTGGACAGACAATTCGTGTCGGGTCGACGTCCGGGTTCGCGAGACTACGGACAGTCTCGAATGGATGGTCAAAATGTCGTTTGCCTGTACGACGTCGAAACATGCATCCGTCAGTGACGTTGCACAGATCGCGGCATAGGCCTCCTCTCCATCGGCCGTTCTGAAATCCGCATTGTCGAACCCGAGATGACAGGCAAGCATCAGCCAGTGACGATGGCCGAGTTCCTTCATCAGCCAGGTCTCCGATAGCCCGTTTCCATTCAAATGGGGCATGCCGAGCAGCATATGCGGATCAAGGGCACGTTCCATCAGGTCGCGTGCCGAAGGTCCTGCGGGCGGAAAATCGAGAAGGGCCGCGCTCATGATTAGGCGCTGACCGATTGCTTGAGAGACGATGTCTGCGCCGAACGTCGAGCTGCCAGATGCCCGACCACATGTTCGGCATCTCTGCCGACGCTGAGGAACCGGCCCGAGCCCCAGGTCCAGAGCCAGGGAAGTCCGAGCACGTAAACGCCATCGACGACGGTGACGCCGCGGCGATGAACGGGATAGGCATTGCCATCGAAGATCGGCAGTCCGACGAAGGACCAATCCGGACTGAATCCCGTGGCCCAAATGACCGAGGTGATCCCCTCCGCCTTCAGGTCGAGTTCGGCGATCTCCGCCTCAGGCTCCCAGACGGGGATATAGGGGGACCCGGCCGGAGCATCGATGCCCTTTTCGGCGATGTGCCGGTCAATCAGGGCATTGATGCCGTTGTAGACACGGTCGGCGCCGTCGAGATTGGCCTTCAGGTTCGGCTCGAACAGCATCCGGCCGGCGGCGACGCCGGACATGCGGCCATAAAGCGCCATGCCCTCCAGCGCGAACTTGCGCAGATCGATATCGCGTCCGCCGTCGCGTCCTGTCAGGTAATGGTTGGTGTCGTGCTTCTTCTTCGTCATGCCATCATGTTCGACCGTGATGTCGTACTGGCCGATATCGGAAAGCCAGTCGACTACATCGCGACCGCGATAGAACCGGGCGCAGCGTGGCGCGTTGCCGGTGACGAGATGCACCTTGCGGCCGGCCAGATGCAGATCCTCTGCAATCTGGCAGCCGGACTGGCCGGAGCCGACCACGATGACGCCGCCGTCCGGCAGGTGATCGGCGCTGCGGTAGGCGGCGGTGTGGATCTGCATGATGTCCTCGGGCAGGCGCTCGGCAGCACGCGGAATGGCCGGAGCTGCATAGAGGCTGGTGGCGATCACCACGGCGTCGGCGGTCACCGCGCCCGCCGAAGTCGCGAGCCGGAAGAGGTCGCCGTGCTTTTCGAGCGACGTCACGCCGGTTTGCTCGAAGACCGGCGCATCGAGCTTTTTCACGAAGCGATCGACATAGGCGAGAATCTCGTCCTTGACCATAAAACCGTGCGGATCCGTGCCGTCATAGGGATGGTCGGGAAGCTGGCATTGCCAGTTCGGCGTCACCAGGCAGAAGGCGTCCCAGCGTTCGTTCTTCCACTTATGCGCAACGGTCTTCTTCTCGAAGACCACGTGATCGATGCCGTGCCCCTTCAGATAATGAGAGGCCGAGAGCCCGGCCTGGCCACCGCCGATGACGACTGCACTGTAATGGCTCTTGAGGAATGGTGTGGTCATGGTGGGTCCTTTCAAAGGATGAAGCTTTCGCAGCGGACTTCGGCCCCTGCGTCGGTGAGATAGGGAGTGGCGGCCTGTTCGATGCGCGACAGCTGGCCGAGCGCTAGGGAACAGGGATAGCCGTATTTCGCCTTGACCCTGTCGCTGGCGATGGTCAGCGCCGTGCGGCTGCGATCGAGAAAGTCGGACAGCGGATAGCTTCGGCCCTCGGCGAAATAGTCCTTGATCACCAGGGAGGGCGAGTAACAGGTCTCCTTGCGGCCATCCGGCCAGGCAATGACGAACCGCATTTCAGGCATGGTTGGGCTCCAACAGACTGTGATAGCGGGCAAGATGGGCTATTGCGGTTTGGTGCCAGCCATGGCGGGCGGCAACCTCGAGACCACGGGGAATGATCTGCTCGCGGATCGGTGCGACCAGCGCCAGCGCCATGCCCTCGGCAATGGAGACGGGATGGTGCGGATCGCACCAGATCGCATCGCCGGGACCCAGATATTCGGTGAAGGGCGCAATCGAGGACGTCACGACCGGAATGCCACTGGCCATGGCTTCGAGAACGACGAGGCCGAAACCTTCCTTGAACGAGGGAAATACCAGCGCATCCGCCAGCCGGTAGAGGCTGGGCATGTCGGTATCTGCTATCGGACCGGTGATATGCACCGCCGCGGCGTCCCGACCGAGGCAGGCGAGGCAAGAACGGAACTCTTCCTGATAGTCGCCATGGTCCAGGAGCGAGGCGCCCCCGGCAATGACGAGCTGGGCATCCGGCCGGATGGCGCGGACCTGACGAAAGGCTTCGAGAATACCAAGGGTGTTCTTTCGCGCCTCGATGCCGCCGACACTAAGGAAGATCGGCCCGCTTCCCAGCTGCAGCCTGTCGCGCAGAGCGACCTGCTCCCCGCTCCAGGCCGGCGAGAAGCGGTTGGTGTCGACGCCATTGCCGACTACCACCGCATCAATGCCGCGATCCTCTCTCAGCTTGTCCCGCCAGAGGCGGCTGACGGCGAAGACGATATCGGCCGCGTCGATCGCGCGATCTTGCAGAGCCATCAGACGCGGATCGGCGAACTGGTCGATGTGGTGGACCGTGCGGGCAAAATTCGGGATCAGGCCCTCCAGCTTGAGGGTTGCCAGCGCATTGCCGGAAATGCCGTCATGGGCGTGGAACAGGTCGAAGCCATTGGTTGCGGTTCTTCGGAAATAACCGACATAGTCGGCAATCCGCTGCTCGACCATTTCCGTCATGTCCGCGGGTGCCGGCGGCACGGCAATGCAGGCCGTGCCGCAGGAGGGCTGACGAAAGAAGCCCGCCCCCTTGGCATCAGGCGCATGCAGGACCACCTCATGGCCAAGCGAGGTCAGCGCTTCCGAAAGCTGCATGGCATGAACCACGCCGCCACGCGGATTGGTGGAATGGGTCAGCATGGCAATGCGCAAGGTTCGGTGCGACGGGAGGCTCATGCGGCGACATCCTGCCGACCGAGCTGCAGAAGGGGTGTTTCGGCATGATTGCGCACCACTGCACGGCTATCGCCATCGACCAGTGCGACCTCGGCACCAGCCACGACTGCGCCGATGACCGCGGCGCTGATGCCGCGCGCGGTGAAGCGGGTGACGACATCGACCGCATGTTCCGGCGCGACCGAGAGCAGATAGCCGAAGCTCGGAAAGGTGACGAGCCAGCGGCCGAGGCTCACACCGGCGGGCAGGGGAATGGCGGTGACGTCGATATCGATGCCGACATGCGAACATTCTGCGAGCATGATGGCCGTGCCGACGATGCCGCCCTGGCTGATATCCTTCGCAGACAGCGCCAGCCCGGCCTCGGCGATCTCGGGTAGCAGCTCGAGGTCGCCGCGCAGGCGCGCCGGCGCGGCGTCGGTGGCGGCTTCCCAGTTGTTGAAGGGTTCGCGGTAACGGCCGCGATGGTCGATCGCTGCAACCAGCACATCGCCCGGCTGTGCATCGAAGCTCGTCAGCAGCTTCTTGGCACGACCGAGAATGGCGACCGACAATTGGCCGCGTTCGGTGCGGATATTGGTGTGCCCGCCGACGATCGGCACGCCAAAGGCGCTGGATGCCGCCCGCATGCCTTCGAGAACGGGTGTCGCGCCAGCCTCGCCATTGGCCCAGACGGCATCAACCACGGCGATTGGCCGGCCGCCCATGGCAACGACGTCGGAGATATTGACCATGACGCCGCACCAGCCAGCGAACCAGGGGTCGGCGGCGACGAACTCGTTCATGAACCCTTCGATGGCAAAAAGCAGATAACCGTCGCCATCACGCAGCGCGGCGCAATCGTCGCCGACGGCAATCTGCTGCCCCTGCAGGCCGAGCCTTGCCGCAATCGTGCCGATATCCTGCTTGGCGGCGATGCCGCTGCTGGTCGAGAGTTTTGCCGCCAGGGTCTTGATGTCGATCGCGACCATTCTCACGCCGCCTTTCTGGAAAGGGCGGTGAAGCCTGCCTCGGGTGTGACGCAGGGCGGATAATAGGCAAGGTCGGCCTTCATCCTGAGATGCGGCTTGCCGTAGACCTCGAACTCCTCGATCACATCCCAGTGCAGCCTGCGGAACAGCAGACCGTTCTGAACCTGCACATTGGCGAGAAATGTGTGGCATCCGATCGCATTGGCGGAGGATACGGCGAGCTTGATCAGGGTCGCCCCCAGGGCGCCGATCTTGCGAAAATCCGGATGGACCGCCAGTCGCGAGCCCCACCAGAGGCCGGGTTCGGCCTGATGGATGCGCACCGTTCCGACCAACTGGTCGGCGGCAATGCCGAGCATGGAGAGAGCCACGATCGGGATGGCGTCGTCGTCGATCGCGTCGCGGTCATCGCCTTCGAAGATCCGCTGTTCCTGGCAGAAGACGGCGCGGCGTAGCGTATGCGCTTCGCGGCGCTCCCAGGCGGAGGTTGCGAACTTCACCTGGAATTCGCTCGAGCGATAGGGAGCAAAGGCTTCGAGCATCATTTGGTGAGCATCCTTTCATAGGTGGAAAGGGCGGAGCAGGCGCCGCATTTGCCGCAGCCGGCCTTGATGTCGACGGCCTTCAAGCCGCTGACGACCAGCATCCTGGACAAGGGTCCGAGGATCGAGTCCATGAAGTCGGGCCGCGGCGCCGGGTGGCTTTCGAGCGGCGTGCCGGAGATTGGTACGAAGGGCACGACGAAGGGATAGACACCGAGCGCAACCAGCTTTTCGCAGATGTCCAGAATGGCTTCACGGCTGTCGCCGAGACCCGCCAGAATGTAGGTCGAGACCTGGCCGCGCCCGAAGACCTCCACTGCGGCTTTGAACGAGGCCATGTATTTGGCGATCGAGACCTGCGCCTTGCCCGGCATGATGCGGGCACGCACCTCCGGCGTTACGGCTTCCAGATGCATGCCCAGTGCATCGACGCTGGCCTCCTTCATGCGGGTGAACCATATATCGTCTTCCGGCGGCTCGCATTGCGCCTGGATGGGAATATTGACGGCCGCCTTGATGGCGCGGGCGCTGTCGGCGAGGATCGCAGCACCGCGGTCGTCGCCCTTCGGCGTGCCGGTGGTCATCACCATATGTTTGACGCCGTCCAGTTCGACGGCGGCCCTGGCGACTTCCGCGAGCTGCTCTGGCGTCTTGTGGGCGATAGTGCGGCCGGCGGCCAGCGATTGGCCGATGGCGCAGAACTGACAGGTCTTGGTGCGGCTCTGATAGCGGATGCAGGTCTGCAGCACGGTGGTAGCGAGCACGTCCTTGCCGTGCAGAACGGCGATCTGCGAATAGGGAATGCCGTCGGCGGTCGAGCGCTCGTAGAAGCGCGGGCGCAGGGGAAAGGAAACCTCGCCCAGCACCGTGCCGTCCCGGCTGATACGGCTGCGACCCATGTCATCCGGCTTTTCCACCAGATAGGGGCTCTCGAATGCGGGTGCGGTGTGAACCGGCACCATCACCGTCATGCCGTCAATGGTCAGCGCCTTGTGGTCGGAAGGTCCGGCACCACCGCGGCGGCTTTCATGCCCGGCCTTGGGGTCAACGAGCCGGGCTCCGTAGGACTGCAATTCGTTGATCAGAATCTCGGTCGGCAGACGTGTCGTATTCTCCATCGGAAAGGGTCCTTGCTTCGGCTGTGGGGAGGGATGGCTGGGTGGTGGTGACCATCGGCGCCGTGGCGCGGCCATCCATGACAAGATGCAGCAGCTCGGGTCGGGCATAATGGCCGACCGAATCCATCATCCGCTTGCGTTTGACGATCAGGCTCATGTCGAGATCGGCGATCAGGATGCCTTCGCCTTCTGTGAGCGGCGGCACGACATGTTTGCCTTCGGGCGAGATGATTGCGGTCATGCAGCCGCCGCGCAGCGCCTTCTGCAGGCCGGCGTCGGACGTGATGGAGGCGATCTGCTCGTCGGTCAGCCAGCCTGTGGCATTGACCACGAAACAACCGCTTTCCAGCGCGTGGTGGCGGATGGTGACTTCCATCTGGTCGGCAAAAATCGGTCCGACCATCGAGCCCGGAAACTGGGCGATATGGATATCCTCGTGCTGGGCCATCAGAGCGTAGCGGGCCAGTGGATTGTAATGCTCCCAGCAGGCCAGCGCCCCAAGGCGTCCGACGGCGCTGTCGACCACCTTCAGGCCGGAGGCGTCGCCCTGGCCCCAGATCATTCGCTCATGAAAGGTTGGGGTGATCTTGCGACGCTTGAGGATGAGCGTGCCATCGGCATCAAACAGCAGCTGGGCATTATAGAGCGATCCGTGGTCACGCTCGTTGACGCCAAGCGCCACGACGATGCCATGCTGGCGGGCGGCTGCCGAGACGGCATCGGTGGCAGCACTCGGCACCGTGACGGCTTCCTCATAAAGTCGCACATGCTCCTTGCCGGAAAGAACCGGCGGCAACACGAAAGAAAAATAGGGGTACCAGGGGACGAAGGTTTCGGGAAAGACGATCAGCTCGGCGCCTTTGGCGGCGGCCTCACGAATTGCATCCAGCACCCGGGCCAGTGTTTTCTCGCGCGAGGTCAGATCCGGCGCGATCTGCGCGGCGGCAACCCGGACGCTCGGTTTTTTCTCCATGACGAAATCCTCGATTGACGGGTGGGGAGGCGGAGCGCCAAGGCTCCGCCCTTTATTTTTTGGGGCGCCTGATGCTCAGAGCGTCCAGGTATCAAGGATGAAGGCGCCGTCGCGGCGATGGATCAGGATCAGGTCGAGAACGTCGAGCGGACTGATCGGCGTGATGCCGGGGATCAGCGCGCCTTCGCCATGGCCGTAAAGCGCCTGAAGGGCAAAACGGCACGCATAGACTTTGCCGCCTTCTTCCATGAACTTGACGATCTGGTTATTGAAATTCAGATGGCCGGGAAAGGCCTCCGCCCCGAGCGTCGGAAAACCGCGCTGGACGCCGAGCGTGACGCCCGGGCCGTAGAGAAGGACCGAGGTCTCGAACCCCTTCCGCTTCAGGCGCGTCGCCTGCAGCAGGTTGACGAATCCGATCGATCCTTCGAAGGCCACTGTATGGAAGGTGACGAGGGCCTTTTCGCCTTCGCCGGCCTGTACGTCCTCAAAAACCTTGTCCTCGTAATCGACAAGAAAGTCGCCTTTTTGATTGGCTGGCTTGGTCACTGCGGGCATGGATGGCTCCTTGATTGAAATCCGATCCCCATCCGGGGAGCATCCATCCAATTGCAAGCGCCATGCCAGATTGATTATGCACAAATAGCAGTCAAATCTGTCGATAATGCATTCAATTATACTATCAATAACGAAAACAAAAATTTTAGAGCTAATTTTCTGAGCGACGGCGTGCAAAAATCGAATGCACGAAAGCTCAAATCAGATGCATTCAATTGGGCGTCAATCATTGGAGGGAGCCATGACATTTGTGCAGCCCGGGCCAGGATCGAAGCTGTTGTCCGAGTTGAGGCCGCCTTTCCGGCGACGTCGCAATGCAATGGATGCGTCTCGGTCCGAAGAAGGGCTACGCGTCAACAGGCATTATCGCATCAATCGAAAAAACCTAGCTATATTGAATGCAATCAATTAAAGCGGTTGGATGTGTGCGTGAGACCGTTGGTGTACCAACGGAACAAGCCGCCAATTCCGCCGACGGCGAAAGAGGATGCCTTGATTCCGTTCTCGCCGATCACAGTCGTATCGCTCTTTTCAGAAAACAGGAGAAACTATGAGTCATAAACCCACGATCATTCTGGTGCACGGCTTTTGGGGTGGGGCCGCCCATTGGGGAAAGGTGATACTCGAGCTGGCGCATAGGGGCTATCAGTCCGTTCACGCCGTCGAACTGCCGTTGACTTCGCTCGCCGAGGACGCTGAACGGACACGCAAGATGGTGGCCCAGCAGAAAGGGCCGGTCGTGCTTGTCGGTCATTCCTACGGCGGTGCGGTCATCACCGAAGCGGGAGATCAACCGAATGTCGCGGGGCTTGTCTATATCGCCGCATTCGCCCCCGATGCAGGTGAAAGTCCAGCTGCTATCACCCAACGGCATCCGCCCGCGGCAATGGCCAATATCGAGCCGGACAGCGACAGCTACCTCTGGCTCAAGGCCGATAAATTTCACGAAAGCTTCTGCCAGGATCTGCCTCCCGAAGAAGGTGTCGTTCTGGCGGCCACCCAAAAAGCGCCGCTTGCCGGTACCTTTGGCGACGTCGTCACCGCGCCCGCCTGGAGGAAGAAGCCATCCTGGTATCAAATAGCAAGTGACGACAGAATGATTGCTCCTGAAAACCAGAGGGCAATGTCGGCTCGTCTCGGTGCTCGGAAAGTCATGACCTTGGAAGCAAGTCATGCTTTGCCGCAATCAAAGCCTCTGGAGGTCGCGGCTTTTATCGATGAGGCGGCCATGGCAGTCTCAAAGTAAGAACAAGGCGCTTGTGGCGGGGGCGTGAGAATAAGCGCCTCCGCGCGAGCCGCCCGATCATCTGCTTGATCGCTTCCGCCTTCCATGCTCCGGCTTAATCCCTGCTGCGCCGGTATCGAAGGGATCAGTTCAACTAAACGCGCGATGATGGGCACGCTCTTATCACTGAACGACGAGGGCTTGCTTAACTCTTGAAATCAGAACGCGGGAGCCGTCGGCGGTGAAGTGCCCATAGTCGAATTGGACTGGGTCTCCGCTTTTTGTCCACACCACACAATCTGGGTTGCACATCGTCTTATAGGTAGAGATGTATGTTGCCCCGCTTCCGGCCAACGCGTCTTGAATGTCCAGACCGATGTGTTGTCGAGGCACCAGATGATCGGCGGCCTTAAATGGTTGCTTGTCGTAGAGACTGTGTGCGAGCAACCGCGGCAGGGAAGATTTATACTCTGCCACTGGTCCGAAGACGACGATCTTTTTGGCAAATGGTGACAGGTAATCCACCGTCTTTCTGATGAGTTTCACGTCATCTTTTGTCCAGCGTCCAGCCAATACGAGAACATCGACTTTATGGCTCGGCAAGAATTCCTTGAACATGTAGTTCATGAGTTCGATGCAGCGTTCCTCGCCTTCGGCGTCGAGGGTGGGACGACATCCTGATGCGTTCGCTTGAATGACATTGGCCCCCGAAAGCGCCCTTAGCCCGGGATATAGATGAGCGGCGTGACTATCACCGACAAGCGCCATGTTTTGCTGATTGTTTGATAGAGCCAGGCAGGCATCACGATCATATTTTTCGATGCCGTCGTTTGACGTGAGGAAGCATTGTCCACTGCGAAAGGCTTTCGAAGGGTCGTAGTCAGCAAATTCCGCCACCCGTTCAACAGCCGTGTTGTCCTCTTTCATTTGATCGGCAGCGAGTTGCCCGACAAATGCCAGCATTGCTACGGATGCGATTGAAGCAGCTCCGGCGGCTACGGACACGAGAGGTCGGTATCTCATTGTTCGGAACGGCGTTTCGACAAATCGCCACGAAACATATGCGACGACGAAACTCAAAGCGATCGGCACCAATTGCCAGCCATGCTCCCAAGCTCCGTACTGGTTCGAAAACACCCAAATCGGCCAATGCCACAGATAGAGGGAGTACGAGATCAAGCCTATAGCAGTGGCGACCCTCAATGAGAGAAGCTTGCTGACAAGGGTGCTTGGGCCCGTCCAGATGATCAGCGCCGTGCCTGCGGTCGCGGGCAACGCCGTCAATCCGGGAAACTCGGACGTCTTCGACAGCAGCAACGCGCTGAGGCAGATGAGCAAAGCACCGATTGCCGAAAGCACATCGTTGATCCGCGCATCAGAGAATTTCGTCAGTGCCGGTCCTGCGATGAGAGCGCCTACGAGCAGTTCCCACGCGCGATACTGTACAAGATAAAAGGCTGCGGAGCGGTTGATTGGAACAGTGATAATGGAAGCAATGATGCTGACCGCAAAAAGCCCCGCTATGGCCATCCCGGTTGCCCTGCGCCCATATCGGCTTGCCAACATGACGATCAGTGGAAAAAAGACGTAGAACTGCTCTTCGACCGACAACGACCATGTGTGCAGGACTGGATTGAATTCCGAGGAATCATCGAAATATCCAGTTGTAAAATAGAAATAAGCATTTGAGGCAAAAAGCGCGGAGGAAGTGACAGACTTAAAGACCCGCAAGCTTTCGTCAGGCAGCATCGTAAAATAAGAAGCCGCCATCACAACGGCATACATGACCACGACAGCGGGAAGAATTCGTTTTGCGCGGCGACTATAAAAGTTGCCAATCGAGAATCGGCCATCCCCGACGTCAGCAAGAATGATTTTCGTAATCAGGTATCCCGAGATCACGAAAAAAATGTCCACCCCGATAAATCCACCGGGGAGAATGCGGTCAAATCCACAGTGATAAAGAATCACAAAAATTACGGCTACGGCACGCAGGCCGTCGATATCTTGACGATGCGTAATCATTTGGGCCTCGATATTTGGCCTCCCAGGATTTCGTACCGTGAGACCGGTCAATATGCAATCAGCATCAGGGTGAAATGAAAACTACTCGCCTTAGACGGGCTTCTGTCCACAGCGAGAACGACCTCGAGAGTCGGCGGAGGGGCCGCAAGGGTCATCGGGTGTTTTCGGAGTATTGCTTATTTTACCATTCGTCCGATGAAGCTGGCGAGAAGCAGAGCGATGTCCATCCGCTTCTCATTTCGACGGTGATTCGACTAAAGGGCACATTTTACAGCTGCCTTTCAACGGTTCCACAACTCAGGCCATAAGGCTGACGGGTGATTTAACATTGACTGCCGAAACGCAGCGCGGCATTGCCAGGACGGCTTGCAGGCCAAATTGGGCGAACGTGTGACCAACAGAGTGCCGGAAGGCGATCCCAGGGCAGCACGCAGCTGGACGGACACAGTTTCAATCGATGTGGCCGGGACGTCATGGGTCTATTTACATGGATTTCTCAGGGGTCGTTCAGGTTAGGATAATTTCCAGATATTCAAACATCCGCCACACGACCCCTCATTATTAGAAGCTGTAACCGTATCGAATGGAGATCCGATGCCCGCCATCTTGCGAAAGAAAATTCACGGTGCATCCACGCGGGGACAGGTCATCGACGGCGCTCCGGACATCGGCGTCGCCTATCAGGTGTTTTCCGATACGGTGGTCGAAGACGTGATCGTCAAGAATTCTCCCCGCGGCTTCAAATTTCACAATGGCAGGAATCTCGTCATACGGCGCTGTGAGACCGAGAATGTGAACGGCGACGGCATTTACCTAACCATGACGTCGGACGTGTTGCTGGAGAACAACCGCGTCGGCCCGGCGCCCGGCCAGGGGGCGGATTGTTGCCAATTCGCCTACGAAAACGACGATCGCAATGTGAGCTCCAATGTGGTGGTTCGGGGCAACCTTTTTCTTCAGTCGCCGACCAGCACATCCAACAAGGGGGCGCTGGTTTGCGGTAGAACGCGACAATACCTTGTTGAATACAATTTCATCGGGGGGAAAAATTTCTCCTTTTCATCGATCGGCGACGATGCCGTCGTGCGCAGTAACGTCATGCGCGACGGGAAGATGAATGATTATTCCTTCGGGTATGGGGTTGGCGATCAAGTCGACCATGCTGGCCACCATGTTTATGACAACAGGATCGAGAACAGCAATCGTGGCGTGAGTTTGAGCGGTTACTCGGACCAGAGCCTGGCATTTCGCAAAGACATGGATATCCACGATAACGTGATCAGCGAATGTGAGATTGGGTTTTTTGCCAATCGGCCGTGGTCTGGAAGCTTTCGACGCAACATATTCTTGCGGTGCAAGCAGGACATCTTTCTGAAAGGAAACGGCAAAGCGACTGCGGGGGAAATCGAAGGCAACTATCTCAACGACGGCAGCTTTCTGAACGTCACGCCGCCGCCGCTTCGCGTCAAGCCGGACGGAAAGGCTTCCGTTTCCTCCGGCGAATGGACATCCGAGCCCGACGAAATCCGCATCCAGTGGCGGAACAAAGGGATCGATATATCAGGCGCCAACCGGCCCTCCATTGCGATCGAGCCTAGCATGGAATTGTCATGCGTCTTGCTGGCCCGCAAGGGGCAGAATTGGATGTTGGCGATTGCCGAGACGGCCTATGACGATTTCACGCCGCGTGCATGGCAAGAAAACATGCTGCCTTGGCAGAAGCGCTATCTCTCTATTTAATCGCCACACTGAGGCCAGGCGGAGCCTCAGTGAAGCCTCCGCGTCTCAAGCCTCACGCGGTCTCCGGTTTGCCAACAACCTCGGACGCAGCTCGGAGAGTGCAATCACCGTGTGTGGCCAGAGAATAAAGGGTGCGAGCATCATCCCCGCCTCTGTCATGGATCCAAGCATGATCAGGATGATAATCACGATCTCCTTCCGTCTGGCGCCCGATTGCTCTTGATCGGATTCGACGATTGTCATCTTCCGGAAAAGGCGAGTCACCAAGAACACGACCCATGCACCGATACCGGGAATGCCGATATTGAGGGCAAGTTCGAGATAGGTGTTGTGCGTCGACCGCGCGTCGAACGTCACCTTGACATATTCCTCCATGACATCAGGCTGGCGGAACATCGCAAAGCCGTAACCGGTTATGGGCCTATCCCATATCAGCGGAAACAGCTGTTCCCAGATGTTGGTGCGCCCCGAGAAAGTAAGGTCTTTGCCGAAAGCTTCAGCAACGGCAGAGGCCACACCTAAATAAATGAAACTGGCGGCAAAACCCACAAGAAGAAACAGCAGAGCGACGACAAATGAGCGAAAAAGGCGATTTGGGTAGACGTGGATAATCCGGATAGCATACAGCATGACACTGCCGAACATCGTCAATACAACCGCTGTCGAGGACTTTGTCGCTACAATCAAAGCGAGGAGGCAAAGCATCGCAGCCCATCGAACAAGCGTGCTGTAACGAAGTCGACCTAGCTTCTGCGTCGACAACAGGCAAACAAAGCTGACTGAGCAAAATTGTCCCAATGTATTCTTGTGGTAAAACGCTCCCTTTACCATACCGGCATAGCTGCCGCGCATGATTGCAAATTGCGGGAAAGCGGCAGTATAGAGAACATTGATAAATGCCGCCGCGATCGCAAAACGCCCCAGGATGCGAAATGCTTCCACGTTGCCATAGCGCGCGCGATAAAGAAGCGGCGGGACCGCAAGAACGATGACGGCGGCCAATCCCTTTAAAGATGCACCTTTGTCAATCGAGAAGACGATTGATGTCAGACAGGAAATGGCAACGACCCCGATGAGCGGTGAAATCCTTGAAAAGGTTCTTATGAATTGCCGTTGTTCCAACAGAAAATACAGACCGGACAATGGGATAAGGCTGTAAAGCATTAACTTCATCGGAAGCGGGTCTACCGACGCGCCATCATCGAAATTTGCAGGCAGGCCGTACCACATGCCGGTCGCCCGCCAAAGCGCCGCATAAAATGCGACAGTAAGAACCAGCTTCGCCAGCACGTCTCGCCTGACGCGCCATCTGGACGCCGTGCGCCGACGGTGGCTGCCTTGATAATAGTCTCGTGCTATAGACGCGTCTTGTATCGCCATTAAGAGCTCTTCTATCTCATGTTCGGGGATGTTCCTATTCGAAATAGGACTGAGCCAAAATCACAATTTACCTCTGTTCGACTCTGTGTGCGACATTGAAATCATTGACACTGGTTTCTGTCTACAATCCATCACAAATCGATACGGTTCGATTGGTTCGCCACTCCCAATCCAAAACAGCCGGCACGTAGCTCGTTTGCAAGTGTGTGTGGTTGGCGTGCAATTCATGAACCAGATCAATAAGTTATTGCTTCAATTTCTGCTTAAGCCGCCATGTGGGCGCCACTCTAAGCCATATTATTCGTCGAATCCAGTTTGCTAAACCTTCCAATATGTCGCGCCAACTGGTCCTAGCCATCCGCTGTCACACGCTCGCAACTGCGTAACGCCACTATCATTCAATGTGGGTATGATCTTGTCCAACTTCCCCGGCGGGTACGATCGCACCCCTGACGCGCACGCCGGGAGGTTTGCTGTTGTCGCCAATCGAAACCTCGTTCAGCTCGCGGAACCAAAGACCGAACCCGCCGTTGATAGCCATGCCCAACCGTGTCCGGGAGGCAGGACAGACATGGCACGTCAGACATTCTGGAAAGGCTATCTCAAGCTCTCGCTCGTCACCGCCGCCGTCTCGCTGACGCCGGCGACGACCGAAAGCAACAAGGTCCGTTTCCACGTCCTCAATCGCCAGACGAAGAACCGCGTCGAAAGCCGCTATGTCGACAGCGTCACCCACAAACCGGTGGCCGAGAGGGACCAGGTGAAGGGCTATCCGCGCGGCGAGGACGACTATGTTCTCCTCGAAGACGAGGAGATCGAGGAAATCGGGCTCGAAAGCACCCGCACCATCGAGATCGACAGTTTCGTGCCGCGCGGCTCGATCGATTGGATCTGGTACGATAAACCGCATTTTCTGGCGCCCGAGGACAAGGTCGGGGTCGAAGCCTTCTGCGTCATCCGCGAGGCGATGAAGGCGAATGAGGTCGTCGGCATCGCCCGCCTTGTCCTTTATCGTCGTGAGCGTGCCGTGCTGCTGGAGCCGCAAGGCAAAGGCATCGTTCTCTGGACCCTGCGCTACGGCGACGAGGTGCGTGATCCCATAGCCGAACTCGACGATAAGGCCGAGATCGACAGCAAGCTGCTGACGCTGATGACGCAACTGGTGAAGGAAGAGACGAAGGATTGGAGCCCGACCATGGTGCAGGACCCGATCCAGAAACGCCTGAAGTCGATGATCCGCGGCAAGCAGAAGAGCCTGAAGAAGGCAGCGCCCGTGGCAAAACCCGCACCGGTGAAATCGACCGGCAACGTCATCAATATCATGGATGCGCTGAAGAAGAGCCTGGCAGCGGAAGGCGGCCAGAAGCCGCGCCAATGAAAAAGTGGCCAGCGATTTTGGGAAACGATATACATAAATCAAAGACTTAAAGCATCGCGGGAATCACTTTGACGCGCTTCAGGTCCCGCGGCTTCGCCGGCGCGACAAACCGTTGTATTCGCGCGAGGTCGGGTGCGCTTGAGATTGCCCATCGCCCGCCAGGGGGCGAGGCCATCTCAGCTTGCCTTCTTGCTGCGGCTGTCGCTGCGCGCCGGCGCCTTCTTCTTCGCCAGGGCCTTCTTTGCTGGCGCCTTGCCGCTCATCTTGGCACTCTGGCGCAGTGCCTCCATCAGGTCGACGACCTTGCGTTCCGGGGCCTGTTTCTTCTTCGGTGGCGCCCGGCCTTCGATCTTAGCCTTCACCAGTTCGACGAGGGCAGCCTCGTAGCGATCCTCGTACGTGCTCGGTTCGAAGCTGCCTTGTTTGGTGCCGATGATATGGCCCGCAAGCTCGATCATTTCCTTGTCGAACTTGATGTCGGGGATATCCTTGAAGACCGTATCGGCAGAACGCACCTCGTGGTCGAAATTCAGCATCGTCGCGACGATGTAGTCGTCATGCGGACGGATCAGCAGCGTCCGGATTCGCCGGAAAAGCACGGCTTCGGCCAAAGCCGCGACCTTGCCGTCACGCATGCCCCTGGCGATCAGCGACAGCGCCTCCTCGTCATGTTCGTCGACGGGCGCGAGATAGTAAGGGCGGTCGAAATAGAGCTTGTCGATATCGTCGAAGGCGATGAAAGCCTTGATATTGAGGATCTTGTCGCTTTCCGGCATGATTTCGGCGATCTCGTCGCCCTCGATGACGATGTAGTCGCCATTCTCCATCTGGTAGCCCTTGACCTGGTCGCCCCGCTCGACCGGTTTACCGGTCTCGCTGTCGACGAATTGCCGTTCCACCCGGTGGCCGGTCCTGCGGTTGATAATGTTGAAGGAGACGCGGTCAGAGGAGGAAACAGCGGTGTAGAGCCCGACGGCGCAGGCAAGGTCGCCTACCTTCAGATGACCCTTCCAGCTTGCCCGAGCGGCCATTCCATCCTCCGTCGCAAATCAGAGCCGGCTGCCGCTCTTGTCGGTTTCGAGTTCCTGAAATGCCCAGCCGCGGCCGTCGGGTGCGGGATAGGCGAGCAGCGCATCGCCATTGCCGATCTTCTGGCGCGATGCGGCGTCCTTGGCATGGACAATCGCTTCGTCAGCTGTCGCATAGGTTTCCGAAAGTGTGTCGCCGAGCTTATAGGCCCAGCCATTGTCATGCGGCACGACCTGATAGGTGATATCGGCCATTTCGGATCTCCTCTTCTCAACTAAATAGGGTGCATGATGTCGTCGGCTAGTTCCGCTTTGATTTGCGCCGTTCATCGAGCGCAATGATCTTCTCCAACGATGCGATGTCCTCGCTGGTGACGACGGGAACCGGATCGGCAGCGATGGCTTCCAGCACCGCCTGTGAGACGGCGCCATTTCGGATCGCCCATTCCAGCGTTTCGCGGGTTTCCCGCTCGGCCTTCAGCTGCGCATAGAGCGCAACGATCAGCCGATCGCGAGCATCCATCCGCCGGCCTTGGTTATCCATGCTGCGGACGTCAGGCATCGCAATCCACCTTTGTCACTGATTTCGTTCAGGTGTATTCAACTGATGACGGATGGAAAGGTTCCGAAACCCAGGGGCGGCGTTTGCCATTGCCGCCTCGGGCGGAAATCACCATCTGCAAGATATTCGCAAGAGGATTTCAACATGGCCGATCTCAAGGCTCGTCCCCGCCCGACCGGCGCCACCGCCGTTCTCGGCCGTACCGGTTTCCCGCACGTCACCTCCGCCACCAAGGGCGAGATCGATATCGTCACCGCGCCGTCGCAGCCGGGTTTCAATCCGCTCGATCTGCTCTATTCCTCGCTCTCGGCCTGCCTGGTGCTCAGCGCCCGCATCGCCGCCAGCCAGATGGGCATTCTCGACAAGATCAGCGAGATCACTGCCGAGGTCACCGGCGAGAAGGCGGCGGAAGGCCTTTCGCGCGTCGCCAAGTTCAACATCGCCTTTTCGATCAAGGGCGATATCGACGAGGAAACCCGACAGAAAATCGCCCATGCCGCCGAAGACGAGATCTGCACGGTGAGCAACACCATCCGAGGCAATCCCGAGTTCTCGACGACGATATCGGGATAAGGTTAAATCTGCATAATAATTATAGACAATAGAGAGCGGAGGATTGCGTGACCAATGCCCGGCTTCTATGCTCGGGCATCGAAAGCAATGATCCCGGCCACCATGCAGCCCAAGCCTCTCCCGACGTCTGAACAGCCCGTCGTCGCCATCATTGGCGGCGGTGTCTCCGGCGCCGGCGTCGCCTATCATCTCGCGAGAGCCGACTGCGGCGAGCGCCCTGCCATCATGGTCTTCGAGCCGCGCGCCGAACTCGGCCGCGGCCTTGCCTACGACACGGCCGATCCGGCCCACCGCATCAATGTTCCCGCCGCCAAGATGAGCCTGCAGCCCGATGACCTGGGCGAATTCCTGGCCTGGATCGAAGCCCGCGACGCCGTCGCCGGCGACCCTGAGGCCAGGCAGCCCGATGGCTCGCTCTTCCCCCAGCGCCGGCTCTTCGGCGAATATGTCGCCTCGCTGCTGAAGCCGCTGCTGGAATACGGTAGCGTGCGTCATTGCCGCGCTGCGGTGACGGCTGTCGAAGCCCGTGCCGGCCGTTGGTCGATCCGCGACGACAGAGGCGGCGTGACGGAGGCCGATATCGTCGCGATCGCCACCAGCCATCCGCCGCCGGCAGCCCCCGGCCGGCTTGCGACCCGGCTTGCCGCCCATCCCCGTTTCGTCGCCGATACCACCAAGCCGGGCGCGCTCGACGTGGTCCGCCCGCATGACCGGGTGCTGGTCATCGGCAATGGCCTGACGGCTGCCGATGTCATTGCCTCGCTGGCGCAGCGCGGGCATGACGGCCCGGTGACCGCGATCTCGCGCCGCGGTCTGCGGTCTCGCGGCCATGCGCCGGTACCGCAGGAGCTCTTCGGCGATTTCGTCTCCAATGCCGCCCATTCGGCCATATCGTTGTTGGCAGCGATCCGCACTGCCATAAAAGCGGCGAAGGCAGAGGGCATAAGCTGGCATGGCGTGATCGATCAGGTGCGGGCGCAGGGATACGATCTCTGGCAGGCGCTGCCGGTTGCCGAACGACGCCGTCTCGTCCGCCATCTGCGTCCCTATTGGGATGTGCATCGCTTTCGCATCGCCCCGCAGGTCGAGGCCGTGCTCGACGCAGCGATTGCCTCGGGCCGCCTGGATATCCTGGCCGGCTCGGTTGCCGATGCGCGCATCGAGGGCGAACTGATCCTTTGCACCCTGCAGCCGCGTCATCAGCGCCAGCCGCTGGAGCGGCGCTATGACGCCGTCGTCGTCACCACCGGCCCGGCGCATGGTGGCATTCTCGAAACCCAGCCCTGGCTCGCGGCACTTGCGGCAAGCGGCCACCTATCGCTCGATCCGACCGGCCTTGGCCTTGCCTGTAACCAGCATTCGCAAGCGATCGGCCCGTCCGGACATGCAGATCCTTCGCTGCTGATCTCCGGCCCGTTGGCACGCGGCACGTTCGGCGAGCTGATGGGCCTACCGCAGGTGACCGAGCATGCGTTCTTCATCGCCGGCGAGATCGCCGAAAAGCTGCGGACCAGCGCGACGAATAAGCATCCTGCCTGATTTTCCACCAATATGTCGCTCTTCGACTGTCCCCGGTGAGCGACTTCTGATAGTCACTCGGCCACCAATTCCCGCCCGGCATTCGGGCGACCAGAAATATCGAGACCATGTCGCAGGCTGCCTCCACCCTTTCCGAAGCCTCGCCTTCCAATCGTTTCGCCCTCGCGGCGCTGCTTCTCGGCGGGGCGGCGATCGGCGGCTCGCCGATCTTCGTCAGACTGTCCGAGGTCGGACCGATGGCGACGGCCTTCTGGCGCGTGGCGCTGGCGCTGATCCCGATCCTCATCGTCTCGCTGCTGAAGAAGGATGCGGGGCCAAAGCCGCAGAGCCTTTCCGGCTATGGCATGCTGATTCTGCCAGGCCTCATGCTGGCGCTCGACCTCGGCGCCTGGCACCTTTCGCTCACCATGACGTCGGTCGCCAATGCGACGCTGCTGGCCAACCTCGCACCGGTTTTCGTCACGCTGATCGCCTTCCTCTTCTTCAGCGCGAGGATCAGCCGCATCTTCATGCTCGGACTTGCCGTGGCTCTCTCCGGCCTCGTCATTTTGAAGGGCGGGCCCGCAGCCATTGGCAACGGCGATTTCAGCGGCGATGGCATCGCGATGATCGCCGCCTTCTTCTATGCCTGCTACATCCTGGCGATCGGCAGGCTGCGCAGCCGGTTCGATACGATCCGCATCATGTTGTGGAGCACAGCCTGCGCTGCGGTCTGCATCTTTCCGATCGGCCTGATCTACGAGGGCCATATGCTGCCCGCAACCGTCTACGGCTGGTCGATCGTTTTCGGCCTGGCCTTTATCAGCCATGCCGGCGGGCAGGTGGCGATCACCTATGCGCTGGCCTATCTGCCGGCGGCCTTTTCCTCGCTGACGCTGCTGTTGCAGCCGGTTGTTGCGGCCATTCTCGCCTGGGCGTTGCTCAACGAGGCGATCGGGACGATGCAGGCGCTCGGCGGCGGCGTCGTGCTTGCCGGCATCATGGTTGCCCGCCGCGGCTGATCGTCAGCGATTTTCCTGCAGCAGCCATTTCTGGATGATCGGAATGTCGGCATCGCCGAGATCGTGGCCGCCGGGGATGACGTCGGAATCGACGGTGGCGCCTGAACTCTTCAGCCTCTCTTCCAACTCGCTCGCATATTTGCCGTAGGCATCCGTCTTGCCGCTGATGACGAGCAGGTCCGTGCCTTTCAGATCGGCATGCGGATAGTCGCTGAGCACAGGCATGGAGCGCAGCAGCACCGCCTTGTGAACCAGGTTCGGGTGCAGGTAGAGCAGCGAGTTCAAAAGGTTGGCGCCATTGGAGTAGCCGACATAGACGACCTTCTGAGGATCGAGCCCGTAGGATTTGACGGCGCCCTCGATGAAGGCCGCGAAGGCCTCCGCCTCGGTCTTGATGTCGTTCTGGTCGAAGGAGAAGGGAGTAATGCGCTTGTACCAGCGCGGAAACCCTTCCTCCGTCGCCCGGCCGCGCACGCCGAGCAGCGTCGCCCGCGGCGCCGCCTTGTTCAGCAGCGGCATCAGCGTCGTCTCGTTGCCGCCGGAGCCGTGCAGCAGCACGAAGACGCTGCCATCGGGGTCCGGGGGCGTATAGAAGCGATGGACGAATGGCAGCTCGCGATAATTGATGCGCGGCTGACCGGGCATTGAAAATTGCGGCAGCATCACCTTCAGGTCATGGAGATTGGTGATGGCTTCGGGTGGCGCGAAGAGCTTGCCCCCGAGGGCGGCGTGCTCTTCGTCCACGGTCATGCCCGGCTTGTCGGTCGCAAGCTCCACCAGCGTGCCGCCGGGCTCGCGCGCATAGAGCGAGCGGAAATATTTGCGGTCGTGCATGTTGGTCGGCGATGCGTCGGTCGCTTCGAGCGCCTTGCGCACCGAAAGCAGCGTCTCCTCGTCGGCAGCGCGGAAGGCAACGTGATCGACCGTGCCGGTGCCCGGCGCACCGGACCAGAAGCCACGCGCATCGCGCACGTCGATAATGTCGCCGGACTGCGACACCAACCTATCGATCGTGCCGCGGCTGGCCTGCAAACGGTAACCGAAATGGCTCTCGAGGAAGCTGCGGCTTTCGGCGGGCTTCTCCGTCAGCATGGTGGCTCCGCGCACTCGCTGGATGGCATGCTCGGCCGGGATCGAGGCGCCGTCCCAGGCGGCCGGCGATACCAAGTTCTTTGCGCCTGCGAGCTTGAGGATGATGTTATCTGGGTCCTTCAGCCGCAGGACGGGCTCACCGAATTCGTCGGCCGGGCCCTCCGAGCGCAGGCCGAAACTCATGGCGCGCGTCAGCCAGTAGCCGATGCTGGCAGGGTCGATCGACAGCGATATTTCGCTGATCTGGCCATAGCCGGCCCGGCCGGGCGCGCCATCTTCCCAGGCGAGGAAGGTCAGCAGCGACCCCGGCGTCCCTGCCGCATCGCCATAGAAGAGATGAAGTTGCGTCGCGTCCTCGTAACCGGCTGTCTGCTTGACGAGCCGCATGCCGAGAAATCCCGCGTAGAAGTCCACGTTCGCCTGCACCTTTCGGGTGACGGCCGTGACGTGATGTATGCCTGATACCATCGAGAGCAGTCCTGATTGAAGCGGCGTCGTCAGGAGCGCGAGTATGAGAGCTGCGAAGGTCATACCGTTGCCAATGACGATCGCTTAGTTTTGTTCCGCACAAAGCGCAAGCGAATCGCCGCGCTGCAACAACTCCAAATGTTCAACATCTTCGAGCGCCTCTTCCAGTTGCTGCAGGGTCGGCGGCTTGACCATATAGGCGCGCGCGCCGAGATTTCTGGCCCGTCGCATGTCGCTCTCGTCGCTTGACGTGCTGAGGATGCAGACGGGAATTTGCTTGAGGCGGACGTCGGCTGAAAGCGCATGCAGCACCTCGAAGCCGTCCATGATCGGCATGTTGATGTCGAGCAGCATCAGGTCGATCTGCGGCACATCGGCGATGCCTGCGCGTTCTTCGAGCAGCCGCATTGCCTCGCGTCCGTTGGTGGCGACATGCAGGTTGAAATTCACCTTCTCCCGCCGCATCAGCTTGATCTTCAGAATCTGGATGTCGGCCGGGCTGTCTTCCACCAGCAGCACCTCGGCCAGCCTGCCCGAACCTTCGCCTGGCTGCTCCGCCGGCTTGGCGCTGTGCGGGATGACCGATGCGGCAGGCGGCGTGGACCTCACCTCGGCGAGCGGCACTTCGAGAATGAAGGTGGCGCCCGGCCCATTTTCTGCCTCGCACCAGATCGAGCCGCCATGCATCTGCGCGATGCGGCGGCATATGGCAAGGCCGAGCCCGGTGCCTTCGATGCCACGACCGACGAGGCGCTTGAACGGCTGGAAAATCAGTTCGCGATGCTCAGGATCGATGCCAGGCCCGTTGTCACCCACGGTGAGGCGGCAGATATCGCCCTGCGCTTCGCCTGTGATGCTGATCTCCGGAACCTTCTGCTCGCAATAGCGGATGGCATTCGACACCAGGTTCTGCAGGAGCTGGGTCAGCAGCGTCGCATCGCCCATGACCTCCGGCAGCGCCCCGCGGATGATGACGGCGCCGCGGCTTTCGGTCTGCTGACGCAGATTGTCCTCCACCTGGTCGAGCACCGCCGATAGCGAGACCGGCCTGAGCTCCAGCCCGCCGTAGGCCTCGAGCTTGGTGAAACCCGAGACTTTGACGATCAGGTCTTCCATATGGTCGGCGGCGCTGAGTACGTAATCGAGCAATTCCCGGTCTTCGGCCGGAAGCGCGGCAGAACCGTGCAGGATGCGGCTGAAGGATTTGATCGTCCGCAGCGGCTCCTTCAGATCATGGGCCATGGCGCGGGTGAAGATCTCCAGCGATTGTCGCTTCTGCTCCAGCTTTGCTTCCAGCATGCCGTGCATGATGGCGTTCTGGATGCAGCGATGCAGTGTTTCAGGCGAAAGCGAATCCTTTGTCAGATAGTCGCGTGCCCCGCTCTTCATCACCTCGACGGCGACCGTTTCGTTGCCTTGGCCGGTCAGCATGATGACGTTGGCGGCGGGGTCATCCTCCAGGATATCGGCAAGAACGCCGAGCCCGTCGCGCCCCGGCAGCGAATAGTCGAGCAGGATGCAATCCGGCCGTTTCCGGCCGTTCAGTGCAAGGCCCTCTTCGCCCGTCTCCGCCTCCACGACGGTGTAGGCGGTGCTGGAAACGCGGCCCAATATGCGGCGATAGACCTCGCGATCGTCGATGTTGTCGTCGATGATGAGAATGGAGCAGTGTTCCGCCAATCTGTCAGTCCTCTAGCGGCAGGATGGCGATTTCGAACCAGTATTCCTTCAGCCGCTGGATCGCGGCGAAGAGCCCGTCGAGATCGACCGGCTTCTGCACATAGGTATTGGCGCCGAGCGCATAGCAGCCTTCGATGTCACGTTCGTCGTCGGAGGTCGTGAGGATCACCACCGGGATCTTGCGCCAGCCGGCATTCGACTTGATCGCCTCCAGCGTCTTGCGGCCGTCAAGGCCCGGCATGTTGAGATCGAGCAAGATCAGTCCCGGTTTCGGCACCATCGAGGCGAGCATGTCGAGCGCTTCCTGACCGGAAGCCGCCCAGCGGATCGAGTTGCGCAGGTTGGTGCGTTTGAAGGCGCGCATCGTCGCTTCGAAATCGTCTTCGCTGTCTTCGACGATCAGGATCGGTTGCGTGTCACGCTGCTGCATTTTGCCCCTCGCGCTTTTTTCCCAAGGTGAAATAGAATGTTGTGCCGGTGCCGACCTCGGATTCCAGCCAGATATCGCCATTGTGCCGCGCGATGATCTTGCGCACGAAGGTAAGGCCTGCTCCGGTGCCGTCGTCGGAATCCTGCGACTTTTCCAGCCGCTTGAAAATGCGGAAAATATCCTCGTGGAATTCCTGCGGGATGCCCTTGCCGTTATCCTTAACGAAAAACACGTTGCGGGCAACCGTGCCGTCCTTGCCGACGAACCGATCGAGGTAACCGATCGAGACGAGCGGCGCCGGCTTGTCGTTGTATTTGATCGCATTGGTAATGAGATTGCGGAACACTTCGGTCAGCCGCGGCGCGTCGCAGACCACCTCCGGCAGCCGGCCGTCAATGATGACCTTGGCATGCCGCTCCTCCAGCAACAACTCCATCGTCGCGACGACATCCTTGACGATCAAGCCGATATCGGTGCGTTTGACCGCCAGCTGCTGACGCCCGAGCCGGGAGAAATAAAGTAGGTCGTTGACGAGTTTCTCCATGCGTTGGCTGAGACGCACGAGGCGGTTCAGCCGGCGCACGCCGTCCTCGTCGAGCTTGTCTTCATAGTCCTCCAGAAGGAAGCGGGAGTGGTTGTGCAGGCCGCGCAGCGGCTCTTTGAGATCATGCGAAGCGATATAAGCGAATTCATCGAGGTCGTGGTTGCTGCGCTCGAGCTCGGCCGTATAGGCCTCGAGCTGGGAAAGCGTCGTTTTCATCCGTTCTTCCTGCCGGACGCGCTCGCTGATGTCGCGCACGATACCGACGAAGGTCTTTGTCTGGCCGGTGACGACGGCGCTGATGGAAACATCGATCGGAAAGACGATGCCGTTCTTGCGTCGTCCGGAGACCATGCGCGTCGTGCCGATGATGCGCTCCTCGCCGGTCTGCCGGTAATGGGCGAGATAGCCGTCGTGCTCGGAATGGTAGGGTTCGGGCATCAGCATCTTGATGTTCCGGCCGATGGTCTCCTGCGGGGAGTAGCCGAACATGCTTTCAGCCGCCGGATTGAAATTCTTGATCGTTCCACGCTCGTCGATGACGACGACCGCATCAGGGGTGCCGCGCACCAGCGCGCCGAAGCGGACGCGCTCGCCTTCCAGGTGATGGGTGTTGCGCATGAAATAGTAGACGAGGAGCGCGATCAGCCAGAGCGTGGCAGCTGTAATAGTGCGGTTGGCGATCTCCTGCCAGAACGCCGCCTCATTGTGCCTGACGGCGAAGAAGCCGAGCATCAACAGCACGGTGCAGGCAAAGGCGAAGAAAAGCGGCGCATTTCTGTTGCCGAACCAGAGCGCCGTCAGCACCAGCGGCACATAGAGGATGCCGTTGGCGACACCCAGCGGCGTATAGAGATCGACGAGAAGGCCGGTGAAGCAGACCGCAGCCGGGATCCAGAGCGGGATCTGCGCCCGGTTTGCCGGCTGCATCCACCAGGAGCGGGCGAGAAGCCCCGAGCCGAAGATCACAATGCCGATCGCCGTATGCAGCGCCATTGCCGCATAGGGACCCCAGCGGTAACCCTGTTCGGCATCGGTGACATAGCCGGCCAGCGCGATCATGCCGAGCGTGACAACGACGTAGCTCGTCAGTTCCTGCACCACCTGGCTTTTTTTCTCCATGTGGAGCGAGAGCAGCAGCGAAAGATTGGCGAGCAAGAAGACCAACGCCGTGTTCGGTCCCATGCCGCCGCCGATCTTGGCGATGAAATCGGGCGGAACCAGGAAGCGCGTGATCAACACGTCGACATTGTGAAAAGTCCGCCCGATCGTGACGATTTCCACGAGCCGGGCCGCAGCGATCGCCGCCGCAAGCCCCGCCGTGATCGTTGCCGTCACCCGAAAGCGGCGGGCCGCCAGTGTCGAGGCGGCAAGCCCCACGCCGGAAAGCACGAAGCACAGCGCGGTGTTGAAGGCCATCGACGGAAAGCCAGGAACCAGCGAAATGACAATCTCGACCTGCAGCAGCCAGCCGGCAAGGGCAGTCACGCCGAGAAGGAACATCAGGCAGCCGACCGCAATCGCAAAGGCACGGTAGTGCCGCCTTGGCTGGTCCTGCAGGTCCACGTTGCCCTGATCCTGCACCCGTGTGTCCTCCTTCGGTTCGCGCGGCCATCTTTTCCGAAATCGAGGAATACTCAATAGGCAAGGCGGGGCGGTGCCACGCTTTTTGCGAAATGATCTGCGATGAGGTATATCGAATTTCAGTGGAACCGCGATATGGTGATGTCGAAGGACAGCGAGGTTCATTCGAACAATATCCAAATTACGGTGCTAGATGACCACCCTATTTTATGTCGACGACAGCAAGGATGACCTCTTCTATCTCGACTATATCTGCAGAAAGCAGCAGATAGACGTCGATCTATTCTGTTTCTCCGCAGCCGAAATGGCGCTGGAGGCGCTGGAGACGCGCGCGGCGGAAGGCAAGACACCGCCTGACGTGCTGGTCGCCGATCTCTACATGCCACTCGATAGCGGCATCGGCCTGATCACTCGGTTGCGCCTGGATGATCGTTTCAAGGCGATGCGGCTTGCTATCTGCAGCGGATCGGATGCTGCCGAGGACCGCGCGCGCTCACTCGATGCCGGCGCCGATGTCTATCTGGAAAAGCCACTTGACCTTGCCTCGATCGTTCTCAATCTTGAGATGTAGAATACGGCGAAAGCCGGATGACCTATTCCCCCTCATTCGTCCAAGCCATATGACGAACCGCAATTGACAAGGTCGAGGACGCATCACAAGATGCAACCGGAGCGAAGAATATGGAACGCAAAATAAGCGCTGAGAGAACCGATCAACCCGCGTTCGCCGCCACGAACATCAGCCAACCCCTTAGCTGAATGGGTCTATCGGCTCTCTCGCGCTTACGTCTGGCACTGCCTTCTCGCATTCATGGATGTTGAATGCAGGAAGAATACGATACCCAGGTAAGAACTACTGCCCCTCAGTAAAATCTGCCCGTGCATCACCTGTCGTTGAGATAATTGATGATTTCCGCCTTACATATCGAAAGTCCCCGTTTTCGATATCCCTCATCAACCGTCTCGCAATTTTTGTAGCTCTTCGCGTTTAAGACGTATATCCCAAGATTTCGGGATTAGAGGTATTGGCGGGAGGAGAGGAAGAGTTGGAATGAGCAATGCCCCGGCAATTCCCTTTCATGCCGGACCGGAGCTTAGCCGGGCGATCAACCGCACCGATTTTTTCCGTCTGCTGAAGTCGGCGGCGCAGCATTACAACTTCAACAACTTCGCGCTTGCCCGCATTTCCGAGGCTTCGGCCCCTTTCGGTGAACGTGATATCGTCATCACCAATGTCGCCGAGCGACGTGTCGGCCTTTTCATCACGACGTTGAAGGAAGCGCTCGGGACCGTCCGGGCAAAGAGCGCCCAGTTCCTGGCAACGCCCGTCCATGGCAGGAGCGCACAGCCGGAAGCTTACCCGTCCAATCTTGTTTTCAACGAATTCCTGAGCGGCGTCTTTCTCTTCATCCCGCTATTTACGCCGGAAGGGCGGCGATATTGCCTCGTGCTCAGCGGCGAGCGTCAGGAGCCGGATCAGAGTGAGATCGCCGACATGCTTCTCGACGCCATGCGCATTTTCGACAAGCTCTACGAGGAAATCCTGACGCCGGAAATGTCCGGACGGCTGACCCAGCGCGAATCGGAAATCGTCAAATGGACGAGCGAAGGCAAGACGTCGGCGGAAATCGCCATCATTCTCGGTCTGTCCGAACATACGGTCAATTCGCACATCACCGCGGCCGCGCGCAAACTTGACGCTGTCAACCGCGTTCATATGGTGGCGATCGCCTTGAGGAATGGTTTGGTTTCGTGAAGTTGGTTTCGGGATTGGGGAAATGAGACGATGATCACCGAAACGAGCCGAAGGAACACTGTCAAGGTTCTCTTTGTCGATGACGAATTCATCGAATTCCGTGCGCTCAAGAAGAAGATCGCCGATCTCTCCGAGCCGGCCGTCGAGGTTGAATATTCGCCATCGATCGGTGACGCGCTGGAAAAGATCCGCTTGGCGCGCTTCGATCTCATCCTGCTCGACAACCGCCTGCTGCCCAATGCCGATTTCCGCGAAACGGTGCCGGAGCTGCGGGGCATCGGTTACACCGGCCCGATCGGCGTTGTCTCGACCGATATATCGGGCGGCTATTTCCAGGAATTCCCGGATTACGGCGTCGATTTCCGCATCGGCAAGGACGAAATCGATGCCCAGGCGCTGCAGCACATCATCCGCGAATATGTGACCTATGACGTCCCTGATTTCTGGAAGGACGATTACAGCATCTAACCATCAAGCGATGGGAAGGCGGATGATGAAACAGCTGCCGCTTGCATCCGAATGTTCGAGGCTGATATCGCCGCCAAGCGCCGTCAGAAACTCCCGCGCCGTCGTCAGTCCGAGACCGGCGCCCTGGACTGCTCCCGGCTTCGGCAATTTCCAGAACGGCTCGAATATCCGCTCCCGATAAGGCGGATCGATGCCCATCCCATTGTCGGCAATCCGGATGAACCAGTCCGTCCCCTCGCGCTCCGCGGCAATGGCCACACGCGGCGACGCTTCGCTGCGATAGGTGAGGGCATTGGTCAAAAGATGCCGCAGCACCAGACCGAAGAGGGCAGGGTCGGTACGGATGGAAGGCAGGCCGTCGCTTTCAAGCGTTGCCTCACGGACCGCCGTCTCATCGGTCAGTTCGCCCCAGACATTTTCGGCCAACGCCTGCAGATCGATCTCTTCAGGCGTCACCTGAGGTGTGCCACCGGCAAGGCTCATCAACGCCTTGGTGAGACGCTGCGCCGTCTGCGCCTTTTCCATGATCATCCGGAGGCTCTGAAGCTGTTCGCCGTCGAGCGTCTCCTCGAGATCGTCGAGCAGCAGCTCGGCATACATGGCGATATGGCGGAGCGGCGATTGCAGGTCGTGCGAGGCGGTTGCGAGAAAACGCTTGATGCGCTCCTCGCTGTCTCCGGCAACGGTGGTTTCCGGCGGTCTCGTCGGGTCGGATGACATCTGGCGGTTTCCCCGATCTCAATTGCAGCGCCGCGCGTCTTTTCAGACGCGCTAAGGACGCTCTAACACTTTGAATTGGCACATAATGCAGCAGCCGACAATAGAAAGAGGGCGCCGGCTCTGCAACAGGCGCCCTCTTCAAAGATGCGTTAAAAACGGGGACTTAGCTCGCGGACTTGCGCGGGCGACCCTGTTCCGGCGGGATGATCTCGACTGCCGCATCGGTTGCCGGTGCCTTGGCATGGCGGCGGCGCCAGTCGCCCAGGAAGAGCAGGATGGGTGCTGCGATGAAGATCGACGAGGCGCCGGCCACGAGAATGCCGAAGACCATCGGGATCGCGAAGCTCGAGACGGCACTACCGCCCCAGATCGCCATCGGCACCAGGGCGAGGAAGGCCGTCGCATTGGTGTAGAGGCTTCGCGCCAAGGTCTCGTTGATCGACTTGTCGATGATCTCGCGCAGCGGCATCGATTTATAGAGTCGCATGTTTTCGCGCATGCGGTCATAGACGACGACCTTGTCGTTCACCGAGTAACCGACGAGCGTCAGAATGGCGGCGATCGCCGTCAGATTGAAGTCGAGGCCGGTGATCGCGAAGAAGCCGATCGCCTTGGTGACGTCGAGCACCAGCGTGACGATGGCGCCGACGGCAAACGGCCATTCGAACCGTACCCAGATATAGATGAGCATCGCGAAGCTTGCGATCACGACCGACAGGATACCGGCCCAGGCAAGCTCGCCGCTGACCTTCGGCCCGATGACGTCGGTGCCCTCGATGGTGGCGGTCGGATCGATTTTGGCGACTTCGGCCTTCAGCTTGGTCACCGCTGCCGTCTGTGCCTCTTCGCCGCCTTCCTGCCGTTGGGCACGAACGAGAATGCTGTTCTTGTCACCGAAGGACTGCAGCGAGATTTCGCCGAGACCAAGCGTGTTCAGGCCTTCACGGAACGTCGCAAGATCGGCCGGGGCGGTGGTCCTGACGGCCATCTGGATGCCGCCGCGGAAATCGACGCCGTAGTTGAGGCCGGGATGGATGAAGAGCACGACGGAGGCGATCGAAAGCAGCGCTGAGACGGTGATGCCGAAGAAGCGCGCCTTCATGAACTGGATGTGCTTGTCATAGGGGCTGAACGGGATCAACGGCCGGATGTTCAGCACCTTGAGCTTTCTGCGGCGGGTGATCTCGATCATCGCCACACGCACGAAGGCGACCGATGTGAACATCGAGATGATCAGGCCGAGCGCCATGGTCACGGCAAAGCCGCGAACCGGTCCGGAGCCGAAAAAGAACAGGATGGCCGCAGCGATCAGGGCCGTCATGTTGCCGTCGATGATGGTCGAATAGGCACGGCGGAAACCGGTGTCGATGGCGGCGAAGGCGCTCCTGCCCTTGCGCGTTTCTTCGCGGATGCGCTCGTTGATGAGAACGTTGGCGTCGACCGCAAGGCCGATGCCGAGCACGACACCGGCAATGCCCGGTAGCGTCAGCGTCGCACCAACCAGCGTAAGCGCCGAGAAGGTCAGGATCGTGTGAATCAACAGTGCGATATTCGCCAGGAAGCCCCAGGTGCCATACAGAACGAAGATGAAGACTGCGACGAGGACAAAGCCGACGATGCCGGAATAAATGCCCATCTTGATCGCATCGGCGCCGAGGTCGGCGCCGACGGTGCGCTCTTCGATGACCGTCAGCTTGGCGGGCAGGGCGCCGGCGCGCAGCATGGCCGCCAGCGTCGTGGCGCTATCGGCCGAGAAGCTGCCGGAGATCTGGCCGGAACCGCCGGTGATCGGCTCGCGGATAACAGGCGCGCTCAGCACCTTGTCGTCGAGGACGATGGCGAAGGGATTGCCGACATTCTGGCGGGTGATCTCGGCAAAGCGGCTGGCGCCGGCGCTGTCGAAGCGGAAGCTGACGATCGGCTCATGCGTGTTCGGGTCGAAGCCGACGCGGGCATCCGAAAGGCGGTCGCCGGAGATTTCGACGCGGTCGAGGACCGGATAGGATCGGCCCTCATCGTCCTTCAGCATGGTCACGCCGGGTCCGGGCGCATTGTTCGGCGCCAGCATGTGGAACGACATCTTGGCGGTGGAACCGAGAAGTTCGCGCAGGCGTGACGGATCCTGCGCGCCCGGAAGCTGGACGAGCACGCGGTTGGCGCCGATACGCTGGATGGTCGGCTCGGAGACGCCGACCTGGTCGACGCGCTGGCGGATGACTTCGAGGCTCTGCTGGACGGCATTGTCGACGTTGGCGGAAATGCCGGCCGGCGAGAAGCCGACGGTGATGGTGGCGCCGTTTGCAGTGACATCAAGATCGGACTGGCCGGCGCTGAGGCCGGTGCTGATTGGGTTGGCGAGTGTCTTGAGTTCGGTGACGGCGGCATCGCTCTGCGAGGCATCGGCGAGCGTCACGACGATCTGGTTCTGGCTGCGGACCACGGCTTTCGGCTGGATGCCCTTTTCGCGCAGCACGCGGCGCGCGTCCTGAAGCAGCGATTGCAGCCGCTCCTTGGTCAGGTCGGCTTCGTCGACTTCCAGAACGAGGTGCGAGCCGCCGCGAAGGTCGAGGCCGAGCGACACCTGCTCATGCGGCAGCCAGGCCGGCACGCGCTGGAGGACGGATTGCGGCAGGACGTTCGGCAGGGCGATCAATAGGCCGAGTAGGATGATCACCGTATAGGTGAACACCAGCCATGGTGAAGTACGCATGTTGTATTCCTTGATATCGAGGGCCGGCGCTCGGGCGCTGGCGGCATGTCGTCAATGTCGGAAGCGCCGATCGGCGCGAGCGTCAGGCAGCGACCGGCGGTGCGCGCGGCTGATGGGTCCTGGAGACTGCGGCGTGAAGCGAAGCTTCGAATGCCGGAAAAGCGGCTGATATGTTCCAGCCGGCGAAATCAAGGGCCGGAGCGGCGGCAAGGGCAGGCGATCCGGCGTCATGTGCCGTCTGCTTCGGCGCAAGCTTGCGCTCCGTGGCAAGCAGCCCACGCACGGTATCGCGCGCAGTCAGCTGCGGCGGCTGCGGATCTCGACCGGAAGAGGTAAGCGTATTGACGGCAGCGGCCGGCGAGATCACCAGATTGCCGCCGAAAAGCAGGCCGAGATAGGCAAGGATGGCGACGAGGAGAGAAGCGGCGATATGGCTCGTCAGACGGTGCTGGTCCAGCTCCATCTTCTCCGTCCCGGCGATGTCACTCCCGTATCGGCTCAAAAGCGCGCCAATCTCTCATTCTCTTTCCGGCGGAGGGTCATCCGTCGGCATAATTGTATCAGGCCCATGCCCGTCTTCATAGGGCACACTCTCATGATGCACTTGGGCGAGCCGGTCAACCATGCCAAGCGCGATTTCACGCTCGCCCATGATGACTGTGTCGGCGCCATAGTGCTTCAGCTCATCGACCTCGGCGTCGGAATGGGCGCGGGCGACGATGAGGATCGACGGATTGACGCTGCGCGCCTGCTCGGCGATGCGGCAGGCCTCGAAGGCGTTTGGGATGGCGATGGCAATGCTGCGGGCGCCGGAAAGATTGGCAAGGTCGAGCGTTTCCCGCATCACTGCATTGCCCGCCAGGGTTTCGATACCCTGCACCTTCAGCTCGCCGATGCGCTTGTCGGAGTCCTCAATGACGAGAAAAGGTGTGGCTGACGACTTGAGATTCTGTCCGACGATGCTGCCAACCCGCCCGTAGCCGACGAGAATGGCGTGGCCGCTGAGAGCCGTCGGGTGCACCTCGTCATCTTCAGACGCCATCTCCTCCTGCGCTGCTATCACATCTGCAGCGGGAGCAGGGTCCGCCACGACGTCTTCGCGCTTTGCACCATCCAGCAGCGGCCGCATGCGGTCGCAGAGGAAAAACAGCAGCGGATTGAGGATGATCGAGATGATGGCGCCGGCAAGGATCAGATCGCGGCCTTCCTCCGGCAGCAGCCCCAGTTCGACGCCGAGGGCGGCGAGGATGAAGGAGAATTCGCCAATCTGGCCGAGGCTGGCCGAAATCGTCAGCGCGGTGCCGAGCGGTTTCTTGAAGGCGAGCACGATCAGGAGCGCGGCGACTGACTTGCCGATGACGATGATGAAGATGGTGGCAAGGATCGGCAGCGGTTTGTCGATCAGGATGTTCGGATCGAACAGCATCCCGACAGAGACGAAGAACAGCACGGCAAAGGCGTCGCGCAGCGGCAGGCTTTCCTGTGCTGCGCGATGGCTGAGCTCGCTTTCGGCAAGCACCATGCCGGCAAAGAAGGCGCCGAGCGCCAGCGATACGCCGAAGAGCTTTGCCGCTCCGAAGGCGACGCCGAGCGCGATCGCCAGCACGCCGAGCCGGAAGAGTTCGCGCGAACCGGTATGAGCGATGCGGTGCATCGTCCATGGAATGAGCTTACGGCCGAAGACCAGCATCAGCGCCACGAACAGCGCCACCTTGACCAGCGTCATGGCGATCATGCCGCCGATGCCGAGATCGAGGTCGAACAGCCGGCTCAGCGCGGCCGAGAGCGGCTCGACGGGAGCGTGACCCTCACCGCCGATGCTGGCTGCGGCCGGGATCAGCACCAGCGCCAGCACCATGGCGAGATCCTCGACGATCAGCCAGCCGACGGCGATCCTGCCGCGTTCCGTCTCGACGAGGCGCCGCTCCTGCAGCGCTTTCAAGAGCACAACGGTGGAGGCGACCGAAAGCGCCAGGCCGAAGACCAGACTGCCGCCGGTCGGCCAGCCCATGAAGGCGCCAAGCCCCCAGCCGAGCAGTGTCGCAAAGGCGATCTGCACGATCGCGCCGGGCACGGCGATGCCTCGCACCGATAGCAGGTCTTTCAGGGAGAAGTGCAGCCCGACGCCGAACATCAGCAGAATGACGCCGATTTCGGCCAGCTCCGGCGCAAGGTTCTGATCCGCCACATAACCTGGCGTATGTGGCCCCACAAGCACGCCGGCGATGAGATAACCGACGAGCGGCGGCATCCGCAGCCGATGGGCGAAGGCGCCGAAGATGAAAGCCAACACGAGGCCGCCGACGATTGTCGAAATCAAGGGCGTATCGTGTGGCATTGCTGTCTCCCGATCTGGAAATCCCGTTCGTAATATGACATATATGGTCTATATCGACCAATATGGGCAACTTGAAATCATGGGTCAAGGCGCAAGGGAAACAATTCTCACTCCCCCTCTCTGTCGCGCGGCGCGCGGACTGCTCGACTGGACTCAGACCGATCTTGCCGAGAGGGCTGCCGTCTCGCGCAGCACCATCCGCGATTATGAAGGCCGGCACCACGACATCCACCGCGCGACGGAGGCGCAGCTGCGCCTCGCCTTCGAGGAGGGCGGCGTCAAATTTGTGGAGATCGAAGGGGCGGGCACCGGCCTTTGCCTGCCTGATCCAGCCGGCTGAACCGGCTCAGGGTGCCAGGCAGGTGGCTGAGACCTTGTAGATGGAAAGCGCCTTGCCCTTGTAGTTGCCTTCCGTCGGCTGCCAGTTCTTCAGCACCTCGGGCGTCTCGGTGGCGCAGGTGAAGGGCCCGTCCGTCAGGAAAAGCACCTTGCCGGTGATGTCGGCAGGCAGAGCGAACTCCTGCTCGTAATAGCTCTCCGGAAGGCCCGCGGGCGCTCGCGCATAGATCCTGTAGGTCGCATCGCGGAGCGTATAGAAAAGATCGGCGACCATGTCGCGATTGTCGGTGACGATGATGTCGGTGCCGGCCTGAGCGGCGAGTGCGGCGGCCTCGCGGCTGACTTCGGCGCGGCCGAGATAGCGCTTCATCAGCTCGTCGCCGTTCGGCAGCAGCAATTGATGCGGAAAGATCGTCGCCAGCGGAAAAAGCAGGCTGGCGATGCCGTTGATGGTCAACGACAGCCTGAGCCCCTTCGGCCACATCCGGTAAAGCAGCCAGACGGCAAGGATGGTCCCGGCGACATAGGCGGTCACCGCCCAGTTGGCGTAGGCCTTGGCGACGGTTGCCTGAAGCGTGATGAGCACCACCACCGGCATCGACAGCCAGATCAGCATCTTCTCGCGGTCGTCGCTCCTGCCCTTGATCATGCGATAGACCGCCCAGAGCATCGCGAAGAAGATGATCGGCCCGACGACGCCGAACTGGGCGGAGAAGAATTCAAGCCCGCGACGGACATTGATACCGAGTTCGCTCCAATGGGCGATATCCTGCGTATGCCGCACCGTCGTGTTGTCGTGCTGCAGGTTCCACCACAGGTTCGGCAGGGCGACGACCGCCGCGACCGCGACCGCGATGATGCAATCCCGGATGGCGATGCGCGCCGCCGGAATGAGGAGGAGGGCAAGCGCGCCGCCCGGAACGACGAACAGCACGGCATATTTCGTCAGGAAGGCGAGGCCGACGCTAAGGCCCATGACGAGCGCCAGCCCGACCGAGCGTCGCTGCGTAAGGCCGAAATAGGCAAGCAGCGCGATCGCGATGAAGAACAGCAGGATCACGTCGGTCGAGAAGAACACCGAAGAAAGCGCAACGCCGGGGAGCGTGATGTAGGTGGCGCCCGTCCAGCCTTCGATCTCCGGCCCGACGAAACGTTTTGCCGTCTTCATCAGCACCAGTGCCGCCGCCATGTGGATCAGCGGTCCGAGCAGCCTGATCCAATAGATGGCGTTGGAGCCGGAAAGCTCGGTCATCGCCCGGATCACCCAGGCAATCATCGGCGGCTTGGAATAATATCCGAGATCGAGATTCTGCGACCAGAACCAGTACTGCGCCTCGTCGACGAAAAGGTCCGTCGCATCGAAATTGAGCGTGACGACGCGCCAGAGCGTGAAGCCAAGAACGATGAGGAGACCAGATCTGGGGGACATGAACCGATAGTTCCGCTGACATGAAAGGCGCGAGTGCGATACACCAAAGGTGCCGGACTGCCAACGGGGAAGGGTGGGTCTAGCGCATCGGCCCGAAAATCGGAATCGATCTTCGGAAAGCACGATGCGTAGATTCAAAGTGTTAGAGCGTCCTTTGTGCGTCCGAAAAGACGCACGGCGCTCTAATGCATGTCGCGCAAAACTGTGCAGCGGTTTTGCGACAACAACATGCGGAAAACAGAGAGCTAAATCGCGAGGAGCGAATCCGAAAGAATCGCGATGCGCTTTAGAACACCCGAAGCGCGCGGAGATCGCGGTTTGCAGCGAGAAAATCGAGACGGGCGACGGCGGCAAGCAGCGTCATTGCAATCAAGCAGGAACCCAATCCGAGAACAATCATTGCTCTGTCCTTGTCGACGTCATGTCTTGGTTATCGACCGGCATATAACACGGAGCTTGCGTGTGCCTTGTAGCAGCCGTGCAACTCCGCAGCAGTATTTGCTGTGAACGGCCTTGAATTGCTTCAAAAGCCTGCACCGCGAAAGGCTTATTAACCTTCAAGCAAGGAATTAACCATAAACATTGGGTTACACGTCGGAATGGGAAGATGCACTCGTTCCCACCAGGCATGACGCCGTCCCGCCGTACCGGGTTGATCCGGTATCCATCTCTTCAGACAGCTCCGAAACATAGCTGATCAGGGGGCTCGATCCGCCGGTTGCGACCGGTGGTGAGGACCGTCTCCACGCTTCGCGTTCATCGGATGCTGCGAAAGTTTTTGGCCGGGCCTTTGCCCGGAAAGTGGTTGGGGACAGGCGTTGAGGCAGGATATGCCATCAGATCAGGCTCGTGGCGCGCAGGCAGGCAGCTTGCGCGACCGCCTGCGCTTTGCCGGTCTCGATGCCTACCAGTGCGAGCTGGTGCGCCGCAACCGGCCGGCCCTCGAAGCGCATCTGAAGGCGGGCATCAGGGATCTCTTCCACAGGTTCCAGTCATTCCCCGACGCCTCGCGCAATTTCGAGAGCGAGCGCCAGGTCGACCGCCTGCACGATCTGCAGTCCTCGCATTGGGATGTGCTGACGGATGCGCGGTTCGACAGCCTCTATGCCGAGCGCGTCAAGGTTCTCTCCGATACCGAAAGCAAAATGGGCCTCGACCCGCGCTGGCACGTGGCCGGCCATGCCGTCATGCTGGAGCATGTCGTTTCCGGTCTCGCCGAGGAGATCGCCGGCCGTCCGCTGCTGCCGTCGGCCAAGCGCCGCACCCGCGAAATCTCCGATCTGATGACGGCGATCATCCGCATCGTCATGGTCGATGTGGAAATTGCCGTCTCGCTCCGCTTCAACGCGCTGCGCGCCGGGGAGCAGCGTGCGCTTGCCGAACAGCGCGCCGACAACGAGGCCGAGATCGCCCGGATCTTCGGTGATGTCATCGACGGTCTTTCCGCACGCGACCTGACGCGACGCGCGCCCGTCGACGGCGCCTATGCCGGGATCGCCGCCGCGCTGAACGGCGCGTTGGATGGCCTCCAGGCCGAGTTCACCGCCATCACCGAGCGGACGGTCAAGGCGGAAGCGGCGACGGGCTCGCTTGCCGGTCTGTCGCGGCAGTTCGCCGGCACGGCTTCCGGCCAGGCCGATCGGCTGCTGCTTTCCGCTGCGGCCCTTGCCGGCATCGCCGGCAGTGTGCGCGATGGTGCTGCCGACAGCCGCGCTGCCGAACAGGCGGCCGCCACGACGCGCGCTGCCGTCGAGGAAAGCGGTGAGGTCGTCGGCCGCGCGATCAGCGCGATGGCCGATATCGAGCAGTCGGCCGAAAAGATCGGCCAGATCATCGGTGCGATCGACGAGATCGCCTTCCAGACTAATCTTCTGGCGCTGAATGCCGGTATCGAGGCCGCTCGCGCCGGCGATTCCGGCCGCGGTTTTGCCGTCGTCGCCCAGGAAGTCCGCGCCCTTGCCCAGCGCTCGGCCGAAGCCGCCCGCGAGATCAAGACGCTGGTGACGACGACCAAGGCGCAAGTCGACGCCGGCGTGCAGATGGTCGGCCGCACACAGGATTCGATCGGCAGCATCGTGCGTCAGGTCACCGACATCAACGCCGCCATCGCCGGCATCGCTACTCGAACGGGCGAACATGCCGCCAGCCTCGACAGCGTGACTTCAGACGTCAAGGGCCTGGGTGGCGAAGTGGCGGATAGTGCCGGCCTTGCGGAGCGCTCCGCTGAAGGAGCCGACCACCTCCACACCGTCATTCTCGAACTCGGCCAGACGATTCGCGAATTCCGCATCGCCCGGGAAAATGCCACTGCCGGGCGTCAAGCACCGGTTCGCGTGACACCGCCGCGCGCCATCGAGGTCACTGCCCGTCCGGCACCGGCCGTGGACGAATACGAAAATGACGATTTTGGCCTTCCACAGCCCTTCGCAGGCGTCGGAGGTGGGCGGAATGTTTACTAACCTATCGGATGATTGCCCCAGCTCGTCTTTTCGGGCCGGGGATAAGGGGACAAGGAAAAGCTGATGGCAGCAAAGAAGAGTGGCAAGACGCTGGATTTGACAGCGGTGCTCGACCTCAACGAGGCTTCCGCCTTGCGCGATAAACTCCTCTCCCTCCGGGGTAGCGGTCTTTCGATAGACGCTTCCGGCGTCGAACGAATCGGTGCTCTTTGCGCCCAGGTTCTGATGTCCGCCGAGAAGACCTGGGAGCAGGACAAGCAGCCGTTCACCTTCTCCAAGGTGTCCGACGCATTTCAGAAAACGATGCAGCTGGTTGGCGTCAATATTGACCACCTGCTTGCCAAGGAGATTCGGCAATGAAGAAAAAAGTGCTCACCGTGGATGATTCCCGCACCATCCGAAACATGCTTCTCGTGACGCTGAACAATGCCGGCTTCGAGACGATCCAGGCGGAAGACGGCATCGAGGGCCTCGAGGTTCTCGAAGAGTCCAATCCTGACGTGATCGTGACCGACATCAACATGCCGCGCCTCGACGGTTTCGGCTTCATCGAAGGTGTCCGCCGCAACGAGAAATATCGGGCGATCCCGATCCTGGTCCTGACCACCGAAAGCGACGCGGAAAAGAAGAACCGCGCCCGCCAGGCCGGTGCCACGGGCTGGATCGTCAAGCCTTTCGACCCGGCTAAGCTGATCGATGCCATTGAGCGTGTAACCGCTTAAACCCAGGATTTGCTCCTATGGATATGAACGAAATCAAAGAGATCTTTTTCCAGGAGTGCGAGGAACAGCTCGCCGAGCTGGAATCCGGTCTTCTGAAAATGAATGATGGCGATCGCGATCCGGAAACCGTCAATGCGGTGTTCCGTGCCGTACATTCGATCAAGGGTGGCGCCGGCGCCTTCGGCCTTGACGATCTGGTAGCCTTCGCCCATGTTTTCGAGACCACTCTCGATTGCGTTCGATCCAACAAGCTTGAGCCGAACCAGGATGTCCTGAAGGTGATGCTGAAGTCGGCCGACGTGCTCGCCGACCTGACGAACGCCGCACGCGACGGCGGCAGCGTCGATGAAAGCCGCAGCCGCGGCCTCGTCAAGGAACTCGAGGCGTTGGCTAACGGCGAATTGCCGTCTCCCTCGGCATCGTCCGAAGCGCCGGCGCCGAAGGCCGCCGCAAAGGCTGCTCCGGCCGCTCCGGCGCCGACCCCCAAGCCGACCGACGACAGCGGCTTCCAGCCAGTCCCTTTTTCCTTTGACGATTTTGGCGGCGAGGGCGATGCGGGCGGCATGCCGGCCTATGAAGTCATCTTCAAGCCGCGCTACGAACTCTATTCCAAGGGCAATGACGCCACCCTGCTGCTGCGCGACCTCTCGCGCCTCGGCGAAATGACCATCTACTGCAATACGGATGAGCTGCCGGGCCTCGAGGAACTCGATCCGGAAGGCGCCTATTTCTTCTGGAACGTCACGATCAAGACGGACAAGGGCGAGGACGCTATTCGCACCGTCTTCGAATTCGCCGAGTGGGATTGCGAACTGACGGTGAAGCCGGTCGAAGAAGCAAGGGCGGACGCGACCAGCAACGACGAACTGCCGATGGTGCCGGTCCCCTTCGATCTGTCGATCCTGGACGAAACGGGCGCAACGGAAGAGGTTTCCGCCTCAGACGCGCGGGCCGAGGAGACGGCCGCAGCCGTTGCCGCCGCCGAAACTGCCTCCAACGTCACGCAGATGGCCGCAGCCGCCGCCCGCGTCGAGAAGAAGGAATCGGCAGCCGCCGCAGCGGCCGCAGCAAGTGCTGCCGCCCAGAACAATGCCGCCGGTGCCGGCCAGACGATCCGCGTCGATCTCGACCGTGTCGACCGCCTGATCAACCTCGTCGGCGAATTGGTCATCAACCAGGCGATGCTGTCGCAGAGTGTCATCGAGAATGACACGACCGGCACCTCCTCGATCAATATGGGCCTCGAAGAGCTGCAGCAGCTCACCCGCGAGATCCAGGACTCGGTCATGGCGATCCGCGCGCAGCCGGTGAAGCCGGTGTTCCAGCGCATGTCGCGTATCGTCCGCGAAATCGCCGACATGACCGGCAAATCGATCCGCCTCATCACTGAAGGTGAAAACACCGAAGTCGACAAGACGGTCATCGACAAGCTGGCCGAGCCGCTGACCCACATGATCCGCAACGCCGTCGACCACGGCATCGAAACACCCGAAAAGCGCGCAGCTGCCGGCAAGAACACCGAAGGCACGGTCCGCCTCACCGCCAAGCATCGTTCGGGACGCATCCTGATCGAGCTTGCCGACGACGGCGCCGGCATCAACCGCGAGAAGGTCCGCCAGAAGGCGATCGACAACGACCTCATCCCGGCCGACGCCAACCTGTCGGACGAGGAAATCGACAACCTGATCTTCCTGCCGGGCTTCTCGACGGCCGACAAGATCTCCGACATCTCCGGCCGCGGCGTCGGCATGGACGTCGTCAAGCGCTCGATCCAGGCGCTCGGCGGCCGCATCAACATCACCTCGAAGCCGGGCCACGGTTCGGTCTTCACCATGAGCCTGCCGCTGACGCTCGCCGTCCTCGACGGCATGGTAGTCACCGTCGCCGGCCAGACGCTGGTCGTGCCGCTGACCGCGATCGTCGAAACCCTGCAGCCGGAAGCTGCCGCGATCCATTCCTTCGGTGCCAACCACCGGCTGATCTCGATCCGCAACAGCTTCTGCCCGCTGGTCGATGTCGGCCGCATCCTGAACTTCCGCGCCACCCAGGCCAATCCGGTCGAGGGCGTGGCGCTTCTGGTGGAATCCGAAGGCGGCGGCCAGCGCGCCCTGATGGTCGACGCCATCCAGGGTCAGCGCCAGGTGGTCATCAAGAGCCTGGAAGCGAACTACACCCACGTGCCGGGCATTGCTGCCGCCACAATCCTCGGTGACGGCCGCGTGGCTCTCATCCTCGATGTCGACGCAGTTGTCGGCGCCTCGCGCGGCCAGTCGCTCAAAGCGGAAATGTCGTTAGCAGCGGTGGGCTAAGGGAATGTCGTACACTGTAAAAAATCTGAACGAGGGGGATCGCGAGCTGATCGCGTTCCGCATCGGGGATCAGGAATTTTGCGTGAACATCATGTCGGTTCGCGAAATCCGGGGCTGGACTCCGGCGACCGCGATGCCGCATTCGCCTGGCTATATGCTGGGTGTCATCAACCTGCGCGGTGCGGTGCTGCCGATCATCGATCTTTCGGCCCGGCTCGGCATGAAGCCGGCCGATCCGACCGCCCGTCATGTCATCATCGTCGCCCAGGTCCGGCGTAAGGTCGTCGGCCTCCTGGTCGACGCCGTTTCTGATATCCTGACGGTGACCGACGAAACCATCCAGCCGACGCCCGAGATCTCCTCCGAACTCGAGCGTCAATTTGCCCGCGGCATTCTCGCCATCGAGAAGCGAATGATCTGCCTGATCGAACTCGAATCCCTCTTTCCAGAGACCGAAAGCGAAGCCGCATGAGTGTAATGGGCGCAAAAGATCAGAGACAGGGATCCGACGAGGTCCTGGCGAGCGGAGAATATCCGCTGACGCGCCGCGACCTCACTGAGATCGCCGCAATGATCTATTCGGATGCCGGCATCTTCCTCAACGAGACGAAGGCGTCGCTGGTCTATTCGCGTCTATCGAAGCATATCCGCAATCTCGGTCTGTCCGGCTTTCGGGAATATTGCGACCTCGTCGCTTCGCCAGCGGGTGCTGCGCCGCGGCGCGAGATGCTTTCGCACCTGACCACCAACTTTACCCGCTTCTTCCGCGAGAACCACCATTTCGACCACCTGCGCGACCATGTCCTGCCGGAACTTCTGCAGCGGGCGAGATCGGGCGGCAGGGTGCGCATCTGGTCAGCCGCCTCCTCCGATGGCCAGGAACCCTATTCGATCGCGCTGACGGTGCTGTCGCTGATGCCGAATGTCGCGGACTACGACTTCAAGATCCTGGCAACCGACATCGATCCGAAGATTCTCGCGATCGCCCGGGCCGGCGCCTATGACGAGAGCGCGCTTGAAACCGTGTCGCCTGCCATGCGCAAGCAATGGTTCAGCGAAGTCGAGATACAGGGCCGCAGGAAGTTCCAGGTCGACGACCGCGTGAAGCGGCTGATCACCTACAACGAGCTGAACCTGATGGCGCAATGGCCGTTCAAGGGCAAGTTCGACGTCATCTTCTGCCGCAACGTCGTCATCTATTTCGACGAGCCGACGCAGATGAAGATCTGGCAGCGTTTCGCCGGTCTGCTGCCGGAGGGCGGGCATCTCTATATCGGCCATTCCGAGCGCGTTTCGGGTGAGGCAAAACACGTCTTCGACAATATCGGCATCACGACCTATCGCTATACGGCCAAAGGTCTCGGGAGGAAGGCATGAGCGCTCCGGCAAGAGTTCTCGTTGTTGACGACTCCCCGACGATGCGGGGCCTGATCACCGCCGTGCTGAGTTCCGACCCCGAGGTCAACGTCATCGGCCAGGCCGGCGATGCGCTGGAAGCGCGCGAGGCGATCAAGCGGCTGAACCCCGACGTCGTGACGCTCGACATCGAGATGCCGAACATGAACGGTCTCGATTTCCTCGAAAAGATCATGACGCTGCGTCCGATGCCGGTGATCATGGTATCCACCATGACCCATCGCGGCGCCGAGGCGACGCTCGCGGCGCTGGAGATCGGCGCCTTCGACTGCGTCGGCAAGCCGGCGCCGGGCGAACTCAGGCCGTTTGGCGACCTCGCTGAGAAGGTCAAGGCCGCCGCGCGCACGCAACGCCAGTATTCCCAGCCTGCTGCCGCCGTCGCGCCACCACCCTCGGTCGCCGATTTCCGCGTCGGCCGCAAGATCGTCGCGATCGGCTCGTCGACCGGCGGTGTCGAGGCGCTGATTGCCGTGCTGCAGAAATTTCCGGCGAATTGCCCGCCCACCGTCATCACCCAGCATATGCCGCCGACCTTCACCAAGAGCTTCGCCGAACGGCTGAACCGCCTCTGTGCGCCGGTGGTGCAGGAAGCGACCGATGGTGCCCGTCTCGAAATCGGCAAGATCTATCTGGCGCCCGGCGGCGAGCGTCACCTCCAGGTCAGCAGCGCCTCGGCGCCGTGCTGCCGTCTCATTGACCGGGCACCGGTCAACGGTCACCGCCCCTCGGTGGACGTACTTTTCGATTCGGTCGCGGAACTGGCGGGCCGCAATGCCGTCGGTGTGATTTTGACCGGAATGGGCCGCGATGGCGCCGCCGGATTGTTGAAAATGCGCCACGCCGGCGCCAGAACGCTCGGCCAGAACGAAAAAACCTGTGTCGTTTACGGAATGCCAAGGGTTGCTCACGAACTTGGCGCCGTTGAGCAGCAGCTCCCGCTGTCTGCCATCGGTGAAGAAATATTGAAAATGACAGCCGCCCGAAAGGAAGGGACCGAATAAATGTCGATCGCGGAGAAAATCAAAGTTCTGATCGTCGATGATCAGGTAACGAGCCGGTTGCTGCTCAGCGACGCGCTGACCCAGCTCGGTTTCAAGCAGATCACCTCGGCCGGCGACGGCGAGCAGGGCATGAAGATCATGGCCGAGCAGCCGCACCACCTGGTGATCTCGGACTTCAACATGCCGAAGATGGATGGCATCGGCTTCCTGCAGGCTGTTCGCACCAACCCGAACACCAAGAAGGCGGCCTTCATCATCCTGACCGCCCAGGGCGACCGCGCGCTGGTGCAGAAGGCAGCCCAGCTCGGCGCCAACAACGTGCTCGCCAAGCCGTTCACGATTGAGAAGATGAAAGCGGCCATCGAAGCCGTGTTTGGAGCCCTGAAATGATCACTGAGGGGGCAGCCCGCCGCGTGCACATCATTCAAGGCGAGTACAAGGTTCTGAGCGATCCGAATGCGGTCCTCTCGACCATTCTCGGCTCGTGCGTGGCTGCGTGCCTCAGAGATCCTGTCGCCGGTGTCGGCGGCATGAACCACTTTCTGCTACCCGGTTCGGCGACGTCGCCGACTTCAGGTGGCGATGCAACGCGGTACGGCGTGCATCTGATGGAACTGCTGATCAACGGCCTCCTGAAGCAGGGCGCCCGGCGCGACCGGCTGGAAGCAAAAATCTTCGGCGGCGCGAAGACGATCTCGACATTCTCCAATGTCGGTGAGCAGAACGCGGCCTTCGCCGTGCAGTTCCTGAGGGATGAAGGCATTCCGGTGGTCGGTTCCTCGACCGGTGGAGAGCATGGACGCAAGCTTGAATATTGGCCGGTCTCCGGTCGTGCGCGGCAATACCCCCTGACCGGCGCCGAAACGCAGAGAACTGTCGCTCTCGAGCAGCGTCCCGCCGCTCCGCAGAAGCCCGTCGAAACCAGTATCGAATTTTTTTGATGGCGAGGATTTTCATATGACATTTAACCCGGTGATGGAGCCGCCTGCGCCTGTTGAAGCGCTGAGCGACATCCTGATGCGCATCGTGTCCGAACTGCACGATGTCGCCTATCTCATCGAGCGCATCGAGCCGCAGCTTCTCGAAATCGGCGGCGCCGAAATCCTGAATTCGCCGGATGCCATGAAGGTCATGCAGGGCATTGATCTGGCAGTGCAGAAATCGCGCGGCCTTGCCGAATTTATCGATACCATCACCGGTGAAATCCCGCACGGCTGGGCAGTCGATGTCGCAACCGCGCTCAGCCTCGTCAAGCTGGCAGAGATGCAGAAGGCATTGGGCGGCGCCACACGCCACGGCCATTCCCAGCCATTGAGCAAGGCAGCCGGCGACTTCGATTTCTTCTAAAGCGCGTCGCAATCTTCCAGATTCGCGCCTTGCGCTTTAGGCCCATTTTGCGCATGTCGTTTTCGCAAAACCGCTGCACACTTTTGCGCGACATGCTTTGGAACCTTTTCGGCCCTGCCGTTCTCCACGAAACGCTCGCACAAGTTTCGCCGACTATTCGTCTGATGAGGCAATAAGCCTGCTTTGTCTTTGACGGATCGTGCGAGAACAGAATGAATCTGTTAAATCAATTAGTTCAGATATTTAAGAACTTCGGCGCCTTGGGCCGAACGCGCCTGATGATTCTTGGAGGCGTCGGTGCCGTCTCTATCGCAATCGTCCTTGCTGCTGCCCTTTTCGTCAACAAGCCGGCACAGGAAACGCTCTATGTCGGTCTGGACTCGCCGGATCTCAACCAGATCAGCATGGCGCTTGCCGAAGCCAACATCAATTTCCAGGTCGGCACGGACGGCACCAGCATCAGCGTCCCCGCGGGGATGACGGGCAAGGCCCGCTTGATGCTTGCCGAGCGCGGCCTGCCGAACAGCGCCAATGCCGGTTACGAACTCTTCGACAATGTCGGCTCTCTCGGCCTGACCTCCTTCATGCAGGAGGTGACGCGGGTTCGGGCGCTGGAAGGCGAAATCGCCCGCACCATCCAGTCGATCTCGGGCATAACAGCCGCACGCGTCCACATCGTCATGCCGGAGGTCGGAAACTTCCGGAAGGCGGAGCAGAAACCGACTGCCTCCGTCATGATTCGCGCCAGCGCGACCACCGGGCGCAGCGCAGCGACCTCGATCCGCCACCTCGTCGCCTCGGCTGTGCCGGGGCTTGACGTCGATGACGTGACCATTCTCGATTCCGCCGGCCAGCTGCTCGCTTCCGGCGACGAGGCGAGCAACAGCTCGCTGAACCGCTCGCTCAACATCGTCCAGAACGTTCAGCAGGAAGTCGAATCCAACATCGACAAGGCGCTGGCACCCTTCCTCGGCATGGACAACTTCCGCTCCAGCGTCACCGCCGATCTCAACACGGACGCCCAGCAGATCCAGGAAACGACCTACGATCCCGAATCCAAGGTCGAACGCTCGGTTCGCTCGACGAAGGAAGCCCAGCAGTCACAGCAGAAGCAGTCCGATAGCGCGACGACGGTCGAGCAGAACATTCCGCAGGCGGCCCCCGAGGCCGGCGGTTCCGCCGGGCCTGAATCGCAGGACAAATCCGACAAGCGCGAAGAGCAGACCAACTACGAAATCAACAGCAAGACGACGGCGACGACCCGCAACAGCTATAAGGTCGAGAAGCTTTCGATCGCTGTGGTGGTCAACAAGGGCCGCATCGCCAAGATGGTCGGAGAACCCGCCGACCAGACCAAGGTTGATGCCTATCTTGCCGAAATGCAGAAGATCGTCGCTTCGGCGGCCGGCATCGACGCCAAGCGCGGCGACGTCGTCACCGTCACGGCCATGGACTTCCTCGAAAACCAGCTGCTTGAAGACGCCACCGGTGGCGTCCGCGTCATGGACATGCTGAGCCGCAACCTTGCCGGCATCATCAACTCGCTCGCCTTTGTCGCTGTCGCCTTCGTGGTGGTCTGGATGGGTCTGCGGCCGCTGGTGCGCAGCGTCAGCGGCAACGGCAGCTCCGCGGCTTTCGGCGACGCCACGCCGGAAGCGGCCGGCCTCGAGCTTCCGGACTTCGCGCCTGCATCAGGCGCCGCCGGTGGCGCTCTCATGGACGGCTTCGGGTCCGATTTCGGCTTCGACAGTACCGAAGACCTGCTCAGCCTCGGCGACGACGATGGAAACTTCAATCGGCGCGTCAAGGAAGGCCCGGAACGCAAGCTTTCCCGTATGGTCGAGATCAACGAGGAACGCGCCGCGAAAATCCTCAGGAAATGGGCGATCGACGACGCAGCGTAAAGCAAAGGCCGGGCAACCGGCCTTTTTTCATGTCGGTACCCGAAGCGTGATTCCCCAACCGCTGTTTGCTGAAAAGCAGTGACTGCAGATACGAGAGACCCGGCCTGACATTCAGGGTCGGGAATTCGAATAAGACGATAGACCCGACCACTGAAATGCGGCTGTAGCGCGACATGATGAGATGGACTCGCGTAAAACGCGAAGCAAGTTGCGATACCGCCAGAATCACCTTAGCCTCCTTATATCTTGAAGGCTGGAACGAGTGATCGAATCAGTGCATTGGCGACAGCGAAAGTAAATCCCTAGAAGTCGGAGATGGTGATTTGCATCGGCTGGCTTACCCTTAGGTGATTCGAAATGGGATTCGAGCGGGACTTGAATTGAATCCCTTACAGAAAAATTGCTGTTGCACCGAGTTCGATCGTTTCTCAGCCGCAGGACGTTGCCAATGGATATGAATGTAATTCAGGCGAGCAAAGGCGAGAGGCAGATGGCGAATTTCGCGAGTGCGGTGGTGCCGGATCTGTTGCCGCGCGATGAGCTGCTCCAGCGCCTCCACGGTGTCACCAGCAGCGGCAGGTTGCAGTCTGGCCTGCGCGCACTGACGGACTACGTGGGTGCTTCGCACTACCTTCTGGCGCGCTGCGATCTCCTCCAGGAAAGTGGCCTCGATTTCATCGTTTCGTCCGATTGGCCCTTCGACCTGGTCAGGGACATCGCCAATGATCTGGTCCGCGGCTATGCCCGGTCGACCGAGCTGGAAAGATGCATGCAGGTCTTCCAGCCGAATTTTGCTCTTCTGCCTGACAGTGCCGAAGTTCCGGACGGCGCCAGCCGCCAATATTGTTCGGTGACCTTCAATGTCGGCCGGTCGCGGCTGGCTCTGATGTTCCTGTTCGGCGAGGGATTCATTCTTTCGCCGGAGCGGTTGCGCGATGTCGGTCTGCTTGCAGGTTATGTCGCGAGCTTCCTTCGCTGCGGCGGGACGAGGGTCGATCGCGATTTCGAATTGACGGACCGGGAACTGGAATGCCTGTTCTGGATTGCCGAGGGCAAGACCAGCGACGAGATCGCGATGATCCTCGGAATTTCCCGCAATACCATCAACAACTACATCACCAGTGTGATGCGCAAGACGGCGACCAAGACGCGGTCCGAGGCCATTGCTTTCGCCGTCCGGAATAATCTCGTATAGGGGGATCTATGGGGCACCCATCAGGCAGGACGATGAGCAGCGCTGAGCAGCTGCGCATGGTGCGTGTGAGCAGGATTTCCAGCCGGTCCGATCTTTTTCCGCGGCTGATCGCGATGCAGAAGCTCGTCGATGCGCAAGGATTCGCGATCTTCCGCGTCAGCGGTTCGGGCCTTCCGGCAAAGCAGCGGCTTGTCTGCGAGCTTGAGAACTGGGGACCGTCCAATGCCGGTTTCGGCAAGGCCTTCACGGACGCCTATGGCGATATTCTTCTCGACCATATCGACAAATCGCTGCTGCCGCTTTCATGGGCCGGCAGTTACGACCGTGCGGCACCCGGTCCGGCGGACTTCGCGCCGTTCATGACCCGGCTGCAGGACGGTATTCTGCCTTTCTCCGGACTTGCCTTTCCGGTGCGGCTCGGCGCCGTCGGCAACGGTTTCATCCTTTTTACCGGCGATGAGATCGATCCCTCGAGCGATACCATCGTCGAGCTGCACGGTCGCTGCTGCCATATCATGATGGATCTACTCTCGCTCGACGAACGCCGCACCGCCGCCGCCGAGGCGCTCAGCGAACGCGAGATCGCCTGTCTGCAGCTTGCCGGCGACGGCCGCATCAGCGAAGAGATTGCCGACAAGCTTGGCCTGTCGGTGCACACCGTGAACGCCTATCTCGGCTCGGCGACCATCAAGCTCGATTCCGTCAACCGTATCCAGGCGATCGCCAAGGCAATCCGGCTCGGTTACATCAGCTGAACCCGCGCAGTCCTTACAGCGTCGCGCGTCTTTTCAGACGCGCGACGCTGTAATGCTTTGAATTGCGGTCCAAGGCGATGTGAAAGCTCGGTTGTCTTGAAAGTCCTCAGCCGGCCAGCGACTGAGGCGGCTGGTTCACGCTGTAACGCGCTTCCCGAAGGCTCTTTTTGAGGAAGATGGTGTTCTCGTCAGGATCGGCCGAGGGATCCTGGAAAGCGATATGATTGATCTCGATGCCGGCGTGATCTTCGGCAAGGGTGAGCTGCGCGTAGACGGTGACGCCGCGCGGTTTGATTTCCAGGTCGAGAACGACTTCGGGCTTGCCACCCCACTCCAGCGTATAATTGCCGCCCAGGCCGAAATTCACCGTGCCCGGATGAAAGAAAAGCTCCGCCGCCGAAGCGACGAGATCGGAAAGATTGCCGTAATACTCGAAGCGCAGCAGTGAAATAAGGTCAGAAGCATCCAGAAGGCGCAGTTCAGTGGCGACCGGGCTGATCGCGTCTGCGAGGATCTTTTCACGCTGGGTAGAGTGGGGGCATTTTTTCATTCGGCTTATCTGACCCGTTTGTTCTTGGCGTCTGCGGCGTAGACCCGGTGGATGAGCTCCGCAACCGCCTTATAGAAGACTGACGGGATGACACTATCGATCGAGACTTGCGCAAACATGGAGCGCGCAAGCGGCGGATCCTCGAACACCGGTATGCCGTTCTGCTCGGCAATCTCTCTGATTTTGAGCGCAATAAGGTCCTGACCCTTGGCCAGCACCACCGGCGCATCGTTCTCTTCACGCGCGTAACGCAGCGCCACCGCATAGTGCGTCGGGTTTGCAATCACCAACGTCGCGCGGTGCACGTTGGCGATCATGCGCCGGCGCGCGCGGTCGCGCATCAGCGAGCGCTGCCGGCTCTTGACGAAGGGGTCGCCCTGCGCCTGCTTGTTTTCTTCCTTCACCTCGTGCCGCGTCATCTTCAGCTCGGTGAACCAGTGATGGCGCGTCCAGAAAAGATCGGCGATTGCCACGATCGCGGTGGCGATCAGCATGACGATGATGATCTTGCGCATCGCTGCCATCATTCGCACGAGAATCGTCTGCGGATCGGAGAACATCGCGTCGATCGAGCCGAAATATTCGCTCCTGAGCACGAAGAACAGGATCACCCCGACGACGACGACCTTGAACAGCGACTTTCCGAATTCGACCAGGCCGGGCACGCTGAAGAGCCGTGACCAGCCTTTGATCGGCGAGATACGCGAGGCCTGCGGGCGGATGCGTTCAAGCACCAGTGTCGGCAGATTCTGGAAGACGGAGGAGGCGATGCCGAACACCATGAACAGGATGAAGGCGGGCGCCACCAGCGCCGCACTTGCCCAGCCGAGCCGCCCGAACAGCGCCAGCACATCCGGCCCCGTCTCGATCTTCCATTGATCGGGCTGTTCGAAGATGTCGCGCAGCGTTTCACTCATGCGTCCGACGCTGTCGGGAAGGAAGAATACGAGGTAAATGAAGGTCGCGAGGATCGTCGCAAAGATCGAAAGTTCGCGCGAAGACGGCAAGTTGCCCTTTTCCGCGGCATCGCTTTGCTTTTTCGCGGTTGGGGCTTCTGTTTTGCTGTCCTTGTCATCGTCTGCCAAGTCGCGGCCCTCCGTCAAAGAAATAGGCCGCAGCTAATGCATCCCGCCCAAAAAGGTGCAGCGGTTTTGCGATAACGACAGGCATCAGAACAAAGATCTAAAGCGCGTCGCAGGAACCGAGTTCTATGCGACGCGCTTTAGAGCGCGGTCTATGGCTGGAAGGGTAGTCGCCTGTGGCACGGCGATCAACAGCCGCCTTTCGGCATGCCGGATTTGTCAACAGTCTCGACGTGCCGATGCATGTCGCCTGGAAGTGTGCAGCGGTTTCGGGATAACGACGTGCATAAAACAAGGAACTAAAACGAGTCGCATGAATCAGTTCACTGCGACGCGTTTTAGGCGGCCGCCGAAGCGTCGCCTTCCTTTTCCTTGAGCTCGATCTGGCCGGAATTGGCCAGGCGAATCGCCTCCTGCGCCACGGCGCGGCGGGCAATCGCGATCTCGCGCGGATTGACGCCGCCCATGCCGCTCTGCAGATCCGATTCGATCATGCGGCGCTGACGTGGGCTGATGGCGGAGAGAACCGATTCGCGAATCTCGGGGGGCGACCCGCGCAGCGCGACGGTGAGCACATCCGTCGAGATGTCGTTGAGCAGCATGACGCGGCTGCGCTGCGGCATGTACATGAGGTCTTCGAACAGGAAGATCTTCGGGCGAACCTTGTTGACCGACTCGCGGCTGATCGATTCGAGCGAGCTGAGCAGCGTGTCGACCTGCGGCTTGTCGAGCTCGTTCATGAGATCGGCGACCTTCGTCGAGCCGGCGGCATTGCGCTCTGCCTCGACCTCGGCAAGCAGCGTCATGACCTGGTTTTCGATGATCTGCGCAGCCTTGGGGCTGACCGCCTTCATGTTGACCGTTCTGTTCATGATGTCGGCCCGGCGGTTGTCGGGAAGCTGCAGCAGCACCTTGGCGCCGAAGGAGGAGGGCATCATCGAAAGAATATAGGCGACGGTCTGCGGATGTTCGCGCAGCAGGAACTGTGCGACGAATGTCGGCTCCGCCTCGCTGAGGCGATCCCAGATCGAGGTTTCGTAGGCCTGGAATGCGGTGCGGCGGCCGAGCAGGCTGTCGACTTCGTCGGGCGTCAGGCCCTCTTCCAGAATGGCCTCGATCGCCTTGGCGTTGTCCATCAGCCCGGCACCCTCGGTGAAGAGGTCTTCGAACTCGGAGACGAGCAACAGCAGCTCGTCCGGCGGAATGGCGCGCAGCGACTGGGCGGATGAGATAATGGTCTGCAGTTCGGCCTGGGTGAAATACTTCAACAGCCGGCCGGCGACTCCCTTTCCCATAGCGAGAAGAACAGCCGCCGCCTTTTCAGCCTGGGTCAACGGTTTCCCGGCTAGCGCGCCGCCGAAATCGTCAAAGTCCATCATGGTCTAACCTCTCCGTCCCACACAGGGATCAGGCTTTTTTCGTACTCAAAACTTCTATCAGTTTCACACCGAATCGCGTGTCGTCGTTATCAAGCACCGTAATTTCGCCGCGGGCAATCCTGCGGCCATTCACCATGATCTCGACCGGTTCGCCGATCTTCTTGTCGAGGGCGATCGTCGCCCCTTCATTGAGGTTCATCAGGCCGGAGACCTGCATGCGGCTGGTGCCGAGCATGATCTGGACGTCGATCGGGATGTCCATGATCAGGTCGAAGTTGGAATTCAAAGCGCTGCCGAGCGGGGCCGGCGACGCCTCGAAGGAACTGCTGCCGAAATCCATGCCGGCAGCCGGGCTGGCATCGCCGCCGCCGAAGTCGCCGCCGAAATCGTCGCTGCCAAAGGGGGTTTCCGAAGTCTCGCCGCCAAAGGCCGCCAGGTCCGTTCCTGCTGCGAAGGGGTCGCTCTGCAGGTCGTCGCCAAACTGCGACAGGTCGCCGTCGGCATCCTGCTTCAGCACGCCGCGCAGATCGTCGATCGCCTGATCGAGATCCGCTTCGCTGCCCGGAAGATCCAGGGAGAGGTCGCTGTTCTGCTGTGTTTTCTTCGTAGCCATGAAATCACTATTCCAGTTGAAACTTGCCTCAAACTGCCTTTGCAGCCCAAAAGCCAGAGAACCGATTAATTCATTAAATGACGGATGAGTTCATCATCCGAGTTCATCGTATCCTTGACGCGGACCATGTAGTTTTCGCCTGAACGCCCGAACTCGCACACATACAATTCCTTGCTGTTGGCGCTGACCTCGACACGCACGTCGCCGTGGTCGCGGAACGGAATGACGTCGCCGACCATCAGCTTCGATATCGTGCGCAGCGTCAGGTCCTGCAGCCTGATCTTGGCCTCGAGCGTGACATGTGAGCGGCGGACCTGGTCGCCGAGCTGTTCGGTCCATTCCGCTGAGTTGCTGCTGGCCTGGCGTTTCGGCTTCGGCGGCGTCACCTTGGTCTTGAGCAGTGCCGTCTGCGGAACGATCAACGAAAATTCCGAAACGATGCCGGCAAGCGCGATCGACATGTTGATGGCGGCCGCGAATTCATCCGGACGATCCTCCTGCGGCCGGGCGCGCATGTCATGGGCGTGCGGAGCCGAAAGGCTCGGTTCGAAACCACCCGGCGCGTTGACCGCCGAGCGCAGCACCTTGGCGATCTTGTCGAAGACCATGACCGCCAGATCGAGCTCGATGATCGAAAGCATCCGGTCGGCCGGTTCCTCGATCGTATCGGCGGTGGCGCCGAGCAGATGCTCCATCAGCGTGATGACGAAGCCGTTGCCGCAGGCAAGCGTAATGTTCTGCGACCAGTTGCGCAGCGTCGCGTCGACGAGTGTGACGTTCGCGCTCAGGTCTTCGATGAGGTGGTTCTTGTAGCCGATCTCGCAGCCGAGATAGTTGACCGTCACGTCGAGGCCGGTCTCGCTTTTGATGACGTCGGGAAAGAATTCACTGTAGATTTCCCCGAAGGAACTGCAGATCTTGGCGACCCTGCCTCTGTCGCCAAGCCCGCCTGTCAGCTTGGCGAGGAGGGCAGGATCCATTGTCGGTTTGTCGTGCGAAGCATTGCTCATAGTCATTTAAGCCGCCTTGTTTTCGCCACCTGGGTTCATCATTTCCTGCTCGACCGCATCGATGGACGGACGCTCGTAAGCCGAGATCGTCTTGCGGCCGTATTCGAGAGCGACCTGCGGCACCGAGCCGTTCATATAGGCAAGCAGTGTCTGCTTGACGATGACGTAGAGGCGGTGCTGCTTGTTGCGCACGACCTTGATCTGAGAGACCAGCGGCGAGCAGACGCAGTAGGACAAGAGAATGCCGAGGAAGGTGCCGACGAGCGCCGAGCCGATCAGGTGGCCGAGCACTTCAGGCGAATCGTTGATGTGGGCCATCGCCTTGATGACGCCGAGAACGGCCGCGACGATACCGATCGCCGGGAAGGAATCGCTCATGATCTGGATCGAGTGGTAGGGCTTCATCTTGTCGTGCATGATGGTGTTGAGCTCTTCGTCCATCAGCGCCTCGATCTCGTGGCTGCGGGCGTTGCCGATGATGATCAGGCGTACGTAGTCGCAGATGAACGCCGTCAGCTCCTTGTTCTTCAGAACCGTCGGAGCCGCCTGGAAGATCGTCGATTCGGCCGGATTGTCGATATGGGCTTCGATTTCGTTTCGCGACTTGGTGCGCAGGTCGCGCATCAGCGAATAGAGCACGCCGAGCGTATCGAGATAATTGCGTTCCTTCGGCACGGCGTGCCTGAAGGCTTCGCTGAGCGCCTTGCCGGAGTCCTTCACCACCTTCATCGGGTTCGCCATGATGAAGCTGCCGAGGCCGGCGCCGCCGATGATGAGGAATTCGAAGGGCTGGAACAGCGCGTCCACTTCGCCGCCCATGGCCATGAAGCTGCCGACGATACAGCCGCAAGTCACTATAAATCCGATAATGATATTCATCGTCAGCCCAATCTGAACGTTGCTTTTCTTTGAGACGGATAGGGTTTCTGCCTTGCGTGAGGCTGATGAAAGGCCCGATCGCGAGGCATTTCCGCGTGCCAGCTTCGCGCAAGCATCTGCCGTCAGTCTAAAGGAGACGAATGGGTGCCCGCGCCCGTTTCTGAGATGCCGCCTCAGCGAAATCCCGGCCGAACCACTCAAGACGACGCCCGGCTTTTCGTCCCGTTCATCGCCAATGCTTGGAGCTTACCGACATGCAATCCGGTCTTTATGTTTCTCTGTCGTCGCAGATGGCCCTCGAAAAGCGTCTGAACACCATCGCAGACAACATGGCGAACGTGAATACGACCGGTTTTCGCGCCACCGAGGTGAAGTTCGATGAGATGGTGGCGAATACCAAGAACAAGCTGAACACCAAGGTCGCCTTCGTTTCCCAGGGCAACGACTATCTGAACGAGGGAAACGGCGAACTGCAGCACACCGGCAACATGCTGGATTTCGCCATCAAGGGTGATGCCTGGTTTTCGCTCGATACGCCGGCCGGCCGCGTCCTGACGAGGGATGGCCGCTTCACGATCAAGGAAACCGGCGAACTTGTTTCGATCCGGGGATATCCGGTTCTCGACGCCGGCGGTGCCCCGATCCAGCTGAACACCAAAGGCGGCGAGCCTGCCGTCGGCACCGACGGCATCATCTATCAGGGAGACCGCCAGGTCGCTTCGCTCGGTCTGTTCGAGGCCGATATCAGCAAGGGTTACTTGCGCTACGAAAACAGCGGCATCATGACCACCGACCAGCCGCGCGCCGTCGTCGACCGCTTCAATGTCGGTGTCGAGCAGGGTTATCTCGAAAACTCCAACGTCAACGCCATGCGCGAGATCACCCAGCTGATCGAAGTCAACCGCGCCTTCGAAAGCGTCTCGTCGCTGATGCGCGACAGCGAAGATTCCTTCAAGGAAGCCGTCCAGACACTTGGGGGCAGCCGCTAGGCGAAAGTTGAAAGTTAAAGCATGAGCACCACGCTACTGTCTGAGGACGGCCTTTCCCCGAAGCTGGCGCATCTGGCGGGCCTCGTCGACCGATACGCATCGCCGGAGTTCGCAGTTGCCCATGGCGGTCGCGTGCAGACCATCGCCGCCGGCCATTACACGGTCCACGGTCTCTCCCGCCATGTTCGTCTCGGCGAGTTCGTGGCCCATAAATCGGCGACCGGCATTCATCTGGGCGAAGTCGTGCGCGTCGAGCCGGAACTGATCTATGTCTGCCCGATCGAACCCGGCGAGCCGATCGGCATCCACGATACCGTCATCCGCAAGGGCGCCTTCCGTATTTCACCGTCTGACAGCTGGTGTGGGCGCACCGTCAACTCGCTCGGCGAGCCGATCGACGGGCTGGGTCCGGTCACCGAAGGGCTCGATCGCCGCTCGATCTCCAATACCGCGCCGCCCTCGATGACCCGCAAGCGTGTCGAGACCGGCTTCAAGACCGGCGTGCGCGCGATCGACATCTTCTCGCCGCTCTGCCTGGGGCAGCGCCTCGGCATCTTCGCCGGCTCCGGTGTTGGCAAGTCGACACTTCTGTCCATGCTCGCACGCGCCGATGCTTTCGACAAGGTTGTCATTGCGCTCGTTGGCGAACGCGGCCGCGAGGTGCGGGAGTTCATCGAGGATACGCTCGGCAGCAATATGAGGAAGGCGATCGCCGTCGTCGCAACCAGCGACGAGAGCCCGATGCTTCGCAAGATGGCGCCGCTGACGGCCGTCACCATCGCCGAGCATTTCCGCGACAAGGGCGAGAACGTCCTCTTCATCGTCGACAGCGTCACGCGTTTCGCCCATGCGATCCGCGAGGTGGCGACCGCCTCCGGCGAGCCGCCGATCGCGCGCGGCTATCCCGCTTCCGTCTTCACCGAGCTGCCACGCCTGCTGGAACGCGCCGGTCCCGGCCCCGAGGGCGCCGGAACCATCACGGCGATCATCTCGATCCTCGTCGACGGCGACAATCACAACGACCCGATTGCCGATTCGACGCGCGGCATCCTCGATGGCCATATCGTCCTGCAGCGCAGTCTCGCCGAAGAAGGGCGTTATCCTCCGATCGATCCGCTTGCCTCGATCTCGCGTCTTGCCCGCAAGGCCTGGACGCCGGACCAGGAAAAGCTGGTGTCGCGGCTGAAGGTGCTGATTCACCGCTTTGAAGAGACGCGCGACCTGCGCCTGATCGGCGGTTACCGCCAGGGTGCCGATCCCGATCTCGACATGGCGGTCAAGCAGGTGCCAATCATTTACGACGTCCTGAAACAGTCTCCGGGCGACCGCGACTCGCCCGATGCCTTTGCCGATCTCGCCGGCGCGCTCAAGGCTGCAGCCGGCATGGGCAATCAGGGCGGCCCCATCCAGAGGAGATAGACGTGACTGAATTTGACGACGAACGCATCGCTTCCCTGAAGCAGCGCAGGAAAACCGTCATCCTGGATCGGCTGCTGACCTTTACCGGCCTGGCGCTTGCCGGCGCCTCGGCTTTCTTCCCCTGGTACGTGTTCTTCAACGCGGAAAAGTTCGGCATCAATGTTGCCACCAGCAGCAATTCGCGCGAACTGCCGGATTGGCCGGCGCGTAACGTCTTCAGCGTCTCGCCGCTTGCCATGGTCAACAAGAACGAGGGGGACAAGAAGGCCCCGCCGATTGATCCGCTGACGACCGCTACGGTGTCCGATCTCGGCAAGGAGCGCGATGGCGGCCCCATATTGGAGGATCAGCCCTTCCCCGGCAAATCATCCTTCCGACTGCTGCATGTTTCCAACGGCCGGGCGCTGATCGAGGATCCCTCCGGCATGTATGTGGTGCGCATCGGCTCGATCCTGCCCGATGAAAGCCGCCTTGCGACACTTGAGCAGCGCGACGGCAAATGGGTGATCGTCACCTCCAAGGGCGAGACCTACCAGAACAACTGAACCTGTCTGCAAACCCAGGCAACAGGGGCTCCGCCGCGAACCGGCCGGAGCCCCTGTTCTTTTGCCCCTGTTCTTTTGATGGCGGCGTTCGCACAAAAGCCTCGCGAAGCCTGAATTCCCGTAAGTCCCACGCAAGATTACCGCACTAGGTTCGGGACAGTAAAAACGGAGAGTTTCATGCAACCAATCCAACTTTTCGACTTGGCTTCGCGACAGGCGGAATGGCTGACGATTCGTCAGCAGGTTGTTGCCGGCAACATCGCGAATGCCAATACCCCGAAGTTCCACGCCAAGGACGTCACGCCCTTTGACGCTGTGCTCGACAAGTCCGACATCGCCATGGCGCGCACCAATCCGGCGCATCTGAGCGGTAACGATTTCAGCAACAGCGGCGATATCGACGTCAAGGACGCTGCACTCGACCAGGAAATCGGCGTCCAGGAATCCGGCAATACCGTCGGTTTGGCCGAGGAGCTTTCCAAGTCGGGCGATATCAAGCGCCAGTATGATTTGAACACCTCGCTGGTCAGTTCCTTCAACCGCATGATGTTGATGACCGTCAGAAGGTAAAGTCATGGATCCGCTTTCAGCAGCAATGAAAATCGCCGGCTCCGGGCTCGAAGCGCAGTCAACGCGCCTGCGCATCGTCTCGGAAAACATCGCCAACGCCCGCTCGACCGGCGACACGCCCGGCGCCGAGCCCTATCGGCGCAAGACGATTACCTTCGGCCAGCAGATGGATCGCGCCAGCGGCGTCGAGACGGTCGGCGTCAAGAAGGTCGGCGTCGACGAAGGCGACTTCAGCACTGAATTCGATCCCAGCAACCCGGCTGCGGACCAGAAGGGCGTCGTCAAACTGCCGAACGTCAACATCCTCGTCGAGATGGCCGACATGCGCGAAGCCAACCGCTCGTATGACGCCAACCTGCAGACCATCAAACAGACCCGCGATCTCATCTCCTCCACGATCGATCTCCTGAAGAGCCAATAATAATGATCAGCAGCGTCCAGAATGTCAGCAACCTTTCGATGACCCGCGCGCTCGGCGCCGTCGACACCGAAAATTCCGCCTCGTCGTCTGCCGCCACCATGCCGGGCGCCGCCGGTGCGGCCAATGGCATGAGCTTCGCCTCGGTCATGGGCAACATGGCGAGCGACGCGGTCAGCAGCCTGAAGGGTGCGGAAAGCATGTCCTTTGCCGGTATCAAGGGCACGGCGACGACGCGTGAAGTCGTCGATTCCATGCTCCAGGCCGAGCAGACGCTGCAAACCGCGATTGCCATCCGCGACAAGGTCGTCTCGGCCTTTCTCGAAGTCACCAAGATGCAGATGTAACTGATTTGAGGACGAACACATGAGAGCGCTCGCCATCGCAGCAACGGGCATGGATGCCCAGCAGACCAATCTGGAAGTCATCGCGAACAACATCGCCAACATCAATACGACGGGTTTCAAGCGCGCTCGCGCCGAATTCTCGGATCTTCTCTACCAGACCGAACGTGCCAAGGGTGTCGCCAACCGCGCCAACCAGGCCGTCGTTCCGGAAGGTGCCAATATCGGCCTCGGCGTCCAGACCTCGGCGGTCCGCAACCTGCATCTCCAGGGCGAACTGACCCAGACCGGCAACGATCTCGACGTGGCGCTGATCGGCAAGGGCTTCTTCCAGATCCAGTCGACCGACGGCACGACGCTTTACACCCGCGCCGGCGCCTTCAACAAGAACGACCAGGGCCAGCTCGTCACCATCGACGGCTACGAGGTCCTTCCCGGCATCACCATTCCAACAGGCTCGACCGAGCTGACGATCAGCCGCTCCGGCCAGGTTTCTGCCAAGCTGCCGGGTGCGACGGATGCGACCGTGCTCGGTCAGTTGACGCTTGCCGACTTCGTCAACGAGGCGGGTCTCCAGCCGCTCGGCGACAATCTCTTCCAGGAAACGCCGGCCTCCGGCGAAGCCGTCATCGGCAATCCCGATGAGGAAGGTTTCGCCTACATGAAGCAGGGTTATCTGGAATCTTCGAACGTCGACCCGGTGAAGGAAATCACCGAGCTGATCTCGGCCCAGCGCGCTTACGAAATGAATTCCAAGGTGATCACCACCGCTGATGAAATGGCCTCCATCGTCAGCAAGAACCTGAAGTAAGGGAAGGGCCGAAACATGATGTTTTGCCGGGCAGGACACATCTCAGGATGGGTGGCGGCAGCCACGATCGCAGTCGCGGGCATTATCTTGCCTGCGAACGCGGATGCCGGCATGGGTTATGCCGTCGTCCCGACCACGATCATCTACCCCGGCGACACATTGTCGGCCAGCCAGCTTCAGGAGGTCGAGGTCACCAACCCCAACCTCGCTGGCGACTATGCCAAATCCGTTTCGCAGGTCGAAGGCATGGTTTCCAAGCGCACGCTGTTGCCGGGCCGCACCATCTCGGTTTCGGCCCTGCGCGAGGCCTATACCGTGACCCGTGGCTCTTCGATCCGCCTGGTCTTCTCGCTCGGCGCGATGACGATCTCCGCCGCCGGCACGCCGCTCGAAGATGGCGCGACCGGGCAGGTCGTCCGCGCGCGCAATATGGATTCCGGTGTCATCGTCAGCGGCACGGTGCTTGCGGACGGCACGGTCCATGTGAGGGCAAAATGAAATTGTTCTTCCGTTTCGTTACTCTTGTCGCGGTTCTCGCCATGAGTTTGGCTGATGTCGCGCCCGCCTGGGCGCTGACCTCCCGCATCAAGGACATCGCCTCCCTTCAGGCCGGCCGCGATAACCAGCTGATCGGTTATGGCCTCATCGTCGGCCTCCAGGGGACCGGCGACGGCTTCCGGTCCTCGCCCTTCACCGAGCAGTCGATGCGCGCGATGCTGCAGAATCTCGGCATCTCGACGCAGGGCGGCCAGTCCAACGCCAAGAACACGGCGGCCGTGATGGTCACCGCCAACCTGCCCCCTTTCGCAAGCCCCGGCAGCCGTATCGACGTGACGGTGAGCTCGCTCGGCGATGCGACGTCGCTGCGCGGCGGCACGCTCGTCATGACCTCGCTTTCCGGCGCCGACGGCCAGATCTACGCTGTCGCGCAGGGTGCCGCCATTGTTTCCGGTTTTCAGGCGCAGGGCCAGGCGGCGACGGTCACCGAAGGCGTCACCACTGCCGGCCGCGTGCCTGGCGGCGCGATCATCGAGCGCGAACTGCCGTCCCGCTTCAAGGATTCGGTCAATCTCGTCCTGCAATTGCGCAACCCCGACTTCTCGACGGCGATCCGTATCGCCGACATCGTCAATGGTTATGCCTCGGCGCGCTTCGGCGGCCCGGTTGCCGAAGCCAAGGATTCGCAGGAGGTCGTGATCCAGAAGCCGCGCACGGCCGATCTCACCCGGCTGATGGCCGATATCGAAAATCTCATCGTCGAGACCGATACGCCGGCCAAGGTGGTCATCAACGAACGCACCGGAACGATCGTCATCGGCTCGGACGTCCGCGTCTCGCCGGTTGCCGTCAGCTACGGTACCCTGACGGTTCAGGTCACCGAAACGCCGCAGATCATCCAGCCCGAACCTTTCTCGCGCGGCGTAACCGCCGTCCAGCCTCAGACCGATATCGCCGCGGAGCAGACCGGCGGGCGCGTCGCGATCATCGACGGCCCTGACCTCCGGACCCTCGTCGCCGGCCTCAACAACATCGGGGTGAAACCGGATGGTATTATCGCCATTCTCCAGGGCATCAAATCGGCAGGCGCCCTGCAGGCGGAGCTTGTGCTGCAATGATCAAGATCATCAACCCTGACATGACGGTCCTGCAATTGCTGCGCCGTCTGGCGCTGCCGGCCGCGGGCCTCGTCCTTCTGTCGATCCCCGGCGCCTTCGCGCAGGAACATGCGCCGGCTGGCGACATCACGTCCCAGGACGAGATCAAGCAGTTCTGTACCAACATTGCCGAGCCCGCCCGCGACCAGCGTTATCTCCTGCAGAAGCAGGAACTGGAAAAGCTTCGCGCCGACATCGACGCCCGCATGGCGGAGATGGACAAGCGCAAGGCCGAATATCAGGACTGGCTGAAGCGGCGCGACGATTTCCTGAAGCAGGCGGAAGCCGGCCTCACTGAGATCTACAAGAAGATGAAGCCGGATGCGGCCGCACTCCAGTTGCAGGACATGAAGATCGAGGTGGCTTCCGCCGTGATCATGCGGCTCGGCCCGCGGCAGTCGAGCCTCATCCTCAACGAGATGGACCCGCAGAAGGCCGCTGCCATCGCCAGCGTCATCGCCAGTGCGTCCGATCCCAATACGTCGAAGGATCCTTCATGAATATGCGTTTCCCGGCCGCGATCGCCGCCCTCGCACTCCTTGCAGGTTGCCAGTCTCCGACGGCGGTCAGCGAGATCGGCCGCGCGCCCGCCATGAGCCCGATCGGAAGCGGTCTTGCCTACGGTCAGACGCCGCAGATGGCGCTCTATCCGAAGCAGCCGCGCGCCGTGGCGCAGGGCTACTCGCTGTGGAGCGATTCGCAGGCCGCTCTCTTCAAGGATGCGCGCGCGCTCAACGTCGGCGACATCCTGACCGTCGACATCCAGATCAATGACAAGGGCTCCTTCGACAACGAGACCAACCGCAGCCGCAAGAATTCGAGCGGCATGAACTGGGACGTCAACGCCCAGATCTTCGGCTGGACGCCCGAGTCCAAGACCGATCTGACCTATGGCTCCGATACCAGCACCGACGGCAAGGGCAAGATCGAGCGCACCGACAAGCTCACCCTTCTGGTCGCCGCCGTCGTCACCGGCATTCTCGAGAACGGCAACCTCGTCATATCGGGCTCGCAGGAAGTCCGCCTGAACCAGGAACTGCGCATCCTGAACGTTGCTGGTATCGTTCGTCCGCAGGACGTCAATGCCGAAAACCAGATCTCCTACGACAAGATCGCCGAAGCCCGCATTTCCTATGGTGGCCGCGGCCGCCTGATGGAAGTGCAGCAGCCTCCGCGCGGCCAGCAGGCCGTCGATCTTTTCTCGCCGCTTTGAGGCTGAACGACGATGGCAGAGCCAGACGCAAGCGCAGGTCAACCGAAGAAATCCGGCACGCTGATGACGATCATCGGCGTCGTCGTCCTGACCCTGCTCGGCGCCGGCGGCGGCTGGGCGGTCGGCACGATCGTCGCGCCCAACATCAAGGGTGCCAAGGAGGTCGAGCAGGCCAAGGATGCCGAGGCCAAGAAAAAGGCCGAGGAAGGTCTGGCGCGCATCTCGACCGAGGCCAACAACGTCGTCCAGCTCGAGCCGATCACCTCGAACCTCGCCTACCCCTCGGAAAACTGGGTGCGACTCGAAGTCGCGCTGCTGTTCAACGGGCCGCCGGATGTCAAGGTTTCCGAGGATATTCATCAGGATATCCTCGCCTATATCAGAACCGTTTCCCTTCAGCAGATCGAGGGGCCGCGCGGCTTTCAATATCTCAAGGATGACATACAGGAACGTGTTGACCTTCGCTCGCAAGGGCGGGTATCGAAGATCATGTTCAGGACATTTGTCATCGAATGATTCGTCTCATAGTTTTCCTTGCCGCCATGATGGCGGTACCGGAACTGGCGGTGGCACAGCAGCTGCCGACTGACTTGTTGAATGTGCCGGTCGATGGCTCCGTCGCCGCCTGGATCATCCGCACATTCGGCCTGCTGACTATTCTTTCGGTCGCGCCGGGCATCCTGATCATGGTGACGAGCTTCCCGCGCTTCATCATCGCCTTCTCGATCCTGCGCTCAGGGATGGGCCTCTCCTCGACGCCTTCCAACATGATCCTTTTGTCGCTGTCGCTGTTCATGACCTTCTATGTCATGTCGCCGACCTTTGATCAGGCCTGGCAGAACGGCGTGCAGCCGCTGCTTGCCAATCAGATCAACGAGACTGAGGCGGTCCAGCGTATCGCCGAACCCTTCCGCACCTTCATGGCGGCCAATACCCGCGACAAGGATCTGGCGCTCTTCGTCGATCTGGCGCGCGAACGCGGACAGAATATCCAGACGACCAATCCGATCGACTACCGCGTGCTGATCCCCGCCTTCATGATTTCTGAGATTCGCCGCGGCTTCGAGATCGGCTTCCTCGTCGTGCTGCCGTTCCTCGTCATCGACCTCATCGTTGCCACAATCACCATGGCGATGGGCATGATGATGCTGCCGCCGACCTCGATCTCGCTGCCCTTCAAGATTCTCTTCTTCGTGCTGATCGACGGCTGGAACCTGCTCGTCGGCAGCCTGGTGCGCTCGTTCAGCTAGAGCGGTTCAGCTTTTAACGGAAGCGCAGAACCGCTCTATCCTTTTGTTTTTACGCAATTCCGGACGGAAAACCGCTTCGCACTTTTCCTGGAATTGCTCTGACCGGCTGCCGCTGCTTGATATTCGCCAATGAGAAAACCCGCCGGATCGCTCCGGCGGGTTTCTAACTATGCAGCCATCCCAAAGTGCTGCAGCGCCCGTTGCGCGTCTGAACCGACGCGCAACGGAGTGCGGATCGAACCTCACTCGGCCGCGAACGGCGCCGTGCGCGGCGGCAGCGCCGGAATGTCCATGTGATCGGGTGCAAGACCCTGCTTGGCACGCTCGGCCATGATTTCATAGGCCTGCTCCAGATGGTCGCAGAACCGTTCGGCATCGAAGAGCGGCGCGATATAACGCTTCTCCTTGAGATGCGCCTTGTATTGCGCGATCCGCGCGGGATTCTGCGCCAGTTCGACGGCAAGATCCTCATAGGCCTGCAGGTCGCTTGCCACGAGTTCGGGCAGGTCGATGGCCCTGAGCAGGCTCTCGCTGACGCGTGAGGCGAAGTTGGTGCCCTTGACGGTCAGGACCGGCAGGCCGCCCCAGAGCTGCTCCGAAGTGGTCGTGTGGCCGTTGACGGGGAAGGTGTCGATGCCGATGTCGGCCGCCTGCTGACGGTCGATGTGCTCTTCGTAGGGCGCGCGCGGGCAGAAGATGATCCGCTTGGCGGAGATCCCCGCCGCCTGGAATTGCTTCAAGAGGTTCGCCTGGTTGCGCGGCGTGTTCGCCATCAGCCAGAGCACGCTGTTCGGCGCGCGCTTGAGGATGCGGCACCAGCTGTCGATCGTCTCCGGCGTGATCTTGCGGTTGCCGTTGAAGGACGCGAAGATGAAGGCGTCTTCCGGCAGGCCGAGCTGCTCGCGGGTGACAGGGCGTGGCTTCGGGCGATGCATCGGGTCGTTCGGCTGGTAGCTCTCCGGCAGCCGGCAGAATTTCTCATGGTAGAAGGGCTTCGCCACCTCGGGCAATACCGAATGGTCGCCGATGACGTAGTCGAGATCGATATTGACCGTGCTGCCGGGGAAACCGAGCCAGCCGACATGCACCGGCGCGAGCGGCAAATTGAAGGCCGACGCGCGGCTGCCCGAAGTATGGCCCTTCAGGTCGACCATGATGTCAATATTATGCTCGCGCACCGCCGCCAGCATCCCCTGGTCGGAGAAGCCATGAACAGTAACGATCCGGCCCCAGCGGCTGCGATCGGTATTGTTGTGCTTGAGGTATTCAGGGCCAGTATGGCAGAAGAGCGTCACCTCGAACCGGTCCTTGTCGTGCAGTTCGAGGATGCGCTGCAAGAGCTTCATCGTGGCGTGGCGATCCCAGAAGTCCGATGACATGTAGCCGATCCGGATCTTGTCCGACCAGCTGTGCGGCTGGTTGCGGCGGAGGGCCACCCGTTCCGGGTTGAGGGGGGTGGTGCCGATCGTCGCATATCGGTTGAAATCCTCGTTGCCGCACCAGTGCAGATGATAGAACGGGTTATCCTTGCGCAGGATCTCGACATCGCCCTTTGCGAGTGAGGCATCGATCACCGCCTGATGTTTGCTTGCCTCTTCGAACTCATTGAATTCGCGGGCGAAAACCAGATGCAGGAAGCGGAATGCAAGATTGCCTGGAAACCGCTTGAAGAGGTTGCGCGAGAGGCTCTGGTTGGTTGCATCGTTCAGATCGTCGCTCAGTAGCAGGGCTGCCAGGCGCATATGATCGGGATTGGCGCTCTGCGACAGCACCGTCTTGAACGGGCGGATGATATCCCGCTGCTGCCGCTTCAGATAGATCGCGGTGATGATGAAGGCGAGTTCCGGGTCTTCCTGCGCCTTGCTAAGGTTTCGCATGGCGATCAGCAGAGCATCGTCCTCGCTGCCGGTCTCGTAGTGCAGCTTGGCCGCCTGTTTCTGGTATTCGTAGGAGTTCGGTCCTTCGCAGTTGCCGGCCAGGCCATAGGCTTTCGCGGCATCGGCCTTGAAGCCGAGCTGCACGAGGTTCTTGGCCAGCAGCGCATAGGTCTTGGCGTCCTGCTGAATATCCATCAGCTGGTTGAGCGTTGCCAAGGACTGTGTGTAGCGGCCCATCTGGTAATCCTTGGATGCCGCAGAGAACGAAACTTTGCTGTTCAAAACCCAACTCCGTGAAGGAAATGTTCTGGCGTCGACCGCCGAGGCACGGACAGGCCGTCCTCCGCAAAAACGGGCGGATCGGTCCGATGGTGCTATCCCGGCGCCTGCCACATTGGCATTCGAAGCTTGCTTGAAACCGGTGCGCTTGGTGAACCTCTGTTTTCGAGGGGAAATGCCGACTTTTGCCTAGGGAAAACGCTTGGTTTTCAAGAGAATTAGAGTGCCAAGGAATATATTCAGCAAGCATTAACTATCCCCTGCGAGGAGCCGGCCTGGGGCCTGTATTTTTAAGGAGTTGGCAAGCATTGGCTGCGAGATTGCCCTGGACATGACGGGTTTGGGCCAAACAAAAAAGGCGCCGAGTAGCATGAAGCTGGTCCGTCATCGCCGGTACTATAGTCCGGTATGTCCTCCTTTTGTATCTAGTTTTCCAGGGGACAGACTTATGACAAGCATTAACACCAATACTTCCGCGCAGGCCGCTCTCCAGACGCTGCGTAGCGTTAACCAGAGCCTCAACAACACGCAGAACCACGTTTCTTCTGGTTACCGCGTTGAAAAGGCTTCGGACAACGCTGCTTACTGGTCGATCGCAACGACCATGCGCTCGGACAACAAGGCACTTTCCGCCGTTTCCGACGCTCTCGGCGTAGGCGCTGCCAAGGTCGACACCGCTTACACCGCCATGGACAGCGCCATCGATGTCGTCGGCGACATCAAGGCCAAGCTGGTTGCCGCGACTGAAAACGGCGTCGACAAGGCCAAGGTCCAGGAAGAAATCGGTCAGCTGCAGCAGCAGCTCCTGAGCATCTCTCAGTCGGCTTCCTTCAACGGCGAAAACTGGGTTGCCGGCGCCTCTGGCACCAAGAGCGTCGTCTCCTCGTTCGTCCGCGACGGCTCCAACGCCGTTTCGATCACCACGACCGACTACGTTCTCGACAGCGGCTCTGCGGGCAACGTTCTGTTCGGCATGAGCGGCGGTTCGGTCGAAACCTCCACCGGTATCCTCGGCACTTCGAGTGGTGCGACCGGTTCGATCTACGCGATGGACATCACCAACTTCACCGCCGGCCAGATCCAGTCGGCTCTGACCAACGTTGAAGCGGCTCTGAAGGCCATGACCAGCGCCGGCGCTGCTCTCGGTTCGCTCTCCAGCCGCATCGACGCCCAGGACGACTTCGTGTCTGCTCTCAGCGACTCGATCGACTCCGGTGTCGGCCGTCTCGTCGATGCCAACATGGAAGAAGAATCTTCCAAGCTCAGCGCCCTGCAGACCCAGCAGCAGCTGGCGATCCAGTCGCTGTCGATCGCGAACTCCTCTTCGCAGAACATCCTGTCGCTCTTCCGCTAAGACCGGTCGGCACAAGGTTTCCAAGTTTCGCGGCCGGGTCATCCCCGGCCGCGAAATGTTTTAATATAAGGTTAATGAAAATCCTTCTAAGCCTCAGATATTTTTGAATAATTTCCGATCTCGATTTAGCTTTCCTTAACCATCTTGCTGTTTTCTAGGCCCATCGAAACGGCGAGTTAACCTTAACAGAGATGGTTAACAGGCATGATGCTGATCGCTGTGGGCCGGCCGAAAATCCGGAATGTCCCTTCTTAAGATCTGCCAACAAGGGGCAAGCAAACTATGACGAGCATCAACACCAATAACGCTGCAATGGCAGCCCTCCAGACTCTCCGTGGCATCAACCAAGGTCTCCAGGAAACCCAGGCTCACGTTTCGTCCGGCTATCGCGTCGGCAAGGCTTCGGACAACGCTGCTTACTGGTCGATCGCAACGACCATGCGCTCGGACAACAAGGCACTTTCCGCCGTTTCCGACGCTCTCGGCCTCGGCGCTGCCAAGGTCGACACCGCTTACTCCGCCATGGACAGCGCCATCGATGTCGTCGGTGACATCAAGGCCAAGCTGGTTGCCGCGACTGAAAACGGCGTCGACAAGGCCAAGGTCCAGGAAGAAATCAGCCAGCTGCAGCAGCAGCTGATGAGCATCGCGCAATCGGCTTCCTTCTCCGGTGAAAACTGGGTTGCCGGCGCTGACGGCACCAAGAACGTCGTCTCCTCGTTCGTCCGCGATGGCTCCAACGCCGTTTCGGTCGTGATGACCGACTATGTTCTCGACGACAGCTCCACGGGCAACGTTCTGTTCGGCATGAGCGGCGGCTCGGTCGAAACCTCCACGGGTATCCTCGGTACTTCGAATGGTGCGACCGGTTCTGTCTACGCAATGGACATCACCAACTTCACCCTCGGCGAGATCCAGTCCGCTCTGACCAACGTTGAATCGGCTCTGAAGGCCATGACCAGCGCCGGCGCTCAGCTCGGCTCGATCTCCAAGCGCATCGAGCTGCAGGAAAACTTCGTGTCCGCCCTCAGCGACTCGATCGACTCCGGTGTCGGCCGTCTCGTTGACGCCAACATGGAAGAAGAGTCCTCCAAGCTCAGCGCCCTGCAGACCCAGCAGCAGCTGGCTGTCCAGTCGCTGTCGATCGCGAACTCCTCTTCGCAGACCATCCTCACGCTGTTCCGCGGCTAATAACCCTCGGAAATATCGGCCCGCCGGTCTCCGGCGGGCATCTCGGAATCGAGCCGCGCTTCAATGGAGCGCGGCTTTTTTAATTTCCGTTAACTGTTGATTAACCATAATGCTGTCTTCTGCGGTCAACGAGACGGCGAGTTAACCAAATTTAAGAACCGGTTAACAGGCATGAGGCTGATCCCCGTTCCCGGTAGCTTCCCGGAATGTCCCTTTTTTCCATTTGCCAACAAGGGGCAATCATTTCATGACCAGCATTTTGACGAACGTCGCGGCGATGGCCGCTCTTCAGACACTCCGCGGAATCAACGACAGCCTAGAAACGACGCAGAACCACGTATCGTCGGGTTACCGCGTCGAAAAGGCAGCCGATAACGCCGCCTACTGGTCGATCGCAACGACCATGCGTTCGGACAACAAGGCACTTTCCGCCGTTTCCGACGCTCTCGGCCTCGGCGCCGCCAAGGTCGACACCGCTTACTCCGCGATGGACAGCGCCATCGACGTCATCAGCGAAATCAAGGCGAAGATCGTCGCCGCGACCGAAAAGGGCGTCGACAAAACCAAGATTCAGGAAGAAATCAGCCAGCTGCAGCAGCAGCTTCTGAGCATCGCGCAATCGGCTTCCTTCTCCGGTGAAAACTGGGTTGCCGGCGCTGACGGCACCAAGAGCGTCGTTTCCACCTTCGTGCGCGATGGCAACGGCAATGTCTCGGTCAAGACAACGGACTACATTCTGAACTCGAGCTCCGCGGGCAACGTCCTCTTCGGCATGACCTCGACTGGCACGATCGAGACGAGCTCCGGCATTCTCGGCACATCATCTGGTACGATCGGCTCGATCTACTCGATGGACATCAGCACTTTCGGCTCGGCTGAGATCTCCATGGCCCTGACGTCAATCGAGGCCGGCCTGGATGCCATGACCAAGGCTGCATCGCAGCTCGGCTCGATTTCCACTCGCATCGAGCTGCAGGAAAACTTCGTCGGCGCGCTCAGCGACTCGATCGACTCGGGCGTCGGCCGCCTCGTCGATGCAGACATGGAAGAGGAATCGAGCAAGCTGACGGCGCTGCAAACGCAGCAGCAGCTGGCCATCCAGTCGCTGTCGATCGCCAACTCCAGCGCTCAGAACATCCTCACGCTGTTCCGCAGCTAAATCTGGCGCTGAAGCTGGACCGAATCTTGCGCCACCGTCTGGCAGCAAGCGCAAAGCCTCCCGGACCGCGCCCGAAATGGCGCGGTTCTTTCTTTTATATCAATGCTTTGGTCGACATTTCGATCGCTGCGCCAGGCTCAGTGCTGCGCTCTTGCCCAACAGGTTGGTATCGAGTTAACTTCGCCTCGAGTTGATTTGCTTTTGCGACACGCCGGTAGAAACTCTGCCGGAGGCATGACGCCACTTCAGTCGCCGCCGGTAATCCGGCCTGCCCTTTCACCCCGATTCCGAGACCTGTCGATGACCGTTAAGATTACCAGCGCGGCCGCGGTGAATGCGCTTGCGGTGCTGCGCAGCATCAACAAAGAAGCCAACCAGACCCAACAGCAGGTGTCCTCGGGATATCGTATCGAGACGGCCGCCGACGATGCGTCCTACTGGTCGGTCGCAACCGTCATGCGTTCGGACAGCACCAATCTCGGAACGATCGGAGATGCGCTCGGTCTCGGCGCTGCCAAGGTGGATGCGACCTACACGGCGATGGACTCGGCGATCGATCTCATCGGCCAGATTCGCGCCAAGCTGGTTTCGGCAAGAGAGCCTGGCGCCGACAAGGACAAGATCAACGCCGAGATCAGCGAATACAAAGAGCAGTTGCAGACCGTCGTCGAATCGACGTCGTTTGCGGGTGAAAACTGGCTGTTGAACGGTGACACCGCTGCGCCGCCGACATGGCAGGTGATCTCGGGTTTCGTGCGCGCTCCGACCGGCGAATATCAGGCCCAGACCATCGATTTCCCATCCTCGCAGACCATCCTCATCGACAAGAACAATGCCAGCGGCGGCCTGCTGACCAAGCCGGTCGATGCCAATGCGATCAATAACAGCGGCACGACGTCGCGGAACTATTATCTGCTGAACGCTAACTCCACCACGCCGGCGACAGGTACGGAAATTGCGATTGGCAAAACCACGACCGATGCACAACTCACCGACATGCTTGACGTCACCGACGCGCTGCTCTCCTCGCTGACGACGACGGCCGCGTCCATCGGGGTGATGAAGACGCGCATCGATGATCAGATCGACTATACCGCCGATCTGTCCGATTCGATCGACAAGAGCGTCGGTGCGCTCGTCGATACCGACATGGACGAGGCTTCGATTCGGCAGAAGGCGATCGAAACCCAGAAACAAATGGCCGTCGAAGCGATCTCGATCCTCAACACGGCCGCAAGCAAGATCCTGATCCTGCTGGAATAGTGGCGGGCGCGATCACGGGTGGCGGCGGCACCATTCATCCTCGCGCAAGTTTGACTTCCTAGTTTCCGGCATGAAGGCATCGTCCGAATCCGTGCCGGCGCAAGGTCAGGCCCTTGTCCGTTTCGAAGGGGATGGCGGCGCGCAAGGTCACTTTGAGCGGGGGCGGGCATGTTGCATGCCTCCCGAATGCTGGATGGTTTTTTATGAGCATTTCGCTTTCCCGGTATTTGAAGGATTTCGGTGAACCGGAATCGTCAGCGCCGATCCTCGACATGGATGATTTCGGCGGCGACGCATTCCCCGAAATGCCGAGCGAACCGGCGATCGATATCGAGGCAGAGCGCCGCGAAGCCTATGCGGAAGGTCATGCCGCTGCGACCGCGGAATTGACTGACAAATACGAACTCGAGGCGCGGACGCTGGCGGAGGTCCATGCGCGTGAACTCGAGGAACTGAAGCTTCGCTACGAAGTCGAGGCGGCGGCGGTCATTGCATCCCGCATCCGCGATATCGCCGAAGAGGTTGCGCAGCTGGTCAGCGCCGGCGCCGCCGCCGCCATCGCGCCTGTGATGACGGACGCGCTCGCCGCCAAGGCTGCCGAAAGCCTCGCGGCCCTGCTGCGCGACGCGATCCTCGAAGGCGCGGCCGGAGCGATCGTCGTCAGGGGGCCGACCCGGCTTTTCGACATAGTGAAGGCCGAGCTCGGCGAACATGCCGGGGCGGTTCGCCACATTGAGACCGACGATATCGATCTCGCCGTCGAAATCGGTGAATCCGTCATCGTCACCCGTATGTCCGCCTGGGCAGCCAGCTTGAAGAAAGTTCTCGAATGAGCGAAGGCGAAAACCACCACCACGGCAAGAACGAGATCATCATCGTCAAGAGACATGGCGGCGGTGATCACGATGGCGCCCATGGCGGTGCGTGGAAAATTGCCTATGCCGACTTCATGACGGCGATGATGGCGTTCTTCCTGGTCATGTGGCTGGTCAATGCCGCCAACGAGGAGACCAAGGCGTCGGTCGCGACCTATTTCAATCCGATCAAACTCTCCGACGAAAAGCCCACCGAGAAGGGCCTGAAGAAGCCCGTCGACAACGCCGAGGGCGAAGAGAAGCAGGAGAAGTCGAAGCAGAAGGAAGAAGATCCGAACGACGGCAAGGCTGCGGCCGATGGTGACGATCAGACATCGACATCAGGCGACCAAACCAATTATTCCGAGGCCGATTTCTTCGAAAATCCGTATTCGGTTCTGGCCGAGATCGCCCAGGAGGTCGGCCAGCAGGCCAACGTCAGCGCCAAGGGTGACGGCGGTGCCGCCGATTCCGGCCCGGCCACCGGCGCCGACGGCGGCGAGGCCTATCGTGATCCCTTCGATCCGGATTTCTGGACGAAGCAGGTCGAGGTCACGACAGCCGGCAAGACGTTGCCGCCCGGCAAGAGCGACGACCAGCAGGCGGTCGAGAGCGAGACAAGCGAGATCGCCAAGGTCGAGGATATGCAGCCGATACCGCTGACCACCGATCAGAAGGCGGCCAAGGAAACCAAAGAAACCAAGGAAACCAAGGAAACCAAGGGTGCGGTCGAAGCCAAGGACGGCAAGTCGCCTGAGGACAAGAAGGCCGAAGCTCAGAAAGACGCCGATCATCAGAAGGATGCGGACAAGAGTGCCTCCGAGACCGAGCAGCAGCAGAAGAAGGAAGCCGAGCAGCTGCAGGCCCAGATCGCCCAGCAGATCGGCGGTGTCGCTGGCAAGCTCGCCGAAGGCCTGACCGTGACGGCGTCCGAGGGCGGATTGCTGGTCAGCATCTCCGACCAGACCGACGATTCGATGTTCAATATCGGTTCTGCGGTTCCGCGCCAGGAGATGGTGCTCGCCATGGAAAAGATCGGCGCGATCCTGAAGGCGAGGGGTGGTGCGATCGCCATCCGCGGCCACACGGACGGGCGCCAGTATAAGGGCACGCAGAACGAGAATTGGCGGCTTTCGATGGATCGCGCCCAGAGCGCCTACTACATGCTTGTGCGCGGAGGGCTCGACGAGAAACGCATCTCCCAGGTTTCCGGCTTCGCCGACCGTCGGCTGAAGCTGCCGTCTGACCCGTTCAACGCGACCAACCGCCGGATCGAGATTCTGGTGCAGGCGGATCAAGGATAGTCGAATGGCGCGTCGGCAGCATCGCTACGTCGGATTTGTGGCCCTTGGCCTGGCGATGCTTTCGCCGGCAGCAGGCAATGCACAGGATCCGGATGATCTCGCGCCGTACAAGATGCTGCGGTCGCTGCAATTCGTGCAGGATTCCGTCGTCAGCGGCGATCATTCGGCCGGCGAGATGCAGCGCTTCATGCTGGGCACGATCGACGAGCGGTTGCGCACTGTCGATCCTTCGACGTTCGACGACGACCGCAATGTCGACGCAGCGCTGATCTACGCGATGAGCGGCGGCAATCCCCAGACGCTCGAATATCTGATCGCCCACGACGTCAACGGCTATTTCGACAACCGCGTCACCGATGTGCTGCGCAAATATCTGAGCGGCAAGGGGCTGCTTGTCGCCAAGACGCTGGAGGAGACGGCCAGGGAATATCGCGACAAGAAGATCGGCCCCTACCTTGCGCTGATCGGCGGCAACGTGCTGATCGCGACGAAACCGACAGACGCGCTGGATCTCTACGACCAGGCGCGTCTTGCAGCACCCGGTACGATCGTCGAGGAAGCGGCGTTGCGCCGCTCCGTAGCCATCTGCGTCGACAAGGGCATGCTCGACAAGGGAATGGCCTATTCGCAGCGTTATGTCAGACGCTTCCTGCATTCGCCCTATGCCAGCCAGTTCGCCGATCTTTTCGTCACGCTCGTCGTCGGCCACGATCACGACGTGAAACCGCAGGACGTCGTCGATATCCTCTCCTTCATGGACGCTCCGCGCCAGCGCGAGGTCTATCTGCGCATCGCCCGCGCCGCCGCGATATCAGGCAAGCCGGAGCTGGCGCGCATGGCGGTCGGACGGGTGCAATCGCTTGGCGCCGGCACCGACAATGCCTTCGGTCCGCTCGCGGATTTCTATGGCGGCATGGCCGGCCTTCCCACAGAGGATATCGACCAGGCGGCGAAGAATGTCAGCGGCATCGACGGCAACACACTTTCGCCGCGGGATCAGGCGCTGCAGGAGGCCGCGCGATCCGTTGCCGAGCAGATCCTGCGCGCTCCCGACCCGGCAAGCTTGACGCAAGCCTCCAACCCTAACACTGATCATCAAGAAATCACTTCTGAAAAGGCTGTGGCAATAGCCACGCAATCGGAAGCGCCAGGCGCGCTTCCCGAGCCTGTTCCGGGAGGTGTGGCATCGACTGGCCAGAGCCAGGATACCGACCCCTCATTCAACGCATTTGTGACGACCAATCGATCCAAGCTCGACGAGATCGACGGTCTTCTGGCGCAGGAAGGCAACGAACAATGATGGATATGAGCGTCTCGGGCGGAGCCCCCGGTGCGGAGTCCGCCGCGATTGCGAAATCCGCGCGACCGGCCGGAAAAGACGATGCCGCCGGCCAAAAGAACGGCTTCTCCGACGCGCTGGCCAAGGCGAGCAGCGGTACCGCCAATGATGAGCCCGACGATGCGCAGCCGGATCAGGGCGTGGTTGCCGATGGAAGCGCCGACAACTTGGCGCAGACGATCCGCGGCCGCAGCAGCGCAAAGCCATTGATCGATCTTAGCGACGCCGCGCTGAAGGCGCAGGCTGATGTTCAGCCGGCAATGATCGCCAGTGTCGACAAGGTCGCGGCAAAACCCGCAAAGGCTGAGGTCAAAGTGCCGGCCGATCTCGGCTTGGGCAAGCTCGATCCGAAGGACCGTTCCGCAGATGAGGTCGCTCCGGCCGCCAAGGGCGCCAAGCACGCCAAGGGCGACGCATTGGAAACCGAGACGGACAAGACCAGCGATGACGATGACGGCGGCATTTCGGATGTTCTCGGCTTGCTGAAGCAGGAACCTGCCGATGGTGCAGTGACTTTGCCGGCGGCCGTAGCCGCGCATCACGTCTCCAAGGTCGATGAGGCTGGAACGGCCGACAAGAAGCTCGACGCCAAGATGGGCGGCCATGCGTCCGACGCCCTGGCGGCGGTCAGCAGCAACATCGAGAGCGGCAAGGCGGATGACATCAAGGTTCCCGGAGCGGAGAATGCCGAAGCCGCCGATGGCAAGACATTCAGGATCAGCCGCGCCGATGGCCGCGGCGTGTCGATGGATGTTCACATCGGTACCGATCAGGCCGGAGCGAAGGATGGCTCGAAGAAAGCCGATGTCGAAAACGTTTCGGTGCTGGAATCGCGCCGCTATATCGGCCTGATGCAGAATTCGAATTCCGCCGCCGTGACCGCTGCTCTCTCGGGGGATTCCGAATGGGCGCGCGCCATGGAGCCAAGCTCGGCGCTCTCCAACGCAGCGGAATGGACGAGCACCGGCAAGGTGGTCAATACGCTGAAGATCCAGATGAACCCGCTCGACCTCGGTCTGGTGACGGCCACCATGCGGCTGTCCGGCGACGCACTGAACGTCGACCTTAAGGTCGAAACCGGGGCGGCTTACCGTCAAATGAAGGAGGATCACGGCAAGATTCTCGAAGCTCTGCGCAGCCAGGGCTACGCGGTCGAAAACGTCACCATCAGCATGGCGCCGGTCGAGCGTTCCGACGCCGGCAACCAGGCGGGCAGCCAGGCCTCCCAGCAGCAGTCGCTCACCCAGCAGGGGCAGGGCGGCGAGGCGCGCGAGCGCCACAATCAGACGGCACAGCGGACGGACGGAGGCTTCAATGGCGCAGGCGAGACGGGTATTGAAGACGCTCGTGCTGGCGGTAGCAGCGGCACTGGCGGCGTTTACCTCTGAGGCGGCCGCTTCTACCGGCGCCTGCGAGCGCGAGATCCAGTCGGCAGCGGCCAAGTATGGCATCCCGGAAGGCATCCTCTATTCGGTCGGCCTGACGGAAACCGGCCGCAAGGGCTCGCTCTATCCCTATGCCATGAACGTCGAAGGCAAAGCGATCTTTCCGCCCTCGGAGCAGGACGCGTTGAGGCAGTTCGATGTCGCCCGCAACAGCGGCGCGAAGCTCATCGATATCGGCTGCATGCAGATCAACCATTACTTTCACGGCGAGAATTTCCGCTCCGCCGAGGAGATGTTCGACCCGCATCGCAACGTGGAATATGCTGCGAAATTCCTCCGCAACCTGCATGACCGTCATGAGACATGGACGATGGCGGTAGCTAGATACCATGCCGGCCCCAACAACAATCCGGCACAGAAGCAATATGTCTGCCGCGTCATCGCCAATCTGGTCGCCACGGGCTACGGCAAGTGGACTCCCAATGCGAGTAACTTTTGTCAAAATTGATTCAACCAAAGATAGAAGAGGCGTATTGTGACGAAACTGTGTCACAATGTGGCAGGAATCCGGCGTGAATCCTGTGCGCAAGCCATAATTAACGGACCGTTAACTTTTCCACGAAATTTTGGTGTGCATAAATAAGTGCACCCACTAGATATAGATCAAATCGCTACCCAGATCTTAATCAATTATTAGTTTCTGCCATTAACTTTAACGAGTTGTCGCCGATTCGTGCGATTCGTACCCATAGATCATCGAAGTGCCACACTGATTCGGAGGCGGACGAATGATCGTAGTGGTTGATGAGCGTGAGCTCGTGAAAGATGGATACACATCTCTGTTTGGTCGTGAGGGCATTCCCTCCACCGGCTTTGATCCAGCGGAATTCGGCGAGTGGGTACAGACCGCCGCCGATTCCGATATAGCTGCAGTCGAGGCCTTCCTGATCGGTCAGGGCCAGCGCAACTTCGAACTGCCCCGGGCGATCCGGGATCGGTCGATGGCGCCGGTGATTGCGGTCAGCGACCAGCACTCGCTCGAAAACACCCTTGCGCTGTTCGACTGCGGCGTGGACGACGTGGTGCGCAAACCGGTGCATCCCCGCGAGATCCTCGCTAGGGCGGCTGCGATCCGGCGCCGGCTGAAGGCAATCACCAATTACACAGAGATCGGCGGGATCCGCGTCTTCTCGGATGGCCGTGACCCCGAGATCAACGGCGAAGTCTTCGCGCTTCCCCGGCGCGAGCGCCGCATCCTTGAATATTTGATCGCCAATCGCGGTCGCCGGGTCACCAAGACCCAGATTTTCAACGCCATCTACGGCATCTTCGATGAAGAGGTCGAGGAGAACGTCGTCGAAAGCCACATCTCGAAGCTGCGCAAGAAGCTGCGCAAAAAGCTCGGCGTCGATCCGGTCGATTCCAAGCGCTTCCTCGGCTACTGCATTGATTGGGCCTGATTTTCTCGGCCGGGCGGCGGCGTCCGGCTGAACCTAAAAGTTGGCCTCGCAACTCGCCATGACAGACAGCTTCACGCAAGGCCCGACAAATACTCTCGTGCATAACAGGTAAAACGAGGTTTTCAGATGAGCATTTTCGGCAGCATGAAGACGGCAGTATCGGGGATGAACGCGCAGGCCAACCGCCTCAGCACCGTCGCCGACAACATCGCCAACGTTAACACCACCGGTTACAAGGCTGTGTCGACGAGCTTCTCGTCGCTGGTTCTGCCCTCCTCGGGCGGCAACTACAATTCCGGCGGCGTTCAGACCTCCGTCCGCCAAGCCGTCTCCGACCAGGGCGACATTTCCTACACCACTTCGGGTACCGATCTTGCTATCTCGGGCGATGGCTTCTTCATCGTTCAGGGTGCGGACGGCACGCCGGTTCTGACCCGCGCCGGCGACTTCACCAAGGACGACGAAGGCAACCTCGTCAACGCCGCCGGCTTTCAGCTGATGGGTTATTCCTACGACTCCGGCGCTCCTGCCGTCGTCGTCAACGGCTTCGATGGCCTCGTTCCCGTCAACGTTAACCAGGATGGCTTGACCGCCATCGCCTCGACATCGGGTGTCTTCAAGGGCAATCTCGATTCCAACGCCAAGATCGCTCCGGTCGCTCCTGCGACGCTGCCGAGCGCCAACGCCGCGACCACGACGACCGACACCAAGAAGGTCTCGATGGTCGCCTATGACCGCCTCGGCAACAAGGTGATGTACGACTTCTACTTCACGAAGCAATCAGTCGTTACGCCGCCGCCGGCAACGCCCGCTACGGCTGCCACTTGGGAAGTGGCGATGTTCCGCAACGCCAATGCGGCGGTCGGCGGAACAACCTCCTTCCCCTACACCGCCGGTGGCGCTGTCGGTACCGGAACGCTCACCTTCGACGCCAACGGCAAGATGACCTCGAGCGGCGCCGTTAACATCGTCGATACGGTGACCGGCCAGACGATCGCCATGGATTTGTCCGGCTTCACGCAGCTCGGCGCCGACTTCTCTGGTACCGGTACGCCGAACGGCCAGGCCGCGACCCCGGTGAAGGACGTCACGATCGACGGCGACGGCATCGTCTACGCCAAGTATGAAGACGGCAGCACCAAGCCGCTCTATCGGATTCCGCTCGCCAACGTCGCGAGCCCCGACAAGCTGACGCTGATGAGCGGCAACGTCTACAGCGCCAACGGCCAGTCCGGCGTCACCGTCACCGGCTTCCCGCAGACCAACGGTCTCGGCACTATCAAATCAGGCGCTCTCGAAGGTTCGAACGTCGACCTCGCCGGCGAGCTGACCGAGATGATCGAATCGCAGCGCAGCTATACCGCCAATTCCAAGGTCTTCCAGACGGGGTCCGACATTATGGACGTCCTCGTCAACCTCAAGAGATAAGCAAGGTACCGGGTAAGCCATGTCGCTCACATCCGCACTTAATACCGCACAGAGCATATTCAACAATACCGGCACGCAGAGCAGTGTCGTATCGAACAATATCTCGAATGCGGGCAACAAAGATTACGTGCGCCGGCAGGCGATGCTCACCACGTCCTTGAATGGTGCCCAGGTCGTCAAGATCGACCGGGCGCAGGAAGATGCGCTGCTGCGCCAGTACCTGAAGACATCCTCTCAGGACAGCGCCCAGCAGGCTTTGCTCGGCGGTCTCGAAGACCTCAAGTCGATCATGGGTGGCAACGACTACGAAACGTCGCCATCCACCTATCTCGGTGTTTTCCAGCAGAAGCTTCAAGCTTTCCGCACGACGCCGGGCAGCACTGTCGCCGCTCAGGGCGCCATCACCGCCGCTCAGGACGTTGCCAACTCGCTGAACAATGCCTCGCAATCCGTTCAGGACGTCCGCGCCACCGCCGACAAGCAGATCGCCACCGACGTCGATAAGCTGAATACGCTCCTCAGTGACTTCGAGAAGGCCAATAACGCGGTGAAGACCGCCACAGCCTCGGGTGCGGATGCATCCGGCGCCCTCGACGAACGCGAGAAGGCTCTCAAGCAGATTTCGCAGATCGTCGGCGTCAACGCGACGACGCGCGACAACAACGACATGGTGCTGAGCACGTCTGACGGGACGATCCTCTTCGAGACGATCCCGCGCAAGGTGACGTTCAAGTCTCAGGATGTCTACAATGCCACCATTACAGGCAATTCGGTTTATGTCGACGGTGTGGCACTTCCGCGCGGCAGCGGATCGACGACGACAGGGCAGGGGAGCCTTCAGTCTCTCCTTCAGGTCCGCGACGAGATCGCCCCGAACTTCCAGAAGCAGCTCGATGAAATTGCACGCGGCCTGGTCTCGCTCTTCAAGGAGCAGAACACGGCAGCCAGCCCGACCTATGTGCCCGGCCTCTTCACCTGGAGCGGTGGCACGGTCGATACGGGCGGCACTGCTGTTGCCGGCATGGCGTCGACCATCAGCGTCAGCAGCCGTGTGATCACCGCGCAGGGCGGCGACCCGATGCGCCTGCGCGATGGCGGCATCAATGCCACCGGTCTCGTCCTCAATACTACCGGCGTCAGCGGTTATACGGCTGAACTTGATCGCCTCTATACGGCGATGAGTTCCGACATGGATTTTGACCCGGCAACGGGAACGACGGTCGGTTTCGACGCCACGACGGGCATCGATTCGAACGTCAGCATCATGGAATACGCCACGAATTCCCTCGGCTGGCTCGAGCAGTACCGCAGCAACGCGACGACGGCTGCGGAAAACACCTCGGCGGCGCTGTCGCGTTCCGACGAAGCCTATTCCAATGAGACCGGCGTCAACCTCGACGAGGAGCTGACGCTGCTCCTCGACATAGAGCAGTCCTACAAGGCGGCGACCAAGATCCTGAACGCCGTTGACGAAATGTTGAAGTCATTGCTGGATATTGCGAGTTAAGCCATGAAGAGCTCATTTATTTCAAGTTCGGCCATTCAGAACGCGATGCGGTTGACGATCCGTCAGGCGCAGAACCAGATGACGAAGGCAACGATGGAAGCGACGACGGGAGTCTATGCGGATATCGGTGTCTCGCTCGGCGGCAACGCCGCCAGGAGCGTCGACTTCAGCCGCGAGGTCGACAGGATAGCTTCGATCAAAGCAAGCAATTCGCTTGTCACCGCACGCATGGAATCCTCGCAGCTCGGCCTTTCCAAGATGAAGGACGTCGGCGACGGCCTCGTTTCGAAGCTGACGGCGCTCCAGGGCAGCCACGATCCGGGCAGCGTCACCGTCGCCATCCAGTCCGCCACCAGCGCCCTGTCCACCATGATGGACACCGCCAATACCATGGTGAACGGCGAATATCTGTTTTCGGGCATCAACACCGACGTGCAGCCGCTGACCGACAAGACCACCGCGACGAGCGCAGCCATCGTCACGCAGTTGAATGCCTACGCCGCCGCTCTTGTCCCGCCGAAGGCGGTCAGTGACCTCACCGGCGCCGAAATGGAGACCTTCATCACCACGACGGTAGAGCCGATGTTCAATCAGGCGGCCTGGACCAACTCGACGACCGGCTGGTCGCAGGCATCGAGCCAGAACATGACGAGCCGCATCAGCAACTCGGAAGTGATCGAATCCTCGACCAACGCCAATTCCGAGGGCATGCGCTACTTCGCGCTCGCCTCGGTGATGACCTCGGCGCTGTTGGGCCAGAACCTCAGCAGCGATGCGATGAGCACGGTGTCCAAGCAGGCGATCAGCTATACGACGAAGGCGACCAGCGGCCTTGTAACGCAGGCAAGCCAGCTCGGCCTTTCCCAGGAGCGCGTCAAGAAGTCCAACGACGCTCTCGACGCCCAGTCGAACATCATCAAGAACAAGCTGGTCGATCTCCAGGGTGTCGATCCCTACGAAGCCTCGACCCTCGTCAAGACTTTGGAAACGCAGCTTGAAACCGCTTACACGATCGTCTCGAAGATCCAGCAGTTGAGTCTTGTAAACTACCTTTGATGAGCAAAGGCGCGCAATAAAGAAGGATGCATGAATGTATCAGTTCTCATATGCCGAAGTCATGCAGGACTCGGTGGCCGACGCGAAAGAGCGGGAATGGCAGGTTCTTGACCGGTCCATAGACCTGCTGTCGTTGGCGCGCGAAAAGGAAAAATACGGCCGCGAAGCCATTGAAGCCCTGTTTTATACACGCCGGGTGTGGATCAGCTTCATCGAGGATCTGAAACATCCCGACAACCAGCTGGAGATCGAGCTCAGGGCCAATCTCATCTCGATCGCGATCTGGATATTGAAGGAATGTGACAGGATCAGAAAACGTCAGTCCAATAACTACCAGGGCATCATCGACGTTACCACCATCATCAGGGATGGACTTAAATGAAAAGTACACTTCGAATTTCTCTGAAAGCCGGAGAAAGAATCTTCATCAACGGCGCCGTCCTGCGCGTCGACCGCAAGGTCGCGCTGGAATTCCTGAATGATGTGACGTTCCTTCTCGAAAACCACGTCCTTCAGCCGGAGGGCGCCACCACGCCCCTGCGTCAGCTCTATTTCATCGCGCAGATGATCCTCATCAACCCTGAGGGCAAGGACCACTCGACGGCGATGTTCCGCAAGTCGATCACCATGCTGCTCTCCTGCTTCAAGAACGAGGAGATCCTCGCCGAACTGAAGCGCATTGATGCGCTCGTCTCGACGGGCCGCGCCTTCGATGCGCTCAAGGCGATCCGCGGCCTGTACACGATCGAAGACAGTATCCTCAACAACCACGAAATGCCGCCGACAATGGTCGAGCAGATTCGCAGGGAGATTGCACCATGGCGGTAGATGCCACATCGAGCGTGAGCACGACGGGCACTTCGAACTCCACGAGCTCGGCCCAGCAGAAGGCGACGCTGAATTACGACAACTTCCTTCAACTGCTCATCGCGCAGATGAAGAACCAGGATCCGACGGATCCGGTCGACGCCAGCGAGCAGATGTCGCAGCTGGCGAGCTTCTCGCAGGTCGAACAGACGATCCAGACCAACACAAAGCTGGACACGCTGCTCGCAAGCTCGAGCCTCACCCAGGCCAGCAGCTACGTCGGCAAATACATGGAAAGCGCCGACGGCACCGTCAAAGGCACCATCGAATCCGTCAAGGTTTATTCCGACGGAATCATAGCGACGACCACGGCTGGCGGTAATATACTGGTGCAGGCGGGAATCACTGTTGCCGACAAGGCTCCTAGCAGCGATACCTGATACGACAGCGCAGCGTGCCTTAGCGGCCCATGCGTCGAGTGATACCAACCAATGGTGGTCCGGCCGCGGCGGGGCTGCTTCAAGGCGATATGAGGTTGCCTTCGGATGAATGAAGCTGATGCATTGGATCTGTTCCAGGCGGCGATCTGGACCGTCCTGATTGCCGCGGGTCCCGCCGTCATCGTCGCGATGGCAGTGGGTCTCATCATTGCCTTGATCCAGGCGCTGACCCAGGTGCAGGAAGCAACGCTGACCTTCGTACCGAAGATCGTCGCCGTGCTGATCACGGTCGGCGTCACCGCACCTTTCGCCGGCTCGCAGATCTCCATTTTCACCAATCTGGTCTTCTCGCGCATCCAATCCGGCTTCTAGAGCAATTCCAGCAAAAGTGCGCAGCGGTTTTGCGTCCGGGATTGCGTAGAACCGCTCTGAGCCACCTTCGCGCAAGCTTCGCCATTTAACTCTCGATCCGAATTGGGCGGGCCGCATGTCCGCCTCCTCTCATGAAGAGACGGAATCGTCATGGCGCAACCACCTGCACTCCCCCTTCCAAAAGTCGCCCCGAGCCTGCGCGATGTCGGTTTTGCCCTTGGCATCATCGGCATCATCTGCATTCTCTTCCTGCCGATTCCGCCGTTCCTGATCGATATGGGACTGGCCTTCTCGATCGCCTTCTCGGTGCTGATCCTGATGGTCTCGCTGTGGATCCAGAAACCGCTCGATTTCTCGTCTTTCCCGACCATTCTGCTGATCGCGACGATGACCCGGCTGGCGCTGAACATCGCGACGACACGCGTCATCCTGTCCCACGGCAATGAAGGCCATGAAGCAGCGGGCGGCGTCATCGCCGGTTTCGCAAGCCTGGTGATGTCCGGCGACTTCGTCATCGGTCTGATCGTCTTCCTGATCCTCATCACCATCAACTTCATCGTCATCACCAAGGGCGCCACGCGTATCGCCGAAGTCGGCGCGCGTTTCACCCTGGATGCCATCCCCGGCAAGCAGATGTCGATCGACGCCGACCTTTCGGCCGGCATTATCGACGAAAAGGAAGCCCAGCGCCGGCGCAAGGAACTCGAGGAAGAAAGCTCCTTCTTCGGCGCGATGGACGGTGCGTCGAAGTTCGTGCGCGGCGATGCCGTCGCCGGCCTCATCATTACCTGCATCAACGTCTTCGGCGGCATCATCATCGGCTACTTCCGCCACGGCATGCCGATCGGCGAAGCGGCCGACGTCTTCGTCAAGCTCTCCGTAGGCGACGGCCTCGTTTCGCAGATGCCCGCCCTGATCGTTTCGCTCGCCGCCGGCCTTCTTGTCTCTCGCGGCGGCACCGTCGGCTCCACCGACCAGGCGGTCGTCAACCAGTTGAGCGGTTATCCCCGCGCGCTTTCCGTCTCGGCCGTATTGATGTTCGTCCTGGCCCTGATGCCGGGCCTGCCGTTTGTCCCCTTCGTGGTCCTCGGCGGTCTTCTCGCTTTCGGCGCCTGGTTCATCCCGCGTCAGGTCGAAGCTGAAAACAAGCTTCGCCGCGAGCAGGAAGAAAAGAAGGTCGTCCAGAACAAGGAGCTGGAAAAGGATTCGGTCAAGTCGGTGCTGCGCACCTCGGAGATCGAGCTCGCACTCGGCAAGATGGTCTCGACGCGCCTGCTCGGCGCCCATCAGGAGCTCGCCTTCCGTGTCGGCAAGATGCGCAAGAAGTTCGCCACGCAATACGGTTTCGTCGTACCCGAGATCAAGGTGACCGACGATATCGCCATCGCCGAGAAGTCCTATCAGATCCGCATCCACGGCACGACGGTCGCCTCCAACCTGCTTCGCGTCGGCGAAGTCCTCGTCGTGACCGGCGCCGGCCGCCGGCCGAGCATTCCCGGCGATGAAATCCGTGAACCCGCTTTCGGTATGCCTGCCGTCTCGATCCTCGAAAACTTCGCCGACGATCTGAAACGCGAGGGCTTCCAGCCGATCGACAACGTCTCCGTCGTGCTGACCCATATGAGCGAGGTCATCCGCAACAACCTGCCGCAGCTTCTGTCCTACAAGGACGTGAAGGTGCTGATCGATCGGCTCGATCCCGAATACAAGAAGCTTGCCGACGAGATCTGCTCGTCGCACATGTCCTATTCGGGCCTGCAGGCGGTGCTCAAGCTGCTGCTTGCCGAGCGCGTCTCGATCCGCAACCTGCATCTCATCCTCGAAGCGGTGGCCGAGCTCGCCCCACATGTCAGGAAGACCGAGCAGATCGTCGAGCATGTCCGCATCCGCATGGCCCAGCAGCTCTGCGGCGACCTGGCCGACAACGGCGTGCTGCGCGTCCTGCGGCTGGGCAGCAAATGGGATCTGGCTTTCCACCAGGCGCTGAAGCGCGACGCCAAGGGCGAGGTGATCGAATTCGACATCGATCCGCGCAGCCTGGAAGAGTTCAGCGAGCAGGCCACCAAAGTTATCCGTGAGTTCATGGATCGCGGCCTGCCATTCGCCCTTGTCACGTCGCCTGAAACACGCTCCTATGTGCGCATGATCATCGAACGGCTGTTCGCCACGCTCCCGGTCCTGTCGCATGTGGAACTGGCCAAGGGCATCGAGATAAAGATTTTGGGCTCTATTTCATGATAACAGACCCGCAAGGGACCGTTCTCGCGCTGTTTCTGGTTTTCTGCCGGATCGGTGGCTGTGTGCTGGCTCTTCCGGGTTTTTCCTCGGCGCGCGTGCCCGAACAGCTGCGCGTCTTCATCGCCGGCGCGCTCTCGATCGCTGTCATGCCGCTGCTCTGGGACACTGTCTACCCGGCCGTTCACACAAGTTCGGGAACCTATATCGGACTGATCTTCAGCGAATCGCTGATCGGCGTGATGTACGGCATGCTGGCGAGGATCTACACGATCGGCATGCAATTCGCCGCGACGATCATCGCGATGATGGTCGGCTACACTCAGCCGGGTTCCGCCGATATCCTCGAAGACACGCCGGAGACCAGCCTTTCCGGCTTCATTACCTTTGCCGGCATCATGATTCTCTTCATCATGGATTTTCATCACATCGTCTTCCGCGCGCTGATCGATTCCTACACGACCATGCCTTTCGGCGGCCTGATGCAGATGCGCGCGACGCTGATCTCCTTCACCGACACGCTGGAGCAGACCACCTACATCATGCTGCGGCTGTCGAGCCCGTTTTTGATCTACGGCATGATCTTCAACGTCTCGATCGGTTTCATCAACAAGCTGGCGCCGCAGATCCCGGTCTACTTCATTTCCACGCCCTATCTGCTGATGGGCGGGCTCTTCCTGATCTATTTCTCGATTGCGGCGTTGCTCAGCCAGTTCGGCCAGTCCTTCGGCTCGATTTATATCGGGCGATGAGGCTGATATGATCGAAAAGAAGCGCTCCCAGAAGCTCAAGCGACTGCTCTCGGTGCAGCGGCATATCGAACGAATGGCCGAGAACGACCTGGCCGAAACCAGCCGTCAGCGTGTCGAGGTCAACGCGGCGATGGACGACGTCATCATCGCGCTCGGCTCGATGGACCCCGTCCACCACGCATTCTCGCAGAATTACGCCGACCGATTCGGCAGGCTCAGCATCAAGGACCAGCAACTGACCGGCATGCAGCAGATCCACGAGATGCGGCTGGCGCGCGAGCGCGCCAAGGGCGACCGCTTTGAAGAGGGCATGCAGGAAGCCCTCGACGCCGAGCGCCGCGAGGCCGATGACAACGCCGTCTACGATGTCATCGACCAGCAATTCGCAACGCCAGCCTCCAGCAAGCTTCAAAAACCATAGTCGTTACGATCATAAATTCAGAGGATTGTAACGTGGCTATTTCGCCCCCCAGTGATCTGGTCCTGGACGTTGTCAAAGCTGCCGACCCCATGGAGGTTCAGGCGGCCCAGGAAAAGTTGAAGGCAAATCGTGCGGCCTTTGCCGCAACGAGTCTCGCCGAGAATGGCAAGGGCTTCTCCAATACGGTCGACGTTCTCGACCATATCGGCCAGAAGAGCGGCCTCGCCAACATCCAGAACCGCACCAAGGCCGAGGAAGTTCCGGAAAGCTACCGGAAGTTCGAAGCCATGGTCTTGCAGAATTTCGTCAAGTCCATGCTGCCGAGCGAAAGCGAAGATGTCTACGGCAAGGGCGCGACCGGCGATATCTGGAAAGGCATGATGGCCGAACAGCTCGGCAACACCATGGCCAAGGGTGACGGCATCGGTATTGCCAAGCAGATGTACAGCGAGCAGTTGCGCCGGCAGGAAGGCAAGATCGTCAATGCCTCGACCGATGACGATGACCGCAACACCGCGCTCAGCATGATCGATGACTTCCAGCGCAAGACTTTTGGCACGCCGACCGCCGAAGCCAAGTCCGATAGAACAGGATGACTTTAGGCCCGTTGGCCTAAAATCTGAATCTTGTTCTCAATTAAATAGTTAGAGCATGATGTCGTCCGAAAACCGCGCACGGCATCATGCTCTAAGCGACGCATAACCGGGGGTACAATGGAAATAGTTTCGAACGAATACAGGATCAAATCCGTTCTCGGACGCCTCGAAATGATCATCGACAATGAGAACACCCGGATCGGCAACGATCCGCAGTTCGATCTCAAGGTCTCCAATGCGCATAAGAGCCGCTGCCTCTACGAGCTGTCGATGCTTTTCCGCGACACCGATCCGGCCGAGCTTGCCGCTGCCCATCTCGATCAGCTGCACGGCCTGAAGAAGAAACTGGTTCTCAATGCCCGTCGCGTCGAGGCGCATCTCGAAGCGGTTCGCGCCGTGGCCGACCTCCTGAAGAACGCAGTTCAGGACGCCGATGCCGACGGCACCTATTCCCAGGAACAATTCGCCGCGCGTGGAAACTGATGATCAAGCTCGTCCTCACCGGTGTCTGGGTTTGCGCCATCACCTTGGCATCGGTCTATTTCTCGGTGTACCTGGCGACCGCGCCGGCGCCGGCGGCAACGGATTCCAAGCAGAACGCGCTCGAACTGGTGAAGGGCGAAACGATCACGGTACCGATCATCGGTAACGGTGCGATCACCGGTTACTTCCTCGGCCGCGTTTCGTTCATGATGAACAAGGACATGCTGAAAGGCGTGACATTGCCGCTGAGCGAGATGACGACGGACGAGCTTTTCAGCCTGCTCGTCGGCAACAAGATGGTCGATATCGCCCACATCAAATCCTTCGATCCGAACGCCTTCCGCGAGGAGATCAAGAAGGGCATGAACGAGCGTTTGGGTGGCGAATACGTCGCCGACGTGATGCTGGAGCAGCTCGACTATCTCTCCAAGGAAGAGGTCAAGGAAAGCTCCGCCGGTCAGCCGAAGAAGGTCGGCACACCCGTCAAGATCGTCGAGACCGTACCGGCCGGTGAAGCCCCGGCGCCAGCGGCCCACTAAGGACCATCACATCATTGACGACAAACGGCGCCTGATGGCGCCGTTTGTCGTTGGCGCGCGTGGTTAATAAACCACTTATGCGAGCATGGAAATTCAAGGAATTTTCCTAAGGGTTGTTTGAAGCCGTCCTGTTATATCAGGTGTCACAGCTTGGCATGCGCCGCTTATCCGGGATTCGGAGCGACGCGTCCCGGCGGGACGCGACCGGTCCTTTCGAGACCTCCGGTGCGGAAATATGGGCTTGTTTTCCGGGATGTCGGGCGCATGCAGCACCCTCGGCAGGAGGTAGGAATGAATCTGATTGCAAACTTCGCGGTGCTCGCATCGCGGCGGACGATCTTCGATCTGCCGGTCTGCGATCTCGGCTGGGACGACGCCCTCGTTTTCATCAACGAGCTGGCCTCCATTCCCGTCGGCCAGACCGTGGTTTGTTTCGTCAACGCCCATAACATGCTGACCACGCTGCGCGACGACGAATATTACCGGATCATGTCGCACAATCTGGTGCTGCCGGATGGCATCGGCCTCAACATCGCATCGCAGATCGCCCATGGTTCGCCGTTTCCGGCCAATCTCAACGGCACCGATTTCGTGCCGGCCTTCCTGACTTTCATGGAGGCCCCGCGCCGCATCGGCCTCATCGGCGGCAAGCGTTCGGTCGTCGAGGCGGCGGCGGAAAATTTCCGCAGGCACACGCCCTGGCACGAATTCGTCGTCGTTTCCGACGGTTACTTCGACAAGGTCGATCCCACTGATGTCATCGAGGAGCTCGAGCGCCAGAAGGTCGATATCCTGATCGTTGGCATGGGGACGCCGCTGCAGGAGAAGTGGGTTCACGATCATATTCGCACCGATCATGCGCGTCTGGTGTTGACGGTGGGCGCTCTCTTCGACTTCGTCTCAGGCGCCGTCCCACGCGCGCCGAGGACGGTGCGGATGATGCGCCTGGAATGGGCCTATCGCCTGCTGCAGGAGCCGGCGCGCCTCTGGCGCCGTTATGTCATCGGCATCCCGGTCTTCCTCTTCCATGTCCTGCGCTATCGCTTCCGCCGGCGTGAAAGGATCCTCAGCTATCCGGAAGAGCACGGCAGCGCGCTGCAGCCGCAGTCGGATCGCAAGAAGGCGAGCTGACCCACAGCGCCGCGCGTCTTTTGAGACGCGCAAAGGACGCTGCAGCACTTTAAATTGCCGCATAGTTTTATCCTCAAATCGTTTCCGATTTAAGGGACTATGCTTAGTTCTTACCCGCTGCGGTTAACCATTTCTTTGCCATGATTATTTAGAGTGGCTTAATCATCTGCGTCCGTGCGGATGAGCGAACTCGGCCATCATGTGCATGAGATGTGGCGCAAATGTACGATATCAGGGCCAGAAACAGCTTCCAGGATCGCGCAGCCGCAGGGCCGCGTGCCCATGAGGGTTCCTTCGGGGTGCCCCGGTCGAGCCGGCCTGATATTGCGCCGCCCGAGGCCGAATTGCTGCGCGCCATCGGCCGGGTGCTGGAGGAGCAGCGCGCCAGGGCGGCGCGCACCGCACCGCTGGTCGACCGCATCGAAACCATCCTCGGCAACCGCCTCCGGGCCGCCAACGACGTCGGCCATCCGCTTCTTCAGGAGCCGGCGGGCGATGAAGAGCTGAGCGTTCCGGCCGACGAGCCGATGGTCTCACAGGAACCGCTGGCCGCGATCCGTGAAGAGCCCGCCGAGCCCCGGCCGGTGCCGCGCCGCCGTGTCGGCGGCATTGGTCTTGCGACGATGGTCGCGGCCGCGACGATCGTCGGTGCGGGCCTGCCGGCGCTGATGCCGGCTTCACCGGCTCTCTATCGCGCCGAAACGACGCTTTCCGTGAAGGCGGATGCGGCAAGCCGTGCTGCGTTCACCCAGGCTGCTGCGAAAGGGCTGTTGTCGGCGCGTACGGTTGCTTCGACGGTCGCCGCCCTGAAACTCGATCATGATCCCGAATTTGCCGGCGCCAGCGCCAATGCGCTCGGCGTCGCGCTCGATCTCCTCTCGGCGACCGGTGCTGCTGCCGATCCGGCCTCGCGCGCCGAGGCGACGCTGAAGCATGCGGTCGAGATACTGCCCGATGCCGCGACAGGCACGATCCTCGTCAGGGTGACGACCGGCGACAGCGGCAAATCCATGCGCATCGCCGCCAGGCTTGCCGAAGCGGTTTCCGCAGCAGACGGCCCTGGCGGCAACGCCGAAACCGATGCCGCCTTGCGCAAAACCTATGACGAGGCGAAGGCGGAGCTTGCCGCTTTCACGGCAAAGAGCGGCGAGGGCAACGTCAAGGTGGCGATTGATCTTCGCCGCCAGATCGACCAGCTCGATGCCGATCTGAAAGCGGCCGACCAGAATATTCTTGCCGCCAAGGCGCAGACCGACCGGCTGAAGGCCGCAAAACTTGCCGAGGTGCTCGACGGTTCGTTGCCCTCCGATATGCTCTCGCCGGCGCTGCAGGACTGGCGCGACAAATATGCCGTCGCCAAGACAGCGCTTGCGCAGCTTTCCGCCGAGCTTGGCCCGCGCCATCCGCGCCTCTTGCAGCAGCAGGCCGAAACTGATGGTCTGAAGGAGAATATGGGCAAGGAGCTTGCCCGTCTTGCCCAGACTGCCAACCTCGCCGCCAAGGCCGCCGTCGATGCGCGCAAGGGCCTCAATGACCGCCGCAACACGCTGATCGCCCAGAGCCGGGATACCGGCGTCGATTTGTCACGTCTGACCGAGCTGCGCGAAAAAGCCGATGCCGCGCGCTCGCGGCTGGAAGAGGCGACGTCCGCAGCGGTGGGAGCGGCCGCCGACGGTCGTATCGTTCTCCTGAAGCCGGCACTGGCGACGGCGGTATCGGCAACGGATGGCCGGATCGCCCGCTCGCTGATCGGCGCCGCCGCGGGCCTTGTGGTCGGTCTTGCCGCGGCTTTCCTGCTGCGCCTGCGTCGGCCCGTCGCCGATCCCGCAAGGGAGAAAATGCCGGTATCCCCGCCGCAGACCGCACTGCCGCCGACGTTCGCGCAGGACCCCGCCCAAGTCGACGAGATGGAGGTGCTGCGCTCCGAGATCTCCGGCCTGCGCGACCGGCTTCGTGTTCATGCGCTCGAAGCGCGGCAGCCGTTGCGTTGAACGAACATTTCCTTGCATTTTTGATATTGCGTTGCCGCTTTCCGACAGGATAGGGCGTTAGCGGGCATTTGACGCTCGTCAACTATCCATAGATTGACGCGAAACAGGGCGGAGAGACGTGTGACGACAGTAATCGACGGCAAGAACGTAGCAGCATCGGTCATTCAGGCGGTCAAGAGTGCGACGGCAGCGCTGGAAAAGAGCAGCGGCGTCACCACCGGCCTTGCCGTCGTCATCGTCGGCGACGATCCGGCAAGCCACGCCTATGTCGGTTCCAAGAGCCGCATGGCCAAGGAATGCGGCTTCAAATCCGTCCAGCACACGTTGCCGGCCGAGACGAAGCAGGAGGAGCTGGCAGCCCTCGTCGCCACCCTCAATGCCGATCCGTCGATCCACGGCATCCTGGTGCAGCTGCCCCTGCCGAAGCCGCTCGACAGCGAGGCGATCATCCAGTCGATCCTGCCGGAAAAGGATGTCGATGGCCTGAGCGTCGTCAATGCCGGCAAGCTCGCCACCGGCGACCTGAAGACCGGACTGGTCTCCTGCACGCCGGCCGGCGCCATGGTTTTCGTCCGCCGCACCCATGGCGAGGATCTGTCCGGCCTCAACGCCGTCGTCATCGGCCGCTCCAACCTGTTCGGCAAGCCGATGGCGCAATTGCTGCTCAACGCCAATGCGACCGTGACGATCGCTCATTCCAGGACCAAGAATCTCGCCGAGGTCTGCCGCAACGCCGATATCCTGGTGGCCGCCGTCGGCCGGCCGGAGATGGTCAGGGCCGATTGGGTCAAATCAGGTGCGACGGTCATCGACGTCGGCATCAACCGGGTGCCAGCCCCCGAAAGAGGCGAGGGCAAGACCCGGCTCGTCGGCGACGTCGCCTTCGAGGAGGTCTCCGCGGTCGCCAGCACCATCACCCCGGTTCCCGGCGGCGTCGGGCCGATGACCATCGCCATGCTGATGGCGAACACCGTCATCGCCGCCCATCGCACCGCAGGGCAGACACCGCCGCAGTTTTGACTAGACCAGAAAGGCTCTAGGCCTGGGGAACAGGACCGGTCGAGGCCCTGACGATCAGCTCGGTCTTCCAGAGCTCCTGGTCGGGGAAGGGGCCGGCCTGCTTGACCGTGCCGATCAGCCGCTGCGCGATGCGAACGCCGGCCGCCCGCAATGACGAGCGTGTCGTCGTCAGCGGCACGGAAAAGCTTTCCGGTTTCAGCAGCGGCAGCACGTCGTCATGGGCGATCAGCGAGATATCCTCACCGAGCCGCAATCCGGCCTGGTTGACCGCGCGGATCGCGCCGAGCGCCAGCACCGTGCTGGAGCAGAGGATCGCCGTCGGCCGCTCCGGCAACTGCAGAAAGTGTTCCATCGCCAGCAGGCCTTGCTCGTCCGTCATCAGCGCGTGGCTCATGCAACCCTCATCGAGTACCAGCCCGCGCTCGGCAAGGGCTGATATGACGCCGTTCTTCCTGCGGATGGCAAAATCGAGATGCATCGGTCCGTTCATCAGCGCAAAGCGCGTATGGCCGAGCTGCAGCAGGAGCCGCGTCGCATCGTAGAAGGCGCCTTCATTGTCGATGTCGAGATAGGGATAGTCCGGCTCCGAACCGAAGGAGCGGCCGTGCACGACATAGGGCATGGAGAGCGATTTCAGCATGGCGAGCCGCGGGTCGTGGCCGCGCATATAGGCGACGAACAGGGCATCGACATTGCCGCTGATGGCAAGGCGCCGCAGCGCCGCCACCTCGTCATCCGGGTCGGCCGGCATGATCACGAAGTGGAAATCGTGGCGTACGGCCTCTTCGCCGAGCCCGGCCAGGAATTCACCGAAATGCACGTCGGACTGGTGGCCGGGCGCCGTCGGCATGACGAGGCCGATCGAGCCTGCCTTGCCGGTCGCAAGCCGCTGCGCCGCCTTATTGGGGCGGTACCCGGTTTCCTTGACAGCCTGGAGCACACGCTCCCGGGTCGCCTCGTTGACCTCGGGATAGCCGTTTAGCGCTCGGCTCACCGTCGTCTGCGACAGCCCCAGCAATTCCGATAGCTGCTTGAGATTCACCTGCTATGCTTCCTCCCGGCCCGCCCGTCCGCCGTCCTGAAAAGGCCTGCCGCCTCCCAGTGGCATCCAAAGCGCTTTCAATTATGTATCATCTGGCGCGCTTGACTCAAGAAAAATCGCTCCATATTTCCCGATAGACGTTGCTGCGCTGCGATATCTAGCATGTTCACCGCGGGTTTTCGCGAATTGACTTGACTCCATTCCCCCGAAAGTGAAATGAGTTGGCTGTCAAAGCGCTTTGAAATTTCTTTTGGAGGGAATTCGGCGCGGTTGGGATTGTGATGGGAGGTTGATCACATGAAAAAGTCATTTTTGATGGGCGTTGCCGTGGCAGCGCTTTTTGCCGGTACTGCGTCTGCAGCCGATCTGAAATTTGCCCCGGGACAGGATGCCAAGTTCAACTGGAAGAGCTATGACGAGTTCAAGGCTGCTCATGCCGATCTGAAGGGCCAGCCGCTGACGATCTTCGGGCCGTGGCGCGGCGAGGACGAGGCGTTCTTCCAGAGCGTTCTTGCCTATTTCACCGAAGCCACCGGCATCGATGTCAAATACTCCTCTTCCGAAAACTACGAACAGCAGATCGTCATCGACACGCAGGCAGGCTCGCCGCCGAATATCGCCGTTCTGCCGCAGCCGGGCCTCCTGGCCGATCTCGCCAGCAAAGGCTTCCTGACGCCGCTCGGCGATGACAACTCCAAGTGGATCAAGGACAATTACGGCGCTGGCGACAGCTGGGTCGGTTACGGCACCTACAAGGGCAAGGACGGCAAGGAAGCCTTCTACGCCTTCCCGTATAAGGCCGACGTAAAATCGCTGGTCTGGTATGTTCCGGAGAACTTCGAGGAAGCCGGCTACAAGATCCCGACGACCATGGAAGAACTGCATGCCCTGACGGATCAGATCGTCAAGGATGGCGGCGTTCCCTGGTGCATCGGTCTCGGTTCCGGCGGCGCCACCGGCTGGCCGGCGACCGACTGGGTCGAGGATCTCATGCTGCGCATGCAGCCGCCGGAAGCCTATGACAAGTGGACGACCAACGAGCTGAAATTCACCGATCCGGCCGTCGTTGCCGCGATCGACGAATTCGGCAAGTTCGCCAAGAACGCGAAATACGTCGATGGCGGCGTTGCGGCCGTGGCCTCGACCGATTTCCGCGACAGCCCGAAGGGCCTCTTCGCGGTTCCGCCGAAGTGCTACATGCACCATCAGGCCTCGTTCATCCCGTCCTTCTTCCCTGAGGGCACGAAGCTCGGCCAGGATGCCGACTTCTTCTACATGCCAACCTTTGCGTCGCATCCCGAACTCGGCAAGCCGGTTCTCGGCGCCGGCACGCTCGTCTCGATCGCCAAGGACTCGAAGACGGCCCGCGCCTTCATCGACTTCCTGAAGACCCCGATCGCCCATGAGGTCTGGATGGCGCAGTCGAGCTTCCTGACGCCATATAAGGGCGTCAGCACCGAGGCCTATGCCAACCCGCAGATGAAGAAGGAAGGCGAGATCCTGACCTCCGCCACCACCTTCCGCTTCGACGGTTCCGACCTGATGCCGGGCAAGATCGGCGCCGGCGCCTTCTGGACGGGCATGGTCGATTTTGTCGGCGGCAAGTCAGCCGAAGAGTCTGCTGGCGAAATCCAGAGCGCCTGGGACGGCATCAAGTAATCTTTTAAAATTATGCCGCCGGCTTGCCGGCGGCATGGCTTGCATGACTGGCCGGGCTCGCAAAGAGCCCGGCCATCGCAGGATATATTGTGATTGGGCAACACAAAAAGATTGACGATGACCGGCGCTGATCCGTCAGCATAACAACCGGTCGGAATAAGATCAGGGGAAGCAGGGGAGGGACGAAATGCTGTCGCAGATAGTGTCCGCTTTGGGCGTCGTGGTCGTCGCCGTTTTCGCGTGCTCGGCCTATTTCTATTTTTCGAACAAGATCCTGGATCTCGCTCTGCCGGTGAAGGATGGCGACATCCGCGCCGCATCGCGCAATCTCAACCGCCGTGCGCTCGTCCGGCCGTGGTTGTTCATCGGCCCGGCACTCTTCCTGCTTATCGTCTATCTCGTTTATCCGGTCGTTGCGACCTTCATCCTCTCCTTTTACGACCGCGCCGGTCTGCAGTTCGTCGGCCTCGCCAATTACAAATGGGCGCTCGGCGACCGCGAATTCCGCCAGTCGATCTTCAACAACATCCTCTGGCTCGCCGTCGTGCCGGCCGCCTGCACCTTCTTCGGCCTCGTCATCGCCGTGATGACCGATCGCATCTGGTGGGGCAATATCGCCAAGAGCATCGTCTTCATGCCGATGGCGATCTCCTTCGTCGGCGCCTCGGTCATCTGGAAATTCATCTATGAATATCGCGGCGGCAACGACGTCCAGATCGGCCTGCTGAACGCCATCGTCCAGACTTTTGGCGGCACGCCCGAGGTGTGGATCTCCATTCCCTTCTGGAACAACTTCTTCCTGATGGTCATCCTGATCTGGATCCAGACCGGTTTCGCCATGGTCATCCTGTCGGCCGCCCTTCGCGGCATTCCGGAAGAGACGATCGAAGCCGCCGTCATCGACGGCGCCAATGGCTGGCAGATCTTCTGGCGCATCATGGTGCCGCAGGTCTGGGGTTCCATCGCAGTCGTCTGGACGACGATCACCATCCTCGTCCTCAAGGTCTTCGACATCGTGCTGACCATGACCAACGGCCAGTGGCAGACGATGGTGCTGGCGAACCTGATGTTCGACTGGATGTTCCGCGGCGGCGGCGATTCCGGGCGAAGTGCGGTCATCGCCATCATCATCATGCTCGCCGTCACGCCGATCATGGTCTGGAACGTGCGCCGCGCCAATCGCGAACTGAAGGGGCACTGAGATGACCGCTATCGGAAGCTACTTCAAGATCGGCCCCGCCCGCCTCTTCGTTCACGCAGCCGTTCTGCTGATCGTCATCGTCTGGCTGATCCCGACGCTCGGCATCTTCGTCAGCGCGCTGCGCGACAAGGACCAGATCGTCGTCTCCGGCTGGTGGACAGCCTTCGTCGGCTCGACCCAGACGGCCGCGGTCCGCCTCGGTACACCCGACCAGCAAAAGCAGGAGGGTACGACCTACGTCATCTCGGGCAATGTGTTGGAAGGCCAGACCGGCCGGGCGGTGAAGGCCTTCGGCAACCGCATACAGCAGCCGGCCGCCTTCAAGGCCGGCGAGACCGCCGATCTCGGCGACGGCGAAACTCTGCAGATCAACAGCGACGGCAGTTATCGCTATGTGAAGAATGCCGCCTTCTCGCCCGACGAACGCCCGAAGCGCATCTATGCGTCCGTCTCCGCGCCGCCGGAATTCACAATGCAGAACTACAACACGGTTCTGACCGGCGAGGGCATCGGCCAGTCCTTCATCAACTCGCTGACCGTGACGATCCCGGCGACGATCATCCCGATCCTGATTGCCGCTTTCGCGGCCTATGCCCTGAGCTGGATGGAATTTCCCGGCCGCGGGCTGCTGATTGCGCTGGTCGTCGGCCTCATCGTCGTGCCGCTGCAGATGTCGCTGATCCCGCTGCTGCGTCTCTATAACGAGATCGGCAACATGCTCGGCCAGCCGTCGAAGACCTATCCCGGCATCTGGCTGGCCCATACCGCCTTCGGCATGCCGCTCGCCATCTATCTCTTGCGGGCCTATATTGCCGGCCTGCCGAAGGAGATCATCGAATCGGCCCGCGTCGATGGCGCAAGCGATTTCGAGATCTTCGTCCGCATCGTTTTGCCTCTGTCCTTCCCGGCACTCGCCTCCTTCGCCATCTTCCAGTTCCTGTGGGTGTGGAACGACCTGCTCGTCGCCATGGTCTTCCTCGGCACCGACAAGGACCACCTCGTGTTGACCGGCAGCCTGAACGCGCTGCTCGGCTCTCGCGGCGGCAATTGGGAGATTTTGACGGCGTCGGCCTTCGTCACCATCATCGTGCCGTTGCTCGTCTTCTTCGGGCTGCAGCGTTACCTGGTGCGCGGTCTGCTGGCGGGTTCGGTCAAGGGAGGCTGACCATTCCCGACCGTGACTTCAAACAGGATATTCCATGAACGTGGCTTCTCAATCGATCTCGACCCCCGACAAGGACTGGTGGCGCGGCGCGGTGATCTATCAGATCTACCCGCGCTCCTACCAGGATTCGAACGGCGACGGCATCGGCGATCTGAAGGGCATCACCGCCCGCCTGCCGCATGTGGCAAGCCTTGGCGTCGATGCAATCTGGATCTCGCCCTTCTTCACCTCGCCGATGCGGGATTTCGGTTATGACGTTTCCGACTACGAGAATGTCGATTCGATCTTCGGCACGTTGGTGGATTTCGACACGATGATATCAGAGGCTCATCGCCTCGGCATCCGGGTGATGATCGACCTCGTCATCTCCCACAGCTCGGATCAGCATCCCTGGTTCGTGCAAAGCCGCTCGAGCAAGAGCAACGCCAAGGCCGACTGGTATGTCTGGGCCGACGCCAAGCCGGATGGCACGCCGCCGAACAACTGGCTGTCGATCTTCGGCGGCTCGGCATGGGCGTGGGACCCGACGCGCATGCAATATTACCTGCACAATTTCCTGACCTCGCAGCCGGACATGAACCTGCATAACCCTGAGGTGCAGGACCGTCTGCTGGATGTCGTGCGCTTCTGGCTCAATCGCGGCGTCGATGGTTTCCGCCTCGACACCATCAACTTCTATTTCCATGACACGCAACTCCGCGACAATCCGGCGCTTGCTCCCGAGCGCCGCAACGCTTCGACGGCGCCGGCGGTTAATCCCTATAATTTTCAGGAGCATCTCTACGACAAGAACCGCCCGGAGAACCTTGCCTTCCTGAAGCGCTTCCGCGCCGTTCTCGAAGAATTCCCGGCAATCGCCGCCGTCGGCGAAGTCGGCGACAGCCAGCGCGGCCTTGAAATCGTCGGCGAATACACCTCCGGCAACGACAAGATGCATATGTGCTATGCCTTCGAGTTCCTGGCGCCCGATCCGCTGACGCCGGAGCGCGTCGAGGAGGTGATGCAGGATTTTGAAGCTGCCGCACCCGATGGCTGGGCCTGCTGGGCCTTCTCCAATCACGACGTGATGCGCCATGTCAGCCGCTGGGGCGGGCTGGTCGCCGATCACGACGCCTTCGCCAAGCTCTATGCCTCGTTGCTGATGACCATGCGCGGCTCCGTCTGCCTCTATCAGGGCGAGGAACTGGCGCTGACCGAGGCCGATCTCGCCTATCAGGATCTGCAGGACCCCTATGGCATCCAGTTCTGGCCGGAATTCAAGGGCCGCGACGGTTGCCGCACGCCAATGGTCTGGGACAGCCAGGTCGCCCAGGGCGGCTTCTCGACGGTCAAGCCCTGGTTGCCGGTGCCGGTCGAGCATATCCTGCGTGCCGTCAGCGTCCAGCTGGGCGATGAGACTTCGGTGCTGGAGCACTATCGCCGCTTCATCGCCTTCCGCAAGCTGCACCCGGCTTTTGCCAAGGGCGAGATCGAATTCGAGGAACAACAGGGCGATAGCCTGGTCTTCACCCGTGAATACGGCAATGAGAAGCTGCTCTGCATCTTCAACATGAGCCCGACCGAGGCCGCCGTCATTCTGCCTGCTGGAGAATGGCAGGCATTGACGGGCCATGGCTTTACCAGCAACAACTATGGCGACAAGATCGATATTCCGGCCTGGGGGGCGTATTTCGCCCGTCTTGCCTAGATCAGGATGATTTTGGGCCCGATGGGCCTAAAATCTGAATCCTGATCTAAATCAAAGAAATAGAGCATGATGCCGGAAACGGCGCACACTTTTCGGCATCATGCTCTAGGAACACAGGCCTAAGGAACACAGGGGAGAGAGAAATGACTGGACTGACGCTGAAGGATATCCGCAAATCCTACGGTTCCGTGGACGTTCTCCATGGTATCGACCTCGATATCAAGCAGGGCGAATTCATCGTCTTCGTCGGTCCGTCCGGCTGTGGCAAGTCCACGCTTCTGCGCATGATCGCCGGTCTCGAGGCGATCACCGGCGGTGAGATGTATATCGACGGCCATCTCGTCAATGACGTGCCGCCCTCCAAGCGCGGCATCGCCATGGTCTTCCAGTCCTATGCGCTCTACCCGCATATGACCGTGTTCGACAACATGGCTTTCGGCATGAAGATCGCCGGCGAAAGCAAGCAGGAAATCGACCGCCGCGTCCGGGCGGCGGCCGAGAGCCTGCAGCTGACCAAATATCTCGATCGCCTGCCGAAGGCGCTTTCCGGCGGCCAGCGCCAGCGCGTGGCGATCGGCCGCGCCATCTGCCGCGATCCGAAGGTCTTCCTCTTCGACGAGCCGCTCTCCAACCTCGATGCCGCGCTGCGCGTCGCGACCCGCATCGAGATCGCCCGTCTGAACGAACAGATGGCCGATACGACGATGATCTACGTGACCCACGACCAGGTCGAGGCGATGACGCTCGCCGATCGCATTGTCGTTCTCTCAGCCGGCAATATCGAACAGGTCGGCGCGCCGCTGGACCTCTACGAGCGCCCGGCAAACCTCTTCGTCGCGAAATTCATCGGCTCGCCGGCGATGAACATCATTCCGGCGACGGTCGCCGGAACCGGAAGCCAGACGACGGTGACGCTGACCGGCGGCATGTCGGTGACCCTCGATGTGGCAACCGACGCGTCGGAAATGGGCAAGCAGGCAAGCTTCGGCGTTCGTCCGGAGGATCTCCGGGTTGCCGATGGCGGCGACTACCTTTTCGAAGGTGAAGTGTCGATCGTCGAAGCGCTCGGCGAAGTGACGTTGCTTTATATCGAGGGCCTGGTTCCGGGCGAGCCGATCGTCGTCAAGCTGCCCGGCATCTATGATGTGAAGAAGGGACAGAGGATGCGGTTTGCCGCCGACAGGCAGAAGTTGCATCTCTTTGACGCAACCGGCCATACCTACCGGAAGTGAGGCGGCCATTTTTGGGGTGATGGCCCCAAGAATTGTGCGGGACGGGCCGAATTCTCACTTTCTGTTAAAGATCGGCTGCTACCTTTTCCTCGTCAATTTATGAGGGGGATAAGCACGTGGCCGCTTCCAATCCGTCACAGCCAAAATCTCATTTCCTGAGCAAGGAAGAATCCTTCATGTATGACCGCGAGGCGCGGTTCAAGATGGAGGACACCATGAACGCCGCGCGCATCGAATATACGGAAAAGGGCGTCATGCATGCGGCTTCGCGCCGCTGCGACATTGTCCGGATTTCGATGAGCAGCGCGACGCTCGCAATCCTGACCCAGTTCAGCCTGCCGAAGCAGTTCTATCTGGATATTCCGGATGCTCGCATCACCAAGGTCGGCTGCCTGCTGATGAAGGTCAACGCCAACAATACGATCGATGTCCGCTTCCTGCGCCTGCTGACGCAGAAGGAGCTGAACAAGATCTTCGTCTACAGCACCCATCCGGCGCACCGCGACTACGTTCTCGATATTCGAGCCTAAAGACGCGCGTCCACCAGGACGTGTGAATGGCTCACTACTTCAGTAAGCCGGATTGAAATCAAAAACCCGCGGGTGCTTCATGCTCCCCGCGGGTTTTTGTTTGCCAGAAGCCACCCACTCAGTGGTGGAAGAGCACGCTTGCACCCTGGTCCGAAGGTCCGACGGCGCGGCGGAACGGCGCGAAGAGTTCGCGGCCCATGCCGAATTCATTGTCGGAGAGATCGACGGTCACCGGCTCCCGCTCGGCCAAATCAGCCGCATCGACGAGCAGCTCGAGCGTGCCCTTGATCGCGTCCAGCCGAATGATGTCGCCTTCGCGGATGCGGGCGATCGGACCGCCGTCGACCGCTTCCGGCGTCACGTGGATCGCCGCCGGCACCTTGCCGGATGCGCCGGACATGCGCCCGTCGGTGAGCAGCGCCACGCGGAAGCCGCGGTCCTGCAGCACGCCGAGCGGCGGCGTCAGCTTGTGCAGTTCCGGCATGCCGTTCGCCTTCGGGCCCTGGAAGCGCACGACGGCGATGAAATCGCGGTTGAGCTTGCCTTCCTTGAAGGCGTCCTGCAGCTCCTGCTGGCTGTGGAAGATGATTGCCGGCGCCTCGATGATGTGGCGCTCCGGCTTGACGGCGGATATCTTGATGACTGCCTTGCCGAGATTGCCGCGCAGCATCTTCAGCCCGCCATTCGCCTGGAACGGCGTTTCGATGCTGGAGAGCACTTTGGGATCGACGCTTTTGTCAGGCGACGGCTCGCGCAGGACGGCACCATTTTCGCCGAGACGGGCATCGACCGTATAGGCTTGGAGACCCTGGCCGAAGACCGTGCGCACGTCGTCATGCACCAGTCCGTGCTTCAAGAGTTCCTTGATGAGGAAACCCATGCCGCCGGCCGCCTGGAAATGGTTCACATCGGCAAGGCCGTTCGGGTAGACGCGGGCAAGCAGCGGGACGATTTCCGAAAGCTCGGCAATGTCCTGCCAGGTGAGCTGGATGCCGGCTGCCCGCGCCATGGCGACGAGGTGCAGCGTATGATTGGTCGAACCGCCGGTCGCATGCAGGCCGACGACGCCGTTGACGACCGAGCGCTCGTCGATCATTTCGCCCGCCGGCGTGAATTCGTTGCCGAGTGCGGTGATCGCCAGCGCCCGCTTGGCGGCTTCGCGTGTCAGCGCTTCGCGCAACGGCGTGCCGGGATTGATGAAGGACGAGCCGGGCATGTGGAAGCCCATGATCTCCATCAGCATCTGGTTGGAATTGGCGGTGCCGTAGAAGGTGCAGGTGCCGGGGCCGTGATAGGATTTCGATTCCGCCTCCAGCAGTTCGGCGCGTCCGACCTTGCCCTCGGCGAAGAGCTGGCGCACGCGCGACTTCTCATCGTTCGGCAGGCCTGTGGTCATCGGACCGGCCGGGACGAAGATCGACGGCAGGTGCCCGAAGGACAGGGCAGCGATCACGAGGCCGGGCACGATCTTGTCGCAGACGCCGAGGAAGAGGGCGGCATCGAACATATTATGCGACAGGCCGACGCCCGCCGACATGGCGATCAGGTCGCGCGAGAAGAGCGAGAGCTCCATGCCCGGCTGTCCTTGGGTGACGCCGTCGCACATCGCCGGCACGCCGCCTGCCACCTGCGCCACGCCGCCTGCTTGGGCGGCCGCCTCGCGGATGATTGCCGGATAGGTCTCGAACGGCTGGTGGGCCGAGAGCATGTCGTTATAGGCGGTGATGATGCCGAGATTGGGGATGCGGTCGCCGGCGAGCGCATCCTTGTCGGCGGGGGAACAGACCGCAAAGCCGTGGGCAAGATTGGCGCAACCGAGCACCGAGCGCGCGACACCCTTGGAAGCGGCGGCGCGCAGGCGTTCCAGATAGCGTTCGCGGCTTGGCTTCGAGCGTTCGACGATGCGATCGGTGATCGCAGAAATGCGTGCGTGAGCGGACATGGAAAATCCCTGCCTTGTTCGTTGTCTCTATCTGTTTCGGCGGCTCTGGCCTGAATCTCAATCCGGATGACGGCTGATCAGGGAGCCCAGTAGATCTCGACCGGGGAAGTGGCCCGGCGCAGAACGGCGCGGATCGGCATTTCTGCCTCGTCACCGCTGCCTTCCGCCTTGGCGAGAACGTCTTTTTTGCCTTCGCCCTCAATATGGAGAACCAGGAGTGCGGCATCCTCAAGACTGGAGAAGGTGAAGGTCAGGCGCGGCTCGCCGGCTCCTTCCGCTTCCATGGTGATGATGCCGCGCGGCGTCGATGCATCGAGCGCTTTGGCAAGATTGCTGCCGCCGGGAAAGAACGAAGCCGTGTGGCCGTCGCCGCCCATGCCGAGGATGACGGTGTCGAAGGGGGAGCTGATCGCCTTGGTCTTCTCGGTCGCGAGCGAGGCTGCCTCCTCCACCGAAGCCACATCCTGATAGAGCGGCAGGAAGTGTGCCGCCTTTGCCTTGTTCTGCAGCAGATTGGCGTCGACCAGCAAATGGTTCGAGCGTGCATTGTCGGCCGGCACGAAGCGTTCGTCGACAAGGGTGATCGTCACCTTGTCCCAGGCGATGTCGCGCGTCGAAAGCACCTGGAAGAAGGCCTTCGGCGTGGAGCCGCCGGAAACGGCGATGGACGCCGTTCCACGGGCGGCGATCGCCGCCGAAAGCGTATCCGCGACCTTGTCGGCGAGGCTGCCGGCGAGGTCTGCGGCGCTGGCGAAGGAATGCAGGGTCGATGCCATCGGTTTCGTCCTAGATCTCGTCATGCCACGTGCGGCCGTCGCGCTCGATCAGCGCGATGGCCTGGCTGGGGCCCCAGGTGCCGGCCGTATAGCCCTGCACCTGCTGGCCGGTCGTTTCCCAACCCTTGAGGATCGGATCGACCCATCTCCATGCGGCTTCGACTTCGTCGCGGCGCATGAACAATGTCTGGTTGGAGCGGATCACGTCCATCAGCAGGCGCTCGTAGGCGTCGGGATTGCGGACGTTGAAGGCCTGGGCGAAGCTCATGTCGAGCGACACGTTGCGCAGGCGCATGCCGCCCGGACCCGGATCCTTGATCATCAGCGACTGCTTGACGCCCTCATCCGGCTGCAGGCGGATTATCAGCTGGTTGGCATTGATGCGTCCGGCCGCCTGGTCGAAGATTGCGTGCGGGATCGGCTTGAAGGTGATGACGATCTCGGACATGCGCCCGGTCAGCCGCTTGCCGGTGCGGATGTAGAAGGGAACGCCCGCCCAGCGCCAGTTGTTGATCTCGGCCTTGATGGCAACGAAGGTCTCGGTATTCGACACGCCGCCTTCGAGCTCTTCGAGGTAGCCCTTGACCGGGCCGCTGCCCGATGCGCCGGCGCGATACTGGCCGCGGACCGTCGCCTGCTCGACGTTCGAGGCATTGAGCGGCTTCAGCGCGCGCAGCACTTTCAGCTTCTCGTCGCGAACGGCTTCCGAATCCATCGACGAGGGTACTTCCATCGCCGTCAGGCAGAGCAACTGCAGGATGTGGTTCTGCACCATGTCGCGCAGTGCGCCAGCCGTATCGTAATAGCCGGCGCGGCCTTCGAGGCCGACCGATTCAGCCACGGTGATCTGCACGTGGTCGATGTAGTTCGCGTTCCACAGCGGCTCATAGAGCGCGTTGGCAAAACGCAGCGCCATCAGGTTCTGCACCGTCTCCTTGCCGAGATAATGGTCGATGCGGAAGATCTGTTCTTCCTTGAAGGCGCGGCCGATCGTGTCGTTGAGCTGCAGCGCCGAGGCGAGGTCGCGGCCGATCGGCTTCTCGACGACGATGCGGGTCGATTTGGTGATCAGCTTGTGGTCATGGATCTTCTGCGAGATATCGCCGAAGATGCCCGGAGCGACGGCGAGGTAGAAGGCGCGCACGCGATCCTTGCCTTCGTCGAGCAGCTTCTTCAGCTGATCCCAGCCGGCATCCGTGCGGGCGTCGACCGAGACGTAGTAGAGGCGGGCACAGAATTTCTCCACCTCCGCCTCGTCGTATTCACCCTTCTTCAGGTGCTCGTTCAGCGCGTCCTTGGCGAATTTGCGGTATTCCTCGTGCGTCAACGGGCTGCGCGAGGCGCCGATTACGCGGGTCGGTTCTGAAAACTGGCCTTCGATCTGGCGATGATACAGCGCGGGCAGAAGCTTGCGTTCTGCAAGGTCGCCGCTGCCGCCGAAGACGACATAATCAAAGGGCTCAACGGGAATGATTTGGCTGCTCATGAGCTTGTCTCTCAATCAAGGCTGGTTGGCGGCCCTTTTAATCTAATCGATTTAAAAAAGCCAGTGTGCAGTGCAATGAATCTCTCAGGAACCGGTTTTAGAGCGAATTTCCGGAAGAGGAAATCCGCAATCGGACTAAAACTTGTCGCGAAGTGCAAACCACGACAAGGCGAGGAAAAGCAACGGTGCGCGCATGCGGGCCCCGCCGGGAAAGGCGGGAATATCGAGCGATGTGAAGAGATCGAGATCGCCGGATTTTCCAAGCACCGTTTCCGCATAGAGCTTGCCACAGTAGTTTGACAGCATGACGCCATGGCCGGAATAACCGCCGATCGAGATGACCCCGGGCATGACCTCGCGCACGAAGGGCTGACGCGGCATGGTGATGCCGACGCTGCCGCCCCAGGCATGGGTGATGTCAATGTTCTTCAGGTCAGGATAGATCTCGGCGATCTGCCGGCGGATGTGCTCAGAAATGTCCCGCGGGTTGTCCGACGTATAGGCCTCGCGTCCGCCGAACAGCAGGCGGCCGTCCCCGAATTTGCGGAAGTAGCGCACGACGAAGCGCGAATCGGCCACAGCCTCGCCCCCCGGCAGCACACCGGGATGCCCGTCGAGCGGCGCCGTGGCGCCGATGAAGGAGCGGATTGGCATGACATGGCTTGCCGTCACTGGTTCGAGGCCATCGATATAGCCGTCGCAGGCGATTAGCGCGCGCTCAGTGGTGATCGTTCCCCTTTCGGTTTCGATCGTCACCTTGCCGCCGCCCTGGCGGATCGCCGTTGCCTTGGTCATCTCGAAGATTTCAGCACCGGCATTGGCAGCGACCCGCGCGAGCCCGACCAGCAGCTTCAGCGGATGGATGTGGCCGGTGCCGACATCGCGCACGCCGCAATGGAAACGCTTCGAGCCGAGCCTGTCCTGCGTTTCCTTCTCGTCCATGAAGCGCAGATGCGGATAGTCGTAGCGGAAGGCGGCGATCTCGGCGTTTTCGTAATAGGCGCGTTTGTAGCTCGCCTTATGTGCGACGTTGAGCTGGCCGGGTACATAGTCGATCTCGATCTGATGCTCGCGGGCGAAATCGATGAGATGGCGCTTGGCCGCCTCGGCAAGATCGAACAGCGCCTTCGAGCGTTCGTAGCCGATCTTCTCCTCGAGTTCTTCCGGCCACCATCGCTGGCCGGTGCCGAGTTGGCCGCCATTGCGCCCGGACGCCCCGTCGCCGAAGCGGAAGGCCTCGATCAGCACCACCGAAACGCCTGATTTGGCAAGATTATAGGCGGCCTGCAGGCCGGTATAACCGCCGCCGACGATGGCGACGTCGCATGTTCTCGAGCCGTCGAGAGCGGCATAGGTCGGACGCTCCCCGACTGTTGCCTGATACCAGGACAGCCCGGGCGCGATCGGGCTCTGCCATGTCTCCTGCGATGCCATGATAGTCCCTCACACGTTGAGCAGAAGGAATTCCCGCTCCCAGGGGCTGATCACCTGCATGAAGGTCTCGAACTCGCCGCGCTTGACGCCGGCATAAAGGCCGATGAACTGCTTGCCGAACATCTCCTCGAAAGCGGGTTCGTCCTCGAGCAGCGCCACGGCCTCGAGCAGGCCGCGCGGCAGGTCGATCGAGCCCTCGTTGGCCGAATCCTCGGTCGGCGCCGTCGGCTCGATCTCCTTCATGATGCCGAGCAGGCCGGAAGCGAGCGAGGCGGCGAGTGCGAGATAGGGGTTGGCGTCCGAGCTCGGCAGTCGGTTTTCCACGCGCCGCGCCTGTGGATCGGAAACCGGCACGCGGAAGGCCGTCGTTCGGTTGTCGTAGCCCCAGGCATTGTTGACGGGGCAGGACATATCGGGCTGCAGGCGCCGGTAGGAATTCACATAGGGCGCAAGCATCGCCATCGCGCTTGGCACGAATTTCTGCATGCCGCCGATGAAATGGAAGAATTCCTTCGAAGCCGATCCGTCGGGATTGGAGAAGATGTTCTTGCCCGTTTCGATATTGACCACCGACTGATGGATATGCATCGCCGAACCCGGCTGACCCTGCATCGGCTTGGCCATGAAAGTCGCGTAAATGTCGTGCTTCAGCGCCGCCTCGCGGATCGTCCGCTTGAACAGGAACACCTGGTCGGCAAGTTCGATCGGATTGCCGTGGCGCAGGTTGATCTCGAGCTGCGCCGGTCCCTCTTCGTGGATCAGCGTATCGATCTCCAGCCCCTGCTTCTCCGAGAAATGATAGACGTCGTCGATCAGCTCGTCGAACTCATTGATGCCGGCGATCGAATAGCCCTGACCGCCGAGGATCGAGCGGCCGGACCGGCCTTTGGGCGGGTGCAGCGGATAGTCGGGATCGTCGTTCTTGGCGACGAGATAGAATTCGATCTCGGGCGCCACGATCGGTTTCCAGCCGCGCTCGTGATAGAGGCTCATGATGCGCTTCAACACGTTGCGCGGCGTATAGGGCACTTCGCCGCCGTCCGAATCGACGATGTCGCAGATCACCTGCGCCGTCGGGTCGGTCTCCCAGGGCACGACCGAAAGCGTCGAAAGGTCGGGCATCAGCTTCAAGTCGCTGTCGCGCGGCTCGTAGCGGAAGCTCTCCGTCTCGTCGGGATATTCGCCCGATATCGTATGCCGGTAGATCGCCGAAGGCAGTGCCAGCGACGTGTTCGAGGTGAATTTCGAGCTCGGCATCATCTTGCCGCGCGCAACGCCGGCAAGGTCCGGCGTGATGCATTCGATGTCTTCGATGCCCCTGTCCCTCAGCCACCGCGCTGCTTCCTTCCAGTTCGCAACGCCACGCAGGGATCCGGGTTCCGGGGGAGCTTTCTTCGAGGCGGGTACGTTTCTGGCAGGTTTCAGCGTCGTCTTTTTTGGGGACATGACACACCGGTTTGTGTTGATCGTGGCACCATCATAACCAGACTTTGCCAATTGGCGAGGGGTGGCAAACGTTGACTTTCGCCCTTTGATGGAAAAAGAAGACGTGATTTTGATCGGGGAAACGGATTTGCAGCGCAAAAGCGACGTCATCGTCATCGGCGCCGGGGCGGCGGGCATGATGGCGGCCATTGGCGCGGGAAAACGCGGTCGCTCGGTCGTGGTCCTCGACCATGCCAGGGCGCCTGGCGAGAAGATCCGCATATCGGGCGGCGGCCGCTGCAATTTCACCAATATCCATGCCGGACCGAAGAATTTCCTCTCCGCCAACCCGCATTTCTGCAAATCGGCGCTCGCCCGTTTCACACCTGCCGACTTCATCGCCATGGTCGACCGCCATGGCATTGCCTGGCACGAAAAGACGCTCGGCCAGCTTTTCTGCGACGATAGCGCCAAAGACATCATCCGCATGCTGCTGGCCGAGATGCGCATGGCCGGTGCGGTGCTAGATCTCGGCACCGAGATATCAGGTGTCGAAAAGACCGAAGTCGGCTTCCGGGTATCGACGAGCGAAGGCCATTATGAAGCATCATCGCTGATCGTCGCCGCCGGCGGCAAGTCGATCCCGAAGATGGGTGCCACCGGCTTTGCCTATCGCCTCGCCGAGCAGTTCGGCTTGCCCGTGCTCGAAACCCGACCCGGCCTCGTGCCGCTGACGCTCGATCCCGGCCTGCTCGAGAGCATCGCCCCGCTCGCCGGCATCGCCGCCCCGGCCGAAATTCGCTATGGCAGGACCGCCTTCCGTGAAGCGCTGCTGTTCACCCATCGCGGGCTGAGCGGCCCGGCCATCCTGCAGATTTCTTCCTATTGGCGCGAGGGCGACGAGATCGTGGTCGCCATCGAACCGGATATCGATATTGCGGCGCATTTGAAGACGGCAAAGCAGCTCAATGGCCGCCAGTCGCCGCAGACAGCCCTTGGCGACATCCTGCCGAAGCGGCTGGCACAGTTTCTCGTGGAGCGCGAGAAAATCTCCGGCAACATGGCCGACCTGCCTGACAAGGCGCTGCTGCGTCTTGCCGCTGGCGCCCAGAATTGGGCGGTCAAACCGTCCGGCTCGGAAGGTTATCGCACCGCCGAAGTCACGCTCGGCGGCATCGACACGGCAGCGCTCGATTCCCGCAGCATGGAAGCAAAAGCCGTGCCCGGCCTTTATTTCATCGGTGAATGCGTCGACGTCACCGGCTGGCTTGGCGGCTATAATTTCCAGTGGGCCTGGGCTTCCGGATTTGCCGCGGGCGAATGCGTCTAAAGCTCTTTGTTTTGATGCATGTCGTGGTCCCAGAACCGCTGCTCACTTTTGGGCAACATGCCTTGGAAATCGGAAATACCGATTCAAGACTTTTTAATAGAGGTGCGCCATCCTGTCTCAATTGGCGGTTTGTAAGGTCGTTCCTAAATTAAGCTTTACCGGCAAGCCGATTTGTTGGATTGTTGTTGTGTCAGAGAGAAGTGAGGTTTCGACCATGACCAGAAACACACGACGCGCCCGCGCCATCGCAATTGCCGAGGCAAAGCCGAACGCTCGAATGGTCGCCCTGCGTTATCTGATGCTTGCAGCCGGCGCCACCGCCGCCAGCATCGCGCTGCTGCTCTCGCACTTCATCTGATCCCGTCCGCAGACCTGGAACGAACGTTGCGACGTGGCTATTGTCGCACCGCGGCGTCGCGGCCCATAATTTGCAACTATTTCACTGCCTTGGCTTAACGCGCCATAACAGCTTATCCGAAAATTAATATCTAATCTGACACAATTGCTCGCGAATATTTGGGCATCTCCAAGTTGTTTGGACATGAACTGGCAATGACTGCCGCCTGGCCTCCGGGTTCCCCAATGTAATTAAGAATAGCTCGATGTGCACCCGGCTGGCGCCATGTGGCTGCCTGCGGGAGGAGTGGTGTATGAAAGGCCCGGAACGCCATGTTGATTGACAAGATTCTTTCCCGCTTCAGGATCAAGACGAAAGTCCTGATCTTCGTTCTGCCTTTCGTCGTCACCATTTCGGCGGTGGGCCTGACGGGCCTCTACGCTTCGGGACTTCTGCAGGGCCGCATGGAAATATCCAACAGCGTGCTGCAGTCGCTCAGCGGGTTCAAGGATCTCTATGGTTCGATGGATGATTTCCTGCGCGTCACCAGCCCTGAGGCGCGCGACAAGCTGCTCGCGGATCTGAAGACCCAGCAAGGCGTGCTCGACCAGACGCTGAACCAGGTCGGTGAAGAGGCCGCCGGTCGCGACAGCCTTGCGGAGGCATCGCGCCGCACCAAGGACATTTCGGGCGTCGTCGACAAGCTCTGGGCGCTGCACGAGCAGGAGCAGGCATTGCATGAGCAGATCGACGCAGCGCAGAAGAGCGTGATCAGCACCCGCTTTACCGTGTCCTACCAGGCCGAGGAATTGCAGAGCACCGTCCAGAGCGACGAGAGCGCCGCCACCAGCACCCTTCGCACGGCCGACCGTTTGCTGAAGGGCGGCGATTTTCTTGGCACCGTCGCCAGCGGCTTCAGCAAGCCGCAGACACCGCAGGACAAGATCGCCTTCATCAACGAACAGATGCCGGAGATCATCAAATCGCAGCGTCTGATCGCCATCTCGGTTCCGAGCAATCAGAAGAATGTCATCGACGCGCTGGCTGCGACCATCGACGGCATCAAGACGATCGTCCAGACGCCCAATCCGACCGACGAGACCGCCACCGAACTCGGCCGTCTCGTTTCGCGCTTCCGCCAGACCTCGACCTATACGCAGCTGACCGCCACGCAGAAAATGCGTGACGCGACCCAGGAATTCGCCGCGCTCGACGGCCGGATTGCCCAGGCCAACTCGGTCTTGCAGGATACGAGGCGTCTCGAAAATTCCGTCTATTCGCTGCAGATCGTTCTTTCCGACTTTCTCGCCGATTCCAGCAAGGAAAATCTCGTGCGCCTGCAGCAGCAGGCCGGCACGCTCGGTAAGGACATGCAGGTGCTGATCACCAGCGCCAAGGGCATGGGTTTTGCCGAAGGCATATCAGGCGCGATCCAGCCGGCGCTCGACATCATTTCCGGCGGCGGCTCGAAGATCGTCGACACGATCGGCGAGCGTGTCACAGCCTATGCCGCGGCCCGCCAGGAACTCGACCAGATCTGGAAAAAGCTGACCGATTTCGCCGAGCTGCAGAAGCAGACGGCCGGCACCGAGCGCACCCAGGCAAACAGCATCTCCGTCATGACCACCGGTCTCGGCATCCTGCTGTCGATCCTCGGCGGCATTGCCCTGGTGCTGACGCTGCAGCGCCCGATCAGCCATATCACCGCCGCTATGCGGCGCATCGCCGAAGGCGCGCTGGATACCAGCATCTCCGGCGAGCAGCGCCACGACGAAATCGGCGACATGGCCCGCGCGCTCGGCATCTTCAAGGAAAATGCCATCTCGAAAATCCGCATCGAGGAGCAGAGCGACGAGGAACGCGCCGCCGCCGAACATGAGCGCCAGCGCAACGACGCCGAAAAGCGCGAGATGGATCGTCAGATCGAATTTGCGGTCAATGCGCTCGCCGCCGGCCTCGAACGCATGTCGCAGGGCGATATCTCGACGACGATCGAAACGCCCTTCATTGGCCGTCTCGAACAGCTGCGCCAGGATTTCAACGGTTCGATGATGCGCCTGCAGGCGACGATGAGCCAGATCCGCGACAATGTCGAGCTGATCCAGGGCAACGGCAACCAGATGGCCCAGTCGGCCGAGGACCTCTCCAAGCGCACCGAACAGCAGGCTGCCTCGCTCGAAGAGACCGCGGCTGCCGTCGATGAAATCACCGTCACGGTCCGTTCGTCGGCCGAGCGCGCCAAGGATGCCGACCAGATCGTCCGCCAGGCCAAGCGCAGCGCCGACGATTCTGCCGTCGTCGTCAGCAATGCGATCGACGCAATGGGCCGCATCGAGGATGCCTCGCGCCAGATCGAGCAGATCATCGGCGTCATCGACGAGATCGCCTTCCAGACCAACCTCCTGGCGCTCAACGCCGGCATCGAGGCGGCGCGCGCCGGTGAAGCCGGCAAGGGCTTCGCGGTGGTCGCGATGGAGGTCCGCGAACTGGCCCAGCGCTCCGCCGCTGCGGCACAGGAGATCAAGGGGCTGATCAACAAGTCGACCAACGAGGTCAATTCCGGCTCGCAATTCGTGCAGGAGACCGGCACGGTGCTCGCCAAGATCAGCGCCCAGATCGTCACGATCAGCCAGCATGTCGAGATGATCGCTCGCGCCAGCCACGACCAGTCCAACGCGCTGCAGAGCGTCAACGCGACCGTCAACCAGATGGATCAGATGACGCAGCAAAACGCCGCCATGGTGGAGGAAACAACCGCCGCCAGCCGCGAGCTGGCCGACGAGGCCGATTCGCTGCGCCGGCTCATCCAGCAGTTCAAGATCGACGGCGAGGCGGCCGCAGCACCAGTCTACCGCGCCGCCTGATCATCGATCGATCCGTCTTCATGCGAACGGCCCCGGACTTTCCGGGGCCATTTCTATTTATTCTGCAAAACAGCGCCTCGATTGAGAAGATTTGAACGATGGAAGAATAGGTCGAATGCCCGCAGCTTATCACGCCGGGATAGTCGGAAAATGCTCGGAAACGAGACGATGAATATCTCCGACAGCCCTGATTTGCGGAGAATCTTCCTTAACGCTTTTAGTCTAATTTAACCTTGGTTTATCTTCCGGGGGTCTCGATGCTGCGCCTTTTCTCTACGTCGATCGTACGCCAGATCGTTGCGATCACGCTGTTTCTGCTGGCCATAAGCACGGCCGCCATCGTCGGCGTGACCTATTACAATCTGAGCCATCAGGTCATGGACGGGGCCGTCTCCGACGCGAAGGACGCCGCCCGTGCGATGGCTGTCCTCTACGGCGCAGCTGATCAGGCTGCAAAGATCGAGCTGAAGGACAATCAGCTCTCCGCCGTCACCGAAGACGCCATTCCGGCCCTTGCCGATCATTCGCTGGTCGACCGCACCGCGCAGTCGATCGCCGGTGTCGCAACCATCTTCCAAAAGCAGGGCGGCGACTACGTCCGCATATCCACAAACGTCAAGAAGGAAAACGGCGACCGCGCCGTCGGCACCAAGCTGGTCGCCGAGCACCCGGCCCAGCCGGTCCTCGCCAGGGGTGAAGCCTATTATGGTCCGGCGGAGCTTTTCGGCCGCAAGTTCATGACCGGTTATTTCCCGATCAAAAACGCCTCGAGCGCCAATGTCGGCATTCTCTTCATCGGCATTCCGATGGAGCTCTATTACCAGCGCATGTATGAGCTGCAGATGCTGGTCCTCGGCGTCGGCGCCATCGTCATGCTGATCGTCGGCGTTCTCGCCTTCTATGCGATCCGCCTGTCGGTGAAGCCTTTGCAGGCGCTGACGACGAGCGTGCACTCGATTTCCTCGGGCGATCTCGAAGGAGCGATCCCCTGTATCGAAAAGAAGAACGAGTTCGGCGATATCGGCCGGGCTCTGGCGCTTTTCCGCGACAGCGCCCGCGCAAGGCGCGATCTGGAAACCCAGGCTGCCGAACAGCGCGCCTTGAGCGATGCCGAACGCGCCAGGAACGATGCCGACAAGCGCTCGCTCGACGGCCAGATCGACTTTGCCGTCAATCAGCTTGCCGCCGGCCTCGGGCGCCTGTCGCAGGGCGACGTCTCGCAGACGATCGGCACGCCTTTCGTCGGCCGGTTGGAGCAGTTGCGCGTCGATTTCAACGCTTCGCTTTTGCGACTCCAGGATACGCTGTCCGGCATCCGCGACAGCGCCTCGAGCATCCAGCGCAACAGCGGCGCCGTCTCCGCCTCTGCCGGCGAACTTTCGAAGCGCACCGAGGCGCAGGCGGCGAGCCTTGAGGAGACTGCGGCCGCGGTGGAGGAGATCACCGTGACGGTTCGTTCCTCCGCCGAGCGTGCCCGGGAAGCCAACAATGTCGTGGCCGCGACCAAGAAGACCGCCGACAATTCCGGCGCCGTCGTCGGCGACGCCGTCTCCGCCATGGAGCGCATCGAGCAGGCCTCGCAGCGCATCGAGCAGATCATCGAGGTGATCGACGACATCGCCTTCCAGACCAATCTTCTGGCGCTGAACGCCGGCATCGAGGCGGCACGCGCCGGCGAGGCGGGCAAGGGTTTTGCCGTCGTCGCCCAGGAAGTCCGCGAACTCGCCCAGCGTTCTGCCGATGCGGCGCGCGAGATCAAGTCGCTGATCGAGACATCGAGCCGGGAAGTGACGGCAGGTTCCGAACTGGTCCAGAAGACCGGCAGCGTCCTTGCCTCGATCAGCCAGGAGATCATCGCAATCAGCGGCCATGTCGAGACCATCGCCACCGCCAGCCGCGATCAGTCGGCCGCACTGCAGGAAGTCAACGGTTCGGTCAACGCCATGGACCAGATGACCCAGAAGAACGCGTCGATGGTTGCCGAGACGACGCAGGCAAGCCGCCTGCTCGCCGGCGAGGCCGATACGCTGATGGCGCTGATCGAGCGGTTCCGCATCGTCGCAGAAACCGCACCGGCTCATCTCGCGGCAAGAAAAGTCGCCTGAACCGCGCAGCCGCAGCTGCCACGAGATTGCGCCGCGGCCTTGCGGCGCCTTCCCAGGTTGAGATCGAGCGACGTCAGCCAGCCGGCGAAGCCAATGAGGCTGCTGTTTCCGAACTCGGCATAGAATCTATCCTCCTCCGCCTTGCAACCGCATCGCTTGGGAGAGTGCCGATAGCCGATGGTACCTGCGATGGTGATCATGTCGATCATGACGATGTCCTTTCCTGTGTCAGACATCACCTGATCTAGGCGTCGAATTTGTCTTTATAAACGGGGATAATCCCGCTATGTTTTTCAGCGATGAAAAACGCAAGTTGGGATTCCTATCAGCTTTTCCTGCAGGTGGCCCGGCTCGGCGGGCTGACGGGGGCAAGCACCGTAAGCGGGCTCAGTCCTGCGACCGTCGGCCGGCGCATGCTCGATCTCGAGCAGGAGATCGGCCGCGCATTGTTTTCGCGCAGCCAGACGGGATACCGTCTGACCCAGGATGGCCAGGCGCTGCTCGATCACCTTCATGAGATGGAGGCCGCCGCCCGCAAGGTGGCGGCGTGGCGGCAATCCGGCGAGGGCGGCACGACCGTCAGGGTCACCGCCGGCACCTGGCTCGCTTGGTTGCTGACCGAGAATTTCGCCGCAATCCGCATGCCGGGCGATGCCTTCGCCATTTCGCTCACCATCGGCGAGGCGCGGGCAAGCCTTGCCTATCGCGAGAGCGATATCGGTATTCGCGCCTTCGAGCCCGAGGAGGCCAATCTCGCCGCACGTCAGCTCGGGGAGGTGGCCTATGCCGTCTATATCAGACGCAACGCCGCCGAGACCGACGAGCGCTGGATTGCAGTCGCCGAGGAGGAGGCGATATCGGCCTATCTGCGCTGGCCACACGCCCATGCCGCAACAGGGATCGTCGCCACGGTTAATCGGCCGCGTTCGCTGCCGGATCTGGTGCGCGCCGGCGCCGGCAAGACCGTGCTTCCCTGTTTCGTCGGCGATCTCCATCCTGAATTGCAGCGGCAGGGCGGCGAGTTGCCGGAATTGCGCCACCGGCAATGGATCGTCATGAATGCCGAGGACCGCCATCGCCCGGAGATCCGCACGGTCGCCGACCGCATGACCAAGCTCATCAAAAGTTATGCCGATCTCTTCGCCGGGAAACGACCGAGTCGAGGCTAGAGCGTGTCGCCCAAAACTGTGCAGCGGTTTGGGACCACGGCTGCATTAACTGGAGACGTAAAGCGCCGCGCGCCCGATAGGTCGCGCGGCGATTGAAGAAGCGGGCCGACGTCATCGACCCCGCCGCTGGTCGGTCTTCGTCAATGCCGGTTGGTGACGACGACGGGGATCAGCAGGTCGCCCCAGTGGCCGTCGCCGCCGTGATGACGGGCCGAACGCACCAGTTCGACCGAGACACCGGCCTCGACGGCCTTCATGACCGATTGGTTCAGCCGATGCAGGTCGTTGGCGAGCATGCGGATCGTCGTCTGCTGATCCTCGCTCATGCTGCTTGCCTGCTCCTCGGCCCGTTCCCTGACGCGTGTTATGGATGCCATGATCTTCTCCTCCTCTTCGAGTTATTCCGCAGCCGGTTTGAACTGCGCATGTTCGGTCGAGCCGTGCATCGCTGTCGTCGAAGACCGGCCTCCGGTGATGGCGAGCGAGACGGCGTCGAAATAGCCCGTGCCGACCTCGCGCTGATGTTTGGTCGCGGTGTAGCCATTGACCTCGGCGGCGAATTCCGCCTGCTGCAGCTCGGAATAGGCCGACATCTGCCGCTGCCGGTAGCCGCGCGCCAGTTCGTACATGCCGTAGTTCAGCTGGTGGAAGCCGGCGAGCGTGATGAACTGGAACTTGTAGCCCATCGCGCCGAGTTCGCGCTGGAACCGCGCAATCGTCGCCTCGTCGAGGTTCTTCTTCCAGTTGAAGGAAGGCGAGCAATTATAGGCGAGCAGCTTGCCGGGGTGGACCTTGTGCACGCCTTCGGCAAAGCGCCGTGCCTGATCGAGGTCCGGCTTCGAGGTCTCGCACCAGATGAGATCGCAATGCGGCGCATAGGCGACGGCGCGTGCGATACAGGGCTCGATGCCGTTTCGCACCTGATAGAAACCTTCGACTGTGCGGCCGGCATCATAGTCGACGAAGGGCTGGTCGCGCTCGTCGATGTCTGACGTCAAGAGCTTTGCCGCTTCCGCGTCGGTGCGGGCGATGACCAGCGTCGCAACGCCCATGACGTCGGCAGCAAGTCGCGCGGCATCGAGATTGCGGATATGGGCGGCCGTCGGGATCAGCACTTTGCCGCCGAGATGACCGCATTTCTTCTCCGAGGCGAGCTGGTCCTCGAAGTGAACGCCCGCGGCACCCGCCTCGATATAGGCCTTCATGATTTCGAAGGCGTTGAGCGGTCCGCCGAAGCCCGCCTCCGCATCGGCAACGATCGGTGCGAACCAGGTCTCGACGGAAAGTCCCTGGGCTTCCGCAGTCTCGATCTGATCGGCGCGCTGCAGTGTGCGGTTGATGCGTTTGGCCAGTTCCGGACCGGCATTGGCCGGATAGAGGGACTGGTCGGGATACATCGCCGATGCCGTATTGGCGTCGGCCGCCACCTGCCAGCCGGAGAGATAGATCGCCTTCAGTCCGGCGCGCACCATCTGCATGGCCTGGTTACCGGAAAGTGCGCCGAGCGCATTGACGAAATCCTCCTGATGAATGAGCCGCCACAACCGGTCCGCCCCCATTTCGGCCAGCGTATGGCGCAGCGCCACCGAGCCTCTGAGCCGCCGCACGTCATCGGCCGAGTACGGTCTCTCGATGCCGTCGAAGCGGCCTGCTGATGCGTTTGGAACAAGCTTGTAAAAATCCGTCATGCTGCTCTCCTCACTAAAAAGCCCGACAAATGTGCTGCATGACAAGATTGACAATATCAGCCGCTATGACCAGAAAAACCTTTGATTTCCTGCCCGGAAAGAGGTTAAGATGACGAGGATTGACAGAGCGGCGCTGTGAATTTGTAAAATTTTGTAAATACAGCGCTCCTTCCTTGTCAAAGGGTGTGACATGGCGGAACGAAAGATATTCGCAGGCCCGAAAGTCAGGCGCATCCGCAATGCGCTGGCGCTGACGCAGACCGCCATGGCCGAGGCGCTTGAAATATCGCCGTCCTACCTGAACCTGATCGAGCGCAACCAGCGGCCGCTGACGGTGCAGCTCCTTCTCAAGCTTGCAAGCGTCTATAGGGTCGATCTGGAGGAGTTGCGGGGGCAGACCGGCGGCAGTCTCGACCAGCTCAAGGAGATCTTTGCCGATCCGCTGCTGTCGGGTGAGTTGCCGGGTGACCAGGAACTGGTGGAGGTGGCCGAGGCAGCACCCAATGCCGCGAGCGGCATGATCAAGCTCTACCGCGCCTATCGCGAGCAGGCGGCAAGGCTGTCCGATCTGACGGTGCTGATGGCCGCCGAAGGTCATGCGCCGGTCGCTGCCGGCCGGTTGCCGCTGGACGAGGTGCGAGAGGCGCTGGAGCGCAGGTCCGGCTATTTCGGACGGATCGAGACGGCCGCGGAAGCCTTTGCCGCAACGCTGCCCTGGGGCGTCGATCTTGCCGCCGGGCTGAAGGATTGGCTGCGCTCCGAGCGCGGCATCGCGGTGCGTGTCCTGCCGGTCCATGTGATGCCGGATCTGCGCCGCCGTTTCGATCGGCATTCGATGCGGCTTTTCATCTCGGAGCGCCTGTCACAGGCCGACCGTGCGCATGAGATATCAATCGAGGCCGCGACTCTCGCTTTGCTGCCGGCAATCGATGCCGAGCTCGCCGATCTCTCGCTCTCCTCCGCCGAGGCGCGCCGCATCGCCCGCTTCGAGCTTGCCCGCATCGCCGCGCTGGCGCTCACAATGCCCTATGAAGCTTTTCTGTCGGCGGCCAAGGCTACGCGCTACGATATCGATATTCTGCGTGCGCGCTTCGGCGTCTCCTTCGGCCATGCCGCCGCGCGCCTTGCCATGCTGCAGCGGCCCGGGGCGGCCGCCATTCCCTTCTTCCTGATCGAAATCGATGCCGCTGGCCACCGGCTGCGCAGGGCAGGAGCCCAGGGCTTTCCGCAGGCCCGTTTCGGCGGCGGCTGTCCGAAGCTCAATATCCACGCCGCTTTCCTGCAGCCGGGCCAGATCCTCGCCGAAACGGTGGTCATGCCGGACGGTGCATCCTTCCTGACGGTCGCCCGCACCCTGGAGGGACCGAGCGTCGAATTCGGCGAAAGGGTCAGGCGCACAGCAATCCTGATCGGCTGCGACGCTGCCCTTGGCGAGGGTGTGGTCTATGGGCAGGCGATGGCGCTCGATCCGGTCGCCATCGGTCCGGCCTGTCGCCTTTGCGAGCGGCGCGGCTGCCTTTCCCGGGCCGAGCCGCCGGTGACGAGACCGCTCGGGCTCGACGAGATGGTGGCGGGGCTCAGCGCCTTCGACTTCCAGTGATTGTGAAATCATTGAGGGCCTAGGATTTTGCGCTTGTGGGCTGTGAAATTCCTTCTTAGTCTGCGTGGAAAACCAGAGGGAAAAGATGTCCGGGGGTGCGGAATCTTTGAACAAACAGGAGAAGTTATGAGGTCAACCATCCTATGCGTGACGGCCGCCGCCGTTACCGCACTCCTTGCTGCCGCTCCGGCCTTTGCCCAGGAGCGTGTGGTCAACGTCTACAACTGGTCGGATTATATCGACAGTTCCATTCTCGAGGATTTCACCAAGGAAACCGGCATCAAGGTCGTCTACGACACTTTCGATTCCAACGAGACGCTGGAAACCAAGCTCTTGGCCGGTGGTTCGGGGTATGACGTCGTCGTCCCCACAGTATCCTTCATGCAGCGCCAGATCGCCGCCGGCGTCTACCAGAAGCTCGACAAGTCGAAGCTGCCGAACCTGGTCAATATGTGGGATGTCATCATGAAGGGCGTGGCGTCCTTCGACCCCGGCAATGAATACAGCGTCGACTACATGTGGGGCACGACGGGCATCGGCTATAATGTCGACAAGGTCAAGGCTGCCCTCGGCACCGACGACAAGCCCAATTGGGACGCGTTGTTCGATCCGGCGAAAGCGGCGAAACTCAAGGATTGCGGCATCTATATGCTGGATTCCCCAACCGACGTCGTGCCCTCGGTACTCGCCTATCTCGGGCTCAATCCCAACAGCACCGATCCCGCCGATCTCAAGAAGGCGCAGGAGGTTCTCACGGCCGTCCGTCCCTTCGTCCGCAAGTTCCATTCGTCCGAATATATCAGCGCGCTGGCGAACGGCGATATCTGCATCGCGCTCGGTTATTCCGGCGACATGTTCCAGGCCCGCGACCGTGCCGCGGAAGCCAATGCCGGCGTAAAGGTCGACTACTCGGTCCCGTCGCAGGGAGCCCAGATCTTCTTCGACGTCTTCGGCATTCCAAAGGATGCGCCGCATGTCGCCGAAGCCCATGAATTCATCAACTACATGATGAAGCCGGAAGTGATCGCCAAGGCCTCGAACTTCGTCTTCTACGCCAACGGCAACAAGGCCTCGCAGCAGTTCCTCGACAAGGAGGTCCTTGACGATACGGCGATCTACCCGACGCCCGAGGTGATGGCGAAGCTCTTCACCGTTCCGCCGCTCGATCCGAAGACGCAACGGATCGTGACGCGGCTATGGACCACCGTGGTCACCGGCCAATGATAGAATAACGGCCCGGACGGAAACGTCCGGGCCTTTTTTTGACGATCCCGGCCGGGTGAAACCGGGAGCAAAAGAATGTATTTTCGGGGAACAATATGAAGTCTCTAGGCAATATTCGCCGCTCTTTCGCACCTTGGACCGATCCGTCCGCCAAGCCCTTCATATCAATCAAGAACGTCACCAAGCGTTTCGGTGATTTCACCGCAGTCGATAACCTGTCGCTCGACATCTATCACCGCGAGTTCTTCGCGCTGCTCGGCGCTTCCGGCTGCGGCAAGTCGACGCTTCTGCGCATGCTCGCCGGCTTCGAGCAGCCGACCTCGGGCGAAATCGTGCTGGACGGCACCGACATGGCCGGCACGCCGCCCTATCGGCGTCCCGTTAACATGATGTTCCAGTCCTATGCGCTTTTCCCGCACATGACGGTCGAGAAGAACATCGCCTTCGGCCTGAAACAGGACGGCATGGCGAAGGACGAGATGACTGACCGCGTCTTGCAGATGTTGAAGCTCGTCAAGCTGGAGCAATTTGCCTCCCGCAAGCCGAACCAGCTTTCCGGCGGCCAGCGCCAGCGCGTCGCGCTGGCCCGCTCGCTCGCCAAGCGCCCGAAGGTGCTGCTGCTCGACGAACCGCTCGGCGCGCTCGACAAGAAGCTGCGTGAGGAAACCCAGTTCGAGCTGATGGACCTGCAGCAGAATCTCGGCCTCACCTTCGTCGTCGTCACCCACGACCAGGAAGAGGCGATGACCATGGCCGATCGTATCGCCGTCATGAGCCACGGCAAAGTCGTGCAGGTGGCGACGCCGGCCGAAATCTACGAGGCGCCGAATTGCCGCTTCGTCGCGGATTTCATCGGCGATGTGAACATTTTCGACGGCAAGGTCGCCTCATCGGGCAACGGCACCGTCGAGATATCAGTCGACAGCGGCTTCAGCGTGCGTGTCGCTGCCGCCGAAACGCCCTCCGCAGGCAGCGCCGTCGGCTTCGCCATCCGGCCGGAAAAGATGCGGGTCGGGCGCACGGCTCCCGCCAATGCGTCCGTCAACGCCGCCAAAGGCGAACTCTGGGATATCGCCTATCTCGGCGACATGACCGTCTTCCATGTGAAATTGCAAAGCGGCAACGTCGTCAAGGCCTCGTCCCTCAATGCGCAGCGCTCCGTCGACGACCCCTTCACCTACGATCAGGAAGTCTGGGTCTCCTTCGACGAGAATGCCGGCGTCCTGCTGAAGGATTGACATCATGGGCAAGTTCACGTCCGGCCTCTACAATCGCCTCGTCATCGTCATCCCTTACGCCTGGCTGCTGCTCTTCTTCCTGGCGCCTTTCTTCATCGTCTTCCGCATTTCGATGTCGACGACGGCGATCGCCATGCCGCCCTATGAGCCTGTCTTCTCCTTCGCCGACGGCTGGGCCGGCCTCTTAAGCAAGATCGGCGAATTCTCCCTCGACAATTACACCTACCTCACCGACGACCCGCTCTATTTCAACGCCTATGTGTCGAGCGTGGTGATCGCCGCGATCTCCACCTTCCTGACGCTGCTGATCGCCTATCCGATCGCCTACGGCATGGCGCAGGCGCCACGTGGCCTGCGGCCGACGCTGGTGATGCTCGTCATCCTGCCCTTTTGGACGAGCTTCCTGATCCGCGTCTACGCCTGGATCGCCATCCTCAAGCCGGAGGGCCTGTTCAACCAGCTGCTGCTGTCGCTGCACCTGATCGATACGCCGCTGATCATCCTCAACACCAATACCGCCGTCTATATCGGCATCGTCTATTCCTATCTGCCCTTCATGGTGCTGCCGCTTTATTCGGCGCTCGAGAAGATGGACGGCACGCTGATCGAAGCCGCCCAGGATCTCGGCTGCCCGCCGATCACCGCCTTCTGGCGCGTCACCTTCCCGCTGTCGATTCCCGGCGTGGTGGCCGGTTGTATGCTGGTCTTCATCCCCGCCGTCGGCGAATTCGTCATACCCGATCTGCTCGGCGGGTCGCAGACGCTGATGATCGGCAAGACGCTGTGGAACGAGTTCAATTCCAATCGCGACTGGCCAGTCTCCTCGGCGGTGGCGACCATCCTGTTGCTGATCCTGGTCATCCCGATCGTCTTCTTCCAGAATGTCCAGGCCAAAGCCGAAGAGCGGGGGAAATAAACCATGCTGAAATGGACCCGTTTCAACATCGTCTCCGTCACACTCGGCTTCGCCTTCCTCTATCTGCCGATCGTGCTTCTCGTCATTTTTTCCTTCAACGAATCCAAACTCGTAACCGTCTGGGGCGGCTTCTCGACGAAATGGTATGTCTCGTTGATGAGCAATCAGGCCTTGCTCGATGCTGCCTGGGTGACGCTGCGCGTCGGGCTGCTGTCGGCAACGTTTGCAACCATCCTCGGCACGATGGCGGCCTTGACATTGGTGCGCTACACGCGCTTTCGCGGCCGGATGCTGTTTTCGGGCATGGTCTATGCCCCGCTCGTCATGCCGGAGGTCATCACCGGCCTGTCATTGCTGTTGCTCTTTGTGGCGATCGGTCTCGACCGTGGCTTCTGGACGATCACGCTCGCGCATACGACGCTGACCATGTGCTTCGTCGCCGTCGTCGTGCAGTCGCGCCTGCTGAGTTTCGATCATTCGATCGAGGAAGCGGCCCAGGATCTCGGCGCGCCGCCGGTGCGCACCTTCTTCGAGATCACCCTGCCGATCATCGCGCCAGCCGTGCTCTCCGGCTGGATCCTGGCCTTCACCCTGTCGCTTGACGATCTGGTGATTGCGAGCTTCACGTCGGGGCCCGGCGCCACCACGCTGCCGATGAGGATCTACAGCCAGGTCCGCCTCGGCGTGACGCCCGAGATCAATGCGGTGTGCACGATCCTGATCGGTGTCGTCGCCTTCGGCGTCATCTGCGCCTCGATCGTCACCAAGCGCCGCGAAACGCAGCGACAGAGGGACGAGCGCGCGGCCGCCGCCGGCGCGTGAGGTCTAAAGCGCGTGCTCCTCGCGCTTTAGACCTCTATTTTACGCATGTCGTTATCGCAAAACCGCTGCACACTTTTGCGCGACATGCTTCATTGCGCGTGGGGTGTATTGCCGAAAAGTGGAACCGGTGAGATCACCGGGTTCGGCCATGAGCCGCCGATGAAGAACGGCAGAAGCGGCAGCTCCGCCGCCTTGGCCGGATCGGTTGCCTCAAGCGATCCGGAAAGCGCCAGCCCGTTCGAATGATAGGTGATGATGCCGGAAAGCGTCAGTGTCTGTGTAGGCCCGGCGACGTGGGCGTCATGGATCTCGGCGGAGCCGTTGGCGAAATCGGCCTGCAGGTTTAGCTGGTTGAAAGCGAAGGCGCCGCCTGCTGCCGCGCTCAACGGAAAGAACGGCTTTTCGGCTGCTTGGGTGCGCAATGCCGCAGCATCAATGCCGGGGATCGTGCCTTCCCTGGTCCAGAAGTGCAGCTTGCCGGTGACGTCGGTAAGGCCGGTCGTCCAGATCGCCTTCGGCGACTGTAGGTCGAGATCGAGCGATCCTGTCGCAAGCGGCAGCGGACCCTTCAGCTGCAGGCGCTCGGCAAGGGCTGCGAAGTCGGCATCGCGGATCGACAGCTGCAGCTTGCCGCCGCCGTCGAAGTCGCGCTGCGTCGCTTCCAGATGCGCGGTCATCTCGCCGCCTTCGAACTGGCTGTCGCCAATATCGAATTTCGCTTCGCCGCCGGCAACGATCACGCTGGCGCCAACGTCGGAAAGCTCGAAGAGACCCATCTGCGCGCGCCGTGCCGAAAGCCTGACGTCGACATCGAGCACCCGCAGCGGCCCGCTTATGCCGGCGGAGATTTCCTCCGCCTCGCCGGCGGCGAGCCTGAGCGCGAAGGCATCGAGGAAGGGCTTGAGGTTCATCTGGTCGAAGGCGAGCGTACCGCCGATCTTCGGGCGTTTTCCAGGCTGGGTGAAAAGGTCCATTACGCCGGTGGCACTCGCTTCGTTCAGCGACAGACTGAGATTGTTGAAGCGTAGCCCGTTGCCCGACGACATGATGTCGGATTCCAGCGAAGCGCTCTTCAACGTTGCGATGCCGGGGATCGATTTGCCCGACCATGTCAGCAGTGCGGGCACATCGGGAATGCTGGCGGTGATATTGCCGGAAAGGGCCGAAAGGCTGGCGATGCTGGCAATCCCCTGGAAGTGCGCGGTCAACAGGTTTGATGTGAGCGACGTCCGGGTCTCGGCATTCCTGCCGGCAAAGGCGAGCAGCGGCTGGCGCGAGGCGAAATCGACCTTCAGGTCCTCGCCATTGATGCGGGCGATGACGACCGCCGAGATCGCGCCGGATAGCCTCGGCCAGGCGATATCTGCGGTGACGCTCTCGAAATGATAGGTCTTGGCGGACTTGATGTCGGTGACCACAAGCGTGCCGTCCTCAACCGTCACTGCGCCGATCTCGGCATCGAGATCCGGAGCGAGCACCTCAGCTCCGTTTTCGGAGCCTACGCCGTTGATCGCGCGTGCGAGCAGGCCGGCATAACTCCAGTCGATCAGCCCTCTCTCGTCGCGCGTCAGCGCCAGGTTGGGGCGCACCAGATGGAATTCGTGGAAGCTCGTCCGGCCTCGCAACGCATCGATGAGGCTGAAATCGGCCGACAAGCTTTCGATGCTGCCGAGCAGCTTGTTGCCGCTTTCGCGCGGTTGGCGGATGCTGATCTGGTTCAGTGTGATGCGCGGCGTCGGCCAGAATTCGAGAACCGGACTACCCTTGATCTCGGCATGGTAGCCCGTCCATTTCGACAGCGCGTCCTCGATGCCGGAGCGCACGAAGCCGGTCGAGATGAGATAGGGTGCGGCGACCCTGAGCGCCACGAAAAGCGCAAGCGCGATCAGCAGGAATACCGTCGACAGGCGGGCGAAGGCCGGAAGCCAGCGCGAAACGGGTCCGATCTTCCTGCGCCACCTGCGATGTCTTGACGTGCTCATGATCTCCGCCGGCAAATTCAGCCGGTCATCCCGTTATGCGCTGATTTCGCCGGATATAGGAAATATCAGGCATATGCAAATCCCCTACAGCGCCGCGCGTCTTTTCAGACGCGTAAAGGACGCTGTAGCACTTTCAATTAAATAATTGGAGCATGATGTCGTCCGAAAACCTCTCACACTTTTCGGCATCATGCTCCAGGCGACGGATCGCGTCGGTTCCGCGCTTTATAATGCAATGCAGCATGATATAAGGACGGCATTGGGGAGGAGGATTGAATGCAGGATAACAGACCACTTTGGGTGCCCTCGGAGGATGCCGTTGCAAAAAGCCCGATCCATGCCTTCATAGAACGCTGCAATGCCGATTTCGGGCTTTCTCTTACTGGCTTTGAGGATCTGCATGCATGGTCGGTGGCCGAGCGGGAGAATTTCTGGCCGACCGTCTGGGATTTCTGCGGCGTGAAGGGAGAGCGCGGCGCAGAGGTGCTTGCCAATGGCGATCGCATGCTGGACGCCCGCTTCTTTCCCGATGCGACGCTGAACTTCGCCGAAAACCTTCTGTCTGGTCGCGGTGACGGCGATGCGATCATCTTCCGCGGCGAGGATAAGGCCGAGGACCGCTGGTCGTGGGACCGGCTGCGCGCGCTGGTCTCGAAGCTGCAGCAGGCCTTCTCAGCACTCGGCATCGGCAAGGGCGACCGCATCGCCGCCATGATGCCGAATATGCCGGAGACCGTCGCCGCCATGCTCGCCGCCGCCTCGATCGGCGCCATATGGTCGTCCTGTTCGCCGGATTTCGGCGAGCAGGGTGTGCTCGACCGTTTCGGCCAGATCGGCCCGAGGCTGTTCATCGCCTGCGATGCCTATTGGTATTCCGGCAAGCTGCAGGATGTCGGCGCCAAAGTCGCCACCGTCACAAAAAACCTGGGTGTTCCCTCCATCATTGTCCACTACGCCGGCGATGCGGAGGCAGTGGCGCGCAAGACGCCGGGGGCTTCAACGCTTGAGGCCTTTGTCGCGCCCTATGAGGTACGGGAAGTCGAGTTCACGCGGCTTGGCTTCGCGCATCCGCTCTACATCCTCTTTTCGTCAGGCACGACAGGCGTGCCGAAATGCATCGTGCATTCGGCCGGCGGCACGCTGCTGCAGCATCTGAAGGAGCAGCGGCTGCATTGCGGCCTGGAGGCGGGCGAGAAGCTGTTCTACTTTACCACCTGCGGCTGGATGATGTGGAACTGGCTGGTCAGCGGTCTCGCCAGCGGCGCAACGCTCTGCCTGTTCGACGGCTCGCCCTTCGCCCCCGATGGCAACGTGCTGTTTGACTATGCCGAGGCCGAAAAATTTGCCATCTTCGGCACCTCGGCGAAATATATCGACGCGGTGCGCAAGGGCGGGCTGACGCCGCGCGCAAGTCACGATCTTTCCAGCCTGCGGCTGATGACCTCCACCGGTTCGCCACTGTCGCCTGAGGGGTTCACCTTCGTCTATGAGGGCATCAAGGAAGACGTGCAGCTCGCCTCGATCTCAGGCGGCACCGATATCGTCTCCTGCTTCGTGCTCGGCAATCCGCTGCAGCCGGTCTGGCGCGGCGAGATCCAGGGGGCCGGCCTCGGCCTTGCCGTCGATGTCTGGAACGATGATGGCAAGCCGGTGCGCGGGGAGAAGGGTGAGCTCGTCTGCACCAAGGCCTTCCCCTCGATGCCGGTGATGTTCTGGAACGACCCTGATGGCGCCAAATATCGCGCCGCCTATTTCGACCGGTTCGACAATGTCTGGTGCCACGGTGATTTCGCCGAATGGACGGAGCATGGCGGCCTGATCATCCACGGCCGCTCGGATGCGACGCTCAATCCCGGCGGCGTGCGCATCGGCACGGCGGAGATCTACAATCAGGTCGAGCAGATGGAGGAGGTGGCCGAGGCGCTCTGCATCGGCCAGGAGTGGGACGACGACGTGCGCGTCATCCTCTTCGTTCGCCTTGCCCCCGGTGTGGTGCTGACGGAGGATCTCGTCAAGGCGATCAAGACGCGAGTCCGCACCGGCGCCTCGCCGCGGCATGTGCCGGCGAAGATCATCGCGGTTGCCGATATTCCCCGCACCAAATCCGGCAAGATCGTCGAGCTTGCCGTGCGCGAGGTCGTTCACGGCCGGCCGGTGAAGAACCAGGAAGCCCTCGCCAATCCCGAGGCGCTGCGGTTCTTCGCCGGGCTAAATGAGCTGAAGGATTGACAGCGATCGGAAACTACAAGCTTTCACCCTCTATCAATCTCCTGTCATGGAAACCTTTCGTTAAGAAAGGTTTGTCAAAGGTGAAACCATCTTGGGGGTCGCACATGAACGAGGCGGCCTGGGGCCTTCTGGCCTCCGAAACATGACGTTGATCGACTGAGCTCTTGTTGAACAGCACCAAATTCAAGGCAGCCTCTGGCTGCCTTTTCTTTATGCGCTTACACTGCCGCGCGTCTTTTCAGACGCGCAAAGCACGGTGCGTTAGCCGGCCAGCACCCGCTGCGACGGGAAGGTGATCTCGACGAGCGTGCCCTCGTTCGGCGTCGAATTGATCGAGAACGTTGCCCGGTTGGCATCCACCATCGCCTTGGTCAGCGGCAGGCCGAGCCCGGTGCCGTCGCCGCGATGGCGCGATTGGGTCGAGGAGACCTGCCGGAATGGCTTCATCGCCTGGTCGAGTTCGCTGCGCGTCATGCCGATGCCGGTATCGCGGACCCTGAGGACGACGCTGCCATTGGTCTCATAGGACGTGGAAACGACGATCTGCCCGCCCGATGGGGTGAAGCGAATGGCGTTCGACAGGATGTTCAGGGCGATCTGCTTGATCGAGCGCAGATCGGCCACGACATCGGGCACCGATTGCGACAGCGCCGTGCGGATGATGACGCGCTGGCCATTCGCCTGCGGCTGTATCAGCGCCACGGCCTCGGAGACCGCCTCATTCAGACCGACGGCATCAAAATCGAGATCCATCTCGCCCGCTTCGATCTTCGAAATGTCGAGCAGGTCGTTGACGATGTCGAGCACGTGCCGGCCGGAGCGGCCGATATCATTGGCATATTCGATATAACGCGGATGGCCGATCGGGCCGAAGCGCTCGCCCGCCATCATGTCGGAAAAGCCGATAATGGCGTTGAGCGGCGTGCGGATCTCGTGGCTGACACGGGCCAGGAAATCGGTCTTGTGGGCGTTGGCGGTTTCGGCCGCACCCTTGGCGTTACGCAGCTCGTCCTCGGTGCGCTTCCACTGGGTGATATCGCGGATGACGGCGCAATAGCCGTTGGAGGAGGTGAGCTGGCCCATCGTCATGAACAGCGGCACGAAGCCGCCAGCGGCCTCGCGGCCGATCACTTCACGCCCGTCGTTCAGCACACTTGCCACGCCATGGCCGGAGAGGCCGTTCAGATAGTCGATGACCGCTTTCTGGCTCTCATGGGCAAACAGCATGACGAAGGGTTTGCCGCGCGTCTCCTGCTCGTCGTAATTGAAAAGCGCGCTGGCCGACCGGTTCATCGAGCGGATGTCGCCCTCGGTGCCGATGACGACGACGCCGTCGGTCGCCGTTTCCAGGATCGAGCGCAATTCCTCCACTTCGACCTGAAGCTTGGCGACCTTCTCGACCATCCGCTCGGGGCGGCCTTCGGAACGGCCCTCGGACCGGTTTGCTTCGCCACGGCCATCTTCCTTGCCTTCCACCGGCATCAACGCCAGCATCAATGCATTGGCGTCTTCCCAGCGCACCGATTGTAGCCGCGCGGTCACCGGCGCCAGCGTATCATCGGCCTTGACGAGCATCATGGTGCCGGAGCCGACAGACTTTTCCTCGAGTTCACGGCGCTGCAGCAGGGCTTCGATGCCGCCCACCTCGCGCAATGCCTCGAGCGAATCGTAGCCCGTCAGCCGCATGAATTCCGGATTGGCATGGATCAGCGCATCGCCGATATGGATAAGCACGGCAACAGGTAGCTGGTCGACCGTGCCCACCGAAAGCCCGTCCGTCATCTTGACGCGTGGCGGAATGAAGCTTGTGAGAACCTCGATCTGGCTGACCGTCTCCTCAAGCCCTTCCGTCGCCTCGTCCTCCGCGATGATTGAAGGCTCTTCGGCGGCGCCGTCGTCTTCGCGCTCGGCCTCGACGGCATTCTCGAAGATCGCCTCCTGCGGCACCATCTCCTCGAGCGGCGGTATATCAGCCTTCTCGGCGGTGGGTATTTCGGCCTCGAACTCTTCGGGTCCTGAGGCCTTTTCGAAGCCGGCGGTTTCGGTGACGGCCGGTTCCATCGGCGCCGGCACGGCAGGCTCGTCCTTGCTGGCGCCGAAGGCTTCGAGGCGCTTGGCGATTTCGCGGAAATTGGCCTGTTCGGCGGCCGTCAGTCCGGCGCTGGCGTTATGGAGCTGAACGATCCTGTCGGAGAAACGGCGATTGGGCGTTTCCGAAATGCGAAGCGCCGGCGGCTCTTGCGGAAGATCGGCTGCGGGCTCGGCGGCGGAAACGTCGCCAGCATCGGCGCTGCCTTCCGCTTTTTCTGCCGCACTTTCCGGGGCAGGGGTCTCGATGGCCGCCTGCTCGGTGGCAATCTCTTCCGGCGCTGGCTCCGTCTGCGGCGCCAGATCCTCAACCTCTTGCGTCAGGGCCGGTTCGATCAGGGGCTCTTCAAGCACTGTCTCCGCTTCGTGCACCACCTCGGTAATGGTCTCGGCCGGCGGGCCGAGACTTGCGGCATCATGGCCGATGCCGTCCGGGCCAAGTGTCAGGCCGAGCGCCAGCGGATCTTCCTGGGCATCGGAAAGCCGGACGACGCCGAAGCCGCGGAACCCATCGAAGTCGCGGTTGCGGGTATAGGTCGGCAGCGCCGCCAAATCGACCGGAACGACGAGGCTGGTGCCTTCGACCGGCCAGAGGATCGTCTTGCCCGACCACGTGTCGCGGCGGGCGAGCGCCTCGGAAAGCTTGCCGTCAGGATCGAGATTGAAGAGGGCGGCGACATCGCCGAAGGCAGATCCGATGATATCGGAGGCGTGCGGACCGACGGCCTCGGCAAATTCGTGGCTGACCTCGTTGAACCGGCCTTCGGCGTCGATCTTCCAGACGAAGCGCGTGGCGCGGCTGTTCGGCCTGAAGACGAAGCCGGGCTCAGCCGCAAGCGGGGGCAGGTCGGTGACCACAGGCGTTGCGATGACGGGCTCTTCTTGGACCGCCTCCGGCGTGTCGTCGACAGGCGTTTCGCTGGCTACAGGCGGTTCCACCGTCTCGGCAACGGAGGCCAAATCGTCCTCGATGACCGCGGCGGGCTCGGAGGCCTCAGCCGCGCTGCTATCGATCATGCCCTCGTCGCTCTCCGGCTTCGCATCCCGGGCAGGAGAAAGCCCATCGTCAACCACCTCGTCTGCGGATGCTAGAGCTGTCCCGGCCGGCTGTTCGCTTTCGCCTGCGATCTCCTCGAGCGTCTCCTCGACCTCTTCGATCCCCGAGACCGCGTCGATGATCTCGGTAAAGCCTGTCGCGGCGACAGGCTCGTCCTGAAGCGCTTCGGCCGGCGGCACGCTTTCTTCCTGTGCGGGCGCATCGACCGGGTCGAGCGCGGGTGCATCGACCGGGTCGAGCGCGGGCGCATCGATCCCGTCAAGATGACCGATCGCAGTCTCCACGGCAAAAAGCAGATTGAACGCCGGATCGTCGCTGAGCTTGCCGACCGCGGCCGGAAGATTGCCTCTGCCGGTGGCGACAGGTCGCTTCACCAACCGGTCGGGATGTGCGCCGGCAAGGTTGATCAAGGTCTTTGCCGTCTGCTCGGAGATCCCGAGCGAGGCAAAGCCCGGCGAAGCCGCGATGACCTCGCCATTGGCGCCGATCACCGCCATATGCGTGTCGGGATCATCAAGTCCCTGCAGCATCTGCGCCGCCGATGCGCCGGCCGCGAGTGGCTTTGCTGAGATCGGCACTGAAAACAGGATGGCCTTTTCGCCTTGGGAAAGCCGGATCAGTTCGGCAGCCGCCTGTACCTGCGCACGCTGAAAGCCCTTGGCAACGCGGATCATCAGGCTGCGGCTGTCGCCGATATCGGTCAGCTGGCGCGCGGCGGTTTCCAGCTGGCGGAAGGTGATGTCGGCGCGGTCGACCCCCTGATCGAGCAGGTCATAGACTGCCGAATGGCCGAAAAGCTCGGCACCTGCACCGTTCGCCCAGAGCAGACGGGCAAGATCGGCCGAAAACAGCACCATGGCCTCGCCGCGTGAAAAGCGTTCCCGCACCCGTGCATGCACGGCGATATCGATGAACGGATATTGGACTGCGGGCATGTTCGAACCTTGTCGCTGTCGGCCTTCTTAAATTAACGGCTTATTAATAACTGCGGGGCGCATGCCGGTCCAGAAGAGGAGGGGGTTTTCGGCCGGAAAGGTTAACGTCTTGTGCGCTGCACAATAATTGTTGCAATGCACAATGAAATGTCTTATATAAGCATCATCCAACAAACGCAGGCAGCGGCTGCCTCAACCCAAAGGATGCGACCCATGGCTACCATAAAGACCGACGACGTTTTTTCAATCGCTTCTTTCGACCCGTCCAAGTTCACGGAATCTTTCCGTGAATTCGCCGAAAAGGGCGCTCAGCAGTCGAAGGATGCCTATGCCAAGCTGAAGACCGCTGGCGAGGAAGCCGGCAAGACGCTCGAAGCCACTGTCCAGACGGCACAGGCCGGCAGCGTCGAGATTGGCCTGAAGGCGATCGACATCCTGCGCATCAATTCCGAGAACTCGCTGTCGCACTTCGAAGCGCTGCTCGGCGTCAAGTCGCCTGCCGAATTCTTCGAGCTGCAGACCTCGTTCATCCGCAAGCAGGCCGAGCTCACCGTCGAGCAGGCGAAGTCGATCCAGGAAACCACCAAGCAGGTGGCCGAGAAGCTCGCAAAGCCCTCCAAGGACGCCGCCGAAAAGGCCATGGCTTCCTTCAAGGTTGCCTGATCGGTTTTTATCGACCAGAAACAAAAGGCTGGACCTCGCGTCCGGCCTTTTTGTATATTGACGAGGAATGGGGCTTGAATTCGTCGCCAAGTCCTCGTATGTGACCCCCGTCGCGCCAAGCGCGATTAATGCGGTTGTAGCTCAGTTGGTTAGAGCGCAGGTTTGTGGCACCTGAGGTCGGAGGTTCGAGACCCCCCAACCGTACCATTCCCCCTTTTGTCCATACCGAAGACATAGGTAACAGATCGTCCCTGAGACAATGGGTGATAACCTCGAGCCGAACCGGTTGTCGTTGGTTTGGGTGCAGGCGCGCCAGGCTCATGGCATCCCGGCGGTTTGTCTTCACCCGGTGACCTGCGCGCCTGGGCACCAGCGAGGCGCCACCACCACGCAGTTATGCCCCAGTTCAACAATCTGGCGATAAAGGCCGTAGCCGTAGGACCGGCCTCAGCAAAAGTGAAGCTTGGCTCCGCGCTTGGAAGGCTTGTTGATCATCGATGCCACCGATGCCGGCTCCGAAGGGATGTCGCCACCGATATCTTCAGCTTTGATGTAATCCACGCCGATAAATATTACGCCCTCATCTTCCATAGTTCGCCCTCACTAAGCGTGGGGCAAGGCTCCGGCCTATCCAGAGCGCCCCCCGATTCAGCGTAACCATGTTCCGCCCTAACGTTGTTCTGTCCCCTTTAATCTGTGATCGACTTCCCATGGATGACCGAAGGGAGTTTTTCCATGGAGAATACATTGGAGATTCTCACGACCAAGAAGTCTGGGCGTGAGGTTCACGGGCACTGGCCGGATGAGGTGAAGGCGCAGATCGTTTCTGAGAGCCTTCGGCCCGGCGCGATGGTGAATGCGGTCGCGGAGCGACATGGCTTAAAACCGAACCACCTGTCCTCCTGGCGAACAATGGCGCGGCAGGGCAAGCTTGTCCTGCCCGCGCCTGAGGATGCGGTAGAATTTGCAGCGGTGATCGTTGATCCGCCCGCTCCGGAGCCGCCGTTTCCGGGCCCGTCGAGCGCCGGCGCTGGCTACACTTATGACATTCATTGGGACGGCGCGACACATGTGCAGCGGTCGGAAAACGACAATAAGTTCTATCACCATGTCACCGGCCAGCAGAACGGATCGATCTAGCGGCCTTACTGGCCAGACCGGACGACATCCGGGTTTATGATGGGGAACTCGCCGCAGCCCTGCGAACACTCGACGAGGCGGGATTCTACGTAAAGGAAAACAGCAAAGTCCGGTCGATAGGCATCCAAAAAGGCGGCCGGGAATTTGTCGTCCGGGTCCTCGAAAACATTGTTCAAGTTGACCGTGGCGGACTGGCTGAAAACCTCACCGAAGATCGCCGCCATCCTGTTCGTGAACGAATCTCCCATAAGCGCCACTTTGACCTTTCGGACGTGGCTGTTTTCGTAATAAGTGAGGCGACTCCCCACCGGCAGCAGGGCCGTTGACGCCGGCGGCGGCGGTGAAGTGAAGCGATATTCACCGTCCGGAACGGGGACCCAACTTGCATCTTGAAATGGCAACCCCATCATCCTCCCGAAGGCGGTTGGCTGGTAATAGTCGATCTTGAGGCTGTAGGGAGGGAAGGCAGATGGGGCAATTTGCGGAAAGTATCGCTCAATATGGGAGGCCAGCTGCTGGAAGGCCACGAAGGTACCGTGCTGGGTAGCATGCGGGTCTGTGCGATAGTAGAGTTCGGCGGTCTGCGAGGCTTTTATCATAGCCTGTCGAACCGGGACAATGCTTTCCGGCATGATGTCGTTGAGCGCTTTATAGAGTTGCTCCGACTCCGTTGGAAGGTTTTCATCGAAATGCCAGCTCTCGGGCATGTATCTATTGCCGTAGATCGCCGTTTTCGTAGGCATGAAGAGGACGAGCATATGAATGCCGCGCTTATCGAGCCAAGCCTTTCGCTCGATAAGGGCCTGCTTTGCCTTGGCTATATATTCGTCGCTTAGCGTACGCGGGCCGACCGAGCCCTGCCCATCGAATTCGGCGCCGAATATCCAGCCGTCCCTGCCAACAACAACGTTGCGGGCGAGCGTGGAATCGAAGCCGGAATAGAGCGTTTTATTGAAGGCAAAAACTAAAGGCTTTCGAAAAGCGAAGTTATCCGTGAGCCATGCGTCAAGACCTCTCACATAGGCGCTAAGGCTGTCGTTCCACGCCGGCGGCTTTGCCATCTCTCTGTTTTCATCAACGTTCGACGGGGCCTGCCATCCCATGAAGGTGAGAGCGGCGTTGCATGTCAACGCGGTCAATAGGACAGAGGGAAGTAGGAGTTTTAGAGCGACGCGCATGGCCTAGAACCTGAAATAGAGGAAGGCTTGCAGGGTGCTGGCGGCGGCGGCTGACAGGGCTATTGCACCTACAACGACCAACGTTAAGTTTCTCGTTGCCTCCTGAAGAGAGCTAGCAACAAGGACGTCCGATGCCTCGCCAGAGGCCACACGGCAACCGAATATTCCCGTCACTTTTGGATATGCTCCGATGGCAAGCGCTGCTCCAATGCAAAAAGCCGAAAGGAGGAAGGGATTGTAGAGCCGGAGTATGTCTGCAGGCGCCCCATCAAAGCCTCCGAAGAACAGCGCATAGAGATAGCCGGTTGCGTGATCGACGTTTTGGGATCGAAACCATACCCATCCTATCAGCACGGCAACAATTGTGTAGGAACGACGAACCACAAGTGGCCAGCGTTCAATGGACCTGCCCACTCTGGTCCGCTCCAGCGTCAGAAGGGCGCCGTGCCAGAGGCCCCAGATTAAGAATGTCCAATTGGCGCCGTGCCAGATACCAGTTGTTGCAAAGACAATCCAAAGGTTGATGGTGGTCCTCACCTGGCCGTGCCTATTCCCGCCGAGCGGTATATAGAGATAGTCGCGAAACCACCTCGATAGCGTCATGTGCCAACGCCTCCAGAAATCCTGAACGCTTGACGCCGTATAGGGCATGTCGAAATTTTCGGGAAAGTGGAACCCGAACATCTTGGCGAGGCCGATCGCCATATCAGAATAAGCGGAGAAATCAAAATAGATCTGCAGCCCGAATGATGCGATGCCCATCCAAGCGAGCGGGCTGCTGAGATCGCCGGCATCGGCGCGAAAGATGACGTCGACCGGGATGGACAGCGGATCGGCAATCAGGAGCTTTTTGGCTAAGCCGATGACAAATCGCTCGGCGCCCGCCGAAAAGCTCTCAAGTTTTACAGTTCTATCTCGCAGATCCCCAGCTATCTCCTTGTAACGGACGATCGGGCCGGCGATCAGCTGCGGGAAGAATGCTTTGAACACTCCCATGCGGATCAAGTTTCGTTCCGGCTGAACGTCTCGTCGGTAAATATCGACGAGATAGCTTATCGCCTGGAATGTGAAGAACGATACACCTAGCGGAAGCAAGATATGGGGCACGGGCACTTCCGGCAGGCTCACCTGTCTCAGCAGGATATCCAAGTTGTCCACGATGAACGCGGCATACTTGAAAATTATGAGCACAAGGAGGTTGACCGCGACGCCAATTCCCAGGAGCAGGCGCTTGTAACGACCTGCCTGATGGATCGAAAGGCCGAAGACATAGTTGAAGACGATAATAAAGATCAGAAGCCAAACCATGACCGGGTCGCCCCAGGCATAAAACGCCAAGCTTAAAATCAGCAGCGTCACGCTGCGGAACGGCAGCAAAAAGTAAGTGAAGATCGCTAGCGGAAGAAAAAAGCTGACGAATACGGGCGATGAAAACAGCATTCGCTTTTCCGAGAATTAGCCAAGGCGGGAATACATAGTAGGCACCGATAGGTCAACCGGTCGGCGGTCGTTTCCCACTACTTACAACGGGAGACGTCCATGCTCGTCCATAACTGGCGGGAGGTGCTGAAGCGTGCCTGGTCGGTGCGGTTGGTGGCACCGGCGTTGCTTATCATCATTCTAGAGGCCGTCTACATCTCTTTGCCGAGGCTTGGGTTTCTTACAACATCTATATCCAACTCGTGATGTCAGCGGTCACTGGCCTTCTTACCGCGGCCGCCGTCGTGGCGCGCATCGTCTTCCAGCAAAAAATCTCAGGAGATTTGAATGGCAAACCGCCTGCAGAAGCGTAGTGCCGCCGCGGCCATGGCCGTTGCGGTGGTCGCAAGTTTTGAGGGGCTGCGCCAGAATGCCTATCGCGATCCGGCAACGCAGGGACAGCCATGGGCGATCTGCTATGGCAGCACCAATGGCTTCTAGCCGGGGGATTACAAGACAGTGGAGCAGTGCAAGGCGCGCTGATGTCTCTGGAACTGCAGACCTATGTGGCCGGGATAGAGAAGTCCGTCAAGGTTCCATTGCCGGATGCCCGTTTTGTCGCCCTGACCTCGTTCAGCTATAATGTCGGTGTCGAAGCTGCGTGTGGATCCAGCGCGGTCAAACTCATCAACGAGGGCAAGACTGCTGAAGGCTGCGAAGCCCTTCTGAAGTGGAACAGTGCCGCCGGCATCGTCTTTCCCAGTTTAACCAGGCGCAGCCAGAAAGAAAGTCAGTTCTGCATTGAGTGCTTATGATGGGCATCCTTGATGCGCTCAAGCTCGGGGCAGGCGGGGCCGCTGGGCGCTGCTGTATCCCTCTATACCGTCTTGATCGGCTATCCGTCCGCAGCGCGCGAGGCGAGCGTAGGATATTTCCTCGTGGCCGAAAAGACTGCAGCAGAGGCCAGAGCTTTTCAGATGGAACGCCAGCGCAACGCGACAGCCCAGGCTAGCGACGAGCACCGCAAGCGCCTTGCCGCCGCCGAGCGGGCTGCCAGAGATACCTTCGAAATCGAGATCCAATCCTATGAGCTTCAGCATTCGGAAAAGAACTGCGCTTGCGCTGTCACTGCTGAGCGCCTCAACCGTGCGGCTACCCTCAAAGGGCAGGCGCAAGCCGGCATTGTCTTCCGCCGCTTCCTGATGATCTCCGCAAGGAGGAAGCCCACGCACCCGTCGAGGAAAGCCAGGCGTTGATCGCTGTCCTCGCCCGCGAGCGCCAGGCGCTTGACCGCGCCAACGGCCAGGGGCGCACCGGGATTTCACTGTGGTAAATTCCTGACACTCGTCAATTCTTATCGCGATGTAGTTGTCAAATCCGATTGAATTGCATCTTAAAGTCAATCTGAAAGAGCATTTGTAGGGGCGGCTTCATGCGGGCGAGCAATGTGTTTCACAGAACGAGGAAAAAGAAGCTTCTTTCAGGGATCTGCTTGGCGGCGCTGACCCTCGGCTGTCCGTTTGTTACTCCGGTTTCGGCGGCGACTTACACGGCGAACAGTGAGGCGCAGCTCAACGCTGCTATCACGGCGGCGAATGCCGATCCCGACCCAACCGCGACGATCCAGCTGACCACGAGTTTCTCGGTTTCAAGCGCAGCTCTCAATGCACCCGGCAAGCCGATCACCATCGACACCCAGGGCTTCACGCTGTCCGGCTCCGTCGACCCGAGCGGCGACGGCCTCGCGCCTCTCTTTCAAGGAGGAAGCGGGTCGTTCACGCTCGTGGGTAATGTGGTGGGCGGAGAAGGGTCGTTTCCTTTGCTGGGAGAAGGAGGCAGCGGCGTAAGGCTCGAGCAGAGCGCAAGTGTGATCAATAACGGCACGATCACGGGCGGTTTCGGCCCGGACAACGATGGCGGAGACGGCGTATTCATTGATGTGAGCGCAGCTCCGGGCGTGACCTTCATCAATAATGGAACGGTGCGAGGCGGGGACGGCAACCCGTTCGGCGGCAACGGTATTGTGGTCGCCTCTGCCACCAACGGCGCAATCGTCAATACCGGAACTATTTATGGTGGAGACTGGTCAGTCGCAATTTTCGCCAACTCAGCTGCCGTCAGCCTCAATTTGATCAACAGCGGCACAATCGTATCGGGCCCCAGGGAAGAGATTGCGATCCTGCTGACGCCGGGTGCCACGAACGGCATCACGCTGGAACTTCAGGCCGGCTCGAAAATCTTCGGCGAGGTCGTCGGCAATGCAGCCGCGGCCAACGACACGCTGCGGCTCGGCGGAAGCGGCACCGACAGTTTCGACGTTTCGGAAATCGGCCAAAAATACCGGAACTTCGATACCTTCGAGAAGACCGGCACTGGCACCTGGGCGCTGATTGGAACCGGCACGGTTGCGACGGACTGGGATATACAGGACGGCACCTTGCAGATCGGCGACGGCAGCATCCTCGGTGATATAAGGAACAATGCAACGCTCGCCTTCAACCGCTCGGACGTCTTCACTTTCGACAATCTCATCTTCGGCAACGGCACCATCCGCCAGGTCGGCACCGGTAGAACGATCCTGAGCGCCGACAATTCCGCCTTCGCCGGCAACACCATCGTCGAAGCCGGTACGCTGTCGGTGAATGGTATCCTCGGCGGTACGTTGGATGTTCTGGCGGGCGGACGGCTCCAGGGCAACGGCCAGGTCGGCACGACCGACAACGCCGGCACCATCGCGCCTGGCAACTCGATCGGGACGCTGACGGTATCAGGCGACTATGTCGGCAGCGGCGGCACACTCGAAATCGAGAGCGTGCTCGCCGGCGATTCTTCCCCTACCGATCGTCTCGTCGTCACCGGCGACACATCAGGCACGACCAATGTCAAGGTCATCAACCTCGGCGGCGTTGGAGCGCAGACCGTCGAAGGCATTAAGATTGTTGATGTCGGCGGCACTTCGGCCGGCTCCTTCTCGCTGCTCGGCGACTATGTGTTCGAAGGGGACCAGGCCGTTGTCGCCGGTGCCTATGCCTATCGGCTTTACCAAGGTGGCGTCAGCACCCCCGCTGACGGCGACTGGTATCTGCGCTCAGCGGTTCTCGCGCCGGCCGTGCCGCTCTACGAGGCCTTTGCTGGCGCGCTGCAGAGCCTCAACGAATTCGGCACGCTGCGCCAGCGCACCGGCGGGCGCGAGGTGGACGATGGTCAATCCGCCGACGCCGCCGCGAACGACCCTACCAAAGGGATCTGGACACGCATCGACGGAAGTCATTCGCATTTCGAGCCGGAGACCTCGACGACGGGCACCGAATACGACGTCAACAGCTGGACGCTGCAGGCGGGCGTGGACGGAATGCTGCATGAAAGCGGGGCGGGCGTCTTGATCGGCGGGATCAGCTTCCATGTCGATACTGCCTCGGCGGACGTCTCCTCGCGCTTTGGTAAGGGCGACATCGATACGACAGGCTACGGCTTCGACGGCACCTTGACCTGGTACGGGAACAGCGGCTTCTACATCGATACGCAGGCTGGCGTGACCTGGTACAGCAGTGATCTCAAATCCTCGACGCTTCACACCACGCTTGCCGACGACAATGGCGGCTTTGGCTATGGCCTGAGTGTCGAAGCCGGCCAGAAGATTGCGCTGTCTAACCGGTGGTCGCTGACGCCGCAGGCGCAGCTTGCCTATTCCTCCGTGCGTTTCGACGACTTCACCGATCAATATGGCGCTGCGGTATCCCTTGACGATGGCGACAGCCTGACCGGCCGCCTCGGCATCTCGGCCGATTACGACAGCGACTGGAAGGATGCCTCCGGAAAGATCGGCCGCTCGAAGCTCTACGGCATCGCCAATCTCTATTACGACTTCCTCGACGGCTCGGATGTCGATGTCTCGGGGACCAGCCTCGTCAGCGAGAACCAGGCGCTCTGGGGCGGCCTTGGCATGGGTGGCTCGCTCAGTTGGGCGGACGACCGCTATGCCGTCAACGGCGAAGCCTTTGCCCGAACCAGCCTCAAGGACTTTGGCGACAGCAACGCCATCGGGGCGAAGGTCGTGTTCAGCGCGAAATGGTAGAGTAATGCCACTCTTGTCATGCACTTCGGTCGAGAACATGATACCGCCGCCTTAGTCCGTTATGGGCCATTTCCCTGCCGGCAATGCAGTTCCAGCAGCTTATCATAATGCTCCTCGACCCTCCGGCATGCCTCCCGCGAGGTCTCCTCCTATCCGTTGTAAGGCAATAAGTGCTCTCTGACCCAACGTACGTGGGTGGCGTTCCACTTCCACATGCCCGACTTGCCGTCGCTCGTTTGGTCAGGCTGGATGCGGCCGAAAGACTCTCGCCGTCGAACCGGTGAAACTCTGATGTCCTTGTCCTGGCCACGTCTCGCGCCATCTGAACTTTGGCTGATATCGATCTCATTGGAGTAGGTGTCATATGGCCCCAGTTCCAAACCATTCCGATTTGCGTTATGTCAAAACGCAAGCGTTTAGGCTGCTGACATGATCAAAACTTTCGTCAAGGGTTCCACGATTTGTCAATCCACTCACGCAGCAGGTCAACAGCATGACTGCGAATCTCGCTTGGTTATGTCGCTGCCAATTATTCCTTTAAGGATCTCCAGGTGCCCTTTGCAAACCGTCTTGACCAGCCTCAGCAGTAACGCAGTTTGTTCTGCAAGCCAGCCAAGAGCCTCCTCGCTGATCTCGTAATGTGTGGAATAGCGAGCCTTCACATAGGCCTCGTTCAATGTGTTGAACCAGGCGCGTTCCTTGTGCTGATCACGCGGAAAGGCTTCGGCCAGGCGACGGTCCTGCTCCTCGGCGAGTGAGCGCAGGAACTTGATGTTGTGCGATGGCGGGCCGTAATTGGTCAGAGTGAGCAGAACGCAGGAATAGGCTTGTTCGAGTGCTTGATGCAGACTGAATGAGGACAGGTTTGACCAGGCATCCCCGGTCCTTTCCGACTTGCTGAGTTGAAATTCAGCTGTTGCAAGAAAAGCGCTGGCTTCGCTAAACCTTTGCTCGAAATGCTCCTTCGCCAGCCGCAGCCGATCCTCCTTCGAAAGGGGCTCGGGCTCGACCAACGGCTCATCGTCGAGCTCATAAAGGACGATGCCTTCCTTGCGAATATCTGAGAAAAAATACTGCCCTTCCTTGAGGTAGGTGTTCACCTCGCGTCTGGAATGGACGATGAAGCTCACCGGCGTTTCGACTGAGGCTTCGTGGATCAGCCGGTCCGCTGCCTTGTGCCAGTATTCGGCGAACTCGCAGAGCTTGCGGTTGTTGACGATGATCAACAGATCAAAATCGCAGCGATACCCCTTCATGGTGAAGGGTTAATCGACCCATCCGCCCTTGGCGTAGGAGCCGAACAGGATGATCTTTAGGATCCTGCCGCGCTTCTTGAAGTCGGCCGTGCCTTCCTTGAGCGCATCTTCGAATTCCTCGTGGACGATTTCGAGGACGCGGCCAAGTTCTCGCTGCTTGCGAAGCGGCATATGTTCAAGCGACGATTTCATGAGCAATCGATAGGCGAAAGATCCAACATCGTCTACTGGCAATTTTAGCATCGCTCAACTCCTTTTTTGCCCTTATGTCCCATCCCGTTGCCAACTCCACTCTAGGGATTGATGAAAAGCTTCAAGCGCTTAGGGACAAAAATTGTCTGATTCCGGCGTAGTTGGAACGCTGTGCCATAGGGCGAACAAAGTGTGAAACAGGTTTCAGATTAAACTACCTTGAATAGAACAGTTAAATCGCTTATTTGTCGCAGTTAATGGACCCGCGCGAAAACCGGAGACAAGCGCGGAGCGCGTCAGTCGTTCGGTCTGACTATTGTGAAAGACCGATGTCGCTCGTTGGTGCAACTGCTCCGGATATGCGAGGACAATCATGGCGATCATGTTCGTCAGAGCGCAGGTGATCAGCCGGGGAGCGGGACGCAACGTCGTCGCCGCCGCCGCCTATCGTCATCGCACCCGGATGATGGACGAACAGGCCGGCACGTCGTTCAGCTACAGGGCCGGGGCCTCCGAGCTGGTGCACGAGGAACTGGCCCTGCCGGATCAGATGCCGGATTGGCTGCGGTCGGCGGTCGACGGTCGTTCCGTTGCCGGTGCCAGTGAAGCGCTGTGGAATGTTGTTGAAGCTTTCGAAAAACAGGCAAACGCGCGGCTGGCGCGCGAGCTGATCATCGCGCTGCCGGAAGAGCTGACGCGGGCCGAGAACATCGCCCTGGCGCGCGAGTTCGTCCGTGATAATTTCACGTCCGAGGCAATGGTCGCCGATTGGGTCTACCACGACAAGGATGGCAACCCGCATATTCATCTGCTGACGACCGTGAGACCGCTGACGGAAGAGGGCTTTGGGCCGAAAAATGCTCCTGTTTTGGGAGAGAATGGCGAGCCATTGCGTTTTGTCACGGCCGGGCGGCCCACGGGTCGGATCGTCTATAAGTCCTGGGGCGGCGACAAGGAAACCTTGCAGGCCTGGAAGATCGCCTGGGCGGAGACGGCCAACCGACATCTGGCGCTTGCCGGCCACGAGATCCGGCTCGACGGCCGCTCCTATGCCGAGCAGGGCCTCGATGGCATCGCACAGAAGCACCTTGGCCCGGAGAAGGCAGCGCTCTCCCGCAGGGGTGCCGAGATGTATTTTGCTCCGGCCGATCTTGCCCGTCGCCAGGAGATGGCCGACAGGCTGCTGGCAGATCCTACGCTCCTGCTGAAGCAGTTGAGCAATGAACGCTCCACCTTCGATGAGCGCGACATCGCCAAGGCGCTGCATCGTCACGTCGACGATCCCGCCGTCTTCGCCAATATCCGCGGGCGGCTGATGGCGTCGGACGATCTCATCATGCTGAAGCCACAGCAGATCGATGCCGAAACGGGGAAGGCGAGCGAACCCGCCATCTTCACCACGCGCCAGATCCTGCGCATCGAATATGATATGGCGCGGTCGGCGCAGGTTTTGGCGGAGTACCGCGGATTTGCCGTTTCCGATCGGGTGGTTGCAGCCGCGATCAGCAACGTCGAGACCCGGGATCCCCAAAAATCCTTCCATCTCGATCCGGAGCAGGTCGACGCCGTCCGTCATGTCACGCGGGACAATGGCATTGCCGCCGTCGTCGGCCTTGCCGGCGCCGGCAAGTCGACCTTGCTTGCCGCAGCCCGCGTCGCCTGGGAAAGTGATGGCCGCCGGGTGATTGGTGCGGCCCTTGCCGGCAAAGCCGCCGAAGGGCTGGAAGACAGTTCCGGCATCAGGTCGCGAACACTGGCCGCCTGGGAACTCACCTGGGCCAGCGGACGCGAGTTGCTCGAACGCGGCAACGTGCTTGTCATCGACGAGGCCGGCATGGTGTCGTCGCAGCAGATGGCCCGCGTGCTTGACATCGCCGAGCAAGCGGAGGCGAAAGTCGTGCTGGTCGGCGATGCGATGCAGCTCCAACCGATCCAGGCGGGTGCGGCGTTCCGGGCAATCACCGAACGCATCGGTTTTGCCGAACTTGCCGGCGTGCGCCGCCAGCGCCAGCAATGGGCGCGCGAGGCGTCACGGCTTTTTGCCCGTGGAGAGGTCGAACAAGGCCTCGACGCTTATGCCCGACATGGCCACCTGGTCGAGGCTGGGACACGGGACGAAGTCATCGCGCGGATTGTTGGCGACTGGAGCGAAGCGCGCAAACTGGCAATCGAAACGTCTGTCCGCCAAGGCAATGATGGTCGTCTTCGCGGCGACGAGCTGCTCGTACTCGCCCACACCAACGAGGACGTAAAGCGTCTGAACGAGGCGCTGCGATCGGTGATGTCGCAAGAGGGCGCGCTCAGTGAGAACCGCACTTTCCGGACCGAACGCGGCGCGCGGGACTTCGCCGCCGGCGATCGCATCATCTTCCTCGAGAATGCCCGCTTCCTCGAGCCACGTGCGCCCCGTCTCGGTCCGCAACATGTGAAGAACGGCATGCTCGGCACAGTCGTGTCCACCGGCGACAAACGTGGCGACACATTGCTGTCGGTCCGTCTCGACAATGGCCGCGACGTCGTCATCAGCGAGGACAGCTATCGCAACGTCGATCATGGCTACGCCGCGACCATCCACAAATCACAAGGTGCCACCGTCGACCGGACCTTCGTGCTCGCCACCGGCATGATGGACCAGCACCTGACCTATGTGTCGATGACCCGGCATCGCGACCGCGCCGATCTCTATGCGGCAAAGGAAGACTTTGAGGCGATGCCGGAATGGGGACGGAAGCCGCATGTCGATCATGCCGCCGGCGTCACCGGCGTGCTTGTGGAAACCGGACTAGCCAAGTTCCGGCCGAATGACGAGGATGCCGACGACAGCCCCTATGCCGACGTCAAGACGGATGACGGCACCGTCCATCGTCTTTGGGGCGTCAGCCTGCCGAAGGCGTTGGAGGAGGGCGGCGTGTCGGAAGGCGACACAGTCACCTTGCGCAAGGACGGAGTGGAGCGGGTCACGATCAAGGTCCCGGTTGTCGACGAGCAAACCGGCCAGAGGCGGTTCGCGGAAAGAGAGGTCGACCGCAACGTCTGGACCGCTAAACGGGTCGAAACCGCCGCAGAACGCCAGCAACGCATCGAGCAGGAAAGCCATCGACCGGAACTGTTCAAGCAGTTGGTAGAGCGCCTGTCGCGCTCCGGCGCCAAGACGACGACGCTCGATTTTGAGAGCGAGGCGGGTTATCGCGCCCAGGCGCAAGACTTTGCGCGACGCCGTGGTCTCGATCATCTTTCGCTTGCCGCAGCCGGGGTGGAGGAGGCCGTTTCCCGGCAGTGGGCCGGGATTGTCGAGAAGCGCGAGCAGGTGGCGAAGCTTTGGGAGCGGGCGGGCGTTGCGCTCGGCTTCACGATCGAGCGGGAACGGCGGGTCGCCTACAATGAGGAACGAACCGAAACGCAAACCGTCACAAGCGCGGACATTGCTGGCGGCCGATATCTGATCCCGCCCGCCACAGGCTTCGCCAGGAGCGCTGATGAAGATGCGCGGTTGGCGCAGCTTGCGTCGCCAGCCTGGAAGGAACGGGAGGCGATCCTGCGGCCGTTGTTGGAGAAGATCTATCGTGACCCGGATGCAGCACTTGTCGCCCTGAACGCGCTTTCATCGGATACAAGCATCGAACCGCGCAGGCTTGCCGACGATCTCGCCGCAGCACCGGAGCGGCTCGGCCGCCTGCGCGGTTCCGATCTCATCGTCGCTGGTCGTGCGGCACGCGACCAGCGCGGTGTCGCTTTCACGGCATTGATGGAATTACTGCCGCTCGCCCGCGCCCATGCCACCGAGTTCCGCCGGAATAGCGAAAGCTTCGATCTCCGTGAGCAACAGCGCCGCACTCATATGTCATTGTCGATCCCAGCGCTCTCGAGAAAAGCGATGGCACGTCTCACGGAGATCGAGGCAGTGCGCAGGCAAGGTGGTGACGACGCCTACAAGACCGCCTTTGCGCTTGTCACCGAAGACCGCTCGATCGTCCAGGAGATCAAAGCGGTCAGCGAGGCGTTGACCGCCCGCTTCGGCTGGAGCGCGTTTACCGCGAAGGCCGATGCGGTTGCCGAACGCAACGTGATTGAGCGTATGCCGGAAGACTTGACGAGCATCAGCGGCGAGAAGTTGACCCGGCTGTTCGAGGCCGTGAAGCGCTTTGCCGACGAGCAGCATGCTGTCGATCGGCGGGATCGTTCGAAGATCGTCGCCGCGGCGAGTGCCGATCAGGGGATGGAGGCAGACAGGGAGAGTGCCGCCGTGCTGCCCATGCTTGCAGCCGTCACCGAGTTCAAGACCCCTGTCGACGAGGAGGCGAGGTCTCGCGCTCTCGCCACACCACTGTATCGCCAGCAGCGCGCCGCGCTGGCCGACGTGGCATCAACGATCTGGCGCGATCCGGCCGGCGCCGTCGGCAAGATCGAAGAGCTGCTTGCCAAAGGTTTTGCCGCCGAGCGCATCGCAGTCGCGGTGACCAACGATCCGTCCGCCTACGGCGCATTGCGCGGTTCCGATCGGCTGATGGACCGAATGCTGGCCGCCGGTCGGGAGCGCAAAGAGGCGGTGCTGGCCATGCTTGAAGCTGGGGCTCGGCTGCGCGCGCTCGGTTCGGCCTATGTCAATGTGCTCGAGGCCGAACGCCAGGCTGTGACCGAGGAGCGTCGGCGCATGTCAGTCGCCATTCCCGGCCTCTCGAAGGTGGCGGAAGAGGTGCTCATGCGGCTGACCGCCGAGGCGAAGAACAACCGCAAGCCGAGCGCCCCTGCCTCGGCGCTCGATCCCGGCATCCGTCGCGAGTTTGCCGCCGTCGGCACCGCGCTCGATGAGCGCTTCGGCCGTAGTGCCATCATTCGCGGCGAACAGGATGTCATCACTCGCGTGCCACACGCACAGCGCCATGCCTTCGAAGCGATTCAGGAAAAGTTGAAGGTCCTGCAAGAGGCCGTCCGAAGGGAAAGCAGTGAGCGGATCATCTCGGAACGGCGTCAGCGGGTTGTCAGCCGTAGCCGTGGCATCGATCTTTGAAGTCCATCGAAGAACCGAAGGATCGTTGCGATCAAATCGTATGTCGACGTAGGCATCAAGGAAGCTTATCGCGATTTGCCGCGGCCTCGCGAGTGTAATAATCCGCGGCATTCTCGACATCGTGTGGCGAGGAAAGACAGGGTTGACGGTCACTTTGAGCTTTTTCGCGAGCCGCGGTTTTCGCAGATCATCGAAATAGTTGGGCATCAACCGGCTCTATCGTTTCGGATGAAGAACCCTCAAGCGGGAGCGTAGGCAAATGCTCACGATCTTTGTCGCGACTAATCAATTCTCGTTCGTATTCGCCGCTGGTGCCATAGCCTCGCCCTGCGCGACCTGTTGATCGACGAACTGTTTCAGGTTATCCGGCGCGAGATATTCATAGAAAAACAGCCAGGATGGCAAAAGTTGGCAGGGTGGGAACTCCGGGTCGAAGTCGCCGTTCGAGGGTGCGCCACTCTCGCGAAATTAAATGGCAAGTTCAAATATCTCCAGCGTCTTTTTGAAGCTTGGTTAGATGTTCCTCGCACACGGTCTTGACCAGAATATGCAGGTCGGCCGCACGTTCGCCGAGCCAGGTCAACGCCTCTTCGCTGACTTCGAAGTGCTTCGAATAGCGGGCCTTCACGTAAGCCTCATTGATAGTATTGAACCAGGCACGATAGCGCTGTTGGTCGCGCGGCCAAGCATCCACCAAACGGCGATCGCGGCTTTCCGCCAACTTACGCAGGAAAGTCAGATTATGGGAAGCGGGGCTATAGTTGGACAGCGTCAAAAGTGCAGCCGAATAAGCGTGCTCGATAACTTGATGAAGGAAAAAGGCTGCGTGCTTGTAGCGCCGCTTTTCAACGTACAGCTTGAAACCGTCCAACAAATCAGTTGAGAACGGGAACCTCTCTTCAAAATGCTCCTTGGCAGTTCGGTACTCCTCGGCCTTCGAGAGTGGCTTCGGTTCGGGCAGCGGTTCATCATCGAGCTCGTAAAGGACGATCCCCTCGCGGCGGATGTCCGAGAAGAAGTATTGCCCTTCGTGGAGCGCCGTGTTGACCTCACGCCGCGAGTGAACGATGAAGCTGACGGGCGTCTTGATACCGCGATCGTGGAGAAAGCGGTCGGCCGCCTTGTACCAGTACGTGGCGAAGTCCGACAACTTCCTGTTGTTGACGATCACCAGCAGATCATAGTCGGAACGGTAGCCTTTGAGCGTGTGCGGCTCGTCGACCCAGTCGCCACGGGCGTATGATCCAAACAAAATGACCTTGAGGACCCGCCCCATTTTCTTGAACTCGGCCGAGCTATCCTTCAGCGCGTCCTGAAACTCCTCGTGCAGAATATCGACAACGCGGGCCAACTCGCGCTGTTTACGCTCGGGCAGATGGTCGAGGCTAGATTTCATCGGCGGTGGGCATCTTTCATGACAGAACTTTTAGCCATCGTATTCCAAGAAAACCAGTCCCCCTGCGCTTGCTGCGTGGATCATGATCCTTCGCTTCGGCGACCCTCCGTCTGCCCCACGCCTACGTGTCCGTCCTCGATCTCGGCCGTCAAACCGAGCGGCGTGCACGATCAGTGCGAAACCGGCCGACCTATAAGGCCGGCCAGATTCATAGTGCCGGATGCTGTCGGAACGAATATCCGCCCGACATAACTTTCAAAGTCTATGACCCGCGCCTTTGTTTTCGGATTTCCACAATCTCCTCTGTCCCCAGATGCTCGAAAACCCGGACCCAAAATTTGAAATCGCCCGAGCGACCGTCGGAGCGCGCGCCTATGGCACACCAGGCCGCCGCTGTTTTCGCATGTCGTCCGTAAAGCGAACTGACAGCAGTACATATGTCCCCAACATCTGCATCACTCCAAAAATCCGGTGTGGCCGCGGCGACGCAGCCGGTTGAAAACCTTTCGAACATTTCGCGCATTAAAAAGCCCCGTTACCGTCCGGAAACAGGCCATCAAATTATGCCGGACGTCGATGCCACCGAGTGGGCCACGATCACGTGTCGTCCCTGGCAAACATGCGCTTCTGTGCGAAGTGCTTCTCACGCCCAACATTATGTTGTAACAAAACTGAAACGCAAGTTATAAAAATACCCGCAATGAGAGCGCTTTCGCGATTCTCTCGCGGTATTTTACGAAGGAGGCTTGATATGCCACTGAGAGCGAGGCAATCCGGTGTAAGTTTTGTCGTATCAAAATTAGATATGATGGGGTTAACAGCTGGCGGGGCGAGCCGATGAGCGCACTTCTGGCGATCGTATCCCGGGATGCCGACTATTATTTGATGCTGTCATACATCTTGAGAGGGGCCGGATATAGGACGGTGCTGGTCGATATTCCAAACGAGGCCGTAGCGATCGCCGAGGAGCTTGACGCGGCAGCGATCATCGTCGACTGCCAGCCGGGTTCACAAATTCTGGCTGATATCGCGTCGGGTCTGAAGGAAAGGGGACTTGCCAGCGACGTCACGCTCATCGCGCTCGTCGCCGAAAAGGCCGCCTATCTCGACATCCTGAAAGCCAACGTGGATGAGAGCTTTACAAGGCCAATGCCGCCTGAACGGCTGCTGTCTTACCTCCACGGTGAAATAGGCAATTCCTCCGGCGAAGCGTCTGGCCGCCTCGTTCCAATATTTGACGATATGAAGCTGGACGTCAGCGGCCGGCGTGTCCTGGTAAGGGGTATGCCGGTCAATCTCAGCCCGATCGAGTTTCGTCTGCTGAGCGCTCTTATGGGTGACGCGGGGCGCGTTCTCAGCCGCGCGGAACTGATCTCGGTCGCTTGGCCGAAATCAGCCTTCGTCGAGCCGCGGACAGTCGATGTTCATATCGGCCGGCTCCGGCGTGCATTGAGACGGGCGCTTGGCCGCGATGTGATCCGCACCGTGCCAAAGGAAGGATATGCAATCGACGTTGGCCAAAGTATGTGACTTCGCCACGTTCACAAGTTCACCGAAATTTCCCGAAAACTTTCTGTCGCCGTCGTTGCATAAACAACGAGCACGCGCATAGCGTGAAGTCCGTTGAATATTTGGGAGCACAACATGCAAGAGGCAGTTTCGGGCGCCGGATCCGCGAAAACATCCCATAGAAACACCGCGGGCCTGATCAGCCACGCGAGTCCCCACTTTGCCGCCGCCCATCTCGACGGCTTGATGGCCCTCTATGTCCATCCGTCTGACGGTCGAGCGGTGGAGCTGCCGATTTCGGAGCACCGATCGGAACGCGTCGTCGACTTCGTCCGCTGCTCGTATCTCGGCCTCGACAATCACCCCTCAATCATCGAGGGCGCAATCGAGACCGTTCGGCGCTACCGAACACTGCACTGGTCCTGCGCCCGGACGCGGCTCAATTTTGCAGTCCTCGGAGACCTCGAGGATGCTCTGTCTGATCTCTTTGGCGCGAGGGTTATCACCTACACAACAGTGCTGGCCGCCAACTTAAGCGCGCTTCCTCTGATTGCGTCTGGTGTTCTGACCGGCGGCAAAAAACCAGTCATGGTATTCGACCGTCTCGCGCATGCAACGCTCGCCTTCAACAAGCCCGTCGTTGCCGAGGAATGCGAGGTGCGCACCATAGGCCACAACGATCTTCAGGCGCTCGAAGAAATTTGCCGCCGGAACGAGACGGTCGCCTATGTTTGCGACGGTGTCTATTCCATGGGCGGCTGTGCCCCGATCAAGGAGTTGCGGGAGCTTCAGGAGCGATACGGCCTCTTCCTTTACATCGATGATGCTCACGGCATATCGATCTTCGGGGAAAGAGGCGAGGGGTTTGCCCGTTCACAAATGCCCGAAGGTCTCGGTGAACGGACGATCATCGCAGCCTCGCTCGGGAAGGGCTTCGGAGCGTCGGGCGGCATGCTGATGCTCGCAACTGCGTTCCAGGAAGAGATCTTCCGGCGCTTTGCTCTCGCACACGCCTTCTCGGCCTCGATCAATGTTGCGGCGATCGGTGCCGCTCTCGCCTCCCAATCGATCCATCGCACACCGGAATTGGGCGTTCGGCAAAGGGCGCTCGCCGAACACATCTCTCTTTTCGACGAACTGGTGCCGACCGCACAGGCGGGGTCACGACTGCCGATCAGGACCGTCGTGGTCGGCGACGAGCTTGCGGCAATCGGCGCTGCCAGGCTGGTGCTTGATTCCGGTTACTATACGTCAGCCATTTTCTTCCCGACCGTGGCGAAGGCTACTACATTCGCAATGTGAACTCAGGTCATCCGACCGCATGATCGCAGAGGATCTGTTTCGAAACGATCTGTACCTCTCGCTTGTCTGGCATCCGGGTCTGGCCGCGGCGAAGGCCGCCGCGATATTCGCCGACGACCTGCGTACCCTTTTCCATCAGCACGACCCGGCCGTTTCCATGTGGCAATGGGAGGACAACAAGCCCACCGGGCAGGACGGTTCCGACGCTGTCCAGCCGATGGCGACCGGCCAGGTGTCTTCCTATGGTGAAGAGCCGCTGGCGCAGGAGCCGGCCGCCTTTTCGCATTTCGATGCCGTGGGCAACGGTTCGGTTCAGTCCCCGCGATGGCAGCTGCTGGACGGACGGCGACAGTGCATGGGCTATCCGACCGCCCGCCCGAACGTCAGATCTCAGCCCTGACTTTGTCGCCACGCGGGCAAACCGCGCGGCCAATTTAACTATCAGAATTCGCCGACGTTCACGCAGTCTCTGCATCTGCGCATCGAGATCAGAAATCGATGTTTTTACGGCCATTGGTGACTCCTTTCCTGAAAATAGCCTCTGAAGATCGATTATACTAACTAGAAAACGATAGTTAAACAGGCTATTTTGTACCAGCCCCAAGACGTCGCAGCCGGAATTTCGGCCGATGGCCGTCTTCCGGAAAAGCGGTATCGACCCTCCGGGCCGATCGGTTTGAGGGCGCAATGTACGTCGCTGTTGCGACGTGCTCGGATGAGGTGGAGGCGGCAGTGGCGATCATGTTCGTCAGAGCGCAGGTGATCAGCAGGGGAGCTGGACGCAGCATCGTCTCGGCCACCGCCTATCGCCACCGCGCCCGGATGATGGACGAACAGGCCGGTACGTCCTTCAGCTACAGGGGCGGGGCCTCCGAACTCGTCCATGAGGAACTGGCTCTGCCGGACCACATGCCGACCTGGCTGCGGACGGCGATCGACGGTCGTTCCGTTGCCGGCGCCAGCGAAGTGCTGTGAAACGCGGTCGACGCCTTTGAGAAACGGGCAGATGCGCAGCTGGTCATCGCGCTGCCGGAGGAACTGACACGGGCCGAGAACATCGCGCTGGTGCGGGAGTTCGTCCGTGACAATCTCACTTCAAAGGGAATGGTCGCGGATTGGGTCTATCACGACAAAGACGGTAATCCGCATATCCATCTGATGACCATGCAAGACCACTGACGGAGGAGGGGTTTGGACGCAAGAAGGTGGGTCACTAGCGAAGGCGGCGCTCCCTTGCGGATCGTCACCCCTGATCGTCCGAACGGCAAGAACGGCGCCGACCTGATACCGACAAGCCAACCCCTCTAGTGAGTCCAGGCGTCACCTGGCAATCGTTGAAGGAGAATTCCACGCTCACGAAAGCCTCCGTAGTGCCAAACGAACTGATGAATTTGGGACGCGAGACCAAAAGTTCGGTTCCTGAAGTTTCGATGGAACCCATGCCGCACCGGGTCGTTCTGCATGTTAACGGGAGAATACGCATGTCGAAAACCCTTCTCTACGGTGCGACGAAGATCGACGAGAACAACAGCGCTTATGCGCCGGCCGAAAGTCTCGCCCAGTTTCAGTGGAAGAACCGCGTCTTCGTTGTTTTCGCCGACAGGGATAATTCCCGCGCCGCCCGGCAGGAAAATCACCTGCTGGCCGATCGCTCGGCCCTCGACGAGCGTGACCTGGTGGTGCTCAAGGTTTCCGGCGCCGGCGTTCGACCGTTGTTCGGTGCGGCTGACGGCCTCGACGGCGAAGCGATCCGCCGCGATCTGGAGGCGCCGGAGGTGGGCGAATTCGCCGCCTTCCTTCTCGGAAAGGACGGCACCGTGAAGCTCAAGGCCAGCGAGCCGATTACCGAGGGCGAACTCTTCGCCATCATCGACAGCATGCCGATGCGTGCTGCCGAATCGCTGAAGCCGGACAAATAGCCCCGAACGTCGCGTAAACTGAAATCATCAAAGGGAGGCGGTCATGTCCGTGCCCAACGAACCCATTCCCGATCAGCCGCCGATGCCCGGGCCCAGCTGGAAGCCGGTGCCTCCGATCAAGGAACCGGAGCCGGACCGGCTGCCCGACGAAGCGCCGGTTCCCAATCCCGACGAGAACGACGAACCGGCAAAACACACTTTCGAGACTTAAAGAAAGATGTGCCGTTCGGCGCCGACGAGTTCCTGCAGGAAATCGGCAACGCTCCTGACGCGCATGAGGTCGCGCGCCGTTTCGTGATAGGTCGTCCAGTAAGCGCGGCGGATCGAAACCTCCGGCAGGATGCGCTGGAGTTCCGGATACTGGCGGGCGATATAATCGTGCAGGATGCCGATTCCAGCGCCTGATCGTACCGCTTCCGTCTGACCGATCGCTGTCGAAATTTCGAAGCTGGCATCCCAGCTCCGCATGACCTCGCCGGAGAAATTCAGCGAGGCCGTGAAGATCAGGTCTTCGACATAACCGATGCGCGGATGCGCTTTCAGCGCGTCGATATCGCCTGGCGTGCCCTGGGAGGCGAGGTAGTTGCGTGAGGCATAGAGACCGAGCGTGTAGTCGGTGAGCTTGGAGGAGACGAGCCGGCCTTGTTCGGGCCGCTCCAGCGTGATGGCGATATCCGCCTCGCGCTGCGACAGCGAGAAAGAGCGCGGCACCGGCACGAGCTGGATCTTCAGCTCCGGATGGCGCTCGATCAGTCTGCCCATGCGCGGCGCAAGAAAGGAAACACCGAACCCATCAGGCGCGCCGACGCGCACAGTCCCGGCAATTGCCGTATCCGTGTGGCCGAGGCTGGCTTGTGCTGCGAGCATTTCCGTTTCCATCCGCTCTGCGGATGCCAGGAACACTTCGCCTTCGGCCGTCAGCTCGCAGCCATTCGTGCGACGGATGAAAAGCCGCGTCTTCAGCGCCTCTTCCAGCGAAGTCAGTCGACGTGAGAGCGTGGCGTGATTGAGCCCCAGCCGCTTCGAGGCGGCAAGGATCTGCCCGGTGCGGGCGACGGCGAGGAAAATACGAACATCGTCCCAGTTCATGGCTTGGCACGCATGGCGATCGGATCGACCTCGATAAGCGTCAGCGACGTAACCATCTGCGCCGTCTGGTTCTTGTACTTAAGGAAATGCGGTGTTCGCAGATGGGCCTCGTATGCTTCCTGGTCGGCATAGACTTCAAGGATACGGATCCGGTTTGGGTGGTCCCTGATGGAAACAGCGCTCAGGGAAAGGACGCCGTCTTCCAGCGCCAGGGACGCTTCGATTTCTTCCGTGAGCAATGCACGATAGGTTTCAAGCGTGTCCGGATCGATCTCCAGCTCCGCCATTCTGACGACGGGTTTCCGGCTCATCGGTTTGACCTCCTCTTGGGGTTTGACTTGTCGGCGTGCCGTGCCAAGTTTGAAGCAGCCGCAGCGCCTGATGCAACGATAGGGCTATAATCTACGCACAACGGTTGCTTATATCAGCGCATTGATTTGTGCAAATTGAAGTGCGATTGTCGGTCATCCAAAAACAGGAGGAACATCCCATGCGTGAGATCGGTCATTTCATCGGCGGCAAGCAGGTTGCCGGCACCAGCGGCCGCGTGAGCAACGTCTACAATCCGGCGACGGGCGAAGTGCAGGCGACGGTCGCACTCGCAAGCGTGGAGGAACTGCGCGCCGCCGTCGAAAATGCCAAGGCTGCGCAGCCGAAATGGGCTGCCACCAATCCGCAGCGCCGCGCCCGCGTCTTCTTCAAGTTCGTCGAACTCCTGAACAAGCACATGGACGAGCTTGCCGAAATCCTCTCCAAGGAGCACGGCAAGACGATCGAGGATGCCAAGGGCGATGTCATTCGCGGCCTCGAAGTCTGCGAATTCGTCTGCGGCATTCCGCATCTCGCCAAGGGCGAGTTCACCGAGGGCGCCGGGCCTGCGATCGACATGTATTCGATCCGCCAGCCGGTCGGCATCGGCGCCGGCATCACCCCCTTCAATTTCCCGGGCATGATCCCGATGTGGATGTTTGCGCCGGCGATCGCCTGCGGCAACGCCTTTATCCTGAAGCCCTCCGAGCGTGATCCCTCCCTGCCGATCCGCCTCGCCGAACTGATGATCGAGGCCGGTCTGCCCGCCGGCATCCTCAACGTCGTCAACGGCGACAAGGGTGCGGTCGACGCGATTCTCACCGATCCCGATATCGGCGCCGTCTCCTTCGTCGGCTCGACGCCGATCGCCCGCTACGTCTATGGCACCGCGGCGATGAACGGCAAGCGCGCCCAGTGCTTCGGCGGCGCCAAGAACCACATGATCATCATGCCGGATGCAGACCTGGATCAGGCCGTCAACGCCTTGATGGGCGCAGGCTACGGTTCGGCCGGCGAGCGCTGCATGGCGATCTCGGTTGCCGTTCCGGTCGGCGAGGAGACTGCCAACCGCCTCGTCGAGAAGCTGACGCCGAAGATCGAATCCCTGCGCATCGGCCCCTACACCGACGATAAGGCCGACATGGGCCCGCTCGTCACCAAGGAAGCATATACTCGAGTTCGCGGCCTGATCGACCGCGGCATCGAGGAAGGTGCCAAGCTCGTCGTCGACGGGCGCGATTTCAAGCTCCAGGGTTACGAAGACGGCTATTTCGTCGGCGGTTGCCTGTTCGATCATGTCACGCCTGAGATGGATATCTACAAGACCGAGATCTTCGGACCTGTCCTCTCCGTCGTTCGCGCCAACAACTATGAGGAAGCGCTGTCGTTGCCGATGAAGCACGAATATGGCAACGGCGTCGCCATCTATACCCGCGACGGCGATGCCGCCCGCGATTTCGCCTCGCGTATCAATATCGGCATGATCGGCATCAACGTCCCGATCCCGGTTCCGCTCGCCTACCACTCCTTCGGCGGCTGGAAGGCCTCGAGCTTCGGCGACCTCAACCAGCACGGCACGGATTCGATCAAGTTCTGGACGAAGACCAAGACCGTCACCGCCCGCTGGCCCTCGGGCATCAAGAGCGGCGCCGAATTCGTCATGCCGACGATGAAGTGATCGTCACGACCCCGATTTGAAATCTGTAATTCGGGGGCCTTTTGGCTCCCGAATTTTTCCTCGTCATGCGATTGCCGACGATATCGGTCCGACATCGAGGATGTCCTGAGACAAGGGCGCGGTCTGCTCGCCATCTCCTACTCCCCCAGTGCCGAGGTCAAACTGATGCGCAAGGCACGCCCGAGCGCAAGCAGGCGATCCGGGATGACGTCGAGGTCCTGAAGCGGGATTGACGTCGCGGCAAATGGCCTCATAAGCTGAATGCGAATTTCATATTTTGGAATTGTTCAAAACTAGCAAACCGCCTATATAGGTCTGAACAGACGAGTCAGGAGAATGGCATGCGGTTGACGAAGCAGACGAACTATGCGGTTCGCATGTTGATGTATTGTGCTGCCAACGACGGGCACTTGAGCCGGATTCCGGAAATCGCCAGGGCCTATGGCGTTTCCGAGCTCTTTCTTTTCAAGATCCTTCAGCCGCTGAACAAGGCGGGTCTGGTCGAAACCGTGCGCGGTCGCAATGGCGGCGTGCGCTTGGGCAAGCCGGCCGCCGACATTAGTCTTTTCGACGTCGTTCGGGTGACGGAAGACAGTTTCGCCATGGCCGAATGCTTCGAGGATGACGGGGAGGTCGAATGCCCGCTGGTTGACAGTTGCGGTTTGAATTCGGCGCTGCGCAAGGCGCTCAACGCCTTCTTCGCCGTGCTGTCGGAATATTCCATCGACGACCTCGTCAAGGCGCGTCCGCAGATCAATTTCCTTCTCGGAATTACCGGCGAGCCGGCATATCGCAAACCCGCGATCGTTGCCCCCGCCGCCTGATTTAAAGATCAGAACATACTTCTGAACCGCGGTTGCCCCGGCAACCGCGGTTTTTGTTTTTGCAGCGTCTGGTTGGTCTCCGGCATAGGGAGGAAATGCCGTCGGCATGTCGCGATGGGCGCGTTTTTATACCAAATGCGACAAAATTTCGGTCATTTTTGTGCGAATATTTCCGAATGAGGCTGATTTTTGACGGAAAATTTCTAAAATTGTCCAGGTGGAAAAATTTTCTGCGTAGCCCGTTGCTTTCAGTAAATAAATATCGTTCCATCGAGCGTCGACCGAGATGCCAATCTACGGTCTCCAAACATCAAAAAAGAACAACCGGGAAACAATATTATGAAAAAGATCTCTGTCCTGCTGGCAGCGACGGCCTTGATTTCCGTCATGGCGACGTCGGCCTGGTCCAAGACCCTTGTTTATTGCTCCGAGGGCTCGCCGGAAGGCTTCGACCCGAGCCTCTATACGGCAGGCACGACCTTCGACGCGTCGTCGCGCACGGTCTATAGCCGCCTCGTCGAATTCAAGCACGGCGGCACCGAGATCGAGCCGGGCCTGGCTGACAGCTGGAGCGTTTCGGCCGACGGCACGGAATACACCTTCAAGCTTCATCCTGGCGTTAAGTACCAGACCACCGACTTCTTCACGCCGACGCGCGATTTCAACGCCGACGACGTCGTGTTCTCCTTCGAGCGCCAGCTGAAATCCGACAATCCGTGGAACAAATATGTCGAGGGCGGTTCTTACGAATACGCTGCCGGCATGGGCTTTCCCGAGCTGATCAAGTCGGTCGAGAAGGTCGATGATCTCACGGTCAAGTTCACGCTCAACCATCCCGAAGCGCCGTTCCTCGCCGACCTCGCCATGGACTTCGCCTCGATCGTCTCCAAGGAATATGCCGACAAGCTCGCCGCCGACGGCAAGATGGCGCAGCTCAACCAGCAGCCGCTCGGCACTGGCCCGTTCACCTTCGTCGCCTACCAGCCGGATGCCGTCATCCGTTACAAGGCGAACGAAAGCTATTTCAAGGGCAAGGAAAAGATCGACGATCTGGTTTTCGCGATCACCTCTGACGCTGCCGTGCGCGCCCAGAAGCTGAAGGCCGGCGAATGCCAGCTGATCCCCTATCCGAATGCAGCCGACGTGCCGGAACTGAAGAAGGATGAAAATCTGACCGTTCTGGAACAGGCCGGCCTCAATGTTGGCTTCCTCGCCTACAACACCCAGATGGCCCCGTTCGACAAGCCGGAAGTTCGCCGCGCCCTGAACATGGCGATCAACAAGCAGGCGATCATCGACGCCGTCTTCCAGGGTGCTGCGGCCGTTGCCAAGAACCCGATCCCGCCGACGATGTGGTCCTATAACGACGCCGTTCAGGACGACAAGTACGATCCGGACGCTGCCAAAAAGGCTCTTGCCGATGCTGGCGTCAAGGATCTCAGCATGAAGATCTGGGCGATGCCGGTTTCGCGTCCCTACATGCTGAACGCGCGACGTGCCGCCGAACTGATGCAGGCGGACTTCGCCAAGATCGGTGTCAAGGTCGAGATCGTCACCCATGAATGGGCCGAATATCTGAAGCTCTCCTCCGACGTGAAGCGCGACGGCGCCGTCATCCTCGGCTGGACCGGTGACAACGGCGACCCCGACAACTTCATGGATACGCTGCTCGGCTGCGACGCCGTCGGCGGCAACAACCGTGCTCAGTGGTGCAACAAGGAATATGACGACCTGATGACCAAGGCCAAGCTGACGGCCGATGTCGGTGAGCGCACCAAGGCCTATGAGCAGGCGCAGCTGATCTTCAAGAAGGAAGCTCCCTGGGCAACCATCGACCATTCGCTCGTCTTCGTTCCGATGAGCAAGAAGGTCTCGGGCTTCCAGATGGACCCGCTCGGCATTCACCGTTTCGACGGCGTCGACGTATCCGAATAACAAGAATAATGTAAGAATGCCCGGCAGAGCTGGGCGCAGCCGGCGGTCAGGGTCTCCTGACCGCCGGAAACTATTGGACACCTGCCATGTTGCGTTTTTTCATCGGCCGCTTTGCGGTGCTGATCCCGACATTCCTCGGCGTTTCCCTCATTGCCTTCTCGTTCATCCGCCTGCTCCCCGGCGATCCCGTCATGCTCCTGTCGGGGGAACGTGTCATGGCGCCGGAGCGGCACGCTCAGATCATGCATGATCTCGGTTTCGACCGGCCCATGTATGTGCAGTATTTCGATTATCTCGGAAAGGTGCTGCAAGGCGATCTCGGCACCTCGATCGTCACCAAGCGGCCCGTTCTCGGCGAATTCCTCACGCTGTTTCCGGCAACGCTCGAGCTTTCGCTCTGTGCCATCATCCTCGCCGTCTGTCTTGGCGTGCCCGCCGGCGTCTTTGCGGCCGTCAAACGAGGCACGTGGTTCGATCAGAGCGTGATGGGTGTTGCCCTCATCGGTTATTCCATGCCGATTTTCTGGTGGGGCCTGCTGCTCATCATCTTCTTCTCCGGCTATCTCGGCTGGACGCCGGTTTCCGGCCGTATCTCGCTGATGTATTTCTTCAAGCCGGTCACCGGATTCATGCTCGTCGACAGCCTGCTGTCAGGTCAGAAGGGAGCGTTCTCCTCGGCCGTCAGCTACCTCATTCTGCCGACCATCGTGCTGGCGACCATTCCGCTCGCCGTCATTGCGCGCCAGACGCGTTCGGCGATGCTCGAGGTTCTGGGGGAGGATTATGTCCGCACGGCGCGCTCGAAGGGCCTGAAGCCGCTGCGCGTCGTCGGCGTGCATGCGCTGCGCAATGCGATGATCCCTGTCATCACCACGATTGGTCTGCAGATCGGCGTTCTTCTTGCCGGCGCCATCCTCACCGAGACGATCTTCTCCTGGCCGGGTATCGGCAAATGGATGGTCGATTCGGTCTTCAAGCGCGATTACGCCGTGGTCCAGGGCGGTCTTCTGCTGATCGCCGGCGTCATCATGCTGGTCAATCTGATTGTTGATGTTCTCTACGGCTTCATCAATCCGCGCATTCGTCATTAGGAGCGGTTCATGAGCACCGTCACCGTCAAAACCGGCCAGCCATCCGCTGTTGCGGAGTTCTGGCATTATTTCTCCCGCAACAAGGGCGCCGTCATCGGCCTGGTGGTTTTCATCATCATTCTGGTCGTCGCAATCCTTGCGCCGCTCTTTGCGCCACATCAGCCGAACGAGCAGAACCGCGCGGTACTGCTGGCAGTGCCGTTCTGGATGGAGGGCGGCAGCGCCTCCTTCCCGCTCGGAACGGATGCCGTCGGCCGCGATATCCTTTCGCGCCTGATCTACGGCGCGCGGTTTTCGCTCTTCATCGGCGTCGTCGTCGTCACGCTTTCGGTCATTTCAGGCGTCCTGATCGGCCTCGTCGCTGGATTTTTCCGCGGCAAGGTCGATACGGCGATCATGCGCCTGATGGATATCATCCTGGCCTTCCCGTCGCTGCTGCTGGCTCTCGTGCTGGTGGCCGTGCTCGGGCCAGGGCTTACCAATGCGATGATCGCGATTTCGCTGGTCAATCAGCCGCATTTCGTGCGGCTGACGCGCGCCTCGGTTATTTCAGAGCGTGAGAAGGAATATGTGATCGCCTCGCGTGTCGCCGGTGCCGGCACCTTCCGGTTGATGTTCAAGACGATCCTGCCGAACTGTCTTGGGCCACTGATCGTTCAAGCGACGCTCGCCTTCTCGGCGGCGATTCTCGATGCCGCCGCTCTCGGCTTTCTCGGCATGGGCGCCCAGCCGCCGACACCCGAATGGGGGACGATGCTGGCCGAATCCCGTGAGTTCATCTCGCGCGCCTGGTGGGTGGTGACGTTTCCGGGTCTTGCCATCCTCATCACCGTTCTCGCCATCAACCTGATGGGCGACGGCCTGCGCGACGCGCTCGATCCCAAACTGAAGAGGTCGTGATGCCACTCCTCGAGATTGAAAATCTGACGGTCGAATTCCAGACCTCTTCCGGTCTCTTCCGCGCCGTCGACGGCGTATCGCTTGTCTGCGACAAGGGCGAGATCCTGTCGGTCGTCGGCGAATCCGGCTCGGGTAAATCCGTCGCCATGCTGGCCCTCATGGGGCTTTTGCCCTGGACGGCGAAGATCACCGCCGACCGCATGCAGTTCGACGGCAAGGATCTGCGCGACATCTCCGCCCGCCAGCGCCGCAGGATCGTCGGCAAAGACATGGCGATGATCTTCCAGGAGCCGATGTCGAGCCTCAATCCGTGCTTCACGGTCGGTTTCCAGCTCGGCGAGACGCTGCGCGTCCATATGGGCCTCAACCGTAAGGAGCGTCGCCAACGCTCGATCGAATTGCTCAACCTCGTCGGCATTCCGGCGCCGGAAGAGCGCCTGTCGAACTTCCCGCATCAGATGTCGGGCGGCATGAGCCAGCGCGTCATGATCGCCATGGCGCTCGCCTGCAATCCGAAGCTCCTCATCGCCGACGAGCCGACGACCGCGCTCGACGTGACGATCCAGGCACAGATCCTCGATCTGCTCGTCCGCCTGCAGAAGGAGCAGGGCATGGCGCTGGTGCTGATCACCCACGACATGGGCGTCGTCGCCGAAACCGCCGAGCGTGTGCAGGTGCAATATGCCGGCCAGAAGGTCGAGGAGCAGCCGGTGGGGGCGCTGTTCCGCGATCCGCATCATCCCTATACCGCAGCCCTGCTCGCCGCTCTGCCGGAACGCGCCAAAGTCGGCCAGCGTCTTCCCTCGATCGCCGGTGTCGTTCCCGGCCAGCATGGTCGTCCGACAGGCTGTCTGTTTGCGCCGCGCTGCGGCTTCGCCACGGTCGAATGCGATCGCGGCGTCGTCCGCCAGGGGCCGGAGCTCGGACTGGCGCTCTGCAACTATCCTTTGAAGGACGGCAAGCCGCTCGGGCATCCCGGCATCATGGCCGTTGAAACTGCAGGAGACCTCGTATGACGGACGCTGTTCTCGAGGGCAGGGATCTCGCCCGCTTTTACACCGTCAACCGCGGCCTCTTCAAAGCCGATGCCACCGTCAAGGCGCTGAACGGTGTCAGCTTCAGCCTGCATTCCGGCAAGACGCTCGCGGTCGTCGGCGAATCCGGCTGCGGCAAGTCGACGCTCGCCCGCCTGGTCACGATGATCGAGAATCCGACATCGGGGCAATTGCTGATCGACGGCAAGCCCGCCCATGTCGGCGATCGCAGCCTGCGCAGCCAGGTGCAGATCGTCTTCCAGAACCCCTACGGCTCGCTCAACCCGCGCCAGAAGGTCGGCTCGATCCTCGAAGAGCCGCTGAAGATCAACACCAATCTGGACGCCGCCGGCCGCCGCCGCAAGGTGGAGGAGATGATGGCCCGCGTCGGTCTGCGTCCGGAGCATTATGGCCGCTATCCCCATATGTTCTCGGGCGGCCAGCGCCAGCGCATCGCCATTGCCCGCGCCCTGATGCTGCGGCCGAAGGTACTGGTGCTCGACGAACCGGTCTCGGCGCTCGACCTTTCGATCCAGGCGCAGGTGCTGAACCTCTTGATGGACCTGCAGAAGGAGATGGGGCTTGCCTATCTCTTCATCTCGCACGGCCTGTCCGTCGTCCATCATATCGCCGACGAGGTGATGGTAATGTATCTCGGCCGTCCCGTGGAAACCGGTCCCGCCGCCGAGGTCTTCGCCAGGCCGCGCCACCCCTATACGGCAGCCTTGCTGTCGGCCACTCCGATCGCCGATCCCGATCGCGAAAAGACCCGCATTCGCCTGCAGGGCGAACTGCCTTCGCCGTTGAAGCCGCCGTCAGGTTGCCACTTCAATCCGCGCTGCTGGAAGGCGCAGGACCATTGCCGCCAGGTTTCTCCCGAATTAACTGGCGAAGGCACACATCAATATGCCTGTCATTTCCCGCTCGATTGAGCGGGAAGATAAGCCCGAGGAGTAAACATGCCGGATGAGCAGATGAACAAGCCTCATGCGATCATCGTCATGGGGGTCAGCGGCTGCGGCAAATCCTCCGTCGGCGAGAAACTCGCCGAAGCCCTGCACCTGGCCTTCGTCGAAGGCGATGCGCTTCATCCGGCCGCCAATGTCGAGAAGATGTCGAAGGGCATTCCGCTGATCGATGAGGACCGGATGCCCTGGCTCGACCGCATTGGCGAAGACATGAAGGCCTCGCTGGAGAAAAGCCAGGGCATCATCGTCTCCTGCTCGGCGCTGAAGCGCATCTATCGCGACAGGCTCAGGGCTGCTGCCGGCGGCAATCTGTTCTTCGTATATCTCGAAGGTTCGAGGGCGCTGCTGATGAAGCGTATGGGCGAGCGCAAGGGACATTTCATGCCGGTCTCGCTGCTCGATAGCCAACTGGCGACGCTAGAACCGCCGACCGGCGAGCCGGGCGTCGTCACTGTCGATATCGACGACACGATCGAAGGCATTGCGGCAACGGCGCTCAAGAGCCTCGCCGCGCTCGGTATTACGGGTTGAAACGCTGCGGCGAATAGGCCGCGATATCGATGAAGGGCGTCTCGCCGGTAATGAGTTCGGCAAGCGCGCGGCCGGTCACCGGCCCGAGGGTCAGCCCGTGGTGGGCATGGCCGAAGGCAAACCACAGGCCTTGATGGCGCGGCGCCTTGCCGATGATCGGCATCATGTCTGGCGTGCAGGGGCGCGCCCCCATCCAGGGTTCGGGATCGAGCCTGCCTCCGAGCGGGAAGATGGTGCGCGCCACGGCTTCGGCGCGGTCGAGCTGGACCGGCGTCTTCGGCGCGTCGAGTGTTGCAAACTCCGCCCCTGTCGTCAGGCGAATGCCGCGGCGCATCGGCGCAAGGAGATAGCCGCGTTCGGCATCGAGCGTCCAGTTGTTGAGCACGGCATTGCCCTCGGCGGCATAGTGCATGTGATAGCCGCGCTTGACGCCGAGCGGGAAGGAATAGCCAAGCCGGCGCGTTGCAACGGCCGCCCAGGGGCCGAGCGCCATCACCGCATCCTCGGCTTCGAGCGGACCTTCCCTCGTCATGATCTTCCAGCCGGAGCCAAACGGACCGAGCGAGGCGGCGTCACCCGTAACGAACCGGCCACCGAGACTTTCGAAATAGCGGCGATAGGCCGATGTCAGTGCATGCGGGTCGAGCACCGACCAAGGATCGCGCCAGCGAATACCGCCGGCGAAATCGCCGGTCATATGAGGTTCCATGCGGGCGATATCGGCCGGCGTCAGGCTGTCATACTCCACGCCGAATTCATTCTGCCAAAGTGCTGCCTCTGCAAAAGCCCCGTCGCGCTTGGCTTCACTGCGGAAAATCTTTATCCAGCCGTCCTTGCGGATCAGCGCTTCGGCCTGCGACGCCTCGATCAGATCCTTGTGTTCGACAACCGAATTTTCGATCAGCGGCGCATAGGCCCGGGTGATGATCGCGTGGCGGCGCGCATTGGAATTCCACCAGTAGCGAGCGAGAAAGGCGATCTGGCTCGGCAGTGTGCGCAGATGATAATGCGCGTCGATGCGGTTATTCAGCGCATAACGCAGCAAAAGTCCGAGCTGCTGGGGAAAGCCGTAAGGCGCGACACCTTCGCGCTGGATCAGGCCGGCATTGCCAAAGGAGGTTTCGTTGCCCGGATCCTTGCGGTCGATCAGCGTCACCTGCCGGCCGCGCCGCTGAAGATGGATGGCGGTGGAAACCCCGACGATGCCGGCGCCGAGCACGATTGCGTTCTTCGTCATTTCCGCTTGCATTCCGCTTTGTTTATCGGGGTGAAAATGCCCTTGCCGATACCGCGACGCAAACGGAAAATCGCATTCATTTCAAAATCATTGCGCTTTTCAGTGCGGCATTTTCAGCCTTCACGCGGACATGGAGGATAAGCGCGTTGAGAAGTGAAAAGACGATCGCGTAAAGCGGCAGGCCGAAGGCGAGCGGGAGGACGGCGATCTCGCCGACGACGATCGCATAGTTCGGATGGCGGAGGAGGCGATAGGGCCCGGATCTCACGAGCGGTGCGCCGGGCAGGACGATGATACGCGTCGTCCAGCGGCCTTTCAGTGTCGCCAGCACCCAGAGCCGCAGCGCCTGCAGCCCCATGAAGACGAGAAACCAGAAGAGTGCGACCGGCCTGCCCGGTGCAAGCAACCAAAGGCCGGCGATCCAGCCTGCATGCAGCGCCACCATGACGGGATAATGCTCGGGTGCGACCTCTCTGGCGCCTCTGGCAAGAAGCGCCGCCGTGTTGCGCCGGGCAAGCACGAGTTCCGCCAGCCGCTGCAGCGTCACGAATGTCAAAAGCGCGATCGACGGCCACATCATGCCGCCCTCCGCAGCGTCACGCAGCTGGCCGAAAAGCCAGGCCCCATGGCGATCATCGCGGAGCGCGCCGGCAACCCGGCGCGGATTGCCCGCTCCAGCACGAACAGGATGGTCGGCGAGGACATGTTGCCGTATTCGGCAAGCACGGCGCGCTCGTGATCGAGCGTCCCCGGCGTCATCGAAAACGCGCTCTCCATCGCGGCCAGCACCTTCATGCCGCCGGGATGGCAGATGAAGCGGTCGATATCCTCCACCCTCAGCCCGTTGCGGGCCAGAATGGCCGTTACCGCTGGGCCGAGCTGCTTTTCGGCAAACGGCGGCAGCGATTGCGCCAGCACGATACCGAAGCCGCCGTCATCGATCTTCCAGCCCATGATATCGAGCGTGTCGGGAAAGAGATGTTCGCCGGTCGATTCCACCTCCGCCAACCCGTCTTCGCCTGATCGCAGCACGCAGGCGGCAGCGCCGTCGCCGAACAGCGCCGTCGCGATGATGTTTGGCCGCGTCAGCTCATCCAGCCGAAAGGCAAGCGTGCAAAGCTCGATCGAGACGAAAAGCACAACAGTGCCCGGCCGCCCACGCGCTAGTCGCGAGGCGATCGCAAAGCCTGACACGCCGGCGGCACAGCCGAGCCCGAAGACCGGCACGCGCTCGATATCGGGTCTGAAACCCATCTTGCGGCTAAGCTGCGCATCGAGGCTCGGTGTCGTAAAACCAGTGGAGGAGACGGTCACGACACAGTCGACATCGCCGGCCTCAAGCCCTGCCTGGCGAAGGGCCGAGCTGGCAGCCTCGACGAAAAGCCCGCCTGCCACCTCTGCAAAGGCCTGCATCCGGTCTTGCCAGCCATGTGGCTCGTCGAACCAGGCAAGCGGGCGCGCCGCATGGCGCTTTTGGATACCGGCGCTGTCGAAGACGCGGGCAAGATGGCGGAAATCCTCGAAGCGGTCGGCAAACAGTCGGGCCGAGGCTTCGACCGCCTGTTTTTGGAAAATGACATGTTCGGGTGTGGCAACGGCGAGGCTGACGAGTTTGACGGTGTCGGTCACAGAATTCTCCTTGTCCCTCCGGCGGAACGAAGGAAAACACGCAGACGCCCAAATTATTCAGCTCTCAAGCTTCACGAAAGGGTGAAGAAAGAAATGCAAGCAGCAGCCGAATAAAGCTGGATGCAGCGGTGTTCTCTCGTCGCAACGTCACTTTCGAGGAGTTTCCCCATGACGATCATGACAGCCCGCATCGCTTCCATCATTCTCGGCGGCTGCCTTGCCGCTTCTGTTGTCTCCGGTCCGGTTTTTGCCGTCGGCGATGATAGCAGCACGACGCCGGTCTGCAAGAAGGGCGAGATCTACGACCAGAAGACCAAAAAATGCGTCAAGCAGCAGAGCGCCAACGTCTCCGACGAGAACCGCGCCGACTATGCCTATTCGCTGGCCAAGGCCGGCCGTTATGAAGAGGCGCTTGCCGTGCTCGACACGGTCAAGGATCAGAACACCGCCGAAGTGCTGAATTATCGCGGTTATGCCACCCGCAAGCTCGGCCGCACCGACGAGGGCATCTCCTATTATCTGCAGTCGGTGAAGATGGACCCGCAATACGCCAAGGTCCGCGAATATCTCGGTGAAGCCTATGTCATCAAGGGTCAGCTCGATCTCGCCAAGGACCAACTGAAGTCAATCAAGGCGATCTGCGGCACCGGCTGCGAGGAATATCAGGATCTGAACGCTGCCATCCTCGATCCCTCGAAGATCTGATCAGCAGGCCACGGGGCGGGAAAATGGAAGCACGAAAGGGATGTAAGAATGTCGGTCGCGCGCACCCATTTTCCTGCCTATAGTCGCGCGAGAATGGAATCGCCGGTTCACCCGGCGGTTTCGAAGAATGCAGGATCGGCGGAGGCGGCCATCGCGAGCGAAGCGGATATCAGGAGCGGCCTGACGGAAAATCTGGCAAGGCTCTGGCGTTATGGTCTCGTTCTCTCGCATCAGCGCGATGTCGCCGACGACCTGGTCCAGGCGACCTGCCTTCGCGCACTCGAGCGCGCCGATCAGTTCATTCCTGGCACCCGGCTCGACCGCTGGCTGTTTTCGATCCTGCATTCGATCTGGCTGAACGAGATCCGTTCCCGCCGGGTGCGCCAGGGTCAGGGTTTCGTCGATGCCGGGGAGACGCTGACCTTCGACGGTGCGCACGACACCGAAACGCATGTGATGGCGGGTCAGGTGCTGAAACAGGTGAATGCGCTGCCTGAGGCGCAGAGGACGGTGGTTTTCCTCGCCTATGTGGAAGGGCTTTCCTATCGCGAGGTTGCAGGCATATTGGATATCCCGATCGGAACCGTGATGAGCCGGCTGGCGGCTGCCCGCGCCAAGCTCTCCGGCGCGCCGGACCGGAAGGGGGACGGCAATGAATAGGAAATACACCATTCCCTCCGACGAGGACCTGACCGCCTTCATCGACGGCGAACTGACGCCCGAAGAGGCTGCGCGCATTGAAGCCATTATGAACGAAGACGAGAGCGTCGCTGAACGGCTGGAATTTTTGGCGCGCGCCAGCCTACCGTTCGAGCAAGCCTTCGCCCCGCTGCTCGCCGAAGCCCCGCGCGCGAAGCTGCAGACGATGCTCGCTGCCATCCCGGTGCAGCCGGGCGCAAGATCCGACCCCATGCCCGCTTTCGCCAGCCGTCGCCGCTTCCTCGGCGCGCTCGCCGCCTCGCTGGTCGCCGGCATCGCGATCGACCGCGCCGTCATCGGCATGGGAGCACGCTTTTCGGCAAAGGACGAAAACAGCGAATGGCGCAGCGTGGTCGCCGATTATATCTCGCTCTATACCCCGGAGACCCTGGCCGGCCCCGCGCCCGTCAGGGAGGTCCAGGCCGCCCAGCTCAGGCCCCTCGACGAAAAACTCGGCCTGTCGCTCTCCCCCGAAGCCGTCTCGCTCCCGGGCATCGATTTCAAACGCGCACTGATGCTGCAATATGACGGCAAACCGCTCGCCCAGATCGCCTATCTCGACCCCGAAACCGGCCCCATGGCGCTCTGCATCGTCAAATCAGATGCGGGCAGCAAGGCGCCGGACCTCGAAAGCCGCAAGGGCCTGAACGTGATCTACTGGTCGAACGAGACGCACGCCTTCATGCTGATCGGCCGCATTCCGGCCGACCGCATGAAGGAATTGGGAGAGGACGTCAGGAGGAGACTTTCAGCATGACCCCTTGGTAATGTGGACTCTTGGGATTCCCAAAGCCGAGCAAAATAGGACTCAAGACTGTCTTTTGGAGACAGTCATGGGGTGTTTTAGATCGTCCCATTCTTCGGGATGACCAGTGGGAACGGGATGTCTCGCCAGATCATTGGCGATGATCGCACGCGTGCTTCGTCTGGACGTGACAATCGAATGTTTGTGGAAGCCGTCCTGTTGATTGTGCGGACTGGTTCGCCCTGGCGCTATCTGCCGGATGTGTTCGGTGATTGGAACCGCGTATTTCGGCGCTTCACTCGCTGGAGCCGGAAAGGCACCATGATGGAAAGAAATCCGGCAAGGGCGGGCAGGGTACGCATCAGGGGGATATCTCCGGTCATGTTTGTCGGTACGTCCATTCTACGAGAACCCCAAGAGGAAATTCAACAGCGAGGATGGCGCGCCAGAAAAAGGCCCGCCTATCGGCTCTGGCTGCACTTTACGTTCTTCCGAACTCATCGACGATGCGAATGATGTCGTCCTCGCCGAGATAGGAGCCTGTCTGAACCTCGATGAGCTCGAGAAGAATCTTGCCGGGGTTGGCGAGGCGGTGGACTTCGCCGAGCGGAATATAGACGCTTTCGTTCTCGCGCAGCATCCGCACGGTTTCGCCGACCGTCACCTCAGCCGTTCCCTTGACGACGATCCAGTGTTCGGAGCGATGGTGGTGTTTTTGCAGCGATAGCTTCTTGCCCGGCGTGACGAAGATGCGCTTCACCTGGAAACGATCGCCGTTGAAGATGGAGGTATAGCCGCCCCAGGGGCGATAGGATGTCGGATGGGTTTCGGCGAATTTCGCCGTGGCGGACGTGGAGGCCAGCATCTTGACCAATTGTCCGACATTCTGGCTGTCTTTGAGCGGTCCGACATAGACGGCGTCTTCGCTGGCGATGACGGCGACATCATCCATGCCCTGGACGGCAAGATGCACGCCATGGGTCATGACGAGCGAGTTGCGGGTATTGACGACGGTGGTGTTTGAGGCGGCGACGTTGCCGTTTTCGTCGCGTGCGCCGGATTTCCAGACGGCATCCCAGCTGCCCATGTCCGACCATTTGAACGGCGAGGGGACGATTGCGGCCTTGGACGTTTTTTCCATGATCGCATAGTCGATGGAGATATCGGGGCTCTTGGCGAAATGGTCGGCGTCGAGGCGGGTGAAATCGAGGTCGCGGCTTGCTTTCGAAACGGCCTTGCTGGCCGCCTTCAGCACATCGGGCGCATATTCCTGCAGTTCGGCGATGAGTTCCGGCACCGGGAACATGAAGATGCCTGAATTCCAGTAGAAGCCGCCGTCGGCGAGCATCTGCTCGGCCTTCTCAAGTGCCGGCTTTTCGACAAACCGCTTGACCTTGTGTGCACCGTTTTCGAGGGCATCGCCGATCTCGATATAGCCGTAACCCGTCGCCGGCTCCGTCGGGGTGATGCCGAAGGTTACGAGCTTGCCGTCGGCAGCGGCATCGCGGGCGATGCGGATGCAATCGAAATAGCTCTTGTCGGCAAGGATCTCGTGATCCGAGGCGAGCATCTGGATGATGGTGTGCTTGCCGAACAGGTCGGCGGCAAGCGTTGCGGCCGCGGCTACCGCTGCGGCTGTGTTGCGGGCGACCGGTTCGAGCAGGATCGCTGCGAGCGGGATGGCGCGCTCGCGAGCCTGTTCGGCGACCAGGAAGCGGAATTCCTCATTGGTGACGACGATCGGGGCTTCATAGAGCTCGGGATCGGAAACGCGTTCGAGAGTTTCCTGAAACAACGTCTTGTCGCCGACGAACTGGATGAATTGTTTCGGTGCGGTGGCACGGGAAAGCGGCCAGAGCCGCGTGCCTTTGCCGCCGGCCATGATCACGGGAATGATTTTCTGCGTCATAGGCGGGTTCCTTGAAATAAACGGCTTGTTCGTCGCATGTTGCCGGGCGCCTGCCCAGTCTCTTATTCGATTGAGCCCTGTATTCAGCAGGTCCAGGGCTGCAGCTTCGCTGCCGGATGGCAACTATTTAATCCATGAAGCCACGCAAATATTGGCCATAATCGCCTTTGCCCGCTTTGGCGGCAATTTGGGCGAAGTGCTCCTTTGTTATAAAGCCTTTCGCCAGCGCGATTTCCTCTGGGCAGGCGATCTTGAAGCCCTGGCGTTTTTCAAGCGTGCGGACGAACTCGCCGGCCTCGAGCAGGCTTTCGGGCGTGCCCGTGTCAAGCCAGGCATAACCACGACCCATCATCGAGACGCGCAGCTTCCCCCGCTCCAGATATGTCCTGTTGACATCGGTTATTTCATATTCGCCGCGCGCCGAAGGCTTTAAATTGGCTGCGATATCAACGACGTCGGCATCGTAAAAATAAAGGCCGGTGACAGCCCAGTGTGATTTCGGCTTCGCCGGCTTTTCTTCAATCGAAATTGCAGTCATATCGCTGCCGAATTCGACGACACCGTAACGTTCGGGATCGTGCACGTGATAGGCAAATACCGTCGCGCCATCACCTTTGGATACGCCCTCTTCAAGCAGCTCAGGCAGGCCGTGGCCGAAGTAGATATTGTCTCCGAGGATGAGACAGGATGGTCCCCCCGCCACGAAATCTGCGCCAATAATGTAGGCTTGCGCCAGTCCATCGGGGCTTGGCTGCACGGCATAGCTCAGAGACATGCCCCAGTCGCTGCCATCACCCAGCAACCGCTGAAAAAGCGGCATATCGTGCGGGGTGGAGATGATCAGAACTTCCCGTATGCCAGCCAGCATCAAGGTGGTCAGCGGGTAGTAGATCATTGGCTTATCATAGATCGGAAGCAGTTGCTTCGAGACCGAATGAGTCATCGGGTGCAGTCGACTGCCGCTGCCCCCCGCAAGCACTATACCTTTCATACGGCCTCCTTCGGCTCTTCCAAGAGCTTTGTCACAGCAGCTCGCGTTGATACCTGCCACTCCGGCATGCTGACGCCATAGAGGCGCTTCAACTTATCGCAGCACAATCGGGAATTGGCGGGCCGGTTCGCGGCTGTTGGGTAGTCGGCGGTCGCAATGTCCCTGACAGTGACACGCCTGCCGGTCTTTTCCTCAAGAATGGATAATATATATCGAGCAAACTCGGCCCAGTTCGTTTCGCCGCTGCCGGCCAAATGAAAAACGCCGCGCAAGTCCGGGCTGGAATCCTTTGCTAGCCTGTCTGCTATTTTGACGATAGCCTCGGCGATGTCGTTGGCGGAGGTTGGGCAACCCAGTTGATCGCTGACAACGCTCAACTCTTCCCGCGTCTCCGCAAGCCTGAGCATGGTTTTCAAAAAGTTATGGCCAAACGTTGAATAGACCCAGGCTGTCCGCAGGATGACATGGTTTTCATTGGCTGCGGCGACCGCATATTCGCCCTCGAGCTTCGATCTGCCATAGACGGATACCGGTCCGACCGGGTCGCTCTCGACATAGCGTTCGGGCTTGTCTCCGTCGAACACATAATCGGTCGAGAGATGGATGATAGGAAAGGACAGCTCGGCAGCTGCGGCAGCGATGGCTCTTGCGCCGTCTCGATTGATGGCGAAAGCCGCCGCCTCATCACTTTCGGCTTTGTCAACGGCAGTGTAGGCGGCCGACGAGACGACGATGTCGGGTTTGAGCTTCGCAATGGTTTCATGCACCATCGAAGGCTCGAGCAAATCCAGCTCGGGCCTGCCGATGGCGATGACCTCGATACCTCCGGCGTTCAGCGCTTGCAACGCAGACGAGACCTGGCCGCTCTTGCCTGTTACCGCGATGCGCATCTCATACCTTTTTCAACACGCCAAGCCGTTCACCGGAATACACATGCTCACGCAGCGGCTGCCACCACCATGCATTTTCCAGATACCACTCGACGGTTTTGCGGATACCGCTGTCGAAATTCTCCAGTGCTTTCCAGCCGAGTTCGGTCTCGAGCTTGGTGGCATCGATAGCATAGCGTGCATCGTGGCCCGGCCGATCGGTAACGTAGCTTATAAGATCGCTATGCGGCGCGGTACCTGGCCGGACTTCATCCATGATCGCGCAAACGCGCTCGACAACCTCGATGTTTCGCCGCTCGTTGCGCCCGCCGACATTGTATTTTTCGCCGGGACGGCCTCGTTGCACGATCAGCCAGAGCGCTCGTGCGTGGTCATCAACATAGAGCCAATCGCGAATGTTGGAGCCGCTTCCATAGACGGGCAACGGCTTTCGTTCCAGCGCGTTCAATATGATGAGAGGAATAAGCTTTTCCGGGAAATGAAAAGGACCGTAATTGTTCGAACAGTTGGAAATGATCACGGGCAGGTTGTAAGTCCTTTCCCACGCCGTCGCGAGGTGATCGCTTGCTGCCTTGGACGCGGAGTAGGGAGAGGACGGATCGTAAGGTGTCGTCTCGGCAAACAGCCCGTCTTCACCGAGGGAACCATAGACTTCGTCGGTAGACACGTGCAGCATCTTGAATGCCGCCTTTTCGTCCGCCGGAAGACCTTGCCAATATTGCCGCGCGGCCTCCAGCATGCTGAAGGTGCCATTTATATTCGTTTCGATAAAATCCGCCGCCCCGGTGATCGAGCGGTCGACGTGGCTTTCCGCCGCCAGATGCATGACGTAATCGGGACGAAACTCCTCGAAAGCGCTGCTGACAGCGCTTCTGTCGCAAATGTCGGCCTTGAGAAACCTGTAGTTCGGAGCATTCTCGATCGCTTTCAGCGAGGCAAGATTGCCGGCATAGGTCAGCTTGTCGATATTGAGGACGTCGGCGCCGATCTCGCTGACGAGATAGCGCACCAAAGCCGAACCGATGAAGCCCGCGCCACCCGTTACAAGAACACGCATGAGGCCCTCCGTTTTACGAAAATTGAAAATATGCGGGGAGTTCGGAAAGCAGTGGCTGCTTATTGTCCTTATCAGAAAGAACGTAGGCATCCATCGGCGGCCACTCGATCCCGATCTCGGTGTCGTTCCACCGCACGCCACGGTCATGCTCCGCGCTGTAGGGAGCTGTGACTTTGTAGCTTATGATCGTATCAGGCTGCAAAGTTACGAACCCATGCGCAAATCCGGCTGGCACCCAAAGCTGTGAGCCATTCTCCGAGGACAGTTCGGCTGAGATCCACCTCCCGTAGGTCGGAGAGCCATATCTGATATCGACCGCCACATCCAGCAGGGCGCCGCGCAGGCAGCGTAGAAGTTTGCCCTGCGCAAAGGGAGGCAGCTGAAAATGCAATCCCCGGACGGTCCCCGGTTGGGCTGAAAGGGATTCATTATCCTGCACGAAGGAAACGTCGGCCACGTTGCTGCGGAACCAGGAATCCTTGAAGACTTCGCTGAAATAGCCCCTCGAGTCACCAAATCTGGCAGGAGTGACCTTCTTGACGCCTTCGATCGCCAGTTGCTCTACATTCAACGTATGCATCCTTGCACTAGGCTCGACCGCTGAATTGTGACAGCGGTTGAGGCCCGCAATATAGCCAATTGCAAAGCACATACATTGGCGAAGGCAAGACGGCAACTGGGGTGCGGCGTGAGATGCTATTCGTCCAGGTCGTCGCGTCCGTACTGGCGCTGGCCGTAGTTGAGGGGACAGTTCGTGCTTGTATCGCCAGTTGCAACCGGCACGGGACGCGTAGAGGATTTGGTTCAGTCGCTGGCGGAAGTAATGATATCTGGCGGAAGTAATGATATCTGGCGGAAGTAAAGATATCAGGACGCGAAATCGGCATATGCTCGCGCTATACCATCGCTAAGTGATGTGGTCGCCTTCCACCCAAGTGCCGACAAGCGGTCAACGCTCATCAGTTTGCGCGGCGTTCCGTCCGGCTTCGTCTGGTCGTAAACAATCTCGCCCGTGAAGCCTACAACCCCCATGATCGTCTCGGCAAGTTTGCGGATGGTAATGTCTTCGCCCGTCCCGATATTGATAAGCCCCTCGTTGACGTCCCTTTCCATCAAAAAAACGCAAGCGTCAGCCATGTCGTCGACATACAGGAACTCTCGCATTGGCCGACCGGACCCCCAGACGACCATCTGCCGGTCACCGCGAATTTTGGCCTCATGGACCTTTCTGATCAGGGCCGGCATCACATGGCTACTGTCCAAATCATAGTTGTCATTCGGCCCGTATAGATTAGTCGGCATCCCCGAGACATAGCGGGTCCCATATTGCCGATTGTAGCTCTCGCACAGCTTGACGCCCGCAATCTTGGCGATCGCATAGGGCTCGTTCGTCTGCTCGAGGGGGCCAGTCAGCAAATACTCCTCGCGAATGGGCTGAGGGCAGTCGCGTGGGTAGATGCAACTCGAGCCAAGAAAAAGCATACGTTCCACACCAGCCTGCCAGGCGGCATGAACAACATTCGTCTCGATCATCAGATTCTGGTAGAGGAACTCAGCGCGATAAACGTTATTTGCATGGATGCCGCCAACCCTTGCAGCGGCCATGAAGATGTAGTCCGGCCGCTCCGCCTTCATGAATTCGGCAACGGCCGCCTGATTTACGAGATCCAGTTCGGCGTGGCTTCTGGTGACGATGTTCGTGTAGCCGCCGGCCTTCAGCCTCCGGACAATGGCCGACCCCACCATGCCTCGATGGCCTGCAACATAGATCTTCACGTCTCTGTTCATCGGATCACTCGTGATAGTCGTATGCGGAGAAGCCGTGGCGTTTCACGAGTTCGTCCCGCTCTGCGGACTTAAGATCCTCGCGCATCATTTCCGCAACAAGCTGCTTAAATGTTATCCTTGGTTCCCAGCCGAGCTTTTCCTTCGCCTTCGACGGATCGCCCAACAGGGTCTCGACCTCTGTGGGACGGAAGTATCGGGGGTCAACCGCGACGATGCAGCGGCCGTTCTCGTCGTAGCCTTTTTCCTCGGCGCCTGATCCCTTCCATGAGATTGGAAGTCCAATCTCATGGGCCGCGGCGTCGACAAATTCGCGGACGCTGTACTGGACGCCAGTGGCAATGACGAAATCCTCCGGTTCGTCCTGCTGCAGCATCAGCCATTGCACCTCGACATAGTCCTTGGCATGCCCCCAGTCACGCTTTGCGTCCATATTGCCGAGATAGAGGCAGTCCTGAAGGCCGAGCTTGATGCGCGCCAGCGCACGGGTGATCTTGCGCGTCACAAATGTCTCGCCCCGCACCGGGCTCTCGTGGTTGAAGAGGATGCCGTTGCAGGCGTAAATGCCATAGGCTTCCCGATAGTTAACCGTGATCCAGTAGGCGTAGAGTTTGGCGACAGCGTAAGGCGAACGCGGATAGAAAGGGGTCGTTTCGCGTTGCGGGATTTCCTGCACCAGGCCGTAGAGTTCGGAGGTGGACGCCTGGTAGAAACGCGTCTTCTTCTCAAGGCCGAGAATGCGGATCGCCTCGAGGACGCGCAGCGCGCCGAGCGCGTCGGAATTGGCCGTATATTCCGGCTCTTCGAATGAGACGGCGACATGCGACTGCGCCGCGAGGTTATAGATCTCGTCGGGCTGGACCTGCTGGATGATGCGAACGAGGCTCGATGAATCCGTCATGTCCCCGTAGTGCAGCACAAGCCTGCGGTTGGTGTCGTGTGGATCCTGGTAGAGATGGTCGATGCGGTCGGTATTGAAGAGGGACGTGCGGCGCTTGATGCCGTGTACCTCATATCCTTTCTCGATGAGAAGCTCCGCAAGATAGGAGCCGTCCTGGCCCGTGATGCCTGTGATGAGGGCTCTTTTCATGTCACATGTCTCTCAAGGTAGATTGTCTTTCGAATTGCTGGGCCTTGTATCCGCGCATCTGCGAATTGTAAATGAACAACCTTCAGGCAGCGCGAAGAGGTTAGGCTGGACTATTTTTGAGCGGATCGTTCCACTGTTGGTCATTATCTGCACGCTTTGCGACGCAACTACGGCTTGTTCACTGAGTTTTCGACGCCAATGGCCACGCGATCGAAGCCGACACCCAGCGTCCTTGATACGGCACGGTACGTGAAAATTTTTGTGCTGCTGTCCCGTCCGGCCTTCCCCAAACCTGCACACGCAGAATCACACGAGTAAAACGTTACGAAACGGCTTGTCATTTCTGCGAGCCGACGCTATTGGCTGATGCCGAGCTTGATCTGGGCTTTTGCCAACTTTCCTACCTGCGCGTCGGACCGGCCAAAGCCATTGATCTCAGATGGCAGTTGCTGTTTCGAACGGTAGCGGCGCTCTAAATGGGGTGATTGAAAGAAGGGACTATCTGGCCTTACTCGGCGGCCAAACTTAAAACCCAGGTTGCATCCGACACCCCGGCGGCCGAGAGACGCACAGGAAATTGACGCTGCGTGCCGCCTGGGCATCCTCCCAGACTAACGAATTTGCTGGCTGCAGAAGAATCCAACGACAGAGGTTAAAATGTTTCGCAAAGATGTTCTCGATGAATCGCCCTTCGTGATTGCCGAAGTGGGCCAAAATCATCAGGGAGACCTGGATATCGCCCGGGAATATATTCGAATTTATGCATTCGAAGGCGCGGATGCGATCAAGTTTCAGACGCGCAACAATAGGTACCTTTTTTCTGAGGATGCTTATGCGGCGGGGTATGACAGCGAAAATGCTTTTGCAGAAACCTACGGAGCTCATCGAGAGAAGCTCGAGCTAAAACCGGAATGGTTGCCGATTCTGAAGGCTGATTGCGAAAAGCACGGCGTGAAGTTCATGTCGACACCCTTCGACGAGCCAAGCCTCGAGATCCTCCAGCAGATTGATGTCGATCTGTTGAAAGTGGCTTCGTTCGATCTTGGCAACCTTCCCTTCCTCAATCGGATCGCGAAACTCGGTAAGCCCGTTGTCATGAGCATTGGCGGCGGCAAGATCGAACAGATTCGGTCCAGCGTCGAGGTCGTGTTGAAGCATCACGATCAGTTGGCCATCCTGCACTGCGTCTCCGAATACCCGTGCGAGTACAACCGCCTTGGGCTGGACAATATCGAGGTTCTCATCAAGGAGTTTCCGGATTGTGTCATCGGCTCGTCCGATCACTTCAACGGTACGTTGTCAGGCCCGATTGCCTACATGAAGGGCGCGCGCGTGTTCGAAAAGCACGTTACCCTCAACCGCGCCTGGAAGGGCACCGACCACAGCTTTGCACTGGAGCCCGATGGCTTCCGCAAGTTCGTGCGTGACATCAAGCGCGTCCGCGCGATGATGCCCCAGAAGCCGGCGGACGAGATCGGCAACGAAAGAGTGTTCAAGAAGCTGGGCAAGTCGATCATCGCATATTCGGACATCCGCGTCGGCGAAGAGCTGACCCTGGATAAGCTTTCGGGTCGCATTTTCAATACCCATTACATACCTGTGCGGGAGAGCAATAAGGTTCTCGGAAAGACCGTGAAGCGGGATATTGCTAAGGGTGAACCCATTCAATACTCCGATTTCGGCTGAGCTTCCGATCCGGGGTGTCAACGGGATGCGCACCGAGCCTCAATACGGAACGTCCCCGAAGAACCCACGGATTGGCAGATCGGGTGAGGCGAGCGGCGCCCAGTCGCTCTCCGCCTGCGCGGCCTGCATCGAGACGAGGTGGCAATCATGAATGTCGATGGACTTTTTGACGTGAGCGGCGACGTCGTCCTTGTAACCGGTGTTTCCGGCCAACTGGGCGGCGAGTACGCCAAGGCTTTTCTTGCGCGCAATGCGCGTGTTATTGGCCTTGATCTCCGTCCCTCTGCCGGCAGCCTCGTGATGCAGGACGAATACCCCGACCATTTCATGTTTTGTGCGGCGGACGTGACCAAGAAGGCGTCATTGGAGCAGGCGCTTCAGGACGTGACCGGTAGATTCGGTACCCCCACCGTCCTCATTAACAATGCCGCTATCGATTCTCCGCCTTCCGCGCCGCCCGAGGAAAACGGCCCGTTTGAAGACTACCCGGAAGCGTCTTGGGACAAGGTTATCGACGTGAACCTCAAGGGCGTCTATCTCTCATGCCAGGTATTCGGCGCCGCGATGGCGAATGCCGGCAAGGGATCAATCATCAACGTCGCTTCCATTTATGGGCTCGTTTCTCCCGACCAGAGCCTCTACGAATATCGCCGAAAGCGCGGAGAGGTCTTCTTCAAACCCGTGGCCTATTCAGCATCGAAATCCGGTATCCTGAATCTGACGCGATACCTGGCGACTTATTGGGCGAGGCGCAACGTGCGCGTGAACTCGCTCACGATCGCGGGCGTCTTTAACAAACAGGAGCAGGACTTCCTCGATGTCTACTGCACCCGGATCCCGATCGGTCGTATGGCGAGCGTCGATGAATACAACGGCGCTATGTTATTCTTGGCGAGCCCTGCATCCCGATATATGACGGGCTCTAATCTCATCATCGACGGCGGCTGGACGGCAATCTGAACATGACCACGCTTCGCATTCTCAATTGGATCAACGGCCGGGCCAGCCATGCCTCGAGTGAAGGATGGCTTGAGAAATTCAATCCGCACAGTGGCGAACTCCTTTATCACCTGGCTGACTCCTCGCAGGGTGATGTTGAGCAAGCGATAACGGCAGCGCGTTCGGCGTTCGCAGCGTGGGCGGAGCTTACACCCGTAAAGCGCGGCCAGATTCTGATGGATATCGTCGCCCTGATGAAGCGACGTTCCGATGAGCTGGCGGAATGCATTGCGCTTGAAACCGGCAAACCTCCCCAGGACGCCAAAGGCGAGACGGGCGGAGCGATCATGCAGGCGGAATATTTCGCCGGCGAGGGTATGCGCCTATACGCCCGGTCGCTCACCTCAGGCACGCCCGGCAAATACAGCCACACAGTGCGCCAACCTCGTGGCGTAGCCGGCCTGATCGTGCCGGCAAATACGCCGATCGCCAATATCGCATGGAAGACTTTTCCTGCGCTTATTTGCGGCAACACGGTGGTTCTAAAAGCTGCCGAGGACTCTCCACGCATAGCCCAACTCTTTGCCGAGCTGACCAAGGAGGCGGGATTGCCCGACGGCGTATTCAACGTCGTACATGGGCGTGGCGAGCCGGCTGGCTCGACGTTGGTCACAGACGAGCGGGTCGACATTATCAGCTTCACGGGCTCGACCGGAGTAGGCCGCAGGATTGCGGAAGTCGCTGGAAAGCGTCTCGCACGTATTTCTCTCGAACTGGGCGGCAAGAACCCCTTCGTCGTCTGTGATGACGCCGATCTCGATCAGGCGGTGCACTGGGCGACGCTGTCGGCCTTCAGCAATGCCGGCCAGCGCTGCGCCGCCGGTAGCCGCATGCTGGTCTTTAAATCGGTCTACGAAGAGTTTCGGAACCGACTGACCGCAAAGGCCAGAAGCCTCAAGCTGGGTGTTGCCGCCGGATGCGATCTCGGGCCGCTCGTCAGCCTCCGCCAACAGCAGTCCGTGCTTTCCGCCATCGAACGCGCAAAAGAACAAGGCGGCCAGGTGCTTTGCGGGGCGCGCACACCGGACGCACCGGAGTTGGCCGGAGGCTATTATGTCGAGCCTACAGTTATCGATGGCCTTGCCACCACGTCGGATCTCAGTTGCAAGGAAGTCTTCGGTCCGGTGACGACACTCCATCCCGTCGGCAGCATGACCGAGGCGCTGGATGTAGCAAACGCCACCGAATACGGATTGACCGCTGCTGTGCACACCCGCAACGTCGATCGCGCGATGTGGTTCGCCCAAAGGGTCAAAGCCGGCGTCGCCAATGTCAACATGGGTACGTATGGCAGCGAGCCGCACATGCCGTTCGGCGGCTTCGGGTCGTCCGGGAATGGCACGCGCGAGCCTGGAGTCGAGGCGCTCGATGTGTATTCGGAACTGAAAAACATCTCCTTCCTTGTCCGCCCGGGGATGCTTTGATCATGACGACGAAACCGCGCTCTGTTGCCTTTATTCCCGCACGCTCTGGTTCAAAGCGGGTACCCAACAAGAATGTCCGGCCGCTGGCCGACCATCCCATGATCGCCTATTCGATCCGCGCCGCCATCGACAGCGGTGTTTTTGACGCGGTTATCTGTGCAACGGACAGCGAGATTTATGCGGACATCGCCCGCCACTATGGCGCCGAAGTGCCGTTTCTGCGCGCCGCGGAGATCTCCACCGACAAATCGCCGGATATCGAATGGGTGGTTTGGATGCTGGAACAACTTCGTGCCGAAGGGCGCGAGTTCGACATATTCAGCATTCTGCGCCCCACCAGCCCGTTTCGTCTTCCAGAGACGATCCAGCGCGCATGGCAGCAGTTCACGGCCGATCCAAGAGCAGATTCTCTTCGCGCAATCGAGAAATGCAAGCAGCACCCCGGCAAGATGTGGGTCATACGCGAGAACAGGATGCTCCCGCTAATGCCATTTAGCATCGGCACGACGCCATGGCACAGCAGTCAGTATGCGGCTCTGCCCGAAGTCTATGCGCAGGATGCCAGCCTTGAGATTGCGTGGTCGCGTGTCCCGCTCGAAAGCAACAGCATCGCCGGCGAATCGATCATCCCTTTCGTCAGCCAAGGCTATCAAGGCTTCGATATCAACGAACCTGACGACTGGTGGATGGCCGAGCGATTGCTGGCAACGCAATCGGCGGTTCTCCCAAATATCTCAATCAACCCCTATAACCTATTGAATAGACCGGAGTAAATCGTGGGCGATCTCGTAGGACAAGCGGTAGAAGGCACCCTTTATTACCTGCCATATAAGGAATTCCAGCGGGTACGTGCGATCAACGCGCCTCGCGAGCAAAGAGCAGCTCTATTTTCTGACATGTGTCGCCTGAACGCGCTCTACATGATCGGTCGGGCCGGCTCCGGTCATATCGGCAGCAGTTTCAGCAGTCTCGATATCGTCAGCTGGCTTCTCCTCGAAGGAATGACGGGCGATGATGTCTATTTCAGCTCCAAGGGGCACGATGCGCCAGGCTATTACGCGGCACTGATTGGCGCCGGTAAGCTCGATTTCGAGCTTACCCACAAACTTCGCCAGATTGATGGTCTGCCCGGCCATCCCGACGTCGGCACCCCGGGCATGGTGACAAATACCGGCTCGCTCGGCATGGGCGTCTCCAAGGCCAAGGGCATGGTGATTGCGAACAGGCTGAACAATCGCCCGGGGCGCATCTTCGTGATGACGGGCGACGGCGAACTTCAGGAAGGCCAGTTCTGGGAATCCCTGGTCTCGGCAGCCAATTCCGGGCTGCAGGAGATTACGGTCATCATCGATCACAACAAGCTGCAGTCGGACACTTTCGTGAAGAACGTGTCTGACCTTGGTGACCTTGAGGCAAAGCTCAGGGCGTTTGGATGGTGTGTCGCTCGCTGTGACGGAAACGATATCGCTGCTTTTGCCGCCACCCTGGCCGCCATCCAAGACGATCCGCGTCCGAAGGTTATCGTTGCCGATACCGTCAAGGGCAAGGGCGTCTCCTTCATGGAGCACACGTCACTGGATTCCGATGTGGCCATGTACCGCTTCCACAGCGGCGCGCCTGATGCGAGTAATTATCGCGCTGCCGCGCAGGAAATCATGGATCGTCTGCAAGCCAATCTGAGCAGCGCCGGTATCCCCGGGCTGGAGTTTGAAACGCTCGAGCGGCCTGCATCCGCGGCCCCGTCGGAAAAGGCTCAGCGCCTGGTTGCCGCCTACAGCAAGGCTCTGATCGCACAGGCTGAGAAGCATTCGAACCTCGTTGCCCTTGACGCAGACCTGGTGCTGGATACCGGCCTCATCCCATTCCGCGAGCAGTTTCCCGATCGATTTGTCGAATGCGGTATCGCAGAACAGGATATGGTTTCTACAGCCGGCGGCATGGCGCTGAACGGCCTGCTGCCGATCGTCCACTCATTCGCGTGCTTCCTGTCGACGCGGCCAAATGAGCAGATCTACAACAATGCCACGGAAAAGACGAAGATCATCTATGTCGGCTCCCTTGCAGGTGTCGTTCCCGGCGGCCCGGGGCACTCGCATCAATCCGTTCGAGATATCTCGGCGCTGGCAGCCATGCCTGGGATGGCGCTGGTGGAGCCGTCTTGCGATGCGGAAGTTGGTCTGCTTCTGGATTGGTGCGTGAACGAAGCGCCTGGCAGCAGCTATATCCGGCTGATTTCGGTACCTTGGGAAGTCGAGTATTCGCTTCCGGCCGACTACCGGCCGACAAAAGGCCGGGGACTCACCTTGGCCGAAGGAGACGACGTCGCCATCATCGGTTACGGCCCGGTGCTCCTGAGCAATGCGATCGCCGCCTCAAAAATGCTCGCTGAAAAGCACGGTGTCAGTGCCAAAGTCATCAACCTGCCATGGCTCAATCATGTAGACGCGGAATGGCTGCGGTCGGCAGTTTCGGGCTGCAGGGCAGTAGTCTCGCTTGACAATCACTACGTTATCGGTGGACAGGGTGACGCAATTGCCAGAGCGATGGTGCAGACGGGCGGTAACGTGCCAGTAGTTTGCTTGGGCGTAGGTGATGTCCCTCCAAGTGGGACAAATGCGCAAGTTCTTGGCGCATTGGGCCTCGATGCAATGGCCATCGTCGAGGCTGTAGCAGCAATGTCGATCAAAGTAGGGTCATAGCTTATCGTAGTAGTTTGCCCATCTGCGAACCTCGCTGGGCGGTCGATCAAGGAAATAAACGGGCGTGAGGTTGGTGCACCTCACGCGGATTGGTTTGAATGACGTCAAAAAAAGCTCTGATCTGTGGCATCTCTGGGCAAGACGGCACGTTTTTGGCCGATCTGCTACTGCGCGAGGGTTATGAGGTTATAGGCACCTCTCGAGATGCCGCGACAGCATCGTTTCGCAATCTTGAGCGGCTTGAACTAAGGGATCGCGTACAACTTGTTTCGATGGCGCCGACGGACTTCCGTAGCGTGCTCCAGACGCTATCGCGATTCCAGCCCCATGAGATTTACAATCTCGCAGGCCAGAGTTCTGTCGGCTTATCTTTCGAGCAGCCCGTCGAAACGATGGAAAGCATTGCTTTTGGAACTTTGCATATTCTGGAAGCCATCCGATTTCTCGGTCTGGATATGCGCTTTTACAATGCGGGTTCAAGCGAATGTTTCGGCAATACCGGTGGACATCCGGCTGACGAGAACACACCTTTTCGCCCCCGTAGCCCCTACGCAGTGGCCAAGGCCGCTGCGCAGTGGGAGGTGGCCAACTACCGTGACGCCTACGGGCAGTTTGCATGCACAGGCATACTGTTCAACCATGAATCACCTTTGCGACCCGAGCGATTTGTCACAAAGAAGATCGTCTCTACGGCCTGCAAAATTGCCCAAGGTTCGAAACAGAAGCTGAAGCTTGGTAATATAGAAATTACACGAGACTGGGGCTGGGCACCCGAATATGTTCAGGCCATGTGGCTGATGCTTCAGCAAGAGATTCCTGATGATTATGTAATCGCGACAGGTCGCAGCCATAGTCTCGAAGAGTTTCTGGACAAGACCTTTCGCCGGCTTGGGCTGGAATGGCAAGAACATGTGGAAACGTCTGCTGAGTTTAGGCGTCCCTCAGACATTGCAGAAGGCCACGCCAATCCCGCAAAAGCGAGAGCTCAATTGGGTTGGACTTCGACGTTGAGTCTGGACGACATCATCGATCGGCTCGTGTCTCACGAGCTTTCGTCTGCATCACCGTGAGTTCCCGTAAATGATCAAAGGTTTTATCTCTCGCTGTCGCCGATATCTGAGCCGTCTCTATCATACCGCGCGCAGCGACTCAGCCCCTGACGGCGAACTTGGCTGGCCGCATGTCGTGGTTACGACGAAGTTTTGGAAACGGGCGCTTACCGAAACGAAGAAGGGTGACGTTGTGCTGATCGCTACAACGGTCAGCGGCTTCCATGCCGGTGTGTTGGTTGAGAGCCTCCTGGGAATTGCGCTGACGCTTCGCGGAGCGCGTGTGCATTATTTGATTTGCGATGCGCAGATGCCTACCTGTCTGCAGGTTCACCAAGGCAAGATCGAGAGCGTTGACATCGTCACCGACTATAGGATGAAGGATAAGGTCTGCCCTGGCTGTATAAAAAGAGGCGCAAAACTTCTTGACCCACTTGGTCTGCCGATCATCCGATATAGCGATCATCTTTCCTCAAGCAGAGCCCGCGAACTGCGCGATCTTGCTCATCGGATCGATCTCAATGAGATACCGGACTACGTACACCATGGCGTCAATGTCGGACAGCACGCCTTGTCAGGCACACTCCGGTTTTTTTCCCGAGGCCACCTGCCGCCAACACCGGAGGGCGAGGCGGTTTTGAGGCGCTACTTCGAAGCCGCCCTCATTACGCAAGAAGTCACGCAATCTGTAATCAATGTGCTGCAGCCGAAGGTAGCTGTCTACAATCATGGCATCTACGTCCCACACGGAGTGATCTCCGACGTTGCGCGCAGCAACGCAATTCGTGTCGTCACTTGGAATGTCGCGTACAAGAGCAAGTGCTTCATATTTTCGCATGACGACACTTACCACCACACGCTCATCGAAGAGCCTACGTCCGTTTGGGAGAATATTTCACTCGACGGTAAGCTGGACAAAGAGCTCGACGCCTATTTGAAGAGTCGCTGGTACGGAACGAGCGACTGGATCTGGTTTCACGATCAGCCTCAGCACTCACTAAAAGCCATAGAGGATGAAATTGGTATCGACTTTACCAAACCAGTAGTCGCGGCGCTTACCAACGTATTCTGGGACGCTCAACTGCATTACAAGGCCAACGCCTTCAAGGATATGCTGGAATGGCTTCAGGCAACGATAGCTTATTTCGGCACCCGGACTGATCTTCAGTTGGCCATTAGAATTCATCCTGCTGAAGTGCGGGGGGCGATTCCGTCTAAGCAGCCACTTGTTGAAGAAATACGGAAGCTATTCCCGGAACTTCCGGCCAATGTGTTTATCATCCCGCCTGAAAGCCAAGCCAGCACCTACTCCCTCTGCGAAGGTTCGAATGCTGTAATCATCTACGGCACTAAGACCGGCGTTGAGATGACAGCGAAAGGCATCCCTGTCATCGTTGCCGGCGAGGCATGGATACGAAACAAGGGGCTGACACTCGATGCGGATACTCCTGAAAACTATCTGCGCTTACTTGAAAAGCTTCCCTTGGATTCACGTATGAACGAGGCCCAAGTCAGCCGGGCGCGGAAATATGCCTATCACTTCTTTTTCCGGCGCTTTATCCCGATGGATTTTGTCAACGAGGACAAGGCATCGCCGCCGTACAAGATCGAGCCCCCGACGGCCGAGACGTTGTTGCCAGGCGGTGATATTGGACTCGACGTTATTTGCGATGGGATTCTTCGGCGAACGCCGTTCATCTACCCTGCGGAGGTTCAATGACGCTTCTGGCCAAAATAGCAAAATTGCTACGCCCAGCAGTCCTCGAGACTACGGCGAGAGTGAGGTTCAATTCTTATGAGCAGGGCGGACGCATCCCTTGGTCGGAGGGCTATTCTAAATATCGGAGTGCGCTCGTCACCAGCGTCCTTAAGTCACCCGACGTACTCAGCGCTTTTGAAAATTCCCTGCCGCTGCCCGATAACTTCGGATTTAAAATCGATGAAAGGGTCGTTGAATTGCCCTGGGTCGCGTCGCGTCTAGGGCCGGGCAACAGCGTTCTCGACGCCGGGTGCGCTTTCTTCAAATATCCAGCAGCAAGGGAACGAATCTCCGAGCAGAATTCGGTTACCCTCATTGCGCTCGATGCCAAGGATATGACCTTCGATCTAAAGGCGCGATCGGTTGATCGAGTACAAGCTGACCTCCGCGAGATTCCCCTGCCCAGCGAGTCCTTTGACAACGCCATATGTATTTCCACGATTGAGCACGTGGGGATGGACAACACGCAGCTGTATACCAGCAACGATATGTTCCGGGAAAACAATGCTGATGACTATTTGAAGGTTGCCTCGGAGTTAGCTCGCGTCATAAGGACCAACGGCAATCTTTATATTACGGTTCCATTCGGCAAATTTAAGAATCATGGGTGGCTCCAGGTTTTTGACGGTGCGATGGTGGACAGGCTGATCTCGAGTACCGGCTGTCAGCTAATCGCCGAGACCATATACCGGCATGGGCCAACGGGCTGGCAGCTATCTAATAGGCAGACGTCCGCAGACGCTATCTACTTCGATGTCCATTCGAAAGACGCCGATGCCCGTTCTTCAAATCTTGCTGCCGCAGAGGCGGTGGTGTGTCTGCATCTGAGGCGAATATGACAACATACATCTACATGCTTGAATGGCATAAGACATCCAGTCCGGCATTCCATCGCATATTCGTCAACTATCTCCGCGGCAGTACTGATGTCGTGGAGGTTGTCTGGGATGGCAAGTCGATCCGTGACGAGTGGAAAAATATCGACGCCGAGTCTGCGTTCATTTTCTGTCAAAAACGGCCGCCGGATCATCATTTTAAGAAGTACCCTCATGCTCGCGTTACTTGGATTCCCATGTGGAATAACGTGATGCAGATGAATCACATGCAATGGGCAAGGCTTCCGAAGCACTACAAGATCATCTCCTATAGCCCATCAATCACGGCACCTGCCCGAAGGGCGGGGCTTCGGGTGCTTGAGGTTCAATATGTCCCCGATGTACCAGCCGATGGCGAGATCAGCTGGTCTGATGGCAACATCCTTTATTACTGGAACAGGGTTGGATTGGTGAAGCCGGATGTCCTTGCGACGATTTGCAAGGAACTCGATGTAAAGACGCTGTACTTCAAGCCCCGTCTGGATCCGGGTGTCCCGGAGGACCGGGGGTACCAGGTAAGCGACATTCCGGTCGACATTCCGGTCGTGGAGGTGCCGTTCTTCGATGACCCAGCGGAAGCCGACCAATTCGTGCACCGTGCCAACATCGTGATAGCGCCGCGGCCTGTCGAGGGCGTTGGCCTCTCTTTCCTGGAGGCTATGGCGCGCGGCTGCACTGTTCTTTCGGTGAAGCAACCGACGATGACGGATTACATCGAGGATGGTGTCAACGGGATATTCCTTGAAACTGTCACGGACGCCGCCGCCGGAGGCACACCCATGACGGCGCTGCTCGTATCCCCGGATCAGGACTGGGAACGCCTTCGCAGCCTGAACATGCAACAGCTGGGTAACGCTGCCCATGCCGGCATGTCCAGAAGTCATGCAATTTGGATCGGAGATCAGGAGCGCCTGAATGACTTCGTCTTCGATCCCATCGACATTGGCATGGATGAGGGTATTCTGGGCGAATTGCACCGGCTCATACCTGAAGCGCAGACATCTGCCCGTTTCGACGCATTCTATGCGCGCAAACTCCGCAACCTCAGGGAGCAGATACATCCCACGGGTGTCCTGGACAGGCGAATCGTTAAGGCGTCTGACGGAGCAAAATACTACGTGAACATGGGCGATCGCATGGGATGCGATTTCTACTACGGCGTCATGACCGAGGTCCAAGACCTGCGGGCCTTCCTCGGTGCAATCAGACCGACCGACGTTATCTTGGATGTCGGCGCGAATATCGGCCTTTATACGGTAGCCAGTGGTCTGGCTCTTGGAGGAAAAGGCAAGGTTTATTCATTCGAGCCCGATGCCCGTTCGCTAAAACTTCTTTCGGAAAATATCCAGTTGAATTCGCTTTCAGACAAAGTTCGCGTGTTCGACTACTGCATAGGGAGCCACAATGGGACGACCAGTTTCAGCCTGTCGTCCGAACCAAGCTTGAGTGGAATGAGCGACACTGGTCGAGCACGTCAATTTGGCGAGGTTACTCTCCCCATCCACACGGTCGATTGGGTCGTCGCGGAAAACGGTCTGACAAGTGTCGATGCGATCAAGATAGACGTTGAGGGCCATGAACCGGAGGTTCTCGAAGGTGCCATGGAAACGATCGCGAAATTTCAGCCTCTAATCATGCTGGAACTGACGCACAAGAACCTGCCGCGGTCAAAGCACGATGAGATGTTTCTACTCCTTGCACGGCTCTTCAAGAGTGGCTATACCTGCCGCCATCTGTCGGCGAAGCAGGACGAGTTCCTAAAATTGCCGAATGCGAAGGCTATTTTCCGAGGGCTGCTCAACGGCAACTACTTCTTCATAAAGGAAGGTTCTCCGAAGCTGAAGAAATTTGATGCGCAAATCGTGTCAGCACGGCTGAACTATTTCCCGTTCAAGGAACCGCCGGTGTTTAGGCTTCTCGAAAGATTGCGTAATCGGCGCAACGCCCAGCAAATATTCAGAACGTATGCCTTGGAGCTCATCAACACCCTCTCCAAACGAGGCTAGGGTGGCCGTACGGCAACGTTTGCAATAGCGAGAATCGAGTGTCTAACAACGAAATTATCATCCGCCCGCCCAAGCTTCTCGCGCAGTTCAGCGTCCGGGAGCTTTGGGAATGCCGCTCCCTCATCTATTCGATGATCAGCCGGCAACTCAAATCGGAGTTCGATCAGCAGTATCTAGCGTTCGTCTGGCCGGTCTTCCGTCCCGTGCTCATGGTAGTCTTGTTCACCTTGTTCAGGCATCTTTCGGACGCGAAGACCGGGGTCTCAATACCTTATCCTTTGTACGTGTATTCGGGGCTTGTTCTCTGGTTCATGTTTACAGAAGCGGTGATGCAGACCGCCGGTTCTATCCGGCGCGAAGCTGATATTGTGAAGAAGATCTATTTCCCCAAAGTGATCGTTCCCATCTCCGATATTATTTCGAATGTGGTGATATTCTCGCTCAACGTCGTGCCATTGGTGCTGATGATGCTGTATTATGGGGGCTTCCCCGGACTGAAGATCCTGCTGCTGCCGGTTTTCATCCTGCAGTTCGCCAGTCTCATTTTTGGGCTTGGCTGTCTGTTTGCTGCTTTGGGCTTGCAGAGCAATGACTGGGAGCGCTTCCTAGGGTTCGCTCTCTATGTGGGTCTCTTCGTTTCTCCGGTTATTTACGCGCCGGGGATGATCCCAGCGGATTTCCAGACGCTCTACGCCCTCAATCCAATGGTAGGAACGTTAGGCGCCTTTCGCGCATGCCTTTTTGCTGATTGGCCCTTTCCACTTTATGATTGGACGATAGCGGCGATGGTTAGTTTCGCTGTCGGTCTGATCGGTTTCATTGCGTTTCAACATATGGAGCGCCACTTTGTTGATAGGTTGTAAATTTGTCTGAGCTTGCAGTTGAAGTGAATGGCCTCGGCAAGTGCTACTCAATTGAGAAGGCTGGCATTAAGGGCGGAAAGTGGCGGCGTCTCGCGCACAAGTTGCGGTTCGGGGAAGATGAATCCAGTAAGTTCTGGGCGCTGCAAGATGTGAATTTTTCGGTTGAGCCGGGTCAGAGAGTTGGCGTTATTGGCAAGAACGGTGCCGGCAAATCGACGCTTCTGAAGATAATGTCGCGGGTTTCCTATCCGACCGCCGGTGAAGTGAGAATTCGGGGGAGCTTGGCGTCGCTGTTGGAGGTAGGAACCGGCTTTAACGATAATCTTACCGGACACGAAAATATCTATCTTAACGCGTCACTGTACGGCATGAGCCGCAGCCTTATAGCGCAGCGGTTCGATCAGATTGTTGCGTTCTCCGAGATCGGCCGGTTCATCGATACTCCGATCAAGCATTATAGCAGCGGGATGCGCATGCGGCTGGCGTTCTCGGTTGCGGCTCATCTTGAACCCGATATCCTGCTTTTGGACGAGGTTCTCGCGGTCGGGGACATGTCGTTCCAGCAAAAATGTCTTGAACGCGTGGATGAGTTGACGTCAGCAGGCAAAACACTCTTCTTCGTCTCGCACAGCATGGATTCGGTTCTCCGCTATTGCACCCGATGCCTCTGGATCGACGGTGGGAAACTGCGGATGGACGGCGATACGCGCGAAGTGACCGAGGCCTATGTCGAGGAAGTGTTGAAGGTTCGCTCGGAACGAACTGTTGTGTCAATCGGGGCGATTGATGGGGCCAGCACGGCGGATAGCCAGCACGAGGTCAAGGCCGAGTCAACCGGCTCGACCGTCGCTCGAGAAACCATCGAGTATCGAGATGGGGCGGAGCTGGTTTCAGCGAGGATCATTAATGCCACCGGAAACAAGGCGACGCTGGTTTCCGTCGCCGAGCAGGTTGGGGTAGAGCTGGTCTACGATGTGAAGGGTCCTGGATTTTATGCGCCGGCAATCCATGTCTATTGTCCATCGGGTACGCTGGCATTCGCTGCCACGCACCCGAGCACTAACATCGCCGACTTTGAGAAGGGCCAGCCGACTCGGGTAAAGGCGGTGGTGTGGATGCCGGCTCATTTGTTCAATATTGGAACGTATTCGGTGAGCCTTGTCGTCTTCAGCCCAAAGGAGGCGCCGTTCAAACGGTACTTTTCTGAGGAAAGATATTTGTCCTTTCACGTCGTGGAATCCGCTATTGGGGAGAAATCCGCTCGGGGCCTGATGCCGCGGCAGTTTCCTGGGCCAGTCAGGCCGCTGTTGGATTGGTCCGTAAACGATGTTGAACGATAGGTGTTATCTACCATGTCGAGCTCTGTGACGTTCTTTGATGAAGCTTATTATATAGAAATCAATCGCGCCCGCTGGGCAATGGCGGAAGCGGTATTAGACCGCTTGCCCCGCCTGGACCACTGCATTGATGTCGGTTGCGGGCCTGGATGGTTCTCTGAGCGATTGATCAACCGGGGTTTGAATGTACTTGGCTTGGACGGGCGCGATGAGCTTATCGTGGAAGCCTCGGCCAGAGTTCCAAAAGGGAAGTTTATAACTCAGGATATTACAGACCCAAATGCACTTCAGGACCTGCAACCCGCGGGACTGGTTTTTTGCTTTGGCCTCCTTTATCATCTTGAAAATCCCTTCGCTGCAATTCGAAATCTCCATCGGATCACCGCCCAATATCTTTTTATTGAAACACAGATCGCCCTCGGCGAGGGCAACGATCTTGTGCTGGTTTCCGAAGGCCAAAATCAAACACAGGGGTTAAAATTCCACGCCCTCATTCCATCACGACGGGCGCTCGTGAAGATGCTTTATGTGGCGGGTTTTACCTCGGTGTATAGACATACGAGTGTAGTGCAACATAGCGATTTTATCGACAGCCCCGAGCGACGCCACCGCCGGGAAGTCTTCATGGTCACAAAGAATGTTGCGCTCTCGCTGCCGGACTTCATTTTAGAGTCCGAACCTACAACTCCGAAAATAGACTATTCACGATGAAGCTTTCCGTCGTACTTGGAACCTACAACCGCCTCGATCAGCTCAAACGGTGCGTAGAAAGTATCGTTCGCGAAACGAGGGTGCTTACAAAGATCTACGTGACGGATGCGGGCTCCACCGACGGCACAATCGAATATCTTCAGTCGATTGCGTCCGAGACCATCATCCCGATCCTCGTTGGGGAGAAGCTCGGTCAGGCGAAGGCCTATAACGACGTCTTCGAGATCGTGGATACCCCGTATGTCTGCTGGTTGAGCGATGACAACGAGGTTACGGGGGCCGGATTAGACCGTGCAATAGGGATTTTGGAACGCGACCCTCGTATAGGGATGGTCGCGCTGAAGACCAGGGACGTTCAAGGGCCATTCCTCGGAACTCCTTATATTGGAGGAATATCTCCGGCGGGCATTCTTAACGTCAATCAGGGGATGCTTCCCACGTCCGTGCTCAGGGAAGTTGGTGGCTTCTCCGAAGAATTTCGGGACTACGGTATAGATCCAGCATTAACCGCGGAAGTTCTCTTCTCGGGTTACAAGATCGTCTACACCCGTGAAGTTGCACTGCTGCACTATAGAAACTGGAATGAAGATCCAAAATCTGAAAACCGCCAATGGATCAGGGAGCGCCACGCACGCGCAAAGGCGCTCTACCTTAGCCGCTATTCTCCTGAGGCTACGGGCAGCGGCAGGCCGGCCTCCAAATTCCGCAACGTTCTGAAGCGAGCTGGGCGTTTCTTCTTTGCACGAGCCTCTTTGCGAAACAGCGCATTGGCGAGAGACTTTCTCAACGTCACGACGGCTAAATATATAAATTTTATGGATCCTGTCCTGACTTGGAATAAGCCATACCATTTGGTTCAGAAAATTGCCGCGGGACGGCAGCGCATTGAGCAGACGTATTCAGAAGCGCAAGAGAGCGGCAATAAGACGGTTGAGGGCCTTAGTCTCGATTGAATAAGCGATGGATCCCGCAACCGCGGGAATTTCCATTAATGCCGGTGCGCGAGTCTCGCGCTGGAAGGGAGGCCTGTTGTTGTTCTTACGTTGGAGCACGGCTGAGGTTCGGCTCAGAAATTCAATCGCGATCGCCTACTACGCTTAAGCAGGTTTCCCATGACGTTTAATAGCTCTGCGGTGCTCAGGGGTTGCATGAGGCCATCAGTCGCTGCATAGAAACTACAAAGCGTAGCGCACTTCCTTGTCGCGGCATGGTAGGTTCGGTGAGGTCTGCGATTTCGCTGTCTGGGATCAAAGTCAACAAAGTTCGCCGAGCTCTTTGGCTTGTTGAAACGATCATTTTTGGCAACGAAAGCTAATCCGTTCAGTTGATCGGTGGCTCGGATGCCGGTCTAGTGAACGAATGAAGACGACAAGTGAAAATTGATACCTTCTCTGCCGCAGCTGCCAGACTGCTCAAGCCGGATTTGCGCGGCATTCGGAACCGATTGTTGCGCGACAGCTGGTATCGCCGCTTTCATCTCGCATATGCAAGATGGCGTGCCCGCCATGGTGGACTGCCCGACTGGACGGCATGGCAACCACAAGCGGGACTCGAGCCGGTACGCCCACCTTTGATCGGAGGCGCCAAGCGCGTTTTGGTTGCAACAGGCACTGCCGGACATCTGCCGTCGATGACGATGGAAAGCCTGCTTGGAATGGCATTGGCGGCTCGAGGCGTCGGTGTTGACTTCCTGCTCTGCGATGCGGCCCTGCCTGCCTGCATGATGTGCGAGATCAGTTGGTATTCTGACGTCGACAGGCTGGTCAAGCATGGCCCAAAAGACCGCTGTGTGACCTGCTACCGACCATCGGCTGAAATGCTCTACCGTGCTGGCCTCAACGCGATCGGGCTCAATTCGAAACTGACTGACGCCGATCGCTCTAAGGCAAAGGCGATTTCAATGCAGACGCCGCAAAGCGAGATCGCGGCGTATGAAGAGGACGGTATTCCTATCGGGGAGCACGCCGTGGCGGGCGCTCTTCGTTTTTTTTCAAGAGGCGACCTCGAGAAGGTGTCTGGAGCTGAACCGATCCTGAGGCGCTACCTGGAGGCGGCGCTTCTCACCTATTACAGCACACGCCGCCTGCTTGGCGAAGGTCAGTACGATGCCGTGGTGTTAAATCACGGGATATACGTTCCTCAGGGCATCATATCGGAAACAGCCCGACACCTCGGCGTGCGCGTGGTGACATGGCATCCGGCCTACAGACGAGGATGCTTTATCTTCAATCACCACGAAACCTATCATCATGGCTTGATGAACGAACCGGTCTCGTCCTGGGAAAACATGTGCTGGAACGTTATGCAGCAGGAGCAGATCACGCAGTATCTCCGCAGCAGATGGGTTGGTCAGCAAGACTGGGTGAAGTTTCACGATCAGCCGGAGTTCGATACCCACTCGATTCAGCAGGAAATCGGCATTGATTTTCGGCGTCCGACCATCGGGTTGCTCACCAACGTGATTTGGGACGCGCAGCTGCATTATAAGGCAAACGCCTTTCCGAACATGGTTGACTGGTTGATCAAGACCATTGCCTACTTCGAAAAGCGGCCCGACCTGCAGTTGCTGATACGGGTTCATCCGGCCGAACTTACGGGGACGCTTCCATCCCGGCAGCCTGCCGTTGACGAAATTCGGCGACAGTTTCCTAACCTTCCGGCAAATGTCTTCATCATTCCGCCCGAAAGCAAAGCAAGTACGTACGTCGCCATGTCTCACTGCAACGCCGTCCTGATCTATGGCACGAAAATGGGCGTTGAGCTTTCGGCGATGGGAATACCGGTCATTGTCGCCGGTGAGGCCTGGATCCGTGGCAAAGGCGTTACGATGGATGCAACTTCGGAAGAAAATTATCTGCGCTTGCTCGATGCTCTGCCGCTGCGGGAAAAGCTGGATGACGCCACGGTCGAACGGGCGCAGAAATATGCTTATCACTTCTTCTTTCGGCGCATGGTCCCGCTGGATTGTATTAAGGAGCGAAAGGGCTGGCCGCCATTCGCCGTGCATATAGATAGTCTGGACGACCTTGCACCCGGCAAGTCGCCCGGGCTCGACATCGTTTGCAACGGCATCATCGCGGGGACACCCTTCATCTACCCCGCAGAGGACCTCATGGGAGCGCCCTCAGACCGGAGAGCGACGTGAGAATTAGTATTGACGCAACCGGATTGGGCGGCCCCAAGACGGGTACATCAGTCTATCTTATAGAGATTTTGTCGCGCTGGAGCCGCAATACGTCCATCAACCACGAGTTCACGATCTTCGCGAGCGAGAAGGCCGTTTCCCTCTGCTCGGAAGCCGGATTGGACCATCGGTTTCGTTTCGTCCGCGCGCCCAACAACCGCCATATCAGAGTGATCTGGCAGCAGTTAATGATGCCGTGGCATATGCGCCGACTTGGAATCGATGTGCATTGGGGGACGGCCTTCGTATTACCGGTGGTTTCGCAAAGGCCAATGGCCGTCACAATACATGACCTAACCTTCCAACTGTTTCCCGAGGTGCACGAGCGCTTAAAGCGCTTTTACTTTCCGGCAATTATGCAACGCTCAGTGGCAAAGGCGCAGGCTGTATTTGCGGTATCGCGGACCACAGAAACGGACCTAAAACGGATGATTCCAGAGAGTAGAGGAAAGACAACCGTTACGCTGCTGGCTGCACGCAAGCTGGGCTCGGATTCGCAGGCTCCCCGCGACCAACGTCACTCAGGCGACTACCTGCTCTTCGTCGGAACTTTAGAGCCACGAAAGAATCTTCCACGATTGCTGGCCGCCTGGCAGATGCTCGATAATGCCACGCGGGGCAACACGCGGCTTGTTATCGTCGGCGCCACGGGATGGATGGTAAGCGACTTGCTACAAAGCCTCAAGACGAACAATACCATAGATTTTCTCGGGCACGTCAGCGATTCCTCTCTGGCAGAACTGATGCAAGGCGCTAGGGCCCTTCTCTATCCATCACTCTACGAGGGGTTTGGTTTGCCGGTGGTTGAAGCGATGGCGCGCGGAATACCGCTGTTGACCAGCAATACCGGCGCTACCGCGGAGATCGCCGAAGGCGCGGCGATCCTTGTCGACCCGACGAATGTGGATGCCATCCGTGACGGACTTGTGAGGCTGCTGACGGAACCGGAGCTGCTTGGCGCTCTGGCCGTCCAAGGCCGCGAGCGGGCAAAATCATTCTCCTGGGAACGCACAGCCCAACTAACATTGGAAACCCTGGAAGCGTTGAAGCGAGCATGAGCGATATATGCGTGTCCATTGTGAGCCACGGACAGGGGAAGATTGCGAACCCGCTGCTGGACGATCTAGACCATCGCTGTTCCGGGCTCAATGTTGTCCTCACCGAAAACATTCCGGAAGAATTGCCTATTCGAGATAGGCGGTATCCGCTCCTGCAGATCGAGAATCCTTCTCCCAAGGGCTTCGCAGCAAACCACAACCAGGCATTCAGGCACTGCGACAGTGGTTTGTTCTGCGTCGCGAATCCTGACATCCGGCTTCAGGCGGATCCGTTTGGCCACCTCAAGGCGGCGATGAGTGATCCCAGGGTCGGCCTTGTGGCCCCTCTGATAGTCAATCCCGAGGGAGCCATCGAAGACAGCGCTCGATACTTTCCTACCCCCTTTGGTCTTCTCAGGAAGGCGTTGGGCAAGAGTGACGGAAGGTTTCCGATTGATCCGAACCTGCCCTCAGCGGTTGATTGGACTGCTGGCATGTTCATGCTTTTTCGGTCCGAAGCCTTCGCGGACGTCGGCGGGTTTGATGAAGGCTTCTTCCTCTACTACGAGGATGTGGACATCTGTGCGAGGCTATGGAAGGCAGGCTGGAAGGTCATTCTGCAGCCAACGGTCTCTGTGGTTCACGACGCTCGCCGCGCAAGCCACACCGACCCGAAATACATGCGATGGCATGTCTCAAGTATGATGCGATACTTCACAAAACATCTCGGTCGCACGCCGAACATAAGGAGGATGAGCTGACGCTCGATACCATGGAGAGTTGCTAGCGGGAACAATACGCGAATTTCATTTCCAGACCGCTCCCTTTGCGCAAGGTAAGCTCATCCGCTGCTGCGGGGCTCTCTTCGACGTCGGGCTTCCCTAGAACTTCCGGAATTGCAGCTTGCATTGCAAGCACCCGCAACATCAAACGGGCAAGCTTGCCGCCCTATGTCTGGTTGTCGCATTGATTTACATGAGAAAATTTTTTGGCTGGGGAACCTGGATTCGAACCAAGATTAACGGAGTCAGAGTCCGTCGTTCTACCATTGAACTATTCCCCAGCAGTTGCCGCCGAAGCATGGCTTGGCTGCTGTGCGGCGCTTATAACCAAAAGCGGGCGGATTGCAAATAGCCGTTTTGAAAAAATTCGTGCAGTGCGGAAGACGTGAAACGATCCTCAAATCCCCTGTCCAAAAAAGAATTTGGCGATTTCGGCGGGCGCTGATATTCTTGCCGCAACGCAAAAATCGAATGAGCGCCTGCTGCATATCTCAAGACTTGCGCGGCGCGGTGGAAAAACAACGTGGAAGACCCCGAAGGCGGCGCAAAGCCGCAATTTGACGGGGCGTCGGCGGCAGGGCGCAAGGACGGCAAGAAGTCCAGGCGCCGCAAGGGCAAACGTGGCGGGCAATCCCGCAACGCGGCTCATCCCGCTTCGCATGAGCCTTCCGGCGGTGCCGGACAGCCAGCGCGCCCGATGGAAGATGCAGCCGGCAATCCGGCCCGCAAGCGCAAGCGTCGCCGTCGTGGCGGCCATGGTGCTGTGCAGGATGGTTCACTTCAACCTCATGTGATGGAACAGGCCGGAGCGGCAGATCATGCCACCCGGTCCGATGGCGATTCGGCGCCGAGCCGTCGCAACCGCCGCAAGCATCGCGGCAAGCGCGGTCTTCAGGGCCGGCCGCTGACATCGGCAAAACCATCTGCTGCCTCGCAGCAGGAACGCCGCGCGGAAGAGACGGCGCTCGGTGCCGAACTGCGTGAAACGCTGAATGGCGCGAGCGCCAACCGCAGGGGCCGCCAGGAAAGCCATGCCCATCCCGGTCACCAGGGGGGGGATCGCCAGGGCGGCGAGCATGCTTGGCCGGAGGAGCTCTATGCCGCTCTCGATCTCGGCACCAACAATTGCCGTCTCCTCATTGCCCAGCCGACCCGTCCGGGACAATTTCGCGTCGTCGATGCTTTTTCCCGCATCGTGCGCCTCGGCGAAGGCCTTGCGGCCAGCGGCCGTCTGTCCGACGAGGCGATGGAGCGGGCAATCGAGGCCTTGAGGATCTGCGCCTCCAAGCTCAGGAATCGGGAGATCCGCCGCATGCGGCTGATCGCCACCGAAGCCTGCCGCCAGGCCGTCAATGGCGAGGAATTCCTCAGCCGGGTCGTTGCCGAAACCGGCCTCGCGCTCGAAATCATCGATCGCGAAACCGAAGCGCGGCTTGCCGTCTCCGGCTGCTCCTCGCTGGTCGGTCGCGAGACGCGCTCCGTCGTGCTGTTCGATATCGGCGGCGGTTCGTCGGAGATTGCCGTCATCCGTATCGGCGACAATCGCTTCAGCCGCCTCGCCAATCACATCACCCACTGGACCTCGCTGCCGGTCGGCGTCGTGACGCTGTCGGAGCGCCATGGCGGGCACGACGTCACGCCGGAGGCTTTCGAAGGCATGGTGCGCGAAGTCGAAGGCATGCTCGGACGCTTCGATTGCCCGGAGATCGAGGTCGCCCAGACCGGCGACTTCCATCTGATCGGCACATCGGGCACGGTGACGACGCTTGCTGGCGTCCATCTCGACCTGCCGCGTTATGACCGGCGCAAGGTCGATGGCATCTGGCTGTCTGATGACGAGGTCTCCGCCATGCAGGCAAAGCTTCTCTCCTGGGATTTCGCCAGCCGCGCCGCCAATCCCTGCATCGGGCCTGATCGGGCCGATCTGGTGCTCGCCGGCTGCGCCATTCTCGAGGCGATCCGCCGCCGCTGGCCAAGCCCGCGCATGCGCGTTGCCGATCGCGGCTTGAGGGAAGGCTTGCTGACAGACATGATGGCCGATGACGGCGTGTGGCGGCGCCACCGCAACCGACGCGGCCAGCGCGCGAGATAGGAAGAAGGCATGACCAAGGCACCGATCGCGGGAAACCGCACCGGCCGCAAGCTCGGCCAGCGCGTCAAAAACAAGAAGATGAAGGCCTCCTCCCGCCAATGGCTGGAGCGCCACCTCAACGATCCCTATGTGCAGCGCGCCCAGCTCGAAGGTTATCGCGCCCGTGCCGCCTTCAAGCTGCTGGAGATCGACGAGAAACATCATATCTTGCGCGGCGCCAGGCGCATCATCGATCTCGGCGCTGCTCCCGGCAGCTGGTCGCAGATTGCAGCCAAGGTCACCGGCTCGACGGATGATGATATTCGTGTGGCCGCGATCGATTTCCTCGAAATGACCCAACTGCCGGGGGTCAAGATCCTGCAGCTCGATTTCCTCGATCCGACCGCGCCGGAAAAGCTGCTGGAGGCCGTCGGCGGCACGCCCGATCTTGTCATCTCAGACATGGCGGCGCCGACCACCGGCCACCACCGCACCGACCATCTGCGCACCATGCATCTCTGCGAAGTCGCGGCGCATTTCGCCGTCGAGGTGCTCCAGGAGGGCGGGCACTTCCTCACCAAGACCTTCCAGGGCGGCACCGAGCGTGAGCTGCTCGCCATGCTGAAGCAGAACTTCCGCCAGGTCGTCCATGTCAAGCCGAACTCGTCGCGCGCCGAATCGGTCGAGATGTTCCTGCTGGCCAAGGGGTTCAAAGGGCGCAAGGCTGAGGGCGACGCTGAAGAAGCTTGATCTTCGGGCCGGTCCTGACGGATGATGGCGATCGACTGCATAGCTCCTTAAAACGGCATCGATTTAAGGATGAGATATGCAGCAATGGAAAGCGTTGCCGCGTCCTTTGCGCATCTGAAAGGGCGCGCGCCGCTGTCAGGATTTGAACCGCTGATCCCATGCTTCTTTACGTCACGCTCGGAACCAACGACCTCTATCGCGCAGGGCATTTTTATGATGCCGTGCTGCCCGTGCTCGGCTATCGCCGCCAGCGCTCTTCCGAAGAGGAAATCGGCTATGCCGCCGAGGGCGATACGCGCTGCCGCTTCTGGGTGGTGACGCCCTTCAATCGCCGCCGGGCGACCGCAGGCAATGGCGCCATGATCGCGCTTGCAGCCGAAACACGGGCGGATGTCGACGCCTTCCATGCGGCGGCGATCGCGGCAGGCGCCGTGGATGAAGGCAAGCCCGGCCTGCGCTCCTACCATGCCCATTTCTACGCTGCCTATGTGCGTGATCTCGACGGCCACAAGCTCTCTGCGGTCTGCGAAAACCCGGGGTAACGGCTGCCTAAAGCGCGTCGCAATCTTTCAGATTCGCTCCTCGCGCCTTAAGTCTTTGTTTCCACGCATGTCGTTACCGCAAAACCGCTGCACACTTTTGCGCGACATGCTTTATTTCACCGCGTGCTGTTCGGCTTCAACAGTTGCTGCCGTCATCGTCTTCAAGCGGTGGCCGGAAACGAGCGCACCGGCATTGCGGTCCATCCGGATAAAGGGAATGGTCGCAATCACCGTCAGTCCGGCAATGATATAGAAGGCAAGGTGGAAATCGGCCACCTGTAGCGCTTCGCCGCTGATATAGATCGAGCTCTCCAGGATCGCGGCGGCGACCGCAACACCGAGCGCCAGGCTGACCTGCTGCATCACCGAGCTCATCGATGTCGCCTGGCTGGCTTCGGCATCATCGATGTCGGCGAAGGCAAGCGCATTCACCCCGGTGAACATGAAGGAGCGGGAGAAACCGCCGAGCAGCAGCACGCCGATGATGACGAGGTGCGGCGTCGACGGCGTGAACAGGCCGGTGATGACAGTCACCAGGGTGGTTACCATCGCGGCGCCGAGAAGCGTGGTGCGGAAGCCGGCGGCGGCGAAGACCCGCTTCGCCATAAATTTGGTGGTGATCGCGCCGATCGCCCCGGCAAAGGTGATGAGGCCGGATTGGAACGGCGTCAGCCCGAAGCCGAGCTGCAGCATCAATGGCGTCAGGAAGGGCATGGCGCCGACGCAAATGCGAAACAGCGTGCCGCCCAAGGTCGAGGCCCGGAACGTCGGGTTCTTGAACAGGTTGAGGTTGAGGATCGGCGCCGGGTGCCGCTTGGCATGGCGCACGTAGAGGAAGCCGCAGGTGAGGCCGATCAAGGTGGCGGTGACGCCGATGATCGGGGGCAGGGCCGGCAGACTGACCACCGACAGGCCGAAGACGACGCCCGCAGCCGAAAGCGAGGTCAGCACGAAACCGGTGAAATCGAGCCGCGGCGGCGCCGTCGCTTCCACCTCTGGCAGGAAGATCGTCGCAAGCCAGATACCGATAATGCCGACCGGCACGTTGATCAGGAAGATCCAGTGCCAGCTGAAATAGGTGGTGATGAAGCCGCCGAGCGGCGGTCCGGTGAGCGGGCCGACAAGTGCCGGGATGGTGAGCAGCGCCATGGCCGAGACCAGATCGCTGCGCTTCGTGGTGCGCACCAGCACAAGGCGGCCGACCGGCGTCATCATCGCGCCGCCCATGCCCTGCAGGAAGCGGGCAAACACGAATTCGACGAGGTTGGACGAGATGGCGCAGAAGATCGAGCCGATGACGAAGACGGAGATGGCAAGCCGGAAGATCTTCTTGGCGCCGAACCTGTCGGCCATCCAGCCGCTCACCGGGATGAACACCGCAAGCGCCACCATGTAGGAGGTCAGCGCCAGCTTCAGCGTGATCGGCCCGACATGCAAATCCGCCGCGATCGCCGGCAGCGCCGTCGCAATGACGGTTGAATCCATCTGTTCCATGAAGAGGGCGACGGCAAGGATCAGCGGGACGATGCGATTCATAGGCGGGAGCCTTGATGGGGCAGCGGATGGAGCTGGGAAGGCCAGTGCTGTTTAGTCCCAGTTCCCAGCCATGCCAATCCCCAAATCCGGGTCGACGACACGTTTGCTTCACGTCTGCGTGAGACGCCTTGCGCATCAACGTCGCCTGGCAAGATTGACATATGTTTACTTGGCCGGGGCAAAAAACCCGGCGGAACTGACATCGTGCGGCGACGCACCGCACGTCGTAGGAGGATGGACATATGGCAAACTCGTCGGGAATAAAGCGGCGCACCCTTTTTGCCGCAGGCCTTGGCTTGCTGGCGGCACCGGTCATTTTAAGAGAGAAAGCCGAAGCGGCCGCAACTGGAGAAAGCAACCATATGGATGGAACGCCTTTGCCCGAGATCAATCAATTCAAGCTCGGTTCCTATAAGTTCACCGTCGTTCGCGATGGCACCAGCATTGTCGAAAAGCCCTATGAAACCTTCGGCACCAATCAGGACCCCGAAACCGTCAAGGCGTTGCTGACCGCAAACTTCCTGCCGGCCGACAAGTTCATGAATGGCTATACGCCGGCTCTCATCGATACCGGTTCGGATGTCATCCTCGTCGATACCGGGTTCGGCGCCAGCGGCCGCGCACGTGGCGCCGGCCAACTGACCGAAGGCCTGAAGGCGGCGGGATATTCGGCCGAGGACGTCACGCTTGTGGCGCTGACCCATCTGCACGGCGATCATATCGGCGGTCTGATGGAAGACGGCGCGGCGGCCTTCAAGAATGCCCGCTATGTCGTCGGCCAGGCCGAATATGATTTCTGGTCGGACAAGGCGCGTGAGGGCACGCCGGCCGAGGGCGGCCACAAGGCGGTGCTCGCCAATGTGGTGCCGCTCGCCGAAAAGATCACCTTCGTCAAGGAAGGTGATAGCGTCGCGCCCGGCATAACGGCGATGCTGGCGGCCGGCCACTCGCCGGGGCATATGGTGTTCCACGTCGAATCCGAGGGCAAACGCCTTGTGCTGACCGGCGATACGGCCAACCATTATATCCTGTCGCTGCTGCGGCCGGATTGGGAGGTGCGTTTCGACATGGACAAGACGCAGGCTGCGGCCACGCGCCGCAAGGTTTTCGAGATGATTGCGAGCGAGAAGATCGCCTTCCTTGGCTATCACATGCCGTTCCCGGCGGTCGGCTTCGTCGAAAGGCAGGATGGCGGCTATCGCTTCGTGCCGAAGACCTATCAGTTCGACATCTGATCTGGAGTGGTTCAGCCTTTCACGGAAGCGCTGGACCGCTCTAATTTCTTGTTTTTATGCAATTCCGAACGGAAAAGCGCTTGGCGCTTTTCCCGCAATGCTCTTGGCGCATGGCACCCATGACGAGCCTGGCGGACATGCCGGGCTTTTTGCTATTTCCTTCCTGTCATAGACGTGTTACCAGCCCTCGCCAACTTCCAAGCAACCCATGCAGACCGCCGGGGCGGACGATTCGTTTCCGGACAGGGTCGCATTTTTATTAAACGAAGGAATTTGGCCATGGCACGCATCATTGAAACGGCAACCGGCGCAGACGCGCTTACCTTCGACGACGTGCTGCTGCAGCCGGGACATTCCGAGGTCATGCCCGGCCAGACGAATATCTCCACCCGCATCGCCCGGGATTTCGAACTCAACATCCCGATCATCTCATCAGCCATGGATACCGTTACCGAGAGCCGCCTGGCGATCGCCATGGCCCAGGCCGGCGGCCTCGGCGTCATTCATCGCAACCTGACGCCGATCGAGCAGGCCGAGCAGGTCCGGCAAGTGAAGAAGTTTGAAAGCGGTATGGTCGTCAATCCGGTGACGATCGGCCCCGATGCGACGCTTGCCGATGCGCTCGGGCTCATGAAGTCCTACAGCATTTCCGGCATCCCTGTCGTGGAGAAGTCCGGCCGCCTCGTCGGGATCCTGACCAACCGCGACGTCCGCTTCGCTTCCGATCAGGAACAGAAGATCCATGAGCTGATGACCAAGGACAATCTGGTCACCGTCAAGGAAAACGTCGATCAGCAGGAGGCCAAGCGCCTGCTGCATTCACATCGCATCGAGAAGCTGCTGGTGGTCGATACCGAAGGCCGTTGCGTCGGCCTCATCACCGTCAAGGATATCGAGAAGTCGCAGTTGAACCCGAACGCTTCCAAGGATGCGCAGGGCAGGCTTCGCGCTGCCGCCGCCATCAGCGTCGGCGATGACGGCTTCGAGCGTGCCGAGCGGCTGATCGAGGCCGGCGTCGATCTTCTGGTCGTCGATACCGCCCATGGCCACTCGCAGCGCGTCCTCGATGCCGTCAGCCGGGTCAAGAAACTTTCCAACTCGGTGCGCATCATGGCTGGCAACGTCGCCACTTATGACGGCACCAGGGCGCTGATCGATGCCGGTGCAGATGCCGTCAAGGTCGGTATCGGTCCGGGTTCGATCTGCACGACGCGCATCGTCGCCGGCGTCGGCGTTCCGCAGCTCGCCGCCATCATGTCGGCGGTGCAGGCCGCGAATGATCAGGACGTGCCCGTCATCGCCGATGGCGGCATCAAATTCTCCGGCGATCTTGCCAAGGCGATCGCCGCCGGCGCTTCCGCGGTCATGATCGGCTCGCTGCTTGCCGGCACCGATGAGAGCCCGGGCGAGGTCTATCTCTACCAGGGTCGCTCCTTCAAGGCCTATCGCGGCATGGGCTCCGTCGGCGCCATGGCCCGCGGCTCGGCCGACCGTTACTTCCAGGCCGAGGTGCGAGACACGCTGAAGCTCGTGCCTGAGGGCATCGAAGGCCAGGTTCCGTACAAGGGGCCGGTCTCGGGCGTCATCCACCAGCTCGCCGGCGGTCTCAAGGCGGCCATGGGTTATGTCGGCGGCAAGGATCTCAAGGATTTCCAGGAGCGGGCCACATTCGTGCGCATCTCCGGTGCCGGTCTTCGCGAAAGCCACGCCCATGACGTGACGATCACCCGCGAGAGCCCGAATTATCCGGGCGCCGGCCTCTGACCATGAAGGCGGGCAGCGGGGTTCCTCTCTGGATCGTCGCGCTGCTCGCAGCCCTCTGTCTTGCCGTGCTCGCCTGGACGACCTTCGGCTTCGTCGTTCCGTTCAAGCACGAAACCGGCCAGGCGGTGCTCGATACCTATTTCGCCGGTTACGACGAGTCGGCGGTCTTCCACATGCAGAAGCTGCTCGATGAGCACGAGACGGCGACCAGATTGCTGCGCGCCATGTATTTCGGGCCGGAGCTGATCTTTCCGGCATTGCTGACGGCGCTGCTGTTCCTCGCCTTCCTCAAGCTCGGTCCCGGCGGCGCATGGTTCGGCCGATCGGCGCATCCGCTCGTTGGCAAGGCAGTCTACCTGCTGCCGTTCATCTACGGCATCGCCGATTACGGCGAGAACATCTCGAGCCTGATCGCCTTCGGCGATGGTGCGCCCTCAGGTCTTGCAACACAGCTGCTGCCGTGGATGACGCGGCTGAAATTCGCAAGCCTCGCCATCTGCTTCATCCTCATCGCCCGGCTTGCCATCGCCCGCTGGCTCTCGCCGCGCCAGGACTGAGGCGCCGCATTCCATCCAGCTCCATGTCGAAAAGCCGAGACACCTGCGCCGACGTGCCTTAGCGACGCAGGTGCCGATGGGGCGTTGCCCTATGCTGGTATCCAGCTCCCCTTTCGGCTAATGCTCGCGTCGAAAGCGGAAGCGGAAAGGAAACGGCCACACATGACCGGCTATCAAATCTTCTGGCCACTCCTCGCCCATGTGGCCCTGGTCTATGGTCTTTATGCGCTGCTCGGCATGCGGCGCGCAAAAATGGTCCGCGCCGGCAGCATCGCGAAATCGGATTATCGCGAAAATCGTGACGAGCCGGCCGAAAGCCTTGTCGTCAAGAACTGCCTTGCCAACCAGTTCGAACTGCCCGTGCTCTTCTACGCCTGCTGCATTCTTCTCTATGTCACCGAGGCCGACAATCTCGTCGCCCTCGGCCTCGCCTGGGCCTTCGTGGCCCTGCGCTATGCCCACGCCGCCATCCATGTCACCAACAACGACCTGCGTTATCGCAGCCCGATCTTCGCCGCCGGTTACGTCGTGCTTGCCGCCATGTGGGTCTGGCTCGGCGCATGGATGGTGATGAGCTGAGGTAGCGGGTGGGTTTGCCTATCAACGATCATGCGGACGAGACCGCATGGATCTGGTTGTGAGGCGATAAAACCGCAGCCTGAAATCGCGATTACACACGCTTTTACCGGCCGTTAAAATGCGAACGTTTCCATTTACGGCGGATGAAGACCTGCATGTCATATCGGCCCGACGCGGTGGTTTGGCACATGCCTTCCGCCGCGAACAAAAAGAATGGGAACGACATGGGCGCGGAAAGCATGGATCGGATAGGCCTGCGAAGGAAGCCGAAGCAGGAGCGCAGCATCCAGAGGCTGGACCTCATTCTCGCCGCCGCCGCCAAGATCATCGCCGAAAAGGGCGTCAGCGCCATGCGGATGACGGAGCTCGCCGCTGCCGCCAAGGTGCCGATCGGTTCGGTTTACCAGTATTTCCCGGAGAAGGCGGCGATCGTCAAAGCCCTGTTCGACCAGCACGCCTCGGCGATCCAGGCGAAGATGGCGGCGATGTTCACCAACGTACAGTCACTCGACCAGGCGCTCGACGTCGTCTGCGCCACCATCGACTGGTATTACGATTCCTACCACAACGATCCCGTTTATCTCGGCGTTTGGATGGGAACGGAGACCGATCAGGATCTGTTGCAGCTGAATATCGAGCATAGCGGTCGCGTCGCCGGCATCTTCCATGACGCCGTGCGCCGGCTGGCTCCCGACCTTTGCGATGAAGAAATGTATGCGCGCACTTACCTATTCAGCCACCTGATCGGCGCCGTCATCCGGCTTGCCGCCGTGAGCGAGGAGGCCTTAGCGCGGCGTATGCTCGATGAGTGGAAGCGCGTCATCCGCGCCTCCCTTTTCACCACGACCGTGTCGCGCGCCGCCTGAGAGCTCTTACCAGCTTGGGACCATATTGGCCGCCTTCAGCCGCGGATAAAGGCGCGCCTGGGCGGATTTGACGTCTGCCTCGAGGCTGTCGTCGGCGACAGTGGGCGTGATGTTGTCGAGGCAGGCGGTGATATGCGCCGTGATCGCGTTCATCAGCGAGAGCGAAACGCCCGGTCGCTTCATGATGCCGATCTGCACCGGCGGCAGCGCCGGGAAGCCATCCGCTTGGCTCAACACCTTCATGCCCGTCCGCAGCGCCGATTCCGGCATCACCGAAACCGCCATGCCGGCAAGCACGGCGGCGGCAACGACGGTGCAGGACCAGCTGGTGAACAGGATCTGGTGCTCGCGTCCCACAGCATCGAGCGCCGAGCAGGCGAGCTGGCGCCACTGGCAGTCGCGCCGGCCGACGGCAAGCGGCACCGGCGCGTCGTCGCGGATCGGATGGTTGGCCGAGCCCACCCAGCAGAGCGGCTCGGTTCTCACCACATCGGACATGCGCTCGCGCGGATTGTGGGTGACGAGCGCGATGTCGAGCTCGCCCTTATGCATGCGTTCGGCAAGATCCACCGAGGGCTCGCAGACGATATAAAGCTCGACATTCGGATGCGTCTTGGCGAAGCGGCCGATGATTTCGGGCATGTAGCGGTCGGCATAATCGTCCGGCGTGCCGATGCGCAGCGTCCCCTCCAGCCTGTTGTCGTCGAAAGCCGCGATCGCCTCGTTGTTGAGGCGGATGATGCGCCGGGCATAGTTGAGCAGCTTTTCGCCCTCGACCGTCAGCCGGTTGCCGCGCCCGTCCTTGATGAACAGCTGCTTGCCGATGCGTTCCTCGAGACGGCGCATCTGCATGGAGACGGCCGATTGGGTCTTGTAGACCCTGTCGGCGGCCTTGGTGAAGCTGCCGGAATCGACGATGGCGATGAAAGTCTGCAATTGGTCGAGATCAAGAGGCGCGGACATGTTGTCACCCATAAAGATAGCTGATGATAATCATTAGAAACATTCGTTGGACTGATCAATAGGTCTTTGGCATCTTCGGGATGCAAATCAAGCAAAGTGAAGGACAGACACCCTGCCTGTCCGAGCCCAATTCAGCCTTGCTCCTTCCCGTGCGACCTCGCGGGAGGGGTGGGTTGTTGTGCGCCTAAAAGAAAATCGAAAGAAAGGAGAGTCCCATGCGGATGACAGACAGAACAATTGAACTCGACTGCGGCAAGCTCACCCCGACGTTTTCCCAGCGTCTGGTAGCAGGCCTCGCACCGTTGACCTCCCTCTTTCGCGGGTTCCGCAATCGCATCGAGATCAACGGTCTACATGATCTGAACGACACTCAGCTGAGGGATATCGGCCTTAGCAGGGCCGACCTGACCTCTGCGTTCCTGGCGTCGACCTTCTTCGAGGACCCGTCGGAACATCTGACGCGCTCAGCGCGCAATCGCTGGCGCCTGTCGCTCTTCCGCTCCCACGAAGAGTAGGAGCGTCGAGTTTCCCCGCAGGGTGATAGCCAATAGCCCTGCCGCTTGACCCGGTGATCGGCTTTCCCAAGCCATCTCCGGGTTTTTTTTATGCCGCAGCGCATCGGTCCGAAAATCGGAATCGATTGTCGGAAAGCACGATGCGAGGATTGAAAGAGTTAGAGCGTCCGTTGTGCGTCCGAAAGGACGCACGGCGCTCTAATGCGCCGCTTTTCGGGGTTATTCGCTGGTCTCAGAGGACGGCTTCGGCCGATAGGTTTCGAAGATCGCTTCCAGGTTCCTCTGGTAGTTCTTCTGCACTTCCAGTCCGCTGTCGAACATGGCGTTCAGCATTTCGGTGTAGCTGTCGGCATTGACCTTCGCCTCTTCCTTCGGCGCCTCCGGCGTCTTGGTCGCAGTCTTGGCCGCCGGTTGCTGGCCAAGCCCGCCCATCATCTCCTGGAAGGCTTTGGCGAAGGGATTGTCGAGGAAGGGGTTCGGCTGAGATGTCGCTTCCGGCTTCGGCACCGAAAACATCAGCTGCATCGCCTGCGTGAAGGGATTGTCGAAGATGCTGGGTTCCGGAGTTGTCTTCGGCTTCGGCGCAAAGCCGGTGCTTTCCAGCCACTTCTGGATGGTCTCGTTCATCGCGGTGTTGACGAAGGGGTTGACCGGCGAGGCCATCTGGCCGGTCGTCTGTTTGAAGAGCCCGCCCATCAGCGTATCGGCCAGCACCGGCAGCATCCGTTTGTAGATATCTTGGCCGATGCCGGTCATCTGTGCGGCCTGGGCGGCGACCGCACGCGAAACCTCCTTCGAGCCGAAGAGTTGGGCAAGGATGTTGTTGCCGTCGGAAATACCCTCCGGCGTGAACGCCCGGTTCATATCCTCGAAATATCGCGCGTAATTGCCGGAGGAGACCGCCTGCATCAGCCCGACGAAATCATAGGGATTGCTGGTGCTGCGCTTCAGCCCGGCGGAAAAGGCCGGCATCAGCGCCGCCATTGCCTTCGTCGCCTGTTCCTGCGCGAGGTTGAATTGCCGGGCGATCGCCTCCATCGCCGCGCCATTCTGCGCCTGCATCATCATGTCGAAGAGTGGCAGCATGGAAGTCCCTTTCCCCGGGTCGTGACGCGTTGTAACGCCACTATAACCGGAAATGGCAATGAGCAAACTGCTTTTTGCCATAAGAACTTAGGGAGGAATTTAGCGAGAGCATGCGGCCGAGGCTTCAGCGGCGGGCGGTGGAGCACTGGAGCGCCGTGCGTGCTTTCTGACGCACAAAGGACGCTCCAACTCTTTCAATCCTCGGATAGCACGATGGCTAGGTCGCCGGCCTTCACTTCCGCTGCCCGGAAACAGGCGAAAATAGGGGCTGTCAGAGCGATTCCGGGAAGAGGGGAATCGCTTTGGGTCGGACTCAGTACTGATAGTCCTCAAAGACGGGCTCCACGGAGCCGTGCCAGCGGCCGTGATAGAGCGAAAGCAGATCCTCGGCGAGCGTCGCCTTCTTGGCGAGCACCTCGTCGAGCGGCGCCAGGAAGATCGTCTCGTCCTGGCCTTCCCGGTTGAGCTTGCCGCGCGCCTTGAGGCCGGCCCTTGATATGCCGACCACCTCGCGCGCCATGTCAAAGAGCGGATGTCCGCGAAATTGCGCCTTCAAACCTTCCGCGGGAACGGCATTGCGCAGGGCGCTGATCTCGGCAAAGGTCCAATCCTTCGTCAACTCGTCGGCAGCATCGAGTGCCGCATCATCGTAGAGCAGGCCGACCCAGAAGGCCGGCAGCGCACAGATGCGGCGCCACGGGCCACCGTCGGCGCCGCGCATTTCGAGGAAACGCTTCAGCCGCACGTCGGGGAAAAGTGTCGAAAGATGGTTCGTCCAGTCACCCATCGTCGGCGCCGGATCGGCGACCTCGCCCTTCAATGCGCCGTTCATGAACTGGCGGAAGGTGACATGGGTACAGTCGTGATAGCGGCCGTCGCGGACGATGAAATACATCGGCGCGTCGAGCGCCCATTCGGCATAGTCGCGGAAGCCGAAATCGTCGCGGAAGGTGAAGTCGAGCAGGCCGGCGCGCCGGTTGTCGACGTCGCGCCAGATATCGCCGCGCCAGGAGAGCAGCCCGTTCGGCTTGCCCTCGGTGAAAGGCGAGGATGCAAACAGAGCGGTCGCCAGCGACTGCAGCTTCATCGAGACACGCATTTTCTTGCGCATGTCGGCTTCCGAGGAGAAGTCGAGATTCACCTGAATCGTGCAGGTACGGTACATCATGTCGAGACCCTGGGTGCCGACCTTCGGCATATAGCGGGTCATGATCTCGTAGCGTGATTTCGGCATCTGCGGGGTTTCCGCATAGGTCCATTTCGGACTGCCGCCGATGCCGAGGAAGCGGATGCCCATCGGCTCGGCGATTTCGCGTAGCGTCGCCAGATGCTGGTTCGATTCCTTGCAGGTCTCGTGGATCGTCTCCAGCGGTGCGCCGGAGAGTTCGAACTGACCGCCAGGCTCGATCGAGATCGCGCCCATGCCGTGCTGCTCGGCAAGCCCGATGATGTTGCCGCCGTCGGTGATCGGCTCCCAGCCGCTCTTTTTCTGCAGGCCCGTCAAAAGGGCCGAAATGCTGGCATCGCCGAAATAGGGCACCGGGCTGTTGTCGGCGCGGAAGAAAGCGAATTTCTCGTGCTCGGTGCCGATCCGAAAGCGCTCCCGCGGCTTGTTGCCGGCGGCGATATAGTCGGTCAAATCCTGGACCGAAGAGATCGGTGTCTGGTCGGTGGTGTCGCGGGCCATGCGGGATACCTGTATTCAAAAAGGCGCCCAGGGGGCCGGGCAGTTGGAAGGGTGATTAGGACCCAAGCCACCCATGTTGCAAGTGAAATTCTTTCAACGAGGCATCAAAAAAATAACAGCGATTTCCATGTCAACCCATTTTCGACCTTAGTTCCAGTCGCCGATCGCGGCCTGGACCACCGCCAGCGCCGCAACGGCTGCCGTATCGGCCCGCAGGATGCGCGGTCCGAGCGGAATGGCGGTGACAAAATCGAGGCTTCGAAGCCGCGCCCGTTCTTCTTCCGAAAAGCCGCCTTCCGGCCCAACGAGCAGAGCGAGATGTCTTTCCTTGATCGCTGACAGCACCGGCAGCGGGTTCTGTCCGGCATCGCCCTCGTCGCAATAGATGATGCGGCGCTCGCTCGGCCAGCGGTCGAGCAGGTCGAGAAGCCTCACCGGCTCGGCCACATCGGGAATGCCGAGAATGCCGCATTGCTCTGCCGCTTCGACGACATTGGCGCGCATCTTGTCGAGATTGGTGATCTTGCCCTGCACGTGCTGGGTCATGACCGGCTGCAGCAGGCCGGCGCCCATTTCGACCGCTTTCTGAACGAGATAATCCATGCGGCCGACCTTGAGCGGCGCAAAGAGATAATGCAGGTCGCAAGGCTGCGGCTGCGGCCGCGTCTCTTCGATTGCCGTCAAGAGGATGCGTTTGCGCGTGGGAAAGGTGAGGGTCGCCTTCCACTCGCCGTCGCGGCCGTTGAAGAGCAGGATCTCCGCTCCTTCCTCCATCCTCAGCACATTGGCGAGATAGTTGAACTGGTCGGCATTCGCCTCGAGGGCGGCACCGCTGGAAAGCGGCGCGTCGACGAAAAGCCGTTGCATACGGAAATTGGCGCGCATTTAAAAACTCGAGGTCTTGAAGCATGTCTCGCAAAACTGCGCAGCGGTTTTGCGACGAAGACATGCTAGAAAATAAAGACCTAAAGCACGGCACGCGGATCTGAAAGATCGCGACGCGCTTTAGACGAAGAGCGCGAACATAACCCAATAAATCATCGCCGCAAGCACTGCCGAAACCGGCACGGTGACGATCCAGGCGGCGATGATCGTCATGAAATGCGAGCGGCGCACGAGATAGCGCCGCCGTGTCTCGTGGATATTCGGCTCCTCCGGCTCGTCGATATCAAAGCTCTCGGCCTTGCGCCTGATATAGGCGATGCGGCGCTTCGAATGGCGCGTGTACCATTCGCGGAAGAATCCGACGCCGAAGACGGAGCCGACGGCGATATGTGTGGTGCTGACCGGCAGGCCGAGCCAGGAGGCGACGATGACGGTGAAGGCGGTCGACAGCGCGACGCAATAGGCCCGCATCGGATTGAGCTTGGTAATCTCCTCGCCGACCAGGCGGATGAGGCGCGGCCCGAAGAGCAGCAGGCCGACGGAGATGCCGAGGGCGCCGATCAGCATCACCCAGAGCGGTGGATGTCCGACACCGCCGTCGCCGCCGATGCCGACCGAATTGACGATCGCCGACAGCGGCCCGACCGCGTTCGAAACGTCGTTTGCGCCATGTGCGAAGGACAGCAGCGCCGCAGAGCCGATCAGCGGCAACCGGAACAGCGTCCGCAGCGAGCTGTTGCGGTTTTCGAGATCTCGCGCTTGGGCAAGAACGAGCGGTCGGGCGGCGAGCCAGCTTACCAGCCCGATGCCGATCCCGATGAGGAGGACGGTCAGCGGCGGGAACCTGCCCGGGGGCGACAGCTGCAGCACCATATAAGCCATGAAGCCGCCGGCCATCACCGCGACCAGCACCGGCACCCAGCGCTCGGCGGCCGCGATCTTGTCGTCGCGATAGATGATCAGCGTCTTGACGAGATAAAGCAGCCCGGCGGCAATCAGCCCGCCGATCAGCGGCGAGGTGATCCAGCTCGACGTGATTTCCAGCATCACTCGCCAATTCACCGGCTCCGGCCCGACGGCTGAGATGCCGGCCCCGATCACCGCCCCGACGATCGCGTGGGTGGTGGAAACCGGCGCGTTCATCCAGGTTGCGAGGTTGATCCAGAGGGCCGCCGCCATCAGCGCCGCCATCATAATCCAGCCAAGCAGCGCCGGCGGCACCTGGACCGCGTCGACGATGTTTGAGGAAATCGTCCTGACGACCTCGCCACCGGCGATCGTGGCGCCAAGAACTTCGAAAATCGCCGCGATGACGAGTGCCTGGCCCATCGTCATGGCGCGCGCGCCGACGGCAGCACCAACATTGTTGGTCACGTCATTGGCGCCGATATTCATCGCCATGTAGCCGGCAAGGGCTGCCGCCGCCACGACGAGCATTGCTCCCGGCCGGTCGAACACATAGACACCGGCAAAAAGCATGGCGAGACCGACGAAAATCAGCCCGAGACCAGGCGCCACCAGCCGCCGCAAAACATGCTTCGCCACGTCCTCGGCATGGGTGATCTTGTCGAGGTCCTTGTCGAGCGTGCGTTTCGTGAGGACTGCGGGACGTGGCGGCATTCTTGTTCCTGAGAATGAATCTGCTTCTACGCTGCTTTTCTAGCAGTGCAAGATGGCAGGAATCATTCCGCCGGAATTTGCTTGGCCGCCGGAATTTGGTTGTCCGTTGAAACTTGCTTCGCCGCCTTGGCCGAAAGCCTGTCGGTCATCTTTTTCTTGAAAGCAAGGAAGAGGTGACGGAGCTCCGGTTCGCGCACCCGCCCGGCCGCTTCGTCGAATGAAACCCATTCGATGCGGCGCTCGCCTTTTTCCTTGAAGTTCTTCGCCATGTCGGTGACTTCGAGCGCATAGACCTGCACCTTGCAGATCACCTGCACCCCGTCGCGCAGCACCTTCGAATAGGTGTAGGCACCAAGCGTTTCCGTTTCGACTACGCCGCGGACGCCGGCTTCCTCGAAGGCCTCCTGCATCGCGACCTCATGGGCGCATTTGCGCGTCATCGGCCAGCCCTTGGGAATGACCCAGCGGCCGGTATCGCGGCTCGTCATCAACAGCACCTCGACCTCGCCGCTCTTCTTCTTAACCCGGTAGCAGAGCGCACCATATTGCTGTCGCGGCGGGCGCCGGAACATCAGTTGCACATCGGAAGCCAGTCGGGCGAAAAGAGTCAATGGTCGGGTCACCTTCGCAGTCGTCGTTAGGAATCACTCATATACGTATATCACGGAAAGCTTACGCAATTCAAAAAGGCGCAGCACGACTCGAAACGCGAATTGATCGCCGTTCATAGGGGAAATCGAGGTGGGACAGGTTCGGAAAATCCGTCACACCCTGTCTCGAATGCGTCACATTGCACAGCTGTACAATATGGCGTGATCTTGCCTTTCGTTCAATGGCGAGATCTAGTGATCCACTATGATCTTGTGAATGTCGTCCTCATGCGTCTTCCATCGCTCAATGCCATCCGCGCCTTCGAGGCCGTCTGCCGTCATGGCAGCATTCTGAAGGCTGCCGAAGAGCTGAATGTGGTGCGCGGCGCCGTACGCCAGCAGATCGCCACGCTGGAGAATCACTTCGGCCGCAAGCTCTTCACGCGTGACGGCCGCAGGCTGGTCCCGACCTTGCAGGCCCGGGCTTTTGCCGAAGCTTCGGGTGCGGCTTTCGACATCCTGCAGCGTGCTGCTTCCGAGCTCGAAGGGACTGCGGCGAACCGCATCCGTCTCGGCGTGCCCTCCGCCTTCGCAGTCTGGTGGCTGATGCCGCGTGTCGCCGCGATGCAGGCAAGTCTCGGCGACACGGCGGTCGACATCGTGCCGATGACCATCGTCGAACCGTTGCAAATGCACCCAGAATTGGACGCTGTGATCATGGGCGGCGAATATCGGCCGGCCGCGGGCATCTCCGCCCTGCGGTTCATGGCGGACGAGTTCGGCCCGGTCGCGACGCCTTCGCTTGCCGCGACACTGTCGCGCGACCCGGCGGCAATGGGTGCGCTGACGATGCTCGCCAGCCGCAGCGTTCCCAAGCTCTGGGACGAATGGTTTGCCGAAAGCGGCACGCCGCCAGTCGTCTTTTCCCGCGCCCAGGAATTCGAGGATCTGCTGCTGGCGCTGGCTGCTGCCCGCTCCGGGCTTGGCATGGCGCTTGCCCCGCGTGCCTCGATCGAGGACGATCTTAAGCGCGGGCATCTGGTCGCGCCCTATGGCTTCATCTCCCGGCCATCGGGCTACAGCTTCTGCTGCCGCACGCCGGATGCGAAACGGCCGGCCTTTGCCGCCTTGTCCGGTTGGTTGCTTCGTTGTGGGACACTGGCCTGAAGGAGCAGATTTTCTGCCCCTTCGCCAGAATTACTTCCATATCGGCCGCCTCGTCGCTCCGCTAAAGCAATTCCAGCAAAAGTGTGCAGCGGTTTTGCGTCCGGAATTGCGCAAACCCCAGAAACCGCACGAACACGGAATTGGGAAGAGAGATGATTGAAAAGAGCGCAACCCGCATCGACTGGATCGGCAACAGCTGCAGGCTGCTCAAGGCGACGGCCGCCGAATTCGAGCGGACGCGTCCTTTCGAGGGCCTGTCGATCGGCACCGGCATTCATCTGGAGCCGAAGACGGTGGCGCTGTTGACGACGCTTCGCGCCGGCGGCGCGCGTCTTGTCTGCACCGGCAATCTCAACAGCACCCAGCCTTCGACAGTCGAGTTCCTGCGCTCGCAGGGCATCACGGTTTTCGCGACGCAGACGACGGATCCGGCCGCTCACCATCAGAACCTCGAAGCGGTCATTGCCGAAAAGCCGGATCTGCTGCTCGACAATGGCGGTGATCTCTTCGCCATCGCGGCGGAAAAACTCTACGCCAATCTCCGCGGCGGCACCGAGGAGACCACCTCGGGCCGTACGCGCCTGCTGCCGCTGCGCGCGCGGCTGAACATGCCGATCCTCGTCATCAACGACAGCCCGATCAAACAATTCGCCGAAAACAGGCATGCCGTCGGCCAGAGCCTGTTCGAAAGCTATCTGCGCTTCACCAACCGCTCCACCAACGGCAAACGCGTGACGGTGTTCGGCTACGGTGCTTGCGGCAAGGGCACGGCCACCTGTTTCCGCAATGCCTTTTCAACCGTCAGTGTCGTCGATATCAATCCGGTGACGACGCTCGAAGCCCATCTCGATGGTTTCGTCACGCCGCTGCGCAATGCAGCGATCCGCTCGGCCGATATCATCGTCACCGTCACAGGTTTTGCCGGCATCGTGACGGCAGCCGACCTGCCGCTCGTCAAGGACGGCGCGATCCTGATGAATGGCGGCCATTTCCCGCATGAGATCGATGTCGAAGCCTTCCGTCGCCATCCCGATGTCACCGGCACCGACCGCTACGAGGCCGATCATATCGAGACCTTCCATCTGAGCGACGGCCGCTCCTTCCATGTGCTGGGCGGCGGTCACATGACCAATCTCGCCGGTCCTCGGCCGCTCGGCAATACGGTCGAGTCGATGGATCTCGGCTTCACCCTTCAGGCCCGCTGTCTGGAACGTATCGCCAGGGGCGAAGCCGGTCCCCAATCCTGCCTCGTGCCTGTGCCCGCCGATATTGATGCGTTGGTAGCAAACGCCTATCTCGATCTGGCGCGCTAATTCTGCCGACGGATTGAGATCAGTCGATCTCGACGACGAGCTTCCCGTCTGCCTGCCGGTCTTCGATCAGCCGATGTGCCTCATCTGTATCGGCAAGGGTGAAGCGGCGCGGGTCGAGCTTCGGCATCACCTTGCGGGCTTCGACGAGCTTCGTCATCTCCCGCATGATCTCACCATGATGGGCGCGTCCTTCGCCGGTCAGAAGCGGCAGCAGCGTGAAGACGCCGGAATAGGTGGCGGCCTTGAAGGACAGCGGCGCCAGCGCATGGCTTCCCCAGCCAAGGCAGCTCACAACGTGGCCAAACTGGCTGACGGCTCGGAATGCCGTATCGAGCCCCTGGCCGCCGACCGTATCGTAGACCAGATCGAAACCCTTGCCGCCGGTGTGTCTTGCGACATAGGTTTCAACCGTTTCCGCGTCACGATCGATCGGCGTTGCGCCAAGGCCGGTGAGATAATCCGTTTTCGAAGCGCCGTCGACCACATAGACCGCGGCTCCGGCAGCCTTGGCGATCTGTGCGACGATATGGCCGACACCGCCGCCGCCAATCACAAGAACCTTCTGGCCGGCCTTGACCCCGGCGCGGTCGACCAACCCTTCCCAGGCGGTAATTGAGATCAGCGGCAGGGCGGCTGCCTCGCGCATCGACAGGTTTTGCGGCTTCAGCGCCAGCAGACCGGCGTCGACAGCTGCAAATTCGGCAAGCGATCCCTGAATGCCGCCGACCCCGCCGGTCATGCCGTAGACCGAGTCGCTGCGGCGGAAACCGCTGACGCCAGTTCCGATCTCTTCGACGACACCGGCCATATCGATGCCGACAATGGCGGGAAGCGGATGGCGGGCATGGGCCGCGTTGCCGGCCCGGATCTTGAGATCGAGCGGATTGACGCCGCTTGCCTTAATGCGCACCAGAACCTGGCCTTCGCCGGGCACCGGCTTTGCAATATCGGCGATGCGCAATGGCGAATTCGGCATTTGCGCCAGGAGCGCTTTCATCGTTGATTCTACAGGCATGGAACTCTCCTTCGTTCGCGGTGCGGCGTCTGCAGGGGCACCGCAATTGGCGTGGAAGAAAGATGGTTCATTGAAACGCGAATGAAAATGAAAGATAACGACTGAAGCCCATGCATTTTTGTTTGACGGATGCGAGCGATGGAATGGAGCGACCTCAAGCTGTTTCTGGCCATCGCCCGGTTCGGCACGCTGGGGGCAGCAGCCCGCAGCCTCGGGCTGACGCAGCCGACTGGGCAGGCGGCTGCGTGTCCTTGAAGCCTCTCTCGGCCAGACGCTTTTTCAGCGCACGGCCGATGGCTTCGTGCTGACCGACGAAGGCACAGCGGTGTTCGCCGGCGCTGAACGCATCGAGGAGGAGGCGCTCGCCATGGAGCGCGTCCTTGCCGGCGGCAGCCGTCAGCTCGATGGATTTCTCAGGCTGTCCTCATCCGACTGGTTCGGCGCGCATGTGCTTTCGCCGGTGCTGGCGGAATTCTCGCAAGTCCATCCGAAGGTAGAGATCGAATTGCTGACCGACAGCCGGCTTCTCAACCTGTCGCGACGCGAAGCCGACCTCGTCTTCCGCATCCGACCCTTCACGGAAGCGGAGATCATATCGCGCAAGCTCATCCATATCGAATACGGCCTTTACATCAGACGCGGCGCGCAGCACCCCGAAGCCGGCGACGGCACGGGCGCCCGCCTCATCACCATGGACGAGGCTTTTGGCGACATGCCGGATGTCGGCTGGCTGCAACGCCTGTTGCCGCGGGCCGACATCGTCATGCGCAGCAACAGCCGCGACGTGCAGGCGGCGCTCTGTGCCAACGGAGCCGGGCTCGCCGTCCTGCCGCGGCCGCTCGGCGATTCGCATGCCGCCATCGAATTGGTCGATCTCGGTGAGCCGCCGCCGGGCCGCGACACCTGGGTCGGCTATCACCGCGACATGAAGCGCCTGGCGCGGCTGCGTGCCCTGCTAGATCTCGTCATCGAGAGATTGGCGCGCTGAACCGGCGCTGCCATCAGCGCTCCCAATAGGGGACGGGGCCGTAAAGCTCTGCCAGATAGTCGATGAACAGCCGCACCTTGGCCGGCAGGAACTGCCGGCTGGGATAGACGGCCGACAGCGCGACATTGTGCGAACCCTCATAGGCCGGCAGCACCTGCACCAGCCGGCCTGCCTTGAGCTCTTCGCCGATATCCCAGGTGGAGCGCAGCGCGATCCCGAGGCCGGCGATGACAGCCTCGCGGATCACCTCGCTGGAATTGGTGATCAGCATGCCTTCCGGCCTGAGACTCAGCGCCCCGTCCGGCCCGTTCAGCCGCCAGGTGTCGTTATTGTGGGCCGGCAGGCAGCGGTGGTGTTTTAGCTCGTCGATATGCTTCGGCTCGCCATGCGCTGCAAGGTAGTCCGGTGAAGCGCAGAGCAGCCGGCGTACCGGCGCCAGACGGCGGGCAACGAGGCTCGAATCGGTGAGTTCGGCGATGCGGATCGCCAGATCGAAGCCGCCGCCGACGATGTCGCTGAATTCGTCGGTCAGCACCAGGTTGATCGCAAGCTCCGGATGCGCCTCCATGAAATCTTTCAGATGCGGCGCGATATGCATGCGCCCGAAGGAGGTCGGGGCCGAGATCTTCAGCGTGCCGTGCATCTGCGCCGAGCGGCCTGAGATATAAAATTCTGCCTCCTCCAGCCCGGCGAGAATGCCGAGAACGCGGTCGTAGAAGCCCTGTCCGGCTTCCGTCAGCGAAATTTGCCGCGTCGTGCGCTGCAGAAGCCGGGTGCCCAGCCGATCCTCCAGCCGCTTGATTCGTTTGGAGACGACGGCTGGGGAAAAGCCGAGCGCGCGGCCGGCGAGCGACATGCTGCCTGTTGAAACGACCTTGGCAAAGATTTCGAGATCACCCAGATTGGTCATAAGGTTTTGTGACTTTTTCCCCTTTTGGCATAAGTGCTTAGCATTTGCGCCACTTTCGGGAAAGTGCTAAGCCGGTCTATCGGCGGCAGGGAGGTTCGCGGCCGGTTTCCGCTGTCATCTTCCCGCTGCCATTCCCCCTCGTCAGGGCCAGGGAGAGCGCCATGTCCGACGCCATTTCGTTTCTCAGCCCCCGCGCCGACGTGCTGGCGCGCCGAGCCCAGATCGTTGCCGATCTGACCGATCTTCTGCCGCCGGAATGCCTGGTGCATGAGGCGCGCGAGCTGGTACCGTTCGAGACCGACGCCTTTGTGTCCTATCGTCGCCTGCCGCTCGCCGTTGCCCTGCCGCGCACCACGGCTGAGGTCTCGGCCGTCATGCGTTATTGCCATCGCTACGGCATTCCCGTCGTGCCGCGCGGCGCCGGCACCTCGCTCTCCGGCGGCGCCATCCCGCAGGAGGATGCCGTCGTGCTCGGCCTGTCGAAGATGAACAGCATCCTCGAAATCGATCTGCCGAACCGCGTCGCCGTGGTCCAGGCCGGCGTGACCAATCTCAATATCTCCGAATCCGTCTCCGCGGACGGCTTTTTCTATGCGCCTGATCCGAGTTCGCAGCTTGCCTGCACCATCGGCGGCAATATCGGCATGAATTCCGGCGGCGCTCACTGTCTGAAATATGGCGTCACCACCAACAATCTGCTCGGCGTCAGGATGGTGCTGGTCGACGGCACGGTGATCGAGCTTGGCGGCAAGGCGCTGGATGCGGCAGGCTACGATCTGCTCGGCCTCGTCTGCGGCCATGAAGGCCAGCTCGGCATCGTCACCGAGGCGACGGTGCGGTTGATCGCCAAGCCGGAAGGCGCGCGCCCGGTGCTCTTCGGCTTCGAGAACTCGGAAGAGGCCGGCGCCTGCGTTGCCGATGTCATTGCCGCCGGCATTATCCCAGTGGCGATCGAATTCATGGACAAGCCGGCGATCGAGATCTGCGAAGCCTTCGCCCATGCCGGATACCCCCTCGATGTCGGTGCGCTTTTGATCGTCGAGGTCGAGGGGTCAGAAGCGGAGATGGACGCCACGCTGAAGGACATCGTCGAGATCGCCCGCCGGCATCTTGTCAAGACCGTGCGCGAATGCCAGTCGGCGACCGAGGCGGCATTGATCTGGAAGGGCCGCAAATCCGCCTTTGGCGCCACCGGCCGCATCGCCGACTATATCTGCATGGATGGCACCGTGCCGCTTAGCCAGCTCTCCCACGTGCTGAAAAGAACCGCCGAGATCGTTGATCATTACGGCCTGCGCGTCGCCAACGTCTTCCATGCCGGCGACGGCAATATGCACCCGCTGATCCTCTTCAACGCCAACGATCCCGAGGATGCCGCCCGTGCCGAGGCGGCCGGCAACGATATTCTGAGGCTCTGCGTCGATGCCGGCGGCTGCCTCACCGGCGAACATGGCGTCGGCATCGAGAAGCGCGACCTGATGCGTCACCAATATTCGGAGACCGACCTCGCCCAGCAGATGGCAGCGCGTGCCGCCTTCGATCCGGGCTGGCTCCTCAATCCGTCGAAGGTCTTTCCGCTCGAAGGGCGCCCCGCTGCATGATCGATCTGATGCCGACGAGCGAGGAAGAGGCAGCAGGGATCGTCCGCACCCATGCGCAGAGCGGCCGGCCGCTCGTGATCTGCGGCGGCAATAGCCGCTCGGGCTTCGGCAATGCCGTTGCTGCCGAGGACCGGCTGCGCTCGACCGGGCTTACCGGCATCGTCGCCTATAATCCCGGCGAAATGGTCATGACCGTCCGATCCGGCACGCCACTTGCCGAGGTCGAGGCGGCACTTTCGGAGAGCGGCCAGATGCTCGCCTTTGAGCCGATGGATCATCGCCCTGTGATGGGCACATCCGGTGAGCCGACCATCGGCGGCGTCTTCGCCGCCAATGTCTCCGGTCCGCGCCGGCTGATCGCGGGTGCTGCCCGCGACAGCCTGCTCGGGGTGCGCTTCGTCAACGGCAGGGGTGAGATCATCAAGGCCGGCGGCCGGGTGATGAAGAATGTCACCGGCCTCGATCTCGCCAAGCTGGTCGCCGGCTCGCATGGCACGTTGGGTTTCCTCACCGAAGTCACCTTCCGTGTGCCGCCGCGCCCGAAGACGGAGCGGACGGTGATGCTGTCCGGCCTCAACGACGCCGAGGCGGCAAACGCCATGGCGGCGGCGATGGCGCTGCCGGTCGAAGTCTCGGGTGCGGCGCATCTGCCCTTGACGGTGACGTGGAAATTCCTGGCCGGCAAATTGCCCGAGGGCGAAGCGACGGTTCTGCGCATCGAAGGCCTGCCGGGCTCGGTCGACGTGCGCGTCGAAAAGCTTGCCGCGGCAATGTCGGCCTTCGCCACGGTCACGCGGCTGGAGCAGCCGGAAAGTCATAAGCTCTGGCAGGAAATTCGTGACGTGCTGCCTTATGCCGACGGCACGGCGCGGCCGGTCTGGCGCGTCTCGGTCGCCCCCGGCACCGGCCATCAGCTGGTCGCCGCACTCCGCCTCGAAGCCGCCGTCGACGCCTTCTACGACTGGCAGGGTGGTCTCGTCTGGATGCGCATGGAGGCAGGCCCAGAAGCCGAACTGGTCCGTCGCTATATCAAGGCGCTCGGTGGCGGCCATGCGACGCTGATCCGTGCATCGGATGAGGCGAGGGCGGTCACATCAGCCTTCCATCCCGAGCCCGAGGCGGTGGTGATGCTGTCAGGGCGGGTGAAGGAAAAGTTCGATCCGGCCGGCATATTCAATCCGGGGAAGATGGGGTGAGGGACAAGATGGATCCGTGTCTCCCTATCTCCAGCAAAACCTCCAATACCCGTGGGGGATCCCGCTAGATGCAAACCAACTTCACCCTGACCCAGCTCCTCGATCCCGATGTCGCCGAATCCGAGCAGATCCTGCGCAAATGTGTCCATTGCGGTTTCTGCACCGCCACCTGTCCCACCTATGTGACGCTCGGCAACGAGCTCGACAGCCCGCGCGGCCGCATCTACCTGATCAAGGATATGCTGGAAAACGGCCGCCCCGCCGATACCGAGGTCGTCACCCATATCGACCGCTGTCTTTCCTGCCTTGCCTGCGTCACCACCTGTCCCTCCGGCGTCGATTACATGCATCTGGTCGATCACGCCCGCGCCCATATCGAAAAGACCTACAAACGCCCGTTCATGAACCGGCTGACGCGCGCCATCCTTGCCGCCGTGCTGCCCTATCCCGGCCGCTTCCGCCTGGCGCTCAATCTCGCCCGCCTCGGCCGGCCCTTCGCCGGCCTGATGCGGGGTGGCGCGCTGAAACCCTTCGCCGCCATGCTGTCACTTGCGCCGCGCCGCATCCCCGCCGCTTCGGACTTCGCAAAACCCGGCACGCATCGGCCCGAAACGGAACGGCGGGGCCGAGTGGCGATCCTTTCCGGCTGCGCCCAGCCGGTGCTCGATCCCGGCATCAACGCGGCGGCGATCCGGCTGTTGACGCGGCTCGGCGTCGAGGTCGTGGTGCCGGAAGGCGAGGTCTGTTGCGGCTCGCTGGTCCATCACATGGGCCGCGCCGAACAGGCGCTCGCCAGCGCGCGCGCCAATGTCGATATCTGGACGCGCGAGATCGAGGGGCAGGGCCTCGATGCGATCATCATCACCGCCTCGGGCTGCGGCACGACGATCAAGGATTACGGCCACATGCTGCGCCTCGATCCCGCCTATGCTGCAAAGGCGGCCAGGGTCTCGGCGCTGGCCAAGGACGTCACCGAATATCTCGCAACCCTCGACCTGCCGGCACAGATGCCGAACGGTATCACGGTCGCTTATCATTCCGCCTGTTCCATGCAGCACGGGCAACGGATCACGCTTGCGCCGAAGCAATTGCTGAAAGCGGCGGGCTTTACGGTGCGCGATCCCGCCGAAGGCCATCTTTGCTGCGGCTCTGCCGGCACCTACAACATCATGCAGCCGGAGATCTCGGCTACGCTGAAGGTGCGCAAGGTCAAAAATATCGAGGCCACCAAGGCCGATGTCATCGCCACCGGCAATATCGGCTGCATCACCCAGATCGCCACCGGCACCGGCATGCCGATCCTGCATACGGTCGAACTGCTCGATTGGGCCTATGGTGGCGCTGTGCCGGAAAAATTAACAGGTTTGCCGTTAGGCTGAAGCTTGCGAAGGCCCGTCGGGCCGGTCTCGGGAGTTTAGACGATGTGGCGGGGAATGATTGTGCTTGCGGGACTGCTCGGTGTGGCAGGCACCGCCCATGCAAATAGCCGTTATTTCTGTTCCGCCGATGACAAGGAAGCACGCTTCACGCTCGAAAGCGGTTTCGAAAGCGATGCCGGCCACAAGCTGAACCATTTCCGCGGTGCGTTGATCGTCAAGGATGAGGCCCAATCGACAGTATTCGGAAAGCGTGTTTTCGAATCGCAGCACCTGACCAACCACTGGTCGCGCGACGGCGAACTGCTTATGGAAGTCTTTGACGGCGGCGGCGACGATACCGACGGAGCAACGCTGGATCTGGTGGTCGTCGCCGGTGAACGCGGCAAGCCGTCGGCAAATTTCAGCGGCACCTATTCCCTGACGATCGAAGGCGGTGAAAAACCCTATGCCGTCGAGGGCAAGGTCAGCTGCGGCACGAAATAGCACCGCAGCCGAAATTTATTTACCAGTGGAACGATACGCCGACGTTGACGGCATTCGTGAAGATGTTGGTCTTCAGGTCCACGCCGCTGTCGATCGGAACGTCGATGCGCGAATAGGTGCCCTTGTATTCGACGAAGGTCGACCAGCGCTCGGTCACCTTGAAGTCGACGCCGGCCTGGGCCTGCAGCGTCACGCCGCCGAATTCATAAGCCCAGGTCTTGCCCTCGGGGCGAATCACTTCAACATGCGGAATGTTCACGCCGATGCCGGCGCCGAGATAGGGGGTCCAGCGGCGGGTCGGATCCTGGAAACGGTAGAGACCGTTCACCGTGATCAGGTTCAGGCCGTCGGTGAATTCGAAATGCGACCAGCCGGTCTTGGCCAGCGTATCGTCGTCGGCATAGACTTTGTCATGGGTATAATCGAGCGAGATACCCCAGTTCGGCTTGTTGAAGTTCTCGAGCCACCAGGTGACGCGGCCGCCGTAATAAGGCGGGCTGCCGAAGGACTTGCCTTCCCAGCCGGCGGTGAAGTGCGTGCCGTCGGAAAGGTCGACGCCGCTGTGCGGCGCGGTCTGGTAGCCGCCGTAGATGGAGAATTGCAGATCTTCCGCCGAGGCGGAAACTGCCGAACAGATTGTGAAAAACGCGATGCCCGCAAGTACGGAAGCGGAGGAACGCAGCGCATATGTCATTGAATAGCCCCGATATTGCAAATGTGTCGACTCTTAGGCAGGTTTGCCAGCTTTCGGCCTGAAAGTCTAAGCAAAATAAAAGGCGCGTCAAAAAGCGCCTTTCGTTTTTTTTGAAAGTGTTGCTCAGCCGCCAAACATCGTGCGCAGCACGTCGATGCCCCGGTCCTCAAACGCCACATTGCCCTGCCGGTTGCCGGGGCCGATGACGATCACCTTGGTGCCGACAGGCGCGCGATCGTAGAGATGCGTCACATCCTCGTTCATCATCCGGATGCAGCCGGAAGACATGTTGAGGCCGATCGTCCAGGGCTGATTGGTGCCGTGAATACGGAAGATCGTGTCGCGGCCACCCTGGTAGAGATACATGGCGCGGGCGCCGAGCGGGTTGTCCTCGCCGCCTTCCTGGAAAGCAGGAATCATGTGTCCTTTGGCGGCTTCGCGGCGGCGCATTTCTGCCGGCGGCGTCCAGGCGGGCCATTCAGCCTTGCGGCCGATCTTGACCACCCCCGACCAGCCGAAGCCGTCGCGGCCGACGCCGATGCCATAGCGGGTGGCGCGGTTGTTGCCCTCGACGAGGTAGAGATATTTGTTGTTGGTGTCGATGATGACGGTGCCGGCGGCTTCCGTCGTTACCAGGCGCACTTTTTTGCGCTTGAACTGCGGCTTCACGTATTTCGGCATCTGCGCCACGCGCACGATCTGCGCCGGGCGTCGTGCATTGTCGGACGCGGAGCCCGCGGGTGCAGCAAAGGCGGATGTAGACATCAAGGACAGGACAAGTCCGGCAGCAGCCAGACCCGGCATTAGTTTGATCATGATCGATTCCCCTCAAGCAAATCCGCCCGAAGCTACATGAACTTCTGCCCGATTCAAGATCGGCGTGGCCGGATACAGCAATTTTGGAGAAGGGGAGCAGGATGTTCTTGCGGCCCCTGCTGCATAATTGATCCTCAAATCGGAATCGACTTAAGGAAAAATTATGCAGCAATTTAAAGGGTCACAGCGCCCTTTGCGGCTCTCGAAAAGACGCGCGGCGCTGTAAGTATTGCGCCGCCGTTACATGACGATGACGCGGGTTCCCACACTGACGCGGTCGTAGAGGTCGATGACGTCTTCGTTGCGCAGGCGAATGCAGCCGGAGGAGACGGCACTGCCGATCGACCAGGGCGCGTTGGTGCCGTGGATGCGGTAAAGCGTCGAGCCGAGATACATGGCGCGCGCGCCGAGCGGGTTTTCCGCACCGCCGTCCATGCGCGCCGGCAGGTAATGACCCTTGGCGGCTTCGCGGCTGATCATCTCGGAAGGCGGCGTCCAGTCCGGCCATTCGGTCTTGCGGGTGATCTTGTGGGCGCCCGCCCATTCGAAGCCCGGCTTGCCGACGCCGACGCCATAGCGGCGCGCCTTGCCGCCTTGCATCACCAGATAGAGGAAGCGGTTGTTGGTATCGATGACGATCGTGCCCGGCTTTTCCTGCGTGTCGTAGTCGACCATCTGCGGCAGGTATTGCGGTTCGATCGGATGGCGGATCGACGGGATGCCGGGATTGATCGCCGAAACGGTCTGCGGTGCGGCCTGCGGCGCCTGGCGCAGCACGCGACGCTGGAAAAGGCCGCGCTGCTGCTGGCGGACGATCGGCCGCTGATAGACGACGGGTCGAACGGTGCCGCCGCCCAGCTGGTTGATCCAGGGCGCGGTCAGATCGGGGCTGAGCACGACGGGCGGGCGAGTGGCGTAGCGGTCGTCTGCAAGGGCGGCCGTGGAGAAAATGCCGAAGAGGGCTGCGGCAAGAACAAGCTGTTTCATCATCGGACGAACTCTCTACAAATGACCGAAAATGCGCTGGCGGGACATGTCCGCCCGGACGGAGATGTTCCGCCCGGCAAAGACGCTGCCACCCAATCCGCCAGCGAATGGTAAAGATCGATTCACGAAAAGCCGACCGTTGGGATAAACTTTTCGTCAGGGTTACCGTTCGGTTTGGAAAGACGGTTTGCAAATGGTAAAGCCGGAATCAAAGACCGGAGAACGAGCGGACCCCCGCAGAATGAAGGATCATGAGCGCGACAGGCATCATCATCGGCGAGGACGGCAGGAGCCGTTGCCACTGGCACGCCAATCTGCCCGATTATCTCCGGTATCATGACGAGGAATGGGGCCGCCCTGTCACCAATGACATCCGCCTCTTCGAGAAGATCTGCCTCGAAGGTTTCCAGTCCGGCCTTTCCTGGCTGACGATTCTGCGCAAGCGGGAGAATTTCCGCGCCGCCTTCGCAGGTTTCGATTTCCACAAGGTCGCCCTCTTCGGCGAAGGGGATGTCGCTCGCTGCCTTGCCGATGCCGGCATCATCCGCCATCGCGGCAAGATCGTCTCGACCATCAACAATGCCAAGCGTGCGATCGAGCTCAGGGACGAATTCGGCTCGCTCGCCCATTATTTCTGGCGCTACGAACCCGGCCATAACGAGCGGCCGGCGGTGGTCGACCGTGATCACATCGTCGCCAATCCGACGACGCCGACATCCGTGGTCATTTCGAAGGATCTGAAGAAACGCGGCTGGACCTTTGTCGGCCCGACCACAGTTTATGCTTTCATGCAGGCGATGGGTCTCGTCAACGATCATCTGGAAGGTTGCTTCTGCCGGCCCGAGGTCGAGGCGATGCGCACCGCTCTGGTCCGCCCATGAAAGATCTATCCGTGAGAACAATTATCGCCGCCGCTGCCCTTTTCCTCCTGACGGTCTCCGCCATGGCGCAGACGCCGCAGCTCGATCCCGGCGAGAAGCTGGAGAAGCTGCAGTTCCCGGCCGTCACCATGCAGTTGAAGGGCTGGACGAAGTTCGGCAATAGCCATGTCTATACGCTGCCGGTGCGCGCCGGCCAGCATATGAAGATCAGTTTTTCCAGTAAGAGCAAATTTGCCTTCCTGGCGATTTTCGACCTGTCGAAACCGGATGACGAGGCCTTCTTCGGCACCGACGAGGACGGCATGAGCTTCGAGACAACGGTCAAGGAGAACGCCACCTGGCTGCTGCGCCCCTATTATTCCAAGGTCTCGCCGCGCCGTGGCCTCGGCGCTCCCTTCAGCATCCTGATCGAGCCGTTGGCGGCTGCCCCGCAGCAGCCGAAACCGGCCGCCGAGCCGGAGCGCCCGTCGCTGTTTCCAAAGGCGCCAGCCAAGCAGTGAGCCAAGAGCTACAAGCGCAGCTTGGCAGCTTATGAGAGCCGGTCGATCAGGTCGCGCAATTCGCCGAGGTGGTCGATCTTGCGGAAACGCGGCGCCTCTTTCGGCTCGTCCACATGTTCCAGCACCCAGGTCAGTTCGTGCGGCACGAAAACGCCGTAGCTGCCGGCGGCAATTGCCGGCACGATGTCCGATTTCAGCGAATTGCCGACCATCATCGCCCGCTCCGGCCCGTCGCCGACCTTGGCGAAGATGCGGCGATAGGTGACGGCCGTCTTGTCGGAGACGATCTCGATGGCGTCGAAGAAGTCGCCGAGCCCGGATTGCGCAAGCTTGCGCTCCTGATCGAAGAGATCGCCCTTGGTGATCATCACGAGCAGGTATTTGCCGGCAAGCGCTTCCAGCGTGTCGCGCACATGCGGCATGGTTTCGACGGGATGAGAGAGGAGCTCGCGGCCGGTATCGAGGATCTTGGCGATCACGCCGGCCGGAATCTTGCCCTCGGTGATTTCGATCGCCGTCTCGATCATCGACAGCGTGAAACCCTTTATGCCGAAGCCGTAGTGGCGAAGGTTCCGTTTCTCCGCTTCCAGCAGCCGTTCGGAAATCTTCGGTCCTTCGGCGAAATCGGCAAGAAGCCCGGTGAAATGCGCTTCCGTCAGTCGGTAATATTGTTCGTTCTGCCAGAGTGTATCATCGGCATCGAAGCCGATCGTGGTCAGTGGTCGCGTCGCCATATGCGCACCCTAGAGCATGATGCCGAAAAGTGTGAGCGGTTTTCGGACGACATTAATGCTCTCACAATTTAACTGAGAACAGGATTCAGATTTTAGGCCGACCCGGCCTAAAATCATCCTGTTCTTAAAATATGGCCGGCAATCTATCGGATGCCTGTGTCGAGACAAGGGCATCCGCCTTTACAGCGCCGCGCGTCGGCGTTGAAAAGCGCCGCCGCCGCACTACATGAAAATCGCCTCACCTTGCAGCCAGCCACGGCTGTGCCTGTCATATGCAGGCCAATAATCAAAAAATGAAGTTCAGCAGTTCGCAAGCCCCTCTTGCGGCAGACACAAAGGAATTTTTCGACCATGCGTTACAATCAACTCGGAAATACGGGACTTTTCGTCTCGGAAATCTGCCTGGGCACGATGACCTTCGGCGAAGCCAAACAAGGCAGTATGTGGGGCGCCATCGCCGACGTCGACCAGAATGCCGCCGACCGGATCGTCGAGCGCTCGCTTGCATCAGGCGTCAATTTCATCGACACGGCCGACGTCTATTCATCCGGCGAGTCCGAAAGGCTGCTCGGCCAGGCGCTGAAGAACCTCGACATCCCCCGCAAGGACGTCGTCATCGCCACCAAGGTCTACGGCGTCATGGGCGACAAGCCGAACGACCGCGGTGCCTCGCGCGGCCACATCATGGATTCCGTCGAGGCGAGCCTCAAGCGCCTGCAGACGGATCATATCGACCTCTATCAGATCCACGCGACCGATACGGTGACGCCGATCGAGGAGACGCTGCGCGCTCTTGACGATCTCGTTTCCCGCGGTCTCGTGCGCTATATCGGCGTCTCCAACTGGCAGGCCTGGCGCATTTCCAAGGCGCTCGGCCTCTCCGAACGCCGCGGCTTTGCCCGCTTTGAAACCGTGCAGGCCTATTACTCCATCGCCGGCCGCGATCTCGAGCGTGACATCGTGCCGATGATGCAGGAGGAAAAGCTCGGCCTGATGGTCTGGTCGCCGCTCGCCGGCGGTCTGCTCTCCGGCAAGTATGGTCCAGGCGCGCCCGGCAACGGCGAAGGCCGCCGCGCCAGTTTCGATTTCCCGCCCGTCGACAAGGACAAGGCCTGGGCCTGCGTCGCCATCATGCGCGAAGTCGCCGAAAAGCACGGCGTCAGCGTCGCCACTGTGGCGCTCGCCTATATCCTCGCCAAGCCCTTCGTCACCACAGTCATCATCGGCGCCAAGCGTGTCGACCAGCTCGACCAGAACCTTGCCGCCGTCAAGCTGAAGCTCGATGAAGACGATATGAAAAAGCTCGACGAGGTGAGCGCGCTTGCTCCGGAATATCCGGGCTGGATGCTGGCGCGACAGGGCGCCGGCCGCCGCCCGGCCGATTTCGAGCCGAAAGACTGACCTCGCCAACATAAGTCCTGGGGAACGCCGGACATTTCCGGCGTTCCCCTTTTCATAACGATCGATTATTTGCCGTGGGCTTTGAGCCAGGCGTTCATCTCGGCGATCTCGGCTTCCTGCGCCTTGATGACGGCTTCGGCGAGCTTGCGGATATCGGGATCTTTTCCATATTGCAGCTCGATCCGGGCCATATCGATCGCGCCCTGATGGTGCGGGATCATGCCGCGCACGAAATCCGCATCAGCATCGCCGCTGTACTCGATCATCATATCCTTGTGCATCTTGGCGTTGGCCTCGCTGAAGGCGTGGCTTGCCGCATCGTGGTTGCCCATCGGCTTGCTCATATCCATCGGTTTGTCTTCGGCAAGGACAGGAGCGGCAATGATGGCGAGCATTGCGGTGAGGGCGATGATTTTCAAAGACATGAGAGTTCCTTCCTCTGTCTGACAATAGGTTTGCCGGGCAGCTGGGCCACCCGATTGGCATGGATTGCTGTGGTGTCAGGACAGTCGGGGAGGCGGCGACTGCGGTGTCGGTTTGTTGTCATCGAGGGCGCGGGCAAGCGCCGGGGCGGGATAGCCGAAGATGGACTTCCCGCTGGCCATGACCATCACCGCCGGTGGCAGCAGCAGACAGGCGGCGCAAAGCGGCATATGCGCGGAATTACCGGTGGCGCAAGGGTCTTTCAACGGATCGGCCTTATCAGCCGCCCCCGGCATATTCATGCGTGATATCTCATGGTGCATACCGCCGGTTTCGACGGCGACCGGTGCGTTCATCGACGCACATGTCGGACAGCCCGCCCATGCAGACATGGCGCTGTAGACCAGCCAGCCGAGAAACATCGTGATGAGGGCGAGCATGCGCATGCTGTTTTATAGGCGAAGGCCGGATGCAAGCCAAGCCGACCGGCGATCACATCCTGATCACTACAGCGCCGCGCGTCTTTTCCGACGCGCAAAGGACGCTGTAACACTTTCAATCCTCGCATCGTGCTTTCCGAAAATCGATTCCGATTTTCGGAAAGCACGATGCGCTAGGCGGCAATGACCTTGTGCTCGACCCGGTAATCCTTGCTCTCTTCGCCGAGCGGCGCCACCGGCCATGTCCAGCTAGCTTTTGCCGGTGGCGGCAAAACGCCATGCAGCAGGTCGGCCTCCTCATGCGTCTTGCCGTTGCGATCGATGACGGCATAGGCGATATCGGTCACCAGGCAACTGCGGCAGGAAAGCCCGGAAAGCCCGGCCAGATGTGCCGCGATCAGCCTTTCCACCGTGTCCTCAGGCATTCGCCCGGCGTCAGTTTCATGGCGCCGTTTCACGCCGCGACCGATCTGTGACAAGAGGTTGGCGGAAACCACCAGATCGAGATAGGGCACAGCGCGCAGGAAGCCGAGCGGTTCGGGCTCGCGGCCGGCGGCAAGTTCATCGTAGCCGGAGAGATCGCGCTCGATCAGCCGGACATTGCGATAGCCCTTGGCCGACAGCCACAGGCGCACCGAGGCGAGATGAACGAGATCGACCAGCACGACGGTGTCGAAATCTCGCGCCAGCACCCCGATCGGTACATCGCGCAACAGGCCGGAACCGAGCACGACGGCGGTCCGCTTCTGCCTGAGATCGGCGGTCGCCGCCAGGATCGCCTTCCGGCTCATCTCCTCATGTTCGGCCCAATCCCCGGCGCAGCGCCCGGCGCGCGACCAAAGATTGACGGAATAGCGGATGAACTTTCGATGCGGCTTGCCGGTCAGCGGCAAGGTCGCGGCATAGAGAAGCGCCTCAGTGATCATGAGCATATCCGCATTTCTGATGGATGCCTCTTCGTTCAATCGATTCTCGCAGCCACATCAAGACCCTTCGCCCTTGCCGCTCCCCGCCCAATCCGCTAGGAAACCGCCACTGTCACAGTCAGTGGAATTCCCGGAAATGAACGACAAGCAGAAGAAACCACAAAAGCTCAAGGCCCGCCTGCCGCGCGGCTTCGTCGACCGGACGGCCGGCGATATCCGCGCCGTCAACGAGATGACGGCAAAGATCAGGGAAGTCTATGAGCATTATGGTTTCGATCCGCTCGAAACGCCGCTGTTCGAATATACCGATGCGCTCGGCAAGTTCCTGCCTGACAGCGACCGGCCGAACGAGGGCGTCTTTTCGCTGCAGGACGATGACGAACAATGGATGTCGCTGCGTTACGACCTGACGGCGCCGCTCGCCCGTCATGTCGCCGAGAATTTCAACGAGATCCAGTTGCCCTACCGCACCTATCGCGCCGGTTACGTCTTCCGCAACGAGAAGCCAGGCCCCGGCCGCTTCCGTCAGTTCATGCAGTTCGATGCCGATACCGTCGGCGCGCCCGGCGTCCAGGCCGATGCCGAAATGTGCATGATGATGGCCGATACGCTGGAAGCCCTCGGCATCAAACGTGGCGACTATGTCATCCGCGTCAACAACCGCAAGGTCCTGGATGGCGTGCTCGAGGCGATCGGTCTCGGCGGCGACGACAAGGCCGGCCAGCGGCTGAACGTGCTGCGCGCCATCGACAAGCTCGACAAGTTCGGCCCGGAGGGCGTGGCATTGCTGCTCGGCCCCGGCCGCAAGGATGAATCCGGCGACTTCACCAAGGGCGCCGGGCTTAACCAGGAGCAGATCGACAAGGTGCTGTTCTTCGTCGGCATCAAGGACTATGCCGAAAGTGCCGCCCGCCTCGCCGAGCTCGTTGCCGGAACCTCCAGGGGTGGCGAAGGCGTCGAGGAGCTGAATTTCATCGGGGCTCTCGTCGCGAGCGCCGGCTATGGCCCTGACCGCATCAAGATCGACCCCTCCGTCGTCCGCGGCCTCGAATATTATACCGGCCCGGTCTATGAGGCCGAACTGAGCTTCGACGTCACCAATGAAAAGGGCGAAAAGGTCGTCTTCGGTTCGGTCGGCGGCGGCGGTCGTTATGATGGCCTCGTCTCGCGCTTCATGGGTCAGCCGGTTCCGGCGACCGGCTTTTCGATCGGCGTCTCCAGGCTGATGACGGCGCTGAAGAACCTCGGCAAGCTCGGCGCCAGTGAGGTCATCGAGCCGGTGCTGGTGACCGTCATGGACGGCGATGTCGAGGCGATGGGGCGCTATCAGAAGATGACGCAGGAACTGCGCGCCGCCGGCATTCGCGCCGAGATGTTCCAGGGCAACTGGAAGAAGTTCGGCAACCAGCTGAAATATGCCGATCGCCGCGGCTGCCCTGTCGCCATCATCCAGGGCGGCGACGAGCGCGCCGAAGGCGTCGTGCAGATCAAGGATCTGATCGAAGGCAAGCGGCTCTCCGGCGAGATCGAAGACAATGCCAGCTGGCGCGAAGCGCGCGTGGCGCAGGAGACGGCGCCGGAAGCCGACCTCGTCGCCAAGGTGAAGGAGATCCTTGCTGCGCAGGCCGAGGATCGAAAGAGGGCGGGCGGCAATGTCTGAGGCATTTCCGACACGCTCTTTGCCTATCGTTCGGAGGCCCGCATGCCTCTGATCAACCTCCCCGAATTCTCCAACGACCTGCTTGCCGAATTTGTCGCGCGCAATGCCGAGCGCATCGATACGCCTGTCATTCAGCCGGCCGAACCTTTCCTTGATATCGCCGGCGAGGATCTGCGCCGCCGCATCTTCATGACCGAGAGCGAAACCGGCGCCAGCCTCTGCCTGCGTCCCGAATTCACCATCCCCGTCTGTCTGCGCCACATCGAGACGGCGACCGGCACGCCGAAGCGTTATGCCTATCTCGGCGAGGTTTTCCGCCAGCGCCGCGACGGCGCCAACGAATTCTATCAGGCCGGCATCGAGGATCTTGGCGATATCGACCTGTCAAACGCCGACGCCCGCGCCATCGGCGATGCCACCGGCATTCTCGCCCGCCTGCTGCCGGGCCGCCGCCTGGCGGTGACGCTGGGCGACCAGGCGGTGTTCGAGGCGGTCGTCCAGGCGCTCGGCCTGCCGCTCGGCTGGCAGAAGCGGCTGATCCACGCCTTCGGCAATATGACCCAGCTGGAAGCGCTGCTTGCCAGCCTCGTCAGCCCGCAATTCGTCACCGGGCTGGACGACGATATTGCCAGGCTTGTCGCATCGGGCGACGAGCAGGCGCTGGTCGCCCATCTCGAGCGGGAGATGCAGAAGACTGGCTATTCGACGAATGCCGGCCGTTCGGCCCTGGAGATTGCCCGACGGCTCAAGGAAAAGCTTATCCTGTCCGAAACGCGCCTCGACGACGCGGCCTTCCACGTGCTGGAAGAGTTCCTGTCGCTTGACGTGCCGCTCGTCAATGCGTCCGCGGCCCTTGCCGGTTTCGCCGATGCTGCCGGGCTGAAACTCGGCAACGCCCTCGCGCGCTTCAATGGCCGGGTCGCAGCACTTTCCAATGCCGGCGTCGATCTTTCCTGTCTCGACTATCGCGCCGCCTTCGGACGGCCGCTCGATTATTACACCGGCCTCGTCTTCGAGGTGACGGTGGAAGGCTCGACCGCGGTGCTCGCCGGCGGCGGCCGCTTCGATCGGCTCCTGACTTTCCTCGGCGCAACGGACCGCATTCCGGCCGTCGGCTTCTCCTTCTGGCTCGACCGTATCGAAACCGAAAGGGCAGCCGCATGACCATCACCATCGCGCTTCCCTCCAAGGGCCGGATGAAGGAGGACGCTTCGGCGATCTTCGAACGTGCCGGCATGACGATCTCGGCGGTTGGCAACGATCGCTCCTACCGCGGCCGCGTCGAAGGCTGGGATGATGTGGAGATCGCCTTCCTCTCGGCTTCCGAAATCTCCCGTGAAATCGGCAACGGCACCGTCGATTTCGGTGTCACCGGCGAGGATCTGATGCGGGAAGGTTTTGCCGAGGTCGATAAGCGCGTCGAATTCTGCGCCCGGCTCGGCTTCGGCCATGCCGATGTCGTCGTTGCCGTGCCGGAGATCTGGCTCGATGTCGACACCATGGCCGATCTCGTCGATGTCGCCGCCGATTTCCGCGCCCGCCACTCCAGGCGCCTTGCCATCGCCACCAAATACTGGCGGCTGACCCAGCAGTTCTTTTCGAGCCAGCACGGCATCCAGCTTTATCGCATCGTCGAAAGCCTGGGCGCCACCGAGGGGGCCCCCGCGTCCGGCTCGGCCGATATCATCGTCGATATCACCTCCACCGGCTCGACGCTGCGCGCCAACCATCTGAAGGTGCTCCAGGACGGCGTCATCCTGCATTCGCAGGCCTGCCTAGTACGCGCCCGCAAGGAAAGCCATGCCGGCGAACCGGCTGTGCAGGCAATCATCGAGGCAGTGCGCGACGCCCTCTAGCTAGTGCCATTCGAAAAGCATGCAAAAACCCGCCGTCGGATGACGGCGGGTTTTCGCATTTATGGGAGGATGTCTGCTGGTATCAGGCGGCTGCGTAGGAGCCGCGGCGTGCGTCGATCGAATAGGCGCCGGCACCGACGGTGGCGAGTAGTATGTACGCGCCGGCCAGCGTGATATTCTTCATGACCATGATCTGGTTGAGAATGTTCACGAGTTCCGTACCACTCGCGTAGGGCAGGTGGAAGGCAATGCCCGTGAAGACACAGAAGGCGGCGAGCAGCCAGCCGGCAATGCGGACCTGGAAGCCTGTGAGAACCGCAAGCCCGGCCAGCAGTTCGAAAAGGCCTGCGACATAGGCCAGCAGGGTTGCTGCCGGTAGGCCGGCACCAGCGATCATGCCCGCAGTACCGGCAGGATCGGTGAGCTTCATGAAGCCGGAAAGAATGAACATGAAAGACAGAAGAATGCGGGCAATCAGGATGATGACGTTGGACATGGATGTTGTCTCCGTTTGAAGGACTCTGGAGATCTGGGTGCCCCGGCACCGGATGGACCTCGGATGTCACCTATGTCGCCTTTTTCTTGCTTTATGGAAAGATAAACGGAAGCGGACAGTTCGTTCAATAATATGGAACGATGATCGGCCATCGCTTGCCTTTGTGAAGCCTCGTCTCCTATGGTCGGCTGATAACATGGAGGCTCCGATGGCAGATCTTTCCGCATTTCCGATCACGACGCGCTGGCCGGCTAGAAATTCCGATATCATCCAGCTCTATTCCCTGCAGACGCCGAATGGGGTGAAGGTCTCCGTCGCCCTCGAAGAGCTCGCTCTCGCCTATGAGCCGCATTATATTTCCTTCGCCGCCAACGAGCAGAAGTCGCCAGAATTCGAATCTCTCAATCCGAACGGCCGCATTCCGGCGATCATCGATCCAAACGGTCCCGACGGGAAGCCGATCGGTCTTTTCGAATCCGGCGCCATCCTGCTTTATCTCGCGGAAAAAACCGGCAAGCTCATCCCTGCTGATGCTGCCGGTCGCTACGAAACCATCCAGTGGGTGTTTTTCCAGATGGCGGGTATCGGCCCGATGTTCGGCCAGTTCGGACATTTCCACAAATTCGCTGCCGACAAGGTCGCCAACAACGCCTACCCGGTGGAGCGCTATCGCGATGAATCCAAACGCTTGCTCGGCGTGCTCGAGGGCCGGCTGAAGGGTCGTCAGTGGATCATGGGCGATCAGTATACGATCGCCGACATCACCACCTTCACCTGGGTTCGCGGCGCCGATGTCTTCTATGGCGGTCGCGAGGTGCTCGAATATGCGAAATTCCCCGCCGTCTCGGACTGGCTGGAGCGCTGCATCGCCCGTCCGGCAAGTGCCAGGGGCCTCAACATCCCGGTCAAGCCGGAGTAACCAACAGATCGCTGGAAAGTAGAAAGGCCGCCCTCGAAGACGTCGGGAGCGGCCGTTGATTTTGCTCTTCCGGCCTATCGCCGGCTCCTGCACAACTCTTTAGATCGGAACCGATTTAAGGAGTTTGCAGCAATTTGCGGGCTACAGCGACTTTTGCGCATCTGAAAAGACGCGCGGCGCTGTCGTGATCTGGCTTGCCCCTTCCAGCTTGAAGCGTGGAAAGATGAAGACGCCAACCATGCTGCCGCTGTATTTCTGCTCAAGCCCGTTCGACTCGCCCATGCAGAACAGCGGCTGGCGGAAGCCGTTCGGCATGATGATCGTCGTCGAAAAACAGAAGGAGGAGCAGAGCGTCGCCGCCTGCTCAAACAGCTCCAATATGTGGCTGCGCTCCTTGGCGTCGTAGCAGCGGATCAGGCTTAAGAGTCCACATTCCTGTGCGGCAAGGCCGTGCAGCATCGCGCTCCATTCGCCGAGACGGAGCATCCCGCTCGAAAAATCTCCAGTCCAGGCTTCGGAAACGGAAAACTGCGCCAACATCTCGTGATTTTGATTGGCGTCATCAAGCGAGCCGGGCGTCAAGGGTGCGGCTGCATTGGCTCTGGCGATCTTAAACAAGGCGTTCCCCAGTTCGGATGCGGCTATTCCGCCGCACGCTCGGCAAACACAAAGAAACAGGATCACGCAGCAGCGGGCATGATGCCCGCGCTTACCTCCGGCGATGATTGCCACGGCCATCTGGCCTCCGTAACCGGAGCCCTTCGAAGCCGAACGTTCACGCATCGCCTTCCGCGCTCCGGTCTCGTCTATTGGCGAAAAATTATCGCCGGGCGCGCTTTAATTGCAGCGCGGATTTATAGGGGCTTTTGGACAAACGGCAACGGCTTTTTAAGGGGTATTCGGATTCGCATCCTTTCACGGGATGTCTGCATTTGCGCGCGATTTCGCGAGAAACAGCATCGGAAGATCATCCTTGAGGGTTTTGGAAGCGTTTTCACTCCGCGTCAGGCCGGAAATCTTGCCGCAACACTGTGTTCTCTCGCATGTTGGCAAGCTGAGAAAGACGCGGGCAGCGCAAGCCTGGCGCAAGCTTCGCGCCGCGGAGTCGGCAATAGGAGCCAGGCAAACGTTTCATCGCTATGCCAATTGGGCCGGGCGTCGAATCGCTTTGGACAAAAGAAAGGGCGACCCGAGGGCCGCCCTTCCTGTTCCGGATACCGGAATGGTGGTCAGTGATGGCTTTCGCCGATCACATCATGTCCATACCGCCCATGCCGCCCATGCCGCCCGGCATGCCAGCTGGGGCATCCTTCTTCGGCAGTTCGGCGATCATGGCTTCGGTGGTGATCAGCAGCGATGCGACAGAAGCGGCGTTCTGCAGCGCCGTGCGAACGACCTTGAGCGGGTCGACGATACCCATGGCGATCATGTCGCCATATTCGGATGTCTGGGCGTTGTAGCCGAAGTTGTCTTCGTTCTTGTCGAGGACCTTGCCGACAACGATCGAGGCTTCGTCGCCTGCGTTTTCAGCGATCTGACGAACGAGCGACTGCAGGGCGCGGCGAACGATGTTGATGCCGGCTTCCTGGTCGTCGTTTGCACCCTTGACGGTGATCTTCGTGGAGGAGCGGAGCAGAGCGATACCGCCGCCGGGGACGATGCCTTCCTGAACAGCAGCGCGGGTCGCGTTGAGCGCGTCGTCGATGCGGTCCTTCTTTTCCTTCACTTCAACTTCCGTCGAGCCGCCGACGCGGATGACGGCAACGCCGCCAGCGAGCTTGGCAAGGCGTTCCTGCAGCTTCTCGCGGTCGTAGTCGGAGGTGGTTTCTTCGATCTGAGCCTTGATCTGGGCAACACGGCCTTCGATGTCGGTCTTGGCGCCCGAACCGTCGACGATCGTGGTGTTTTCCTTGGAGATCGAAACCTTCTTGGCACGGCCGAGCATGTCGAGCGTGACGGATTCGAGCTTGATGCCGAGATCTTCAGAGATGACAGTGCCGCCCGTCAGGATGGCGATGTCTTCGAGCATGGCCTTGCGGCGATCGCCGAAGCCGGGCGCCTTGACGGCAGCGATCTTGAGGCCACCGCGCAGCTTGTTGACGACGAGCGTTGCGAGGGCTTCGCCTTCTACGTCTTCAGCGACGATGAGGAGCGGCTTGCCGGTCTGGACGACAGCTTCGAGAACCGGGAGCATCGACTGCAGGTTCGAGAGCTTCTTCTCGTGAAGGAGAATGAAGACATCTTCGAGGTCTGCGATCATCTTTTCCGGGTTGGTCACGAAGTAGGGGCTGAGGTAGCCGCGGTCGAACTGCATGCCTTCGACGACTTCGAGTTCGGTTTCGGCGGTCTTGGCTTCTTCAACCGTGATGACGCCTTCGTTGCCGACCTTCTGCATGGCTTCAGCAATGTCGAGACCGACCTGCTTGTCGCCATTGGCCGAAATCGTGCCGACCTGTGCAACTTCTTCCGAGGTGGAGATCTTCTTGGCCTTGGCCTGGAGATCCTTCACGACGTCAGCAACAGCAAGATCGATGCCGCGCTTCAGGTCCATCGGGTTCATGCCGGCGGCAACGGCCTTGTTGCCTTCGCGAACGATCGCCTGGGCAAGAACGGTTGCAGTCGTGGTGCCGTCGCCGGCGATGTCGTTGGTCTTCGAAGCAACTTCGCGGACCATCTGGGCGCCCATGTTTTCGAACTTGTCTTCGAGTTCGATCTCCTTGGCGACCGAAACGCCGTCCTTGGTGATGCGCGGAGCGCCGAAGGACTTGTCGATGATGACGTTACGGCCCTTCGGGCCGAGCGTGACCTTCACTGCATCGGCGAGAATGTCGACGCCACGCAGCATCTTTTCGCGCGCGGTGCGGCCAAACTTGATTTCTTTAGATGCCATATTCTTAACTCCTGAATTCGAGTTGTTCGGGCAAAGAGCCCGTCAGCCATTTCGGGAAAGCAGGTCGGCCGATCAGCCGATAATGCCCATAATGTCGGCTTCCTTCATGATCAGAAGGTCTTCGCCGTCGATCTTGACTTCGGTGCCGGACCACTTGCCGAACAGGATGCGGTCGCCAGCCTTGACGTCGAGTGCGACAACCTTGCCGGACTCATCGCGCGCGCCGGAGCCGACGGCGACGATTTCGCCTTCCTGCGGCTTTTCCTTGGCGGTATCGGGAATGATGATGCCACCCTTGGTCTTGGCTTCGGACTCAACGCGGCGAACAACGACGCGGTCGTGAAGGGGGCGGAAGTTGGTGCTTGCCATTGTCTAATCCCTCGATCGAATGACATTCGCGGACCGGAGTGGCCCACATGGATAGGTGTTAGCACTCCCTTGCGGTGAGTGCTAGCGACGAGCATTTAGGGATGGCTCCGAAAGGAGTCAATGAGAGCAATCACGAATTTTTGCGCCGGAATTGTGAAGAGGCCGGAGAATAGTCGGAGATTGCGGCCGAAACCCGGCGCAGCCGTACCCCTCCGCCTCGGGATGGGATCGTCAAGCTTTGCCCATCCACTCCCGCCGATCGCCGGTCGAAATCTTCCCATTGGCCGGCAGCAAAGAAAATGCCTTGCCATCGCCTTGCGCCTTTGCAATGTCACCGGTGACTGAAGCAAATCGGGAAATCGGAATGGCGAAGCGGATAGAAAACTTCTCGGAGATAACAAGTCACTATGATGTGGTGCTCTGTGATGTCTGGGGCGTCGTTCACAACGGCGTCGATCCGTTCCCGAAGGCGGCAGCCGCCCTTGAAGCGGCACGCGAGAGTGGCGTCGCCGTCGTCCTCATCACCAATTCGCCGCGTCTTTCCTGGCAGGTGGTCGAGCAGCTGCGCCAGATCGGCGTTCCCGACAGCGCCTATGACAGGATCGTCAGTTCAGGCGACGTCACTCGCGGTCTGATCTCCGAAGGGCCGAAGACGGTCTTTCTGCTCGGTCCCGAGCGCGACACCCCGCTCCTCGACGGCCTCGACGTCGAGCATAAGCCCGCGGGCGAAGCGCAATCGCTGGTCTGCACCGGCTTTTACGACGACGAGACCGAGAAGCCGGAGGATTACACCGATATGCTTCTCGACTTTAAAGCCCGCGACGTGCCGATGATCTGCGCCAATCCCGACCTCATCGTCGAGCGCGGCCATCGCATCATCCCCTGCGCCGGCGCCATGGCCGCCTATTACGAACAGCTCGGCGGCAGCACCCGCATCGCCGGCAAGCCGCACCGGCCGATCTACGAGGCGACGCTGGCCGCTGCCCGCGAGCTTCGCGGTGATTTCCCCGTCGACCGAGTGCTGGCGATCGGCGACGGCATGCCGACCGATGTGCGCGGTGCCTTGAATTATGGCCTCGACCTTCTTTACATCAGCGGCGGTATCCACGCCAAGGAATACACCCTCAACGGCGAAACAGACGAGGCGATCCTCAACGCCTATCTCGAACGGGAAAAAGCCGCGCCGAAGTGGTGGATGCCACGCCTTGCATGAAGAGAAGCCAGCCGATGACCGTCTTCCACCGCAATGAAACCCGGGAACCCTTGCCCGCCCATCTGAAGGGCGGCGTCATTGCCATCGGTAATTTCGACGGCGTGCACCGCGGCCATCAATCGGTGCTGAGCCGCGCGCTCGAAATCTCCAAGGCGCGCGGTATCCCCGCTTTGGTGCTGACCTTCGAGCCGCATCCGCGCACGGTCTTTCGGCCGCAGGCGCCGGTCTTCCGCCTGACGCCCGCGCCGCTGAAGGCCCGCATCCTGGAAACGCTGGGTTTCAGCGCCGTCATCGAGTATCCCTTCGACTACGAATTCTCGCAGCGCTCGGCCGATGATTTCATCCATTCGATCCTGAAGGATTGGCTCGGCGCCTCCGAAGTCGTCACCGGCTTCGATTTCCATTTCGGCCGCGGCCGCGAGGGCGGTCCCGCCTTCCTGATGAATGCCGGCCATAGCTACGGCTTCGGCGTCACCTTGATCGATGCCTTCCGCGACGAAAACGCCGATGTCGTCTCTTCAAGCCATATCCGCGCGCTCCTGAAGGAGGGCAGCGTCAGCGAAGTCGCCGGCATGCTGGGCTACCGCTACACGGTGGAAGCCGAGGTGATCGACGGCGAAAAGCTCGGCCGCCAGCTCGGTTTTCCAACAGCCAACATGCGCCTGCCGCCGGAGGTCGATCTTGCCGCCGGCATCTACGCCGTCCGCTTCCGCCGTCAGGACGGCACGCTCCACGATGCCGTCGCAAGCTACGGCCGCCGGCCGACGGTGACGGAAAACGGCGCGCCGCTGCTCGAAACCTATCTTTTCGATTTCAGCGGCGATCTCTACGGCCAGCTCTGCTCAGTCTCCTTCTTCGGCTATATTAGACCCGAGCTGAAATTCGACGGCCTCGATCCGCTCGTCGCCCAGATCAAACGCGATGAGGAAGAGGCGAGGGCGCTGCTTGCGGGTGTTACGCCGCTCAGTGCGCTTGATGGGAAACTGTGCTTTTCCTAAGGTCGCCTTGAGTGCGGCTGTCGCTGGCATACCGTCAATTTCAGCCGTTGATGCCGATTGCTAGCCGCCAATTCTTCTCTTCCTTTTCCCGGCAAAAACGCCTATGAACCGGCGCGATGACGAAATTTCGGCTGGCAATGATGATGCGAATTATCGGCCCGGCCTTCCGCGCGCGCTAAGCGGCCGGAAGGTCCGGGTTTTCAGCGCTTGGAAACGAGCGCTTCCGCCACCAGCTATTTCACGCCCGCTGCGCCCTTTCCGGGCCGCCAGAAACGATTGCCAGACATGACCGACACAGCCGAAAAGATCGACTATTCGAAGACCCTCTATTTGCCCGAGACTGATTTCCCCATGCGCGCCGGCCTGCCGCAGAAGGAGCCGGAACTCGTCAAGCGCTGGCAGGAGATGGGTCTCTACAAGAAACTGCGCGCTTCCGCCGCTGGCCGCGAGAAATTCGTCCTTCACGACGGTCCGCCCTATGCCAACGGCAACATCCATATCGGCCACGCGCTGAACAAGATCCTCAAGGACGTCATCAACCGCTCGTTCCAGATGCGCGGCTACGACGCCAATTACGTGCCCGGCTGGGATTGCCACGGCCTGCCGATCGAATGGAAGATCGAAGAGAAGTACCGCGAGAAGGGCAAGAACAAGGACGAGGTCCCGGTCAACGAATTCCGCCGGGAATGCCGTGAATTTGCCGCCGGCTGGATCAAGGTCCAGGCGGAAGAGTTCAAGCGTCTCGGCATCGAGGGTGACTTCGACAATCCCTATACGACGATGAACTTCCACGCGGAGTCGCGCATCGCCGGCGAACTGTTGAAGATCGCCGCAAGCGGTCAGCTTTATCGCGGCTCCAAGCCGATCATGTGGTCGGTCGTCGAGCGCACCGCGCTGGCCGAGGCCGAGGTCGAATACCAGGACTATGAGAGCGATACGATCTGGGTGAAATTCCCCGTCGTCGAAGGTCCGGCTGCGCTCAAGGATGCATTCGTCGTCATCTGGACGACCACGCCCTGGACGATCCCCGGCAACCGCGCGGTCTCCTTTTCCGAGCGTGTTTCCTACGGCCTCTATGAGGTGACGGCCGCCGAGAACGATTTTGGCCCGCGCCCGGGCGAAAAGCTGATCTTTGCCGATAAGCTGGCCGAGGAATCCTTTGCCAAGTCCAAGCTGCAGTACAAGCGCTTGAGCGATGTCTCTTCGGCTGACTTCGCAGCGATGACCTGTGCGCATCCCTTCAAGGGTCTCGGCGGTGGCTATGAATTCCTCGTGCCGCTGCTCGATGGCGATCACGTCACCGACGATGCTGGCACCGGTTTCGTGCACACGGCGCCAAGCCACGGTCGCGAAGACTTTGATGCCTGGATGTCGGCTGTCCGCACGCTTGAGGCCCGCGGCGTCGAGACCAAGATCCCGTTCCCGGTCGACGACGGCGGCTTCTACACATCAGACGCCCCCGGCTTCGAAGGCGCCCGCGTCATCGACGACAACGGCAAGAAGGGCGATGCCAACGACCGCGTCATCAAGGAGCTGATCGCCCGCGGCGCGCTCTTTGCCCGCGGCCGGCTGAAGCACCAGTATCCGCATTCCTGGCGCTCGAAGAAGCCGGTCATCTTCCGCAACACGCCGCAATGGTTCGTCTATATGGACAAGACCCTTGCCGACGGCACGACGCTGCGTTCGCGCGCGCTCGGTGCAATCGACGATACGCGCTTCGTGCCCGCCGCCGGCCAGAACCGCCTGCGCGCCATGATCGAAGGTCGCCCGGACTGGGTGCTCTCGCGCCAGCGCGCCTGGGGCGTGCCGATCGCCGTCTTTGCCGACGAGCAGGGCGAGGTCCTGGTCGATGAAGCCGTCAACGCCCGCATCCTCGAAGCCTTCGAACATGAGGGCGCCGACGCCTGGTTTGCCGAAGGCGCCAAGGAGCGATTCCTCGGGAATGATCATGACCATTCCCGCTGGACGCAGGTCATGGATATTCTCGACGTCTGGTTCGATTCTGGCTCGACGCACACCTTCACGCTCGAAGACCGTCCGGATCTGAAGTGGCCGGCCGATCTTTATCTCGAAGGTTCCGATCAGCATCGAGGCTGGTTCCATTCGTCGCTGCTGGAATCGGCTGCCACCCGTGGCCGTGCGCCTTACGACGCCGTCCTCACCCATGGCTTCACCATGGACGAGAAGGGCGAGAAGATGTCCAAGTCGAAGGGCAACGTGACCGCACCGCAGGAGGTGATGAAGGATGCCGGCGCCGATATCCTGCGCCTCTGGGTCATGACCTCGGATTATGCCGACGACCTGCGTGTCGGCAAGACGATCATCCAGACCAATGTCGACGCCTATCGCAAGCTGCGCAACACCATTCGCTGGATGCTCGGCACGCTCGCCCACGACAAGGGCGAGGAGATCGCGTTTTCCAATCTGCCAGAGCTGGAGCAGCTGATGCTGCACCGGCTTGCCGAGCTCGACGAGCTGGTGCGCGAGAACTACGATGCCTTCGACTTCAAGAAGATCGCCCGCGCGCTGATCGATTTCGCCAATGTCGAGCTTTCGGCCTTCTATTTCGATGTCCGCAAGGATGCGCTCTATTGCGATGCGCCGTCGAGCCTGCGCCGGCGTGCCAGCCTGCACGTCATCCGCCAGATCTTCGATTGCATGGTGACCTGGCTCGCCCCGATGCTGCCCTTCACCACCGAGGAGGCCTGGCTGTCGCGCAACCCGTCCGCCGTGTCCGTGCATCTTGAGCAGTTTGCTCCGGTCGCAAAGGAATGGCGCAACGACGCCTTGGCCGAGAAGTGGAAGAAGATCCGTACAGTGCGTTCGGTTGTGACCGGCGCCCTGGAAATCGAGCGCAAGGACAAGCGCATCGGCTCCTCGCTGGAAGCGGCTCCGCTTGTCCACATTGCCGATCCGGAGCTGTTAAAGGCGCTGGAAGGCCAGGACTTCACCGAGGTCTGCATCACCTCGGCAATCGAGATCAAGGCCGGCGAAGGACCGTCGGATGCTTTCCGCCTTGCCGAGGTGCCTGAGGTTAGCGTCGTGCCGAAGCTTGCAGAGGGTGAAAAATGCGCTCGGTCATGGCGCATCACCAGGGATGTCGGCTCCGATCCGGAATATCCCGATGTTTCGGCCCGCGACGCTGCTGCCCTTCGCGAGCTTGCCGCGCTCAAGTGAAGAATATTGCCGGATGAATTGCGCTTTCGCGGTTCATCCGGTAAAAGCTGCCTGAAAATGGCCGGATTTTTGCGTCAGGGGGACGGTTGTCCGGTTGGGCGAGGATTGCACCGGCAGGGCTGGAAGGGTTTTCATGTTAGCAACGCATTGGTTCCGTATGGGCGCCTGCCTGTCTGTTGTAGTGGCGGGATGCTCCCTGGTGTCCAGTTGCGCCAGCAGCCCGACCTACGGCACGGACAAGACCGCCATGGAACAGCTGACCGACGATCTCGGCCAGTCCGTGTCGTTGACCGGACCGGACCCGAAGAACAAAGGCGTCAAGTACACGCCGCGGCCGACGCTGGTGCTGCCGGCACAGGCGCAGAAAGAGACCCTCGTTGCGCCGCAGCAGACCGTCGCCAACAAGGACAATCCGCAATGGCTTGAATCGCCGGAGGAGACCCGCGCCCGTCTCGTTTCGGAAGCCGACGAGAATTCGGACAATCCGAATTACCGCTCGCCGCTCGCAAGCTCTGCGATCGAAGGCGGCCGACGGACGACGGAAGCCCAGACCAAGGCCTATCGTGAAGCCCGTGCCCTGCAGAAGGGCTCCTATGTCGATCAGCGCCGCTATATATCAGATCCGCCGCCCGGCTACCGCACCGTCGACGATCCGGCAAAGCTCGATGATGTCGGCGAGCCCGAGCTCAAGAAGCAGAAGAAGCGTAAGAAGGATGCAGCTGTCGCCAACACCGGCAAGCAGTGGTGGAACCTCCTGCAGTAGCTTTTTCGGCGCGCCGGCAAGGATGACGGCGCTGCGTACCGGCGCTGGAGACTAGGGCGCCTCTCTCCTTTGCGAAAAGAACTTTCGCAGCATATCGGCCGATTGGACCTCGTTGAAACCGGAATAGACCTCCGGGGCGTGGTGGCAGGTCGACTGCCCATAGAATCGTACGCCATTGTCGACGGCGCCGCCCTTCGGGTCCTCGGCGCCGTAATAGAGCCTGCGGATACGCGCAAACGAGATGGCTGCTGCGCACATGGTGCAAGGCTCCAGCGTCACGTAGAGATCGGCACCGGTAAGACGTTCCTGTCCGAGCGCTTCGCAAGCGAGCCGGATCGCGGCGATTTCGGCATGCGCGGTGACGTCTTTGAGCTCGCGCGTACGGTTTCCCGAGCGTGAAACGGCAATATCGTCGATAACGACGACGGCGCCGATCGGCACCTCACCGCGTTTTCCGGCCGCGCGCGCTTCTTCAAGCGCCATCTCCATGAAACGATTTGTCTTCACGATCGCAAGAATTTCCACTTAACCGCAGATGCGTGACCTGATAGACAGGCCCAAAAGGCAGGCAAACAACAAATGACACCCAAAGACAAGCCAAAACGCCCGGGCGCAAAGCCCCTTTCACGGGATATCAGGTCGAAAGCCGGCCCGAAGGCGGACGGCGAGAAGCCGGCAAAGCCTGCGGCCGCACGCGCGATCGCCGCCGAGACCGATGGTGAGGCCAAGGCCGAACGCATTTCCAAGGTGATGGCGCGCGCCGGCGTTGCCTCCCGCCGCGACATCGAACGCATGATTATGGAAGGCCGTGTGACGCTGAACGGCAGGGTGCTCGAAACCCCCGTCGTCAACGTCACGCTAGCCGATCGGATCGAAGTCGACGGCGTGCCGATCCGCGGCATCGAGCGCACCAGGCTGTGGCTCTATCACAAGCCCGCCGGTCTCGTGACCACCAATGCCGATCCGGAAGGCCGCTCGACCGTGTTCGACAACCTGCCGGAAGAGCTGCCGCGCGTCATGTCGATCGGCCGCCTCGACATCAATACCGAAGGCCTGCTGCTGCTGACCAATGATGGTGGTCTCGCCCGGGCGCTCGAGCTGCCGGCGACCGGCTGGCTGCGGCGCTACCGCGTCCGCGCCCATGGCGAGATCGATCAGGACGCGCTCGACAAGTTGAAGGACGGCATCGCCGTCGACGGAGTGCTCTATGGCTCGATCGAGGCGACGCTCGACCGCACGCAAGGCTCGAACGTCTGGATCACCATGGGCCTTCGCGAAGGCAAGAACCGCGAAATCAAGAACGTGCTCGGCGCGCTCGGCCTCGACGTCAATCGCCTGATCCGCATTTCCTATGGCCCGTTCCAGCTCGGCGACCTGCCGGAAGGCCATGTGATCGAAGTGCGCGGCCGGACACTGCGCGACCAGCTCGGCCCGCGCCTCATCGAGGAGGCCAAGGCGAATTTCGACGCGCCGATCTACAATGCGCCGGCCGTCGCTGCCGAGGAAGAGGCAGAGCCAGCAGCACCGGAAAAACGCGAGCGTCCGCGCCGCGACGAGGACAAGCGCGAACGGGCGCTGAGCCGCCTCGACACCAAGCGCGACGACCGCCACGGTGGCGCGCGCAAAGAGGACGACCGCCGCGATGGCGGGCGCCGGGACGATGAAAGGCCAAAGCGTCCGCAGCCGCTCGGTCAGCGCCGCAGCGCCAATGTCTGGATGGCGCCGGGCGCCCGGCCGCTCGGCGAAAAAGCAGCTGCAAAAGCTGCCAAGAATGCGCAGACCGCGCGCCGGCGTGGCGAGCCGGCGCCGGCAAAGAATGATCGCATCGAGGATCGCCCGCGCACACAGGTGAACCGCGTGCGCGAAGAGGATGGCGAATGGATCCGCTCGAGCGAGCAGCCCCGTCGCAAGGATGAGGGCGAGGGCTTCGGCCGCAAGCGTTCCTTCGGGGATCGCCCCGCCCGCGAAGACCGCGGTTTTGGCGACCGCCCGGCGCGCGGCGAACGGCCGTTCAGTGATCGTCCCTCGCGTGGGGATCGGCCCTTCGGCGACAAACCGCGCGGTGATCGCAAGCCGCGTGCGGAAGGTGTCGAGCGTCCTCGTGCCGCCAGAACCTCCGCCGGCGAAGGCCGTTCGGAGCGTCCGCGCGGCGAACGGCCGTTCGGTGATCGCCCCTCGCGTGGGGATCGGCCCTTCGCCGACAAACCGCGCGGTGATCGCAAGCCGCGTACGGACGGCGACGAGCGTCCTCGTGCCGCCAGAACCTCCGCCGGCGAAGGCCGTTCTGCGCGTCCGCGCGGCGACCGGCCGTTCGGTGATCGCCCCTCGCGTGGAGACCGGCCCTTCGGCGACAAGCCTCGTGGCGATCGCAAGCCGCGCGAGGACGGTGATGAGCGTCCGCGGGCAGCCAGAAGCTTTGCCGGCGAGGGGCGCTCCGAGCGTCCGCGCGGTGAAAGACAGTTCGGCGACAAGCCCTCGGGTGACAGGCCTTCTGGTGACAGGCCGCGCGGCAAGGGCTTTGCGGCCAAGCCCGGTGGGGCCAAGCCTGGTGGGGCCAAGAGTTTTTCCGGCAAGCCGAAAGGCGCCAAGCCGGGCGGTGACAGGCCGGGCGGCGACAGGCCTGCAGGCGGGCCGTCCAGAGGTGGTGCTAAAGGAAAGGGAATGACGCGCGGTGCGGATCGTCGGCGGTGAGTTTCGCGGACGGCCTCTCGCCGTGCCAAAATCCAACGAGATCCGGCCGACTGCCGACCGGACGCGCGAGAGCCTGTTCAATATATTGAGCCATGCCTATCCGGAATGCGTCGATGGCACCCGGATCCTCGACCTTTTTGCCGGCACCGGCGCCGTCGGCCTCGAAGCCGTTTCACGCGGCTGTCGCCATGCGCTCTTCGTCGAAAACAGTGTCGAGGGCAGGGCGCTGCTCTGGGAGAACATCGATGCGCTCGGCTTGCACGGCCGCACGCGCATCCTGCGCCGGGATGCGACCGATCTCGGCAGCGTCGGCAATCTCGAACCCTTCGACGTGCTCTTTGCCGACCCGCCCTATGGCAAGGGTCTCGGTGAGAAGGCGATGGCGGCGGCGGCCGAAGGCGGCTGGCTACGGCCTGGCGCAATCGCCGTGCTCGAAGAACGCGCCGATATTGTCGTTTCCGTCCATCCTTCCTATGTTTTCCTCGAAAGCCGCATCTTTGGCGATACGAGGGTGCATTTCTTCCGATATCAGCCGCAATAAGCGGGGGCGGGCGTGCAGCAGGCAGAGATCATCAGCCCGAAATTGCCCGCGATCAGCGATCTGCCAACGGTTGCGGTCGCTTTCGGCGGCGGCGGCGCGCGCGGGCTTTCTCATATCCACATCATCGAGACGCTGGATGAACTCGGCATCCGCCCGGTGGCGGTATCGGGCTCGTCGATGGGCGCGATCATGGGCGCCGGCATGGCTGCCGGCATGTCCGGCGCCGAAATCCGCGAACATGCGCTGACGACCGTCGGCAACAAGACGGCGGTCGTCGCCCGCATCTGGGGGCTGAGGCCGGCGACGGTGCGCGATGCGGTGGCCAAGGGTATCCGCATCGGCCAGTTCAATCTGGAGCGGATCCTCAAAGCCTTCCTGCCGTCCGAACTGCCGGCCCGCTTCGAGGACCTGCTGGTCCCGATGAAGGTCATCACTACTGATTATTACGGGCAGTGCGAAGTCATCATCGAGCAGGGCGAACTGTTTCCGGCGCTGGCCGCCTCGTCCGCCATCCCCGCCGTCTTCATGCCGGTGCGCCTGCGCGACCGCGTGATGATCGACGGCGGCATCAGCAATCCGGTGCCCTATGAATGCCTGATGGATCTTGCCGACATCGTCGTCGGCATCGATGTCGTCGGCGCGCCGGAAGGCGACGGCACCCATATTCCGAACCGCATGGAAAGCATTTTCGGCTCCGGCCAGCTGATGATGCAGACGGCGATCTCGCTGAAGCTCAAGCTTCGCCCGCCGCATATCTTCCTGCGCCCGACGGTCGGCCGCACCGGCGTTATGGATTTCCTCAAGGCCCGCGAAGTCCTCGCCATGTCCGTCGGCGTCAAGGACGATTTGAAATTCGCCCTCGACCGGGAAATCGAGGCGCGGCTGAAGCGCTAGAGCAATTCCAGGAAAAGTGCGAAGCGGTTTTCCGCCCGGAATTGCGTAAGAATAAAAAGTTAGAGCGGCTCTGCGCTTCAATGAAAAGCTGAACCGCTCTGTCGGTCGGATTGACCGTTGGTCCACGGATGAAGGCTTGGTCAGCCGATGTTCGGTGCGATGGGCCGTGTAGAACCGCGCGAAGATGGACGGGTCAAGGAAGCAGAGGCTGGGGCCTGTGCTGTTTTTCGGGAGGTTCCAAACCGGTCGGGCAGCCCAAATTCCGCGGGCGTTTCACCGAGCATCGCTTCGGCTATCAGCTCGGCATCGTCATTGTCGATCTCGAAGAGGCCAAAGCGCAGTTGATAGCCCCAGCTTGCCCGACCGCTTGTGAAGGATAGTCGGTCGAGCAGTGGCCGGATAGGCGTTTCGATGGCCGGCCACCAGGCGACATCCCGCCTCCAGGGGCGGAAGTCGGGATGAACTTCCACCTGATATGCATCAGTTTCCTTGACCATGCCAATTGCAGTCAACGCTTGCAGCCGATCCCTGCCGCCAAATGTTTCGGTCGGCGAATAGTAGATCACGCGGTCACCAGGCGCGCTCCGCCTAAGCGGAGCGGCCTTTCCGTGACAAACCTGCATGAAACCCGCTTCCCGCCCGATGCGCACATGGTTTGCCGATGCCACTGCGATCCAGTTGCGGGACATGTTTCAGCCTTCCGCCACGTTATAGACGCGCAGGCGATGCCCGTCGGGATCCGCCGCGACAAAGCTACGGCCGAAATCGAGGTCGGTCGGCGGCAAAAGGATGGTCGCGCCCTTGCCTTGCCATTCGGTGTGAAGCGTATCGACGAGGTCTGCTGTCGCGACCTTGAAACCGAGGTCGCAGCCGCCGCCCGTGGGAGCTGGCGCCGGCTCAACGCCCTTCTCGCCCCAGAGTCCAAGTGCCAGACCCGAAGGCAGGATGAACATGGCGAAGGTCGGGCTGGCCTCAACGGCGTCCAGCCCGAGCAGTCGGGTATAGAAGCTGGCGCTCTTTGGCGCGTCGACGACGAAGAGTAGAATGCTGTTGCTGTCGATCACGGTAAGCTCCTGTTTGTCAGTCAGGAGGACATTTACAGAAACATGCTGACAGATTCTGGCAGTAGCGAGTCCCCGGCGGCGAGTTCGCCACGCTCAAGCTTCGCACGTCCTGGAGTTGATCTAAGCGTCCGCCGTCGCATCCGCCGTTCCGGCCAGCGGATCGTCCTCGAAGGGATCGGCAGCACGCTTCGGCTTGACCAGCGGTTCGGGGCGGACGGGGTGGGAAAACAGCATGTCGCGCCCGGCCTGCAGCCCTTCGGACACCTGCAGCACCAGACGCGCCTCGTCGCGCTTGCGGATATCCTCGCCGATTTCATAGGCGTCGACCTCGGAAACGCCAAGCGCCTCCAGTGTTCGCCGCCCGAAGAGCAGGCCCGATTCCAGCGTTTCACGCAGCTCGTAGTCGACACCCTTGTTGCGCAGTTCGATCGAATGGATGCGGTCGTAGGAGCGCACGTAGAGCCGCGTCTGCGGATAGTCGGCCTGCACCAGCTCCACCACCTTGTCGGTGATTTCCTTCTTCTGGGTGCAGACGAGCACGATCTTCGCCCGGTCGATGCCGGCCGAGCGTAGCACGTCCTTGCGGGCGCCGTCGCCGAAATAGATGCGGAAGCCGAAGGAGGAGGCCTGGCGGATGCGGTCGGCCGAAAAATCGATGACGGTGACGCTGCGCCCTCCGGCAAGCAGGATCTGGGCGGCGATCTGGCCGAAACGCGAGAAGCCGACCATCAGTACGTCGGCGCTGGCGCCCTCGAAATCCTCGTCCAGCTCCTCCTGCTCGTCGCCGCGCAGCAGCCGCTTCGAAAGGGCCGATCCGATCGGCGTCAGCGCCATGGACAGCGTGACGACCGCGACCAGCAGCGAGGCCGTACTCGTCGACATCAGCCCGACCGTACCCGCCGTGGTGAACAGCACGAAGCCGAATTCGCCGCCCTGCGGCAGCAGGAAGGCGATGCGGATCGCATCGTCGTGCAGGGAGCCCGAGATCCGGCAGAGCCCATAGATGACGATCGCCTTGACGGCCATGACGATCGGCACGGCGACAATGACGAAGAGCGCGTTGTCGGCGAGAACGTCGAGTTCCAGCGACAGGCCGACGGCGATGAAGAAGATAGCGAGCAACACGCCGCGGAAGGGCTCGATATCCGCCTCCAGCTCGTGCCGGTACGAGGATTCGGCAAGCATCACGCCGGATAAGAAGGCGCCCATCGCCATCGAAAGCCCGGCAAGTTGCATCAGGCTCGCCGATCCCATGACGACGAAGAGGGCGGCGGCAATCATTGCCTCGCGCGCGCCGGTCCGGGCGATGATCTGGAAAAGCGGCGTCAGCAGGTAGCGTCCCATGACGATCATCGCCGCAACCGCACCGACGGCGACCGCGAAATCCAACAGCGGTGCGTTGTTGCCCTTGTCGCCGCCATCGAGGATGGTGATCAGCGCCAGCAGCGGCACGATTGCCAGGTCCTGGAACAGCAGCATCGAAAAGGAACGTTGCCCGTATCTGGTGTTGACGTCGCCGTCGCCCTCGAGGATCTGCATGGCAAAGGCGGTCGAAGACAGCGCCAGGCCAAATCCGGCAACGATGCTGCCGCGCCAGTCGAGAACTTGGGAAAACCAGGCAAGTGCGGTCAGCGCCAGCCCCGTCACCACCACCTGCGCCGTGCCGAGGCCGAAGATGTCGCGCCGCATCTGCCACAGACGGGTGGGCTTCAGCTCCAGTCCGATGATGAAGAGCAGGAAGACGACGCCGAGTTCGGCGACGGCGAGGATCTGTTCGCCATCGGTGATGCCGTGGAAGACCGGGCCGATGACGATGCCGGCGGCGAGGTAGCCGAGCACCGTGCCGAGCCCGAGCTTCTTGAAGATCGGAGCGGCGACCACCGCGCCGCCAAGCAGCAGGATCGTTTCGGAAAAAAGGGCATTGGGCGCTGACATGCTGACAATTTCTTTCAACGGCAGGGAGCACGCAGGCAGCCCCGATAAAGAATCGGCGGCGGCGGCCTTGATGCTTGGGAGAGTGCACAATAAATGGAAGCCGAAGGAAAGGCCAAATCATGTCCTCTGAAATTGATTCCTCGACACTTCTTTCCCGCGCAACTCAATTGATCGATCTGGCAAGGAAGGCAGGGGCTGATGCCGCCGATGCCGTCGTCGTCCGGTCGCGCTCGCAATCGGTCAGCGTGCGCCTCGGCAAGGTCGAGGGCACGGAATCCTCCGAAAGCGACGATTTTTCCCTACGCGTCTTCATCGGCAAGCGCGTCGCCAGCGTTTCGGCCAATCCGGGCTTCGATCTTCAGGCGCTTGCCGAACGCGCCGTTGCCATGGCCAAGGTTTCCCCGGAAGACCCCTTCGCCTGCCTGGCGGATGAGGCGAGCCTTTCGAGATCCTATCCCGACCTGCAATTGCTCGATACCACGGAGGTCTCCTCCGAAATGCTGCGCGAGGCGGGTCTTGCGGCTGAAGCGGCCGCGCTTGCGGTCAAGGGTGTCACCAATTCCTCCGGCGCCGGCGCCTCAGCCGGCATGGGCGGCCTCGTTCTTGCCACCTCGCACGGATTCGAAGGTAGTTACATGGCCTCGCGTTTCGGCCATTCCGTCAGCGTCATCGCCGGTGAAGGCACCGGCATGGAGCGCGATTATGATTTCGACAGCCGTCTCTATTATGCCGAGCTCGACGACCCCGCTGAAATTGGCCGTCGCGCCGGCGAACGGGTGATCAAGCGCGTCAATCCGCGCCAGGTGCCGACCGGCAAGGACGTCACGGTGATCTTCGACCCGCGTGTCGCCCGCGGCTTCGTCGGCCATATCGCCGGTGCGATCAATGGTGCTTCCGTCGCCCGCAAGTCCAGCTTCCTGCGCGACAGAATGGGTCAGCAGGTGCTGAAGTCGGGCCTGTCGATCACCGATGATCCGCTTATCGTGCGTGGGCCCTCCTCGCGGCCCTTCGATGGCGAGGGTGTGTCCGGCGAGCGGCTTGTCATGATCGAGGATGGTGTTTTGAAGCACTGGTTCCTCTCGACCTCGACCGCGCGCGAGCTCGGCCTTGAGACCAACGGCCGCGGCGTACGCGGCGGCACTGCCGTCTCGCCTTCCTCCACCAACCTTGCGTTGGAACCCGGCGACATTTCGCCGGAGGATTTGATCCGCAGCGTCGGCAACGGTTTTTATGTCACCGAATTGATCGGCCACGGCGTCAACATGATCACCGGCGAATACAGCCGCGGCGCCACCGGCTTCTGGATCGAGAACGGCGAACTCACCTTCCCGGTCTCCGAGGTGACGATCGCCTCGAACCTCAAGGAGATGTTCATGCGCCTGACGCCGGCAAACGACATCGATCGCAAGTTCGGCGTCGCGGCCCCCACCTTCGCCATCGAAGGCATGACGCTTGCCGGACGCTAGAGCATGATGCCGAAAAGTGTGCGCGGTTTTCGGACGACATCATGCTCCAACTGTAGTTCAGAAATGGATTGATCTGATGAGCGACATGGAGAAAGCCCGGTGGCAGAGCGATCTCACGCTGATCGCCGATGCTGCGAGAGAGGCGGGCGCCGTCGCTTTCGGCTTCTTCAACCAGTCTCCCGAGGTCTGGTGGAAGAATGAGGATCGTTCTCCCGTCAGCGCTGCCGATTTCGCTGCAAACAAGACGCTCGAGACCTTCCTGCGCAAGGCCCGGCCGGATTATGGCTGGCTGTCGGAGGAAACCGACGACGATGCCGACCGTCTCTCACGCGAGACGCTGTTCATCGTCGATCCGATCGACGGCACGCGCGCCTTCCTCGGCGGGCAGAAGGTCTGGTGCGTCAGCGTTGCGGTGGTTCATCGCGGCCGGCCGGTGGCCGGCGTGCTCTATGCCCCGGCGCTTGAGGAGCTCTATGAGGCGGTTGAGGGCGGCGTGGCGCTGAAGAATGGCGTGCCCTTCACCGTCTCGGCCGCCGGACCGGAAGAGATGAGCCGCCTTGCGATCGGCGATGACCTGCTGAAGACCTTTCCGACGGCGTTCCGCGACCGGGTGACGCGCGAGAAATACATTCCCTCGCTCGCCTATCGCATCGCCATGGTGGCGGACGGTCGTCTCGAAGGCACCTTCGTCAAGGGCAATTCCCATGATTGGGACCTTGCCGCCGCCGATCTGATCCTTGTCTGCGCCGGCGGCGGCCTCGTCGACATCGAAGGCCAGCCGATCGTCTACAACCGTGCCGAAGTCACCCACAAGGTCCTCTGCGCGGCCCCAACACCCCGCCTCGGCGAATTCCTCGCGGCCTTTGCGGAGCGACGAGACAGTTGACGTTTCCGTCAAAATCCCGCAGATGGGTGGCGGAGGAGAATAGGCAGAAAGAGAACAAAAAATGACTGAATCCGGTGACAAGAAGCAACTTCTGCATCTCGTTTTTGGCGGTGAACTGGAAAGCCTCGATGACGTCCAGTTCCGTGATCTGCAGGGTCTCGATATCGTCGGCATTTTCCCGGATTATGCCACGGCGCTGACGGCCTGGAAGGCGAAGGCGCAGCAGACGGTCGACAATGCGCATATGCGCTACTTCATCGTCCACATGCATCGTTTGCTTGATCCGCAGGAAAAGGCCAGGGGCAACTGACCTTGGCAAGTGCTGCCGGCCGGCCTCGTCGAGCGGGGCTTTGGTGCATCGGGCGCCCGTCGATCCGGATTGTTGGACGCATTCTGAACAAATTAATCGGCCATTGCGGCCGCAACGATAATTAGGGAATGGGTTTGATGTCGATCGGTTTTGATCGGAGGCTGGCGCAATGAGCTCCCGGATGGCGCGCTTCGGTCTGAACGCATACCGTCTGGCGGGAACCGTGGCCTCTCCTGTGGTCGGCCTCTACATCACCTACCGCACGGCCAAGGGCAAGGAAGACCGGGCCCGCCGCCTGGAACGTTTCGGCTATCCGAGCGCCAACCGGCCGCAAGGCCCGCTCGTCTGGTTCCATGCCGCAAGCGTCGGTGAAACCAACGCCGTCATCCCGCTGATCCGCGAAATCCGCCGCCGCGACATCCATGTCATCCTGACGACCGGCACCATCACCTCCGCCAAGCTCGCCGCCGAGCGCCTCGGCCAGGAAGCGATCCATCAATATGTGCCGCTCGACCTGAAGCCCTCCGTCAGCCGCTTCCTCGATTATTGGCAGCCCGATTGCGCCATCATCGCCGAATCCGAGATCTGGCCGGCAACGGTGTTGGAACTCGGCCACCGCCGCATTCCGCAGATCCTGATCAATGCCCGCATGTCGGACCGCTCCTTTGCCCGCTGGCGCCGGCGCCCGGCGATCGCCGAAGCCTTGTTCGAGAATCTTGCCCTCGTCATCGCCCAGTCGGATGTCGATGCCGAACGTTTCCGCGATCTCGGCGCTGTCCCTGTCCTCACCTCGGGCAATCTGAAGGTCGATACCGACGCACCGCCTTATGACAGCGCTGTCCTCGCCCGCTATAAGAAGCAGATCGGCGAGCGCAAGACCTGGGCGGCGATCTCGACCTTCGACGGCGAGGAGAATGCCGCCGCCATCGTTCATCGGGCGCTGAGGGAGCGCGACCATCAATTGACGATCATCGTGCCGCGCCATCCCGAGCGCAGCGACGAGATCGAAGCGGCCCTGGTCAAGCAGGGGCTGAAGGTCGCCCGCCGCACCCGCGACGATGTCTTGTCCGCCGATGTCGATATCTTCCTTGGCGATACGATCGGCGAAATGGGCCTCTATTTGAGACTGACGGAAATCGCTTTCGTCGGCCGCTCGCTCTTTGCCGAAGGCGGCCAGAACCCGCTGGAGCCTGCCATGCTCGGCTGCGCTATTCTCTCCGGCGGCCATGTGCAGAATTTCCGCGATGCCTATCAGAAGCTTGCCCGCAGCGGCAGCGCCCGCATGGTGCGCGATACCGAAATGCTGGCCAAGGGCGTGCATTACCTGCTGATCAATGACGACGCCCGCCGCAACATGATCGAGGCCGGCATCACTGCCGTGCACGAGATGCGCGGCGCGCTGACGGCGACAGTGAAGGGGCTGGAACCCTATATCAATCCGCTGACGGTGAAGGCGCGGCTGTTGCCCAAGGCCGTGGCCCAGGTCTAAGGAGATATGATGTCGGTAGCGTCCCCTATCAAAGGCATTCTCTTCGACAAGGACGGCACGCTGCTCGACTATGATGAGAGCTGGCTGCCGGTCAACCGCGAGCTTGCCCGCATCGCAGCCCAGGGGGATGAGCTTCTCGCCGACCGGCTGCTTTCCGCTTGCGGCATGGATCCGGTGACCGGCCATATCGTTCCCGACAGCCTGCTTGCCGCCGGCAATACCCGCCAGATCGCCGAGGGTCTCGTTGCCGCGGGCTCGATGGTCGATGTCGGCGAACTGACGGTCCGCCTTGACGAGCTCTTTTCCAGCGCTGCCGAATTTTCCGTGCCGGTGACCGATCTTGCCGGTTTCTTCGCCCGGCTGCATCGGCGCGGCTTCAAGCTCGGTGTCGCCTCCAGCGACAATGAACGATCGATCCGCCAGACGGCGGAACGTTTCGGTTTTGCCCCCTATGTCGATTACATCGCCGGCTACGACAGCGGCTTCGGCGTCAAGCCGGAGCCGGGCATGGTGCTCGGCTTCTGCGCTGCAACCGGTCTTTCGCCTGAAGAGGTCGCCATGGTCGGCGACAACAACCACGATCTGCATATGGGTCTGAATGCCGGGACGGGGCTGCGGATCGCGGTGCTGACCGGCACCGGTTCGCGGGATTCGCTTGCTGCCGCAGCCGATCACGTGCTTGACGATATCACCGCCATCGAGACCCTGCTGCCCGATCTGCAGCTCGCCTGACCGCCGGCACTTAACCCCGAAATTCGGAATCGATTTTCGCGGTTAAGTGCCGGTTCAAAATCATAGAGCGTCCTTGACGCGTCCTGTCGGAGGCGCAGTGCTGTAAGGGCTTGCATTTTTTCAGGTTTTGGCTTCTCAATCCGGCCGGTCGAAAAGCAAGGGGCTGGCTGTGGCTAAAGCAATTCCAGCAAAAGTGCACAGCGGTTTTGCCGGGAAAAGCGCGCAGCGACTTTCCCAAGGGATTGCGTGAGAACAAGCCGGGCAGGGGAGCGGGACGGCAAGATGATATCCGAAGCGCCACCGTTCTGGTGGAGGAAAGCCGATTGGCGGGCCTGGCTGCTGCTGCCGCTTTCTTTTCTGTATGGCCGTATCGCGGGCCACCGCATGGCCCATGCGCGCCGCGCCTCCGTTCCGGTTCCCGTCATCTGCGTTGGCAATTTCACCGTCGGCGGCGCCGGCAAGACGCCGACGGCGCTAACGATCGCCCGCGCCGCCAAGGCGAAGGGGCTGAAACCCGGCTTTCTCAGCAGGGGTTACGGCGGTTCGCTCGATGTGACGACGGTGGTCGACCCTGATCATCACCGGGCGGGCGCCGTCGGCGACGAGCCGTTGCTGCTTGCCCAGGAAGCGCTGACGGTGATTTCCCGCCGGCGCGTCGAAGGGGCTGCGCGCCTGGTGGCGGAGGGTGCCGATCTCATCATCATGGACGATGGCTTCCAGAGCGCCCGGCTGGCGATCGACTATGCCCTGCTCGTCATCGATGCGACCCGCGGCCTCGGCAACGGCCATATCGTGCCGGGCGGGCCGGTCCGCGCGCCGATCCGTCAGCAGCTGCGTTCTGCGACGGCCTTGCTCAAGGTCGGCGGCGGCAATGCCGCCGACAGGATCGTCCGGATGGCGGCGCGCGCGGCAAAGCCCTATTTCACCGCATCGCTGAAAGTGCGCGGCGACAATACGCTTGCCGGCACGAAGGTACTCGCCTTCGCAGGCATCGCCGATCCCGCCAAATTTTTCCGCACCGTTGAATCACGCGGCGCCGAGATCGTCGTCGCCAAGTCCTTCGGCGATCACGAGCACCTGACCGAGGAGGAGATCGACGACATCCTGACGACTGCCGAGCGTCAAGGTCTCTTGATCGTCACCACGTCCAAGGATTTCGTCCGCCTCTCCGGCCATCAGGGCAAGGCGGCACGGCTCGTCGAAAAGAGCCGGGTGATCGAGGTCGACATGGTCTTCGAGGATCACCTCGCCCCCAGCTTAATCATTGACCGGGCGATCGTCGCCTGCCGCGAGCGGAGGCTGCGGGAGATGAAGGCCGGAGTTAAAACGATTCCAAGAAAGGCTGAACGGCTCTAACAGGCAGCTGCAAACGCCTCGTCCTGCGTACATCTCCACATGCAACGCTATCACGCGATCGAGTGAAGCAAAGTTTCGCGGGCGGAAGTCAGATGCAACCGGCATGCGCGATCGATCAAGGCGATATTGCGGCTTTCGAGGGCTTCGATCAGGGCGAGATGTTCCTTGATGGCGACCTCATTCCGGGCGCGTTCATCACGCTTGTTCCACTGATAATGATAGTGGAAGACCATGGCTATCACGTCTTGGAAGCTTTCGATAAAGCGGTTTGGCGCGACTGCGGTAATTAGCCGGTGGAACCGGCTGTCCAGCTCCGAGAAATCCTGAAACCGGGCGTCGATATCCGCGAGCAGTTCCAAATGTGCCGCCCGCATAGATTGGATCTGTTTCCAGACGGGCGACCCGTCGGGCAGGGCAGCGAAAAGCCGTGCGGAGCGCATTTCGAACATCTCTCTGATCTCGAACAGCTCGAGTGCGAAACTGGCTGTGAACCCTTTAAAAACCCAGCCTGCATTCTGACGCTTCTCGATCAGCCCATATTTCTGAAATCGATTGAGAAACTCACGGACAATCGTTGTCGCGACGCCGAATTTCCGAGCTAGTTCCGCCTCGTTGATTTCTGTGCCCGGACAGGCATCGCCGCGCAGCATCCATTCCATGAAGCTCGTCTCGACCTGTTCCGAAATTGCCAAGGTCTCTTTCTTCGGATAGCGCTCTTTCTGTCGTGGCTGCTCACGTATGATCCGCCTGTGTGCTTCAGATATGATGATCCCACGTGCGGACATCCCCGCCAGCACCTTCCGCACCGTTGTTCTGCTCACGCCAAGCTGGGCGCGCAGTGCATTTTCGGACGGCAATTCCGCCCCAAGATCGAGCGTGCGAATGATATCGATCATATCATTGAATGCCCGCTTGAAAGTCGTATCCGTTCTCATAGTGCAACTCGTGATATGATTAGATATCCATAAAAAACAATTTGACGCACGTGTATCATATGTTTCTTATGTATAAAAAACGGGGAGGCTAGGGGAATTTGGAAGACTCCGGGATTCTGCCTCAGAATTCGTCCCGGCCTGGTGGTTCGCACGATGCAACCTTCCAGCCGAGACAATCTGGCATCACATTCGCACTGAAGCTATTGAGCCTTGGCCCTCTATTGATCCTGATTATGCTCATCGCCGTCGTCAGTTTGATCACACCGGCTTTTCTAAAGCCGGTTAACCTGGGGAACATCCTGGCGCAGACTGCAGTGATTGCTGTTGTAGCAATGGGGCAGCAACTCGTTATCCTGACGCGCGGCATCGACCTGTCTGTCGGCTCGAATCTTGCGCTGGCAACAGTCATCGGCGGACTTGTCTATCAGCAGGTTGATTCTTCAGTCGTCGTCATTATGGCCATGCTGCTTGCCGGCGCTGCCATTGGTGCGGTCAACGGCCTGGTCTTTGTCTACGGTCGGCTGCCACACCCCTTTATCATTACACTTGCGACCTTGAGTATCTGCCGCGGTCTGGCACTTGCATTGGCGCCCGGCCACACCACCATGCGCGGGATGCCCGATGCAGTGACCGCGATCGGTGGCGGTACGACGCTTGGTGTGCCCAATTCCTTCTTTGCCGTTGCGATGTTCGCGCTTCTTTTTCTGATCCTGACGAAGTCGATTGTCTTTGGCCGTTGGATCTATGCGGTCGGCGGCGCGCCGAATGCCGCCAGAAGCATGGGTATCCCGGTAAAGGGCGTTCTGCTCGCAACCTACATTATTTGCGGCTTTTGTGCAGGTGTCGGCGCGGTGCTGCTCGCAGGACGGACCGCCGCCGCCTCGCCAATCTACGGCAATCTTTTGGAACTCGACACGATTGCTGCGGTGATTATCGGTGGCGCCAGCTTCCTTGGCGGACGAGGCCATCTCGGCCACGCCCTGATCGGCGCGGTGCTGATCGGCGTCATCCGCAACGCCCTTAACCTTCTAGGGGTCGACGTGTTCTTTCAAATGATCGCGATTGGGCTCGTCATCGTCATCGCCGTAGAGGCCGACGTGCTTCGTAACCATCTCGAGGCGCGCGCGCGTGTGCTTCAATCGGCGAGAGTGCAATGAACACTGCATCCACCACACCGGCACTTTCGGTTCGAAACGCCCAGAAGCGCTTTGGCGCCATCCATGCCCTGAAAAATGTAAGCTTTGATGCCTATGCAGGTGAGGTAACCGCTCTCTTGGGTGACAACGGCGCCGGCAAGTCGACGCTCGTCAAATGCATCAGTGGGCTTCATAGTCTCGACGAAGGAGAAATCCTCGTGGATGGTGCGCCCGTATCGCTCCATTCAACGGCCGCCGCCCGCCGCGCCGGTATTGAAACCGTCTATCAGGATCTGGCGCTTTTCGACAACCTGACCCCCGTACAGAATTTCTATTGCGGACGAGAAATCTCTTTCCCCTCCTGGCTGCCGCGTCCGCTCCGCATCCTCAACACGGGCCTGATGAAGCGGGAAGCAGCGAGCGTCATCGATCGCCTGAAGGTTAAGCTGCCGAGATTCGATGCGCCGGTCGCGCTGATGTCTGGGGGACAGCGACAGGCGATCGCGGTCGCGCGCGCCATTGTTTTTGCGCGCAAGCTGGTAATCCTTGACGAACCAACCGCCGCCCTCGGTCTTCGCGAGTCTCGCCAGGTTCTTGACCTTATCCATCAGCTCAAAGCCGACGGCAATGCCGTGATCATCATCACGCACAATATGGAGCATGTCGTCGAAATCGCCGATCGGGCGGTTGTGCTGCGGCAGGGGCGCAAGGTGGGTGAACTGAAGCCAACGCAAGCGAACAAGCAGGACCTTGTCGCGATGATTGTCGGCGCCGAGGCTTAAAAGGAGATCGCTGCTTCTTTGGGGCAGCGGACAACGAGATCGCTCTAGAGGAGGGCGGTCGAAACATGGGAGGTCTATCATGAAACTGCAATCCCTGCTGGGCGCTCTTGCGCTCCTGGCCGTCGCTATAGTCCCGTCCTGGGCGCAGGAGCCGGTCAAGCTCGGCTTTATAACCAAATTCCCTGTACCGTTCTTCGCAACAATGGAGAACGCAGCCAAAGATTATGCAAAGAGAAATCCCGGCGTCGAGATCATCTACGGGCAAGGTACATCGGCAACCGACATCGAGGGCCAGATTGCACAGATCGAGTCCATGGTGACACGAGGCGTGCAGGGCATTGCCCTCACGCCCGTCGATCCCACCGTGTCCACTGCGCTGGACAAGGCGGTGGCGGCCGGTGTCAAGATCGTGCTGATGGATAACAACATTCCGGATTGGAAAGGCAGGACGGCACTTGCCACGACCAATAATTTCGCTGCGGGCAAAATCGCTGGCGAATATCTCAAAACCGTTCTTAAAGCCGGCGACACGCTCGGGATTCTCGAGGGCGTGCCCGGTGTGCCGGCGCTTGATGACCGCGTGAACGGTATGCTTGAAGGGCTGAACGGCCTTGATGTCAAGATCGTCGGGAAAGGCGCAACAAACTGCACCGAGGAGCTCGGGATCAGTGTCGCCGAGGATCTGCTCACGAAGAACCCGGATCTCAAGGCCATTTATGCCGCTTGCGGCCCGCCCGCTGCTGGCGCGGCGCGCGCAATCAAGAACGCTGGCACTGCCAATGACAAGATTGTGCTGGTCGGTTTCGATTTCTGCTGCGGCGAAGAGGAAGCGCTGAAGAGTGGAGTCGAGGATGCGTCGGTTGCGCAGTTCCCCACCAAGATGGCTGAACTCGGTGTGGATGCGCTGGTAAAATCGATTCGCGGAGAGAAGGTTGAGTCCTTGATTGACTCCGGCGCTGCGCTCGTGACGCCGGAGAATATGGCGAAATTCAAGTGAACCGTCGCCCCTGTGGGGATCGGATCACGCAAACGGTCCGTCCTTCGCTGGGCGGGCCGGCGGGTGACCGCTCGTTGTGCCCAGATTTCAATCTTTTATCGGGATGGCCAGCACGCCTTCAGCAAAGCCTTGGCTGATCGTTATCGATGGTGAGGCGCGCGACGCTTTAGCGCCGCTGGTTCGGCAGCACGCCGGCGCGTTTGTCGGCCTCGATCGCCGAGATCACGTCGGCATAGGGCTCCTGCCGGGCAACACTCCAGTAGCGCAATTCATCGAGCGGGATCTGTTTTCCCGTCATCGCGCAGACGACATAGGAGCCGGGCGAGAGAATCTGGAAATCGCCATCGAGATACCGGATCTTCGCTTCGCGGTTTCCGTGTCCTTCGAACAAATTCATGCGCTCCGTTCCCTGCAGTCTGTCATTAAAGCATGTTGCGCAAAAGTGTGCCGCGGTTTTGCGATCACGACATGCGGAACACCAAAGACCTAAAGCGTGGCAAGCGAATCTGAAAGATCGCGACACGCTTTAGTCTGCCATACTCCCGAAAGGGTTGCTTTTCCAGCTTTTTTAGCTTCTGCCGAAAAGCCGCTCGATATCGCTGAGCTTCAATTCGATATAGGTCGGCCGGCCGTGATTGCACTGGCCGGAGCCGGGCGTCACTTCCATTTCCCGCAGCAGCGCGTTCATTTCCTCCGGTCGCAGCCGCCGTCCGGAGCGCACCGAGCCGTGGCAGGCCATGGTCGCCGCCACATATTCGAGCTTGGCCGATAGGCCCGACGCCGTGTCCCATTCGGCAATCTCGTCGGCAAGCTGGCGGATCAGCCCATGCGCATCGACCTCGCCGAGCATTGCCGGCGTCTCGCGCACGGCAATAGCGCCTGGGCCGAAACGCTCGATCGCAAGGCCGAGTTCGGAAAGCTCGGCCGCATGCTGCATCAACCGGTCGCAATCCTCTTCCGGAATGTCGATGATTTCGGGGATGAGCAGCACCTGAGAGGCCAGCCGCTTGGAGTGCAGCGCCTTGCGCATTGCTTCGAAGACCAGCCGCTCATGCGCGGCATGCTGGTCGACGATGACGAGCCCGTCCTCGGTCTGGGCGACGATATAGTTGGCGTGGATCTGCGCCCGCGCCGCGCCGAGCGGATACCGTGCGTTTGGTTCGGGGGCTGACGGCGGCGAAAACTGTGGCTCGGCCCGCGCCGTCGGCATCGAAAGTCCGTCGAAGGACGCCTGTGGTCGCTCGCCGAAACCCGTTGTCGGCTGAAAGGGCCGGGAGGGCGATGTCTCGGCCGACCATCCGCCCTGCGGCCGCTGGCTATTCGGCTGGAAGCCGGGGCGGAAGGAACGCAGCATGTCGCTCGCACCGGTCGTTGCCGCTCGGCTGCCGTCGCGCGCCAAGGCCTCGCGGATGGCGCCGACGATCAGACCGCGCACCAGGCCAGGATCGCGGAACCGCACGTCGGATTTTGCCGGATGCACATTGACGTCGACGAGAGCGGGATCGAGCGTGATCGACAGCACCGCCACCGGATAGCGTCCGGATGGGATCGTCTCGGCATAGGCGCCGCGGATCGCCGAGAGGATCAGCTTGTCCTGCACCGGCCGGCCGTTGACGAAGGCATATTGATGAGCGGAGTTGCCACGGTTGAAGGTCGGCACGCCGGCAAAGCCGGTCAGCGAGATCTCTTCGCGCACGGCGTCGAGCGCAATCGCATTGTCCCGGAATTCCTTGCCGAGCACCTGCGCCATGCGCGCCAGATGATCGTCGGCGGTCGCCGGGAATTCCAGCGTCGTACGGTCCGAACCCGACAGCACGAAGCGCACCGCCGGAAAGGCGATCGCCATGCGCTTGACGATCTCGGTAATGGCGCCGGCCTCGGCCTTCTCCGTCTTCAGGAATTTGAGCCGGGCCGGTGTGGCAAAGAACAGGTCGCGCACTTCGACGATCGTCCCGGGATTGGCGGCAGCCGGCCGCATATGCGCGATTTTGCCGCCGATCACGGCGATCTCGTGGCCGCCGGTGCTGTCGCGCTTGCGGCTTGCGATGCTGAGCCTCGCGACCGAGCCGATCGAGGGCAGCGCCTCGCCGCGGAAGCCGAGCGTACGGATATCTTCGAGCGTCTCCGATATCTTCGAGGTGCAGTGGCGCCTGACCGCCAGTTCCAGATCGGCCGCGTCCATGCCCGACCCGTTGTCGCTGACGCGCAGCAGCGCCTTGCCGCCGCCAGCCGTGGCGATTTCGATGCGCGTCGCGCCCGCGTCGAGCGCGTTTTCGATCAGTTCCTTGGCAGCGCTCGCCGGCCGTTCGATGACTTCGCCGGCGGCGATCTGGTTGATGAGAGTTTCGGAAAGCTGTCTGATGGCCATGGGCTATTTTCAGGGATTCGCGGGCCGGAGGGAAGGGCTTTCGATGCGCTTTCCCAAAGCGTGATCACCGCCGTCTCCGAATTTGGGGGTGGCTAGTGTTAAGCCGGTTTTAACATAAAAATGGCATTTCTAATCACATACTTCCGGAAGCTGTGAAATCGAACAGATGTGGGACGCAATGGAATGAGTGCCGGCTTCGAAAAGGCGGACACATCATCAGAAATCGATGGGTCTCCCGCCGAGGCCGATCTGCAGACGGCGCTTTTCGATGTGGTGTGCGACAGCCTTTCCGCAGCTTTCATCATCTACGACAAGAACGATCACCTGATCTTCGCAAGCCGCCAGACCCTCGAATTCTTTCCGCTGCCCGCCGAAATGCTGAAGCCGGGCACGCGGCTTCGCGATTTCCTCGGTGCGATGTACGACACCGGCATTCGCCAGCAATATGATGTCAGGCAGGGCGGCTCGCTGAGCCGCGAGGACTGGCTGTCGCAGAAAATCGCCTCGCATTGGCGTGAGCGCTTCGACGCCGTCGAGCGCCACGGCGCCGATAGCTGGGTCCGCTTCGTCAAGCGCAGGCTGCCGGGTGGTTACGGCGTCACCATCATCTCCGACATTTCCGAAAACAAGAAGCGCGAAGAGCAATGGCGCTCCGATCTGGAGCGCGTGCAGCTGACCGAGGACATTCTCGACAATCTGCCGTTTCCGCTTTTCGTCAAGGACCGCAACCTCACCTATGTCGCGGTCAATCTCGCCTTCTGCGAGAAATATCAAACGAGCGCCGACGAGGTGCTCGGGCGCAAGAGTGGTGATCTTTTTTCAGAGGAGATCGCCAAGCGTTTCGAGGAGAGCGACCGCCACGTACTGGAGACCGGCGAGATGTCCGTCTCTCGCCAGCGTCAGATCTCCCGCGACGGCATCGAGCGCGACATCGTCAGCCGCAAGCACCGCATCGGCAAACCCGGCCGCTATTTCCTGGTATCGACCATGCAGGACCTGCCGCGCGACGGCGCCGATCTCGACGAGTTCGGCCAAGCGTCCGCGATCACCGCCTCCAGCAATCAAAGCTACCGCCGGGCCTATGTGCCGGTACCAACCGGCGTCGAGCGGCGCGAACCGGCGGCGATGGAAGCGATCGTTCCGGAGAATTTCTCCGGCCGCAAGGTCCTCGTCGTCACTGCCGACCTCGCAGCCGAGACCGCCGCGTTGCGGACGCTGACGAAATACGGCTTCGAATCCTGCTCGGTCCGCGGCGAGGACGAAGAGGAGCGGTTCCTGGAGATCGCCACCTCCTCCGGCATCTCGCTCGATCTCTTGATCATCGACAACCAGATGGGCATGCGCTGCCTCGAGCTCGCCGAGCAATGCGGCATCCCGGCGCTCGTCATGGACGGTTTCCAGATCGCCAACGAGCTCACATTCCAGATCGCCCGCCATTTCAATCGCAACAGCCGCAGTGCTGCCGGTTCGGATACCGATTGGGAAATCAGCATTTCCGACGATGTGGTCGGCCTGCAGGTTCTCGTGGCCGAAGACAACGACATCAACCAGATCGTCTTCTCGCAGATCCTCGAAGGCCTCGGCTACCGCCATATGCTGGCAGCGACCGGCGACGAGGCCGTGCGCCTCTGGGCCGAGCACCGGCCACAGATCGTGCTGATGGATATTTCCCTGCCCGGTTTTAACGGCTTCGAGGCCGCGCGCCTCATCCGGCAGATGGAGGAAACCGGCGGCGGCACCCGCACTCCGATCATCGGCGTGCTCACCCAGGCCTTCGAGCGCGACCGCGCCGAATGCGTCAAATCAGGCATGGACGACGTCATCATGAAACCCGTCAGCCCCGATATGCTTGAGACGGTGTTTCAGAAGTACCTGATGGACGAACCTATGCGGGCGCGAAACTAGAAGGCGATACCCGTCAACTCCCTAGAATTTGGGCGTTTCAGGCGGCAGAGGCCGCTGATTTCCTATCGAATTGTTAAGACATGCCGGTCATTCTTTTGCATGGCTGCGGGGGAAGCTCGGGTTTGCATGATGAAATCGGCGGAAATAGCTTTCTTGACCGTGGGTCAGAATGAGCTTCAGGCGATGGCCTATACCGATCCGCTGACCGGATTGGGAAACCGCAATCGCATGCGGGAGAAGGTCCTGCAGATCTCTTCCGAGCGCGCCAGCGATCCGGCCCCCTTCACCATCGGCATCGTCAACCTCGACAGTTTCAAGCCGATCAACGATCTGTTCGGCTCGACAGCCGGCGATGAAATCCTCTGCCAGGTCGCCCATCGTCTCAGGGCCTGTATTCCTGATGGTGCGCTTGTGACCCGCCATGACGGCGACGAATTTGCCTTCGTGCTGCCGTTGATCTTCGAGCGGGCGAGCGCCGAGAAATTCGGCCAGATGATCCGCGAGGTGCTATCGGCCCCTTATGACCTCGGCGACCGCAACGTCCGTCTCTCCGCTTCCCTCGGCTTCTCCATCTATCCGTTCGCCGGAGAGGATTGCGAGGAACTGCTGAAGAGCGCCGAGACCGCCCTTTACCGTTCCAAGCGCCGCGGTCGCGGCCAGATCACCGTCTATTCGCGCGAGATCGCGCAGGAAATGAAGCGCGCCACGCAGCTGGAGCAGGCGCTCAGAAACGCCATCATCTCGGATGCGATCGACGTGCATTTCCAGCCGATCGTCTCGCTGTCCAACAATCAGGTCGTCGGCTTCGAGGCGCTTGCCCGCTGGAACGATCCCGATCTCGGCTTCGTGTCGCCCGGCGTCTTCGTGCCGCTCGCCGAAGAGCGCGGCTTCATCGACGCGCTGTCGGAGGCGTTGCTGCGTAAAGCTGCCGAAGCAGCACTTTCCTGGCCGCGCGAACTCTTTCTGTCGTTCAATCTTTCCTCGGCCCAAATGATGGATCCGGGCACGAGCAGCAGCGTCCTGTCGATCCTTGGGCGCGTCGGCTTCGATCCGCATCGCCTGGAGCTGGAGATCACCGAGACCGCGGTGATGAGTTCGGCCGATACAGCTCATCGCATCATCGCTGATCTGCGTGCCGCCGGTGTGCGCATCTCGCTGGACGATTTCGGCACCGGTCAGTCGAGCCTCGGGCGCCTGCGCGACTTCATCTTCGACAAGATCAAGATCGACCGTGCCTTCGTCTCGCGCATCAATTCCGATCGCGCCTCCGAACACATCATCAAAGCGATCCTTACCATGTGCGAGGGCCTGGAGCTGGAAGTTGTGGCGGAAGGTATCGAGGATTATGCCGAGGCGGTGAAGTTGCGCACGCTCGGCTGCGGCATGGGCCAGGGCTATCATTTCGGCCGTCCGGCGGACGGTATCGCGACGCTGCGCTTCCTGCACGAGAATTATTATGATCCGACCGTGATGGAGCGTGTCAGCGCGTAAAACGATGGCGCCCCTGGGAGCGCCATCGCCTACGCTATACTACCGCGCACGGATTACTTAGGCGTGGTCGAGCCGGTTGCCGTGGTGTCGGTACCGGTCGCAGCCGGAGCCTTTTCGGCCGCCAGCATTGCCAGCGTCTTGAACTCAGGTGCGGCCTTCAGCGATTCAGACGTTTCGCTGGTCGTCAGCTTGACGCTGCCGTCCTGGGTGTTCTGCGCGACGGTAATCTTTTCCATCGGCACGGCGACGTTCTTTTCGCCAATGCCGAGGAAGCCGCCGACACCAACGATTGCAGCAACAAACCCGCCGTCCTTCTTCAGGATCAGGTCGTTGACGCTGCCGATGCTTTCATTGTTGCCGTTATAGACCGACTGGCCGATATAGGTGTTGGCGCTGACCTGGTCCGGAGACTGTTCCGTCAGATAGCCGGCCTGAGCCGTATCTGCCGTCGGTGCTGCGGCCGGAGCCTGTGCGGCATCGCCTGCGGGCTTGGTGACGTCAGGCGTCATCGGCTTCGGTGCTGCCGGATCGGCGGGGGCCGCCTGGGTCGGAGCAGCGGGATCCGCAGGCTGCGGGGCTGTCTGCGAGAATGCCGCCGGTACGAAAGCCGTGGCAAACAGTGCGCCAGCGGCAACGGTCGTCAGAAGTTTGCGTGTCATTTCGAACCTACCTTTGTTTTTCCCTAGAGTGTTCGCTGGCGCGGCAACACCTGTTTCTCAGGTCTCGTTGCCGCGCCGGTTCGAAGGGAAAATGACTGGTGGAGCGATTGGTTCCGGTTGAAAACACGGAAAATTTCTCGATTTTCACGGAACATTTATCGAAGAACCGCCGCTAAAACGAGAAAAGGCGCCCCGGTCGGGAGCGCCTCTGATGGCCTCTGATCACCCCGTGATCAGATCACGTAGACGGGATCGAACACGCCTTTGACCTCGATGCCGAGTTCCAACAGCGCGCCGGCACTGGGCTGCGCCGAACGGGCATCCTCATCCAGCCCTTCCCAGGCGGTCGTTACCGCCAGGCGGTCGGCATTGACGCCGATGAAGGCAGGGCAGGATGGTTGGACGGCAGGAACCTTGTAGCGCGAGATGCGCAGGCCGTCCGGACTGTAGCGGTCGACGACGCCGGCGCCCCAGCGCGCATTCCACAAATAGCCGTCGGCATCGACCACCGAGCCGTCGATGTCGCCGGGGTCGTCCATGCTGTCGACAAGCACGATCGGCTCGCCCGAAGGCAGGCCGGTCAATGGATCGACCATGACGCGCATCAGCCGATTGATGCGGGAATCCGTATAATAACCGATCGTGCCGTCAGGCGAGAAGCAGATTGAATTCGGGATGCTGATGCCGTTGAAGATCTTCGTCACCTTGCCGCTAGCGACGTGATAAATGGCGCCGGCCTGGTTTTCCGCCCGCTTGCTCATCGTGCCGATCCAGAGTGCACCGGAAGGATGCGTGCGGCCGTCGTTCGAACGGTTTTCCGGCCTGTCGTTTTCGAGCGCGGCGTAGAAGGTGAGGTTGCCGCTTGCGACGTCGCGCACGAAAAGCCCTTCTTCCGTCGCGATCAGCTGCCGCCCGGCGTCGATGCGGGCAAGCACGCTCGCCATGACAGGCAGCGGATGCACCTTTTTCGCGCCCGTCGAAAGATTGAGCTCGTGCAGTTCCTTGCCGAGGATGTTGAACCACCAGACGGTATTGCTGTCCGGATCATAGGTCGGGCCTTCACCGAGAACGGAATTGGTATTGCAAAGTGTCTTGCCCTCGAACTCATAAATATCGGTCATACGTTCACGCTCCCAATGGCTGCATCATAGGCGTAAATGGTCGCCTTGGCGCGCTCGGCAACCTCTGATGCGGTCATTCCTGGCTTGTAGATGCTGGTGCCGAGGCCGAAGGCGAAGATGCCGGCCTTGGTATAATCGCCGAAATTCTTATCCGACACACCACCGACGGCGGCAATCATCAGCTCCGGCGGCAGGATTGCCCGGATCGCCGTGATGCCGGAAGGGCCGAGCACGCTGGCCGGAAAGAATTTGAGACCGGTGGCCCCGGCGCGCGCTGCTGCCAGCGCCTCGGTCGGCGTAAAGACGCCCGGCATCGTCACCATGCCGTAGTCGCGCGCCCGGATGATCACCTCGGGCTCGACATTCGGGGTGACGAGCAGCTTGCCGCCGGCCGCATGCAGGCTGTCGACCGCCTCGACGGTTAGCACCGTGCCGGCGCCGATCAGCACGTCGGCCGGTGCCATCTTCGCGGCGATCTCGATGGATTTGAACGGCTCCGGCGAGTTGAGCGGGATCTCGATCGCCGTCAGGCCATTTTCGATCAGAGCACCGACGACGCTTTCGGTCTCGTCAGGCCGGATGCCGCGAAGGATGGCGATCAGCGGGCGCTTCATGTCGGGGAAGGGGATACGGTTCATCGTGTCAGCTTTCTCAATTCGGCCAGATGGCTTCGGCGGCAGCCGAAAGCCCGCGGCGCACGGCGGCGTCGGCGTCGATGGCGGTGAAGGCAAGGGAGAGGGTTTTGAAGGCCTGCTCGTAGAGCGCCTGCAGGCGCCCTGAGGCGACGAGGGTGATGTCGGTGCCGTTTGCCGCATCTTGCAGCGCGCCGGCGATTTCGAGGCCGATCAGCGTGCCGGATAGCCGGGCTTGCGCCGCTGCGGCAGAAATCCCGTGCAGGAGCTGGCCGGAGCGGGCGGTAAACAGCAGGTTGGAGGCAAGGGCCGGGCGCGCGAAAGCGGCCGAGACGGCGGCCTCGAAGGCTGCCGCATCCGCCGGCTGCTCTGCCGCACCGGCAACGGCATGCGAAAGGATCGTGTGTTTGCTGATGACGTCGAACAGCTCGCCGGTCATGAAGGTCGAAAAGCCGGTCACCTTGCTGTCCGTCACATGCACCCATTTCGAATGCGTGCCGGGCATGCAGACCGCCTGCGCTCCGGAGCTTGCGCGGCCGAGCGCGCCGAGAAGCTGGGTTTCTTCGCCGCGCATGACGTCGGGCGTCGCCATGTCCCGCTGGGCAAGGCCCGGCAGGATGCGGATGTCGCGGCTTTCGCCTGGTACGGAGACCGCCCCGGTCAGGATCGAGGCAAGCGGCGCCGGCACGTCGATATAACCGGCCTCGACCCAGCCCTGCCGTGCGCCGGCCATGCCGCAGATGATCACCGGCAGGTTTTCCGGCGCCTCGATGGCTGAGAGATGGCCGGTAAGCACCGTGGAAAAGCCGGTCTTTGCCGCGCTCGTCATGCCTTCGCCGCTGCGGCGTTCGGCAAGGACGGTGCCGTCCCTACCCATCAGCCACAAGCGGAAGCTGCTGGTGCCCCAGTCCACCGCGACATAAGCGGGATTTGCCATTACAGAACGCCTCCATCGACAATCAGGGACTGGGCGGTCATTCCAGCCGCACAGTCGGATGCAAGAAACAGGCAGGGACCGACGATCGCATCGGGTTTGAGCGCGACCTTCAGGCACTGGTCCTCGACCGAGCGAGCAATGCTCTCCTCGGTGAGCCAGTGCTGCATCTGCCGCTCGGTGACGACCATGCCGGGCAGAATACAGTTGACCCGGATGTTCTCCGGCCCGAGCCTGCCCGCCAGGCTCTTCGTCAGCCCGACGACCGCCGCCTTGGCTGCCGCATAGGCGGGAAAGCCGCCCATGTTCAGCTTGAAGGCAATCGACGACATATTGATGATCGCCCCGCCGCCGGCCACCCGCATCGACGGCACGACTGCCTGCGAGGTGAAGAACACATGCTTGAGGTTGACCGCCTGGTTGTTGTCCCAATAGGCCTCGGTCACCGCGTCGAATTCATGGCGGTCGTCCCAGGCGGCATTGTTGACCAGCACGCGGATCGGCCCTGAGCTGGCAATGACGCTATCGACCGTGCGCCGGATCGCCTCGATGTCGCGCAGATCGGCATGGTGAAAGGAGACCGGATGCGTGGTCTCTCGCGACAGCCTTTCGGCGAGTTCGCGGCCGGCAGCCTCGGCGATATCGATGAACGAGACCTTGGCGCCTTGGCGCGCGAAACCTTCGACGATCGCAGCACCGATGCCCGATCCGCCGCCGGTCACCAGCACGGCTCGGTCTTTGAACTCGGGAAATTGTGCTGCTGGCATCATGGTCACCGTCGCCTCCCGACCGTATCGTTGTTCCATTATTTGGAACTTAATTTGACTATATGGAATTATCGAATTACAGTGGCCTTTCTGTCAAGGGTGGATGAGGCAATGGATTCAAACGGCGGCGGCGCAGCACAGGCACGTGAGACCGGCACGCTCGGCAAACTGATGGTTCTGCTCGATCTCGTCACCCACGCGGATGCGCCGCTGCGTTTTACTGATGTTCTGGCTCTCGCCGGCCAGCCGCGCGGCACGCTGCATCGCCAGCTCAGCCATCTGGTCGAGGAAGGGCTGCTCGAGCTCGATGGCGACGGCCGTTATGCGCCCGGCCTGCGCCTGCTCGATTTCGCCGCGCGCAGCTGGGCGCGCAACGAATTCCGCATGATCGCCGAGCCGCACCTTGCCGATCTGCAGCGGGCAACCGGCGAGACGGTGCATCTCGGCGTTCTGAGAGGCCAGTCGATCATCTATCTCGACAAGGTCGAAGGCCGACAGCCGGTGCGCATGTATTCTCAGATCGGCAATGCCTCGCCTTGCTACTGCACCGGCGTCGGCAAGGCCGCCCTTTCGCTGCTTCCGGCCGAAAGCCTCGTCGATCTCGTCGCCGGCCTGAGCTTCACCAGCTTTACCGCCTCGACCCATGTCTCGGCCGAAACGCTGCTTGCCGAAATCCGCGAGATTGCCGATCAGGGCTATGCTTTCGACCGCGAGGAGCATGAGGCCGGCATCCGCTGCGTCGCCGCACCGGTCTGGTCGGAGGATCGGACCTTTATGGGGGGTATTTCGATTACCGGCCCGGCCTATCGGTTGTCGATGGAACTTCTGCACCAATGGGCCGTTCCGGTTCAACTGGCGGCTGCGAGGATCATGGAAGGCATGCGCGTCCGTCTCGGTCCGCGCCGTTGAGAGAAAATTGCAATCAGCCCGCTGCTGGACGCAATCGCAGAGCATGCTTATGATGAGCGCGATATTGAGATTTGCCGACGAATCACCACAACTAGAACGGTCCGCGAAATCTACAACCAGTCACCGGCCGAACGCTCAACGCTGAAGCCGATTCCAACCAGCGATCGTCGTTCCCCGATGCAATCGAAACACCCATAGCGGGCAGGTTTCGCAAACGGTTTGCCGGCCGCTGTGCCGAAGATGAAGAAATGTGATGGCACCCTTGTCGCAAACATCCACGGAAGAAGACGATTATATCAAGGAAATAGCGGGCCTGAAGACCCAGTTCGATATTTTCCGTTTCATGAAACGGGTGACGGAAGCCTATCGCAGCCGTGCCTTCATGGTCCTCAACCTGCCGCCGATCACCTCCTTCGATCTTCAGGGCAGCACTGTCATCACCAGCTGGCCGGCCGAGCTTCTGGCTCTCTACGACCAGGAAGGCCTGATGGTGAACAGCCCGGTCCTCAGACGCCTCAGAACATCTGCGCGGCCCTTCTTCTACGACATGTCAAGACAGAACTGGTCGCGGGACGACGGCAAGTCCATCCTCGTCGCCTCCCTGTTCGAGCGCTTCAAGATGATGCGCGGCGCCTATTTTCCGACGCACGAGCCCTCCGGACTGCGCGGCGCCGTCTCTTTCGCCGGCGACCGCGAACCCTTCAGCCCGGCCGAGATGCGCGAACTCTGCTATATCGCCATCCATGTGTTCGACAGGCTTGCCGAGATCCGCAACCTCGATACGCGCATCACCGACACGCTGACCGACCGCGAGATCGATTGCCTCAACTGGACGGCGGCCGGCAAGACCAGTGCCGAAATCGCCGAAATCCTCACCCTGTCCGAGCACACGGTCAATCACTACCTCAACCGCGCCACCAAGAAGCTCGACACGGTGAACCGCACCCAGGCCGTCGCCAAGGCGCTGCGCATTGGCTTGATCAAATAAGTTGCAAAAAACAACCGAATGCTTTCGAAGCCGCCCAGCGCATAGGCAAGTCCTTCCCGGTGGCGAGCTGTCCCAAGCGCTTTTGCGCTGATTTTCCATCTGGCACGCTTTCTGCATCTCGTTTTGCGAGAGGTCCAGAGGGGACTTTGAGACCAGCGCCAGGAAATGGCGCGGCCGACACACCGCTGCCCGACGCCGATGCCGCTTTCTCCCGGCCCTTCGGTGTCGGCGGCGGTTGTTGCGTTTTGGCACCGCTTCTTTCGCAGCTGTTTGCGATTTCCTCTTCCCGGTTCACTTTTCACTGGCCTTTTGCTCGGCTTGCTCTAGTTCGCCCCGGATTGCGCCGGTTCTCGGGGAGACCGTTGCGGCCATCAGGGCGAAAGCCCGGCGGACTTGATGGCCGCAACGGATTGCCAATTCCCCGGCGCTCTTTTGGCACGCCGTCAAATCGATTTTCTTCCCGATGATTTTGTTTGGCGAAGGCTTCCGTCTCCACTATCTCTACTGCATGATTTCAGCCTTGATCGATTTCGATCAAGGCTGAAATCATGCAGCAATTCAAAGTGCTACAGCGTCCTTTGCGCGTCTTGAAAGACGCGCGGCGCTGTAGTCTGCAAGAAAAAGCAGTGAGGGTGGAATGACCGACGTCACCAAGGAACAGGTTCTCGAAACGCTGAAGACCGTGCGTGGACCGGATCTCGAGCACGATATCGTCGCGCTCGGCATGGTCTCCGACGTCTTCATCTCCGACGGAAAGGTTTATTTCTCGATCACAGTTCCGGCCGACCGCGCCAAGGAGCTTGAGCCGATGCGGCTCGCTGCCGAGCGCGTCATCAAGGAAATGCCGGGCGTCAAGGGCGCCCTCGTCACACTGACCGCGGACAAGAAGGCGGCCGCCGCCGCTCCGGCTGCCCGCCCTGCGCCGAACCCGCCGCACGGTCATCCCGGCCACGATCATGGGAGCCATGCCCACGCCCCTCGACAGCCGCCGCGCGCCGGCAAGATCGGTGTGCCTGGCATCGGCGCCATCATCGCCGTCGCCTCGGGCAAGGGTGGGGTTGGCAAATCGACCACCGCCGTCAATCTCGCGCTCGGGCTGCTCGCCAACGGTCTTCGCGTCGGCATTCTCGATGCCGATATCTATGGTCCCTCGATGCCGCGACTGCTGAAGATATCCGGCCGCCCGACGCAGATCGACGGCCGCATCATCAATCCCATGGAGAATTATGGCCTCAAGGTCATGTCGATGGGCTTCCTTGTCGATGAGGAGACGGCGATGATCTGGCGCGGGCCGATGGTCCAGTCGGCGCTGTTGCAGATGCTGCGCGAAGTCGCCTGGGGCGAACTTGATGTCCTCGTCGTCGACATGCCGCCCGGCACCGGCGACGCGCAATTGACCATGGCCCAGCAGGTTCCGCTTGCCGGCGCCGTCATCGTCTCGACGCCGCAGGATCTCGCTCTGATCGATGCCCGCAAGGGCCTCAACATGTTCCGCAAGGTCGAGGTGCCGGTGCTCGGCATCGTAGAGAATATGAGCTATTTCATCGCTCCTGATACCGGCACCCGCTACGACATCTTCGGCCATGGCGGCGCCCGCAGGGAGGCCGAGCGCATCGGCGTGCCCTTCCTCGGCGAAGTGCCGCTGACGATGAACATTCGCGAAACCTCCGACGCCGGCACGCCGCTGGTCGCCTCCGAGCCGAACGGCGTCGTCGCCGGCATCTATCGCGGCATCGCCGCCAAGGTCTGGGATCAGATCGCCGGCCAGTCCCAGCGCCCGGCGCCGATGATCGTCTTCGAATAATGCATGTCGCCCGGAAGTGTGCAGCGGTTCCGGGATAACGACATGCATAAGGAATAATGCATGTCGCCCGGAAGTGTGCAGCGGTTCCGGGATAACGACGGTGCTTGAGCGAGCCGAATCACCGCGGCGGATACCCCAAATTGTGGGGGAAACGTGGTGAAAAGCCGCGCTTCACGGAAGATGTCTTGATTATTTCACGGCTTTGCTTCATATGCCGCGGCGCCATGATGGCGTTTTGCTGCAGATGCTCAATGACGGTCGTCTTCGTTTCGAAGAGGCGGCCCGCCTGCAAGTTCGGAGTTGTCTTGTCGATCGAAGGATTGGGAACTGCGATGCGGTTGAGCACAATGCGCATGCCGGCCTTTGAGGTTGGATGCAGCCGGAGAGACTACCGGTGATTACCGCTTACTGTTCGAATTGCAAGTCGGTCGAGATCCGCGATCTGTCGCATGCCGCCTCCTTTCCCGAGGATGTCGTCTGGATCGACATGATCGAGCCGACCCGCGACGAGGAGCTCTATGTCGAAAAAATTCTCGGCATCGAGGTCCCGACCCGCGACGATCTCAAGGATATCGAGCCTTCCGCCCGTCTCTATGTCGAAAACGACGCCGTCTTCATGACCGCCTCGCTGCTCTGGAAGGCTGACACCGACGTACCGACTCTGACCGATGTCGCCTTCATCCTGGCCGGAAACCGCCTGGTCACCATTCGCTACGCTCATCCCAAATCCTTTGCGCTGTTCATTGCCGCGCTCCACCGGCTGCCGGAAAACTGGCGCAGTGGTGCCGCCCTTCTCGCCAAGCTCTTGGAGACGATCGTCGACCGCACCGCCGAGATCCTCGAAATCTCCGTTTCGCGCCTCGACATCTTGTCGACACATGTCTTCGGCGACCGGGCAAGGAAGGTGCGCAAGCCCTCGAACTACCTCGAGGAGAAGCTGCGCGATATTGCCGGCCATCACCGGATGATCAGCAAGGTGCGCGACAGTCTCGGTTCGCTTGCGCGCCTGCTGACGTTCTTTCACACGATCCCGGCGATCCAGCAGGACCGCGAGGCGAAGGAGCTCTGCCGCACCGTCTCGCGCGATATCCAGTCGCTGTCGGAGCATGCTTCCTTCGTCGCCGCCAACATCACCTTCCTGCTCGATGCTTCGCTCGGGCTGATCAACATCGAGCAGAACTCGATCATCAAGATTTTCTCGATTGCCTCGGTGGTGTTCTTGCCGCCGACATTGGTCGCCTCCATCTATGGTATGAACTTTCAGATCATGCCGGAGCTGACCTGGGTCGCGGGTTATCCCTACTCGCTGGCCCTGATGGTGATATCCGCCGTCATCCCCTTCTTCTTTTTCCGCTGGAAAGGCTGGCTCTAAGGAGCCTGTTGCAACTTCATGTCCGAAGAGAGCCATCCGAACGAACGCCATATGACGCCGCGAAAGCTGTTCTATCTCGGGCTGGGTTCCGTCGGTGTCGTCTACGGCGATATCGGTACCAGCCCGCTCTATGCCTTTCGCGAGGCGTTGAAGCCGGTGGCCCATGACGGCGTCACCCGTTTTGAAGTCATCAGCCTGATCTCGCTGATGATCTGGGCACTGACGATCATCGTCACCATCAAATATGTGCTCTTCCTGCTGCGCGCCGACAACGACGGCGAGGGCGGCACGCTGTCGCTGCTTGCCCTGCTGATGAAGACCGCCAACGGCCATACCGCCATCCTGATGCTGCTCGGCCTGATGGGTGCTGCCCTCTTCCTCGGCGATGCGATGATCACGCCGGCGCTTTCAGTGCTGTCGGCCGTCGAGGGTCTGAAGCTCGTCACACCCAGCCTCGCGGAATATATCGTGCCGATCTCGGTGGTGATCCTGGCGCTGCTCTTCGTCGTGCAATCGCGCGGCACCGGCGCCGTCGCGAAGTTCTTCGGCCCGATCACCGCCGTCTGGTTCCTCGTCATGGCTGCCGCCGGCATTTCCCATATCTCGGACGATTACGGCATCCTGGCCGCCTTCAATCCCTATTATGCCGTCAGCTTCCTGCTGCATGAGGGCTTCTACGGCGTCGTCGTGCTCGGCGCCGTCTTCCTGACGGTGACGGGTGCCGAGGCGCTCTATGCCGATCTCGGCCATTTCGGCCGCCGCCCGATCCAGTGGGCCTGGTTCCTGCTGGTTTTCCCGGCGCTGACGCTGAACTATCTCGGGCAGGGGGCGCTCGTTCTCGGCAATCCGATGACGATGTCCGATCCCTTCTATCTGATGTATCCGAAATGGGCGCTGCTGCCGGTCGTTATCCTGGCGACCGCTGCGACGATCATCGCCAGCCAGGCGGTCATCACCGGCGCCTTCTCGATGGTGCGTCAGGGCATCAACCTCGGCTTCCTGCCGCGGATGGAAATCCTCTTCACTTCGGAAACCAATACCGGGCAGATCTTCGTGCCGTCGGTCAATGCCGTGCTGTTCATCGGCGTCATCTTCCTGGTGCTGAGTTTCAAGACTTCGGACGCGCTGGCGACCGCCTATGGCATCTCCGTCACCGGCGCCATGGTCGTCACCTCGATCATGGCCTTCGAATTCGTCCGCGCCCGCTGGAACTGGTCGCTTCCCGTCGCGGTGATCGCGCTTGCGCCGCTGGTCGTGCTCGAAATGATCTTCCTCGGCGCCAACCTTTTGAAGATCCACGACGGCGGCTATATCCCGATCATGATCGCCACCGCCTTTACGGTCGTCATGTGGACCTGGCGTCGCGGCACGGCGATCCTGATGGAGAAGACCCGCCATACCGATATTCCGCTCGCCTCCTTCGTCAGCTCGATCGAGCGCAAGAGCGAACATTCGCCGGCCCAGGTCCCGGGTACGGCGATCTTCCTGACCAGCGATCCGGAATCCGCCCCCGCCGCCTTGTTGCACAATCTCAAGCACAACCATGTGCTCCACGACCGCAACGTCATCCTAACGATCCGCACGATCAACAAGCCGCGCGTCCCAAGCCACGACCGCTACAAGGTCGAGCAGATTTCCGAGCGTTTCTCCCGCGTCGAGCTGCTGTTCGGCTTCATGGAATCGCAGAACGTCTCGCAGGCCTTGGCGACGCTGCGCAAAACAGGACTGAAGTTCGACATCATGTCGACCTCCTTCTATCTCGGCCGCCGCAAGCTGGTGCCGGACGCCAAGTCGGGCATGCCCTATTGGCAGGACCGGCTCTACATCGCCCTCGCCAACGCCGCTGCCAATCCCTCGGACTACTTCCGTCTGCCGGCCAACCGCGTGGTGGAACTGGGCTCGCACGTTATTATTTGATTGCGCTTCGCCGCCGGCCTTTCTCCCCGTGTCGACGGGGAGAAGCCGCGGGTATTTCGACAGCACGCATCCCTTCGGGTTGTGCTGATCTGCCCCTAGGCACATTCCGGCACGGCCTGTTAACCGGACGTCAAGGTTAATGCGAGATTTTCAATGGAATGTTCCCGCGTTCCATGCCCGGAGTCCGTGTTGCGTCGAAAGAGCCCTTCCCGTAGCAAGCTGCGTCTCATTCCCGAGAATTGGGTGTCGCCCGTAATCTTCGGTCTTGCCGGCTGGCTGATTTTCCCGAGCGTCGCATCTCATGCCGATCTGGCCGCCATGCTCGCCGGCCTCGATCATGAGGGGGAGAACTGGCGCATGGTGCTGACCAATTCGCCGGCCGGCTCCATCCACCAGGCCGAACTCGCCTTCGCCGAGCCGATGGTGACGGGTTCGATCTCCGCCGGTGCCGGCATGGTGCTGCCCGATGGCCGCAAGGTCGCTTTTACCACCAAGGACAAGGGCCACGAGGACACGCCGGACGAGGATCGGGTCAATCGCAGCACCAAGAAGGGCCGCGTCGTCGCTGTCGAGAAGATGCAGCCGCCGAAGGACTTTTCCGCCGGCTCGATCCTCGAGCGCACCAAGATGCTCTTCACCCCGAGCTTCGATCTCAAGGACAGGTCGGCCTTCGTCAAGCCGAAGATCCAGGGCAAGGAAATCCAGATCGCCACATCTTTCTATAAGACGCAGCCTGTTGTGACCGATAATGGCGTGCCGGCAATGCTCGCAAGCCTCGTCACCAGCAACAAGGCCGATGTGCTGGCCACGGCCTATGCGCCGGCAACACCTGACTATGCCCGCCAATCGCCCTTCGATTCCATCCTGGCCGAGCCGGACAGCGGCCGCTTCGTTCCGGAGATCGGCCCGCGCGATCATGCCTGGGCCGCAAGCGTGCTGGCACCGAGCGTCTTTTCTGCCCGCGAACAGCAGTGCCTCGCCTCCGGCATCTATTTCGAGGCACGGGGAGAATCGGTGAAGGGCCAGGCGGCCGTCGCCCAGGTCATCCTCAACCGCGTCCGCAACCCTTCTTATCCGAAGACCATCTGCGGCGTCGTCTACCAGAACGAGGACTGGCGCAATCGCTGCCAGTTTTCCTTCGCCTGCGACAGCATCAAGGACAGGGTGAACTCGGAATATCACTGGCGAGTCGCCCGCGATGTGGCGATGGCGGTGACATCAGGCAAGATCTGGCTGCCGCAGGTGGGCTCGGCGACGCACTATCATGCCGTCTATGTCAGACCGAAATGGGCAAAGACCATGGAAAAGGTCGGTCGCATCGGTCTTCACGTCTTCTATCGCACCTATGGCGGCGGCTGGAGTTGAGATAAATCGCTTGGGCAAGCAGATTTCCGGCCCGGAAAAGCGGATTCTTTCCGTCGAATTTGCGCGATCGATCCGGAGTCGATTTATCTCTTTGATTTGATAGAATTATTTTCTCGCTGGACAGAAGCTGTCTACGCCTTGACTATGCTAATCCCTAAAACTATGTTGCGCGCGACTTCAGAACGGGCCGGAAGGGTCTCAACCTTCGTGTCCGGGGTCCGAATGACCGGGGTAGCGGGAGTGCGGGCGACGGGCAGACGAGGAGAGATCCATGGCGGACGACCGCGAGGAAAGTCTTGAAAAGCGCCGTGCGCAATTGGGAGCGAAACTCGCGACCAAGGGCGTCGAGACGGGAGAAGATGAGGCTAGGGAAGCCCGCGCCGAGGTAAGCCGCAAAGGTTATGCCCAGGCGATGAAGCTTTCCAGCGAGTTCATTTCCGCAATCGTCGTCGGTGCTCTCCTTGGCTATCTCCTCGACCGTTTTGTTGGCACGGCGCCTTGGGGTTTGATTGTTCTTCTGCTTCTCGGATTTTGTGCCGGCGTTCTGAACGTGCTGCGTTCTGCGGGGGTGGTGGCCCATCCCCTGGACGACAAGGACGACAAGAAATAAGGACCGGTTCCGGTCCAGTGCAATGACCCCGCGTCCTGCGGGCCAAAGAGAGAGAACAAGCGGTGTCTAACGATCCGACTCATCAGTTCCTGATCCAGAAGATTGTGCCGATCGAAATCGGCGGAATTGATTTTTCGTTCACCAATGCATCGCTCTTCATGGCCGCTTCGGCTGCCGTTGCCGTAGGCTTCCTCTATTTCGCGACCTCGAACCGCGCCATCGTGCCGGGCCGTTCGCAGTCGGTCGCGGAAATGTCCTATGAGTTTATCGCCAACATGCTGAAGGAAGGCGCGGGCAAGCAGGGAATGAAGTTCTTCCCGCTGGTCTTTTCGCTCTTCACCTTCGTTCTGACGGCGAACCTGCTCGGTATGTTCCCGTATTTCTTCACGGTCACCAGCCAGATCATCGTCACGTTCGCGCTGGCGCTCTTGGTTATCGGTACGGTTCTCGTCTACGGTTTCTATAAGCACGGCTTCCACTTCCTGAATGTCTTCGTGCCCTCGGGCGTGCCGGGCGTTCTGCTGCCGCTGGTCGTCACGATCGAAATCATCTCCTTCCTGTCCCGTCCGATTTCACTCTCTGTTCGTCTTTTTGCGAACATGCTCGCCGGTCACATCACACTGAAAGTGTTCGCAGGCTTCGTCGCCTCGCTCGGAGCCCTTGGTGCTGTCGGTGTCGGCGGCGCCGTTCTTCCCCTCATCATGACCGTCGCCCTGACCGGTCTCGAGTTCCTCGTCGCCTTCCTTCAGGCTTACGTCTTTGCGGTGCTGACTTGCATGTACCTCAACGACGCAATCCATCCGGGCGGGCACTAAGGATAACGACATCGACGTCAAAGGGCGTCAGTCATTCGCCGCAACAACCATTTCAAAGGAGTTCAACATGGAAGCGGAAGCAGCAAAGTACATCGGTGCAGGCCTGGCTTGCTTTGGTATGGCCGGTACGGCTCTCGGCCTCGGCAATATTTTCGGCAGCTACCTCTCCGGCGCTCTGCGCAATCCGTCTGCCGCTGACAGCCAGTTCGGCCGTCTGGTATTCGGCTTCGCCGTTACGGAAGCTCTGGGCATCTTCTCGCTGCTCGTCGCTCTCCTCCTCCTCTTCGCCGTCTGATATCGGCGAATAGATGGATCACGGCCTGCGACCGCAAGCCGTGATCCTTTGCATTTGCAGTCCACCTGGAGGTGAGCATGTTTTTTGTGACCCCGGCTTACGCTGAGGAAGCACCGGCGGCAGCGACGGGTACGGATGCGCACGCCGCTCCGGCCGCAGGCGAGGTCCATACCGAGACTGGTGTTGCCGAAGGCGAACACGCCCGCGGCCCTTTCCCGCCTTTCGATTCGACGACCTTCGCGTCCCAGCTGCTCTGGCTGGTGATTACGTTCGGCGTCTTCTATTTGCTCATGCAAAAGGTCATCGCGCCGCGCATCGGGGCCATCCTTGATCAGCGTCACACGCGTATTTCCCAGGATCTGGAAGAGGCAGCCCGCCTGAAGGCGGAAGCCGACGCCGCCGTCCGGACCTATGAAGGTGAACTGGCCGCTGCCCGCGCCAAATCCAACGCGATCGGCGCCGCCGCCCGCGACGCCGCCAAGGCCAAGGCCGAAGAGGATCGTCGCGCTGTCGAGGCGAGCCTGTCGGAAAAGATCAAGGCTGCCGAACTCCGCATCGGCGAGATCAAGGCCAAGGCCTTCGCCGACGTCGGCACCATTGCCGAGGAAACGGCGGCTGCCGTTGTCGATCAGTTGATCGGCGGCACCGTTGCCAAGGCCGATGTCGCTGCCGCCGTCGCGGCTGCCAAGAAGGAGGCTTGATCGATGGAAATTGCCTTTGACGCGACTTTCTTCGCCTTTGTCGGCCTCGTCCTCTTCCTGGCGCTGGTCGTTTACCTGAAGGTTCCGGGCATGATGGCACGGTCGCTCGACGACCGCGCCGACCAGATCCGCAACGAATTGGCCGAAGCCAAGCGTCTGCGCGAAGAGGCCCAGCACCTGCTCGCCGAATACCAGCGCAAGCGCAAGGAAGCGGAAGCCGAGGCGGCCCATATCGTTGCCGCCGCGGAGCGTGAAGCCCAAATGCTGACTGCTGAAGCGAAGAAGAAGACGGAAGAATTCGTCACCAATCGCACGGCGCTCTCCGAGCAGAAGATCAAGCAGGCCGAGGCCGAAGCGATGAAGGCGGTACGTTCCGCTGCTGTCGATCTGGCGATCGCCGCCGCAGAAACCGTGCTTGCCAAGCAGGCCGATGCCAAGGTTCAGTCCGAGCTCTTCGGCAATGCCGTCGGCCAGGTCAAGACGCGGCTCAACTGAGCGCTTCGAAAAAGATTGAGAGGAAAGGCCGGGCATGTCCCGGCCTTTCCGTTTGAGCGGTTTTTTCTTCTGCTTGGCTTTTTTTGAATGGCCTATTGGGAAAGCAGCTCGTCCGTCTCAGGACCGTCCTCGACCTTTCGCAACGGCCTGAAGCTCATCCGGTGCAGGGAACAGGGGCCGTGCCTCTCGATGCCGGCGCGGTGCTGCGCCGTGCCATAGCCAACATGCGCGGCAAAACCGTAATCCGGAAATACATTATGCGCTCGTGCCATCATCCGGTCGCGCGTCACCTTGGCGACGATCGAGGCGGCGGCGATCGAGACCGAGCGGGCATCACCCTTGACCACGGCCTGCCCGGGGCAATCAAGGCCGGGCGGCACATCGAGCCCGTCGGTCAGCACGTAGCTTGCTGGAATGGCGAGGCTGCAGATGGCTCGGCGCATGGCGTCGAGGCTTGCCTTGCGGATATCCGTCTCGTCGATGCGCGTCGAGCTGGAGGAGGCGATCGAGACGGTCGCCGTCGCCAGAATCTGCACGAACAGTTCCTCGCGCCGTTGCGCCGAAAGCTGCTTGGAATCGTTCAGACCCTCAGGGATGCGCCGCGGATCAAGGATGACCGCAGCAGCAACGACCGGTCCCGCCAGCGGCCCGCGTCCTGCCTCGTCGGCACCGGCAACCGGCCAGTGGCCGGCCTTGCGGGCTTTGAGTTCCAGCCGGAAATCCGGCACGAGCGGAACCGTGTCGAAAAGCAGGGGAGAATCGGGTGACGTGCGAGGTTTCATGCGGCTGAACCTCGCACGCCAACCCGATTGCCCGCAAGTCCCCGGATCAGGGCGGCGGCCGGGGACGCTCCGGCGGATGGTGGCGGTCAGGGCCATCCGCGGGAATTGCGCTCGGGCTCGAAAACAGGCGGTTTTCTCGAGAGCCGATGCGCAAGCTCGAAGCAATTCCAGGAAAAGTGCCGCGCGGTTTTCCGTCCGGAATTGCGTAAAAGGTTAGAGGCAATTCCAGGAAAAGTGTGGCGCGGTCTTCCGTCCGGAATTGCGTAAAAACAAAAGGTTAGAGCAGCGACAACTGCACGCCGCTGCCATCGGGCGGCACGAACAGATCGTCGCGCAGCGGCACGCTGCGGCGTGTCAGGCCGAAACGTCGGGCTGCCATTTCAAAACGCCGGGCGATCTGCCAGGCATAGGGGCCGGCGCCCTTCATGCGCTTGCCGAATTCGGCATCATAATCCTTGCCGCCGCGCATCGAGCGCACCAGCGACATCACATGCCGGTAACGATCGGGGTAATGCTGCAGCAACCAGTCGCGAAACAGCGGGCTGACCTCGAGCGGCAGCCTGAGGATGACATAGCTCGCCTCTGCGGCGCCGGCAGCCTTTGCCGATTCGAGGATGCGCTCAAGTTCGTGGTCGTTCAGCGCCGGGATGAGCGGGGCGGCCATGACAGCCGTCTGCACGCCTGCTTCGGCAAGGGTGCGGATCGTCTCCAGCCGCCGCGGCGGCGTGGCGGCACGCGGCTCCATCGTCCGGGCAAGCTTGCGATCCAGCGTGGTCACCGAGATGCCGACGCGCACCAGGTTCTTAGCTGCCATCTCCTGCAGAATGTCGAGATCACGCAGGATCATCGCCGACTTGGTGACGATGGATACCGGATGGTTCGCCTTGTTCAACACCTCGAGAATGCCGCGCATGATGCGCCATTCCTTTTCGATCGGCTGATAGGGATCGGTATTGGTGCCGATCGCAATCACCCGCACCTTGTAGCCGGGCTTGGCGAGTTCCCGCTCCAGGAGTTTTGCTGCATCGGGCTTGGCAAAAAGCTTCGTCTCGAAATCGAGCCCTGCAGAAAGCCCCATATAGGCGTGTGTCGGCCGGGCGAAACAATAGATGCAGCCGTGCTCGCAGCCGCGATAGGGATTGATCGAGCGGTCGAACGGAATGTCCGGCGATTCGTTGCGGGTGATTGCCGTGCGCGGCTTCTCGACCTGCACTTCGGTCTTGAAGGGCGGTAGCTCTTCCCACGTCTGCCAGCCATCGTCGACGGTCTCCCGCTGCAGCGCCTCGAACCGACCTGTCGGGTTCAGCCCGGCCCCACGTCCACGCCGCCGATCGACCTCGACTCTCAGCCCGGAGGAAACGATCATCGCATCGGCAATATCTGCCGTATTGGCAGGCGCGAATGCGGCCTGCCCTGCCAGGGACTGCTCTCTCATCGGATTCTCCCGTGGCGGAAAGCCATCGCCTCCGCCCGTTCTGCTGATTAAATTCCTATCTGCAAAACGAGAACAATGCAAGAACAAAATGAGGAAAACGGTGCTGGCAAAAATTTGTGCGGCGCATTATAAATGGTCAATGTTGACGGTTGTTCTCGAATGTCAGGATCAGGAATCTGAGCTGGCGCAGACCTTATCGGTATTGGTGGCAGGCGCGGTGGAGGGGCTGGTGAGCGATGTGGTCGTGCTCGATCACGGCTCGCGCGACGGCACCTCGCGGGTGGCCGACGCCGCCGGCTGCCGCTTCCATTCGCAGTGGGATATCAAGGACATCGTCCGCTCCGCCCGCGGCGAATGGCTGCTCTTCGTCGAGCCGGGCGCGAGACCCCAGGCCGGCTGGATCGATGAGATCGCCGAATATGTCGCGCTGAACAAGCTGCCGGCGCGCTTCACCGCCTCGCGTGGTTACAGGCGCCCGTTCTTCCAGCGTGTCGGCCGTGCCGTGCCGCCGCTGGAACTCGGCTTTCTCCTGCCGAAGAAGCAGGCGCTCGCCATCGCCAAAAGCGGGATGCGGCTTACCGAATTCGTCAAGGGCCAGAAGCCGCGCAAGCTCGCGAGCGAACTGATTCCCTCCTGGGTCGCCCGCGCTGCACGATAGGTGCCGCAATCCTCTCCATGAGCAAAAGATGGCGCCCAATAGGATTTCGCGCTATAATTCGAACATGGCGCCGTCGAAGCGCCGCGCTTCGCAACGGAATGGCCATGGAATGCCGGTGAACGGCAGAACAGGTCAGCGAAAATCTCCTCTTCTGCCGGGTTTCCGGCGAAAGGAGGTGCGTCATGGTACGCAATATGATCTACGGCCTCATAGCCGTCATATTGCCGACATTGGTGATCGCGCATCCGCATTCGGCAGCATCGCAGATGATGCGCAGTTGCGCAGGCCGACCCGAAATCGTCAATTTCCTGGACAAAAACTTCGCCGAAAAGCTCACGGCAGTCGGACTGATCAACGAGAACGCCATTCTTGAGGTCTATGCCGCCGAAAGCGGCACCTGGACCCTCATCGTCACGGATGTTCACGGCATAAGCTGCGTTCTGCTGTCGGGTGATAGCTGGGACACCATGCCCGTCTTGCCGGGCCTGGCCACATAGTGAATGCCCCTGGTTCGCCAGGGGCAACCATGCCCTACTTCGTCGCGCCGCGTTTCAGGTGTTCGTCCAGACGCGGCATGATCTCGACGAAATTGCACGGCGCGCTGCGGTAGTCGAGCTGTCCTTTCAGAATGCCGTCCCAGGCATCCCGGCAGGCACCGGGCGAGCCCGGCAGCACGAAGATGAAGGTGGAGTTGGCAACACCTGCCGTGGCGCGCGACTGGATCGTCGCCGTGCCGATCTTCTCGTAGGAGATCCGGTGGAAGATGGCGGAAAAGCCGTCCATCCGCTTTTCGAACAAAGGCTCCAGCGCCTCTGGCGTCACGTCGCGGCCGGTAAAGCCGGTGCCGCCGGTGGTGATGACAACGTCTATGTCTTCTCTGTCAGTCCAGGCCTTCACCCGCGCGGCAATCTCCGCGCGATCATCAGGCACGATCCCCCGGTCGACCAACCTATGGCCCGCCTCTGTAATCCGCGCCGCCAGCGTGTCGCCTGACTTGTCTGTCTCCGGCGTGCGGGTATCCGAGATCGTCAGAACCGCAATGCCGACCGCGATGAAGGGCCGCTTTTCGTCCAGACCTGCCATCATGCGCCTCCCGAAACCGTTTCCGTCGCCTGGAAATACCAGTCGGGCCGCTCGTCGTGAAGAGCTGCCGCCGCATCTTCGGCAGCAGCCATGGTCGCAAAGATGCCGAAACAGGTGGCGCCGGAACCGGACATGCGGGTCAAAAGCGCGCCGTTAGCCTGCAGCATCGCCGAGATCGCCGCAATCTCCGGCACGAGTTCGCGCGCCGGCGGCTCCAGGTCGTTGCGGGCAGCGGCAATCGCCGCGAGCCAGTCGGCAGCTAGAGGCCGGCTCGGTGGCAGGCTCAGGGCCGGATTGTTCTTTGTCGCCAGTTGGCGGAAAACCTCGGGCGTGGAGACGCCCTTCAGCGGATTGGCGAGCACCATGGCAAGGACGGGCAGCTCCGGCACGGGTTCGATCTTTTCGCCGATGCCGCGGGCAATCAGCGGCCGGCTCGCAAGGCACATCGGCACGTCGGCGCCGAGCTTCAGGGCGAGAGCTGCGAGCGCCTCCTCGGGCAAGCTCGTGCCCCAGAGCCGCATCAGCCCACGCAGCGTCGCGGCCGCATCGGCCGAGCCGCCGCCGATGCCGGAGGCAACCGGCAGATTCTTTTCGAGCTGGATACGGACGGGAAAGGCGAGGGGACCGATCGCCTCGCGCAGGAGATCGCGCGCCTTCAGCACCAGGTTGGTGCCGCCGTCGCCGGCAAGTGTTTCGCCGAAACGGCCAGACAGGGTAAATTCGTCGGTCGGCGACCGCATGAAGTCCAGCCGGTCGCCATGATCTGTGAAGGTCACCAGCATATCGAGCAGATGATAGCCATCCGGCCGCTGGCCCGTCACATGCAGGGCCAGGTTGATTTTCGCACGAGCTTCCTCGGAGATGCTGGAGCATGATGCCGAAAAGTCTGAGCGGTTTTCGGACGACATCATGCTCTACTTCTTTGATCTCGAAGCGGCCAAGCCCTCTTCAGGGCCCTCTTCAGGCAAACGTCCCGCCCGTCAGGATTTCTTGTCGACCGGCGGCGGGATGACGGGTGCCGGATCCGGCTGCTTCTTGTCGGCCGCCTTGGCATCGTCGCTGGCGGGAGGCAGGCCGTTGGCGACCTTGTCCTTGATCTTCGGAATTTCGGCGGCTTCAGGCTCCGAGCTGAGCGCCCGGTTCCACTGGTAGACGGCCTCGAGCTTGCGCCCGACGCGCCAGTAGGCATCGCCGAGATGGTCGTTGATCGTCGCGTCGCCGGCCTTGATCTGTGCGGCCCGTTCCAGCTCGTCGACGGCATCGTCGAAGCGGTTGAGGCGGAAATAGGCCCAGCCGAGCGAATCGATGATGTAACCATCGTCAGGGCGAAGATCGACGGCCTTCTTGATCATGCCGAGACCTTCGTCGAGGTTCCGGTTCATGTCGATCCAGGAATAACCGAGATAGTTCAGCACCTGCGGCTGGTCGGGATTGAGCTCCAGCGCCTTGCGGAAGTTCGGTTCCGCCTGGTCCCACTTCTTCAGCCGCTCATAGGCGATGCCGCGTTGGAAGAAGACGCTCCAGTTGGCGCGGCCGGGAATGGGGCCGATCGCATCGACGGCCTTGTCGTAATTGGTGGCCATCGCCTGGTAGTCCTTGGCGTCGGAGAGCACGCTGCCATAGGCGAGGTAACTGCGGATGTCCTTCGGGTCGGAGGCGATCAGCGCCTGCAGGTGCTTGCGCGCCTCATCCACCTTGCCGCCCTGGGCAAGGGCAAGGCCGAGCTGCAGCTCGGAGATGCGCCGCATCGGTGAATTCTCGGGCACCTTCTTGTAGAGCGCGATGGCGCGGTCCATCTGGTTCTGCTTCTCGGCAATGCCGCCGAGCAGCACCAGCGTATCGGCGCTGTTCGGATCGAGCGCATTGGCCGTCTGCAGGTAAAGCGAGACGATATCCTCGGCGCCGTCGCGGTTCAGCGCGCCGCCGACGGAGAAGAGCACGCCGGCAGCCCCTTCTTCGGCCGTCTTGACCTGCTGTTCCTGCTTCTCGTTCTTTTCGACGCTGTCGCGCAGCGCATTCAGCGGCGCATAGTTCGGCAGCAGGTTGTCGCCGACGGAAACGGCGTCGAGCGCCTTCTGCTTGTTGCCTTGTGTTGCTTCGAGGCGGGCAAGCGCCATCACCGCGCGCATGAAGGTATCGGGCGCCGTCGCTCCGCCTTCCTTGTCGAGCACGGCATCGTTCAGATGCTGGCGGGCGGATTTCACGTCGCCGATGGCGATGGCGATCGCGCCGGCATTGTAATTCTGGAAGATGCGGAACCAGTCCGGCCCCTTCATCTTCTCGACCATAGCAAGCGCCTCCTTGCCGCGGCCGGCGCCGACACGAGCCCAGGCGAGCAGCAGGTCGTTCATCATCCGGTCGAGATCGTTCGGCCCCTTATATTTCAGGATGGACTCGGCGGTCTTGTAGTCGTCGCGGCGCACGGCATCCATGCCGCGCACAATCGTGGTGATGCGCTCGACGGAAGGATCGCCTTTCAGGTCGTTGGCGTATTTGACGCCCTCCTTGATGTCGCCATTGAGCAGCAGCGAGATCATCAGCCGCTGGCGAATCTCGGGATTGCCGGGCTCGATCTGCAGCGCCTTCTTGTAGAGCTCGATCGCCGTTTCGTAGTCATGATCGACATCGGCCGTGCGCGCGGCAAGGAAGGCTCCGGAGAAGCTGGTAACGCTATCGGCATCAAAGTGAGCGGCCGTACCGGCATCGTCTGCCTTGGCCGCATCCTCGGCGTTCACGCCGCCGACACTGCCCAGCGAAAGGACAGCTGCAAGCGCTGCGCTCGTAAGAAGACGGATGGCAAGTCTCTGCCGCATTAGGAAACCTTTCTTCGACAGCGTCCCGACAATGGTGCCGGCCGCAAAACAAGTTGCGATCACTGATTCATAACAGGATGGCTTTTTTGAAGCGGCGCCGCAAGAAAATCAGCCTGCGATCAAGGACGTTTGATCAATTGACGCGCTCGATGCAGAAGTCGATCACTTCCATCAGGGCGGATTTCCACACCGTATCGGGAAGCGGCGCAAGCGCGTCCCGCGCGATCGTGCCATAATGGATCGCGCGGCCGATCGTGTCGCTGAGCGTGCCATATTTGGTGATCAGCCCCAGCGCTTTTTCGAGGTTGGCGTCGGTGCTGTTGCCGGCTTCGATCGCATCGCGCCAGAAGGCGCGCTCGTCCTCGGTGCCGCGGCGATAGGCGAGAATAACAGGGAGGGTGATCTTGCCCTCGCGGAAATCGTCGCCGACATTCTTGCCGAGATCGGCAGCCTTGCCGCCGTAGTCGAGCGCATCGTCGACGAGCTGGAAGGCGAGCCCCAGATTCATGCCGTAGGATTTCAGCGCATTGCGGCCGGAGCGGCCGGCCTCTGCGACGATCGGCCCGACTTCGGCGGCGGCAGCAAAGAGAGCCGCCGTCTTGGCGCGAATGACGGAGAGATAATCGTCCTCGGTCGTCTCCATGTTCTTGGCGACCGAAAGCTGCAGCACTTCGCCTTCGGCAATCACGCAGGCGGCGGAAGACAACACGTCGAGCGCATCGAGCGAGCCGACATCGACCATCATGCGGAAGGCCTGGCCGAGCAGGAAGTCGCCGACCAGCACGCTTGCCTGGTTGCCCCAGATCATCCGCGCCGTCGGCTTGCTGCGGCGCAGATCGCTTTCGTCGACGACGTCGTCATGCAGCAGTGTCGCCGTGTGCATGAATTCGACCGATGTGGCGAGCTTGACGTGGTTTTCGCCCCTGTAGTCGAACAGCGAGGCGGAAGCCAGCGTCAGCATCGGCCGCAGCCGCTTGCCGCCGGACGAGATCAGATGGTTCGCCACTTCGGGGATCATCTGCACGTCGGAGCCGGCCTTGGACAGAATGAGCTGGTTCACTCGCTCCATGTCCGCCCTGGTGAGATCGACCAATGGCTTGATGGATGCCAGTTTGTTTTTGCTTTCTTCAAGCGGTATGACCACGCCCAACGACCCGGACTCCTGTTCATTCTTTGCACCAGACAATAGAAAGGGGCGATGGACGCGGCAAGGGGTGAATTGTCGCGCTGAGCGAAATTGGAAGGAAAACGACGGCAAATGCATGAGCTTATCCGCGCCAACGACCCCGTTCTGCTCTCTTATGCCGAGAGTTTGATGAAGGATGCCGGAATTCACTGCTTCATCGCCGACCAGGGCATGAGCGTGCTGGAAGGCTCGCTCGGCATGCTGTCGCGTCGCCTGCTGGTGGATGAGGAGATGGCCGATCAGGCGCGCCGCATCCTCACCGATGCCGGTCTCGGCGGCGAGTTGCGCGAGCGGAAGTGAGCTCCGATGACCGGGGAAACCGCTGACACCATCGATGCCTTTCATCGCGGCGCCTTTCATGTGGTGCAGCCGAAGGGCAGGGGCCATCGCTCCGGCATGGATGCGATGCTGCTTGCGGCTCTGGTCGCCGACGATCGCCCGGTCAGGGTTGCCGATCTCGGCGCCGGCGCCGGTGCTGCCGGCCTTGCCGTCGCCTCGCGGCTTGCAGATTCACAAGTGGTGCTATTCGAGCGCTCGGCCGAGATGGCCGATTATGCCCGCCGCAGCATCCTCTTGCCCGACAATGCCCATATCGCCAACCGCGTCAGCGTCGTCGAGGCCGATGTGACGCTGACCGCCAAGGCGCGCAACGATGCCGGGCTCACCGATGAAAGCTTCCACCACGTCATCATGAACCCGCCCTTTAACGACGCCGGCGACCGGCGCACGCCGGATGCGCTGAAGGCCGAAGCCCATGCGATGACCGACGGCCTGTTCGAAAGCTGGATACGCACCGCCGGCGCGATCATGATCCCAGGCGGGCAAATGTCGCTGATCGCCAGGCCCCAGTCGATCGCCGAGATCGTTGCCGCCTGCGGCCGGCGCTTCGGCGGCATCGAGATCACCGCTATCCACCCGCGTCCGGGCGAAAACGCCGTCCGTATCCTGGTGACTGGTATCAAGGGATCGCGGGCGCGGCTGTCGCTGCGCGCCCCTCTGATCATGCACGAAGAGGGGAGCCACAAGTTCTCCCCTCTCGTCGATGATTTCAACAATGGCCGGGCGGCCTACGCCAGGCTTTAGAGTGGTAAGTTCACGCTTTAGCCGGTGACAAAGTCGAAGAGCAGCTTGACGTTCAGCCCGGCGATGACGACCGCGATCAGATAGGCGATGCCGCTCAGCCAGCGGGGCGCCACCAGTTCGCCCATCTTCGCCTTGCTGGCGGTGAACATGACAAGCGGGAAGACGGCGAAGGAAAGCTGCAGGCTGAGCACCACCTGGGTGAGGATCAAAAGCTGCGCCGTGCCCTGGTCGCCGTACCAGATGGTGACGATCGCCGCCGGCACGATGGCGATGGCGCGGGTGATCAGCCGGCGTATCCAGGGCTTCAGCCGGATCTTCAGGAAGCCTTCCATGACGATCTGGCCGGCAAGCGTTGCCGTCACCGTCGAGTTGAGGCCGCAGCAGAGAAGCGCGATGCCGAAGAGCGTCGGCGCGATAGCGAGGCCGAGCAGCGGCGACAGCAGTGAATGGGCCTCGCCGAGTTCGACGACGTCGGTCTTGCCGTGCGCATTGAAGGCGGCCGCCGCAAGGATGAGGATCGAGGCGTTGATCAGGAGCGCGAAACACAGCGCCACCGTCGAGTCGATCGTCGCAAAGGTCAGCGCCTCCTTCTTTTCGGGAACAGTATGGCCGTAGGCCCGCGTCTGCACGATGCCGGAGTGAAGGTAGAGATTGTGCGGCATGACGGTCGCGCCGAGAATGCCGAGCGCCAGATAGAGCATCTCCGGATTGGTGACGATGTCGGTGGTCGGGAAGAAGCCGGTGAGGACGGCGCCCCACTGTGGGTCGGCAAGCAGGATCTGCACGCCGAAGCAGACCGCGATGACGCCGAGCATCGCGATGATGAAGGCCTCCACCCAGCGGAAGCCGAGCTTTTGCAGGAAGAGGATCACGAAGACGTCGAGCGCGGTGATCAGCACGCCGAGTTCGAGCGGGATGCCCATCAACAGATTGAGGCCGATCGCCGTGCCGATCACCTCGGCGATATCGGTGGCGATGATGGCGATTTCCGCAAGGGCCCAGAGCGGTACCGAGACATATCTCGGAAAAGCGTCGCGGCAGGCCTGCGCAAGATCGCGCCCGGAAGCGATCGCGAGACGCGCACAGAGCGCTTGCAGCACAATCGCCATCAGGTTGGAAAGCAGTGCGACGGTGAGCAGCGCGTATCCGAATTTCGAGCCGCCGGCGAGCGAGGTCGCCCAGTTGCCCGGGTCCATGTAACCGACGGCGACCATGTAGCCCGGCCCGGCGAAGGCTGCTGCCCTGCGCCACCTCGAGCTGTGACGCCCGGTTCCGACGGTGCGGTAGACATCGGAGAGCGATCCCTCTCCGCGTTCGTGCCGCCAGCCGCTCTTTGCATTCGGATTGAGGACGTCCATGCGATTTCCACCTGTTTTATCGTCAGGGCACTATGACGAATTAGAATGATAATGCAAGTCATTCGCAACAACAAAATCAAACCTGCTATTTTCAGGAACGCGGCCATTGCGTTTGCCGTTCCAGCGCATACATGGATGCCGATCGTAAACTGCGATCGTGCGACCCGAAGCGAAGGATGGGAAATGGCCGGATTCTTGAGAAAACTGCTGCCGAAACGGTTCCGCAAGGACGGCATCACCATCCCGGTCGTCCGGCTGCAGGGGGCGATCATCAGCGGCGGCGGCCAGTTCCGGCCGACCCTCAATCTCGCCAATGTCTCTCCGGTTCTGGAAAAAGCCTTCGCCATGAAGGACGCGCCGGCGGTTGCCATCTCCATCAATTCGCCGGGCGGCTCGCCTGTCCAGTCGCGCCTGATCTTCACCCGCATTCGCGAGCTCGCTCGCGAGAAGCAGAAGAAGGTGCTGGTCTTCGTTGAGGATGTCGCCGCCTCCGGCGGTTACATGATCGCCCTTGCCGGTGACGAGATCATTGCCGATGCCACCTCCATCGTCGGCTCGATCGGCGTCGTCTCCGGCGGCTTCGGTTTTCCCGAACTCCTGAAGAAGATCGGCGTCGAACGCCGCGTCTATACGGCGGGCGAAAACAAGGTGATCCTCGATCCTTTCCAGCCGGAAAAGGAAAAGGATATCGAGTATCTGAAGAGCCTGCAGCTCGAAATCCATCAGGTCTTCATCTCAATGGTGCGCGAACGTCGCGCCGGCAAGCTGAGGGACGATGCGGCGGTGTTTTCCGGCCTGTTCTGGAGCGGCACACGCGGCCTCGAACTCGGCCTCATCGATGGCCTCGGCGACATGCGCCAGGAACTGAAGAGGCGCTACGGCCAGAAGACCAAGCTGGAGCTCGTCACCGCCGGCCGCGGCCTGTTCGGTCGCCGGATTCCAGGCGTGTCGCCGGTCTCACTCGAGGGTGCTGCATCCGGTCTCGCAACGGGGCTTGTCGAAGCGGCGGAAGAGAGAGCATTGTGGAGTCGTTTCGGGCTTTGAAGGGAGCAAGAGAGGGGCATGCCGCAGTTAATTACCATTCTGATCCTGGTTTTCTCAGCCTGGTGGCTTTACCGCCGCTTCGTCTCCGATGCCCGTAAGCTCGCCGAAAAGTCGCGCCGCGCTGAAAAGGAGCGCCAGACCGGCGCAATCGGCACGCTGGTCAAGGATCCGGCGACGGGAGAATACCGGCTGAAGCGCGAGGGCGAATAAGAGGCGTCGCCACGCACTGCCGCTCACCCGGTTGGTGAGGGGGAGGGGCAGCGGAATTCCTCTTCCCCATCGGCATTCGACGCCTCTTCAGTGCTGCAAAAGTCTTGACCCCCGCCGCCCTCCATGGCACCTGTCGCGCCGATAATTCCCAAGCAATCGGTGCCGTTCGATGTCAGCTATTCCAGACCATATGAACCCGAAGCGCTCTTTCCAGGCGCTGATCCTGACCCTGCATAGCTATTGGGCGGACAAGGGTTGCGCGGTGCTGCAGCCCTACGACATGGAAGTCGGCGCCGGCACCTTCCACCCGGCCACCACGCTGCGCGCCCTCGGCCCCAAGCCATGGAAGGCGGCTTACGTTCAGCCGTCTCGCCGCCCGTCCGACGGCCGCTATGGCGAAAACCCGAACCGGCTGCAGCATTACTACCAGTACCAGGTCATCCTGAAGCCGAACCCTGCAAATCTGCAGGAGCTTTATCTCGGCTCGCTGGCGGCGATCGGTCTCGATCCGCTGCTGCATGATATCCGCTTCGTCGAGGACGACTGGGAAAGCCCGACGCTCGGCGCCTGGGGCCTCGGCTGGGAATGCTGGTGCGACGGCATGGAAGTCTCGCAGTTCACCTATTTCCAGCAGGTCTGCGGCATCGAATGCTCGCCCGTCGCCGGCGAACTCACCTATGGTCTCGAACGCCTCGCCATGTATGTCCAGGGCGTCGACAATGTCTACGATCTGAACTTCAACGGTCGCGACGGCGACGAGAAGATCAGCTATGGCGACGTCTTCCTGCAGGCCGAGCAGGAATATTCGCGTCATAATTTCGAGTTCGCCAATACCGAGATGTTGCATCGCCATTTTGTCGATGCTGAGAAGGAATGCCGCGCGCTGCTCGATGCCGGCGCCCCCGGCGACAACGCCAACCAGCGCCTGCACAAATGCGTCTTCCCGGCCTATGACCAGTGCATCAAGGCAAGCCATGTCTTCAACCTGCTCGATGCCCGCGGCGTCATTTCGGTCACCGAGCGCCAGAGCTATATCCTGCGCGTTCGCACGCTCGCAAAGGCCTGCGGCGAAGCCTTCCTGCTGACCGATGCCGGCGGCGTCAACCTGGGCAAAGAGGCGGCGTAACGCAACAGCCTGCCAGCCGTATCGTCGATATCGACGGCTGGTCGGGCACCCCGAATCGTCGCGGATATCGGCGTTTGACGGCAGCCGGCAAACCCGCGTAGTCTCCGCGCGGACATTACTTCGCTGCGGGGGAATTCGCGATGTTTATTGCGCTTGGCGTCATCGTTCTGGTCGCGCTCTATCTCATCTTCATCTACAACGGCCTGGTTCGCGCGCGGCAGATGGCGGAAGAGGCCTGGTCGGGCATCGACGTCCAGCTCAAGCGCCGCGCCGATCTGATCCCGAACCTGATCGAGACGGTCAAGGGTTATGCCGCCCATGAAAAGTCGACGCTTGAAGAGGTGGTTGAGCTCCGCAACAAGGCGCAGGCCGTTCCATCAGGCGATGTCGCCGGCAGGGCGCAGGCGGAAGGCCTGCTCGGCCAGGCGCTCGGTCGTGTCATCGCGCTCGCCGAGGCCTATCCCGATCTCAAGGCCAACCAGAATTTTGCCGAGCTCCAGGCTTCGCTGGAAACCATGGAAGGCGAGTTGCAGATGGCGCGGCGTTACTACAATGGCGCGGCCCGCGACCTGAACGTCAAGGTCGAAAGCTTCCCGTCCAATCTCGTCGCCGGCCAGTTCGGATTTTCGAAACGGGAATATTTCGAAATCACCAACGAGGCCGATCGCGCCGTCCCCACCGTGAAATTCTGACGATCCGGCATTTTGCCTTTGCCCGAAAGCGATTAAGAGCAAGGGCAGATTTGCGGCCGGCTAGAGCATTTCGCGCTTTAAGGTCGCCCCATGGACGGAAGAAACAGCATGACACGCACAGCCAAACTCACGATCATCCCGCCTGGCAGGCCGCTTTCCGGCCGCGCCATGCCGCCGGGCTCCAAGTCGATCACCAATCGCGCCCTGCTGCTCGCCGGCCTTGCGAAGGGCACCAGCCGGCTGACCGGGGCCCTGAAGAGCGACGATACGCGTTATATGGCCGAAGCGCTGCGTGCCATGGGTGTCGCAATCGACGAGCCTGACGATACCAGTTTCGTCGTCACCGGCAGCGGCAGGCTGGTGCCGCCCAAGGCGCCGCTCTTCCTCGGCAATGCCGGTACGGCGACACGCTTCCTGACAGCGGCCGCGGCTCTGGTCGACGGCACCGTCATCGTCGATGGCGACGAACATATGCGCAAGCGCCCGATCGGCCCGCTGGTCGAGGCGATGCGCACGCTCGGCATCGATGCGACCGCCGAGACCGGCTGCCCGCCGGTCACCGTCAGGGGCACCGGCCGCTTCCAGGCCGACCGCATCCGAATCGATGGCGGCCTGTCCAGCCAGTATGTCTCCGCGCTGCTGATGATGGCGGCCGGCGGCGACCGGCCGGTCGACATCGAACTCGTCGGCGAGGATATCGGTGCACTCGGCTATATCGATCTGACCACGGCGGCGATGAAGGCTTTCGGCGCCAAGGTCGAGAAGACCAGCCCGGTCACCTGGCGTGTCGAGCCCACCGGCTACCGCGCTGCCGATTTCATCGTCGAGCCCGATGCCTCGGCTGCGACCTATCTCTGGGCGGCCGAAGTCCTCACTGGCGGCGCGATCGATCTCGGTGTTCCCTCCGATGCCTTCTCGCAGCCCGATGCGCGCGCCTATGACATCATCGCCAAATTCCCGCATCTGCCGGCAGAGATCGACGGCTCGCAGATGCAGGATGCCGTTCCGACGCTTGCCGTGCTTGCCGCCTTCAACGAGACGCCGGTTCGCTTCGTCGGCATCGCCAATCTGCGCGTCAAGGAATGCGACCGCATCCGGGCGCTCTCGACCGGCCTCAACTGCATTGTTTCAGGGCTCGCCCGCGAAGACGGCGACGATCTGATCGTGCAGTCGGATCCCGCACTTGCCGGCAAGCGTCTGCCGGCGGATATCGACAGCTTCGCCGATCATCGCATCGCCATGAGTTTCGCGCTCGCCGGGCTGAAGATCGACGGCATCACCATTCTCGATCCCGATTGCGTCGGCAAGACCTTCCCCGCCTATTGGCGGACGCTGGCGGCACTCGGCGTGACCTATCAGGACAACGATTGACGAAACGCGCAGCCGAGGCTGCCGGCGGGAGACAGGGATGGGGCGTCGGTTTTTCGGATTTTGCTTTGCACTGCTGTTGATGCTCGCCGCCCCGGCGGCCTTTGCCGCCGAGGTGATCGACAGTTTTGCCTCCGACATTACGCTCGAAAAGAGCGGCGCGATGACGGTGACGGAAACGATCACCGTCAATGCCGAGGGCAATCAGATCAACCACGGCATCTTCCGTGATTTCCCGCTCTATTTCACCGATGCCGCGGGCCGCCGCCGCAGCGTCGATTTCGATATGGTGTCGGTCCAGCGCGATGGCGATAACGAGCCCTGGCACACCGAATCGATATCAGGCGGCATCCGCATCTATGCCGGTTCTGCCGACGTGACCGTGACGCCGGGCCGTCATCGATACGTCTTCACCTACAGGACCAATCGCCAGATCCGCTATTTCGACGATCACGACGAACTCTATTGGAACGTCACCGGCAATGGCTGGATCTTCCCGATCCGCTTGGCCACCGCGACGGTGAAGCTGCCGCCCGGCGTCGGCGCGACGGAGACGGCCTTCTTCACCGGCCCCCAAGGCGCGACGGAAAAGAATGCCCGCGTCAGCGAGAGCGGCGCTGGCCTGGTCTTTTCCACCACCGCGCCGCTTGATGCCCACGAAGGCCTGACCTTCGCGATCCGCTTGCCGAAGGGGTCGATCGATCCGCCGAGCGCGGATATGGAAAGCACCTGGTGGTTGAAGGACAACCGCAATTATTTCATCGGCTTCGGCGGCCTGATCCTCGTTTTCGCCTATTACACGCGCTCCTGGCTGAAGGTCGGCCGTGATCCCGCCCGCGGCGTCGTCGTGCCGCGCTGGGACGCGCCCGATGGTATCTCGCCGGCGCTGGTCAATTATATCGACAATAAGGGCTTCTCCGGCGAGGGCTGGACGGCGCTGTCCGCCACCGCGCTCAATCTTGCCGTCCGCGGCTACGTCAAGCTCGAAGACCTGAAGAATTCGATCGTCATCCAAGGCACCGGCAAGCCGCTCGGCAAGGAGAAATTCCAGGCCGGCGAAATCGAATTGCTCAAGGTTGCCGGCGGTGCCGGCTCGACGCTGACGATCGACAAGGCGAATGGCGAGCGGGTGAAATCCGTCGGCCAGGCCTTCCGTTCGGCGATCGAAAAAGAGCATCGCGGCAAATATTACAATTCCAACCTGGCTTATACCGCAGGCGGCATCGCGCTCAGCGCCGCGGCCCTGGTGATCCTGTTCGTCTTCGGTTCGCTGGCGCCGGACACCATCGCGCTGATGCTGATCCCGAGCGCCATCTCGGTCTTCGTCGCGGTGTTCGCCGCCGGCCTCGTCAGGTCGTTGCATCGCGGCAAGTCACTGTTCGGCAAGATCATCGCCATCATCGCCGCCGCGGTCGGCGTTTTCGTCGGCATCAGCATTCTGGCGACCATGGTTCTGGCGCTTGCCTCCTCGCTGGTGGAACTGCACGAAACGCCGATGCTCTTTGCCGTCGGCGGCATCGTGCTTTTGAACATCCTCTATTTCTTCATCATGGGCGCGCCGACCCCCCTCGGCGCCAAGATGATGGATGGCATAGACGGCCTGCGCCAATATCTGACGCTTGCCGAGAAGGACCGGATGAACACGGCAGGCGCTCCGGAAATGTCGCCGCGGCATTTCGAGACGCTGTTGCCCTATGCGGTGGCGCTCGGCGTCGAAAAGCCTTGGTCGCGCACTTTCGAAACCTGGCTTGCGGCGGCCGCTGCCGGCGCGGCTGCTGCCTATGCGCCCGCCTGGTATTCCGGCAACTTCAACAGCGGCAGCTTTTCCGATCGCATCGGCGGCTTTTCCTCGTCCATGGCCTCGACCATCGCGTCGACGATTCCCGCGCCGCCGCCATCGAGTTCCTCCTCCGGTTTTTCCGGCGGCGGCTCGTCGGGAGGCGGCGGCGGAGGCGGCGGAGGCGGGGGCTGGTAAGCTTTCCCGCTTGACCTTTTAGCCCTTGGCCCTTAACCGCCAGACAGAAAAGGAAAGGGTCGCGCATGAAGGTTCTGTTGATCGGATCGGGCGGACGCGAGCATGCGCTCGCCTGGAAGCTGGCGCAATCGCCGTTGATGACGGAATTCTACGCCGCACCCGGCAATCCCGGCATTGCCGAACACGCCGTCCTCGTGCCGGTTGACATCGAGGATCACGAAGCGGTCGCGGCCTTCTGCAAGGACAAGGCGATCGATTTCGTCGTTGTCGGCCCGGAGGCGCCGCTGGTTGCCGGCCTCGCCGACCGGCTGCGCGCCGATGGCCTTGTGGTTTTCGGTCCTTCCGCTGCTGCAGCCCAGCTCGAGGGCTCCAAAGGCTTCACCAAGGATATCTGCGCCCGCTACGACATTCCGACAGGCGCCTACCAGCGTTTCAACAATGGACCGAAGGCCAAAGCCTATATCCGCGCCGAGGGCGCGCCGATCGTCGTCAAGGCCGATGGTCTTGCCGCCGGCAAGGGCGTGACGGTTGCGATGACGCTGGACGAGGCGCTGGCGGCGGTCGACGACTGTTTCGAGGGCGCCTTTGGCGCTGCCGGCGCCGAAGTCGTCGTCGAAGCCTATCTCGATGGCGAGGAAGCGAGCTTCTTCTGCCTCTGCGATGGCAAACATGCGCTGCCGCTTGCAACCGCCCAGGATCACAAGCGGGTGGGCGAGGGCGATACCGGCGTCAATACCGGCGGCATGGGCGCCTATTCGCCGGCGCCTGTTATGACCGCCGAAATGGTCGAGCGGACCATGAAGGAGATCATCGAGCCGACGATGCGTGGCATGGCCGAGAGCGGTCATCCCTTCTCCGGCGTCTTTTTCGCCGGGCTGATGATCACCAAGAAGGGGCCGGAGCTGATCGAATACAATGTCCGCTTCGGCGATCCCGAATGCCAGGTGATGATGATGCGGTTGAAGAGCGATCTCCTGCCGCTGCTGCTCGCCACCGCCAATGGCACGCTCGATCAGGTCAAGGCCGAATGGAACGACGATCCGGCACTGACGGTGGTCATGGCCTCCAAGGGTTATCCCGGCGCCTACGAGAAGAACACGCCGATTCTTTCCGTGCCGGATGCAGGCGAGGGCGAGAAGGTGTTTCATGCCGGCACGGGTCTGAAAGACGGTGCACTGGTTGCGACCGGCGGCCGCGTGCTGAACGTCACCGCGTCAGGCGGCACGGTCGCCGAGGCCAAGAACCGCGCCTACGCGCTGCTCGACAGGGTGAGATGGGAAAACGGCTTCTGCCGGCGCGACATCGGCTGGCGGGCGATCGAACGCGAAACGGGCTCGGAGTGAGTATAAACCGGCCCGTTCTTTAAATTTTTACCCTTTCCCCTGACGGGATGGAAACAAAGCTGCGCTATACCGCTCCCAAGATGAGACGGAGTGGCATTGATGCGTCAGATTTTCCTCGGTGCGGCAATCCTGCTGATGGCAGGCCCTGTGATGGCGTCCTCGATAGAAGTGGTCGGCAAGATTGCGCCGCGCGCTGAAGGCAGCATCGTCACCGAAAGCTGTGCCGATTGCCCGCCGCTCCAGGCCGAACTGACCAAGAAAGACTATACGGTGCCGGAGCTGAAGCCCGGCGCTTTCCAGGCAAGTGAAGTCCGCGACGTCGGCGGCGAAAAGAAGGTCTATCGCACCGAAGGCTGGATGGGCGGCTCGCCCGTCGTCTTCGTCAGCAAGGCGACGCCTGAATCCATGATTGCGGCCGCGCCGCCAGCGGCGCCGGTAGACGGCATCGACATGAATGCAACCACCGCGGCCGTCATTGGCGGCGACGCCAGGCCCGTTGCGGCAGGTATGGCGGAACAACCAGCAGCGATTAACGTTTCCGAGTTTAAGCTGCGTTTCTAAAAAAGTTCCCTGCCCCTGCCTGATCAAGGTTTCGATCGCTTGGGGTTCCACCACCGGTGGACGAATGCACCCTCGATGAGCAGCGGGGGTGCATTCCTGTTTTGAAGTGCAATTATAAGCGGCATCGAGAAGTCGTCGTCGGAAATTACCAAGATCATCGGCGTCATCGACGAGATCGCCTTCCAGACCAATCTGCTGGCGCTGAATGCCGGCGTCGGGGCAGCCCGCGCCGGCGAATCCGCCAAGGGTCTTGCGGTCGTCGCCCAGGAAGTCCGCGAGCTTGCCCAGCGCTCGGCTGTTGCGGCCAAGGAGATCAAGGATCAGATCGCCCGCTCCTCCAGCCAGGTCGACCATGGCGTCCGTCTGGTCGGCGAGGCAGGCGAGGCGCTGAAGCGCATCTCCGACCAGATCGAGGCCGCCAACGAGATCGTCGCCAAGATCGCCCACAGCGCCCCCGAACAGGATACGACGCTGCGCTCGATCTCCTCGTCGATGAATCAGCTCGACGCCGCCACCCAGCAGAACGCCGCCATGGCCGAGGAGACCACGGCATCGGCCGAAACGCTGGCCAGCGATACTGACGAGCTGATCGATCTCATCCGCGGCTTCCGTGTCGGTGCGCCACAGCACCGCCAGGCCGAACCGATGCGCCGGGCCAGCTGAGAACTTTAGAAGCAAATGATATGGACCGCCGGATGAAAATCCGGCGGTGTGCCTTGTAACTCTACCCCTTGATTTTGAGGGAAGTTCGCATCGCATTCAATAAAGTTAAAGCTTTTTTATAGGGTGGGCATCAATTGTTACTTACCCGGTCGCAGCATGTTTATTTTAGCAGCGGTAGACGCGTCGTCTTGTTTGGCGCGCTCGCACAGGCGGTAGAAAACCGCACCGGAATGCAGCTATCCATTCCCGTTGCGAGGCGTCATGAAAAATTTGAAGATATCGAAGCAGCTCATATTGCTGGTCGTCGGCCTGATGATCGCCTTTGCGATCGCCACCTCCCTGCAGATCCGATCCTCGGTCGATGCGATCTACAAGGAGCGTTATGACATGCTCCGCGCCGAGGTTCAGTCGGCGGTCTCGGTTCTCAAGCTTTACCAGGCCAAGGTAACCGTGGGCGAAATGACGCTCGAGGATGCCCAGAAGCAGGCCTACGCCACCGTCAACGGGATGAAATACGATCCGGACGGCTATTTCTTCGGTTATAGCTACGACGTCCAGATGGTATTCCACTACGACGCCTCGAAAGTCGGGCAGATCAACAAGGGCCAGCCGGACAGCAAAGGCAAGCTCTATCGCGATGAGCTGGTCAAGCTCGGGCAGCAGGGCGGCGGTCTCGTCGAATATTATTCCACGGTCAAACCGGGCCAGCCGGCCGGCGATTACCGCAAGACGGCCTATGGCCAGGCCTTCGATCCCTGGAAGGTCGTCGTCGTCACCGGTGTCTACATGGACGATCTCGATGCGCAGATAAACAGCACGATCCTCACCGCGCTCTCCGGCAGCATCGTTCTGTTCTTCCTTGCCATGACGGCCGCCTACATCGTCATCCGCGGCATATCGGGACCTCTCAACAACGTCCATGCCGCCCTGAAGGCTGTCGCCGAAGAGGATGTTTCGATCGCCATCCCGCATACCAGCATGAACAACGAAGTCGGCATGATGGCGAAGGCGACGCAGTCGCTGCAGGAAAAGATCAGGGAACGTCATGCGATGTCCGATCGTGAGGCGGCCCAGCAGCTGGCGCTGGAAAACGAGCGCGAAACCAATCTGCGCCAGCAGCAGGATGAAGCCACGCTGCAGGCGCGGGTGGTGACGACGATCGGCCAGGCGCTGGAGATGATCGCCCGCGGCGACCTCACTGTCCGCTGCGCCGATCTCGGCCAGAAATACGCCGCCCTTCGCGACAACTTCAACGATGCGCTGTCGCATCTCGAAGCCGCCATGGCCAAGGTCAGCGCCAAGGGCACCGACATCGGCACCAGCAAGGAAGAGATCCGCCGCGCCTCCAACGAGCTGTCGCAGCGCACCGAGCGCCAGGCCGCCAGCCTCGAGGAAACCTCGGCCGCGCTCGACGAACTCACCGTCGCCGTCCGCCAGACAGCCGATGGCGCCCATGAAGCCAGCAAGCGTGTCCACGCGGTCAGCACCGAAGCCACCCATAGCGATGCGATCGTCACCCAGGCGATCGAAGCGATGAGCGGCATCGAGAAGTCGTCGTCGGAAATTACCAAGATCATCGGCGTCATCGACGAGATCGCCTTCCAGACCAACCTCTTGGCGCTGAATGCCGGCGTCGAGGCGGCCCGCGCCGGCGAATCCGGCAAGGGTTTTGCGGTCGTCGCCCAGGAAGTCCGCGAACTTGCCCAGCGTTCCGCCGCGGCCGCCAAGGAGATCAAGGACCAGATCGCCCGCTCCTCCAGCCAGGTCGACCACGGCGTCCGTCTGGTCGGTGAGGCAGGCGAGGCGCTGAAGCGCATCTCCGACCAGATCAAGGCCGCCAACGAGATCGTCGCCAAGATCGCCCACAGCGCCTCCGAACAGGATACGACGCTGCGCTCGATCTCCTCGTCGATGAACCAGCTCGACGCCGCCACCCAGCAGAACGCCGCCATGGCCGAGGAGACCACGGCATCGGCCGAAACGCTGGCCAGCGATACTGACGAGTTGATCGACCTCATCCGCGGCTTCCGGGTCAGTGGCGAAAGCGCCGCTCCGGCCATGCATCAAGGTCGCCGCGCCGCTTAAACGGCGCGGGGACAAAAGCGTTTTTATCACCAAATTTTTAGCGGCCGTCGGTTCTCCGGCGGCCGTGCCATTTGAGGCTCAATGCGCGATACGGTCGATCAGTTCCTCGATCTGGTGATCGGAAAACACCTCGACGCCATCAGCTTTCAGCGCCGCCGCCGTCACGCCGTGGCCGGCCTGCTTGCGGCCGGAAAACGTGCCGTCATAAATGAAAGCCGAACCGCAGGACGGGCTGCCGTCGATGAGCAGCGCATAGCGGCAGCCTGCCTGTCGTGCGAGCGCCACGGCATTTTCCGCCGCCTGCAAGAACTCTTCCGTCACGTCGGCGCCCGTCAGCTCGACAACCCGCGCCGTGCCGGCCAGCACCTCTTCGCCGGTTGCGGCATTTGCGATCTCGGCCGGCGGCCGCGGCACCTTCATGCCTGCCGACATCTCCGGACAGATCGTCACCAGCCGGCCCTCGGCCTGCCATGTCTCGATCACAGGATGAAGCAACCGCTTCGCCCGGCCGTCATAGCGGACGGCCTGGCCCATAAGACAGGCGCTGACAAGAATCTTGCTCTGCATGTCTCTTGAATAACGCGATGACGGCGGCAATGCCAGACCGCCGATGGCGGCCGAATATCACCCCGAGATCTTCGAGAAATCCGCAACCGTTCCCGTCGCTTCGCGGATCAGCCGCAGCAGGGCGAGACGGTTGGCGCGGATGGCGGCGTCCTCGTCGTTGACGAGCACGTCTTCGAAGAAGCGGTCGACCGGGCCGCGCAGCTTGGAAAGCGCTTCCATTGCCGAGCGGAAGTCTTCCCCGGCGACGGCGTCCGAGGCATCCTTCGAGGCGCTGGAGATTGCGGCGAACAGTTCCTTCTCAGCATCGAGCTTCAGAAGCGCTTCCGAAACGCCATCGGCGATCACGGTGCCCTTCTTTTCCTCGGCGGCGAGCAGCTGCGTCGCGCGCTTGGTGCCGGCGAGCAGGTTCTTGCCGTCCTCCGAGGTGATGAAGGCCGTCAGCGCTTCGACGCGGCGCGCCACCATCAACAGGTCGTCGGCATCTGAAGTCAGCACGGCGTCGATGAGATCGTGGCGGGCGCCCTGGTCGCGCAGATAGACCTTGAGACGGTCGTGGAAGAAGGAGAGCAAGTCGCCATCCCTTGTCGTTGCCAACAGCGGCAGGCGGATCTTTCGCTCGAGCAGGATCCTGACCACACCGAGTGCTGCCCGCCGCAGCGCAAACGGATCCTTCGATCCCGTCGGCTTTTCATCGATCGCCCAGAAGCCGATCAGCGTATCGAGCTTGTCGGCAAGCGCGATCGTGATCGCCACTCTGTCCTCCGGCACGCGGTCCGACGGACCCTGCGGCTTGTAGTGGTCCTCGATCGCGGCGGCAACGGAGGCATCCTCGCCCTGCAGCGCCGCATATTTGCGGCCCATCAATCCCTGCAGTTCCGGGAATTCGCCGACGGCTTCGGTGCGCAGATCGGCCTTGGCGAGCACGGCGGCGCGATCGACCAGAGCCGCGTCGGCACCGGTGATCTTTGCCAGCTCCTTGGCCAGCGCCTGGATGCGAGCGACGCGCGCTCCCTGTGTGCCGAGCTTGGCATGGAACGTCACGTCAAGCGCATCGAGCTTGGCCATGCGCTGGTCGAGCGGCTTCTTGATGTCGAGGCCGAACTTTGCCGCCGAAGCCGTGAGCGTCTCGAGATCCGGCAGATTGCCCTGGTCGCGTTTCCAGAAATGCAGCGCATCCGAAAGCCGGGCCCGCACCACCTTGCCGTTGCCGTGGACGATTTCCTTGCCGCCGTCGCTTGCCTGGATGTTGGAGACGAGGATGAACTTGTTCGAAAGCGTCTCTTCACCCTGTTTGCGAGTGACAAAACACTTCTGGTTGGTCTTGATCGTCAACCGGATGATCTCGGAGGGGATCGAGAGATAATCCTCCTCGAAACTGCCCATCAGCACCTGCGGCCATTCGACGAGGCCGGAGACTTCCTCCAGCAGGCCTTCGTCTTCCACCAGCTCCAGCCCGTTGGCAAAGGCGATGTCGCGGGCGTCGTGCAGGATGATGTCCTTGCGCCGCTCGGCGTCGAGGATGACCTTGGCCTTTTCCAAGTTCGCCGCATAATCGTCGAAGCGCCGGACGGTGATCGCATCGGGCGCATGGAAGCGATGGCCGTAGGTGATGTTGGAAGCGGTAATGCCGTCGATCTCGAAGGGGATGACGGTGGTCTCCTCATGCTCCGGGCCGAAGGTGCAGACGATCGACTGCAGCGGCCGCACCCAGCGCAGCGCACCGGGCTTCGACGAGGCCTTGCCCCAGCGCATCGATTTCGGCCAGGGAAAATCGCGGATGATGCCGGGCATGACATCGGTGACGATCTCTTCCGTCGCGCGGCCGGGCTTGGAGATGACCGCGACGTAGAAATCGCCCTTCTTCGGATCGCTCACCACCTGCGCCTCGGAGACCGAGGAAAGGCCGGCGCCGCGCAGAAAACCCTCGATCGCCTTCTCGTTGGCGTCGGTGCGCGGCCCCTTGCGTTCCTCGCGCACATCGGCGGAGCGGGCCGTCAGGCCGTGAATGTCGAGCGCAAGCCGCCGCGGTGTCCAGTATTCGCGCGCCCCCTCGTAGGACAGACCCGCTTCGACAAGCGCATCGGTGACGAGCTTCTTGAGGTCGCCGGCAGCCTTGCGCTGCATGCGGGCCGGAATCTCTTCGGAGCGGAGTTCGAGAAGAAGGTTTGGCATGTCGAATTTCCTTGCCTCCCGCGACAGGGGAGGGATGGCATGGGCGCCGGGTCAAAACGTTGCTTCTGCTAGCAAAGAATGGCGCATCTGCACAACCGCAAAATCGCCGCCTTTCCGGCATGCTTATCCTGTGGATCGGCGCCTAGCCGTAAACTCCAACATTGCCTTGCCGCTTTTCGCCGCTATGGTCCCGCCACCTCTGACGAAACAGGAAATCCCATGGCCGCAGACCTCCGTTTTCTCGCAGCCCGCATCTCCGCCGAAATCAACGCCCGGCCCGAACAGGCCAAAGCCGCCATCGAGTTGCTAGATGAGGGTGCCACCGTGCCCTTCATCGCCCGCTACCGCAAGGAAGTGACGGGCGGGCTGGACGATACGCAGCTGCGCAATCTCGCCGAGCGGCTGGTCTATCTGCGCGAGCTCGAAGCCCGGCGCGACGCGATCGTCGAATCGATCACCGGCCAGGGCAAGATGACCGACGAGCTGATGACCAAGGTCACTGGGGCCGAAACCAAGGCCGAGCTCGAGGATCTCTACCTGCCCTATAAGCCGAAGCGCCGCACGCGGGCCGAAATCGCCCGTGAACGCGGCCTCGGCCCGCTCGCCGAGACGATCCTCGCCGACCGCGCCAGGGAACCGGCGGTCTTGGCCGAAGGCTTCGTCACAGCTGACGTGCCCGATGTGAAGACGGCGCTCGAAGGCGCGCGCGATATCATCGCCGAAGGCATTGCCGAAAATGCCGACCTGCTCGGCAAGTTGCGCGCCCATATGCGCCAGGCCTCGTTGCTGAAGGCGAAAGTCGTCGACGGCAAGCAGGCGACCGGCGAGAAGTTTTCCGACTATTTCGACCATTCCGAACGCTGGGCGACGGCGCCGGGCCACCGCGCGCTCGCCATGTTGCGCGGCTGGAACGAGGAGGTGCTGACGCTGACGATCGAGGCCGACGCCGAAACCGCCTCTCCGAACAAGCCGGTCGAACGCATGATCGTGGCGGCCTACGAGATCGGTACCAGCCGTCCCGGCGACCGCTGGCTGATGGAGGTCGCAAGCTGGACCTGGCGCGTCAAGCTTTCCATGTCGCTCTCGCTCGACCTGATGCGGGAACTGCGCGAAAGGGCCGAGGAAGAGGCGATCCATGTCTTCGCCCGCAATCTCAAGGACCTGCTTTTGGCCGCGCCCGCCGGCTCGCGCGCGACGATGGGCCTCGATCCCGGCATCCGCACCGGCGTCAAGGTCGCCGTCGTCGACGGCACCGGCAAGGTGGTGGCGACATCGACCGTCTATCCCTTCCAGCCGAGGAACGACGTGCGTGGCGCCCAGGTCGAGCTCGCATCGCTGATCCGCAAGCACAATGTCGAGCTGATCTCGATCGGCAACGGCACCGGCAGCCGCGAAACCGAAAAGCTGGTGGCCGACATGCTGGCCGAGTTGCCGGCGCCGAAGCCGACCAAGGTCATCGTGTCGGAAGCCGGCGCCTCGGTCTATTCCGCCTCGGCAACCGCAGCAGCGGAGTTTCCCGATCTCGACGTGTCGCTGCGCGGCGCCGTCTCCATCGCGCGGCGCCTGCAGGATCCACTGGCCGAACTCGTCAAGATCGAGCCGAAGTCGATCGGCGTCGGCCAGTATCAGCACGATGTCGACCAGCAGAAGCTGTCGCGTTCGCTCGATGCCGTGGTGGAAGACGCGGTGAATGCCGTCGGCGTCGATCTCAACACTGCGTCTGCGCCGCTGCTGTCGCGCGTCTCCGGCCTCGGCCCGTCGATCGCCGACGCCATCGTCCGCCACCGCGACAGCGAAGGCCGTTTCGAGACGCGAAAGGATCTCCTGAAGGTCGCCCGCCTCGGCGGCCGCACCTTCGAGCAATGCGCCGGCTTCCTGCGCATTCCCAACGGCAAGGAGCCGCTCGATTCCTCCTCGGTGCACCCGGAGGCCTACGGTGTCGCCAAGAAGATCGTCGCCGCTTGTGGCCGCGATCTGCGCGCGCTGATGGGCGATAGCGCGGTGTTGAAATCGGTTGATCCGCGCCAGTTCATCGACGAGAAATTCGGTCTGCCGACGGTGAAAGACATCATCGCGGAGCTGGAAAAGCCCGGCCGCGACCCGCGTCCGAGCTTCAAGACCGCGACCTTCGCCGAGGGCGTCAACGAAATTTCCGACCTCCAGCCCGGCATGGTGCTGGAAGGCACGGTGACCAATGTCGCCGCCTTCGGCGCCTTCGTCGATATCGGCGTGCACCAGGATGGTCTGGTGCATGTGTCCCAGCTTGCCGACCGCTTCGTCAAGGATCCCCACGAGGTCGTCAAGGCGGGTGATGTCGTCAAGGTGCGGGTTGTCGAAGTCGATGCCAAGCGCAAGCGCATCGGTCTTTCCATGCGACGCGATGACGGCTCATCAGCGCCGCCGCCGCGTGGTGATTCTCGCCCAAGCCAAGGGTCGCGGCCGCAGAACGAGCGCCGGCCCGCGGCTCAGAAACCGGAGAGCCAGGGCGCATTCGGCGCGGCACTTGCCGAAGCCATGAAGCGAAAATAAGGGTTTAACCGGCATTTCGGCAAAAATGCAACAGTTTGGCAGCGTTCTGAACGGAGTGCTAAATCCGGCGCTTGTAAGGCGAAAGAGAGCTACTAAGTTGATGTGACCATCCTGTCACATTTGCGAGGCGTCCATGGCGTCGGCATTCTTATCGATCGTCCAGCAAATCGTCCGCAAGGGTTCATTGAAACTTACCCTTGCCAATGGCGAAACCCATACTATCGGCGACGGCACGGGTGAAACCGTTGTCGCCCGCCTTGCCGATCAGGAGGCCGAGGACGCCATCCGGCGCGACCCGACCATGAAGCTCGGCGAAATGTATATGCAGGGCCGGTTCATTCTCGAACAGGGCAACATTTACGATTTCCTGTCGCTGGTGAAACAGAACACCACCAACGAAATCTTCGATTTCAAGATGGCGGCTCTGCTCCTCGGCCGCATTGCCTGGCAGCAGCTGAAGAGCCGCGTGCCGGTCAATCGCAACAAGCACAATGTCGCCCATCATTACGACCTGTCGGCCAAGCTCTTCGATCTTTTCCTCGACGAGGACTGGCAATATTCCTGCGCCTATTTCGAGCCGCCGGGCATTGGTCTCGACGAGGCGCAGCTCGCCAAGAAGCGCCATATCGCTGCCAAGCTTCTGCTCGAGCCGAATCAGCATATCCTGGAGATCGGCTCCGGCTGGGGCGGCATGGGCATGTATCTGACGGAAGCGACCGACGGTGCCGATTTCACCGGCATCACGCTGAGCGAGGAACAGCTCAAGGTCTCGCGTTTGCGCGCCGAAAAGCGCGGCCTTGCCGACCGTGTGCGATTCGAACTGCAGGACTACCGCACCATGACGGGCAGGAAGTTCGACCGCATCGTCTCGGTCGGCATGTTCGAACATGTCGGTATCGGCAACTACGGCAATTTCTTCCGCAAGGTATCGGATCTGCTCGATGACAACGGCGTCATGGTGCTGCATTCGATTGGCCGTCCGAAGCCAAGCTTCGGCACCAATGCCTTCATCGAGAAGTACATCTTCCCCGGCGGCTACATCCCCTCCGTCGGCGAGGTCGTGCCACCGCTCGAAAAAGCCGGGCTGCTGGTCAAGGATATCGAAATCCTGCCGATGCATTATGCCTATACGCTGCGCCACTGGCGCGAGCGTTTCGTGACGCGCAAGGCTGAAGCGGTGGCGCTTTACGACGAGCAGTTCTTCCGCATGTGGGAATTCTATCTGGCTGGTTCCGAAATGGGCTTCCGCTGGGACGAGCTCTTTATCCTGCAGATCCAGGTCGCCAAGAACCAGTTTGCCGTTCCCGACAATCGCAACTACATCGCCCGCAACGAAGCCAAGCTGAAGGAGTTCGAGGCGAGGCGCGCACCGTTGGAAAAGGTGACGTTCTGATCCCGCGGAGGGGCCGCTTCCGCTGGCGGTTTTGCCGAGGGACCGCTTCCAATGAAAGGACGTGCCGATGAGCAGTGCGTTTCCCGAGATCTACCTGGTCCGCCACGGTGAAACCGAATGGAGCCTGTCCGGGCGCCATACCGGACGCAGCGATATTCCCCTGACGGCGAACGGCGAGGAGGCCGCCCGCAAACTCGCCGACCGGCTGGCGGGCCCTACCTTCTCCGCCGTCTGGTCGAGCCCGTCCGCGCGGGCCCGCAAGACCTGCACGCTCGCCGGATTCGGATCGGGCGCGGTGATCAAGGACGATCTCGCCGAATGGGACTACGGCGCTTATGAAGGTATCACCACCAAGGCGATCCTTGCCGACCGTCCGGCTGGCAGCTCTTTCGCGACGGCTGCCCGAATGGCGAGTTCGCCGCCGATGTCGGTGCCCGCGTAGACGCCGTCATCCATGCGCTTCGCGAAACGGCCGGCACCATTTTGATCTTTTCGAGCTCGCATTTCCTGCGCGTCCTTGCCGCCCGCTGGCTTGGCCTGCCGCCGGAAGACGGCGCGCGCTTCGTGCTCGATACGGCCAGCATCAGCGTGCTCGGCTACGAACACGATCTGACCGAACCGGTCATCCGCCGCTGGAACCAGCGTTAGCTACAATCGTCTCCCTCACCGCCGTGGTTAACATTGGGGTAACGAGATCGGGATAAATGTAGCGGCCGCCGCCCTCCGCGGCTTTGTTTTTGCGTTTTCTGGAGTGCGGACGTGTCTCATCGATCAGTCGTATCGATCCCTTTGGCTATTGCCCTTTTATCTGCCAGTTCGGCCGCCGCCCAGGAAAGCGGCCAGCACTTCTGGTCCGGCGACTGGTATCTGAGCGTCGGCGTCGCCGGCTTTTCCGCCCCGAAATTCGAGGGCTCGTCGCATAATGAATTCAAGTTCAGCCCGCTGATCTCGGTCGGCCGCCAAGGCGCCGGCCCGCGTTTTTCGTCGCGCAATGACAATCCGTCCTTCGCCCTCATCGACAAGGGCGCCTTCCGTGCCGGCATCGTCGGCAGGTTCGTCCCGTCGCGCGATGACGGCGACGGCAGCGAGCTGAAGGGCTTGAAGAAGGTCAAATGGGGGGCGGAAGCCGGCGGTTTTGTCGAAGTTTACCCGACCGATTTCCTTCGCGCCCGCGCCGAAGTCCGCCAGGGCATCCGCTCGCATGACGGTATCGTTGCCGATCTCGCGGTCGATGCCTTCACCGATATCGCGCCCGACCTGCAACTGTCAGGCGGCCCGCGCGCGACCTTCGCCACCAGCGGCTATTACGACGCCTATTATGGCGTCAACGCCAAGCAGGCGGCGGCAAGCGGCCTTGATCCCTATAAGCCCTCGTCGGGCATCCAGTCCTATGGCGCCGGCACGGCGCTCACCTGGAAGGCGACGGAAAACCTCTCGGCCAGTTCCTTCCTCGAATATAAGCGGCTGGCAGGTCCTGCCGCCGACAGCAGCCTCGTGCGCGAGCGCGGCTCGAAGAACCAGGTCCTGATCGGCGTCTCGGCGACCTACAAGTTCAATTTCTCACTGCAGTGATTGACGGCGCTGCGGGTCCTTTCAGGCGCGCGGCGCTGCAACACTTTGAATTTACGTATATTTTATCCTTAAATCGATTCCGATCGAAGGAATGATGCAACTGGCAATACAATGATCGCTTCTTGACCGGATCGGCGGCCCGCCGCTAGATGAGCGGCATGCACGATACTGGCGACTTCAACGATCGCGTCTCCGACGCACCTTCCGATAACTGGGTCTACCGGATCCTGCCGCCATGGCTTTGGCCCTATGCGCAGCTCGCGCGCTGGGATCGCCCGATCGGCTGGCAGCTCTTGATGTGGCCGTGCTTCTGGTCGGCGACCCTTGCCGCCAACGCGGCGATCGGCGAGGGGATCTATTCCGGCAGCCTGCTGGTATCTCACCTGTTCCTCTATTTCATCGGCGCGGTCGCCATGCGCGGCGCCGGCTGCACCTACAATGATCTCGTCGACCACGAGATCGATATGGAAGTGGCGCGCACGCGGTCACGTCCGCTCCCCTCCGGCCGCGTCACCCGCCGTCGGGCAAAGATCTTCATCGGCTTGCAGGCGCTGGTCGGCCTCTTCGTGCTGCTGCAGTTCAACTGGCTCAACGTCTTCCTCGGCGTGCTCTCGCTCGGGATCGTGGCGTTTTATCCCTTTGCCAAACGCTTCACCGACTGGCCGCAATTCTACCTGGGGCTTGCCTTTTCCTGGGGTGCGCTGATGGGGTGGGCCGGAATTTTCGGCGGCCTCTCCTTTGCAGCCATCCTGCTCTACGCCGCCTCCGTCGCCTGGACGATCGGTTACGACACGATCTATGCGCATCAAGACAAGGAGGATGACGAGCTGATCGGCGTCCGGTCCACTGCGCGCCTGTTCGGCGACAGGACGCGGCAATGGCTGATCGGCCTTTATGGACTGACGCTGGTGCTGATGTTCATCGCTTTCGCTCTCGCCGGCGCCAATCTCATCGCATTTCTGGGTCTGCTCGGTGCGGCCGGCATGTTCGCCTGGCAGATCGTCCGGCTCGATATCGATGATGCCGACCAGTGCCTGGCGCTCTTCAAGTCAAACAACCGCGTCGGCCTGATCATCTTCTTCGGCCTCTTCATCTCGCTGTTGTTTGCCATTCCCTGATTGGGACGACGAATGAAACGATAAACCCGGCGCGGGCGCCGGGTTTCAAAATGGTTCCGAAGCGACGTCGCCAAATGGAACTGTCGCGTTTTTGTTCAGTTGCGGGCGATGATTTCCTTACCTTCGATCTTCATCGCGACGCCCAGCCGGCCGGTTGTACGGCGCACGAGGAAGCGCGGACGGCGATTGGCGAAGTAGGAATGACGGCGGCGAGGCTTGAGGTCGCTGGTGCGCAAGGCACCGATATGGTCTTCGAGCGGCCGGGCGACGCCGTCGGCCTCGACCATCAGCATCGGAATGCGGAAGGCTTCGGACCAGCTGCGCCAGTCGGCGGCGATGTCGCTGAGATCATGGGCGACGAGCAGCGGAATGCAGAGCTCCGGATCGGAGTGATGGAGTTCGAGGGTTACGGTGACATCGCCGTCGCCATGGTCGATGGCGCGGGCGGCGACGCCCTTGAAAACGCGCTTCGGCAGCGCAATCGATAGCGGCAGGCCGCTGGAGGGGAGGACCTTGCGCAGGACCGCACCGCGTTCGTCTATCGTGATATTGACGTCATCCGAACAATCGTGGATGGCGTAGCTGACCTGCTGGGGAAAGCGGGACGGATCGAGGCGCAACGTCGTGCCAGCCCAAGCGGGCTTCATAACGGGATTGTTCATTTCATTCTACCCTTGTCTTACCTGAGAGCCGATTTCCGGTCTTCTCCTTGGGACTTTTCGTCCTCTATGGCCGACAATAGGCAGCCGCCCTTCCGTACAGCTTAAAAATTGCGGTTAAGAAAACTTTGCCTCCTCTGATGGTTATCAAAACCGAATCCGGCAGGGTTTCCGGAAGGTGAACGGCGTGGTGTCCTGAAATGATGCATCCAGAGGTAAGCCTCAGGTAAGTTTTCCATGGCAAAATGTGCTCACCAGCAGTTCGTCGTTCTTTTAGAGATTTTGCCGAAAAGGGCGCTTTTTATGATCACGGCTTCCCTCGCTTACACGATCCTGTCGCGAGATATGACGTCCAGCCTCAACAAGGTTGCGTCGCAAGCGACGGTCAAGAAGGATGCCCAGTATTACGCTGACCATATCAACAAGGTCACGTCAGTCGACGACTTCCTTGGTGACTACAAGCTCTACAGCTATGCGATGAAGGCCTATGGTCTCGAGGACATGACCTACGCCAAGGCCTTCATGAAGAAGGTGCTCGAGAGCGATCTCACCGATCCCAACAGCTACGCCAACAAGCTTTCCGATACGCGCTACCGCGAGTTCGCCGCCGCCTTCAATTTCAACGAGCCGGCCAAGGACGTGCAGACGGACGCGCAGGAGGACGACCTCATCGGCCTCTACAAGCAGTCCTTCATCGATGCCGACAAGGCCGCGACCGCCGAGAGCACCTATTACAGCAACAATATCGATAGCGTGCAGACCGTCGACGACCTGGTCAACAACACCCGGCTGCGCACCTATGTGCTGAAGACCTTCAAGATCGATCCGACCTATGCGTCGAAGGATTTTCTGCGGCAGGTGCTGACGAGCGATCTCAGCGACCCCACGAGCGTCGTCAACACCCAAGGCGGCGACAAGTACAAGGCGCTTGCCGCCCAGTTCAGCTTCAATGCGGATGGCACTGTCAACGGCACGGCGCAGACCGCCGCGCAGAAGGCCTCGGTCATCGAGTCCTACACCCTGAATTCCCAGTCCCTCATCATCGACAATTCGGTCGGTTCGGATGTCTACTACGTCGGCCAGACGGCGGCGGACTACAACAAGGCCTATTACACCGCGAAGATCGGCACGATCACCAATGTCGACGATCTGGTCGCCGACAAGCGACTGACCTCCTACATCACGACGGCCTATAGCATGGGCGCCGACTTCACCGCGGCAGCGCTGCGCGCGGTGTTGACCGATCCCGGTTATGCCCAGCTGATGGGCTTTACCAATGTCTACAATGCTTTCAACTTCAAGGCTGACGGGTCGACCTCCAACACGGCGCGCGTCCAGTCGGTCGATCAGGCAAACAGCCTGAAGGCAGCGGCATCGAGCACCAACAACTATTATACCGTCACCTCGCAGTCGACCGGGATCACCAATGTCGACGACCTGCTCGCCGACAGTGTGCTGGCCCGCTACATCAAGGATGCCTATGGGCTCGGCACGAGTTTCAGCAATGCCGACCTGAAGAACATCCTGACCGATTCCGCCTATGCAGCGGCCCAGGGGCATGCCGATCTCAATGCCGACTTCAACTTCCAGGCAGACGGCTCGATCAATGGTTCCGTGATCCAGACCGCGGCGCAGCGGAAGTCGACCACCGACAAGTCGGCGGCGAACGCAGCGCATTTCAACAGCATGATCGGCAATGTCACCAATGTCGATGACATCATGTCCGATGCTGTTGCGGTCAGCTATATCAGAAACAGCATGCAGATCGCCGACAGCGTCTCCGATGCGACGTTGAGGACTTTCCTCGTCGACCGCACGGCTGCCAGCGCCCAGGGCTACAGCGACGTTCACGACCTCTTCAATTTCAAAGCGGACGGTTCGGTCGCGACCCTTTACGCCTCGCAGACGGCAACCCAAAGTGCCAGCACTGCCAGCAAGGCCGACAATGCGGCAGTCTACTACCAGTCGACCATTGCGGGCATCTCAAACGTCGATCAGTTGCTGACGGACCAGAAGCTGAACAATTTTGTGCGCAACGCCTACGGCATCCCGTCGACGGTCAGCGACGTCGCTCTTCGCAATATCCTGACCGATCAGAGCGGCACCGGCACCTATGCCGACGTTGCCGCCGCCTTCAACTTCAAGGCGGACGGCACGCTTGAGGACGGTATGGCGGCGCAGACGGCCAGCCAGATCAGCAGCACGAAATTTACTGCCTCAGCGCGGACGGACGACTATTCCGCCCGGATGGCGACGATCGGCAATGTCGATGATCTCATCGCCGATGGCACGATCACCAATTTCCTGAAGAGCATCTACAATCTGCCGTTCGATATCTCGGACGCCGATCTGAAGAGCATCCTGACCGATGCGACGGCGGCTGCCGCAGCCGGCCACGCCGATCTCAACGCCGACTTCAACTTCGCCGCCGACGGATCGCTTCCTGTCGTCAGTTCGGTCCAGACGGCCGACCAGGCGCAGACCACCAACGACAATTATGCGGCGCGTTATGACGACGAACGCGACGAGGCGATCGACGAGGTCGCATCCAACTACCAGAAGCTTATGGCCGACAGCAGCAGCCTGCTGAATTTCTCCGACGTCAAGGCCGTCAATGATTTCCTGCGCAGCAATTCGTCCGCCGATTTCAGCAAGGGCAATGACAATCTGCCGGATCTCTACCATGTGGCGCTGCAGGCTTTCGGGCTGACCGACCAGGATGTCCCGCGCTCGATGATGCGCAAGATCCTGACGAGCGATGCCTATGATCCGGATGGCTATATCGCCTCGCTCAAGGATGAACGCATCACCAACCTTGCCCGCGCCTTCAACTTCGGCCCCGACGGCAAGGCGGCATCACCCTTCCAGGCGCTTCCCGACGCGACCATGGCCAAATACGCCACCGACTATAAATCGCATATCACCATGCTGATGAAGGACGGTCCGGTGAAGGACAAGGCCTCGAAAGATGCGACGGCCGAAGTCGACTATTTCGCCAAGGGCATGGCGAAGGTGAAGTCGCTCGACGATTTCCTGGATGACAGCCGCCTGACCGACCTGGTGCTGAAGGCGAACAATCTTGACCCGAAGGATTACGACAAGGCCACGCTGAAGAAGATCTTCACCTCGGATCCCGACGACAAGAAGAGCTACCTCAACACCAAGGCCGATGCGCGTTTCCAGGATATCGTCGCCGCCTTCAACTTCGACAAGGACGGCAATCTGACCCGCGCCAAGATCGGCACGATCCAGAACAAGGCGGCCGAGGACCACACCCAGGAACTTTACGTCCAGCAGACGATGGAAGCCCAGCAAGGCGAAACCAACGACGGCGTGCGCCTGGCGCTCTATTTCAGCCGCAAGGCCTCGAGCATCACTTCGATCTATTCGATCCTCGGCGACAAGGCGCTTTATCAGGTCATCACCACGGCCTACAGCCTGCCATCGCAGATCTCGGGCATGGATGTCGCCAAGCAGGCCGATCTGATCAACCGCTTCGTCAAGCTCGAGGATCTCCAGGATCCGAAGAAGGTCGACAAGCTGCTGCGCCGGTTCACCGCCATGTACGATGTCCAGAACGCTGCCCAGCAGTCGCCGGCGCTGATGATCCTGAACGGCGGCGGCACGCAGCAAAGCTGATCGCCCTGACCTGCTGCACGCAGCAGGCCTGATCGCTCTGACCGTCGGCCTCAAGGATCGAGGCTGACAACCTTTTCCGGGTTCATGATATTGGCGGGATCGAAGGCGCGCTTGATGCGGCGCATCAGCTCGATTTCGATCGCCGGCCGGATCGCCGCCAACTCGTCGCGCTTCAGCTGGCCGATGCCGTGCTCGGCTGAGATCGAACCGCCATGCGCCAGCACCAACCCATGCACGATATGGTTCATTTCGCGCCAGCGGGCGATGAAGGCGGCCTTGTCAGCGCCAACCGGCTGGGAAATATTATAATGAATATTGCCGTCGCCCATATGGCCGAAGGCGCAGATGCGGGCGCCCGGCATCGCCGCCATCACAGCTTCTTCAGCCTCGGCCATGAAATGCGGGATGTTCGATACCGGCACGGAAACATCGTGCTTGATCGACCCGCCTTCCGGCTTCTGAGCATCCGACATGCTCTCGCGCATGTGCCAGATCGCTTTCTGCTGGGCCACGGATGCGGCGATCGCGGCATCCAGCACCAGCCCGGCCTCGAAGCCCTGTTCCAGCACGCCATTCATCATCCGCTCCGCCGTCTCGGCCGAATCCGAGGTCGAAATGTCGATCAGCACGTACCAGGGATAGGCCGCGTCCAGCGGATCGCGCACGCCGTCGATGTGGCGGGTGGTGATCTCGACACCGAAACGCGGCATCAGCTCGAAACCGGTGAGCGAGGCGCCGCAGAGGCTGGAGGCCAGGTTGAACAGAGCAAGCGCATCCACCACCGAATTCAGGCCGGCGAAGGCCACCTGATGGCCGAGCGGCTGAGGAAAGAGCTTCAGCACCGCGCCGGTGATGATGCCAAGCGTGCCCTCGGCGCCGATGAAGAGATCGCGCAGATCATAGCCGGTATTGTCCTTCTTCAGGCGGCGTAAGCCGTCCCAGATCTCGCCGGTCGGCAGCACCACTTCGAGGCCGAGGCAGAGCTGGCGCATATTGCCATAGGCAAGCACGGCGGTGCCGCCGGCATTGGTGGAAAGATTGCCGCCGATGCGGCAGGAACCCTCCGAGCCGAGCGACAGCGGAAACAACCGCCCATGCGCCTCGGCTGCCTTCTGCACCTCGGCCAGGATGGCGCCGCCATCGGCCACCAGCACGTTGGCCACCGGATCGACATCACGGATCTTGTTCATGCGCTCGAGCGACAGGATGATATCGGACTTGCCCTGACGCGGCGTCTGGCCGCCGACGAGACCGGTATTGCCGGTCTGCGGCACGATCGCCGTTCCGGTCTCCGTCGCAAGCTTCATGATATCAGAGACTTCCTCGACCGAGCCGGGTTTCAAGAGGAGAGGGGAGGAGCCGTGATAGAGCCCGCGGTTTTCGATCAGATGCGGCGCAAGATCGGCTTCGCTGCGAAGCGCGTATTTTTCGCCGACGATTGCGGCGAAGCGGTTGAGGAGTTCGGTGGAAATGCTGGAATTGCTCATTCGGACTCGGTCCTCCATCGTCATGCGCAGTCTTTTCAGTCGCGGGGTGCCGCCGCCCGCTGCAGCCGGTCGTTGATCGCTTCGCCCAGCCCCTCTTCGGGAATCGGCGAAAAGGCGATGCTCTGAGCGCCGCTGGCATCGGCCCGCTTCATGTAGTCGAAGAGATTGGCCGCCGCCTCTGCCAGGTCGCCGCGCGGGCTGAGATCAAGCACGATCCGTGCACTGTTTGCGCCGGAGACCGCAGCGCTGCCGAAGGCAATCAGTGCCTCGCCCGGTTCCACCGCCGTCGCATTGAGGCGCACGGAAGCGCCCGGCGCGTAATGCGAGGCGAGCATGCCTGGCGCCTCGATTGCCGCCGATGCCGTTTTCGCCCGCAGCAGCGGTTGGCCTGCGATGCGCTCGATCTCGCGCGCCGCCAGTCCACCCGGCCGAAGCAGCCTCAGGCGGCCGCCCTCTGCCTTGACGATCGTCGATTCGACGCCGACAGCGCTTGGACCCGCATCGAGGATCAATGGGATCCTGGCCCCGAGATCGGCTTCGACATGGGCGGCACTCGTGGCGCTTACCCCGCCCGAGGTGTTGGCGCTGGGGGCTGCGAGCGGCCGTCCGAAGGCGCCGATCAACGCGCCCGCGAAACCCTTCGGCACACGGATGCCGACGCTGTCGAGTCCGGCGGTCGCCAGCGAATGGATCGAACTCTGAGGCTTCAGCGGCAGCACGAGGGTCAGCGGGCCGGGCCAGAAGGCTCTGGCGAGCGCCCGCGAGACCGGGTCGAATTCGGCATGCTCTTCGGCCATGGCGAGGTCGGCCATATGGCAGATCAGCGGATTGAAGCGCGGCCGTCCCTTTGTCTCGTAGATGTGGGTGATGGCTGCGGGATTGGTGGCGTCGGCCGCAAGGCCGTAGACGGTCTCAGTCGGGATGGCGATGGCAAAGCCGTCGGCAAGAGCGGCTGAGGCCGCCTCGAGCGCTGCTTGCCTGTCGGTCCTTATGTCGATCGTGCGTGCCATGTTCTGCCCAGCAATCCAAAGTGCCACAGCGTCCTTTGCGCGTCTGGAAAGACGCACGGCGCTGTAGGTCGGCAGTCATTAGGCTTTCCGCCGCCGGCGATCAATCGCTTTAGAGCTGCCGGATGATTTCGCGCAGCTGTTCGTTGCGGGCGCCGAGCAAGAGGATGTTGCGGATCGCAGCCTGCGGATCATGGGTGCGGAAGAGCAGGCCGTTGCCGCGCACCGAGCGGTCGATGGTCATCTTTTCCGCGGAGTTCTCGCCGGGTTTGATCGCGACGGCGAAATACATGCGGGAATAACCGACATCGATGCGCTCGAAGAAATTATCGTTCTCGCCGATGTCGGAATAGAAATTGGAGATGTAGAAGGCCCAGCTTACCTCTTCGTAATGGGCGAATTTCGTCCGCGCGGCGGTGACGTGGCAGTAACCGAGATGTGGGCTGTCCTCCAGCGTCCGGTGGAAGATCATCTTCGGAAACTGGATCGAGTGGTGAAAGCCGTTGATGTGCTGATGGGTCTTTTCGCCGGCAACTTGCAGCTTGCGGCCGGTCTTTGCCGCGACCTCATCATGGGTGAAATACCGTTTTTCCTCGGCCAGCCAGTGCCGCCGCTCGCGGGGGATGCGACCAGTGCGCAAAAATTCGGAATGCGCGGCAATCAGCTGCGGCTCTTGCAGTTTACTTGCTTCTTTCGCGTCGAAATAACGGAGTTTGGCCATGGTTCGCGTTCTTCGGTCGGTCTGAATCAGCAGCAGGATAGGGCGGTATGCTTAAGGCGATGTTAAAAAATCGCCATGGCAGCCGGCCGGCTGAAAGGCAAATGCCGGGAGATGTCGCAAACGCGACTGACCTCGATACCAGGCAGCCGACCTCTTTGCGCAACGGGTCTTTACGCCATGTCGCAATTGACGATAATTGCCGGGAGAGTCGGGCAATGTCATCGACCGGGATGGGCAGCCTGTGGCTTGCTGCATCCTGTCGTCAATGTCGAAGCCGATGTCGCATTACAACCAAGCGGCAGCCATGCTCGGTGATTAAATGGCGCCATGAACAATTCTCCCGAAGGAGAAGGAAGCGGGCGCGCTTCCGCCGGCCTTCCCACGCGAGGGTGGCAACCGGATGCACGAGGACATGAAGATGGATATTCGCAGCAACGTTTTGCGTCAGCTCAAGAGCCGCCGTGAGGGCTTCAGCCTCGAACAGCCGTTCTATATCGACGAGGATTATTTCCAGCTCGACATGGAGATGATCTATTATCGCGACTGGCTGTTCATCGGCCATGATTGCGAGCTGCCGAAGCCGGGCGCCTATTTCACCGTCCAGATCGGCAACTATCCCGTCGTCGTCGTCCGCGGCCGCGACAATATCATCCGCGCCTTCCACAACAGCTGTCGCCATCGCGGCTCACGCGTCTGCACCAAGGAGCACGGCTCCTCCGTGCGTCTTGTCTGCCCCTACCATCAGTGGACCTATGATCTCGAAGGCAAGCTCGCCTTTGCCCGCCACATGGGCGATGATTTCGACAAGACCGGCTTCAACCTGAAACCCGTCCATTGCGAAACCGTCGCAGGCTATGTCTTCATCTGCCTTGCCAATACCGCCCCGGATTTCCAGCCGGTGCGCGACAAGATCGAACCCTATGTCGCGCCGCACCGGATCAGTGAGAGCAAGGTCGCCTTCCAGAGCACGATCATCGAGAAGGGCAACTGGAAGCTTGTCTGGGAAAACAACCGCGAGTGTTATCACTGCGCCGCCAATCACCCCGAACTCTGCCGCACCTATCCCGAAGCCCCGAGTGTCACCGGCACGGATGGCGGCGCCGACGATCCTGAGATCGCCGGCCATTGGGCGCGCTGCGAGGCTGCCGGCCTGCCGAGCAAGTTCCAGATTTCGCCGGACGGTCAGTTCCGCACCGCCCGCATGCCGCTGATCGAAGATGCCGAGAGCTACACCATGTCGGGCAAGCGCGCTGTCCAGCGTCAGCTCTCCGACGATATCTCGATCAGCCATATCGGCACCATGTTGCTCTTCCACTACCCGACGACGTGGAACCATCTGCTTGGTGACCACGCCATCTCCTTCCGCGTGCTGCCGCTCAGCGCCAACGAGACGGCGGTGACGACCAAGTGGCTCGTCCACAAGGATGCCGTCGAAGGCGTGGATTACAATCTCGAGGAACTGACCCACGTCTGGACCGAGACCAACGATCAGGATCGCCGCATCGTCGAGGAAAACGCCTTCGGCATTCACTCACCCGCCTATGAGCCCGGCCCCTATTCCGCCTTGCACGAGGGCGGCGTCATGCAGTTCCTCGAATGGTATTCGAACTTCATGGTGAACCGCCTGCAGGGTGACCAGGCGAAGTTCTCCGTCGTTGCCTGATAGCGCTTTGCCGCACCGGTTAATGTCCGGTTCAGTTCAGCTGACCTAAAAGGGAGAGTAGCCGGCCCCGGCTGCTTTTGGAACCATTCAGGCGAAAAGGCGTTGCTAGGCAGGCGGTGATCGCTGTTGTATGGGAGTTGAAGCAATGATCGGGCTGAGAAACAAGATCGCGACCGCAGTGCTGGCTGCCGCCGTGGTCCTGACGGGCTTTGCGCCGTCGCAGGCAATCCAGATGCCCACCGCCCCGCAGGTGGAAAAATCCTCCGCAGTTGAGAATGTCCAGTACCGCCGTTATTATCGCCCCGGCTATCGTCCGGGCGCCTATTACCGGCCTGGCTATCGTCCCGGCGCCTACTACCGGCCCGGCTATTATGGCGGCTATCGCGGATATTCCTATTACCGCCCGGGCTATCGCCATTATAACGGCTACTGGTATCCGCTTGCCGCCTTCGGCGCCGGCGCAGTGATCGGCGGCGCGATTGTCGCGCAGCCGCGTTACGTCGACCCTGCGCCCCGCATGGGTTCGAGCCACGTCGCATGGTGCGCAAACCGCTACCGGTCCTATCGCGCCTACGACAACACCTTCCAGCCCTATAACGGCCCGCGTCAGCAGTGCTATTCGCCCTACTGACGTCACCCCAAACCGCGTAGCGGTTTTGGCATGTCGTGATATCGAGCTAAGATAAGAACCAGGCGCCCGGCAGTCATGCCGGGCGTTTCGCGTTCAAAGAATATCCACACGCCGCAGCAGCCACCAGGCAAAGGCGATGGAGGCGACGATGAGGGCGACGGCGTATTCGGTGCCGTAGTCGCCGACGGCGAAGGGCAGGTTTGCCGTGTTCATGCCGAAGAAACCCGTCACCAGCGTCGGCGGCAGCAGGAAGGCCGTCATGATCGACAGCAGATAGAGGTGGCGGTTGGTTTCGGAGGATTGTTTCGAATCGATTTCTTCGTGCAGCAGGCGTGCCCGGTCCTGCAGCGCATAGATATCGTGGTCGACCGTTTCCAGCCGGCTCGTCAGCCGCCGCGCCACATCGTCGAAGCCGAAGGGCATCTCGTCGTCGTCGGCCGCCGCCGCCCGGCGCATCAGCGCCAGTACGGTGCGCAGGTGCCGATGCAGCCTGACCACGGTGCGCCGGACCGGCGCCAGGCGCCGGCGCTCGTCGCGCTGCGCACTGTCGTAGACGATATCCTCGATCTGGTTCAGCTCTTCGGTGAGTTCGATGACGATCGCGATCAGCGTGCGCTGGAACTCGATCACCAGCAGTTCGAAGAGATCGACCGGTCGGGAGAATTTGCCCGGGTTTTTCTCGATCAGCGCCCGAGCCCGTTCGACGCTGCGTAGCGGCTGCAGCCTCGTGGTGATGAGGAAGCGGTCGGACATCGCGAAATGCAGCCAGCCGAGATTGTTGGTATCCTGGGCAAAATCGCGCTGGCAATCGACGAGCGTCCCATAGAGCATCTGCTCGTCGACGGTGATGGCCGCATGTGTATCGCGCGTCGTCAGCGCCGATTTCGCGTCCTCTGTCAGTCCGTCCAGCGTATCGAGCAAGGCCGGCACGCGAGCGTCGACAAGGTTGAGGTGCAGCCAGTAGAAACAGTTGTCGGCGGTCAGTTCCGCTACCGTCGCACTATTGTTCAGTCGCACCGCGGTCTTTTCTTCGGGCGAAAAGCGATAGGCCCAGACGAAACCGGGTATGTTGACGGGCAATGTATCCATTGTTCGCCGGTCCTTTGCGAAGGCGATGTCTTCCCTTAGAGATTGTTCATGACGTCCATTTATCCAAAGGTGCAAGAGCAAAGCGCCCTGTCAGGCGATTTATCGCATGGCGGCCGAGGAAATCGAAATTGACGTTTACGTAAAAATCAATTAGCCCTTGCCTCGGAGGGGCTTGCCCAAGTGCAGGCCGGTCTGCGGAGGAAAAACCATGTACAAGGCGCCCGTCGAGGAAATCGCGTTCACATTGAAGCACGTAGCGGGCATGGACGAGGCGATTTCAAGAGGGCTGCTCGGCGATCTCGGCGAAGATCTGGTCGATGCGATCCTCGCCGAAGCGGGACGTTTTGCCACAGAAGAAGTGGCGCCTCTCGCCGAAATCGGCGACCGCCAGGGCGCCCGCCTGATCGATGGCGAGGTCAGGCTGCCGGATGGCTGGCGCGATCTCTATCGCCACTGGATCGCCGGCGGCTGGAACGGCCTGACGGCGCCGGAGGCCTTCGGCGGCCAGGCCTTGCCGCATATGCTGAATGTCGCGGCGCTTGAAATGTGGAATTCCGGCTCCATGGCCTTCGCGCTTGCCCCGACGCTGACGATGGGCGCCATCGAAGCGGTCAGCACCCATGGCAGTGCCGCGCTGAAAGACAAATATCTGGAAAAGATGGTCTCCGGTGAATGGACCGGCACCATGAACCTGACCGAGCCGCATGCCGGCTCCGATCTCGGCGTGCTGAAGGCTCGCGCCGAGCGCCGCGATGACGGCAGCTACCGTCTCTTCGGCCAGAAAATCTTCATCACCTGGGGCGAGCATGACGCGGCCGACAATATCATCCATCTGGTGCTTGCCCGCCTGCCGGATGCACCGGCCGGCACCCGCGGCATCTCGCTGTTCCTGGTGCCGAAATTCCTGGTGAACGACGACGGTTCGCTTGGGCCCCGCAACGATCTGTTCTGCCACTCGCTGGAGCACAAGCTCGGCATCCATGGTTCGCCGACCTGCACGATGATCTACGGCGACGGAAAATTCGGCGGTGAAAAGGGTGCCGTGGGATGGCTGGTCGGCGAGGAGAACAAGGGGCTGGCCTGCATGTTCACGATGATGAACAATGCCCGCCTTGCCGTCGGCATGCAGGGCGTGGCGATCGCGGAAGCCGCCACCCAGAAGGCGCTCGCCTATGCCAGGGAACGCACCCAGGGCAGGGCGCCGGGCGCAAGCGGCGCCGGCATGAGCCCGATCGTCGAACATCCCGATGTCGCCCGCATGCTCCTCACCATGAAGGCGCTGACTCAAGGGGCGCGCGCCATCTCATATGCGTGCGCCCATGCGATCGACATGTCGCATCGGGCAGGTGACGCCAGCCGCCAATGGCAGGAGCGCGCCGCTTTGCTGACGCCGATCGCCAAATCCTTTTCGACCGATGCCGGCGTCGACGTCGCCTCGCTCGGTATTCAGGTGCATGGTGGCATGGGCTTCATCGAGGAGACGGGTGCGGCGCGTTATCTCCGCGATGCCCGCATCGCCCCGATCTATGAGGGCACCAATGGTATCCAGGCGATCGACCTCGTCACCCGCAAGCTGCCGCTCTCCGGCGGCGATCAGGTGAAGGGCTTCATCGCCGAGCTCAGAGAGATCGCCGATGGCGTCCGCCGCTCCAATCTCGACGGTTTCGGCGAAACCGCTGCGAGGCTCGACGCTGCGATCGCCGATCTCGAGCAGGCGACCGCCTGGCTGATGAAGACGCTTGCCGAGAACAGCACCGCCGAGGCGCTCTCGGGTGCCACGCCCTATCAGCGGCTGTTCGGCCTCGTGCTCACCGGCTGTTACCTCGCCAAGGGCGGACTTGCCGAAAGTGCCGATGGCGCGGCCGAAAACCGTATCGCGCTCTGCCGCTTCGCCGCCGAAAACCTGCTCGCCGAAACCGCAGCCCTTCGCGACCGGGTGGTCAATGGCGCGGCAAGCCTTGCCGCCGCCCGCATCCTGCTAGCCTGAGGAGACCTTATGACCGATTACATCATCGTCGAGCAGCCTTCCGCCTATCCCGGCGTCCAGTCCATCCGCTTCAATCGGCCGGAAAAGAAGAACGCCATCACCCGCGCCATGTATCGGACGATGGCCGATGCGCTGAATGCGGCCAACACAAGCCCCGACATCCGCGCCACCGCTTTCCTCGGCACCGAAGGCTGCTTCTCGGCCGGCAACGACCTGAACGATTTTCTGGCTGCCGCAATGGGCGGCCGCGGCCTGGAGCAGGAGATCCTCGATTTCCTCTATGCGCTGGTGAATGCCGAAAAACCCGTCGTCTCCGGCGTCGACGGTCTGGCGGTCGGCATCGGCACGACGATCCATCTCCATTGCGACCTGACCATCGCCTCCAGCCGCAGCCAGTTCCGCACACCCTTCGTCGATCTGGCGCTGGTGCCGGAGGCAGGTTCCAGCCTCGTCGCGCCGCGCCTGATGGGACATCAGCGCGCCTTCGCCATGCTTGCCGCCGGCGAAGCATTCTCTGCGGACGAGGCGAAGGAAGCCGGCCTGGTCTGGAAGGTCGTTGAAAGTGGCGAGGTCGATTCACTGACGCTTGGCCTCGCCGCAAAGCTCGCCGCCAAGCCGCCGGAGGCGTTGCGCATCGCCCGTGACCTCATTCGCGGCAACCGCGGCGAGATCATCGCCCGCATCGACGAGGAGGCCCGCCATTTCTCCGCGCGGCTGAAAAGCGCCGAGGCCCGGGCGGCCTTCGAAGCCTTCATGCGCCGCTGAGCGGCGATCTCGGTCGTTTCCGAAGTATCTATGGCAAGCAGGCCGACACCAACACCAGTCCGGGAGCAAACGGATACCGATTAGACCGCCGGCACATTGAATACCTCGCCGGCCCTGAGCGGCCGGAACCGCTCCGGGGGAATATCATGCTCGCTCATTGCGTCTTGCAACGCTCTTGCCGGCGCGTCGACCGCTTCATTCGTCAGTTGGAACGTGGCGAAGTGATGCCCGGCCACATAGGCAGCATTTGCCAACTTCATCCCGATCACCGCTTCCTGCGGATTCTGGTGCTGCCCTTTCATGAACCAGCGCGGCTCATATGCGCCGAAGGGTAAAATGGCCAAACGAAAGCCGCCATGCTTCTGCTGTGCCGCTTGGTAATTGATGCCGTGGTGAAAGCCCGTATCTCCGACGTGATAAATTTTTCCGGCTGGAGTCGACAAAACGAACGACGCCCAGAGTGCCATCCGGCGATCGGCGGTTCCGCGCGCGGACCAATGGTGTGCAGGCTCCGCATCAATGCTTATTCCGGCGTGCGAAATCCGCTCGCCCCAGTCCATCGATGTCGTCCGTATATCGGGCACGGCACGGCGAATGATCGTGTCATTGCCGAGTGGCGTCACGACACGCGGCCGATGCTTCGCACCCAACCGCCTGAGCGTTGCGATATCGAGATGATCATAATGATTGTGCGACACCAGCACGAGATCAATTGGCGGCAAATCATCGAACGCGATGCCTGGTTGGACGACGCGCTTGGGTCCGGCAAAAGCGAAGGGACTCACGCGCTCCGACCACACCGGGTCGGTGAGGATATTGAGCCCAGCGACCTGCACGAGCATTGTTGCATGACCAACCATGGTCACCCTTAGATCCTCGCCGTCGACGCATGGATCCGGCTTGGCCGCCGGGTATGGACTTGGGACCGACTGCGGCCAGCGCTCACGGCCACCGCCGAATTGCCACCGCAGCAGATCGCGGAAACCAAGGGGCTCGATACCATCGGGATTGAAGAAATGTGTGCCGTCGAAGTGATCGGACACCGGGCCGTGATAGTAGGGGTTGCGTCTTTTGGTCTTTCCGACAGGCACGCCTATTTCTCCAGCGTCGCCACCACCTCGACATGCGAGGTCCAGAGGAACTGGTCGATCGGCGTCACTTGCGTGATCCGGTAGCCGCCCTCGACGAGGATCGCGAGGTCCCGCGCCAGCGTCAGCGGATTGCAGCTGACGGCCACGATCTTCTTCACCGCCGAACGGGCAAGCTCCTGGCACTGGAACTCGGCACCGGCGCGCGGCGGATCGAAGACGACGGCGTCATAGGGCTTGAACTCCTGCGTCATCAAAGGACGGCGAAAGAGATCGCGCTTTTCGACGGTGACCGGCTTCAGTCCTTGCGTGTTGCGGGCGGCATGATCGAGTGCGGCGAGCGCCTTTGCTTCGGCTTCGACGGCGTGCACGCGGCCGATCCGCGCCAGCCGCAGTGAAAACGTGCCGGAGCCGGCAAAGAGATCGGCGATCCGCTTCGCCTTACCGGCATGGGCAATGACCAGCTCCGCCATCGCCTCTTCCGCCGGCTTGGTCGCCTGGGTGAAACTGCCCGGCGGCGGCGAAACCTGGACGCCGCCGAATTCGACCATCGGCTTCGACGGCTCGACGAGGATTTCGCCGTTCAGCGAAACACGGGCGATGCCGCGCAGGCCAAGCGCGGTCTCGATTGCCTTGCGCCGCTGCGGGTCGGAGAGTTTCTTCACCTCGTCGACGGAGATGTCGAGGCCGGAAAGCGTTTCGAGCACCGCGACGCGGAAGGGTTCGGCGCTGGTCGCCAGCGAAGCCGCAATCGCCCTGATCGCCGGCAGCCGGGCGATGATCCCTGCCGACGAGATCGGACATTCCTCGATGGCGACGATATGGTGGCTTTCGGCCTGGTTGAATCCAACAAGCATGTCCTTCTCGGTCTTGCGCGCCGCAAACACCACGCGCCGGCGTTCGCCCGGCCGGGCCGGAACGATCTCGCCGACCTCGGGTGTCAGCCCCTTCGATTTCAGCGCGTCGATGACCAGCTGGCGCTTGAAGGCGCGGTAGGGCGTATCCGCCATATGCTGCAGCGTGCAGCCGCCGCAGGTGCCGTTGACGCCATCAGGGCCGAAATGCCGGCAGGGCGGCTCCTGCCGGTCGGGCGAGGGCGTTGTGATCGACATGATCGTGCCCTGGCTCTTGACCCGGGCAATCGCCACCGTTTCCCCGGGCAGGGAAAAGGGCACATAGACAGGTCCGCCGGCGCTGCTGGCGATGCCGTCGCCCTGGGCGCCGAGCTTCTCGATCGTGACGGTTTCGGTGCTCACGGTTTCAATCCTGCCAGAAGAAATTCCTGATTGCCGTCGCCGCCGGAAATCGGAGAGGGGATGAGGCCGAGGCTTTTCCAGCCCATGTCCTCGATGAACCAGCGCTCCAGTTCTGCAGCGACGGCGGGAGCAGACGAGGGGTCCTTCAGCATCCCACCCTTGCCGATCGCCTCGCGGCCGGCCTCGAACTGCGGCTTGACCAGCAAGATGGCGACAGCGCCCGGTTCGGCGATCTCAAGAGCCGGCGCGAGCGCCAGCTTCAGCGTGATGAAGGAGACGTCGGAAACGATGAAGGTGGCGGGATGGCCGATATCCTCTGCCGTCATGTTGCGGGCATTGAGGCCTTCCCTGTTCGTCACCCGCGGATCGCCTGATATGCGCGGATGCATCTGCCCATGGCCGACATCGATCGCGGTGACATGCTGGGCACCGCGCAGCAGCAGCACCTCGGTAAAGCCGCCGGTGGAGGCACCGACATCGAGACAGTGATGGCCGGCAGGATCGAGCCGGAAATGGTCAAGTGCTGCGGCAAGCTTCAGTGCGGCGCGCGAGACATAATCCTGCGCCGGATCGTCGATCTCGATTGCCGCGTCTGCGTTAAACAGCGCGCCGGCCTTGGTGACCACCTGGCCGCCGATCCTGACGGTGCCGCGCTGCACGGCGTCGCGGGCGCGTGAACGGCTGGCAAAGAGGCCGAGGGAGACGAGAAGCTGGTCGAGGCGTTGGGTGTTTTGATCTGACATCGGCTGTGCATGACCGGCAAAGCCGCCGGTTGCAAGCATTTTGTTCCCAAGACCGTCATTGACCCTCAAAAGCTTTCGGCGATAATCCTGCCGCGGCGATCGCGGGGCGGGCCGCAGACACGGGGGTGTTCCATGCTGAAGCTCTTCACTCTGATTGTCGCGGCAGTCATCGCATCGCCCGCGCTCGCGAACGACACCATGGCCGAGGTCAAGACCGGCGGGCTGATCTTTGCCCAATCCGATGATGTCAGCATGGCGGAAGAGGATCTCTTCATCTCCGCTTCGGAAGTGCGTGTCGACTATATCTTCGAGAATAGCTCCGACAAGGATGTCGAAAGCCTGGTCGCCTTTCCGATGCCTGACATATCAGGCCAGGTCGACAACAATTCCGCCATCTCCGATTACGACAGCGACAATTTCCTGCATTTCTCCACCGTGCAGGATGGCAGGCCGATTACCGCCAAGCTGCAGCAACGCGTCGTTTCGCTCGGCATCGACGTGACCGACGAATTCGCCAAGTTGGGCATTCCCGTCCTGCCCTATAGCCAGAAGACGACCGAGGCACTTGCCAAGCTTCCCGAAACCGTCCGCAAGGACTGGATCTCCCGCGGCGTCGTCTATCCCATGGGCGCAGGCGATGCCGCCGCCGGGGTCGACCTCGTGCCGCTCTGGACGCTGCGCTCGACCTATTGGTGGCGTACCACCTTCCCGGCAAAGAAGAAGGTCAGCGTCGAGCATCGCTACAAGCCGGCCGTCGGCGGCACCGTCGCCATCAGCTTTCTCGAAGGTGGCGAGCCGAAGGGTGATCGTTTCGAGGAATATTCGCGCAAATATTGCCTCGACGGAGATTTCGTCCGGGTTGCCCAGCAGCGTGCTCGGGAAGCCGAGGCGGGAGGCGCCAACTATACCGAAAGCTGGATCTCCTATGTGCTGTCGACCGGCGCCAACTGGGCGGGGCCGATCAAGCGCTTTCAGCTGACGATCGACAAGGGCAAGCCCGGCAGCCTCATCAGCTTCTGCGGCAGCAACGTTCAGAAGATCGGCCCGACGACCTTCCGGATGACATCAGAGGATTTCGATCCCACTAGGGATTTCGACATCCTGATCCTCAATCCTCCCGAAACGGCACAATAATCCGCAGGCTCTGCCGCTGTTGCGGTGCACAAATTTAAACAAATTTAAAGCCTGCCCATATAGGTTCGGCGTGATTGCAGCGGTTCATCTGAACTGCTCGGCGCCATGAGGGCGCAAGCGTTTCCACGCCGATCATGTTCTCAGGTTCAAACATCCCGGCGGTTGCGTCTCGCGCGACCTGCCTCTCGCCGCGTCGACTGTCGTCAGGAGAAATCACCGATGTCCGCCAAAAACATATCCTTGAACGGTAAACTTGCGGCCACGTTCGCAGCCCTCATTCTTATTTTCGTCGCCATATCAGCTTTCGTTTATTCCAAGGCGACGGCGTCCGCGGCCGCTTCTGCCGAGCAGGAAAAGTCCGAGCTGCTCGTCAACCAGATCGACGATGCGCTGCAGGCAATGCTCGAGCAAGCGGTCAACCTGCGCGGCTTCATCCTCTTCCGCAGCGACAGCACCTATGGCGATGTCTTCGCCAACCGCGAGCGCATGTTGAAAGCGATTGCCGCCGCCAAGCAGACGGCGACGGGCGAGCCGCAGCTGGTCGAGATGATCGACGGCATGCAGAAGGCCGCCGACCTCTATTTCCATGAACTCGCCGAGCCGCAGACCAAGGCGCGCAAGGAAACCGACATGCCGATCGAAGAGGTCGTCAAGATCGGCGTCAACGCCACCAAGGGCCAGCTCGACGGGTTCCGCCAAGCCTCTGCCAAGATCAAGGCCACCGCGCGTGAAAAGTCGAACGCGCTTGCCGCCATCCGGGCCGATGCCAACAGCGATCTGAAGACGACGCTGCTTGCCGGCGGCATCCTCGCCTCGCTTGCGGCCGCCGTTCTCGCCTGGCTGATGTCGCGCACCATCGTCCGGCCGGTGGTCGGCATGACTGCGGCCATGGATCGCCTTGCCGGCGGTCAGAACGACATCGAAGTCCCGGCTGTCGAGCGCGGCGACGAAATTGGCCGCATGGCCCAGTCGGTCTTGGTCTTCAAGCAGGCGGCGATCGAGAAGCTGCGCCTTGCCGGCGAGACCGACCGCATGCGCGACGACGCCGAGCGCCAGCGCCGGGCAGGCGACGAGCAGAAGGCGCGCGAGGAAGGCGAGATCCGCTATGCCATCGACGCCTTGGCGGGCGGCCTTGCCGAGCTTGCCAATGGCGATATGGCCGGCCGTATCCAGACGCCGTTCGCCTCGCAATATGACAGCCTGCGCAATGACTTCAACCATGCCGTCGAAAAGCTGCAGGCGGCGCTGCAATCGGTCGGCCGTAACGCTTCGGCGATCAATGCCGGCGCCGGCGAAATCCGCTCGGCCGCCGACGATCTTGCCCACCGCACCGAGCAGCAGGCTGCCGCCGTCGAACAGACCGCCGCAGCGCTCGAAGAAGTGACGACGACCGTCCGCGACAGCGCCAAGCGCGCCGAGGATGTCGGCAATCTCGTCGAGCGCACCCGCCTCGGCGCCGAGAAATCAGGCGAGGTCGTCCGCAAGGCGGTCTCCGCCATGCAGCAGATCGAGAAGTCCTCGGGCGAAATCTCCAACATTATCGGCGTCATCGATGACATCGCCTTCCAGACCAACCTGCTGGCGCTGAACGCAGGCGTCGAAGCGGCGCGTGCCGGCGATGCCGGTAAGGGTTTTGCCGTCGTAGCCCAGGAAGTGCGCGAGCTCGCCCAGCGCTCGGCCAAGGCGGCCAAGGAGATCAAGGCGCTGATCACCACATCGGGCGAACAGGTCGTTGCCGGTGTCGGCCTCGTCGGCGAGACCGGCAAGGCGCTGGAGGTCATCGTCTCCGAGGTGCAGGAGATCAACCACCACGTCAACGCCATCGTCACCGCCACCCGCGAACAGTCGATCGGCCTGCAGGAGATCAACACCGCCGTCAACAACATGGACCAGGGCACGCAGCAGAACGCGGCCATGGTCGAGGAGCAGACCGCGGCCAGCCATGCGCTCGCCCAGGAGGCAAACGCCCTCGACGAATTGCTGCGCCAGTTCAAGCTCGGCCAGGCGGCCCCGGCGCCGCGCGCTGCCGTCGTCGGTACGAGCTCGCGGCCGGTCGCCTCACCGGCCCACGCCCTGACCCGCACCGTCGCCAAGGCCTTCGGCGGAAGACAGGCAGCCGCTACGGCTACCGTTCAGGAGGAATGGACGGAGTTCTGAGAGGGCCCTTCGCAGGGACGTTAAATGAAGAGGGCGGTGCAATGATGCGCCGCCCTTTTTTATTGGGCGGAACGGCATAAGTGGGAGCAAGTGGCTGCCCCTCACCCTAACCCTCTCCCCGCTCGCGGGGCGAGGGGACGTGCCCTGCGAGAGGTTGGTGGGGAACGGAGAGGGCCGCGACAGGTCCCCTTCGCCCCGTTTACGGGGAGAAGGTGCCGGCAGGCGGATGAGGGGCCCTCACACGGCAAGCCCTCACATAATCTTATCCCGCAACCCCAACCGCAACACCGCGTCCCAGCGCCCTGAACACCGTCGAGACGATGCCGGCGCGGTCGAGGCCGGCGTGGGCGTTCATGGCTTCGGGCTTGGCCTGTTCCATCCAGATGTCGGGCATGACGAGCGAGCGCAGCTTCAGGCCGTTGTCGAGCAGGCCTTCGGTGGCAAGGAAATGCATCACATGGCTGCTGAAACCGCCGATCGAGCCTTCCTCGACGGTGATCACCATCTCGTGGTGGCGGGCAAGCTGGCGGATCAGGTCGTGGTCGAGCGGCTTGGCGAAACGTGCATCGGCGACCGTCGTCGAAAGCCCCGCAGCATCGAGATCCTCGGCGGCCAGCAGACAATCGGCAAGCCGGGTGCCGAAGGAGAGCAGCGCCACCTTGGTGCCTTCCTTGACGATGCGGCCCTTGCCGATCTGCAGGATTTCGCCGCGCGCCGGCATGTCGACGCCGACACCTTCGCCGCGCGGATAGCGGAACGAGATCGGCCCGCCATCATAGGCGACAGCCGTGCGCACCATATGCTTGAGTTCGGCCTCGTCGGCCGCCGCCATCACCACGAAGCCAGGCAGGGTGGTGAGAAAGGCGGTGTCGAAGGAGCCGGCATGGGTCGGCCCGTCGGCGCCGACGAAGCCGGCACGGTCGATCGGGAAACGCACCGGCAGTCCCTGGATCGCCACGTCATGCACGACCTGATCGTAGGCGCGCTGCAGGAAGGTGGAATAGAGGGCGGCGAACGGCTTGTAGCCTTCCGCCGCAAGGCCGGCGGCGAAAGTGACGGCATGCTGTTCGGCAATACCGACGTCGAAACAGCGCGACGGAAAGGCCTCGGCGAGCTTGTCGAGGCCGGTACCATTAGGCATGGCGGCGGTGATGCCGACGATCTTATCGTCGAGAGCGGCTTCCTGCACCAGCGCTTCGGCAAAGACGCTGGTATAGCTCGGCGCATTCGGCTTGACCCTTGCCTGGGCGCCGGTGATGACGTCGAACTTGTTGACGCCGTGATATTTGTCGGCCGCGGCTTCCGCCGGCGGATAGCCCTTGCCCTTCTGGGTGACGACATGGATCAGCACCGGTCCGCGACCATTGTCGCGCACGTTGCGCAACACAGGCAGCAGGTGGTCGAAGGAATGCCCGTCGATCGGGCCGATATGGTAGAAGCCCATCTCCTCGAACATCGTGCCGCCGGTGACGTAGCCGCGCGCATGCTCGACGGCGCGGGTGATCGCCCGGTCGATGTTCTTGCCGAGATAGGCCGTCAGCTTCTTGCCGAAGTCACGGAAGCCCATATAGGTGCGCCCCGAAGCGAGACGGGCAAGATAGGCGCTCATTGCGCCCGTCGGCGGCGCGATCGACATATCGTTGTCGTTGAGGATGACGATAAGGCGGGCGTCGAGGGCGCCGGCATTGTTCAGTGCCTCATAGGCCATGCCGGCCGACATCGCCCCGTCGCCGATGACGGCGATGACGCGGCGGTCTGATTTGTCGAGGTCGGCGGCAATCGCCATGCCGAGGCCGGCGGAGATCGAGGTCGAGGAATGCGCGGCGCCGAACGGATCGTATTCGCTCTCCGCCCGGCGGGTGAAGCCGGACAGCCCGTCTTCCTGGCGCAGCGTTCGGATGCGGTCACGCCGGCCGGTGAGAATCTTGTGCGGATAACATTGATGGCCGACATCGAAGATCAGCCGATCATCAGGTGTGTCGAAGACGCTGTGGATGGCGATCGTCAATTCGACGACGCCGAGACCGGCGCCCAGATGGCCGCCGGTGCGCGACACCGCATCGATCATTTCGTCCCGGACTTCGCGGGCAAGCTGCGGCAGGTCGCGATCCTCGAGCTTGCGCAGGTCGGCGGGATAGATGACCTGGTCGAGCAGGGGGGTCTTCGGCAGTTGTGTCACGGGCGGGCGCTCTTTCTTGCTTTTCCTTGTTCCGCTTTATTCGATTAGATTGCGGCAAAACAAGTGCATTTCAGGAACCGAAGCTTTTCACCTTAGAGCATGATGCCGAAAAGTGTGAGCGGTTTTCGGGCAACATCATGCTCCCACTATTAAAGCATGGTGCCGGAAAGTGTGAGCGGTTTTAGGCGGATATCCTGGTCTATTTCGTTCATTTCGTGTCGTTCAGCCTTCCGGCAAAGGCACGAATTCCTCTTCGTCACCGGGAACGATATCGAACCGGCCGGTGCGCCATTCCTCCTTGGCCTGTTCGATCCGCTCCTTCGAGGAGGACACGAAATTCCACCAGATATAACGTTTCGAATTGAGCGCTGCCCCTCCGAAGAGCATCAGGTGACAGCCATCGCGGCCGGCTTCCAGCGTGATCGCATCACCCGGCCGGAAGACCAGCAGCTGGTCGGCAGCGAAACGGTCGCCTGATATGACGACCTCGCCCGACAGCACATAGACGGCGCGCTCCTCGTGGCCCGCGCCGAAGGGAAATTTGGCGCCCGGCTGCAGGTCGAGATCGACATAGAGCGTGTCGGAGAAAACACCGACGGGCGATGTCATGCCTTCGAACGAGCCGATGACCACACGCCCGCGCACGCCTGCCGTCTCGATCAGCGGCATGGCGGACTTTTCCGTATGGGCGAAGGAGGGATCGATTTCCTCTTTGTCGTTGGGCAGCGCCAGCCAGGTCTGCAGCCCCGACATCAGCAGCGGATGGCCGCGCAGATTGTCCGGGGTGCGCTCGGAATGCACGATGCCGCGGCCGGCCGTCATCAGGTTGATATCGCCGGGACGGATGACCTTTTCGGTGCCGAGGCTGTCGCGATGGCGGATCTCGCCGTCGAACAGATAGGTGACCGTCGACAGCCCGATATGCGGATGCGGCTTGACGTCAAGCGCCTCGTCCGGCTTCAGGATCGCCGGCCCCATGCGGTCGAAGAAGATGAACGGCCCGACCAGCCGTCGCTGCCGACTGGGAAGCGCGCGGCGCACCTGAAAACCGCCGATATCGCTGGTGCGCGGGATGATCAGGTTCTCGATCGCGTCGCAGGCGAAGGCATCGCCGGGCAGAGGATCTTTACCGGGAAAGAAGGACATCAGGGATCTCCGATCACTACAGTGCCGCGCGTCTTTCAGACGCGCAAAGGATGCTATAGTTTTGAATTGCTGCATAATTTGTCCTTAAATCGATGTCGATTTAAGGAATGAGGCAGTCGCGCATCGACCAGGGATAGCAATTAGCGCGCCGCACGTCCAACGGGACGTGCCAAGGACGCCCTAACTTTGAAGCGCGCCGCACGGATGGCTCAGATTGCGGTGAAGCCATTATCGACGAAGAGATGGGCGCCGTTGACGAAACTCGACTCATCGCTGGCGAGATAAAGGGCAGCCCGCGCGACGTCTTCGGGCTCGCCGATCCGCCCCTGCTGCGCGGCAATGGCGGCATCCGAAACGTCGACGCCGAGCGCCTGCAGATCGGCCACCTCGCGCAGGCCATGCGGCGTGCGGATGAAGCCCGGGCAAACGGCATTGCAGCGGATGTTGCGGTCACGGAATTCCACCGCGATGGCGCGGGCAAACATATGCACGGCACCCTTGGTCGTGTCGTAAAGCACTTCCATCGGCGTGGCGGCGACCGCCGAGATCGACGAGGTGCAGACGATCGATCCGCCGCCGCTCTCAATCATCTTCGGCAGCACGGCCTTGGTCATCAGAAACATCGAGCGCACATTGACGGCGTGCAGCCAATCCCATTCCTGAAGCGTCGTTTCCAGGAAAGGTTTGATGACGATGGTGCCGGCATGGTTGAAAAGCACGGTCACTGCGCCGTAACGTTCTTCGACACCGGCGACGGCGGCAATGACGGCTGCTTCGTCCGAGACGTCGGCCGTCCAGTATTCGGCCTCGCCGCCGGCATCACGGATGGCTTGGACGGTCTCGGCTGCTGCTTGGCCATTGCGATCGATGATCGCAACGCGCGCGCCTTCCGCCGCAAAAAGCTTCGAGGCGGCACCGCCCATGCCGGTCGCGCCGCCCGAGATAATGGCGACCTTGCCCTTCAACCTGTCTGTCATTTCCTCGTCCCCTCATCGTTTTGGATGGGGATCATAGATCGGTCTGAAGCCGATAGCCAAGCGCCTTCGAAAGGGGGTTTTGCTGTGCCTCAGGCGCCGTCCAGCGGCTCGACACCTTGCGGCTTGCCGGCGCGGTCGAGCCGGATCTTCTCGATGCGGTTCTCGGCGGCCGAAAGCAGCGTCTCGCAATGTTTCTTCAGCGCTTCGCCGCGCTCGTAGATCTCGATCGATTCATCCAGCGCCACATCGCCACGTTCCAGCCGGGCGACGATGCTTTCGAGTTCGGCGACCGCCTTTTCGAAGGAAAGGCCGGACACCTCCGGCTTGGCGCTGTCAGTCATTCTCAACCCTTCATCATTCTCAGAATATGCATGCCCGCCGATTCGGCGAGTCCCTCGAGATCATAACCGCCTTCGAGCAGGCTGACGACCCGGTTCTTCGCGTGCCGGTCCGCCAGTTCGAGCACGCGCCCGGTCGCCCAGTCGAAATCCTCACCGGTCAGATTGATCTGCGCCAGCGGATCGCGGTGATGCGCGTCGAAGCCGGCGGAGATGATGATGAGGTCCGGCCGGAAATCGTCAAGCGCGGGCAGCACGCGCGATTTGAACGCCTCGCGGAAGTGGTCGCTGCCGACATTCGGCGAAAGTGGCGCGTTGACGATGGTGTTGTGCGTACCCTTCTCGTCCTTGGCGCCGGTGCCGGGATAAAGCGGCATCTGATGCGTCGAGCAGAACAGCACCGAGGCATCGTCCCAGAAGATATCCTGCGTGCCGTTGCCGTGATGCACGTCCCAGTCGACGATGGCGATGCGCTCGGCGCCATGCGCCCTTTGCGCATGCCGGGCGGCGATTGCCGCATTGTTGAAGAAGCAGAAGCCCATCGCCGTCATCTTCTCGGCATGGTGCCCCGGCGGGCGGGCGGCGACGAAGACATTGTCGGCCCGGCCGGTAAAGACGTCGTCGACCGCCGCCATCGCCCCGCCGATGCCGGTCAGCGCCGCCTGCAGGCTCTTGCTGCTGGCATAGGTATCGGCTTCGATCTGGTTGATCTCACCCTCTTCCTCGGGAATCTCCCGCATGACGGCGATGAGATGTTCTTCAGGATGGGCAAGCAGCACCGCATCCTCGTTCGCCTGCGGCGCCTGCCGGCGCTCCAGGCGCTCGAAATTCGGATGTTCCAGCGCGACGTTGATGGCGCGGATCCTGTCCGATCGCTCCGGATGACCAGCGGGCGTCACATGTTCCAGGAAGATCGGGTGTTCATAAAGACGGGTGCTCATGAAGACACTCTATCGGTCGCTTATGTCATGTGCCACAGCAGATGGGGCATCATCGGTCGATTTCAACAAGCGCTCTGCCGCCGTCCAACCGTTCGCCTGTCACAACCGTCTCAGTTACGCCGTTTCCGTCGAACAGCTCCATTGCAACGGAGCCGCGCCTTTCCGGTGCGTGAAGGACACTGTAACACTTTGAACTATTGCGTAATTTTATCCTTAAGCCAGTTCCGATATAAGCTATTATGAAGTAGTGTTGCCATGGGAACTCTGTAAGGCAGATCTGTTGATGAGTCAGTCGAAACGTCCTGATGTGGCGGAAATACGTGTGCCGTTTCGCGATGTCGATATGACCGGCCAGATGTTTCTGGCCTCCTATATTTCCTATGCCGAGTCCGTCCTTGCGAGCTTCTGGTCCTCACGGCCCGATGTCGATGACGAACCGGTCTATAGCCCTAGCAAGGTTTCCTGCATGCTGCACCGTCCGCTGCACTACGATGAGCTGGCAACCTTCACCGCCACCGTCGACAAGATCGGCATGCATTCCATCGGCCTCCTCGTTGCGATCGACACCGGGGAGGAGCGTGCCGCCGAGGTCGAGATCATCTGGCAGGCCCGCACCCGCGAGGACCAGTCGCCGGCCTCGCTGCCGGAGGAAACGCGCGACTGGCTTTATCGGTTTTTGGATTAGGGGCAAAGCAGAGCCGATCGACCAGCCAGAATTGCCACTAGGTGCTTTTGCCTCGGAGGAGTGGCTCGCTGAGTATATTGATCTCGACGCTTGGATAAACGCGCTCTTCCAGCAATTTAAGGGATCCAACCTTCAGTCCCGTGGGCAATAAGCCTGCGTCGAAGTTGACTGCTGGTAGCCTGTCTTCTGCAAAAAATCTGAACAGTGTTATGTGCGCTATTCGGGGCGGGGTTGGACACCACTGTTCGAAGCAGATGGCATGTGAAATGGCCGAACGAAGCCTGCGCAATTCCGGCGGCTCCTCTGCCTTTACGAAGACAGCGGCTTCCGAAGCAGCCACCTCATGAAAATGGAGCTCAAATGGCGGGGTCTCTTCGACCAGTCTCTCCACAATCTCCTTCCATCTTTCCCCATTCAGCTTCCAGACCTCGTCGTTTGGAATACTGAATTGGGCCGCGGCGTTGACCAGGGTGACGACCGTCATGTGTAGGCTCTTAGCCGGGACGCGTGAGAGCGGCGCGTCGCTGTCTCGCTCGATCCTGTCCTGCAAGTTGCAGAGCTTTGACAGAGCTTCGCCATCGGGAAAAAACTGCAGGTGAAACGCGCAGCACTGCTTAAACAGCGTATCGACCTTCGTGCGGATCACAGCAGCAGGTCCTTCTATCCAACACGGGCACGCCGCGAGCGTGCAATTCCCATGCCTTGCTATCACATCACGAAACCGCTCGCCAATGATGGCAGGCGCCTGCCAGGCATTCGCGATGGTGATGGAAGTCTTGGAGACATTCGTTAAGATGGCGGCACTATCCGCCATCATGGACAGCAAACCAACGCGATCCGGCTTCGACAGCGTCTTCAGGATTCACCTCGCCCTCACAAGCCCAGGCGACAATTCCATCCGGACGGACAAGCAGGGCGGTCAGTCCCAGCCGGTCCTTCACCTCACCCTCGACATATTTGACCCGGTCATCCCAACGGCGTGCGATCGACCGGAGCGGTGCGCGGTCGCCGAAGTCGATCAGCAGACCGGTTCCGTCGGCGAGCAGGGCGGCGAGCCTGGTACCGTCGGTCCATTCGAAGTCCGGGACGCTGCGGCCGACCAGTGCGTGGCCGTCGCCGAGATCGTAGCGCATCGACGCATTCCAGACCCGGTCGGCGAAATAGGTGGCCCCGTCGCGGGTGGCGATGAGATCGCGGATGATGGATTCCATCGCCCGGGCGTGGGGGCTTGGCCGCATGATCGAGACCTGCGCCCGCGACCAGGCGAGAATCTGTTCACCGATCGGATGCCGTTCGCTGAAATAGCTGTCGAGCAGTCCGTCCGGCGCTTCACCGCGGACGGTGGCGGCCAGTTTCCATCCAAGGTTCATGGCGTCACCAAGTCCGAGATTGAGCCCTTGCCCGCCGAGCGGCGAATGAATATGGGCCGCGTCACCGGCAAGCAGCACCCGGCCCTTGCGGTATTCTGTCGCCTGCTGGGCGCGGTCGGTCCAACTGGTGGCGACGCGCAGCGCGGTCAGCGTGACATCGGTCTGCGATATCCGCCGCAGCACCGCTTGCACATGCGCAAGCGTGATCGGTCCGGTGCGGTGAGATGCGCCGCTGTCAAACTCCACCATGCCGAAATGGCCGGGCTGCGTCTGGAAATACATGCCGGTCGGCGTCAGCTGTCGGCCGAGCTTCAGCTTTTCCGGGTCAGCCAGATCGACCTGCACGGAATAGCCGGTAAACTCGGGATCGGTTCCGACGAAGGAAAAGCCGCCCCCCTTGCGCACCATGCTGCGGCCACCGTCGCAGCCGACCAGCCAACGGCCCTCAAAACTCTGATCTCCAGCTTGGATCATGACCCCGTCGGCTGATTGTGCCAAACCTTCGACGCGCACACCCCGTCTGATCTCGACGCCGATGGACTGCGCGCGGTCGGCAAGGACGGTCTCGACCCGTTCCATTTCTGCCGCCATATTGCTGTCGGCGGGGCTCGGCAGTCGATAGGCCCAGTCCGAGGGATTGATCCTGTCATAATCGAAGGGGATGCCGGCGAAGTGTCCGGCCTGCTTGCGCGGTTTTCCCTCTGGCTTTGCCTGACGCCCGGGCGCTTCAAGGGAATCGAGCAGGCCGCGCCGGTAGAACGCTTCAATCGTCGGCAGCGTCAGGCCGCGCATGCCGAAGGGCAGCTTTTTCAACGGCGAGTGCGGGCTTTCCGCCTGCTCCAGCACCAGCACGGAGACACCTGCAAGCCTGAGCTCGCAGGCCAGCAACAAGCCGACCGGCCCGGCGCCTGCAATCACGACATCGAAGAGAAAAGACGTTGGGTGGCGATTATTCATGAACGGCTCCTTTTGGTCGTTCGACCGGAGCAGTTCGTCGTTCTGACAACCACACGGACGAACGGGTGGGCGCTCTCAGCGTCCGACGTTCGTCGCGGGGTCTCATGCCTGGGGCAGGGGACAGAGCTTCCGTTTCCAGAAGGACTTGGGCTTACCAAACCAAGTCTGCCTTTTCCGACACCGGCAGCATATCGGCATGCCGCTCGATCGGCAACGGGTCTGTAACAATCCGCGCCTAGAGCCAGTCCTTTCTCAAGGGGCAGCGCGGTCCGAAAGCGAGTGCAGATCGAGCACCGCCTCGGACGGTGCTTCCTCCTTCAATTGAACCACCCTCAAATTGTTTGTCGTTCCCGGTCGGCCGAAGGGGATGCCGGCAACCACGACGATATTGTCATGGGGTGAGGATAATCCGGATCTGCTCGCCATCTGCCGGGCGTAGTCGATCGTGTCTTCGTAGGTAACGATCTCCTTGGAATGGATACTGACAGCCCCCCAAAGAAGACAAAGTTGCCTGGAGACCAGCTCGTCAGGCGTAATGGCAAGAATGGGCAACGATGGTCGCTTGCGGGCAATTCGGGCGGCGGTTGTGCCGCTGGATGTAAAGGCCGCGATCAATGGCGCGTTGATGGCGGTTGCCAGGTCGGCAGCGGCGGACGCCACGGCGTGGGGCGGTGACGGTTCGATCTCCGGCTCCGACGCGGCTATCAGCGAGCGGTAGAGCTTGTGGCCCTCGGTACTCCGGATGATGCGGTCCATGATCTCCACCGTCTCGCGGGGAAATCTGCCAGTCGCGGATTCGGCAGACAGCATCACCGCATCTGCTCCGTCATAAATCGCCATGGCGACGTCGGAGGCTTCCGCCCGTGTCGGCGTCGGCGCGGCCACCATCGAATCCAGCATCTGGGTGGCGACAATGACGGGTTTGACGGCAAGGCGGCAGGCGCGAATGAGTTCCTTCTGACGACCGGGAACCTCCTCTGGCGGAATTTCGACGCCGAGATCGCCGCGCGCCACCATGATGCCGTCCGAAAGACGAATGATATCGTCGATCTGATCGAGCGCCGAAGGCTTCTCGATCTTGGCGATCAGCCCGGCCCGCTGACTGACGAGCGCGCGCGCCTCGATCATGTCGCTGGCCTTTTGAACGAAGGAGAGGGCGACCCAGTCGACCCCGAGTTCCAGCCCGTACTCCAAGTCGCGCCTGTCCTTCTCAGTCAAAGGCGAGATATCGAGAATTGCCCCGGGAATATTGACGCCCTTGCGGTCGGAAATCACCCCGCCGACCACGACCTCCGCCGTTATCGTTTCAGCTCCGACGCCATCGATCCGAACCCTGACGCGGCCGTCATCAATCAGCAGGTCATCGCCCGGCTTGACGGCTGCGAATATCTCACGATGGGGGAGGGGAATGGAATCCGCTATGCCCTCGTCTGTTCCTAGAACGAAGCGGATCCGATCGCCTTTCGAAACCGAAATTGCGCCGTTTCGAATTCGTCCGACACGGATTTTCGGACCCTGAAGATCCTGCAGGATACCGATCGGTCTTCCCGTTTCTCTTTCCAAGGCGCGGATCGATCTGAAGACAGCCGCATGATCCTCGTGTGAGCCGTGGCTGAAGTTGAGGCGAAACGTGTCGACGCCCGCTTCGAACAGTGACTTCAGCATGTCGGGAGACGCGCTTGCCGGCCCGACAGTCGCCACGATCTTGGCCCTGCGATTGCGATGCATCGAAATTTCCTCAGGCTTGGTCGCCGTTTCAGACGATGAGTATGGCTCGGATATCGTTGACATTGGTCAGGGTCGGCCCGGTTTTGACCAGATCCCCGATCTCGTCGAAGAATGAATAGCTGTCGTGCGAAGCGAGATAGGCTCGGGCATCAAGGCCCTTCTTACGGCCGCGCTCCAACGTGTCGGGCGTGACGACGGCCCCCGCTGCATCTTCGGTGCCATCGATGCCGTCGGTATCGCCAGCAATCGCCCATATTCCGGCATGTCCCTTGAGGGCCACCGCAAGGCCGAGAAGGAATTCGGTGTTGCGGCCACCGCGCCCCGCGGCCTCGCAGCCGATCGTAACCGTCCCTTCGCCGCCCGACAGAAGGACGGCGGGCCCGCGAACCGGAAGCCCCTTGGTCTTTGCGGATAAGGCGATGCCCGCCATCACCGTACCGAGCTCGCGCGCCTCTCCCTCGATGGCGTCGCCGAGGACAAGTGTTTGCAGGCCCGCGTTGGCGGCGGCTTTCGCTGCACTATCCAGGGCGAGCGAGGGGGCAGCGATGATGCGGACATCGCTTGCGAGATCCGCGGGTTTCGGCGTCTCGTCGCCGCTTTCGAGGACGGAGCGTGCCGTGTCGGGCAGAACGATCCTGTAGCGGGATATGATGCCGCGAACCTCGTCGATCGTGCTTTCATCGGCGATCGTCGGGCCGGATGCGATGGATGCAGGATCATCGCCCGGCACATCGGAAATGACCAGGGTAACGACTTTCGCGGGCTGGGCGGCCAGCGCGAGACGGCCTCCCTTGATACGCGAGAGGTGCTTGCGAACGGCGTTCATCTCGGTGATCGTCGCGCCGCTTGCCAGAAGCGCGCGATTGACGCTCTGCTTGTCCGCCAAGGTCATGCCGCCCGCCGGAGCGACCAGAAGCGCCGAGCCGCCGCCGGAGACGAGAGCAACAACGAGATCGTCCGGTGTCAGCCCGCGAACGGCTTGCAAGACATCGGCAGCCGCCCTTTCGCTCATCGCATCCGGAACGGGGTGCGATGCCTCGATGATGCGGATGCGACCGGCAGGCACCGCGTGACCATAGCGTGTCACGACAACACCGGAGAGATCGACATTCGGCCAGGCGCTATCCAGCGCGGCCGCCATGGCCGTCGATGCCTTACCGGCGCCGACGACGATGCATCGGCCCTTTGGCTTGTCCGGGAGGTTTTCGAGAACCGCCCGCTGGGGACTGGCGCTTTCGACCGCTGCATCAAAGATCTGGTGCAGCGTTTCCCGTGCTTTCTGATCGGTCCAGGACATCGTCGTTCAGACGTTCGATGTGTGGATCTCATCGACGACCGCGTCGGTGACTTCCTTGGTGTTGGCCGTTCCACCGACGTCAGGCGTCAATATGCCGGCCCCGGTCACGCGTTCGACGGCCCGCATCAGGCGTGCGGATGCATCTGTTTCACCGAGATGGTCGAGCATCTGCGCCGCCGTCCAGAAGGTCGCCACCGGGTTTGCAATGCCTTTGCCGGTGATGTCGAAAGCAGAACCATGGATCGGCTCGAACATCGACGGGAAGCGGCGTTCCGGATCGATGTTGGCGGTCGGCGCGACGCCGAGGCTGCCTGCGAGCGCGCCTGCAAGGTCCGAGAGGATGTCGGCATGAAGATTGGTGGCGACGATGGTGTCGAGGCTCCTCGGGTTCAGGGTCATGCGGACGGTCATGGCGTCGACGAGCATCTTGTCCCAGGTGACATCGGGGAATTCCTCGGCCACCTCAGCCGCGATTTCATCCCACATCACCATGCCGTGCCGCTGGGCATTGGACTTGGTGACGACGGTCAGGAACTTGCGCGGCCGGGACTGGGCGAGCTTGAACGCATAGCGCATGATGCGGGTGACGCCGACGCGGGTGAAGATGGCGACCTCAGTGCCCACCTCTTCCGGCAGCCCCCTGTGCGCACGGCCGCCGTGACCGGAATATTCGCCTTCGGAGTTTTCGCGGACGATAACCCAGTCCAGATCGCCCGGGCCGCAGTTGCGCAGCGGCGGCGTGATCCCGGGCAAAATTTTCGTGGGGCGAACATTCGCATACTGGTCGAAGCCCTGGCAGATAGGCAGCCGCAGTCCCCAGAGCGTGACGTGGTCGGGAACATCAGGCGCTCCGACGGCGCCGAAGTAGATGGCGTCGAACTTCTTCAGCTGCTTCAAGCCATCGGTCGGCATCATGACGCCGTGCTTTTTGTAGTAGTCGGATCCCCAGTCGAAATTCTCGAGATTGAACTTGATCCCGCCTTCGCGCTTCTCGATTGCAGCCAGGACACGTGTGCCGGCAGCGATGACTTCAGGGCCGATGCCGTCGGCGGGGATGGTGGCGATTGCATATTCACGCATTGGTATTCTCCGATTGGGTCAGCTCTGGTCAGTGTTGACTGGCGGCGCGGGTATCAGCCGCTTTGGGGCCGGACCGTGCCAGGACGAGGGTGAGGATTGCCGAGATCAGCAGAAGCCCGGCGACGAAGTAGAGGCCACCGGTGAAACTCCCGGTCGTATCCTTGATCCACCCGATCATCGACGGACCGACGAAGCCGCCGAGGTTGCCGATGGAGTTGATGGTGGCGATGCCGGCCGCCGCAGCCGGGCCGGAAAGGAAGAGGGTCGGCATGCTCCAGAGCGGCGGCTTCGACGAGCTGATGCCGATATTGACGAGGGTGAGAGCGATGAGGACAGTGAATACGCTGGTCGCACCCGTTGCGAAGGCCAGTCCTGCGGCTGCCAGCAGGCAGGCTCCGACGACGTGCCATGTCCGTTCGCCGGTCTTGTCGGAATGACGTGCCCAAAGAACCATGGCAATGACGGCGAAGATACCGGGAATAGCATTGATGAAGCCGACCTGGAGTGCCGATAGGCCGAACTGCTTGATGATCTGCGGAGCCCAGATGCCGAGGGTGTAAAGCCCGGCAGAGGTGCCGAAATAAACCAGGGCGAGGGCAATCACGCGGATGTCGGCCAGTCCTGCCAGGATGCTGTGGCTGGCCTTGCTTTTGCCTGCCTGCTCCGCATTCATCGTTTTGACGAGCCAGCTGCGCTCTTCGTCCGTCAGCCATTTCGCCTTTTCCGGACGATCGGTGAGATAGAACAGGACGACGACACCAAGGATGATGGCTGGGGCTGCCTCGATCAGGAACATCCACTGCCAGCCGGCAAGGCCGAGAAGGCCGTGCATTTCCATCAGCGCGCCGGAGATCGGCGAGCCGAGGACCGTGGAGAGCGGTGCTGCGGCCATGAAGATCGCGGTCACCGCGGCGCGGCGGCGGGCCGGGAACCAGAAGCTGAGATAGAGGATGATGCCGGGGAAAAAGCCCGCTTCGGCGACGCCGAGAAGGAAGCGCAGGATGTAGAAGCTGGTGGTCCCCTGCACCAGAGCCATGAGGCCCGAGACGATCCCCCAGGTGATCATCACCCGGGCGATCCAGATGCGGGCACCGACCTTGTTGAGGATGAGGTTCGAGGGAACTTCGAAGAGGAAGTAGCCGACGAAGAAGATGCCTGCACCGATGCCGAAGACGGTCGACGAGAAGCCGAGGTCCTGGTTCATCGTCAGGGCGGCAAAGCCGATATTCACGCGGTCGAGAAACGCGATGAAATACAGCAGCATGATGAACGGTACGATGCGGAATGTGATTTTGCGCAAGACGCGCGTTTCCAAGTCGTGAGTCACGACGGTCTCCTCCCAGATTGGACGATAAACGAAGCGCACCTCCTGCGCTTGCGAATATCTATGACCACCGCCGGCTTGATCCTCAAGCGACACAGGAATATATAAAAATTTGATATAATCGAACTCTGGAGCAGACGTTCGTGGACCTGAACCAGCTTCGATGTTTCGTGTCGGTAGCGGACGAGCTTCATTTCGGGCGGGCTGCTCAAAAGCTTGGCCTCCTGCCGGCGTCGCTATCTCGGCACATACGCCTGCTTGAAGAATCCCTCGGGACGCGGCTGATGGCGCGAACGACACGCAGCGTGTCGCTGACGGAAGACGGTCTCGTCTTCCTGGAAGGCGCGCGGGAGATCCTCGCCAAGACCGAAGCTCTTCAGCAACGGTTCCACACTTCCCGCCAGGCAAAAGCGGATGTGCTGCGGATCGGGGCGATCGACAGCGCGGCAGCAGGGCTCGTCCCCATGCTGTTGCACGATTTCCGCCAGCAGTGTCCCGACGTCTCGACGCAGTTGTCGGAAGACAAGACGATCAGGCTGATCCCGAAACTCCTGTCGGGTTCATTGGATTTGGCATTCATCCGCGCCCCCGATATCGTCGACCCCAAGCTGAAGACGATGTTTCTCTTCCATGAGACCGCGGTCGTCGCCATGTCCGAGAACCATCGACTGGCTTCGAGAGCCAGCGTGAGAATCGAAGACCTCGCCGACGAACCGTTGATTGTCCCGGAACGTCGATCGCGGCCGCATAGCCATGACCTGACGATGAAGCTGTTCATCGAGGCGGGACTGCAGGCGCGGGTGGCCCAGCTTGCTGAAGAAAAGCAGACGATTGTCAATCTCGTGGCCGCAGAGATCGGGCTGGCGATCGTTCCTCAATGGACATCGCGGCTCGCCGTCAGCGGCGTCCGTTACATCGCTCTCGATATGGGAGGGACGGCGGCCATGAACAAGCTTCCCCTATCGGTCGCGTGGTTGAAGGGCGTCCGCGACCCGGGACGGGATCGCATTCTCGCCATGCTTCAAGACAAGCTGGCCCACTATGCCGAGCTTGCCTGACAATCGAATTCAATTGCCGCCGCGTGGTTTGACGATGGGCGCCAACGAGCACGCTTGTTCGAAACTGCTCTTGATGATAGGAAAATCGCATGGACAACACCGTGATCAGCACCTTCGTGATGATGATGCCGCGCTCATAGCGTGGCGGGTTTCGTGCGTCCAGAATGCACCAGCGACCGCCCTCGAGGCGGTCTTTTCATGGGTCGATCCGTCTCGCGGGCATTAACAGCCTTCGAAAGGAAACGCCGATGAACAAGATCTACATCACCACCTCCATCCCCTACGTGAATGCCGCGCCGCATGTGGGCTTCGCTCTCGAGCTCGTCCAGGCCGATGCCTATGCCCGCCATTTCCGGCTTCTCGGCCATGACGTGCGCTTCCAATGCGGAACCGACGATAACAGCCTGAAGAATGTCCGGTCGGCGGAAGCCGCGGGACTGGAGGTGAGGGACTTCGTCAATGCCAACGCCGACAGGTTCGAGCGCCTTGGCGGCCTGCTCGATATATCCAACGAGGAATTCGTCCGCACGTCGCGCGATCCGAGGCATATTGCCTGCGTCCACGCCTTGTGGAGGGCATGCGCTGAAAATGGCGACCTCTATCGCAAGGCCTATGAGGGCCTCTATTGCGTCGGTTGCGAGCAATTCTACGAGCCGTCGGAACTCGATGACGGGCGCTGCCCGGAACACGGCATTGCCCTTGAGACCATCCGTGAGGAGAACTGGTTCTTCAGTCTCTCGCGATACGGCGACCGGCTGCGTGAGCTCGTCGAGACCGGGGGGCTTCGGATCGTTCCCGCCCATCGGCGCAACGAGGTCCTTGCCCTTTTGCGGCACGGCCTGAGCGACATCAGCGTGTCGCGCAGCGCCGAACGGGCGCGCGGCTGGGGTGTGCCCGTCCCCGATGGAGATGAGGTCGTCTACGTCTGGTTCGATGCCCTGGCGAACTATCTCACAGGCCTCAGCCACGGGTCCGACCCAACCCTGCTGCAGCACTATTGGAACGGCGGCCAACGCATCCACGTCGTCGGCAAGGGCATCTCCAAGTTCCACGCCATCTACTGGCCGGCCATCCTGCTTTCCGCAGGCCTGCCGCCACCTTCGTCGATCCTGGTGCACGGCTACGTCACGGTGGCCGGAAGATCGGCAAGTCGGCCGGCAACGGCATCGATCCGGAACGCATCATCCAATCCTACGAAACGCCCGACGCACTGCGATATTACCTGCTCCGGCATATACGCTCGGGTGACGATGGCGATTTCTCAGACGAGCGTCTGGAAGCCGCCTGGTCGGGAGAGTTGGCAGGGCAGCTCGGAAATCTCGCCAACCGGGTCCTTGCCCTTCTGTCGACCTCGTTCAACGGCATCGTTCCGCCAGTGCCAGACAGCGAGCTTGTGGAGGAGGCTGCCCGCCTTCCGGAGAAGGTGGCTCGAGCCTTCGCTGCCTACGAGCTCCATGTCGGCCTCGCGGATATTTTCGAGTTCATCGGTGCGGCGAACAGGCGGTTTGCACAACGCGCGCCATGGGCCGATGCGAAAGCCCTGCTTGCCGATCTCACGCCGGGCGATCGGAAGGCGACCGCTACTCGTCTTGGCGCTTCCCTGGCCGAGCAGGTCCACGGCCTTGCGATCATCGCCCGCTGCCTCCTGCCGTTCCTGCCAAGCTCGGCCGCAAAGCTGCATTCCAGGCTCGGAATACCGTCTCCTCGCCTCTATCGGGACCCCTTGATCGTGGCTGGAGTCAAAGCCGCCCCGCAAGCCGTCCTCTTTCCGCAAAGAGCGGCGGCTTGAAGGGGAACCAGCCCGAGATGCTCTGCGCTGCAACTAGCCAGCGCAGGGTTTTGACGTGATCCAGAGTGTCATGAAAGTTTCATATTCAGGCTATTTCCGAGAGCGGGAAAATAATCTACTATTTTAGTCAGGAAACGAGATTTCCTGAAACAACGAAAAGGATACTGATTGGAGATATTTCTTGTGGTTACCGTGCTCGTTGGAGGCTTCGCACTGATCTTTGCGCTGATCGCAAGGGCAGAAAGAGGCGCCACCACCCAGACCACCGCAAACACCAAGCGCAGGTGGGGCAATTCGGAAGGCTCCGGCGATGGAGGTGGAGGCTGGTTCGATGCCTCAGGCGACGGCGGCTGTGATGGCGGTGGCGGAGATGGCGGAGGAGGAGACTAAATCAAACTGAAATCGATAGAATGCCCGACCGCCTCAAGGCGGTTTTTTGTTGCCCGGATTCCAGGCCGTATCGAGACGGCCATACCGCGGGACCATCAGACGGAGCTGTCGAAGGCTATTTGACGGGCAAGTGGACCAACTGACCCACAATCATTATTCCTACGCCAACTGCGAGTATCTTGCGCCAAAATCCAAGTCCAGGTAGTACTGGATTTGATTTTGGGGGAAATCGCTATGGTAAAATCTGAAGCCGGCAGCCCGTATATTTACGGCGTCGACGCACTACGATTTGTATGTGCACTCATGGTAACGATGTTTCATCTTGGATTTGCTTCCTGGGCTTCGCCCTTATATCTAAGACCTTACAAAATGCCCCTGATAGAGAATATCGCCCAACCTGGATGGGTTGGTGTCGAATTGTTTTTCGTCATATCAGGGCTCGTCATCGTCAACTCTGCCGCTGCAGCCACTGCGATGTCGTTTCTCAGGGGGCGAATTCTGCGGCTCTATCCAGCAGTATGGATATGTGCGTCACTGACGCTGATCGTCATTGCAACTCAAGACGTTAATCGCCGCATCATCAAGAACTATCTGCGGTCGATCACCCTCTACCCTGGCGGGCCATGGATCGATGGCCAATATTGGACCCTGGCATGTGAGATCTGTTTCTACGCCCTTGTCTTCATCATGTGTGCGATGGGTCAGAAGGCAAGGATGCCTGCTCTGGCGCTCGGCTTGTCACTGGCCAGCACGGTGTTTATCGCTCTGTTATACGCCCTTCCCGATTCAGACATCCTGGCCACATTCACGGAGACCGCCTGGCGGGCCATCCCTTTTTACTATGGCTGCCAATTTGCCATTGGCATCTACATCTGGCTTTTGTCTCAAGCTCGGATGAGCCGAATTTCCTGGGTGGGTTTGATCTGCGCCTTGGTGACGGGGGCGGCTCAGATATACATGGCAGGCGAAAATACCAGCGAGCGCACTCTTGCCGCAGCCGGTCATTCCTTCTCGCCGCTTCCCGCAGTCGCAATCTGGGTGGCGGGGCTGATATCAATCGTTGCAAGCGTGACCTATGCCAAGCAGATCAGTCGTCTGCCGACCGCCCTCCTTCAATCGGTCAAAACCCTCGGCTCGATGACCTACCCGCTCTATCTGCTGCATTTCGCGATCGGCGTCCAACTTCTCGACTGGCTGACTGATCTGGAGATGACACCGCTGTTGGCGCTGGCCTTGGCCGTTGCGATCGTCTGTGTAATGTCGCTGGCGGTGTGCAAATGGGGAGAGCCTCCCATCCGCAGCGTTTTGCGATTGGTCTTCGACAGGCTTGGGCAACGCGTTGCGGGTCTTCAGGCGAAAGAGTCTCGGGTTTAGGTGCCCGAGCCCTTCATAGCGTCTGCGCTGTGAATGTGTCTTTCCGCCCACGTCGGCGCAGCTGTGCGGTCGGGTTCAATCCAAGGGCATCACAAAGGTGAAGCGTGTCTCGTTGTCACCGGAACTGACCGTGATGGCCCCGCCATGGGCGCGGGCGATTTCCGAAGCGATATACAAACCCAGCCCCAATCCTCTTTGACTTGTGCCGGCTTCGCCTTTGAAGAAAGGCTGGAAAAGCCGTGTCATCGCATCGCTGGAAATAGGAGCGCCGCCGTTGGCGATCCAGAGCTCCAGTCTTCCGTCGACGGTTGCCGCAGATAGCCGCACCGGTTCGTCCGGCGTCCCATGGGTCAGGGCATTTCCCAAGAGATTGGACACCAGCTGGCCAATCCGGCTGCTGTCGCAACTTATAGGGCCGTCTAATTCGATGCTCACCTCAATCCTGCGGTCGAGGTGACTATAGCGGAGTTCTTCGATGACCTGCCGCAGGATCGGCTCGAGCTCCTCCGCTCGCCTGTCGAGCACGATGCCGCCACCCAATCGTGCACGCGCGAAGTCGAGGACGTTGTCGATCAGGCCAGACATGCGAACGACGCTGCCCTGCATCAAATCGAGAACTTTAGTCGAGCGATCGGTCTGCTCTTCCTTTCGCAACATACGCCCCGCAGCGGCAATCGAGGCAAGCGGGTTGCGCAGGTCATGGCCAAGGATGGCGATGAACTGCTCCCGCAACTCGGCGGTTTGCTGTTCGAAGTCGAGCTGGGATTTGACGATGGCACCGGCCGTGTCCGCCGCCGCGCGCGCTTCGACCAGCTCCCGTTCATAACGGCGACGCTCGGCAGCCTGGAACATCGTCACACGGGTGAAAAGCAAGGCACCGTCTTCTGCACGTCTTTCCATGGCATTGGCGAGCACAGGCAGTTTTCTACCGTCCGCCGCCACAAGATCGAGGGCAACCTCGTTGAAAAACCCTTGCATGCGCAGCAAAGGCGCAAAATGGGTTTCGTAGAATATACGGCCCGAGGTGTTGAGCAGATCGTGAAGTCGTTTGCCGAGGAGTTGCTCGGCAGGGATGCCGATCCAGGTCGACAGCGTTTTGTTCACCTTGACGATGCGCCCGTCCGGCTGCAGCGAAAGATAGCCGCATGGCGCGTTTTCGTATAAGTCCTCAAGGTCTTCCGCCGGCATGGAGATCTGCGTGTCGGGACCGCTCATCAGACGAACCGCCGGATTGCAGAGATGACCTCGTCGGGAGCGCTGAGGTTAGGGCAGTGGCCACTTGCGTTCAGCACGACCAATTGACTATTCGGGACCTGCTGATGGACGAATTCGCCGACCTCTTCGGAGGCGATGATATCGTCGCGGCATTGAAGGATCAGCGTTCTGGCGGTGACGCGCGGAAGGTCGCGGCGATTGTCTGAGGTGAAGGTCACCCGTGCGAATGCCTTGGCGATCTCAGGATCGGTGCGGCAGAAACTGTTTGTCAGCTCTTCGCTAAGTTCCGGTCGATCCGGATTGCCCATGATGGCGGGTGCCATGGCGGCAGACCACCCCAAGTGATTGTCGTCCAACGATTTCAGGAGTTCGTCTATCTCGGCCGCGCTGAAGCCGCCGATATAGTCATCGTCGTTGATATAGCGCGGCGACGGCCCGACAAGGATCAGGCTTTCAAACAGTTCCGGTGCCTCCAGCGACGCGATGACGCCAATCATCGCGCTGACGGAGTGCCCGACGAAGACTGTTTGCGTCAGGCCAAGCGCGCGGCAAATTTCCACGAGGTCATCGGCATAACCAGACAATGAAGAATACTTTCCGGCATCATAAGCTGTGAGATCGGATCGTCCCGCGCCAACATGATCGAACAGCACTGTCTTGAAGTCGCCTTCAAAAGCCGGAGCCACGAAGCGCCACATATTCTGGTCGCACCCGAATCCATGCGAAAAGATCATCGCACGCTGGCCATCGCCCCGGACTTGAACATGATTTCGATCGATGACGGTCATCTCGTCCTCTTCCCTGCTTTCATAGCATGTTCAGCCTGTTTTGGATTGAGGAAAGATTATCCAGGCGCCAGCCGTTTGCTGCATACCTCAGTCCGTCACTTTCCGGAGCTTGAAGAAGAATCGCCGAGGGTCGTCGCGCACACACATCATTCCGGCAATCTCGTCATCGTCAATCCTCCGGAAGTAGTCCACGATCGGCTGTTTGTCGTAGATCATCGCAGCCGTTTCGATGCCGTCGACGGCCTGAAGCCGTAACGAAGCGGTCGTGCCTCTCGCTCGAAGCATCTTCTGCAGGTATGAGAACCAGCTGCGCGCGACGAACGTCCGGCCAAAGGGCGCTATCTTGATCGCCAGCCTGATGGGTAAGAAGCTTGGCTCGAGCGCCACCAGTCGGCCCGGTCTCCACGTGAAGAGCAGGGCGTCCGCCCGCATGTCGGAATGGAAGCGCTTGCCGAACCAGTTGAGATTCTCGAGCACGCCGTCCAGTGGATGATCCGACGGAATGCCGACGCCGCTCCAGAGGCCGACCATGTCCTTCGGCTGGACAGGATCCAGCGACCGGAACCAGGCAGCCATCTCCTCCTGCTGGTCGCCTCGCATGATTTCTCCTTCAGGGATGTTCGTTGCGACAAATGAAAAGAAGGTTTGGAAGGTCCCGTTCATGCGGACCAGGCGGAACGCCTGGTGCAGGCTTTCGCATAGGCTCTATGTCTTTAAGCGCAACGGCCCCCGAAGGGGCCGTTGGGGTATTCACCAGACAAGACCGGTCTATGCGTCAGGCGCGCGACGGCAGCAGGGGATAGCCGACCATGACGGCGCGGCCAAGCAGGGCTGCGACGAAGGCCTTGATCACGTCGCCGGGAATGAAGGCCATCGAGCCAACGAAGGCTTTCGTGAAGCCGAAGCCGGCGACGGTGGCGAGATAGGTGATGCCGAAAGCGTAGAGCACGACGATGCCGCCGGCCATGGCGGTGAGGAAGAAGCTCACCGTCTGCACCAGGCCGGATTGCTGTTCGTTGACCAGCCGTTCGCTGAGATAGCCGGTGACGAAGGCGGCAAAGATCCAGCCGATCAGGAAGCCGGCCGTTGGCGACGCGAAGATCGCAAGCCCGCCGCGGCCACCGGAAAGCACCGGCAGGCCGATCGCGACCAGAACCAGCACGATCAGCACGGCAATCGCGCCGCGCCGGGCGCCGAGCACGACACCGGCCATCATGACGCCGAGGGATTGGGCGGTGATCGGCACCGGAATGAAGCCGAGCGAGATCGGCGGCAGCAGGCCAAGCGCCACGATGATCGCGGCAAAGAGGGCGGTAAGAACGAGGTCGCGAGTGCTCATCATGAATTCCGTGTTTATCAATCGTTAACTCACATGCCGCCGAATTCCGCGCGCGTCAATCGCCGCGGCGATATTATCCGCATCCTTAAGGGTCAGGATGATCAGCGGCGCAAGCAGCGTCGTCGGCCGGACCTTCAGCCCGCGTGCCTTATGCGCCTCGCGGATCGCCTGATAACGGCCGACGATCTCCGGCACGAAACGCAGCACCAGCCCCAGCGCCAGGCCGATATCGTCGGCCTGCACCCAGCCGGTGCGTTCGAGCGGGCGGGCAAGCGCCGTCACTTCGTCGATGAACTCGGTGATCGACGTCGTCGCCGTCACGGTGGCGGCAAGCAGCATCAATGCCGTCAGCCGCAGCAGCGGCACGAGCGCCTCCTGCCAGGGATTGAAGATGAGGTTGAAAAGCGCCACGACCGCGATCGTCAGGAAGACCGGCCGCAGCCGCCTGAGCCCATTGGCAAACGGCAGGCCGATCATCCGGTAGAGAACCGCCGTCAGCAGCACGGCGATCGAAAGCAGCAGGATGTTGCCGCTGATGAACAGCACGACGCCGAAGACCGTCAGCGACAACAGCTTTACCCGCGGCGAAAGCCGGTGCATCACGCTGTTGCCTTCGACATAGAGCGATTGCATCAGGCGGCGATCTCCTTGTAGCGGGCGATCGCCTCGGCAGCCGGCGCATCGGCGGCAAGCCGCCCTTCATGAAACAGCAGCACCCGCTCGAAACCGGCGATCAGCTCCAGATCATGCGTGATGATGATGGCGCTTTCCGGGAGCCCGGCGATAATCCCTTCGACCAACGCCCGGTTCTTGAGGTCGAGCTGGTTGGTCGGTTCATCGAGGATGAGAATGCCCGGTCCCGTCGCCAGCACCGAGCAGAGGGCCGCCACCTGCAGCTCGCCGCCGGAAAGCTCGTGCGCGCGGCGCTCGCCCAGCGCCTCAGCGCCGAAGCGGGCCAGCACGCCCTCGACCTTTGCCTCGATTTCCGCCTTGGTTAAGCCGCGCCGCTTCAGCCCGAAGGCGATGTCGTCTTTGACGATCGGCAGGATGATCTGGTTCTGCGGCGACTGGAAGATGAAACCGACATCGGCCACAGCAGCCTTCTCATCGCTCGTGTCGCGGCCGTTGACGGTGACGCGGCCGACCGATGGCTTGGTCAATCCGTTGATCAGCCGCGCGAAAGTGGTCTTGCCCGAACCGTTCAGCCCGATGACGCCGATGCGTTTTCCACTGATGCCAAGCGTCAGCGGCTGCAGCGCCACCCGTGCCCCGAAACTGACCCCGGCGCCTTCGAAACGAATATCCAAACCCATCCCTCGCATCCTCGCGATCCCGCTTCTATACGGGGAATCTCGGGTGATGAAAGAGTAAATCTCCTTGTCGATATCGGGTGGCTAGGAAGATTTTCCGGATTATGATGCAGTCATGACGAATCTGCTTTCCAATTCCGACGCCCGCCGTGTCTTTCTTGCCAAGCAGGGCCTCAGCGCCCCGCCGAACCGCGCCCTGACCAAGGCCGGCCTGCTGCAGCTCATCCATGAACTGGGTTTCGTCCAGGTGGACAGTATCCAGACGGTGGAGCGGGCGCATCATCAGATCCTGTTTTCCCGCAACCAGACCTACAGGCGCGAGCATCTGACCGCGCTGCTCGAAAAGGACGGCGCGCTGTTCGAGCACTGGACACATGACGCTTCCATCCTGCCGAGCGCCTTTTTCGTCTATTGGAAGCACAAGTTCCGCCATCAGGAGAAGGTGATCGTCGAGCGCTGGCGCAAATGGCGCGGCGAGGGCTTCGAGGCGGCGTTCGCGGAGACCTATGAGCGCGTTGAGCGCGACGGCGCGATCCTGGCGCGCGACATCAAGGCCGACGGCCACGTTTCCGGCGGCTGGTGGAACTGGCATCCGAACAAGACGGCGCTCGAATATTTCTGGCACACCGGCAAGTTCGCCATCGCCGGCCGCTCGAATTTCCAGAAGATCTATGACCTGGCGGAACGCGTCATCCCGGCCGAGTTCCGCGAGCCGGAGGTGAGTCGCGAGGAGTTCGTCGACTGGGCCTGCCGCAGCGCGCTTACCCGGCTCGGCTTCGCCACCCATGGCGAGATATCAGCCTTCTGGAACCTGGTCTCGCCCGATGAGGCCAAGGCCTGGGTATCAGCCCATCGCGACGAACTGATCGAAGTGTTGATCGAACCGGCGCTTGGCGGCAAGGCGCGCCCATCCTGGGCTTTTACCGATTTCCTGTCGACACTCGACACTTACCCCGGCGCTCCGCCGCGCGTCCGCGTGCTCAGCCCCTTCGACCCGATGATCCGCGACCGCAACCGCACCGAACGCCTGTTCGGCTTCTTCTACCGCATCGAGATCTTCGTGCCCGAGCCGAAGCGCGAGTATGGCTATTACGTCTTCCCGCTGCTCGAAGGCGACAGGCTGATCGGCCGCATCGACATGAAGGCGGATCGGAAGAAGTCGACGCTCGACGTCAAGCGGCTCTGGCTGGAGCCGGGCGTCAAGCTGTCAGCCGGGCGGCTGGAGAGACTGGAAGCCGAGCTGGACCGGGTCGCGCGGTTTGCCGGTGTGGAGAAAGTCGTGCTTCTCGAGGGCTGGAGAGGGTAGGCGAATCTCGTCCGATATATCTTGCTCCTACCGAGGTGAAAGGACCGAGACGTTGCTACGTATCCCTTCGCCCCAGCGGGGAGAAGATGCCGGTAGGCAGATGAGGGGGTGAGCGGCAAAGCCGCGAATGCACTGAGCGTAAGCGAAGAGCAATAAATGGCGTGCCGTGTGGCCCCCTCATCCGACCCTTCGGGCCACCTTCTCCCCGCTGGGGAGAAGGGAAAAGCCTTTAGCAGATCTCCGTCGTGCTGATCTTGATGCCGAAACCTTCGAGGCCGACATAGTGGCGCTCGCGGCTGGTGAGCAGTTTGATCGAGCTGACGCCGAGATCCCTGAGGATCTGGGCGCCGAGGCCGATTTCCAGCCACTCGCTGTCGCGCGTCTGGGCTTCGGCATGGGCTTCGCGGCCCTGGTTGCGGGCCTTGCGGCCGTTGTCGTGGTGGCCGACGCCGACCGAGCCTTCGCGCAGATAGACGATGACGCCGCGGCCTTGCTCGGCAATCTTCTGCATGTAGAAATCGACCGGGCTGTTCTTGCCGAAGAGATCATCGGCGACATTCTCCGGATGCAGGCGCACCGGGATGTCGACACCGTCGCGGATGTCGCCGAAGACGACGGCGAGATGCTGCATCGGGTCCCAGGGCAGGGAATAGGTATGGGCCTTGGCTTTGCCGAACGGCGTCTCGATGTCGAAGCTGGTGCCGAGCTCGATCAGCGTTTCCTTGCGCTGGCGATAGGCGATCAGATCGGCGACGGAAACAAGCTTCAGCCCGTGCTGTTCGGCAAAGTCCACCACCTCCGGGCCGCGGGTGACGGTGCCGTCGTCGTTGACGAGTTCTGAGATAACGCCGATCAGCGGCAGGCCGGCGAGCTTGCAGAGGTCGACGGCAGCTTCCGTATGGCCGGAGCGCATCAGCACGCCGCCTTCGCGGGAAACCAGCGGGAAAATGTGGCCGGGACGGACGAAATCGGAAGCGCCGACATTCGGATTGGCGAGGTTGCGCACCGTCAGCGTCCGGTCGTCGGCGGAGATGCCGGTCGTCGTGCCGTGCTTGAAATCGACCGAGACGGTGAAGGCCGTCGTATGGGCCGAATCGTTTTCCGCCACCATGGCGTTGAGGTTGAGGCGCTTGGCCTCTTCCTTCGGCATCGGCGCGCAGACGATGCCGGAGGTGTGGCGCACGATGAAGGCCATCTTCTCAGGTGTGCAATGCACGGCAGCGACGATCAGGTCGCCTTCGTTCTCGCGGTCATTGTCGTCCATGACGACGACGATCTCGCCGGCCTCGAAGGCCCGGATGGCGTCGACGACACGCTTCTGGTCATAAGACATGGGACGAGCGCTCCTATTTCAGACGGCCGGTCTGGCCGCGGTCGCGAAGATAATGATCGGCGACGGCGCAGGCGACCATCGCCTCGCCGATCGGCACGGCGCGGATGCCGACGCAAGGGTCGTGTCGGCCCTTGGTGCGGATATCGACATTCTTGCCCTCCGCATCGATCGACTGGCGTTCGGTCAGGATCGAGGAGGTCGGCTTGACGGCGAAACGCGCCACCACCGGCTGCCCGGTGGAGATGCCGCCGAGAATACCGCCGGCATTGTTGGAAAGGAAGATCGGCGTGCCGTCATTGCCCATGCGCATCTCGTCGGCATTGTCTTCGCCTGACGTTTCGGCGGCGGCAAAACCATTGCCGATTTCGACGCCCTTGACGGCGTTGATCGACATCAGCAGCGAGGCGATATCCTGGTCGAGCTTGGCATAGATCGGCGCGCCGAGGCCGGCCGGCACACCTTCGGCGATCACCTCGATGACTGCGCCGATCGAGGAGCCGTTCTTGCGGATGCCGTCGAGATATTCCTCCCAGACCGGCACGATCGCGGCATCGGGCGAGAAGAACGGGTTCTGATCGACCTGGTCCCAATCCCAGTTGCGGCGATTGATCTTGTGTTTGCCGATCTGCACCAGCGCGCCGCGCACGGTAACGCCTGGCACGACAAGGCGGGCGATGCCGCCGGCGGCAACCCGCGCAGCGGTTTCGCGCGCCGAGGAGCGGCCGCCGCCGCGATAGTCGCGAATGCCGTATTTGAGGTCATAGGTATAATCGGCATGGCCGGGGCGATATTGCTTGGCGATCTCGCCGTAATCCTTGGAGCGCTGGTCGGTGTTTTCGATCAGCATGGAGATCGGCGTGCCGGTGGTCGTCATCGTCTCGCCGTCGGCGTCCAGCATGACGCCGGACAGAACCTTCACCAGATCGTCCTCGCGCCGCTGCGTCACGAAGCGGGATTGTCCGGGCTTGCGCTTGTCGAGCCAGACCTGCAGGTCTTCGAGCTTGAAGCGCAGCCCCGGAGGGCAGCCGTCGACGACGCAGCCGAGCGCCGGACCATGGCTTTCGCCCCAGGTGGTTACGCGGAAAAGGTGACCGAATGTATTGTGCGACATGTGTTCCCACGGTGGCGCGCCAAAACCGGTCGCTGCCGGCCGCGCCATTGCTTGAAAAGGCGCGACACTCATAGGCCAAAAACCCGCCGAGGCAAAAGCCTTTCTTTGCGCCAAACCACCAGCTCAGGAAATGCTGTTTCCGTTCGTTGTCGGGGATGGACGGCGCATCCTGCCGCCACTCTCTCTGCGCGGGCGGGGAGGGGTTAGGACGAGGCCGATCGGCAGGCGGCGATCACGAGGCCAGCCGCCACCCCGTTCCTGTGGCTTCTGCGGTGAAATCGTCAAAGGAGAGCGGCCGCGAGAAGGCATAGCCCTGCAGGATGTCGCAGCCGAGATCGCGCAGCAGTGCGGCATGTGCTGCCGTCTCCACTCCTTCGGCCACCGTCTCGACGCCGAGCGAGCGGGCGATCTCGATGATCGAGCTGACGAGTGCGCGCTCCTGCGAGGCATTGACGATCGGCTGCACCAGCTGCCGGTCGATCTTCAGCCGTTTGGGCTTCAGCTTCAACAGGCTGACGATCGAGGTATGACCGGTGCCGAAATCGTCGATCTCGATATCGATGCCGAGCGCCTTGATGCGCTCGAGATTCTGCGAGACGACGTCCTCGCTCTCGTCGAGGAAGATCGATTCCACGAGTTCGAAGGAGATTTCGCCTGGACGGATATGCAGGTCGGCGAGCGATTCCAGCAGGCTGCCGTCATGCAGCCGCCGGGCCGAAACATTGACCGAGACCTTGGGCACGGCAATGCCGCGCGCGGTCCAGCGCATCTTGTCGTGCAGCGCCGTTTCCAGCACGATCCGGTCGAGCATCTGCACGACATTGATCTCGTCGGCGATGCGCAGGAACTTGTCGGGCGTCAGCAGTCCCTTGGACGGATGCTTCCAGCGCACCAGCGCCTCGACGCCGGTCAGTTCCATCGTCCGGGCGCAGAATTGCGGCTGATACCAGGCGGTGAATTCGCCATTGTCGATGCCGGCGAGGATCTCGTCGGCCGTGCGCTTGGTGTTGATGATATCGGCCTGGAGATTGTGATTGAAGAATTCGAAGCGGTTGCGGCCCATGCTCTTGGCGCGGTAGAGCGCGATGTCGGCATTGATCAGCACCTTGCGCGCATCGACATGGATGCCGTTGGCGAGCGCAATGCCGATCGACACGCCGCAGCGGCAGGAAAAGCCCTGGAAATCGATCGGCTGGCGCATCTCCTCGATGATCCGCGTCGAAAGCTGCGCCATCTCCTTGTCGCCGACGTCGAGGGCGAGGATGACGAACTCGTCGCCGCCGATGCGGGCGACGATATCGCTGCCGCGGACATTCTTGGCGAGCACCTTCGAGGCGTGCACCAGCATCGCATCGCCGGCGGCATGGCCAAGCGTGTCGTTGATGTCCTTGAAGCGGTCGAGATCGATGTGCAGGATCGAGAATTTCTGCCGCTGCTGCCGGCCGTCATGGGTGAGATTTTCGAGTGCGATGTCGAGCTTGCGGCGGTTGGCGAGTGCGGTCAGCGGGTCGTGCAGCGAATTGTGCTCGATCCTGTTCTTGACAAGTTCGAGCTCGATATTCTTGGCGACCGCCTCGTCCTTGGCGGCCTTCAGCCGGATCGTCATCAGCACGTCTTCGGTGGCATCGAAGGCGATGCCCATGATCTTCATCTCGCCGGTCCCCGTCTGGTGGACCTTGCCGACCGAGCGCACATAGCGCACCGAGCCGTCGTCGACGATCACCCGGCAGACGAGGGTGTGCGTATCGCCGTTGCGCTTGAAGTGACGCGCGCTTTCGAGCGCCAGGCTCCGGTCCTCGGGGTGGATGCGGCTAAGCCAGATCTCCTCGGTCATGAAGCCGTTGCGCGGCGCAAGCCCGTAGAGCTCGTGCATCCGCTCGTTCCAGATCGATCCGCCGAGGCCGGGCCGCGCCTCCCATATGCCGCACTGATAGGAGTTGAGCGCCAGGTCGAGCCGGCTGGAAAGCTCGGCGAGCTGCCCCTCGCGGCTTGAGAGCTCTTCAAGCGCCAGCTCCAGCTCGGCATTCTTGACCTCGCTCATATCCTTGGCCTTGCGCAGCGTGTCGGTGGTCACCGCATCGGCGGTCACGTCCCAGACGATGCCGATCGTCTTGCTGACGCCACCGGCATCCGTATAGAAGGCGCCGACCGAGCGCAGGTGGCGGATGCCACCGTCGCCAAGCAGGATGCGGTACTGCGCCGTGCAGGCAGCGCCGGCAATGCTGCAGCTGAAGAAATGCACTTCGGCGGTTTCACGATCCTCGGGCAGGATCGACGCCAGCCATTCGTCGAGCGGCCGGCTTCCTTCTGCCGCCGCTTTGCCGTGCAGAGCCGCGGCGCGGGCGTCCCAGAGCAGGCTGCTCGAATGATCCTCCAGCTCCCAGATGCCGATATTGGAGGATTCCAGCGCCAGATTGAGCCGCTGCGACAGTTCCAGCAATTTCGCCTCGCGCCTCTCCAGCGCGGTAATATTGCGATTGCGCTCGCCGAGCAAAAGGGTCGCGAAGAAGATCGGCACGATGATGATGAAGCCGGCGGCAAGGATGATCAGACGCAACTCGGTGCGGTTTTCGGGTATCGCGTTCCAGCCGCTGTTCGGGACCGCGGAAAGCTCCCACTTGCCGCCGGCAAAGCCGATCTTCTGGCGCATCGGATGCTTGTCATCGATATCGGACGAACCGAAGAACGGCGGCGGCAGAGCCGCATTGGTCGCGGCCGCCGCGCCGATATCGCGGATGGCGATCGAAAGATGGTCGAGATGCGGATAGCGTTCCCGGTTCTCGCGGTCGCGTGCCGGCATCAGCCCGGTCGCCTGGTAGAACATCGTCTGGTCGATGGCGACCTCGACTGCCCCCCAGAGCCGCCGCTCGCCGTTCTCCCTGACGAAAACCGGGAAGAAGATGGCAAAGGCGTCGCGGCTATCAATGCTGATCGGGCCGTAGAAGCGCGCCGACTGGTCGCCGGCCGCGCTGGTCATCACCTGGCGGAAGAAGAGAGTTTCGCGCACGTCGCGGCCGATCCGCTCATTGCCGGATTGCGGCGGGTGGATGTCGCGGACGATGAAATCAGGGGCGACGGCGATATGAATGAAGGACGGGTTCTGGATCAGCAGCCAGTTGATCTGGCGCTCCATCTCCTCTCCGTTCGCCGCGCTGAGGGAGATCAGGTTCGTAAGGTCGCGGACGACGCTGAGGTCCAAATTGATCTCGGCCATGACCCGGGCGCGGATCAGATTCGTCTCGTTTTCGGTGCGGATATGAAGTTCGCGCACATAAGACGCAGTATTGGCCCGGTCGAGGCCGAAGCCGACCATGATGACGACGAGGGCGACAAGCGACGAAACCAGAAACGAAACGCGAGTATTCTTCAACACGCGCCGCAACTGCTTGCTGTCGCTGAGCCTGGATAGCAAAATGAAACTCCCCTGTTGGCGAGCAACTGTAGGACGCGCGGGTTAATTTACGATTGCCCGCCGGCGATGCCGAAAAATCGTGTGAAGGGAAAAACCGCGGGTTAACGCGGTATCTTGATTATATTTAAAATCCTATTCATCAATTGGGCGGGAAAAGCCATTCTTACGGGCAATTTTCGCCATATTCAGGAGCTTATCTGTGGCCAGTCATGTTCTCGTGCAGCGTCTTAAAAGGATTGTCGCCATGCGTTTCGTCGTCGCCACGCTTTTGGCAACAGCAAGCTTCCTGTCACCGATGAGCGGTTTTGCCGAGAGCGCCGATGTCGAGGCGACGATCAAAAAGGTCGACACAACAAACCTCGTGCTGACGCTCGATGACGGCAAGACCTATCAGGCGCCTGAGGAATTCAATTTCGACGGCCTCGAAGCCGGCGTGAAGGTGATCGTCTTCTATACCGAGGTCGACGGCAAACGCGTCATCAACGATCTCGACATCGTCAAATAGGCAGTTCTCTGGAGACCGATCAGGTGAGGTAAGCGCCGATCGCTGCAACCTCCCTGGACCGCACAGGCCAAACAGCTCGTTCGCATCCCAATCCGACCTGTTGAGCGCATCGCTGACTGGCACTGCCTAGAGCCAGACGATCGTCCGCTCCGAGGTTTCGATCCGGATGATTCGATCCTGCGGGATCGCGCCTTCCGCAGCAGTGCTTTTCGGCAGGTCGGCGATTGTCTGGAAAAGCGTGCGGATGACGCCGCCATGGGTGACGCAAACCGTCGGGCGATCGACGGAGTTCAGCCACGAGCCGGTCCGCCAGGAGAGAATTTCATAGCTTTCCGCATCATCGCCGGGCGGAATGAAATCCCATTTCGAGGCGTTGCGTTCTGCCACCCGCTCGCGCTGCGTCGCCTTCAGCTCCTTGATCGTCGAGCCCTCCCAGTCGCCGAAGGAAATTTCCACCAGCCTCGGATCGGTGCGATAGGCAAGCGGTGGCAGGCCCATGGCGGTGCGCATGATCTCCATGGTCGCGCGTGTGCGTCCGAGCGGGCTGGCGACGAAATCGAATTGGTCGATCGTGTCGCCGAGAATCCCGGCAAGCGCGATGCCGTTCTGCCGGGCCTGTTCCAGGCCCGTGGCATTCATCGGGATATCCTTCTGACCCTGCAGGCGGCGCTCGGCATTCCAGGCGGTCTGGCCGTGTCTGATCACGTAGATAAGCACGGTCTCAGCTCCGCTCGAAATGCTCTAGTCCTTGATGACGGAAATGTCGGGCGCGTCGACCGCCTTCATGCCGATGACATGATAGCCGCTGTCGGCATGGTGCACTTCGCCGGTGACGGAGCGCGACAGGTCCGACAGGAGATAGAGGCCGACATCGCCGACTTCCTCGATGGTGACGGTACGGCGCAGCGGCGCGTTATATTCGTTCCACTTCAGAATGTAGCGGAAATCGCCAATGCCTGAGGCGGCAAGCGTCTTGATCGGTCCGGCCGAGACGGCGTTGACGCGGATGTTCTGCGGCCCGAGGTCGACGGCGAGATACTTGACGCTCGCTTCGAGCGCGGCCTTGGCCACACCCATGACGTTATAGTTCGGCATCACCTTTTCGGCACCGTAATAGGTCAGCGTCAGCATGGCGCCGCCATCCGTCATCAGCTTCTCGGCGCGGCGTGCGACCGAAGTGAAGGAATAGACGGAGATCTGCATCGTCTTGGCGAAGTTGTCGGCCGAGGTGTCGACGTAGCGGCCGGTCAGCTCGTCCTTGTCGGAAAAGCCGATCGCATGCACGAGGAAATCGATCTTGCCCCACAGCTTTTCGACGTTCCCGAAAACCTCGTCGATGGTGGCTTCGTCGGCGACGTCACAGTGGCCGACCAGCGTCGCGCCGATTTCGGCGGCGAGCGGCTCGACACGCTTCTTCAGCGCATCGCCCTGATAGGTGAACGCGACTTCCCCACCCTGCGCATGAATGGCCTTGGCAATACCCCACGCAATCGAACGATTGTTGGCGACACCCATGATGACGCCGCGTTTGCCTGCCATGAGGCCGGATGCTTGAGCCATATTTCGCTCCCTAGGATTCTGATCGATCCTGCCTATGGCATAGGCCGTTAATCGGTTCAAGCTTGGCCGGGATCATCAACTGTTAGGGATCGTAATAAAGGGTGCGAATGTCATAAAAATTTCATAGGAACAGGCCTTCGCGCATGCTCCGCATGAGATCGGTGATTTTATCGTCGGGTTTTTCCCACAAGATAATGCGCAATTCGACGACGAGATCGCCTCTGCCGCCCTCTTCGCGGGGCAATCCCTGGCCGGGAATTCTAATCATCTTGTCCGAGCCGGACCATGCCGGGATGGTCACGTTCAGCGGCCCGCTCGGTCCCTCGATGCGGGCTTCGGTGCCGAGCACGGCATTTTCGATACTGAGCGGCAGCACGGCGTGCAGATCGAAACCGTCGACCGTGAAGCGCGGATCTGGCGCGATGCGAATGTTGATGACGGCGTCGCCGCGCTGCAGGCCCGGCAGTTTGAAGCCCTGTCCCTTGAGCCTGATCTCGTGACCGTCGGTCGTACCTGCCGGCAATGCGAAGCCGATTTCGCGGCCCTCCGGCAACGATGCAGTGATCCAGCCGCTCTTCAACACGTCGTCGATCGTCACCGTCGCCGTCGTCACCTCATCCGGTGCCTTTTCGAGGCTCGTATCCTTGGCGCCGGTGAAACGGCGCACCAGTGATGTCAGGATGCTGAGCGGCAGCGACAGGTTGGCGGCGGCATTTGCCGCAGCTTCGCCGGCTTCCTCGTCGCCCTTGCTGTCGGCCTCGGCGGCATCGCCGTCCATACGCTTGCCGGCGTCGCCCTGGGCGTTTTGTGTCTGCTGATTTTGGGCCTGCTGGTATTGCGTCTGCTGGGCGCGACCCTGCGCTTGGCCACTGGCAGCTGCGCGGGCCTGGGCGCCGAAAATGCGATCCACCATCTCGTCGGCGGCCTCAGCGGAACCTGCCTGTTGCCTGGAGCCGTCGGCGGCAGCCTTCTGGGCGGCGCGCGCCAATTCTTCCATCACGCGCTCGGCATTGGCCTGCGCCGCCTTGGCGCGCACGGCCGCCTCGCGGGCGGCCTGGCGCTGCTGCATGATCGTCTGTTCGTGTTTCTTGGCTTCGGCCATCCGCAGGGCATTGTCGAACAGGCTGCGCTTGCGCGGATCCTTCAGCGTTTCATAGGCGCGGCCGATCTCGGCGAACCGGGCCGTCGCTGTCGGATCGTCCTGATTGTGATCGGGATGGGCTGATTTGGCCATGTTGCGCCAAGCCGCCTTGATCTCGTCTACTGCCGCGTCGCGCTTGACGCCCAGAATTTTATAAGGATCGCGCATGTCAAAACCGCCGGTGTTGCGATGCGGCAAGCCTCGTCCTTGCCCGGCATCCCCGTCCAATAAAACGTGTGTGGCGCCACCTGCCACAAAGGCAGGAAGAACCACTCTCAACGCCGATCCTGCGGCGGAGTTGCTAATCACTTGTTATTTCTGTGCAGACATGTGGGGTGTTTCGCGGCGAATGGTTAGCTCTTTGCTAAGCATTGGGCAGAAAGCGGCCGCGCGTTAACCTGTTGGCGACGGCGCCGCGCGTCTTTTCGAACGCGCAAAGGGACGCTGTAATATTTTGAACTACCGTAGAGCCTTTCCGGGTTAGATTGAAGCATTCTGTTGGCTCAAACGGAGTCGGATGATCGACCGGTCGGCGCGCGTCGTAGCCAAGCCCTACGGCCAAGCCGGCCGGTCGATCAGCCGGCCCGTTTCAGCCAACCCTCCCGCAGATTTGCCGGGCAAATCTGCAAGACTTTAGAATCGCCGGACGCACCTATTGCTTCGCATGGCGAAGCAGTGCGGCCGGTGGGCCGGGCATCTTTCCGCCAGGATCAAAGGCGATCGGCTCGGACGTACCAGGAGGTATGCCCTTCGCCAATCGCCTTTGCCCTGACGAAAACCTGCTCCGGCAGAATGCTTCAATCTAACCCGGAAAGGCTCTAGGAGGATCAGCTCTCCGGCTGGAAACTCAGAAGCTGCCAGTTGCCGCCACCGACGAGGCAGGTCTTGCCGTAGAATTTGGCGATGCCGACATAGGAATGCCGGGTCGTGCGGAACTGGCGGCAGACCTGGCCGGACTCGTTGTTCTCGACGATCGTATCGATGACGCCGGCACTGCCCGTCGATGCATTTGCCCAGGGAAGCGGCTGGCCCTCGAGCCTTTGCACATCGGCCGAGGTGACGGCATTGCGCACGGTCATTTCGTCGGAAAGCGTGTCGGTGCTCGGCGGCGTCTGCGGCACGGTGCCGGTTGCCACCGACCGGTCGACCTTGGCGTCACTCAAGAAATCCATACCGCCGCCGACGCAGCCGGAAAGCGATAACATCGCGGTGCTGATGACGAAGAACGCGCGGCTGCGTCGCCGCAGGCCCTTTGTATGGCGAGATGACTTTGTTATGACTTCCACCCTGCATCCTGTCCAGTTATCAAAAGCTGGGCGAGTTTTGAATAATCCGGGGCATTTGAACCAATATGTCGGCAAACGAGTTAACAAGCGGTGACTTTACCGAAAGTGGCGAACCCTTCAAGCTCTTTGCCGAATGGCTGAAAGAAGCCGAGGCGTCCGAGCCCAACGACCCGAATGCGGTGGCGCTGGCAACGGTCGATGAGGATGGTCTTCCCAATGTCCGCATGGTTCTCCTGAAGGGATTCGACGACAACGGTTTCGTCTTCTACACCAATTTCGAGAGCCAGAAAGGCCGCGAAATTCTTGGACAGAAAAAGGCTGCCATGTGCTTTCACTGGAAAAGCCTGCGCCGCCAAGTGAGGCTGCGCGGCCCCGTCGAGATCGTCACCGATGCCGAAGCGGACGACTATTTCAAGACACGCGCGCGCGGCAGCCGCATTGGCGCCTGGGCCTCCAAACAATCCCGTCCGCTCGAAAGCCGATTCGCGCTGGAAAAGGCGGTGGCCGAATATACCGCCCGCTATGCTATCGGCGAGATTCCGCGCCCCGCCCACTGGTCGGGGTTCCGCATCCGGCCGACCTCGATCGAATTCTGGAAGGACCAGAAATTCCGCCTGCATGACCGGGTCGAATTCCGCCGGCCATCACCGGAAGGCGAATGGGACAAGGTGCGGATGTATCCGTAACGGGCTTATCGGCCCATCAGCTTCAGCGGGATGCCGGAGGCAAGCGCCGAGACATAGCGTCGCTTCTGGTAGAAGCCGTTGAGCGAAATGCGTGGGAGATAGCCGGTCAGCTTCGCTGCCGGCCGCCCGGGTTGCGTGGTAACCGCGAGGGTAAAGCCGAGATTGCGAGCGATGCGCGCCTCGCGGGCGGTCGCAGCGTCCGGCGTGCCATAGGGATAGGCGATCGTCTCGGGACGGATACCGGTCACCGCTTCGAGGTAATCGGCCGAAGCCTGCATTTCTATTCGTGCTTCGGCTTCCGGCAGCCGGGCCAGCGCGCGGTGGCTGATCGTATGGGCGCCGAGCGTTGCGAGCGGATGTGCCGCCAGCCATTGCAATTCGCCGGGTCCCATCACCAGTTCGCGGACGATATCCGTCGGCTCGATGCCGTTTTCCCGCGCCAGCAGATCGATGGCGGCGACGGCGCCCGCCTCGTCGGAGCGATGGATATAAGCGGCGAAGCGGTCGAAGGCATGCCATTGCTGCTGCGGGCTGTCGAGCGTGAGCCGCTCCATGCCGCGGCCGAAATCGAAACGGATTTCCGTCACTTGGCGCAAGAGGATCGCCAGCGTCTCCCACCAGATGCTGTGGGAGCCCTCGGCAAAACCCTTGGCGACGAATACCGTGAACGGCGCTTGATGCCGCTCGAATACCGGCAGCGCATGCTCCAGATTGTTGCTGTATCCGTCGTCGAGCGTGAAGGCAGCAAACGGCGCTCCACCCTCGGGCTCCGCCAGCAGCGCCGGCACCTCGCCGAGCGGGACGAAACGATAACCCTCCCGCCGCAGCCGCCGCAGCGCCGCATCGAGAAAACGGGGGGTGATTTCGAGATGCGCATTCGGCTCGAAGGCCTCTGGCACGTGCGGGCGGACATGATGCAGCGTGAAGACGACGCCGCGCCCGCGCGCTTCCCGCATCAGCCCGGCCGAGGCGAGCAGCCAGGAAACCTCGAGCCCGGCGCCGATCGCTGCGCGTTTTGCCAGTCGCTTGAATTGTCCCGTCATGCGGCGCCCGTCCCTTGCCTTTGCTGGAAACTAGCAAGTGCGACTTAAGCCTTGCTGAATCCTTGTTCGGAACAGGTCTTTGATTTCCTGTTAACCAAGGCAATGAAAAGACTAGAAAAATGATAGGCGTTGCCTCAAAGTCGCGCCAAACTTGCGGCTTCTGTCACATTACGGCACAAATGCCGGTCTGACCGGGAGCCCGCATCAAGGGCTGCGCATCAGGGGCCAGCGTATGAGGGGCCAGCGTATGAGGGGCCAGCGTATGAGGGGCCAGGGTATGAGGGGAAAGTGCATGAGAAAGCTTTTGGCGGCTGTTTTGACCGTAACGCTTGCCGTTTCGGCGCCTCTTGCGGCCCTTGCCGGCAATGCTTCGCTGATCCTCGATGCCCGCACAGGCAAGGTTCTCGCCGCCGAAAACGCCGATACGCTGAACCATCCGGCCTCGCTGACGAAGATGATGACGCTCTATCTCACCTTTGAGGCGTTGAAACGCGGCAAGATCGCCTGGGACACCCCGATCAGGATTTCGAAATACGCCGCCGCACGGCCGCCGACCAAGCTTGGTGTCAAGGCGGGTGGCACGATCACCGTGCGCGAGGCGGTCTATGGCATGATCGTCAAATCCGCCAATGATGCCGCCTCCGCCATGGGCGAAAAGCTCGCCGGCTCGGAAAGCGGATTTGCCCGGGTGATGACGGCCAAAGCCCGCCAGCTCGGCATGAGCCGCACCGTCTTCGTCAACGCATCCGGCCTGCCGGACGGCCGCCAGGTTACGACGGCGCGTGACATGTCGACGCTCGCTGTCGCATTGATGAAGAATTATCCGAACGAATACCGGCTGTTTTCGACGGCAAGCTTCAATTTCCGCGGCCGAACCGTGCGCGGCCACAACAATCTCATGTACCGCTACCAGGGCATGGACGGCATCAAGACGGGGTATACCAACGCTTCCGGCTTCAACCTCGTCAGTGCCGTCAGGGACGGCAACCGCCGCGTGGTCGGCGTCGTGCTCGGCGGCCGCACCGCCCGCAGCCGCGACGACAAGATGGCTGGTTTGCTCGACCGTTATCTCGGCCGTGCCTCGTCTTCCGGCGGCGCAAAGCTGGTGGCGAGCGTCGGCGCGAAGGAAACTGTCGAAGTCGCGTCCGCCGCTGACGCGTCCGATGTTCCGGTGCCGCTCAACGCACCACGCCCGGCCGACGATCTCGGAGCCAAGAGCCTGGCCTATGCCGATGACGCCGTCGTGCCCCTGGATCGTCCCGTCGCGATGGACGAGATCCTGAACGCCGGCAAGACGCCAAAGACAACAGCAGAGAAGGCCAATGGCGACTGGCAGATCCAGATCTCGGCCGCCCCTAGCGCCGATGCGGCGCGCGCGCTTCTCGCCCAGGCGAAGTCGGAAGCCGGTGCGCCGCTCGTTTCTGCCTCGCCCTATACCGAGGCGGTCGGGCAGGGTGCCAACAAGATCTATCGCGCCCGCTTCGTCGGCTTCGCCAGCAAGGATGCCGCCGTCTCGGCCTGCGATGCGCTGAAGCAGCGCTCCTATGACTGCATGCTGCTGCCGGATCGCGGCTGATCGTCGCCCGGCACTCTGGGCAATCCCGTTCTGGACAATTGTTGGGAATCAGCGTCTCCTCCATAAACAAAAGGAGAACGTCCATGCTACGCCGTCTCGCCGATCAATTCGAAACCTCATCCGCGGCCTATGCCGCAGCCAATGGCATCGAGCGTGACCCCGACTGGTTTCTCTTGAAGCTGCAGGAAGAGGTGGGTGAGCTCACCCAGGCCTGGAACCGCCTGACCGGCCGCGGACGCCGCAGGGACCGGACGCCGGAAGAACTCGACCGCGATCTCGCCGACGAAACCGCCGACCTGCTCGGCCACATCCTGCTCTTTGCCCGCCGCAACGATATCGATCTTGCCGCCGCCATCGAGCGGAAGTGGCGGTTCCAGCCGGCGCTGACGTCGAAGAGCTGATGCATGTTGCCCCACGTTTACGTGCGGCCGTCAGTCTTCCCAAAGCTTAAGTCAGCCGACCTTATAGCGGTAGAATTTGCTGTCCACCGCCATCAGCGGGAAGGAGCGGGGCAGGGCGCTCTTGGCAATCTCGGTAAAGCCGTTCTTCTCGTAGAAGCGATGCGCGGCGACGAACTTGTCGGTCGTGCCGAGGAAGATATCGGTGAGGCCGGCATCCCTGGCATGGGCAAACAGCCGATCGAGAAGCCGCGCCGCCACGCCATGCTCGCGGCCGCGAACCTCGGCGGCGACGAACATCTTGCGCAGCGCCGCCTGGTTGTTGCCGATATCCTTGAGCCCGACCGTGCCGACGATGGCGCCATCCTTGACGGCGACCCAGAACTGCCCCTTGCCGGACTGATAGAAATCCGGGATGACCCTGAGATCCGGCTGCGCATCCACGGTGATATCGATGCCGAATTCTTCGCGCTGGATCGGCAGGATCACCGAAAGCACGGCATCGGCGTCATCGGCGGTGAAGGTTCTGATTTCGACGTCCGCCATGACGGGTCCTTTCGCCTCAGGTCTGCGTGCCGCCGACCGTCACCTGATCCATGCGCAGATGCGGCTGGCCGACGCCGACGGGAACCCACTGGCCGGCCTTGCCGCAATTGCCGATGCCGGTATCGAGCTTCATGTCATTGCCGATCATCGACACCCGCTTCATCGCATCCGGACCGTTGCCGATCAGCATCGCGCCCTTGATCGGCGCGCCGACCTTGCCGTTCTCGATCAGATAGGCCTCGGTGCAGCCGAAGACGAACTTGCCGGAGGTGATATCCACCTGGCCGCCGCCGAAGGAGACGGCATAAATGCCCTTCTTCACCGAGGCGATGATTTCCTCGGGCGTCTTGTCACCGCCGAGCATATAGGTGTTGGTCATGCGCGGCATCGGCACATGGGAATAGCCCTGGCGGCGGCCGTTGCCGGTGGGCGCCATGCCCATCAGCCGGGCATTCTGCCGATCCTGCATATAGCCGACGAGCTTGCCGTTTTCGATCAGCACGTTATAGGCAGACGGCGTGCCCTCGTCGTCGATGGTGATCGAGCCGCGGCGATTGTCGATCGTGCCGTCATCGACGACGGTGACGCCGGGAGCGGCGACCATCTGGCCGAGAAGGCCGGCAAAAGCCGACGTCTTCTTGCGGTTGAAATCGCCTTCCAGCCCGTGACCAACAGCCTCGTGCAGCATCACGCCCGGCCAGCCGGAGCCGAGCACCACGTCCATCGTGCCCGCCGGCGCATCGATCGCCTCGAGATTGACGAGCGCCTGGCGCAGAGCCTCGTCGGCGCCGTATTGCCAGCTGCCTTCGGCAATGAAATCGCCGAAGCCGATGCGCCCGCCGCTGCCATAGGAGCCGCTCTCCTGCCGATCGCCTTCGCCGACCATGACCGAGATGTTGATGCGCGTCATCGGTCTGATGTCGCGGACGCGGTGTCCGTCGGCACGCAGGATATCGACGACCTGCCAGCTTGCGGCGACCGAGGCCGTCACCTGCCGCACCTTGTCATCCTTGCCCCTGAGATAGGCGTCGATGTCCTGCAGGACCTTGACCTTCTCCTCGAAGCTCGGCTGCCCGATCGGGTTCTCGTCGCTGTAGAATTTCTTGTTGGTGCCCTGGGGCGCTGCCGCATAGGAGCCGGAATAGCCGCGCGTCACCGCGCCGACGGCATCGGCCGCCCGCTTCAACGCCGCCACCGAGAGATCGCCGGCATGGGCATAGCCGACCGCTTCGCCGGCAACGGCGCGCAGGCCGAAACCCTGTTCGGTGTTGAAGCTGCCGCCCTTCAGCCGGCCATTGTCGAAGGTCAGCGCTTCCGCCTGCGCATGCTCGATGAACAGTTCGCCATCATCGGCGCCGGACAGAGCCTCGGCCACGTGCTTGCGCATCGTGGCTTCATCGGCATCGAAAAGCGTCAGGAGATCGGTGGTCATGGTATGGCTCCAAGCATGCGTTCAGGAGTGCACTTACTCCCTAGATAGGGCTCCACATAATAAGGAGTGAAGCCCCGCCGTCGAATTATTCTTTTTTAAAGGGATGGGAGCGGCAAAACGCGCCCTCCGTCATCCTCGGCTTGTGTCGAGGATCTGCTGCATATCAGCCGGCTGCAGATGCTCGGGACAGGCCCGAGCATGACGGAGTATAGGTTGAGCTTCTGGAGCAAGGACGGCGATGGGCGACGGAATAGGAGCGTAGCTGCACTCTACGCTCGACGCCGTCGGAGCCCGCATCACGGCAGGGCGTCGAAGCCTTCGGCGAAGCCCTTGAGGTCGACGGGGATGCCGATGCCTTCTTCCGGCGTCTGGAAGACGATGAAGGTTGCCTGGGCGCCGCTGCGGAAGGTCTTGAGCAACTCGTCCTCGAGCACGACCTCGGCGTAGCAGCCATCGGCAAAGCAGCGGACGAAATAGGCGCGGCCGATATCCTTGCCGTCGACATTGAGCCCGAGGCCGTTCGGCAGCAGCACGCCGAGCGGCGCGAGCACGCGCAGGATCTTCGACTTGCGGTCGGCCGTCTTCAAGACGACGACGGAAAGCCCGACCTCAGGCCGATCCTCGGCGATGACGTTCTGCATCAGCGCGCATTGTTCGGTCGCAGCCCCGGCCGGCTTGTCGCAGACGACAGACCATGCGCCATGATTGGACTTTACCGTGCCGGGCGCCGGCGGCTGCGTCTGGCCGGGCGTCACCTGTTCGACATTCGGTTTGGCGGCGCTCGGCTGCTGCGGCGCCGGAGCAGGGGTCGGCGCCGGCGCGGCAGCGGGGGGCTTGGCCTGTGACGGCGTGGGTTGCTGCTGTGCGAAAACGGGCGTCGTCGCTGCGGCCGCGATGCTGGCAGTCAGGAGAAGCGACTGCGCGAGGGAACGGAAACCCATGGAAACCTCTGGATATCGAATCATTGCGGCTATTGTTGAAGCTGCCCACCAAAAATGAAAAGCCCCACCCCGTGAAAACCGGGGGACTGCGGCGGAAATTGGACCTTTGCGAAATAATGTGTCGCGCTCGGATTGGCCGGAAAGCCGATTTTTCATATGCTGATGAAAAACTTGGGATGTTTTGCCGTTCTGACCTGCCTATGCTTTGAGCAAAAATGCCGCATAGACAATTGCTCTGACCTGTTGCGGCAAATGCCAAACTGTGGTTTGAAGCGCTGAAGATGGCAAGGATTCTGCGTTCTATTTTGCAGGTCAAGCGCTCGAGGGAGATAATAAGGTGATGAAGAAGGCTTATGCAGCCCTGACCACGCTGGTCTGTCTGCTTTTTGCTTCCGGCACATATGCCGACCAGCCCATGCCGTGGCAGGCAACGCTGCAGCCGGCGGCAACGCCGATCATGCGGGAAATCCATTGGTTCGAACAGTATACCCTCTGGTTTATCGTTCCGATCACGCTTTTCGTTCTGGTCCTGCTCATCGTCGTCTGTTTCAAGTTCCGCGCCAGCGCGAACCCGGTTCCCTCGAAGACGAGCCACAACACGCTGATCGAGATTGCCTGGACCGTGGGGCCGGTCCTGGTGCTTCTTCTTCTCGCCATTCCTTCGTTCAACCTGCTGACGGCGCAGCTGACGCTGCCTGAAAACCCCGACGTCACGATCAAGGCGACCGCCACCCAGTGGCAGTGGAACTACGAATATGAAGGTTCGGGCGAAAGCCCGCTGGCTTTCGATTCCTACCTCCTGAAGGATCAGGACCGCGCAGCCGCCGGCAAGGAAGACAAGTCGATCTATCCCAGACTTCTCGCCGTCGATAACGAACTGGTCCTGCCGGTCAACAAGACGGTCCGCGTTCTCGTGACCTCTGCGCCGACCGACGTCATCCACGCTTTCGCCATGCCGTCCTTCGGCGTCAAGATCGATGCCGTGCCGGGCCGCCTGAACGAGACCTGGTTCAGGGCCGAGCGCGAAGGCCTGTTCTACGGCCAGTGTTCCGAGCTCTGCGGCAAGGACCATGCGTTCATGCCGATCGCCATCCGCGTCGTCTCCGAGGACAAGTACAAGCAGTGGCTGACCGCAGCCGCCAGCGACCTGCCCGGCGCCTACAAGACACTCATGGCTGCAACCGATGGTCCCGCAAAGACCGTCAACGTCGCCGAAGCACAGTAATTAAGGGGATCGGGACAATGGCTGGACCTTCCGCTCACGACGATCATTCTCATGATCACGCCCATCATGACCATGCGCATGACGATCACCATGATCACGCGCACAAGCCGAGCTTTGCCAATCGCTGGCTGTTCTCGACCAACCACAAGGACATCGGCACGCTCTATCTGATCTTCGCGATCATTGCCGGCATCATCGGCGGCGCGCTGTCGGTTGCCATGCGTATGGAGCTGCAGGAGCCGGGCATCCAGATCTTCCACGGCCTGGCCTCGATGGTCTACGGCTATGAGGGCGATGCCGCAATCGACGGCGCCAAGCAGATGTTCAACATGTTCACGACTGCGCACGCGCTGATCATGATCTTCTTCATGGTCATGCCGGCGATGATCGGCGGTTTTGCCAACTGGATGGTGCCGATCATGATCGGCGCGCCGGATATGGCTTTCCCGCGCCTGAACAACATCTCCTTCTGGCTGATCGTTCCGGCCTTCGCGCTGCTGCTGCTGTCGATGTTCGTCGAAGGCCCGGCAGGCGCTTATGGCACGGGTGGCGGCTGGACGATGTATCCGCCGCTGGCAACGAGCGGCACGCCGGGACCGGCGGTCGATCTTGCGATCTTCGCGCTCCACATTGCCGGCGCCTCGTCGATCCTTGGTGCGATCAACTTCATCACCACGATCCTCAACATGCGCGCTCCCGGCATGACGCTGCACAAGATGCCGCTGTTTGCCTGGTCCGTGCTCATCACAGCCTTCCTGCTGCTGCTGTCGCTGCCGGTTCTGGCAGGCGGCATCACCATGCTGCTCACCGACCGCAACTTCGGCACCTCCTTCTTCTCTCCGGAAGGCGGCGGCGACCCGATCCTTTACCAGCACCTGTTCTGGTTCTTCGGTCACCCCGAGGTCTACATCCTCATCCTGCCGGGCTTCGGCATGGTCAGCCACATCATCTCGACCTTCTCGAAGAAGCCGATCTTCGGCTATCTCGGCATGGCCTACGCCATGGTCGCGATCGGCGCCGTCGGCTTCGTCGTCTGGGCCCACCACATGTACACGGTCGGCCTGTCGCTCGACGCGCAGCGCTACTTCGTCTTCGCGACGATGGTCATCGCCGTTCCGACGGGCGTGAAGATCTTCTCCTGGATTGCGACGATGTGGGGCGGCTCGATCTCGTTCCGCACGCCGATGCTCTGGGCGATCGGCTTCATCTTCCTGTTCACGGTCGGCGGCGTCACCGGCGTCCAGCTTGCCAATGCCGGTCTCGACCGCTCGCTGCATGACACCTATTACGTCGTGGCCCACTTCCACTACGTTCTGTCGCTCGGCGCCGTCTTCGCGATCTTCGCCGGCTGGTACTACTGGTTCCCGAAGATGACCGGCTACATGTATAACGAGCTGGTCGGCAAGCTGCATTTCTGGATCATGTTCATCGGCGTCAACCTGGTGTTCTTCCCGCAGCACTTCCTTGGCCTCGCCGGCATGCCGCGCCGCTACATCGATTATCCGGATGCCTTTGCCGGCTGGAACTATGTTTCCTCGATCGGCTCCTACATCTCGGCCTTCGGTGTGCTGATCTTCCTCTATGGCGTCTTCGAAGCCTTCGCCAAGAAGCGCGTCGCCGGCGACAATCCGTGGGGTGAGGGTGCAACGACGCTCGAATGGCAGCTGCCTTCGCCGCCGCCCTATCACCAGTGGGAACAGCTTCCGCGCATCAAGTAATTTGCGCGGACATCAGGACGCCGCCTTCGATACGGCGTCCTGATGGTAAGACATTCAGGACGGAATGATGACGGTCATCGACAATCACGAGGTGCTTGCAAAGGACGGCGAATTGTCGGAAGCGAGTGCGCGCGATTATTTCGAATTGTTGAAGCCACGGGTCATGTCGCTCGTGGTCTTCACTGCCTTTGCCGGTCTCGTGCTGGCGCCGGGCCACATCCATCCTGTCCTCGGCCTGATCGCCATTCTCTGTATCGCCGTTGGGGCCGGCGCCTCCGGCGCGCTGAACATGTGGTATGACGCCGATATCGATGCGATCATGAGCCGCACCGCCAACCGCCCGATCCCGGCCGGCCGCATTGCGCCTTCCGAGGCTCTGGCCTTCGGCCTGGTGCTTTCGGGCTTCTCGGTGGTGATCCTCGGCCTGGCCGTCAACTGGCTCTCGGCCGGCATCCTCGCCTTCACCATCTTCTTCTATGCCGTCGTCTACACCATGTGGCTGAAGCGCTCGACGCCGCAGAACATCGTCATCGGCGGTGCCGCCGGCGCCTTCCCGCCGATGATCGGCTGGGCTTGCGTGACCAACAGCGTGACGATCGAGAGCACGGTTCTCTTCCTCATCATCTTCCTGTGGACACCGGCGCATTTCTGGGCGCTTGCCCTCTTCAAGATGCGCGACTACGAGGCCGTCGGCGTGCCGATGCTGCCGAACGTCGCCGGCGAACGGGTGACCAAGCATCAGATCGTCGCCTATGCGGTGCTGACCGCCGTCTGCGCGGTATTGCCGTCCTTCCTCGGTTTCGCGAGCCTGGGTTATGGCCTCGTCGCTGCCGCTCTCGGCGCGATCTTCATATACTGTTCCATCGCCGTCTGGCGCATGCCCGACGGCGATCTGAAGATGATCCCGGCGAAGAAGCTCTTCGGCTTCTCGATCTTCTATCTCTTCGCCGTGTTCTCCGCCTTGATGATCGACCGGCTGGCCTCGCTGCTGGTCTCGCATGCGGGAGGTTGGTTCTGATGGAATTGATCAAGCTCACGGAAGCGCAGCGCAAGTCGCGCCGCAACCGCAACGTCGCCCTCGGGCTGGTGCTCGCCGGCCTCGTTATTCTCTTCTACGCGATCACCATCGTGAAGATCGGCGGGGGGATGGCTGGATGAGCGAAAACGCCGGTACACCGAAGAAGCAGGGCCGCAACAACGGCGCCGTCGTGATGATGTGCCTGAGCTTCGTCTTCGGCATGGGGGCGATGAGCTATGCCGCCGTGCCGCTCTACCGCATCTTCTGCCAGGTGACCGGCTATAACGGCACGACGCAGCGCGTCGACCAGGTGTCGAGCGTCGTGCTTGATCGCACGATGCGCGTCACTTTCGACGCCAATGTCGCGCCCGGCCTGCAATGGGAATTCAAGCCGGTCGAGCGCGAGGTCAATCCGAAGATCGGCGAGACGATCCAGGTCAATTTCACCGCCGAGAATCGTTCGAACGAAACCCAGCGCGGCCAGGCGGTTTTCAACGTCACGCCGGGCGAAGCGGGTGTCTATTTCAACAAGGTGCAATGTTTCTGCTTTACGGAAACGGACCTGAAGCCGGGCGAGAAGCTCGACATGCCTGTCGTGTTCTACATCGATCCGGAAATCGTCAAGGCCGTGGAATCCAAGGATATCCACACGGTCACGCTGTCATATACGTTCTACCCGAAAGAGGGTCCGAAGCCGGTGGCTTCGAATGAGGGTGGAGCGGAGAAGATTGAAAAGAAACTTTGATCAAGGCTCGTTTCCGGCTATGCCGGGAACGGAGTGAAGGAAGACATCCGGGGATAGCTACATGGCCGATGCTCACCAGAAGAATCACGACTATCACATCATCGATCCGAGCCCGTGGCCGATTCTCGCCTCGCTCGGCGCCTTCATCATGGCGATCGGCGGCGTCTGCTACATGCGCTACCTGAACGGCGGTTCCTTCAAGGTTGCCGGCGCGGAACTCGCCAATCCCTGGCTCTTCTACGTCGGCTTCGCGCTGGTGCTCTACGTCATGTACGGCTGGTGGGCCGATACGGTGAAGGAAGCCCATGAGGGTTCCCATACCCGCGTCGTCTCGCTGCACCTGCGCTACGGCATGATCATGTTCATCGCTTCGGAAGTGATGTTCTTCGTCGCCTGGTTCTGGGCCTATTTCGACGCCAGCCTCTATCCGAACGAAGCGATCCAGGCCTCGCGCCTGCTCTATACCGGCGGCACCTGGCCGCCGAAGGGCATCGAGGTCCTCGATCCCTGGCACCTGCCGATCTACAACACCGTCATCCTGCTCCTGTCGGGCACGACGGTGACCTGGGCGCACCATGCGTTGCTGCACAACGACCGCAAGGGCCTGATCCAGGGCCTGACGCTGACGGTGCTGCTCGGCGTGTTGTTCTCCAGCGTCCAGGCCTATGAATATGCCCACGCGCCCTTCGCCTTCAAGAATTCGATCTACGGCGCGACCTTCTTCATGGCGACCGGCTTCCACGGTTTCCACGTCCTCGTCGGCACGATCTTCCTGGGTGTCTGCCTGATCCGTGCGCTGCGCGGCGACTTCACCCCGAAGCAGCATTTTGGCTTCGAGGCGGCAGCCTGGTACTGGCATTTCGTCGACGTCGTCTGGTTGTTCCTGTTCTTCTGCATCTACGTCTGGGGCGGCTGGGGCGCACCCCTCGCAGCCGGCTGACCGGAACCATAGTCAAGCAAAAGGCGGGCCTCGTGCCCGCCTTTTTTTGTTCACAAATCTCGCTCTCTACTCGGCGTCATCCTCGGCCTTGTGCCGAGGATCTGCTACATATCAACCGGGCGTAGATGCCCGGGACAAGCCCGAGCATGACGAAAGAGGAGTTGGCCGACTTCGTCCGCAGTCTAAGGCTGGCCCGTGCCCGCTTTTTTCGCCTCAGCGCGCTCCGGCGATCCGTTCGAAGGCCGATGGCCCGGGAATGCCGAGATCAAGCTGGTGGCGGATCGCCTCGGCACATTCGAGCGCCGTAAGCACTGACGTATCGACCTCCATGTCATAGATACCGGGACGATGAACCTCGTCCTGCCAGCGCTGCACCGGTTCGGGAACCGGTGTCTCCTCGCTGCCGCGCACGTAAAGGGTCTCGCGCCCTTCCTGTACGACCTCCCGCCGTTGCATGATCGTCTCGATCGGACAGCGCACGCCGACGAACAGCACGGAAAAGTCTTGCAGCCGCCGGGCGCAGTCGCCGAGAATGCCGAGCGGCTGCGAATAGCTGTCGTGATGACCGAGATCGGCCGCGACATTGAGTCCTAATCCGGCATGGATGGCGATCGATTCATAAAGCGCCGCATAGAGGAACGGCACCAGTTCCTCCAGCTCCCGCCGCTCGCCGCCGGGCCTGAGCCCAATACCGGGCAGGTAGCGCTTCGGTGTCATGGCATTGTAGCTGTCGACGCCGAGGTTGATCCAAGGTCCCTCGAATCCTTCCTGAATTGCGCGCGCAATACTGGATTTGCCGCTTCGCGGCGCGCCGTTCAGGATAATGATCTGTCCGCTATGGCTATCGTTGCTCATCAGTCTTCTTCTTTTGTTTGGCGCGAATCGCTGAGACGAAACCGCGCAGGCCTTTCCATTCGGGATGCGAATACTTTATGGGAGATGTAAGGCAGCATTGAAGAAGCCGCGACCGCGAATGCATCTGCGGGAAGGAATGCCATGAACGAGGACAGCGCCCATTTTCCCCCCGTCGATCCGGTGAAGACCGGCATCAAAGGCTGCTGCCCGCGTTGCGGCCAGGGCAAGCTGTTCGATGGCCTGCTCGGCTTAAAGCCGCGCTGCGCTTCTTGCGGCCTCGATTATTCCTTTGCCGATTCCGGTGACGGCCCCGCCGTCTTCGTCATCCTCATCGTCGGCTTCATCGTCATCGGCATGGTGTTGTGGCTGCAGGTGAATTACGGGCCGCCGATCTGGGTGCACATCCTGCTCTTTGCTCCGTTGACGATCGTCCTGTCGCTGCTGACGCTGCGCTGGTTCAAGGGCATCCTGATCGCCATGCAATACCGTCATAATGCCCGCGAAGGACGCCTGAGTGACTGAAATGGTGCATGTAACGCCGCGCCGGCGGCTGCCTGTCTTGACCGGTATCCTGGTGCTGATCGCCCTTGCCATCCTGATTTCGCTCGGCACCTGGCAGGTGGAGCGCCTGCACTGGAAGGAAGGCCTGCTCGCCGATATCGCTGCGCGGCAGGCAGCAAGCCCCGTGCCGCTTGCCGAGATCGAGGCGATGGCAGCTGCAGGCGGCGACATCGAATACCGCAAGGTCACCGCCACCGGCCGCTATATCAACAACAAGGAGCGGCACTTCTTCGCCACCTGGCGCGGTCAGACCGGCTATTACATCTATACCCCGCTGGAGCTCGCCGACGGGCGCATTCTCTTCGTCAATCGCGGCTTCGTTCCCTTTGACAACAAGGAGCCGGAAATGCGCATGCAGGGCCAACTGACGGATCAGCAGACCGTCACCGGCCTGGCGCGCGAAAAGCTTCCCGGCAAGCCCTCCTGGGTGGTGCCCGATAACGACGTCGCCAAGAACATCTTCTACTGGAAGGATCTCGACGTCATGGCCGAGAGCGTCGGGCTGGAGAAAGCGCGCGTCATTCCCTTCTTCGTCGACGCCGATTCCACCCCCAATCCGGCGGGCTTGCCGATCGGCGGCGTCACCCAGGTGGATCTGCCGAACGACCATCTGCAATATGCTTTCACCTGGTACGGGCTGGCCGCCGTGCTTATCGTCGTCGTGGCGATCTCCTGGTTCCGCAAGGGCGCCAAGACATCTCAGCAATAGTATCACTTCAATTCTCGACCATATTGGGCTAGAGGTCCCTAAATCTCTCAACCCGGAACTGACATGAATATTGCGGCGAAACCTCCTTTGACGATCAGGCTCTGCGGTCCGCGCGGCTTCTGCGCCGGCGTCGACCGCGCCATCCAGATCGTCGTGCTGGCGCTGAAATCCTATGGCGCGCCGGTCTATGTGCGCCACGAGATCGTCCACAATCGTTATGTCGTCGAGGGGCTGGAGGCCAAGGGCGCCGTCTTCGTCGAGGAGTTGGACGAAATCCCGGCCGAACATCGCGCCCAGCCGGTGGTCTTCTCCGCCCATGGCGTGCCGAAATCCGTGCCGGAGGATGCGGCAAGCCGTAACCTCTTCTATCTCGACGCCACCTGCCCGCTGGTCTCCAAGGTTCACAAGCAGGCGATGCGCCACAATCGCCTCGGCCGCCATGTCGTCCTCATCGGCCATGCCGGCCATCCCGAGGTGATCGGCACCATGGGGCAACTGCCGGAGGGTTCCGTTTCGTTGATCGAGACGATCGAAGATGCCGACGCCTACGTCCCTGTTGATCCCGATAATCTCGGCTATGTCACCCAGACAACGCTGTCGGTCGACGATACGGCCGGCGTCATCACCCGCCTGCACGAACGCTTCCCGAACCTGACGGCGCCGGCAGCGGACTCGATCTGTTATGCGACGACCAACCGCCAGGAAGTGGTCAAGCAGGCAGCCCCGGGCTGCGATCTCTTCATCATCGTCGGCGCGCCGAATTCATCCAATTCCAAGCGCCTCGTCGAAGTGGCGCTCAGGGCAGGGGCGAAGAAATCGATCCTCGTGCAGCGCGCCGCCGAGCTCGACTGGGACGAGATCGGCGCGATTTCGACGCTCGGCCTTTCCGCCGGCGCTTCCGCCCCCGAGGTCATCGTCAACGAGATCATCGAGGCTTTCCGCGCCCGCTTCGACGCTCGCGTCGAACTGGCCGAAACGGTGCAGGAAACCGAAAACTTCCTCGTCAACCGCGAACTGCGCAATATCGAGCTGACGGCGGCCGACATGGCTTTCGTCAACGGCTAGATCGGCCTTTCGGCCTAGCGTCCACTCCGGCAAATCCAATATCAACAAGGCATGAAGGGCGAGACCTCACTTGGCAGTCTATACCGATATCGCCGAAGACGATCTGAAGTGGTTCCTGACGGAATATGACGCAGGCACGTTGCTCTCCTACAAGGGCATCGCCGAAGGCGTCGAAAACTCCAACTTCCTGCTGCACACCTCCAAGGATCCGCTGATCCTGACGCTCTATGAAAAGCGCGTGGAAAAGAGCGATCTGCCTTTCTTCCTCGGCCTGATGCAGCATCTCGCCGCCCGCGGTCTGTCCTGCCCGCTGCCGCTGCCGCGCCGGGATGGCGCGCTGCTCGGCTCGCTCTCCGGCCGCCCGGCAGCACTCATCTCCTTCCTCGAAGGCATGTGGCTGAGAAAGCCGGAGGCCAGGCACTGCCGCGAAGTCGGCAAGGCACTGGCCGAGATGCATGTGGCCGGCGATGGTTTTGAGCTGAAGCGGGCGAATGCGCTGTCGATCGACGGCTGGCGGGGACTGTGGGAAAAATCCGAGCCGCGCGCCGGCGAGGTCGAGCCCGGCCTGCAGACCGAGATCCGCAGCGAACTCGACTTCCTCTCCACTGCCTGGCCGAGCGGCCTGCCGGCCGGCGTCATCCACGCCGACCTCTTCCCCGACAACGTCTTTTTCCTCGGCGACCAGCTCTCCGGCCTGATCGATTTCTATTTCGCCTGCAACGACCTGCTCGCCTATGACGTCTCGATCTGCCTGAATGCCTGGTGCTTCGAGAAGGACGGCGCCTACAACATTACCAAGGGCACGGCGATGCTCGAGGGTTACCAGAGCGTCCGGCCGTTGAGCGATGCGGAAATCGCTGCCCTGCCGGTGCTGTCGCGTGGGTCGGCGCTGCGGTTCTTCCTGACCCGGCTCTATGACTGGCTGACGACGCCGGAAGGCGCCATGGTCACCAAGAAGGACCCGCTCGAATATCTCCGCAAGCTGCGGTTCCACCGCCAGATCAAATCGCCCGCCGAATACGGATTGAGCCTATGAAACACGTCGATATCTTCACCGACGGCGCGTGCTCCGGCAATCCCGGCCCTGGCGGCTGGGGCGCGGTGCTGCGTTATGGCGATGTCGAAAAGGAGCTTTGCGGCGGCGAGGCGGATACGACCAACAATCGTATGGAACTGCTGGCGGCGATCTCGGCGCTATCGGCCTTGAAGAGCCCTTGCGAGGTCGATCTCTATACCGACAGCGCCTATGTCAAGGACGGCATCTCCAAGTGGATATTCGGCTGGAAGAAAAACGGCTGGAAGACCGCAGACAAGAAGCCGGTGAAGAATGCCGAGCTCTGGCAGGCGCTGGAGGCGGCCCGTGACCGCCACAAGGTGACGCTGCACTGGGTCAAGGGCCACGCCGGCCACCCGGAAAACGAACGCGCCGATGAACTTGCGCGCCGGGGCATGGAGCCGTTCAAGAAGGGCAAGGCGGTTTCGTTTTAAAGAAGGTGCACATGTCACTCAGCTTTAGGAGTCCGATCTATACCATTGCTATTTTCTGCCTTTTGATTGCGTTTGGCATGTATTGTGGTGCGAGCAGAGCTGTTGCGACCGAAAAACCGGTGCATAAACCCTTCGACGACCGGCCGATGTTGTGTGCCGCTTACTACGGCCATCTCGCTCAGGGATTCAAAGACAAGCGCGAGCCCAAGAAAGCGCAAGCGTATCAAGCCAAGTTTCGCATCTTATACGAGCGCGGCATCAAGAACATGATCGCTGGTGGGAGCACCAGAGATGAGGCACATACCATGACACAGAAATACGCAGATCTGCTTGGCGAACTGGCGCTCAAACAGGCTGCCGAGGTCCGTTCAATCGCTTCTATGTGTCAGCGCGAGTTTCCCGTCCCGACCATATGGAACTAGATGCGATTGAGTCCTGCAGCATGTTAGATCCGGGACGAGAGCCGACGACATAGCTTTCGAGAGGTGCACGTCGGCCAAATTAGTTCCGCGCCGAGCCGAAATTTTTGCAAGCTCCAGCAAAGCACCTCCCGCCAAAAATCTTGGTCGCCTTGAAAGCAGTCGAACTCGTAACCCGGTTCGGTAGCTTTCCAGCTCCTCAAGCCGCCTGCTGCTGCGGCGGCGCCGTCGCGGCGCCCTGGATCAGCCGGTGCAGATATTCGAGTTTTGCCACGACGGGTGAGGACAACACGAAGGGGTAGGAGTCCGGCTGCCCCATGCTGCGCTGGATGGCGTTGATCGCCAGGCTGAGCGGCACCCAGGCGCTGACCAGCTGTTCGGCGCTTCTTGCCCGGTAAGGGATGAAATCCACCTCGCCTGATATTTCCTCATGGCCGCGCGGATCGATGGCGATGCCGAAGGCACGCGCCGTTTCGAGCGTATCGACGATGTGGAGGTAATGCGCGAAGCATTCGGCGAAATCCTCCCAGGGGTGCGACGCCGCATAGGCGCTGATGAAATTGTCCGGCCATCCCAAGGGCGCACCGCCGGCATAATGGTTCTGGAGGGCTGTCGCATAGTCCTGCCGTTCGTCGCCGAAGACGGCGCGGAAATCGGCAAGGCCGCCCCGATCGCGCACCAGCTTGTTCCAGATGAAATGGCCGGCCTCGTGGCGGAAATGGCCAAGCAGCGTGCGATAGGGTTCGTTCATCGAGCTGCGCGCCTGTTCGCGCGTCGCATCGTCGGCCTCTGCGGCGCGGATGGTGATCAGGCCTTCCTCATGGCCGGTCATGGCCGGCACGATATAACCGTTGCTCTCTATCGAATCCTCGAGAAAATCGAAGACCAGGCCGCCTTGCGGGTCTTGCTCCCGATCGGGATGCGGCAGCTTCCAGCGCAGCAGCGAATAAAACAGATGACGTTGCGCCTGGCTGATGCGCCGCCAGCGATCGATTCCGTCCTGGGTATCGGTGTTCGGAACCAGCCGGTTATGGCGGCAGGCAACGCAGAATTCACTCTTGCCGTCACCGTCCACCAGCCAGTTGCAGATGTCGAGGCCGGCATTGGCGCAGAAGCGGACGTCGCGATCGGGATTGGAAACGAGCTGCCAGAGTGTCTCGTCGCGCGGCTCCAGCGCATGCATCGCCAGATCGCCGGGCAGGAAGCCGAGGCGATGGTTGCAGCGCACGCATCGCCGGTTGTCGAAGTGGACGACCTGATCGCAATTGTCGCAGGCAAAAAGTTTCATCGTATCTATCTCTGCAGAGCATGAGGGTGACGGATTAAAAATGCCTGCCGCGCGAGGGCGCAGCAGGCATGGTGATAAAGGATGAGCGTCTACTGCGCATTCCTTAAATCGGAAGCACAGCGTCCTTTGCGCGTCTTAGTGCTGTCGCTCAGAGCCGATCGACGGCGCCCTTGAGCTTGTCCTTGACCTTGCCGGTTGCGACTTGTCCCTTGCCCTTGGCTTCCTGGACGGCGCCCTTGGCTTGCATCTCGCGATCGTCCGTCGCCTTGCCGACGGCCTGCTTGGTCTTGCCGGCAATTTCGTTTGCCTTACCGGAAATCTTGTCGCTGGTGCTACCCATAAGTGATGTCTCCTTGGTCGGCATGGGCCTTTTGTCCATGCTTGCCGAAATGAAACGTCACTCTTGGCTATTCGTTCCCGCTGCCGTCAGGCCAGCCTTTCAGGCATGGCCGGCTTCGGCCGACAGCATCGCAGCGGTCACGCCCATGCCGGCGAGCGCCCGCTCGTATTTGTCGTCGAGGCTGCGGTCGAAGATCAGTTCCTCATTGGCCGGGCAGGTGAGCCAGCCATTGTTGACGACCTCGCTTTCGAGCTGGCCGGCCGACCAGGAGGAATAGCCGAGCAGCATCGTCGCCCGCGTCGGCCCATTGCCCTTGGAGATGGCGCGCACGATATCGAGCGTCGCTGTCAGGCAGATGTCGTCGCTGACGGGAATGCTGGAGTCGCTGGAATAATCGTCCGAATGCAGCACGAAACCACGGCCGCTTTCCACCGGGCCGCCGGTCTGGATCGGAAAGTCGCGCGCCCGCTTCGGCAGCACGATCGAATCTTCCTGCTTGATCATGTCGAGATGCAGCAGCACATCGGTGAAGGTGAGGCTCTGTGGCCGGTTGATGACGAAGCCCATGGCCCCGGCATCCGAATGCGCGCAGATGTAGATGACGGTGCGCGCAAAATTGCGGTCTTCCATGCCCGGCATGGCGATGAGGAACTGGCCATCGAAGAAGCCACGTTCCCGTCTGTTCTTCAGCGTCAATAAGGACATCGTTCCTCCTGCTGCTAGACCGCACCAAGGCCTCGACAAAAGAAACATGGGCCAATGTCACACATCAATCAACTGAAAATGAAGATTTATATCGCCGCGGCTTCTGGCGGCGAAACAGCACATTCGGTAAACCTTTGTTCCATGATGATTATTTCCTCAGGCCCGCGCAGGCTTTTAATCGCGGTTGTGTCGGTGGTCGCAGCCCTTGTGCCGTTTTATTCCGCCCATGCGGAAATGAGCGCCTGGGCGGACAACGAGGGCGGCCGCATGCGCCTCGTGGCGCTCGCGCCCGATGCCGGCGGCAAAATCCGCGCCGCCCTTCAGATCGAGCCGAAACCCGGCTGGATCACCTATTGGAAAGAGCCCGGCGGCAATGGCATTCCGCCCCAGATCACCATCGCGGCGGGCAGTGGCGTCACGCTCGATGCCATCGCCTATCCCGTTCCGAAGCATTTTTTCAACGGCACGGTCGAGGATATCGCCTATGACACGCCGGTGACGCTGCCGCTGTCACTGACGGCGGCCGGCAAAGGCCCGGTTACGATCGACGCTGCCGCCTTCATCGGTATCTGCAAGGATATCTGCATTCCCTTCCAGGCGAATTTTCAACTGAAGCTTGGCCCCGCCATCCAGTCGCACCCGCAAGAGGAGGCGATCCTTCAGGCCGCCGATGCGAAGCTGCCGAAGCCGCCGTCGCAGGATTTCGGCGTGACGGCGCATGCGATCTCGCCCGATAGGAAGACGCTGTCTTTGACACTCGCTCTGCCGGGCGGAGGGTTGGGCGAGGGCAAGGGCGCCCCGGATATCATCGTCACCGGCCCGAGCGGCCACGCCTTCACCAAGCAGATCGGCGGCAAGCGCGACGGCGCCACTTTCAAGGTCGACGTCGCTATCGGCAAACTGCCTGAGAATTACGACATATCCGGCAAGCGCTGGGGCGTACTGGTCATCGACGGCGAAAGGGCGATGGAGACCACTCTTGCCTTTCAATGACCGGGTCTTATAGTCGCCGCAGATCCCCTGCGGCGCCTGCCGCCAAGCAGAACCCCCAAAGCCGGAAACCCCCAAGCCAGAACCAAGGAGAAGACCATGACCATCGCGATCGGCGACAAGCTTCCTGCCGCCACCTTCAAGGAAAAGACGGCTGACGGCCCGGTTGAAATCACCACCGATCAGCTCTTCGCCGGCAAACGCGTCGTGCTCTTTGCCGTGCCGGGCGCCTTTACGCCCACCTGCTCGCTGAACCACCTGCCGGGTTATCTCGAAAACCGCGACACCATCCTTGGCAAGGGCGTCGACGATATCGCCGTTGTATCAGTCAACGACTGGCACGTGATGGGCGCCTGGGCGCAATCATCCGGCGGCATGGGCAAGATCCACTTCCTCGCCGATTGGGATGCCGGCTTCACCAAGGCCGTCGGCCTCGACGCCGACCTCTCCGCCGGCGGCCTCGGCCTGCGCTCCAAGCGCTATTCGATGCTGGTGGAAGACGGCGTGGTGAAGGCCCTCAACGTCGAGGAAAGCCCCGGCCAGGCAACGGTCTCGGGTGCTGCCGCGATGCTGGAACAGCTCTGAGCGTTCATCGCTGACGTTATGAAGGGGCGGCCGTTCGGTCGCCCCTTTTCAGTTGTGTCGGTGCTCAACGATGGGCCAGGTTATGCCAGGGCGTGCAAAACGGTCTTAGAACCGACCGGCGCGCAAAAATCGACATGCTTCCCTTCGCCTTTCCGAACTATCAATCGTCGAGAAACTCGCTCAGTGCAGCATTGAACGCCGATGCCGACTCCAGGTTGACGATATGCCGCCCAGGCAAGGACAGATGACGGCCCTGCCGCACACGAACGGCGATGCACTCCAAATCGGACGGCGGACAGACCGGGTCTTCTTCACCGGAGACGGCAAGCAAGGGGTTGGCGATCCGTGCGATGTCTACCTGCAAATCGGTGTTGGCCAGCGCCGCGCAGCAGCCGATATAGCCATCAACCGTTGTCGCGGTGAAACGGTCGAGAATGTCGCGCACCATGCCGGGTTGGCTGGCGTTGAACGCCGGGCTGAACCAGCGTTCTGCGGCGGCAGCGGTGAGCCCGCCAAGGCCGTATTCCCGCACGGCCGCCATGCGCGCGCCCCAGCTTTCGGCGGTGCCGATCTTGGCGGACGTCGCACACAAAAGAATTTTGTCCAGACGTTGTCCGGCATGAATGCCCAGCCACTGTCCGGTCAGGCCGCCGATCGACAGACCGCAGAAATGCGTCCGCTCTATCTCCAGCGCATCGAGCAGCGCAAGGACATCATTGCCGAGGTCTGACAGCGCATAGGGCGGCGGCGGTGCCGACGACAGGCCGTGGCCGCAGCGGTCATAACGCAGCACGCGGTAATGCTGGGACAATGCGGCCGCCTGCGCATCCCACATGTGCAGGTCGGTTCCGAGCGAATTGCAGAACATGAGCCACGGTTTGCCGGCCGCACTCCTGTCGCCGTCGATGCGATAGTGCAGGCGGTGGCTTGCGAGATCGAGATAGGGCATGGCTTGAGGACTCTCGGTTTTTGAAAATGGCTGGAGGCAATGTCCCGACGATCCGGCCGAACCCTCCTATCCCGATGACGAAGGTCGCCGCAGTCGCGACGCGAAGGCACCGACGGCCACATCGGGATGGCCGTCGGCGGAAGCATGACGCTGACCTGCGAGTGTGTTCTGTCCGCCCGCCGTCAACGTACCGACCCTCATGCTGCGGCGAGCAGAACGGCGTCGACGCGGCGGGCGTTGCTGATCGCGAAGACCAGCATGGCGAGCGCCGAGACGGCCGCGGGGATCGCGAAGATCAGGAAGTTCTGCTGCAGCGGCAGCTGTTGGGCCAGAAGCACACCGCCGAGGGTCGGACCGACAATGGCGCCGATACGGCCCACACCGGAAGCCCAGCCCAGCCCCGTCGACCGGACGGAGAGGTTATAGAGCTGCGCGACGCTCGCATAGAGCAGGATCTGCGTGCCGATGGTGGTGGCGCCGGCGATGAAGATCGTCAGGAACAGCAGCCCAGCCGGCAGGTTGAAACCAATCAGCGCGATCGACAGGGCGGCAGCCACGAAGAAGCCGACGACAACCTTCGGCAGGCCGAACCGGTCGCCCAGCCAACCGCCGGCGATGGCCCCGACCATGCCGCCAAAATTGAGCGAGAACAGGCTCACGAGGCTGGCTCTTTCGGCATAGCCGGCTTCCTGCAGCACTTTCGGCAGCCACGACGACAGCAGATAAACAAGCAGCAGGCAGCAGAAGAACGCCACCCAGAGCATCAGCGTGCGCAACGTGCGCTGGTGGCGGAACAGTTCGGCGACCGATGCGGACGCACCCTTGGTTTCAGTGAAGACCAGCATGTCGTCGTTGCCAAGGCGGGCAGACGGATCGATCTTCGCATAGATCCGTCTGGCTTTCTCCTGTTGCCCCTGGCGGATCAGAAAGCCAAGGGATTCGGGCAACTTCCAGAGCACCAGCGGCAGCATCAGCAACGGCAGGGCGGCGATGAAGAACATGGGCTTCCAGCCATATTGCGGGATCATGCCGATGCCGAGCCCGGCGGCAACCATGCCGCCGACCGAGTAGCCGGAGAACATCAGCGCGACGATGGTGCTGCGGAGGCGCTTGGGGGCATATTCGTTCATAAGCGCCACCGCGTTGGGCATCAGTCCGCCGCAGCCGAGACCGGCAATGAAGCGAAAGACTTTGAACTGGTCGGGCGAACTGGCGAAACCGGTCAGAAGGGTGGAAGCAGTGAACAGCACGAAGCTGATCGCAATGCCCTTCTTGCGCCCGATCCTGTCGGCCAGGGAGCCAAAAGCCAGGGCGCCGAACATCATCCCGAACAGCGCCCAGGCCTGCAGCGCGCCGGCCTGCGGTTTGGTCAGGCCCCATTCCGCAATCAGCGTCGGCAGCACGGTGCCGGCGACGAAGACGTCATAACCGTCGACGATCAGCAGCAGCGCGCAGAGCGCCACCACCGACCACTGAAACCTTCCGAATGGATTGTTGTCTATCGCTTCATTCACATCGATAGTGCGCATCATGGCTCCTCCCTGAGTTTCTACGCAGTCAGTATTGAGATGTCAGCCGGTATCGCCGCCGGCCACCGGCAGCACGCTGCCGGTGATGTAGGACGCTTCATCCGAGGCGAGGAACAGGATTGGCGCTGCCTGTTCCTCGATGGTCCCGTACCGCTTCATGAAACTGGATTGTTTCACCTGGCCGACGACGTCGGTCATCCAGGCCTTCTCGGCGTCCGTATCGCCCGCGACATTGCGCGGAATCCGACGCGGCGGCGCTTCCGTGCCGCCTGGTGCGGTGGCGACCACGCGGATGTTGCGCTCCGCCAGTTCCATGGCAAGCGACTGGGTGATGGCGTTCACGCCGCCCTTGGCTGCCGAATAAGGCACACGATGGATGCCGCGCGTTGCATTCGAGGATACGTTGACGATGGTGCCGCCGCCGCGCGCGAACAGATGCGGCAGGACGGCGTGGCAGCAATAGAGTGTCGGCATCAGCGAGCGGCGGATCTCCGCGTCGATCTGCTGCGATCCGAATTCCGCAAAGGGGCGCATCCGGATGGCGCCGCCGACATTGTTGATCAGGATGTCGATGCCACCGAAGCGTTGCTCGGCGAAGCGCATCGCCGAAGCCGCGCCTTCATAGGTCTCCAGATCGGCATTGAAGGCGGCGGTTTCGGCGTCTCTGGCTTCGGCTGCAATCTCCGTCACGAAATCGGCGCGGTCGACGAACAGCACCTTGCCACCCTCTGCCGCGGCGCGGATGGCCACGGCGCGGCCGATGCCCTGCGCGGCGCCGGTGACGACCAGCACCTTGCCGTCAAACCGACCGGCGAAGCGCGGCGCGCTCATGCAGCCTCCTTCGCCGCCGCATTGGGCGTGAACTTTTCGTATTGGAAGCTGTTGGGCTTCACGCCGTTGTCGTCGAAATGCTTGCGCACCGCATCGACCATTGGCGGGGGGCCGCAGAGATAGACGTCGACATCGCCGCCATGAAGCAGCTCGGCCGGCATATGTTGCGTAACCCATCCCTTACGCGGATGGCTCGAGGCCTCCTCGGCCACCACCGTGGTGAAGCTGAAGTTGGGCAGGCGCGTGGCATAGGCCGCGAACTCGTCGACGAGAACCAGATCGAGATCGCGCGTCACGCCATAGATCAGATGGATTTTCTGTTCCGATCCAGCGCGGGCAAGAACCTCCAGCATCGAGAGGAACGGTGCAAGGCCGGTGCCTCCGGCTAAAAACAAAAGCGGCCTGCGCACATCCCGCAGATAAAAGCTGCCGAGCGGGCCAGTCAGATTGAGCCTGTCGCCGGCCTGTGCGTCGGCGAGCCAGCCGCTCATCAACCCACCCGGGATCTTCTTGATCAGGAAGCCGATGCGTTGCTCGCCGGGCGCCGTGCTGAACGAATAGGAACGGCTCTGGCCGCTGGCCGGCACATCGATGTTGACATACTGGCCGGGCAGGAACGAGGGAGACGCCCCAGTGTCCACGTCCAGTTCCAATACGATCGCCGCATCGTTGTGCGGCGTCACCTTCGCCACAGTGGCGGCGAATTTCTGCTGCCCGGTTTTGCAGGCCGTCGATGTCGTCGGCACAGCGATGACGCAGTCCGACGTCGGCTTCATCTGGCAGGTCAGCACGAGGCCGCGCTCCGCCTCGTCGGCCGTCAGCGCATCATCGATATAGTCGTCGCCGAGATCGTAGAAGCCGCTTTCGGCGCGACATTTGCAGGTCCCGCACACGCCGTCGGAGCAATCCATCGGCAGGTTGATCTTGTTGCGGAAGGCGGCATCGAGAACCTTCTCGCCGTCCTTGCATTCGACGAACCGGGTGACCCCGTCCTCGAAGTTCAATGCGATCCTGTAGCTGGCCATGGAGCCCTCCTCATCAATCCCCTGCCGGCCGGCGACGCCTGTCAAACGTGATAGACGTCAATAACCTGGCGGATGTAGTCGTTCTTCAACACGATCTTCTTGCGCGCGATCAGCAGTGCGTCGTCGTCCTTGCGCAGCGTGGCGAACATGGTGCCGAAGAAGTGGTCGGTTACCTTGTAGCGGTGGTTCAACGTGTGGAAGTTGTAGCGCACGTCGACTTCGTCGCCCCGATGCGCCAGCACTTCGACATTGGTGACATTGTGGCTCGTGCGCGGTTCCGGCGTGGAAGCGCCGGAGCGCTCGGTCTTGATGCGGAATACCCGGTCTTCCAGGCCGTCGCGGTTCGGATAATAGATCAGCGAAATCTGCGACTGCGGGTCTTCGGTAATCCGGTCGTCGTCATCCCAGGCCGGCATCCAGTAGGTCACGTCGGGTGCATAGCAGGTCAGCCATTCGTCCCACTCGCGATCGTCCAGGAGCCGCGCTTCCCGATAGAAGAACGCGCAGATGGCGTCATAGGAAATGCTCATGCGACAACTCCGTTCTTTTCAGCGGACAGCGCCTGGCGCATCACCTTGGCCCAGTATTCGTGCTGGCGGACGAACAGGCCTTCGTCCTCGCTGCGCTCGCCGGACAGCAGCGGCTCGATGCCCATCTGCTTGGCGTTTTCGTCCGGACCATCGATCCACAGCGGCGCGCCCCGCGACAGGTCGTTCCAGAGCGCCGCGGTGCCGGCATAGCCGGCCTGGCAGGCGCGGAATTCCTCCAGGTCGTCAGCAGTGCCCATGCCGGACACGTTGAAGAAATCCTCATATTGGCGGATACGGAGCTGGCGATCAGCCTCGCTTTCGCCCTTCGGCGCAAAGCAGAAGATGTTGATTTCGGTCTTGTCGACACTGATCGGGCGGGTCACGCGGATCTGCGTGCTGAACTGGTCCATCAGGAATACATTCGGGTAAAGGCAGAGGTTGCGGGTCTGGTTGACGATGAAATTCGCCTTCTCGGCACCGACGCGCGCCGCGATCTCGTCTCGCTGGTCGTAGACCGGACGCACCTCGGGGTTCATGGTGTTGGTCCACAGCAGGATGTGACCGTTCTCGAAACCATAGACACCCGCGACGGAACGGCTCCAGCTGTTGGCGTCGACCGCCTTCGTGCCCTCTTCCTTGCGCCGCCCCATCGTCGCGGCATAGTTCCAGTGGACGGAGCTGACGTGATAACCGTCGCAGCCGTTTTCCATCTGCAGCTTCCAGTTTCCGTCGTAGATGTAGGACGAATTGCCCCGCAGCACTTCAAGCCCGTTCGGCGCCTGGTCGACGATCTGGTCGATGATAACCTTCGTCTCGCCGAGATAGTCCTCGAGCGTCGCGACCGCATCATTCAGGCTGCCGAACAGAAAGCCTCGATAGTTCTCGAACCGGGGAACGCGCTTGAGGTCGTGCGAACCGTTCTGCGCGAACTGAGGCGGATACTGGGTGGTTTTCTCGTCCTTGACCTTGAGCAGCTTGCCGGTGTTGGAAAAGGTCCAGCCGTGGAAGGGGCAGGTGAAGCTGCCCTTGTTGCCGTGCTTGCGGCGGCACAGCATCGCGCCGCGGTGGGCGCAGGCGTTGATGACCGCGTGCAGTTCGCCGTTCTTGTCGCGGGTGATGACGACCGGCTGCCGGCCGATATAGGTCGTGTAATAATCGTTGTTCTCTGGGATTTGACTCTCATGGGCCAGATAAACCCAGTTGCCTTCGAAGATATGCTTTATCTCCAGCTCGAAGAGGTCTTCGTCGGTGAAGATGTCCCGGCGGCAACGGAATAGACCGGCTTCCTTGTCGTCCTGCACGGCAGTGGCGAGCAGATGATCGAGTTCTCTTGCTTTGTCGATGATCGCAGACATGGCTTCTCTCCCGCAAAGTGCGCGGTAACCGGCGCAACCCTTGCAACAGTGTCGATGGTGACGATGATATGCGGGCTGGCGGCCATTCAGCCGCCGCCCTTGCCGTTTACGCGGCGGCGCGTTTGCGCTGTTCGTTGATCTGGTTGTCGATGCCATCGACCAGAGCGGTCAGATGGATGTCGAACGTGATCTCGGCGAACGGGCCGCTCAGACCATTGGCCTTGATGCTGGCTTCGTCGCTGCGCTCGATCACGGCCGGAACCAGGCCGTCTCGCGTCGCATAGGCAAAATCGTCATTGACCAGCGGATCGCCTTCAATGTTGATCTGGGTCGTCAGCTTGCGATGGCCGTCGGCGCTGATGAAGAGGTGGATATGCGCCGGGCGCTGGCCATGGCGGCCGAGGGCGGAAAGCAACTGTTCCGTCGGGCTGCCCGGTGGCACGCCATATCCGTGCGGCACGATGCTCTGGAATTTGTAACAGCCCTTTTCGTCAGTCACGATCGTGCGGCGCATGTTGAACGGCGCCTGCTTGCCGGTCGGGTCGAAGTGCGAATAGAACCCGCGGGTGTCACAATGCCAGACTTCGACAGTCGCACCCGGCTGCGGCTTGCCGTCAGAACCATAGACGGTGCCGTGCATGATCAGTGTGTGACCATTGGCGTCGGTGCCGTCATCGAGACGGGCAAAGCCATGACTGACCGGTGCGCCGGCCACATAGAGCGGCCCCTCGATCGTGCGCGGCGTCGGGTTTTCGATGCCGAGCGCCTCATCGATCGCGTCGAGGCGTTCGTCGAGGAAATGATCGAGACCGAGACCGGGCGAGATCAGGCCGGCCTGGCCGGCGGCGCCGATCTCATTGAGCCAGGCAATGCCGGTCCAGTATTCGTCGGGGGTGATGTCGAGATCATCGATCGCCTTGAACAGGTCGGACATGATCCGATGGACGATGAGTTTGACGCGCGGATTGCCGCCGTCCTTGTCGAGGCCGCTCAGGACGCTCAGAAAATCCTGAATGTCGGGCCTGCCGAAAATCTTCACGCTCATTTTTTCCTCCTCTTGCATTGTTCAGAAAGTCGATGCGGCTCCCGTTCCCGCGCCGAACACGGCGCTAGGTATCGTCCTCGCGGATCGCCGAGGGATGCCGCAGCAGCGGCGTTACTTCGATGTCCATGAACTTGAACAATGGCAGCCCCGACAGGATCTCGTGCAACTCCGTATTGTCCTTCACGTCGAAGATGCTGTAGTTCGCGTATTCACCGGCGATGCGCCAGATATGCCGCCATTTGCGGCTGCGCTGCAGTTCGTGCGAATAGGCCTTTTCCCGAGCGATGATCTCCGCCGCCTCCGCCGAGGGGAGATCATGGGGAATATTCACATCCATCCTCACATGGAAAAGCATGGTCGCCTCCCTTATCCGGCAATGCTGATCGTCTTGCGCATCCTGCCTCGAACAAAGAACGCCACACGATCCTCGTCCAGTTCGATCCCCAGTCCCGGTCCCTGGGGAACGGTCAGTTCGAAATCGCTGTAATCCAAGGGCGTGGCGAGGATCTCTTCCGTCAGCAGCAGCGGACCAAAGAACTCCGTGCCCCATTGCAGATCCTTCACGCCGGCCATCAACTGCGCGGCAGCGATCGTGCCGATCGGCCCTTCGAGCATAGTGCCGCCATAGACACCGATGCCGGCCGTCTCGGCGATGGCGATGACCTTGGCGGCGGCGAACAGGCCGCCCGCCTGCTCGATCTTGATCGAGAATACGTCGGCTGCGTGCGCCGTCACCGCTTCGAGGGCGCTTTCGGGACCGACAAGCACTTCATCGGCCATCATCGCGATCGGTGACACTCGCGTCAGCCGGGCAAGCGGCGCGACGCCGCACACCGGCTGCTCCACCAATACGCAACCCGCATCGCCGAGTGCCGCAATCGCATTGCGCGCCTCGCGCTCCCGCCATGCCATGTTCACGTCGACACGAACCGAGGCCATGTCCGGCAGCGCCTTGCGTATGGCAGCCACGTGGCGGATATCCTCCTTGATCGACTTGACGCCGATCTTCAGTTTGAAGTCCTTGTGGCGACGTCGGTCGAGCAGCGCCTGCGCCTCATCGATGTCCTTTGCGGTATCTCCGGATGCGAGCGTCCAGGCAACCGGCAGTTTCTCACGACGTCGGCCGCCGAGCAGTTCCGACATCGGCACGCCGAGCCGGCGGGCCTGGCCATCCAGCAACGCGGATTCGACGGCGCATTTGGCAAAGTGATTGCCCTTTACCGCCTTCCGGACGAGATCCATCGTCGCCTGTACGCGCGTCGGATCGCAGCCGAGGAGCAGGGGCGCGATATATTCGTCGATGGTGAGTTTCATGCCTTCCGGGCTCTCCGGTCCGTAGGCAAGTCCGCCAATGGTCGTGCCTTCACCGAGGCCTTCGATCCCATCGGAGCAGCGAACGCGCACGATCGTCATGCTCTGGCGGTTCATGGTGACCATCGAGAGCGTGTGCGGCCGGATGGTCGGCAGATCGAGTATAGTAGCCTCGATGGAAACGATCCGAATTTCCGCACGCACTGCGCTTCCTCCCTTTATTTGCAGGAAGGTTAGCCCTCGTTTAAGGTAAGGTCCAAGACCATATTAGTCGAAATCTATACCTAGGAGGTATAATAGGAATGGAGCTGCGCCAACTCCGCTACTTCGTGGCGGTCGCCACCGAGCGCAATTTCTCGCGCGCGGCGGAAATTCTCCACATCGCGCAGCCACCGCTCAGCCGGCAAATCCAGCAGCTGGAGGAGGAACTGGGCGTCAACCTGATCGACAGGTCCAAGCGGCCGTTGAGCTTGACGGAGGCGGGACGGTTCTTCTTCGATCAGGCCTCGCAGATCATGGCCCGGCTCGAGCATATCCGTGATCAGACCCAGAGAATAGGAAAGGCCCAGCGCGAACGGTTCGTCATCGGCTGCGTCGGCTCCACCCTCTATGGAGGTATGCCGGACCTCGTCAGGCGCATGCGGCAGCGCTGGCCTGATCTCGATATCGAGATCCGGGAAATGATGTCGACGGAACAGGTGACGGCGCTCAAGGAGCGACGCATCGATCTGGGTTTCGGCCGGGTGCGCTTCAACGACAGGGAAGTCGAACGGCTGACGCTCCGAGAGGAGCGGCTTGTCGTCGCCTTCCCGAAGAGCCATGCCAAATCCACCGCCAAGGAGCCCATAGGGCTTTGCGAGCTGGAGGGGGAATCCCTGATCATCTATCCCTCGACGCCCCGGCCAAGCTTTGCGGACGAGACGCTGAACCTGCTCGGCGAGATCAACGTCAATCCCGGGCATGTCGAGGAGGTTCGCGAAATCCAGACGGCGCTGGGCATGGTCGCAGCCGGCGCCGGCCTGTGCATCATTCCCGCGGCCTCGCAGCGCCAGCGACCGGACGATGTCTGCTATCGCATGATTGCCGACGAGAGGGCGACCTCACCCATCATCATGAGCTACCGGCGCAACGAAGCCGGCGGCCGGATCGAATTGATAAAGCAGATTATCCGCGAAATGTATGCCGACAATCCCCCCTGGCTCCAGCTCTCCAATGTCCGTCTGGACGCGCTCGAGAGTTGAGGCAGGCCTGCGCTTCGGCCTACTGCCATCCACTCACTTCCGGGTGCAGCACTTCGACCCCCAGGGAGGCGCGCCCGACTGGCATGCCGGACCGAACGATCTGTTGGCAGAAGGCGGCAAACAGTTCCTTGACGCCGTTATGAGGCGCGTCATTTGCCAGCCAGCGTGCGATATCTTCCATCCTCTCCGGCCTCGCTTCGCAAGGTTAAGTTCGGATTTCGAACCAGCCCGCCGTGGCACGAATAATGTTCCAGAGTTTGACTGGAAGCGTGATCTCCGAAACCGTGAGTGGGCTGAGCGCAATGTCGATTTCATGACTTCTTTGGTTCTGGGCGAGTTCAACCCATTCCGGATTCATCACCAGCCCCTGGCCGACGGCGACGAGCGACAGGCCAAATTCGAGGGCCTTTTCGGCCTCATCGGGTTTTCTGATTTGGCCGGCGGCGACGACGGGTATGCGGCCCTCGACGTGCTCGGCAATGAGCTCAGCGATGGAACGGCCGCCGGCATCGTGGATAGGTTTGGCATGAAGCACGCTCGAGAGCGACACGTGCATGTAGTCCACACCGGCCACGACGAGGCGATCAATCAGTTCGCAGGTGTCACCGAGCCGAAGGCCGCCTTCATCAGATTCCTCAGGCGAGATCCGGTAGCCCAACAAGAAGGGCCGCTTCGCGTGCGTATCGACGATCCGCTTGACCTCTTGAGCGACGGCGAGCGGAAAGCGCATGCGGTTCTCCAGCGAACCGCCCCATTCGTCCTCTCGCTGGTTAGATAGCGGTGAGAAGAAATTCTGAATCAGGAACCCGTGCGCCCCATGCAACTCGATGCCGTCGAAGCCTGCCTCGATTGCGCGGCGTGTGGCCTCGCCGAAAGCAGCCACGACAGCCAGGATTTCATCGTGAGTCAGCGCGCGCGCTGTCATGTTGCCATTGTTGAACGCACCCGCAGCAGCCTTGACGGCGCTCGCGCTGACGATCTCGCCCCCTGGAACCAGTTCGGGCACGGCTTTGTTGCCGGCATGGAAGATCTGGAGGATCGCCGGCGCGCCGCCACTCTTGGCCGCCCCTGCCAGGCGGCGCAGGCTCGGCGTGAAGCTATCGTCGCAAGAGGCAAACTCGCCCGTGAAGCCGACGCCGTTCGGCATGACGTGGGTGCAACCGGTAATCACCAGGCCGACGTCCTTTGCTCTGCGACGGTAATACGCGACCTCTTCGTCAGAGACCGTTCCGTCCTCATTGCCCGACCATGTCGTCATGGGGGCCATGACAATCCGGTTGCGAAGGGTGATCCCCTTGGCGAAAGCGAACGCGTCGAAGAGTTTCGGTTGTGTCTTGCTCATGATCTCGTCGTCCTCGCGCTGCTCTATGAGCCAATAAATAATGGAGGACAGGCATTCCGATTAGCCGCTATAATCTGCATGAACTTAGAAATGGGGTTTATGAATGAGAAAAGGTGATTTCAGCGAGCTGGCGGCATTCATCACCGTCGTGGAGGAGGGAAGTTTCACGCGCGCGGCCGCAAAGCTTGGCCTCTCTCAGTCCGCACTCAGCTATGCTGTTCGAATGCTCGAGCGACGTCTGGATGTGCGGTTGATTTCACGGACGACCCGCAGCCTTTCGACGACAGAGGCGGGAGAACGGCTGTTTCACAGCCTGCGTCCCGCATTTGATCACATCGACAGCGAGATTGCCGCGCTCACCGCCCTTCGCGATAAGCCTGCAGGCACGATTCGCATCACCACCTTTCGCCATGCCGCCCGAATGGTGCTCTGGCCCGCATTGCTGAAACTCGCGCCCGAGTATCCGGACATCATCGTTGAGATCAATGTCGACGAAGGGCTCACGGACATTGTCGCTGGCCGATTTGACGCGGGCATAAGGCTCGGCGAACAGGTCGAGAAGGACATGGTCTCGGTGCGGGTGAGCCCCGAGGTTCGAATGGCGGTTGTCGGATCGCCCTCTTATTTTGCCAACCGTAAGCGCCCGGAAACGCCACGTGACCTGAACAGTCACGCTTGCGTAAGCTATCGGCAGAGCAGGGGAGGCGGTCTCTATGCCTGGGAATTCGAGCGCGACGGCATCGAGCTGGAGGCGCGCGTCAGCGGAACGCTTATTCTTAATGACAATGAGATGCTCGAAAACGCGGCCCTTGATGGACTGGGGCTTGTTTATGTCTTCGAAAGTCAGGTTTCTCACCATGTGGCCGAGGGACGTTTGATCCGAGTTCTGGAAGACTGGTGTCCGCAATTCCCGGGCTATCACCTCTACTATCCAAGCCGGCGGCAACACACCCCGGCCTTCTCCCTCCTGGTCGAGGCACTCCGTTACCGGGGACCGTAACGGCATTCATCAATCCCATTTCTACCCCATGCAGAAAATGGGGCCTAATCGCTGGTGCTGCGCTGCTTATCTCACCTCACGAGGACGGGCGCAAAATCACTGTGCCGGCGAGGTGATCGAGATCGCCACGGCTCGTCCCTCCTTCGATGAAAAGACGGCTCTGCCGCTAAAGTTCAGGAGACGACCTATGGACAAAAACAAGCCAAATGCGGGTTCCAATGCCAACGAACATCCGGGCGTTGCTCGCCGCGACTTCTTGATCAACTCGGCGCTCGCCGGGGCAATGTTGACCGTCGCATCGCCGGCCTGGGCCGCTTCGTCGGATCAGCCCCAGGTAACCAAAAGCACTCCCCAGGCAGGACAAGCCCAGATGAAAACCCGGAAGCTCGGAACACTGGAAGTCTCGGAAATGGGAGCTGGATGCATGAGCATCAGCGCCAATTATGGACCGGCCGCCTCGACTGCCCAAGGCATCGACACCATCCGCGCCGCCCACGAAAAGGGCGTTACATTTTTTGATACCGCCGAAGTCTATGGGCCGTATACGAGCGAAGAGCTTGTCGGAGAAGCGTTGGCACCGATACGCGATCAGGTGAAAATCGCCACCAAGTTCGGCTTTGCAATTGACGGCACTGCTGGGCTGAACAGTCGTCCGGAACGGATCAAGCAGGTGGCGGAGGCTTCGCTCAAACGCCTGAAGACCGATCGCATCGATCTCTTCTATCAGCATCGCGTCGACCCCAATGTACCGATCGAAGATGTGGCTGGTGCTATCAAGGAGTTGATCCAGGAAGGCAAGGTTCTGCACTTCGGTCTCTCGGAGCCGAGCGCCGGGACAATTCGCCGGGCACATGCCATCCAGCCTGTGACGGCGGTCCAGACCGAATACTCCGTGATGGAAAGGAGCCCGGAACGCAATGGCGTTCTCGCAGCATGTGAGGAGCTTGGCATCGGCTTCGTCCCGTGGGGTCCCATGGGAATGGGTTATCTCACAGGCAAAATCGACGCGAGCACACGGTTCGACCCGAAGACCGATCTGCGCTCGACATTCGACCGCTTCAGCCCTGAAAACCTGGCAGCCAATATGCCGTTCGTCGCGTTGTTGAAGCAACTCGCCGAAAAGAAAGGGGCAACACCCTCTCAGATTGCCCTGGCGTGGCTGCTGGCGCAGAAGCCGTTCATCGTTCCCATCCCAGGCACGCGCAATATCGATCATCTGAATGAGAACCTGGGTGCGCTTCGGGTCGAGTTGACACCTGACGACCTCCGCGAGTTCGGGACTGCCCTCGCGGCGCTGACCGTGCATGGCGGACGCATGAACGAAATGCAAATGGGTCTGGTTGACCAAACAACCTAAAGCGCGTCGCGATCTTTCCGACCTCCAGGCGCCGCGCGTTTTTCAGACGCGCGACGCTGCAGCACTTTGAATTGCTGCAGCAATTTGGCGGATTAAGAAGCCCGCTTTCTAAGCCCATGCAAATACCGCCGCCTAATCTGATCGGCTTCGCCGGACTACGGTGTCGTCGATTGTCCGTGTCAAATCCCGCTCCGGTAAACCAAGGGAATCCTCTATGGCTGACGCCAGATCCAAAAAATCCAATCAACCATTCGCCGCAATCCAACGTCTTGTCGTGACCGTGGCCGCTATCGTCTTCAGCGTCTTCGGCCCATTCAGCTCTTCGGCAATGGCGCAGGCAACCGGAAACCGAGCAACCTTCCCAAAGAATTTCGATGAGTATGTCCACTATGCGACCTACGACCGTGGCTCTTCCAGGGAGGAGGCGTTTGCAACGCGCGAAACTCTGGAGATCGCGAAGTCCGGCCGACCGCTGCCGCCCGGCACGCAATTGGTCCTGGGCATCTGGGCTGACTACAAACTCACCGGCTATTTCGTCATGGAGAAAGGTGTGGACTGGGGTCTCAGCGTCCCGGAGGAGCAGCGCACCGGAGACTGGCATTTTCAGCAGTTCGATACCAACATGCAGGTCAGTCGGACCGCGTTCGCCGAGCGATGCCAATCGTGCCACGGGTCTCAGGCAGATAACGACTTCATGTTCACGACCGACAGAATGCGGGCTTACGTCCCTTGAAGCCGCTGTTTCTCTTGCGGTTGATCCTCGATGTCTTGGCGGCCGGCTTGTTGCTGGCCGCTCTGGCTTACAACTGGCTCGGCAATGCGGCACATGAGATAATCGGCATGGGGATGTTCCTGCTGCTGATCAGCCACAACATTTTCAACCGCCGTTGGTACGGCATGATCACGAAGGGCTGGCGCGAACCGCGCGGTATCGTCACCAGGGTGATCAATCTCTCGCTGCTGATCACCATGCTGACCTTGCTGGCAACCAGCATAATCATCTCACAGACTGTCTTTGGCTTCCTGTCTTTGACCGGCACCTTCACCTTGCGCCAGATCCACGCGTCGGCGGCATATCTGGCGCTGCTCATGGCTTCCATTCACCTGGGTCTGCACTGGTCGATGATCATCGGCGTGGTGAGCAGCAGGTTCGGCATGACGGCCGAGGGCAGACTGCGGACGCTTGTTTTGCGTGTGGTCGCCATCACCATCGCCGTCTATGGCGTTCAGGGCTTGCTCACGATCGATGTCGGATCGAAATTGTTCATGCAAATGAGCTTCGACTTTTGGGATTTCCAGACTGCGGCGTCGGCCTTTTTCCTGCATCACATGGCGATCATTGGGCTTTTCGTGTTTCTCGCCCACTATGGCCTGAAGCTGATCAGGGGCCGAAAGCGCCGGACGCGTACTCTCGGCCATAAAGCAGTTAAACGCGGGTCTATTTAGAAACCCGCTTTCTAGCTTCATGCAAATTATGCATTCTAATCAAATAGACCGAGCGCATCTATCTTCCTGTCTGTCGAAACAGGGAGTTAAGCGTGAGCAAAGTTTGGTTCATCACAGGCGTGAGCAGCGGCATCGGCGCCGGGGTCGCCAGAGCGGCATTGAAGGCTGGCGACAAGGTCGTTGCCACCTCCAGAAATCTCGACAAGGCCCGTGATGCCTTGCGCGACGTTGCTGGTGACGATCTTGCGTTCATCAAGTTGGACGTGACCAGCGAAGTACAGGTCAATGCTGCTGCAGAAGACGCCGCCGCGCGGTTCGGACGCATCGACGTCGCGGTGAACAATGCTGGCTATTGCCTGCTCGGCAACTTCGAAGAGCAGAGCCTTCCCCAGATCGAAGCCCAGTTTGCCACTAATTTCTATGGCGTTGTGCATGTCGTGCGCGCCGTGCTTCCGGTCATGCGCAAGCAGCGGTCGGGTCACATCATCAACATCGGCGCCGCAGCCGGCGTCATCGGCCTGAAACACTGCGGTGCCTATTCCGCCACCAAGTTCGCGATCGAGGGTCTGGCGTTTTCCGTCGGGATCGAGGTCGAGCCATTCGGCGTCAAGTTCACGACCGTCGAACCTGGAGCCTTCCGCACGGATCTGCTGGACAGCCAGAATGTTCGTTACGTTCCCAGAAGCGGCATCGAAGACTATGCCGGCGATGCAACATCCGAGGTCACCTGGTCGAGCTTCCATGGCGTGCAACCTGGCGATCCCGACAAGCTCGGCACGGCCGTTGTCACCGTCGCCGCCATGGAAAATCCGCCGAAGATATTCGTCGCCGGAACGGATGCGATCGCCATGATCGCGCCCGGCATAGAAAGCCGTCTCAGCGACATGCGAACCCATGACGAACTGTCCAGATCGACGGACGGATCACTCTGATCATCCTCAACTCAAAAACCAAAGGACCCGACACAATGAAGAAGATCGCTTTCGGAGTGGCTGCCGCCATCGCCTTGACCCTCACCACGACCGCCTTTGCCCAGGATTCGCAGGCCCCCGGCTACATGATTGCGAATTATACGATCAAGGATCAGGCCGGCTACAACAAATACATGGAAGAGGCCGGTCCGCTCGCTCCGAAATTCGGCGGCAAGATCATCGTGTTCAATCTGAATGCGACGGCGGTGGAAGGCGAACCGAAAAAGGTCATGGCCATCGCCGAGTTCCCAAGCGTGGCTGACGCGCAGCGCTTCTACAATTCTCCGCAGTACACGGCCGCGCGGAAATTTCGCGTCGCGTCGACCGAAGGCTCGGTGATCATCACCGAAGGCTTCGTTCCTCCCAAGCAGTGAACGCGGACGGTGGCAGAGGGTGCCGACACCCCTATCCGGTGCCCTCTGCCTCGATTGTCCCGATAACGCAACGTCTCAAGCAAACAGGAGCCTGATATGGCCAAGCAAACTGATACGATCGTTTCACAGGAAGGTGCTTTCAACAGCCGCCGCCAACTTCTGAAAGCCAGTGCGGCGCTCGCGACGCTGCCTCTCATGGCAGCGGCCGCGACCAGCGCACAGGCCGCAGATACCAAGGCGGCCATGGCTGCGACAGCGCCGGATGCAAACTCCGAAGCGTTCATCAACGGCATGGCCGACCTGATGGCGCATTCGACGCGCACACCGGTTCTGCGGTGGCCGAACGAATACGGCATGGACTATGAGGAAATCTTCTTCCCGGCGATGGACGGCATCACGATCGAGGGCTGGTTCATTCCAGCCGCCGGCTCCGACAAGTTGCTCATCATGAACCACCCGATGCCCTGCAATCGCTACGGCTATCCGGGGCATCTGGCGCCCTGGCAGGACTTTGGCGGCTTCGAGGTGAACTTCCTGCCGGAATACAAGATCCTGCATGACGCAGGTTACAACATCATCACCTATGACATGCGCAACCATGGCCGCAGCGGCACCGGAAGCGGTGGCATCAATGCCCATGGTACCCTGGAATATCGTGACGTGATCGGATCGCTGCGTTACGCCAAATCGCGGCCCGACACCAAGGACATGAAGACGGCCCTCTACAGCCGTTGCCTGGGCGCCAACTCTACCATCGTCGGCATGCACAAGCACCCGGAAGAGTTCACCCACATCAAGGCGATGATTGCATTGCAGCCGGTAACGCCTGCCGTCTTTGTCCAGACAGCGATGGAAAATCAAAAAATCGCCAACGGTGTCGAGCTGTTTGATGCCGCCTACTTCAAGCGGACCGGCTATCATCTCTCCGACGTCTGGCCGATGGAATATGCCAAGTCGGTGACGGTTCCGACATTGGTCGCGCAGGTCCGCGACGACTTCTTGACCAAGCCGTCTAATGTTCAGGAGATCTACGACACGATTTCCTCAAAGGATAAGAAGCTTTTCTGGATAGAAGGCACGGACCAGCGTTTCCAAGGCTACAATTATTTCGCGAAGAACCCGCAACTGGTGCTGGACTGGTTCGCCACTCACATCAACGTCGCCTAAACGCAGACGTCTTCACCTTTAAACAGGATCCCGTCTTTGGGGACGGGATGGTTCAATCCTCCTTCACAAGGAGGATTGAACACCAGTGGGGTTTAATTGGGCGCGGGACGTCAGCATGTCCGTTCTCCCGGCGCATTCATAAATCTCATTTCTAAGTTCATGCCGATAATACCATCTAATCGTGCCTCGCTAGGCGATCTATCCTCCGGTTCATCAGGAAGAGGAGTGAGATATGAGCAAGGTTTGGTTTATCACGGGTGCAGGCAGCGGTATCGGTGCTGCCAGTGCCAAAGCGGCCCTGAGGGCAGGCGACCGCGTCGTCGCGACCGGCCGCAACCTCGACAAGGTACGCAATGCCCTGAGCGACGTCGCAGGCGACCGCCTTCTATTCGTCCAGCTGGACGTCGCCAATGAGGAACAGGCCAGAACTGCGGTAGACGAAGCTGTGAAGGCGTTCGGTCGCATCGACGTTCTGCTCAACAATGCGGGCTACAGCCTGCTCGGCAACTTCGAAGAGTTGAGCACCGCCGAAATCGAAGGGCTGATGTCGACCAATTTCTACGGGGTCATGTATGCGATGCGCGCGGTTCTTCCGGTCATGCGCAAGCAGCGGTCGGGCCGGATCATCAATATCAGTTCGCTTGCCGGGATCGTCGGCTTCAAGCACTGCGGGGCATACAGCGCCTCGAAATTCGCGGTCGAAGGCCTCTCGCAGGCGGTTGCTCAGGAAGTCGAACAATTCGGCATCAAGATCACCGCCGTCGCACCTGGCTTCTTCCGGACAGATCTGCTCGACGCCCAGAATGCGAAGTACGCCGCCAGCACCATCGAGGACTACGCCGCCGAAGGCAGCGCTGAAGACATGTGGTCAGGCTACAACGGCAAACAGGGTGGTGATCCCGCAAAGCTGGCCGACGTCCTTGTCAAGTTCGTCGGCATGGAAAATCCGCCAAAGCAATTTCTGGCTGGAAGCGATGCTCTTGCGGCCTACCAGCCGACCCTCGAAGGACAGCTCGACGCGCTGCGCGCATACGAGCAATTGTCCAAGTCGACAGATGGTTCCTTCTGAGGATAAGAGTGGGGTGGCCGTGGCAAAGAACCATGACGACACTCCGAAAAGACGCGGCGCTATCGTGAGTTGGTCTCGTGGGTCCCGCTTTTCATGCCCCGCCGATTTCCCCAGAGCGCCGCATGAAATTCACCGCCGCCGTTTCGACAAGCCGAAACTCATCGTCGATCGATCGCAACCATCCAGCTTGAAACAGTGCTTGAAGGAGAACAGGAATGGCAATGGAACGCAACAAAATGGCAATGCGCCGGTTTGTCGAGTTTATAAATACAGCTAGCGAACAACTCGCCGCGGAGTTGATTGCTCCGGAGGCGATTTTCCATGTCCCTGGGCGGCAAGAGCCTCTGCGCGGCCCGGATGGTTACCTCGAGATCATTGGAATGATGCGAGGCGGCTTTCCCGACATCCAATGGACTTTGGAAGAAATCATCGCTGAAGACGATAAGATAGCCGCACGCTTCACAATGCGCGGCACGCACCACGGTCCGTTCCTTGGCGTTGAGCCGACAGGTAAGTCGATCACGGTCCAGGCCGTGAACTTTTACCGCCTCGCTGATGGAAAATTTGTCGAAGAGCGTGGTCAACCCGACTTGCTGAGCTTGTTGCAACAAATCGGCGCGGTTGCGGGTTAGTGCGGGGCTGAAGCTCTGAGCGCTCATTCCGGACAGATGAAGGGCGGCCATTCGGTCGCCCTTTTCGCTTGTGTGATCGGCTCGCTCTCGGGTCGCCGGTTGCAGCACGATTGCGACGCGCTTTAGTCCTTCATCGGCTCGCCGAGCGTATGCATCAGGCGGTTCGCCCAGCCGAAGATGGCCGATGAGAGGACGAGATCGAGAGCCTCCAACTCGTCGAGCCCGACATCTGCCAGCGACTGCGCGTCGGCCACGACCGCCTCGGGCGGTGTGGTAGACAGTCGGGCTGAAAAGTCGAAGATTGCCTGGAGGTGCTCGTCGAGCGTCGCCTCGAGACCATCGGCGAATACGGCTTCGATGACATCAGTGCGTTTTGTCAGATTGTTGAATCGGGATGCATGGACGGCGGCGCAGTAGACGCAGCGGTTGACGACGGAGGCGGCGACCGCGCCCAATTCGCGCTCGCTCCCCGCCAGTCCGTCCTTGCCGTACATGATCAGGTTGAACAGCGGCGAGCGGACCGCGAGCGTCTCGGGATCATGCGCCAGGGTCAGCACATAGGGCGAGATGCCCTTGTTCGATGGCGTCGTCTGCATCGCTGCATGCTGCTCGTCGGTGGCGGTCGCGAAATCGACCGGAATGACATAGGGCTGCCAGCGCGGCACCGTGGTGGTGAAGGTGTGGACGACCTCGCTCATCGCATTTCTCCCAGCAGCTTCAGGCCGGCGAGAACCCGCACCTGGTAATTGACGAAAGCCGCAAGCTCCGCGAGCCGGACGATGTCAGCGTCGGTGACGCCGACCTGACGCAATGCCTCGACATGGGCGCGCGTGGCATCGCGCGGCGCGAGCGTCAGCCGGTCGGCATGACGAACGATCTCCGCAGTCCGCGGGTCCGTCACCTTCGTGTCCGGCTCGGCGAGCAAGGCTGTCGCCGCTTCGCCGGCGCGGGCAACGAGCGTGTCGTAGTGGCTTGCGAGCGCCGGGCTGCGGTTGTGGCGCGCCATGCGGGCGGCAAGCGCGGCCCTCAGGCCGTGCGACAGTCCGCCGGGATCGCGGGGCAGAAGCACGGCGTCGTGGGCCGCTTCACTGAGGCGCAGGATTTCCGCGCGTTTCCCCATGGCTTCCGCGAGGGCTGAACCCGGGCTCACAGAGGCAAGAGTTTCGATGAGTGTCAAAACAAGCTCCTCAAGACGTCAAAGGACATAAGCCCTAGGTAGGCCTGACGCCTCATTATGTCAAACTGGAATGATAACGAGCATTCGATGTGAATTTTTTATCTACTGCCAGTCGTCAAATGAGAATTGTCATGCTTTACTGACATGAAGGAGAGTGTTTGATGTCCATTATGCATTCTAACTCTTTCGATATAAGGCAACTTGAAGCCTTCGCAGCGGTGATGTCCGCCGGCAGCGTGACCGGGGCGGCAAGGCTGCTGGGACGATCGCAGCCGGCGGTCACGCGGCTGATTCAGGATCTGGAAGCCGATATCGGCTATGCGCTGCTGCATCGAAGCGGCCCGCGCATCAGCCCGACCGCGCGCGGTCTGCAATTTCATGCCGAAGTGGAACGCCATCTTGCCAGCCTTGCCCATATCCGCGAGCGGGCGAACGCCATCGGTCTCGATGAACCGCCGTCGCTGACGATCGCGGCCACGCCTTCACTTGCGGCCGGCGTTCTGCCCCAGGCGATCGCAGCCGTCGCGCCGGACCTCATACCGCGTCATCTCCATGTGCAGGCGCTGGCGGCAGAGAACGTCGTGCAGGCGGTGCTCGCCCGCTCGGCGGACTTCGGCATATCAAGCCTGCCGCTGGAACATCCCGGCCTCGACGTGCACTGGATTGCCGAAGCGCCCTGTGTCGTTGCGCTCGCCGCCAACGACCCACTCGCCAGCAATGACGTGGTGCGTCTTTCCGATCTCGCCGAGCGCCGCATCATCACGCTCGCCAATCCCTATCGCCTTCGGCACCGCATCGACGAGGCTTTGGAACGGGCAGGCGTCGCGCTGCAACAGATGATCGACGTCAACGCCTCGCTGACGGCCCTCACCATGGTTCGGGCCGGACTGGGAGCGGCCATCGTCGAGCCGGCAACCGTCTGCGGCGTTCCGCTCGAGGGGATCGTGATGCGCGTCCTTGACCACACCATCCCCTTCCTGTTCGGCGCCATCTCGCCGGCCGCGATGCCGCTGACCCCGACGGTCGCCGCCGTCATCGATGCGGCGCGCGCGGTGGCCCTGGCGATGCCCGGGTGCCGGCTGCATGACGCAGGCGGCGTTGAAGCCTTGGCCGACACCGTCTATGGCGGTAGCCCGATGACCGAGGAGGTGCCGTCATGAGCGACCTCTCGGCGTTTCCGAACAGTCTCGAAGCGCTCGAGGCACGCCTGCGGCAGGACCTCGCCTGGCTGGAGCTGCCGGCCAAGTCCTGGGTTCCGCCCCGCGTCGTCGATGGCCAAGGGGTGGTCGACGTCGTGATCATCGGTGCGGGCATGGCCGGGCTCGTCGCCTCCGCCATGCTGAAGCGGCTCGGCGTCGCCAACCACGTCGTTCTCGACAAGGCGCCTGCCGGAAGCGAGGGGCCATGGGTCACCTTCGCCAGGATGCGAACCCTACGCTCTCCCAAGCAACTGACCGGGCCGGCGATGGGCCTGCCGGCGCTGACCTTCCGCGCCTATTACGAGGCGCTGCACGGCCGCGATGCCTGGGTCGCGCTCGACAGGGCGCCGCGTCAGACATGGATGGATTACCTGGTCTGGTACCGGCGTGTGCTTGACCTGCCGGTGCGCAATGGGGTCGCCGTCGAGGCCATTCGTCCGCGCGCCGACGGCCTGCTCGATGTCGTCTGCCGTCACGATGGCCGGACCGAAACGAAGATCGCGCGCCATGTGGTGCTGGCGACGGGCCGCGACGGCCTGGGCGGCCCCTTCGTGCCGCCGATCGCCGATGACGTCGATCGCAAGTTCTGGGCTCACACCGCCGACGAAATCGATTTCGCCGCATTGCGCGGCAAACGGGTTGGCGTCGTCGGCGCCGGGGCCTCGGCGATGGACAACGCCGCCACCGCGCTCGAGGCAGGCGCCGCCCGGCTTGACCTGTTCGTGCGCAGGGCCGACCTGCCACGGATCAACAAATTCACCGGCATCGGCAGCCAGGGCGTGGTGCACGGCTTCGCCGGTCTGCCGGATGACTGGAAGTGGCGGTTTCTCGACTACGCCATGCGCTCGCAGACGCCGCCGCCGCGTCCGAGCGTCTTGCGTGTCAGCGCATTCCCGCAGGCCCATCTCCATCTCGCAAGCCCGATCAACCGGCTGCAACGGGAAGGCGATCATATCGTCGTGACGACGCCGAAAGGCAGCTATCCCGTCGATTTCCTGATCTTCGGCACCGGCTTCAAGGTCGACCTGACGAACCGGCCGGAACTTGGCCCCGTCGCATCGCATATCCGTCTGTGGCGCGACCGCTTTCCCGTGCCCGCCGACATGCGAAACGACGAGCTTGAAACCTCGCCGGACCTCGGCGACGCGTTCGAGTTCCTCGAGGTTGAGCCGGGCGCCTGCCCGGCGCTGGCCCGCATCCACTGCTTCAATTTCCCCGCCACGCTCAGCCACGGCAAGCTCACGGGCGACATTCCCGCAATCAGCGAAGGCGCCGACCGGCTTGCCCGCGGCATCGTCAGGGCGTTGTTCGTCGCCGACCGCGAGCGTCATTTCGCCGATCTCCAGGCGTTCGACACGCCCGAATTGCTCGGAGACGAGTGGGCCGACGACGAGACCACGACGCTTTCCGACCTCTCTGTCGAAAGGACACCGACCCGAAATGCTTGAGCTCAAAGATCTAAAGCTGTCCTACGGCAACACCCAGGTCCTGAACGGTGTCGATCTCTCGGTGAACCGCGGCGACGTGGTGTCGATCATCGGCCCCAGCGGCACCGGCAAGACAACATTGCTGAAGTGCATCAACTATCTGGCCAAGCCGGCCTCCGGCACGATCGCCTTCGATCAGGTCAGGATGGACTACCGGAAGCCGGACAGCACCGCGGTCCAGGCGATCCGGCTGCGGACGGCGATGGTCTTCCAGCAGTTCAACGTCTTCAAGAACATGACCGTCATTCAGAACGTGATGGATCCGCTCGTCGTCGTGCAGCGCAAGTCGAAGGACGAGGCGCGTTCGATCGCTTTGCAGGAGCTTGAGCGGGTGGGCCTTTCGAACAAGATCGACAGCTACCCGTCCCAGCTTTCCGGCGGCCAGCTGCAGCGAACCGGCATTGCGCGTGCGCTGGCCGTCAAGCCTGATGTCATGCTCTTCGACGAACCGACGTCGTCGCTCGACCCCGAACTCGTCGGCGAGGTTTTGAAGGTGATCAGGGACGTCACGTCATCAGGCATCACCTCGCTCCTCGTCACCCACGAGATGCAGTTCGCAAAGAACATCTCGAACCGCATCGTCTTCATGGATCGGGGCGTCGTCGCCGCTCAAGGCAGCCCTGCCGAGATCTTCGACACGCCCTCCAACCCGCGCCTTGCCCAGTTCCTGAATTCCGAACACTCCATCCAGTAAAGAAAGGATGCCTGACATGTCTTCCATCAAGTCGACTTCCCGCCGCACCTTCGGCCTCGCTGTCGCCGGCGTTGCCTTTGCCCTCGCAACCGCGGGCCTATCCCATGCCGAGGACGTGCGCACCATCAAGATCGCCACGGCTGCCGAATCCAAGCCGCTCTCGTGGGGTGCCATCGGCGTCGAGCCGCAGGGTTACGAACCCGATGTCCTGAAGGCGATCAACGCCAAGCTGCCCCAGTACAAATTCGTGATGGAGGGTGCTGCCGACATCGCTCAGGAGACCGGCCTTGCGACCGGCAAGTACGACATCGCGACCGGCGGCTACTACCGGGCGCCCGCTCGCGAAAAGCAGTTCCTCATTCCCGAGAGCCCGATCGGCGCCAGCCTGATCAAGATCTACAGCCGCAAGGATAGCGGCATCAACGAGATGAAGGATCTGGTCGGCAAGAAGATCGTGCCGGTGACGGCCGGCGGCGGCATCTACAAATTCGCCACCGCCTGGCAGGAAAAGAATCCCGACTTCAAGATCGAGATCACCGCCTCCAGCGCCGGCATTCCCTATCCGGATCGCCTGAAAGAGGTCGAGAACGGCAAATACGACGCGCTGGTTTTGCCGTCGAACCTTGGCGAGCAGACGGTCATCGACCAGCAGAAGCTCAACGTCAAGGCAAGCGAGCCGGTCGCGATCAACAACACATTCGTGCTGATCCATCGCTCCGAGGAGAACAAGGCGCTCTCCGCAGACATCGACAAGGCTCTGAAGGAGCTCAAGGCCGACGGCACGCTCGCCAAACTCTCGCAGAAATGGTTCGGCGAGGACATTACCACCTACATGAAGTAACGCCCAAGGCAGGGCCGACGATCAAGGCTGAATTTGAAACAAGGAGTGTTCCCAAGTGGACCTTTCCATCATGATCCCCGAGCTGCTCAAGGCATTGCCGCTGACGCTTGCGATCACGTTCACGGCCATGATCGCCGGCTTCCTGCTGGCCCTGATTGCGACGACGTTCCGGGTACGCAGGATACCGGTTCTCAGCCAGCTGGCCGACCTCTACGTGTCCTATGCCCGGAGCGTCCCCGTCGTGCTGCAACTGTTCGTCGCCTTCTACGGACTGCCGCTGGTCGTCGCTCTGTTCGAGGTCGAGGACTTCGTGTCCCCGAATGTCGCGGCGATCGTCGGCCTCAGCCTCTACCATGGAGGCTATCTTTCCGAGGTTCTGCGGCCAGCCTACCTCGCCGTAGAACGCGGTCAGCACGACGCCGCCGACAGTCTCGGATACACCTTCCTTCAGAAGATCCTTCGTGTCGTCGGACCCCAGGCGGTGCACATCGCCCTGCCAGGCTACGGCAACTCGATCATCTACCTCATCCACAACGTCGCACTCGTGATGTACATCGGCGCCGCGGATGTCATGGCGACCGCCCATCTCGTCATGGAGCGCGACTACAATCAGTACCAGTTCGAGACCTACCTTGTGCTGGCGGTGATCTATTCGCTGCTATGCCTCGTGGCATGGATGGTCGTGCGCTTTTTCGAAACGCGAAACGCAAAGTTTGCGCCCAATACCGCACCGGCCAAGGCCACCATGATGGCAAGCGTCTGATCGAATAGGAGGTCATCACATGTTCGATTCCGAAGTCCTTCTGCCCGATCTCTGGGACATCCTGGGCGCGGTCCCGGTGACGCTCGCCATGGCGCTTGGCATCTTTGTCTTTTCTACGATCGTCGGCAGCCTTTTTGCGATGGTGGAATACCGGCGGGTCCCGCTGCTTCGGGAACTGGTCGTCGCCTACAAGGTCGTCTTCAAGGGCGTTCCGATGGTGATCGTGATCTTCCTTGCCTATTACGGCTTGCCGCCGACGCTGCAGTTCCTGACCTCGCTCGTCGGCATCGATTACAACGGCCACTCGACGCCGAACTGGATCACGCTCATCGTCGCCCTGACCGCCTGCGTCGCAGCCTTCCAGGCGGAAGTCGTGAAGGGCGCCCTCAACTCCTTCGACAACGGTCAGGCCGATGCGGCCTACTCCCTGGGCTACAAGCGCAGCCAGGTGTTCCGCCGGGTGATGCTGCCGCAGGTCATCGTCGCGGCCATCCCCGATCTTGCCAACTCTATCATGGTGATCATGAAGGCACTGTCGCTGGGATTTGCCATCGAGGTCGTCGACATCTTCGCGCAGTCACAGCTGACCGCGGCGCTGAACTTCTACTATCTCGAAGCCTTCCTGATCGCCGTCGTCATCTACATGGTGATCGCCTATCTCGTCACATATGCCGCCGACCGGATGGAACGGGCGCTGAGGGTATGGGCCTAGGGTAGTTTGCCCTTCCTCGAGCACGATGCAGGGGTCAGGATACACTCGTTTCGGCCTATAGCGGCCAGAGGCTTGGGCTTTGGTTGAAGGGCGGCATAGGCCGATCTCCGCCAAATGTCAGAGACCGCCCCGAATGCGGAGATCGGACGCGTCGCAACAATGTCGCCTTCATCGCGAGTTTCGCGAATGGAAAGTATTATGGGACACAGTTACATTTCGTCACTTTAGGAATGATGGACCGAGGGTTTCATGGGCATCCCATTCCTCGTTCAGCGCCTGGAGCGTCTCTGTTGGAAATCCCTGCTGCCGATCCTTTTGAAACGAAGGTTCAAGCAAGAAGCGACCAACTTTCCACAGTTCCGCCATGAGCAGCCCGAGCAGTTGCTTGCGTTTAACCCGGATTGAGATGATGGTTTTCTCATCGCCAGTGAGCTCATAGGCCCCATGACACAGCGGGAACTCTTGGATCATAAGCAGCATCGTATGTTGTTGCCGAGCGTCCGGGGTCACTGACAGGGCATGGCCGCCGGGTTCATCATAGAGCGCAATGGACACGACCTCGTTGGCTAAGACGCCACGGCACAGTTTCAGAAGCTCTGATGCTGGATCCGAGAACACGTCACTGATGCGGCACCTCACTATTCCGCCATTGCAAGAGATGAGAAGATCGCTCCAACCGTGTCGATCGAGCGTGAAGCAGAAACCCAGAGCATCGCAAACGTCAGGAGGCGATCTGGTCAACTTTTCATTTCCCTTTGCGTAACGCTGGTTGGCTAATTGAAGGCGGGATGGGCCGGTGCGAGTTTGGATGGCCAGGCCGCAAAATCTTAGTTCGGGATGGCAGCAAAGCTGTCAGGACCTGAAACCCAATGAAGTTGGCCCAAGAAGGTCCTAAGCCTTTGAACAGCTCGTTCTGGCGTTTCCGTCCGCGTCCATTGCCGGCGTTCCACATGCGTGTCGATATAGCGAAACTCTATCAGGCCCGATGATTGCGCTGAAATCCGAAGGTAGGGCACCGAGGGAGGGGCATGGTCGGTTTGTTGGACGCATAGATCAGCCATCGATGTCCATCCGAACAGCGCACTCCGAAGCGAACTTCGAGCGATGAAATCGGCAAGTTGCTCAATGCCCTGCAAGGCAGACGAGAATTTTTCGTCTTCCGAATGTCCTCGCACGTTGCGAATATGGTCAACAAGTAGGGGCCATGGCCTGATCATGTGTCAAGTCTGGCCCGGCAGCACATGGCTGTCAAATGGGTGCACGCACGCGATCATCTCATGTCGAATGCTGCCCGTATTTAGCTTAGCGATGAATCTGGGATTGGCCTTCGCCTCAATCTCGCCGCAATCGTTATAACATAACCGTAATGTTATTACATTGTAGGATGCGCCATGCCCCCGAGCCCCGATCGCCCCTCCGTCAGCCTGCTGGGACAGTCGGCTTTATCCAGGATGATCGGCATGGCGCTGGTCCTTGCCGTGCTCTGGCTGGCGATCCACTGGGCGGTTCTCTTGCCATGACGCCGCTGATCCGTCTGGAGAATTTGACCGTCGCCTATAACAGGCACCCCGCCGTCCATCATGTCTCCGGCGCCTTCGCCTCGGGCAGCCTGACGGCGATCGCCGGGCCGAACGGGGCGGGCAAGTCGACGCTTTTGAAGGCGATCATGGGCGAGCTTCGCCCCGCCGAAGGCAGGGTCGAGCACCGGCTGGGGCGGGCGGAATTCGGTTACCTCCCGCAGGCGGCCGAGATCGACCGCCGCTTTCCGATCTCGGTCATCGACACCGTCATGCTCGGCGCCTGGAAGAAGACGGGAGCCTTCGGCCGCATCGCGCCCGCCGAGATGAAAAGGGCAGGCGAGGCGCTGTCGGCAGTCGGCCTCGAAGGTTTCGGCCGGCGCCATGTCGGGTCGCTGTCGGCCGGCCAGTTCCAGCGCGTGCTCTTTGCCCGCCTGCTGCTGCAGGATGCCGGCATCATCCTGCTCGACGAGCCGTTTACGGCAATCGATGCCCGCACGACCAGGGACCTCATCGATATCGTCACCCGCTGGCACGGCGAGGGCCGCACCGTGATTGCCGTGCTGCACGATTTCGAGCTCGTCTGCGCCCATTTCCCGCAAACCCTGCTGCTTGCCCGCGAACTGGTCGGCTGGGGTGCGACTGCAGACGTCATGTCCTCCGTCAATCTCCTGAAGGCGCGAGCCATGGCCGAGCGCTGGGACGAGGATGCGAATGCCTGCGCACCTGAAGAGGCGCCGGCGGCATGACGGCCTACGATCTCTTCCTGGCGCCCTTTGCCGATTACGGTTTCATGCGCCGCGCGCTCGTCGCCTGCCTCTGCCTCGGGCTCGGCTCCGGACCGATCGGCGTCTTCCTGATGCTGCGGCGCATGAGCCTGATGGGCGACGCCATGAGCCATGCCGTGCTGCCGGGGGCTGCCATCGGTTACCTCGTCGCCGGCTCGCTGTCGCTGACGGCTATGGGCCTCGGCGGCCTCATCGCCGGCCTGTCGGTGGCGCTGCTTTCCGGCGCCGTCAGCCGGATGACCGTGCTGCAGGAAGATGCAAGCTTTGCCAGCTTCTATCTCGCCTCGCTGGCGCTCGGCGTGCTGATTGTCTCGCTACGCGGCTCGAATATCGATCTCCTGCATGTGCTCTTCGGCACCATCCTGGCGATCGATGCGCCCGCCCTTTATCTGATCGGCGCGATCACCTCGATGACCCTCGTCATCCTCGCCTTCATCTACCGGCCGCTGGTGGCGGAATGCTTCGATCCGGGGTTCCTGCGCGCCGTCGGCGGGCGTGGGCCGGCCTATCACGTGCTCTTCCTGCTGCTCGTGGTGCTGAACCTCGTCGCCAGCTTCCAGGCGCTCGGCACGCTGATGGCGGTCGGCCTGATGATGCTGCCGGCAGCCGTCGCCCAGCTCTGGTCGCGCAGCCTGCCGGTGATGATGGCGATATCAGCCGCAAGTGCCGCCGCATCCGGTTATCTCGGCCTGATCGCCTCCTACCATCTCGAGCTCGCCTCCGGCCCGACGATCATCATGACGGCGGCGATCCTCTACGGCCTTTCTATTCTTTTCGCGCCCTCCGGCCTGGCCCGGCGCTTCTTTCCCCGCCCGCATTTGAAGGGCTGATCCCAAGGAGACTTCGATGACATCGCACAGACTGCTTCTCTCCGCAGCAATCCCCGCTTTGATGGCGCTGTCGGCCATGCCCGCCTCCGCCGAAACGCTGAAGGTTGTGGCGTCCTTCACCGTGCTTGCCGATGTTGTGAAACAGGTCGGCGGCGAGCACGTCAAGGTGACGAGCCTCGTCGGGCCGAACGGCGATCCCCACGAATTCGAGCCGTCGCCGGCCGATGCGAAGAATTTGAACGCGGCGCAGGTTACCTTCGTCAGCGGCGAGGGGCTGGAGGGCTGGATGGACCGGCTGATCACCGCCTCGGGCTATAAGGGCAAGCCGGTCACCGTTTCCGAAGGCATCAACACCCGCACCATGGAAGAGGACGGCGAAAAAATCACCGATCCGCATGTCTGGAACAGCCCCGTCAACGTCAAGGTCTGGGTCGCCAATATCGAAAAGGCGCTGTCATCGGCCGATCCCACCGACGCCGCCGCCTTCAAGGCCAATGCCGAGAAGTACACAAAGACGTTGGATGAATTGAACGCCTACGCCCACGCGAAATTCGACAAGGTGGCCGAGGATCGCCGTAAGGTGCTGACCAGCCACGATGCCTTCGGTTATTTCGGCCGCGAATATAATGTCAGCTTCCTCGCCCCGCTTGGTCTGTCCACCGAAAGCGAGGCCTCGGCCGCCGACGTCGCCAAGCTGATCGAGCAGATCAAGGGCGAGCATGTGAAAGCCTATTTCTTCGAGAATTCCAACGATCCGCGCCTGGTCAAGCAGGTCGCCAAGGCAACCGGTGCCGAGCCCGGCGGCGAGCTCTATGTCGAATCCCTGTCCGACGCCAAGGGGCCGGCGCCGACCTATGAGAAAATGTTCAAATACAATGTCGACCAGCTCGCCGCCGCCATGGCGAAATCGAGCTGAGGATCGAGAGGGCTGCGGGGTTTGACCCCGCAGTCTTTACAAATTGAGGTCGAAGACCAGGATGCCGGCAAGGCCTCCATCCGTCGACGAGACGATGCGCTCGCCAACAGCCACATGTTCGGGATGGATGAGATAAGCGTCGCGGGCCTCGGCGCTTTCAAAGGTCACGGCAAACCCGTCGACGAAGCCGCCATGCAGTCCCTCGGGCGAAACATTCGGCCCGTATTTGATGTCCAATATGCCGGGAATGACCTGTTTCAGGGCGACGATTGCCGCAAACAGCGACTGCTTGTCGTCGGTCGTCACCGCGGTTTTCAGCCGCAGGAATACGCAGTGCAGGATCATCCGTGGTCCTCCCGATTTTCTTTGAGAGGACAATAGCGGCGAAAGCCGGGAGAGCAATGAGATTTATTTTCACGCAGGCGTTGCGCCGCGAGCCGGCACCCCAACCGATTACATCTGGTCGGTCTTAGCCAGAGGCCGCTTGTAGATCTTCTGGACGAGATCGCTCGCCAGCGCGCGGGCTTCGTCTTTCTCAGCCGCCGTCATCGGCCGGCAGGTGATCCTGGTGTTCGAACTGTCAAGCACTGTTGTAGTACCGGAATTGGCGATGACGAGATGCCAGCTGCAGGAGGCGACCTTGTCGATGGCGACGGCACCATGGCAACCTGTGGACAGGCAGAAGGCAACGGTCGCCTGCGCCCCGTGATCGCCTTTATACGCCAGCTCGACGGCTTTCTTAATATCTGTGACCCATCGCTCGCATTGCGCCTGTTTTGCCCCCGGCTGGCAGCTCTTGGTAACGGGAGTGACGTCGCCGGCCTGAAGCGGCGATACGCAAAAAACACCCATCGAGAGGGCGAGCAGAAACTTGAGCATGGGATTTTCCTTGTACAAGGAATGAGTGGCGCACATCGCAGGCGATTGGTCAATGGCCACCCACAAAAGCGCAGGTGGCACGCCAAGCAGATGTTGGCGCGCCACCGGGAAAATCCGAAATTGTGTAGATCCGGCGCCGCCGCTATTCCAGAACGACGGTGGCTTCGACCTCGAAGAGCATGGGATCGATGGCCAGCTTGGGAACGGGAATCAACGTCTGCGCCGGCAGCGACGCGCCGAACATGTCCTTGACGTTCTTGGTCAGCACCTCGAGCTTGGACATATCGTGATCGACCACGAAGACCGTGAGCTTGGCGACCTGATCCGGCCTGGCGCCGAGCGCATCGAGGGCGGTGCGCAAATTCGCATAGGCCTGCTTCACCTGGACGGCGAAATCGGGCGACAAGGCTCCCGTGCTGTCCTGGCCGCCCTGTCCGGAGATGTAGGCCAGCCGGCCTTGGCGGGGCACGATCACCGCCGTGCTGTAGCCATTCGGCGAGGGGTCGTAGAGGTTTTTTGGATTGACGATATCAAGCTTGAGATCGTCCTCATTGGCTGGCGCCGCAGTGGGAACGCTGATGGTCATGATGATGAGTCCTCCGATAATGAGATGTTTGATTGACACGATTTTCTCTCGGCTTCTCAGGACTGCGAGCAACGGATCCTCGCGGCCTGCAGGATGGAACTTTGTCGCTATAGAATTGACTCGTACGTGGTACGATTAAATTGCATCGTACGACGTACGAGTCAATCGGTCAGGATCGACATTCCCAGCATTGTCGGCTTAGATCGACATCTGATGAGTAAAGGGAGACGAATGGCAGCCAAACGCAGCGGCGCTGAGAGCAAAGGGTCCGGGCGGACAGGTGAGTCACCCCAGTCCGGGCAGGAGCCGCGCAATGAACCGCCTCTCTCGCTGGAACGGATCGTGGCGACCGCGGTGGAACTGCTGGACGCCGAGGGCATCGACGGATTGAAGATGCGTCGGCTGGCCGATCGCCTCGGCGCGGGCGCGATGAGTCTCTATTGGCACGTCGACAACAAGGAAAAGGTCTTCGATCTGGCGCTCGATTCGGTGCTCGAATATCGCGGCCCGCCTGAGGTCGATGCGTCCCGAGACTGGCGCGGCGACGTCGTTCATATGCTCGAAGACTGGCGCGCCAGCATGCTGCGCCATCCCTGGTCGGCATCGCTGCTGCCACGCCGGGCGCTCGGCCCGAACATCCTCGGCCGCCTGGAACTGCTGAGCAAGACCTTGTCCGGAGCCGGTGTCGCCGATGCTGATTTGAACGTCGCGATCTGGTCGCTCTGGAATTTTGTGATCGGCGCGACCACCACCCGGGCGAACTTCGACCTCTCGGACGACGACAGGACCGCCGCGCAACAGCGCCTGACAGGTCTCAGCCAAGACTACCCGACGATCGAGCGCTCTCGTCTGCTGCTGGACAATGATTGGGACGGCGCTTTCAGGAAGGGCCTCGACTTCCTGCTCGATGGCCTTGCCCCGCGACAATGAACATTCGTCATTCCTGGACGAGGCGGTGCCGGATTCTGCGCCCGTGCCTTGGGTGAGCTCATGCAAACCTGACTGGCTATTTCCGCAGGATTTTCTCCATCGCTTTCCCCTTGGCGAGTTCGTCGATCAATTTGTCCAGATAGCGGATTTCCCGCATCGTCGTTTCCTGGATATCTTCAACGCGGACGCCGCAGATCACGCCTGTAATCAACGATCGAGAGGGATTCATCCGAGGCGCTTGCGCAAAGAAATCCTCGAAGTTGGTCTTCTCCGCCAATTGATCGTCCAGGCTCTGCTGGCTATGCCCCGTCAGCCAAAAGATGATTTCATCGACCTCTGCCTTCGTGCGCCCCTTCTTCTCTGCCTTGGCGAGATAGTGGGGATAGACGCTGGCGACGCTGACTGAATAGATGCGATGCTTCGTCATGCGTGCTCCTCAACGTTCCGGATATTTTCCGGCTTGAGATAGCTGACTTCAAGACCTCAACAAGTGGCCGACAACGGTACCAGCGTAGGGGAAACCTTCGGCTTCCGTCCACGTCGCATCAGGTGCCAAGGCCGCAAGTAGATTGCGGCCATTGTCTTCCGATGAGCCCTCATAGGTGGCCCGGATGAAGATTAGCGCTCATGGCGATCAGCCCCACTTCATTTCGCCGGTCGCGACCTTGGAGCCAATATCGAGCGCAACACCCATGCCGAGGTTGGGGAAACGGCCTTCCATGGCGGCCTTCAGCGATGCGGAGTCCTTGGCCTTGGCCAGTTCTTCCTCGAAGGCCTTCAGGTAGGCGATGGTATGTTCCACACCCGCGAGGTCGGTCTTGGCGTCGGACGTCATGTGTCCGGCCACGACGACGGCCGGCTTGCGCGCCGCGAGCTTTTCGAGATTGGCAACCCAGGCGGCGCGCAGTTCCGCGCTGTTGGTATCTGCCGTCCAGACGTGGACGCCGTTGAAGATCATCACGCCGCCGAACACGGCATTCAGCGATGGAACGAAGAGGTAGCGACGATTGGCCATGCCTTCCGCATCGACAATCTCGATGGTCTCGCCATCAACAGTCAGCCTCTTTCCGTCAAAGGTTTCCGGCATGACGATGTCAGCCAGAGTCTGGGGACCGTTTTCCTTGAGCTGCGGCCCCCAGACGGCCAGCTTCTTTTCGACGCTCGCCTTGATCGCATCGACTGTCGCCGAGGCAGCGATCACCTTGGCATCGGGGAAAGCTACCTTGATCGGGCCGAGGCTGAAGTAATAGTCCGGATCGGACTGGCTGATGTAAATCGTGGTCAGCTTTTTGCCCGTCGCCTTGATGGCGTCGGCGAGCGCCTTTCCATCGGGCAGCGTGAAGCCGCCATCGATCAGCACAGCTTCGTTCGCGCTGGAAACCAGAACGGGCGCGCGGAAGAAGCCATTCTGCCCTGCAGGGAAATGCTTCCAAGTGAGGCTTCCTGCTGCGTGGCCGAGGCCTGCGGGTGCAAGTACGGCGGTCACGCCAGCGGCGAGAGTGGTTTTCATGATGGTTCTCCTGGTGAACATGGTCCTGGTGTCCTGTCTTGGTTCATTCATGCGTCATATCAATGTGGATCGGCGGTCGGGCTAGAGCGCCTTCGCGCCGGTATTGGCGATTGCGCCATCATCTGCGGGCATGCCGCCACTGACGCCGATCGCACCGATTACCTGGCCATCGGCGACGAGAGGCACTCCGCCTTCGACCGGAAAAGCTCCCGGCACGGCAAGCAGATTGCTCTGGTTGTTATGAAGGATCACATCCTCGATCGCCTTGGTCGGCGTCTTGATACCGTTTGCGGCCTTCGCCTTACCGAGCGCGGCGTCGATCGTGCCGATACCCGCCTGATTGGAGCGTTCGAGATAGACGAGGTTACTGCCGGAATCGACGATGGCGACCGTCATCTCAAAGCCTTTCTTGCGCATTTCCGCGAGGGCGGCCGCGGCGACCTGCTTGGCGCGCTCGATGCTGATCGGCGCGCCGTAGGGTGGCACACTCTGGGCGAAACCGGGCGTCGCCGATGCTGCCGCGAGCATGAAGACAGCCAGTGCTGTATAGGTCGTGCGCTTGATCATCATCGGGTTATCCTTTCATCGGATGGCTATTGCGACCGAGACGTGCAGGTGAAGCGCCTGTGTTGGACAGCCTGGCGAGGAGATCGCCGCCGCTGAATAGGTCCTGCGCCTTGAGCAAAGTCCGGTCCGCGCCGTCATCCACGATCAATCCCGGTACGCCATCGACTGCGAACTCACGCGTCAGGGCGCGCGCCGAGGCCATGCGCGCGCGATTGGCGGCCAGCAGGTCGGAATCGGGAGAAGCGAGGCGGGAGGCTGCCGCATCAAGTCCAACACTGACCAGCACGCTCTGCAGTTCGGACATGTCCGTGACATCGCGGCCCGAAACATAGCGCGCCTCCTGGATGAACCGGAGCGCATCGAGTTCGTGCTGCCCCGCCGTCAGGGCAACGGCAGTTAGTGCCAGCGTGGCCGGACCAGAATCCAGCATGCCGCCTTTTGCCAGAACCTGGCTCCGGTAGACATCGCTAAACCGCTGCCCCGTGAGGCTCCCAATGCGCTGGTCGTTTGACCAAGCGAAGGCGGCGAACTGTTCGTCCATCGCCCTGGCCCCGGAGTCGGAAAACAGACCGGTCGGGGCGAGCGACACTGTCAGATCAGGTGCCGCGGCGAGCTGTGCGAGCAGCGGCGATGCGCCATAACACCAGCCGCAAAGGGGATCGAAGAGATAGGTGATGTGGGTCTTGCCAGTCATGTCGGCTCCTTCTTGAGCCATAGATGACATGAGCCGATTGGAACGAGAAGATCGAGAAAAATGACAGAATGTATGCTAGAGGCTGACAATAAAATCGGAGAATACTATGCAGGAAGCGACCAATCTCAATCGGCTGGCTTATTTCGCGGCCGTCGTTGACGCGGGATCGTTCACGAGAGCTGCGGAATATTTGGGCATCACCAAGGCGGTTGTCAGCCAGCAGGTCGCAAGGCTTGAACAGGAGGTCGGCACCACATTGCTGATGCGCACGACGCGGCGGGTGCAGGCGACCGAAGCCGGGCTGTTGTTTCACGCCCGATGCGTCTCGATCCTGCGCGACGCAGAGGATGCCCTGGGAGAGTTGGCTCAGCGCAGGACGGAACCCAAGGGCCTTCTGAGGATCACCGCCCCCTACGACTACGGTACCTCGGTTGTCGTGCCCTTGGTCGCCGCCTTCCGCCGACGCTATAATGATTGCAAGGTGGAACTGAACCTCAGCGACAAGATGGTTGATCTGGTTGCCGACAACATGGACCTTGCCATCCGCGTCGGCTGGCTGGCTGATTCCAGCATGCAGGCACGACGAATCGGATCGTTCCGCCAACTCTTGGTGGGATCGCAAGCCTTTGCCGCGGAGATAGCGGCAATGAGCGAGCCGATTGACTGCACGCCTCTACCCTTCGTGGCCAACAACGCTTTGAGAGAGCCGCTTATATGGACGTTCACTCGCAGCGATGGAGACGCCAGGAGCGTCCGTTTTAAAGCGGACATCGCGATCAATACCACGCCAGCGGTCATGGAGGCGGTCCGACAAGGCGCAGGTCTGTCGGTTCTGCCCGATTTTCTCGCGACCGCCGGCATATTGGCGGGAGACCTCATTCCAGTCCTGCCTGAATGGCAACTCCCATCCGGCGGCGTTTACACGGTCTATCCCGCCGGGCGATTTCGGCCGCCCAAAGTTTCCGTGTTTGTCGACATGCTGATCGCAGCGTTGAAGGCGTGAAGCTATCGAATGTCGCGTAAACGATCGGAAATTGACATCGGATGTTGATATGGAGACGAAACCGGATACCAGCGCCTTGGTAAAGCCCCGCGAAATTCAGTCTGCCAAGCGTCCTCCAACATGTCTTGGTCTGGCGCTTTCCGGGCGCGACCGCTGGCGAAGCAGACCGACGGCTTCCAGTAGCTCGCGCGGGTGGTGTGAGTGACCAAAATGAAGGCGCATTGCCGCCCGGCAGCATTGGCTCGGTCTGTGGTGTCTCTGACCGCATTTCTGCTAAAGCTCGGAAGCAAATCGCCCGCGATGTCACCAACTGCCGAAGTGTGAACGGCGCAACGGGCTGATGGGCCTCTCGCTCATCAGGCCTCTTGTCTTGAAGGAGGAGCGCTAGGATGAGCACCGACCTGGATACCGTGCGGTCCTATGATACGGTCGCGGCGGAGTACGCTGCGGAGGCCGCGGCGATGCCCGAATGGGTCGCGACAGAGATCGATACGTTCGTGACCGAACTGGGCGGCTCGGGCAGGGTGCTGGAAATCGGAAGCGGTGGTGGGCGAGATGCACTTGAGCTGGAGAAGCGGGGAATTAGCGTCCGGCGCACCGATATTTCAAAGGGTTTCGTCGAACTGCTTCGCGAAAATGGCTTCGAGGCCGACCTGTTGGACCCGCTGACCGAAGACTTGGCCGACCCGCAGCGTCCCGGCACGCCATACGACGGGATCTGGGCCTGTGCCTGCCTGATTCATGTCGCGCGCGAGGATTTCGGCACGGTGCTTGGACGGCTTGCCGAGGCGACCCGGACCGGTGGCCGATTGCACGCCTCGGTTAGAGAGGGCGAAGGCGAGGATGTGTCCACACACGGCAGTGCTGCAGCGCCTCGGCGCTACGTCGAGACGTACTGGCGCGAGTCTGCCCTGCGGTCCGCACTCACAGACGCCGGCTGGATCGTTAGCGAGGTACGTCGGTGCGTCGGAAAGCCCCATGATCGGTGGCTGAGCGTTCGGGCGAGTCGGGCGTGACGCACACAGAACTTGCGGAAGTGGCCGGTTGTGGCGCGACTATGAACTCTAGGTGATCACCGCAATGTCGGCTTCTGGGCGAAGGCAAAGATCCCCTCTGTGGCCGACATGGGGGCGCATTGCTGCCGTGGTCGGTCGCATATCGGCCCAAAACGCACAAGAGGTTGCTCTGTCGTCCCTGCTGGCGGGGCTCGTCCATTCGAATTCTGGACGTCAAACTAACCACCTAGCCTATGATTCCGCGGAGTTCGTCGTTGCGCCAGGCGCTAGAAAATCTTCTCGGTGGGAAGTCCGAGCGCGAATGAACCCGCGTATTGCGCCTGGGCTCCGGGCTGCATCGGATGATAGCGAGCGCCCTGTATGTCACGGAAGCAGCGCTCCAGCCCGTTCTCTCGATAGAATGCCGCGCCGCCTGCGACCTCCATTGCAAGCTCCGTCACCTCGATAGCGTGCCGTGCGACCAAGGAACGGCCGATCATAACCTCGTTGACGGTTTCCGCGGACGGTTCGTTTCGAGCAACTACCTCTAACATCCAGCGATGCGCGATCTGTGCGGCCCTCAGAGACGTTTCCATGCGCCCGACCAACCCGATCACATGATCGTTGTTGGCCTTGCTACGGACCATCTTGACTGCGATGTCGCGGGCGCTCTCGGCGACGCCAAGATAGACCGCGTAGATCAGAGGAAACGCGATCGTGCCGATGACTTGAAATACTGGATGCCATTGCCCCGCGCTTCTGGAAAATGCGACACTGGCATCCGGCACGAAGAGGTTTTCGATGATGACATCGTTTGACCCGGTTCCCCTCATTCCGAGTGTTCGCCACGTATCCTCTATCGAAACCTCTGGCGATGCCATCGGAACGCCGAAATGGATGACGGAGCCCGCGCCATCCGGTTCTTCATAAACAGCACCGGTCATCAGGATGTTTCCTGCCGCCGCGCCGGAAGTGAAGCGTTTACGCGCGGTGATCCGGTATCCGCCATCAACTTTCATGGCCTTGCCCGATCCGCCGATCCAGTCCGATCCGCCGCTCGAGAGCAATATGATTTGCTCCGATGCAACACGTCTCAGGAGCGGCTCCACCGCGGCCACCTTTTGATGCCGCCAGCGCCAGGCGGGGATGGCGACTTGATGGGTATGCATGGAAAAGGCAAGCGCAGTGGACCCACATGCACGAGCAATGGATTTGAGCATCTCAGAAAGTTCGGGCACTTCCGCGCCCAGCCCGCCCAATTCGATTGGAACGCCTGCCCGCACGAGTCCAGATTCCTTTAGAAGCGCGTAATTCTCGCCGACGAAGGTGTCGCTCTCGTCGATCGATGCGGCGCGTTGCGCGATGGTGGGCAGGACCGAATTGGTTAGTTCGACAATGGTCCGACCGCCGGCAAGGTTCTGTTTTGGTTCTGTAAGCCCGAGCATATCAATGCCTCCTATCTCGTGAGGATTGAGACTCTGCGCTCGTTTCACAATTGCGGCTAGTACACGAACTGTACTGAACGCCGCCCCCGTATGGCTGGGCAAGGAGCATTTGGCGGACCGGTTGTTTTACAATATTGTGCCTGATCCAGACCGGTGGAGGTCCTTATGGTAGAGCGTGACGGCTACGGGCAATTCTGTCCAGTATCAATGGCGTCGGAAATCCTCTGCTCGCGGTGGACGACCTTGGTCGTCCGCGAATTCCTTTGCGGATCGACGCGCTTTAATGAGTTGCGTCGCGGTCTACCGAAAATGTCTCCGGCACTCCTGTCAAAACGCCTGAAAGAACTGGAACAATCGGGCGTCATCACGGTGACAAGGAGTGCGAACGGCATTGCCGATTACCAACTCACGGCAGCGGGCGAAGAATTGAGACCTCTGATTATAGGTCTCGGAAATTGGGCTCAACGGTGGATGGAATCGCGACTTTCCTTGAAGAATCTCGACCCTTCTCTGCTCATGTGGGACATGCGGCGGAGCCTCGATACAAGAAGACTTCCGACCCGCCGTTGTACGATACAGTTTCTGTACCCGGAACTTTCGGCCGCGCAAAAGAGCTGGTGGCTTGTGGTCGAAAACGGAAAAGTCGATCTCTGCAACTTCGATCCGGGCTATGATGTAGACCTTCTCGTTGAAGGGTCGCTCCGTTCGATGACCGCAATTTGGATGGGCCTCACGACCATACGTCAGGAAACCGATGCAGAAACGCTGAAACTTGAAGGGGACAGGGTCCTCGCGCGCGACATGCAGGAATGGCTCGGTCTTAGTGTGTTTGCCAAAACCCCCCGGATGAGGGCTTGAACCATCGAAGGCGAGTGGTTCTGACGGATACAGCCCAGCAACGAAGACCCGTCACCCAGCCGGAAAGGCTCTAGTTCCAGTGCATCCTCAATATCCACCCCCCGGGTACCTGAAGTGTTGTCGATCTTGGTATGATCTAAGAGGATCTGGTCGGCCAAGGATTGGCCGCTCGGAAAACATACGTGAGCAGTGAGAGGGGCTGCCATTTCTTTGGCGACGCGTGCTTAGGGAGAGTGTCTTTTCACCAGATCGAAGTCCATGATAAGCGGCGCCTATGGGAATCAAGAACTATTTGATCGAAGGCGGTTCCGGCACTGGGAAAACGTCTGTCGCTACCGAACTGGAGCGGCGGGGCTACCATGTCGTCCATGGTGACCGGGTCTTGGCCTATGTCGGCGACCCCGAGACGGGCCAGGCACTCGCACGACCACCCGAAGGCGCGGACCGCATCATTTGGGGATACGCCCACTGGATCTGGCGTGTCGACAAGGTCAGCGCTATTGCTGCCGACACCACCCATCCTGCCACTTTCTTCTGTGGCGGCTCGCGCAATTTCCACAAATTCCTCGACCTTTTCGATAAGGTTTTCGTGCTCGACATAGACGTTGAGACTTTAAACCGACGATTGGATGGGCGGCCAAATGAGCCGGGCTTCGAGCCGGCCGAGCGGACGCTGGTGCTCCGCTATCATCATACCCGGGAATATCTTCCCATCGGCATCAATATCGACACGACGGGTACTGTCCCAAGTGTCGTCGACGATATCCTCGCTCAACTCACCTGACGCTCTGAAAGTAATGAGAATGGGATGGGAGGCACTCGATTATTGCGGGAACGCGAGTCGCCTGAACGACTCACAGGCGGCATTATCGCTTTCGTAGTCGACCGGCAGCTCTCAGAACGAGAAACCCGGTGTCTTAACGACCAACAAGACGGCGCAAAGTACCCGCATCCCTCAACAACAAACAGATGTCCGCCTCGGGCTGAAGCCGGCCTTTGGTTGCTACCGAGGAAACCGACGAGACCGGCCGCTCCGCTTACGCCCGTTTCGTCAGCGGAAAGCGGTCGCGCAGCAGCCGCAGCACCGATTCCGACGGGATCGGCGGGCCGAAAAGGTAGCTCTGGCCGTAGTTGCAGCCCATCTTGGCGAGTTCGATCGCATCCTCGTTGGATTCGATCCCCTCCGCCACCACCTTCATCTCAAGTTCGCGCGCCATTGATATCACCGACCGGAGCACGGTCGCCTTCTTGTCGCTGCCGTCGCGCACCAGCGCCTTGTCGAGCTTGATCATGTCGAAGGGGAAGCGGGTGAGATAGGCGAGCGACGAATATCCGGTGCCGAAATCGTCGAGCGCCAGCCCGATGCCGGCTTCCTTCAGCTTCTGCAGCACCAGCCGGGCCTGTTCCGGATTTTCCATCACCATGGATTCCGTCAGTTCGAGCTTGAGGCGCGAGGGCTGGCAATGCGTCTTGGCGAGAACCGAACGCACGTCGTCATAGAGCTCGTTGTTGAGCAGCTGCACGCTCGACAGGTTGATCGACACGAAGATCGGCAGTTCGCCGGTCTGGTGCTGCCAGCTCATCAGGTCGTTGGTCGCCTGTTCCAGCGCGAACATGCCGAGCGGGCCGATAAGATCGGAGGCCTCGGCGATCGGGATGAATTCGGACGGCGGGATATTGCCGCGCTTGGGATGTTCCCAGCGCATCAATGCCTCGAAACCGGCGACCTCGACATCCTCCAGCCGGGCGATCGGCTGGTAGACCATCGACAATTCCTTGCGTTCGATGGCGCGGCGCAGATCCGTTTCGAGCTGCAGCCGGTCGGTGCCGAAGTCGCGGAAGGCCGGCTGGAACGGTTCGACACGGTTGCCGCCGGCCCGTTTTGCCCGGTACATCGCAAGCTCGGCGTCGCTGAGCAGGCCGGTGGCGCTCTCCTGCCGGTCGACCCAGGAGGCGAGGCCGACCGAGGCGGTCAGGATGATCTCGCGATTGGCGAAGTTGATCGGCACCATGATCGCCTTGCTGATCGCATCGGCGAAATCGGCGACCTTGGCCGGATTGTGCTCGGAAACCAGGATGAGGCCGAACTGGTCGCCGGCAAGCCGCGCCAGCGTGTCCTGCGGTTTCAACAGCCGGCGCAGGCGCCGCGTCAGTGCGATGAGGATGTTGTCGCCGGCGGCAACGCCGAGCGAATCATTGACCAGCTTGTAGCGGTCGATGTCGATCACCATGACAGTCGGGCGCAGCGTGTCGCCGCCCGGCGCCAGCGCCAGCACCGACTGCAGCCGGTCGAGGAAGACCTGCCGGTTCGGCAGGCCGGTCAGATTGTCGTGCAGCGCATCATGCAGCAGCCGCTCGATGGAATTCTTCTGTTCGGTCACGTCGACGATCGTGCCGACGCAGCGGATGATTTCGCCGTTCGAGCCGAGCACCGGCCGGGCGCGGATCAAGAGCCAGTGGAAATGCCCGTCCTCGGCGCGGATGCGGAACTCGTGGTTCAGCCGCCCGCGGCGATGTTCGAGCAGCACGTCGAGCGTGGCGCGGAAGCGGTCGCGGTCGTCGGGATGCAGCCGCGGCAACCAGTTGCGCGCCGCGCCATGCATGGCGCCCGGCGACAGGCCGAGCTTGATCGAGACGTCGGGAATGGTGACGACGCGGTCGCGCGCCACGTCCCAGTCCCACACCATGTCGCCGGAGCCGGTCAGCGCCAGCGATTGCCGCTCGAGATCGGAAAACAACCCCTGCTGGAAGGCGCCGCCGGCAAAAGCGTGCTGCATGACGGTGAAGCCGATCAGAAGCACGATGAGCACCAGGCCGCCGCCGAGTGCGGGCTGGATGATGTCGTTGTCGAGCCGTCCGGTGACCGTCAGCCACGCCCCGAACAGCCAGACGAGGATCAGCGCCCAGGCCGGGACCAGCAGGATGGCGCGGTCATAGCGGTTGAAGCCGAGATAGATGATCAAAAGCAGCCCCATCGTCGCCGTCAGCGCGAAGGAAAGCCTGGCGATGCCGGCGGCAATCGACGGATCGTAGATCGCCACGCCAAAGAGCAGGGCAAGGCCAAGCACCCAGGCAAGTGTCGCGTAACCGAGATGCGCATGCCAGCGGTTGAGGTTGAGATAAGTGAACAGGAAGATGACGAAACTCGACGCCAGCGCCACCTCCGCACAGGCGCGCCATATTCGCTGATCGGCCGAAGCGACGCTGATCAGCTTGCCGAGGAAACCGAAGTCGACGCAGATATAGCCGAGCACCGCCCAGGCAAGGGCCGCCGTCGCCGGCAGCATCGAGGTGCCCTTGACGACGAAGAGGATGGTCAGGAACACGGCGAGCAGGCCGGCAATGCCGAGCACGATACCGCGATAGAGCGTGAAGGCGTTGATCGTGTCCTTGTAGGCGTCCGGTTCCCAGAGATAGATCTGCGGCAGCTCCGGCGTCGACAGTTCGGCGACGAAGGTGATGACGGCGCCGGGGTTCAGCGTGATGCGAAAGACGTCGGCCTCGTCGCTTGGCTGCCGATCGAGCGCAAAACCTTCGCTCGGGGTAATCGCGCTGATGCGCTGCGAGCCGAGATCCGGCCAGAACAGTTTGGAATTGACCAGACGGAAATGCGGCGCGACGATGACGCGCTCAAGCTGTTCTTCCGAAACGTTGGCGAGCGCAAACACCGCCCAGTCGCCCTGATGGTTCTCCGAGCTTGCCCTGACCTCGATGCGGCGGCGGATGCCGTCGGCGCCGGCCGCCGTCGAAACCTGGAAGGCCTCGCCCTGGTTGGCGTAGATCTCGGTCGTCGCCGTCAGATCGAGTGCGGTATCGTCACGGGAAATTTTTACAGGTTCGGCCGCCTGGGCAACACCCGCCGCGAAGGCGAAGGCCGCCAGGAAAAGGGCTGCGATCACCGCGATCACTCGTCCGGACGGTGACTTGGGCAGCATGCGGTCTCTTGTCATCGGCTGTCGGTTTTCCTGCCTTTATCCGTATCGGTGGCGAGACGTGAAAACATCACATGGTCATGCCACTGACCGTTGATCTTTAAATATCCGCGCAGATAGCCTTCCTGTTGAAACCCGGCTTTTTCAAGCAGACGAATGCTGCGCGCGTTATCTGGAATACAGGCTGCTTCGATACGGTGCAACTCAAGCCCGGCGAAGATGTAAGGAATAACCAATTGAAGGGCGGCGAACATATGTCCCTGGCCGGCATGGCGCTCGCCCATCCAGTAGCCGATCATGCAGCTTTGTGCCGCACCCCTTCTGATGTAGCCGATGGTGACGCCGCCGACGAGCGTCATGTCGCCTTTCAGGAAAATGAACAGCGGTACCGCCTGGCCCGAGGCATATTCCTGCTTGCCACGTACGACGCGGGCGCGGTAGGCGCCCTCCGTCAGCTCGTCGCGCCGCCAGGTCGGCTCCCAGGGTTCCAGGAACTTGCGGCTTTCGGCGCGCAGCCGGTGCCACTGGTTGAAATCCTGATAGCGCGGCAGGCGCAGGAGATATCTGTCGTTCTCCAGCTCCACCGCTTCCGGCTGCCGCGACAGGAACCGAAAAACCGATTTTGGCATCGATCACTCCCGGCAGGACAGACGTCGGCTCAGCGGCTTGCCTGCAGCGTCTTCGACGCCGGGACCGAAAGCGAGGCGGTGATGTCTTCCATCGGCGCGAGCTGTTCCAACGGACCGATCGCCGAAAGCGTCGGCACCGTGTCATAGAACAGCCGGCCGGCGAGGTCGGTCAGCCGCTCGATGGTGATGCCCTCCAGCCGCTCCATCATCTCCGGATTGGAGATCGGCCGGCCGTAAAGCATCATCTGCCTTGCGATCTGGCCGGCGCGGGCCGCCGGGCTTTCCGCACCCATCAACAGCTGGGCGCGGATCTGGGCGCGGGCGCGCTCGATTTCCTTCTGGTGGATCTGATCGGCTGATTTGTGCAGCTCGTCGATGATGACGGGCACCAGCTCCGGCAGGTTTTCACCGCCGGTCGCGGCATGAATGCCGAAGATGCCGGTGTCGGAAAAGCCCCAGTGGAAGGCATAGACGGAATAACAGAGGCCGCGGAACTCGCGCACTTCCTGGAAGAGCCTGGAGGACATGCCGCCGCCAAGGATATTGGCGAGGATCTGCGAGCAGTAGAAATCGCGGGCGTGGTAAGGCTTGCCTTCGAAGCCGAGCAGGATCTGCGCGTCCATCAGGTCGCGCGGTTCGCGCACGCTGCCGCCGATATAACGCGCCGGTTCCATGACGGGCGGCGCGGAAGGGGCCGTCGGCAGGCTCGCGAAACGATCCTCGACCATGCGCAGGAATTCTTCATGCTCGACGGCGCCGGTGGCGACCACGAACATGCGGTCGGTCGTGTAGTTGCGGCTGAGATAGCCACGGATCTGCTGCGGCGTGAAGGAGACGACGGTCTCCGGCGTGCCGAGGATCGCCCGGCCGAGCGTCTGGTCGCGGTAGGCGACCTCGGAGAACCGGTCGAACACCACGTCGTCGGGCGTGTCGTTGGCGGCGTTGATCTCCTGCAGGATCACCTGCTTCTCGCGCTCCAGCTCCTCTTCCTCGAAGGCCGATTCGGTCAGGATGTCGGCGAGGATGTCGACGGCAAGCGGCACGTAGTCCTTGAGCACGCGGGCATAATAGGAGGTCGTCTCGGTCGAGGTCGCGGCATTGACTTCGCCGCCGACATCCTCGATCTCCTCGGCAATCTGGCGGGCCGTGCGGCGCGCCGTGCCCTTGAAGGCCATGTGTTCGAGCAGATGAGCGATGCCGTGCTCGTTATCCGTCTCGTTACGCGATCCCGATTTGATCCAGACTCCGAGCGCAACGCTTTCAAGATGCGGCATGGTCTCTGTGACTACTGTCAGCCCGGATTTAAGCCGGGTGCACTCAACTGTCATTGGCTATCTTTCTGCGCCTGCTGTCGTCTCGCCGCGGGCATGCTTGCCGATAAAAGTCTCAACGGCTTTCAGCTCCGGTTTGATGATCTGGAAACGCTCCTCCCTGTGCATTAGATCAGCAAGCCACGTCGGAAGCGCCGGGTCAATACCGCAGGCGGATTTTACGGCGGCGGGGAATTTCGCCGGATGCGCGGTCGAAAGCGTCACCATCGGCGTATTCGGCTTTTCTTTCTTCTGCGCGACGAAGACGCCGATCGCCGAATGCGGATCCAGCAGATAGCCGGTCTCGGCATGGGTCTGGCGGATCGTTTCGGCCACTTGCTTCTCGCTGGCGCGCCCGGCGCGGAAGTCGCGGCGGATCGCCTTCAGCGCTTGCGCACCGATCTCGAAGCCGTTGGATTGCTTGAGGCTTTCCATCGCCGCGCGCACCTTCGAGGCGTCGCGGTCATAGGCTTCGAAGAGCAGCCGTTCGAAGTTCGAGGAGATCTGGATGTCCATCGACGGCGAACTCGTCGCCTTGACCGCCTTCATGTCGTAGCGGCCGGTCTTCAGCGCCCGCGCCAGAATGTCGTTCTCGTTGGTCGCGATCACCAGCCGGTCGATCGGCAGGCCCATGCGCTTGGCGCAGTAGCCGGCGAAAATATCGCCGAAATTGCCTGTGGGCACCGTGAACGAGATCTTCCGGTCCGGTCCGCCAAGCGCCACCGCCGCCGTGAAATAATAGACGATCTGGGCCATGATCCGCGCCCAGTTGATCGAGTTGACCCCTGACAGCCGGACCTTGTCGCGGAAGGCCACGTCGTTGAACATCGCCTTCACGAGGTTCTGGCAATCGTCGAAATTGCCCTCGACGGCAAGCGCATGCACATTTGATGAAGACGACGTCGTCATCTGCCGCTGCTGCACCGGCGAGACCTTGCCGTGCGGGAAGAGGATGAAGATGTCGGTGCGCTCGCGGCCGGCGAAAGCGTCGATCGCCGCCCCGCCGGTATCGCCCGAGGTGGCGCCGACGATCGTCGCCCGCTCGCCGCGCTTCTCGAGCGCATAGTCCATCAGCCGGGCAAGCAATTGCATCGCCACGTCCTTGAAGGCGAGCGTCGTGCCGTGGAAAAGCTCCATGACGAAGCTGTTCGGCCCGGTCTGGACGAGCGGCGCGATCGCCGGATGGCGGAAAGTGCCATAGGCCTCGTCGATCATCGCCCGGAAGGTATCGTCGGGGATCTCGCCATTGGTGAAGGGCGACAGGATGGTGAAGGCGATCTCCTGATAGGTCTTGCCTCTGAGCGCCCGGATCTCCTTCTTGGAAAAGCTCGGCCATTTCGAGGGAACGTAGAGCCCGCCGTCGCGCGCCAGCCCCGTCAAAAGGGCGTCGCAAAAGCCGAGGGAAGGGGCCTCGCCGCGGGTCGAGATATAGTCCACGTTCGTCATCCTTGATCTATCGCTGGAGGAAATCCGGCCGGGCGCGCCATGGCCCGCTCTGCCGGAAATCTGGGCCGGAAATCGAAAAGGGGCCGCCCTGCGGGCAGGGCTCTGCTTGTATGCTTTTGAACTTGCCCGCATCCGGCGTCGAAAAGTGCATCAAAACGGCGCTTACCCAATCGATTTTTGTTTGCGCCGCTGATATAGACCATCGCAAACCGTCATGAAAGGCCTCGCGAAAAAGACATGGGGCCTCCAAGAAACGCTTGTACAAGGGATGGAATATGGTGCTCGGCAAGGTCTCGCGTCTCATCGTCTCCGCATATTTTCTTGCCCTGCTGACTGGTTGCAACTCGCTCGGCATAGGCGGCGACAGCAAGTCGTCAGCGCCGACGACCCAGCCGAACGGCACCGCCCAGATCATGCCGCTGGCGCCCGCCAACCCCTCTTCGAACAATCCTTCGATCGGCACCGCCACGACGGCGCAGGGCACGGTCGCCCCCGTCGTCCAGGGCGCCTGCCCGCAGATCTTCATGCGTGATCAGGACGCGATCTTCCGCACCTATGCCAAGGGCAAGAAGGACGATCCGCAGCAGGTCGTCTTCCAGGCCTCCTTCGGCGATTACACCCGCCAGTGCACGCTGAACGACACGAACCTGACGATGACTGTCGTCGCCCAGTTGCGCCTCGTTGCCGGCCCGGCCGGCACGCCAGGCCCGGTGACGCTGCCGATCCGCATCTCCGTCCTCGACGGCGAGACCGTGCTTTATTCCGAGGTCACCAAGTTCCCGACCGAGATCCCGCCGGGCACGCCGGGTGCGCAGGTCATCTTCCGCAAGGACGGCATCAAGATGCCGGTCGGCTCCGGCGCTCTGGTGCGCGTCAATGTCGGCTTCGACACCCAGCCGGCAAAGACCAAGAAGAGCAGCTAAGGCAATTCGGGCTTCGACCTGACATCGGCCCTCATCCGGCTGCCGCCACCTCTGCCTGGGTCGAGCCACGTGCCTCCACCCCGGTAAGGTTAGGGTGAGGGGCAACCATCGGCGCGAACGGGACAGCAGTGGGAGAAACCATGAAATGGTTTCCACACAGCCCGCGGATTGCGGGCCTAAAGCGTTTAGAGAACGTTGTCCCAGGCCGCCAGTGCGGCGACGACGCCTGGCAGGTCGTTCATGCGGGAGATTGCCGTTTCGGCGCCGGCATCCGTCAATTTGTCGGCATGGGCGGGATAGCTGTGCGAGGCGCCGGTAAAACCGATGACGCGCATGCCGGCGGCGCGCGCCGCATGCACGCCGTGCACGGAATCCTCGACCACAACAACCTTGTCAGGCGAAACACCCATCTGGCTTGCGCCATGCAGGAAGATGTCGGGCTTCGGCTTGGCGCGGTCCGGGCCAAGGTCCTTGGCGGAGAAAATGTTCGGCGCAAAAAGCGACTTCAGGCCCACCTTGGTCAGCATCATGTCGAGCCGCTTGGTGCTCGAATTCGAGCAGATGCAGCGCTTGATCGGCAGCTTGGAGACGGCGAATTCGACGCCCGGAATGGCCTGGACGTCCTGCGCCAGCCTGAGGTCGAGCATCTTCTCTGACTTATCGAGCAGCGAGGCCGAAAACGGGATGCTCGCCTCGCGCTCGATCTGCAGCAGGATGTTGCGCCATGTCATGCCGGCGAAGCGCTCGCCCATTTCTTCGACGCCGATCGGATATCCGGCCTCTGTGAGAAGCGCTGATTCGACTTCCGCCGCGATAATTTCCGAATCGACGAGAACGCCGTCGCAGTCGAAGATGATGAGGTCGAAGCCGTCCATATGTTCACGCCTTGCTGAAAGTCTGGGCTGGAAGCCTGGGTCTTGTCCGGGAATGCTGCGGCTTTACACGATGCCCGGCCAAAGCTCAACCTGATCTCAAGCATGGCTGCGATGCGGCAAGCGACCGGCTCCGGCGTCGCTGCCGGATCGGCCGTGCCGGGTTGGCGCGGGAATGGACAAATGGCGAGCAGATAGCAGCCGTCAGGCCGCCAGCTGCCCACCCCGGCGTCCCGCTGCAGATTGCGTCGAGGCTGTCGCCCGAAGCCTGAACCGGGAAACCAGTTCGCGCAGCTTGGCAGCTTCCTGGGCAAGCTGGCCGGATGCCGCGGTGGATTGCTCCACCATCGCTGCGTTCTGCTGGGTCACCTGGTCCATGGAATTGACGGCGGTGTTGACTTCGGCAAGGCCGGTCGACTGCTCTCTGGCCGATACGGCGATGGCATCCATGTGCTGATTGATGCGGGCAATCTGCTCGCTGATCGCCTTCAGAACCTGGCTGGTATCGAGAACCAGTTTGACGCCGCTTTCCACTTCCACCGACGATTTCTGGATGTGGCCTTTGATTTCCTTTGCCGCCTGCGCCGATCTCTGGGCGAGCTCGCGAACTTCCTGCGCCACCACCGCAAAACCCTTGCCCGCGTCTCCGGCGCGTGCCGCTTCGACGCCGGCGTTCAGCGCCAGCAGATTGGTCTGGAAGGCGATCTCGTCGATCACGCCGATAATGCTGGAGATCTGCTGGGACGAAGCCTCGATGCGGCGCATGGCTTCTTCGGCATGCGACACGACTTCGGAAGACTTGGCGGCGTTGCGGTTGGCATCGGTCGCTTCAGTGCGCGCCTCATCGGTCCGCTTGCTGGAGTTCGAGACATTGGCGGTGATCTGATCGAGCGCTGCGGCGGTTTCTTCGAGAGAGGCTGCCTGCTGTTCGGTTCGTTTCGACAGATCGCCGGCCCCGGATGCGATTTCCCTTGTGCCTTCATCGATCGCGGCAATGGCGGTTGCGATCGCGCTGAGCGTCTGATCGAGCTGCCGGATCGACATGTTGAAATCATGCCGGAGGCCCTCGAAATCGGGGGCGAAGGGCTCGTCGATCTGGAAGGCGAGATCGCCGGATGCAAGCCGCTTTAAGCCTGCGGCGAGACCCGATGTCGCCGCCCGCAGCCGTTCGGCGGCATCGTCGTCAGCCTGCTTGCGCGCCGTGACCCGCTCGGCTTCGCCCTGCAATCGGGCTGCCTCGGCGTCTTGCTCAAGCTGCTTGTTGGCAATCGCTGCCTGGCGGAAGATTTCGACGGCCGATGCCATCGTTCCGATTTCATCGGTGCGGCCGATCCCGGTGCAGGCAATAGCTGTGTCACCACCGGCGAGCCTTTGCATGTCGTTGGAAAGCGAAAGAATAGGCTTAGTGACGGTCTTGCGGGTCAGGAAATAGAGGCCGAGCGCAAACAGCGCGGCCGCGGCGAGAAGTGCTTTCAGAACAATATCGACCGACGCTTTTATCTCGGCGCTATGTTTGGAAATTTCGTCCGACGCCGCGGTGATCTCATCCCCGGCCTGTTCCATGGCCGATTCCAACGTCGAGAACTGCTGCATGAATTCGGGCAAGGCCTTCAATGCCGCCGAGGGATCCTGGCTCGCCAGATCGACAATCTTCTTGGCGCTTTCGACATAGGTCAGAAGGGGAGGTTCGATGCTGGCAAGCAGCGCTTTGGTCTTTTCGTCGGCGGCAAGCGCCTTGTTGGCAGCTATCATCTCGCGGAACGACGCGTCGTGCTCCGCCAGATCCGCCTTCACCCCGGCAGCTTCTATGCCTGCTGCCGGATTGGACGCCAGCATGGATGCCAGCACGTCCGCGCGCATTGCGTCATGCATCATGTCGGCCTGCATGTGGTTGCGCAGGATCTGTGCCGACCGGGCAACGTCGGCGTTGTTTTCGGAGAGGGTCGAGGCGGACCAGATGCCGACGCCCGTCGCGCCGCCCGCCAACCCGAAAATCGCGATGCTCGCAATGATGATCTTATGCTGGATCGACGCCATGATAGGGCTCTCTCGTTAATTTAGAAGGTGAGAGTACCAGAACATGCTTAATGATTTCTCAGCAGCGTCTCGCTTAGCGGCGCGAAAACAATAGGTTGCAGCGCAAATTTCACTTTCGATGAGAAGTTGAGCTCTTTGTGGGTCGAGCGGATGCCCGATGCCGATAGAATGACGGACCTGCGCGAGTGCCGGGGGATCGTCGAGGCTCATTGCTGCTTCACGGTCTGGGGCGTACCATGCATGCGCAAGAGGAGAGGGACAATGAGGCTTTCAGCTTTCGTCCGACCGGCGGCAGCCGTAGCGCTGCTGTTTGCCTTCACATCCACCGACGTTATCGCCAAGGGCAAGCACCGAAGCTGTGCGCAGCTGCAGGCGATGAAGGATAATGCCCTGACCGGCGGAAAGCATGCCGGGGATGGCACCGACAAGAGAGCCAAGATCGAAAGGAAGATGAGGAAGAAAGGCTGCTAGAGGCAAGTCGCCGATAGCTTGCGAGCACCGAGAGAATGGTCTGGCAGCAGGCGAGCCTGTTACCGCGTTGAGGATGGCGCGACATCCATCAAATCCGCGTCATGGCAGACGAACCGCAGCCCGGGGACTACCTTTGGCAAACTCATGCACTAGATGGCGATCGAGGAGGACGCCACCGCCGCTCTTGGGAGGAGAACAAGCGGCATGCCAATGAATGGATGAAGAGGAAGACTGCATGACGATCGAGGACATCATCGAAACCCTGGAAAAGACTGACATGCCCGACAGCCGGATCGACGCCTTCATCACCTGTGCCTTTCTGTTGAAGCAACTCCGGCCGGCCGAGCCCAACGATTTCGACGGTCCTAACGACTACCTGCCGAGCAGTATCAAGTCAGAGCACGGCTTCCTGATGGCGCGACCCTTCACACACGACGTCAATCACGCCATCGACCTGTGCCGGGAAGTCCGGCCGGATGCGGTTTGGCACCTCGCCCGCGGCCGCCAGACAGCGGACGAGTCGCTCTACGGTGCGCAACTGCGCGAGATCAAGGAGGGTGAAAGCGTGCTCGGTGAAGCCGAGAGCAATCACGCAGCCCTGGCGCTCACTCTCGCGGCGCTGCGCGCGCATGTGCGGCAGGAAGATGAAAAGAGGGCAGGTGCATGAGGGAGGTGGATTCTGCACTTGAATCTTTTGCAGATTCGTAACAAACCTACCCATCAATCGGAAAAAGCTTCAGGAACTGCCGGTCGCCTTCCGGAGAAAACAGGATCGAGCGGCTTTCGGCCGTGCGCCGCGCCCAGCCTTTGTCGAGGAAGCTTGAAAGCAGGGCCTTGCCGAGGCTGCCGGCGAGATGGGCGCGTCTTTCGCTCCAGTCGAGGCAGGAGCGGCAGAGCGGCCGGCGCGACGATCTGAGGTCGCGAACATCGATGCCGATGCATTCGAGATCGCTTTCACCCTTTTCCGTCAGCGCCAGGCCTTCGCCGACCGCCTCGATCGAGCCGGAGGCAATCAGGCTGTCGAGCATGCGCACGCCGTAATCACCGGCAAGGTGATCGTAGCAGATGCGCGCCTTGCGCAGCGCCGGCTCCTTCGGTCCCGGCTGGTGACGCAGATGGCCGCGTCCGGCGGCAAAGCCCATCATGCTTTCGATCAGCCGGGCGACGGCCTCGTCGGCCAGCGTGAAATAGCGATGGCGGCCCTGCTTGCGCTGGGCAAGCAGCCCGCCGGCTTCGAGCTTGGCGAGATGCGTGCTCGCCGTCTGTACGGTGATGCCGCCGACGCCGGCAAGCTCGGTCGCCGTCAGCGCCCGGCCGCCGGTGAGTGCCGCCAGCATGTTGGCGCGGGCGGGATCGCCGATGAGCGCGCCGATCTGCGCAATGTCAGGACCTTCCTTCATAGTTCGATCGTAACCGAAGCATCGCCGTCAGGCAATGTGCGAAAACGGCCCAGGAGAGCACTGAGACAGCAAAGGAGAAACGATATGATTACCTGCTTCATCCGCTATCAGATCGACCCCTTCAAGAAGGAGGCGTTTGCCGAATATGCCCGCAACTGGGGCCAGGCGATCCCGCGAAACGGCGCCGATCTGATCGGCTATTACGGCCCGCATGAGGGATCGGCAACGACGGCTTACGGCGTCTACAATATCGAAAGCCTCGCCGCCTACGAGGCCTATCGCGCCAGGCTGGCTTCCGACCCGCTCGGCCGTGAGAATTATGAATTTGCCAGACGCGAAGGCTTCATCCTGAAGGAGGATCGCATCTTCCTCAAAAATGTCTCCGCTCCTCACGCAAAGCTGGTGCAGCCATGATCGCCGTCATCTTCGAAGTCGTGCCCTACATGGGTGAACGCCACAAATATCTGGATCTCGCCGGCGAGCTGCGCACTGAGCTCGAAAAGATCGACGGCTTCATCTCGATCGAGCGTTTCGAGAGCCTGACGAACCGGGGCAAGCTGCTGTCGCTTTCCTTTTTCCGCGATGAGGAAGCCGTCAAGCAGTGGCGCAATCTCGAGGCGCACCGGGCAGCGCAGCAGGCCGGACGCGGCGGAATCTTCGCCGATTACCGCCTGCGGATCGCCAGTGTCGTCCGCGATTACGGCATGTTCGAACGCGACGAGGCGCCGGCCGACAGCCGCAGGGTTCACGACGCCGCCTGATCGCCGGCAGCCGGCCGGCGTCGACAAAGTCTGCCGCTCACTCATCGGCCACCCGAATAAATTCCCGAAATCGGCCACCGCTTCAGGCTTTGGTAACTAAGTTGCGTAACCATAACGGACAGTTAAGCGTAGAGCGTATGAGTGAGTATCAGAATGGCATCAGTTTTTCCGCTTGCCGACCTCAAGGCTTCCGTCAAGTCGGATTCCCGGCCGGATTCTTGGGTCGACACGATCATCAAGGGCGATTGCGTCAGCGCCCTTGAAGCTTTGCCCAGCCACTCCGTCGATATCATCTTTGCCGACCCGCCGTACAATCTCCAGCTCGGCGGAACGCTGCATCGTCCCGATCAGTCGCTGGTCGATGCGGTCGACGACGAATGGGATCAGTTCGCCTCCTTCGAGGCCTATGACGCCTTTACCCGCGCCTGGCTGCTGGCCTGCCGGCGTGTGCTGAAGCCGACAGGCTCGATCTGGGTGATCGGCTCCTATCACAATATCTTCCGTGTCGGCGCCACGCTGCAGGATCTGAATTTCTGGATCCTCAACGACATCATCTGGCGCAAGACCAATCCGATGCCGAATTTCAAGGGCCGCCGTTTCCAGAACGCCCATGAGACGATGATCTGGGCAAGCCCCAGCGCCAAGGCCAAGGGCTATACCTTCAATTACGATGCGCTGAAGGCCGCCAATGACGACGTGCAGATGCGCTCCGACTGGCTCTTCCCGATTTGCAACGGCAGTGAGCGGCTGAAGGGCGAGGACGGCAAGAAGGCGCATCCGACACAAAAGCCCGAGGCGCTGCTTGCCCGCGTCATCATGGCCTCGACCAAGCCCGGCGATATCGTGCTCGATCCCTTCTTCGGCTCGGGAACGACGGGTGCGGTCGCCAAGCGTCTCGGCCGCCACTTCGTCGGCATCGAGCGCGAACAGGATTATATCGATGCGGCCTCGGCCCGCATCGCCGCCGTCGAGCCGCTCGGCAAGGCGGAACTGACCGTCATGACCGGCAAGAAGGCCGAAGTCCGCGTCGCCTTCAACGTGCTGGTTGAAAGCGGCCTGATCAAGCCCGGCCAGGTGCTGACCGACGCCAAGCGCCGCTATAGCGCCATCGTCCGCGCCGACGGCACGGTCGCTTCAGGCGGCGAGGCCGGCTCCATTCATCGTCTCGGCGCCAAGGTGCAGGGTCTCGATGCATGCAACGGATGGACCTTCTGGCATTTCGAAGACGGGCAGTCCCTGCGCCCGATCGACGATCTCAGGTCCGTCATCCGCAGTGATCTGGCAAAGGCGGAGTGAGCACCACCTTCGCGAGATCGAGATACCTTCTTCCGATTTCCCTCCAGTTGCGGAAGAAGATCAAGGCGCCCGGGGTCAAGCCCCGGGCGTCTTCTTTTGTTTGTGCGCAATTCCGGACGCAAAACCGCTCTACACTTTTGCTGGAATTGCTCCAGTCAGAACTCCTGGTAATCGGTGACGTCGACCCGCGTGACGCGCCCTTCCGCATTGAAGGTGATCGTCTCCTCACCCTCGCGGATCAGCGGCTTGCCTGATTTGCTGTGGGTGGCGCGCACCGACCAGACCGATCGGCCGGAGAGCGGCGTCAACGTTTCCACCAGCGAATTTTCCGCCGTCTGATCGGGATAGTCGTCGAAATAACGCCGGAAGGCAGCCATGATCTCGGCGCGGCCGGCAAGGCTGCCGACGCCGTTCGAGACATAGGTGGCATCCTCGGCGAAATAGGCCTCGATGGCGGGAAAATCGAGGGCGTTGATGGCGGCGTGAAAACGTTCGATCTCTTCTGCGGGGTCGAATGCCATGGGTCTCAGACCTTCAATCCGTAAGCCGTGAGATCGCTGCGCAGCTTCTCGGGCCCCGAAAACAGCACCGCATTCCAGCCATAGGCCTTGGCACCTTCGACATTGACCGGTGCGTCGTCGATGAAGATCGTCGCAGCGGGATCGAGGCCGAAACTCTTCGTATGCGTCTCGTAGATGGCGATATCCGGCTTGATCAGGCCGACATCGCCGGAAACGGTAACGCCACGCGGTAGGTTGAGGAAGGGAAAGCGCGCCTGCGCCTCGCGGAAGGTGTCGGAGGCGAAGTTTGTCAGCATCGTTACGTCACGCCCCTCGGCAATCAGCCCTTCCATGATGGCGACGCTGTCGTCATAGGCGTGCGGCACCATCTCGTGCCAATATTTGCGGAAGGCGCGGATATGCTCTTCACGCGCCGGGTGCTGTTCGATCAGCAGCGCTTCGGCTTCCGCCCATGTGCGGCCGCGGTCCTGCTCGATGTTCCAGTCATGGGTGCAGACATTGGCGAAGAACCAGTTGCGCTCCGTTTCATCGGGGATGAGGCGGCTGAAGGGAAGATGCGGATCGTAATGAATAAGGACTTTGCCGATATCGAAAACGATATGTCTTATGTCGGTGGTCATGGTCATCCCTTGGATGTTTTAAACGCGAGAGGAATAGCCGCTGCGATCGCTTTTTTCATGATGGTCGGCAAGGCCTGGGCTTCAAGATTTGTAACCGGCTCCCACCATCCGTCATCCGGGCCGTCATCCATGGCGACCTTGGCAGCGATTGCCGCACGCCAGATCGAAAGCCTGAGCTCGAAATGGGTGAAGACATGGATGACGGTGCCAGAGGCCTGCCATGCCGCTTCGAAGGGAGCGGCCGCAGCCGAGGTCTCGCCGTCGATGCGCGCTGTCCACGCGGTCGTCGGCACCTCGGTCATGCCGCCGAGCAGGCCGCTGTCGATGCGCCGCCGCAACAGGATCTCGCCATCGCCTGTTACCGCGATGAAGGCCGCGCCATATCTGACCGGCTTCTCCTTCTTCGCCGCCTTGACCGGAAAGAGCTCGGGATCGGAAAGTTTGAGCGCCTCGCACGCCCCCCGGAACGGACAGAGCGAACAGGCCGGCCGCTTCGGCGTGCAGATCGTGGCACCCAGATCCATCATCGCCTGGGCGAAATCGCCGGGCCGATCGGCGGGCGTCAACCGCGCCACCTTCTCTCTCATCGCCGGCTTTGCCGCCGGAAGCGGCGTGGCGATCGCATAGAGCCTGGAGATCACTCGCTCGACATTGCCGTCCATGACAGCCGCCTGCCGGTTGAAGGCGATGGCCGCGACGGCCGCCGCCGTATAGTCGCCGATCCCGGGCAGGGATTTGAGGCCTTCTTCGGTGTCGGGAAAGACGCCGCCATGCTCTCTTGCCACCGCTTCGGCGCATTTCTTCAGGTTGCGAGCCCGCGCGTAATAGCCAAGCCCTGCCCAGGCGGCCATCACCGCGTCGTTTTCGGCCGCGGCAAGATCGGTCACCTCGGGCCAGCGCTGCAGAAACCGCTCGAAATAGGGTTTGACCGCCTGCACCGTCGTCTGCTGCAGCATCACCTCGGACAGCCAGACGCGATAGGGATCGGCCTTGACGCCGCGGGCCGCCATGCCGGGCGAAACGCGCCAGGGCAGCTCGCGGTGGTGGCGATCGTACCAGTCGAGCAGGGGCTTTGCTGAGGGCGTGTCGAGTGTGGTGATCGTCATGATTTGCCGCGATGGGGGGAAGTGCCTATACTTGGCGAAGCAATGCCGCGCGATCAAGTCGCCTATGCGAATTGAAGCGCGAATTGGCGGCGGCGCCGAAGGGTTTCGATGAGTTATCCACGCAAAGATGTGAAGCAGATCTCCGAGCTGGCGAACGGGCTGATCGATCCCGTTCTTGCCCGGCGCGCCGGCATCAGCACGGCTCTGCTCGGCTCGTGGAGCGAAATCGCCGGCGAGGATTTCGCCGATTGCACCCGGCCGGAAAAGATCGCCTGGGCCCGCGGCGGCAATGAGGTCGGCGGCTTCCGCCCCGGCGTGCTGACCATTGCCTGCGAAGGCGCGCGTGCGCTCTTCCTCACCCATGCCCAGGGCGAACTCATCCAGCGCATCAACAGCTTCTTCGGCTTTGCCGCCGTCCACCAGATCCGCATCGTCCAGAAGCCGGTCTCACAACCGATCCGCCGCTCCCGCACCCCGGCGCCGCTGAAAGGCGAAGCCGCCCGCAAGCTCGAAGGCATGATGGAGGGGATCGAGAACGACAAGCTGCGCCAGGCAATCCAGCGCTTGGGGACAGCGGTGATGGGCAAGCGGGGGAATCAACGCTGATGAGCAAAACGCCCAACTTGACCGGCAACGCCAAGACCGGCGGCCTGACTGAAGCCTGTGCTGAAAAGATCAGTGCGGTTGACGGCCTGGTGCTCAGCCCGCGCATGCGCAAGCTCCTCGCCGAGACCAAGGATCAGCCGCCCGAAGAACGCCGCCAGGCGATCCGCGCCCAGTTCACGCGCAAGTGCGCCTAAGCGTTGGTCTATACCGCCGAATCCGATCCCCTCTGTTATCCGGTCGGCCTGCCATTCAATGCGGAAGTGCTTGATCGTGAACGTGTCATCGAGGCCATGATCGAGAGCTTTGCGGGCTCCGAGCAGCCGCTACGACGCTGATCCTCGACATCTTCACCGAACCTTGACGCTACCCTCTTGAACTTTCCTCGGCGGTGTAGAGGCACTGGCAAAACGCTTCGGATGCCATATTTGTATATAGCAGACGGGAGAAAAATCATGCTGGTCTTGCAGTTGCCCCCTGATATCGAAGCGCGGCTGAATGAGCTTTCCAGGCGTACCGGCCGCAGCAAGAGCTTCTATGTGCGGCAAGCCATCCTCGCGCATCTCGACGATCTGGAAGATGTCTATCTTGCCAAAAGGCGCCTCGAAGAACTTCGCCGCGACGAGGGCGATAGCGTGCCGTTGGCCGAGCTGACGGCGCGTTACGGGGTGGACAATTGAGTTTCATCGACCAGCCGATACCGGCTGGCAGCCGCCGCGATATCTATCGGCAAAATTCGCAGACGGACCAATCTTGCAATTTTTGGTCTAGTCGTCTTCCCGCGGTCACAATTCTTTGAAGGAAGTTGGTGAAGCGTGGCTTGTGAGCGGCCGTCAGCCGTTATATCGCACAGTCACGCCGTCAATCTCATTAGTTATGGGGAATCCATGCAGATGTCCGAAATGCAACTGACGAAACGCCGCCTGCTCAGCGGTATCGCCATCGCCGCAGCTGCCGTTGCGCTTGTCGCCTGCAACGACAGTAAGGACGCTGCCGATGCTTCGTCCTCCGGCAAGACCATGGCTGATGGCACCAATGTCGACACCATGCAGACGGCGGCCACAGCGGCGACCGAAATGCCGCAGTCCGACGGCGATGTCGACATGGCCGCAGTGCTGAAGCCCGGCGCGCTGCCGGAAATGGCGCTTGGGAAGGCCGACGCCCCGGTCAAGATCGTCGAATATATGTCGATGACCTGCCCGCATTGCGCTCATTTCCACAACACCACCTTCGACACGATCAAGCAGAAGTACGTCGACAGCGGCAAGGTGCAGTTCATCATCCGCGAATTCCCCTTCGACCCGCGCGCTGCCGCAGCCTTCATGCTCGCCCGCTGCAGCGCCTCCAATCCGGAACAGTTGAGCACGCCGGAACAGTATTTCCCGATGGTTTCGATGCTCTTCAAGCAGCAGCAGATCTGGGCCGCCGCCGATGACGGCCGCGCCGCACTGCTGCAGATGTCGAAGCTTGCCGGATTTACTGAGGATAGCTTCACGAAATGCTTGACGAACCAGAAGCTTCTGGATGAAGTGAACGCCACGCGGGAAAGAGGTTCCAAGGATTTTGGCGTCAACGCCACCCCGACTTTCCTGATCAATGGCAAGCGCTACTCTGGAGACATGCCGGTTGACACCATGTCGAAGCTTATCGACAGCCTGCTCTGAACCGGATCGTTTCGATAGAACGGGCGACGGCGAAAGCCGTGCGCCCGTTTTTTTGTGGCTGCATGACAAGCCCGTCCCGCGCTGCGGAGCTTCTGCATGAAGTTCAACAAGCTGCGCCTGGTCGGCTTCAAATCCTTCGTCGAGCCGACGGAATTCATCATCGAGCGCGGGCTGACCGGCGTTGTCGGCCCGAACGGCTGCGGCAAGTCTAATCTCGTCGAGGCGCTGCGCTGGGTGATGGGCGAGAATTCCTACAAGAACATGCGCGCCTCCGGCATGGACGACGTGATCTTTTCGGGTTCCGGCAACCGCCCGGCGCGCAATACCGCCGAAGTGGCGCTCTATCTCGACAATGGCGAGCGCACCGCGCCTGCCGCCTTCAACGACAGCGACGAGATCCAGGTCACCCGCCGCATCGAGCGTGAACAGGGTTCGCTCTATCGCATCAACGGCAAGGAAAGCCGCGCCAAGGACGTGCAGCTGCTGTTTGCCGACGCCTCCACCGGCGCCCGGTCGCCGTCGATGGTCGGGCAGGGGCGTATCGGCGAGCTGATCCAGGCCAAGCCGCAGGCCCGCCGCCAGCTGCTCGAAGAGGCGGCCGGCATCTCAGGCCTGCATTCCCGCCGCCACGAGGCCGAACTGCGGCTGCGCGCCGCCGAAGGCAATCTCGAACGTCTCGACGACGTCACCTCGCAGCTCGAAAGCCAGATCGAAAGCCTGAAGCGCCAGGCCCGCCAGGCAAATCGCTTCAAGACGCTGTCTGCCGATATCCGTGCCCGCGAGGCAATGCTGCTGCATATCCGCTGGGTGCAGGCCAAGGAGGCCGAGGCCGAGGCCGACAGCGCGCTGAACCAGGCGACCTCAGTCGTCGCCGAAAAGGCGCAGATGCAGATGGAGGCGGCGAAGAACCAGGGCATCGCCAGCCTGAAGCTGCCGGAACTGCGCGAGGGCGAGGCGCGTGCCGCCGCCGCCCTGCAGCGCCTGCAGATCGCCAGAAGCCAGCTGGAGGAGGATGCCGGCCGCATTCTGCGCCGCCGCGACGAGCTGACCCGCCGTCTCGCCCAGCTTGCGGAAGATATAAGCCGCGAGGAGCGGCTGGTGGCCGACAATGCCGTCATCCTGGCGAGGCTCGATGCCGAAGAGGCGGAGATTTCAGAAATCCTTGCCGATTCCGGCCGTTATGCCGAGGAAACCCGCGAGGCCTTCGAGGAGGCGGCGGCAAAGCTTGCCGACAGCGAGCGCATCTTTACAGCGCTGACGGCCGAGCGCGCCGAGGCGGCTGCCGGCCGCAACCAGCTGGAACGCGCCATCCGCGATCTCACCGACCGCCGGATGCGCCTCGAACGCCAGATGGATGAGGCAAACCAGGAACTGTCCGCTGTCGGCGAGAAGATCGCCGGCCTGCCCGATCCCGACGAAAAACGCGCCATCGTCGAGGCCGGCGAGATCGCCGTCGCCGACGCCGAAGCCGCCGTTCAGCTGGTCGACCAGGCGCTTGCCGTTGCCCGCCAGACCGAGGCGCTGTCGCGCGCGCCGGTCGATCAGGCCCGCTCGAGCCTGAATGCGCTGGAAACCGAGGCCCGCACCATCTCCCGCATGCTCGCCGCCGGTGCTGCCGCCGGCAAATTTCCGCCGGTTGCCGACGAACTGAAGGTCGACCGCGGCTTCGAGACCGCACTCGGTGCTGCCCTCGGCGACGATCTGGAATCGCCGCTTGATGCCGAGGCGCCGGCCCATTGGTCGGATAATGGCGATGGCGCCAGCGATCCCGTCCTTCCATCCGGTGTTGCGCCGCTGCTTGCCCATGTCCGCGCGCCGGCGGCACTCACCCGCCGGCTGCGCCAGATCGGCCTGGTCGCGGAAGGCGATGCCGAGTCGCTGATGGCGGCGCTGAAGCCCGGCCAGCGGCTGGTGACGAAAGAGGGTGCGGTCTATCGCTGGGACGGCCATGTCACCGGTGCCGACGCCCCAAGTGCCGCGGCGCTCCGCCTTGCCCAGAAGAACCGCCTGGCCGAGCTCGAAAGCGAAGCAGCCCTTGCCCGCGACGTGCTTGCCGAAGCCGAAGAGCGGCAGGCAGCGGCAGCGGAAGCGATCCGCGCCGAGGAGCGCCGGCTTGCCGAGGCGCGTGACATGAGCCGCCTGTCGGCGCGCCATCTCGCCGAAGCGCGTGATGCGCTTGCCGCCGCCGAGCGTGCCTCCGGCGATCTCATTCGCCGCCGCGATGTCGTCAGCGAGGCCGCCAGCCAGCTGCGCGCGCAGCTGGAGGAGATCGCCATCCAGGAAGAAAATGCCCGCATCGAGCTGGAGGACGCGCCCGATCTGACTGCGATCGACGAGCGGCTGCGGTTCCAGCAGGCGGAAGTTGCGACCGATCGTGGAGCGCTGGCCGAAAGCCGCGCCCGCCATGAAAGCCTGGCGAGGGAAAACGAAGCCCGCCAGCGCCGCATCATGGCGATCGGCCAGGAGCGCGACACCTGGCGCCAGCGGGCGGCAAGCGCCGAAGATCATGTCGCGACGCTGCGCGAACGCGAGGAAGAGGCGCGCGAAGAGGCAGCCGAGCTCGAACTGGCGCCGGATGAATTCGACGACAAGCGCCGCGCCTTGCTTAGCGAATTGCAGAAGGCCGAGGAGGCGCGCCGCCAGGCCAGCGATCTGCTGGCTGAGGCCGAACGCATCCAGCGCGAGGCCGACCAAAAGGCGACGACGGCGCTGTCGGAACTTGCCGAATGCCGTGAACGCCGCGGCCGTGCCGAGGAGCGCCTGGTCTCCGCCCGCGAGAAGCGGCAGGAAAGCGAAGGCCGCATCCGCGAGGTCCTGAACGTCGCGCCGCACGAGGCGCTGCAGCTGACCGGGCGCCCGACCATGCAGGCGCTTCCCGATCCGCGCGAAGTCGAGCGCGAGCTGGAACGCCTGCGGATCGAGCGCGAGCGGCTGGGCGCCGTCAACCTGCGCGCCGACGAGGAGCAGAAGGAGCTGAGCGAGAAGCTCGAAGCGCTGATCAAGGAACGCGACGACGTCATCGATGCGATCCGCAAGCTGCGCGGCGCCATCCAGAGCCTCAACCGCGAGGGCCGCGAGCGGCTGATCGCCGCCTTCGACATCGTCAATGCCCAGTTCCAGCGGCTGTTCACCCATCTTTTCGGCGGCGGCACCGCCGAGCTGCAGCTGATCGAATCCGACGATCCGCTCGAAGCCGGCCTGGAAATCCTCGCCCGTCCGCCCGGCAAGAAGCCGCAGACCATGACGCTGCTCTCGGGCGGCGAGCAAGCGCTGACGGCAATGGCGCTGATCTTCGCCGTCTTCCTCACCAATCCGGCGCCGATCTGCGTGCTCGACGAAGTGGACGCGCCGCTCGACGACCACAATGTCGAGCGCTACTGCAATCTGATGGACGAAATGGCGGCTTCCACCGAAACCCGCTTCGTCATCATCACCCACAACCCGATCACCATGGCCCGCATGAACCGCCTCTTCGGCGTCACCATGGCCGAACAGGGCGTCTCCCAGCTCGTCTCCGTCGACCTGCAAATGGCCGAGCGCCTGCGCGAGATTGCCTAAAGCAATTCCAGGAAAAGTGCGCAGCGGTTTTCCGTCCGGAATTGCGAAACCAAAGACAATAATTCCAGGAAAAGTGCGCAGCGGTTTTCCGTCCGGAATTGCGAAACCAAAGACAATAATTCCAGGAAAAGTGCGCAGCGGTTTTCCGTCCGGAATTGCGAAACCAAAGACAATAATTCCAGGAAAAGTGCGCAGCGGTTTTCCGTTCGGGATTGCGTGAAACCAGGCGGACGCAATTTCAGCAAAGGTGCGGCGCGGTTTTGCGCCCGGAAATTGCGTAAAATCAAGGGCCGAGCAATAAACACCAAAAAAGGTCGGCTCTCTTGTCGCTTGTACCCCATTTGGGTGATGCTCTTTTCGCTGACTTGCATTAGAAGTTGTTTCAACGCAACCTAATTACTCTGCTGGAAAGCGGGCGACCAAAGGTTGCGCATTGTCGAATTTGCGTGCGGTTTTCCGGGCGAGGGCAAGAACCGGAAACCGAGAGCAAATCTTGGGAAGTAGCGATCTATTTTCTCAGGAATTGCGTATGACGAGGTCAGAGCGGTTCTCTTTACAAAAAGCTGAGCCGTTCCTGGGTTGAGGGACCCCCCGTCCGGTTTTCCTGGCCGGACGGAAACAAGGCTTTGCGGGACATTGTTGCAGTCCCGCAAAGCTTTTTTTATGCCTTGTTTGCTGTTTGGGCGCCTTTCAACCGTTTCGATGCCGGCCACGGCCAAGATTTATTGTGCAGCGCAACATTCTGCCGCATTTGTCGATTTTCATTTCAACACCAACGGATTAAGCTGATCCCGATTTGGTGTTGGGGGGAAGATGACCAAGTGGGTCTATAGGTTCGGCGACGGGCAGGCTGAGGGCCGGGCGCGCGATCACGAGATTCTGGGCGGCAAGGGCGCCAATCTGGCGGAAATGTGCGCGCTCGGATTGCCGGTGCCGCCGGGGCTGACGATCGTCAGCGACGCCTGCAACACCTATTACAAGAATGGCCGCCATATCGAGGATGCGGTGAAGGCTGAGGTGCGCGCCGGCATATCGGCGATCGAGGCGGTCACCGGCCGCCACTTCGGCTCCGTCAGCCAGCCGCTGCTGCTCTCGGTGCGCTCCGGCGCCCGCGTCTCGATGCCGGGGATGATGGACACGGTGCTCAATCTCGGCCTCAACGACGAGACCGTGCAGGCGCTGGGTCATGATGCCGGCGACGCGCGTTTTGCCTGGGACAGCTACCGCCGCTTCATCCAGATGTATGCCGATGTCGTCATGGGCCTCGGCAACGACGCCTTCGAGGAGATCCTGGAAGACGAGAAGGCCAAGCTCGGCCATGAATTCGATACCGAACTCAGCGCCTCGGAATGGCAGCATATCGTCTCGCTCTACAAGAAGCTGATCGAGGAGGAGCTGGAGCGGGAATTCCCGCAGGATCCCGAAGTCCAGCTCTGGGGCGCGGTCGGCGCCGTCTTTTCCAGCTGGATGAGCGCGCGCGCTGTCACCTACCGCCAGCTCCACAATATTCCGGAAGGCTGGGGCACGGCGATCAACATCCAGGCGATGGTCTTCGGCAATCTCGGCAATTCGTCCGCCACCGGCGTTGCCTTCACCCGCAACCCCTCGACCGGCGAGAGGGCGCTTTACGGCGAATTCCTGGTCAATGCCCAGGGCGAGGATGTGGTGGCCGGCATTCGCACGCCGCAGAGCATCACCGAGGAGGGGCGGATTTCCTCGGGCTCCGAAAAACCCTCGATGGAAAAGCTGATGCCCGAGGCGTTTCGCGAGCTCTGCCACATCTGCACCGAGCTCGAGATCCATTACCGCGACATGCAGGATATCGAATTCACCATCGAGCGCGGCAGGCTGTGGATGCTGCAGACCCGTTCGGGCAAGCGCTCGACCCGGGCGGCAATGAAGATCGCCGTCGACATGGTCGACGAGGGCGTGATCACCGAGGATGAGGCGGTGTTGCGCATCGAGCCCTCCAGCCTCGACCAGCTGCTGCATCCCACCATCGATCCGCGCGTCACCCGCCAGGTGATCGGCACCGGGCTGCCGGCGTCGCCGGGCGCTGCCACCGGCGCCATCGTCTTCACCGCCGAAGAGGCCGTCGAGGCGGAATCCGAAGGCCGCAAGGTCATCCTGCTCAGGGTTGAGACCAGCCCCGAGGATATTCACGGCATGCATGCCGCTGAAGGCATCCTGACGACGCGCGGCGGCATGACCAGCCATGCGGCGGTCGTTGCCCGCGGCATGGGCATCCCCTGCGTCGTCGGCGCCGGCACCATGCGCATCGATCAGCGCAACGAGCGGCTGCTCGGCATCGGCGTCACGCTGAAGAAGGGCGATATCATCACCATCGACGGCTCGGCCGGCCAGGTGTTGAAGGGCGAGGTGCCGATGATCCAGCCGGCGCTGTCGGGCGATTTCGGCCGCATCATGGGCTGGGCCGACCGCGCTCGGCGCATGACGGTGCGCACCAATGCCGATACGCCGGCCGATGCGCTGGCCGCCCGCTCCTTCGGCGCCGAAGGCATCGGCCTTTGCCGCACCGAGCACATGTTCTTCGAGGGTGAGCGCATCCATGTGATGCGCGAGATGATCCTTGCCGTCGATGAGACGGGCAGGCGGCTGGCGCTCGACAAGCTGCTGCCGATGCAGCGGCTGGATTTCACCGGCCTCTTCACCGTCATGCACGGCCTGCCGGTAACGATCCGCCTGCTCGATCCGCCGCTGCACGAATTCCTGCCGAAAACAGACGACGAGGTGGCCGAGGTCGCCTTCGCCATGGGCATGGAGCCCTCCGTGCTTCGCCAGCGCGTCGATGCGCTGCACGAGTTCAACCCGATGCTCGGCCATCGCGGCTGCCGGCTGGCGATCTCCTATCCCGAAATCGTCGAAATGCAGGCCCGTGCCATCTTCGAGGCGGCGATTGCCGCGGCCCAGGAGACCGGGGCTGCCGTCGTGCCGGAAATCATGGTGCCGCTCGTCGGCCTGCGCGCCGAGCTCGATTACGTCAAGGCGCGGATCGATGCCGTCGCCGGCGACGTGATGAGCGAGGCCGGCATGAAGATCGATTATCTCGTCGGCACGATGATCGAGCTGCCGCGCGCGGCCCTTCGCGCCCATGTGATCGCCGAAGCCGCCGAATTCTTCTCCTTCGGCACCAACGACCTGACGCAGACCACCTTCGGCATCTCGCGCGACGATGCCTCGGCCTTCATCCCCACCTATCAGCGCAAGGGCATTATCGAGCACGATCCCTTCATCTCGCTCGATTTCGACGGTGTCGGCGAATTGATCAGCATCGCCGCCGAACGCGGCAGGCGCACCCGCAACGACATGAAGCTCGGCATCTGCGGCGAACATGGCGGCGACCCGGCCTCGATCCGCTTCTGCGAGACGATCGGCCTCGACTATGTCTCCTGCTCGCCGTTCCGCGTGCCGATCGCCAGGCTGGCAGCGGCGCAAGCGGTGATTTCAAATGGTCTGGACGAGGTCCGGCGCGGTCCGAAAGAGCTGCGGGCAGGCTTGTAAGATATTCGGTGGAGTTGGGGCAGGGCGCCCGTGGCGCTCAGTGATGATACCGCCAGCGATCGCGGTAGATATAAGGCCCGTTCAGATCCCAGGCCATGCTCTGCATCATCTCGGCACTCTGCGCCCGCGATTCGGCGCGCCGGTCGAGATCGATGCGCTGCAGGCAGGTGGCAAAACCATCCGTGCCGCGCCGGAAGCCATAGCTGAGGCACCGCTGCTCATCCGCCGCCCGCCGCTCCTCCGGCGTCATCGTCTGGCAGGCGGAGAGCCCGGCGACGATGGTGGCCATGACGGTGATGAGAAGACGAATACGCATTGGTTTATTCCTTGGAATGCATTTCCCCGAGGAAAGGCCATTCGGGCGAGGGCGTCAAGCCGCTCTTCCCAGGAGATCGCTGAGACCAGCCCCTCATCCGGCTGCCGCCACCGCTCGCGGGGCGAAGGGGACATGCCGCGACCTCTCCGTTCCCCTTCTACCTCTCGCGTGGCACGTCCCCTCGCCCCGTTTTTACGGGGAGAGGGTTAGGGTGAGGGGCAGCCATACGGCACGACCAGCATCGTCACGCCGCCCCAGCCGGATCCCCAATCGGCAGCAGCGCCGGATTGAGCGGTGGATCCTGCGGGTTCTTCGTATCGGCCGGATCCTGCGCCGGCGTCAGCGGCGGTTTTTGCTGGATGGGGTCGGGAATGCCGGGTGTCGGCGTCGGGCCGCGCGGCGTATCGGCATTGGGTGTCGGGATCGGGTCCTTGTTGGGCATGAGTACCTCCTTTTCGAAAAAGGAACGGCAGCCTCAGCACTTGGTTCCACTTTCGCCGGCCAAGCTTTCTATGCATGAGGGGCATTCCTCTGTATGAGGAAAGCATGGCCTCTCCAAAAGAGGCCGGAATCACTGGAACGAGCATGGCCCTTCGCGATCGATTTTCGAAAAAACTGAACTGTCCGCAATGCGGCAATGAGGGCTTCGCCGAAGCCTCGGAAGTTGACGATCCCAAGCGCAAGCATCCGGATTTCAAGGTCGATCAGCTGCCGCGCGGCTTTGGCGTGCAGCGGCCCTCGAACAACCAGGAAAATTTCATGATCAAGTGCGAATGCGGGCGCAAGTTTCCCTTCCGCAGTGTTGCGGAAGCCGCGGCCGAGCGCCGCTGACATCTTGATCTAGAACTTAGATCCGCTCCAGCAGTTCGATGAAGGCATCGGCGAAACGCACCAGCGGCGCGGTCTCTTCGTCAGGCGCCTGCATGCGGATCTCCGTGCCGTGATCGTCGAGCAGCGCCAGCACCACGCGCATCTCCTGGCCGTCATCCGGAATGCGCAGCACGGCGATGCGCCGGCAATTCTGGACGAGGCCGCCGGCCGGCAGGTCGAACAGCAATTCGCCGCCGGAGCGTGCCGCTGCCTGGCGCACCGCCTCGCAGAAGCCGGCATCGCCGCCGGCATAACCTTCGAGCGAAAGTTCGAGCTCGAGCAGCTCCATCGGCAGCATCGGCTCGGACTGGTGGTCGATCCCGCCAAGCGCAGACGCCTGCGGCCTTGCTGCAATCTCGGGTGAAATCATCCCGTCTCTCCTCTACATCTGGAGATGAAACCGCGGCAGAATGGCTCTTTTTTGACATATCAGCAAGGGCTTATGAAGCAGCCCCCGTTTCACCATGGCCTTCCGCCGTGGATTCCAACGCAATGCCTCAGACAATAGTTTCAATTTAGCCGAATCTTGCCCCAGATCCGGATGACTTTAGGCCGGGCCGACCTAAAATCTGAATCCGGATCTAAATCAAAGGATAGAGCATGATGTCGTCCGAAAACCGCTTCACACTTTTCGGCATCATGCTCTAAACAGGGTTGAGGCGATTTGCGTGGTCGAACGCGCGGGCGCCGACGAGCAACCGGTAAGTTTGATGGCCATCCGCTTCGACCGCCCCGTTTCCAACGCCGCCCGCTTTTCGCGGCTGCTCGGGGCGTTTTCCCTGGTGCTGGCGCTGGCTGTGATGATCGCCCACCGATTCGGCGGCCTCGCCACACCCTATCTGGTGCTGCTGCTGATTGCCGCCGCCGGCGGCGCGCTGCTTTCCGCCATGCTGGCCGCCCTCGGGCTGCGCAGCCTCTGGATGACGGGGGCCGAAGGCGGGCTGGCGGCGCTGGCGGCTTTGATCTATGCCGCCTTTCCGCTCGGCCTCGGCGCCTATGCCACCGAGCACTATCTGACACTGCCTGATATCTACGACGTCTCCACCGATCCGGTCTCCGCACCGGACTGGCTGTCGCCGCCCTATTCCGACCAGATCTGGCTGAAACGCAACGCTGATGTGACGCCGGAGGATCGCGAAAAGCAGCTCGCCGCCTATCCCGAACTGACCGGCCGGCGTTATGAGGGCGCGCTCGACCGCGTGCTGGAAGCGGTGCGCAAGGTCGCCAAGATGAGCGGCATTACCATCACCAAAAGCAGTGGCGACACCGAGCCGGGCCGCGATCCCGAGGACAGACCGGTCAAGCCGCCGCCGGCGAGCGACGATGCCGTGGCCGACGCGCCCGATATCGTCCCCGTGCCGACGCCGCGCCCCTATGACGATGATGTCGCCAAGCTGATCCGCGGCGCCACCGGCGTGACGCTGCAGGGCACCACCCGCACGCTGATCCTCGGCCTGCGCTTCGATATCCTCATCCGCCTCCGTGAAGAGGCCGAAACCACCTTCGTCGACATCCGCGTCGCCTCCCGCTACGGCCAACACGACCTCGGCTTCAGCGCCGAAATCGCCGGCGATTTTCTGAAGGCGCTGGATGCCGAACTGCTGGGAATTGCGGGTGGGTGAGCAACGGTGGCGCAAAGCGCCAGCAATCGATCCGGCGAATCGATTGCAGTTGCGAACGCCCTGAGCCCAAAGCGAAGGGCCGGGATACGGTGCGGGAAACTCGCGCTATAAGGTAGCAACTGCCACCAAACGCTGGTTCCTCGAGTCGTCAACGGCGCGGCCGAAACTAGCACCGCGCGAACCGTGCCCATCGCTATTGCGTCTCGACTGCCATGCGGCCCCAGCCTCACGCACCGTGTGAAAAAACGGAGCTGCGTCACGCTGTCGTAAACCAGTGAAGCAAACGGAAGACCAAGACCCAGCTCCTTGGATCGACTCTGCGGCTGCGCGTGAAACGTGCAGCAAAATCATGTACGGTGTTTAGCGCGGAATTCCTGTTGGGAGCGAAGACATGGAACGCAGATTATCTGCAATCCTGGCCGCCGACGTAGTCGGATACTCCGCACTTATGGAGGAAGACGAAGCGGGCACCTTTGACCGCCTTCGGGCTCGACGCACTGAGCTTTTTGAGCCCGAGATTGCGGGGCATCATGGGCGGGTCTTCAAGCTCATGGGCGACGGCCTCCTCGCGGAGTTCGGCAGCGTGGTCGACGCTGTCGAGTGTGCCGTATCTCTCCAGCGCGGAATGGCGGAGCGCAACGCTTCTGTAGCGGAGGAGGAGAGACTCAACGTCCGCATCGGCATCAACCTCGGCGAAGTGATAATGGACGGCGATGACCGCTATGGCGAAGGTGTGAACGTCGCGGCCAGGCTGGAGCAACTCGCCCCCCCAGGTGGGATCTGTGTTTCAGGCAAGGTGGCGAAGGAAGTCGAGAATAAGCTCGCGTTTGCCTTCGACTCTGCCGGGCAGCGGAAGGTCAAGAACATCGAAGAGCTTGTCGACGTCTACTACGTACGCATCGACGCCTCGCCACGCCGACGCCTTCCGCACAAGCGCGGGATCGGCCGTCCGTGGTGGGCACTCGGAGTCGCGGCAGCCATTGTGGCCGTGGTGGCCGCCTGGATGGCGCTGTACTATCCACTGACAGCGCGCTCCCCTGCAGTCTCCAGTACGATCCCATCCGTCGCCGTGCTTCCTTTCAAGGATCTGAGTGCCGACGAGAGCCTGGGATACTTGGGAGAAGGGGTGGCGAACGACCTCATCGCTATCCTCTCGCGCTTTGCTGATATCGCGGTCGTCTCGCGAACGTCATCGTTTGCGTATGAGGACAAGGAAGGTGACGTCCGCCAGATCGGCAAGGAGTTGGGCGTTGGCTATATCGTCGAAGGCAGCGTGCGCAAGGAAGGCGATAGGGTGCGCATCGTTGCGGAACTCATCGACGCTGAGACGGGGGACCATGTTTGGGCAGACCGCTTCGACAAGGCCGGAACCGACCCATGGGCGCTTCAGGATGAGTTGACCGGCAAGATTGTGGGGGCGATGACGGGCGAATGGGGAGCCATTCGCAAAGCGGACTACAGTCAGGCTTGGGGCAAGGACAGCACCAACCTGGCTGAATACGACTACTACCTGCGCGCGGAAAGCCAATTGAACCTTTTCACGAAGGAAGGTCTCGAGCGATCAGGTGACATCTCGCAACAGGGGCTGCAGGTGTTCCCCGACTCCCCCTTATTGACCGTGGAGTTGGGGTGGTCTCACTGGATGAAGGTTGGGCTGCTTTACAGTTCTGACCCGCAGGCTGATCTTCAGGACGCGGGCCGACTGGCCGACAAGGTCCTCTCAAACAAGAACCTGAGCCCGCAGGTAGCGAGATTGGCACACTGGCTCCGTGCGTGGCTTCTGACGCTCAAGGGGGACCATGATGGGGCTGTTGCGGAAATGAACAAGGCCATTGCGGCGGCACCATACAATGCCTTCACCCTCACCGATGCAGGAAGTATTTTCCTACAGGCCGGTCAACCCGAAAAGGCGTTGGAATTGACCGACTCTGCAGCCGCTCGGGATCCGGGATTGTCCTGGTTCTTTAACTACGTGCGAGGCTTCATCTTCATCGTGCTTGGTAGAAACGAAGACGCAGTTGAGGTGCTGAAGACCACCGAATTTGCCGACGCGCCACTGCAACTCGCCATTGCCTATATGCGTCTTGGTCGCCAGGCAGACGCCCGAGCTGCCGTCGAGAAGATGCTCAAGTCAACGCCGGCTGCGACGATCCAGTCGTGGCGGCAGGCCTGGAACTTCCGAGATCCTTCCATTCTCGATCAAGCCGCCGCAGACCTTGCGCGCGCCGGTCTTCCAAGTGGTCGCGCTCAATAGCCAAACGGATTGATGTTCAGCCTTCGACGCCCCTACCGTGCCGCCGCAGGCGGCAGCAAGCGATCCGAGGAAGGAATGACGGCGAAGCGGAGTGCCGTGTCAGCCCCCCTCTGCCCTGCCGGGCATCTCCCCCACAGGTGGGGAGATTGGCTGGGCGCACCGGCTTCCCCAAACAATGAACGTCCAGAACGGCGAAACGATAGATGGGCGGGAAGTTCAAGCTACTTGTGATCTCCCCACCTGTGGGGGAGATGCCCGGCAGGGCAGAGGGGGTATTACGGCACACCGGCAAAGGTGAGGTAGGGCAACACACCTTCCCAAGGCGGCATCCCCGCAGCCACCACCCCCTCACTCCACCACCAACCACCCCGTATACCGCACCACCAACCCCGTCAGCCGCCCGCCGATCTCCACGTGGAAGTGCAACCGCCCATCCCGCTCCTCCTCATACGTATCCCCACCCGGCGCCAGAAACAGCGGCAGCGGAATGCCGAAAAACCGCCAGCCGCGCACCACGAGCCGCAGCTTCTCTCCCTCCGCCACCAGCGCCAACAGCACCCGGAACGGCCCGAAGACTTCGGCCAGCAGATGCCGGTCGCGGCCCTTGCCCTCGACCTGGAAGCTGCGGAAGACCGTGCCGCCGAAATCCCGGGTCCAGATCTCCTTGTCGCCATCGGTTACGAAGCGCACCGTGACCGGCACTTCCCAGCCCGCTTCGGGAAAGCCGATGAGGCGGGCGACGACCCTGGCCAGCAGCCCGCCGCCGCGCTCGATCCGCGCCCGGCCGGAGGCGACGCGCGCGCCGCCGGCATGCAGGGCTGAAATGGCAAGCGGCAGCCGCTCAAAGGCGCTGCCGAGAACCCTGTGGTAGAGAGGCAGGGGCGCCTCCTCGTTTTCCATCCGGATGCCCGATGTGATCTGAAAACGCCGGAAGGCCGCTTCGAAATCTTCAAGCCGCAATTCCCCCGCCGCCGGCCGCGCACCAGGCTCCGGCCGGATGCCGGTCAGCAGCCGGCGCACCAGCGCGTCGACGCCGATGATGGGAATGAACGGCCCGTCATCACCTTCGGCAATCAGATGCCAGCCTGATGTCAGCTTCTTTCCCGCGTGATCGAGACCGCCGACGCGGACGAACATGCCGCCGCGATGTTCGCCGATCGCAAAACGATGGCTGGCGCCTTGCAGCAGCCGCGCAAACGGCAGCAGCGATGGCAGCAGCCGGAGGCGGACGAGCCGGGCCGCAAGGCTGAGCAGGTGCTGCAGCGGCTGCGGCTCGGTGCCGACACCGGTGAAGCTGGATTGCAGGCCGGCAGCACGCGCCGGCAGCAGCGCCAGATCCGGTGCATCCACAAGCAGGAATTTGCGCCTGCGCAGCGGCGCCACACCAGGCGGCGCCACCGTCACCCGCATCGCATCGATCAGCCCGCGCCCGGCGGCCGGCCGTCCCTCGCGCAGCACGGTGACCTTCTTGCCGGCATAGGTCGCGATCGCTCTCACGACATTGAGCCCGATCCGCACATGCGCCGACGGGGCAATGCCCGCCGCCACACTGTCGATCCGCGAGAAATGCGGCGCCATCGCATCGAGTGCCGCGAAGGAGAGGGCGGGCAGGCTGCTCAGCCCAGAAAGCGCGAAGGTGCCCTTTTCCCTGGCCGCGGCATCGAGCCCAGCGATGCCGGCGACGAAGCCGGTGCTGTCGGCGATATCGGCATAATCGATGTCGAGGTCGATGCAGGCCTCGGCCACCTTATAGGCATCCTCCCTGAAGGTCTGGAATGGCCCCGAGGCATCGACGACGAGATGAGGCCTCAGCCGCGTCAGCTGTTCGGTGAGATCACCGTCGCGATCGAAGGCCACTGCCTGCACCATCGCGCCGAGATTGTTGCTTCCCAGGCCCTCGGCTCCATCTTTCGGCGTTCGGAGATCTGCAACAAAATCGTCAGCCTTTTCAAGCGAGCGCCCCGCAACCAGCAGCCTGAGCCTGGGTTGATCGCCAAGCAGCCGGGCCAGCCGGCCGCCGAAAGTGCCATAGCCGCCGATGATGAGCAGTGAAAACCGGTCGGCGCTCATGAGACGAAGCGGCGCCGCTGCTCCGGCGTCGGCACCATGCAGCTTTGCCGCCCGGCAATCTTCAGCCGGTTGCGGGCGATGAATTCATAGAGCGCATCGGCCGCCCGCCGCGGCAGCAGCCGGAAGATCTTGACCAGCGAATAGGGAAAGCCGAGGCCCGCCACCATGCGGATCGTGCCGTCGGATTTGAAGAAGCCGCGACCCTCTTCGATCAGGATATTGGTCTCATAGTCGCGCGCATCGAGCCCGTAATGCCGGTAGAGTGCGGCACCGAGCGGCGTCTGCGCCGCGAGGAAGCGGTATCGCTGCTGCTTGTCATGTTTCAGCACGAATTTCACCCAGCCGGAACAGAACACGCATTCGCCATCAAAGACGATCAGCGGCTGGTCATCGGCAAAATCAGGCACATCGGCATCGCTGCGATAGCTGTAAGCGGCACGCGTCATGGTAATCTCCCCATCTCCCGCTTACAACAGCCGGTAGGTGGCGGCAAGCGAAGGCGGCCCATCGGCCGCAATCTCGCCGCGCTCCAGGAGATCCTCGATATGGGCGAGCACGGAAAGCGCGGCTGCCCCATGCAGCTTCGGATCGGTATCGCGATAGATCACCTTCACCATCTCGGCAATCTGAGTGTCGCCCGCCCGCACGCGCGCCAGCACCGCCTGCTCGCGCTTGAGCCGGTGCGCCTTCAGCGCCCTGAGGAAACTCGAGGGCTCCGTCACCGGCCCGCCATGGCCGGGCAGCAACAGCCGGTCCTGGCGCTTCATCAGCCGGTCGAGCGAGGCCATGTAATCCGCCATCGAACCATCCGGCGGCGCGACGATCGAGGTCGACCAGGCCATGACGTGATCGCCGGAGAAGAGGATGTCACGGCCTTCGAGCGCGAAGGCGGCATGATTGGCCGTGTGCCCCGGCGTCAGCACCGCTCTGAGCGACCAGCCATCGCCCGATAGGGTCTCGCCGTCACTGAGCGTTATATCGGGCACGAAGGATAGATCCGAGCTTTCGGCAAAGGGATTGATCTCGCCATCCCTCAGCGGCCGCGCCGGCCGATGCGGCCCTTGCGCCACCGTCACCGCCCCCGTTGCCGCCTGCAGGCGGCCGGCCAGCGGAGAGTGGTCGCGATGCGTGTGGCTGACGAAGATATGCGTCACCGCGCGGCCGGCAAGCGCCGCCATCAGCGCCTGAAAATGCGCCTCGTCCTCCGGGCCGGGATCGATGACCGCGACGGAGGAAGAGCCGACGATATAGCTGTTGGTGCCGAAAAAGGTGAAAGGGCCGGGATTGTTCGCGGTGATCCGCTCGACACCTGAAACCACCGGCACGGCTTGCCCATAGGCCGGCTCGAAAGCGAGGTCGAATACGGGACTGTCCATGAAGGAATGATCTCGGGCCGATGACGTCGCCAATTCCTAGCACGACGGCGGCCGCTACGCAGCGCATAAATCTGCGCCGGGTTAAACTTAGTCATTGTGACAGGCGAAGAGCTTTGCTAATCAGGCGTCGATTTGAGCAAGCGGTTTCCGCTCAAGCTCTGGTGGGGCGTCGCCAAGCGGTAAGGCAACGGTTTTTGGTACCGTCATCCCTGGTTCGAATCCAGGCGCCCCAGCCACCCTAACTTTACGCTTTTATTCCTGATCTTTGCGCCCCCATGAAGCGGCGCGGACCTCTCCTATGCCACTATAAGGATAACCATAGGATCATATTGATATCTTTACAAACATATATATATGATTATAATTATAAAGATATCTATATGATGAGGCCTTTATGGCGCGACCAAACCCAGAAAGCGCTCTGCGCTTCCCGCTTTCAACTATTTTGGGGAACGAAACGAATGTGCGGGTGATGCGGGAATTATCGCTTCACGGCGGGCAATTGAGTGTTGGCAATCTCGTCAACAGAACCAAAATATCCCGCCCTCCCATACTAGCCTCGTTGGCAACCCTCGCAAGTTTTCAAATCGTTACCGAGAGTGGAACCGGATATGCCCGTCTCTTTAGTCTCAATCGAGGCTCACCATTCTCTACCCCGGTGCAAGCCCTGTTCGAGACGGAGGAAAGGCGCTTTGCCGATATCCTTGCCGCAGTGAAAGAATGCGCCTCCCGCTTCGGGGACAAAGTTGTAGCGGCATGGGTATTTGGCAGCGTTGCGAGGGGGGAAGACAATGCCTCAAGCGATTTGGACGTGGCGTTCATAGCTGATGCGCCAGACATCGAAACGATACAAAACGGAAGCATCGATTTTCTTGCAGCCAAAGGAAAAGAGCTATCGTTTTCGCCTTCGATCAACACCCTGTCTATCACTGACCTGAGACGATTACGCCAAAGCGGCGATCCCTTATGGAAAGCGTTTCTAAACGAAGGACTGGTAGTGCTTGGACCTCGTCCGGAATCGATAACGATGTGAAGAGATTACGTTGACCAGAAGTGGCCCCTCGAAACCCTCTGACGCTCGCCATGGTGCAAATCGCTTGATAATCGCCAGGGGATTTCTGGAATCGGCCAAAGTGCAAATCAGCAGTGCTCAAGCAGGAACACTTGGAAATCCGATTGCCGCGACTGTGGTCAACGCGGCAATTGCCTATACGGATGCACTCACGGCAACGTTCGCGAACAAGATCAATCAAAACGATCACGCAGCGGTCATCAAGACTTTGCGAGACGCATTGGGAAATCGACTGCCAAAATCTCAGGAGACCAGGCTAACTCGCATTCTCGGCAACAAAGACTTAGCCCAATACGGCGGCCGCTTCATGCTGCTATCCGACGCGGAATCTCTATTCGAGCAGTTGAAGGAATACGCAGAGTGGGTGGAAAACGAGATGACCCGCCGCTGATCTAAACTCTACGCCAGTCGCTATTTCCGCCTTCCCTAGGGGGCGTGGGTCTGTGTGGACTTAACGCGGCTGCCCACTCTGTTGCCGCGAACTACCTGCCAAAATTTGAGTTCGGTTAATACTGTGGAGGATGAAGGTGGCCGAATTGTTCGGAATGCTTGATGATGAATGGGAAGGGCTGCAGCCCTATCTCGGCGGAACGTTTACAACCCAAACCTTTCGAAGCGCCGTAGAACAGAACGCACCGCATGCCTGGGCAAAACTAGTTGAGCGATATGGGCGGGGCGGAAAAGGCAGCGGCAAGTACTATTCGCCGTCGAACATTCTATACAATTACCTAAATGACAAAGCTCGCAATTCCCTGATTATTCGGCGTGGCTTCGTACCATCTGAAAACGCGAATCGTGGTCCAATGGAAAATTGCCGATGCGGTTGCGCCAATCACAAGCGAAGAAGATAAGCAATTTATTGAAGGCAGAGAGGAGCGACGTGTGCACCTCTTGCGCGAACGAAAACCCGGCTTGCGACGAGATCTTCTCAGAGTTCGGAAACGTGTGGGCATGTCCTGCGACATCTGCAAAGCGACCGGTTCGCACGTCGCGGAAGACATGCGCGACTCCACGTTCGAAGCTCATCACGACAAGGAGCCTTTCTCTACTCCCGGTGAGCGCGCGGTAACGATCAAAGACATGGCCTTGCTTTGTGCAAACTGCCATCGCTTGCTTCATCGCCTTGTGGCCCTGAAGGACCGATGGTTTGAGGTGGAGGAAGCCCGCCAGGAGTTTGGTTTCGAGCTCCAAGCCATATCCGCATGAAATCCGGCTTGACGCCTTAAGTCGCCGCACCGCTGACTGAATTACACTGTGACATCTCGTCCGGCGGCGCCAGCCTGTGAGCTTCTGTTAGTCGATAGCCGCTTTTTGCGTCACGCTCTTGCGCGCCATGGCTTCTTCAGCAAAGTTCGGCTTCAAATAGAAGGGTGGGGCATGAGCAAATCTTGGATGGTGCGCGCTGAGCGTGACGGGCGGCTGTTCGACGCGTTCAAAGAGAAATCGGCGGTCGCGATTGGCTGGAACGAAGTTGGTGACCTATCGAATGTGAAGACACGGAAGGCGATTAGCGATCTAGTTACGGCGACGTGGCCGGAGACTAAGCTACAGTCGGTTGCCATGGTTGCTGGCCAGCTTCATCGATTTGTCAACGAAATCGATGTCGGCGACATGGTCGTAACCTACAATCCTTCGCGCCGCGTTTATATGATCGGCGAGATCGCCGGCCCCTATCGCTACGACACTTTGGTCGATCCTGAAGATGCACAGGTTCGGCCTGTGCACTGGCAGGGAGAAGTCAGTCGGGATCTCCTATCCGTTGAAAGTCGTAACAGCCTCGGTGCAATCTCCACGCTGTTTCGGATATCAAACGATGTTGCCGCAGAGCTCAAGAAGGCGATGGTCTCGGGACAGCCTGTGAAACCAGAGGCGGTAGCGACGACAGATGCGACGGAGGACGATCTCTTCAAATCGATGGAGAGCCGCGCTCATGAGTTTATAAAGGACAAGGTCAACGCACTCGCCTGGGACGACATGCAGGAGCTTGTCGCGGGATTGTTACGCTCGCTGGGTTACAAGACGCGGGTCTCGGACGCAGGGCCAGATCGCGGGAAGGACATAGTTGCCTCTCCGGACGGGTTCGGTTTCGAGTCGCCTCGTATTGTAGTCGAGGTCAAACATCGTAAAGGCACAATGGGCGCACCGGACGTTCGAAGCTTCCTAGGTGGCCGACACCCGCAGGATAAGGGTCTGTATGTGAGCACCGGCGGTTTCACGCGCGAAGCTCGGTATGAAGCGGAGCGTGCAAACATCCCGCTGGCGCTCATGGATCTAGACGACTTAGTGAAGAGCCTGCTGGAGCAATACGGGAAGCTTGACCTTGAGGCTCAGCAACTCGTGCCCCTGAAGCGAATCTTCGTGCCGGCTTGGACATAGCGGTTAGTTATTCAGTTCCCCATCCGCAATGTCAGTCGGGCTTGCTGTTCGCTTCGTTGACTTCATCGCCTCAACGATCTCCATCGTTTCGACTGAAACGTGGGTGACGCGAGCGATCAGGTCAATCATCCTGAACCGCGCCAGGATCTCCAGAGGCCGTTTGGCTTAAGTTATGCGGCCAGCGCTAATTGGTCCAGCATGGCGTAGTATCGTACCTCGGCTTCGGCTGATGCTGACGACGCCATTCACCGCCCGGAACAACGTGCGGGCGCGGATGGCGCGGCCTTCGGGGGCCATGTCGGACTGCAGTTCGGGCAGAGGTTCGGCGATCATATCCATGAGGAAGAGGTGCTCGTCGAGATGCCATTGCGGCGTCGGGCTGGTTTCCGGCGGGGAGTGGTCGAGTATCGCGTTCCAGAAGTTTCGAACGCGGCAGCGCCCGATAACCAACCGATCTCACCTTACCCGCGCTCTGCAAACAGTCGAACACCTGTGAGTCCGGCAAGCTTTTCCGCGAGCGCCTCCTGAAACCCAGCATCGCTAACCTCAGGCAAGGCCTCCCGCTGCCGGCGATGATACCAATAACCGCCGCTCACCTTCGCGGCCCCCGCATCGCTTGCCGCAAGCCACGTCTGCGTGAGGTGCCCCATCTCCAGGTCATCGGGGGCGCCGGCGCCGCCCATCTTGGTCGGCACCCAGCCAGGGTCCACCGCGTTGCTCAGAACATCCGGCCAGTGGCGGGCGATGGCGGCGGCGAGGGTGGCGATGTAGAGCTTGTTTTCCGAATAGGCCTGGCTGGCGTTCCACGGCCGCTTCTTCCAGTCGATATCGTCAAGGGCGCTGCTGCCGCTGCGGTGCATGCCGCTGCTGAGATAGATCAGGCGGTCGGGGCGGGTGATCCAGGCGGTGAGCAGATAGGGGGCAAGCACATTCACCGCCAGCGTCTTGGCGTGACCATCAGGCGTTTCGCCCCGGCTCCTCTCGAGGTAGATGCCGGCATTGTGGATGACGGCGTCCATGCGGCCGATGGCGTTGACCTGTTCGGCAATCGATCGCGTCTCGGCGGCGCTGGCGAGATCGCCGATGACGAGGCCGAGTGCGGCAGAGGAAACCGCTGATATGGCGGCGGCGCGCTCGCGGGAGCGGGCATGCAGCACGACGTCATGGCCTTCCTTCATCAGGGTGCGGGCGGCGGCAAGCCCGAGGCCATCGGTGGAACCGGTGATGAAAATACGGCTCATGGGGTGTCCTTTCGCGGCGGCGTGGAGGGCGCCAGTCAAGCAGCTTTCGTTGGGCTGCTCAATGCGGGAGTTGGGGCGTGGGTTCCCGTGCTCCCAGGTGAGGATCCATGGGAATTTACCGATCGGGATATTTCGGGATGTGGAGCAGGGTTGAGGCTAATGAATTTTCCCGCTCGGTAATATGGATCGTGGCTTGGGCGCGGCATGAATCCTCGACTCAAGACAGAGCAGGAATTTCAGACACATCGGGCTAGCGAGCTGTGAGGTCAGCCCCTCATCCGGCTGCCGCCACCCGTACCCGGGTCGAGCCACGGGTCTCGACCCCGGTAGGTTAGGGTGAGGGGCAGCCATTCATGCTGACCTCCATTCATCAGCAGCGGGCATGGATCCTCGGCTCAAGGCCGAGGATGACGGAGGGTGTGGTAATGTTCCAACCAAAATCGGCTGTCCGCCCCCGCTTACCCCCGCATCACCTCCGGTGCTCCGCCCCGGCCGCAATCGTCTGCACCAGCTCATCCACCTCTCGTGCCAGCCGCTCCAGCGGCAAGCCGACGAAGCGGCCTTCCAGGCTGATGCTGACCACCCCATGCACCGCGCCGAACAGCGTGCGGGCGCGGATCGCCCGGTCTTCCGCCGGCATGTCGGGTTGCAGTTCGGCCAGCGGTTCGGCGATCACGTCCATCAGGAAGAGGTGTTCGTCAAGATGCCATTGCGGCGTCGGGCTGGTGTCGGGGGGGAAGTGGTCGAACAGCGCCTTCCAGAGGTTCCGGTGCTCGACGGCGAAGCTGAGGTATCCCTGCGCCAGGTTGCGCAGCCGGTCGGTCGGCGGCTTGTCCTTGGTCTCGGCGAGCGTCAGCCTCGCCTCCAGCGCCTTCAGCGTGGCGGAGTTGACGTGGATGACGAGCTCGGCGAGGTCTGAAAAGACCGTGTAGAGGCCGCCGAGCGCGCAGCCGGCATCCTGGGTGATGTCGCGGGCCCGGAGATTCGTCAGCCCGTCACGGGCGATCCGCTCGCGCGCCGCCTCGATCAGCCGGGCCTTCAGGTCTTCGCGTTTTTCTTCTCGTCTGCCGGCCATTCACCATTCCACTTCATTTTTTTGAACGTCGTTCAAAATTTATCTTGAACGACGTTCATGATTCTGGCATAACACCTCTCGTGAACAACGTTCATAAACCGGAGGAAGGAAATGTTCAAACTGATTTCCATTTTGTTGCGGGGCAGGGCGCATGATGCCGAACAGGCCTTCGCCGACCGCAACGCCGTGCCGCTGCTGGCCCAGCAGATCCGCGATGCCGCCCAATCGATCCAGTCGGCCCGCCGCAGTGTCGCCGTCGCCATCGCCCAGAACGAGCAGGAGAGGGTGCAGCACACAGCAATCGTCACCCGCATCGACGATCTCGAAAACCGCGCCTCCGCCGCATTGGCGAAGGGCAATGAGGGCCTGGCCCGCGAGGCGGCCGAGGCGATCGCCTATCTCGAAGCCGAGCGCGATGCATCGGAGAAGGCGCAAGGTCAGTTCACCAGCTCCATCGACAAGCTGAAGGCGATCGTCCGTGCTTCCGAGGCGCGGCTGCAGGAGCTGCAGCGCGGCGAGCGGCTGGCGCGCGCCACGCAGGAGGCGCAGAAGCTTGATGTCGTCGTCGCCGGTCCGGGGCTTGCCACGCTCGACGATGCCGAGGAGACCCTGGCCCGGCTTCGCCTGCGCCAGAGCCAGAATGAGCTGACGGCCGCCGCCCTGAAGGACATGGAAGGCGCCATCCGCCCGGCCGGCATCATCGAGAAGCTTGCCAATGCCGGCTGCGGGGCGCCGCTGCGCTCATCCGCCGATGATGTGCTGGCCCGGCTGAAGAGCCGCATCACGCCTGCTGCCTGAAATTGCATCCATCGAACCATTCATCCATCGAACCATAGGGACCACTGATATGAACGACAGTTTCCAGAAACATTCCTCAAGCTGGGTCAGCTTCTCCTACATCTCCTTCGGCTCGGCCGCCTTCATGCTGGCGCTTGGCCTTTACATGATGCCGCTCGATCTCTGGGGCAAAGGCTATCTCGCCATGGGCATTCTGATGCTGGTGCAGACCACGGTGAATATCACCAAGACGCTGCGTGACAACGCCGAATCCGAGAAGCTGATCCGCAAGGTCGAGGATGCCCGCACCGAGAAACTGCTGGTCAAGTTCAATCGTAACGATGAAGATTAATCTTCGTTAACCGCACTGCAGAGTTGTTACCGCACTCAACTATTGCGTAACAACTCTGTGGCCTTCTCTGCCTGCCGAAAGAGGAACGAGCCCGTGCAACACAATCTGATGACATCAAGGAAATTCGCGCCGCTGTTCTGGACCCAGTTCCTCACGGCCTTCAACGACAATTTTCTGAAGAACACCCTGGTGTTCCTCATTCTGTTCAAGATGTCGGCGAGCGAGGGGGCTGCCCTGGTGACGCTGGCCGGCGTCATCCTCATCGTCCCCTTCCTGCTGCTGTCGGCGCTCGGCGGCGAACTTGCCGACAAGCATGACAAGGCAAAGATTGCCGAGCTGCTGAAACGCTGCGAGATCGCCATCGCCGGGCTTGCGGTCGTCGGCCTGGCGTTTTCCTCCATCTTCGTGCTGATGGCGGCGCTGTTCGGCTTCGGCGTCGTCTCGGCGCTGTTCGGGCCGATCAAATACGGCATCCTGCCCGATCATCTCGAGCGCCGCGACCTGCCGAAGGCCAATGCCTGGATCGAGGGTGGCACCTTCATCGCCATCCTCGCGGGCACGATCATCGCCGCATTCGCCTTCTCAGGCGGCGACAATGTGCTGATCTTCGGCACGATGATGATGGGGCTTTCGGTGCTCTGCTGGCTGGCCAGCCGGATGATCCCGCCGACCGGCTCCAAGGCGCCGGATCTGGAGATCGACCGCAATGTCATCCGCTCCAGCTACACCCTGGTCATGGAAATCCGCGCCGATAAACGCCTGTGGCGTTCGGCGCTGATGAACTGCTGGTTCTGGTTGGTCGGCGCCTTCGTGCTGTCGATCCTGCCGACCATGGTGACCGAGCTGCTCGGCGGCTCCGAGCTCGTCGTGCCGGCCTATCTCACCGTCTTTGCCATTGCCGTCGCGGTGGGATCGGCGATTGCCGCCTGGATGTCCTCCGGCCGCATCGTGCTGCTGCCGGCCCCTGTCGGCACGGCGCTGCTTGGCCTCTTCAGCCTCGATCTCGCCTGGAACCTCTGGGGCCTGGCTTCGGTGAGCCACGCGACGACGATCGCCGGCTTCTTTGCCGGTGAAAATACCATCCGCGTCGCCATCGATCTCGCCGGCATGGCCATATCAGGCGCCTTCATCGCCGTGCCCACTTTCGCCGCTTTGCAGACCTGGGCGCATGAGGACCGCCGCGCCCGCGTCATCGGCGCCGCCAATGTGCTGTCTGCCCTGTTCATCACTGTCGGCCTCGGCCTGGTTGCCGCCGTCCAGGCGCTCGGCGCCTCCATTCCGCAGATCCTGATCGGCCTCGGCATCATCAATTTTGCTGTCGCCTGGCTGATGCTGAAGACGCTGCCGACCAATCCCTTCCGCGATTTCATCTCGATCCTGTTCCGCGCCTTCATGCGCCTCGAGGTCGAGGGGCTTGAGAATATCAAGAAGGCCGGCCGCGCGCCGATCATCGCGCTCAACCATGTCAGCCTGCTTGACGGTGCGCTGGCGCTCGCCATCACCGAGGAAGAGCCCACCTTTGCCGTCGATTACAAGATCGCCCAGGCCTGGTGGGTGCGGCCCTTCCTGAAGATGTGCAAATTCCTGCCGCTCGACCCGACCAAGCCGATGGCGACGCGCTCGCTGATCAAGGTGGTGCAGGACGGCAACCCGATCGGCATCTTCCCCGAGGGCCGGCTGACGGTGACCGGCACGCTGATGAAGGTCTATGATGGCGCCGCCATGGTCGCCGACAAAACCGGCTCGATGGTGGTGCCGGTGAAGATCGACGGGCTGGAGAAGAGCTACCTCTCCTATCTCGATAATGGCAAGATCCGCCGGCGGCTGTTCCCCAAGGTCAAGGTCACCATTCTCGAGCCGGTGAAGCTGGAAGTGCCGCCGGAGCTGAAAGGCCGCAAGCGCCGCACGGCGGCGGGTGCTGCCCTTTATCAGGTGATGTCGAACCTGCTGTTCCAGACCGCCGATACCTCGTCGACCGTGCTCGATCGCGTCATTCAGGCAGGTGGCGAATTCGGCATGGGCAAGCTTGCCGTCGAAGATCCGGTCACCGGCCGGCTGACCTATGGCAAGCTCTTGACTGGGGCTGCCGTGCTCGGCGCAAAATTCCGCGCCCGCTTCCCGGAAACCAATCTCGGCGTCATGCTGCCGAATGCCAATGGCGCCGCCGCCACCCTTCTCGGGGTGATGACCGCGGGCAAGGTGCCGGCGATGCTGAATTTCACCGCTGGCGCCGCCAATATCCTCTCCGCCTGCAAGGCCGCCGAAGTCAAACATGTGCTGACCTCGCGCGCCTTCGTCACCCAGGCGAAGCTCGGTGCCGTGATCGAGGAGCTGGAAAAGCAGGTGACGATCGTCTGGCTCGATGATCTCAGGGCCGAGATCTCACTCAAGGACAAGATCCTGGGTTATCTCAGAAAGGCGCGACCGCTCACCAAACGCCAGCCGGATGATCCGGCCGTCATCCTCTTCACCTCCGGTTCCGAGGGCACGCCGAAGGGCGTGGTGCTGACCCACCGCAACATCCTGTCGAATGCCGCCCAGGCCGCCGCCCGCATCGATTTCCACAGCGGCGACAAGGTGTTCAACATCCTGCCGGTGTTCCATTCCTTCGGGCTGACGGCCGGCACCGTGCTGCCGCTGATTTCGGGCGTGCCGGTCTATTTCTATCCGTCGCCGCTGCATTACCGCATCGTGCCGGAACTGATCTATGTCTCCAACGCCACGATCATCTTCGGCACCGACACCTTCCTCAATGGTTACAGCAGGACGGCGCATCCCTACGATTTCCGCTCGATCCGCTACATCTTCTCCGGCGCCGAGCCGGTGAAGGCCTCGACCCGCCAGACCTATATGGAAAAATTCGGCCTGCGCATCCTGGAAGGTTACGGCGTCACCGAGACAGCACCGGTCATTTCGATCAACACGCCGATGTACAACAAGTCGGGCACGGTCGGCAAAATCCTGCCGGGCATGGAATGGAAGCTCGAACCGGTGCCTGGCATCGATGAGGGCGGTCGCCTGCATGTGCGCGGCGCCAATGTCATGGCCGGTTACCTCCGCGCCGAAAAGCCCGGCGTGCTCGAGCCGCTCGTCGATGGCTGGCACGACACCGGCGACATCGTCACCATCGATGAGGATGGCTTCGTCAAGATCCGCGGCCGCGCCAAGCGCTTCGCCAAGATCGGCGGCGAAATGATCTCGCTCGCCGCCGTCGAGACGCTGGCCGCCGAACTCTGGCCGGGCGCGCTCTCGGTCGTCTCGTCGCTGCCCGACGCCAAGAAGGGCGAGCGGCTGGTGTTGCTCACCGACGCCCCCACCGCCACCCGCGCCGAATTCCTCGCCTTCGCCAAATCCAAGGGCGCCATGGACATGATGGTCCCGGCCGAGGTCAATATCGGCAAGGTGCCGGTGCTGGGGTCGGGCAAGGTGGATTTCGTCGCGGCGCGGAAGCTGGCGGAAAGTGCGGCGCAGGGGGTGGAGGCGGCGTGAGGGCGGGGCCCTCGGCCTAGGAGATCGCGATTGCCCCTCACCCTAACCCTCTCCCCGCTTGCGGGGCGAGGGGACGTGCCCTGCGAGAGGCTGTGGGGAACCGAGAGGTCGCGGCATGGTCCCTTCGCCCCGTTTACGGGGAGAAGGTGGCGGCAGCCGGATGAGGGGCCGCCCCGGCGCAAACGCCGAGACGTGGTCAGCAGCAGAACAGGCGGCACCCGGCCGCCTGTTCTGCATCTCAAACAAACCGTCCGTTACTTCTGTTCGGGCGCCAAAAACTCTGCGCAATAGGACGGGCCGTCGACGCCGGGGATGTCGGCGACGGTGCGGATGTCGCGGATGGTGTAGTCGGAGCTGGTGGTGATTTCGGCCTGGCAGCGCAGATAGGCGGTGCGGGCGGAGGAAATCTGCTTGCCGCGCTTGCCGTCGGCGCCTTCGGCATATTTCGCCGGAATGCGCACGGTCTTGTAGCCGCCGCGCCAGGTATAGATGGTGGTCGAGCCTTGCTCGCTGTCGCTGATCGGCGGGCCGTAGGCAGCAAAGAAGATGCCGGCCGATTTGCCGACCCAGCGGGCCTCGATCGGGTTGCCGGCGGAAGGAATGGTCGTGCATCCGGCAAGCGCAATGGCAAGCCCGGCCGCGGTCATGGTGCGGAAATTCATCGTGTCGTCCCTGATCTCAAGCGCAGTGGCTGCGAAGCCGCCGTCGCAGCGGTTTCGCCTGTCCCGTCTGCCCTTTAGCGCGGAACCTGGCAAAAGAAAATTGCCCCTTTGACACTTCCGTTCGATTTGCGAGAGGTGTGGCTTTTTGCTGCAGCCGCGTGACCTCAGACCTGTCACGTCACCGTCAAAAATTCCCCCGGCTTTTTGGAATTTGGTGCTTGTGCAACCAGATAGGCTGTTCTATAGAAGCGCCGCTGGTCACGGAGTGTAGCGCAGTCTGGTAGCGCACCACGTTCGGGACGTGGGGGTCGAGTGTTCGAATCACTCCACTCCGACCAGCTAGAAACCCCGCTCCGGCGGGGTTTTTCGTTTCTGCTGATCTCAGCCAAAAGTTCCCCGGGATTTCACCGTAGCGAGTTGAACCGACCGAAAGCCCATCCTTCCCCTGGTTATAATTTTTCTGCAGGAAAGTTATAACTGAGGCGCGGCTGGCGGAAGCTCGGTGCATCGGCATTGCATGAATCAACTTCGAGCCGATCCCAGGTCTTGAGCGGCGTCTCCATCCAGATGCCCGCAATTTGTGCTTCACACGGGCGCCGCTCTGGATTTCGGAATCATCTATGCTAGCATCGAAGGCCTGCGTGACTGGCGATGAAGGTGGATACCACCGGGGAGCGCAGGAGTTTGGCCGCTCGCCTGGGCATCTGGATCATGTTTGAGAAGGTGCCCCATGTCGTCCCACATCGAAAGTGAACGGCTTTCGAATTCTCTAGCCGAACTTGATCAACTCACGAATTGGGAGCGCCGGCCGCGCGGCGATATGCGGGTCGATTTGGAGCCGATGCGCGATCTCGCTCGTCGGCTTGGCGATCCCCAGAACAGCTTCCGTATCGTCCATGTGGCCGGCACCAAGGGCAAAGGCTCGACTTGCGCCCTGATCGAGGCGGGTCTTGCGCGGGCGGGGTTCTCCGTCGGGCGATATGCCTCGCCGCATGTCATGCATATCACCGAGCGGGTCAGCATTGATGGCCGCCCGGTCGGCGAGGAGCGCCTGGCGGATGCGCTCGGCGCGGCGCTCTCGGCGTTCAAAGACGCAAGGCGGGAGGCGACGGACGGGCAGGGAGCGACCTGGTTCGATATTCTGACGGTTTCGGCCTTGCTGATCTTCAGGTCGGAAAGGGTGGAGTGGGCCGTTCTCGAAACCGGACTTGGGGGGCGGTGGGACTCGACCAATATCGTTCAAAGCGATGTCGCCGTTATCACCAATATCGATCTTGAGCACACCGAAATCCTCGGCAAAACCCGTGCCGCCATTGCCTTCGAGAAGGCAGGAATCATAAAGCGCGGCGCAACGGTCGTCACACTCCTGCCGGAGGCGGACGAGGCAGGCGCCGTCGTATCCGCCCGGGCAGCAGAGCTCGGCTGTGCCCTGCGACGCCCCACCGTGCCGGCCGACGCAACCATCGAGCAGCGGAATGTAGCCCTGGCGGGCACGGTTCTGGATGTGCTCGGGAAAATGGGCGTCATGACAAAGGGCGCAAGCGCGATGGCGGCGCCGCTTGGAGAACAGCTCCTCGATCCCTCGACGATCGCAACTGCCCGCCTGCCGGGACGGCTCGAAAAAATCGCAGTCAACATCACCAGCCACGGCGACAATGCCAAGGTCAATGTGGTGCTGGACGGCGCGCATGTCCCCTTCAACCTTGCTGCGGTTCTGAGTGACCTCTCGCAGGAAGAAAAATACCGCGCTCCCTGCATTGCCGTCATGTCAATCGCGGACGACAAGGACGCAGCAGGCTTGCTATCGACGATGACGCGGCACGATATATCGATCATCTTCACCACCGTCGGCGCCAGATCGCGTTCGCCAGAACAGCTGAAGACGATTGCAGACACCCTCGGGCTGCTGAGCATCGTCATGTTGGACCCGCTCGAGGCCTATCAAGAAGCACTGGCAGGCGCCACGGAATCGGGCGCATGGGTTCTCGTCACCGGATCGCTCTATCTCGTCGGCATCATCCGTGCGGCGTGAGCTTGACCGGGTGCGATCTCAGCCGCCGACTGTGATCTCACCATCCGCAACACGTTTGACAAATATCTTCAAACCTTCATGCCTCAGTTTCTTCCAGCCGCCGTCGGAAACCATTGATTTGGCCAGATCGGCAAACCCCGTGGTGAGGTAGGGAACCTGCGATGCCGGTCGTTTGCCGAGCGCTTGAATCAGGCAGTCGGTTCTTGGCGGGGACGAGAACGTGTTTCCTGAACGTTGCATGCCGATCTCCACATGATCTGTGCCGTCTGGAAACCGGATCGTCCCATAGCCGCACTTGGCCGCCGCATTCACTTCGGCCTTGGAGAGATTGTCTTGCAGAACAAATGACAGCTGGCTGAAAGTGTTGTCAGTGTAGTCGAACTGACCCAGTATGATGAAGTCCAGCTCGTTCTGTCCCTTCCTGGCGCCTTTGATCTTGCCGAAGAAGTTGGAATTCACCCTCGTGTCTTTACCCGTCTTCATGGCAAGCATTTCGCCGAGCTTGATATAGGTCCTCGGTTTGGACGAAAGGTTTTCGGTACCAGCCGCGGCGTTGCCTGACGGCAGACTTGCGGTCTCCGGCTTGGCATAGGCGTCAGCGAAGGCTTGCAGCGTCGTGAGGTTGAGCGCTTGGGGAAGCGAACCGCTCTCGAACTTGCGGCAAGAGAGCGCAGCTTGCCGTGTTGCCTTGTCAGGCTTGCCCTCGAGATTCCCTGGCTTGCAGCCCAAGTGAGCCAGTTGCTGCTGCAACCTCTTGAGCAAAACGGCTTGTTCGGCGGAATAATTGCCGACACCGCGGGTCACACTGACATTGCGGACATCGATGCCGATACCATCTGGCTGCACTACGTCAAACTGGGACGTATGATGGTCATAGCTCTTCCAGTCACCGCCCCAACCCATCATCACCGGGCCGAGAATGAAGTTGAATGATTTTGGGTCGCGGTTTGATTGCGGCTCGCACTCGTTCGATTCCCAGCAATGCGGAGCTTGGTTGGTTGCTTCGCCTTCGGCGGCATAGATCACCTTGTTGTGGCAGCTTGCCGCAACCCAGCCGCTCTCATCGTTTGCCCATCGGATTTTCAGCGAGAATGTCGCCCATTTGCCGAAATCTTGCGGTTTTTGGCACTGGCGGGCGAGAAAGTTCACGCCGTTGCGCGTGTCGGCTTTCAGCATGTAGATGAAATTGTGGATTGCCGGTCCTTCCCAGGACGCCAGGCGCAGATGGCTGTCCCAGCCATCGGGATAAAAGCCATTGGCGGAGTTGTTGTGCCAGCCTTTGTAGGCAAAGGTCGGATCGAGCCGGAAATCGAACTTGTATTCGACGCTTTCGCCAACCTTCATGTCTCGCGTATAGCGAATTGTTGAGCGGACGTTGCCATTGCGGCAATCATTTTCGCCGCGTCCATCGCCATAGTCGACATTGGAACATTGACGGTCGAATATCTCAAACCGGGTCACGCCGTCCTTGACCTCCGGTCTGACCGACCCGTTGAACTTGTGGCGCTCAAAACCCTTGGGGAGCGGATCGGCGGTCGCTACTGCGTGGGTCGCAAAAACCATCAGCGCGCCAACCGCCAGTCCAACTATGGGATTTTTCAGCATAGCTCCCCCTCCAAATTGGACGCCAACCATATCACGATCTCTCTTGGACGGTCGTGTTTAGATCGGTGCTAGAGGTGCTGCGCCATCAGCAGGTGCGGCGGTCGAAGCTGCCAGGCTGCTTGTGCTTCCGAGCCGGTGCGGCGGGCGTTTATGACGGCAGCCAGGGCGAGCGACATCAAGTGCGGCTGGTGATCGGCGATGCTTCGGATCATTCCGACCGGAACGCGGCCGGAAGATCGACAGCGACGTCAAGCGGCTGGAAATGCCGCAAGTTTTCCGTAATGACGGTGAGGTCGTAGGCGCGCGCGGTCGCCGCGATGATGAGATCGCCAAGGCCGGGATGACGGCCTTGGCTCTCGGCGTCGTCTTCCAGAGCGCCGACGATCCGCGCGACAACGGTATCCATCGGCAATATGCGATCCCCGAAACTGTCGGTGATGAAGTCCAGCCATGCCGAAAGGCGCTTTGCCCGCTCGATCCCGCCGCGACGGTGAAGGCTCCGCATTCCTTTCTCGATTTCCGCGATCGATAGAGCCGACAGAAAGAGAGCATCGGCTTCGCCTTGCTCACGAAACCATGCCCGCACCGGATCGGACGGCGGCACCTTGCCCGGCGCGAACTTCGAAATGATATTGGTGTCGAGAAGGTAGGCGGTCACAAATCAATATCGCGCATTTTCGATGGGTTGCGCTCCAGCTCGACCCCACCGGGAAACGTCAGCAGGAAATCCCCGAAATTCGGCCGTGGTTTCTTCAAAGCCCTTTTCGCGGCCTCGGCCGCTTCGACGGACACAAGCACGGCAGCCGGCTTTCCGTGCCGCGTGATCGTCACGAATTCCCCGTTTGCCGCTTCATCCACCAGTCCGGCGAAACCGGCCTTTGCCTCTGCCACGCTGATCGTCGACATTGCGGCCTCCTGTCTTAAATGACCATATATGGTCAAGATAGACATTGACGCCGACTGCATCAAGAGGGGAGTTTTCCAAGGGTGCAGCAGCGCTTTAGAAATTCTGCAGGAAAATTATAACCGAGGCGCGGCTGAACAGGAACGGTGCATCGTCCGCATGGATCCAGTTCGAGCCTGAACGATTGGCCCAACCAGACGCCCGCGGTCGAGGCTATTGGCTCGGAGCTCCAGCGCTCAGCAGCGCCCGTACCAATGCCGCCTGGCTGCGTACGCCGGTTTTGTCGAAGATGCGCTGCAGCTGGGTGCGCAAGGTGTTGACACTGACCCCGAGCAGATCGGCGGCGGCCGCGAGGTCGTGGCCATCGACGATCAGCCGAGCAAGCCGGGTCTGCGCCGGCGAGAGGCCGAAGACCTCCTGCGCGCTCGCGATCCGGCGCGCCACCGTCTCGGCATCGTCGAAGGAGACCAGTGTCTTGCCGTCCTCGAGCAGGACCCAGCAGTGGAGCGGTCCCCCTGCCGCGTCCTCGCCGAGCGCCACCGCCCAGGTCTGCTTCGGCGCGATGTTCAGCGGTCTCTGGCTCTGCAGCTCGCGGAACGCCAGCCGCACCGCCTCGCGTAGCGCAGGGTCGCATTCGCGCTGCCGGGCGCGCAGGCGGCCGGCGGCGGCGACGAGCCCGGGATGGCCAGGCATCCGCTCCCGCGCCAGCCGGTTCGTCCAGAGGATCCGCGCATCCGCGTCGACCTCGATCAGCGGGCAGTTCGCCTCCTCGACGCTGCTCTCCATCATCACCATGCAGCCGATCTTCCAGGCGCCGTCGATCCGCTGGAGGACCCGCAGCTGGCGCTTGCGATCCTCACCGGTGTCGCTGCCGATCTGATCGAAGGTCATCCAGGCCATGTTGCCGTCGACGACGATGTTGACCTTTTCCCAGCGGACGCGCTCCGCGAAAGCGTGTTTCTCCGGGAATCGCTCGACGATCTTCTTGATCCGCGCGGCGATCGGGTCCCAGCCTTCGTCCACCCGGACGCCGAGCGAGGCGAAGTATTCCATCCGCCGGGTCTGCGGCGACTGCACCCAGTGGCTTGCCAGCGCCTCGAAGTCGCGCTGCAGCCAGGCCTCGGTTTCGGCGCGGATCACTGCCATGATCGCCGCCCGGTCAGCCTCGCTGTCGTCCATCGCGCGGTTCCCCCTGACAACGGATCGCAGCATAGCATGATCGGTCTGTCGGAGCATGACGGCACCTCATGTGTTGATGACGCCAGCCAGAAGCAGCGTCACGCCGGCGGTCGTTGCGAGCAGCCCGAGGAGCCGAAGCCTCAGGCGCGGCAGGGTGATCTGATTTCGGTAGTATCGGTCCTCGGCCGCGGCGCCCATCTGCGTCTGGCGGCGGCGGCTTGGCATGTGCGCGGCGACGAGACTTTGAAGGTCCATTGTGTTGCCTCCTGGTACGGGCTTCATCTGCCGTATTCTCGCACGCATCCGAGCCGGGCTCTGTCATGCAGACGGAGGACATCGGGCTCGGCGCCCGGTTGGCAAACGAAGAATCACCTCAACCGGAACGAGTCTCGAAGTGATTCGTTGAGTCGGATGTCCAGCGTGAGGGGGCTGCATCATGAGCAGGCGACGAAGCTTCAAGCCGGTGAAAATCACCATCAATGGCAAGACAAGAACGGTCTATAATGTCGTTCAGGCGGGCAATACCTTGCTGAACGATTGGCCCGAGCAGACGCCGGCGGCGAAGGCCGCCGAACGTCTTGTGCTCGATGTGTTCAATGATGCGGCCGGGCCGGAGCAGGTGCGCCGCGCATTCATCACCGCGGCCAAGGCGAGCGACATCAAGTTCAGCTCCTGATCGGTGATATCTGGAACAGCCTTGGCTCACTTCCATGACACCTGTTCCTGATGGCTGAGATCCTGGTCCTTGAACTGTGTCTCCATCCAGGCGGCCGTAATGATTGCCGCGAGGAAGCCGAAGGTGAGGCAGGCGATGGCCTGGGTCCGCCACGAGACGAAGGTGACCGGCGCCGGGGTGACGGGCTTTTCGGCGCATTCGCCGGGCGGGCAGGCGCAGCCGGAAAAGGCCTTGATGAGGCAATCGCTCATGCTGCACCGCCTTTCATCGTGTCGATGGCGGCGAGGATCTTCTGGTGAAGCGGGCAGCCGTGATCGTCGCTGCCATCGAAAAAGCGTTCGGCCTCCACCAGTGCTTTCAGGAGATCGGGTGGTCCTACCGTGAAGCGGGCCTTGGCGCGGGTCTTTTCGGTTGCTCCGGCCCGTAGCGCGGCAGCAAGGGAAGGGCTCTCGGTCGACGACTCTGGTGTGGGATTGGCGGCAGACATCTCCGGTCCCTCAGGCGTAAAGCTGATCGGTATCGGTGATGCCCATGATCTCGCGGGCATAGCGGTAATGCTCCTCGACGCCGGCCGCAGCACCACGCAGCCAGGACGGGCCGCGGATCGCGTGTTCGGGACGGCGGAGGTACGCAAAGCCGAGGGCGCCCATGCGCTGGGCTTCGTTCGCCATATAGGCGCGGCAGTCGTGGGTCGTGCGCGCCGCATTCCAGCGGGCATCCCGCTTGCTTTCCTCGGTCTCGATATTGCGAATGTGCTGCATCGCCTGTCCTCTCGCGCCTCTGATCGGCTTGTGAGGTAAAGGTATATATTATACCCTATTGCGGTAAAAGGTATAAAAAATACCTCTTGGATTGACGAGGTACGAATCATAGGCGTATGCCTGCATCAAGTGATTGGGCGACCGGGTGCAACTCCCGAGCTGACGAAGCCCAGCGGCGCGGGAAGCGAAAGTCCTTAAGTGCGCTGTCAGAAAATCAGGACGAGGGCGAAGCGAATGGCCCCTCTGGCACGTGTCCCATCCCGGCTCCGGCCTTCAGGACTTGGCCAATGCTCTCCCGGCTTCATGGGCTTTGCTCATGGGGTAGGGGGAAGCTTTGGCCGGAACCCTCCCTCACCAGCCTTCAGGAACCTTCTCCTCCTAAGCTGAAGAGAGAGGAATGAGAACTGAAGTTGGAGTATGATGTTAGGAGAAAAAAGGAGGCCGGCGATGCGCAGCGAAATCGAAATCACCGACGAAGTGATCGAGGCGGGTCTGGATGCGATCACCGAATTCTACGATCCGTGGGAGGAGAAGCTGCCGAAGGACATGTTCCCCGCAGCCATTCGTTCCATCCTGGTGGCGGTGTCGAGAGTGGTGCGCGAACGGCATCCTGAGCTGCCGCAATTTGTGGTTTCAGAGGATGAATCCTCCCGATACCCCTCGTGATCCCGGCTGGGGATCGGCGAGCTTCGGAGCGAAATCCTACAGGCCGTACATCTCGCGCGCGGCGCTATACGCCAGGAGCAGCACCGCTATCGTGACGATATAGAACCAGATTCTGCCGGCGCGTGAGGAAGGGCGTATCATCCTGTTTTCCCTACTGAAATATGATTGATTCGCGGCACTATTTCCGAGCCTTGGACGCTCATCCCTACATCTCGATGATCGATCGGCGGACGCGGCCGACGATGGTGACGGCGCCCTGGAATTCCGGTGGCGGCACGTCCTCGTAGGACGCCGGCTGGAAGGGCGGATTGTCGTTCGGGCGATAGCGCTTGTAGGTCGCGGCCCCCGTTTCGTCGGCGACGACATAGAGCGCGTTCGGCGCCAGGCGCTTGTCACGCAGATTGACGAAGATGATCGAGCCCGGCGGCGAGATCTTGTTCATCGAATTGCCTTCGACCTCGAGTGCGATCCATTCGCCATCGGGAAGATCGAGGGCGGCGACCGTCGGGAATTCCGAGAAGTCGGTGATCGGCGCCTGCTCGCTCAGCTGGCCGGCGCTGACCCAGGAGATCTTCGGGATATCGGCGACGGAGACCGGCAGCTCATCCGGATCGAGCGCGTTGCCGGTGCCGAACTGCAGCCAGTTGAGATTGACCTTGAAAGCGCGGGCATACTTCTTCGCATCGGCAATGCCGAAGCCGTTGCGGCCGGACTCATGCGCCTTGTAGACATTCGCATTCCAGGCGAACCGATCGACGATCGCCTTCGGCCCGGCAAAGCCAGCATTCTTCCTGGCCATGACGAGGCGCTTTGCGCGTTCTTCGCGTTCAAATTGTTCCTGCTCTTTCAACATGATATAAAAAATACCCTAAATTAAGGTACATGTCATGCCCTAATGTGCTTGACATATCGGGTATTAATTGTACCCTAATCGCCATGACACAGAGCGACATCATCAACAACGGACAAGCTTTCCGGGATGGGGAGACGGCACCATGAGGTTCACCATCTCCTCGGAAGAGAATCTCGCCATGGACGTCATGCCGACCGGCGTCGTCATACACCGGCCGCAAGGCCCAAGGGGAGGGCGGATGTCGGTGATCCCAGTTCGCAACGAGGATATCCCCTTCCTCGCCAAGGCCCTGCAGCAGGTGCTGAACGCCAACCGGGAGGTGGAGTCGCTATGACCTTCTCCCCGAAAACCACCGCCCGCTACACCGGCTGCCCGAATTGCGGCAAGGCGCTGTCGATCGCCGAGGTGATCGAGCGCCACTGCGAGAATTGCGATCGGCCGACGCGCCCGGAAGAGATCAGCGAGACGATGATCCCGCCCGGCGCTCCGCCGATCACCAACCCCGATAGCCCAGCCCCTCCCTGACGGCTATCGGTGGCTGGCGTCGTCGCTCCTCCCTCGGCGACGCCAGCTCCCGGGCGCACTCGCGCCCGAAACCCAGGCGGCGGCCTGGCAGACGACCGGAGCCTTTGCTCCCAGAGCCGGCGCTCCGGTCGTCACCCCTGAAAAATCAAAGACGTTGTTGGCACCCGCTTCGGCGGCAATGGCGGACCGCGTTCGCGGGAAAGAAGGATCAAGCGATGAGCTTCCAGCCCAAGGCCGCCCCGGCGCAGCAAGGCGCTCACATGAACGCGCTCGAGCTCTTCCGCTCCGGCCGGGACTATATCGAAATCGCTGCCATTCTCGGCACGTCGGTGCCGTCGGTGGAAACCGAGATCCACAGGCTTCGAAGCGCCGAGAAGGGCGACACCGCCCACGCGGAGCATGCCGGCTCGGAGATCCGCCGGTTGCCCCGCCGCCCCCTCAAGCCGGGCACGCCGGTGAATTTTGCCGGCGGGCGGCGGAGGCCGCGGGTTTGAGGAGGCCATCTCAAGCGCGAAAGGGACATCGCATGGGTAAGGACACAATGAGCCAGGAGATCATGGACATCCTCAGCCCGGTGCTGGGGGAGGAGCTCGCGGCAGCGATCATCGAGCATCGCAAGCGCACGCTGAAGAAGCCGCTGACGGTCTATGCCGCCAGGATGCAGGCCAGGGAATATCTGCTGACCGGCGACCCGGTCGGTGCCGCCGAGATGCAGATCTTCCGCGGCTGGCAGGCAATCAAATGCGACTGGTACCTCAAGGAGAAGGCGAGGGAAGCCGGGTCGATCAACAGCAGTACGAGAAGGACGACAGTCGATGCCGCAAGAGATTTCCTCTCCGGTGAAGATCATCGCTGGGATGCTTTCGGGTTTCCCGGCATCCGCAGGCACTGATCCCGACATGCAGATCCGCGCCTATCTCGTCGCCATCGACGGCATCCCGCTGGAGGCGGTCTGGCAGGCCGCCAAACTCTTCATTTCAGGAAAGGTGAGGGATCATAACCGCGCCTTCGCCCCGAGCTCAGCCAGTTTCGCCGAGCAATGCCGCCATCAGCAGGCGGCGATCGAGGCCGAGAGCCGCCCGCGCATGGAAGCCGAACCCGAGACGCCGCAGCCAAAGGTCACAGCCTACAAGATGCAGCTGCTGCGCGACGCGGCGAACGGTAGCCGCAGCGCCAAGCGGGAGCTGGCGAGGATGTTTCCCGACAACCCGATCATTGCAAGGGCCGCACGACACGAGGAGGCATTGAGATGACCATCACCTTTTGGACGGAAGACAAGATCGTCAAGGCGGAAAAGCTCTGGAAGGAAGGGCTGTCGGCGAGAGAGATCGCCAACCTCTTCGGCTCGAAGAAGAACACCGTCATCAACATGGCGCACCGCAACCGCGACAGGTTCCCCTCAAGGCAGGATACCTGGCATCCGCAGCCGAAGGCGGGCCCGCCCGTCCAGCCGATCCGCCACCCCGATCGGGTGACGCGGGTGACGATGTCGGGCGCGCATGTGACGATGCCGCGCGTGCCCAGCATCGATGGGCCTGCAGAGCCATGAGCAACGTCACCCCACGCGAAACCGAAATCATCCGCTGGATGGCGGCGGGCAAGACGGCCGCCGAGATCGGCACCATTCTCGGCATCTCCCACATCACCGTGAACACGCACATTGCCAACGCCAAGGCGCGGCTCGGCGTCTTCAAGGATACGGCGCTGGTCGCCGCCGCACTCAGAAACGGCATCATTCGATAGAAGGACAATCAGCATGGGCGGCAAAGCCACCAAGGTGAAGACAGGGCGGGTCAACAAGGGCGCCGGCCGGCCGCGCAAGGAGAATGTCGAGCGTTTTCCCTGCGGCAAGATCAAGCCCTTCGAAACCGAGAAGCAGAATATCAGCGTGGCGATCGCAGCCCGCCGTCGCATCCACGGCTTTGACAGGACGGTGGCCGACGAGACGGTCAAGAGCCCGTTTGCCGGCTACACCCTCGGCCGCATGTTTCTCGACGGCCTGATCACTTCAGAACAGCGCCAGGCCGGCGACGACTACGCCGAGGCAATCGCCCGCTACCACAAGACCACAGGCATCCCGGCCCCGAGTCCGAGGGCGCAAACGCTCTTTACCGTCAAAGGCCATGAAGGCGAGGTCACCGACACCCTCGCCGACCGCGCCCGCAAGGCCAGCAACCGCATGATGGCGCTGCAGGGCATCCTGCTGCGCTGCCCTGATGGACCGCAGGTCAGGAGCACGGTCTATAACGTCACGGTGATGGATTACGAACATCTGCGCCAGATGCCGCCGCAGCAGCTGTTGTGGCTGCGCAGGGGGTTGACGGCGTTGCGAGGGGCGCGGGGTGGGTGATGGAGTGGTGCAATGCCTGTGGGCGGCTTCCAAACCTATACGAAGCAGCTTCGGCTTTGCCGAGCCCGACATATGGAAGGCAGGGACTTTTTGCGCTAACCCTTCGGCTACGCTTCGCTTCTGCTGTAGGATTTGCGAATGAACGACCTCGACCTGTCGCCGGAATTTTACGTCGAATTTTCTCGCGGGGGAGGCTCTGATTCCGGCGGCATCTACCATGTCACACGGCACAAAGACGGTGCTCGGTTCTCCGCGCAGGTCGCACGGTTTTTCATCACTGACCCCAGGATTCCTGCGGAGGGCGTTTTCCCCCACAAGAGGCTCGATTGTTTCGTAATCGATAAAGGCCGGGTTCCCAAGCCCGAGCGGCTTGCCGGGATGTTGTTTGAAGCCCTGAAAAAACACGGCGCTATCGACGAGCCCGCATGGCTGCAATGGTATGTTGCCGAGGAGCGCGGTGGTAAACCGCACGGCAACGTCCTCGACTTCGAATGACGCGATACAGCGACGGACGCGGAATTCGCCCACATCCCGTCCGCCAGCGCTGTTCTTGCCGCAGAGCTCACCCCACCCTCCGTCTTCCTCGGGCTTGACCCCATAGGCGCTAACTTAGTTGTCGATGTGCGATGGCTCGTCGCCTTCGCGGTGGCTCGCGCAGTCGATGGAGCAGCCGGGCGATGGCAATCGGCCTGATGGGGCCGTGCAAGACGGCGATAGAGATGTTGGTGATGGCGATGGCGACGAGACGCCAGATTGGCAAGGTCGATCGGTTCAGGCCGCCAGGGGGAGAGAGTCCGGCGCCTCGGGATCGAGGGCCGGCAGGTCATCTTCGGCCAGTAGCGCGGCAAGCAGGGCGGTGTTGATCCACAGGCGAGCCAGGTCGGCGTCCTTTGCGCGCAGGTCTTCCAAACCGATCAGCGACTTCATACGTTTGAAGGCCAGCTCGATCTGCCATCGCAGGCGATAGGTCGAGGCGAGCCGTTCCGGCGGCCAGTCGTCGGCTGTGAGCGATGTTAGCAGCACCAGATAGCCAGCCATCTCGATGCCGGCCTGGCTGGGTCTGTATCGCGCCTTGGCGGCCAACCGGCGGGCCCTTCGCCTGGCTTTCTCAGCCGCCTCGGGTGGTAAGGGTAAAATCACCACCCGTGCCGCCGCCTCGACCTTGGACTTGCCGTCCTGGATCATCACGCACCGATCAAGCATGCCCTTCTCGCCCGCTTCACGGCAGAGTGCCAAGCGATCCAGCAATTGGCCGTCGCTATCCAGCAAGCGCGGGTAGTTGGAAGGGGCGCGGACCAGAAAATCGGCCCCGGCCTCGACCACCTCAGCCAGATCGGCCGCCTTGGCGTGGGCGCGGTCGGCAATCCGAAGCTCGCCGGCCTTAACGCCGCGCGACAGTCGTTCGGCTTCATGGCGATCGGTGACTTCCACCGAACAGAGCGTCAGCCGCGAAAGGTCGAACACCGTATGCACCATCCAGTAGGCCCGCTTAGGCCCAGGCGGTGCAACCACCGTGGCGTCAACCGCCATCAGCCGCAGGTCACTATGTACGCCGGCGAAGGCCTCGGGACAGCGTTCGGCAAGCAACTCCGAAACCAGGCAGCCCACCCAATCGGCACTGGCCTTCAGACGCTTAAGCATCGCTACGTCGGACATCGACGCGAGCGCCCGCTGATCGGCCCAGGCCGCCAAGGTCCGAAGCGAAAACCGACCCAACACATAGGCAAAACACAACCGCAACAGGTCGACCGCGCCGCCCACCTGCCGTTTGCGAAGCAGCGCGCCGGCCTTGCGTGCGCTCGCCTCTAATTCTTCCGCCGAGCCCAATCGTCCGACCAGCTCGTCCCAATCCAACGCTTGCAACAAATCGCTCATAACCACGGTGAATCATCGACGATCATCACCGTCAAGACTAAGTTAGCGCCTATGGGGCTTGACCCGAGGATCCACGTTGGCCTGCGTGCCGCGGCCTGGAGACACGGGCGGAAACGGGGCGAGGGGCATACTGCGACGTCTCGATTCCCTCTTCTCCCCAGCGGGGGTCCAAAGGACGGGTTGAGACCGGTGGCTCAACCCAGGCAAAGGTGCCCGTAGGGCGGATGAGGGGGCCGCGGAAACCGGTCTTTCAACAACGTCCATGCGGGCTTCGGCCGCGACGGCAATGTCTCGACCGTGTTCAGGGTGATGGGGCACGGCGTTGCAGGATAGGTTGTACGGGAGGGTGTGCCGGGTGGCCCCCTCATCCGCCTGCCGGCACCTTCTCCCCGACGGGAGAAGAGACTTACGGCAGCCTCTCCGTTCCCATCGGCCTCAGGACGGTAGAGCCAGTGGCTCGATCCCGGTAAGGCTAGGGTGGGGGCAGCCATTGCGAGAACCCGACAACGATGGCTCAAGGCCTGGGATGACGGAGGATGGGGCGTGCGTTTTCGCCAGACTCCGTGCCAATCGAGCCGAACACCTGCACCGGATGCCGCCGCCGCTGCTCTCGTGGCCGTGCAGGGGGCTCACGCCGCTGCGGGGGCAAGGGCCGGTTGACGCCGGAGCTGCTCATCCGCATGGGCGCTGCATCAGGTCCATCGCATGCTCTTCCATCCAGGCGACCTCAAGCATCCCTTCGTCAAGCACACCACGGCTGGCCAATTCCATCTCCCAGGCGGAGCCCGCTGCGGCAAGGTTGCGCATATGTTGCTGCATTTGCCGAACCCGTTCGATTCCGGCCTGCATGATGCCGATCTCCGGCGTTATCCCGTAGGCATCGAGCAACAATTGGAAGCGCCGGGCTTTCTCGCGGACGCCCGTTTGCAGGCCATGCGCCTCGCATTTCTCGTCACGCCAGAACGGCACCCAACGCCAGGCGACAAAGCCAAGGTCCCAGGAGCGCGGTCCCGGCGCTGCCGCGTCCCAATCGATGAAAGCCACCGGGAGCCCTGCTTGAAAGACCGTATTCCACGGCGTCAAGTCATTGTGGCAGACCGTTTCAACAGGGTGGCGGGCGTCAAGACGCCATTCGCGATCTTTCCATAAGAAGCTGGCTGCAGCATCGTGGTAGGATCGCAACAATTGTCCCAGGCGCTCGAGGACGTTGTCGCGCCAGACATAATCCGGGAGACGGAGGTCAAACCGACCGCCTTTATCGGGAAGGAAGCCTTCGCCATTGCCGACGTCACCTTCGATATAGGTGAGGACTTCCCGTCCCTGATCATCGAGGCCCAGCGCACGCGGGGACCCATCATATCCCTGGCGCTCGACGTGCCGCAGCAGGTCGAGAACCGCGGGAGACCACGCGCGTCCGCCACGCCGCACCGTTTCGCCTATGCGCACGACGTTCGAATCCTTGCCGCCGATAAGAGGAATTTCAGGCTCGCCCATACCCTAGCTTAGGCGCGCGCGAACTGGCAGGTCAATGGACAAGGGGCCGGCAAAGGTGGAGGGAACGGAGCGGGGCGAGGGGGCATGCTGCGACATCTGCGATTACAGCCGTCTGCCTTCATAGGAAGGCTTCACGAGGCTGAGAATTTCACCATGACACCGCGCTGCCGAAAGTAGGCCTCCATCCGCTTCCTGCCAGAACGGTTATTCTGCACGAGCCTAGCGGGGTCGAATACGGCCTCCTTTAAACCCGCCCGCGTCAACGCTGCCTTGAGGGCCGCGATATGCACGTCGATGTCGGCGTTGTCCGCCTGAAGCGACTCATAAATGCGGTTTGTTGCATCTGCTACGGTCGATTCGCTCACGATTACACTCCTGTTGTCGACTGGCTGGCCTGACCGTATTGGGGTGAAACCTGTTCACGTCAATGGGCGCTCGATCGCACAGGCCTTCGTAGGTTACTGTAACATACTTGCGTTTTCGCGCTTCGAGCGCGCCAATTGGCGCGGGAGGAAAACGCCATGAATTTAACAAAACGCGAGTTCACAAATGGCCTGATTCTTACCGCGGCCGTAGCGGGATTTGGCCCCCGGGCCGCTCAAGCTGCGGAAGCCACTGCGGCCGAAGTCCGCGCCATCGCCAAGGAAGCCTATGTCTACGGCTTCCCGATGGTGGACAGCTACCGCATCCAGCACGCCTATTTCGTCGATACCAAAAATCCCGAATACAAGGGGCCATGGAACCAGATCGTCAATACTCCCCGTGTCTACACGCCCGCTGACACGGCAATCCAAACGCCCAACTCGGATACGCCGTACTCATGGCTGGGCCTGGATCTGCGCACTGAACCGATGGTGCTCACCGTGCCTCCGATTGAAAAGGATCGCTATTTCAGCGTCCAAATGCTCGACGCCTACACCTTCAACTTCGCCTATCTAGGCAGCCGCACGACCGGCAATGACGGGGGCAGCTTCCTCGTCGCCGGTCCGGGTTGGAAAGGTGAGACGCCCTCGGGTGTGAAGAAAGTGATCCGCTCGGAGACCGATTTTATCTGGGCCGCCTACCGCACGCAGCTTTTCAATCCGGACGATATCGACAACGTCAAGAAAGTTCAGGCCGGCTACAAGGCGGAGCCGCTTTCGGTGTTTCTCGGCCAAACAGCGCCAGCAGCCGCGCCCGCTGTTGATTTCATCAAGACGTTGACGCCCGAAGAGGAGAAGACGTCGCCGGAGTTTTTCAACATCCTGAACTTCATCCTGCAGTATTGCCCGACCGATCCGTCGGAAACCGAACTCATGGCGCGTTTTGCCAAGATCGGCGTCGGCGCCGGCAAGACCATCGACTTCGACAAGCTTTCGCCGGAGATGAAGGCTGCCTTCGAACAAGGCATGGCCGATGCCTGGAACGAACTGGCAACTCTTGAGAAACAGAAAATCGACACGGGCGAAGTGACCTCCGGCGACGTCTTCGGCACGCGGGAGTATCTGAAGAACAATTACCTCTACCGCATGGCTGGTGCCGTGCTCGGCATCGGGGGCAATTCGAAACAGGAGGCAATGTATCCGGTCTATGCCGTCGATGCCGACGGAAAGAAGCTGGATGGTGCCAACCGCTACGCCCTCCGCTTCGCGCCGGGGCAACTGCCACCCGTCAATGCCTTCTGGTCGCTGACGATGTACGAACTTCCGCAGAGCCTGCTCGTTGCCAATCCGATCAACCGCTACCTGCTCAACTCGCCGATGCTGCCGCAGTTCGTGAAGGACGCCGACGGCGGCCTGACGTTCTATGTCCAGAACGAATCGCCCGGCAAGGACAAGGAGGCGAACTGGTTGCCCGCGCCCAAAGGGCCGTTCATCGCTTTCATGCGGCTATATTGGCCGAAGGAGGAAGCGCTGGAGGGCAAGTGGAAGCATCCGCCGATGACCAAGGAACTGTAGTCCCGACGCTGCCAAGTTCGATTATCCAGAGGGGATAGGGCATGAGAGTTCTGAAGTTCGGCGAGCAACCAGTGAGCTTCGCTGCAGGAGCACGCTACTGGGTCTAGTCACCCGAACACGGCCCGGAGGGATGAGGTTTTCGTGTAGCGCTGACGTTCCTGTTTCCGAAATAGAGAAGTTTGATTGGCTGCTTCTGGCGAAAAGCGAACTGCCGTAGCCCTGACCCGAGGCCCAGCCATCAGCCGCGGCCATGGATCCCAGGCTCGAGGCCTGGGATGACGGAGGTTGGGGGTGCGTTTTCGCCAAGCTCCCCGCTGGTCGAGCCGACAGCCGCCGTGGAGCAATAGCGCACTTTAGCGATGCCTGATGAACCCTTTCCGTTGCCGTCCTATGGGAGTATTTTGCTCTCACTCAACTTGGCGCTGGAGAGTGCAGTGTTTGTGGACGGCCGTCGCACGTTTCTGCTCTTTTTGGCCGTCGCATCCTTTCCGATGGCGTTTGCGCCACGATCAGCTGCGGCAGACGACACCGTTACGATCGACGGCGGAATGCTGAAGGGTGAGAGGTCGGGCACGGTCGTCAGCTTCAAGGGCATACCCTATGCGGCGCCGCCGGTTGGTGATCTGCGATGGCGCAATCCGCGGCCAGCGGAGACATGGAGCGGTATTAGGGATGCCCGCAATTTCGGTCCGTCCTGCATGCAGACCGATGACCTGCCGAAGTCGGAGGATTGTTTGACCCTCAATGTCTGGACACCCGTCAAACGTCCCCGCACACCGCTGCCGGTGATGGTCTGGATTTACGGCGGCGCTCTTGCCCATGGAAACACCGCTCAATATCCCGGTGGCCAGCTGGCCGCCGGGAAAGTTGTGTTCGTCAGCATGAACTACCGCATGGGCCGACTGGGTTATTTTGCCCATCCGGCGCTGACGAAGGAATCCCCTGACGAGCCCGTCGGCAACTATGGTTACATGGATCAGCTGGCCGCCCTGAAATGGGTCCAGCAGAATATCGAAGCCTTCGGCGGCGATCCGAAGAAAGTGACGATCTTCGGAGAGTCGGCCGGTGGCGGCTCGGTGATGGCGCACATGATATCGCCACTGTCACGCGGGCTGTTCCGGGGCGCCATTCTACAGTCGCCGGGTCTGCCGACCGCGCGGGCGCAGAGCACGCCTTTGTCACCTTTGAAGGAAGCAGAGAAAATCGCGTTGGACTATGCGGCTTCTCTGGGAATCACTGGCAGCGATGCCGAGGCTCTCGCCGCCCTTCGGGCGCTGCCTGCGGAAAAGCTCACCGAAGGCGCATCGGCACAAGAGGTGCTTGTGGGAATGTCGACAGGCAAGCCTGTCATCGGCATCTCAGGCGCGATCATTGACGGACGATTTTTGCTCGAAACGCCGGAAGCGGCTTTTGCGGCGGGCCGTCAGGCGCCGGTTCCGGTCATCGTCGGGGCAAATGATCGTGATCTCGGCATCGGTGAGGCCGCGACGAAAGACGATCTCTTCGCGCTCTTCGGCAATCATGCAGCCGAAGCCCGCAGCCTCTACGATCCCAGCGGTCAACAGACCCTCGATGAGCTGAAGCAGCAGGTTCTGGCCGACAAGACGCTTGTCGAACCATCCCGCCACCTCGCTGACGAGATGATCCGCGCTGGTCAACCGACGTGGTGGTATCGTTTCTCCTATGTCGCCGAGGCTTTCCGCAACGATCCGGCATGGAAAGGCACTCCGCACGGCTTCGAAATTCCGTATACGCTGGGCATTCCAAACGCACTGGTGAAAGACAAGGTGACACCTGCCGACTGGGCCATGGCCACATTGGCAAGCGAATACTGGCTCGAATTTGCAAGGAGGGGTGACCCCAATAGCGGCTCACGGCCAAAATGGCCTCACCACGACCCATTCGCCGACAGGGTCATCGACTTCGGCAATGACGGCGCAACGGTCGGAGCCGATCCGCTGAAGCCGAGGCTCGACCTCTGGCAAAGCCATTGGGAGGAGACGAAATGACGGGGGCGGTGCCTGTCGTCTGGTCTGTTGCCTTACCCATTGCGGGAACTGCCGAATAACACAAGCCCGCTTTGTCATTGCCATCTTCCTCGGAAGACCTTTCCAGATGTCGCGATTGACGGAAGCCCGATCTCCGTTGAATTGCGCTTGGCAGCTTTGGGGCGACAGGCGGCAGCCGGGTCTGATTGGGCCAGAAGCAGACGTCCTATTCCCGCTGGGCTGTCTCGCATAAGCTGAGAAACTCGCCTAGTCGCTGAGCTAAAGTTGTGCGATATTCAGAGCGGGATCGAACTCTGTCTACCGCAGCTCTTTGCGAGACAATCTGCCGATGCCGGCAAACACAGCCGTCCTTGACGCCGATCCCACCTGCACCAGCAGGCATGATCGCCCCTTCGGCGCATAATACATAGCCACGAACGACTTTCAGCCTACCGCATTGCACGCACCGTAGCACCGTTCAAACCGGTGCCGTAACGGGCGCGCAAAACTCAGGAGGAGGAGTAATTATGAGCTATACAAAAAACCTCTGTTTCGGACTACTGGCTTCGGCATTTGCTGTCACGTTAAGTGCACCGGCAATCGCTCAGAACCAAACGCCGAAACCAAACATCGTCGTCATCATGGGCGACGACGTTGGCATCTGGAATATCGGGGCCTACAATCGCGGTATGATGGCCGGCCGCACGCCAAATCTCGACAAGCTTGCGGCCGATGGCATGCTCTTCACGGACTACTACGCCGAGGCGAGTTGCACGGCAGGCCGTGCGAACTTCATCACCGGCGAGTTGCCGGTCCGCACGGGCATGACCACGGTGGGCCAGGCGGGTTCGCCGATCGGTCTGCCGGCTGCTGCCCCCACGCTCGCGACCGTGCTCAAGTCGATGGGCTATGCCACTGGACAATTCGGCAAGAACCATCTCGGTGACCTGAACGAGTTCCTGCCGACCGTTCATGGTTTCGATGAGTTCTTCGGTTATCTCTACCACCTCGATGCGATGGAAGACCCCGCGCACCCTGGTTATCCGCAGGACCAACTGAACGTCGTCGGGCCACGCAACATGGTCCATTCCTGGGCGACAGAGGTGGATGATCCGACAGAAATGCCGCGCTGGGGCAAGGTGGGCAAACAACGGATCGAGGATGCCGGCACGCTCTATCCTGAGCGCATGAAGACCGTTGACGACGAAATCCAGTCCCTCTCTTTCAAGTTCATCGAAAAGGCCAAGGCCGACGGAAAGCCGTTCTTCCTGTGGCTCAACCCGACCCGCATGCACATCGTAACGCATCTCTCGGAGAAGTATGAAAATATGCGCAACTCGGAGAATGGATGGACCATTCACGAGGCTGGCATGGCGCAACTTGATGACATCGTGGGCGCTACGATGCAAAAGCTCAAGGATATGGGCGTAGACGACAACACCATCGTCATGTTCACCACCGACAACGGAACCGAGAACTTTACCTGGCCTGATGGCGGGCAGACGCCGTTCTATGGCGGGAAGGGCACGACCTTTGAGGGCGGCTTTCGCGCACCGGCAATGATCCGCTGGCCTGGACATGTCCCCGCCGGCTCAATCGGTAACGGCTTGATTTCGGGCCTCGACTGGTTCCCGACTTTCACCGCGGCCGCAGGCAATGCCAATATTGCCGTGGAACTTAAGGCCGGAAAGGAAATGAACGGGCAGAAGTACAAAGTGTATCTCGACGGTTATGACCAAACGAGCATGATCACCGGGTCGGGTCCGTCGAACCGCCACGAAATCTGGTATTTCGCCGAAAGTGCTCTCGGCGCCGCCCGCGTCGAAGACTACAAATATACCTTCAAGGAACAGCCCGGCGGCTGGCTCGGTGACACAGTGACATTGGGTGCGCCGACCATCGTCAATCTACGTCTGGACCCGTTCGAGCGGACAGCGTTTTACAAGGGGAACACCGGCTCCCTCGAATATTTCGAATGGTATAAATTCGAGTTCTGGCGCTTCGTGCTTGTACAGCAGCGGGTAGAACAATTGGCGAAATCCGCCGTCGAATTCCCACCCATGCAGACGGGCGCGAGCTTCGGGTTGAGTGCCGTCAAGGCGCAGATTGCCGAAGCCATGAGGAAGCAAGCGCAATAGGCAGTCCTGCATTTCGAAGGGCAGCTCGCAGGGGCTGCCCACTTTCGTAGCTAAGCCGCAAGACTGCGGTCCCGGCCGTAACAGCAAGGCTCTCCTCATCCACGTGCTCATGCTTTCACAGCCGAGAAGAACAGGAACCGCGGCTTGGTCGTCAGGCTTTGGTAGGCCTGCGGAAAAAGCGTGCGGGCTTGCGGATCGGGTTGCGGCTCGCTGACGATGTCGATCTGAAATCCGGCCGACTTCAGCGCCTCGAACATGGCGTGCAGCGGCCGATGCCAGAAGCGCATGGCGATATCCTTTCCGCCGCGCTGCCAGGTCTCATCGAAGCCGTACGTCTCGAAATAATTGTCGCGGCCGGTCGAGGCGTGATCCATGAAGGGATGGTGGGTGGAAAAAACCAGGCGGCCGCCTTCAGGCAGCAGTCGGTTGAACTCCGAAAGGGGCCCCGACCAGTCGGGCAGATAATGCATGACCAGCGAGGCAAGGATCAGATCGAAAGCCTTGTCCGTAAACGGCAATGGATCGTTCAGATCCGCCGATAGCAGCCGCGCACGCCCTTGCAGGCGACGTTGCGCGATCTCCAGCATGCCGGCACTGGCGTCGATCCCGGTCACAACAGCCCCGCGCTCAAGCAGTGCTGCCGCATGCGCCCCGCCGCCGCATCCCGCATCGAGCACGGAAAGTCCGGCGACATTGCCAACCAGGGCAAGTATAGCCGGCCGCTCGTAATAGGCATTCCAGGCATTGACCTCGTTATCGGCATCATAAGCCGCCGCGAAGGCATCATAGTCATTCTCGGCCAAGATTTTTCCCTTTCCGAAGACTGTTCGAAGACGCCTGTGTGTCAGAAGCTTGCTCGATCGACCTGCAAATAGGCCGAGATCGCTTCGGCCGTCAGCAGGGAAGCGCGATGAACGGCCTCGCTTGGAGGTCCGAGTGCCATCGAACCGGAAATGATGTCATCGAGATAGGCAGCAACCGTTTCGCATGTCGCGCCCTGCAGGATCATGTTGGCGGCCTGAAGGAGATAGGTGTCGTATTCATCGGCTGCGTTGTTTCGCCAAGCTGAGTCATCGAGCTGGCGTATTCCGATAGGATCCCAATGATCCCACCCAATTTTGCGGAGGGCGTCAATGTCGATCTTGATGTGTTCACTCATGTCGCAACCTTTCTTGAAAAACGATGCCGACACAACTGGGCGGAACACGATCGATGATGATAGTTATCAGGCAGGGATCGGTGATGCCGACTTTGAAGCGCGATCCAGACGATCCGGCTGTCCATCAATTTAACGATCGCGTCGACAGAGAAGTTCTCAACCGTCGATCATGTCCGGATGCGTCGCTGTCCTTGCTCCAAAGCTCACCCCCGCTCCGTCCTCCTCGGGCTTGACCCGAGGATCCACTTCTCGCCTCAGTCAGCCGTGGGCATGGATTCCAGGCTCAAGGCCTGGAATGACGGAGGTTGGGGCCGTCTTAGCCGGATCTCTAGGACTCCGTTGCCATTCGCATTGAACCGCAAGACCCAGTCACGCACGATCTCAAGGGTGACATTGCCAAGACGCGCTGCATCCGAGCGCGAGCCTCCGCCATAGATCAAGGCAAGTGCCAAAAGACGACGCGCCTGCGCCGCATGCTTGCTCTTGCGGGCCAGACGCCGAAGACCTTCCGCGTCAAAATCCGCCGGTAATGAAATCGCTGCTCCCATCGCAAACCTCTCGTTTGGCGTATTAATCCCTGTCAGCTTGCCGGATTGCGCGCGGTGACGATCCACGCCGCGCCGTTGATCATCACCGACCGCTCACCGGGGCAGCCCGCGAAGACGGCACGAACCGCAGCCGAGGCGCGGGCACGGATGTCGTCGGGCTGATCAGCGAGAGAGCGCGCCAGCGGGCCGACTTCGAGTGTCATCTTCACCGCGTCGTCGAGCGCCGCATCCCGCGTCTCCCCCTTGCCGAATGGGATAGAGGCATCGAAGGGCGCGATAGCGACATCGGTGAAGCCAGCCGCCGTTAGAATGCGCGCTACCCGCCCCTGGTCGCCAAACGAGAACGGGCCGGGCGCTTCGGGACCGGGCGGCGCCGTCGGCGGGAGGATGCCCTTGATCGCGCCCATCGGCAAGCGAACCCAATCGTTCTCGGCCATGCCGCGCCAGCAGACGAAAGCGACCCGCGCGCCCGGCTTGAGCGCACGCCGCATATGAGCGAACGCCGCCGTAGGATCGTCAAAGAACATCACTCCGAAGCGCGAGAACAGGATGTCGAACGCGCCCTCGGGCAACTCGGTGCTGCTGGCGTCGGCCACCTGGAACAGGACCGGCATATCCTGCGGCGCTCGCGCGCGCGCTCTGCCGATCAGCGGTTCGGATATGTCCACGCCTAGCACATGGCCCCCCGCGCCGACGCGGGCGGCCAGATCCAGACTGGACGCTCCCGTGCCGCAGCCGACGTCCAGCACGCGTTCGCCTGTAGCGGGCGCGGCGGCTTCGATCGCGGCCTGGCCGAACACCGCCATCATGGCATCGAGCCGGGCCTGGTAAGTGACCCAGCGCTCCCCGCTTTGGCCTTTCCAGTCGGCTACCTGATAAACATTTTCCTCTGTCATGCCATATCCTTGTTCTGATCCGTTCTTAACCAGGCTATCCGCCCGCGTGATTGTTGCCACCGTGCGCGGCGACGAACATGGCGACGGCCGACCGGCAATAGGATTCTATTTCGTTATCGTCCTCTGCTCTCGCCTCATCGAAGCGTGCGATAATCAAGAGATCGGATCCTTTGATAAGCGCGGCAAATAAGCGGGCGGACTGGAGAGGATCGGGCACGTTCAGAACCGCCTTCGTGTGCAACTGACGCAACAGGGCCTCGATTTGGGCGATGACATAGGCGGGGCCGGCTTCGTAATGGAGCTTGCTTAACGACGTTTGATTCGTCTTGTCGGCCATGATCATGGCTTCGACACTGCGCACCTCCGGGCTCAACAGCGTGCGAAGCAGGGATGTTCCCACCGCCATGAGCTGATGTTCTGCCGAACCGTCGACGCCTTCAACAAGGGCCTGTGGTGCAAACTGATGGCAGTGGGCCGCGATGGCCGCACTGAACAGCGCCTCCTTGTTCTCGAAGTGCCGATAGATGCTGAGCTTGGATATCCTCGCTCGCTGGGCGACCTTGTCCAATGTCGTCGCTTGAAAACCCAATTCCACAAAGAGTTCGCACGCGGCGTCGACTATCGTTTGGCCAAGCGCCTCGTTGGCGGGCCGGCCGCGCCGGCTCTGGCTGTTTTCGGTCACGACAATTACGATCCTTGACAGTATCTTAATTCTTGCATTACGATACTACGTAGTATCTGAAATGCGCAAGCCGAAGAATGGATTTTACTCTGTCTTCCAAATCAAGATTCCCTGGGCCGCTTGGCGATATCGAATGCCTATCGCTGAATGAGTTTTTGCGCCTGGCCCAACCCAACCCCCTCCATCCGCAACACGGAGCCCATCACCATGGATGACGTCATCATCATCGGCGGCAGCTTTGCCGGTCTCGCCGGCGCCCTTCAGCTCGGCCGTGCCCGCCGCAAGGTCACCGTTCTGGATACCGGCCTGCCGCGCAATCGCTTCGCCGGCCACTCGCATGGTCTGCTCGGCCACGATCACAAGCCACCGCTGGACATCCTGGCCGAGGCGCGGCAGCAGCTGGCGCGTTATCCCACGGTCAAGCTGGTCAATGCCCGGGCCGACGGCATCTCCGGCACCATCGACGATTTCTCCGTCCTCACTGGCGATGGCGAAAGCCTTGGCGCGCGCCGCCTGATCCTGAGTTATGGCGTTGCCGACCAGATGCCTGCTGTTCCGGGTTTTGCCGAAAGCTGGGGCACATCCATCGTGCCCTGCCCCTATTGCGATGGCTTTGAAGTCGCCGGCCAGCATTGGGGCCTCGTCTGGTCCGGCCCGCCGTCGCACAATTATGTCAGGCTGTACCACGACTGGACCGACACGTTGACGGTCTTCGCCGATGGTCACGACATTGCACCCGATATCCGGGCCGATCTGGCGCGCCGCAACATACCTGTCGTTGATGGCCGGATCGCCGAAATCGCCCATCACCGGGGCCATATCACCACCGTTAATCTCGAGAGCGGCCGCAATGCCGCGGTCGACATCCTGTTCGCACATCCGCGCAACAAGCCGTCTGCAAGCCTGCATGACTCACTGGGCCTCGCCACGGTCAATACGCCCTTCGGCATCGCCCTCAAGGTCGACGAGCGCCGCGAAACCAGCACGCCCGGCATCTATGCTGCCGGCGATCTTGCAAACCCCCTCATGGCCTCGGTCACCACGGCAATATCGCAGGGCGCGACGGCGGGTATCTCCGCCCAGCAGTCGATGCTGGTTTGAGAAGACACAGATGGAGTTCCAACACGTCACCTTCGACTCTGATCAATGAGGAGGCAGGTTGCTCAAGCCAGGGGCCATCCGGCGCGGCACGCAGTGGGTCGCTGTCGTCATCGAAGGCTCGCTGGTTGTCGGTTTCGATCGCGGGAAGGGAGGCGTCCACTGCGTGCCGCACGAGTGCTGGTAGCGCGGCATTCTCACGCGCACTTTGCCGGGATCATACCAATCCGTAAGAAATGCAGCCTCGGTTGTTCGACCCTCGCACTTTACCAAAATGTATAGTTCCAGCGAGGTCCCCGTGAGGTTTGGAGCGCAGGCTTGGCGCCATCATTGCCAAGTCGAAGGTCAGCTCTCTCATGAACATGCGCACCGCACCTGCCGCCCTTATGCCGGCCCTTCATCCGGTCAGCCTGCGGGTGAACACCTACCTGATCAATCTCGACCGCGCGCCATTGCGCCGGTTTCGAATGGAACGCCTGCTGGCAAGCTTCGGCCTTGCCTTCGAGCGCGTGGCGGCGGTCGATGGGGCAGGGCTGAGCCTACCGCATCCGGGCTTCGACGAAGCAGCCTATCTCAGCCGGCACGGCCGCCGGCCAAACCCTTTCGAGATCGGCTGTTATCTCAGCCACGTCGAATGCGCCAAGCGCTTCCTTGGCAGCCATGCCGAGTTCGCGCTCATTCTGGAAGACGATCTCGATTTCGATGACGATCTGGCCGAGCTGCTCGAGGCCGCCCTCGAGCATCAGGCGCGCTGGGACATCCTGCGGCTGTCGACCGTCAGTTCCGGGAAAAAGCACAAGGTGGAGCCGCTGACCGCGTCACGCTCGCTTGCCATCGCGCTCACCCGCGAGAAGGGGTCCGGCGCCTATCTGATCAATCGCAAGGCGGCAGGCTGGATTGCCGATATGCTCATGCCCATGCGTCTGCCCTATGATCTCGCCTTCGATCTGGAGTTCGATGATGGGCTGAGCGCCTGCTTCGTCGATCCGCTGCCGGTCAGCCAAAGGGCCGATCCCTGTTCCCAGATCCAGGCAGGGCTTTCGACCTATCGGCTGGGCCGCCGCCGGCCGTGGAGTGTCCTGCCATATCGAACGGCGGCTGAGGTGCGCCGGTTTGCTCGTCGCTTCCGCCGTCTCGCGGCTTGGAGGGTGAGCGGCTAGGGCCGCTCCCCCGGGCTGAGCGGCTAGGGCCGCTCCCCCGGGGTGAGCGGTTAGAACCGCTCCTCCGGGATGAGAGGTTAGGGCTTCTCCGCTGGCATCAGCGGGAAGCCGATCGAAACGATGAGGCCGGGATGATTGTCCGCCAGGGTGATCTCGGCCGCATGCAGCTCGGCGATCGCCTTGACGAGGCTGAGCCCAAGCCCGCTTCCCGGCGTCGTGCGGCTCTTGTCGAGCCGGTAGAGACGCCGGAAGACCTTGTCCCTTTCGCCGGCGGGAATGCCGGGGCCGGTATCGGCGACCGAAACGATGGCGCGGCCGCCCTGGCAACGGAGCGAAACCGTGATGCCGGTTCCGGCCGGGCAGTGGTTGATCGCGTTCTCCACCAGGTTGGCGATCATCTGCGTCAACAGATCACGGTCGCCCCGGATGAGCGCGGGACAGCGCTCCGCGATATCAAGCGACATCAGCGCGTCTTCGGCGACGTCGATATAGACCTCGGAAATGACGGCAAGCACGGCGTCGATATCGGTCGCCTGGAAACGCTCCTTGCGGGCGCCGGCCTCGATCTGGGAAATGCGCAGCAGCGCCTCGAAAGTGGCATTGATCCGGTCGCTCTCGTTTCTCGCTTCGTCAAGTAGAGCCGAAACATCCGCTTGCTGGTCGTTGCCGGCCACCGCGGCATCCAGCGTCAGGCGCAGCCTGTTCAGAGGCGTCTTCAGATCATGGGCGATATCGGCGCTCACCTGCCGCATGCTCTCGACCAATCTCTGCAGCCGCTCCAGCGCCGCGTTGATCTGGATTGCCACCGTATCGAGATCGTCGCCGTTTCCGGTGATCGCAATGCGGGCCTGAAGCTGGCCAAGCGAGACATCGTTCATGGTGAGGGCGACCCGGTCGAGCCGCGCCTGGGCTCGAACGGCGAGAAAGACGCCGCCGCCGATCGCTGTCGCCACGACGATCGCGGCGGCCCATTCGAAGCTCACCAGCACGATCCGCAGCATCTCGTCGACATCGTTGAAGTTTTCCGCCACCACCAGGCTGTAGGGGCCGATGGTCGAGACCTGCATCCGGTAGCGTTCATGCCCCTTCAGCCCGACATCCCTGGAGGTGACGGTATAGACGCCGTTCGGGATGCGGGGGGCTGCGAAATTGCCGGCGAGTTTCTTGCCGGCATGGTCGGTCAGCGAGTAGAGCCCGTCGGAGGTCGACTGGAAGCTGGCATAATTGTTCAGCGTGTTGACGAGATCCTCGGTATCGTTGGGCTCGTAGGTCGAGACAACAAGCGAATTCATCTCGGTCAGCGACTGGTCGAGATCGCGGCCGAGGCCGAGGCGCAGCATGTGATAGATGATCGCGCCGCTCAACATGAAGGTGACGACGAAGAGCACGCCGAAAGTGACGGCAAGCCGGAACGGCGTGCTCCGGCGCAGGCTGGAGCATGATGCCGAAAAGTGTGCGCGGTTTTCGGACGACATCATGCTCTTACTCTTTAAATTGCGAACAGGATTTGAGATTTTCAGGCCGATGGGCCTGAAATCATCCTGTTCGAGGCGCATGCAGGCTGTATCCGGTGTTGCGAACCGTATGCAGAAGCTGGGCCTGGAACGGCTTGTCGACTTTGGCCCTGAGGCGGCTGATATGGGTCTCGACGACGCTGGTCTTCGGATCGAAGTGGAAATCCCAGACCCGCTCCAGCAGCATCGTCTTGGTGATGACCCGGCCTTCGCCGCGCATCAGCACCTCGAGCAGGGTGAATTCACGCGGCTGCAGCTCGATCACCTGGCCGGCGCGGCGGGCCTCCCGCCGGATCAGATCGAGCTCGAGATCGGCGACCCTCAGCACCGTCCTCTGCTCCTGCACCGGCGGCCGCCGGCCAAGCGCATTGACGCGCGCCATCAGCTCGGAGAAGGCAAAGGGTTTGACGAGATAATCGTCGCCGCCCGCCTCCAGCCCCTCGACCCGATCGTCGACGCCGCCGATCGATGTCAGGAACAGCGCCGATGTGCCGACCTTGGCGGCGCGCAGTGAACGCACGATCGCCAGGCCATCGAGGCCCGGCAGCATGCGATCGACGACGATGACGTCATAGGCCTCGCGCTGCGCCTGAAACAGCCCATCGCGGCCGTCGCCGAACACGTCACAGACATGCCCGGCCTCGGAAAAACCCTTGGCGATATAATCGGACGTCTTGGTATCGTCCTCGATAAGCAGGATTCGCATCAGCCCGATCGTTCCCGGATGCCTGGGGCAGCAATCTAGCTGATCAGGCTTCGGCCTCAACTTACGGATTTGTAAGGTGCTGGATATCCCCGACAAGCTCCCATAGATCGACCTTCTCGGCGCGTCCCTTGAGCTGCACCAGGCCGAGCGGGCGAAGGTGGAAGCGATCGGCGACCGCGTCGCGTGTGGCCGCACTCACCAGGATCGAGGTATTGAATTCCTTGTTCAGTCCCTCCAGCCGTGAGGCGACATTGATCGTATCGCCCATGGCTGTGTACTGCTGTCGCGAAATCGCGCCAAAACTGCCGACGACCGCCGGGCCGGTGTGCAATCCAAATCGCGTGACGAGCGCGGGACGGCCATTTTGACGATTGGCTTCGTTCACGTCGTCGACCGCCGCTTTCATGGCAAGCGCGCATCGGCAGCCGTTTTCGGCATGTCCGGCATCGGGAACAGGGGCGTTCCACATGACGAAAATGGAGTCGCCGAGATATTGGACGACGGTCCCGCCATGGCGCTCGGCGATGGTGTTCAACAGTTCGAAATAGGCCGACAGCGTATCGACCACGTCCTCGGGCGAATGCTGCTCGGAGATGGTGGTGAAGTCGCGGATGTCGGTGAAGAGCACGGTCACATCCTGCCGCTGCGCCTTGACGGCGGTTCTTCCCTGGGGATCGATGATCCGCCTGACGACTTCGCGCGGAACATAGAGGGCAAACTGGCCGATGGCATGGCGGCTTGCCGCCAGCGCGCTCGCCAGCGTGTTGATCTCCGTTATAAGGGAATGGGAGACGCCCTTCTCGCCGACGTCGAGATCGCCGATCCTGCGCGCCTCGTCCGCCAGGCGATAGAGGGAGCGGCTGACCATGCGCGACAGCATCACCGTTGCAGCGACACCCGCGATCACGAAGGCGCTGGCAATGAGGAGATTGCGCACAAGCAGCCGATTGGCCTCAGCCACCAGGTCCTCCAGCGGCACGACGATTGCGGCCACGCTTCCCTGAAACAGGCCAGACACGCTGACGGGGGCAATCTGCACCAGATGACTTTCACCATCGAAATCGACCCGCGCCAGGCCGCCATTGGCAAAGGCGGGATCCTGCCTGAGCCGGGCCACGGTTGCGAGGCTGGTGTCGAAACCGTTGGCGCTCGCGGCAAAGGCGCCTGCCGTTCTCGACCATAGTCCGATGATCCTGCTCATGACAGCCGGGTCGGAATGGGCGACGAGATCACCGCCACCATTGATGATGTAGGCTCTTGCTCGCGGCGAAATCTGACCCGCGTCCAGCAGGCGGCTGACGGTCTGCAGGTGAATGTTGATGCCGACCACCACCTGGCCATTGTCCCGCATCGGTGCTGCGATTGTCAGCGTCGGAACCTTGAGCGTGCCGGCGACATAGGGTCCAACGGAAACCGGGATACCGTCCTGAACGACGGATTGATACCACGGGCGTTGCCGCGGATCGAAGGATGCATATTCGACGTTCCTCGTCCCTATCTCAATGGCTTGGCTGTCGAGAAAGCGAAGCGTCGATATGACGTCGGTCGTTTGTCTCTGTGCAATCGTTCTGACCGCGAATGCCGTGCCTTCGGGCACCGAGAGGGTCTGGCGAACATCGTCCCTTACCGTATTGATGACCTGCAGGTACGAGCCATCGGGATAGCCCGTGTAGATGCTCGTCGCGTTCGGGACATTTCGCAGAACTTCCAGAAAGAATTGCTGTTTTGCCTTGATATCTTGGGGCGGCGGGGAAGTAAGCTGCGGCAGGGTCGCGGCGAGTGCGACCGCCTCGGTGCCGCCCTGCAGCGTATTCCGGTATCCCTCGATCAGCCGCAAGCTCATCTCGCGCATCTGCTGCACGCCCGCGCTCACCGCAGCATCGCGTCCGTGGCTGAAGGCCATCCAGATGATCGGCGTCGACGTGCACAGCAGCGATGCGACGACCAGGACGCCGAGATGCAGTCTTAGGGGTTTCGACCAGTGCACGAGATTTTCCTCGGAATGCGGACACGTCTCAGCACACGAAGCTCAACAATGGCAGCTAACCGCTTTTTGAAAACTTACACAAGGTGGTGATATCGGTTCTCCGGCGCTCGCGCAGATAAGCTGGCTGCGGCTTCAAGTTTCCCTGCGGCGGGGGCGTCGAAAAAGCCATAGCGAGCTTCCGCGACAAACTCAGAATGGTCGGCATCTCCCCTTGAGCGCCGCCATGAAGCCCGAAGGACCTTCATGACCGGTCGCCGCCACGATAGCACTCTGTCGAAGGGTGCTCGCCGCCCGAGACGCCGGCGCCGTACTGCGGCGGCGTTTCACCATATCGAAGGGAGGGCGGCGGGGCTGAGAACGCCCTTGTCTCAGGTTTCGCCGGGACGAACTGCGCAGGCCGAGGTGAGCTTCTCGGCGTATAGCCGGATCAGTCAAGCGCCTGAGCGGTCTTGGCTCATGACGCTCATTTGCAGCTCGATCAAGCCGATTGGCGCCAGGCCGTTGCTTTACGAACTTTCGGTGCAACTTCAGTGCCAAGCAGCTCGATGGAGCGTCGCATCGCGTCATTATCCAGTGCGGCTGTGCTCATTTGAAAGGTGAACCGCGACACGCCTCCCAAGGCCTTATCGGCGGCGACTATCCGGTCCTCCACCGTTTGTGGACTGCCGACCAGGAACGCGCCGTTCGGGCCGCACATGTGCTCGAATTGCGCCTCTGTCGGCGGCGGCCACCCTCGTTCCTTTCCCGCTTCCGTAAACATCTGAAACCAGCCGGGGAAAAACGCCCCTTTCGCAGCCTTGTCGGTTTCTGCGACAAAGCCGAGAGCATGGACACCGATCTTCCGCTTGTCCGGATCGTGGCCAGCGTCGCGCCAAGCGTCGCGATAGAGTTCCACAAGAGGCCGGAAGCGATCGAAGCTGCCACCGATGATCGCGATCATCAGCGGCAAGCCAAGCGTTCCAGCCCGCGCGAAAGACCCCGGTGTTCCGCCCACGCCGAGCCAGATTGGCAGATCGTGTTGATAGGGACGCGGATAAATTCCCTCGCCCTTCAGCGAGGGGCGGAACCGGCCCTGCCAGTTGACTTTGGGGTTGGCTCTGATCTTGAGCAGAAGCTCGAGCTTCTCGACGAAGAGCGCGTCGTAGTCGCGCAAATCGAACCCAAACAAAGGATAGGCATCAACGGACGAACCACGACCGACAACGAGCTCGGCCCGGCCGCGAGATATAAGGTCAAGAGTGGCGAAATCCTGAAAGACACGGACGGGGTCGGCCGCGCCGAGGACTGTGACTGCGCTTGTCAGCCTGATCGATTTCGTCCGTGCTGCGGCGGCAGCCAGGATTATCGCCGGCGCTGAGTCCAGAGCATTTGCGCGGTGGTGTTCACCCATCCCGAAGACATCCAACCCCACTTGGTCTGCCAGTTCGACCTCGGCGAGGACGCTTGCCATACGATCGGCGGCCGACTGCAACCGGCCGGTGGCAGGGTCAGTCAAAAGCATCGCAAAACTATCGATACCGATTTCCAAGGAGAACTCCTTCCAAGTTTCAATCGCAGTGAACGCTCAGTAGGCGTCCGTCGTGTCGCCGCGTTGTGGCTCCTTCCAGCCCAGCGACTGGCCCATTTGGGTAGTGTGGCAAGATGCCAGACTTAAACACGCAAGGAGTAAAACAGTGAAACGTATCATCAGTGCCTCTGACGAGAGCTGAAACTCATTGCGAGCAAAGTGCGCGCCCGCAATGACGGTGATATCTGGTGATTGAACCGCCTGGCGTTTAACGCAGGGCATCCAAAATGACAGCGAAGCTGCGACGGTGGAGCCACGCCACTGTGCCGGTCATCGCCAGCAACACTATGGCTGGCAATGGATTGCCGCCGATCAGGAAAAGGTGAGTGAGGACGGCGAACACCATGGTGACAGCGAGCGTCAGAGCGCCGAATGCCGTGCTTGCGGTCACCAGCAGCGCGATCGCGCCGCCGACTTCCACGATGCCCGTCAACACGCGAAACCACTGACCAAAACCCACTTGGTCGAAAATCGCCACCATCATCGGCACCCCGGCAATCTTTGCGCCCCCGGCCGCCAGGAACATGGCAGCAGAAAGAAGGCGCAGAGCCCAGGATGCAACACGGACGGCTTTACTCTGTGAAATCAGCGGAGAATATGCGGCTGTCATCGGTATCTACTTTCCCTATGTGCCATGGGCAGGACCAAAACAATTGTCTGTTCCCTCTCATCACACGGTCGAAAGCATTGGGAAAGCCGATATTTAATGATGGATACCATCGTGTAATCCGATATTACACCCATATCGGTTTTGGTGAAGGGAACAGAGATTGGACGGAATAACGCTCGATCAATTGCGCACTTTTGTGGTGACTGTCGATGAAGGGAGCTTCTCTGCGGCAGGCCGCAGACTGGGGCGGGCCCAGTCGGCCGTCAGCGAACTCATTCGCAGCCTGGAAATTAGACTCGGCGTTGAATTGTTCGATCGAGATGGCCGATATCCTCGATTGACCGGAGCAGGAGATTTGCTGCTTCCAAAAGCCCGCGAGATCATCGCCAAGGTGGACATATTCAAATCCTACGCGAAGGGGATGGCCACCGGGCTGGAAGCAGAGCTGTCCGTCGTCATCGACGTGTTCTTTCCCATCCACATAATCGCTGAGGCAGCAAAGGACTTTCGCGAGCGTTTCCCAACTGTTCCCTTGCGTCTGTTCGTGGAGGCGCTGGGTGGTACGGTGGAGCCCATACTTGATCGAAGAGCCAATGTCGGCATCGTTGGCTCTTTGCCGGTCATGCCTTCAGGGATCGCAACCGAGTCTCTCGGCAGTATCCTGTTCAATATCGTTGCTTCCGCAGACCATCCGTTATCATTGATCGAAGGGCCGATTTCCAAGAGCCAACTCGAGCAGCATGTTCAGCTGATCCTCACCGATCGTACGGAGTTATCGGCCGGGCGGGAATTCGGCGTGATGTCTTCGCAGACCTGGCGGCTGGCCGACCTCTTCGCCAAACATACCTTTCTGATCAACGGCCTTGGTTGGGGCGGGATGCCGGAACATGCCGTGAAGACGGATATCGAGGAAGGGCGGCTGGTCTCGCTGATCATCGAGGATTTACCTGCAGGCGGACTTCGACTGCCAGTGTCCATCGCCTATCGATCCGACGATCCACCAGGCCCCGCAGGACGCTGGTTTATCGGTCGACTAACTGCGTGTTCCAACGACAGCTCCATCAAATAGCCCCACCGTCCATGATGGAACACGCGAGCTTCCTCCCCGTCCTGGCGGGTAGCAAGGTGGTTTTCGCTTCAACGGCAACCACACGGTCCCGATCGTCGACCGCTTCGGCACCGGCTACGTCACCATGGATCAGGTGCGCCAGCACTACGCCGATCCCGGACAGTTCAACGGCTACGCCTGACGCGCCGAAGCCCCTTACCCTGCAACGATTTCGCTGATCTGCACGATGGGCGCGATGTCCGTATAGTTGGCGACGTCCGCGACGATCTCGGCGCGGTGGGGACCGAACGCCTCCTGGAATGTCCCCAGGGTCGGCGAGTAGATGTGGCACGCCGCGACGAACTCCGGCGCGCTTCCAGGTTCGCGACCCGCAAGGCCCTTCTCGATCTCGTAGCGCAGGCAGGCATCGCCGAGCCGTTCCTGGATCAGTGGCATGTGGCGGGTGCGGTAGTAGTCGTGATCGAACTTCGAGCCGCCATCGGCAGGATAGTAGACGCTCATCTTGATCATGGTCGGGCTCCTGCCTGAACGCCTCTCCGAGCGTCCGAGGGGACTTTATAGCTCTCCGACTCGTGAAGCGCATCCAGATTTTGGCTGAAGCGAGTTTGACGAGAGCCAGGTAGTTTTCGCTGTGCTTTTCGAAGCGGGTGGCTGACCTAGCCGTGAGGCCAACCCGCCCCGGCCGTCTCGACCTCGACAGACAACAGCTGGCCAGTTCCGCCCATCTGGTCCATCTTGTCCATCCCGAACCATCTGGCGGCAGTTATGTAGAGGGTGGTTCGATCAGGTCCACCCAGTATGCAGGCGAAGGCGCCGCGATCGAGCTTCACGTCATCGAGGAGCGCGCCGCCTTCACGAACCCTGCAGCAGCAGGCATTGGGTACGTCGGCGTACCAGATCGCCCCTTCAGCGTCGAAGCATATGCCATCGGGCCACCCGGGAAGATCGGCCCAAACCCTTCGATGCGAAAGTCGCCCGTCGGCGGCGACGTCAAACGATGTCAGCCGTTTCGCCCAGCTTTCGGCGCAAACCAGTGTGCGCCCGTCCGCAGAGAGAGCCATTCCGTTTGGAAACTGAAAGCCTTCCGCTTGTGTTTCGACCGTCCCGTCCGGATGTATCAGCAAGATCGCGGGTCCGTTGACGTAGATACGGCCTTGCGGATCGATCACGATCTCGTTCCAGCCATTCGCTCCCAGCTCGGCGAACTCTTCCAGTCCGGAGCCGTTGAACCGCAGCAAGTGCGATGCCCCGGACGCGATGACGTACATGTCGCCCTGTGGTCCGAAGTCGAATGACAGGGGCGGGGCTTTCGCGGTTGTCGCCACTCTGACAGTTCCGTGCTCGCTCAAGGCGAGAATTTCGCCGCTTGTCCAATCCGCGAACCAAAGCTCGCCGTCATGCCATCGTGGGCATTCGACCAGCCCCCGGTCTTCCAACCGAACCCTTGTCCTGTTCATTTCGCCCTCCTGTCGTTCTGCGCCCTGGCCCATCGCATGGAGCCACCTTGTAAAGACGAGTAAGCAAAGCCAATACCGACACTTGTCTTGCGAAAAGGGCACGGCCGTATCCCGTACCAGCGGCGTTGACGTCCGGCACACTGTTTAGGACGGCACCGTCATCCGGGCATCGTGGTGCCGTCGGCTGCTGCAAGCCCGGCAGGCGCCGCGTTTCCGGCGGCACTTTCAGCTGGAAATAGGCGGAGACGCCTTGCGAATCACATAAGTATGTGCTTATGTGTTGGCATGATAGAGAACGACATCTTCAAGGCTTTGGCTGATCCCACCCGCTGCGCGATCTTTGAGAAGCTGGCGACCGGAAGCATGAATGCCAGCGCTTTGCGCGATGGCATGAAGATCAGTCAGCCTGCCATGTCCCAACACCTCTCCGTTCTGCGGAGCGCGAGACTGGTGCGGGAGGAACGACAGGGGCGCTTTGTGAACTACGAGGTCGATCCAGAAGGCTTGGCACTCATTGCCGGATGGCTGGCGAAGTATCGCGCCTACTGGCCGGCTCGCATCGACGCCCTCAAAGCTCTGCTGAAGGATATGGATCAATGAACGAGAGCAAGACCGACGATCACCACAAGGGCATCGAGCTTGAGTACGAAATCGACGAGCCGCCGCACAAGGTCTGGCGCGCGATAAGCATTCCGGAGATTCGAGAGAACTGGTTGCCGAAAGAGGCATTGGCCGATCCGGAGGCTGCGTCTCTGACGGCGGGGCAAGAGGTCCGCTACCGGATGCGCGAAAGCGATCCGCCGTTCCTTGAAAGCGTGGTCATCTTTCGGATTACCCCCAACGACACCGGCGGAACCAAGCTGCGGATCATTCACCAGCTTACGGACGTCAGGTTCGATCGGATGACCCGCGCAACCGCAAACAATAATAGCCTGCCCCTCATGCTCGCCGCCTGACGCGGCGAGCTTCCCTTTAAATTCTGGAAGATTGGAGTTCGCCGATGCGCGAAGCGATGCAACTCGTCCCTATGGTGGTAGAGCAATCAAGCAGAGGGGAGCGATCTTTCGACATCTACTCCCGCCTGCTTCGTGAAAGGATCATCTTTTTGAATGGCGAAGTGAACGACACCGTGTCTGCGCTGGTCTGCGCACAATTGTTGTTCCTCGAAGCGGAAAACCCCAAGAAGCCAATCAGCCTCTATATCAATTCCCCCGGCGGCATGGTGACGAGCGGCCTCGCCATGTATGACACCATGCGTTACATCCGCGCTCCGGTGCATACGCTTTGCATGGGGACAGCCCGCTCGATGGGATCGTTCCTGCTGATGGCGGGTGAACCCGGACAGCGGGCAACACTGCCCAATACAAGCATCCTCGTCCATCAGCCATCCGGTGGCTTTCAGGGACAGGCATCGGACATGCTCATCCATGCCGAGGAAATCAGACGGACCAAGGACCGGATGACACGTCTCTATGCCGAGCATTGCGGACGCAGCTATGAGGAATTCGAACGCGCGATGGACCGCGACCGTTTCATGACCGCAGAGGAAGCTCTGGAATGGGGGTTGGTCGACCGCATCCTACAGGTCCGGGAAGAAAATCTGGACGCAACTGCATAAGCGTAGCCTCGGATTGAAATGGTCCATTCATGCGTCGATTGGTTGGAAGAACGCTTGAGAGCAAACCTCCCGGAAGCAGCCTCCTCGGCTCTCGCATTCCGCTATCGTCTCTAATCCTGACCATATCCCCGTCAAGGCTTGCTGTTCCCGCGGGTTCACCGCCCTGAAGGGCGATCCAGACGATCCGGCTGTCCATCAATCTCAGCATCGCGCCGGCTGTGTCATATTTTCTTGAGAAGCGTTAACAAGGTTTCGCTGGATTACCCGGTGTGACGGCAATACGCGCGACCGAATGGCCGTGTTACCGTCCATTCTTGATCGAGAGAGGATGGCAAGCCATGGAAGCCGCAGAACTACGATACAATTGGGCTGATCCCGACGTCTACGAGACATTCATAGGGCGCTGGAGCGAACATCTGGCAAGCCCATTTCTCGCCCGTGCTAATATTGCTCCGGGCAGTCGCGTGCTCGATGTAGCATGTGGGACAGGTGTGTTGTCGAAAGCACTGGCCGAGGCGGGAGCGCATGTGATCGGTGTTGACGCATCTGAGGGATACCTGGAAGGAGCCCGCCGTCGACGATCCCACCCCAATATCGCCTATGAACACGGCGATGTCCGGCACATGCGGTTCGACACTGACTTTTTCGATGCGGCCGTTTCCACGCTGGCCCTGGACGTTATCCCGGAAATTGAACAGGTCGTTGCCGAGATGAAGCGCGTGACCCGTCCAGGCGGCGTGGTCGCGTCCGCCGTTACTCAGTTCTTGGGTGGCATGCCCGCCTTCGATCTCGTCATTAACACCGGCGCCGTGCTTGAGACCGACTTCGCCAGGCTGAGATCCATGCGGGCGGGGCGCCAGCTCTTCTGGCCTAATGGTCAGGCGATGTTGTGGCGGAAGATCGGCCTCGTCGACGTGACGGAGATTCCCGTTGTCGTGGATTGTGAGTATGCGTCCTTCGCGGATTATTGGGCTACGTTCACCGACGGCCCAGGCAGCACCACAAGCACATTGATGGCACTTTCGGACGACGCCCGCGGTTCGATCGAACAGCATGTTCGTGCCGGGTATCTGGTTGGCTTGCCCGATGGACCCCGATCATTTCCGATGATGTTCCGTGTGGTGCGTGGCTTGGTCCCAGCCTGATCCTGGCGAACATGCAAAGCGGACATGACGCAGTGACAAGGCGGGTCGCAGTTGCGCCAAAAGCCGCCATTCCGCCCCATGCGGGTGATCAGATCACGAATTCCTCCTCGTACGTCTGTGGCTTGGGAACGACCGTAACCTCCACCGGAATGATCCAATTGGCCGCGTAGCTCTCGCAGTCGGAACGCTGGAGGTCGGGCTGCACGCATCCAGCCCCATCGATCGCGCGACATCGCAGTGTATATCGCCCCACTTCTTCAGGGGTCCACATGTACTCCCACAAGCGCCATGCAAAGGGACGTTCTGTTTCGAGGAGTCTTCCCTCGCGCCAGCCCTTGCCATCTCCGGTGCAGACCTGCACCTGCCGGATAGCAGCCTCTCCGCTCCAGGCGGCTCCGAAAATCCGGTACGGTTGGCCGGCGATGAGCTGCGCCCCCTGTACCGGACGCGCGATCTGCGCTTTGACCTCCATCTCCGCAAGGGGGACCAGCGTCGGTTCCCCGAGGCTGCGCTCCCAACGGAAATAGTCGCGCGCCTGCCAGTAGCCAAGGAACGGTTGCTCCACAACCGTGATATCAGTGATCCACTTGACCCAAGCCATGCCGAACCAGCCACCCACGACCGCGCGTAGCGGGTAGCCGTGATCGCGCGTCAACGGCTCCTCGTTCATCGAATAGGCAAGGATCGTGCTGTCAGCCATGGCCTTCTCAAGCGGTAGACTGCGCGCAAAAGCGATGGGGCCGGGAGAAGCTGTTTTCTTGTTCGTGTCGACGACGCCGCTGTCGGCGCCTGCGAGCAGAACCTCACATGCGGTTCGCTTAACGCCCGCCATTTCCAAAATGTCGCGCAGAAGAACACCTGTCCACGCGGCATTGCCGACGGCTCCGTTCTGCCACTGCAATCCCTCCCTCGGCGGCTCATAGTAGACGCGCCCGTTCCCTGCACACTCGACGACGGCGGTGAAAGTCGTGCTCCGCATCGCCTTGATGCTGTCGAGGTCAAGTTCGATCGGCCGCTCCACCGCCCCGCCAACGCGCAATCTCCAGTCTCGCGCATCGAGGTCCGGCGACGGGAAATGGTTTCGCACGAAGAACAGCTCGGTCGGGATCAGCCAATCGGAGAGCGACGCAAACGGAAACTCGATATTCTGTGGGGATTTCTGTCGAACGATTAGACTGGGTTGCTCTGGTGTCGGCATCGTCCTCATCTCCCCTTTCAAAAGCACAACGTCGGCTCTCGGTCGCGCGAATTCCGGTGCGATCACACCGCCCCTCGCAGTGCGTCTGTCGCATTCCGCCTTCGGGCCGCATCCTAGCACATATAGCACGTTCCTCGGATCGACCTCGAACGGCAGAGGACGATCGACTACCAGTGAGCCTGACCGCCATTAACGGAGACGCGTCTGATAGGCGGGACGCTAGGCTGCCATCCGCGCGCGCAGGCGGGGGCCGATCCAGTCAAGGAAGCACCGCACCTTCAGCGACAGCGGATCGGCTGGTCCGTGAATAACATTTACCGGCAGCGGCTCCGGTGCGAACTCCGCCAACAATTCCTGCAGGGCGCCAGAGCGCAAATGGTCGTTGATCTGGTAAGAAAGCACGCGAATAATGCCGATACCGGCCAGCGCAGCCTGAATGGCAGCCTCTGTCGTGTTGACCGCGAGTTTGAGGCGCGGCTCGACGGCGAAGGCCGCGCCGTCCCGGCGGTATCGCCATTCCGGGGCGGTCGCGAAGCCCTGGAAGCTTATGCCATCATGCGGGGCGAGGTCTTCCGGCTGACGCGGCACTCCTCGGCGGGCGAGATAATCGGGGCTCGCGCAGATCACCCGGCGGACGGCGCCAACCCGTGTTGCGATAATCGCGCTGTCCGGCAGGTGCCCGATCCGCAGGGCTACATCGACGTGCTCATCCCTCAGGCTTAGCTGCCGATCAGTCAGGGTCAGCCGCAGGTTGATATCGGGTTGCTCCTTCAGGAATTCGAGCGCAATTGGCAGCAGATGGCGCTCGCCGAAGGCAATCGGCGCGGTCACGTGCAGCCCGCCACGCAGCGCTCCATAATCGCCGCTGGCCTGCCGCTCCGCCGCGTCCAGTTCCTCGAGAATACGACGTGACGCGGCGACGAAGGCGCGCCCCTCCTCCGTCAAGGCAAGGCCGCGGCGGGTGCGCACGACCAGGCGAACGCCAAGATGCTTTTCAAGATCGGCCACTTTGCGGCTGACCGTGGCCAGCGGCGCATTCAGCCGCCGTGCCCCGGCAGAAAGACTGCCGGCGTCGACCACCGCCAATAGCACCGCCATCGCGTCAAAACGATCCATCGAAGCCTTCCATAAAATGAGAAGAATGTTTCCACATTGCCAAGATACCCGGTTGATTGTGGATGTCATAGCATTCGCGTCGTCAAGGGGCTCGACGTAGCTCCCATCGTGCTACTGATCCGGAGAAGATGTCATGCCTCAACTTTCACGTCGCGCCTTCGCTGGCGCCCTGCCTCTCGGCCTCATCGGGGGAAGCCTCCTCGGTGGAGGCCTGCTCGGCGACTCCGCCGCCCGTGCGGCGACGCAGGAAGCTGCCAAGGCGCCTGTTGCGATGAACCCGTTCGCACAGATCCGCATCGGTCGGTTCACCGTGACGGCACTGACGGACGGCTATGCCGATATGCCCTATGACTACTTTCCGGGGCGCTCAGCGCCCGAGGTCGAGAGGGCGGCAAGCGCACAGTTTACCGCCCGGCCGAGTGGGGTTCGGTTCCTCTTCAACCAATATCTCGTCGAGGATGGCGAGCGCCGCATCCTGATCGATGCCGGTGCGGCAGGTTCGATCGGGCAGACCGGACAGTTACCACAGGCACTCGCCGCGCTCGGTCTGAAGCCCGACAAGATCGACGCGGTCATCGTGACGCATATGCACCAAGACCACATGGGTGGGCTGGTTCTGGGAGGTAAGAACAACTACCCCGGAGCCGAGCTTTATATCGATCGTCGCGACATCACTCACTGGACCGATCCGGCCAAGCGCAGCGGCGCGCCTGAATACCTGCAGACGAGCTTCAGTATGGCGGAGGAGGTGGTGCGGCTATATCCGAGGCTCCAAGCGATCGACGGAGAGCGCGAGATCATGCGGGGCGTTTCGATCGTCGACTTAACCGGCCATACACCCGGCCATATCGGCGTGCGGGTGGAAGATGGCGGGAAGAGCATGATCATGGTTTCGGATATGATTTTTCCGGTCGTGCATCCGGCCGCGACCGATGTGTTCTTCCTGTTTGAGCAGGACCGTGCCGCTGCGAAAGCCATGCGTGATCGCTTCTTTCCGCGTGCCGCGTCGGAAGGCGCACTTATCGCTGCCACGCACATGCCGTTCCCTGGGCTCGGTCGTGTCGTTGCTGATCATGGGGAGATGCGTTGGCAGGTCGCAGACTGGGCCTTGCAGGACTGATGTCTGCTCTCGGTGATCTTAAGGGTATCAATGCCAAGCAGATCCCAACTGCAATCGCGCCGGCGGCCCTATTAGGTGGATCGCCGACCCCGAACTGATCGTCAGAGGCCGGCAAGATAGTGAGCCATGGCAGCGATGTCGTCGGCCGAAAAATTGCGCACCAAGGCGGTCATGCGGGGCATGTTCGGGCGCTTGTTATCGCGAAAGTCGGAGAGGGTTTTGATCAGGTAGTCCAGCTTCTGATTTGCGACGCGCGGAGTGTTGGCGTATCCGACGAAATCCTCCCGGTGGCACGAGGTGCACATCTTCCCGGCGTCGAGCGCTTGGAAGCGGGTAATGCTCGCTGCGTCGGCCGGCTCGCGGTAGGCGGGCCAGGGCAGTGCGGAGAAGTAGGCTGCAAGCGCCTTCATGTCGTCGTCGGAAAGATTCTTCGCGATCCGGCCCATGAGGTCGTCGGTGCGCGCTCCATTGCGATATTCCTGCAAAGCTATCAGCAAAGAGGACTCGTGCTGGCCGGCGATGATCGGCGTGTTCTTAACGGTCGGCAGACCTTTCTTACCGTGACACATCTGGCAAAGCTTGGCCTTGTGGGAGATTGCCGCCGGCGGTGGCGCAGCATTGTTCGGCGCTCCAGCCGGCAGCGGACCGAGGGCCACGAGAGCGGCGATGACGAACGGAGCGAGCGCATTGCTGCAGGGCATGCGAGGCCTCCAGATCGGGGCTTAAGCTGAAGTGTGATGCTGATGTTATCAGGAGATGCAACCATTGGCGAACGGACCCCGCCGCCTCCATCCGACTATGGCTGCGTTTTTATGAGTTCACGCCCTAGTTGACTTGGAGTCTTGCGGCATTTGCTGCATAAGTCCGGGAAATTCTGGCCTAAATACGGAGCTAAAGCGATGAAGGTTCAGGGCCAGAGTGAGCTGTCTGGTATCGGTGAAATCCGAGCCCAGCTCGGCGGCTGGCCCATATCGACGGCAGGCATGTCGTCTACCTCTCGCGGCCTGCACTTTGATGTGAGAGACGGGAGCCACGGCGTCGAACTGGTTGTGCCTGGGTGTGATCATCATGCAGTGTTAGTGGCGCTGGGATCATCACGGCAATTCCGCTTTCAAACGCACATAGCGTCCCGCGAGGTATCTTGCAGAGCAGGGGATCTGATTGTCGTCCCGGCCGGTAGCCCAGCACGGCTTGGAGGCGCTATCCCGCCAATGCTTCGGATCGGTATCGACCCAGAGCAACTCAGCGATGGCTCTCGGTTACGTGAGCCCCTCCGAGGCAGGGATGATCAGACGGGCTCTATCCTTCACGCCAACGATTTGTTTGCACTGTACATCGGCGGCGCGATCCTCGAGGAGATGCGCAAGCGGGATTTTCAATGGCGGATGCCTCTGTTACGTCACCTTGCTGAAGCGCTAACCGTGCATTTCGTTACAATGTATGGTGTTTACACAGTCTCCGATCACACCGGCGAAATCAGTGACAGGGAAGCCATCCGACGGGTAATCGAGCATCTTGGGCGGACAACGCACGACTTTCCTGACCTCTCCTCACTCGCGAAGCGGACCGGTCTCAGCCGCTTTCACTTCATCCGGGTTTTTAAAGCTGAGATTGGCATGACGCCTGCGCGATACGTGGAGCAATGCAGAATTGAGCAAGCGAAGTCATTGATCGAGACAGCCGAAATATCGTTGGCCGATATTGCCGATAAGCTTGGGTTTGTCGATCAAAGCCACCTGACCCGCCGTTTCAAAAAGGTCGTCGGTAGCACCCCTGCTGCATACGCACGCGCACAGGGCCGCCGGCATTTGTCAGAGATATAACAATAATGTACAAAATAAGCAATAAGCTACCATTAGCGTCAGATAACTTCGACACTTATCAAGCCGAAAAACAGATTTTTCGTCTCATTGGCCTATTTTAAGCAATAACATCCCATGTACAGCAATAAAATGCCATGACCTAATCTCCAAAGTAGTTCATATGTATTGCCAACAGACGACATCAGCGCAGGAGATGTAACCGTGAATATTAGAAACGTTATTCTTGTACACGGATATTTCCTCGACGGTAATGCTTGGAATAAAGTTATACCGTTACTGTCAGGGCGAAGCATTGATGCAATCGCCGTTCAGCTTTCATTGACCTCGTTCTCTGAGGACGTGGCAATTGTTCATCGCGCCATTGAAATGCAGGACGGTCCGGTCATCCTCGTGGGACAGTCTTATGGTGGCGCGGTCATTACCGAGGCGGGCAACCATACCCGAGTTGCCGGCCTCGTCTACATCGCCGGCGCTGCGCCAGACAGTGGCCAGTCCGTCGACGACTGGTGGAGCGGTTATGCGACTGCGGCTGTTGTGAATGAACTGAGGCCCTGGGGCGACGCGCATGTTACGCTCACCCGCGACGGGGTGCGCAAATACCTGGGCCAGGATCTTCCGACCGAAGAAGCCGATATTGTCTACGCCACTCAGGGACCGCTTGGAACACGCAGTAAATTAGAGAAGATCTCAAAAAGCGCGTGGCACACCAAGCCTTCTTGGTACATGGTCACAACGCTCGACCACACGATGCCGCCCGCGGTACAGCAGGACTCCGCCGAACGTATGGGTGCCGAGATCATGGTTGTTCAGGCAAGCCACTTGCCTATGCTTTCACAACCGAAAGTCGTTGCCGAGTTCATCGCCAACGCCGCCGCGTCTTTTGACTGATAATTCGGTCCCAAGCCGAAGCATCATTCAAAACAACATATTCCGGAACGACCTCGCCACAACGGCGAAACGACGACCCATTCTTTAGCGGACTGTGTCTGTTCGACCAAGTTCGACCTGGCGCACATCGCCTGGTCACAAAAGCTTCGAAAGAAGCCGTTGGCTCGCTTGCCCCCCAACGGAATTATTTGCCCAACCCAAGAAGGAACAGGATCATGTCTACATCATCGAAACCCACCATCGTTTTTTGCCACGGCATTTGGGCCGACGGCTCATGTTTCAGCAAAGTAATCCCTGCGCTTCAGGCGGACGGGCACGAAGTCATCGCCGTCCAGTACGGCCTGGACTCCTACGAGGAGGACGTGGCTACGGTTAAGCGGACGCTCAATCGTGTCGGCAGCCCCGTCATCCTCGTCGGGCATTCCTACGGTGGCGCAACGATCACGGCCGCCGGCATCGACGAGCGTGTCGTTGGTCTGGTTTACATCGCCGCGGTCGCCCCGGATGTCGGCGAGACCGTGCAGGATCAGCTCGCCAAGTATCCGTCGGACATCTTCAACCATGTCGAGGCAGCGGACGGCCGGGCCTGGATGCTGCCGAGCGGAACCAAGTTCTTCGCTGGAGACCTCTCGGAGGAAGAGCAGAAGCTTGTATGGGCCACGCACTATGCGCCGGTTGCCGATCTGTTCAACCAGCAAAAGCTCAGTGCCGACGAGATCGCGTGGAAGTCCAAGCCAAGCTGGTACGTCTTGGCGACACAGGACCACACGGTGCACCCCGATCTCCAGCGCTGGGTTTCCAAGCGTATGAACGCGACGGTGACGGAGGTGGAAAGCAGCCACGTGCCGATGCTCTCTCAACCCGACGTGGTTATCGATGTCATCCGCAAGGCAGCGGTGGCCGTCGAGCGTCGCTGATATATCGTGGAAATCGCATATGAAGAGACCGCCATGAGGCGGTCTTTTCTGTTGTCGGCAGATGCACCTATAAGCGCGTCCGCCAACTTCGCTGTGGGCCACTCCCGCCAGAGGCACCGGCTGACGCGTGAGATCACCGCTTCAACCCTCCTTGCGACGTGCAAGGAGGGTTGAGCTCAAGGCCGGTTAGGCGGTCCGCCGATACCGGTCGCGCTCCTGCGCGATCTGCTCGGGGGCATATGGATCGAGCGTGTCGTCGAACCGGGTCCAGCCCTGCTCGTTATAGGCACGCCGACGTTCGATCGGGTCGACCCAGTTTGAGCCTTGCAGAATGGCCTGCGCCTCGGGAGCGCGGGCATCGTCGACCTTGGCCGTGACCAGGCTGCCGCCCCGGCGGACACCTTCGGCATAGAGGTGAGCATCATCTTCCGGGACGCCGGAGTCGGTGAGGGCGCCGATCAGGCCGCCGGCCGCACCGCCAGCGACGGCGCCGGCGACAGCCCCGGCCGCAGTCGCGGCCAGCCAGCCTGCGGCAACCACCGGCCCGACACCGGGGATGGCCATCAGGCCCAGTCCGGTCAGCAGGCCGCCAGCGCCGCCGACGGCAGCGCCAATGCCGGCACCCGTCGCGGCATCCTCGCCAACGTCAGAGTCGCGATCGATGCGGCCTGCCTTGTTGGAGACGATACTGATGTCGTTTGACGGAATGCCTGCCGCTTCCAGTTTGCTGACGGCGGAGCGAGCGTCCGAGTAGTCGTCGAAAAGTCCGGTTACAGTTCTCATCATGCTTCTCCTTGGGTTACTTGGCGACGATGTTGCCTTGATAATCGAGGGCAATGGCGACGGTTTTGCCGTCCTTCATGCCGGAGGCCATCCAGATCCCCTTGTCATCGAGCTTGAGATCCTTGACGTCGGTGTAGCCCGCTTCCGCAATGCGATCCTTCGCCTGTGCTTCGGTGAAGCTATTGGCGCCCTCAACGGGCGCAGTCGGATTTTTGCTGTCTGGGGTTGCAACCGCAGGTGTATTTCCATCCTTGGATGGAGCCGGTGTGGTTTGGGCAAAGGCCGCAACGGCGGACGCGCCGAGAATTGCCGCCGCGAAGACGATCTTGTTCATATGTGTTTTCTCCATTTGCGGATCAGATGAGATCCATGCGGTCAAAACACGCAGGGGAGATCTTTGTTCCCAGAGATTATGCGGTTGATTTTTCTAAATATATGGCAAAGCGGCGCGCTACGGGGTCATTCTTTGCGGCGCCGGGGCAATGTAAGCAGGCAATAACAGAGGGGTAACCGGCGATCCACGGGCGGCTTGAGGAAGCCTCTCGGTGTGAGGTCGACCTCTAACTCTTAAAGTTGTGTTTCTGTCAAATGTCCCAGAGGGTGGCAGCGCGGGCCGCTCTCCCGCCGGCGCTTTGTGCGGCGACGGATGCGGCCCGGCAATGTCAGTGACTTCCAGGAATACGGGCGATGACCTTTATCTCGAAGTCGAAGCCGGCGAGCCAGTTGACGCCGAGGGCCGTCCAGTTCGGGTAGGGCGGCTTGCTGAAAATCTCCTGCTTGACGGCCATGATCGTTCCGAACTGGTTTTCAGGGTCGGTGTGGAAGCTGGTGACATCGACAATATCATCCAGCGTGCAGCCGGCGGCACTCAGCGTCGCCTTCAGATTGTCGAAGGCCAGCCGCACTTGCCGTTCGAAATCGGGTTCGGGCGTTCCGTCCGGACGGCTGCCGACCTGTCCGGACACAAACAGCAGATCACCGGATCGGATCGCGGCGGAATAGCCGTGCTCTTCGTAAAGAGCGTGCCGGTTGGCGGGAAAGATTGCTTCGCGTTGGGTCATTCTGATCTCTCTTCATTGTTGACAACGACCGATGAGCACGAGGGAAAGCTTCACATCTCACGCCCGATTTGGTATACGGTTCGTATGTGAAATATGCGGCATGCATAGCGTATGTCAAGTCCATATACGCTTCGTATATGAAATTGAGGGATGGAATGGTCAGGAAGCGCAGCGAAACGATGCAGGAAAACCGCGTCAAATTGATCGCGGCGGCGCGGAAGGCTTTTGCGGAAAAGGGATACTCTGCAGCATCCATGGACGAGCTGACGGCCGATGTCGGTCTGACACGGGGCGCGCTTTACCACAACTTTCAGGACAAGCGCGGGCTGCTGGCGGCAGTTGTCGATCAGATCGACACGGAGATGGCGGTGCGCGCGCAAGAGATTGGCGCGCGCGCAGGCAAAGATTGGCAGGGCCTGCTTGCCGAGGGTGCGGCCTATATCGAGATGGCGCTCAATCCGGAGGTCCAGCGCATCGTTCTGCTCGACGGACCTGCGGTGTTGGGCGATCCATCGCAATGGCCGAGCCAGAACAATTGCCTGCAGGTGACCAAGAGCACGGTGGAGCGGCTGATCGCCCAAGGCATCCTCAAGCCGCTCGACCCGGAGGCGGCGGCCCGGTTGCTGAGCGGCGCCGCTCTCAATGCCGCCCTCTGGATCGCCGCCAGCGAAGACCCGCAGAGCGTGCTGCCGAAGGCGGTCGAGGCTTTTCAGGCCATGGCGGCAGGCCTGCTGGTGGAGCGTTTGTGATCTCCGAAGGGCGACGGATCAGTGCCGATCAACTTTCCAGCTTTGTCGGCAGGCAAAGCCGAAGCAGTTCCAGCGGCAACTATTGGGGACCCATAGCGCCACTCCACGGGCGACCGGATGCTACCTGTATGAGACGGTCATGGTACTGTAACCTACCCGTTGCGTTCCCCCAATGCGCTCCAATTTTGAAATCTTGCTCGACGCGCAGGAAGCCTCGCATTCCGCTCTCCGAAGCAATCCGGAGACAGTGAATCACGATCACGGCGGGCCTGGGCGAGCGACGTCTTCAACGGCCTGCCAGGTCCAATTCCGCCCGTAGACTACAGTAACTACGTTGCTCCCGCGTCAAGAAATCCTCGATAGTTAAACACTCGGCAAGCGTCCCTTTTAAGGAGCTCGAACGATGAAATCGACTGTGATGACATCGACCGCGATCATGGCAATTCTGATCGGCTGTTTCGGCGCAAATGCGCAACAAATCACTGGCACTCCAGGATCGCCCGACGCGACCGTCACGATCGACGGAAAACAAATTCCGCCGCCGCCGGTGCCGTTCGGCGGCGTGATCAAGGAAAGCGCCATGGATTCCAAGCCTTACTGGCCACCGACGGTCGCGCCACCCAAGGGCGCGCCGAATGTGCTGCTTATCATGACCGATGACCAGGGCTATGGCGTATCCGGCACCTTCGGTGGGGTCGTTTCGACCCCGGCTATGGATCGCGTCGCCCAGGCAGGATTGCGCTATACACAGTTCCACTCCACCGCGCTTTGCTCGCCGACGCGGGCCGCTCTGATCACCGGCCGCAATCACCACTCGGTTGGCTACGGGGTGATCGGCGAACTGTCCACTGGTTACCCCGGTTATGACTCCGTCATCGGTCTTGAGAACGCCACGATCGGCGAAATCCTCAAGGAGAACGGTTATGCCACCTCGTGGTTTGGCAAGAACCATAACACGCCTACCTACGTGTACAGCGCGGCCGGCCCTTTTGATCAATGGCCGATTGGCATGGGGTTCCAGTATTTCTACGGGTTCATGGGCGGCGAGACCGACCAATGGACGCCCTACCTTTATCAAAACACGACCCCGATTTTTCCATGGATTGGCAAGCCCGGCTACAACCTCACCACCGACTTGGCGGACGAGGCCATCAAGTACATGAGCAGTCTGAACGCGGCTGCACCCGCCCAGCCGTTCTTGGTCTATTACGTGCCGGGCGGCACCCACTCGCCGCACCAGCCGAAGGCGGAGTGGAGAGACCAATTCAAAGGCAAGTTCGACATGGGCTGGGAAAAGTTGCGCGAGCAAATCTTCGCCAACCAGAAGCGGCTCGGCGTCATCCCGGAAAACACGAAATTGACACCCTGGCCGGATGACCTGCCGAAATGGGAAACACTTTCCCTGGTGCAGAAGAAACTCTATGCACGAGAGGCAGAGAACTTTGCCGGCTATGTGGCCTATACGGACCATGAGATTGGCCGGGTCATCCAGGCGGTCGAGGACATGGGCAAGCTCGACAACACGCTGATCATCTACATCAGCGGCGACAACGGCACCAGCGCAGAAGGCACCCTGGAGGGCACGTTTAACCAGATGACCGCCTACAACGGAATTCTGACCCTCCCCGAAGTCGAGCAGATGTTGCATTATGAAGATTGGGGTTCCGACAAGACCTATCCGCACATGTCGGTGGCATGGTCTTGGGCGTTTGATACACCGTTCAAGTGGACCAAGCAGGTGGCGTCGCATTTCGGCGGGACCCGGCAAGGCGTGGCCATTTCCTGGCCCGGCCATGTCAAGGACGTGGGCGGCATTCGAACCCAGTTCCATCATGTGATCGACATTGTTCCGACAATCCTGGAGGCCACGGGCATCAAGGCACCTGAGGTGGTCAACGGGATCAAGCAGAAGCCGATCGAAGGCATCAGCATGGCTTACACCTTCGACCAAGCGAATGCCAATGCGCCGTCGAAGCGCGACACGCAGTATTTCGAGATGTTCGCCAACCGCGGCATCTACCAGGACGGCTGGTATGCCTGCACGACGCCGGCCGCCGCGCCGTGGCTCATGGGAGCTTCAAAGCTTCCCGACGTCAACGACTACAAGTGGGAGCTCTACAACCTCACCGAGGACTACTCGCAATACGACGACCTCGCGGCCACGAATCCTGACAAGCTAAAGGCACTGCAGGCGGTCTTCATTGCGGAGGCCGCGAAATACCAGGTCTTGCCATTGGACAACACGGTCATCACACGCGCCATTACCCCGCGACCGAGCGCGGTCGCCGGCCGAACGGAGCTGACCTACTCGGGCGCGAATGCCAACATTCCCGTGGGCAATGCTCCGAGCATTATGAACAAGGACTACACCATAACCGCCGAAGTGACGATCCCCGAAGGCGGCGCGGAAGGTATGATCGCGACCATGGGCGGCCGCTTTGGCGGCTACGGTCTCTACCTGCTCAAAGGCAAGCCAGTCTTCGTTTACAACCTCCTCGATCTGGAGCGCTACCGCTGGGAGGGCGGCGTGGGGGCCGAAGACTGGTTGGGCGGCAGCGCGCTCGAGCCGGGCAAGCACACGGTCGTGTTCGACTTCAAGTATGACGGTCCCGGCCCCGGCAAGGGTGGCACCGGCATCATGACGGTGGATGGCAAGGAGTTTGCTAAAAAGACGATGCCTCACACCATTCCGTTTCTCATGGCCATCGACGAGTCCTTCGACATTGGGAGCGATACCCGCTCGGCGGTGGACGACAGCTACCAGCTGCCGTTCCACTTCACCGGGACGATCGACAAGCTGACCTACAAACTCGGGCCGGATCGGCTGGCGAAATAGGGCGCGCAGGTGGATGGCCGGGCAGATCGAGATGGCGCTCAATCCGGAAGTCCAGCGCATCGTTCTGCTCGACGGACCGGCGTATTGGGCGATCCCTCTCAGTGGCCGAGCCAGAACAATTGCCTGCAGGTGACCAAGAGCACGGGGGAGCGGCTGATCGCCCAAGGCATCCTCAAGCCGCTTGAGCCGGAGGCGGCGGCCCGGTTGCTAAGCGGCGCCGCTCTCAATGCCGCCCTCTGGATCGCCGCCAGCGAAGATCCGCAGATCAAAGAGATTTGAGCGAGGTGCCGGCTCGAGCCGCTACCGTCCTTGCTGATTAGACAAAAATCAACTCAGTCTGTGCTCCAATCAGTGTGATGGAGAGACACATGGAAGGCGTCGATCGCTGGATTCCGTATAGTGCAATGACCAATCCAGGTCGTCACGCCAGTGCAATCGCTGTACTTCCGACCGAGGTTGGTGCTCTAATCCAAATCATTCAAGGCGTCTTGGTTCATTCTGATTGGATAACAGAGTACGGCCTTGACGAGACGATTCTGAATTCGACGGCGCGAACGACACTGCCGATCGCGGAGCGCTTGGACGACGTCTTAAGAAGGGATCCACGGCCTCTCAACATCGCGCGGTCGGCCGACAAGCGGTCTGTCGGAACCTGCCGCGACTACGCGCTGGCGCTCTGCTCTTTTCTGCGATGCAGGGAAATTCCCGCCCGTGTGCGCTGTGGTTTTGCAGCTTATTTCTCCCATGGATGGGAAGATCACTGGGTATGCGAATACTGGGACTCCAGCGCTGGAGAATGGTGCCTGTGCGATCCCCAAATCGATCAGATGCTGCGGCAGAGGAACCAAATCTCGTTCGCTCCGGCCAATGTTCCACGCCAGTCCTTCATGTCGGCGGGAGAAGCGTGGCTGGAATGCCGGCGAGCGAAAGCAGACCCAGCTTCCTTCGGGCATGGCAACGTTACCGGTCTGTGGTTCGTGAAAATCAACGTGCTGCGCGACCATTATGTGCTGAACGGTCGCGAGACTTCGAGTTGGGACCGTTGGCGGGACGCGCCTCAGCCCAAACGCGCGGTGATCGGCGGTGAATTGGAGTTACTGGACGCCTTAGCCGCAAGCCCGGATCAACCGCTCGTGGAGATTGCACCAGACTGGTAGATCGGCCAAATCGAGAACCCGTTCGCTCTGCATGACCAAGACTTTTGGGCCTTCTTTGCTGATGACCGCAATTCGCGCGAAGCCGCCGCGCGCGCAGCAGGAAATAGGCCGAGCTGGACCGGGGAGCCGCGGACTTTAGGGGATTGCCTTGGCACAGTCTCGGGCTCGAAATAAATGCCGGACTTGCATATCGGCTCTAGAGGTGAAGGCGAGACGGTTTCACGGATGCAAAGAGTCCGGGCGGGGCGCCCCCGCTGCTAGGCTTCGGACGTTGGGGAGTATTGTAGTGGTTGCTGGCGATCTAATTGTACTGTGGATCATGTTCTGCGTGGTGGGCGCCTTTTGCGCTTACCATTGGTATTGGTTCATCAGGTCGATCATCTTCTACAGTAGAAACGGCTTCGATTTCCGCGAAGATTTCGGACCCGAGGCATACTGGTCCGAGCGGGGAGGTGATGATGATTGCGTGTTGATGAAGCCGAAAGAGAAGTTCCTGATCGCCCAGCCTTCTTTCGTGGTTGTGACCTCTGTTATGTTGACTTTCATAGTTTTAGGTTTGACGGGAATTATTTAGCCTTGCGTCGGTTGCAAACCGCAGCTCTTGGCTGGAGCCCGACAACATATTTCCGCCGGCCCTCGTAGGCTAACGGTGGTTTCTTGGTTAAGAGTTTGTCCATCATCGCGCGCAACCTCCAAGCGTCGCTTTCCTTGAGGCCCGTGCCGACTGATCCCACGTAAATCAGGTGGTTACCCCGGCGAGCGGCCAGCAGCGATCCACTCCGCGGGCGACCGGATGCTACCTGTATGATACGGTGATGGTACTGTAATCTACCCGTTGCGGTTTCCCTCATGCGCTCCAGTTTTGAAATCTTGCTCGACGCGCAGCAAGCCTCTCTGCGAAAGCCCGCCGGCGAAAATGCGTCAATCTCTGAGATCGATGAAAGGGATGTGTCATGAAATGCATGCTCCCCGGAATGATGCTGCTGGCATCGACTATTCTCGGCGGTATTCCTGCCGCTGCAGCCGACGCGACGCCGCCAATCCTCGTTACGCCGGACAAAGTCGATAGCCGTATCGGGATGCTTGAGTTCAAGGACGGCGCTCCAACAGCCGAGACCGTCGACAAGGTTTACGACACGCTGGATTTCACACGGGCTCTGGACGCCTACCTCAACAGCTACGGCGGCGCATCTGCCTACGCAATCCGTAAGGGTTTCATCAGTGCAGGTGCTGAGGACAATTCCGTCATCATCTATTCGGAACTGATGGATTCGAATTCGCTGTTCCTCACCCCGAACGCCGACACCGTCTATTACATGGCAGTCGTCGATCTGACGAAGGGCCCGATGGTGATCGAGCAACCACCGAAGGGGCTCGGCACCATAAACGATATGTGGTTTCAATGGGTCGTCGACATCGGCTTTCCCGGCCCCGACCGCGGCGAAGGCGGAAAATATCTGGTCGTACCGCCAGCCTATGACGGTCCACTTCCCGAAGGTGGTTTTTTTGTAGCGCGATCGAAGACAAACCGCGTTCTGTATGCGGCGCGGGCCTTTCTGACCGACAACGACCCGAAGCCCACTGCCGAGCTGATCAAGAAAGCGCTCAAGATATACCCTTACACCCCAGGAGGCGTTGGCACGAGCATCGCGACCGCGCTCCAGGGCGACGTCAAACTGGAAGTGGGTCCGGCAATTCCCGAGACGAAATTCGTCGAAGCGAGCGGAAAATCGTTCAACACCATCCCGCCGACCGACGACTCGTTCTTCGCGATGATCGACGCCAATATTCAGGACGAACCCGCCACTTCCTACAATCCGGAGCTTGCAGGGCAGTTGGCGGCGATTGGCATTGTGAAGGGTAAGGAATTCAAGCCGGACGACCGCATGAAGAAGATACTGACCGATGCCGCAAAAGTGGGAAACGCGGCAGGGCGTGTGTTGAATTGGCGGCCGAATGAAGCTCACGGCTGGAGCTACTATCCCGGCTCCTCATGGACGAACATGCTCTGGCAGGGTGGCGCCAACTTCGAGACGCCCCCGCCATTATTTACCAAAGACGGCAAGTTCGAACCGCTTCCGTCGACCGGAGCGCGGACCCTCGATTCGAAGACCGCGTTCTACTACGCCTACACCCTCGACTCTCCAGGCATGATCATGCGCATTCCACGCGTCGGCTCGCAGTATCTCATCGGATTCCTCGACGCCGACAAGAAAGACCTTGATGGTGCCAAGACCTACAAAGTGACGCTGCCGCCGAACATTCCCGCGGCTGCTTTCTGGTCGTTCACGCTCTACGACAACCAGACCCGGTCGATGCTCCAAACGCCCCAGCGTTATCCGCGTGCTGGCAGCCAGAGCTATCCGACACCCGCAGCATCCGCCGAGGATGACGGCTCCACAATCGTGTATTACGGCCCAAAGAAGCCGGAGGGCGTCAAAGACGGGAACTGGGTTCAGACCATGCCGGGAAAGGGGTACTTCACGATCCTTCGGCTCTACAGTCCGCTTGAGACCTTCTTCACCAAAGAATGGCGGCTGAGCGAGATCGAAGCCGTGAAATAACGGCCGGGGTCGACATAGAAGCGCCGGACTCGGAAAAGCCGGCCAATGCTCTAAAAAGGTACCGAGCGGCACAGGCTCGATCGGCGGTCGTCGGTTTACCCTTGCCATTGGATGATGATGGGGCGTTGGGTCTGCTTTCGGCCCCAACCGGACATTGGCCGCCGCAAAAATCCGCCGCGAAACTCCAACCTTTGCGACAGAGTTTTGCGGCGAGAATCCTCGAACGCTTTCAGGAAAGACCGGAGTGTCGCAAAAGTCAGGATTTGTGCGGCGAACCATCCTCGTGGAAGGGCAACACCGGCCTAAAGTGGCTTTCGGAAGAACACGACGCGCTGTGTCTCCTCAAATCCTAAAGCAGTATGGAGCGCATGGCTGGCTGAATTCTCAAGCCGCGCGTCAGAGCCAAACTCAACACACCCAAGCGACTTTCCCCAATCGGCAACGGCATTGCAAAGCGATCGGGCGATACCCTTTCGCCTGTCAACGGGCCTGATATAAATCCCTTCGAGGAATAGAACCGGCGAACTGCTGCATCCATTCACATAATCATGTCGCAAACTGGCCTCAGCAAACCCGACAGCTTCATTCGCAGCATTTCGAGCGATGAACGCGATGGCTTCTCCACTTTCTGAAAGAAACGCCCGGCCCAACTCAGCTCGATGATCTTCGAGCGAGTGATGCGGCCACAGCGCAACGCGAAGCTCCGCCCAAGACTCAACATCCTTTATGGTCCCAATCTCGATAATCGATTCCATATTGTGGTTCTCTTTTGTCGCGAAATTTCCCGATGAAAGCGACACTTGTTTTCCTGACTTTTGCAACCTCGCAGAATAGACGGTTTTGCGGTGCCGGCAATGTCAGCAAATGGCGCAAATCCGCAGCGCGCACAGCGGGAAATATGCCGAGCTGGACCGGGAAGCCGCGGACTTCAGGGATTGCCTCGGCATGGTCTCAGGCTCGAAATCAATGCCGGACTTGCATATCGGCTCTAGAGGTGAAGGCGAGACGGTTTCACGGATGCAAAGAGTCCAGGCGGGGCGGAACCGTTGCTGCGGCTATCGGTTAATCCGCTGAGGTCGCGGCGTGCCAATCGGACGTGACGGAGATGGTGAACGCACCGGTTTTTCCGATTTCTCGGTGCGGGCGCAAATGCCAGGAGAGCACCTTACCCGTTCGCCGCGACCTCATCCCGCCGCCTGCCCGTCAAAGCCGGTGGAACACGTGAGCGACCATGCTCCGCGTGGATCGATCAGAGGAGGAGAAGGTCATGAGCAAGAATAATTGGAAGGTCGGGCTTCGCGCCAAGCTGGAGCGTCTCGTCGACGACTGCGTTGTGGCCGGGGCAAGGCAGCAGGACGTCTTCGATGTGATCATCAAGGAGATCGGCAATCTGCGCGCAGCCCTTGAGCGCGATCCCGACCCTGCGGAGGACGACGTTGCCGTCATAGAGGAGCCTGCGAACGATTGGCCGGCGGCCGACAGGTGACCTGAATAAGATCGGGAGGGGCACGCGACCTCTTGCGGGCGGGCTTATGGAACCAACTGGCGCGGCGGAGGGTTATAGTGTTGTCGCTTGGCCATCGGTTTAGCTCGATCGGCGAGACATGATAGCCGGCGCCGGCCGCTCAATCATTCACAATGGGGAATTGCTATGGAAAGTGCAGGTATCGGCTGGATCGCCGCAATCATCATCGGCGGCATTGCCGGCTGGCTCGCCGAAATGCTCATGAAGAGCAACATGGGCGTGCTGATGAACATCATTCTCGGTATTGTCGGCGCCATCGTCGCCAACTTTATCCTCTCGCTCTTCGGCGTCGCCCTTGGCGGCTGGCTGGGTTATCTGATCGCGGGCTTCATTGGAGCCTGCATCCTGATAGCCGTTGCGAGAATGGTCAGACGTACGGCCTGATCAAACAGGAGGCGGCCCGCAAACCGGCCGCCTTCATCACGTTTTCGCGCGCTCACGCGTGGTCGTCCGGCGTTCAGGGATTGACCCAGCGGGAGGAGGTCAGCGCGCCCAGTTTGTCGTAGGCAAAGACTGCGCGTCGGTTGTCGGCGTGGCGCAGCTGGAACCAGTCCAGCGTCTCGGCCCGAAATATCAGCACCCCGAAGAAGGCCCGTCCATCGGCGTCTGCGCCCGCTGCCTCGCTTGCCGGCTGCTCGCCGATTTCGTCGCCCGGCGGCCCACCCATATAGGTACTGCGCGTCGATCGCGGCAGCAAGCTCCAGGCTTCAGTCGCGCTTTCGCTTGCCGGTCCATGGAGTTCGGCCGATCCCTGAAGGCGAAGCTGCACTTTCGGCTGCGGGCCATAGCCGAGGATGGTGACCAAAGGGTTGGCCGATATTTCCTGCCATTTCGGGCTTCTGACATCGGTATGGATTTCCAGGATGCGTCGCGCCGCATCCGCGCGCCGCAGCACCACCATGCGGGCTTGCGGCCGGCCGCCGGCGTCGACCGAACACAGGTTCAGGTAGCGGAAGGCCGACTGCGGATCGGCGGCAGCACCTTCGAGTTCGGCCCAGGCCGATGCATCGACCTCGGCGAGGTTCACTGTGTCGCCTCCGCCTCGGCGTCTCTTATCTCGCCGGCCTTGACGTAGTCGCAGCACATCGCTGTTCTCCCTGGCGTTGAAAGCGGTCCTGTCAGACGGACCGGGTAAGGCCGCCGTCGATCTTGAGGCTCTGGCCGGTGATATAGCCCGCCCCTTCGGAAACGAGGAAGGAAATCGTCGCCGCCACTTCGGCGCTGGTGCCATAACGCTTCATCGGTACGCTGTCGCGGCGCTCCTCCGTCGCCGGCAGGCTGTCGATCCAGCCTGGCAACACGTTGTTGATGCGGATGCCGTCGCCCGCATAGGTATCGGCGTAAATCTTGGTGTAGGCGGCGAGCCCGGCGCGGAAGACGGCCGAGGTCGGGAACATCGCCGACGGTTCAGCCACCCAGGCGGTGGAGATATTGACGATTGCGCCCGACTTCTGCGCCTGCATGATCGGCGTCACCAGCCGAACCGAACGGATGACGTTCATCAGATAGACGTCGAGGCCGGTATGCCACTGTTCGTCGGTGACCTCGGTGATCGGCGCACGGGGACCGTGACCTGCGCTGTTGACGAGAGCGTCGATGCGACCCCACTTTTCCATGCATGCGTCGACCAGGCGCTCGAGGTCGTCGTTGGACTGGTTCGAGCCGGTGACGCCGATGCCGCCCAGTTCGGTGGCAAGCGCCTCGCCCTTGCCTGACGAGGACAGGATGGCGATCTTGAAGCCATCGGCCGCAAGCCGCCTCGCGGCTTCCGCACCCATGCCACTGCCGCCAGCCGTAATGATCGCTACCTTTTCTACTGTCATCGTCGCTCTCCCTACCAGATTTTGCACCCATTGCCGGGCTCTGATCCTTCGAATACCATGGGCTTCAAGCGAGAGCGAACCAGTTTTCGTGACATGTCCCAGTAGAAAAACTATCGAGAGTCCATGTCCATAGGCAATCTTCCCTCCCTCAACGGCCTCAAGGCCTTCGACGTGGCGGCGCGTCATCTGAACTTCCGGCTGGCGGCCGAAGAGCTCGGCGTCACCCAGGGAGCTGTTGCCCAGCACGTGCGCGGGCTCGAGGCGGAACTCGGGGTGGCATTGTTCGAGCGCCTGCCGAAGTCATTGGCGCTGACCGGCGAGGGGCGAAGCTACGTCGCCGACGTCAGGCGCGCCTTCGAACTGCTCGCAAACGCGACGGCGAACCTGAAGCCTCAGCCGGTCAAACTGGTGGTCAGCACGACACCGACCTTCGCCTCGAGATGGCTGATCCCGCGTCTTCCGGATTTCACCTCGCGGCATCCCGATCTCGATCTCCACATCCTGGCGACGGACCGCATTTCCAGCTTCCAGGTCGACGGCGTCGATCTCGCCGTCCGATATGGCAGCCCTCCCTTCGGTCCAGGCCTCGCCGCCGAGCTGCTGTTCGAGCAGGAGATCATCTCCATCTGCAATCCAAGCCTCGTCGCCGACGGAGCCGAGCCCAACAACGCGGAAGAACTCTCGCACTACACGCTGCTTCACGATGCCCATAATTCCTGGCCCGAATATATCGATCGTTTCCTCGGCGGCGGTGATCCCACGCTGTTTCGCGGCATCAGCTTCTCACAGACATCGCACGCGATCGAAGCTGCCATCGCCGGACAGGGCATCGCCGTGGCAACCCGCGCTTTCGTCTCGACCGACATCGAGGCGGGCAGGCTGAGGCAAGTCTTCGACGGCGCCCTCAGGGCGCGTTCGCACTTCTATCTGGTGAAGCCGCGATATCGGAAGTCCGAAGCGGTGGACAAGCTTCAGGACTGGCTGCGCTCGCAGGCGCAGAGCTGACGGCAATTCCAATTTTCTCCTGGCCCAATTTTCTCCTAGAAGGTTACTATCCGGAATGGGCATTTGTGTACTTGTTGGTGTGGTCTTTCGTTGTTTGGATTTTCGGAGCTCTTCTTCGCAACCCTCGGCCGTCGCGGAAGAGTGGGCGCAAGCTTTGACGAGACGATACCGCATCATCAAATGATGGGCACCGATCGGCGCTTTCCGAAATCAGTAGTCGTCCACTTTCGGCTCAAAGGAGACGTTTGTTTGGCACAGACCATACGTCGTCCGTGGTATTGAAGTCATAGGAAGATCTGGGACATTGGCGTTGCTCATCTTACGCCACTGCCGCTATCCCTATGCAATCAGGAGCGCACTAAATTCGTTGATCGGATATTTGTGGCATTTGCTCCATAAGTCCGAGAATTTCTGGTGTCCTATTCAACCGTGAGTGTGCCGCCCTTCTTGGAGTAGCTTTTTCCTCCAAGCGAATTGATCGTCGCGCATGCTTCCTTGGCGAACTTCTCGCACATCTGGTTCCCCTTGATGCGCCAGGTCCCTGTGTAGCTGTTCTTGTCCCCGTCGACCGTAGCTTCGATCGTTCCATCTTCTTTGTAGATTGTGATGCCCGATCCGCTCTTAGACTTCCAATGGATCGTGTGGCCCACCAACTCGCCTTTCAATTGCTCACCCGTCAGGGTCGCTGCATACGCAAATGATACGAAGGCTAGCATCATGCAGCCCGAAACTGTGATCGTCTTCATCATTCTCTCCCTAGTTTGACGCCCGCATTCCTAGAAGATTTATACTTCGTCGCGGTCGTTATCGCCAGTTTGGAGATCGATCCGGGCAGTGCGATGACCAGCTCGCGCGGTCACTGGGTCCCTCCGGGAGGTAGAATCTTCGGCGATGGCCAAAGTCGCGCCAGGCATCCGGTCGATCCGGGGGGCGTACTTCGACATCTCCGAAAGCTCGTTCGCCAGCCTGTGATCTAGCGTTCCCGAACCGGTGGGCTCAAGATGTTGGCAATGGCGCTATCCGGTCGAGAGCGTGATCCTCTCTGTGCGGCGTCTCGACGCGCAGGTCGCCCATCACCAAGTACATCTCATGGGACGCAATTCAGACACCGGGTGGCACGACTTCCGCGTGGGCGAAGGTCGAAGCGATCACCGACTACGCCAACGCACCGCCCGCTGTGTGGCACCGTCTTCGTCTACACTGGGGCTGCCACTCCGATCCTCAGGCCGCTGAGCAGAACTGCATTCAGAACAGCCGCTCGACACATCGCTCGGTCTCCCACTGCCTCAGGAAATTTGCTTCCCGCGCAATCCAGCCGACGGTCTCGCTTCCCCATTCCTGTGCCCGGCTTGCATACTCGCCCATCAGCCAGATGTGGCGGACGATCACGAACCGATGGGCGGCTTCGAAGTCATCAGGCGTGATCGGCCGGACGGCCCGATAGCCATCGACGAAGGCGTCCCACATGGCGGTCGACCTCCGACCGAAGGACGTTTGCGCCCACAAAAACACCGACAGGTCGTAGGCGAGGTATCCCGAACCGCCGTCGTCAAAGTCGAAAAATACGGCTTCGCCTGCGTCGTTGATCCGCGCATTGAAGCCGTGACAGTCACCATGGCAATGCGTCCAGCTCAGATTGGCGAAGGCTTCAATCGCCTTTGCGGTCCGCGCAGCGATGTCTTGGAGATCGCTGCGGACCTCGGCGTCTTCCACGACGCCGCTATCGCATATTCGGGCGAGGGGCCGATGCAGCAAGTGTTCGAGATCAAGCCGATAGAGCGCTCCGTCGGCTGAAATGTCTCGGCTGCGTTGTGCATCAAGGCAAGCGTCTTGCCGTTGGCCCGTGCATCACCGGCATCCGTCGTATCCGGCTTGCGGCCCTCGATCGCCCGGAAGAGCACGGCCTGGCGCGCACCCTCCGGCGCCTGTCCTTGAACGAACAAGCTGCCCTCGCGTGTCGGGACGGCTGCTGCGACCGGAACGCCCGATTGCGCGAGATGCGTGAGGAAAGCCGTTTCGGTCTTGACGTCGGCCGGGCCACGGGCGCGGCGATGGGAAAGCCGGAACACATACCGCTCGCCGTTGCTCCCGAGGGCCAGATACACATCGTTCAAGCCGCTCTGCAGCATCCGGCATGAAACCGGCCCTGCAAGCGGATAATGCTGATCGATGAACTGTTCGATAGCTGCAACCTGCGGAGTTGAATAGAGCGGATCGAAGTCGAGCATACGGCATCCCATCATCGCTCACTCCTCCGCAAATCGATGCGACGATCGAATCGCGGACGCAAAATGCGAGCAATCGCAATATAGTGATCGAAAATACGGTGGGTAGGCAACCGAGGCAAACTTCGAGATCAAGCCATGAAAGTCGATATTCTGCACGAAGAAAAAATCATTGGGCATGCCGACCTTGGTCCCATCGATCCGTCGATGGGCGTTGCAGGGGGACGTTTCGTTCCCACTCCAGATTATGATCCACGCCTCCACGCGTTCGTCATTGATGGCGAATATAATGATCCAGAAGGCAAGGCCCAGCTCTCTGCATATTCAGCAGAGTTCGGGGTGCTTCGATGCGAGGGCGTCGCGATTGAGGATTTCAATGAAACCGTTCAGGAAATAAATATTGTCATATTGGGCATGGCCTATCCTGAATATGAAACCGCCTTTGCATCTTAGTTGCTTAGGGATGAAATTTTTGCTTCCGGCAGTCTACGCCCTGATGTCCGTTTTTGCGGAGGTCGCAAACTACGCCCGCAATCACTAGTAGGGTGAGACACACGCCCGCCGCGGACCGAGGCACCAGCGGCAGATGGAAAGGGCAGGATCCATGCGACCATTCGTGCCGCAAGTGACCTGCCACTGAACTTTCATCCAGCGGCGGTTAGAGCCTCGGCGGCTTTGAATACGCCAAATGGCGCGGTGTGAGCAACCGGCGGAAACGCGAAGCTTTCATCTTGCGCAGCGTTGGAGCCGGTTGCGGCGATGGTCCCGGCATAGTCTGCCGGGGTCTGATATCCGAGCGATGAGTGCGGCCGGAAATGGTTATAATCCTCAGCCCATTCAGCGATGGCGCTGCGGGCATGATCGAGGCCGAAGAAGAGGCTCTCGTTGAGCAACTCGTCGCGCATGCGACCGTTGAAACTCTCGACATAGCCGTTCTGCATTGGCTTTCCCGGCGCGATGTAGTGCCACTCGACCTTGTGATCCTTCGACCAGGCAAGAATGGCATTCGAGGTGAATTCGGTGCCGTTGTCGGAGACAATCATGTCAGGCTTGCCGCGTCGTTCGATCAGCGTCGTCAGTTCCCGAGCAACACGGCGACCGGAGATCGACGTGTCGGGGATTGCCGCCAGGCATTCGCGCGTCACATCATCGACAACGTTTAGCACCCGGAAGCGTCTACCGCAGGCAAACTGGTCGTGGACGAAATCCAGCGACCAGCGGGCATTGGCCTTCGCTTCGACCAGGATCGGCGCACGCGTGCCGACAGCACGCCGACGGGCCTTTCGCTTGCGAACGGAAAGCCCTTCCTCGCGATAAAGACGGTATATGCGATTGACCCCGGACGGCTCTCCGTCTCGCCGAAGCAGGATGAATAGCCGCCGGTAGCCGAAACGCCGTCGCTCATTAGCGAGGTCACGCAGCTTCGCTCGCAGATCGACCTCCGGCGGTCGATTGGACCGATAACGGATCGTCTTGCGGTCGGCGGATACGATCTGGCAGGCCCGCCGTTCCGAAAGACCCATGACGGCCTTCAGATGCGTGACGGCTTCACGCTTGGCGGCAGGCCCTACCATTTTTTTGCAAGAAGCTCGCAGAGCGCGGCTGCATCAAGCATCTGTTCGGCCAACAGCTTCTTCAGCCTGGTATTCTCGTCCTCAAGCGCCTTCAGCCGCTTCGCCTCGGAGACTTCCATGCCGCCATATTTGGCTTTCCAGTTATAAAACGTCGCTTCTGAAATCCCGTGCTTGCGGCAGAGGTCGGCCGCCTTCGCGCCAGCCTCCTGCTCCTTCAGCACACCGATAATCTGCTCTTCCGTAAATCTCTGCTTCTTCATTCGTCCGTCCCTTAATAGGCCGGACTCTAATCCATTCTGGAGGAAATTCTCAGTGGCAGGTCACAAGCACTTAGGGGCGATCAGTCCGTCTTCGGCTGCCCGGGAGGCTGGCCGTAAGCCGTCAGAATGGCCTTGATCAGGCCCGGGAAGCGTTCGTCCAGCTCGGTGCAGCGCGTTTGATTGCGCATCTCCACACCCTGGCGCTCGCTGATGATCAGCCCGGACTCGCGCAGCACCTTGAAATGGTTGGACAGCGACGACTTTGGAATGACGCGGTCGCCGAGATCGGCAAGGGCAGAGCACGTCCCGCCACTGCTGGCGCCGGCAAGCTTTGCATAAATGGCAACGCGCTCCGGATCGGACAGCGCATAAAGGATCGCCTCGGGCTTGATGTCCTCCAGGGCGGGGTGAAAGAGCGGTCTCATGAATTTTATATAGCGTCCCTTGACATCGAGATCAACAGTTCCGAATTTCCGAACTATGGAACAAGCTTGCCAATCCCGGCGGCTATCCAGATCGGAAGGAACGACAAATGGCTAAGCTCACAGGAAAGGTCGCTGTGGTGACGGGCGCCTCCAAAGGCATTGGCGCTGCGATTGCCAAGGCACTCGCAGCAGAGGGTGCGCAAGTGGTGGTCAACTACGCTTCGAGCAAGGCGGGCGCCGACGCCGTCGTCGAGGCGATCGGTGCGGCCGGTGGCAAAGCCATCGCGGTGCAGGGCGATGTTTCGAAAGCCGGCGAGGCACAGGGACTGGTCGATGCTGCGGTCAGGGAGTTCGGCAAGCTCGACGTGCTGGTCAACAATTCCGGCGTCTATGAATTCGCACCGATCGGTGAGGTGACCGAGGAACAATATCGTCGCATGTTCGACGTGAATGTTCTGGGCGTTCTGCTGACCACCCAGGCCGCGGCCAAGCATCTCGGCGAGGGCGGCAGCATCATCAACATCTCGTCGGTGGTCACCAGCCTGGCGCCGCCAGACTCTTCAGTCTACACGGGCACGAAGGGCGCCGTGGAGGGCATCAACAGCGTGCTCGCCAAGGAGCTGGGGCCGCGCAAGATCCGCGTCAACGCCATCCTGCCGGGGATCGTAGAGACCGAGGGCACGCACTCCGCAGGCGTCATCGGCTCGGATTTCGAGCAGGCTTTGGTGGCCCAGACACCGCTCGGCCGCACCGGCCAGCCGGACGATATCGCCGGTGTCGCGGTCTTCCTCGCTTCCGACGATGCCCGCTGGCTGACCGGCGAACGATTGGCCGCCAGCGGCGGTTTCCGCTAGAACTGGATGATGTGAGGCCGGGTCGGCCTCACATCTGAATCCTGTTCTGAATTAAACGGCTAAAGCGCGTCGCGATCTTTCAGATTCGCTTGTCGCGCTTTAGGTCTTTGTTTTTACGCATGTCGTTGTCGCAAAACCGCTGCACACTTTTGCGCGACATGCTTTAGTAGGGCGAGACGCACGCCCGTCGCGGACCGTTGTAGGGCTGGAACGTGTCGTCGTAGGCCCGGTAAGACCGGTAGCGCGCATAGCACCAGCTCGTATGTCCGTTGCCGCCATAATAGGCCTGGCGGTAATAGCGCGGACGGTACAGGGTCGACCCGTAGTAGCGCGGAGCACCGTAATAGGCGGATCCGTAATAGCCCTGGCCGTAGTAACCCCGATTGTAGTAGCCCTGACCGTAGTAGCCTTGACCGTAGTAGCCTTGGCCGTCATACGGCTGCGCCAGCATTCCGCCGATGATTGCGCCGGCCGCGAGCCCGCCGAGTCCCCAGGCCCAGCCGTTGTTACTACCGTGGTGTCCATGCCCGTAGTAGCCGCCATGCCGGTAGTAGCCGCCATGGCCGCCGCCGTGATGTCTGTACTGGACCGGCTGCGCCTGTGCGCCTTCGATGTTCGGCACGGCAATGGTGGGAAACGCCATGGCCGGCGGGACGCTCGTCAGCGCCGTCACCAGCGACAGGGTAACGATTGCTAACCTTTTCATTGGCTCATCTTTCCTTCTACAGCACCGCGCGCCGAAGTCGGCGCGCAAGGACGTTTCAGCCCTCTAGGTAAACTGATCGATTTTACTCTAAAATCGACTTTGATTCGAGGAATTATGCATGAGCAGGGCAGCTTTCTTCGAAGGAGGCTCCCGGCGATGGCATGCTCCGCCCTCGTCATCTCATAGGAGCCGGTGCATGCTCGCTGAAACATGCGACGCGGAGCTCGTCGGAGACGCCGACAAAGCGCCGTCATCACCTACCGATATAGGCGGCTAATTCGTCAGCCGTTCCATTGGGGAAGGCCTGTTTGAGAAAGTCCAGGAATGCCGATACGCGCGCGCTCAGCAGCCGCCGAGAGGGGTAGAGCGTCCAGAGAGCGATCTCGGGGCCGTCGATATCCCCCCAATTGACCAGAGTGCCGTCAGCCAGGTCGTGGCTCACCAGCGAAATGGGAAGACGTCCTGCACCGACGCCGGCGCGCACCGCATCCCGGATCGTGATGAGCGTTGACAAAGTGAGGACCGGCTCGACTCTGATCGTTGAGCGGCCGCCGGGTGTCTTCACGTGCCATGTTCGCGCTTCGCCTACCCCGCGGGCAACGGCGGGAGCGGCAGCTCCACCGGTCGGGCGGGGAAGATCGGGGCTTGCCACCACCACCAGCCGGTCGCGCAGAAACGCCCGCCCGACCAGGCTTTCGTCGGGATCCGGATTGACCCGGATGACCAGATCGTAGCCTTCCTCGATCATATCCACGGGCCGGTCCTCACTCGTCACCTCAAGCCTCACCTCCGGATTTTTGAGGGAAAAGCCGGCGGCGATCCTCCCCATTGCGGTCTGGGAAAAATGTAGAGGTGCGCTGATCCGCAATCTCCCCTTGGGCCTCTGACCGCCGGAGGCAATCATTGACGCCGTCTCGTCCAGTTCGGCGAGCAACGCCCCCGTCCGCTCGAAAAGCGCCCGTCCTTCCTCGGTAAGCTTCAGGTTACGCGTACCCCGTTCAAACAGCCGTAGAGCGAGGCTGCTTTCCAGCTCGGCGACACGCCGCGACAGGGTTGCCTTCGGCCGGCCCGTCGCCCTTGCCGCTTTGCCGAAGCCACCATGACGGGCAACGAGATTGAAATCGGCAAGCGCAAGAAGATCCATGGGTGTTCCACCAGCGAGACGGCGTGTCCAAAATCGCCATCTATCGGACTACCAGTGAACCACACATATTCGAGGTGTCAAGCAACCCAACACGGAGAAATACCATGACCATTCTCGTCACCGGCGCCACGGGCAATGTTGGCCGCCAAGTCGTCGAACACCTCGTCAAGCGCGGCGCCGATGTCCGTGCTCTTGTCCGCGACCCATCGAAAGCCGAATTCCCGGCTGATGTCAGCGTCGTGCAGGGCGACCTCCTCGACGTTGACTCGCTCCGCAACGCCATGTCAGGCGTGTCGACGCTGTTCCTGCTCAACGCCGTGGTGCCGGACGAATTCACCCAGGCACTGGTCGCGCTGAACCTCGCCCGATCGGCCGGCATCGAGCGGATCGTCTATCTCTCGGTGATCCACGCCGACGTCTACGTGAACGTGCCGCATTTCGCCGGCAAGTTCGGGGTCGAGCGGATGATCGAGCAGATGGGCTTCAAGGCGACCATCCTGCGCCCGGCCTACTTCATCCAGAACGATCTGACGGTCAAAGACGTCATCACCGGCTACGGCGCCTACCCGATGCCGATCGGACCCAAGGGTCTCGCCATGATCGACGTCCGTGATATCGCCGAGATCGCTGCCCTTGAGCTGCTGCGCCGCGAACAGGCTGCAGAGCCGCTGGCGCTCGAGAGGATCAACCTCGTCGGTCCGCAGACACTGACCGGAAGCGATATCGCCGCCATCTGGTCAGACGTGCTCGCGCGCCCGATCAACTACGGCGGCGACAATACCGAGGGCTTCGAGCAGAATCTCAAGCAGTTCATGCCTGCCTGGATGGCCTACGACATGCGCCTGATGGGCGAGCGCTTCATCGCCGACGGGATGCTGCCTGAGGCCGGCGACGTCGAGCGTCTGACAAAGCTGCTCGGACGCCCGCTGCGCTCCTATCGCGCCTTCGCCTCGGAAACCGTTGCCTCCGCCTGAGGCAGCAACAGCGATCTCAAAAGGACGATCACCATGATTTATTCCACAGCCACAGTTCCGGTGAACCCGGAAGGCGAAACCCCGTTGACGCGCGCCGAGGCGTGGCAAGGTCTCGAGCTCAAGGCACGCGACGCCCGGCTCTTTCTTCCCGCCGGTCTCTGCACCCGTTGCGATGTCGTGGAGGAAAGCCCGACCCACTTCGTGCGCGAGGCGACGATTGCCGGGCAGGATCTGCGCGAGATCATCACCCTGGAACGACAAAGCAAGGTCACCTTCTTTCAGGCGACGGGGCCACGCGAGGGAGCAATCATCAATGAGCTCTTCGAGGATGAAGAAGGTGCTTTGCAACTGCGCTTCTACTGCTATCTCGGCCTGCGCGGCAAACAGCCGAACGGCCCGGAAGAGCGGGCCGAGCAGGCACAATTCGATAGCGAAAACGGCTACAAGGCCGCCCTGCTGTCGACGCTGAAGCGGACCCGCGAACTGCTGGCAGAGGGAAAGCTCTAAACTTCACCAGAACACAAGCAACAGGGCGGCCTCTTGACGAGACGCCCTGCCTTGCGGGGGTACAAAACGGTACGGCCGATTGCGAAAGGTGCGTCAGGCAGTTTGCGCAACGTCAGGTGACAACAGAAACCGTGTTGATTTTGAGACGGGAGGCCTTGGCGCCAAAGGAGGAGAGCACCGGCTGAACCTTACCCTTTTCGTTGAAATCGCTGACAAGTGACAAGGTGTCGAATACCGGACAGAGCCCGAGGCCGAGCTCGCGAAGGCGCGAAAACCGGTTCTAGGAAGACTATCCCGAGGTTTCCAGGCGGCGATCGCCGCGCAGAAGGTTCAACCAGGCCTCCGACATTTTCTCCGCGCCTGTGCCCCCGATATGGCAATCGTCGTAGCGGTCGTCTCCATCGAGCAACGCGTCAGAATTTACGCCCGCTCGGATACCGTGGCCGCTTTTTGACAGGGCCAGTTGCGCCCGTACTATCGCATTGTCCGGAATATGCTCCTTGAAGCCGCCGTTGCTCGGTTCGAGGCATTTCGATGCGATCGAAATGTAAACGGGTGCTTCGACGCCGTGCTGACGCAACGTGTCAACCATCGACATGAAATATTCCTGATAGGTCTCCGCAGTGGTGCCGATAACGAGGTCCTTCTCTCCTTGCACCCAGAGGACGCTCGTTATCCGATAACCGGAATCCTGAAGCTGTTTCACGGTATCGACCAGCACAGGATTGAGGTCACCGCCTTTCGCCCATCGTGCGACCTCAGATCCGGAATATGCGAGAGGTGCGAGGATAACGCTGTCATTTTGTCCCGATGCGATCAAATTGTTCCCAAGAAGCGTCCAGTACTCTCCCTTGGTATCGGTCGATCCAAGAAGTGGCGAGGCGGCGATGAAGCACCGTTTGTCAAAGGCGTTTACAACGCGAGCGCCATAATTCGACCTGTGCCGTTGTCCACCGTCGTTGGCCGCGTTCGATTGACCAAGAACGAGTAAGACAGCAGTTCGGTCAGTTTGAGTCGGGCAGGTCACAAGCGTTTTTGATTCATCCCCGATGAGTCGTTCCTTGTCGTCGAAAGCATAACGGCTTGGAGCCGCCGCCTTCTCTCCGCCAACCATTGTCCTCAGCGCGGAAAGTTGTGGCCAAGGAAAGATCTCGTGTCTCGCGCTCATGCCGCCGAGAAAGTACATGGCGATCAAGGCGGCAAGGCCGACTGCCATTGTTTTGCGCATGCCGTTGACTTTCAAGCGTCATCCGACGACACACCGCCACATCTGCTTGCCTCGGGCATGATCTTTAAAAAAGAGAATTCGTCGCGAAGATCGAGCCCATTCCACGACTAGTTCGCGTGGCGTCGCCGAAGTCTGCTCAAATATAGACCGGACCGGTGATTTCAATAATCCGGTTGGGTGAGAGATCGTGCCTGCTGTGCAGCCTGCAGTTCCATGGAGAAACTCCCGTTGCGCGTCCATCCCAATAGGGCGGGTCCAGATAAAGCAGCGGGCCGCCGATCGTACGCGCGATAAATCGCCGCCGGGCAGGTCTCCAGCGGACCCGCGAACTGCTGGCAAGGGAAAGCTCTGAGTATGGCCGCAACACAAGTAACAAAGCGGCTGGTCATGGGTTGATCCCCGACCAGCCGCGCTGTGTCACGCGGCCTTTGCCGCCGTCACGGCGGCGAGCAGAATGCCGGCAGTCTCCACCGATGAACCGGGGTTCTGCCCGGTAATCAGCAGGCCGTCCTGGACGGCATAGGACGACCAGTCATCGCCGCTGGAATAGATGCCGCCATTCTCCTTCAACATGTCCTCGACCAGGAACGGCACCACCTGGGTCAGGCCGACGCCGTCTTCCTCGGAGTTCTTGAAGCCGGTGACTTGTCTGCCCTGAACCAGCGGCGTGCCGTCGGCAGCCTTGACGTGGCGCAGCACACCCGGTGCGTGGCAGACAAAGGCGACGGGCTTGCCGGCCTGATAGAGCGATTCGATGAGGGCGATCGAATTCTTGTCTTCCGCCAGATCCCAAAGCGGTCCATGGCCGCCCGGATAAAACACGGCGTCGTAATCTTCATGGGAGACCGAAGCGAGCTTTACGGTCGAGGCGAGCACGGCCTGGGCATCCGGGTCGGCATGGAAGCGGCGGGTCTGGTCGGTCTGGAAGCTCGGTTCGTCGCTCTTCGGGTCGAGCGGCGGCTGTCCGCCCTTGGGCGATGCGACGGTGACGTCGGCGCCGGCTTCGAGGAAGGCATAATAGGGGGCGGCGAACTCTTCGAGCCAGAAGCCGGTCTTCCGGCCGGTATTGCCCAGTTCGTCGTGCGAGGTGAGAACCATGAGGATTTTCATCTGGAGATCCTTTCGAGACAGATGTGATCGGTTGCTGTCGATGAGCGGATCATGCCTCGGCCATTCTCATTTCGGAAATTTATTTCTTTGATTTCAGATATGCGTTTGGCAATATATCTGGATGAAGTATGACCTCAACCTCCTGCCTGTCTTCGTGGCGCTCATGGAAGAGCGCAATGTCACGCGCGCAGCCGAACAACTGGGCATGACGCAGCCGGCCGTCTCCAACGCCTTGAACCGCCTTCGCGAGACGCTGCGCGATCCGCTGTTCATCCGCGAGCGCTATGGCATGAAGCCGACTGAAATGGCGCAGGCGCTTGCTCCAGTGATCCGCGGGGCCCTGGCGAGCCTCGATGACGTCATTCTCGGTCAGCAGGCGTTCGATCCGGCGCGGGCGACACGGCAGTTCACCATCGCCCCGAACAGCTACGTCGAGTTTGTCCTGATGCCGGTGATCGTGGCGCGGCTGCGCGAATGCGCGCCCGGGATCAGGCTTCGCCTGACGCCCTTCGGCAATGATCTGGCTGAGACCGGCGCGATTTCAGGGGCGACGGAAATGGTGCTCGGCAGGATCGTCGAGCCGCCTGATAACATGGTCGTGCAGCATCTCATGGATGATGGACTGGCCTGCGTCGTGCGCAGCGATCATCCCGAGATCGCCGAAAGCATCTCCGAGGAACAGTATCAGCGGATGCGGCATGTCAACGTGCTTCCGCCCGGCCGGATGCGTGTCGGCCTGTTCCAGATGCTGCAGCAGGCCGGTCTCCGGCGCGACGTCTCGGTCTCCGTCACCCATTTCCTGGCGGTCCCGGAAATGGTGGCCGTCACCGACTATTGCGCGACACTGCCCCGGCTGATCTGCCAGCGCCTTGCCCGCGACCCGCGTCTCAAAGTCCTGCCCGCACCGGTCGATCTCGGCAGCTTTCCGGTAGAGCTGGCATGGCATGTCCGCTATCGAAACGATCCGGCTCATCGGTGGCTGAGGTCATTGATATCAGAGGTGGCAAAGGATGTTTCCGGCGCCCCGGTGGCAGAAGCGATGACTGGACACTGAAAACGCGTGCTCGAGACCTCGGCGAGCCCTTCATGGGCGAAATTGCCGGGCAAAAATCGGTGTTGATGGCACCCGATTATGTTGGGATACGTCGCTGTTCCTGCTGCAGACGCAACCCGCGCTCCGTCCTCCTCGGGGCTTGATCCGAGGATCCACTCTGGTCGCCTCGCGAGCCGCTCCCGGGCATTGCCTCCCACTACGACCGGGAAACCGCTCCCGTCCGTGACGGGATTTAAGGCCGGTTTCCTTGCAGCGCTTCCACAAAACGGATGACGTCACCGACCATTCTGTCGTTCAAGATATCGTTGTGACCCGCACCGTCATAGATCAACATCTGCTTGGGCTCGGGTGCGATGCGGTACAACGCCTGCCCTGAAGAAAGCGGGATGCTATCGTCAAGCCGGCCGTGGAGGAACAACTTCGGTTGTCTTACTTTGCCTATGTTGAGGTCCGAGCGAAAGGGATCCTTGAGAAGAACCTCGACCGGGAGGAACGGATAATGCGTCTGCGCAACCGACAGTACCGACAGGTACGGAGACACGAGAATGACGCCCGCGGCCGGCCTCTTCGCGGCGGTATTCACGGCGACGCCAGTGCCAAGTGACCGGCCGAGCACAATGATCTCGCTTTCGCCGTGTGCCGAAAGCCAGTCGAACGCGGCGATCCCGTCTGTCAGCAGGCCCTGCTCGCTGGGTGAGCCGGTCGATCCGGGATAGCCGCGATAGGAAATCGCCAGCAATCCAATCCTCCGCGTGGTCAGCGCCTGGGCGAGAAACGCGTAATTGTCGAGGCGGTCACCGTTTCCGAAAAAGAGGAGCACGCAGGGCTTGTCGCTGTCGCCCTGGCTGTGCAGTCCCTGAAGCATCTCTCCGTCGGGCGTCTTGATGTGGACCGTCTCACCCCAACTCGCGTGCTCCGGAACAGGTGTGGCGCCGGCTCCGGGGTAAAGCAGGGCTCGCTGAGACAGATAGATCAGACCCACGAGCGCCACGTAGGCGACGACCGCCATCAGCGGCAAGATCAGCAAGTACCTTGTAGCGCTCACGACAAACTGTATCCGCCGGTTTGGCAATGACCAGAACGCTATGCGGCAACCGCGCCCGTTGCGGCGTGGTGAGCTCAGCGCAGCGGCAATATAGGCACAAAGCGATCCTATGGAGAAGAGGCTCGACTGTTCGCCGCATCTGAACCGGACCGCATGCGGAGGGCGGCCTCACCGGCTATGTTACCTATCCGCATTGGCGCCCTGCGAATGCATGAGCTGCCATCTTCAGCATCGAAGAGAGGTCGATCGCTGAACTTGCCTGGCCGGATCGATGTAGACTCGGCGACAAAGGAGGAGTGCCGCCAACGCCTTTCACCCCCGTGCCCTCTTAGGCCGGGAAAGGGTTTCGCCACGCATCCAGTCCTTCAAGCCGTCCGTACCACGTCTGGATATGCCGAAACTCGGCGACGGGAATCCCGGCGGCGGTTGCAAAAGGAAGTGCAGCGGCCAATGCGAAGTCTGCCACAGTCAGTGTCTTCCCGACGGCGACGCTGTTCTTGGCCAAATGATCGTCGAGCACGCGACCATGGAGTCGAAAACTCGTCTTCGCATCTTCGATCACGGCGACGTCAGGCTCCCCGCCGAACAACGGCTTGATCAAGGTTTCAAACCACAGCGTTGCACCGTGCCGGGTGAAATGACTGGCATCCCAACTCAACCAGCGCAGCACGTCGATCTGCCGGTGGTCATGCGGCCAGAAATCCGATGCGACGCTGTCGGACAGCCTGCACATGATGGCGTTCGCTTCCCATAAAGTTCCGGCATCATCCTGCAGCACCGGGACTTTCCCGTTCGGGTTAAGCGCCAGGAATTTTGCGGTGCGCTGTTCTCCGCTTGCCAGGTCAACCCTGACGAACTCGACGTCGGCTTTAAGAAAACGGGCAGCGGCGCAGGCCTTCCGCGGATTGAGCGTCTCGCAATAATAGAGCTTCATCGCCGCCTTAGACATGATCCGGCCCCTCGGATTCAGTCCCGAGAAAGACGCTCAATCGCTCGAGACTTTGGGACCAGCCGGCTTCATGACCCTTAAGTGACGATGCGCTATCAAATCCACTCTGCCGAAAAGTCATTTCCGTACCTCCGTCGCTTTCCCTGAACGTGATGGTGACGACTGTTTCCGGGCTATTTTCGCCGGTTGCGAGTTCCCAGGCATGTGTGAAGACAAGCCTGTGCGGCGGCTCGACCTCCAGATATTTTCCGCCGACCCAATGCTCTTCTCCATCTGGCGCGATCAGACAGGCGCGGTGTCTACCGCCGGGCCAGGCTTCGAGCCGGTCGCCCACCGCCTTGAAACCGTGAGGACCGCACCACTGTGCTAACGCTTTCGGGTCGGTCCATGCCCTGAAAACCAGATCGCATGGGGCATCAAACCTTCGTACAAGAACCAGGTCGCGGGCGTTGTCGGTGTCGGTCTCTGGATTAGTCATTTTCGTATCCTTGTACCTTGGACAGATAGTCATCGAGACGATCAAAGCTTTGATCCCAGAAGCGTCTGTAATCGGCGATCCAATCAGCAATTGTCTTCAACGCAGCCGGCTCGAGGACGCGGGGACGCGAATTCGCTTCACGGCCGGAGCGGATCAATCCGGCCTGTTCCAGGACCTTGAGATGCTTTGATATGGCAGGCTGAGACAACTCGAAGGGATCAGCGAGCTCGGCCACCGTCGCCTTGCCGTTCGCAAGCCGCCCAAGAATTGCTCGCCTCGTGGGATCGGCGAGTGCGGAGAAAATCGCATCGAGCTTGTCGTCCATATATCACCATGTAGCTATATAACCGAATGGATATATTCTGTTCAGCGTAATGTCAACGGTTTTGCATGGGCGAAATCACGGGGGCAAAAATCGGCGTTGATGACTCCCGATCATCTCGGGATACGTCGCTGTTCCTGCTGCAGGCGCCACCCCGCGCTCCGTCCTCCTCGGGCTTGACCCGAGGATCCACTCTGGCCTCCTCAATCAGCAGCGGGCATGGATCCCAGGCTCAGGGCCTGGGATGACCGAGGGTGGGGGCGGGCTTTCGATAACCAAAGCGGTAGAGGGTGAGGCTTGAGGCTGATTACCGCTACAATCAGGTGGCGCCAGGAACCACATGATAGTGCATCGCCCACGCCTGTCGGTGAAAGCGGCCGATCGTGCTCAAGTTGAGATCGCGGCAAGAGCAATCAGGGTGACAAAGACACTGAGCGGCGCCAGGTGTGCATGGTCGCGATGGCGTAGAACCGTGAAAACCGCAGCCCCGATGATGACCGCCCCAAGCCCCAGGCCGACAATGCGGCTGGCAGGAAGCGCAATCAGGACGGCGCTCGATATCTCCAGCCCACCCGTCACGATACCCCACCAGCGCGGGTAGCCCCACCGAGCGAATTCGCTTCGCGTCCCCGCCGTGCCGATGGCGTTGACGAGACCTGCGCCAGCGAAGGCGACAACCAGGAACCAGATGGAAAGAACGTGAACCATCTTAGTGCGCCCCGATCATCATGGGGATGGCGACCAGCACCATGATCACCGCCGTCAGGCCGTGAATGCCGAAGGCGCTCTTGGTGGAGCCTTTCGCTGCGAGAACGAGCAGCATGTCGCCCGCAGGGATCATCGCTTCGATCAAAAGCACGATGCCGACCTCCCGTTGGGCGCCCCACACCATGAACGCCAGCACGAGTAATCCCGCGACGATATCGCGAACACCCTTGAGGCGGAGCCACCAAGCGACGTTTGGGCCATCTTCGGGAAGCGGCAGGCCGAAACTGCGCATCGTGGTCATCGGGCTCGCAATATAGCTGGTGCCGATCACGATAATAGCGAGGGCAAGCAGCAACCCGGCCCCGTTGGCAAACCAAAGCATGAGACAATCCTTCTATCGTTGGTACAAAATCTAGCACTGCTAGATAAAATGCCTTAGCATTGCTAGTTAGTCAAGCATTGGTATAATCTTTGATGGGTGCTGGCCCTGCATGGAGATTGAGCAATGGGGATCGCAGAGCGAAAAAGTCGGGAAAGGGCAGGGCGCGAAGAGCGCATTGTCGCGGCAGCACGCGCCGTCGCGGAGAGTGAAGGGTGGGATGCCGTGACGATCCGCCGCCTGGCGAAGGAAATCGAATACAGCCAGCCAATCCTCTATTCGCATTTCGCCAACAGGGACGCCATCGTTGCCGCGGTTGCAGTCGAGGGCTTCAAGGAGCTCGCAACCGTTCTTCGGGAAGCGGCAGGCGGGGCGAACGGGCGACGAGATGCCCTCATGGACGTTGCCATGGCCTATTTTGCCTTCGCGCTCAGTCGCCCAGCACTCTACCAGGCCATGTTTATCCTGCCGACCCAACTGCAGTTCGCCGAGGCCGAAACGAGATCGGAACTTCGGGCCGGTTTCGACGCCATTGCCGCAGCCGTGTCTCCGTTTTGTGCGGATGTGGAGATCGTGACCGAGACCTTCTGGGCAGCCCTTCATGGGCTTGCCGAGCTCGAACGTTCAGGCCGCATCAGGCCCGGCATGCGTGACAAACGCATCGCGCTTGTTGTTCAGGCGATCGTGGATGCGGGAAGCAACGCGCCCAGTCGCGGCTGATGACATCAGTCGCTTGGCGCATCGGCTACCGGATGTGGACTGCGCATCTTCAACGGAGAGCTGTCGCCGGTCACCGCCGGATCCGTTGCTGTCCTTGCTCCACACGCCACCCCACGCTCCGTCTTCCTCGGGCTTGACCCCATAGGCGCTAACTTAGTTGTCGATGTGCGATGGCTCGTCGCCTTCGCGGTGGCTCGCGCAGTCGATGGAGCAGCCGGGCGATGGCAATCGGCCTGATGGGGCCGTGCAAGACGGCGATAGAGATGTTGGTGATGGCGATGGCGACGAGACGCCAGATTGGCAAGGTCGATCGGTTCAGGCCGCCAGGGGGAGAGAGTCCGGCGCCTCGGGATCGAGGGCCGGCAGGTCATCTTCGGCCAGTAGCGCGGCAAGCAGGGCGGTGTTGATCCACAGGCGAGCCAGGTCGGCGTCCTTTGCGCGCAGGTCTTCCAAACCGATCAGCGACTTCATACGTTTGAAGGCCAGCTCGATCTGCCATCGCAGGCGATAGGTCGAGGCGAGCCGTTCCGGCGGCCAGTCGTCGGCTGTGAGCGATGTTAGCAGCACCAGATAGCCAGCCATCTCGATGCCGGCCTGGCTGGGTCTGTATCGCGCCTTGGCGGCCAACCGGCGGGCCCTTCGCCTGGCTTTCTCAGCCGCCTCGGGTGGTAAGGGTAAAATCACCACCCGTGCCGCCGCCTCGACCTTGGACTTGCCGTCCTGGATCATCACGCACCGATCAAGCATGCCCTTCTCGCCCGCTTCACGGCAGAGTGCCAAGCGATCCAGCAATTGGCCGTCGCTATCCAGCAAGCGCGGGTAGTTGGAAGGGGCGCGGACCAGAAAATCGGCCCCGGCCTCGACCACCTCAGCCAGATCGGCCGCCTTGGCGTGGGCGCGGTCGGCAATCCGAAGCTCGCCGGCCTTAACGCCGCGCGACAGTCGTTCGGCTTCATGGCGATCGGTGACTTCCACCGAACAGAGCGTCAGCCGCGAAAGGTCGAACACCGTATGCACCATCCAGTAGGCCCGCTTAGGCCCAGGCGGTGCAACCACCGTGGCGTCAACCGCCATCAGCCGCAGGTCACTATGTACGCCGGCGAAGGCCTCGGGACAGCGTTCGGCAAGCAACTCCGAAACCAGGCAGCCCACCCAATCGGCACTGGCCTTCAGACGCTTAAGCATCGCTACGTCGGACATCGACGCGAGCGCCCGCTGATCGGCCCAGGCCGCCAAGGTCCGAAGCGAAAACCGACCCAACACATAGGCAAAACACAACCGCAACAGGTCGACCGCGCCGCCCACCTGCCGTTTGCGAAGCAGCGCGCCGGCCTTGCGTGCGCTCGCCTCTAATTCTTCCGCCGAGCCCAATCGTCCGACCAGCTCGTCCCAATCCAACGCTTGCAACAAATCGCTCATAACCACGGTGAATCATCGACGATCATCACCGTCAAGACTAAGTTAGCGCCTATGGGGCTTGACCCGAGGATCCACTCCCGTCTCGATCAGCAGCGGGCAGGGACCCCAGGCTCAAGGCCTGGGATGACGGAGGGTGCGAGGTGCCCAAGGATGATTCTGGCTACGGATTTGCAAGGCGCACAACGGGCAACTTCCGGCCCGATGCGGACATCTGTTCGTTGTCGAGGGATGCGGCTGCTTTGCGCCCTCATGTCGGCCATAGAGGGCGGCTTCGCAGCTTCCTGAAAGCAGATCTTGCTGGAGGTCGTCGTTGCGCCGGCACTGGCTATTTCATCCTCTGTGCAAATGGCGGCAACAGGTTCAAGATCGGAGATTAATCACCGTCATTGTACGACACCGGCCTTGCGTAGCCCCTCCACGACGAGCTCGAAATCGGCGGGGTTCTTGAAGGGCAAGACTTTGCGACGGTATTCCAGGGAGTAGTCGGGATTGACGCGCATCACCTCTTGCCACGTCGCGCGAGCCTCTTCGAAACGGCCGAGGTGCCCGTAACAGGCGGCCAGAAGCGCGCGTGAGACATCGGTGACGGGGTTGCGGCTCACGCGCTGCAGCAACAGTTCGACGGCCTCTTCGTACCTTCCCAGTGGAAACAAGGCCAAGGCCTGAAAGTGAAGAACGACATCCGGAAAATACGGGTTCAGGACCCTCGCCCGATCGAAATAGGCGAGTGCCTCCTCGGATCTGCCTGAATAGATGAGTGCCTCGCCGAGGCCGACATGCCCTTCGGCGAAGTTCGGATTGAGGACGATCGCACGCTCGGCCTCGCTGATGGCTCTATCGTGCTGTCGCGAGTAAAGCTTGACCACACTCAGTGCCCAGTGCGCCACGGGATCGCTATCATCCCGCGCTACCGCCAGGGTCGCCGCCTCTTCGGCTTGCTCGATCGAGCGCTGCGGCAACGCGCTCCACCGGTTCAGGTAGTCGAGTCCGTGGGTAAGGGCGAGGAAGGCGTGCGCCGAGGCGAAGTTCGGGTCCAGTTCGACGGCACGTTGCAAAAGGTCGCGGGCGTCGCTGTTCGTTTGCTTCGTCAGCCGGTGCCACAGCTCCCGGCCACGCAAGAAGCAGTCATACGCCTCGGGGTGCCGCGTCTGCCCCGGCGCAAGTCTTTGCCGATCGCCCTCTGTCAGGTTGACCGCCAGCGCGCCGACGATCTGCTGAGTGACATCGTCCTGAACCGCGAATATGTCGGTGAGGTCGCGATCGAACCGCTCCGCCCATAAATGCCCGCCGGTGGTCGCGTCGATGAGCTGCGCGGTGATGCGTACCCTGTTCCCCGATTTGCGTACGCTGCCCTCAAGCACATACCGCACGCCGAGTTTCGTGCCCACCTCCTGCACATGGACGTTCTTGCCCTTGAAAGTGAACGACGAATTGCGAGCGATGACGAAGAGCTGCGACAGCTTCGATAGCGCCGTGATGATGTCTTCCGAGATGCCGTCGGCGAAGTAGTCCTGTTCGGCGTCACCGCTCATGTTGGCGAAGGGCAGGACGGCGATCGACAGCTTCGGCAACGCTGCCGTCGCCGGTCGGCTCGTCGCGGTTTCCGAGGTCGCGGCTGCCTTGGTCGCTGCGCTGCCGACTTGCAGCGAATAGACCCGGATCGGCTCGGCGATGTTCTTGAGCTGCGTGCTGCCGAGATCGCTGACCGAAAGGTCGAGCCTCGCCTTGACTTGGCGATAGGCATCCTCGGACAGGCAGATCGCGCCCGCCGCGGCGACGCCCTCCAATCGCGAGGCGATGTTGACCCCGTCGCCCATCAGATCGCCGTCGCTTTCCTCGACGACGTCGCCCAAATGGATACCGATCCGGAACTCGATGCGACGGTCCTGCGGGACGCCGTCATTGCGCTCCACCATACCGTTCTGCACCTCAATGGCGCAGCGCACGGCGTCCACCACGCTGCGGAACTCGACCAGCGCACCATCGCCGGTGCGCTTCACCACCCGGCCGTGGTGCACGGCGATCGTCGGATCGATGAGATCGCTGCGCAGTGTGCGCAACCTCGCCAGGGTGAGGTCCTCGTCAGCGCCGGCAAGCCGACTGTACCCGACCACGTCCGCGGCCAGGATTGCAGCCAGCTTTCGGTTCTCGCTCATGGCGCTGTCTCCTAACTTCCACGATAACAGGGAGACAGAGGGCAAGAAAGAAGTTTTAGCCGCTGCTCAGAGCGATCTTGGTTGGCCATGGCTCATCTGGACGCTGCCGAGTTATAGCCCCACGCAATGACTGCTCTGTCATGGGGCCGAACGGAAGATCCCGCCCCCGATCGGCTCAGGCCCGCTTCCGTCGCATCTCTGTGACGCTCCGCCAGGCGGCCGAGACCAGGAAATAGAAGGCGCCGAGGCCGGCATAGCCGGCGATGTTGGCAATGGACGGCGGTTCCGGCATTTGCGCCTGGGCGATGAAGAACGCGCCTGCCACCGCGGATTGGCCGCCGCTGAGGATCATCGCCCACTGGCCGCCATTGGTCTTCCAGCGCCGGACAGCGGTTCTAAGCTGCAGCAGGCCGGAAAAGATCGCCCAGAGGCCAAAGACGCCGAGAACCCAGTTCATGCTCATCGTCAGGGCGACGATCACGGCAGCTGTTGTCACCGCGCTGACGGCGACGTTGATCGCCTGGCTGCGGTTGTTTGCCAGGCCGCCATTGCGCGCTGCGTCGATGAGGTTCGCGGCTGCATCCCAAGCCGGGTAGAGGATCAGCAATGCCGCCGCGACGGCGAGCGACTGCTGGCCGGCCGTCAAGGCGGCTGCGACCCAGATTGCGGAAAAGGCTGCGCGGGTGAAGTAATAGCGCGTCAGCCACTCTTCCCTGTCGCCAGACGCGACGGTGGTTTGATCGTTGCTCATTAGGATCTCTTTCCTGAATGTGATGGTGTTGGTCTGATGGGGGCGGCTCACCGCCGTGAGCGGCGGCGTCCGTCATCGAGATTGGGTTTCATGAGGTTCCCGGAACTGCCCCAGCACCGACGGGCGGCTGTCGAGACGGTGTTCTCCATCGCTCGAATCCATCGGCTGCAGGCGGCATTCCCTGGTAAATCGCCGGTCGAACCGGGGGCGGCCCGGCCGACCGGCGACGACGTGGTCACATGGGCGGGACCACGCCATTTTTGCCGACAAGCACCTGATGGGCGAGGGGACCCGAGGCAGCTTTCTCGGCGGGGATGAAGACGACGGCGCTGGGAACGAGATCGTCCTTGCTGGCCGGAGCGATGGTGACGACGGGCGTGCCGTCCGGAATGGCGATCTTCTTTTCCTTGCCGTGATAGGAGACGGTGACGGTGCGGCCATCGACGCCCTTGACGGCATCGGCCACGGTCGCATTGGTCATGCTGCTGTTGGGCTTGAGGTCCCAGCCGTAGCTGCCTTCACCGGCCCCTTTCATCGCCGGCGGGAAGATCAGCACCTCAAGCGCGCCGTCGCCACGGCCTGCGCTGGGCAGCGATGCGATGCCGACGAAGTCGCCCGGCTTGATGTCGGTGACCGCAGCGTTTGCAACGCTCGCCAGCTTCCAGCCGTCGGCGAGGGTGGCATCGACAGTCTCTCCCTCGCGGGTCTTCACCGTGAGAGCGGAGCCGCTGTAGCTGACGATGCTGCCCCTGACATGGATCTGCTCGGGCTTCTGGTCTTCGGCCTTCTAGTCTTCGGAATGGACAGGCGCCGCAGGAAGGGCCGTCGACGCGAGAGTGGTGAGCCCCAGCACGAAGGCGGGGAGAATGTCTTTGATCATGTCGTTCTTCCTACTAGTTGGTAGTTTCACTGAACGTCGTTTGTCGCTCCGGGCTTTTATGCCGCCCGGAGCTCTATTGAGCGGCGGTCGGAGACAGCCGCTGCAAGGTGGGGGTCAGAATGGTGGCGAAGATCTCCGGCGCACCGTAAGCGCGGGCTGAAAGCATGGCGCCATGGACGGTGGCCATGAAGGCTTCAGCCTCGACGCGCGGTTCGCTCGACAGTTTCAAGCTCCCGTCCTGAGCGCCCCGTTCCATCACCGAGGTCAGCCATGTCGACACAAAGCGGAAGAAAGCCTTGACTTCGCCTGCGACCTCCGGCGGCAGCGCCGGCAGTTCGCTTGCCAGCAGGGCGCAGACGCAAAACGGCCGGCTGGCGTCCTCGATGCACTGGGCCCAGTGGCCCGCATAGGTTTGGAGGAGCGCCAGCGGATTTCGCACCTGTTGCTCCAGGCCGGCGATCCCCGCCTCGGCATCCTCGCGATATCGCACGACAAGCGTGCGCACCAGGTCGGTCTTGCTGGGAAAATGGTGATGGATGCTGGCCTTGCGGATGCCGACGACGGCAGCAATATCGGCATAGCTGAAGCCGTTATAGCCTCCGGTCATGATCAGCGCTCGGGCGGAGGCCAGGATTTCGTCGGAGGTCGTCAAAACATTGCTCATGGATTTCATCTACCTTCCAGTAGGAAGGCTGTCAAGCGGAAAGCAGATTTTCTGCCGTCAGCGGTCATCGAGACGGTGACAGGCTTCACCTTGACTCTGGTGAAAGCGATGGCGGCATCGGTTGTAGCGACCGGCCTTGACTCGCCTCGAATACCCAGAACATAATCAGAACATCTAATATGCGGGATGGAGTTCCGGATGTGCGGTCGCGTCTATATCAAGACATCGCTTGAGGAGTTGGTGCGCAATTTCGCCTTCGCAGAGCGGGGCGCGATCGATGCGCTCGGGAACCGATTTCCGCGCTACAACGGCGCGCCGACGCTGGATTATCCGATCATCATTCGCGATATGGTCCGCGAGCCTGATGTCATGGGGCCGGTGTTCGCCTCGGCGCGCTGGGGTCTGATGCCGGCATGGATGAAGCCGGGTGGGCGGCCGCCGCCGATCAATGCGCGCTGCGAGGGCATCAGTACCAACGGCCTGTTCCGCTCGGCCTACAGGTCGCGCCGCTGCCTGGTGCCGATCAACGGCTTCTTCGAGTGGAAGGATATCTTCGGCACGGGCAAGAACAAGCAGCCCTATGCGATCGCCATGGCTGACGGCTCGCCCTTTGCGCTCGCCGGCATCTGGGAGATTTGGCGCAGCCCGGAAGGCGTCGACATCAGAAACTTCGCAATCGTCACCTGCGAGCCGAATGCGATGATGGCGCAGATCCATGACCGCATGCCGGTCGTCCTGCACCGCGAAGACTACGAGCGCTGGCTATCTCAGGAGCCTGATCCGGCAGACCTGATGAAGCCGTTCCCGGCGGAGCTGATGACCATGTGGCCGATCGGCCGCAATGTGGGTTCGCCCAAGAATGACACGGCTGACATCATCGATCCGATCGACCCCGATCCGGAACCGACGCTGATCTGAATTCACCGGCTCGGGCGGGAGCCATCCATCAACCATGCGGTCAAAGGGATACCTCGCGAGAGGACAGGACCACGCATGCCAGAACAAATCACATGGAAATCGTGGGAACATGTCAGTGGCCGGGAAATCAAATACAAATGGCGGCACGCCTGGAAAGAGAAACCCGGCGACGATTACGTCGCTTTTGACGGCGATACCCAGATCGGCAGGATATTCCGCTCACAGGCGGGCGGAGGGATCGATAATCGATGGTTCTGGATCGTGGCGGCTGACGGCAGCCATCGATTGGATTGGCCATCGGCCGGATACGAGGACAGTGCCTATGTCGCCTCAAGGCGGCTGGAAATGATCTATGAGAGCATCAAGAGCGGGAAACGGAGGACGCACCCATGAGCATCGAAGGCCATTCGACTGCGCCGGGCGCCAATGTGATCGTTGAGCACTATTGCGAGCACCGGCTTGCTGACGGCACACGCTGCAAGGAGTGGGGAGGCTGGGGAAACAGCCCATCCCCGGCCGTGCCAACGCGCTGGTGGTGTTGGGAACACTTCCCGCACAAGACATTCGAACAGGAACAGGCGCTCCGGCGGAAGCAGGAGGCGGCCGGGGGCGGGAAAATCATCCAATAAGAGCTGGCAGATTATCTCGATATCGTTGAAGCGGAAAACAGAGCTTCTGCCGTCAGCCGTCAGTCGAGACGGTCACAGACTTCCACGCCTCGATCTCCTGCTGGAGGCGAACGATCCTGTCCGATACGTGTTTGAGGGCGTCGCTGCCGAGCAGAAGCTGCGGCGGCGGATTGTCGGATTCGATGAGTTCCAAAACCGCGGCGGCCAGTTTGGCGGGATCGCCGAGCTGCTTGCCGCTGACGGCCTGTCGCGCCTTGCGGATCGGATCGAAAAGGCCATCATAATCGGTGATCGACCGCTCGGTGCGGACCATCGATCGTCCGGCCCAGTCTGTCCGGAAGGAGCCGGGGCAAAGGGTCGTCACATGGACCCCGAACGGGGCCATTTCCGCGCGCATCACCTCCGATATGCCCTGGAGCGCAAATTTGCTGCCGCAATAATAGCCGATGCCCGGCATGGTGATCACGCCGCCCATCGAGGTGACGTTGACGATGAAGCCGCGGCGTCGTGCGCGAAACCCAGGCAGAAATGCCTTGGCAACGGCGACGGCGCCGAAGACGTTGACGTCGAACTGCCGCCGCATCTCTTCGATCGGCGACTCCTCGAGCACGCCCTCATGGCCGTAGCCGGCATTGTTGATCAGCACGTCGACAGGCCCATGCTCGTCCTCCGCCTGGCGGACGACATCATCAATCCGGTCGAACTCCGTGACGTCGCAGACGACCGGCCGCAGGCCAGGCAGGGTTTTGGCGAGCGCTGTGCGCGACGCTTGCGAGCGCACGGTGCCGATCACCCTGTGGCCCGCCTGAAGGGCGGCGGAAGCAATGGCGAGCCCGAAGCCGGAATTCGATCCGGTGATGAAGAAGGTCTTTCGTGACATCAGCGATATTCCTTGATTGAGGATGGGACTTGACAAATAGTATGGAGAAACCGGCGCATCGATTGCGGATTCTCTCAGAATGTTGCCAAATCCTATGAAGGCTGATCGCGGCCTATCCAGGCGAGAGGAGATGGTCGCGTTGGCCGGGCGTCTCGCCCCGCGTCACGGATACAATCCGACCGCGCTTGCTTCCGTCCGCATATTGCGCACGGAAGCCGTGCTCCACGACATCCCGGTGCTCTACAAACCGGGCGCGGTTTTCGTCTTGCAGGGCAGCAAGCAGGGCATCCTCGAAGGCGAAGTCTTCCTCTATGATGAGGAGCATTATCTGGCGGTGTCGCTGCCCGTTCCGTTTCGGATGACGTCGACGGCCAGTCCCGAGCGGCCCTTGCTTGCGGTCTATGTCGAGTTCGATATGCAGATGGCGGCCGAGATCGCATTGCAGGTGGAAAAACATGCCGAACTGCCAGGCGACCAGCCGAGAAGTCTCGTGTCGAGCAGGATGGCTGACGATATCGAGGATGTCCTGCTGCGCCTGCTGACGGCGCTTGGCAGCAGCGTCGAGACGGATGTGCTTGGCGCCGGCATTCTGCGCGAACTGCACTACCGTGTCCTGGTCGGTCCGCAAGGCGGCGCGATGATCGCCGCCCTCCAGCAGAAAGGCAAATCCGGAAAGATCATCCAGAGCCTGGCCTGGTTGCGGGAAAACTATGGCCTGGAGATCGCCGTCGCCGATCTGGCAAGAGAGGTGGGCATGAGCGTTCCCTCCTACCATGTTCATTTCAAGGGGCTGACCGGCAACAGTCCGATGCAATACGTCAAAGCCATGCGGCTTCACGAAGCAAGATTGATGATCGCGCGCCAGACCAGAACGATTGCCGAGGTCGCGGTTTCCGTGGGCTATGCAAGCCCGGCGCAGTTCAGCCGCGATTTCAAACGGCATTTCGGGCGCACGGCATCGGAAGAGATCAAGTGGGTCCAGCGCCACCTTGGCGAACTGGGCGACGATCACGGTTAGGCCGCTTGGCGGCTGCCTGCGCAGCCGTCGGCTTCGCGCATCGCGACGTGAGGGTCACGCGCCCGACGGTGCAACGGACCGCAACGCGGTCCTGACGATCGCATCGCCGAATTCCGGCGAGACCGGGCGATGGCCGACCAGCAGCCGGAAGAAGACCGGTCCGTAGATCATGTCGAGCAGCGCCTCCATATCAAGCGGCGGAACGATCTCTCCCCGAGCCAGAGCCTCCTCCAGGATGACACGACCCGCGTTGCGGCTCGACAGGATCACCCGATTGCGGAAGGCCTTGGTGAATTCGCTTTCCGGGTCGGCGGCCGCAAGTGCCATAGTGATCTGCCGTCCGCGCGTGCTCGCAAAGGCAGTCACCAGTCCGCTCATCTGCGCGCCGAGAGCCGCCTGCGCCGTGCCCCCTCCAACCTCCGCTTCCGGTAGCCGGTTGACCAGAAGAGCGGCCATCGCCAGTTCCTGCGCATTGGCCCAGGAGCGGTAGATCGTCGGCTTGCCGACACCGGACCGCGCCGCCACGGCTTCGATCGTCATGCGGCCAAAACCTTCGGCCATCAGGATTTCATGGGCGGCCTCCAAGGCACGCTTCTGCGCGGCAGCGCTTGGCGGCCGCCCTCGTTTCTTCGGTATTGCATTACTCTCTTGACTCATATCTTTACGATACGTAACGTTAATATATAAACCAGTCAAGGAGATCATCCATGCCGAGTTTTGCCCGAAAAGTGAGCGCCTACTTCATCGTCAAGGATGCGGCACGGGCCATCGACTTCTACAAGGAGGCTTTCGGCGCCACGGAAGTCTTCCGCATGACCGATCCTTCGGATGGGCGGATCGGCCATGCCGAGCTGCGTTTCGGAGAGACGCTGATGATGTTGGCAGACGAATATCCGGATTTCGGCGCCCTGTCTCCCGATACCGTCGGAGGCTCGCCGGTGACCTTCCACATGGACACGGTGTCGACCGACGAAGCACTGGCGCAGGCGCTGTCGGCTGGGGCGACGATGTTGCGCCCGGCGACTGACCAGAGTTTTGGCGAGCGGGTGGCGCAGGTGCTTGATCCCTTCGGTCATCGCTGGATGTTGTCGCAAACCATCGAACAGGTCACGCCTGAGGAGATGCAACGCCGCTGGAACGAGGACATGTCGGCGTAAGTGCCGCAGCCCTTGAAGCGCTCGAGGAGGCTGAGCGCGCCTTCAACGCGGCGATGGTTTCCAACGATCCCACCCAGATCGGCGCCTGCATCACGCAGGATTGGGTGCCGGTGACGCCTGAGCGTGGCCCAATCCCTGCACAGGCTATTCTTTCGGCGATCGGATCCGGTGTCTTGAGCCATGACACGATGACCAAGACGACGCGATCGCCTGATGTGCAGCCCCTTGGAAATCCCTCCGATTCAAGACAAGATCATGCCGCTCTAGCTGGGGGACTCTGATGGAAAACCACGAGCCGTTTTTACGCGAGGCGATTGCGCTCTCGAAATCCGCGGTGGACCATGGCGACGAACCGTTTGGCTCGGTGCTGGTGAAGGACGGGGAAGTCATCTTGCGCGCCGAAAACAGCGTCTTCACCGGCCGCGATATGACGAACCATGCCGAGATGAACCTGGTTAAACTGGCGGCGCAGCACTACGACACTGCTTTTCTCGCGGAGTGCACGCTCTACACCAGCACGGAACCGTGCGCGATGTGCTCCGGGGCGATTTACTGGTCGGGCATCGGCCGCATGGTGTTTGCGTGCTCCGAAACACGGCTTGGCGAGATCGCCGGGATCGGGTTGAACGTGCCGAGCCGGGCGGTGTTGCAAACCGGCGCGCGCAACGTCACCGTGGTTGGCCCGACGAACCTCGAAGACGAAGCCGCCGAAATCCATCAGCAATTCTGGCCGAAGCATCTGGGCAAGGCTTAGAGCGCCATGCGCCCTTTCGGACGCACAAAGGACGCTCTAACACTTTCAGCCTAGCTTGTTATCCGAGGTGCGCTGACGATCTTGCGGAACAAGGCCTCCATGGCCTCTTCAATACCTTCGGTGGGACTGACCGCGAAATAGAAGCCGGGGGTTGCGCATTCTTCCATTTTCGCGGCGATTTTGGTCTCGAAAGGCTTTACCCAGTCCTTGTAAAAGCCGTTGTCGGGCAAGGGCAGATAGGTCGTATAAAGGACGGCGACTTTGATGCCGCGATCCTTGAGCTTCTTGCAATAGCTCGTGTCGATCGGTTCGATGCATCGCCCGCCATTTGCTCCTTTCGGGCTGGTGCAGCCGGCCGGCTTATAGCTATCCCCAACGCCGTCAGCGACAAAAAATACGATCTTCTGGCGATCGGCATTGCTGGTGCCCATGCCGATGTTCCCCTTGATTTCGCTTTCGATGCCTTTCAACGCTTCGTCAAAGCTCGTCTGCTGGTCGCTGTAGTAGTTCTGATAGGGAATGCTCATAAGATTGATCATGTCCGTCGCGACTGCCACGGCGCCAAGATCATAGTCCAGGTCGGAGACCTTGAAGAGCTTCGCGGCTTTGGCGTCCTGGGCAGTCTTGCCGAACGTATAGGCAGCGACCCGGAATTGGCTTGCCATGGACTGCGTGTCCTTTGCCTTGGCCATCAAGGCTTTGACGGCAGCGGCGACCACGTCGATACGGATGGTCACGTCATTCTTGCGTGCGACATTGTAGTAGCTATTCTTATCCTCGACGCCCTTTTCAGAAACGATGTGGCATGCGAAGGCGCAGTTTTTATCCTTGCCGCCATCGTGGCCGTTTTCTGTCGCTTTTTTCATGGCGGTGATGTCGTCAGCGGTCGCCCCAACGCCCATCGATGGGGTGTTATCCAACAGCATGAAGAAATCCATGTAGGACGGGGTCTCATACTGGGCGGTTGCCGTCCCGGAAACGGTGATCTGATGAAGTCCCATCACCTGCATGAAGGTCGTCGGCATCGTCGCGTTAAAGGATACGGTCGAGCTGAGAATACCGGCCTTTTTTTGAACACTGATGTCGACGGTGACGGGCACGTCGCCCTGCTTTTTGGACGTCTGCGAAAAGAAGATCTTCTGGGCTTCGGATTTTCCAAGCGTCAGCGACCCATCGCCGGACATCGTGTTTGCCTGCGTTGCCGCATCTGACTTGGGTGTAATGGATCCCACCGCTGCCGCGTCCGCAGCAGCATAGAGTTCGGTGCGAAGCGACAGGGCGCTGCCAAAATCAATGGCTGTACCCGCCGCCCCCAGCAGGGGGACGACGAGCAGCGCCGTCATGATTCCGAAGTTGCCGGATCGGTCAAGAATGAAACGACGCAACATACGAAGGCTGCCCTTCCCGGTATCCGTGTTGGTGATTGTGTCACAATAAAATTGCTACGATGGCGATCACTAACAGCGGAACTTAAACCAAAAGCAAAAACGTATGGTTGTGTTCTAACTAAATCGCTGAAGAACTCGCCGTCGCTATCATCAGCGCCATCGCCGCCCACAACACAGTGACCGGCATGCTCGCGAGCGCTCTTGGCGCGCGGGATTTCCGCGCTACCTCTGCACGCGGCAATGGAGGAAGACGATGAAAGTCCGTAAGTTCACGGTTGCCGACGTGGCGTTGGAGCGTTCCCCCGGGCAGGAGGCAGATATCTTCGTCGGCAATCTGGTCGACGAGCGGCAGGGAGGGCCGATCACCATCGGCTATGGACGCTACGCGCCCGGCCAAAGCCTCACCGAGACGATTGAAGTTGACGACGTCATGATCGTTCTGGAAGGGCGGCTATCGGTCTCGACAGACGCGGGGACGGTCACCGCCGGGCCAGGCGCGATCGTCTACATGCCCAAGGGAGAAGCGGTGACCATCCGCTCGCACGAGGAGGGCGCGCTCACCGCCTATGTCACCTATCCGCATTGGCGCCCGGCGCACGCGTAGAGCGCCGTGCGTCCTTTCGGACGCACTAAGGACGCTCTAACACTTTGAATCTACGCATCGTGCTTTCCGAAAATCGATTCCGATTTTCGGGCCGATGCTAAGCCGCGGTCTGCGGATCAGCGCTTGTATTCCGGCTCGCTGCGATCAAGCGTGCGCTTGACGGACTCCAGATGGAGCCGGGCCGACTCGGGGTCTCCTTCGCGCATTTGCCGATACGCCGCTTCGGCGATCTCAGGCGCGACGGCAAGGACTTCGCGTCCGGTCGACAGGGCAAGCGTCTGCACCTCGCAGGCGCGCTCGAGGTAATAGAGGTCGTCCCAGGCCTCGGCGATATTGGGTGCGCAGACCATCACGCCGTGATGCTTCATGAAGACGATGTCGGCATCGCCGATGGCGGCCGCGATGCGATCGCCCTCGCGCGCGTCGAGCGCCAGGCCGTTATAGTTGCGGTCGACGGCCGTGCGTCCATAGAATTTCAAGGCGGTCTGCCCGGCAAAGATCAGGGGATCGCCCTCCGTCATCGAAAGAGCGGTGGCATAAGGCATATGGGTGTGGAACGCCGCCTTGGCGCGCGGGACGTTCTTGTGAATCCTGGCGTGGATGTAAAAAGCGGTGGCCTCGGGCTGGCCGCTGCCCGACACCACGTTGCCGTGAAAGTCGCAGATCAACAACATCGAGGCCGTCAGTTCGGCAAAAGCGTAGCCGTAGGGGTTGACGATGAACAGGTCGTCATAGCCGGGAACGACGGCCGAGAAATGGTTACAGATCCCTTCCTCCATGCCGAGCCTTGCCGCCATCCGGAAGCAGGCAGCAAGATCGACGCGGGCCTGCCAGATGTCGTCCGTATCAAGTTTCGGCTGGTTGGGGCCGCCGGCGGGCGATGGGGCTGTGTTGAGGGAGTGCGCCATGGGGTCGTTTCAAATTGGTGTCGAAGGAGAGGGTGGCTATCTCTGAACTACGCCCGGATTGGCTTGGCATCAAGCCGGCTGGCGGCAAACATGGTTCGGTCATTTGCATATTTTGGGTGGTACGCGGCTCGGCGGCTGCGCCTTTCCCTATCCGCGAGCCTGGAACGGTGGTCACGGCGAGTGAGCTATCGGCGCGGACCATCGGGGCGGGCATGGATCCCAGGCTCAGGGCTTGGGACACCGTTCTCTGGCGATTGCACTGCAAGGTAGTTCAGAGGAACGAGGCGGCTATGCAGATCGGGGCCGTCGGGTTGCCCCGGATCATAGAAGATGCCGTTATCGGCGTCATAGAGGATGAAGTGGTCTCCTTCGACATGGACGATCGCTACCCCGCAAACATCGCCCCAGCTCTCTGCCTTGCCTAATCCGCCGGTCTGCCAGCCCAACTCGGTCAGGACGCCGCGCAGTTCTGTCCACGTTGTGTAATGATTGGTCTGAGCGCCCCAATCGATCATGCCGGCAATCTGGTCGTAGGGTTTGCCCGTCAGCATCTGCAAGACGAAGACGCCGCAGCCATCATCCCTTGGACATTGCGTGACAAATTCAAAGCGAACCCTGTCGGCTGCGGGTTGTGTCAATGTTCAGTTCCTCAGCGCTTCACCAAGACGATGGCGGTCGACGACGTCCTGATCATCCTGGAAGCTTGTCGAAAAACCCTTAACTTGCCAACTCAGTCGTGTTCCCGATCGACAGCAGATGAGCCATCGCATCGGTAATTGCGTGGTTGTCATAGGGTTTCGAGAAGGCCCTGCTTCCCGTGGGGAGATCGCTCTCTTTGAGGATGGCCGCGCCGGAGGCAACGATCAACCTGACAGGTGGCCACCGATCCCGGATGTAATGAGATAGCTTGATGCCGTCCATCGTGCCGGGCATCTGAACATCGGTGAAAACCAGATCGATGTCGTTTCGCGACTCAAGGATGCGAATTGCTTCATCGGCATCGCACGCCTCAAGCGCTTCATAGCCCGCAGAGAGTACCAGATCGACGGCACTCATCCGAATAATCGTGCTGTCTTCGACGACCAGGACGACCGCTTTGCCATATTTCATCGCTCACTCGGTCAATTTGGAGGTGTGAGCCTCGCAGGCTCCGATGGGATAGCGTTTCGCAAGCCATTCGGTTCCTAAGCGGCCGTAGAAATGTCGGTTCGCAAACCGGCGCTTTCCCGGTGGTTGATTGTGACGGCGGCGCCGGGACCCGCATCGCTCAACTGAATGTCGCCATTCAGGCTCTTTGCGAGCGCCTCCACAATGCCAGTCCCCAGGCCCGCCTTTAGTGCTTCGCGACCAGCAGGCATGCCGATGCCGTTGTCGGTAACGGAGAGAGTCCAGTCCTTGCCGGATGAGTGATAGTCGATGACGATTGCGCCCGGTCGTTCATCGGGAAAGGCGTGCTTGAGGGCGTTGATGACAAGCTCGGTCACGACAAGCCCCAAGCGAACGGAAACATCCGCTTCCACGGCGCTGTCGTCGACCATCACCTGAATCGAAAGCCTGTCGGGGTCGGCAATCATCGACGCGCCGAGGCTTTGGCAAAGCTGAGTGAAATAGTGACGGAGTTCAACCTTGCCGCCGTTGGACATGGAGAGTTGGCGTTGCAGGGCCGCGATCGACATGACCCGGTGATGGGCGTTGTGGAGATGCCCGCGCGCTTCCTCCGACTGGACCCGCCGGGCGCTCTGCATGAGAACGCTGGCAATGATCTGCAGGCTGTTGGCGACCCTGTGCTGGACCTCCTGCAGCAGGATGGCATTATCGCGAACGAGATCATCTTTCAGCCGAGCCTCGGCGCGCGCATCGGTCACGTCGGTGATGGCGAGCAGCAGGCGAATATGATCGATGTCACCGTCATCGAGCGTCCGTGCATTGACGACCAGGTGCCGTGTCTTCTGGTTCGACCGTTGAAAGTCGATTTCGTATGCCTCGATGGTGGCGCTGCCCGAGGCGGTGGCCGTCAGCAGTGACGCAAGCTGGGGCATCGCCCATTCGCCGTTTCCAATTTCGCTGAGGCTTTGGCCGCAAACCGTCTTGGGGTCGATGTCGAAGGCCCGGCAGAAGGATGCGCTCGCCGCGATGACCTTCTGGTCGTCGGATAGGTACAGCAACGGCTCATTGGACGATACCACCACAGCAAGCGTGCTCGCCGCTTCGAAACGCACTGTGGGTGTCTTTTGCATGGAGAGGCCCTCAAGGGCCGGAGACTCACGAAGCAAGTCATCACTCGGCAACAATACCAACCGGCCGGAAGGCTCAGCTGGACAAAAAGACTTTAACACGCGTGACGCGCAATCGCTTCATGCTAAATATCGCGGGCTGCATACTGTGCGATGCGCAGATTTCTGAGAGCGTCAGAATATCTGTGGCGAGCGCAGCACCAGAAAATCGATGAAGGTGCGGACTTTGGCGGAAAGGTATTTCCGGCTCGGGTAGACGGCATGCAGCGTATTGCTGATGCCGAGCGCCCCGGCAAGCACCACCTCCAGCCGGCCTGCTTTCAGATCCTCCTCCACCAGCCATTCCGGCAGGAAGACCAGCCCCATTCCTCGCAAAGCCGCCAGGTGCAGAAGCGTCTCGTTGGCACTCAGCAGCACATTGCGGAAGGTGACCTTGCGCCGGTCGTTTTGGCGGCCCAACAGCAGGCTTTCGCTGACATTGATCCCATTATAGCGAAGCAGCGCATGGCCGTTCAGCTCGGCGATGCTCTGGGGTCGCCCGGCGCGCTTGAGATAGTCCGGCGATGCCATCAGGCGGAATTCTATCTTCGCCAATGGGCGCGCAACCAGACCCGGATCGAGCCGCTCGGACGACATTGCCCGCAGCGCAAGGTCAAAGCCTTCCTCGACCAGATTGGCGATCCGGCCGCTGAGATCCATATCCAGGCTGACATCGGGATAACGCTGGTTGTATTCGGCCAGAATATTGACAAAGCCTGAACTGGCCGCCCACACGGGAGCACTGAATTTGAGCGTTCCGCGCGGCGCGACCGTGACATTGCCGATCGACGCTTCCACTTCGTCGAGCCCTTCGAGCATCTGCCTGGTCTGGTTGAAATAAAGCGCGCCGGCTTCGGTAAGGGTGACACTCCGGCTGGTCCGGTTCAAGAGCCGGCTTCCCAGGCGCGTCTCCAGATGCATCACGTGTTTGCTCACCATCGCCGGCGACAGATTCAAACGGCCTGCTGCCGCGGTGAAGCTCTTCAGCTCCGCGACCAAGCAAAATACCCGCAGGCTCATCATCGTGTCCATGATCATCAACTTAGAGGAAATGATGCATGTTGGCAAAGCCGATTGATCAATCCAGGGAAAACCAAGACAGTCGCTGACAAGGCCAGCCGCAGCGGCGGTGCCGAAAAGGAATGGCGAGGTGAAGACATCAAGACTGCCCACCTATTTCCTCAGCCATGGCGGCGGCCCCTGGCCCTATATGACCGGTGGCTTTCGCAGCAATTTCGACAAGCTCGAGCAATCCCTGATCGAGATGCGGGCCGAGCTTCAAGATCTGCCCAAGGCGGTGCTGGTCGTTTCGGGCCACTGGGAGGAGAGGGGCTTTGCCGTCTCTTCGGGCAGCAACCCGGGCATGGTCTACGACTACAACGGCTTCCCCGACTATCTCTATCAGATCAAGTATGGCGCGCCGGGCTCCCCCGAGCTGGCGCGTCACGTGCAGGATCTGCTGCATTCCGCCGGCATCGACGCCAGGCCGGACCCCACCCGCGGCTTCGATCACGGCACGTTCAGCCTCATGAAGCCGCTCTATCCCAACGAAGACATCCCTGTGGTCCAGCTCTCGCTGGATGCCGGTTACGATCCGGCGCTGCATCTCAAGGTCGGCCGGGCGCTCGCGCCGCTGCGCGAAGAGGGCGTGCTGATCATCGGCAGCGGCCTCAGCTACCACAACCTGTCGGCCATACAGGGCACGGCCGGACATGGCCCCTCCCGTCAGTTTGACGCCTGGCTGCAGGAGACGCTGATCCGGTCGCCATCCGAAACGCGCACCGAGCGGCTTGTCGAATGGGAGAAGGCGCCCGCCGCCCGCGCGGCGCATCCGCGTGAAGACCACCTGATCCCCCTGATGGTGGCGGTGGGTGCGGCCGAGGACGAACCGGGCGCCGTCACCTATCACCAGAAAGACTTCGCCGGTGGCCTGACCGCATCGAGCTTCCGCTTCGGCGATGTCCCCTCTGCCCCTCAATCAAAAGGAGATGCGCAATGACCAGCGCAACGTTCAAACCGATCGTCTATCTCAAGGAAAACTGCCCCTTCTGCCTCAAGGTTCGTCTGTTCCTTCTGGAATCGGGACTGGCCTCGGACGTTGAAACCCGCGACTTCGTTCCCGACAGCGAGCAGGAGGCGAAGATCCGCGCCGAGCTTCAGCCGCATCTCGACAAGGTGAGCTTTCCCTCCGCGCAGCTTGAGCCCGGCCGATACGTCACGGAATCCGATGACATCGTTGCGTTCTTTGCAGCCAAGGCAGGCCGCGATCCGGCCGGCATGACGGTCTACCGCAACTATGTCGACGGCGTCTTCGCCATGTCGATGAAGCTCTGGAAAGAAAACCAAGAACTGAAGAAAGCGGCATCCGCCGCCTGATCTCCCATAACCAACATTGGAAACTCTCGATGACCGATATCAGCAAATGGACGCCATACGTCCTCGCAATCCTGCGCATCATCACCGCGCTTCTCTTCCTCGAACACGCGACCATGAAATTCCTGCAATTTCCGGGTCCGATTCAGGGCGTGCCCTATCCGCTTCCGACGATCATGATCATCGCCGGCGCCATCGAGGTGATCACCTCGGCTCTGATGCTCGTCGGCTTTCAAACGCGCATCGCCGCTTTCATCGCCTCGGGCGAAATGGCGGCCGCCTATTTCATGGGCCACATGCCCTATGGCTTCTGGCCGGCGCTGAACATGGGCGAAGTCGCCATCCTGTTCTGCTTCATCTTCCTCTACCTCGCCTTTGCCGGTGGTGGCGCATGGACGCTGGACACCGCGCGTCGTCCGGCCACGGCTTAACGGCGGGAACCGGCCGAGACCAGGCTGCCAGCCGGCAGCCTGGTCTCACGCCCAAACGCGACGACAAAATCTGGAGACCACAATGAAAGCGGCCCTTCTCAAATCCTACGGCGATGTCGATCAATTCGAAATCGGCGATATCCCGACGCCGACGCCCGGACCGGGCGAAATCCTGATCAAGATCGAGGCATCCGCCGTCAATCCTTTCGATCTCATTCTCCGCCAGGGCTTCATGGCCAAGTTCATCCCGCTTCCGCTGCCGGCCGTGCTCGGGGGCGACGCAGCCGGCACCATCTCGGCACTCGGCGACGGCGTCACCGGTTTTGCGGTCGGTGATCGGGTCGTCGCCGATTTCGCGGCAAACGGCAAAGGCGCCCATGCCGAATATGGTGTGCTTCCCGCCACATCCGTCGCCAAGCTGCCGGCTGGCCTGAGCTTCGAAGCGGGTGCGTCGCTGGTCAAGGCCGGGCTGACCGGGCGCCAGGCCGTCGAGGCGCTTGATGTCAAGGCTGGCGACCGGGTTCTGGTCTCCGGCGGCCTCGGCACCGTCGGCCGTTCCGCCATCCAATATCTCAAGCAGATCGGCGCCCAGCCGGTGGCCGGCGTCCGTCCCGAGCGGCTCAGCGAAGGTCAGGCCCTGGCCGGCGAAGCGCTTGACATCACGCTCCCCGTCGCAAGCCCGAGCTTTGCCTATGGGATCAGTGCCGCCGGGCCGGTGGCCGGCAATCTCATCGGCCATATCAGTGATGGCGGCACGGTCGCCAGCATCGTTCCGGTGCCGGAAGGCGCCAATGCCGGAGACCGCGTCACCATCCATGAACTCTTCCACCGCACCGACGCGGCGACGCTCGACGCCGTGCTGGATGCTGCCGTGCGCGGCCTCCTGGTCATCCCGATTTCCCATACCTTCACTCTGGAGGAAATCGGTGCGGCGCAGAATGCGGTTGCGGCGGGCGCCCCGGGCAAGGTCGTGCTCAAGCATTGAGGGTTCAAGACACGGCCGGAGCGTGGTGCAGATCTCTTGATCATGCCCCATTCTCTGGCGGTTGCCCGAAAGGTCGCTCACAGCAAAACATCCGTCTTGACACTCTTCGTTATCAGAACATAATAAGAACATCGGCGCGGCGGCCGCCATCTGAAAACCGAAGATATGGAGAGCGGATATGCGTGAGCAGCCGATCGGCGAAGCCGTGGAAGATGATGCGTGGCCTGCAAGTGATGTAATGTGGCCGCCGGAGAAGGAGATTGAGGTCTCCGAGGCGCATGCAAGCCTGGTCAAGGCTGTGGCGGGGAGCCGCGGCGTGAGATTTTTCACCGCCTTCATCATCGACATCCCCAGCGATACCTATCTTGGCGATGTCCAGATGGCGATCGACGAGGCTGCCGGCGAGGCCTGCGGCATCCTGCTGACGAAACATGTCACCGGCCGCGACGCCACAACCGACGAGCCGGTTCTGACCGAGGAAGCCACGCGACCGTTCAAGTTTCCCTGCAGCGAGGGCGTCGCGAAAGCGATAGCGAGCTTCTGCGGCAAACTCAAAATGGCGGGCATCTTCTCTTGAGCGCCGCCGTGGAAGCCGAAACATCGTCGCGGCCGGTCGAAAATGAGCTTGCCGAGGTGGTCGCCTATCACAATGGCGATATGCGGGCCGCAATAGGCACGCTGCTGGAGGACGTCCGACATTTGCGCCGGCAGTTGATATTGGCAGAAGGCGCCATGGGCGGCGGCATGACCCGCGGCTGGCGGCCGAGCTACGATCGGGACTAAAATGCCCGAAATGGGGCTGGACGCTCAGCCGACGGCTGCCCACCTATGGCAGGTCGGCATCGAGGATCTTGGATCCGGCGATGGGAACTGCGGCGGGACGCGGCCGCTGACCGCGGCATTTCCTCATTCGGCTTTTGCCGGTGCCGGAGCAGGTCGGTCGGCTCCGTCATCGATCCAGGCCAGCGTCTCCGTCAATATTTCCTTCGACAGGGCGGGATCGACTATGACGCGAGCGAGGATCGTTGCCCCGACCATCGCCGACCAGTGGGCGATTGCCCGGCATCGGCGGTCGGCGTCCGGCCCTTCGTCCTTCTCGCTCATCCAGTCGATCTGCGCCCGCACACCCTCCGTCACCGCCGCACGGGCCTCAGGCGTCTGGCGCAGCGTGTCCGCGGCAAGTCCGGAAATCGGGCAGCCACCGGCCCTGTTGTCGCGATGGCGCGGCGACAGGTACTCTTCCATATAGGCGCCAAGCGGGAGTGACGGGCCATTGCGCTGGCCAAGCGCATGCGCGAGCGCCTGGACGATCAGGTCGTCCTTCGAGCTGAAATGACCGTAGAAGCTGCCATGCGTCAGGCCCGCGGCCTTCATCACCTCGGCAACGCCGACGGCCTCGAATCCTTTCTCCCGAAACAGCCGGCTTGCGACTTCCAGGATCCTTTGGCGGTTTTCGGCCATCTGCTCACGGCTGATTTTCATGTTGAGATTTCTCCCTCTCTGCCATTGACTTTTTTATGATAGCCATCACTTTAAACCCGTAATTAGGATCGCCATCATAATTATATAACGCTCATTCGAAAGAGAACAAGACAATGACTGACACTCCCACCGTCCTCATCACCGGCGCCTCCTCGGGTATCGGAGCGACCTATGCAGACCGTTTCGCCCGTCGTGGGCACAATCTCGTACTGGTCGCGCGCAATAAGGCAAGGCTGGAGGCTCTCTCGGCGCGACTTCGCGAGGAAACCGGCGTAACGATCGACATCCTGCAGGCCGATGTCACCAAATCCGATGAGCTTGCGGCGGTGGAAACCCGTCTGCGCGACGATCATCGGATCGGGATTCTCGTCAACAATGCCGGCACGAGCCTCGAAGGCACGTTCGTCAATCAGCCCGTCAATGATATCGCCCAGCTGATCGCGCTCAACGCGACGGCGGTTGCCCGCCTTTCCAGCGCCGTTGCGCCACGCTTCGTCGAAGCGGGCTCGGGCGCCATCGTCAACGTCTCCTCGGTCGTCGGGCTCGTCCCGGAATTCGGAATGACGGTCTACGGCGCCACCAAAGCCTTCGTGACCTTCCTTTCCCAGGGGCTCAGCCTCGAACTCGGTCCCAAAGGCGTCTACGTCCAGGCGGTTCTGCCGGCTGCGACACGGACGGAGATCTGGGAACTTTCCGGCATCGACGTCAACACGCTCTCCGGCGTGATGGAAGTGGGCGAACTAGTGGACGCCGCCCTGGCAGGCTTCGACAAGCGCGAGCCCGTCACCATCCCGCCTCTGCACGATGCCGCCCAATGGGACGCTTATCAGTCCGCGCGCCAGACGATGATCCCGGGCTTTTCGCAGTCTGAGCCGGCAGAGCGCTATCGCGCCGCCTCGTAGCGCTTCCCGCGGAAACGCGCCGTCACCAACACAGGCTGTGTCGCAAGGCCGGCCTGTGCCGTGTTCCGGCGCGAAACTCCGAGATGTGACAGAGACCCCCGAAATCCTGACGAAAGAAACGAAATGACTGACAACGCACTTTTTGAACCCTACACACTCGGCGCCCTGACGCTGGCGAATCGGATCGTGATGGCGCCCTTGACCCGCAACAGAGCCGGCGCCGGCTTCGTGCCGGGCGATATCGCCGCGACATATTATGCCCAGCGGGCGACAGCCGGCCTGATCATCTCGGAAGGCGCGCAGATTTCGCAGGAAGGGCAGGGCTACCAGGATACACCGGGAATTTATACGCAAGCCCAGATCGACGGCTGGCGGAAAGTCACCGACGCGGTGCATGCCAAAGGCGGTCACATCTTTCTGCAGCTCTGGCATGTCGGTCGTATTTCGCATGTCGATCTGCAGCCGAATGCGCAGGCGCCGGTCGCGCCATCGGCCATCAAGGCTGAGACCAAGGTCTTCGTGAACAATGCCTTCGTCGACGTGTCTGAACCTCGCGCGCTCAAACTGGATGAGATCCAGGCCATCATCGCCGATTTCCGCCGCGCCGCCGCCAACGCGATTGCCGCGGGCTTCGATGGTGTCGAAGTCCATGGCGCCAACGGTTACCTGCTGGAACAGTTTGCCAAAGACGGCGCCAACACCCGCACCGACGCCTATGGCGGCTCGGTCGAACATCGCGCCCGGATGATATTGGAAGTCGCTGCCGCCGTGGCTGCCGAGGTCGGCGCCGAGCGGACGGGAGTGCGGATTTCGCCGGTCAACAGCGTCACCTCGAGCGATCCGCAGGCGCAATTCAACTATATCGCCGAGAAGCTTGGCCAGATGGGGATTGCCTATCTCCATGTCGTCGAAGCTGGGCGCGGCGGGCCCAATGAGGCTGCTGCCTTTGACTACGCGGAGCTCAGGGCCAAGTTCGCAAACACCTACATTGCCAATAATGGCTACGACCTCGACCGCGCAACGCTGCGATTGACGGAGGGCGCGGCGGATCTCTTCTCGTTCGGCCGGCCATTCATCGCCAATCCTGATCTCGTCGAGAGACTGAAGACCGCTGCTCCGCTGGCGGAGGTGAACCCGGCGACCATCTATGGCGGCGGCGCCCAAGGCTATACCGACTATCCCTCCATCGCCGCATGACGCGCGCGTGATGCACCGGCGCCGTGCTGCTGCGCGGCGCCTTTTCACCATGCCGAATGGGGGAGGCGGCGGGGCTAAGAACGCCCTTGCCTCAGGTTTCAGCAGGACGCGCAGGCCGAGGCGAATTTCTGCATTACCAGCTGACACCATCCGTCAGCTTTAGATGTTTAGACGCCGGATCATGTTGATTGGTGGGGCAATCGCCCGCATTGGCTCGACCTGGCCGAGCCGATCGAGCGTCTTGCCGGAAATTGAACTCTCCTGGCATCGTCTAGGTCAGCTCAGGTGAGCATCGGATTCACTGACACACGGCGACCCAGCCGTCGATCGCACCAGTTTGCCAGGGCCGCTGCCCCAGCTTTACATCGGCGGCATCGTCTCGAATTTCGGCACCGCCGGATCGACCCGGTCCCAGGCGAGGCCGCGCAGCGTGTAGGTCGCCATCTGCGGCTGGTATCGGGTGGGATCGTCGAGGCTGGCGGCGTGAATGGTGAAGAGATCGGGCATGGCAGAGAAGGTCAGATAGACCGGCGCGCCGCAGCTGGGGCAGAAGCCGCGCGTCTTGACGTTGCCGCTGTCGGCGACCATGTCCCAATGCGTCGCCTGGCCGTCGAGCTTCACCGCCTGCCGGCTCGGGAAGGTCAGGTAGGATCCGTGCCCGGTGCCGCTGGTCGCCTGGCAATCGCGGCACTGGCAGTCGTTCATCGCAATCGGCTCGGCCGAGATTTCATAGTGGATCGCACCGCAGGCGCATCCGCCGGTGTAAGGCTTGCTCATATCTCTCTCCTGATGAAGCGCTGCCGAATAAAACGCTGCGTCGGCAAGCGCGATGTCGGTCGCCTCAGTCCGTCTCGTCGACGATGGCGCCGATGTTCTTCACGACCTTCTTCCAGCCTTCGCCCATCTTCTGGAAAGCAGTTTCATTCCTCGGCAGGACGAAGCCGGAATGGATGAGGCGAAGCCGCGTGCCGGCTTCGACCTCGGACAGGATGAAGGTGACCACGGTGTTGAGCGGGGAGCCGTAGCCGGCATTTCCCTCATGCCCGCCTCTCCAGGCATAGGAGAGACGCTCGTTCGGCTTCACTTCCAGCACCTGGCAGTAAATGGTGCCGTCCCAGGCGCCGGCCGGTGTCGTCTGGTAGGTGAAGCGTTTGCCTTCCACGGGCTCGAAGCCCGCCGGCATCATCAGCCAGCGGCCCATCAGATTGGCCGTGGTCAGCGTTTTCCAGATCGTCTCCGGCCGATGCGGGAAGACCTCGTCGACCACGATCTCTTGCGTGTCGGGCTTCAATGCGGCGTCGCTCATGGATCGATTTCCTTCAGCAATGTTCTGAGATTGGCAAAGCGGTCGCGCCAGAAGACGCCGTAATGGCTCATCCAGTCGACAAGCGGCTCCAGGCCTTCCGGCTCGGCGCGGTAATAGACCTTCCGCCCTTCGGGGCGCTCGGCGACGAGGCCCGCCTGTTTCAGCGCCTTGAGGTGCTGCGAAATCGCGCCCTGCGTCACGCTGCTTGCCCGCGTCAGTTCGACGACGGTGATCTCATCGGCGTTGACGATCTGCTCAAACACGGCCCGCCGTGTGGGATCGGCAAGGGCGCGCATGACGGCGGTGATGGAGGCGGCTTCGATCATGAGGAAATCAATAGCCTATGCTAATTGATGAGTCAAGGCTAATTTGTTTTGGTGGGGAGTTCGCCTCTTGCTCTGTCTTCCTCGGGCTTGACCCGAGGATCTACGTCGGCCTCCATCAGCCACGGCATGGATCCCAGGCTCGAGGCCTGGGATGACGGAGGGTGGGGGCGCGTTTCCGCCAAACTTGCCGCCGGCGCAGCGGATGGCGCGTCGAGTGGCCGGGGATAGCGGAGTTGAGTTGCGGACAACCATTTGCTGATGCAGAGTGCTGTCGAAATGGAAAGCCAAAGTGACCAAGAAAAACCGTAGCAACCCGCGCTCGGGGAAACACACCGCCGACGCTCCAGCGGCCAAACCGTTCACGCGCAGCGCACTCTCATCGGATCTGACGTGGTTGCCGGATATAATTGCTGTTGGAGAGCCACCGGTTACCGCTGAAGCCTATGTAGAGGCTTATCTCGCAGATCCCGGCGAATGGTATTGGTCGACGATTTTACTGCATGATTCGAGAGAGAGCGTCTTGAAGCGCGTTCTCGCCATTGTCGAGCAAGCCAGATTACCCGATCACAAAAAAGCGCTCGGTCAAATGGGCGCCGGCCCGCTCGAAGACATGATGTCGGATGAATTGCTGGATCATTTGCAGCATTGGCTGCCGTTCACGCCTGCCATGCGGTATGCGCTCGGTCAGGTTCGAATGTCTAGCGAACCTCCTGTCTTGCAACAGCGACTGAAGGCGATGCTCTCGCGGTAGTGCCTCTGCGGCCGGTCGGCATGGATTCCAGGCTCAAGGCCTGGAATGACGGAGAATGCGGGATCTCCCGCAGATCTAAGCCAAGTCACTACCCGATCCCGCAATACTCGAATCGTTCGGCTCTACGGAGTTTCCACTCGGTTCGGGGAGCCACGATTTTCGGTCGGATAATGATGGTGACATGCCGACCCAAATCGCGAGGCCGATCAGTAGCGCGCCGCTCAAGACGCCGATGACAGAGTAGATCCAGATCATCCGCTCGCTCCTCTTGCGAGCATCCACCATAACACCGGGCATCGTGTTTCAACAGTATCGGCGCTCATGCGGACAATGCTCGGGCTTTAGTTCGAGAGGTACGTTTGAAGGAATGTTCGAACGCTGCGGATGGATTTTCCTGCGGCGTCCGGATTGTATTTTTCGATGTGACCAAACACCCGCCGTCCCACCTTAAACTCCGGAGCATCAAAATCGTGGTAAGTGCCCTTGTAGACATTGAGCTCGATGGGCGGGCCATTGTCACTCAGACGGGCAAGCCTCTTCTGGCATCGGTCAGCCGGGCTCCAATTGTCTCGTTCGCCGCTCAAAATCAGGGTCGGCACCGTCGCGTCACCCTGACTTGCCGCGCAGAGCGGATAGTAGGCAACCGCTGCCTTGAATTTGTGGTCCATGAGCTGTTCGTTGCCTTCGATTTTTGTTCCTTCCAGCGTCGCCGTGCCGCCGGTTGAAAAGCCCATCAAGGCAACGCGCCGCGCATCGACAAAGCTTTGTTTCGATAAAAAATTCAAAGCCCCATAGGCGTCGAAGAGGCGATCGGGGAGAGAACCCTGGCACGTGTCCTTGATGTTGCGGGTAGTGAAGCTATCGACGACCAACACGACGTAACCCCACGAAACCAGCCGTTTCGGCCAAAGGTCTTTGACGCTCAACCGCATGCCCTCGCATCCATGCAGGAGGACGACCGCCGGGAAGGGGCCATCACCCTCCGGGCGGGACAAATATCCCAGCAGGGGTGTGCCTTGCGGTTGAGAAATAATTTCTCCCTGTTCTCTAGCCTTGCTTATTCGAAACGGGCTGAGCTTGACTGGCGCGCTTTCGAAGTGAACCAGCTCGTCGGCATCAGCCGGGTTTCCAGCGAGCGTGACGCTGAGAAAAGCGACGAGGCACAGAAAAAGTCTCGTGGTTTTCACTGAACTTCTCCGCTATTGGATCAACAGCCTGCTCATTGTACGCTGGACCTGAAGGCTCGCAAAGCGGGTGAGGGTTTTGCCGCCGATTGGGTCGGGCAGATTATCTGCGCGCTGCGGTCAGAAGCGCTTGATCACCCCCTGGCAGGTCGTTTATGACTACCGTAAATCCAGGCTGCGAGATTTGAATCTAGAGGGGATGTCGGCCACGTCGGCACCGCCCGCCGACCAACGGTGACATGCCGAACCAGATCGCGAGACCGGCCAAGACCACGCTGATCGAGCCATAATATTCGTCAGCATCACTGATGCCATCACCTCGGATTTGCCACAGAGCCTACCCCTTGCTCCGTCATCCTCGGCCTTGAGCCGAGGACCCATGTTGGCCTCTACCAGCAGCGGGCATAGATCCTCGGCTCGAGGCCGAGGATGACGGAGGTCGGGGAGCGCGTTTTGCCAAATCCGTCGTCGGTGCGGGGTAGAGTAATCTGGCGCCTACTTGATCGAGCAGGCTTGGTTTCGAACTGGTGCGAGCCACAATCAGCCCTTGATCACCTCCCGGCAAATCAGTTAAGACTACCGCAAATCCAAGCTGCGAAATTTGAATCCCGATGGGATGTCGACGACCAAGTCGGCGCCGCCCTCCGACCGGTGTGTCTGTCACCGGCCAGCTTCCTCAGAATTGATCCCCCATCCTTTTCTGCCTGACCTCTCATCTTCGATCACATCGGGATCGAGCCGTGTCGGCATGGACACCCGCCTCTTCCAAGGAGAACTGCAATGGACCCTTCGATTGCTCCGGCCTCCCGGGCAGCGGCGGTAACGCCGAACGATACCGCCATCGTCGGAGCCCGCGCGCTTTACATCGGCACGGCCGGTGATGTTGCCATTGCGCCGCGTCGCGAGCGTGCCGGCTGGAACGATCCTGCCTGTTCATGCCGCCATCGTGGCGCTGACCGGGACCACCGCATCCAACATCATTGCGCTGTTCTGAGCCTTCCAGAAGCCGCGCCCCATGGGAAGACCAACCAAGTTCAGCCAGGCGCTGGCCGAGAAGATCTGCGAGCGCATTGCTGACAGGGAAAGCCTGCGGTCGATCTGCCGGGATGAGGATATGCCGGCGAAGTCGACCGTGCTGTCCTGGCTCGCCGACGACGATAAGGCGGCCTTTCGGGCGCGGTACGCGCTGGCCCGCGAGATCCTGGCCGACGGCTTTGTCGACGAGATGGTCGAGATTGCCGACGATCGCAGCAATGACTGGATTGAAAAGAAGAATGCGAGCGGTGAGACCACCGGCTGGCAGGAGAATGGCGAGGCCATCCGGCGTTCGCAGCTCCGCATCGCCACCCGCCAAAGGGTCGCCGAGAAGCTGAAGCCGAAGAAATACGGTTCCAAGGTCGAGTTCGACCAGGGCGTCGTAACCGGCGAGGTTTCGCAGTTGCTGGAAGACATCAATGGCAAGACGCGCGGACTTCCAAACGGCAGTTGACCAGTTTTCCGACTGGCGCTGGCGTCTGAACAACCTCTATTGGATCACCGACAAATCAGGCAAACGCGTCAGGTTCGAATTGAACTGGACGCAGATGACGTTTTTCGAGCAGATGCATTACCTCAATGTGCTGCTGAAAGCCCGCCAGCTGGGTCTGACGACCTTCATTCAGATCTTCATGCTCGATGCCTGCGTCTTCAACCGGGATATCCGCGCCGGCACCATCGCCCATACGCTCGGCGACGTGCAGACGATCTTCCGGGACAAGATCAAATATCCCTATGACAATCTGCCGGATGATATCCGCACCGCCGTGCCTGTCGTCAGAGCCAACCAGACCGAACTGCTGCTTGCCCACAATTCGAGCATCCGGGTCGGAACCTCGTTGCTGCGGTCGGGAACGCTGCAATATCTGCATATCTCCGAATATGGAAAGCTTTGCGCGAAATATCCCGACAAGGCGCGGGAAGTCCGTACCGGTGCTTTGAATACGGTGCAGGCCGGCCAGCTGGTCTTCGTTGAAAGCACGGCGGAAGGCCAGGAGGGGCATTTTTATACGCTCTGCGACGATGCCCAGGTCAAGCAGCGCCAGGCGGCGAAACTGACGGAACTCGATTTCAAGTTCCATTTCTTTCCCTGGTGGAAGGAGCCGCAATATGGGATCGCGCCCGAAGGCGTCATCATCACCGATGCTTTCGCAAAGTATTTCTGCAACCTGTCCGATCAGGGCATCACGCTGACGGACGGGCAGAAAGCCTGGTACGTCAAGTAGGCCGAAACCCAGCTCGGCGACATGAAGCGCGAATACATTCGTGGCTGGCGCGACTGGCAATGCAAGAGGCTTTGGGGATGATGGTCTAGACGCGGGATAAAGAAACCGTGATTTCGTTGAAGTCTTCAGGTGCCGGAAACCGGGCATAGCGTTGACGCCTCTCCAACGAAGCGAGTGTAGATTTTCAGAAGTTCTGCCATCCTTGATCTGAAATTCCAACTGTCTCGACAGTTAAAACTTCAGCTTCGCCACGCCTCCTCGATGAGGTTGAGGCATGGGATATCGCAAAAGCCAAGATGTGCGGCTCGGTAGAATACAGCGGCGTTTTCGTGAAAGGCATTCCGGTGCCTGCCGCCTTGCACTGAACCCTACGGATGATGGTTCGGACGGGGTGGCCGGGTACAAGCGGACATTGTCCATTGCGACCTGTGGTCAGTTTGAGCTCCAGCACGTAGATCGAGGAAGCGCGTTGCTAGGACCGTTCACAATACATGATGCGCTGACACGTCGGTCGGAAACGCGGAGATGAAGATCATGTTGTTCCATTGGCCGTGAGGAGTTTTGCACAACGACCGCTCACCAGATAGGGGCGCCATATTCGTTCTTTGTTTGCAAGGTGCCGGCGAAGTGCAGATATGCTACCGACGGTGCGCTGTTGCTTCTTCGCCACAACCGGCTCGAAATCTGGCGAGCTCGAATATCCCCCCGTGGCGCAGTATTTCCGAGTGAGTTACATCATCAGCAAGCAGCCGCAGCAGGCGGTTGGGCCGGTGGAGCGCGGTAATCTGTAGCTTAAGGGGAATAGTTCCGCGCATGGATGGCAGCCTTTCGCAGCATCTGGACTCCGGTCTTCGTGCGCTCTGCGGCATCGCTGCATTCTATCGCATTGCTGCCGACCCGGTTCAGCTGCAGCACGACCTGGCGTTGAAGGGGCGCACGTCCCGGGCCATCGACATTCAACGAGCAGCCAAGATCATCGGGCTTAGGGCGCGTGTCGTGGAGAAGGTCACGGAGCAACGTCTTCGAGCCATGCCCGTCCCCGCTATTGTTCAAGCGCGCAGCGGCTCCTTTCAGGTGCTCGGCGGGTTGAACCCATCTGGGAAGTACAGACTCGTCGATCCGATAACGCGCGTTGATCGTGAAATCGCTCCTGCGGATATACTAGCCGAAATCGACGCACGCGTTATTCTTGTGGGGCGGCGCATAAGAGGCGAAGGGTCCGACCCGCGAGAATTCGGCTTCAAGTGGTTTCTGCCATCGATCTGGCGTTATCGAAAGCCGCTTGCCCATGTATTGCTTGCCTCGTTGTTTGTGCAGATCTTCGCGCTCATTACACCTTTGTTCTTCCAGGTCGTGGTCGACAAGGTCCTGACGCACAAAGCCTATTCGACCCTGTTCGTGCTTGTTGCCGGCATCGCGATCATTGGTCTCTTCGATGTCATGCTTCAATATCTGAGGGCCTATGCGTTGGCTCACACGACGAACCGGATCGATGTCGAGCTCGGCCAACGATTGTTCCATCATCTCCTGCGGCTGCCGCTGGAGTATTTCGAGACGCGATCCGCCGGCCAGACGGTCGCCCGCGTTCGAGAACTTGAAACGATCCGCGCATTTCTGACTGGGCAGGGGCTGTTTTCGGCGCTCGACGTCATTTTCACTTTTGTCTTCATCGCGGTTCTTTTCGCCTATTCCTGGAGCTTGACCCTGATTGTCGTTGCGGCGATCCCGGTCTACCTCCTGATCGGAATCGTGGTTCGACCGCCGTTGCGCGAATTCGTCAAAGAGAAGTTCAATCGGGGAGCGGCAAACCAGCAGTTCCTGGTCGAAGCGATCGTCGGTGTCCACACGGTTAAATCCGCCGCGGTGGAGCCGGTGATGCAGGCGCAGTGGGAGGAAAAGCTCGCAGCTTACGTGCGAACAGCCTTCGATACGACACTGCTTAGCGCTGGCGGACAAAATGCCATTCAATATGTGAGCAAGCTTTCGACGGCGGCCCTTCTTCTTTTCGGTGCGAGGGCCGTGATGAACGGGGAGCTTTCCGTTGGTTCGCTTGTTGCCTTCAACATGATCGCAGGGCAGGTCACCCAGCCGGTTTTGAGGTTGTCCCAACTCTGGCAGGATTTCCAACAGGTGCAGATCTCGGTCGATCGGCTCGGCGACATTCTGAACACGCCGATGGAGCGTCAGCCAATCGCCCGTTTGTCGTTGCCTGCCCCAAGGGGGAACATTGAACTTCGAAATGTCACCTTCCGCTATCGGCCCGGCTCTCCGGAAGTCTTGAAAAACGTATCGCTGGAAATCAAACCCGGAGAGATCATCGGTGTCGTCGGCGCATCGGGCTCCGGAAAGTCCACGCTTGCCAAGCTGGTGCAGCGTCTCTACGTCCCCGAAGAGGGTCAGGTCCTGCTGGATGGCATGGATCTATCACAACTCGACCCCGCCTGGCTTCGAAGCCACATCGGAGTCGTTCTCCAAGAGAACCTGCTCTTCAATCGCACGATCCACGACAATATCGCTTTCTCAAACCCGGCGATGCACCGCGCTCAGGTTATTGCGGTTGCCAAGCTCGCCGGGGCGGATGAATTCATTTTGCGGTTGCCGCAAGGCTACGACACGATGATCGAAGAACGTGGCGCGAACCTGTCCGGCGGCCAGCGTCAGAGGATCGCCATTGCCCGTGCGCTTGCTACCGCCCCGCCGATCTTGATTTTCGATGAGGCGACCAGCGCCCTCGACTATGAGAGCGAACGCGTCGTACAGACCAATATGCGCCAGATCGCCGCCGGCCGAACGGTTATCATCATTGCGCACCGGCTCGCAGCTGTGCGGCCATGCAATCGGATCATCGGTATGGCAGACGGACGCATAGCGGAAATTGGCAGCCATGACGATCTGCTTAAGCGCCCGGACGGGCTCTATGCGCGGCTTTGGGCCTTGCAGAATGACAGAGGCGCCGCATGAAAGGTGGACCTGTCCAAGCTGTTCGATATGCCGGTCTTCCGCCGCGCCCGGCCAAGCGATCCGATCATGAGTTTCTGGCACCGGCGATCGAAATCCTGGAGACCCCACCCTCGCCGGTGCGCCTGGCACTGATCTTGATCATTTGCGCCTTCGTCACAACGGCATTGATCTGGTCCTATATCGGTCACATCGACATCATCGCAGCCGCACAGGGCAAGATTCAGCCGGCAGGCCGCGTTAAGGTTGTTCAGCCGCTGTTGACGGGTAAGGTGAAGGCGCTGCCGCCATCAAATGGCACACAGGTCAAGACCGGTGATATCCTGCTCGAACTTGATCCGACGGATGCTATTGCCGATGAGACGGATGCGGCAAAAGGCCTGGCGTCTGTGAACGCCGAGGTCCGGCGCCGAAAATCTGCGGTAAACTATGTTCGTTCTCAGGAGAGCGACCAGCTGCCGCCAACGATCTCATGGGATGCCGACACGGCCGATGAATTGCGTCGTCGTGAAGAAGGCATCCTGCGGGGCGACCTCGAACAATACCAGGCCGCAGTTGCGTCGCTTGATGCTCAGAAGCACCAGAAGGAAGTGGAGCGCGATCGTCTGACGGTGACGGTTGCGGCTCAGAACTCGCTGGTTGAAACGCTGAAAGAGCGTGTGGCGATGCGCAATATGCTGGCTTCGAAGGAAGCCGGCACCATGGCAAGCGTCATCGATGCGACGCAAACATTGAAGGAGCAGGCGACGCAACTGGCTATGCAGGAAGGTCAGCTCGCTGATGCCGCCGCCGGAATTGAGGTCCTTGCGAGGGAGAAGGACAAGCTAAAACGAGCATTCCTGGGCGATCAGCTCGAGCGGCTGGGTAATGCGGAACGTCGGGTCGAAGAGCTGGAGCAGCGGCTGGCGAAAACCAGAAATGTTCGCGAGCAGATGACCTTGCGCAGTCCAATAGACGGCACGGTGCAAGCATCCTCGATTACCAGTGTGGGTCAAGTGGTGACCGTCGGCGAGGACGTGATGCGTGTCGTACCTGAGGGAAGCACACTGGAGCTCGAAGCTTACGTTTTGAACAAGGACATCGGCTTCATCAAGGTCGGCCAGGATGCTGTCGTCAAGCTCGAAGCCTTTCCCTTTACACGCTACGGAACCATCCCGGCCCGCGTTATCAAAATTGCGGCCGATGCGATTCCGGAACCCGATGCCGCGCGTCGTGAAGGCGACCCTGCGGCACGACAGTCGGAGACAACGTTCGGCGGCGCCGAAAGGATGCAGAACCTCGTTTTTCCGGTGACATTGAGTTTGGAGGCAGATCAAATTCTAGCAGATGGCCGTAACGTCCAGTTAAGTGCGGGCCTGGCAGCAGTTGCGGAGGTTCGAACGGGCGAGCGCAGGATCCTGGAATATGTCTTCTCGCCTTTGATCGAGGTCGCGGAGGAAGCCCTTCATGAGCGTTAGTTACCTAGGTCAAAACCCTACTGAAGCGAGATAAGACTTGTAGTTGAAGTTTCACCCTCATGCGGAGCAGAGGGAACCGGCATTTGGCACGGCAGAGTGGATTAGGCAAACGGGGATTTTATGACGAAGCTTATTACTTCGACGAAGAACGTCAGCTTGACTGGGGATCAGAAAGTTGACGGGCTGTTCAGTGGCACAGCCTGGGACGGAACGATAACCTATGCGTTTCCCACCTTCTCGACATCGTATTCCTATGCCGGCGAGAAAGATTGGGGTTTCTCTGCGATTTCCTCGCAGCAGCAGTCTTTTGCCTTGTTCTTCATGGAGCAATCCTACGGAAATACGGCAAATGACGGTTTCTCCGTTGAGGGATTTACGAACGCCAACTTTCAGGCCGCTAGTGCGGAGACCGCATCGGTGCGGTTCGCTCAGTCATGGATGCCCCCGACGGCATGGGCCTATTATCCAGACACTCCCGAGGCAGGCGGCGATGTCTGGTTCGGGACGTCATATGCCGGCACTGAAGATGATCTTCGCTTTCCGGAGTTCGGCAACTATGCCGGCCATACCTTGGCGCATGAACTGGGCCATGCTCTCGGGCTGAAACATGCTCATGAAGGGGATGCTTCCAATACGACAGTTGTTCCGAGCGCATATGACTCGCTCGAATACACGATCATGACCTACCACACATATGTCGGAGACGATTTGAGTGGGATCAAGTATGAGCATGACGGTGCGCCACAAACTTTCATGATGCTCGACATCGCCGCCCTGCAGGAAATGTATGGTGCGGACTACACGACCAACAGTGGCAATACCGTTTACAAGTGGAATCCGAACCAAGGCATCACCTATGTCAACGGGGTTGCGGCCATCACGCCCGATGCCAACCGCATCTTCGCGACAATCTGGGACGGCGGCGGTATCGATACCTATGATTTGAGCGCTTATAGCACCGCCCTCACGATCGATTTGCGAGCAGGGGGGTACTCGGTCTTTTCCCAGGGCCAGTTGGCCGATCTGGCGGGGGGGCCGAATAATGGTTACGCCCGCGGCAACATTTTCAACGCGCTTCTTTATAACGACAACGTTGCCTCCTTGATCGAGAATGTTCAGGCCGGCTCCGGCGACGATACGATTGTCGGCAACGAAGCGAACAATATGCTTTGGGGAAATGCCGGAAATGATTCGCTGTCCGGTGGTACTGGCGTCGACACATTGATCGGCGGCACTGGCAACGACACCTATTTCGTCGACAATGCCGCCGACGTCGTCACCGAAAACGCCAGGGAGGGGACCGACACGGTTCGCGCCACGGCAAGCTACACGCTTGGTGCCAATGTCGAAAACCTAACCTTTATCGGCACCGGGGCCTTCAGCGGTGTCGGAAACGGGCTCGACAACACGATCACGGGGGGCGCCGCCACCGATACGCTCTTAGGCGGCGCCGGCAACGATACGCTGGACGGTGGCGCCGGCGCCGACACGCTGCTCGGCGGTGCGGGGGACGATACCTACATCGTCGACAATGCCGGCGACAGCGTCACCGAGAACGCCAGCGAGGGGACCGACACGGTTCGCACGAACTTGGCGAGCTATACGCTTGGCGCCAATGTCGAGAACCTAACCTATAACGGAACTGCGGCCTTTGCCGGAACGGGCAACTCGCTGGACAACCTTATCATCGGTGGCGCTGCCAGCGATATGCTTTCTGGCGGCGCCGGCAATGACACGTTGAATGGTAGCGCCGGCGCCGATACGCTGATCGGCGGGGCGGGGGACGACATCTATGCCGTCGACAATGCCGGCGACAGCGTCACCGAGAGCGCCAGCGAGGGGACCGACACGGTTCGCACGAACCTGGCGAGCTATACGCTTGGCGCCAATGTCGAGAACCTCACGTATAATGGAACGGCGGCCTTTGCCGGCACCGGCAATGCATCCGCCAACACGATCAGGGGTGGGGCAGGTGCCGACACCCTGGACGGAAAGGCCGGAGCCGACACACTGATCGGTGGAGCAGGCAACGACACCTATATTGTCGATGACGTTGCCGACGTGGTCACCGAAGGGCTGAATGAAGGAACCGATCTGATCAGGACGGTGCTTTCTTCCTATGTCTTGACCAATATTGCCAATGTCGAAAACCTGACCTTCATCGGCACCGGCGATTTTATCGGGACAGGAAACAGCCTCGCCAACACGATCACCGGCGGCGCCGGCAACGACACGCTGGACGGCGGCACCGGCGCCGACTTACTGATCGGCGGTGCCGGCAACGACATCTATGTGGTCGACAATGCGAGCGATGTGATCAACGAGGCGGCCGGTGCAGGCAGCGATGAAATCCGCACGGCGCTTTCAAGCTATACGCTCGGCAACAATGTCGAGACCCTGACCTACACGGGATCCGCCAGCTTCACCGGCATCGGCAATGCGCTTGATAACACGATCACCGGCGGCGCCGGCAATGACACGCTGAATGGTAGCGCCGGCGCCGATACTTTGATCGGCGGGGCGGGGGACGACATCTATGCCGTCGACAATGCCGGCGACAGCGTCACCGAGAGCGCCAGCGAGGGGACCGACACGGTCCGCACGAACCTGGCGAGCTATACGCTTGGCGCCAATGTCGAGAACCTCACGTATAATGGAACGGCGGCCTTTGCCGGCACCGGCAATGCATCCGCCAACACGATCAGGGGTGGGGCAGGTGCCGACACCCTGGACGGAAAGGCCGGAGCCGACACACTGATCGGTGGAGCAGGCAACGACACCTATATTGTCGATGACGTTGCCGACGTGGTCACCGAAGGGCTGAATGAAGGAACCGATCTGATCAGGACGGTGCTTTCTTCCTATGTCTTGACCAATATTGCCAATGTCGAAAACCTGACCTTCATCGGCACCGGCGATTTTATCGGGACAGGAAACAGCCTCGCCAACACGATCACCGGCGGCGCCGGCAACGACACGCTGGACGGCGGCACCGGCGCCGACTTACTGATCGGCGGTGCCGGCAACGACATCTATGTGGTCGACAATGCGAGCGATGTGATCAACGAGGCGGCCGGTGCAGGCAGCGATGAAATCCGCACGGCGCTTTCAAGCTATACGCTCGGCAACAATGTCGAGACCCTGACCTACACGGGATCCGCCAGCTTCACCGGCATCGGCAATGCGCTTGATAACACGATCACCGGCGGCACCGGCAATGACACGCTGAATGGTAGCGCCGGCGCCGATACTTTGATCGGCGGGGCGGGGGACGACATCTATGCCGTCGACAATGCCGGCGACAGCGTCACCGAGAGCGCCAGCGAGGGGACCGACACGGTCCGCACGAACTTGGCGAGCTATACGCTTGGCGCCAATGTCGAGAACCTAACCTATAACGGAACGGCGGCCTTTGCCGGAACGGGCAACTCGCTGGACAACCTTATCATCGGTGGCGCTGCCAGCGATATGCTTTCTGGCGGCGCCGGCAATGACACGTTGAATGGTAGCGCCGGCGCCGATACGCTGATCGGCGGGGCGGGGGACGACATCTATGCCGTCGACAATGCCGGCGACAGCGTCACCGAGAGCGCCAGCGAGGGGACCGACACGGTTCGCACGAACCTGGCGAGCTATACGCTTGGCGCCAATGTCGAGAACCTCACGTATAATGGAACGGCGGCCTTTGCCGGCACCGGCAATGCATCCGCCAACACGATCAGGGGTGGGGCAGGTGCCGACACCCTGGACGGAAAGGCCGGAGCCGACACACTGATCGGTGGAGCAGGCAACGACACCTATATTGTCGATGACGTTGCCGACGTGGTCACCGAAGGGCTGAATGAAGGAACCGATCTGATCAGGACGGTGCTTTCTTCCTATGTCTTGACCAATATTGCCAATGTCGAAAACCTGACCTTCATCGGCACCGGCGATTTTATCGGGACAGGAAACAGCCTCGCCAACACGATCACCGGCGGCGCCGGCAACGACACGCTGGACGGCGGCACCGGCGCCGACTTACTGATCGGCGGTGCCGGCAACGACATCTATGTGGTCGACAATGCGAGCGATGTGATCAACGAGGCGGCCGGTGCAGGCAGCGATGAAATCCGCACGGCGCTTTCAAGCTATACGCTCGGCAACAATGTCGAGACCCTGACCTACACGGGATCCGCCAGCTTCACCGGCATCGGCAATGCGCTTGATAACACGATCACCGGCGGCACCGGCAATGACACGCTGAATGGTAGCGCCGGCGCCGATACTTTGATCGGCGGGGCGGGGGACGACATCTATGCCGTCGACAATGCCGGCGACAGCGTCACCGAGAGCGCCAGCGAGGGGACCGACACGGTCCGCACGAACTTGGCGAGCTATACGCTTGGCGCCAATGTCGAGAACCTAACCTATAACGGAACTGCGGCCTTTGCCGGAACGGGCAACTCGCTGGACAACCTTATCATCGGTGGCGCTGCCAGCGATATGCTTTCTGGCGGCGCCGGCAATGACACGTTGAATGGTAGCGCCGGCGCCGATACGCTGATCGGCGGGGCGGGGGACGACATCTATGCCGTCGACAATGCCGGCGACAGCGTCACCGAGAACGCCAGCGAGGGGACCGACACGGTCCGCACGAACCTGGCGAGCTATACGCTTGGCGCCAATGTCGAGAACCTCACGTATAACGGAACGGCGGCCTTTACCGGAACGGGAAACTCGCTTGACAACCTTATCACCGGCGGTAACGGGGGCAACACGCTTACCGGTGGTGCCGGCGACGATATTCTCATCGGGGGGGCGGCGGCAGACTTTTTCATCTATTCGCCGAACTGGGGCCACGATACGATCACGAATTTCGTGGCGACCGGCACAGCGCATGACACGATCAGGATCGATCACAGCGTTTTTGCCGATTGGGCGTCGCTTCTTGCCGCATCGAGCCAGTCTGGCAATGATACGATCATAACGGCCGATGCTGACAACACCATAACACTTCAGAGTATCCTCGTATCGAGCCTTCAGTCAGAGGACTTCCAGTTTGTGTGATCTTGCTCGAACTTCCCCGGCAGAAAAACCTGCCGGGGGGTGGGCACCTACCTCGGTCCGCATTCCCCGACTGGGCCGGGCCGAGAAAGGAGAGCTTAAGCTTCCAGCCCCTGCTGTACATCCACCTCGCAAAGCCAGATTAACGTCTGGCCATTAGTAGTGGTCCGATCCTCGACGATGGGGAAGCCTGCTTTTGTCAACTCGGAAGAAAATGCGCCCTTGGACAACACGGTTGTCCAGTTCAACTTGGCCATCTCGTCTGCGCTCATCCCAACTCGATTTGAGACATGGCTGACGACCAAGAAACTGCAGTGGTCCCGAAGATGGCGCAACACAGATTGTAGGTCGGCGATGTACTCGAGTACTCCTAGAAGAGCGATAACGTCATATCGATCCTCCAGTTTGTCCTTCCTCAGGTCAAAAGGCGTTATTCCCTTCCTCTGTGGGTGTAGGTCAAACCCGCGATAAGTGAACCCAGCCCTTTTGGAGGCGACCAACGGGCCCAATTTGCCGTCGCCGCATCCAATGTCTGCTAAAATCGCCCCGGGGGCGCCCACTCAGCGACGCCGCTTTCGCTATCAAATCGGCGGAAATGTTCGCCCTGTCCATCCAGGAGTTGGCAGTTTGTCCGCCGCAGTTGAACGCGTCGGTGCCCTGCGGCAGGCTAGCCGGTCTGCGAAAAGATCGAATTAGTCTTTTGAACAAGTTCCAACTTTCTTGTGGATCAACTACGGGCGATAAGGCGGCCTGCTTGCTATATCGTGACCCGCCATCTTCGCCGCTATCACGCAGGAGCGAGCAAATCAATCTTAGTTCCACCGTGGCCCCAAACTCAAGGAAACATATGAGTAAGCTCGGCATTGCGTTAACCGCTCTCAACGGCCTGTTTTTCGCAGGATCCCTTGGTCTCTCGCCTATCGCTCCTCCTGCATTTGCTCAATTCCTGGCGACATCATTCAACATCAGCCAGAGGAACGATGTCTCCTTCGCTTCGATCGCCGTCGCTCGCCCGAACGAACCGGGAAAGAATATGGCGTTCGACATCGTGCCAGGGGAGGGCGCTATATCAAACTCTGATAGCGGCTATGCCTGGCAGGACATATCCAATATTGACCCTATCAGGCACCCCGGCTCGCCCAACTTTTGCGCCCGATCTGGCATGAAGGACGGCTGGGCCGAATTCGGATCGTAGAACTACGATGGGGGCCGGCGTCCGTAATGTTCGGATCATCATGGGAAATACAGTCGGCGCCGAATTGTCGATCGATCCAAGCAACAATGATCCAGTTCTCACGATTAAGGGTCGGATCAAGGCGCGCGGCTACGATATCGTACCCACCGATCTGACGTCAATTCGGGCGCTGGCCCTGGCGAACGGGGCGAGCACGCCAGCCCGCGATACGTTCTATAATACGGTCGGCAATGAGAGCAACTCGCAGCCTCTTGCCTATGGCCCTGCAATGGTTCTGGCCAAGGGGTGGGACGGCCGGCCCGTTCCGATGGTCCTGTCCGATAGCCTCATCGAGCGCCAGGAGATTGCCGCCACGGCCGATGCCAGACGCAACATGGGCATGTGGCTTCGCTGGCTTGATGTGCGAGATCCGGTATGGGGCAGTATCATACCCCTCGTCATGGGCGTCCCGGGATCGAAGTCGGTGCAGGAACTGGCGACGTCGGCAACCAAGCGCTGGGCCATGATCGATGCGATCCGTGACACATACAACGGCGGCAAGAATATCTGGACGTTCGTTCTCGACCAGTCCGGCCGCAACGATAACAGTGCCACGTCAAGCACATGGTCGAACGCCAAGCTCGGCTTGGTCGACCGCGTCAAGACGCGCTATGGGGCGGGCATCCATGTCGTCGGCGTCACCATAATTCCGACCATGACCGCTTCGTCGGACAGCGGCCGGACGGTCGCGGGCTATACCGTTCCTGCCTTATGGACAACCACCTTGGCGACGGTGAACAACACCATCAAGGCAAGTTCTCGTTACGCCAAGGTCATCGATCAGCTGCTTGCCTTCACGGCGGACACTGATCCGACGAAGTCGTCGGCCGCTGAAATGTTTCCGCTCGGAAACGTCGTCGGGCATCCTGGAAATCAGGACGGCGTGACGACGTGGGACACGATCAAGCTGCCGGCTTCAGTGCCGGACGGCACCCGCATCATGTTCGAATATCAGCCTGGTCAATGGACGTCGAGAAACACCTATGGCCGCATCGACAACGGCGACGGGACGGCCGACTATAAGGTGCAGGAGATATTCGCCACCAACGTCCAGGACAATGCCGCGCTGCTGGCTCAAGGCATGAACCTCGATACCACGTCTTATGTCCATCCGACGCTGCATGGGATCTTGCGATTTGTCGGCCGCTTGCCGCAATCCGAAAAGCTGAAATTTTACCCCTAGTCGAGCGCTGAGAGAGATGACATCCAATGACGATATTTTCCGCGCTCTCGGGCGTGCCGAGGGAAGGCTGACAGGCATCGAGGACAACGTCGCGCTTCTGCGCAAGGAGGTCAGCGACGAAAAGGCCAATGCCCACAATAGCCGCGCCGTGATCCACCAGCGGCTCGACGAACAGGCCAGGCAGATCGCCCATCTCGATACCAGGGTGGCGATCAGCGGCGGTGCGGATGCGCAGATCCGCGAGGAAATCAAAAGCCTCAAGGAGACCGTCGAGAAGAACAAGGAGGCGGTCGGGCCGGCACTTGAAGAGTGGAAACTGATGAAATCGATCGGCTATGGGATATCGGGGCTTATCGCGTTTGCCGGCCTGACGATTGGCGGGATGATTGCCTATGCCAGCGACGGCGCGGTGGCGGCGCTTCGGCATTGGTTGAAGATCAATTGATGGGTGGTGCCGCTCATTCCTCGGCCGGTCTTGAGTGTGGCGTGCGCAGATGCATTTCGTGCTCTACAGATAGCCTACTATTCCGGTGGCGATGGCGCTGTTTCGTTTTATGAAAATGAACCCGTTGATGATCCCTTTACGCGCCGCCTTGGCGCCTGGCAGACCGATACTCATGCTCGCCCCAAAACCGAAGCAAACCAGACTCCTAAATTTTAGGCATCGCTAACGAACAAAACGACCGCCTGCTGGTTTTCCTCTCAGGAGGAAACGGTCATGAAAACCATGAGCAATCGCCAAGTTCGCATTCCCGGCCCGCGAGAGCACGATGTTGCGGAACATTGCCGCAAGTTTGGGATCGGCCCGGCCGAGGAGAAGAAGCTGAAGAAACTTCTCGGCTCTCGGGCGCCACTCCATGAAATCCAGGCCAATGCTCCGCCGCGGCAGCCGAGGTGGCGTTAGATGGCGAGGGTCGCGGAAGACGTCGCAGGTGATCAATACACGCCACATTACGGCAATGATTCAAAGATTGAGCGGAACAGAGCAGCGCCGTGAACGCTCGCGAAAGAGGTGCTTTTGCCGGGTTTTGACATGATCGATCTTGTTTAAGACGTGGGCCGAATCTCCGGCTTGCTCCACTTGGACCTGCTGAAAGCCCTGCTCCGGCGGGGTTTTTCGTTGGCGTTCACTGAGCCTGTCGGTTTTCGCCCGGCGGGAGCTTATCGGTGTGACGGTCGCAACGCGCCCGGGCAGGTTGTCGATGATCCCCGGCGGAATTTCCGGGATCGTGGCGTCGTATCTCTGCCAGGGAACTTCCGACAATATCAGGGGTTTTGCCGGCGGATCGCGCGGCAGGTCTCGTCTCCTGTACCTACTGCTACCCCTGCAGTTGCTGCGCGGTCCACTCATGAAGTATGATGATAAGGCGCCGGGCTGTCGTCAGCGGGCAAAGTCATTTGTCGTTTGTCGACGTTGGAAGTTCACACGCTCGAAGACGCATCGATCCGCGTCGGCGCCAGCATCTGCGATGGATCAAGAAGGCACAGCTGCGCGCCAGGAAAGCCTGTCAACGCTGCAGTTGCCGCGAGAGCATGAGAATGTAATCGTCGGCGATATCGGCAACCACCATGGCGGCTTCCGCGGCCGTGTATCCCTTGCCGATGGCGTCGCTGACGATTTTCATCACTGCCGGTTCAAGCGCTTCCCGGCAGTCGGACAGACTTTCGTCATGCGGGCATTTTGGACGAAATTCCAAGACGTTGTTCATGGCATACCCTCCATTCGATCTAGCTCGGGGCCTCTGAAGGCAAGCCAGCCTCTCCAAGGAAAGGCGGGGCCACGGTTCCGGCGAGCTGCTTCAGGAACCAGAAGTGTTGTCGTTGAAGCTACGATGGCATAGGGGCGGATGTATTCAAGCGCATGCTGATATTAAGGTAAGCCAGTAGGGTTAATTCGTCCACTGATGTTGCATCGTGGCATCGCAAGCCAGCCGCGGCCAATGCATGTCGCCCAAAAGTGTGCGCGGTTTTGGGATAACGACATGCATCAAATACTGCATGTCGCCCAAAAGTGTGCGCGGTTTTGGGAAAATGACATGCATCCAATAAAGCCCTTAGAGTTTAGCGCCTGCGAGGCTATTTTTTTCGCTAGACGCTGATACGGCGGCCGGCTTTATCAGCCTCTTTGCGATTGGCGCCGTGCTTCTCGATGATGTCCCTGGCATCCTCGTTGGAAATGCGATGTTTCTTGGCGAAATAGATGACTTCGTAGGGCGCCTCAGTGACGGCCTCTTTGGCGGGTTGGATCTTTTTCGTTTTGTCATTGGACATGATTTTTCCTTCCATGGAAATGTTGAGCTGGACGTGCCAACCCCGTCTCCGAACCGAGGATCGGAGAACCGCGCTCTCAAGTCGGCATCAATCGAAGAATTGGCTTCGTGCCGTCTTATCGATGCGCTCGAGCCGTCATATGTTTTTCCCAGATCTGCGTCGCCTGCGCTGCCGTGCCGGTCTTGTGGAAGCGCAGCAGGTGCAGTCCTTCCGCCCGTCGTTTTTCGTTAAAGGCGCTGTTTTCGTAGTCGGTGCCTTCGACAATGCTCTCGCTTTGAAGGACGGCCTTCAATTCCTGCACATAGTGCCCGGTGATGTTGAAAAGCGCTTCATTCTCAGGTGCGTCTGTCATCGTTTTCCCTATGGGTGGTCGCGTGGCATTCAACGCGGTGCCGGTTCGGCAGGCCACGTTGGTAAGATGCATCAAGCAATCCGCGCCCCTATGGGAAAGGCTGGTATCGGACAGCGTTTAGCTGGGGGTGTCTGTCTGGAGTTCCATATATCATGCAGCAGCGCCGCCTTGCGAATCAAGGATCAAGGCACGGCCAGTCTGAACGCCCGCATGTTAAACCACTTGCCTCCCCGATACCATCTCAATCGAAATGCCGAAGAATATGGAGGGAGCAAGGCTGTCTTCGCTTTCCGAGTTTAAGGCAAACGATCCGGGTTCCCACCAGAACGGTTGCTTCTGCAGGAGGGACCAGGCGTGGATGCGTTCGTCATGCCGGGCCGGCGTATCGGTCAGCTCATCATAGGTGCCCTGAACAAGCACGCTCTTCCACGTTCGGTTTTCGCCGAATTCTTCAACCTGAACGCAGGCTGGCGAATGGGCCCGCAACAGATCTATCTTCAGGCCCGGCATGGAAAATATGAAAAGTCGGCCTTTTTCATAGGCATACTGAATGGGAACGATATAGGGATATTTTTCGCCCAGGCATGCCAGATGGCCACGGGTGTGGCCTGCCAGAAATGCGAGGCAGTCTTGTTCACCCATTTCTCGCAGTTGCATTGCGTTATCCAATTCCGTCAGCGTTTCAGTCCTTCGTTTGATAGGCAGCAAAGCGTCCTGGCTCGCCGCAACAGTCTTGCCGCGCCTACCAGAACACATCGTTGAGAATGATATAGACGATAAAGGCCAGACAGATGGCCGGTGTCGATTTCACCAGAAAGTCGATGTACCGGAACCTGCCGATATGCTGAGCCAGGCGTTTCCACGAGTGGATGTTTACCGTGGAAGACATCATGCCCTCCTTTGGTTGGGGCCGGATAACTCTGATCACCCGGGAAGCAGCGCCCGTTCACAAACTGCCACTACACCAAATATGGGCGCCAATCCTCTGCGCTACAAGGCGTGGCGGATTGCCGGTCCGGCAGAGAGATCCCGCTGCTGTGCACGATCGCCAATGGCGGCGCGGAGGGGGCAGGATTGCGGGGCACGTCCATACAGGATTGCGCTTCGACCTCAACCATTGCTTCGATCAGTTTCAGCCGATCGAGTTTCCGCCGTTGATCGTCGTAGAGCCTGCTGAGCAGCGCATAGGCCGATCCGGAGGGTCTACCTTTGCGCAATAGTTTCCTGATCAGCATTTCCTGATCGGCAACGCGATGCGCCGCCTTCACGATATGGCGACGCGCCAGCTTCAGGTCTTTCAGGCGGTATCGTGTGGCAACCATATGCTTTGCTCCCCCTGTCTCATCCGGCAGTAGCAGGATGGTGGCCGTTTCATTTCACCGGCCATACGCCTTCTCGCAATCAGCGAAAATCTGCAGCCGTGAGCGTGAAGTTGTTTCCGCGTCGATGCTGATAGACTCTCGATGCAGCCTCCTGAATGGAAGAACGCGCCGCATCGAAGGCATTGAGATAGGCGGCTTCGGAAGAATTCTGGGTGATCGCGCTGCCGAGCGCTGCTTCTTCGACCAGAAACCTGACCTCGAACATGCCGTCATAGCCGGTGAAGCGGACACCTTTTCTTGCTTCGTCGAAGCTGCGGCTTCTGTTGGGAAAGATAAGTGCCATTGCGGTTGTCCTTGGAAGTGGGCGGGAGCCGCTGTGCGACCCTCGGACCCGGCGATGATTGTCGATGCACGGCTGACCGGAACGGGCAGCTTGATGCCAGATGGTTGGCAACCAGCCTGCTGCCATGCCCGATCGTCGGCAGGTCTCAATGGATCGTCTGCACGATGACCCGGTCATCAAGCAAAGCCTGAGATGTCTTGATCAAGCGCACCGTACCAGTGATGATCTCGTCGGAATAGACCGGGTCCGCACGCGAAATTTCGTCCGTCATATCGCGGAGGACTTTGTTTATCTCAAGCAGAGGCGGCACAAGGTCCAGCAATCCATCGGCGGCCAGCCCGTGAGCCAGGCCTGCGATCACCTCTCTGAGGTGATCTATGAGCGCACGCCGTTCTGAAACCGCCAGTGCCGACGGCTTTGTGAAGGTCGCTTCACCGTTGAACTGCATGATGCGTATCCTCCTCTCTCTAAAATGGGTTCCGCCACGCCATTATCAATGGCTACCGCCGAATGAGGTTGCGGTCGGATGGCAAAGAGCGCAAGCTGAACTATCGGCGGGCACGATACGGGCACCGCTGCTTGGGGCGCGCCAGTAAGCCCTGGCGCCAGCGAACCCTAGCCCCAACGAAGGAGGACACAATGTCTTCCACATCAGATCAATTATTCGATATCCACAATTTGAGAATGCTGGACCGTATCCTCCGAAAGGCCGGCTTTCGCGGCGGCGAAACCTACGCGACCGATGATGGCGAGATCAGCGCCACAAGTTTCCTCATTCATTGTTTCCAGATGGGGATCGTCGATGAGGCCGCGTTGAAATCGGCTCTGAAAATGTATCTCGCGACACAGTTGAGTTCAGGCCCGCTTCCGCAGGCCATGGAAGACGGCTCCTTTGCCAGATGGCAGGATGACGGCGGCGCCCCGGTGAAAGCCTATCGGATCGCGCGGTATACGGCGTCTGGTCGCGCGGACGCACCGCTGCGGCCGCCAGCTTACCGCTTTCCCAAAACCAGGCTGCCTGAACGATTGTCCGAGATCCCGTGAACGCGCGCCTGCTGCGACGTCACCGGCAACGCCCGATCGATCGTCGCGATGACATGACGAACAAGGAAGAAGACATGTCTGGGATTCACGCCGATCAAAAGGATCGGGCCAGGAAACGCGAGACCATCGCCCCCGTGCCGAAAAACGCGACGTCAAGCTCGACCGCCGACGATCTGATAACGCAGGCTCGTCAGGCGCGCTCACCGTCGGCGGAGCAGGGGATCGATAGCGCTGATAAGCAAGCCTATGGTCTGGCTCGTCCACACAAAGGTCCGTTCGACAACGCAACGGCATTCAGCGCTGCCACCTACGACCATGATCTCCCGACGCGGCAGCAATTGGAGGCGGCGCAACGCAGCCAATCCGATGCGATAAAGCGGCAAGAGGCAAACCGCCAAAAGGGCAAATCCCGCCCGCGCGCAAAGACAACGACGCTGAAATCTCCCTGAGCAGGAATAGAGGGGCAGACGGCGCCCTATAGATTTCTTGCTGACTGAGCGGTGCTTGGCTCCAAGGCCTTTCCGCTCAGGTCTGTCGAAAAGCCCGCCTCAGGCGGGCTTTTCCTGTTTGCGGCAAAAGCTCGGGAGACTGTCAGGCCGCCCCAAACGGCACGGCGACGAAGGTTTTGTTGCCATCGCGTTCGACGAGCAGCAGCACCGACTTGCGGCCGGCCTTGCCGGCATCGGCGATCGCGGTCTTGACGTCGCGGGTGTTATGGACCGGTCTGTCGTTCACCGAGACGATGACATCGCCGGACTGAATTCCGGCGGCGGCGGCCGACTTGTCCGGGTTGACACTGGCGACCACCGCACCGTTGACGGAGCGCGGCAGGTTGAGCTGCTGGCGCACGTCGGGCGTCAGGTCGGCAAGGCCGATGCCGAGGCTCGGCTGGCCGCTGCTCTCGCCCTTGCTGGCTGGACTTTCGGCCGCGGCCTGTTTCTGGCCTTCCTCATTGGTGCCGACGGTGACATTGAGATCGATCGTGTTGCCGTCGCGCCAGACGCTGAGCGCTTCCTTGGCGCCCGGCGAAAGGTCGGCGACCAGGCGCGACAGATCTTTCGGCGTCTTGACGGTCTCGCCGCCGACTGAAGTGACGATGTCGCCAGGCTTCAGGCCGGCATGGGCGGCCGGCGTATCGGCCGTGACGGCGGCAACCAGCGCACCGCCTGTTTTATCAAGGCCGACGGCATCGGCGACATCCTTGGTGACCGGCTGGATCTGCACGCCGAGATAGCCGTGATCGATCGAGCCGTCCTTCTGCAGCTTGGCGACGATCGCCTTGGCCTCGTCGGAGGGAATGGCGAAACCGACGCCGACACTGCCGCCGTTCGGCGAATAGATGGCGGTGTTAATGCCGACGACATTGCCGCTGCGGTCGACGAGCGGGCCGCCGGAATTGCCATGGTTGATCGGCGCGTCGATCTGGATGAAATCGTCATAGGGGCCGCTGTGCAGGTCGCGGCCGCGCGCCGAAACGATGCCAGCCGTCACCGTGGTGCCGATGCCGAAGGGGTTGCCGATCGCCAGGATCTGGTCGCCGAGCTTCAGCCTGTCGGAATCGCCCCAAGCAATGGTCTGCAGCGGCTTGCCCGCCTGGATCTTCAACACGGCGACATCGGATTTCGGGTCGGTGCCGATCAGCTTGGCCGGCAGTTCCGCGCCGTCATCCAGCGTCACCTTGATGTCGACGGCATTGTCGATGACATGGTTGTTGGTGACGATCACGCCGTCGGGGCTGATGATGAAGCCGGAGCCGAGCGCCATCGCCTGCTGCGAAGGCCGGTTTTTCGGCGCCTGGTGCGGCAGCGGGATGCCCTGGTCCTCGAAGAACTGGCGGAACTGCTCGTCCATCGGCGACTCCTGCTGGTCGGCACTGACATCGGTCGCCTTGACAGTCGTGGTGATGGTGACGACGGCAGGCTTGTCGGCATCGACGATGGACGCGAAGGAGCCGCTCGGCGCGAGAACGCCGCCGGCATCGGACGGCGCGGCAAAGCCGCTGGACGAATTGATCGTAAAGGGCAGGCATGCCGCGCCGGCGATGATGGCGGCTCCGACAAGCGCTGCGGTGCGATGTTTGCGTAAGATGTGTGACATGGTGGTGATCCCTTGGGCGGTGGTCCCTTGCGAGAGCGTTGGCTTTGGATGGCGTCGTGGTTCCATGTCCTGGGACCTGGCGTCGGATGGCGTTTGGCGGCAATTCCTCTTGGGAACGTGCAGTCGACGAGGGGCGGCGACCGGGGGGAAGAGAAGAATTGGCGCTCGGGATTCATATGATCCCACCAAGCGGATTTACAAATTAAAGTTTGATCATGTTTATATTGCTGATTTGTAAGATATGACGGGAATTTAATCTTCGCTGCCCGTGCGTTCCGGCCGGCTGCCCCGCTGCAGAACTTCCGGCCCGGTTTTGTCTCGCTTCGCGTCCTTCGCGATGTTTTCATTCGAAAATAAATGGACTTATTCCCGATGGCGGTGATCCGATCGCCGCAGGCGCCCGTAATTTGCCGACAGACGATCCCGTTGCTGTTTCTGGAAATTCTATTCCCGGATTCTATTGCGAATATAAAATGTTAGTAGACTCTAAATTATTTCTTCTTCAGAAAGTAAAGGTCGCGATTCGAGGGCAAGCGAGTCTCGCGGGCGAGATATAACGGGGGCGGTGAGGACGGCAGTGGAGCGGGGGCGGAAGGCCAGGCGCGGTGCGCATGTGAAGTTGAGCGATGTGGCGAAGAAGGTGGGTGTCAGCCCCATCACCATTTCGCGCGCGCTTCGCAATCCCGAAATCGTCTCCGAGGATCTGCGCCAGACTATCCTGCGCACGGTAGACGAGATGGGGTATATCCCCAATCTTGCCGCCCGGGCACTCGCCGGCCGCCATAACGGCATCATCGGCGTCATCACGCCCGCTTTGCACCATCACGGCTTCGCCGGCCTGATGATCGGCATCGAGGATTGCTTGCGCACCACCGAATTCCGCGTGCAATATTCCAACACGCTCCACCATGTCGACGGCGAGGCCGGCGAGCTCAGATCCTTCCTGACGCAGAAGCCGGCCGGCGTCATTATCGCGGGCGCCGAATCCTATCATGATCTTCTGTCGCTGATCGAAAACGCCGCCTGTCCGATCGCCCATATCACCGATCTCAGCCAGGAGCCGGAAAGGCTGGTCGTCGGCCTCGATCATTATGCGGCCGGCGCCGAACCCACCCGCTTCCTGCTATCGAGGGGTTATGAGAGGATCGGCTTCATCGGCCGCGGCACGGATATTCGCTCGCGTCGCCGGAAGGAAGGCTATGAGGCCGCGATGGGCGAAGCCGGCCGTTTCGATGCTGATCTCGCCATTGGCGGAAATGAGGGAAGCAGCACCGGCCTCGGCAGGGAATTGTTTGCCCGCCTGTTGCAGCGCGTGCCGGATATCGATGCCGTCTTTGCTCAAAGCGACGATCTGGCGCTCGGTGTCCTCATCGAATGCGCCGCGCGCGGCATCCGCGTGCCGGAGGATGTCGGCATCTGCGGCTTCAACGATCTGGAGTTTTCAGCCTTCACCCAACCGACCCTGACGACGGTTCAGATTCCACGCTACGATATCGGCTACCGCGTCGCCGACATGCTGCGGCGCGCCATCCGCGACGAGCCGCCCGGCGAAAACAAGGTCGATTGCGGCTTCTCCATCATCCCGCGCGGCTCGACGCGCTAGTTCGGCACGATTCGCCAGCCTTTCGTCTGTCGATGCGGGCAGTCAAAAATGCCTTCAAAATATCGATATCAGCCCAGTGTTCCTGCAAATCGTTCCGGCCATCGCTCACGTTGAAAAACCTCCGTCAGGAAGTCGATGAACACTCTTGTCTTGGAGGGCAACAGGGTGCGGTTTGCATAATAGATCGAAATCGGGCCTGCGTCGGCATACCATGCCGGGATCAATCGGATCAGCTCGCCGCTCTCCAGATTGGCCAGAGCATCCGCCTTGGCGATCATCGCGACACCAAGGCCGAGAAGGGCGGCGGATCGCATGGCCGCGGGATCGTTGACGACGATCGTCTCTTTCAAGACCGCAGGCTGCTCATCTCCAGCAAGATTGCGCATCTGCCGCTGGTGAATTCGACCCGTCCGCATCGAACGCATGACGATACCGTCGAGTTCGTGCAAGCAGGACGGATCATGAGGCGGAACCCGATCGCCCAGATATCCCGGTGATGCCACGGGGATAATATGAGCAGGGGCCAATGGCCTGGCGATGACACCAGGCGTCAACTCGAAACCCCCGCCGATCGCAGCATCATAGCCCTCGGCGATCAGATCGACCTGTCTGTTTTCGAACATCCATTCCGGCCGGATCATCGGATATCGCTGCATGAACTCCGGCAATAGCGGAAGGATGTAGCCTATGCCGAGTGTCGGGCTCATGCTGAGTTTCAGCACGCCGGATGGTTCGGACTGTTCGCTCGATGCCTCCGAGATCGCTCCCTGCAGGCTTTCCAGGTGATCTCGGATTGAGTGCAGAAAGCGCTCGCCTGCTTCCGTGAGCGTCAGACTTCGGGTGCTTCGTTGAAACAGCCTGAGTTTCAGGTTGCCTTCAAGTGCTGCGACATTGCGGCTGACCGCCGCCGGCGTCAGGCCGAGCCGTCGTGCCGCCGAGGAGAAGCTTCCAAGCTCGGCGCTGCGCACGAAGGATTCCAGGTTTGCAAGTGTCTCCATACCATCACTTTCAATGAATGCTTGAAATTGATAACAGGCAATTCCGTCTAATCACAAGGGAATAACAAGGCGATATTCGCTCCATCGAAACCAAACAATGGAGTTATCGCAATGAACATCGGCATCATAGGCGCCGGCAATATCGGCTCCGCCTTCGCCCGAGCCCTTGCCCGCAACGGCATCGCCGCCACGATCTCGAACAGTCGCGGCCCCGACACATTGCAGGATCTGACCGAGGAACTGTCGCCGCACATTACGGCGGGGACAATCGAAGAGGCGGCGAAAGCCGGCCTCGTCCTTGTCGCCGTCCCCTGGTCGAAGCTACCCAAGGCATTGGCGGGTCTTCCTAACTGGGCGGGTCGCATCGTGATCGACGCCAACAATCCGATCGAAGGGCCGCTGTTCAAACCAGCCGAGCTGAATGGTCGTTTGTCGACTGAGGTCTTCGCCGGCCTGGTGCCCGGTGCTCGCGTTGTGAAGGCATTCAACCATCTCCAGGCGCATCTGGTTTCAGCCGATCCCCGCGCCGAGGGCGGCAGCCGCGTGCTCTTTTACTCCGGTGACGATGCGTCATCGAAGGCCGAAGTGGGGGCGCTGATCTCCAAACTTGGCTTTGCCGACATCGATCTCGGGCCGATTTCGATCGGCGGCAAGCTCGCGCAATTCCCCGGCGGGCCGCTGCCTGTCCTCAACCTCGTCAAATTCGGATGAACAGCGATCGGCCGGATCAATCCGGCCGATCTGCTCGAACGACAGCGCCGCGCGTCTTTTCAGACGCGCGGCGCTGTAACACTTTGAATTGTTGCATAATTTTATCCTTAAATCGGTTCCGATTTAAGGAATTATGCAGTAGGCACAGCCGAGATTATTCCCTATATGGAATGAATGAGGATCACTGTGCTTAAAAATGGATAGTGCGGGACTGTCGCTGGACAGAATGCGCACCTTTGTCCGCGTCGCCGAACGCGGCAACCTGTCGATGGTCGCAAGAGAGCTGGGTGTCGGTCAATCCACCGTGACTCGGCACCTCAATGAACTCGAGGAGGCTGTCGGCGTACCGCTTCTCAGCCGAACCACCCGACGCGTCACCCTTACCGACGAAGGCAGCCGCTACTATACGAACTGCCTTCAGATATTACGCCTGGTCGAACAGGCTGCGGAAGAAGCGAGAGATGCCCGCCGGGCTCCAGCTGGGGCTGTTCGGCTTTCCTGTACGGCAGCACTCGGCGTGATGCACATCACCCGCCTCATCTTTGATTTCCAGGACAAGCATCCGGACATTCGGGTCGACCTCAACCTGACGGACGAGCGGATCGACCTGGTTCGCGAAGGCGTTGACGTCGCACTCCGTCTTGGGCCTCTCGCGGACAGCGTGATGAAACTTCATGCGCTCGGAGAAAGCCATCGGCTGCTGGTGGGCGCTCCGACCTATTTGTCCTCCCATGGACGGCCGGAACGCCCAGCCGATCTGTCACGCTACGAAACCGTCGTGATGTCCAATGTGGCGGGGAGCGATCAACTCGTTCTTTCCTCTCCCGATGGCGCAAGCCTGATGATCCCGGTCAGTGGGAAGCTGCGCGTCGATCACGGGCTCGCGGCGCGCGAAGCCTTTGCCGCCGGACGCGGCATTGGTCCCGCACACCTCTGGTTGGTCCACGATCTTCTGGATGACGGTCAGCTCGAGATCGTGCTTGGCGACTATCGTCCTTTACCGGTTCCGGTGAGCTTGCTGATTGTTCCAGAGCGAGCCGCCATTGCCCGCGTTCGGCTTCTCGTCGACTTTCTTGTCGTCGAGGTTTCCAAATTGCCGGGAATCCGGCCATCGTAAGCCCTTGTTTTCAAGCATGTCGTTGTCGCAAAACCGCTGCACACATTTGCGCGACATGCTTCAAAGTCCGAAAGACCGCTTGTCGCCACGCCACCCCGTCGTCCTGAGATACTGCTCCCAGTTGAGAGTGTCGGGGTTCAGGCGGCGGCTCCATTCGAGGTCGTGCTCCTTGCCGAAATAGCCATGGTGGACAGCATATTCGACCATCCCCAGAAGCTCTCGAACGAGAAGTTCGTTGGCGGCAAACTCCGGAAAATAGTGCAGCAAGCCATCCCGGGTGAAAGCGTTTCGATACGCGGCCTTGAGCCCGGTCACACGCTGAAAGGTTTCGACCATCTCGCGCGGAGAAATGATATCGCCAACGATCGGCAGCGTTTTCCCGTTGTAACGCTCGGGATTGGAGAAAATTTCAAGCACGACCGGCCCGGTCGCCGTCAGCGGATCGACAAAAGGCGCTCGGAAATCTTCAGGAAGATAAACCGGCAAGAGGAGCGTATCGCCCTCCATGCGCGGCACATAATATTCGAGAAGATTCGTGTAAAAGAATGCCAGCATGACGAAGGAATGAGAGACCGGCAGGCCGCGAATATAGTCTGCAATGCGCGCTTTGTCGGCAAAATGCGGCGCATATTTCGTGCCCCTGGTGATCTTGTCGACATTCTCCAGCGTGCTGAAAACAATATGCCCGACGCCAGCCTCAACGGCGGCATCCGCCAGTTGTCGGCCGAGAGGGGCCTCGATTGTCTCCGGCGGAGCGATCGGCGGCGTCATCAGAAATGCGCCATCCGCGCCTTTGAAGGCGGCGATGAGGTCCTTTTGACGGCCAAGTTCGAGAGGGACGGTTACGATTTCAGCGCCGCGTTCCTCCAGGCGCAAAGCTTCAGGCGAATCCTTTTTCCGGGTTAAAGCTCGCACCCGGAAACGTTGGCTCTGAAGGAGGGCCGCGGCGATGCTGCGCCCCTGTTTACTCGTTGCACCGGCAATCGCGATCAGTGGCTTTTCATGTGCAAACATAGAGCTTTAAACCTTTCCCTGTCATTGACGCCGGCTACGGTGGCAGGCGTCGTTTTGCGGGAGAGCGGTCGGCCTGTGCCGAGAGCCCACTCGATGGCGGGCACCCTATCGCAACAGGTTCTAGGGCTGTAGATATCTGAAATGCATAACGTAATGCCATTTTCTGGATAAATGGCGTCCCGGCCAGGCCCGGATACAAATTGGTTCGCGATCCATCGCGACCGCGCAGGTGTCGTTCTTGAAACCACTTCTCAAATGCCGGCGTTGGCTCAGACATCTCTTCGCCGATGGCGGCTCTGATGGACTAATGCTGAGAGCTGCATGGCAAAGACGCAAGTTCACCCTGCAGATCGTCAAATAAACCGATAGGGCCAAAGGTTTCGAAGTGCTGCCCAGTCGCCGCAAGATATTACTTTTATTGAATTCTTTTCAACGCAGACTCTTGGCCTGTCTGGCAGATGTATTAATCATTGTTAAGTACTATTGAATATGGTTAATATTATGTTAACCTTAAAGAGATCGGACAGTGTTCAGCGCTTTCAAAGCGGAAATTCGAAACATGAAGCTTTCGAAGATAATATCGCCAGAGATGCCTCAATATAGGTCGAGAATCGGTTCTCGCCTCCATCAAACAATACTGTGCATGGTGTTTGCAGCAATTGTTCCATTGACGTCAGCAGCGGAAGATTTACCTGCGTCCACAGGTTCGGCCCCGGTTGTGACCTCTGGCGAGACTTCGGCCCGGCAGCCTCAATCGCTGCGTGATGGTCTTCGCTCAGGCGATAAATTGAATCTCGCATTTTACGAAAGCTTGGCCTCTGTAGAAGATCGCTGGACGGGCTCACGGGGCACGGTTCCCTGGAACTTTTACCAGCGCCCCGAGCTCACTGGCGAATACGTCGTTGAAGCGGACGGAACCATTTCGCTTCCGCTTTTGGGACGCTTCCCGGTTCGAGGGCTTCCTCCGGCCGATGTGGAGGCGATAATTCTTCCTTCGTACGAAAGTCTGGTCGGCAGAAAGGGTTTCGTCAACATCGTCAGGATTGAGCACCAGCCGATTTACATTACCGGCCCGGTTCGTAATCCAGGCTCGTTTCAATATGTTGATGGCATGACTGTGCTGCATGCCGTTGCGCAAGCGGGTGGCATGACGGCGAAGACTATCGAGCCATGGCAGAGTGTGGAGATTACACGCCAGATCGAGCGGTTGAAGGCTGGGCTGGCCGATCTGAAGCGGCTTGCGTCGCGAACCGAGGTGCTGAGGGCGAAGCGCGATTCCGTGCAAATTGCCAGCATTGGCACACCTGTTCTTGGTCCCGATCCCGATGCTCAACAGTTGTTGGATGATGAGACATGGCAGCGCCAATTGGTAACGACGAGCAAGGATGCGCAGAGCAGTGCTTACGCAAAATCTGTTACCGATGCTCAGGCCGATCTCGATCTGCGCCAGGCACGCGTCGGCAATTATGATGCCACAATTCGGGTCCGTCAGGATCGGCTGGCAAGTATCGAGAATTTGGCCAAAAACAAGCTTGTCACCAGCATCGAGTTGACCCGGGCGCAAAGCGAACTGACTGAGTCTGAAGATCGAAAACAGCAGGCCGTCATCGATGTCGAGAGCGCAAAGCAACGGTTGGCGGCAGCGAAACAGGACGTCGAGCGCGATCGTATCGAACGCAAGATCGAGATCGAAAAGTCAGCAGCGGATGCCGAAAGAGGCCTATCAACGGCGTTGAAGACGACCGAGAGCGATCTTGAAATTTTCCGGTCCATGGTATCGTCGGAGGATACCGCCGATGTTGAATTCGAAATCGTTCGGCCTGGACCGAACGGTGTCATCGTCGAACCTGCGACCGAAGAAACGGTCTTACAGCCTGGCGATCTGATCAAAGTCCATTGAGACTTAGCCGCATACTCCTCCCGACTGGGAGAGTTTAGTCCTCCTCTCGGCCCAAGAGCTCAGGGGCATCGTTGATTTGCGATTTGTCACGCGGTCCAAAACGCCATGGAGAGCTTATGTCTACAATCGAAGCTTTAGAATCCTCGCATTCCTCAATGCCGGTCCAGGGTCCGATGTTCAATTTGCCAAGGACCTCGCTCGTCATTCCAACCTTGAACGAAGCGGAAAACATTAAGCTGCTTTTGCCCCGCATACCGACCTGGGTGCATGAAATCATCATCGTCGATGGGCGATCGACAGACGGAACGCCAGACATAGCGCGAAGCATGCGCGACGATGTCAAGATCGTACTCCAGCCCAAGAAGGGCAAAGGCATCGCATTGCGGACCGGCTTCGAAGCCGCATCGGGTGATATGATCGTGATGCTTGATGCTGACGGGTCGATGGATCCTTACGAAATCATCTTGTTCGTCGCGGCTCTTGTTGCAGGTGCGGATTTCGTCAAGGGTTCTCGTTTTATGCAGGGTGGCGGCACCAGCGACATGACGGTCATCCGCCGTTTCGGCAATCTCGGCCTGACCCTCCTGGTCCGGATGCTCTATGGCAGCTCTTTCAGCGATTTGTGCTACGGCTACATGGGCTTTTGGAAACGGCATGTTCCCTTGCTGCGTGCCGACTGCGACGGCTTCGAAATTGAGACGCTGATCAATTTGCGGGCCCTGAAGAACAAGCTCAAAATCATGGAAGTCGCGAGCTTTGAATCGGAGCGTATCTACGGCGTCAGCAATCTGCGTGCCCTTCCGGACGGCTGGCGCGTGCTGAAGACGATCTTCCGAGAACGCGTCAGCACGCCGGCGGGCGTCCAAGTCCTCGAGCAGGGCATGTCCTGAGGTCTGGATTTAATGGGCGAGGCCGCATGATGCGCATATTGATGCTCAGCGCGAGATACCTGCCTTTTGCCGGAGGAACGGAAACCCATGTAAGCGAGGTCGCAACCCGGCTCGTGCACAAGGGGCATGCGGTGACGGTCTTGACGGGCAATTCCGACGGCCTTCTTCCGGCAGCGGAAAGCCGAGACGGCGTGCAGATTGTCAGGCTGAAGACCTTTCCCCGTGGGCGGGATTGGTGCTTCGCCCCCGGCGTCTTCAGGGCGGTCGCCGAAGGTGATTGGGACCTGATGCATGTTCAGGGCTACCACACCTTCCTGGCACCGCTGGCAATGGCCGCCGCATCGCGGAACGGGCTTCCTTTCGTGGTTACCTTTCATAGCGGTGGCCATTCGTCACGATTTCGGTCCTCGATCCGGCGCTTCCAACATAGAATGCTTGCGCCTCTGGCCGCCAGAGCAGCGCAACTCATTGGCGTGTCGCGGTTCGAAGCGGATCTGTTCAGCCATAATATGGCAATCGCGAGAGACAGGTTCATCGTTATCCCCAATGGCGCGCGCCTGCCGGAAAAGTCCGGGCGGCGACCGGCTTCACCTCACGACAGGCCGCTGATTGTCTCGCTCGGCAGGCTGGAGCGCTACAAAGGTCATCATCGGGCGCTTGCTGCATTTAATGTGCTGGCAACGAAATTCCCCGATATGCGCCTTCGGATCCTAGGAGAAGGCCCCTATGAGGCGAAGCTGCGTCAGCAGGTGGCCGAACTCGGGCTCGGCAACCGTGTCGAGATCGGGGCAATTCCGCCGACCGACCGGTCCGCAATGGCCGATCTTTTGTCTTCGGCCGCTCTTGTCGTGCTCCTCAGCGATTATGAAGCTCATCCCGTGGCGGTTATGGAGGCGCTTTCGGTCAAGGCTCCCGTACTGACCACCGACACATCCGGCTTTCGGGAGCTGGCTGAGGAGGGCCTCGTGCGATCCATTCCGCTCAACGCTTCGCCAGACTTCACCGCGCGTGAAATGCTCGCCGCCATGGAGGCGGGGCCGATCTCGGTTGAGACGAGCTTGCCGGACTGGGACGATTGCACGGACCGGCTGCTGATGGTGTACAGACGCGTACTTTCGCATCCGCAGCCTGAACTGCGAACCGGTCCGGCACTGCTTGGAGATTTGAAGCACGATGACCGTTGTTGAGGGGCGGACGTCTCCAGACCAGCAGAAGGCCTACCAGGACGGAGCTTATCGTCATGGCTATATGGTAAGGGTTTCCATTCCACGCATCGATCTGTGGATCGCCGCATTTCTGGGCCTGCGCAGGCAGGACAGCGCGGTCGGGGGTGTTGCCGATCCTTCGTCGCTGGGGATGTCGCCGGCCTTTGCCTTCCTGTGCAGTTGCGCCCTTATTGTGGTCGCTCTTGCTGCAAATGCCAGTCGGCTGGGAGAGGGCTGGGCGGTTCCCACGTTCTATACCGCCATCGCCGCGATCTTTCTCCCCGCTGCGGCGCGAATCATCCATCCGGGGGCCAGCCGCCTGGAGCGGTTGGCGCTCATCGTGATCGTGACCTCAGCCCTCTTCGTGGTACGCCTGATCCGCGCGCCCGTCGCCTTCATAGACCATGACGAATTCCTGCACTGGGCGACGGTGAACGACATTCTGGAGGCGGGGCGACTGTTCCTGCCCAATCCCCTTTTGCCGGTCAGCCCCCTCTATCCCGGGCTAGAGCTCGTAACGTCCGCCTTGGTCAAACTGTCCGGACTGTCCGTCTTCGCGGCAGGCCTCATCGTGTTGGCGGCAGCACGGATGATGCTGATGCTCACGCTATTCCTGCTCTTTGAGAAGATCACGAATTCTGCACGGATCGCCTCCATCGCCTGCCTGATCTACATGGGTTCGTCCACGTTTTTGCTGTTCGACGTCCACTACTCGTATGAAAGCCTGGCGATCCCCATGCTTGCGGCGGTGCTGTTGGCTTCCGAAAGCCGACGCCTGGAGCGAGGCGACACGGCAGGCTGGCCGACGGTCGTCGCCACCATGGTCCTGATCGTGGCGCTCGCAGCTACTCATCATCTCACCTCCTATTTTTGCACGGCCCTTTTGTGCGGCACGGCGGTGATGGAATGCCTGAGGCAGGGCGCTTCCGCTATGCAGAGGCGGCAGGCAATCCTGCTGGCCTCGATCGCCGTGATTGCTCCGGTCGCCTGGTCGAAGATCGTCGGGAACCCCACCGGCAGCTACATCCTTCCCGTACTGGCAGGCGGCATACACGAGGTAGCGCAACTCGTATCAAGTTCGACCTCGACGCGTAAGCTTTTCGTGTCGGACACGGGAGCCCTGGCGCCTGCTTGGCAACGTTACCTGACGATGGCGGGCGTCGCGCTGATCTGCCTGGGACTTCTCACCGGCTTTCTCCGCTCGCTCGTTTTCAATGGGCAGCACCCGAATGCGAGCATCCTCTGGCCGCCGACCAGATGGCGCCTATGGCGGTCAAGCCTTCTCGAGATCCTCGTTTTGGTGACGCTGGCCTATCCCGTCAGTATCATCTTCCGGCTGACGCGCAGTGGGTGGGAGATCGGCAACCGCATCGGCTCGCTATCTTTCCTCGGCGTCGCAATCGTCGTCGCGGTGGCCGTCGCGGCATTCTGGCACGGCACCTCGCGTGGCTGGCTGCGCGCAACGTCGCTTGCCGCCGCCGCAACGACGGTGCTGATCGCTGGCGTCATCAGCTCCGAGGGGCCACGTATCCTGGTTCCGGCCGGCTATGAAGTTTCGGCCGACTCCTCGTCGATAGAACCGATGGGGATCAGCGCCGCAAAGTGGACCAGGGAATGGCTAGGCGGCGAGCAGCATTTCGCAACCGACCGGATCAATCGCCTGCTCCTGTCCACCTACGGCCGGCAAAAGGTCTCGACCACGCTTGAGAGCGGGCAGGATACAGGCATGGCCATCACCGCTGCCGATCTCGGCCCGATGGAACGCAAGCTGCTGATCGACTCGGGCGTCGGTTTCGTCATGGTCGATCTGCGCATGACCACCGGCCTGCCGGGCGTCGGCGTCTATTTCGACGGCGGCGCGCAGGACCGAAACCACACGGTCCCCCTCCAGGCGTCGTCGCTGCTCAAGTTCAATTCCGAGCCCGATGTCGACCGCACCTTCGACAACGGCTTCATGGTCATTTTCGATGTCGGGCGGCTCGGGAAAACACGGCAGCCCGCCGCCCCTCCTAGGCGGACCGGAGTGCGGGGGCAATCCCTGGGACGACCAGACGGAGATTTACAATGATCGATAGCCGTATCGACGCTTTCATGTGCGTCCATTCGCGGGACATCGAATATTTGCTCGAAGCGTCCCTTCGCTCCTACCAGCAGCATTTCCCCGACAAGGGAAACCTAACCATGGTCACGGACAACCCGGCCGCTTTAAGAGCCTTCCTCGACGCGAAGGGTCTCGTGCCTGGCGCCGCCGTCACCGGCGACAACGACTGGCTTTCAGCCAGCGAACTGGAACTTCCCGGCTGGTTTCGGCAGCAGATCATCAAGCTGCGCGCCTTCGAATTCTGCCGCACCGAGCATTTCTGCAATCTCGGTGCGGATACACTGCTGCTGCGGCCCATCGCGACGACCGATCTGATCGACCGGCGCGAACCGGTTCTCTATTATTCCAGCCACAGGCTTCCCGATCTTCACTACCGTTTCGAGAAGAAGCGGTTGCGCAATGTCGCAAGGATCCTCGGCGTCGAGCCGGCCCGGTCTTTTCGCTATGTCGATTTCATCAACGATTTCTTCTGCTTCAAGCGTGAATGGCTCATCGCGCTGAATGACTACATCGCGTCGAAATACGGCTCAACACCCTACGTCGAGCTGCTCAAGGGTCTGAGTGCGTCAAAAGACCAGACGCGGTTCGGAGAATGGACACTCTATTCCGTCTTTCTGCTCGATGTGATGCACCTGTCGCCGACGATGCGCGATGCGCGCGGGGCCTATCTGACGCAGATCCATAGCCGCCTCGGCCTCACGCTGAGCCGGCTGGACAGCAAGATCGTTCATCTCGTCCAGAAATCCTTCGACCCGAACGTGATCCGTCAGAAGCTCGTGAAGGTGAACCCGGGCGCCGCTCAGATCATCGGCGCGACGGCATGGGCGAATGCAGGAGCTCGTCCCCGATGATGGCCCGCCGTGTCTTTCTGGGAATCATTCCGCTGGGGGTTCTTGCCGCTGCGTTGGCCGTAACGTGGCTGCCCGAAACCTTTTCGACCTGGGAGAAGCTGGTCCGTCTGGCGCTCTGCGCGCCGCTGATACTGTATTTCCCGGGCCGCATGCTGGTGGACACCCTGCGCATCGAGGGCGATGGGGTCACCAGGGGGACGTTCGCGGTGTTCCTGAGCTTCGCGACCTGCATTTTTCTGGGGCTTCTGCTGCATGTCGTCGGGCATCTCGATGCGCGAGGCTGGGTCTACGCGCTGGGCCTGACGACTATCGCCGTTCGGTGGCTGAATGTCGTTTTGCAGCTCTCAAGGCCGGTTCCAGCCATTCCCTGGGCTTGGCCCGGCCGCCGTTTTGCGATCTTCGCAGCTTCCATGATCTTGGCGGCGAGTTCCGTCCTCGTGGCGCGCCCGGTCGCGCTTGAACGCAAGCCGTTTCATTTCACCGAGCTTTGGATGGTGCCCAAATGGAACTGGACGAACAATGTAGTAACGGTCGGCGTGCGCAATTCGGAAGACGCCAAAACGCTTTACAGTTTTGACCTTGTTCTGGGCGGCACGTTGATTGGAAAGATGCCAACCTTCGAATTGGCGCCTTCCTCCAGCCAAACCTTCGAATTCTCCGTACCCACAAAAACGCGCCCACCCGCACGGCTGGAAGCCTGGCTCTACAAGGGCGGCGACAGGGGAACGATCTACCGCAAGGTCTGGATGACCATCGACACGCTCCAGTCCCCGGCACCGACCGGAATAACCCTTCAGTTCGCTCCGGAGACGAAAAATGGATAATTTCCAGCACCCCGTGCCCGGCAAGCTCACGACGGCAATCGTCATCTGCTGTTATTCCGACAAGCGTTGGGACATTCTCAACAAAGCAATCGCGGCGGCAGCGCGCCAGGTCCCGGCCGCGGACGAGATCGTCGTCATCGTCGATCACAATCCGGCACTGGCGCTGCGTCTACGGGTCAAGCGCTTCGAAACCCCGGTCAGGATCGTCGAGAATATTCATCCGCCCGGCCTCTCCGGTGCCCGCAACACCGGGATTTCAGTCAGCCGCGGTGAGGTCATCCTGTTTCTCGACGACGACGCCGTGTCGGATCAAGATTTGCTGGCGACCTTGGTTTGGCAACTCGAGGATCCCTCGGTGCTGGGCGCCGTGTCGGCTATCCGCCCGTTGTGGGAAACGGACCGTCCGTCCTGGTTTCCCGACGAATTCCTGTGGACTCTTGGCTGCACCTACCGCGGTCTTCATCCAGGGCCGGTGCGCAACCTCATCGGCGCGTCGATGTGCATCCGCCGCTCCGTCTTCGATCATACGGGCGGCTTCGATTCCGGCCTGGGCCGAACGGCCAAGGCTTTGCCGCTCGGATGCGAGGAAACCGAACTCTGCATCCGTGCAACCAAAGCCCTGCCACATGGCCGTTTCGTCTTCGAGCCATCGAGCGGCAGCGATCACGCCATACCCGCCGATCGCGCGACGTGGAAATATTTCCTCCACCGCTGCTGGGCCGAAGGGCTTTCAAAGGCCTGCCTATCGTTGATGGCGGGCTCCGGCGAGGCGCTGGCGTCGGAAAAGACCTATATGACGAGGACGTTGCCGCAAGGGGTTATGCGGGGATTCGCTGATGTGCTGCTTGGCCAGCCGAGCGGCCTTCTTCGCGCCGTCGCGCTGGGCGCCGGCCTGGCAGCCACTGCGGCCGGCTTCGCTCTCGGCCGGACCCGCGCTGCCCTTACGCGACCGTTCACCTCCGTTCCTGCTCGCGCTCTCGAACCGGTGGAATAGGCATGATGACCCTCAACGCCGCTATTGCCATGGTCCGCAGCCTCCTGATGAATCAGGCGGTCCTGCTCCTCAATGCAGGCATGTTGGGGCTTGGAACGTTGATGACGGCCATTCTCGGCTTCGTCTACTGGTGGTTCGCGGCGCGTTCCTTCTCGGCCGAGGCTGTTGGGCTCGCCGCCGCCGCCATATCGTTGATGAACCTCCTCGCGAATCTCGGGGAAGTCGGTCTCGGACCCTTCCTGATGGGCGAGATAGGCCGCCAGAAAAGAGCAGGCCCTTTTTTGACGGGCGCGCTCCTTGCCTCGTTCAGCGCCTCTATCGTGGTGGGGCTGATCTATCTTGCTATCGCAGCCTGGACATCGACGCAGCTTGGCTCGATCGTCGGCTCCTCCGCGACCGATCTCTTCTTCGTTGCTGCTTGCGCTCTGACGGCCGTGACCCTCGTGCTCGACCAGGCCCTGGTCGGCCTTCTGCGCAGCGGCCTTCAACTGGCCCGAAACGTCGTCTTCGCCGCCAGCAAGCTTCTTCTACTGATCGCTCTCGGCCTGACACTTGGCCGCGCAAGCAGCGAATTGGCGATCTTCACCACCTGGTTTACCGGGCAGCTTGTCTCACTGGTCGTCGTGGCCGGGCTACTTGTTTATACCGGTGGGCGCGTTTTCCACCGGCCGGACATCCACGCCTTCCGCCCGGCGCTCGGACAGGTTTTAGGTCATCATGCGCTCAGCATGGCTGTTCAGGCGCCGGCGCTGCTGCTGCCCTTCGTCGTCACGGTGATGCTGTCCGCTGAGATCAACGCCGCCTTCTATGCCGCATGGACGGTGCTGAACGTCGCGCTTCTAGTCCCTGCGTCACTCGCTTCGGTGTTGTTTGCCATCGCTGTGCGGGAGCCGGAGCTGTTTCCCGCGCGCCTGCGCCTGTCGCTCGGCTTGTCGATGCTGGTTTGCGCGGCGACCGCCTTGGCGTTCCTGTTCCTGTCGCGCTTCATGCTCTGGATATTCAATCCGGCCTATGCTGTGATTGCAGGAAATAGTCTCCAGTTTCTTGGCTTTGCCGCTTTCGGAATGGCGTCCAAGTATCATTATCTCGCGGTTCAACGTGTCCGGCGGCGCCTGGGTTTTGCCACGCTCGTTCTGATCGGCGGTGCGGTGCTGGAGATCGTGGCCGCTGCCGCCGGTGCGCAATTCGGGATTGCAGGCACAGCCAACTTCTGGGTCATTGCTGTTTCGCTGGAAGGCCTCCTTCTGTGCCCGGCATTGTATTGGGCTGCGCGGCGCATTGCGACGCCATCCACCACCGCGCCATCAGCGGCTGCCGGTGTCTCGAAATATGGCAATTCCCTCGACCAGACCGACCAAATCGGAATTGCGTCACGGGCTTGAAAGGGAGTTCTTCGCATGAGGCCTATTCAACGCTTCCGGAATTTCGCTGTCGGCGCTGCGGCGCTGGTGCTTTTTTGGTCTGCTCAGGTCGGTTCTACTGCCGCGCAGTCATCTGGGCAGCAATCTTTCGTCACGACGAAAGGGGAGGGCTTCCTGCTGGACGGCAAACCATTTCGCGTGGCCGGCGTAAACAACCATTATCTGACATTTGGCTCGCCAGGCGAAGTCACCCGCGTGTTGGACGATGCCACGGCAATGGGTGCCAATGTGGTGCGCACCTTCCTCCAACCGGTAATAGGGTCGCTGGACGGCCGGGTGCCGACGATCTGGAACTCAAAAAGCACGTCCGATTCCAGCAATCTGGGTACCAAGGGCATCTATATGATGAGTTGGGATCCGACAACCAAACGGATGGTTCCCAACGATGGACCTGACGGCCTGCAAAAGGTCGATTACCTCATCGCGGAAGCGGCGAAGCGCAGACTTAAGCTGATTCTCGCATTCGTCGATTTCTGGGCCTATACGGGCGGTGCCCAACAGATGAACGCCTGGTACGGGAGTTCGGACAAATACACCTTTTTTGCCGCTGATCCGCGAACCCGACGCGATTACAAGGAATGGATTCGGCATGTTTTGTCGCGCGTCAACACGATTACTGGTGTCCGCTATTCCGATGACCCCACCATATTTGCCTGGGACCTGGCCAACGAACCTGACATTCATCCCAAACCGCTCCTTCACGACTGGGTGTCGGAAATGTCAGCCTATGTCAAAACCCTGGCACCGAAACAGCTCGTAACGACGGGCCATGGGAACATGGATCAGAAGCTGTCGGATATGAACATTCCGAGCGTCGATTTCGGCACATGGCATGGCTACCCATCCTACGTCAAAATCAGCCATTCCGATTTCGATGCTCGCATTCGCGAATACTGCGAGATCGGACGAAATATCGGGAAACCGGTGATCCTGGAGGAATTTGGAGTTCCGCGATCCGATCCCGATCAGGCAAATGCCTATCAAACTTGGCTGAACACGATCGCCACGTCGGATTGCGGAGGCTGGGTGGTTTGGCGGCTTGTCAGCACACAGGACTCAGGCCTCTATCCCCAGGACGACTACGACAAATTCGACATTCATAACGATGGAGGCCCTGCTTGGCAGGCTCTGCGCGCCGCCGCCCTCAAGTTTCAATAATCAGGGCTCGCTCGAAGGCGGAAACCGATTTCAAGAAGACAATATGCGTGACACGAAGATCGGAAGCGCTCCTGCGGACCGGAACGGTTGCGCGTTCTTTCCCCTGGAGCAGGATGATTTAGGCCGGTCGGCCTGAAATCTGAATCCGGTTTTTATGGAGCATGATGTCTTCCGAATACTGCGGGCACTTTTCGGCATCATGCTCCGGGGGCTTTCCACCCTCCACAATCGTCGCATACCGATAGACGAGTGATAGCGATCTCGACACGCCAGAGTATTGACCTAAATGCTTTCATATTTTGTTGCGATCTAAACTGGCTTTCCAGCTTCGCCAAATATTCGCGGTCTATCCAGGATATCGGGGACAAGCCGGAGATTTTCGAAGGTCAGCATTCGTTAATATGAATAATGCGGACGGCTCGCACGCAGAAGCGGTATCGTATAATGAAACCTCATCGGGCTACCCCGATTCGAAATAGGGATTGCGGCAGTGAACTCTTCACGCTTTCTTCAATCAATCGTCGAAGCCGAATCCCATGATACACGCTTGAATTTCGCCCGCGCCGCGATTTTCCAGCTTTATAGTGCTTGCCTGCCAACCGGTTCGGCGCCGGCTCAGTTTTCAGTCAAACTCTCTTTATCTGAAGAAGACGCGGTCACGCTTGTCGTGCGGCCGTTCGTCAATAAGGTCGAAGCCCTTGGCGGGCTTGTGAAATCCCTGTTTTCGACAAACGCGGAGACCGTACTGAGAGCCCTGCCGTGCAGGGTGGAGGATAAGGTCGGATCCGGCATTGGATTGATACTTTTCGTCGACGATGAGCCGATGATTACCATCGGATCTCTTGCAGATGATAGCGGACTGTTTCTTCGCCAAATCGAGCCTGCATCCAGGAATACGTCCGGGGTTGCCACAATCGGTACCGTGGTAGGCCAACGACTTGCCAGTGTGGTTCCTATTCCGACAGGATCTCTCCATCTGCGCAAACCGAAATAACGGACGCTGACCGATCAAGGGATCAGCAGGATACTGCCGGCCGAGCGTCCGGATTCCATCTCTTCGTGCGCCTTGGCAACATCGGCCAAACGATATTCGGCACCGATCTGCGAAACGATCCCCGCTTCCATCGCCCCGACTGCAGCGAGAGCAGCCTCGCGATATTGTCCGACGTCAGCGCACCAGGCCATGATGCTCGGATGGCAGAGCGCCTTGCCCGGTCGAAGTTCCTCGACAGGCACCGGTGGAATAGCACCGGCGGCCTGACCGATGGTGACAGCCATGCCGAATGGGCGGACAGAACGAATGCTTTTGAGAAGCGTGTCGCCGCCTATCCCGTCATAGGCGACGTCGACGCCAAGCCCGTTCGTGAGCCGCTTCACGTCCGTGACGATATCGGCGCCTCGTCCAACAATGAGGTGATCGGCGCCATAAGATGCGGCGAGTGCGGCCTTTTCGGAAGAGCCGACCGTCCCGATCACGGTGGCATCGAGCGACCTGGCCCAACGCACGAGGATGCTGCCAAGCCCACCGGCGGCCGCATGGATCAGAACCTGAGTGCCTGCACGCACATTATAGGTCTTTTTCAACAGCATGTAGGCGGTCATGCCTTTGAGCAGCGAACTCGCTGCCGTCTTTGCTGAAACGGCATCCGGAAGCTTGATCGCCCTTTCAGCGGCAATATTCCTCGTGGAGCGATAGGCTCCAACCGGAGGCCCGGCATAGGCAACGCGGTCACCTTTTTGGAACAGGGAGACGCCAGGACCGACATCCTCGACGACGCCCGCCGCCTCGGCACCGATCACCGCGGGGTAGGAGGGCATGGGGTAGATGCCCTTTCGATGATAGACATCGAGAAAGTTGGTTCCGATCGCCTGATGACGGATTTTTATCTCGCCATCACCGGGAGGCTCACAATGGTGATGCTCGACATGGAACTGGGTGATGTCACCAGGGGCGTTCAGCCATATGATTTGGTCGGTCATCTCGTGCTCCTTCATGGGCACAAATTAAGCGATGGTGTGATGTGTGAAAATTCCCTATTACTACACAATGATTGGGAGAGAATTCACAAAGATCGACTGGGACGACCTTCGGCATTTCCTGGCGCTCGCGCAGTCCGGAACATTGCTTGGTGCCGCAAAGCAGCTCGGCGTCGAACACGCGACGATCAGTCGGCGGGTCTCGTCGCTTGAAGCCAGCCTGGGACGCAAGCTGGTCGACCGCCGCGGACGGCGCATCATGTTAACCGCGGACGGAGAGCAGGTTGCCAGGCATGCAGCTCTCGTCGCCGCGCAGACTGCGGCAATCGAGCAGCTTGGTCGCAGCAGCGCCACGGAATTGCGTGGCCATGTGAGGATCAGCGCGCCTCCCGCTCTCTCAAGCGTGCTCCTGGCAAAGCCGATCGCGGCCGTCAGGCGAGACCATCCCGGTGTTCAGATCACGCTTGTCGGAGAAAAGCGCCTCGCGTCCCTGAACAGACGAGAGGCGGATATCGCCGTGCGAATGTCGCGTCCCGAGGACGGCGATTACGCCATCGTCAAGCTCGGCGAGACAAGCTTCCATCTCTACGCATCAAAGACCTATCTCGAAACGGTTCCACCGCCGGACTGGACCTTCATCGGTTACGACGAAACCATGAACGCCTCGCCGCAACAATTGCGGCTGATCGAACTGGCGGCCGGCCGGCCGATCGCCGTGAGGTCGTCCGTTCTGGAGTTTCAGGCCGCAACCGCAAGCCTTGGCGCAGGTGTCGTCATGCTCCCCGATTTCGCTGTCCTGGAGTCCAGCGGTCTCCAGCGCATTGAGAACGAATATGCTTTGACAAGAGAGATCTGGCTGGTTGTCCATTCTGATATCAAAGACGTCCCCTCCGTCCGCGTCGTCGTCGATGCGCTGAAAAACGCTCTCGGGAAGTAGTGTGTTCAGTCCGGAAGCAACGGTGTTGTCAGCGATCAATGGTCTGCGCGAAAGGGTTGTCTAGCAGGCAGCGAAAGAGCTTCCGCTGCCGATGATCCAAAGTCCGCTTCAGGCCGAAAGCCCGCGTCGATTCATTCCAATTGGCGGATTGGATGGCTCTGAAAGTGCTCTACCGTTTCGTCAAGCTGCACCCAATGATGTTTCGATTGTTCGTAGACTGATATGGCGGGTGGCGCGAAGGTCGGGTCGGAAAGGGAACCGACTGCCACCCCGATCCAGGACGGCGCAGCATCGGCCTTCCAATAGACGGTCGAGCCGCACGTTGGGCAAAAATGCATTCGGACCTTGCGACCGCTCTCGGCGGTACGAATGAATTCTGTAGACGTTCCGGATATTTCGACACAACCCATCGAGTAGAAAGCATTTGCGCTGAATGGCGCACCGGTTCTGCGCTGGCAGGCCAAACAGTGGCAGAGAACTGTCAATTGTGGCGGCTCGCTGAGTATCAGTCTCAGAGCGCCGCAGGCGCATTGGGCATTGGCCATGGAAACTCCTCCCGCTTGCACGGTGAAATTACGTTGAATGGAGGGGTGAAATGCGGGCCCGAACCGCAAATGGTTAGGGTGGGCGACGCGAACGGGCTGAGACCTGATATAATTTCAGGCTAACAGAAGCTCAAATCTAGATCGCGGAAATGCCGAAGTCTAGAGGAAAGCCATCTGACCGCTTCGGGCCGGAGCGGATGTGGAGCCCTGATCGCAAAGTCTCAGGTTCTGACCAGTCCTGTAGCCAGCGGGTTTGGTGATCCCGCATTTCGGTGAGGGGCCAGTCTTGCTGGCCCCCTTATCCTTTATCCCTTGTCAGATATCGCTTGCAGCGCTCGATCAGAGGTCGGCCGCTTCGGCGGCCGTCGTGCGCCGCACCGGCAAGGCCGACTTGTGGCGGGTCGTCCAGCGAGTTTTCGTTGTTAATGTACGACTTGGGAAGCTACCGACATCAATTCCTCGGAGTTCGGTGCCTTGAATGTCTGCAGCCCAGCCTCCAGAACTTCAGTGAAGCTCCAGCGTACGATGCCCTCCCGGTCGATGAGGAACTGACCGACAAGCTGCCCGTGGTCGGCAGCCATCATCTGCTGATCGGCTTCCGTAATCTGATATCCTTCCTTCTCGTTGATAAATTCGTCCATTGCCATCACGCCCATAGGCTCGGGCAACTCGCCCGGAAGATCGATCCGTATCGCCATGACAGTGTCGATCCCGACCTCGCGTAAGCCGAAGGCTTGGTGCGAAGCCCGTACCGGGTCGGAAGCAGCAAGAAGATCGGGTATCGGATGGTAACGGAAATAGAGCCGCGCGCGTTCGACCGGGGTGTTGACCACCGCCAGGGATTGGACGCCTTTCTCACGCAGCATCGGGTTGAGATATGCCATTGCCGCGACATGGCGCCGGCAGAACGGACAATGCAGGCCTCGAAACAAACCTATCAACAACGGGCTGCGGCCGCGAAAATCATCAAGGGCGATCTTCCCCTCGCGAGAGATCGCATCAAACACAACGTTCGGGACCCGGTCGCCCGGTTGTAGCGGATGGTCGACAAAGTGCGTGGACATGGACAACCTCCTCGCTCGGGGATCAGTCGAGAAAAGGCGCCACGTGCTTCGAGGTCGAGATTGAGCGTTGCAAGGCCTGACCTCTCGTCTTACCGCACCGCCAGGATCCGATCTAAGAATGGCCCCACATTGGCCTGCGGGCAAGCGTTAAACAGCGAATCGTGAATTGAAAAAGTCCGGTTTCTGCAAACTCTGGTTTTTTTGGCGGCCGTAGAGGCGGACACAGAAAATTGAGCGGGGGGACCTGCCAATTTCGCGTTCAAGCAGCGTGGGGCCGCGTAGCGGAAAGCCCCTATCGCAAAGTCTCAGGTTCTGATCGGTTCTTTGCCGCTCGACAGGGAATCCGCCGGCCCTGCAGGCAGCGGATTCGGCCTCGGTGAGGGGCCAGACTTGCTGGCCCCTTATCCCTGATCAGATATCGCTTGCAGCGCTCGACCAGAGGTCGGCCGCTTCGGCTGCCGTCATGCGCCGCACCTCGGCCTCATGGCTGCGGCTAGCGAAGAGTTCGCTTGCCATGATCTGCTCGGCAAGATCGGCCGGAAGCGAGAGGATGACGCGGGCTTCGCCATTGTGGAGGCCGCCGAGTTCGGTGCGCTTGCCGGTGACCATGCCGCCGGCAACCGTGTTGTTGGTCTCCGGATCGATCAGGATGAAGGAGCCGGAAAGCCGGTTCTGCTCATAGGGGTCGAAGATCGCCGCTTCGTCGAAGACGAGCCGGACTTTGCCGATGGCATTCATGTAGAGCCGCTGGGCGGCGTTCCAGGTGCCGGTCTTCAGTTCCAGCTGGCTGAGCGGCTGCACCTGCACGCGCTGGCGGCGGCTGCCGCTCTTCAGCCAGTAGCGCTTACCGGGCTCGATACCCTCAGGCTGCAGCGCGACGATCTGCGCGTCGAAGGCAAGGCCGACCTGCGGCTGGGCGTCGATCGAGACGATCATGTCGCCGCGCGCAACGTCCACCTGGCGGTCGAGCACCAGCGTGATCGCGTCGCCGGCAACGGCCGCATTGCGGACGAGATCGAAGGTGACGATCTTGGAGACATTGGCGACCATGCCCGACGGCAGGATCATGACGCTGTCGCCCGGCTTGACCGAGCCGCCGGCAACCGTGCCCTGATAACCGCGGAAGCTTTCGCCGGGACGCGAGACGCGCTGGACCGAAAGGCGGAAACCGACCGTCTGCGACGAGCGCACGGTGGCAAGCTCCAGTGTCTCCACGAGCGTTGGGCCGCTGTACCAGGGCATGGCGGCCTGGCCGGAATAGACGACGTTTTCGCCCTTCAGCGCCGACATCGGAATGGCGGTGATCTGCTTGACTCCGAGCGACAGGGCAAATTCCCGGAAGTCATGGCTGATCTTGTCGAAGCCGGCGCGGTCGTAGCCCGTGAGGTCGATCTTGTTGACCGCAAGCACGAACTGCTTGATCCCGAGCAGCGAGGCGATCGTCGCGTGACGGCGCGTCTGCTCGAGAATGCCGAAGCGCGCATCGACCAGCAGGATGGCGAGATCGGCGGTCGAGGCACCGGTCGCCATGTTGCGGGTATATTGCTCGTGGCCAGGCGTGTCGGCGACGATGAAGGAGCGCTTGTCGGTCGAGAAATAGCGATAGGCGACATCGATGGTGATGCCCTGTTCGCGCTCGGCCTGCAGGCCGTCGAGCAGCAATGCGAAGTCGGGCAGGCCGAGATCGTTCTGCTTGCCGGTGGAATCGCGCTGCAGGGTGGCGGCCTGGTCTTCCTTGACGGCCTTGGTGTCCCAGAGCAGGCGGCCGATCAAGGTCGACTTGCCGTCATCGACGCTGCCGCAGGTAATCAGGCGCAGCGGGCGCGAGTCGCGCAGAGCTTTCTGCTGCTCGGCGGCAGGCAGGCTGACGACGGTGGCGGCCGAGACGGCGGTTTGGGCTGCGGTCATCTCAGAAATATCCTTCACGCTTCTTCTTTTCCATGGAGCCGGACTGGTCGCGATCGATGGCGCGGCCCTGGCGTTCGGACACCGTTGCAATTTCGAGTTCGGCAATCACCTCTTCGAGGGTGGTGGCCTGTGAGCGGATGGCGCCGGTCAGCGGGAAGTCGCCGAGGGTGCGGAAACGGATCATGCCTTCCTGGCGGACCTCACCGGGCAGCAGTTCCAGACGTGGGTCCTCGGCGAGGATCATCATGCCGTCGCGCTCCACGAAGGGCCGCTTCTTGGCGTAGTAAAGCGGCACCAGCGGAATGTCTTCGGCCTGGATGTAGCGCCAGATGTCGACCTCAGTCCAGTTCGACAGCGGGAAGGCGCGCACGCTCTCGCCCTTGCGGATCATGCCGTTGTAGATGTTCCAGAGTTCGGGCCGCTGGTTGCGCGGATCCCAGCGATGATCCGGCGTGCGGAAGGAATAGATGCGCTCCTTGGCGCGGCTGGCTTCCTCGTCGCGCCGCGCGCCGCCGAAAGCGGCATCGAACTGGCCGGCATCGAGCGCTTGACGCAGGCCTTCGGTCTTCATGATGTCGGTGAAAGCAGCCGATCCATGCGTAAACGGCGTGATGTTTTCGGCCTTGCCGCGCGGATTGATGTGCTCGATCAGATCGAGATCATACTTCTTCGCGGTCTCGTCGCGGAAGGCGATCATCTCGGAAAACTTCCAGCCGGTATTCACATGCAGCAGCGGGAAGGGCACGCGGCCGGGATAGAAGGCCTTGCGCGCCAGATGCAGCAACACCGAGGAGTCCTTGCCGATCGAATAGAGCATGACGGGACGCTCGAATTCGGCCGCAACCTCGCGGAAGATGTGAATGGATTCGTTTTCCAGCGCTTTCAGATGCGGGTCGAGCGGCGCCTTGGCGCTCTGCGGATTGCTGAGTTCCGTATCCGGACGGCTATCGGGCATGTTTTACTCCAGGCTATCGGTCGTTTACGGCTCGCCGCAAAACAATTCCTTGATGTTGGCTTTCCCCGGGAACGGTGGCTTTCCCCGGGAATGTTGGCTTTCCCAAGGCTGCGGTGGTCGCCGCGCCCCGATTGGGAAAGCCGTGAGGTGATTTACTGTGCGGCGATCGCTGCGGCCTCTTCGGCGACGTGCAGGCCGCATTCGCGCGTTTCGTCCTGCTCCCACCACCAGCGGCCGGCGCGTTCCGGCTCACCGGGCTTGATCGCCCGGGTGCAGGGCTCGCAGCCGATCGAAGGATAACCGCGCTGGTGCAGCGGATTGACCGGCACGCCATTTGCGGAAACGAAGGCCTTGATCGCCTCCAGGTCCCAGTCGGCGAGCGGATTGACCTTCAGCAGGTGGCGCTCGGCGTCGTATTCGGCAAAGGGCGTTTCGGCGCGATTGGCCGATTGGCCGCGGCGCAGGCCGGTGATCCAGATCGCAGCACCTTCGAGCGCCCGTGCAAGCGGCTTCAGCTTGCGCACGCCGCAACAGGCATGCCGGGCTTCGACACTCTCGTAGAAACCGTTGAGGCCGTATTGCGCCGCATAGGCGTCGATATCGGCCTTCTCGGGCTCGTAACGATGAATGCGAATGTCGTACTGGCTTTCGGTCTCTTCGATCAGTGCCAGCGTTTCGGCAAACAGCCGGCCGGTCTGCAGCGTGGCGACATCGATCGGCAGGCGGTGCGTGCCGATCTCGGCGGTGATCACCTGGTCCTCGATGCCGAGTGACGTTGTGAACACCACGCGGCCGCCGAGGCCTGAGACCAACGACAGACGTCCGGCAAGGTCGATGCCTGCCAGTCTGTCATTCAGCGCCTTGGCTTCCGCAATCGGTCCTTCTTCCGCAATCGGCCCGTCTTCCGCAATCGGATTGATAGCAGTCATGAGAATCCTGTCCTTTGTTGACCGGAGTATCGCAGTTCACACAGGGATCGGACAGAAAAAGGGATTTCGAAAGCTGCGGCCGGAAGAGCAAATATCTCTCCGAAGCTGCCGCGATGCAGAAAAGCAGCCGCCTGCGGATGAAAATCCACATCGGCAGCTCGAATGTCTATAGAAATAGTAGAGTTACACGCAGCCTGTCAATCCGAAATCTGAAGTGATGCCGAAAATGGTGCAGAAGGCGCAGTTTTGGCATAGATTAAGAGAGCTTGGCCGAGAGCAAAAAACAAGGCCAAAACGCTTGTCTCTCAAGGCTTTCTCCGGCGCGTTCAAATTCCGTTCATGCTGGTTGTGCCATAGAGGTGAAAGTACTTCCGTAGCAGTGCGGAAATTCGCACTGCCTGTGTGTGTCGATGGTCAAAAATGATTACGCAAAAGGCGAAATATGCGCTGCGGGCGCTCACGGTCTTGGCTGATGCCGATGCCGACGAACCGGTGATGATTTCCGATATCGCGGCGCAGCAGAAGATCCCGAAGAAGTTCCTCGAACAGATCCTGCTCGACCTGAAACATCACGGCGTCGTCGCCAGCCGCCGCGGCAAGCAGGGCGGTTATCTCCTCCTCAAGCCCGCCCACACCATCACCTTCGGCGAGATCCTGCGCATCATCGACGGCCCGATCGCCCCGCTTCCATGCCTCTCGATCACCGCCTACCGCCGGTGCGACGATTGCGACGGCGAACAGAACTGCCAGATCCGCCACGTCTTCGCCAAGGTGGCGGACGCCACCCGCAAGGTGCTGTTCTCGACGACCATCGCCGATGCCGTCGCCCCAGCGCACAGCGCCGAAGTCACCCGTCTGCTGGCCTGAGCATCAGGGTGAACTGACGCCCGCATCTTTCTTCAAGATTTGGTGAAATCCCTTTTCTTCCGGCTCTTATGCTCCACCTGCCCGTCAATACGGGTAGGGAGGACATCATGTCTATAATTTCAGCACAGCGGCTAGAGCAATTCCAGCAAAAGTGCTCAGCGGTTTTGCGTCCGGAATTGCGTGAAAACAAAGAGATAGAGCATTGCCGTGGTGCGAAGAAAAACGGAAATACTCTAGTGGCTGCGGCCATGCTTTCTGTGGCTTTCGCCACCGGCGCAATGGCCCATCACGGCTGGTCCTGGGCAGAGGCGGATCAGATCGAGCTTCGCGGCACCATCGAGAAAATCTCCATGGGCGGGCCGCATCCGACCCTTAACGTCGCGACCGCCAATGACGGCGTCTGGCTCGTCGAGCTCGGCAATCCGCGCCAGACGGAACGCTCCGGCTTCGTCGAAGGTGTCGCCAAGCCCGGCGACCAGGTGGTGGCCCTTGGAAACCGTTCGCAGGATCCAAAGGAGAAGCGGATGAAGGCGGTGCGCCTCACCATCGGCGAGAAGCGCTACGATATCTATCCCGATCGCATCAAGACGAACTGACCTCTGGGCGAACCGGGCTGTGATCGACATTCTCGAATGGCTGTCAGCCACGGCACCTGCGGCCGCGCTCCGGCGCTCCGCAACACTCTACATGTTCGTCAACGCAGCCCATATCCTGGCGATCGGTCTTCTCATCGGCGCCATCCTGCCGCTTGATCTCAAGCTCGCCGGCTTCTTCCGCAAGCTGCCTGTTGAAGTCGTTGCCCCGTTTCTCTCCCGCTCCGCCGGCGTCGGCCTTGCCGCGGCTATTCTAACCGGCTTCTGTCTCTTCAGCGTCCGGGCGGTCGAATATGCCGCCAATCCCGCCTTCCTCGCCAAGCTCGGGCTGATTGCCTTCGGAATACTCAACGTGCTGGTGGTGCACGCTGGACAGGGTTGGCGAACGGCAACCACGGTCGGCATTCTTCGCCCTGCCATAAGAGTTTCGGCGGCTCTGTCGGCGGCGACATGGATCGCCGCACTTGTGGCGGGACGCTGGATCGGATTTCTCTGATGGGGTCGCTCCCGATTTTCTCAACCGTGGCGCATATGAATTGCGTCAGGTGGAGGGGAGTTGAATATAACACGATGATCCATCACATTGCGTTGCAATTGCAACGCATGAGGAACGTCATGAAAACGGCATCTCTCCCGTCCCTTCGCGTGGATCCTGAATTGCGCGCTGCCGCCGAAAGCGTTCTCAAAGAAGGCGAGAGCTTGTCGTCGCTGATAGAGGACTCTCTTCGCCGCCAGATCGATTATAGAAAGACCCAAGCGGAGTTCATCGCGCGGGGTCTGGCCGGCTTGGCGGACGCAGAGCGGACCGGTGTGTTTTATACAACGGACGACATTCAGGAGTTGATGCGCAAAAAGCTTGAAAAGGCGAAAGCCCGTAAAGCCGCGCAGCAGAAGTGACCTTCGAGCTAAAGTATACCCAGACCTTCTATGAAGATCTGGATCGGCTCGCCGATTTCCTGATCGAACGTGATCCGGATTTGGCGGAACGTGCCATCAACGCCATCCCAAAAGCTCTGATGATACTTCAGGATTTCCCGCTAATGGCCAGACGCGCCTCTGCGGATGATCCCTTGCTGCGCGAGCTCGTCGTACCATTCGGTTCCGCCGGATATGTCATTCTTTTCAAAGTGATGAGCGAAACGAGCGTCATTGTCCTCGCCGTCCGTCACCACCGCGAAGAAGACTACCACTGACTATCTGTCGCTCACCGCCGCGCGCGGGTTGACCCAGGGTTCCTGGTTCGAGCGCGCCAGCGGCTGTTTGCCGAGGATATGGTCGGCCGCCTTCTCTCCGGTCATGATCGACGGTCCGTTCAGGTTGCCGTAGGTGACGTGCGGGAAGATCGAGCTGTCGGCGACACGCAGGCCATCGACGCCGATCACCCGCGTTTGCGGGTCGACCACCGCCATCGGATCGTCCTTGGCGCCCATCCGGCAGGTGCCGCAAGGGTGATAGGCGCTTTCCAGATGTTCGCGCAGGAAGGCGTCGATCTCCTCGTCGCTTTGCACGCCTTCGCCCGGCTGGATCTCCGGTCCGCGATAGTCGTTGAAGGCGCTCTGGCCGAAGATCTCGCGGGTGAGGCGCACGCAGTGGCGGAACTTCTCCCAATCCTCGGCATGGCTCATATAGTTGAAGCGCAGGACCGGATCGGCCTTGGGATCGGCCGAACGCAGCGTCACGCTGCCGCGCGATTTCGACAGGTTGTAGCCGACATGAACCTGGAAGCCGTGGCTCTTCGCCGCCGCCTTGCCGTCATAGCTGATCGCCACCGGCAGGAAATGGTATTGGATGTCGGGCTGCTTCAGCCCCGGCGCCGAGCGCAGGAAGGCGCAGGCCTCGAACTGGTTGGAGGCGCCGAGCCCGCCGCGCGAGAGCAGCCATTGTGCGCCGGCCACGCCCTGCCAGAACCACGGCAGCCAGGAATAGAGCGACACCGGCTTGGTGCTCACCTGCTGGAAGTAGAATTCCATATGGTCCTGCAGATTGGCGCCGACGCCCGGCCGGTCGGCCTTCACCGTAATGCCCATGTCGTTCAGATGTTGGCCGGGGCCGATGCCGGAGAGCATCAAGAGCTTCGGCGAGTTGAAGGAGGAGGCCGAGACGATCACTTCGCGGTTCGCCTTCACCACCTCCACTTTGCCGTTGCGTTCGATCTCGACGCCTGTGGCACGTCCGTCCTCGATCACGATCTTGCGGGCGAAGCCATAGACGATCCCGACATTTTGCCGCTTCAGCGCCGGCTTCAGATAGGCATTGGCGGCAGACCAGCGGCGGCCGCCGAAGATGGTCTGTTCCATCAGCCCGAAGCCTTCCTGCTTGCTGCCGTTATAATCCTCCGTCGTCTCGAAGCCCGCCTGTTTGCCGGCCTCGACGAAGGCGCGGAAGAGCGGATTGGTGAAGCCGCCACGCTGGACATGCAGCGGCCCATTGGTGCCGCGCCAGCCTTCTTCGCCGCCATGCGAATGCTCCATCCGCTTGTAATAGGGAAGCACGTCGGCATAGGCCCAGCCGCTGGCGCCGAGCTCCTCCCAGCGGTTGAAGTCCTCGGCATGACCGCGCACATAGACCATTCCGTTGATCGACGAGGAGCCGCCGATCACCTTGCCGCGCGGCGCGGTGATGCGCCGGTTATTGAGGTTCGCCTCCGGCTCGGACAGATAACCCCAGTTATATCGCTTCATGCTCATCGGCCAGGCAAGCGCTGCCGGCATCTGGATGAACGGCCCAAAATCGCTGCCGCCCGCCTCGATGACGATGACACTGTTCTTGCCGTCTTCCGACAGACGGTAGGCGAGGGCGGAGCCGGCGGAGCCCGAGCCGATGATGACGAAATCTGCTTGCATAGTCTTGTCTTTCCTAGAGCCTGCCCCTCATCCGGCTGCCGCCACCTTCTCCCCGCTCGCGGGGAGAAGGGATATGCCGCACCGTTTCGGCATTCTTAAGCGCCCCGTATGCCACGTCCCCTCTCCCCGCGAGCGGGGAGAGGGTTAGGGTGAGGGGCACCAGATGTTCTTCAATAAGGCGCCACCACCGGCCCCATGCCCACGTAAACCGTCTTCAGCTCGGAATAATGCTCCAGCGCGGCCAGCGAATTCTCGCGGCCGAAGCCGGATTGTTTCGAGCCGCCGAAGGGGATTTCCACCGGGCAGAGATTATAGGTGTTGATCCAGAGCGTGCCCGCCTCCAGCCGGTCGACGACGCGGTGGGCGCGGGTGAGGTCGGCGGTGAAGACGCCGCCGGAAAGGCCGAATTCGCTGGCATTGGCCCGCGCGATCACCTCGTCCTCATCGTCGAAATCGAGCACCGACATGACCGGCCCGAAGATCTCCTCGCGGGCGATGCTCATGTCGTCGGTGACGTCGGCAAACACCGTCGGCTGCACATAATAACCTTCGCCGGAGACGTTGTTCGGAATGCCGCCGCCGGCAATCAGCGTCGCGCCCTCGGCCTTGCCCTTCTCGATGTAGGAGATCACCTTCTCGCGCTGCGCCCAGGAGACCATCGGGCCCACCTGCGTCGCCTCGTCCATCGGATCGCCGATCAGCATCGCCTCGGTGCGGACCTTCAGCCGCTTCAGGAATTCGGCCTTAACAGCCTTCTGCACGAAGACGCGTGTGCCGTTCGAGCAGACTTGGCCGGTCGAATAGAAATTGCCGAGCATCGCGCCCCCGACCGCCGAATCGAGATCGGCGTCGTCGAAGACAACAAGCGGCGACTTGCCGCCGAGTTCCATCGTCACATGCTTGAGGTTGCCGGCGGCCGCCGCCGCCACCCTGCGGCCGGTCGGCACCGAGCCGGTCAGCGACACCTTGGCGACATCGGGATGGTTGACGAGCAGCGGCCCGGTGTCGCGGTCGCCCTGGATCACATTGAAGAGCCCCTTCGGCAGTCCCGCCTCGTGCAGGATCTCGGCGATCTTCAGCGCCCCGAGCGGCGTGTTCTCGGACGGTTTGAACACCATGGCATTGCCGCAGACAAGTGCCGGCGCAGCTTTCCAGCAGGCGATCTGCTGCGGATAGTTCCAGGCGCCGATGCCGACGCAGACGCCGAGCGGCACCCGCTTGGTATAGGCAAAGTCCTGGCCGAGCGGGATCTGCGAACCGTTGAGACCGGCCGGCGCAATGCCGCCGAAGAATTCGAAGGCATCGGCACCCGAGGTCGGGTCAGCGACAACAGTCTCCTGGATCGGCTTGCCGGTGTCGAGCGTCTCGAGTTCGGAAAGCGCCCGGTTTCTCTCGCGCATGATGTCGGCTGCCCGCTTCAGGATGCGCCCGCGCGCCATCGGGCTCATCGCCGCCCATTCCGGCTGGGCGCGCTTGGCCGCCGCGATCGCCCGTTCAACGATCGCGGGCGTTGCGGCATGCAGCCGGGCGATCACCTCGCCGGTCGCGGGATAGAGGCTCTCGATGACGGTGCCGTCGGTATCCTCGACATATTCGCCGTCGATGAAGTGCGAGGCTTTCGGCTGGGCTTTCATGTCATTTGTCCTTGGGTGGTTCGATGTGGTCGTCCCTTCTCGCTCCGGGGAGAGGGGGAGGCGGTGGCCAAAAGCGCATTCAGATAATCTTCCGTCAGCGCGATCGAGGCTTCAATGCCGATCGGCGCGGATTTCAGACTTTGCCTGATATAAAGCCCGTCGATCATCGCCGCAGCGCCTTCGGCGATGCGTTCTGCGGCGTCAGTTGGCAACAGCGCCTTGAGGTCGGCCAGCAGATTGGAGCGCAGCCGCCGCGCATAGATCACAAGAAAGCGTCGCGTCTCTTCCGAGCGCTGCGCTTCGGCGTAAAAGGCAAGCCAGGCGGCAATTGTCTCCGGCGCGAACTGGTCGGCGTGGAAGCTGACGCGGATGATGGCGGAAAGCCGCGCCCGCGGCGTCCTGGCGGCCTTAAGTGCCGCCACCGTATCGCTGCGCAGTTGTCGGAGAAGCGAGCGGATCGTCTCGATCAGCAATTGTTCCTTGCTGCCGAAATAATGATGCGCCAGGGCTGGCGACACGCCGGCCTGCCGGGCGATATCGGACATGGTGACGGCAAGCGAGCCGTGATCGCCGATCACCCGCAGCGCTGCATCAACAAGCGCCTTGCGGCGCACCGGCTCCATTCCGACTTTCGGCAACAAACCACTCCTTGAAATCAGCGGCAGGTTATTTTTGATTGACTGATCAATCAATAAAAATCTTTCGCGATTTGACTGGGCGCGGATCTTTCCCTGTCAAATTGCTGCAACATATTCAGAATCTCAGGAGGTGCATCATGACCGATGTCTTCGAGGGAACGCCGACATCTTCGCTACAGTCGAAATGGATCTGGTTTGCCGGCCTCGGCGTGTTGTTGCTCGTCTGCGGTCTGATCGCGCTCGGCAATCTGATGCTCGCCACCGTCGTTTCGGTCTATTATGTCGGCATGCTGATGCTGTTCGGCGGGGTGATCTATCTCGTCCATGCCTTCCAGGTGCGCGGCTGGGATCATGTGCTGTTCTGGATACTGAGCGGCCTGCTCTATGTGCTTGCCGGCATCTGCGCTTTCGTCAATCCGATCCTGACCTCGGCGGCGTTGACGCTGTTTCTCTCGCTCGCACTGGTCATCGCCGGCGTCTTCCGCACCTGGGTCGGCATGCGCATGAAGCCCACCAAGGGCTGGCGTTGGATCGTCGCAAGTGGCGTCATCACCGCTCTTGCCGGTTTCGTCATCGCGCTCGGCTGGCCGGTGAACAGCCTGTGGATCCTCGGCCTGTTCCTCGCCGCCGATCTCATCGTCCAGGGCTCGACAATGATTGCCTTCAGCCTCGGCATCCGCAGTCGAAACTGATGCCGCTGACCGTTCTTTTTTGACAAGACTATGACAGGGGATTAGACTTAACGGGTTACAGACCGGTCCTAAGTCAAGTGAACGGTCTGAGTGCGAATGCACCAAGGCACCGGCGAGATCGCCGAGAATGCTGAAAATGGTCATGCGTCCCCCAGAGGCAGGGTTCTGCCTGATCAGAAAAGGGAGGAAGTTCATGCCGATGGTCACCGTTTCCATCTCTCCGCAACAGGCAGCGGGCATCCGCGCCGCCGTCGACAATGGCGGCTATGCCTCGAGCAGTGAGGTCGTCCGCGAGGCGCTCCGCCTCTGGGATACCGCCCGCAAGCTCAATGAGTTCCGGGACGATATTCTTGACGACGGCGCTCCATCCGGCGGCAGATGCGTCGCCGACATGTTCGCCGATCACGAGGCGGAGCGCCGTCGCTCCGCCTGAACAAGCATTTGATTGCATTGGAAAAATTGAATGAACGCGGAACGCGCAGGATGCTCTTGCGCGTTTCATAAAACTTTCACACTGGCGAAAGAGTTCATTGATCCTTCTGCGGCATGTTCCGGACGAAAAAGAACAAGTCACAGTGGAGATCGGCCCACAATGAAGACCAGCATGTCCTTGGCTGCCACCGTCGCGCCGGATGTTCTGCGCCGCTACGCCAGCGATCAGATCGTCACCCTTGCCAAGCTCGTGGTCGAGAATGCCTTCCAGCCGATCGTCGAGGCCGGCACCGGCACGGTTTTCGGCTACGAATCCCTGATGCGCGGCCAGGAACGCATCGGTTATGATACGCCCCTCGAAATCCTCGACGAGGCTCACCAGGCCGGCCAGCTGCTGCAGCTCGAACAGATGGTCGCCAGCCGCGCGCTCGCCAAATTCGCGACGCTATCGAATTTCTCCACCTCGACGCTGTTCCTCAATCTCGATGTCCGGCTGATCCCGCATGGAGAACACTTGGTCGTCAGCCTGCTGCAGCATCTGCGCAAGGCGAATATTCCGCCGTCTTCCGTTTGCTTCGAATTCTCCGAGCGTTTCGACAATACCAGCGTGCCGGAATTTTCCGGCCTCGTTTCCAGGCTGCGCAAGGCCGGTTTCAAACTGGCGATCGACGATTTCGGCGTCGGCCACGGCGAGATAAAGCTGCTCTGCGATTATGCCGTCGATTATCTCAAGATCGACCGCCATTTCGTCGCCGAGATCGACCGCAGCCCCCGCAAGCGCCATCTCTTGAGGAGCATCGTCAACATTGCCCATGTGCTCGGCACGCGCGTCATCGCCGAAGGCATCGAGACCGAGGCCGAATTCATCGCCTGCCGCGAATATGGCGTCGACCTCGTCCAGGGCTGGTTTATCTCCCGCCCGACGACGCATATATCAGAGCTGGCGCCGTCCTACCCGCACCTGCAGGAGCTCGGCAAGAGCAAGCGGGGCAGCCAGTCGCTCGACGAAATCCTCATCCGCAAGCAGATCGAGCTGCTGCCGACGGTCTATGAGAATGACAGCATCGACAGCGTCTTCGAACTCTTCCGGCGTAATCCGCGCCAGGCCTTCTTTCCTGTCCTGAACGCCAATGACGAGCCGCGCGGCATCATCCACGAGCATCACCTCAAGGAATATATCTACCAGCCCTTCGGCCGCGATCTCCTGAAGAACAAGATGTACGAGCGCAGCATCTCGCATTTCGTCGGGATGGCGCCGATCGTCGGCCTCGACAGCGACGCCGAGCAACTGATGGCCATCTTCGCCAATATGGAAGGCAGCAACTGCCTGATCCTGACCGACAATATGCGCTATGCCGGTGTCGTCTCCGCCGCCTCGCTGATCAAGGTCATCAACGAGAAACAGCTGAAGACCGCGCAGGACCAGAACCCGCTGACCGGCCTGCCGGGCAATCGTGCCATCCGCGATTTCATGCGTCAGTCCGGCCGCGACGGCGATGCGCTTCGCCACTTCTGCTATTGCGACTTCGACAATTTCAAGCCGTTCAACGATGCCTATGGCTTCCATCTCGGCGACCACGCGATCTCGCTGTTTGCCGCGCTGATGCGCCGCTATTTCTTCGCCGAACGTCATTTCCTCGGCCATGTCGGCGGCGACGATTTCTTCATCGGCGTCGTCGGCTGGACCAAGGAAGAGCTGACGGAAATCCTCGAGCGGCTGATCAGCGATTTCCATGACGACGTGCGGGACCTCTATTCCGACGAGGATCGCGCCGCCGGCCGCATCCTCGGTCACGACCGCACCGGCGCCGAAGCTTTGTTCCCGCTGATGCGCTGCTCGATCGGTGTCATCGAACTGCCGGAAGGACTCGTCATCGACGATATCAACCGCGTCAGCGCCGAAATCGCCATCATCAAGTCGGCCGCCAAGGACAGCGAGGGAGGCCTGGTCTTCCATCTCCTACAGCGCCGCGCGTCATTTTAGATGCGCAAAGGACGCTGTAGCACTTATGCAGTGGGCGAGGCGAATTGACGCCTCTGCCACATCAAGTCTTCCCAAGCCTGCGGGGCTGATTTACTTCCTGTGTTTTAGACAAAAAGCCAGAGCGGTTCCGCGCACTTCCACCAAAAGCTGAACTGCTCCAGGGAGGAGCCGGGTCATGCCATTGCCTCAGGAAATGCGTTTCGTCGATCTGCCGTCCTTCGGCGGGCCCGAGGTGATGACGATCGGCAAGCGACCGCTTCCCGTACCGCAAGACGGGCAGGTTCTGGTGCGCGCCGAGGCGATCGGCGTCAACCGCCCCGATATTGCCCAGCGCCAGGGCAGCTATCCCCCGCCCAAGGATGCGAGCCCGATCCTCGGTCTGGAGCTATCAGGCGAAATCGTTGCCGTCGGCCCCGGCGTCAGCGGCTATGGCGTCGGCGACAAGGTCTGCGGGCTCGCCAATGGTGGCGCCTATGCCGAATATTGCCTGCTGCCGGCAGGCCAGATCCTGCCCTTTCCCAAGGGCTATGACGCGGTAAAGGCGGCCGCTTTGCCTGAGACCTTCTTCACCGTCTGGGCCAACCTCTTCCAGATGGCCGGGCTGACGGAAGGCGAAACGGTGCTGATCCATGGCGGCTCCAGCGGCATCGGCACGACGGCGATCCAGCTCGCCCTCGCCTTCGGCGCTGAAGTCTACGCGACGGCGGGTTCGAAGGAGAAATGCGAGGCCTGCGAGAGGCTCGGCGCCAAACGCGCGATCAACTACAGGACCGAGGATTTCGCCGAGGTGATCAAGGCCGAGACCGGCCACGGCGTCGATATCATCCTCGACATGATCGGCGCCTCCTATTTCGAGCGCAACATCGGCTCGTTGGCCAAGGACGGCTGCCTGTCGATCATCGCCTTCCTCGGCGGCGCGATCGCCGAAAAGGTCAATCTCTCGCCGATCATGGTCAAGCGGCTGACGGTCACCGGCTCCACCATGCGGCCGCGCACGGCAGAAGAAAAACGCGCCATCCGCGACGACTTGCTCTCCGAGGTCTGGCCGCTGCTGGAAGCCGGCACCATCGCCCCCGTCATCCACAAGGTCTTTGCCTTCGAAGAGGTTATCGAAGCCCACCGGTTGCTGGAAGGCGGCAGCCATGTCGGCAAGGTCATGCTGCGCGTTTAAAAAGACGCGCGGCGCGATAATGTCAGCGACACGCCGACGGCGAGAACACCCGGCAGCGCCATCAGCAGATAGAGCCAGTGCGCCGCCGAAAGCGCGCCTGATATGCCGCCCGGATCGACGAGGCCGGCGCCATTGGCGATGACGCCTGAGAAGGCCGCACCGAAGGCGCCGCCGAGCGAACTCATCGTCGGGATCGCCGAAGAGGCCTTGTCCTGTTCGTTGTCGGCAACGAGCCTCAGGACCATGGCGACCAGATGCGCCCAGCCGAGACCGATGCCGAAGCCCATCATGAACATGCCGATCGCCGCCGGCACGATGAAAAGCATATGCCCCTCCGGATTGTCGCTCGCGAGGAAAATCGCGAGCGAAGCGGTCGCCGCCGTCTCGATAAGGGCACCAATGACGATTGCCCGGTAAGCCGGCCTGCCGGTCCAAGAGCCACTGAGGAAGGCCGCAAACGTCCAGCCGAGGGCGACGAGTGCGACGAGATATCCCGATAGGAGTGGCGCCACCCCATGCAGGGTCTGCAGGAAATAGGGAATGAAGACGTCGCTGACGAGGACGACGGTCATGGCGAGCATCGCCAGGTAGACCCGTGCAATCGGCTGGGAAAGGCTGACAGCGCCGGACGGCAAGAGCCGGTTCGGGCTCTTCCGCTCGATGAGAAGCATGGTTGCCACCGCGATGACCGAGGCCGCAATCAGCGCCGCTTTCGCGCCTGTTGTCTCGATCGCGCCGGCCGCACTCACCATCAGCACGGCCGCAAGCAGCAGTCCGATCTGGGCAACCGGGGTCTTCTCCTGCTCGCGGTCGTCCTCGACCTCGGGCAGAAGCCGTGGCGCCAGGAATGCCATCAACAGCCCGAGCGGCACCAGCACGATGAAAGCGTAGCGCCAGGTGTGGCCCGAAGAAAAGAAGCCGCCGAGCGTCGGTCCGATGACGGTCGCCACGCCCCAGATCGCCGCATAGAGCGTCGAGGCCTTCGGCCATAGGGGCTCGGGATAGACGAAGCGGATGAAGGCATAGCCGAGCGCTGCCAGCGCGCCAGTTCCCAGACCCTGCACCGCGCGTCCGATCAGCACCACCGGCATCGACGGTGCGGCTGCGGCAATCAGGCTGCCGACGCCGAAGACAAGTGCCGCGATCACATAGACGGATCGAAGCCCGATGCCGCGCGGCCGCATGGCGACGAAGATCGAGCCGAGCACGGCGGCGGCGACGAACAGGCTGGTAACCCAGGAAAACAGCGCGAGCCCGCCGATATCGCGCACGATCGAAGGCGCGATCGTCGCCATGATGTAGCTCTCCACAGCATAAAGCGTCACGCCGCCGGCCAGCATCAGCGTTGCCGGCAGGTGCTCGGGCAGGAACAGGCGGAAGACCGAGCTGGAATTCGGGACGGCTGCAGTCTGGTCGATATTCGACATGGGAGGACCCCGAGATTTTTACTGGCGAAGGATTATTTTCCAAGTTATAAATTGGAAAATTGCATGCCGATTTGATTAAAACAAGACTTGACTTGGAAAATATGCGCCAGTCCCCAGCCAACCGGATCCTGATCCTGATAAAGACCGACGGCCCGCAGCTTGCCGCCGCGATCGGCGATGCGCTCGGCATATCAGGCGAAGCCGCCCGGCAGCAGCTGTCGAAGATGGCGGAGGAGGGGCTGGTGGAACCGGTCACCGTTGCCGCCGCGGGCAGGGGCCGGCCGCGCCAGCTCTGGCACCTCACGGCCAGCGGCAACCGCCAGTTTCCGGATGGCCATGCCGAGCTGACGGCAAATCTCCTTGGCACGCTCGTCGAACAGCTCGGGGCCGCAGCCCTCGATACGGTCATCTCCGCCCGCGAGGCCGAGACGCTGCAGCGCTATCGGCAGGAACTCAGCGAGGCGCATGACCTTGCCTCGCGCGTCGAGGCCCTTGCCGGCATCCGCACCCGCGAGGGCTATATGGCCGATCACTGGCAGGAGGCGGATGGCTACTTCATGCTGGTCGAAAACCACTGCCCGATCTGCGCCGCCGCCACCGCCTGCGCCGGCTTCTGCCGCTCCGAACTCGAAACCTTCCGCGCCGTCCTCGGCGCCGATATCGAGCGCAGCGAACACATCCTCGCCGGCGCCCGCCGCTGCGCCTATCGCATCATGCCGCGTTGACCGATATCGCTGGCAACCGGCTGGCGGTTCACGCCGGCTGCCGCGCCTGCCGCCAGTTGCTTTCGAGATAGAGCAGCACTCCGATCGATGCGAGACCCGCGGCCGCGCCGACAAAGGCGGTGCCGGAATAATCGGTGATCGCGGTGCCGAAAGCGAAGAGGCCGGCGCTGATACCGGTCCCAATGAAAGTGTTCAGCGAGATCAGCGAGGTTCCAAGCCCCGGTCGGTCCGCGATCAGGTCCTGCAGATAGGTGATCGGCACGCTGAGGATCGCTGCCGCCCCGCAGGCATTGAGGAGGAGTAGTGCATAGATGTGCCAGGGCGCGGAAGCAAAACCAAGCAGTAGCAGATAGGCGCAGTAGATCAGCGCGCCGAAGGCGAGCACATGCACGGTCCGGAAGTGGCGCTGCGCAAAGCCCCACATCATCATGAACGGCATCTCGAGCAGCGCCGTCAAACCTGCCATGAAGCCGACCTCGACGACGGTGCCGCCGGCCGCATGGGTGATGATCAGCGGCAAGAGCATGCTGTTCAGCCGCTGCAGCCCGAACAGCATCGCCATGACGATAACGCGCGACAGCACATGCGGCACAAGAATCCGTTTCAGCGAAGCAAAGAACCCGGCGTGATCGGGGGCAGGGCCGGCGGCGCCATTTCGGGGTGCGAAGAAGAAATACAGGCAGAAGCAGGTGCAGCTTGCCAATGCCGCGATCCCATAGGCCGGCGTCATCGACGGCGAACTGACGAGATAGAGGCCGATCAACCCCGGCGCCAGCGCCCATGAGCCGGAAAAGAGCGCCCGCACGGTTGCGGTGATCGCCGCCCCCTGGCCACGGTCCATCTGATTGGTCCTGGCGCGCAGGCTGGCGAACAGCAGCGAATAGGTGGAATTGCTCATCGGTACCAGCAGCAGCGTGGAGAAGATGAAGACCATGGGGCTATGAAAGATCGCGATCGACCCGAAGCCGAGCATGCCGGCGACGCAAAGCCCCAGCACCAGCGGCCGGCGCTCTTTCAGCCTGTCCGACCAGATGCCGAGCGTCAGGCTTGTCGTGACGTTGACGATTGCCGAGAAGAACACCAGCGCCGAATAGGCGCCATTGCTCAAGCCGAGTTCATTGATCCCGATGATCGACTGGTAGGGCGCGGTCGAAGCATAGGTGAAGGCGAGCGCGACGAGTGTCACGGTCGGAATACGGATCCTGTTGTCGCGAAGGATCAAGGAAAAAGTGGATGGCATGGGGGCGGTTCCTGATGCGCCACTCTTAGCTGCATCGGACCTATCAGAGAAACGATAGTTTTAGATCGTCTTCGTCAATTTTTGTGATGAATGTTTGGACGATGTGATCGCGTTCAAGCCTGCAAGGGGGCTGAATGCCTATTTCAGAATTTCGCGACCAAATTCGAGAGCCAGAAGTCGATTTGCCCGAAGGGAAGAACATTTGCCAAAAAAGCGACGAGCGCTGAGGTGGTGTATATCAACACCAGCCCAAGAAGGACTCCAAGGGTGATTCCGACGCTCGTCTTTGCGGGCTGGCGTGCCAACCAACACGCCAAGCTCAGAGAGACAATCGTGAAAAGTGCCAACAACGTGGACTCGGTGATAGATATGCCCGATTGCAAAACAATTCCTCGGATTGTGAATTGGGTTGCAAGGCATAACGTCTCGAGCCGTCTAAACTCAAGGGCTGGGACGGCGGAATATGCGGTGATGTCCAGCCACCCATAGAGCCGGTGCACTATCAGCAGGCACCCGCGCAGCCGCCTAAACCCCGACGCCACGTCAACCCCGTTGGCTTTCGCCGCGTGACGCGTTATGGACTGCGCAACCCGCCAGCATCCGGATGAGAGCTCATGACCAATCCCGTCACCGTCGAAGTCACCCGCGGCCTGCTCGTCGAAAGTCGCCATCGTGGCGCGGTGGCTGTCGTCGATGGCGACGGCAAGCTTGTCTTCTCGCTGGGCGACATCGAGGCCGCGGTCTTCCCGCGCTCGTCCTGCAAGGCGATGCAGGCGCTGCCGCTGGTCGAGAGCGGTGCTGCCGATGCCTACGGCTTCGGCGACAAGGAATTGGCGCTGGCCTGTGCCTCGCACAGTGGCGAGGACGAGCATGTGGCGCTGGCCGCTTCCATGCTGTCGCGCGCCGGTCGCGACGCCGAGGCACTGGAATGCGGCGCCCACTGGTCGTTCCATCAGAAGACCCTGATCCATCAGGCCCGCACGCTCGAGGCACCGAACGCGCTGCACAACAATTGCTCGGGAAAACATGCCGGCTTCATCTGCGCCTGCTGTCATCAGGACCTCGATCCGAAGGGCTATGTCGGCTATCAGCACCCGCTGCAGGTCGAGATCCGCGCGGCGATGGAAAGCCTGACCGGCGCCGTGCTCGGCGCCGAGAGCTGCGGCACCGACGGCTGCTCGATTCCGACCTATGCCGTGCCGCTCAAGAGCCTTGCCCACGGTTTTGCGAAAATGGCGACCGGCACCGGCCTCGAACCGCTGCGCGCCAAGGCCTCCCGCCGACTGATCGAGGCCTGCATGGCCGAGCCCTTCTATGTCGCGGGCTCCGGCCGCGCCTGCACGGAACTGATGCAGATCGCCCCCGGCCGTATCTTCTGCAAAACAGGCGCCGAAGGCGTCTTCTGCGCCGCCATCCCGGAAAAGGGCATTGCCATCGCGCTGAAATGCGAGGATGGCACGACCCGCGCCGCCGAAGCCATGGTGGCGGCAACCCTCGCCCGCTTCTTCGAGACGGAGAGCGAGGTGCATGCGGCCCTGATCGCCCATGCCACGAAGCCAATGCGCAATTGGAACGGCATCCATGTCGGCGATGTCAGGGTCACTTCCGCCTTGGCGGATGAGTCGAGCTTGCTTACATAAGTTATTAGAAAAATAAGAATTGCCTAATATAAAGGGGTACGTCCTGCGATCGCGGATGCACCCTTTCGCAGCGACGTGAGCACAGTCCTGGAAGCCGTGAGGGCAGGGCATGTTTGCAGGCCGCTATCTCTGGTGGATGCTGATGGGCATCGGCATCTTCATGTTCGCTACGTTGAGCCTCGATTATATCACCTGGCTCACGATCCAGCTGTCCGGCTGCGGCGAGATGGCCGGGACCTGCGAGCCGGCCCTGCGGCTGATATCGGGCGTGCTCAAACCCGCCTGCATCTGGACCGCGATCGGCGTGCTCTTCATGGCGACGCTGCTCCGTCTTCACGCTCTCTCGCTCATCTGGTTCTGGGGGCCGATCGTCGCCATCTGGTTCGTCGCTTCCACGCCGATCCTGCTCTTCCTGGCGGCGGATGCGGCGGCGCTGACGCAATCCGCTACCCTGGCCGCACTGCCCGTCGCCTTCCTGTTTCTGGCGGCTTTCGCAGCCTATCTCATGTTTGCCCTCGAGGATGGCGACATGCTGCCGCTTGCAGCCTCGGTGCCGTTGCGCCTTACACTCCGCCTGACGGCGGTTTACGGCGCGCTTGCTGGCGCAGCCTTCATGCCGGAACTCTCTCGGATCGCCGGGACCCTGCTCGACATGCCGGCACTTTCCATCGTCATCGCGTTGGCGCAGCCATATCTGCAGACGGTGCTCACCATTGGAACCGGCAGCATGGCGCCGGCCTATGCCGTGTTGGCGGCCTTCATCGCGGCCCTTGCCGCAAGTCTCTTGCCGCATGCTGCAGCACCGCAGCCCTCCCGCAGCACCATCATGCTGCGGCGATTGCGCCGTTGAGATCGCGATAGGGTTTCAGCCGTTCGGCGGTCACCTCCATGGGCACGATCAGCCCCGCCACCTCGGAAATGCCAAGCACTGGGCAGGGTGAGACGAGGTCGAACTTCTCCTCGGTCAGCAGCACATGCGTTTCGGCCGAGCACCGGGCGATGTGCCGCTTGATCGCCGCTTCCTCGAAATCACCGGTGGAAAGCCCGTGCACGGGATGCGCCGCCGTCACCCCGAGGAAGAAGAGATCGGGGCGGAGCTGCGAGATCGCCGCTGCCGCCGCTGCGCCCGTCGCCACCATCGAATGTTTGTAGAGCCGTCCGCCGGTCAGGATCACCTCGGCCGTCGGGTGGTGTTCCAGCTCGGCGGCGATCGTCGGGCTGTGGGTCGCAACCGTCAGCGGCAAGTCGCGCGGCAAATGCCGGGCGATCTCCGCCGTCGTCGTGCCGCCATCGAGGAAGATCATCTGACCGGGCTTGACCATCGCCGCCGCCGCTGCTCCCAGCCGTGCCTTGATCTGTGACGAGACGCTGCGCCGGGCGGTGAAGTCAGGCAGGTCAGGCGCCAGCGGCATCGCCCCGCCATGCACCCGTTTCAGCAGCCCCTCCGCCGCCATTTCCCTGAGGTCCCGCCGGATCGTGTCTTCCGAAAGGGCGAAATCCTCGGCGACGCGCTTGGCGATCACCTGGCCGTCACGGCGCAGGATGTCGAGAATGAGGGTCTTGCGTTGCGTTGTCAGCATCGTCTCTCTGCACGAAATTAAACATAATAGCCCGATATTGCACGAAATGACTCGACATTCAAGAAATATCGTGCATTTTCACGAAATCCCGTGCATGAGGCCGGGAGTGCTCACGCAGAAGCGGAGCGAAGGAGTGGATCATGTTGATTTTGATTGCCGGGCCCTATCGGTCCGGAACGGGCGACGACCCGGAAAAGATGGCCGCCAACCTGAAGCGGTTGGAAGAACCCTCGCACGCGCTGTTTGAGGCGGGCCACGTGCCGATGATCGGCGAATGGGTGGCGCTGCCGATCTGGCATGCCGCCGGCGGCCGGTCGGTCGGCGATGCGCTCTACGAAGAGATCTTCCACCCGGTCGCCGGCCGGCTGCTGCAGCTCTGCGAGGGCGTGCTGCGCCTGCCGGGCGATTCCAAGGGAGCTGACAACGACGTGCGCATCGCCAGGGAACGCGGCATTCCGGTCTGGCACAGGCTGGAGGATGTGCCGGGCTGCGGCTGAGCGGATTGCTGCGCCCGCGCTTTGCCCTTTGCTACACTCAATGCATTCGCAGCTTTATCGCTCACCCCCTCAACCGACCCGTCGGATGAGGGGGCCACACGACACATCTATTATGCCCTCACACTCGGCGCACCCACCCTTGTCTCGACGGACGATCAAAACCCAATCTCCCCAGTTCCGGCGCACCGACCGCTACGCTATAACCCTTGCCGAAAGGGAGTCGAGAACCATGCTGACACTGTATTACGCGCCGGGAACCTGCGCGCTCGCAAGCCTTATTGCCCTGGAAGAATCCGGCCTGGCCTTCGAAACGAAGAAGATCAGCCTCCGCGATGGCGAGCAGCGTTCGCCGGACTATCTGAAGATCAACCCGAAGGGCCGGGTGCCGGCACTGGTCACCGATTATGGCGTGCTGACGGAAACGCCGGCGATCCTGGCTTATATCGCTCAGAGCGCGCCGGCCGCCAAGCTGGCGCCGCTTGACGATGCCTTCGAATTTGCCAGGCTCCAGTCCTTTAACAGTTATATCTGCTCGACCGTGCATGTGAACCATGCCCATCGCCCGCGCGGCTCGCGCTGGGCCGACGAGCCGGCGGCAATCGAGGCGATGAAGGCCAAGGTGCCTGAGAATATGGCCGATTGTTTCACGCTGATCGAGCAGACGATGTTCGAAGGCCCATGGGTGATGGGTGAGGCCTATTCGCTCGCCGATCCCTATCTCTTCGTCATGACCGACTGGCTGCCATCGGACGGCGTCGATCCCGCCCGGTTCGAAAAGGCGAGCGACCACCACGCCCGCATGCTGCTGCGCCCCGCCGTCCAGCGGGCGCTGGCCTACGACCGGGCCTGACCGTTAAAACCTGCGGCAAGCTTCTTCGGCGCCCGGAACAGCCAGGCGCCGATCAGTCGCAACCGCAGTTCCTCGTCGCCGATCACGGCGGCGCGCACCGGCAGATGCGGCCAGCCGACATAATGATCGGTTTGAAAATAGACGTCAGGCGCCATCTCCAGCAGGTGATCCTTGTCGTCGAGCGAAATCGAGATCACGATCGTCTCGGCATTCTTCACCGCGACAAAACTCTTGCCGCCGACCTTCAGCGCCGGATTGCCATACGAGGTGCTCTCCTCGACATCAGGCAGGCCGGCTTCCGCCGCCAGCCGCTTCAGGCGTTCGAAGATCGCATCGACGTCGTCGGCCATTGCTCCGCCCTTTCTGCCAGGGCGAACCTACCATATCTTCACGCGCATTTCGCCAGCGGCGGCTTGCCCTCTGCCTGAAAGCCGGTCTGCATCCCAAGCGGCAGATCGGCGATTTCGCGCATCGACATGCGCTCGACCTCGGGATGCCGCAGCGGATCATCCTTCCAGGCTGGGGCAATTTCCGCGCTTGCCACCTGCCGAACAGGGGTGAAGAAAAACTTCAACAAAGACATGGCATGCCTCGCTTTCTCAGTAGCGCAGAAGGATGATCAATGGCGGCTGGCGCCTGCTGAGCCATCCCATCCGCTGACGTCCTGCGTTCGAATGGATTGCCTATGCTTGCAATGTCGGCCTCAACAGGCAGTTTTTCAATTGAGATTAATGCGGCGCCGCTATAGAAAAGCTATATGAAGAACTTGAACATGGTCCATCTCAACGGCCTGCGCGCGCTGGAGGCCGTCGGTCGTCTCGGCTCGCTCCAGGCCGCCGCCGACGAACTCGGCGTCTCGGTCGGCGCCGTCAGCCAGCAGGTCATCAAGGCCGAAGCCCAGCTTGGTCAGGTGATCTTCGAGCGCACCGCCAGGGGCATGATCGCCACCGAAGCCGGCCGGCCGGTGCTTCTGGCGCTCGACGAGGGGTTCGCCCGTCTTTCGGCGGCGGTGTCGATCGCCAGCCGCAAGGACGATACCATCCTGACCATCTCGGTGGCGCCGGTTTTCGCCGCCCGCTGGCTGGTCTGCCGGCTGGATCGCTTCGCCGAGCGCCATCCCGACATCAAGCTGCGGCTGGATGCAACCACCAATCTCGTCAATCCGGCCCTCTGCGACGTCGATATCGGTATCCGCGTCGGCACCGGCAAATGGCCGGAGGTGAAGGCAGAGCTGCTGTTGGAGCAGGAGGTCTTTCCCGTCTGTTCGCCCGAGATGGCGGCAAAATTGAAAGAGCCTGCCGATATTCTCGAACTGCCTGCCATCATCGATGGCCATGCCATGTTCACCTGGGAGGTCTGGATGCGCGAGGTCGGACTATCAGGTGCCACGCTTTCGACCCGTCACGTCTTCAACGACGCCTCGCTCTGCCTCGATGCGGCGATTGCAGGGCAGGGCGTCATGCTGGCCTGGCAGACCCTTGCCGCCTTTGCGCTCGCCGAAGGCCGGCTCGCCGCCCCCTTCGGCATTCGCGCGCCGACCGGCTTCGGCCACTACTTCGTCACCGCCGAAGGCACGCGCGAGCCAAAGAAGGTCAAGGATTTCAAGGCCTGGATCCGTGAGGAAATGGCCGGCACGCTGGCGCTCTTTCGATAATCCTCAGACCTAGGCAGTGAGTTCATGAGGTGATTTTTCCCCCGACCAGGATGGACTTCAATCTCGCGGAGCGCCAGAACTCCGGGCCGTTCGCTGCCATCGAACCGGACGGCTTCATCATTGCCGGCAACTGGTGACAGGCGGGCAAGCAATGGACTATCCTTAATCAGGGCGAGTGTGGCCTCCGGAATTGGAGACGATCGGCTTCGATAACAAAATCTTGTTGTAATTCAACGGATTGAACCACGTCCACCAGCCTCAGTGAATGTTTCCAGGATGGGAGAAACGCTCATGGCGCATGTGAACAAAGTCCTGCGCTCGATCAACGATCAGGGCGCGGACCGCTGCGTCGATATATTTCGGCGGCCGGATGGAACCGTCGGCTTCGAGGAATTCCGTCGAGACGTCGAGGACGCGCGCGGCTGGTTTCCGATCGGTGGTCACTCCGATCGTGTCTTTGCCGGTGAAGCCGAAGCGCTGGCAGCTGCCCTGATCGATGTGGCTTGGCTGAGACCCGCGATTGGCAACGCTTGAAGCAGCGCGGACGTTGTCAGAAGCCGGACGACACCACCTCGATATTCATACGCAGCGTCGAGGATGCTCTAAAATTCGTTCGATCATAGACGACATCCACTTTAAGGCCTCGTGGCCGACGTATCCAATGGACGCAATTCGGTGCGCCGCGCTTTAGATCGGCTCCTTGCTGCGTGTTGCTTGCATCGCCTTATAGGCCGGGCGGGACTGGCAGCGCTCGATCCAGGCTTTGATATTCGGATGCGCCTGGAAAAGCGCCTCTTCGCTCTGGGCGTAGCGCAGCACCTCGGCGATGTTGAGATCGGCAACGGTGAAACGGTCGCCGACGATCCATTGCCGGCCGGCGAGGTGGCCTTCGAGAACCGCCAGCGGCCTGCGCAGCGGGCGGCAGGAAACCGCGATCGTCTGTTGGCCACCTTCGCTGTTTTCAAGCCCGTTATCATAGGTGAGTACGATCTTCACCGTGTGCGGTTCGACCTCCGCAGCCGCCCAGATCGTCCACATCGTCAGCAATCCGTCTTCCTCGACGGTTTGGCCGGAAAGCGGTCCGCCATATTTACGGGCGAGGTAAAGATTGATCGCCAGTGACTCGTGCATCACGAGGTCGCCGTCCCGAATGCTGGGGATCTGCGCCATCGGGTTGACGGCAATGAATTCCGGCGAATGCGTGTTGAGCGGCGCATCCTGAGATAGCGGATCTGCGAGCCGCCTTGCCTGCAGCACTGGCACCGAGCGGAATTCGACCCCAAGCTCCTCCGCCATCCAATAGACGCGTGAGGCGCGCGATCGATAGACTCCGTAGATTGTCAGCATGTCCATATCCCCTCGATGTGTCCGAGAGACCGTAAATGCCGGATCGGCGTGGGAAAAGTCCTTGTGGCTGATGGGATGATGAAAGCTTTTGATGGCCTTCAGGAGACGCGGTTTCGCTCCACGGTCAGCTGCGCATAGGGCGAGCCGCCGCCTGCCATCTCGCCGGACACCTTCTTCTCCCACTGGAAGCCTAAAACCGCGCCTTCGGTGATCTCCTGGAAGATGTTGTCGGTGATGACCGCGGTCCCGGTGCCGTCGGCGACCGAGACGGCGCAACCGACCGGGGCCTTGCGCACCACATTGCCTGTCACAACGACGTTGCGCAGATAGGGACCCCAGCCGATCTGCAGCCCCCAGCGCGGCGCGCCCTCGATCACATTGCCTGAAATCAGCGTGTCGGCCTCCGCCGCGATGCCGATGCCGAAACCGACCTCATGCTGGTATGGGCCGCGCAGCGTCAGGTTGCGCACGACATTGCCGGTAACGCTCGCCAGCCGGCCGCCCTCGTCGAAATTGGCGATCGAGATGCCGTTTGCCGCCCCGTCGATCATGTTGCCGGAAACGACGGCGCCTTCGAAGGCGAATTCGACATAGATCGCCGTCTCACCGGAGCGTCGGCACTGGTTGCTGCTGATCTGGATATCCGAGGCCGAATTGGCGCGGATCGCCGTAAAGGCGCAGTCGGAGATGTGGTTGTTCACCACCATCACCCCGTCGGCGCGGAAAATATTGATGCCGTTGCCGTTTTGGCCGGTGCCGCCGTCATTGGCGCGGATGTTGGAAATGCGGTTGCCGGAGACAACCGTGCCGTCCTCCGCCTTCTTCCAGCGATGCACCAGGATGCCGCCATTGCCGCAATCCGAGATCGTATTGCCGGTGACCGAAAGGTTGGTGGAATCCACCGCGTAAAGTCCGGATTGGGCAGCCCCCGAAATGTGACTGCGCTCGATCCTGCCGCCGCAGCGCTCCAGCTGCAGGCTATGTTTGCAGCTGCCGCTGATCTCGCAATTGTCGATCAGCACCTCGTCGACGCCGGTAAATTGCAACAGCCCGCCGGCATCGTCGCCAAGCCAGCGGTTGCCGCCGTCGATGACGAGATTGGAAAGCTCGATCCGCCGCACGTTCTCGGCCGAAAACAGGTGGCCGTCGCCGGTATAGACGATCCGTGAAGCGCCAGGCACGCCTGATATGCGCGTATTGTCGGGCAAGGTGAGGTTGGAGACCCGGTAGGTGCCGGGCGGCAGAAACACCGGCACGTTCTCGCGCGCCGCCTGTTTGATCATCTGCTCAAGGTTGCGGGTCTTGCGGTCGCCACTTTCGGGAATGGCGCGATATTCCACCGCGTCGATTGCCCCACGCAGGTCGGGCTGAGCGGCCGCCGTCAGCGGCGAGGCGACGGCGCGTGATGTCCCTCCCGCAACCGCCGAGGCCGCGAGGAATAAAAGCATGTCGCGGCGTGAGGGCATCCGGGGATCACTTGTCATAACGCGCCCGTAGCAGGAAACGTGCCAGGCGGGCATGTATTCTTTTGGCACAAGCTTGGCAAAGGCGGACGAAATTGCCGTCGTGGCGAGCGCGACGGCAGGATATCGCCGCTTATATTGTCGTCTTGTTCACCCTTTCATTTAAGCAAGCCGAAGGAAATGAGGACTACTTTTAAGGGAAATTCTATGATGACGGGTGTGGGATACGGCCTTCGGCCGGCGGGGAGAATGGCGGCATGCACGAACCGAGTGCCAGGCGATGGGAATCAGCCGATGCCCTGACGGCCGAAACGCGGCGCATCGTCGCCGCGACGGAGGCAATGATGGCATCGACCGCCCACCACTTTTCCGAGGGTATCGAGAACCTCCGCCTCAAGGAAATCGTCCACGAGCTTCCGGATTTTCTCTACGTCAAGGATCGTGACAGCCGCTTCGTCTTTGCCAATGCCGTCACCGCCAGCAGCCTTGGCCTGGAGAGCGCTGCGCTGATGACCGGCAAGCGCGATTTTGACCTGTTCGATTTCGAGACGGCGCTCCACCATTTCGATATCGAGCAGCAGATCATGACGACGGGCGAAGCCCGCATCGACATGGAGGAATCCTACGTCCTTCCCGGCAGTAGAAGACCGATATGCCGGCTGACCTCGAAGATCCCGCTGCGCAACGATCGCGGCGAAATCGTCGGCCTGATCGGTGTTTCCCGTGATATCACCGAACGCAAGCGCCAGGAGGATCTGCATCGCGGCCAGGCGAGCCTGCTCGAAATGATTGCCCGCAACGAGCCGTTGCCGATGATCCTCGAGGCGCTTGTGCTGATGATCGAGGCGCAACTGACCGGGATCGACGGATCGGTGCTGCTGCTCGACAGCGAGGGCACCAGGCTCTATCACGGCGCCTCTCCCAATCTGCCCGGCGGCTACAGCCGCCTCATCGATGGTGTCACGATCGGTCCGAAGGTCGGCTCCTGCGGCACCGCCGCGTGGCGCGGTCAGACCGTGATCGTCGAGGACGTGATGAGCGATCCGCTCTGGGAGGATTTTCGCGCGTTGATTGCCCCGTTCGGGTTCCGCTCCTGCTGGTCGACGCCGATCGCCACATCGCAGAACAATGTGCTCGGCACGTTCGCGCTCTATTCCAGGGAAGTCCGCCGTCCCACCGAGCACGAGATGACGCTGGTGGCGCTCGCCACCCATATCGCCGGCATCGCCATCGAGCGCAAGCGTGTCGACGACCGCATTCATTTCATGGCCCATCATGACGATCTCACGGGCCTGCCGAACCGCGCCTTCCTGAAGGAGCGGCTGGCGAGTATCCTCGACCAGGCCCGGCGCAACAACCGCAAGGTGACCGTCGCCTATATCGATCTCGACAATTTCAAGGACATCAATGATGGCCGCGGCCACGCCGCCGGCGACGAGGTGCTGAAGGAGATCGCCGCCCGCATGGCCAATAGCGTCAGGGCGTCAGATATGGTGGTGCGTCTCGGCGGCGACGAATTCCTCGTGGTGCTCGTCCACCAGTCGAGCCACGATGCCGGCATCACGCGCCGTCTTCGCGAGCTGCAGAAGGCGATCAACCGGCCGATCCGCGGCGCGGACGGCGAGATCACCGTCACCTCGAGCATCGGTGTCGCTGCCTTCCCCTTCGATGGCGCAACCTCCGAAGAGCTTCTCGCCAATGCCGACCGCGCCATGTACCGCGCCAAGGAACTCGGCCGCAACACATTGCAACATCACGAGGGCGGCAGCACGCCCCTCGGAATGCCGCTCGGCGAGCACGAGGAACTGCACCTGGCGATCGCCGGCGACCAGCTGTTCCTGCAATATCAGCCGCAGGTCGATGTCGCCACCGGCCGCATCACCGGGCTCGAGGCGCTGGTTCGCTGGAACCATCCGGCCAAGGGCAGGCTGCCGCCGGTCAATTTCATTCCGCTCGCCGAAGAGACCGGCCTGATCGTCCCCCTCGGTCTCTGGGTGCTGAACGAGGCCTGCCGCCAGGCGCGCAACTGGCAGGATATGGGCCTGCCGCCGCTGACGATCGCCGTCAACGTCTCCGCCAAGCAGTTTGCCGATCCGGATTTCGCAACCCATGTCACCGAAGCGCTCGAGCGCCACCGCCTGCAGTCGCGCTGGCTGGAGCTGGAGGTCACCGAAAGCGTGGTGATGCACGATGCCGAACGCGCGCTCGCCATGATGGAATCGCTGCGGGCGCTGGGCGTTCGCCTGTCGATCGACGATTTCGGATCCGGCTATTCCAGCCTCGCTGCACTGAAGACTTTCCCCTTCGACCGCCTGAAGATGGACCGTTCGTTGGTCGAGGCCCTGCCGGGCGACAAGACCGCCGTCGCCATCGCCTCGGCCGTCATCTCGCTGGCGCAGACGCTGAAGCTTTCGGTTCTCGCCGAGGGTGTCGAAACCGACGCCCAGATGGATTTCCTGCGCCAGGCGCGTTGCGAGGAGGCGCAAGGCTACCGCTTCTCGAAACCCGTCTCCCCGGAGGAAATCCCGGCATTGCTGCGAGCGCGGAGCCTCTAGAGCCTTTCCGGGTTAGATTGAAGCATTCTGCCGGAGCAGGTTTTCGTCAGGGCAGAGGCGATTGGCGACGGGCATACCTCCCGGTACGTCCGAGCCGATCGCCTTTGATCCTGGCGGAAAGATGCCCGGCCCTTCGGGTTGGCTGAAACGGGCCGGCTGATCGACCGGCCGGCTTGGCCGTAGAGCCGGGCTACGACGCGCGCCGGCCGGTCGACCATCCGACTCCGTTTGAGCCAACAGAATGCTTCAATCTAACCCGGAAAGGCTCTATTGCATGTCGCCCAAAAGTGTGCAGCGGTTTTGGGAGAACGACATGCACAAAAGGAAACATTGAAAGACGCCGCATCGATCAGGTCGACGCGGCGTCTTTCAAGCTCTATTTCGCAAGCTTGCCGATCGCCTCGATCTCGTTCGTCCATATGCCCGCCGCATAGTTTGGCGGCAGCCGCGCCAGTTGCGCGGGGTCATCGATGCCGGTGGAAAAATCGCTGCCGCGATAGGGACCGAGCACGAAGACCTCGGTCCCGGCATCCGCCATCCGGTTGAGAAAACGGTCCGGCCAGCCCCAGAGCCACGGGGCGATATTGATCGGCACCAGCATCATCGCATGTTTGCATTCGTCCGGCAGCAGGCCGGTCCAGCCATAGCCGATATAGCCGAACAGGCAGCCCTTCAGGCTCTTGCGCGAGGCGGTCTTGATATCGGGTGCCATCCGGCGCAGCACGTCGATCGGCTCGTCACCGCCATAGACGATGATCTCGGCCCGTCTTTCCTGGGAAAGTCCGTTGAGCACGGTGGCGAGCTTTTCGCCCTCGGAAGGATCGCGGCTCTTGACGTTGATGAGGAAGCGCCGATCCGGAAAGGTCGACAGCACCTCGGCAAGGGTCGGCATCATGCCGATGCCACGGCCGCGAAAGGGAAAGGTCTTGCCGCCATCGGCGGTATAGCCATAGCCGATGTCGAGCCTCTTCATGTCAGCCATCGAATGCTCGCGGGTGACGCCATGCCCGTCGGTGCGGCAGTCGAGCGTCCAGTCGTGAAAGACGGTGAACTGCCCGTCCGTTGTCGGATGTACGTCGATCTCGACGATATCGGCGCCGGCCGCAAAGCCTGCCTGCATCGACGGAAGTGTGTTTTCGAGATAATCGTGTTTTGGCGGCAGCATTCGGCTCGCCGTGCAGGTGTCGTTCTTGAGATCGGTTTCGTCGAAGCGCTGGGCGATGCCGCGATGGGCGAGCAGCACCGGTTTTCCCGGTCGGTGTTCGGCTATCAGGCTGGTATTGTTGAGGTAGATGCCCGCTGCGACGACCGCGATTGCCGCCGCGCAATAGAAAAACTTCCTGCCCAATGCTGATCCCCCTGGTTGCATCGCAAGGGCTAGAAAGCGATTCTGGTTGTTCTTGGGCTGTTTTCCGGCTTTTCTATGCCATCGGTCTATTCGCCGGACGGGAGCCTCATCGCTATGGAACCACAAGACGACGAGCTCATCCATTTCGAGACGCATGGCGGCGCCCCATTGCCGCCGGCAGCAGTTGAAGGGCATGTCGCGCGCGACGGTGCCCGCATTTGGTATGCGTCCTACGGCGCAGGTCCCCCTGTCATTCTGCTGCATGGCGGCCTTGGTCACAGCGGCAACTGGGGTTATCAGGTCCCGGCACTGTTGCGCCGCGGCCGCCGCGTCGTGCTGATCGACAGCCGTGGCCATGGAAGAAGCACCCGCGATGCCCGTCCCTATAGCTATGAGCTGATGGCCTCTGACGTGCTCGCGGTCATGGACGCGCTGCATCTCGACAAGGCGGCCGTCGTCGGCTGGAGCGACGGCGCCTGCATTGCCCTGATTCTCGCCATGACGGCGCCGTCACGTGTCGAGGGGGTCTTCTTTTTCGCCTGCAACATGGATCCGAGCGGCACGCTGGAATTTGTTCCGAGCCCGGTCATCGACCGATGCTTCAGCCGGCACGCCAAGGACTATGCCGCATTGTCCACAACGCCTGACGATTTTAATCCATTCGTCGAGGCGGTCAGCCTGATGATGCGGACGGAGCCGAATTATCAGGCCGCCGACTTGGGCCTGATCCGGGTGCCGGTCGCAATCGTCCTCGGCGAGCGCGACGAATTCATCAAGCCCGACCATGCCGAATATCTTGCTCGCAGCATTCCGAACGCTGAGATGATCTATCTCACAGGCGTCAGTCATTTCGCGCCGCTGCAGCGGCCGGGTGAGTTTAATGTCGCTGTGGTCAACTTTCTCGACGGGATAGGGTCATGACATTGCAGTCGTTGAGCCGCGCCCCATTCCATAGTCCGTTCTTCCCGCCCTCTGGCCTCGCGTCCATTTCCCGCTATCTCTCGTTTCATGAGACCTGATGCGCTGCTTTATCCCGCCCCGGAGGGGCTCTATTGCCCCGAGGGCGGCTTCTATGTCGATCCGGTGCGGCCGGTCGAGCAGGCGCTCGTCACCCACGGCCATTCGGATCATGCCCGCCCGGGCCACGTGAACGTGCTTGCCACCCGCCAGACGCTCGACATCATGCGCCTGCGTTACGGCGACGGCTTTTGCGCCAGCGAGCAGGCCGCAGCCTTCGGCGAGGAACTGCTGGTCAACGGCGTCAAGGTAAGCTTTCATCCCGCCGGCCATGTGCTCGGCTCCGCCCAGATCGCCATTGAGAAGAACGGCACACGCATCGTCGTCTCCGGCGACTACAAGCGCCGACCCGATCCGACCTGCGCCGCCTATGTGCCGGTTGCCTGCGATGTCTTCATCACCGAGGCGACCTTCGGCCTGCCGGTCTTCCATCATCCCGATCCAATGGAGGAGATAGCCAAGCTGCTGGCGTCGCTGCGGCAATTTCCCGAGCGCACCCATCTCGTCGGCGCCTATGCGCTGGGGAAGGCCCAGCGCGTCATCCGGCTGCTGCGCGATGCCGGTTATGCCGAACCGATCTATATCCACGGCGCCATGGAAAAACTCTGCGACTATTATATCGAGCAGGGCATCGATCTCGGCGAGCTGCTGCCGGCGACGATCGAAAGCCGCGACAAATCAGTCTTCAAGGGTGCGGTCGTCATCGGCCCGTCATCGGCCTTCGCCGACCGCTGGGCCCGGCGCTTCAACGAGCCGCTGCCGGCCTTCGCCTCCGGCTGGATGATGGTGCGCCAGCGCGCCAAACAGCTCGGCGTCGAACTGCCGCTCGTCATCTCCGATCATTGCGACTGGCCGGAGCTGACCGAAACGATCCGGGAATTGCACCCGGCCGAGGTCTGGGTGACGCATGGCCGCGAGGAGGCCTTGGTGCGCTGGTGCCAATTGCAGGGCATCAAGGCGAAACCGCTGCATCTGGTGGGTTATGAGGATGAGGGCGATTGAGGAGATGAGCAATATCCCGCGTCAAAACCCCTCCGAAGTCGGGAGGCGCCCATGAAAGCCTTCGCCGACCTCCTCGACCGCCTGGTGCTCACACCCAGCCGCAACGGCAAACTGAAGCTGCTGACCGACTATTTCCGCGACACGCCCGATCCTGACCGTGGCTATGGCCTTGCCGCCATCGCCGGCACGCTGGAGGTGCGCAACGTCAAGCCCGCCATGCTGCGTGAGCTGGTGCTCGAGCGCATGGACGAGGTGCTGTTTCGCTATTCCTATGATTATGTCGGCGATCTCGCCGAAACCATCTCGCTCGTCTGGGACAATGAGAGGGATATCGACCGCTCGGCGCTCGCCCAGCCGCGTCTCGGCGAGGTCGTCACCGGCATGAACGCACTCGGCCGCACAGAAGTGCGCAGCTTCGTCCGTGACCTGCTCGACCGGCTGGATTCGTCCGGCCGTTTCGCCTTCATCAAGCTGGCGACCGGCGCCATGCGCATCGGCGTTTCCGCCCGCCTTGCCAAGCAGGCGCTGGCCGATCTCGGCGACAAGGACGTCACCGAGATCGAAACCCTCTGGCACGGTCTGCAGCCGCCCTATGAGACGCTGTTTGAATGGCTGGCGAATGGCGGCGAAAAACCGGTGCTGGCCACACCGGCAATCTTTCACTCCGTCATGCTCGCCAATGCGGTGGAGGAGGGCGATCTGACCGGTCTCGATCCGGCCGACTATGTCGCCGAATGGAAATGGGACGGCATCCGCGTGCAGCTCTCCCGCTCCGGCGACAGGCGCAAGATCTATTCCCGCTCCGGCGACGACATTTCAGGCGCCTTTCCCGATATTCTCGACGCGATCAGTTTTTCCGGCGTCGTCGACGGCGAGCTGCTGGTTGGCGGCACCGCCCGCTCCAACAGCCCGACCCGGACCTTCTCCGACCTGCAGCAGCGCCTGAACCGCAAGACGGTGACGACGAAGATGCTCGGCGACTATCCCGCCTTCATCCGCACCTATGACCTGCTCTTCGACGACGAGGAGGATGTCCGCGGCCGGACCTATATCGATCGCCGCGACCGGTTGACCGAGATCATCGACCGCGCCCCCCATGACCGTTTCGATCTCTCGCCGCTCGTGCCGTTCTCGTCGTGGGAAGAGCTCGACGCTCTCCGCGCCGCGCCGCCCGATCCGGTCATCGAAGGCGTGATGATCAAGCGCCGCGACAGCATCTACCAGGCCGGCCGCATGAAGGGCCCCTGGTTCAAGTGGAAGCGCAACCCCTATAATGTCGATGCGGTGCTGATGTATGCCCAGCGCGGCCACGGCAAGCGCTCCAGCTACTATTCTGATTTCACCTTCGGCGTCTGGGCCGATGACGAGGACGGCGAACAGCTGGTGCCTGTCGGCAAGGCCTATTTCGGCTTCACCGATGCCGAACTCGAGGTGCTCGACAAGTTCGTGCGTGACAATACCACTGAGCGCTTCGGCCCGGTGCGCGCCGTGCGCGCCGACAAGGATTTTGGCTTCGTCGTCGAAGTGGCCTTCGAGGGCATCAACCGCTCGACCCGGCACAAATCGGGGGTCGCCATGCGTTTCCCCCGCATCGCCCGCCTTCGCCCCGACAAGCCCTCCTACGAGGCCGACCGGCTGCGCACGCTGATCGCCATGATCGACGCCAAGCCGGAATGAGGTTGCATGCCCTGCGCAACAATGACGCAGGGCAATATTTTCAACATCATGTGTATTGGCGGCAACGATCTTCCGGTGCAGATTCTGCGTGCCGGGGAAATGATGGGTGCGTTATGAGCTCGCTTGAACAAAATTCCTTTTTCCGTCAACGCCGTGCCGTTCTGGCGGGTCTTGCCGGTGCACTCATCCTGCCGCGCATGGCAGCCGCGTTTGATGTCCCGGACGAGCCGCGTCTCGCCAAGCACGACTATGCCAAGGTCCGCCACCATTTCCGCACCAAGCTGTTGCAGAAGGGCCCGGCGCCCGACAAATACGAACCGCTGAATGCGCCTGCCGATGCCGACAAGATCTTCTACCGCTCCGGCTACGGCGAGCTGGAACTGGCGGCCTGGGTTTCCAAATACAAGCGCGAGCGCGCCGCCAAACCGGCCGTGCTCTTCCTGCACGGCGGCAATGCCATGGGCATCGGCCACTGGCAGCTGATGAAGCCCTATATGGATGCCGGTTATGTCGTGATGATGCCGTCGCTGCGCGGCGAAAACGGCCAGATGGGCAATTTCTCCGGCTTCTACGACGAGGTCGACGACGTGCTGGCCGCCACCGAGCGCCTGGCGCATCTGCCGGGCGTCGACCCCGAACGGCTGTTCATCGCCGGCCACAGCATCGGCGGCACATTGACCATGCTGACGGCGATGACCACCCACAAGTTCCGCGCCGCCGCGCCGATTTCGGGCAACCCCAACGCCTTCCGCTTTTTCAGCCGCTATCCCCAGGATATCCGCTTCGACGACAGCAATGAGCATGAATTCGAGGTGCGCTCGGCTCTGTGTTACGCCCAGAGCTTCAAATGCCCGGTGCGTGTCGTCCACGGCACGGAGGAGCCGCATTTCAACGACCGCGCCGATCTGCTTGCCCGCCGCGCCCGCGCCGCCGGCATTCATATCGAGACCGAAACCGTCGCCGGCAATCATACCTCGGCGCTGCCGGCCGAGATCGAACAGAGCATCCGTTTCTTCCACGGGGTGGCGGCCTGAGTTTCGCCGCCACCGGCAATTGCGATTAAGTGCCCTGGACGATTGATCCGCGATCCCGCCACCGATGGCGGCGGGCTGGTCGTTTCCTGACCTTGTGCCTTTTCCACCCCAACGCCAGCCTCGCGCCAGCCGCGGATGCGATCGTCCCGGCAGATGTCGTTGTCTGCCGATCGTTGATAAGGGTGGTTCCATGAATTTTCTGCGCCGGGTCTTCCCGATTGCCGGGCTCGTGATTGCGGTTGCGTCGCTGAGCGGGTGCAACATCCTCATTCCCGATGTCGCCGCCGATTCGCCCGCCCGCTTCGTCCAGGAAACCTCGCCGGTCTTCTATCAGCCGCCCGGTGTCGATCCGCGCCGGGTGCGGCCGATCCCCGATCAGCCGGTGCCGCAGACGCGCGAACTCTACAAGACCCAGTTCCACCAGACCTATGGCCTGCCGGTGACCAATCCCGTGCATATGGCGATGTATGGTGAGCTTCGCGACGCGGATTTCACCCTGCCGGCGATCCCGGTCAGCCGCGTACAGCCGCAGTTCCTGCGCCAGGAGGTCGATTATCAGACGACCGAGCGTGCCGGCACCGTGGTCGTCGATACCAAGGCGCATTTCCTTTATTTCGTCGAGGGCAACGGCAAGGCGATGCGTTACGGCGTCGGCCTCGGCCGCGACGGTTATGCCTGGTCCGGCCGCGGCGTCATCCAGTGGAAGCAGAAATGGCCGCGCTGGACACCGTCGGTCGAAATGGTCTCGCGCCAGCCTGAGGTTCGCCCGTTCGGGGCGGAGAATGGCGGCATGAATCCGGGGCTGATGAACCCGCTCGGCGCGCGCGCCATGTATATCTTCAAGGACGGGCAGGATACGCTCTATCGCGTCCACGGCACGCCCGACTGGCAATCGATCGGCAAGGCCACATCGTCGGGCTGCGTGCGCATGCTGAACCAGGACGTCATCGATCTTTACGACCGCGTGCCTGCCAGGGCCGAGATCGTTGTGATGTAGCGCTGCAACAGCGCTGCTCATATCGTCCGCTTCAGGCCGGACACGTCTACGTGAAGCTATGGTTTATTTGGCGCAAGCCGATAGATCTTCTCTTGTTGTTATCGGCATCGGGCGAATCGCTGGTTTATCAGCCCTTTCGTCCGGCTTCCCGCATCAGAGGAAATCAGTCCCGCGTCATGAGCTTCGATAGACATCTTTCCCGCCGCAGCTTTCTTTCCTTTTCGGCATTGACCGCAGCCTCCGCGCTCACCGGCTGCGCCTCCTCAGCCAATACGGTAACATCGGGCGATACGTCGATCATCTATCGTTCGCCCATGCGCCTGTTCCAGTCCCCGGCCGCGTCAAGCGTGCCGAGCGGGCCCGAGCTTGCCGTCATGTATGGCCCGGTTGAGGATGGCGGCTTTCTCATTCCGGCCGTTCCCTACGAGCAGATCGATCCGCGCTATTATCGCCAGCGCGTCGTCGATCCCACTGGCCAGCCGCCCGGCACCATCGTCGTCGATACGCCGTCGCGTTTCCTTTATCTCGTCCAGGGCGACGGCATGGCGATGCGCTACGGCGTCGGCATCGGCCGCGAGGGTTTCGCCTGGCAGGGCTCGGGCGTCATCCAGTGGCGTCAGAAATGGCCGCGCTGGAAACCGCCGAACGAGATGGTCGCCCGCCAGCCGGAACTCGTCAAATATTCGATCGACAACGGCGGCATGGAGCCTGGCCTGAAAAACCCGCTCGGCGCCCGCGCGCTCTACATCTTCTCGAATGGAGAGGACACGCTTTATCGCCTGCACGGCAATCCCGATTGGCGCTCGATCGGCAAGGCCGTCTCATCGGGCTGCGTGCGGCTGCTGAACCAGGATATCATCGATCTCTACGATCGCGTTCCGACAAAGGCGCCGATCGTCGTCTGGCAGTAATTTTCACCCAGGCGGCCGCGATCCGGCCGCCTCGGACCGATCCCTTTGTCCCCGGGCAAGCAGGTTGCTTTCCCCTGGACAAGAGCTTCATTTTGCGCCCGCAAGAGAATTATTTTCCGAAATACCATTGCTTAATTCGGTAAATATCCTACATGGTGCGTATCGAATTGCTTGCGACCTTTGTCCACGCGCTTGAGCGCACCGTCAGATATCCTCTCAACATCGATACGGCTTGTCGGATATCTCTCCGCAGGCGAACACAAACGGTTGAAAAGGAGATCGTTATGAATTCAGGCGTCGTCAAGTGGTTCAATGGCACCAAGGGTTTTGGCTTCATTCAGCCGGATGATGGTTCTACGGACGTTTTCGTCCATATTTCAGCGGTTGAACGCGCCGGCATGCGCGAACTCGTTGAAGGTCAGAAGATCCGCTACGATCTCGTCCGCGACAAGAAGTCCGGCAAGAATTCGGCTGATAATCTTCAGGCCGCATGATTTGTCATTCGCCTCTGCTGACCATGAATATGGCAGCGGGCTGGCCATGTGCTGGCGGCAAGCTGACCACGGATGTACTGGCAGCGAGCTGACCAGGGGTGGCGGTGAGCTGACCATACGGGCAGCGGGCTGAGTGACTGGAAGAGGTCGGGTCCGAGCCCGGCCTTTTTGCTTTGATCGCAGGCTTTTCCGGAATGGCCCTCGGTCGTACCTGAATGGCCCCTGGTCGTTCTGATTGACCGATTGAGCAGCCGAAGAGTCGAAGGGACGCTGAAATGGGCAGACCAAACTATAAAGTCGGCGACATGATCGTGCTGAAGTCCGGCCTCACCCGCACGGCGAAAGCCGACAAGCGGTGCCGGATCTCCAGCATCCTGCCCAACGACCATGGGCATGTGCAATACCGCGTCCAGTTCGACGCAGAGAATTTCGAACGCCGCATCACTGAGGCCGACATCGATACCGGGGAAACGCCATCCAGGGTTTCCCCCCAAGCGGCGGCCAAGTCCGATGGCGCCGAACCCTGGCTGAAGTTTTCGAGCATCAAAATCGGGAAGTAGTCCCGCGCTTTTTAATATGGACAGTGCGGCCTCGCCGCCGCGACAGGAAGGATATCGTTTTGCAGGTACTCGTCAGGGACAACAATGTCGATCAGGCGCTCCGCGTGCTCAAGAAAAAGATGCAGCGGGAAGGCCTGTTCCGGGAAATGAAGGCGCGCAGCGCCTTTGAAAAGCCGTCCGAGAAGCGCGCCCGCGAAAAGGCCGAGGCCATTCGCCGCCAGCGCAAGCTTGCCCGCAAGAAGCTGCAGCGCGAAGGTCTGCTGCCGGCACCGAAGAAAGTTCTCCGCACCCGCTGATCCCGGCCGGGGAGTCGCGGTCCGGCTGTGGCATCACGGTCCGACCGCGGAACCATGGTTTCAGCCGTGAGATCACGGCTTTCAGCCGCGGATTCATGGCTTGCAGCGCTGCGCGTTTTTTGAGGCGCGCAATGGACGCTGTAACACTTTGAATTTCTGCATAATTCCTTGAGCCAATTCCGATTTAAGGAATTATGCTGTAGCGCCGCCATCACCTGGGAAAGGGGCACATGACCGCCACCAAGGGAGAATTCTTCAATCCCGCCAAGCTCTCGTCTCGCGACAAGGCAGAAGCGACCGATCACACGGCGCGTGCCATCATCGCCGCCGAGGCATCGGCCCGTGACAAGAAGACGGAGAAGCTGAAGGCGCTGCGTTTGCAGCAGGAGGCCGAGGCCGAACCTAAGGCAGCTCCTGCAAAGAAGCGTCGGTCGCCGGCTAAGCCGCGGCCCTGATCTCTCGGAGCGCACGCTGATGCGGGTCTACCGGGTGGACGCGTTCAGCCTCCGTCCGCGCCGGCCCGCCCGAGATTACCCCGCAGCCGATGCAGCATGTCGCGCATCTCGGCCATTTCCTTAAGCGTGCAGCCTGCGGCTTGCCCGATCGCCATCATGATCGTGTCGATCTCCCCCTTCATAGCCTCACCTCTAGGGGTCAGCGACACAATCACCTGCCGTTCGTCGCGCAGGTCGCGGATGCGCTTGATCAGCCCGCTCTGTTCCAGCCGTTTCAACAGCGGCGACAGCGTGCCGGAATCGAGATCCAACTGCTCGCCGATCGTCTTGACCGGCAATTCGCCGCGTTCCCAGAGCACCAGCATCACCAGATATTGCGGATAGGTCAGGCCGACCTTGTCGAGGATCGGCTTGTAGGCGCGGGTGAAAGCATGCGCCGTCGCATAGACCGCGAAGCACAGCTGTTTTTCCAGCCGCTTCTCCTCTTGCGGTATCTCCATCGTCTTCGTCGTGTGCGCTTTCATATCCATCATCCCTAGAGCATTCCCGTTTTTCTTCGAATCACGAAATGCTCTATCCCTTTGTTTTCACGCAATTCCGGGCGCAAAACCGCTGCGCACTTTTGCTGGAATTGCTCTAGAACATGATGCCGAAAAGTGTCAGCGGTTTTCGGGCGACATCATGCTCTAACTCTTTAATTTAGAACAGGATTCAGATTTTAGGCCGGCGCGGCTAAGATCATCCTGTTCTAAGGCCCGATTGTCCTCCTTTCGAATTCGAAATGCAATTTGCAAAATTCACTTGCGTACAATTTAATTGTGCGATACTAAAAATCCAACCCCATCGAAGGGCCAACCAAAGGAGATCGTCATGCCTATTCTCTATACGACCAAAGCCTCTGCCACCGGCGGCCGCGCAGGCCGCGCCGTTTCCGAAAACGGCGTTCTGGACGTGACCCTGACCGTCCCCAAGGAACTCGGCGGCGACGGTGCGACCGGCACCAATCCCGAACAGCTCTTCGCTGCCGGCTACTCCGCCTGCTTCCTCGGTGCATTGAAATTTGTCGCGGGCCAGCAGAAGGTCAAGATTCCGGAAGACACGACGGTCTCCGCCAAGGTCGGCATCGGCCCGCGGGAAGATGGTGGCGGCTTCGGCATCGAAGTGGCACTGACGGTTGACATTCCGGGTCTCGACCGCGAAACGGCTGAAAAGCTCGCAGCCGCAGCCCATATCGTCTGCCCCTACAGCCACGCCATGCGCACCTCGACCGAGGTTCCGGTCACCGTCGCCTGATCGATTTTAAAAAAGTTGGCAGCCGTATCGGCTGCCACCATCTGCCGGCCGGGTAGGGTGGTATCCGGCCGGCTTCGGCGTTTCGGCCGCCATTCATGACAACGCCTGCAGATCCTGCCGCAGCCTTGCGACGCTGCCATCCGGCAGCTTTCCGTCGATCATCGCATGCGTGCTTTCCCAGATCGGCAGCGCTCTCACCAACACCGCCTTGCCCTCAGTGGTGAGGCTCAGCAGCCGGCCGCGCCTGTCCCTCGGGTTCTCCATCACCGTCACCCAGCCCTTGCGCTGTAACGGCTTCAGCGCCGCCGTCAGCGTCGTCTGGTCCATGGCGAGCAGGGCGGCGACCGGCCCCATTGGCGGTGGCTCCGGCCGGTTCAGCGACATCATCAGCGAAAACTGCCCATTGGTCAGCCCGGCCGGCCTCAGCGCGTCGTCGAACAGCCGGGCAAGCGCGCGCGCTGCCCGCTGCACATGCAGGCAGAGGCAGGTGTCGCGCACCATCAGCGTCGTGGAAAAGGGAATCTCGATCGAATTTGACATGCTTCATTTCTATTGATATCAATGTATTTAGTCAAGGAGAAGGAGATGAGCCGGCTTCACCGGCAAGCGCCGGAGGAGGGCGCACTCCATGCAGAATGACGTTGTTTCCCGCGAAGAGTGGCTGGAGGCCCGCCGTGCCCTGCTGGCAAAGGAGAAGGAGGCGACGCGGCTGCGCGACAGCGTCAACGCCGCCCGTCTGGCGCTGCCCTGGGTAAAGGTCGACAAGGATTATGTCTTCGAAACGCCCGAGGGCAGGAAGTCGCTCGCCGATCTCTTCGACGGTCGCAGCCAGTTGCTGATCTACCATTTCATGCTCGGCCCGGATTGGGATGCCGGCTGCACCGGCTGCTCCTTCCTATCGGATCATGTCGATGGCGCCCTGCCGCATCTGAACCATCATGACGTTACCTGGGTCGCCGTTTCGCGCGCGCCTCTCGACAAGATCGCTGCCTACAAAAGGCGCATGGGTTGGAAATTTCCCTGGGTCTCTTCCTTCGGCAGCGATTTCAATTTCGATTATCACGTTTCTTTTAGCCCCGAGGATCTTGCCAAAGATAAGGTCTTCTACAATTTCACGCCTATGCAGCCGGCTGATGCCAATGACGAACTGCCGGGCCTCAGCGCTTTCTACCGCAACGACAAGGGTGAGATCTTCCATACCTATTCGAGCTATGCTCGCGGGCCGGAAGAACTGATCGGCACCCTGATGATCCTCGACCGCGCGCCGAAGGGCCGCAACGAGGACAGCACGATGAATTTCGTGCGCCGCCACGACGAATATGAGGAGGCCGCCAAGGCGCCATCCTGCTGTCACTGAGCCGGAGCATGATGCCGAAAAGTGTAAGCGGTTTTGCGTCCGGAATGCGGAAAACAAGCGCCACCATCACTCAAGGGAGAAGAGGATGATGAAGACCGCTGAAGTGCTGAAGGAACATTCCTTTCTGGAAAGGCTGATCGGCGACTGGACCGTCACCGCACCCGACATGAGTGGCGGTGAGCCCTGGACCGAGACCGTCCGCTCGCTGCACGGCATCTGGTTCGTCGCCGAAGGGACCGGCCGCATGCCGGACGGTAAGGAGGCCACCAGCATCCTGACGCTCGGCTACAACGCCACAAAGGGCAAGTATGTCGGCAGCTGGATCGGCAGCATGATGGACTATATGTGGGTCTATGAGGGCGAGGTCGATGCGTCAGGCAATGTACTGGACCTTTATACGACAGGGCCTGACTTCAACGGCGAGGGCCTTGCCGATTACCGCGAGCAGATCATCTTCGTCGATGCCGATCACCGCACCTTCGTCTCCAGCGCCAAGCAGCCGGATGGCTCCTGGAAGCAGTTCATGGAAGCGCATTACGCCCGCAGGATCTGACAATCACGGCGCTCACCCTCGAAATAGGGGCCTTGCAAAGAGGCCTCCGAAGAGGAGCGTCGAAAAAGGGAGAGTATGATGTCTGAGACGCATGGAAAGTTCATCTGGTGCGAGTTGATGACCCCCGACACATCAGCTGCCGCGAAATTCTACAGCTCGGTCGTCGGCTGGACCACCTCCGAAATGAAAATGGAGGGCATGCCCACCTATACGATCTTCGAGGCGAACGGCATCGGCGTCGCCGGCCTGATGGAATTTCCGGCCGAACTCGAGGGCAAGGGCATTCCGCCGAACTGGACGGGTTATGTCGACGTTGACGACGTCGACCAGTCGGCCAAGGATTTTGCCGCCAATGGCGGTTCGGTCCGCCGTCCGCCGGAAGACATCCCGACCATCGGTCGCTTCGCCGTCGTCGCCGATCCGCATGGCGCGGTGCTCTGCATCATGACGCCGGCGCCGATGGAAAATCCCATGCCGGAACTGGCCTTCGACGCGCCCGGCAATATCGGCTGGCGCGAACTCTATGCTGCCAATGGCGAAGAAGCGCTGGCCTTCTATTCCAAGCGGTTCGGCTGGACGAAGCACAGCGAATTCGACATGGGTCCGATGGGCGTCTATTATCTCTTCTCCCATAACGGCAGGCAGATCGGCGGCATGATGACCAAGCCGGAAAACCTTCCGATGCCCTTCTGGTGCTATTATTTCATCGTGCCGACCCTCGACGCCGCAACCGAACGCCTCACATCGGGCGGCGGCAAGGTCGTCCACGGCCCGATGGAAGTCCCTGGCGGCAGCTGGATCGTCCAGGCCACGGACCCGCAAGGCGCCTTCTTCTGTCTGGTCGCACCGAAGCGGTAGGTTTGGGAGCGACGTTGGCGGTGTGCCGTGCAGCCCCCTCATCCGCCCTACGGGCACCTTCTCCCCGAGGGGAGAAGGGGGAATCGAGACGTCGCCACGAGTCTCTTCTCCCCAGCGGGGAGAAGGTGGCGGCAGCCGGATGAGGGGGCCTCACGGCACACCGTCAACAACAATTACGCTCCGGATCCCACCACCCACCACCATCACCCTCCAACCGAAGCAAAGAACCCTTCCGGGCTTTCCACCTCTACCAGCCGCTTCTTCTCGATCAGCCAGAACCGGTTTCCCACCGCCCGCACGAAACTGCGGTCATGCGATACCAGCAGGCAGCTCGCCTCGTGCGCCATCAACTCGCTCTCCAGCGCCTCCTGGCCCTCGATGTCGAGGTGGTTGGTCGGCTCGTCGAGCAGGTAGAAGTTCGGCTCCGCAAGCCTCAGTACCAGCATGCCGAGCCGCGCTTTCTGGCCGCCGGACAGTTGGCCGATCGGTTTTGCCTGCATGTCGATTGTCATGCCGGCGCCTGCCAGCAAGGCCCGCGCCCGCTGGTCACCGACATCGAAGCGGCGGATGATCGTGCCGATCGGCGTATCGCTGTCGGCAAGATCGGCAAGCGCCTGGTCGCCATAGCCGAGCACGAGCGACGGCGTCGCCTTGATGCCGTCGCGCGCCATCTCGGGTCTTTCGATCGTCTGTTTCAGCATCGACACCAACCGCGACTTGCCGGCGCCGTTGAGGCCGAGCAGCACGATGCGGTCGCCCTGGCAGATGAACTGCCGGCCGGTCTTGAACAGCGGCGTTCCATCGGGCGTCGTCACCACCGCATCCTCCAACGTCACCAGCACCTTGGCATGGGTGCCGCGGTTGGCGAGCCGGATGGCGCCGGCCGAGCGCTCCAGATGCGCCGGTTTTGCCGCGTCCTCCAGCTTCTCCGCCCGTTGCCTGAGCTGCTTCGTCTTGACGACGAGCAGGTCGCTGCCGGAATTGATGCCGATATTGTTGAGCTTCGCCGCCTGCTTGCGCAGTTGCTCCGCCACCTTCATGTCGCGCTCGTAGCGCCGGGCTTCGGAAGCGTCGGCCTCGTCAAGGGCGGCGCGTGCCCTGGTATAGGGCAGGGCGAAGACCGGCGATTGCTCCGGCCGCAGGAACAGCGTCCGGTTGGTCGTCGCATCGAGGAAGGCGCGGTCGTGGCTGGACAGGATAACCGGCACGTCGCGCGGCAGCGCATTCAGCCAGCCCTCCAGCTGCGCGATCTTTTCAAGGTCGAGATGGTTGGTCGGCTCGTCGAGCAGAAGCACGTCGGGCTCGCTCACCCAGGTGCGGGCAAGCATGGCAAGCCGCTGCCAGCCGCCGCTCAATTGCTTCAGCGGCCGGCTCCGCATGAGCTCCGGCACGTCGAGTGATTCCAGCACGACGTCGACGCGCCAGCTCTCGCTTTCGGCCTGATCGGCCGGCAGCGCCTGCAGCACCGCATCGTAGAACGGCGTGTCGAAAAGGGGAGGCGGCACATTCTGCGCGACATGGCCGATGGTCAGCCCGCGCGCCTTGGTGATCTCGCCCTCGCTCGGCTCCAGCGTACCGGTGATGCAGGCAAGCAGCGTCGATTTCCCCCGCCCGTTGGCGGCGACGAGGCCGATGCGGTCGCCGGCGTTGACGACGAGATTGAGATTGGATAACAACGGATTGCCCAGCGTCACGCCGAGATTGCGGATATTGATGAGTGTCATGATCGTTCTCTGGTCTTGACCGGGTGGTCGGCACGATCCGGGGCATTCAGCCATCACGGGATTGCGCGGTTCGAGCCCGGGAAATGAGAGGAATGCGCGCTGTCAATTACGGCGCCGCATTGGCCACGAAGGGCAGACCAGGAAGAGATGTTGAGAAACGGTCTCTGGTCAGCCCTGCAAACGCATTTGCAGGGCGTTGACGGGACCACGCTGGCGATTAAACCGAAAGTAATATTGCATTGCGTGATCCTCCTTTCTCAAAAGCTTGCAAGACCCAAATAACATTGCCCGCAAAAAGAGGCAAGGGAGCTGCATCTGCGCCGATTCTAGCCATAAACCGCGCATAGAGGATTCTTCGGGACCGACCGGGAGAATAAGACGCATGCTCATTGCCCATTTGCCTGCAGGCTACCTTCTCGGGAGCGCCGCGCGGCAACGGTCCGCCGCACCCGGCATCATGATCGTAGCCTTGATCGGCAGCGTATTGCCGGATTTCGATATGGTCTATTTCTTCCTGACCGGCGGCAAAGTCCACCATCACGACTATGTCTCCCACTGGCCGCTTTTTTGGCTCGGCTTCGCCGCCACGGCCCTGCCGGCGATCAGTCGACTGGCGCCGGACTGGCTTCCCACGGCCGCCGTCTTTTTCGCAGCCGTCGTGCTTCATATGGTTATGGATACCGTCGCTGCGCCGATGCTTTGGCTCGCGCCATTCGATTGGTCGAAATTCGAGCTGACGACGGTGCCGGCGACCTACAGCAATTGGATCGTGAGTTTCATGCTGCATTGGACCTTCGTTCTCGAACTCCTGATCTGCGTCACCGCGTTGATCGTCGCCGTCTGCCGGAATCGTCGCGTCGGAGGCCGGCAGCAGGCATGAGGCGGAATTATCCCGGGTGGCCGGCAGACAAATCCAGCCGCCGCGTTATCCCGATACTCCTGAGGAATGTCTCGTCGTGGCTGACGACGATGAGCGCGCCGTCGTAAGCGCGCAATCCGGCCTCGACGGCGGCAATCGAGTCGATGTCGAGATGGTTGGTCGGCTCGTCCAGGATCAACAGCGGCGGCGGCGCTGAGCCGAGCACACAGGCAAGGCCCGCTCGCAGCAATTGCCCGCCGCTCAGCGTCGATACGGTCTGCAGCGCCGCATCCGCCCTGAACATGAAGCGGGCAAGGGCGGCCCGGCAGGTATTTTCATCGGAAAGCAGATTGATCCGACGGAAATTGTCGCGGATCGAGGCCGACGTATCGAGAAGGCTGACCGTCTGATCGAGCATCGAGAAGGCAGTCATGACGCCGATCGTGCCCGCCCAGGGTTTTAGGTCGCCGGTGATGAGCGCCAGCAAGGTCGTTTTGCCCGAGCCGTTGCGGCCGGTGACGGCGATACGCTCCGGTCCGGTCACATCGAAGGAGAGATCGCGGATGACGGGATCACCCGGCTGGTAGCCCGATGTCACGCCATCCATCCTCAGCACGATCTTGCTGGCGGGCAGCCCGGTCGGCGGCAAGGTGACCGACAAGGGCTGCAGGATCTCGATCTTCTCGCGCGCTGCCCTTGCCTCTTCCAGTGCCTGGGCGCGCCGGCGTTCGGCGAGGCGGGCATTGTCGCCGCCCGTCGTTTCGCTCCCCTCCTTCATGCCGCCGAGCATGATGCGCGGTATGCCGCCCTTGGCGGCCATCTTCCGCCCGGTGCTGTCCCTCTGCGCCTGGCGCTCCACTGTCGCCTGCGCTTTCTTTGCCACCTCGGCCATGCGTTTTTCGGCTTCAGTGAGATCATGCTGTGCCGCCACGAGCTCGAGGGCCTTACGCTCGCGATAATGGCTCCAGTTGCCGCCGAAGCGCGTGGCGCCAAGCGAGGTCAGTTCGACGATCGCGTCGACGCTTTCGAGCAGTTCCCGGTCATGGCTGACGATGATGGCGCCGGCCCGCCAGCCTGACATCAGCGCGATCACCGCCTCGCGGCCTTCGCGATCGAGATTGTTCGTGGGCTCGTCGAGCAGCAGGAAATCCGGTTCGGTAAAGATCAGCGCCGCCAGCCCGGCACGTGTGCGCTGCCCGCCGGAGAGTGCCGCAAGCGGGGTTTCCGGTGACGCGTCGAGCCCGGTCCGAGTGAGGGCTGCGGCAATGCGCGCCTCCAGCATCCAGTCCGCGGATGCCAGCTCGTCGGCCGTTGCCGCGCCGGCTTCGGCGCGGCGAAGAACAGCGAGCGCATCGGTCACGCCGAAGAGATCGGCAACCGTTTCGTCAGATGCTACCTGAACGCTCTGCCGCAGCACGCCAAGGCTGCCGTTGACGGATACGGTGCCCGAATGCGGCTGGATTTCACCGGAGACGAGCTTCAGCAGCGTCGTCTTGCCGACACCGTTGCGCCCGACAAGACCGGTACGCTCGGCCCCGAAACTCAGGTCGAGATTGGAAAAAAGCGGCCGCCCGTCAGGCGCGGACCACGAAATTTGGGAGAGGGTGATGGATGCAGGCATGGATCTGGATTTCCCGGTTGGCAAGGCGAACTGGCGTTGCGATCGGGTTAAAATCCATTGCGGCACACATCCTGTTGAAATGGTCGATGGCAGGGAATTTAGGGAATAAAGGCTGAAGGTTCAAGGCAAAGCAGCCAATGGGGCGGCAGGCAGCGATCCTGCCACCCCTTTTCTGCCTGCCGACAGTCCGCAATCCTATCGCTTCAAGCTGCCCAAGATCCCGCGCACCAGCGCCCGGCCGACTTGCGTCGCCACCGTGCGCGCCACGCTTTTCATTGCCGCTTCCACCACTGTTTCGCGCTGGTAGCCGGAAGTCCTGCCGCGCGATTGGCCGCGGCCCTGGTTGTCGTCGTCATTGCCGCCGCCGAAGCCCGGCAGGTTCCAGCCGGAGGTCGTGCCGCCCTGTTGCTGAGGCGCTTCTTCCTGGGCTCGCTTGGCGGCTTCGGCATCGACCGCCTTCTTCGCCCGTGCGGCCAGCAGCTCGAAGGCGGATTCGCGGTCGATATCCTCGTCATAGATGCCGAGAACCGGGCTCCTGTCCATGATCTGCCGGCGCTCGTCATCCGTCACCGGGCCGACGCGGCCGGATGGCGGGCGGATCAGCGTGCGCTCGACGATCGAAGGCGCGCCTTTGGCCTCCAGCGTCGAGACCAATGCCTCGCCGGTGCCGAGATTGGTGATGACCGTGGCGCAATCGAAGGCCGGATTCGCACGGAATGTATCGGCCGCCGTCCTCACCGCCTTCTGTTCACGCGGCGAATAGGCGCGAAGCGCATGCTGTGCCCGGTTGCCGAGCTGGGCGAGCACCGTTTCCGGCACGTCGAGCGGGTTCTGCGTCACGAAATAAACACCGACGCCCTTGGAGCGGATCAACCGCACCACCTGCTCGACGCGTTCGGTCAGCACCTTCGGCGCGTCGTTGAAGAGCAGGTGCGCCTCGTCGAAGAAGAAGACGAGCTTCGGCTTGTCGGGGTCGCCCACCTCGGGCAATTCCTCGAAGAGCTCGGAGAGCAGCCAGAGCAGGAAAGTGGCGTAAAGCCGCGGGTTCATCATCAGCTTGTCGGCGGCCAGCACCGAGATCTGGCCGTAGCCATTATTGCTGGTGCGCATGATGTCGGAAATCTTCAGCGCCGGTTCGCCGAAGAAGTGCTCGGCGCCTTGCTGTTCGAGAACGAGCAGCGCCCGCTGGATCGAGCCGACCGAGGCCTTGGAGATCAGCCCGTACTGGTTGGAAAGTTGGCTGGCGTTCTCGCCCATATAGTTCAAGAGCGAGCTGAAATCCTTGAGGTCGAGCAGCGGCAGCCCGCCCTGGTCGGCGATCTTGAAGGCGATGTTGATGACGCCTTCCTGCGGTTCGGAGGCATCCATCAGGCGGGCGAGCAGCAGCGGTCCCATCTCGGCGATGGTGGTGCGCACCCGGTGGCCCTTCTCGCCGAACAGATCCCAGAATATCACCGGAAACTGGTCGAATTCGTAATCGGCAAAGCCGATCTGCTCGGCGCGCTTCGTCAGGAAATCCCTGGGCTCGCCCTTGGCGGCGATGCCCGAAAGATCGCCCTTGATATCGGCCGCAAACACCGGAACGCCGGCCCGGGAGAAACCTTCGGCCAGCACCTGCAGCGTTACCGTCTTGCCGGTGCCGGTAGCGCCGGTGACGAGGCCGTGGCGATTGCCGAATTTCAGGTCGAGATATTCCGGCTTGTTGATGCTGTCATCGGGATTGCGGCTCGCGCCGATGAAAATCTTGCCTTCCTCGATCATTCGGAATGCTCCCTTGGGGCTCTGCCGCCATTTATGAGAAGGCTTGCTTCAGCTACCTTCATCGAACCATCGTTTCCCTGTTATAAGCAGGCAGGCGCATGCGGACAACTGTTTGCATTGAAAGCAAAACCGGACAAAGCGCCGCCCGGGGAGGGCCGGCTTGAGTTGCTGTGGAATTTCGAATAACGTTGACGTTAACGTCAAAAAAACAGGAGGCTGACGATGAATGAAATTGTGACCCAGATCGCCGATCGTGTGGGTATTGCGCCTGATTTGGCCGAAAAGGCGCTCGGCATGATGCTCGGCTTCCTGCAGCGCGAGGCCGCCGATGGCCCGGTCGCCAAGATGATCGAAGCGATCCCCGGTGGCGCCGATCTCGTCGCCCAGTTCAACGGCGCAGGTGCCGGCGGCGGCGGTCTGCTCGGCGGGCTGATGAGCTCGCTCGGCGGCGGCGGCATCATGGGGCTCGGCCAGCAGTTGATGGGCGAAGGCCTCGGCATGGGCGAGATCACCTCGCTTGCCAAGGAAACCATCGCGATCGCCAGGCAATATGCTGGCGAGGAAGTCGTCGACGAGGTCGTCGCTTCCGTCCCGGGCCTCAGCCAGTTCGTCTGAGACGAGAGATCAGGAGCCCCGCATTTTGCGGGGCTCATTGTTCTCGCTTCGGAAGCACCGGAGTGAAGAGCATCCGCGGTCCCTTGGATGGAAGGAGAGCCCATGGCCATCTGGCGCCCATCGCAGCAGATCAGGGTGAAGGTGATCGGCCTCGCCTGGCGCAATGACCGGCTGCTCGCCGCCGAAGTGGAGGATGACAGTGATCGCATCAAGGGCGTTCGCCCGCTCGGCGGCGCCATTGAATTCGGCGAAAGCCGCGAAGAGGCCCTGCAGCGCGAATTCAGGGAGGAACTCGAGACCGATATTCGCATCGTCGGTCCCTGGCATCTGCTTGAAAACATCTACGAGCATCACGGCGCGACCGGTCACGAATACATCTTTGCCGCTGATATCGAACTGGCCGATGCGTCGCTCTATGAGCGCGATGAAATCCGCTATTCCGAACTCGACGAGACGGCGGCGACGGCGCGCTGGTTCGGCCGCGACAGGCTGCGCGACGCCGGCATCGATCTCTATCCGACAGGTCTCGACAAACTCCTGTCGCGCTGGCGCGATTGAGCCTGATATCCCCCGCTTTGAGGTGGCTTCGGCCGATCGCCGAACTTTGATCGTTTGCGGCCCGCTTCCGGGGGAACAATGAGCTGGCATCGCCTGTTGCTAGAGCAATTCCAGCAAAAGTGTGCAGCGGTTTCGCGTCCGGAATTGCGTGAAACAAAAACGATCGCTGAAACCAGAAGGAATAGCATCATGCGCAGGTTTATTGCAGCAACTTCGATCGCTCTCCTCAGCCTCTCCGCCCCGGTTCTTGCCCAGTCGAACATGGGCATGGATGCCAGCGGACGGATCGACGGCACGCCGCCGCTCGGCACCGCGCCGGGAGTTGAAACGCAAAGCGGGCTGATAATCCCGCTCGACTCGATCGAAACCGGCAGCATCGACAACGAGCCTCTAAGCGGTCCGGTCGACTGGGCGCGCTGCCCGCCGCGCAAGGCACGCGGAGCGCTTGCCACCGAAGGCGGCAAGAGCGGCGCCTCGGTCAGCGCCGCATGCCGTGATAACGGAAACCAGTAACACCAGGGGAGGGCGCTATTTGCCGTCCTTCTTGTCGTGATGCAGGATGACGCCGAGTTCATGCCACTGCCGCCTGTCGCGCTGGATCAGTTCGTCGGCTGAGGCCGGTCCCATGCTGCCCGGCGCGTAAGCGTCAGGCACGCTCTGATCCCCAGCCCAGATATCGAGGAAGGGCTGCACCGCCGCCCAGCCGGCCTCGATGCCGTCGGCGCGCTGGAACAGCGTCTGGTCGCCGATGAAGAGATCGTAGAGCAGCGATTCATAGCCGGTCGTCTTGGCTATATCGAATTTGTCGGCATAGCGGAAATCGAGCGAGACCGGCACGGTATCGACGGAAAGCCCCGGCGACTTGATCGAGATTTCCATGCTCATGCCCTCGTCCGGCTGTACCTGGATCACCAGCCGGTTCGGCGGCAGGCGGCTCTTGACATCGGTCTCGCGAAACTGTGCGAAGGGCACCGGCTGGAAGGTGATGACGATCTCGGTGTCGCGCGCCGTCAGCGCCTTGCCAGTTCTGAGATAGAAGGGCACGCCGGCCCAGCGCCAGGTATCGGCATAGAGCTTCAGCGCCACGAAAGTCTCAGTCCTGCTGTCGGGCGAAACGTCCCTGGTGTCGCGATAGGCGGGAAGCTGAGCCCCATTGAGCGGGCCTGCGCCATAGGCGCCGCGCACGCCGTGCGTCTTGGCCTCATCAGGCGTATAGATGCGCAGCGCCTTCAGCACCTTGCTTTTCTCGTTGCGGATTGCCTCGGCATCGAAGCTGTTCGGCGGCTCCATGGCGATCATCGCCAGCAGCTGGAAAAGATGGTTCGGCACCATGTCGCGCAGCGCACCTGTCGCATCGTAGAATTTGCCGCGGCTGCCGACATCGACGATCTCGGCGGCGGTGATCTGCACATGGTCGATGTAGCGGCTGTTCCACAAGGACTCGATCATCATGTTGGCGAAACGAGCCGTCATCAGGTTCTGCACCGTCTCCTTGCCGAGGAAATGGTCGAGCCGGTAGACTTGGCTTTCCCCGACCTGGGCGAGAATCTGCGCATTGAGCGCCTGCGCCGAGGCGAGATCGGTGCCGAACGGTTTTTCGATCGCGACACGGCGGAAGACGCCATTGCTTTCATCGGTCAGCCCATGCGCGGCGAGCTTCTCGACGATCGTCCCGAAGAAGGATGGCGGCACCGCGAGATAGAAGGCGGCATTGGCATTCGGCCCCAGCCGCTTGCCGATCTCGATGAAAATATCGTCCTTGGTGAAATCGCCTGACGTATAGGAAATACGCCGGCGCAGGCTTTCCCAGGCTTCGTCCTTTACCGTCGGCTCTTCGCCGCTCAGATGGTTGAGGAACTGGTCGAGCCGCCCGCGCAGGAATTCATCGTCACCCGGCTCGATGCCGATGCCGAGAATGTGGAGATCGTCGCCGACGAGGCGGCTGCGCGTTAGATTGATGATCGCCGGCACCAGTAGGCGGCGCGTCAGGTCTCCCGTGGCGCCGAAGATGACGAGGGTGACCGGCGGGGTTGGGGCAGCGTCCATGTGTCATCTCCTTGCAATTTGCGGCCGACTATAATGCGTACCGGTTTCGCCGCAACATAGGCGGCGAGGGGTAACAGGCATTTGACAACATCTGACGTGCGCCCGAGGTCGGTTACGCTTTGACCGCCACCATGAAAATCCTCGGAAACCTCAGCAGCACCCGCCCATCCGACATCTTGGGATAGGCCTTTTCCACCCGCTGGAGGTAATCCGCCAGGAATGCCTCGCGATGCTCTTCGCCGGCATGGGCGAGATAGGGCATCAGCCCGGTTCCCTTCACCCATTCGACGATATCAGCCGCATCCGCCATCGGGTGATTGTAGATGGTGTGCCAGATATCGACGCGCGAGGATTTGGCGATCAGCCGGCTGTAGTAAGTGGACGGCGGCGGCAGCCCCTTGCGGCGCACGGTCTTCGCTTCGAAGGCGGATTTCCACGGTCCGGCATGCGCCGTCTCCTCCATCGCCAGGTGCGAGGGTTCGCCGAGATTGTCGGGCATCTGCACCGCAAGCACGCCGCCTTCGGAAAGCCCGTCCATCAGCCGGTCGAAAATATCGAGATGATCGGGCAGCCATTGGAAGACGGCATTGGCAAACAAAAGGTCTGCGGGTTCGTCCGCCTGCCAGCGAGTGAGATCGGCTTCGACGAAGGCAGTGTCCGGAAGTCGCTTGCGCGCTGCCTCCAGCATGTTCATGTCGCTGTCGACGCCGGAGACGCCGGCCGCCCCGTAGCGCTCGATGATCAGTTCTGTCGAATTGCCCGGTCCGCAGCCGAGATCGATGGCGTGGCGAAGGCTTTGCAGCGGCACCTGTGCCAACAGGTCACGCGCCGGTCGCGTGCGCTCATCCTCGAATTTCACATATTGGTTGGCGGACCATGCCATGGCGTTCACTCCTGCTGTCAGGCCACATCTTCCATGTGGCGGATGCGGATCTTTGATGTTGCTGCCGTCGAGCGTGCCGACCTTCAATCCGCAGACACAAGTATTTTGTCGACGCGCCTCCCGTCGAGATCGACGACTTCGAAGCGCCATCCATCTCGCGTGAAGCTCTCACCCAATTCCGGCAGATGTTTCAACTCTTCCAACACCAGGCCAGCCACAGTCTGATATTCCAAATCGTCATCGAGCTTGAGATTTAAGAACTCAGCGAATTCGTCAATCGGCGTCCAGCCGGACACGAGGTAAGAACCGTCGTCTCGGCGAGCGATGGCTTGCTCATCGATAGGTCCCTCCTGGAGAGCTCCCATGATCGCTTCCAAAATGTCACCTGACGAAACAACTCCCTCGAAATGACCGTACTCGTCAAAAACCAGCACCATGTGGACGGGCGATTTCCTGATTGCTTCAATCACATTGATGGCGGTTGAAAGGTCTGAAACCACCGGGACGTCTTGCGTCAGAGCCTTGATGTCGACACTGCCGTGTTCGGACATCGAGTCGTAGAAGTCCTTGACCGGAAGGATGCCGATCACCTCGTCCGAACTGCCTTTCCGAACGGGCAACCGAGACCGTTTCGTCCGGTGCAACTGGGTTCGAATTTCATCAAGGCTGTCGTCAATATCAATAATTTCGACGTCCCGTCGGGGCGTCATAAGCGCTCGGGCGGTGCGGTCCGCCAGTCGCATAACGCCTGATATCATCGCGGACTCTTCGCTTTCGATCACGCCAGCCGACTGCGCCTCGGCCAGAACAGTTTTGATCTCTGCGTCAGAGACATTGTCGCCACCTTTTCCTGATTGGCCCAAAAGCTTAAGCACAAGATTTCCGGAGGCGTTTAGAAGCCACACGAGTGGCAGCGCGATTTTTGAAAGTACCGCCATAGCCGGGGCGACCTTGGCCGCAACCGCTTCGGGTTCTCGCAATGCGATCTGCTTTGGAACAAGTTCGCCGATGATCAACGAAAGATAGGTGATTGCCACAACGACTGAACCTACACCAATGGCATCGGCGGCCGTCGATGACAGCCCCTGGGCTTCCAGCCATCCGCTCAGGCGGCCGCCGAGCGTGGCACCTGAGAAAGCGCCGGAGAGAACGCCGACCAGCGTGATGCCGATCTGAACCGTAGAGAGAAAGCGACCGGGGTTTTCGGCAAGTTTGATTGCCTGAGCTGCACCTTTGCTCCCATTGTCAGAGAGAACCTTTAGGCGGGCTGTTCGAGAAGACACAACAGCCAACTCCGACATGGCGAGCACACCATTTACGATGGTGAGAAACGCCACAATTCCAATTTCCAGAAACACAGGGACCCTATTCGTTGAGGTTTTAATGCCGCATGGATCAGGCGACGCGGCAAGGCGTTCGAAGTGACGCTATATCAGCATCGCCCATCGTCTTTCCATCATCGTGTTAACATCAGTACAGGTTCCATCAGTCCTCAGATTTCCTTGAGGTGGCAAGCCCGACCCAGCCGGAACGGTTGGAAATCCAGTCGGCCTGCAACGGCCCCGTCATTCGCGATGGTCTGGAACGCTCTCTGCTGGAACCTGATATGCCTGAGGCGAGGCGGATGTCATCGCACCGCCTACAGTGGTCGCCAGCTTCTTCGGCCGGGAGATCCCGGTTGGAGCGGGCGGAGCTTGTACTGGATGGGTCGCTGTCAGGCATGGCGCAATTTTGGCGGTGAAACGCTTTCGGCGCAAGAGGCGTCGGGCGAAAATCCTTATAGCGTCTTGATGTGACAGTTTTGAAAAGGACAGTAGCACCTCGTTCTGATTGAGGATTTCGGCGGATTTTCCGCGCTTCTGCAACGAGCGCTTTACAATGATCGAGCTATTGGCAGATGGAATTTTTAGGGTGTAGCAGCGGCACTGCGGCGCGTCCCATGAGCTGGAATAGCGATCCGGCAAAGAGGTGGTGCCAAGGACAAAATTATGCATAAATTCAAAGCGCTACAGCATTGTTTGCACGTCTGAAAAGACGCGCGGCGCTAGAGCCCATGACAAATCAAGGTGAGCCCGTGAACAGCTGCCCAACTCATAAGTAAAGCTGGCGCAATACACCGTAAATTAACAGCCTCTTCGTATTTTCTTCAAATTGCGAACGATTTCCGCGACGTGCAGCCACGTCCCGGCTCGATCGACGACATGCCCGCTCGAGGAGGTACGCGCATGCAGTTCAAATCGGCTACCGGACGCAACATTTTTTCCGTGGCGGCCTGCGGTGTCGTCGCGACAATCGCGGCATCGGGCGTTCTTTTTTACATCGCCTATAACGATATGCGCAAATCGAGCCTCGATCAGATGCTCCAGATCGCTGCCACCAACGCGCTCAACGTCGAGAAATCCATGAGCGTGGCGCTCGGCATCGTCAATGCGTTGGAGACGTCGCTGTCGACGATGAAGGAAAGCGGAAACGCCAGTCGTGCGACCGCCGACGACCTGCTGAAGAACATGCTGCAGGATAATCCGATGGCGCTCGGTGTTTGGACCGGCTGGGAACCGAATGCCTTCGACGGCAAGGACAAGGATTTCGTCGGCAAGGAAGGCCACGACACCACCGGCCGCTACGTGCCCTATTGGGTGCGCAGTGGCGACAAGATCCAGCACACGCCGTTGGTCGATTATGGCGTGTCGGGCGCCGGCGACTACTACCAGCTTCCCTTTACCCAGAAAAAGACCGTCGTCATCGAACCCTATGTCTACGCGGTCGACGGCAAGGATGTGCTGATGACCTCGGTCGCCAAGCCGATCATGGTCGATGGCAAGGCGCTTGGCGTTGCCGGCATGGACATTTCGCTCGACGACGCCAACAAGGCGATCTCCGCAGTCCACCCGATGGAGACCGGCTATCTCAGCCTGGTGACGGGTGCCGGCAGCATCATCAGCCATCCCTCCGCTGCGCTCGCAGGCAAAAATATCAAGGACGGCGGTGATCTCACCGCCGGCTGGGATCAGTTGATCGCCAAGCCCGGCGTCGAGCAGGAGATCGCGCCGGACGGTCAGAGCTATTTCTCGGTCGCCTATCCGGTAAAGCTCACGAATGACCTCAACTGGTACGCCATTGTTTCGGTGCCCAAATCCACCGTCTTTGCCCAACTCAATAACATGGCCTGGAGCGCCGTTGCGATCACCGCTATCGCTGCACTCCTGCTCGGTTTCGCCGGCTGGCTCATTGCCCGCAAATTCGTCCGCCGCATAGAGGGCGTGATTGCCGAGACCGATCGTATCGCCCATGGCCAGCTGGACGTGCAATTGAACGACAAGAATGCCAAGGACGAAATCGGCGACCTCTCACGCTCCCTCGCCATCCTGCTGGAAAGCAATCGCCACAAGATCAGGCTCGAAGCCGATGCGGAAAGCTCCCGGTCCCGCGAAGAGATCGAACGACAGGAACGTTCCGTCCTCCATGCCGCCCGTGAGGATTCGATCAAGTTCGCGGTGAGCGAACTCGGCAACGGACTGGCCAGCCTCTCCAACGGAGATATGACCATCCGGCTGGAAAAGCCATTTACCGACTCCCTTGACGAAATCCGCGTCGATTTCAATGCGTCTGTCGAAAAGCTCCAGGCAGCCCTGATTTCCTTCTCCGAAAACGCTGCCGTCATTCAGGCCGGTTCCGAAGAAATCCGCTCGGGCGCCGACGATCTCGCCCGCCGCACCGAACAGCAGGCCGCTTCCGTCGAGGAGACCGCCGCTGCGCTGGAGCAGATCACCACCTCGGTCAAGGACTCCACCCTTCGCGCCGAGGAGGCGGGAACGCTCGTCAGCCGCACCAAGGATGGTGCGGAAAAGTCCGGAGAGATCGTGCGCAATGCCGTTGACGCCATGACCGGCATCGAGCAATCCTCGCAGTCGATCTCCAACATTATCGGCGTGATCGACGATATTGCCTTCCAGACGAATCTGCTGGCCCTCAATGCAGGTGTTGAAGCAGCGCGTGCGGGGGAGGCCGGCAAGGGCTTCGCCGTCGTCGCACAGGAAGTGCGTGAACTCGCGCAGCGCTCGGCCACCGCCGCCAAGGAGATCAAGGCGCTGATCACCTCGTCCGGCGACCAGGTCAAGCGTGGCGTCGATCTCGTCGGCCAGACCGGCAAGGCGCTGCAGGCGATCGTTGCCGAAGTCCAGCAGATCAACAGCAATGTCCAGGCGGTCGTCCAAGCCGCCCGTGAACAGTCGACGGGTCTCCTGGAGATCAACACGGCGGTCAACCAGATGGACCAGTCGACCCAGAAAAACGCCGCGATGGTCGAGGAATCGAACGCCGCTTCGCACACGCTGGTGACGGAGGTGTCTGCCCTCTCGGAGCGTCTGGCGCAGTTCAATCTCGGCCAGGTGGCCAAGGCGGCCCCCGCCGCCCGGGCGGCTGCCAAGCCGGTGGCACGCCCGGTCGGGGCGATGCTTTCGATGCGCAGACCGGTTCCCGCCTCGGCCACCGACCATGCCAGGCCCGCTCCGTCACCGGCCCGTGCACTCGGCGGCAAGCTCGCAGCCGCCTTCGGCACGTCGGCTGCACCAGCTTCGACCGAGGGCAACTGGGAAGAGTTCTAGACACTCCACACGCGTCCTCGAAGGCGGCAAGCATTGTTTTTCCTCAAGCGGACACAACTGCGAGGATGGCGCGCGCTCAATTTTGATTTGAAAGCATTCAATATCTCGCGCTAAGGTCACACAAACCAGCATCAGCGCAAAGTCCTCGGAGTTGCCGATGACGTTTCCCAATCCCTCGGCCACATTTGACCGCATGCTCATCATGGGCAATGGCGGCGCGGGTAAATCATGGCTCGCCCGTCGTGTTGGTGAGCAGCTTCACCATCCGGTTGTCCACCTTGATGACATGCATTGGGAGCCGGGGCGCTACGGCATCGATCGCGACAGAGCGTTGCGGGACGAGATGGTCAAGGCGGCGGCCGAAGGTAATGCTTGGGTCATGGAGGGCGTTTACGGGCAGTTGGCGAACATCGTCCTCAACCGCACGACGATCCTGGTCTGGATTGATTTGCCGGAGGAAGAATGCATCGCCAACATCAAGCTTCGAGGCATCCAAGGCGGCGAGACCGAAACGCAATTCGATGGCCTTTTGAAGTGGGTGGCCGAATACAGGAGTAGAACGAACAACTGGAATTCATGGGAGACGCACGCACGATTGTTCTCGGTCTTTACCCGTCCGAAGTTCCTGTTATCGAGCCGTGAGGCAGTCACCGATTTTGCCGACAGATTGTCCACCAGCATCGACGAGGCCGCCGATGAAAGAGCCCAGATTTCCGAATGACGAGGGCGAAGACGCCTGGATGGTCGTCCAGGTGTTTGCGGATGAACACTGGAATGCCTACCACGACATCCGCCGCGCCGTCCTCTTCGAGGCCCGCGGGTTGATTGGCTATGATGCGAACCATCCCGATGATCGAAGAGATGGACATTTCCCTTTGCTGCTTCTGCTTGAAAACACTCCGGTCGGTGCGGCTCGTCTTGACCTGATGAGCGAGCAGACAGCATGTGTGCGGACGGTCGCAATCAGGGCGGAACGCCAGGGAAAGGGGTACGGCCGGATGCTCATGGCAGGCCTCGAAAAATTCGCATCACAACACCGGGTCAAGAGATTGCTTGTGAATGCGGCGCGAGACGCCGTGGGGTTTTACGAAGCGCTCGGATGGGCTGTCATTGAGGCCGGTGGTGAAAACCCGGTGCTGACAAAGGAATTGCGAACCAGGCCTCAATGGTGAAGTATTGCGCTGACCGCGAGCTGCTCTGACGTTCTCGTGGAGCCTCTCCAAAAACGACGAGGTCACGATGCTCATTATCTTCGGTGGTCTGCCTGGCAGTGGAAAGACGACGATTGCCCGCGCTTTGGCTGAGCGGTTGAATGCGGTCCATGTGCGCGTTGATACCATCGAGCAAGCAATCCGTGCCTCCGGAATTGCCGATGATGCCGGGCCTGCAGGCTATATTGTGGCTTACGGTATTGCCGGAGACAATCTGACCCTTGGCAGGACTGTTATTGCCGACTCCGTCAACCCGCTTCGGATAACCAGGTCAGCGTGGCTTTCGGTCGCGCAAGCCGCTGGGGTGACGGCGGCGGAGGTCGAGGTCGTTTGCTCGGACAAAGCCGAGCATCGCAACCGTGTTGAAACGCGCCTCACCGACGTCGAAGGCCTGGTGAAGCCGACATGGCAAGCGACTTGCGAAAGAGCCTATGACGAATGGCCCGATGCAGTCGTCATCGATACCGCTTCGAAAACGGTGGAAGCGGCTGTTGATGAACTGATCGACCGACTTGGCGACTGAGAAGGAAATTACACCAACCTGCCACCAATCAACGACGAACCGGTATCGAAACCATGGAATCTCGGATCGTTCTCGTTCGTCACAGTCTCCCTTCCATTGAAGGAGATACACCGTCTATCGACTGGAACCTAAGTGCACCGGGTAAGGCAGCCGCGATCGAGTTGGCAAAATACCTCTCCGGATTCCGCGTAAAGGAAATACGCAGCAGTCCTGAAAAGAAAGCGCATCAAACCGCTGCCTTGATTGCTGATCGTCTGGCTCTTCCCGTTTGTCTTGATTCTGACTTGCGGGAACACGACCGATCCAAGGTAGGATATATTGCGCGAACTGATTTTGAAGCAGGCATCACCAGACTGTTGGAGCATCCTCACCAGCTCACATTTGGCGACGAAAGCGCAGATGCGGTTTTCAATAGAATGGACCAAGCCGTGGCCCGAGCGAGAAAAGCCCGACCGAGTGGCGACTTAATGATCGTAACACATGGCACCGCCATGTCGATCTACGCCGCTCGGGTTCTCAGGGTCGATCCGCTGGCGTTCTGGCGAAGTCTTTCCATGCCGACTGCCGTAGTGCTGGACGGGAACGAAATGAAGATTATCGATGTACCGGACACTCCGGCGGACCGATGACCGATTAGGCAACCTCCCAAACATAGCTTCCGTCCGCGTTGCTTGCGCTCCACTAAGCGGCGAGGATGGTGATCCCGTAACCATTAGTCGCGCGCGTTCGAGATGATTGACACTAGACGAAAACTGCGCTCGTAGTGGCGCCTGATCGCCGGCGACGTCGAGGTGTGGCCGCGGCCGCGCGTCTTCCTTCACTTGGCTGGCTTGCGCGAACGTGGCTGACTGTAGCTTTGCTGGTGATTTCCGTAAAATCCTACCGTCTGGTAGCCAGGCGTCCTGTCGCCAATTCGGCCCGGCAAGCCTCACCAAAATCGAGGAGAAAGTTCATCGCGCCGGAACGGGCAAGATCGCGGATTTCAGAGAGCGAGCGATTGGGCGTCAAATAGGTTTCGACGATCCTTGCCATCGCCAGTTCGGCTGCGTCCACGACCGAACGGGATGAAATCAGACGCATCTGAGCGACCAGTGCATAAAGCAGCACGAGATCGGAAACGTCGTCCTTCTGGTGGCTTAGTGCGTCACCGTAAAGCCGCGTGGCTTCGGCGATGAAATCCGAAAACAGCTTTTCGCGCTTGGCAATCTCGACCTCGCGTTGTTTTTCCTTCACCTGTGATCGATGCGTCATCCACGTGCTGGCAAATGAGGTCAGGCTGCCAATCGCGATGCCGGCGAGACCCATCAGAGCAGAGATGTATGCGTCCATGAGATTCTCCTCTCGGAACGAGCCGCGCGCGACACGTAAATAACAGGGCGGATCGCCGACCAGCCCCAATGCCCAGGCGTGCTGGTCAAAAATTCAAAGGTTTACCAGCGCGAGGCTTGGGAGGTTCTACTCTGCAAGCGGAGGCCCCACCCACACGCCGACTGGTATTTCCGGGATACAATTCGCCAATCCGTCGAGCATGCCTTGCAACACGCCCGCGCTCAGCTCCTCAATCTTGCCGCTGGGGCCGACGAGGCTGTCTACCAGCAGCAAGGTAAGTCCATGCATTTGCGACCAGAATATTAGAATGGCACCATCGATCGTACGCGTGTTTGCCGCGGTGTTGGGAATGAGGCGCCCAAGAGCGCCGTCGCATATCGCCTCTACCACAACGGCTTTCATGCTGTAGGCCGCAGTTCTCTCGATCGCAGGGCGCCCATTGTCCTGGCCACCAAGGTAGCCGCCGAACATTAATCTGTAGAGCGCTGGATTGTTGACGCCGCCGCAAACGTAAGCGCGCGCTATAGCTGCCAGCCGCTCGCGCGGACTGTCGAGTTCCTTCGTCGCATCGGCCATCCGCTTCGCAAGGAGCTCAAATCCGACTGCCGAGACGGCGGCCAGCAATTCGCGCTTGTCGGCGAAGTGTTTGTAGGGGGCGTTGTGACTGACGCCCGCTCGTCGGGCGAGCTCCCGAAGCGAAAATTCCGTGCTCTGGGATTCGCTGAGGACATCCAGTGCAGCCTCTACGATCGCCCTGTGCAGGTCGCCATGATGATACGGGCGCTGCTCTGTGGTGGAAATATCTTTGGTCATATTCGTCCATTAGGTTTTTAAGTTGCTCGTGTCAACATTTTTGATTGTGCGATGTTGACATTGTCTACTCTCATCTTTAAGTGGGCGTTGTCAACATGTGGCGTGCCCGTTCCGCCTACTATTTCGGCGCAATACGAGCACGCGATCGGCGCCTACGGACGCTACAACAAAAAAGGTACATTGATGGCCGCTCAACATCCCGTCATAAACAAGAGGCACCGCATAGCGGAGCGTCCGCCATTCGAGCGTATCGCGCTGTTGTTGCAAGGCGGGGGGGCGCTCGGCTCATATCAGGCCGGCGTCTATCAAGCACTGGCCGAAGCCGGTCTGCATCCTGACTGGGTCGCCGGCATCTCCATCGGTGCCATCAACAGCGCTCTGATCGCCGGCAATCCGCCTGAAAGACGAGTGGAGGCGCTCAGGAGCTTCTGGGAGACGGTAACCGCCCCGGCTCACGGGTTTCCCACTCTGTTTTCGGCAATGCTAGGGGCGATGGGGCTCCAGGGTGATTTCGCGCGTGGCCTGCTCAATCAGGCACATGCCTTCGCCACCCTTATGGACGGCGCCGCGGGCTTCTTCAGGCCCCGTCCGGTGCCACCTTTCTTTTCATCCGCCGGCAGCATCGAGGCGGAAAGCTTCTACGACGTCGCACCGCTGAAGGCGACGCTGGAACGGCTGGTGGACTTCGACCGCATCAATACAGGGGCCATGCGTTTCAGCGTCGGCGCCGTCAACGTACGCACCGGCAACTTCGAGTATTTCGATACCACGACCCACGATATCCGCCCCGAACATATCATGGCGAGCGGCTCCCTGCCGCCTGGCTTCCCGGCGACGAGGATCGACGGCGAGTGTTACTGGGACGGCGGCCTCATATCGAACACGCCGCTGCAATGGGTCCTCGATAACGCGCCGCGCCAGGACACCCTGGCCTTTCAAGTCGATCTCTGGAGCGCGAGTGGCGAGTTCCCGCGTGACCTTCTCGGAATCGAACTGCGGCAGAAGGATATCCGCTTCTCGAGCCGCACGCGCGCGGCGACCGACCATTTCAAGACGCAGCAGCGGCTGCGCCGCGCACTCGGCCATCTGGTCGAACTCGTCCCGCAGGACGCTCTGCTGCAAGCCGATCCGGAGATCAAGCTGCTCGTCGATCAGGCCGACGAGAAGGTCTACAACATCGTCCAACTCATATATCGCGCCAAGAAATACGAAGCGAGCTCCAAGGATTACGAGTTCTCCCGGCTGACGATGGAGGAGCACTGGGCCTCCGGCTACAACGACGCCCTTCAAACATTGCGCCACCCCGAGGTGCTGCAGCGGCCCGGCACGCCGGACGGCGTCGCCATTTTCGACTTCGATTGAGATTTCACCCAAAGAGAAGAGCACGACCATGAAGATCGCCGCAGTCCGCGAAAATGCCTTCGCGATGCCGCTCAACAATCCGGCCTATCCGAGGCCACCCTACAAGTTCTACAACCGCGAATTTGTCGTCATCAACTACCGGACCAATCCGGAGGCCCTGCGCGCCGTCGTGCCGGAGCCGCTGGAAGTGATCGGCGACACCGTCGCCTATGAATTCATCCGCATGCCGGATTCGACCGGCTTCGGGGACTATACGGAAACCGGGCAGGTCATTCCGGTGCGCTTCACGACGCCATCGGGCAAGGTGCAGGAAGGCAGCTACGTGCATGCCATGTACCTTGACGACAGCTCTCCGATCGCCGGCGGCCGTGAGATCTGGGGCTTTCCGAAGAAGCTGGCAACGCCGAAACTGTCGCACGAGCAGGAGACGCTCGTCGGAACGCTGCACTATGGCTCGGTTCTCTGCGTGAGGGCGACCATGGGCTACAAGCATCGCGAGTTCCCGCTGGAGCCGCTGGCCAAGGCAATGGCGAAGCCCGCCTTCATGTTGAAGATCATCCCGCACGTCGACGGTTCGCCCCGGATTTGCGAACTCGTGCGCTACTATCTCGAGGATGTGACCCTGAAGGGCGCATGGGCCGGCCCGGCAGCCCTGCAATTGTTTGAACACGCGATGTGCGATGTCGCGCGGCTGCCCGTGCGGGAGGTCACGTCGGCCAGCCATTATATCGCCGACCTGACGCTCGGCCTCGGCGAGGTCGTGTTCGACTACCTCCAAAACGACTGATCTCCCGCAACTGAAAGGAACTATCCATGTCTCGATTTGATGGAAGAGTGGCGATTGTCACCGGAGCCGCGAGCGGCATCGGCAAGGAGATCGCGCTTCGCTTCGCTGCCGAAGGCGGCATTCCCGTGATCGCCGACCTCAATCTTGACGCCGCGAACGCAACGGCCGCCGAGGTCAAAAGCAAGGGCGGCGATGCATTCGCGGTGGCGATGAACGTCGCCGACGAAGAGCAGGTGGAAAAGGCCGTTGTCGAGGTGATCGCCAGGTTCGGCAAGATCGACGTGCTGGTCAGCAATGCTGGCATCCAGATCGTCAAGCCGCTGGTCGACTTTCCCTTTGCCGACTGGAGAAAGCTGCTTTCGATCCATCTCGACGGCGCCTTTCTGACCACTCGCGCGTGCCTCAAGCACATGTATGCCGCCAATTATGGCCGGGTGATCTACATGGGTTCCGTGCACTCCAAGGAAGCCTCGAAGCTGAAGGGGCCCTATGTCACGGCCAAGCACGGACTGATCGGACTGGCCAAGGTACTGGCAAAGGAGGGAGCCGAGCACAACGTCACGGCCAACGTCGTCTGTCCCGGCTTCGTGCGCACGCCGCTCGTCGACAAACAGATCCCGGAGCAGGCACGGGAGCTCGGCATCAGCGAGGAGCAGGTGGTCAAGACGGTGATGCTCAAGGATACGGTCGACGGCGAGTTTACCAGCACCGATGATGTGGCCGACGCTGTTCTCTATTTCGCGGCGGCCAAGTCCAATGCCGTGACGGGTCAGTCGCTGGTCGTGAGCCACGGCTGGTTCATGCAGTAGGATCGATTGCGGACAGACGGACGACACCCTTTGCGGCGCCGTGCGACAGAAACGCTCCAACACCCCGGACCAACTCTACCTCGCGACGAGCCGCAGTAGGCTCGCGCTATCTGGATTAGTATCAAAGGAAATGAACATGGAAGTCTGTAATGGTTTGCGGCGGGCCCTCGCGAAGGCCCGGCGACCTTCGGTGGCAACGAACCGCTCTGTCGACGGCGTAAGCGTGCGTGGAGTGACTGCGATACTGCGGAATGTCGGGCAGACTGCCGCGTTCGGCATTCTTGTGGGATTCGCCACACTGCCGACAGCCCGCGCGGATGAACCGACACCTCCGTTCAAGCCAGCGATCAGCGACGAGGCCGCGACCGCCGTTTCGCAGATGGGAAAGACGCTGCACGCCAGGGACCTGTCGGTCACGGCAAGAACGATCAGCGTCTATCTGGACGAATTCGGACAACCGCTTCACATCTTCCATACGATCAAAATCGCCGCCCGCCGGCCCGATCGGATCGCCGTCGAGTTTATCGGCGATGACGGCAGACACGATCTCTTCTACGACGGCAAGGCGGCCTCGGTCTTCTTTCCCGACAGAAAGAAATACATGACGATCCCCGCGTCGGGCGACATATCGTCCGCGCTCGACGAGATCGCAGACAAGCTGGACCTCGATTTTCCGCTCGGCGTCCTTTTTGCGGGCTCTCCAGACGAAGTGCTGCTGGGCGATGCCATGGCGGCCGAGCAGGTGGGCATGGCTACCATCGACGGGGTCGAGTGCCGGCATCTGCTTTTCTCACAGAAGTCCGGCATCGATGTGGAATTGTGGCTCGAGAAGAATGACGCGGCGACGCCGCATCGCTTGGTCGTCACCTACCCGTTGCTGCAGGGCCAACCAAGCTTTGTTGCCGAATTCACCAGTTGGACGACCGAGCCCCCTCTGTCCGACTCCGAATTCACCTTTGAACCTCCTGCTGATGTGAAAAAGATCGACCCGACACCAGCCGTCGCGTCGGGAACCGAGGGGAGGAAGTGATGAACCATCTCAAGCGCACCTGCCTTGCTTTTCTCGCTTTAACGGCCATCACATCGGACGTTGCCTTCGGTCAGTTTGCGCCGCCCCCTGGCGGCCCGCCGTCCCTGCCGTCTGGAGGGCCACCGCATTTCCCGTCGGGCGGGCCAAGCGGGGGCCCACGTCCGCAGATAGGCCGCACTCCGCGTCCACCAATGGCGAACCACCGTCGGCCGCCGGTGAGCGCTCAGAACCGCCCTCCGGCGAACCCACGTACTCTTATGCCAGGTGTCGGCGGCGCAAAGGGGCGATTGGCGGAAGGGCCTGGCCGCGGGGGGAGTAACGCGTCTGGAAATATCCGCAACACGCTGAACTCGGGCGGTAACATCAACGGGAACCGCACCTTCATGAACTCCGGCGGCAACATCGCCGCAAAGGACTCGGGCAATGTCACCGTCAACAATTCCGGCGATGTCAAAGTCTCCGGCAACGGCAACGGATACTTTGGCCGTGGATACTATGGTCGTGGAGACCACGGCGTCGGCGACTACGGTGACGGAGAGTATGGCGGTGGGGATTATGGTCGTGGATACTATCGCCGCGGAGCATATGTTCTGGGCGGGTATGCGGCAGGCGTCGTCACCGGTGCGGCAGCCGCCTCCAGCACCGGCGGAACGACATATTCTTCCGACGGATACCAGTCTGGATCCGCTGCAGGTTCCTCTGGCACAGCGTCCTCGGGTTCGTCCCACCGCACCTCTTCGGGTTCTGCCGACGCGTCGTCGTCGGGTTCGTCCCAGGCGGGCTCTTCAGGTTCGTCTCACGCCAGGTCTTCAGGCTCATCTGGCGGGGAATATGCGAGCTCTTCCGATCAGAGCCGCTCCGACCGGCCCGTTGGCAGCGGAGAGGGCGGGTCGAACCAGAGCGGCGGCAATGGCAGGTCCCAGTCTGTCAATCCGCTGATTGCCGGCCTGTTTGAGAGCCTGCCACCGGAGGGCACGGCATGGTCATCGGAGGATGCGGTCGGTTGGCTTCAGGCTGCGGCCGCCAATCTACGGATCGTCTATAAGATCCAGGGAAACATCACGGTCACGGGCGAAGTCCCGCCGTCGGATGACAATCGCGTTCCTAGCGGCAATTAGATTCAGCTCAGCGTGGGAAGAGGCAAAGGCCGGATACGTCGCACGACGTATCCGGCCTTTGCCAGCATCGAAAGTTGCACAGCTCCGTCCGCCCTGACGCACCTCGCCAAATCAGGCCATTCGTTTCGAACGCCGCAGAAGCCCGTTCATAACGAGGTTAAGGTGCGCCTCCATAAGCGCCCTGCCGTCGATCGGCTTTCGATCGGCAAGCATGAGATGCCAGACGGCAATCTGAAAAATCGAACTCGCGAGCACGTCAGGCGTATCGGTGGCCGTATCATGTCTCAACTCTCCCGATTTCACGCCTTCCTCGACCAAGGCCGTGAGGGCTGCAAGCGTCGGTGCGATGAATAGCTCATGACGGCAATCGACCATTTCGGGAAGACGAGTTCCTTCGGCGACGGACAAGCGCAGGAGTTCTCTCGTCTTTCGGTCGTTGGCCGTATTTTCATAAGCGATAAGCAGTAGGTCGCGGATCCTATCGGCGCAGGATCCCCGAAGGCTGCCGATGGCGGTCGACAGGTCTGCGGATGACGTCGACGCGTGACGAAACATCTCCTGGAAAAGAACATCCTTGGTCGGGAAATAGAGGTAGACCGTTCCCTTTGTTATCCGCAGTCGGGTTGCGACATCTTCAACTCGCGTTGCCGCATAACCTTTTGCCGCAAACTCCTCGAACGCGGCCTCCAGTATTTCATGGGGACGCCGCGCCTTCCGTTCCGCCCGCGATGTTTTTTTAACAACTCGTTCCATCATCCAATTGGAATTATTCGGCTGTCCGGCGGCTAACCGCATCTGCTTCACCCATGCCCATGTTGCGTGTGTCAACATTTTCTGACGGAGATGTTGACATCGTCTACTTTAGCTATTAAGTGGGCGTTGTCAACATCGGGCGATGGCCTGTTAGGAGCAAAAATGCAGTCCTTTCGATTGCTGGGAATTGGTCTCGCCTGCGCAGTCCTGGCTGCCTGCGAAGAGAAAGCTGAAGTTGCGCCGCCGCAGCAGCAAGTCCGCGTCGTCGCGGCAGCCGAGGCTCAGTATCAGCCGGGTGCGGAAATCACCGGCGAGGTGAAGGCGAGGGTCCAGACCGAACTCTCCTTTCGCGTCAGCGGCCGGGTTCTTGAGAGAAGGGTCGACGTCGGATCGCATGTCCACGCCGGCGACGTCCTCGCCCGGCTCAACGACACGGAACAGCAGGCGGACGTCAGCGTCGCCCGTGCCGCGCTGGCGTCGGCGCAGGCCGTCGTTGCGCAGAAGACGCTCGCCTTCGACCGGGCGAAGTCACTCCTGCAGTCGCAGGCCGTTCCGAGGGCGGTCTTTGATGATGCCCAGAAGGAGCTGCTGAGCGCACAGGCTTCCCTCGAGGCCGCCGAGGCCGCGCTCGCGACGGCAGAGGACGCTCTGTCCTATACCGAGCTGAAGGCCGCCGCGGACGGCATCATCACGGCGCGCAGCATCGAAGCCGGGCAGGTGGTGTCAGCAGCGCAGTCGGCCTTCACGCTCGCCCATGACGGGCCACGAGACGCAGTGTTCGACGTCTTCGAGGCGTTCTTTCTGGATGGCCGGCCGCTGAACGACGTCGAGGTCGCACCGGTCTCCGATCTTGCGAGCGACGTCCACGCCAGCATTCGCGAGGTCTCTCCCGTCATAGACGCGAAGGCAGGCACGATCCGGATCAAGGTGGGGCTCCAGGACGGCGCGCCATGGCCGCTCGGAACGCCTGTCGTGGGCAAGCTGCGCGCCTCGCCGCGCGACGGAATCGTGCTGCCCTATACCGCGATCGCATCAGCCGGGGGCGAACCTGCCGTGTGGCTCGTCAACACTCAAAACCAATCCGTTTCGCTCCGTAAGATCTCGGTCGACCGATATCGCCAAAGCGATTTCGTCGTCACCGGCGGCGTCGCCGCACAAGACCTGATCGTCACCGAAGGCGGAAAGTTCCTCAAGGAAGGCCAGGCCGTCGCCTGGGAAGGCAAGTGAGATGACCCTCAATCGCATATATACCTCTCTCCCGCTTCTTCTGTCAGTGTCGCTGCTTGCAGGCTGCGATCAGAGCTCCGTTGCGGGGGAGGAGACGGCTCCCCGCCCTGTCAAAGTCGTCATGGCCGCGGCCGAACAGGACAAAATCGTAAGTTTGCCCGGCGTGGTGCGAGCCCGCATCGAGACCGACCTGGCGTTTCGGACGCTGGGGCGAATGGTGTCTCGCAAGGTCGATGTCGGTGACCTTGTGCACAAGGGCGATGTCCTGGCGGAAATCGATCCGCTCACTCTGCAGCTCGCGGTCACGAGCGCGGAGGCGGAATTCCACAACGCCCAGGCGCAGTTCGAGAACGCCGCGACGACGGAAACCCGCAAGCGAAGGCTCGTCCAAAGCAATGCAGCGAGCATTGCTGATCACGATCTTGCCGACCAGCAGCTCAAGTCGGCTACCGCCAATGTTGCGAAAGCGACGGCCAGCCTTGCGAAGGCGCGCGAGCAGCTAGGCTACGCCGAGCTGAGGGCCGAGTTCGATGGCGTCGTGACCGCCACGTCCGCAGAAATGGGCCAGACCGTTTCTGCCGGCCAACCGGTCTTGAAACTGGCACGCCTCGAGCAGCGCGACGTGGTCGTCGACATGCCGGAAACGCAGTTCAGTCGCATTCGCCTGGACGACCGCTTCAACGTCGCCCTCCAGCTCGACGGCAGGATCCAGGCGACTGGCGTGGTCCGCGAGATCGCACCGCAGGCCGATCCCAATACCCGCACCTATCGGCTGAAGATCGGGATCGATCAGGCGCCGGACATCTTCCGCCTTGGCGCCGTGGTCACCGCGACGCCGCTTGTCGGAGAAAGGAAGCAGGCGATCACGCTGCCGCTCTCCGCCATTCGCCATGAAGGCGGCACCAGCCAGGTATGGGTGGTAGATCGCTCGACAGCCACTGTCGCTCCGAGAGCGGTTGAACTGGAAGGTCCGGCGTCCGCCCCCCGTTCTGTCCTGGTTCAAGCGGGCCTGCGGGAAGGGGAAGAGATCGTCATCGCCGGAGTCGATGAACTCACCGATGGACAGAAAGTGCAACTCGGACAGGAGCCACGCCCGTGAACAAATTCAACCTTTCTGACTGGGCGCTCGAGCATCGTTCTCTCGTCTGGTACTTCATGATTATGTTCGCGGCGGCGGGCGCCTTTGCCTATCTCGGGCTCGGCCGCGAGGAGGATCCGTCCTTCACGATCAAGACGATGGTGATCCAGGCCCAGTGGCCGGGCGCTTCTGCACAGGAGGTGACGCAGCAGGTTACCGACCGCATCGAAAAGAAGCTCCAGGAACTCGACAAACTGGAACATACCCGCAGCATTACGACTGCCGGTCAAACGATCGTCTTCGTCGATTTGCTGCCGGATACGAACGCACGGGACGTAAAGCCCACCTGGTCGCGCGTCCGCAACTTGATTGACGATATCAAGCACGAATTCCCCCAAGGCGTGGTCGGCCCCTTCTTCGATGACCAGTTCGGCGACGTCTATGGCAATATCTTTGCCTTCACGGCGGACGGCCTCAGTCAGAGAGAACTGCGCGATTTCGCAGAGGGTGCCCGAACGCAGATCCTCAACATCCCCGACGTCGGCAAGGTCGACATCGTCGGTGCGCAGGACGAGGTGATCTACCTCGAGTTCTCCACCCGCAAGATCGCCGCTCTCGGCATCGACCGCTCCGCCATCATTGCCACGCTCCAGGCGCAGAACGCCGTAACCCAGTCCGGCTTTGTCGAAACGGGGCCGGAGCGAGTCGCTTTGCGGGTCGGCGGGCGTTTCATCTCCGAAGACACCCTGCGGGGGATCAATCTTCGAGTAAACGACCGCTTCTTCCCGCTGACCGACGTCGCCACCATCTCCCGTGGCTACGTTGACCCGCCGACGTCGCTCTTCCGCTTCAACGGAAAGCCCGCCATCGGGCTCGCGATCGGCATGAAGACGGGCGGCAATGTGCTTGCCTTCGGCGAAGCGCTTGACAAGACGATGAGCAAAATCACCCAGGAGCTTCCGGTCGGCGTCTCCGTCGAACAGGTATCCGACCAACCGAAGGTGGTTGAGGAGGCAGTCGGCGGCTTTACGAAAGCTCTGTTCGAGGCAGTCGCGATCGTGCTCGCGATCAGCTTCATCAGTCTGGGGATGAGGGCCGGCCTGGTGGTGGCAATCGCGATCCCGCTCGTTCTCGCCATCACGTTCATGGTCATGTTCTACACCGGCATATCGCTGCAGCGCATCTCGCTTGGAGCGCTGATCATCGCGCTCGGCCTCCTCGTCGACGACGCCATGATCGCCGTCGAGATGATGGTTGCACGGCTGGAAGCGGGCGACAGTCTCACGAAGGCCGCCACCTACGTCTACACATCGACTGCGTTTCCCATGTTGACCGGCACTCTGGTTACGGTCGCGGGCTTCATCCCCGTCGCTTTCAACAAGAGCAACGCCGGCGAGTTCACCTTCACGCTCTTTGTCGTCATTGCGGTTTCGCTCGTCGTTTCATGGGTGGTCGCGGTCGTGTTCACGCCCCTGATCGGGGTGACCATTTTACCAAAGACAATGAAGAAGCACGCTGAGCACAAGGGTTGGTTTGCGAAGGCGTTTTCGAACGTGCTGCAATTCTGCCTGCGCTGGCGCTGGATGACGATCATCGCAACAGTCCTTCTCTTCGCTGGATCAATCGTTGGCCTGTCGATGGTGCAACAGCAATTCTTCCCGAGCTCTGACCGTCCGGAACTGATCGTCGACTGGAACCTGCCGCAGAACAGCTCGATCGCTGAAACGAGCCGCCAGATGGCCCAGTTCGAGCATGAGATGCTGACTGACAACCCTGGCATCGAGCATTGGTCGACATACGTTGGCAGGGGTGCGCCGCGCTTCGTTCTTTCCTTCGACGTGCAGCCGGCTGACGTTTCTTTCGGCCAGACGGTCATTGTCACCAAGGGACTGGACGTCAGGGACAAGCTGAAGCAGCAGATGGAAACCTACCTTCAGAAGACGTTTCCGGGAACGGACGCTTACGTGAAGCTTCTGGACATCGGGCCTCCGGTTGGCAAGCCGATCCAGTACCGTGTGTCCGGCGAAAATCTGCAGACGGTGCGCGACCTGGCACAGAAGCTGGGCTCGATTGTCGGCACTTATCCTTCCCTCAGGAACATTGCCTTCGACTGGAACGAGCCGGCCCGTGTCGTGAAGATAGACGTGTTGCAGGACAAGGCCAGACAGCTCGGCGTCTCGTCCCAGGACATCGCAATGGCGCTCAACACTGTCGTACAAGGAAATGCCGTAACGCAGGTCCGGGACGACATCTATCTGGTCGATGTCATCGGTCGTGCCGCGGAAAAGGAGCGCGGCTCGATCGACACCCTGCTTGACCTGCAACTGCAAAGCAGCAGCGGTCAATCCGTCCCGCTGTCATCGGTCGCAACCTTCCACTACGAGCTCGAACAGCCGACAATCTGGCGCCGCGACAGAATTCCGACCATCACGATCAAGGCCGGGATCGGCGATGCGACGCAGCCGGCGACGGTGGTGAAGGCACTCTCCGACAAGGTTTCAGCTTTCGAAAAGACGATGCCGGCCGGGTATTCGGTCAAGATCGGCGGCGCGGTCGAGGAAAGCGCCAAGTCGCAAGGTCCGATCGCGAAGGTGGCGCCGGCTATGTTCGTCATCATGGCGACGCTGCTGATGATCCAGCTTCAGAGCTTCCACAGGCTGTTCCTGGTCTTCTCGGTGGCGCCGCTGGCCCTTATCGGCGTCGTCGTGGCACTGCTCGCCAGCAACTCGCCGCTTGGGTTCGTCGCACTCCTGGGTGTGCTCGCGCTGGTCGGAATCCTCATCCGCAACTCCGTGATCCTGATCGTGCAGATCGAGGAGCTGCGTGCAGAGGGAATGTCGGCATGGAAGGCGGTGGTGGAGGCGACCGAACACCGCATGCGGCCGATCATGCTCACTGCCGCGGCCGCGACTCTGGCCCTGATCCCGATCTCGCATGAGATTTTCTGGGGTCCGATGGCTTACGCGATGATGGGTGGGATCGTCGTCGGAACGGCGCTGACGCTTCTCTTCCTGCCGGCGCTCTACGTCGCCTGGTTCCGGATTCTTCGCGAAGCCGAGCAGCACTGAGATGACCACATCCCTCTCACTCCCTGGGCGCATTGCCCAGGGTCTCACCAGCTTTGGGTTTGGGTTCGGCAAGGCGATCGCTGCCCGCTTGGGCCGCGCCGTCCTGGTCCTTGTGGCCCTGTCACTCGTTACATCGGGTTGCGCCAACCGGGTGCAGGATGTCCTGCAGCCTCTCGCCGTGGCCCCGGCCGGCACGAGCCGGGTCACCATGCTCGTCGCCACGACGCGCAAGCCTTCGGAGGATCCCGGCAAACTCTTTTCCGGCGACCGCGGGACGGCGATTTCCCTTAACAGCGTCGACGTATCCATCCCGCCCGATCGGAACCGCAAGATCGGAGAGGTGCAGTGGCCGTCCCGCATGCCGCCCAACCCGCAAAAGCAGTTTGCGGTCACGCAGGTTGCCAAGGTGCAATCCGAGGGCCAGGCGTTCGACTGGTACCGGAAGAATCGAAACACCAAGCATCAGGTCATCATTTTCGTGCATGGCTTCAACAACACCTATGCCGATGCCGTCTTCCGCTTCGCGCAGATCGTCCATGACTCGGGAACCGACGCCGCACCGATCCTCTTCACCTGGCCATCAAGGGGCCGTGTCTTCGATTACCTCTATGACAAGGAGAGCGCCAACTATTCGCGTCGCGCTCTGGAGGATCTGATCCTCCAGGCTGTGAACAGTCCCGACGTCTCCGATGTGACGATCCTCGCCCATTCCATGGGCGGCTGGCTTGCGGCCGAGGCGCTGCGTGGCGTCGCCATGCGCGAGAAATCAATCCCGACGAAGGTGAAGAACGTTGTTCTCGCATCGCCGGACATCGATATCGACGTGTTCCGTCGCCAGTTCACCGAGATGGGGGCGAAGCGGCCACACTTTGTGATCCTGACATCGACACGTGACAAGGCGCTGGAGATGTCGAGCTGGTTATCGGGTGGCGTTAGCCGCGTCGGCGGGTCCGATCTCAGACCCTACGCGCCTCTTCTCGACCAACTCGGCGTTTCCGTTATCGATACCAGCGCCATCGCGACGAATGATCCGCTCGGCCACAATGCCTTCGCCGACAGTCCTGAGATCGTGCGCCTGCTCGGGCGGCGGCTGGCAGGGCAGAGCCTCGAGGGTAGAGAGGCAAGCGTTGCCGATCAGATCGGGATGACGGCGGCCATTTTCGCCGGCTCGGCAGCGCGCGTAGCCGTTGCGGCTCCAGTCGCGGTCATCAGCCCGGAGGCGCGAGAAATCCTGAAGCGGGAGCTCTCCTCGAATGGGGGAAAGATGGTGGATGGTCAGATTGCGTACTGATCGTCAGCCGCCTCGATCAGAGCGGTCTGAGACCCGTCCAGCATGCGGACTAGATAGGATTGGCAAATGGAAGTTGGCACGACTGTAAAAAACCAGCCGCGAGCTGATTACATCTCCTCGATCGTCGAAGCCGGCACGGCAGCGTGCCGGCTGTACGGGCCCACGAAAACAAACGTCGTCGATATTGCTCGACTGCTGGGGAAGTCGCCGGCAAGTGTGTACAAAATCTTCCCCTCCAAGGCGGCGATTTGGGATGCCATCGCCGGGAATTTTTTCGAAACTGACCTCCGCTTCACTCCGTCTGCCGACGGCGAGCTCACCAGTGCGGCGAGCCGCCTGAAAAAAACCGCGCTCGGGCAACACCGCCTGATGCTGCAGGCACGTCTCGGCGACAGCCAGATGTTCGACCTCGTTGTTCTCGCCGCAGACGGCAGTCGGCCATCATTCAGAGACCATCTGAAACGACTTGAGGCGCATGTGAGGGAGCTCGTTTGCGCCGGCATCGCGAATGAAGAGTTCGTTCCGAGGAATGTTGACGCGGCCGCATCCTGCTTTTGCGCCTCAATCATCTCCTTATGGGACCCCAGAATTATTGGCGCCCTGCCTTGGAGCCACGGTGAGCTATCAGCTCATGAACTCGCTTCCTTTGCAGTTGCAGCTCTCCGGCCAAGTTCCCCAGGCGTGGAGAGCATGGCCGCGGAATGACGCCCCCAGATGCGGCCGCTAGGCCGCGAGGATGGTGATCCCGTACGAATTGGCGGCCGCAGTCATGCGAGCGATGGTTTCCGCCGAAGGGCTGACCTTCGGTGGCTCGGTCGTGCCTTCCGCTTCGATAAACTCGGCCATGTCTCGATCGACGACCGCGGAAAAGACCACGGGAACGGTTCCGCGGTTGGAATAGCCGTGCACCATGAAGGGCGGGATGGTGACGATGTCGCCGGCGCTGGCTTCGATCTCTTCGGGGCCGCTGTCGCTCAGGCGCCAGATCGTCAGCTTTCCCTCGATGATGCGGAACACTTCCGGGCTCGCATGCGCATGTTTCGGCGTCCGGCTGCCTGATGGCACGGTGACGTCGAAGATATTGAGCCAGGCTCCGCTAATTCTAAGCCGCCGCTCGACCCGGTCGCCGAGGACGAAAAACCGCTTTGCCTCGTCGCTCGCAGGCATTTTCACAAATGAGTTGGACATCATGTCTCTTTCTTTTTCTTACAGGGCTTCTTCTTATGGGCTTTTTCTTGCGGGCGCAGCCGTTAGACCTTTGCGACGCCTTTGACAACCCGCCCTGTTGTTGGGAGTAACATCGCCGAACGCTTTCAAAGAAACGCGCTACATCGGTCGAAGCGATGAACAAACGGCTCCGTTGCCAGGGGTTCAGCGCCGCTCGCGCGCCACTGCGTCACGAGACTGTCGGGGCCGATATCGGTACGTCGGGGCGTTTCCGCAAGGTCCGCCAATGCCGCATCAGCTATGCGGAAATGACTGAGGCCGGAGAGTTCGAAAGGCTCGGCGCCTGTAATACCGCCGACACAGAAGGGGTGCATAGAACGCGGCGGCCGTTCTTAGCCGTTCTTGGGGGCCGTCATTCCACGCCGTCCCGGCATTCACATTGATCATTCACATTGATGGAGCGCATCCATGTCTACTCTTCCCGTCGTCGGCGCTGCCATGACGCTCGATGAAGTCGAACTTCACCGTGACTGGCTGTTCGAAAAGTCCCGCGATCTCGAATTGCAGAGCTTCGTCGATGCCGAGATTCTGAACGGCGACTGGGCGCCGCTTGCCGCCCGCGCCAGAAGGCTTCTCGACGGTCATGGCGGCCGCCTCGGCATTCACGGCCCGTTCTGGGGCTTCACCATCGCCTCGGAAGATCCTGATATCCGTGGCATCGTCACTAGGCGCCTGCTGCAGGGGCTCGATGTCTGCGCCGCCATCGGCGCAACCCAAATGGTCATCCACAGTCCCTTTACGTCATGGTCCTACAACAATCTCGACGACAATGCCGGCGCCCGCGAGGCCTTGGTCGAGCGCACGCACACGACCCTGCGCGATGCCGTCAGGCGCGCCGAGGATATCGGCTGCACCATGGTCATCGAGAACATCGAGGACAAGGATCCGCATATTCGCGTGGCGCTTGCCGAGAGCTTTAACTCGCCCGCCGTCGCCGTCTCGATCGATACCGGCCACGCCCATTATGCCCATGGCTATACCGGTGCCCCGCCGGTCGATTATTACGTCAAGGCCGCCGGCAATCGCCTGCAGCATGTCCACCTGCAGGATGCCGACGGATATGCCGATCGCCATTGGAGCCTCGGTGAGGGCTCGATCCACTGGCACGCCGTCTTCAGGGCCCTTGCCAAACTCGAAAGCAATCCGCGCCTCATCATCGAGATCAAGGATAAGTCCAAGATCCCGGCTTCATCAGCTTTTCTCGCCTCGATCGGCGTAGCTGAATAAGGTTCTAAGCCCGGCCCGCTCTCCCTGGTTCCCGTGCTCGCCACAGGAGGGGAGGGTGGAGTCGCGCTTCATGAGAACCTGGTGATTACGCTGATTCCCGTGGCCTCAGCCTTGTCGAGTGCCATCAGCGCCGGCACCGCCTCCTCGAGGCTGACCCGCCGTCCGATCAGCTTCTGCGGCGCGATCTTGCCGGCCGAAAGCATCGACAGCATGGCGTCGTAACGCCAGGCCTGCATGCCGTGGCTGCCGTAGATTTCCAGCTCGTGGCCGATCACCTGCGCCATTGGAATCTGCGGCGTTGCGTGTTCACCCAGCATCAGCCCCACTTGTACATGCCGCCCGCGCCGGCGCAGATTCTTGATCGAGTTGAAGCAGGTGACGGGATGGCCGAGCGCATCGATCGAGACATGCGCGCCGCCCTTGGTGATTTCGCGCACCGTTTCCGCCACGTCGGCGAGACCTGACGCATTGACCGTCGCCACCGCCCCGCAATCCCGCGCAAAGGCAAGCTTCTCCTCGGAAATGTCGATGCCGATCGCATTCGCTCCGAGCGCCGTGGCGATCATGATCGCCGACAGGCCGACGCCGCCGCAGCCATGCACGGCGATCCATTCGCCGGGCCCGGTGCGGGCCTGGTCGGCGACGGCGCGAAACGAAGTGGCGAAGCGGCAGCCGAGGCTTGCCGCCGTCGCATCGTCGATCGTATCGGGCAGGTGCACCAGATTGGTGTCGGCATAATCGATCGCCACATATTCGGCGAACGATCCCCAATGGGTGAAGCCCGGCTGGAACTGGTTCGGGCAGACCTGCTGGTTGCCGGAATGGCATTCGCTGCAATGGCCGCAGCCGGAAACGAAGGGCACGGTCACCCGGTCGCCGACCTTGAAGCGCATCACGCCGCGGCCGGTGGCGACGATCCGCCCGGCAAGCTCGTGTCCCGGCACATGCGGCAGGCGGATATCCGGGTCGTGGCCCATCCAGCCGTGCCAGTCGCTACGGCAGAGCCCGCTGGCCCCGACCGCTATGACGACGCCGTCCTCGGTTGGCGTCGGATCGGGCAGGGTGCGGATTTCGGGCGCCTGTTCGAAGGCTTCGTAGAACATGGCTTTCATCGGCGTCTTCCCTTGCTGTCTGTCCGTGATTGCGCGCATGATGACATGCGGCAGGTAGCCATTCCAACATTCCATTCCATCATTTTTGCTGATGCACCCATCGATGAAGCCGCCTTGCTGCGCACGAATATTGCGGCCTGCCGCCATTCCCCGGCATTTTCTTGCTTCCGCGTTTCCGCTCGGGATTTGTCCTTGACCCGGCTTGCCGCGGCGGTTTTTCCTTCTCCGGCTTCAGGAGGAAACCATCATGGCCGTCGATACATCACCCCGTTCAACCACCTGGACCCATGTCGACGGGGAGTGGCTCCCTGGCAATCCGCCGCTGATCGGGCCGACCTCGCACGCCATGTGGCTGGGCTCGACGGTCTTCGACGGCGCGCGCTGGTTCGACGGCATCGCGCCGGATCTCGACCTGCACTGCCAGCGCATCAACCGCTCGGCACTCGCCATGGGCCTGAAGCCGGTAAAATCAGCCGAGGAGATTGCCGCACTTGCCTGGGAAGGCGTTGCGAAATTCGACGGTGCGACGGCAATCTATATCAAGCCGATGTACTGGGGCGAACACGGTTCGCCCGGCAGCGTCGTCGCCGTCGACGGGGAATCGACCCGCTTCGCGCTCTGCCTGTTCGAGGCGCCGATGGGCGGCCATGGCGGCACCAGCCTCACCGTCTCGCCCTATCGCCGCCCCTCGCCGGAAACCGCGATGACCGAGGCGAAAACCGGCTCGCTCTATCCAAACAGCGGCCGCATGATCGCCGAAGCGCGCAGCCGCGGTTTCGACAATGCGCTGGTGCGCGACCTGAATGGCAACGTCGTCGAGACCGCTTCCTCGAACATCTTCATGGTCAGGGACGGCGTGGTGATGACGCCGGCCGCCAACCGCACCTTCCTCGCCGGCATCACCCGCGCCCGCGTCATCGGCCTGCTGCGCCAGGCCGGTTTCGACGTGCACGAGGCAACGCTCTCCGTCGAGGATTTCATGCAAGCCGACGAGATCTTCACCACCGGCAACTATTCCAAGGTCGTCAGCGTCACCCGCCTCGACGACCGCAACCTCCAGGAAGGCCCGGTCACCCGCAAGGCGCTGGAACTCTACATGGACTGGGCCTACGGCCGCAGCGAAAGCGAGGAGTGAGCCACGATCCCGCGAAGCGGGAGCAAGCGATCCAGTGAATCGATTGCAGTGGCGAACGCCCGAAGCGCAAGCGCAGGGCCGGCGCGGTCGGTGCCAGCCACACCCGAGCCCATTCGCAAAAAAAAGTGAGAGCAGGCCTACCCGGGGCGCACCCTCACGTCATCCACTTCCGATGTTCCGCAAATCTCTCCGCCAAGAGATCGATGAACAGCCGCACCTTGGTCGGCAGGTGGCTGCGGTTGGGATAGACGGCGTTGATGTTGAATTCGATCGGCCGGTAGTCCGGCATGATCTTCACCAGCCGCCCTTCGGCGATGTCATCGAACACCACGAAACTCGGCGCCAGGAAGATGCCCCGCCCGGTCAGCGTCAGGAAGCGCAGCATCTCGGCACTGTTGGAGACGACATTGCCGCTGATCTTGACGCTCTCCTTTTTGCCCTCGCCATCCTCGAAGCGCCATTCGTCGCCATAGGGGTAATAGGCATATTGCAGGCAATTGTGATCGGCGACCTCGGCCGGCGTCTTCGGCATCGGACGGCTCTCGAAATAGGCCGGCGAGCAGACGAGCATATGGCGCCAGGGCGTCAGCTTGCGCGCGACGAGCGACGAATCCGGCGGCAGTACGGTGCGCATCACCAGATCGTAGCCATCCTCGATCATGTCGACCATCCGCTCGCCGACGCTGAAATCGAGTGAGATCGAGGGATAGAGCTCCATAAATTCGCTGACGACAGGCGAGAGGAAACGCACGATGGCGCTGCTGGTATAGACCTTCAACGTGCCGCGCGGCGTCGAACTCAGCGCGCCTGCCGTCCGGTCCGCCTCTTCCAGCTCGGCCAGGATCTGCAAAGAGCGCTCATAGTAATATTTGCCGGTTTCGGTCAGGCTGACCTTGCGCGTCGTGCGGTTAAGCAGCCGCACGCCGAGCCGGTCCTCCAGCGATTGCACGTGGTTGCCGACCATGGTGACGGACATGTTGAGCCGGCGCGCGGCGGCGGAAAAACCACCGCATTCCACCACCCGGCCAAAGACTGTGAGGCTTGTCAGCCGATCCATATTGCCCTCGGATTATCCGCTGAGAGTTGATGATCCTTCCCGATTTAAGCAGATTATCAAAATAAATGTCAGGGTGCATTTTCCTGCGCATCGAACATGGCCTCTCACGGAGGAGGCCAACGGTGAAGGAGAATTGCGATGGTCGAGTTACCCCACAGGCAAGTTTTCGAAAGTGCGAAGCAGGCCGAGCAGATCTTGGCCGAGGAAGCCGCCAGGGCGCCGGCCGCCGAGGCGCCCGCCATGCCTGTCTCTGAAGCGCCGGTCGTCGAAGTACCGGCTGCGGACGCATCAGTCGCGGAAGCGCCCAAAAAGACCGGCCGTCGGATCGTCAAGCGCGCCGTCATTGCCGCCGCGCTGCTTGCCGGCGTCGCTTTCGCGGGCGATTTCGGCTATCGCTACTGGACGGTCGGCCGCTTCATCGAAACCACCGACGATGCCTATGTGAAGGCCGATTACACCACTGTCGCCCCGAAGGTCGCCGGCTATATCAGCCAGGTGCTGGTCAACGACAATGACGCGGTCAAGGCCGGCCAGGTTCTCGCCCGCATCGACGATCGCGACTTCCAGGCTGCACTGTCGCAGGCCAGAGCCGATGTGAAGGCGGCCGAAGCCGCCATCACCAATATCGACGCCCAGATCTCCTTGCAGCAATCGGTGATCGAGCAGGCGAGGGCGACGATCGATGCCTCGCAGGCATCGTTGGAATTTGCCGTGTCCGATGCCGCCCGCTCGGCCCGCCTGATCACCAACGGCGCCGGCACCCAGTCTCGCGCCGAACAGACCCAGTCGGCCCGTGACCAGGCCGCTGCTGCCGTCGAGCGCGACCGGGCAGCCCTCGTCACGGCTCAGAATAAGGTGCCGGTGCTGCAGACCCAGCGCGAACAGACCGTTGCCCAGCGCGACCGTGCGGCCGCCGCCGCCCGGCAGGCAGAGCTCAACCTCTCCTATACGGACATCGTCGCTGCCGTCGACGGCACGGTCGGCGCCCGGTCGATCCGCGTCGGTCAGTATGTCACTTCGGGCACGCAGCTGATGGCGGTCGTACCGCTGCATGCGTTCTACGTCGTCGCCAATTTCAAGGAAACGCAGCTGACCTATATCAGCCCCGGCCAGTCGGTCGAGATCAAGGTCGACAGCTTTCCCGACATCTCGATCAAGGGTCATGTCGACAGCGTTTCGCCGGCAAGCGGCCTGGAATTCTCGCTGCTGCCGCCGGACAATGCCACCGGCAATTTCACCAAGATCGTTCAGCGCATCCCGGTCAAGATCGTCATCGACGACGAAGCGCTGAGCGGCCTGTTGCGCTCGGGCATGTCGGTCGAGCCTGAAATCGATACCAAGGCTGCCCAAACCCAAGCTGCCGAGACCAAGGTGGGCGAGACCAAGCCTGCCCAAGCCACTGGGGCGGCCGAAGAGGGATTATCCAGCCACGCTGGATGATCCTTCCCTTCTTCGCCCAATGATCCCGATCATTTCCGAATGATCCCGATCATTCCCGAATGATCACCCGAACCCCGTCATGAGAAAGTTTCCCGCGAGAGCTGGAAGGAGATAAGCCATGGCCACTCTTCAGATCGCCGCAAACGGCAATTCGCTGGCGCGCCCCGCCGCCGCAGCGCCCGTGGCACCTGCCGTCATGAGCCCTCTGCGCATGTGGGCAGCCGTTGTCGGCTCGACGCTCGGCGCCTTCATGGCCGTTCTCAACATCCAGATCGTCAATGCCTCGCTTGCCGATATCCAGGGCGCGATCGGCGCCGGCACGGATGACGGCGGCTGGATTTCGACTTCCTATCTGATCGCCGAGATTGTCGTCATTCCGCTCAGCGCCTGGCTGGCGCGCGTCTTCTCGGTCCGCAACTATCTGCTTGTCAACGCCATCCTCTTTCTCATCTTCTCCGTCGCCTGCGCCTTCGCGGCCAATCTGCAGCAGATGATCATCCTGCGCGCCATACAGGGCTTTTCCGGCGGCGTGCTGATCCCGATGGCCTTCACCATCATCATCACCCTACTGCCCAAGGCCAAGCAACCGATCGGCCTTGCCCTCTTTGCCCTGTCTGCCACTTTCGCGCCGGCGATCGGCCCGACGATCGGCGGTTACCTCACCGAGAACTGGGGCTGGGAGCATATCTTCTACGTCAACCTGGTGCCCGGCGCGCTGATGGTTGGCCTGCTCTGGGTCTCGCTCGACCGGGCGCCGATGAACCTGAAGCTGCTCGCCAAGGGTGACTGGCCGGGCATCATCACCATGGCGATCGGCCTTGCCGCCCTGCAGACCGTGCTGGAAGAGGGCAACAAGGAAGACTGGTTCGGCTCCGATTTCATTGTCCGCCTGTCCGTTATCGCCGCCGTCTCGCTGACGCTGTTCCTGATCATTGAGCTGAAGACCGCCAATCCGCTGCTGAACCTTCGCCTGCTGGTGCGCCGCAATTTCGGCTTCGGCATCGTCGCCAATTTCCTGCTCGGCATTGCGCTTTACGGCTCGGTCTTCGTGCTGCCGATCTATTTGACCCGCATCCAGGGCTATAATTCCGAGCAGATCGGCATGGTTCTCGCCTGGACCGGCATCCCGCAGCTGCTGCTGATCCCGCTGGTGCCGCGGCTGATGAAGCATTTCGACGTCCGCCTGCTGATCGTCGTTGGCTTTGCCCTTTTCGCCGCCTCGAATTTCATGAACGTCCACATGACCGGCGATTATGCGAGCGATCAGTTGTTCTGGCCGAACATCGTCCGCGCCATCGGCCAGGCGCTCGTCTTCACGCCCCTCTCGGCAATCGCTACCGCAGGCATCGAGCAGGAAAATGCCGGTTCGGCTTCGGCACTCTTCAACATGATGCGCAATCTCGGCGGCGCCGTCGGCATCGCCTCGCTGCAGACCTTCCTGTCGAAGCGCGAGCAGTTCCACTCGAACATCCTGACCAACTCGGTCTCGGTCTTCGAGGAAGCCACCCGCGATCGTATCGCCAGGCTTACCGGCTACTTCATGAGCCACGGCATCAGCGATCAGGCGCTCGCCGGCCACAAGGCAGTCGTCGCCATCGCGCTGAAAATACGCAAGCAGGCCAATATCATGGCCTTCAGTGACACCTTCTTCCTGCTCGGCGTTGCCCTTGTCGTCGCCCTGCTTGCAACCCTGCTTCTCAGGAAACCCGGTCAACTCTCCGGCGGCGGCGCTCACTAGCGCCCCGCCTCCCTCAAGGAGGAGAAAGCCATGACGTCAGCGATCTATGCTCCCGATACCGACAGGCTCCAAACGAAGACCGCCGGCCATGCCGTCAGCGCCGCTGCGCTGCTCTCCATCATCGAATGGCTTTCCGGCGATGAATGTCACGCGCTCGACGAAGCGGGCCTCGTCTCCGGCCTCGGCCGCAGGCTCCAGGCGCTCGGCCTGCCAGTCGACCGGCTGACCTTGCATCTGATGACGCTGCATCCCGAGTTCATCGGCCGCACCATCGCCTGGGCGCCGGGCGAACCGGTCGAGATCCACGACCGGGAACACGGCGCCCGCGTCGCCATATCAAATACGCCGCTGCGCAAGGTCATGGAAACCCGCGAACCGCTGGTCGTCGATACCAGAGAAAGTGTGCATGGCCGCTGGCAGCATATCGATGTCTTTGCCGATCGCGGCCTGATGCAGCTCGTCATCGCGCCACTTTGCAATGTCGACGGCCCGGTCAGCGCCGCCGTCTTCGGTACGAAGCGGCCGGGCGGCTTTACCGCCTCCGAACGTCAGGTGATCGAGCGCATCCTGCCGGCGCTGCGCAATACCAGCGAACTGCGCATCCTTCGCCAGGTCGAGCTCAGCCTGCTCGATACCTATATCGGCCCGCTGACGGCAAGCCGCATCCTGGCCGGCCGCATCCGCCGCGACGAGGTCGAATCGATGGAGGCAGCCCTGCTGCTCTGCGATCTCAGAGGCTTTACCGAACTGTCGAACCGGCTGCCGGGCAGCACCGTGCTCGGCCTGCTCAACGCCTATTTCGATAAAATCGTGCCGGCCATTACCCGCGAAGGCGGCGAGGTGCTGAAATTCATGGGTGACGCCGTGCTTGCCTTTTTCCCGGGCTATGATGCCGCCCATTCCTGCGGCGCGGCCCTGGCATCGGCCCGCGCCATCCTCGATGAGATCGACCATTTCCAATATGAGGGCATCGGCGTGAAGGCCGGCATCGCCCTGCATTACGGCGAGGTCAGCTACGGCAATGTCGGCTCCGGCCGCCGCCTCGACTTCACCCTGATCGGCGGCGACGTCAACCTGGTCAGCCGGATCCAGACCGCCTGCAGCGAACTGGGTGCGGCCCTGCTGATGTCGGCGCCGTTTCGCGACGAGGCCGGGGCAGGGGATGCCGTCTCTGTCGGGGCGCACAGGCTGAAGGGTTTTGCCGATCCGGTCGAACTGTTCACGATCGTGCGGTAGGTGCCAAACCGCCCACTTGCATAAAATGCATGGCAGGTCTGCCCGAAACGGCTTCGTCTTCCCCCCATCTTTTCGCCATAGTGGCGCCGAAATTCCGCAAGCGGGGAGGAAGAGGCTTATGACTGTGCTGTTCGACGAACAAGGTGAGATCATCCGCGAACTGGGTGTCGCCGCCGACATCGACCCTGAGCGCGAGATCGAACGGCGAACCGGTTTCCTCAAGGATTATCTCATCGCTTCGGGCATGCGCGGCTACGTCCTCGGCATCAGCGGCGGCGTCGATTCGCTGACGGCGGCGCTGCTGGCCCAGAAGGCGGTGCGCGAGCTGCGGGACAGCGGTCACGCGGCCGAATTCATCGCCGTGCGCCTTCCCTACGGTGTCCAGGCTGATGAGGCCGATGCGGTGAGGGCGCTGGAAACGATCGGCGCCGACCGCTCGATGGTGGTCAACATCAAAGCGCCGGCGGATGCGATGCTTGGCGCCGCGTTAAACGGCGGCCTCGCCTTTGCCGATGCCGGCCGGCAGGATTTCATCCTCGGCAATATCAAGGCCCGCCAGCGGATGATCGCCCAGTTCGCCCTGGCCGGGGCGCTTGGCGGCCTCGTCATCGGCACCGATCATGCGGCCGAGGCGGTCATGGGCTTTTTCACCAAGTTCGGCGATGGCGCGGCCGATATCCTGCCGCTCGCCGGCCTCAACAAACGCCGGGTCCGCCTGCTGGCAAAGCGGCTCGGCGCCCCGGACGAGCTGGTGTTCAAGGTGCCGACCGCCGATCTCGAGGACCAGCGCCCATTGCGCCCCGACGAGGAGGCCTATGGCGTCAGCTATGACGAGATCGACGATTTTCTTGAAGGCAAGCCGGTCGGCGAGATCGCCCGCCGCCGCATCCTCGCCGCCTATCGGGCGACCGGCCACAAGCGCGCCCTGCCGGTCCGTCCTGATGAGGCGAGATAGGCGTGTGGTGCAAAATAGACGCCGTCGGCATCGAAGGCCTCGAGATCTTCGGCCTGCAGCGCCTCGCGCACCTTCGGTCGCGCCGCCACCCGGGCCATGAAGCCGTGCAGATCAGGCCATTGCTTGAGATCGATGTCGGTCCAGGGCGACCAGTTCAGGCAGACGAAGAGATAGGCATCTGCCACCGTGAAGGCATCGCCGGTAAGATAGGGTCCGGCAAGACGGCCGTTCAGCCAGGTGAGCCGCTTCGAGATCAGCGCGCGGACCTCGCCATGAACGCTGGAATAAATCGGGTTGAAGAGCAACACCATCGGCTTGTGCAGCTCGGCGGTGATGAAGTTGAGATAGGATTGCACCTCGTTGCGGCGGATGTCGCCGACATCAGGCAACATAGCTGCCCCTTCCGGCACGCTGTCGGCGAGGAACTGCACGATCGCCGGCCCCTCGGTCAGCACCTTGCCATCGTCGAGCATCAGCGCCGGCACATAGCCGTTGCCGTTGATGGCGAGGTAATCCTCGCCGTCGCTCGTCCTGTGGGTCTGCCGGTCAACCTGGACGAGCTCGATATCAAGCCCCAGCTCCCGGCAGATGATGTGCGGCGAAAGCGAACAGGCGGCTGCGTGCATATAGAGTTTCATTGCGGTTTCCTCTCCCTGTGGAGGCGGTCGGTGCCGCCCGCCGATTAGCGTTTGAATATTTGTACTGTTTCGCATAAAATAATCTTCGTCAAGAATTTAATGCGAAACGGTACAAAATATGAAGGACGAAAAGAAGCGCGGCCGCCCAAGGGCCTTCGACGCCAAGGCGGCGCTCGGCAAGGCGCGGGATGTCTTCTGGGACAGGGGGTTTGCCGCCGCCTCGCTCGACAATCTGAGCGCTGCGACCAACCTCAACCGCCCGAGCCTCTACGGCGCCTTCGGCGACAAGGAGGATCTCTATCTCGATACGCTGGAGGGGTATCGGCAGGACGGCATGGACGTGCTGACTGAGGCGCTCGACCCGTCACTGCCGTTGCGCGACAATATCGCCCGCGTCTATGCCGGTGCGCTGGCGATTTATCTGCACGGTGAAACCGCCGCCCGCGGCTGTCTGCTGATCGGCACGGCATCGGCCGAGGCGGTCCAGCATGAGCGGGTCCGCGAGATGCTCGGCCGCAGCCTCAATGATTTCGACGACGAGATCGAAAAGCGCATGCGCCTTGCCGTGGACAGGGGCGAGCTTCCCCAAAGCGCCGATCCGCAGATGCTTGCAAGGCTCGCCTCCGCCGTCATGCATTCGCTCGCCGTCCGCGCCCGCGCCGGCGACAGCCGCGAGACGCTGGAAGCGATCGCCCGGTCGGGCGTCGAGCTGATCTGCGGGAGCGCCCCCTAGAACAGGATGATTTTAGGCCCGGTCGGCCTAAAATCCAAATCCTGTTCTAAATTATATAGTTAGAGCATGATGTCGTCCGAAAACCGTTCACACTTTTCGGCATCATGCTCTAGCTGGATGTCCGCCGATCCCTCGGCCGTACCATCCAGGAATAGGCAGCGCCGGCGAGAAGCAGTACTGACGTGCCGAGGAACACCGCCCGCATGCCGATATGCCCGCCGACAAAGCCGCCAAGGATGGGGCCGGCCACCTGGCCGACATATTGCGACGAGATGGAAAGCCCGAGAATGCTGCCGGCCGCACTGTCCGGCACGCTGTGGCGGATAACAGCGGCGATGCAGGGCAGCAGCCCGCCGAGTGCTGCGCCCATCAGGAAACGCAGGATGATCAGCTGCCAGGAGCTGGTGACGAAGGCCTGCGGGATCAGCAGCAGCCCGGCGACGGCGAGCGCGCCTGAAATCACCAGCCAATGGCCGATCCTGTCGGCGAGCTTGCCGAGCCATGAGGCCGAGAGAATGCTGCCGAGAGCGGCGGCTGACATGACTATTCCCGATATCATCGTCACCTGGGCTTCGACGGGCACGAGCTGCGCGACATAGACGGTGATGATCGGCTCGATCGACATATTGGCGAACATCAAGAGCATGCCGGTCGCCAGCATGGCGATGACGGGCCGCTTGTCGGCAATGGATTTCCAGCCGCCGCTGGCCTTGGCCGCCTGCTTGCGAGCCGGCGATTTCTCTTCCTTGATCAGCAAGGCCGTGGCGAGAAAGGCGAGGAAGATCATGCCGCCAGCGGCGAGAAACGTGCCGCGGATGCCGATGATCGGCGGCAGCGCCCCGCCGACCAGCGGCCCGACGAGATTGCCGGCCATGATGCCGGAGGAGAGCACGCCGAGCGCCCAGGCCGAACGGTCCTTCGGCGTCTGCGTCGCCACCAGCACCATCGAGCCGGAGGCATAACCGCCGGCAAGCCCGACGAAGAGGCGCAAAGCCACCAGCTGCCAGACATTGCCGGCCATGCCCATCAGCGAGATCGCCAGCGTCATGCCGAGGCTGGCGCGCACCAGCATCAGCTTACGGCCGTAAATATCGCCGAGCCGGCCCCAGAGCGGCGCGACGAGAGCCGCGGCAAAGAAGGTGGCGCCATAGGCGATACCCGACCACTGCACGATGTCAGCATGGTCGCTGACACCGAGCTCCTCGACATAAAGCGGCAGGAAGGGAAGCAGCAGCGTCATCGCCACGATCGTGGTGAAGGAGCCGATCAGCGAGATGGTGAGATTGCGCTTCCAGTGGATCGAGCCGGGCCTGGCGCTGGCGGCGTCCAATTGCGTATCGGTCATTCTCTCGGCCCCGGCATTGATCGCGCGGCGAGTTCCGCACGCATGGTGAAACAATGTGCCCTTTGCCGCGGCGAGGAGATCGGCGCGGGTGAAACTGTCCTGAGATCGAGTTTTTCGAGGTCGAACGCATAGGCCGTAGCGGTGCATGCGCTCGCCGTTCCAGGGCGGGCACGCGCTGATATAACCGCGCTATGGCCCATCCTTCAAGATGGCGCTTCCGCATTGGTGGCCTGTCTTTGGAAATGAGAGCCGCAATCTGGACCCTCTCGGACAAAACTGCTACAACATGACCGATTGCATAATGCAATCGGTCAATCCAAGGACATTGCCATGAGCGACATGCGCAGATCCCGAGAGCAGAGCGTCCGTCATCTCTACGCCGCCTATCTCGACGACCGCAAGGATATCGTCGGCGCCATGTTGACGGAGGATTTCACCTTCTCCAGTCCGCGTGACGACCACATCGACCGGGCGACCTATTTCGAGCGCTGCTGGCCGAAGGAGCCGGTCTTCCGCGGCTTTGACATCGAATTCCTGGCGATCGACGGCGACGAGGCGGTCATCCGCTATCGCGCCGAAAAACGGGACGGCGGCAGCTTCCGCAACATAGAGAGCCTTCGCTTCCGCGGCGACAAGATCGCCTCCGTGGATGTCTATTTCGGCCGGAATCTGTAGTCTCCCGGCCGGGATGGCGATCGCCCTGTCTTTACAGGAGCCGCATTGCCGACGTGCCGATGATGATCATCGAGACCGCCACCATCAGCGGCCGCACCGGCAGCCGTTTGACGAGGATCGCGCCGAAGGGGGCAGCGATGACGCCGCCGATGATCAGGCCGATCGCCGAATTGAGCTCCGACCAGCCGAGCGTCAGCATGAAGGTCAGGGAAATCGTCAGCGTCACCGCGAATTCGGTGAAATTGGTCGAGCCGATCACCCGTTTCAGATCATGGCCGCGGCTGACCAGCGAACTGGTGACGATCGGCCCCCATCCGCCGCCGCCGATCGCATCGAGCACGCCGCCGCAAAGCCCGACCGGTGGCACCATCCAGTCGCGGACATCCCGTTTCGGCGGCGGCCGAAAGGCTTTGTAGAGGATCACCAGCCCGATCGCGATCAGATAGGCCGACACGAAGGGCGCGATCACCTTGCCGTCGATATTGGCCAGCAGATAGGCGCCGATCGCGCCGCCGATCATGCCGGCCGGTGCGAGCCGCGCCACGAGGCGCCAATCGACGTTGCGATGATAGGCGTGCGAGATGCCCGAGGCGGCGGTGGTGAACATTTCCGCCACATGCGTCATGGCGCTGGCATTGGCCGCCGGCACCCCGAAGGCGAGAAGGCTGGTCGTCGACAGCACGCCGAAGGCCATGCCGAGTGCGCCGTCGACGATCTGCGCGCAGAAACCCACGACGATGAAGAAGAAGAAATCCGATGTCATGCAGTCCCCTCAGACAAACGGTAGCATCAGAATAAGCGACGCGGGGAAAAAGTTTCCGGTCTCAGGCGGTAAGTCCGCGCTGCTTCAGACGGACGATCTTGAAGAAGCCGTTCGGAAAGACCGGCAGGATATCGGCAGGCGCGAAATTACCGCGGCGCTCGGCCCAGGCGAGGATGCGGTGAATGCGGAAGGCGGAGGACCAGCCGATGTGGCGCACCAGCGGCGCCACCGCCGTCTCGATCGCGCCCTGCAGACCGGCGCCGTCGCCAAGCTTGCTGGCAAGGATGATCTCGCCGCCCGGCCTGAGCACTCTCGCGCATTCGTCAAGCGCCCGTTCGGGCTCGGGGATGAGCGTGATGACGAAGGGCAGGCAGACCGCATCGAAAGACCGGTCGGCAAAGGTAAGCGCATGGGCATCCATCACATCAAGCGCCCGCACATGCTGCAGCTTCTCGCGTTTCGCCTTTTCACGCGCCCGCGCGATCATGTGTTCGGAAATGTCGATGCCGGTTACCCGGCAGTGGCGCGGGTAATGCCCGAGCGTCAGGCCGGTGCCGACGCCGATTTCCAGAATATCGGTGCCGGCTGCGGCCGCGAGTGCAGCAAGCTTGCGGTGGCCATCGCGCAGGATGCCGCGATAGACGCGGTCATAGACCGGCGCCCAACGCTGATAGATTTTTTGCTGATCTTCCGCCCTGCTGCGAAGCTCTGACATGCCGGCACCTCCCTACAGCGCCGCACGTCTTTTCGGACGCGCAAAGGGCGCTGTAACACTTTGAATTGCTGCATAATTTTGCCCCTAAACCAATTCTGCTTTAGGGAATTATGCAGTCGCAAGCCCAGGAAAAGTGGAAAGCGGTTCCCCAGGAATTGCATCTAATAAAAAGATTTGAGCGGTTCTGTGCTTCTCTCAAAAGCTGAACCGCTCTAAAGCCCAGCCTCTCAACTCCTAAGGGTAGGTTCCGGTTCCCGGCGAAATGTGACCCAAGGCACAGATCCACACCGGGGGGCACTTTGGGCGACCCCGCTACAGCCTATTTTGCCGGCATCAGCCCAAGCTGTTTGGCGTCCAGTTCGCTGCCGATCTCGACGGTTTTCTTTTGCTTGTCGTAGACGCAGATCTGGGCGATCAGCCCCTTGGCGCCCTTCGGCTTGCCTGTCACCAGGGCAAGCCCGTAATGCGAGCTGCCGAACGGATCAACCGTGGTGCTGGGCTTCTCGATCGTGACCGCTGCCTTATTGCATTTGGCCTCGACGTCGGCGGCGAGCTGCTTCCAGGCGTCATCGGAGGAGGCATGCGCCGTACCTGCCAGGCAAAGCAGGACGGCGGCAGTGAGAGGCTGGATTATATTCCTGTTCATATCGGGTCTCCGTTGATCTCCATAACAGGCAAAGCGGTTTTCGGGGCGGGCATTCCCATTGATTTGCCCAAGCGATTTCTACGCGCGACTCCAACCCTGTAACTGAGGCAAATTTTCCTCCGGCCGGTCGTTTTTTGATAATTCGCCGGTTGCCTCTCCCCCTTTCCGCTCCTATGTTCCGCCTCACCTGCCGAGACGCAATCAATTGCCAAGAGGAGATCTGACATGGCTTTCGAATTGCCTGAACTTCCCTATGATTACGAAGCGCTTGCTCCCTTCATGTCGAAGGAAACGCTGGAGTTCCACCACGACAAGCACCATAAGGCCTATGTCGACAACGGCAACAAGCTCGCCGCCGAAGCCGGTCTTTCGGACCTCTCGCTCGAAGACGTCGTCAAGAAGTCCTTCGGCACCAATGCCGGCCTCTTCAACAACGCGGCCCAGCACTACAACCACATCCATTTCTGGAAGTGGATGAAGAAGGGCGGCGGCGGCAACAAGCTGCCGGGCAAACTCGAAGCGGCCTTTACCTCCGATCTCGGCGGCTATGACAAGTTCAAGGCCGATTTCGCCAATGCCGGCGCCACCCAGTTCGGCTCCGGCTGGGCCTGGGTTTCCGTCAAGAACGGCAAGCTCGAAATCTCCAAGACCCCGAACGGCGAAAACCCGCTGGTTCACGGCGCCACCCCGATCCTCGGCGTCGACGTCTGGGAACACTCCTATTACATCGACTATCGCAACGCCCGCCCGAAATATCTCGAAGCCTTCGTCGATAGCCTGATCAACTGGGACTACGTCCTGGAACGCTACGAAGAAGCCACGAAGTAAGCGGCACCAGACCAGCCGCCATGGCGGCGATGTCGTCCGCCTCTTCGAATTTGACACCCGGCGCCTCAAACGCCGGGTGTTTCGTTTTCACACGAAGCCGTCACATCCCTGTCACCAGCCGCTCCTAATCACGCCCCATGTCTTCCTCTGCGTCTCCCTTGTTCCGCTTCGGCGTCATCGCCGACCCGCAATATGCCGCGATCGCGCCGCATGTGGCGATGGATCGCTATTACGCCAACAGTCTCGCCAAGGTCGCCGCGGCGATCGAGGTGTTCAACGGCTGGGAATTGAGCTTCGTCATGACGCTCGGCGATGTCATCGACCGCAGCTTTTCAAGCTTCGACGATATCCTGCCGGTCTATGACAAGCTCAGGCACGAGGCGCTCTTCCTGCTCGGCAACCACGATTTCTCGGTCTCTGCAGGACACTTGTCCGAAGTCGCCGCGCGCCTCGGCATGCCATCGCCCTATTATAGCTTCTTGCGTCACGGCTGGCGCTTTATCGTGCTCGACGGCAACGAGGTCAGCATCTTCGCGCCGCCCGAAGGCCATCATCATCGTGCGCTTGCCGCTGAGATGCTGGCGGAGCTGCAGGCTAAGGGTGCCAGGAATGCCCATCGCTGGAATGCCGCGCTGAGCGACGAACAATTCGCCTGGCTTGGCGATGAAATCGCAAAAGCGGCCGAGGCCGCCGAAAAGGTGATGGTCATGAATCACTATCCCATTCATCCGCCCAGTGAGCACGGCATGTGGGACAGCGAGCGCATCGTCGAGCTGCTTGCCTCCAGCAGCAATGTCGTTGCCTATCTCAACGGCCACGACCACGTCGGCAATTACGGCATGGCCGGCGCCTGTCACTTCGTCAATTTCAAGGGCGTGGTCGACACCGAGACGGAAAACGCTTTCGCGATCGTCGAGGTTTATACAGACCGCATCGAAATCCGCGGCTTCGGCCGCGAGGTGAGCCGCACGCTGGCTTACTAGTTGCGAAACAGCGCGAACCCGAGCGTGTCGATGATCGACCGAACGGCTGATATCAGGCAGGCACAGCCTTCTCCGTCCAGCCGCTGGTCCAAAGCTCCCGCAGCCGGTCGCCGTCGCCCTTGAAGAAATCCTCGCTCGTTGCGCAGCGCTCCACCCGGTCGCTGCGGAAATTGCGGATCGCCTGGCGCAGCTCGCACCAGGCGACGATATTGGCGGTCTGCGAATAATAGATCAGCGCGACCGGCCGGATCGTCCGCTCGCTGGCGCGGCCGAGTTCGTCGCGGTAGCCGAGCATCAGCTTGCGTTCGTCGCGGATCGCGCGGCGCACGATCGCCAGGTCGAAGCCGGCCGGCTGCGCAATCGAGCCCCAGGCGTAAAGCGCCTTGTTGTCCATCGCCTGGCGTAGGGGCGCCGGCACCGCGCCGGCAATCTTCTGGTTGACCCGGCGCGCGGCCTGCTTCAGCTCCTCGTCCGCCGTCCGTTCGAGCAGCGCCAGCGACAGAACGATCGCCTCCATCTCCTCGATCGAAAACATCAGCGGCGGCAGGTCGAAACCCGGCCGCATGATGTAGCCGATGCCGCGCCCGCCTTCGATCGGCACCCGCATCGCCTGAAGGGCGGCGATGTCGCGATAGATCGAGCGCACGGTCACCTCGAGCGTCTCGGCCATCGTCGCTGCTGTCATCGGCTTTCTTGCCAGCCTGAGGATCTGAATGATCTCGAAAAGCCGCGAGGCCTTGCGCATTTTTGCCTCTCCCATCCGCCACGCTCCTGACAATACACTGTCAGTTGGGTTCCCGTATAGAGCCGACTATCGGATTGAAATCAATCAGGGTCTTTCAAAACGGCTCGCAGAACTCAAGGCGGTAACTGACATGAACTACCACGAAAACCTCTGGCTCTTCTTCACCCTTCTCTTTGGCATCATCATCGTGCCGGGTATGGACATGCTCTTCGTGCTCGCCAATTCGCTGACCGGCGGCGTCAAACGCGGGCTGGCGGCGACCGGCGGCATCATGGCCGGCGGCGCCGTGCATTCGGCCTATGGCGCAGCCGGCGTCGGCGTGCTCGTCACCATGCTGCCGCAGCTTTTCAACGTGCTGCTCTTTGCCGGCGTCGCCTACATGATCTGGATCGGCATTTCGCTGATCCGCAGTTCGATCACCGTCGAGGCGGTTGGCCCGGGAACGGCGCACTCCGGCTGGCGCGCCTTCCGCCAGGGCGCCGTCACCTGTCTCGTCAATCCGAAGGCCTATATCTTCATGTTTGCCGTCTACCCGCAGTTCCTCAGACCGGAACATGGCCCGATCTGGATGCAGGGGCTGATCATGGGCGTCATGACTGTCGTCACCCAGTTTGCCATCTACGGCACGCTGGCGATGACGGCCGGCCGCAGCCGCGACCTGCTCGTCGCCAACCCTGACGTCACGGCCTTTGTCGGCCGCTTCGCCGGACTGCTGCTGGTTGTCGTCTCCGCCTTCAGCCTCTGGCAGGGGTGGAAAAGCGCTTGAGCGCCACTGCATGTCGCCCGGAAGTGTGCAGCGGTTCCGGGATAACGACATGCATAAAAGCAGAGAACGGCCTATCACATTGTTTTTATGATGCTCCGGCAAAACGTGACTGCCAGGACGCATGGATTTTGTCATGCTCCCGGTGCAGATTGGCCTCCGGCCAGTTGGCCGAGGAGAAATGGAGAGGAATATGAATTGGAAAGCAGTAGCTGCCGCCGCAGCGATGGCCGGCATAGCCTTAGGTTCGGTGACCGCCGCCGACGGTACTCATGATTCGCGCATTGCGCTGATGAAGCAGATCGGCGGTTCGGCCGGCGCCCTGGCAGCCATCGCCAAGGGCACCAAGCCCTATGACGCCGAGGCGGTGAAGGCGGCGCTGACCACCATCGCCGCAACGGCCAAGGTCTTCCCCGACCAGTTCAAGCCGGGCACGGAGACCGGCGACGAAGAGGCGAGCCCGAAGATCTGGGAAAACATGGATGACTTCAAGGCGCGCGCCGCCAAGCTCTCCACCGACGCCGAAACCGCGCTGGCTCAGCTTCCGGCCGATGCAGCCGCCGTCGGCGCCACGGTCAACACGCTCGGCGCCAATTGCGGCGGCTGTCACAAGGCCTATCGCATCAAGGATTGATAGGCCGTTTGATCTGGAACTTGATACGCGACCCGCGCCGGCCTTGCCGCCGGCGCGGATCACCTTATTCTCCGCCCGTGTGGGCTGGTCGCAGAACCGCTCCAAGCAGGAAAATCTCGGTAAAGGGGAGGCGGAGCATGGTCCGCAGGTTCATCCGGTTACTGCTCTGTCTGATCGGCGTCGCCGTGCTTGGCGGCGGCGCCTTCTATCTCGTCACCGCACCCGATCCGCTGCCGGAGAGCCGTTGGGCCGGTCTCGGCGCGCCGGACCCGGCGAACGGTCAGATGGTTTTCTGGGCGGGCGGCTGTGTCAGCTGTCATGCAGCACCGGGTTCCGAAGGCGATGCAAAGCTGACGCTTGCAGGCGGCCTGGCGCTGAAGAGCCCTTTCGGCACCTTCCACGTGCCGAACATCTCACCCGATGAAAAGGCCGGCATCGGCGCCTGGACGCTCGCCGAATTCGGCAACGCGATGAAGCGCGGCGTCGGCCCGGGTGGCGAGCACCTCTACCCGTCCTTTCCCTACAGCTCCTATTCCCGCATGAGCGATAAGGACGTCAACGATCTCTTCGCCTTCCTGAAGACCCTGCCGAAGAGCGCAAATGTCGCGCCACAGCATGAGCTGCCGTTCCCCTTCAACATCCGGCTGGCGCTCGGCGGCTGGAAATTCCTCTATTTCAGCGACCAACCGCGCGTCGCGCTCGCCAAGAGCGACGACAAGATCAAGCGCGGGCAATATCTCGTCGAAGGCCCCGGTCATTGCGGCGAATGCCATACGCCGCGCGATGCGCTGGGCGGCTTCCAGGCGGATCAGTGGCTCGCCGGCGCCCCCAATCCGGAAGGCAAGGGCCGCATACCGGATATCACCCCGGCCTCCAAGAGCATCGGCGGCTGGAGCGAGGCCGATATCGCCAGCTACCTCGAAACCGGCTTCACCCCCGATTTCGATTCCGTCGGCGGCTCTATGGTCGATGTGCAGCAGAACATCGCCCATCTGCCGGCCGCCGACCGCGAGGCGATCGCCGCCTATCTGAAGGCCGTGCCGGGACGCTAAAGCATGTTGCGCAAAACTGCGCAGCGGTTTTGCGGCAACGACATGCGTAAAAACAAAGATCCAAAGCGCGTCGCATGAATCAAGTTTGATGCGACGCGCTTTAAGTGCGGTTGTGCCTGGCACCTTCGCAAGGTCCCACGCCTGCTTATAGGGAGGTGGGACCTGGCATCAGATCATAGGGATGGCGCCAGCCGGGCATCTTGCTGATACGATCTTTCCAGGCTGTGATAGCCGGGAAGGCGCTGTGATCTATCCCGGTTTCCTCCGGCATGAAGACGTAGCCCGCCAGAGAGAGGTCTGCGATCGTCAGTCGGTCGCCGACCATGAAGGCCTGGTGCGCCAGATGTTCGTCAACAATGGCATAGGCAGCTTTGGCCCTCAGTCTCAAAAACTCGACGACGGGCGTCTCGCCGCTCTTCTGAAGGCCATACATGAACCTCAGCGTTGCGTAGTAGCTCGTGAATTTATGGTTGTCGAAAAGAATCCAACGCATGATGTCACGCCGTTCTTCGACCGTCTGCGCCCCAAAGTGGCCTGTCACCTCTGACAAGTAGTCCAGGATGATCCCCGATTGGCTGATTTTCGTTTGCCCATGTTCGAGCACAGGCGCCTCGCCCTGTTCGTTTATGGTTTTTCGCCATTGTTCGGTTCGCGTTTCGCCGCCCAGATAATCAACGAAAATGCTTTCCCACTCGATGCCGGCAAGCGCAAAGAACAGCGCGACCTTGTAAGAATTCCCCGACAGAGCGAAACAATGGAGTTTGAAATCAGGCATGAAAGCTCCTTATGCAATTCGACAAAGCATGTCGCGCAATACTGTGCAGCCGTTTTGATGCGTTGAGCTTCGGCTCTTGCGAAAGCCGAACCTTCGAGCCGGTCACCCTAAGCGATCGACTGCATATAGCGCATGCCGGTCACCGGACGCGGGGTGAAATCCAGCTGTTCGTAGAAGCGGTGCGCCAGCACGTTTCCGGTGGCGGCGCTGACGGAGAGGTAGCCGCAGCCGGCATTGCGGGCGGTCTCGCGCGCCCGGTCGACGAGCAACTGGCCGGTGCCGTGACCGCGATGGCCGTCACGCACGAAGAGGTGGTGCAGGTCCATGCCGCGCTTGCCTTCCTGCGCCCTGTAGAGCGGCACGAGAATGGCGTAGCCGATCAGCCCTCCGCCGGTCTCGGCGACGAGCGCATTAATCCAGGGCAGCGGGCCGAAGAGGTCGCGCTCCAGCTGCTCCGCCGTCGTGCCTGCCGAATCGCCGTGATGGGCGGCAAGCAGGGCGATCATCTCGTTGAGTTCGGGCAGGTCGCGCGGCTTGGCGGCGCGGATCGTCACCACCGATGGGCGCATCAGTGAAATTTCGCTGTCTTCGATTTCGGTCATGGTCTTCGCGTCCTTTGATATTCTGCCGTCAGGACGCTGCCGATACAACAAAGCCGCCTGACGGCGGCTTGTTGACAATATGATCTTGTCCGGCCGCCCTTTACAGGTACAGCCAAAAATACGAGCGGCTCTGGTGCGCGTTTTTGATCATGGATCATAGATCGTCGGAAATGCGGGCTTTGTCAATGGCGGATCGGAGCCCATCACAGGCATTGAGCCCTGGCCTCACTCTTGATAGTATACCCCCCTATGCTATATGAGGACCCATCATGTCCCACACCACCCTGCAGAAAAAGAAGCTCGTCGCCCGCATCAGCCGCTTGAAGGGGCAGATGGAGGCGGTCGAGCGCGCCCTCGAGTCTGAGCGCCCTTGCGGCGAGATCCTGCAACTGCTCGCCTCCGTCCGCGGCGCGCTGACCGGGCTGACCGGCGAGGTGCTCGACGATCATCTGCGTGAGCACGTGCTGAATGCCGCCGACGATGCGGCAAGGGCGGAGGCGGTCGAGGACATATCGGAAGTGTTGAGAACCTATATGCGCTAGAGCAATTCCAGGAAAAGTGTGAAGCGATTTTCCCAGGCAAAGCGCGAAGCGATTTTGCCGGGAATTGCGTAAAAAACAAAAGCTTAGAGCGGTTTTGCGTTTTCATGAAACGCTGAAGCGCTGAACCGCTCTAAGCGCGATGACGAAGGAGCCTGTCATGAGTGTGGGAAGCGACAAAGCTGGAATCAATGCCCTGGAACATGATCATGTCTTCCTCGGCGCCGATCATACGCGCAACGAGCGGCGCATCTGGCTGGTGATCGCGCTGACGGCAGTGATGATGGTGGCGGAAATCGCCGCCGGCACCGTCTACGGCTCCATGGCCCTGGTCGCCGATGGCTGGCACATGTCGACCCATGCCAGTGCGCTGCTGATTTCGGCGCTCGCCTATCTCTTCGCCCGCCGGCAGGCACGCAATCCGCGTTTCACCTTCGGCACCGGCAAGCTCGGCGATCTCGCCGGCTTCGCCAGCGCTATCATCCTTGCCCTGATCGCCCTGCTGATGGCCTGGGAAAGCCTGCTGCGCCTTTCCAATCCCGTGCCGATCGGTTTTGCCCAGGCGATCGCCGTGGCGGTGATCGGCCTTGCCGTCAATCTGGCCAGCGCCTGGCTGCTGGCCGGCGGCGGCCATGTCGCGCATGGCGATCATGCGCACCATCATCATGGGCATGGCCATCACGCGCATCACAGTCATGGCAACCACGCCCATCCCGCGCATGGACATCGTCCGCACGGTCATGGCGACCATGCCCATCACGCAAAGACCGGCGACAACAATATCCGCGCCGCCTATCTGCATGTCATCGCCGATGCTTTGACCTCCGTGCTCGCCATCGCGGCGCTGACGCTCGGCAGCCTTTATGGCTGGCTCTGGCTCGATCCCCTGATGGGCATCGTCGGCGGTTTGGTGATCGCCAATTGGTCGTGGAGCCTGATGAAATCCTCCGGCGTCGTCCTGCTCGATGTCATTTCCGAAGGCGAGACGCTGCCGGCGGAGATCCGCGGCGCCATCGAGACGGAGGACGACCGGATCACCGATCTGCATGTCTGGCAGGTCGGCCCCGGCCATCATGCCGCAATTGTTGCCGTCCTTACCTCGAAGCCGCGCGATCCGGCCTTCTACAAGGGCAGGCTTTCGGCGTTGGAGGAATTGTCGCATGTAACGGTCGAGGTTACGCGCGCGGCGTGATCGGCGCGATCGGACGACAAAGGTCGCTCGACGGACGATTAACATCACCTTGGGGACGAGATGCCGCCGCAATCTCGCCTTAGCTCTGTCCTCCCGATTTGCCGGAGGATTTCATGGATCTCAGTCTAACCCGCCGCATGCTGATAGGCGCGGCATTGTGCCTGCCTGCGATGGGCTTGCCCGCGCTGGCGATTCCCGCCAATGCCCAGGAGGGGGCCAAGGAGAGTGCCGAGGAGGGCGACGACAACATCGAGCGCCGCCTTGCTGCGCTGGAAAAACGCACCGGCGGCCGCCTCGGCGTCTCGGTGCTCGACACTGAGACGAGCATCTCTTTCGGCTATCGCGGCAGCGAGGCCTTTCCGATGTGCAGTACCTTCAAGGCGCTGGCCGCCGCTTTCGTGCTTGCCCGTGCTGACAAGGGCGAGGAGAACCTCGATCGGCGGGTGACCTACGGCAAGGACAAGCTCGTCGATTATTCGCCGCTCAGCGAAAAACACGCCGGCACCGATGGCATGACCATTGCCGAACTCTGCGAGGCGGCGGTGACCGTCAGCGACAACACGGCCGGCAATCTGCTGCTCGAAAGTTTTGGCGGTCCGGCGGCGCTGACCGAATGGCTGCGCTCGATCGGTGACGGCACGACCCGCCTCGACCGCTCCGAACCGACGCTGAACGAGGGCCGAAAGGACGATCCGCGCGACACGACGACCCCGGATGCGATGCTCGACACGCTCGGCAATCTGACGCTCGGCTCGGTCCTCACTGAGGCCTCCTGCGACAGGCTGATCGCCTGGCTGGTGGCGAGCACGACAGGCAAGGAGCGGCTGCGGGCCGGCCTGCCGGCCGATTGGAAGGTCGGCGACAAGACCGGCACCGGGCCGAATGGCTCTCTCGGCGATATCGCTGTGATCTGGCCGCCGGATCGCGGTCCGATCGTCGCAGCCGTTTATATCAGTGAGACGACCGTGCCGGTGAAGGAACTCAACCCGGTCTTTGCCGAAGTCGGCCGCATGATCGTCGACATGGTGTGAATCATGAAAAATGCGGCGGAGAAGGCTCTCCGCCGCACCTCGGGTCAGGTTTTCCTGTGGCTCAGGCGGCGGTGATATCGTCTGCCGTCTTGGTGCCGTCATCCTCGATACCGGCCATCTCGCGCTTGATCTGCTCGGTGATTTCCTTCTCGATTGCGGCGCGTTGGTCGGCCGGCATGGCGGCCAGATCGGCCTCGGTCAGATCGTGCTGCTCGAGATAGCGGGCGCGGATATATTCCGCCGGCGTCATGTTGCCCCATTTGGAGAATTCGTCGACCAGGGCGGCATGCGCCGCACTCGCCGCCACTTCATCGTCGGAAGGCTGATTGATGTAGGGGCCTTCGCTGCTTTGCAGGGCCCACATGGTATTGGCGATCGAAGGCGGCGTGCTGCTGGGCTCGAGACCGGGCGCGGTATTGCGCGCAGTGCTGTCGAAGTCCGTCGTTTGCTGATTCTTGGATTTGGCCGACTGATCGAAAAGACCGCCGACCCCGTAATAATTGCGAATATTGCTAGAGATTTCCATAAAAACTCTCCCCGAAAAACGGGGAGAGAATGGCGATGCAACCATGCCTAGAGCTTGCGCCGCCTCCTTCTCGTGAGGAGAAGGGGCGCTCCCATCAAGGCAGCGTATAGGCGATCACGTAATCGCCGGGCGTGGTGCCGACCGAGCCGTGGCCGCCGGCGACCATGACGACATATTGCTTGTTATCATCAGTCTCATAGGTCATCGGCGTCGCCTGGCCGCCGGCGGGAAGCCGCGCCTGCCAGAGCTCTCGGCCATTCGTCACGTCATAGGCGCGCAGGTAGTTGTCGACCGCAGCCCCCAGGAAGGCGACGCCGCCCTTGGTCAGCATCGGTCCACCGATGCCGGGTACGCCCACCTTGAAGGGCAGGGGCAATGGCGTCATGTCGCGCACGGTGCCGTTCTTGTGCATATAGGCAATCTTGCCGGTGCGCAGGTCAACGCCCGCGACATAGCCCCATGGCGGCGCCTGGCAGGGGATTTTGAGCAGCCCGAGGAAGGGACCCATGAACACGCCGTAAGGCGCGCCGTCATTGCGGTTGAGCCCCTGTTCGCTGCCCTTCTCGTCCTGGCCTCTCGGCGGAATATCGGCGGCCGGCACCAGGCGCGAGGTGAAGGCGAGATAGGTCGGCATGCCGAACATGATCTGCCGCTCCGGATCCACCGCCACGCTGCCCCAGTTGAAGGTGCCGAAATTGCCGGGATAGACGATCGTCCCTTTGAGCGAAGGCGGCGTATAGCGGCCCTCATAGTAGTAGCGGTGGAAGTCGATGCGGCAGGCGAGCTGGTCGAACAGCGACACGCCCCACATGTCCTTTTCCTGAAGCGGCTCCGGCGAGAAGGTGAGGTCCGAGATCGGCTGCGTCGGCGAAGTATGATCGCCGGAGACCGCACCACCCGGCGCCGGGATTTCCTTGACCGGGATGATCGGCTCGCCGCTGCGCCGGTCGAGCACATAGAGATCGCCCTGCTTGGTCGGGCCGACCAGGGCCGGAACCACGGTGCCGTCCTGCTTCGTCAGGTCGATCAGCGCCGGCTGGGCCGGGACGTCCATGTCCCAGAGATCGTGATGCACCGTCTGGCGCACCCATCGCAACTGGCCGGTGGCGATATCGAGCGCGACGATCGAGGAGGAGAATTTCTCGACATTGTCGCTGCGGTTGATGCCGAGCTGGTCGGGCACCTGGTTGCCGAGCGGGATATAGACCATGCCGAGTGTCTCGTCGACGCTGAAGACCGACCAGCTGTTCGGCGAGTTGGTCGTATAGGTCTGGCCCTCGGTGATCGGCGTCGTCACGTCGGGATTGCCGGAATCCCAGTTCCAGACCAATGCGCCGGTATTGATGTCGAAGGCGCGGATGACGCCGGATTGTTCCTCAGTCGAATAGTTGTCGTTCACCGCCCCACCGACGATGATCTTGCCCGCCACCGCGACCGGCGGCGAGGTGGAATAGTAATAGCCGGCCGGATTGTAGCGCATGCCGGTTTCCAAATGCAGCACGCCCTGGTCGGCAAAGCTGGTGCAGACCTTCCCGTCTGCCGCATCGAGCGCGATCAGCCGGGCATCGGATGTCGGCAGGTAGACGCGTTCGGCGCAGGGCTGGCCGGCGGCAACGGTTGGATCGGCATAATAGGTGACGCCACGGCAGGTCTGATGCTGCCGGTCGGGGTTCATGCCGGAGTTGGCGTCGTATTTCCATTTCTCCTTGCCGGTCTTGGCGTCGAGCGCGATCGCCCAGTTGTGCGGCGTGCAGAGATAGAGCGTGTCCTTCACCTTGAGCGGCGTCACCTGATAGGTCGTCTCGCTGATATCCTCCGGCCGTTTGACGTCGCCGGTCTGGTATCGCCACGCTTCCTTGAGAGTGGAAACATTCTGGGCTGTGATCTGGTCGAGCGGCGAATAGCGCTGGCCGAAAGGCGTGCGGCCATATTGATGCCATTCGCCATCCGGCACGCTGCCCCCGAAGGCGGGATTGGCGGCGACCATGTCCTTGGGCAGTTCGCCGGCAAGATCATGCGGGTCAGTCGTCATCGAATAAAGGGCGACGAGGATGGCGAGGATGACAGGCACGGCGAGCGGCCAGGGGTTGGCGGCGTAGGTGATGCCCGTCGGGCTGCGCAGGCCGAGCGGCCGGCGGATCCATGGTGTCAGCAGCCAGAGCCCGAGCAGGATGATCATGCCGCCGCGCGGGCCGAGCTGCCACCAGTCGAAGCCAACCTCCCAGATCGCCCAGGCGAGTGCTGCGACGACGAGCACCGCATAGACCCAGAGCGCCACCGCCTTGCGCATCAGAAGCAGACCGGCGGTAATCACGAACATCAGCCCGGCAAACAGATAGAAGACGCTGCCGCCGAGCGTGACGAGCCAGAGCCCGCCACCGCCGAGTGCCAGCCCGATGATGATGAAGAAGATGGAGGTGACGATGATCGCCATAAGGCAGTCTCCCGCTGAGGTTAGCCGGGGTGAAGGATCGGCGGAAAAGCCCCGCCGATCAGGCAGATAGCGCGAGGCAGATGCCTTTCAACGGCCACATTTGCCGCAGGGCGCGGATGCACCGAACGGCGCGTCAGGCCGGATGGAAGCGGATCGCTGTGGCGCAAATGTCCCACCAAAACGGGCGAGAGCGCTCGTTACGTTCCGCAGAAGGTCGCAAGCACCCGTTCGTCCGGCTTCGGTGGCTCCCTATAAGCGGCAAAGCCTGGCTGATCCTCATAGGGTTTCGAAAGCACGCTCAGCAGCGCCTCGAACAGCGAGAAATCCCCGTCCTCGACGGCAGCCTTGATCGCCTGTTCGACCCGGTGATTGCGCGGAATGAAGGCCGGATTGACGCCGCGCATGGCAATGGTGCGCTCAGTGGCCGTCTGCGGATCGCGGGACAATCTCTCGCGCCACTGCGTGAGCCAGGGGCCGCAGGCATCCGCTTCGCGGAAACTTGCCGCAAATGCGGGCGCTGCGACGTCATCGCCGGCAAGATCCGATAGCCGCCGGAAGGTCAGGGTGAAATCGGCGCCCTGCGCCTGCATCAGTGACAGCAGCGCCTGCACCAGTTCGAGATCGCCGTCCTCTTCACCGGCAAGGCCGATCTTTTCGCGCATGCCGGCCAGCCAATGCGCCTGGAACCGTTCGCCGTAACTCTTTATCACCACATTGGCCTTGTCGACCGCGCTGTCGGGCTCGGCGTCGATCAGCGGCAGCAGCGTTTCGCCGAGCCTTGCGAGGTTCCATTGGCCGATGCCGGGCTGGTTGGCATAGGCGTAACGGCCATGCTGGTCGATCGACGAGAAGACGGTCGCCGGATCATAGGTATCCATGAAGGCGCAGGGGCCGAAATCGATCGTCTCGCCGGAGACGGTCATATTATCCGTGTTCATCACGCCATGGATGAAGCCCACATGCAGCCAGCGGGCAATCAGCGCCGCCTGGCGTTCGGAGACCGCTTCGAAGAGCGAGAGATAGGGGGTTTCAGCCTCTTTCAATGCGGGATAGTGCCGGTCGATCACATAGTCGGCCAGAGCCCGCACGCCGTCGGTATCGCCCCTGGCCGCGAAGTACTGGAACGTGCCGACTCTGACATGGCTGGCCGCGACGCGGGTGAAGACCGCGCCCGGCAGCACCTCTTCGCGATAAACCGGCTCGCCTGTCGTCACCGCCGCCAGCGCCCGCGTGGCGGGAATGCCGAGCGCAAACATTGCCTCGCTGATGATATATTCGCGCAAGACCGGCCCGATTGCCGCCCGCCCGTCGCCGCGGCGCGAAAAAGGCGTCGGTCCGGCGCCCTTCAGCTGGATATCGTAGCGCTTGCCGCTGCGGTCGACGACCTCGCCGAGAAGGATCGCCCGCCCATCACCGAGCTGCGGCGAGAAGCCGCCGAACTGATGCCCGGCATAGGCCATCGCCAGCGGTTCGGCCCCTTCGGGAAGGAGATTTCCGGAAAAGATCGCCGCGCCATCGCGGCGCAAGGCCTCGACGTCAAGCCCGAGCTCGGTGGCAAGCGGCTCGTTGAGCTTGATCAGCCAGGGCTCCGCCACCGCAGTCGGCGCTTGCGCCGCAAAGAAGTGCGGCGGCAAACCGACATAGCTGTTGTCGAACGGAAAGGCCGCACCGGGCCGATTTTGCTGCAGGGCGGAGGTCATAGTTCATAGGTAGGGTTGGCTTGCCTGCCGCGCAAGCCGGTTCTGCCGCCTGTCTGATCTGCAACGGGTTGCAGACGCTGCATCGCGTCGATCGTCGATTGGCGGACGCTTATCGCCGTGATCGCAAAATCGCTTCTGCAGCCTCGACGAAGCCAACTCCGCCCGGTCCATCTGTGATCCATACCGGTGGTGTAGGCATCTCAGGGAGATAGTCGACAACCGTGCTCACGCCCACCGTATGCCGGAAGAAACTGAACATTGGCGCATCGTTGGTCGAGTCACCCGCATAGAGCACCGCGTCGCGATCGGTCTCGACATCCAGATCATAGGCCTGCTTGAGTATCCTCTTGGCCATCGAGAGCTTGTTGTATCCGCCGAGCCAAGCGAGAAGCCAAAGATTGTTGACTGTTACATCAGCGCCTGCCGCGGCCAATCTGGCAAGGATTGTTTCTCGCAAATCCGAATCTTCTGGTTTGGCGAAAGCAAGGCTGGTCATGCGAAAGGGGTGATCTTCCGCCAGTTGCGCCCTCGGCAAGGCCACTCGGATTTCTTCCTCAATCGCACGCAGTCGCCGTGTAACATCCTCGCGATCCGCGTCAGAATGCCAGAACGAGCGCTTGGTGCCGTGCCCATTTGCATTGCGCCGAAAATAGAAGCCGCCGTTCTCGCCAATGACTCCATCGACCGGCCACATTCGCGCCATCTGATCGCACCATCCAGCAGGAGCTGCGGTCACCGGAATGACGATCACGCCGGATTGCTGGAGACGTTCCAACGCAGTGTAAGTGGCGGCAGCAAGCCGGCCGCGATAGGTCAACGTCTCATCCATGTCGGTAAGGACAAAACGCACGCTCTTAAATTCAAAGGCGCTTGCTGTATTCAGGGGCTTCATTGTCAGTTCTTTCCTCGTCAGACGGTAAAGCTGCCTATCACGCACTTGATCCGGCAAGCATGGATCGCAGGTCATTGACTTGATTCATCGGGGCACCTCCGTTGCTCAGAAAACCAGCGGTGATGGACTCACCGTCCGCCCGTCGCTTCTTCACCCCTAAGACCTCACGAAGAACAGACCCATGCAAGGAATCGTGATCTGCCTTTACCTCTCGTCAAAGCAGCTTTGCCATAAACGACATAGCGCCGCCATGATCGCAGGCGTATAGCAAATCGTCTCCCCTTGGCTTCGCGCCATGTCATCCCCCGCGGCCTTGCTGCCTTGTGTGCTCCGCCGCGCCACCGCGAGTGATCCCGGACGATGTCGGATCAGATTTACCAGGCGCCGATGGTTCGGCGCGCCACACCCAATTTCCGGGTGATCGCGATGATTGTCGCGAGTGCGATGCTGATGGAAAATATCGATGCGACCGTGCTTGCGACCGCGCTGCCGACCATGGCACGTGATTTCGGGGTCAGCGCCCCGGCCATGTCGATCGCCTTGACCTCCTATCTCTTGAGCCTTGCGATCTTCATTCCGGCAAGTGGCCGGATGGCCGATAGTTTCGGCTCCCGCACCGTTTTCCGCTCGGCCATCGCCGTCTTCGTCGTCGGCTCCATCCTCTGTGCCCTGGCGCCGACGCTGTCCTTCCTGGTGCTGGCGCGGCTGCTGCAGGGCATCGGCGGCGCGATGATGATGCCGGTCGGGCGCCTGGTGCTGATGCGCAGCGTCGACCGCAAGGATATGGTCAGCGCCATGTCCTGGCTGCTCGTGCCGGCGCTGATCGGCCCGATCGTCGGCCCGCCGCTCGGCGGCTTCATCGTCACTTATCTCGACTGGCGCTGGATCTTTTATATCAATGTGCCGATCGGCATCATTGGCATGATCTTCGTCTCGATCTACATCGACGAGGTCAAGGGCAAGGCAGGCGGTCCGTTCGATACGATCGGCTTCATTCTTTCCGGCGTCTCGCTCGGCTCGCTGCTCTTCGGCTTCGAAATGTCGAGCCATGAGGGCGAGGGTGCGTTTTCGATCTTCCTGATCGCACTTGGCCTGCTCTTCGGCATCGCCTATCTCAGACATGCCCGCAAGCACCCGTCGCCGATCATGGATTTCTCGCTGATGAAGGTGCCGAGCTTTGGCACGTCGGTCATTGCCGGTTCGCTGACGCGCATCACGCAAGGAGCGCAGCCCTTCCTGCTGCCGCTGCTCTTCCAGATCGGCTTCGGCCTGTCTGCCGCCGCGGCCGGCCAGATCATCATCGCGACCGCGCTTGGCGCTCTCGCCATGAAGCCGATGGCGAAATTTGTCTTCCGCCGGCTGGGCTTCCGCAGGAGCCTCATCCTCAACGGCATCCTCGGGACGATCGGCTATGGCCTTTGTGCCGCCTTCCGGCCGGACTGGCCGATGCCGCTGGTCTTTGTCGTCCTGGTGCTCAGCGCCTTCTTCCTGTCGTTCCAGTTCACCGCCTATAACACCATTGCCTATGACGAGATCAGCAAGGAGCGGATGAGCTCGGCCACGAGCTTCTACACCACCTTCCAGCAGCTGATGCTGTCGCTCGGCATCTGCATCGGCGCCTTGGCGCTGCACGGCTCCATGGCGTTCAATGGCGCCGAGACGCCGGCCCTTGGCGATTTCTCGGCAGCCTTCATCGTCGTCACGATCATCTCGATCACCGCGACCTTCTGGAACCTGCGCTTCTCGCCGACTGCCGGCGAGGAGATCACCGGCTACAAGGCCAAGCAGACGAAAGGCGCCGTCGCCAAAGGCTGACACCGCCTTTCCCTTCGTCAGAAGCCGACCGGCTCCCGCGGCTGCCTGCGTCGAAAGGGCCGGCCCTCGCGCCGGTCTGCCTCGAGCCCGTAGGTTATCGGGCCGGGCAAGCCCCCGAAGGCGAGATCACTATCCCGCAGCGCCACCTCCACGGCTGCCTCAGGCTCGGTGCGCCTCTGCCGTCCCGTGATCACAAGCCACAGATCGTGCCAGCGGCGCTCACGCATCATCGTGCCCCCAATCGTCATTCTCTCCTCCCTCTCAGGTCGTTACGCCGCCTGCGGCAGGCATGCCTCGCAGATCGCCGCGACATGGCGGTGGTCGGTGCCGCAGCAGCCGCCAAGCACGCGCACCGCAGGCATGCGGTCGATGAGCTTGCGGTAGCGGCGGCCGAGATCTTCGGGATCGCCCGCATCCAGCGTTTCGCTATTGTCCAACTGCTCATGGCTCATGGTCGAGGCATTGGCGCGGATGCCGGAAATGCGCTTCACCCAGCCGCTTCCAGGATCGAGCGCTGTTTCGAAATGCGTCGGATGGGCGCAGTTGATCATGTAATAGGCCGGCGCACCGCCGGTCGCCGCATCCGTCGTCTCGATGGCGTCCTGAATGCTGCGGCCCGTCACCAGCCGGCCATCCGTCTCCAGCGTGAAGGAGATGGCCGAGGGCATGCCGAGCGACTGTGCCGCCCGCGCCACGCCGATCGCCTCGTCGATGTTGGTCAGCGTGAAGGCGCTCACCATATCGGCTTCGGTGCCGGCAAAAGTGCCGATCTGGAAGGCGTGGTAGTCTTCCGCTTCGACCGCATCCATGAAGCCTGCCTTGTAGCCGTCGCCGCGCGGGCCGATCGCCCCGCTGATGACGATCGGCTGCTCCGGCCGCTCATAAGCGCTGCGTAAGCCGACGAGCAGGTCGACGGCCTCCTCGTTGACCGCCTTCAGGGCTTCGCTGGTATAGCCGAGCTTCTGTCCCCAGTCCGGATTGGCTCGCCATGTGGCGGTGTCGAGCACGAAGCCCGTGCCGTGCCGCCGGGCGATATCGAGATAGCGGCGATAGTAATTCCGCATGCGCTGCCGCCCGTCTTCGGAAGACAGCAATATGAAGGCGGCGAAATGCGGAAGCTCGATCCCTTCCTGGAAGATCATCGTCGTTTCCATGCCGCCATCGGTAATGAAGGTGCCGCCTTTGAGCTGCGGCAAACCATTTCTGTACTTTGCCATTGTTGAAGCCTCTCCCTCGCGGCGCCCGATTGGCTGCCGTCGATGAATGATGTTCTGGCGCTTAATCGGCTGCCAAACTAGACGACTTGCGGTATACTCCAGGTGGTTTTGGTTTTTGCCGATTGATATCAATTGCTTGCTTCAACCGATGCTGCCGGGGGCGCAAGCAAGCCTGAAGGTGCGGCGCCAAAAACTGTACCGTCGGTACAGGAGGGGACATGCGAAAGGGCGAGGAAACGCGGACCCGCATCCTCGATGTGGCCGAAGCGGCAGTCTTGCAGAAGGGTTTCGGCGGCACATCCATCGAGGAGCTGATCGCCGAGACCGGCATCACCAAGAGCGGCTTCTTCTATCATTTCAGAGACAAGAACGAGCTCGCCAAGGCGCTGCTCAACCGTTACATCGAAAATGACGAGCGCATCTACGACGAGATCTTCAGCCGCGCGCGCGATCTGGTCGACGATCCGCTGCAGTCCTTCCTGCTCGGCCTGAAGCTGCTGTCCGAATTGCTCTCCGACCTGCCGAACGGCCATCCGGGCTGCCTTGTGGCGGGCATCTGCTATTACGAGCGGCTGTTCGACCGCGAGATACAGGAGATCAACCGGAATGCGGTGCTTGCCTGGCGGCGCCGCTTCGGCCGCATGATCCGGGAAATCGTGGCCGTCTATCCGCTGCGCGAACCCGTCGACGTCGACCAGCTTGCCGACATGGTGTCCTCAGTCCTGGAAGGCGGCATCGTTTTGTCGAAGACGCTGAAGGAGCCGAACACGCTGGCCGAACAGGTGCTGATGCTCCGCACCTTCGTGAAGATGCTCTTCCTGCCGGTGGCGGAGATGCCGAGGGCGTCGAGCGGTTCAGCCTTTCATGGAGGCGCAGAGCCGCACTAGCTTTTTGGGCGTCAGTCCTTGCCTTCCATCGCCGCGGCCATTTCCGCGAGCTTGCGCACGGTGTTGAGATTGCGCGACGTTCCAGTCTTCAGCGCCGGCAGCTTCAGCTTCGAGCGGCCGGAGCCGTTGGGATAATGCACGTAGATTTCCCGGCCGGCGAGTTTCGCCTCCTCGCCGTCGGGCGCCACCATCTTTTCCAGCGCATCGCCGGGCGGCTTTTCGGGCAGGAAGTAGACCAGCAGGAAGTTCGGCTTGGCCTTGGGGAAGGGTGCGTCGGCGGCAAGCTTGTCGAGTTCTTTGCGGCTGCGCACCGTCACGCCTGGGCGTTTGCCCATCGTCTTGCCGAGCGCCTCGTCGAGCCGCTCCTCCACCGTCTTTTCCGCCTCATCCGAGCGGAAAAGCACGTTGCCGCTCTGGATGTAGGTCTTCACGTCGGAAAAGCCGAGGCCTTCGCATATCGCCTTCAGTTCGGCCATCGGCAAAGAGCCGGTGCCGCCGACATTGACGGCGCGGAGCAATGCAACAAAGACCGTCATCGGCTCCTCCGAATCCTTTACATCTTGCCGGCAACCTTGATTGCAAACGCATACTCAAAGGCAATCTCTTCCAGCCGTTGGAAGCGGCCCGAGGCGCCGCCATGGCCGGCGTCCATGTTGGTCTTGAGCAGGATCGGCGCGTCGCCCGTCGTCTTGTCGCGCAGCTTCGCCACCCACTTGGCCGGCTCCCAATAGGTGACGCGCGGGTCGGTCAGGCCGCCGAGCGCCAGGACCGGCGGATAGGCCTTTGCGCCGACATTGTCATAGGGCGAGTAGGATGCGATCTGCTCGTATTCTTCCTTGCTGTCGATCGGATTGCCCCATTCCGGCCATTCCGGCGGGGTGAGCGGCAAAGTGTCGTCGAGCATGGTGTTGAGCACGTCGACGAAGGGAACGGCGGCGATGAGGCCGGCAAACTTCTCCGGCGCCATGTTGGCAACCGCACCCATCAGCATGCCGCCGGCCGATCCGCCCTCGGCGATGATCTTCGCGTAAGAGGTGAACTTCTGTTGATTCAGATAGTCGGCCGCTGCGACGAAGTCCCTGAAGGTGTTCGTCTTTTTGTCCATCTTGCCGTCTTCGTACCAGGAAAATCCCTTGTCCTTGCCGCCGCGGATATGGGCGATGGCATAGACGAAGCCGCGGTCGGCGAGCGACAGGCAATTGGTGTTGAAGCCGGCCGGAATGGTGATGCCGTAGGCGCCATAGCCGTAGAGCAGGCAGGGCGCGCTGCCGTCGAGTGGGGTATCCCTACGATAGAGCAGGGTGACCGGCACCTTCTCGCCGTCCCACGCCGGAGCGAAGACGCGGCGGGTGACGTAGTCGTCGGGATTGTGACCGGACGGCACTTCCTGCGTCTTCAACAGCGTGCGCTCGCGCGTCACCATGTTGTAGTCATAGAGCTGCGACGGTGTCGTCATCGAGGAATAGGAGAAGCGGATGATATCGGTGTCGTATTCCGCCGCGCCCTGCAGCCCCAGCGAATAGGCTTCCTCGGCAAAGGCGATCGCATGTTCCTCGCCGGTCTTGCGGTCGCGGATCATGATCTGTGGCAGCCCGTCCTTGCGCTCCAGCCACAGGAGATGGCGGGCATAGGCCATGTGGCTGATAACAAGCGTGCCGGGCTTGTGGGCGACCACTTCGCGCCAGTTTTCCTTCACCGGATTGTCGACCGGCGCTTCCATGATCTTGAAATCCTTGGCGCCGCCGTCATTGGTGAGGATGTAGAAGACGTCGCCGCCCTCGGTCAGCGAATATTCGATGCCTTCCTCGCGCGCCGCCACCAGCTTCGGCTCGGCGGTCAAGTCCTTGGTCGACAGCAGCCGGTATTCGCTGGTCTCGTGGTCGTGGATGTCGATATAGATGACATCGTCGAGCAGCGAGCCGCCGACCCCCATGAAGAAGCCGGCATCGGCTTCCTCATAGACCAGCCGGTCTTCCGACTGCGGCTGGCCGAGAATGTGGTGGAACACCTTCGACGGCCGGTGGTTCTCGTCGAGCGCCGAATAGAAGAAGCTCTTGCCGTCGGGCGCCCAGACGCCGCCGCCGCCGGTATTCTCGATCCGGTCCTCGAGGTCTTGCCCGGTCTGGAGGTCGCGCACCTTCAGCGTGAAGAACTCCGAACCCTTGTCGTCATAACCCCAGATGCCACGGTTGTGGTCGCTCGTATGGTCGAGGCCGGCGAGGCGGAAATAGGCCTTGCCGGCCGCCTCCTTGTCACCGTCGAGCAGCACTGTGCGGATCGTCTCGTCGGCGACATTGCCGTCGCGGGCGATGCGGAAATAACGCGGCTGTTCGCCGCCGGTGACATAGAAGGTGCCGTAGGCATAGGCGCCGTCCTTCATCGGCACCGAGCTGTCGTCTTCCTTGATGCGGCCGCGCATTTCGGAAAACAGCACCTTCTGCAGCGGCTTGGTGTCCTCCATCGCCGCGTTCATATAGGTGTTTTCAGCGTCGAGATGGCGGCGGATCTCGGGATCGAGGATCGACGGATCCTTGAACATCGCCTGCCAGTTGTCGGCGCGCAGCCAGGCATAGTCGTCCGTGCGGGTGATGCCGTGGCGCGTATCGGAGGTGGGCTTCTTCGGTGCGGCAGGCGGGGTCGGCAGGCTCTTGAAAGCGGACAAGGAATGGCTCCGGTGGGAATGTCGGGTTGGCAAGAGATAGAGGCGCACTGGTCCCGGATCAAGCGGCAAGGGTGTGGCAAGGGCGCGGATGACCTTCCACAGACAAGGAGGACGCTTTGCCCGCCTTGCCTTGATGTCACCACAATATTTAAGAAAGTCCGCTCTCGTCGCGCGAAATTTGCACGTGCCAAGCCTCCGGCAAGCCGCCTGTGGCAGGGTGAAGAATGGACAACAGCAAGGGATTTTCTCCGCAATGCCGAAACGTCTGCTCCTGTTTGTATCCCTCGCAAGCCTCGCTGCCCCCGCCTTTGCCGTCGATCCCGCCATCAAGAAGCAACTGGAAAAACTCGATCCCTCGACCCGCCTGGAACAGAGTTGCGACACAGAGGCGATGAGCCGCATCAACAAGGACAGCACCGGCTTCAAGCCCGACAAGGTGATCGCCTACACCTTCAAGGACCCGATCCCCGGCGACAATTCGCTGGACGCGCCGGGTGCCGTCTTCCGCAGCAAGGGCGACTGGTATCATCTCTCCTACAATTGCATCACCGGTCCGCAGCATATCAACGTGCGCGAGCTCAATTATGAGATCGGCGAGAAGGTGCCGCGCGAGAAGTGGGACAAGTATTATCTCTATGATTGATGCTGCCCTGTCCGTCCAGGCGGCTGCGGTGACATCCGGCCGCATGGCGCCGGGGGAGAGCCGCCGCTAAAATCGGCAGCTCGAATCATAGAAATCCATCGTATGAACCGCATCCTGCTCGCTTCGGCGTTCCTTTTCTCCACCATATTAACTGCATTGGCGGACGAAATTCCGTCAGCCGTGCCGGCCGCGCTCCGTCAGGTCCCGGCTGCAGTCAGTCCGGCCCCGAAGGCGCCGGCGCCAAAACTCGTCGAGCCGCATCTGCATATCGCCCGTTCCAATGTCGCCGGCCATGCCCGTGTTGCGCTGACCTTCGATGCCTGCATGGGGCAGGCGGACGAGCGCATCCTTTCGACCTTGGTGCGTGAACGCATCCCGGCAACGATCTTCGTCACCGCCCGCTGGCTGAAGCGCAATCCCGCCGCGGTCGCCGTGTTCCTGCAGAATCCCGATCTCTTCGAACTCGAAAATCATGGCCAGAACCATATTCCGGCCGTCGACACGCCGACGCTGATCTATGGCATCGCGTCTGCCGGCTCGCCGCAGGCGGTGCGGCAGGAAGTCGAAGGCGGCGCTGCCGCGATGGTCGCTGCCGGCATCCCGGCGCCGCACTGGTTCCGCGGCTCGACCGCCAAATATGATCTTTCCGCCATCAGCGAGATCCGCGCCATGGGCTATCGCATTGCCGGTTATTCGGTGAACGGCGACGGCGGCTCGCTGCTCGGGGCTGTTATCACCGAAAAGCGCATCGCCGCGGCCAAGGACGGCGATGTCGTCATCTCCCATGTCAATCAGCCGACCCATGCGGCCGGCGAGGGGGTGGCCAAGGCATTGGTCGATCTCAAGGCGAAGGGTACGCAATTCGTCCGACTCCAGGATGTCGAGGACACCGGTGACGACAAGACGACCGAATAACGGCCGAAGCCTCTTCTTCGTCTCGAACAAGATTTAACGCAGCATGATTTCCGGTCGGAAGCGCTCGTGCAGCGTTCGTAAGCCCGGTCCGTCGCGGTCGACCGCAAAATCCTCGAACCAATCCCGTTGCATGCCGGCCAGCATTGCGCCGATCATTTGCGCGGCGAGATAGGAGAAGGTGATGCCGTTGCCGCCGTAGCCGTAGGCCGCGAAGACATGTGGTATCTCCGGCACCGGACCGATCAGCGGCAGGCCGTCGGCCGTCTCGCCGAAGGTGCCGCACCAGGCATGGGCGACGCGTGTATCCGCCTTCGGCCACAGCCGCTTCATCTTCTCCTGGATTGCCATGGTCTTGGCCGGCAGCTTCCGATCTCGTACTTCGGCATCCGTGGTATCGTCATCCTCGCCGCCGGCGACGATGCGATTGTCCGCCGTCGTGCGCATGTAGAGATAGGGGTGGCTGTCCTCCCAGATCAGCGCCCTGTCGCGCCAGAAATTTGCCGGGTCCTGCGGCACGGTGGCGAGCGCCCAGCTCGAACTCGACCGGTGCAGTTTCGGCATGTCGAGGCCCGGCATCGAATAGCCGGTCGCAAGCACGACATGCCGCGCCTCGATGACGTGGCCTCCATCCGTCTCCGCCATGACGCGGTCACCTTCGCTGTGAAGCGCAGCCACGGAAGCGTTGACCAGCCGCGCGCCGCGCCGGACGGCCATCTCCAGCAGCGCCCAGGTCAGAAGCAGCGGATCGCATTCCGCCGAACCCGGCGAATAGATCGCACCATCCCGGTCGAGTTCGAATTGTGTGAAGAGATCGGGATGTTCGAGATAGACGCCGGGCAGGCCCGCCCGGCGACGAAGCTGGCGCTCCTCCAGCAGGTTGCGCGCGCCTTCGCGGCCATCAGCCAGATAGAGCGTATTGCGAGACCGGAAGCCGCAGGCGATCTCGTTTGCGGCGATCAGCTTGGAAAGGCCGGCGACCGCGGCACCACTGCGGCGGTAGATGCCGGCCGCACGCTCGAAACCGTAATAATCCTCGAGCTCGGTGAGGGTGCTGTCGATTTCCCATTGCAGCATCGCCGTGCTCGCCGCGGTGCTGCCGAAACCGGGCTCTTCCCGGTCGATGATAACAACGGAGAAACCGCGGGCCGTTAAATGTTCGGCAACCAATGCGCCGGTAATGCCGCCGCCGATCACGGCGATGTCGGTGGAAAAGCTCTGCTCGATCGGCCGCCATTCGGGCCGAATGCCGCTTTTTCCCCAGAGAGAACGGCCGCTGACCATCTGGTCATGATCGGATTCGGTAAGGTCGAGATCAGCTGCCACGAAGGTTTCCCCGGTTGATTATTTCGGCAATTGCGGCTGCGGTTTTTCCTCGATCAGCAACTCGTCGATAATAGTCATGACGATCAGCGAAAGCGGCAGCGCCAGCATGGCGCCGACGGCACCCCACATCCATGTCCAGAACAGGATGGCGAGGAAGACGACGAAGGGATTGATTTCCAGCCGCCGTCCCATCACCGCCGGGAAGATCAGGTTCTCCATGAGGAGATGCACGGTGAAGAAGGCTGCCGCCGGCATCAGTCCGATGAGGATGCCATCATGGGTCAGGATGCCGGCGACCGCGACGGCAAGTGTCATCAGCGTGATGCCGAGATAGGGGATGAAGCTCGACAGGAAGGCGAAGAAGCCCCAGAGCACCGGGGCCGACAGCCCGCCGGCATAGGCGATGACAGTCATGACGACGCCGAGCCCGACATAGATCAGCGAGGCCGTGGCGAAATAGAAGCCGAGCACCTGCTCGACGGCATTGATGACACGGATTGCCGCCAGGCGTTGCGTGCGGGTGCGGAAGGTCATGATGATCGTCTTGCGCAAGTTGACCCGACCAGCGAGGAAGAACAGCAGCGCCGCAAAGAAGATCATCCCCTGCACTAGCGCCGGCGTCAGGCTACTGGTCACCACGTGCAGCACGTTGCCGGTGTTTTCGAGCAGCGCACCGATCGACATCGACCCGCTTTCGAATGTCGCCGGCGTGATATGCAGCCATCTGATGCGTTCCAGATATGGCATGACGCGGTTTATGGTTCGCTCGGCGAAGGCCGGGCCCTCATTGGCAAGCGTCATCAGCGGGTCGGCAAGCGAGTTGATCAGCAGGAAGATCACCAGCGCCACGGCGCTCGACAGCATGAAGGCGTTGGCAAGCCGCGGCACTCCCATCTTGCCGAGCTTTTCTGCCGCCATGCCGAGGATCATGCCGACGACGACGGCAAGTGTGATCGGGATGAGGATCAGCGACATCAGGTAGACCGCGGCAAGAAAAAGAATGCCGAAGATGCCGATGATCGCCCAGGCCATGCTGACGTCGAGCCCATCCTTTTCCAGACGGTGCAGCGGAGGCGGCGGCAGTTCTTCCGCAGCTTCCTTCAGCGACTGTGCCCAGGCGCTGGTGTGGCGTTCGCCGATCGCGATTTTCTTTGCTTGTTTGCGGATGCCATTGGCGATGCCCATGCGGTGAGGTCCCCGAAGCCCCATTGCTTCCTCACGGAAACGCACCGATAGGGTTCCGGTTCCCTGAAGGAACGACCGCCTGTGAAGGTGCATCCGGCATGTCTTTGCGCCGATGGCATTGCCCGCATGGCGTGAGCGTCTTCAACCGCTATGGCTGATCTGCTGCAACCTGGAAATTACGCCGACAGCGTCAGGCCGATGCCCCAGGGATCCCTGAGGAATACGCCGCCGTCGCGCTTCTCGCTTTTGATCTCCAGCGCATCGAGCTTGGAGACCGCCGCATCCAGCGTCGCCTTGTCGTTGAAGCGGATCTTGTAGTCCGAAAGCCCGGTCATATTGCTGGCGCGAGCCGTCGCGCCGCGGCTGTTCCAGATATTGGCGCCGAGATGGTGATGATAGCCGCCGCTCGCAAAGAAGCTCGCGCCGGGATAGCGCGCCATCAGCTTGAGACCGAGGACGTCGCGGTAAAAGGCGTCGGCCTGCGGGATGTCGCCGACCTGCAGATGCAGGTGACCGATCGCCGTCCCCACAGCCATGCCGTTCCAGCGCTCATCAGGCGCGCTGTTATAGAGCGCCTGCAGGTCGAGGCGAAGCGTCGCCATCTCCACCATGCCGTCCTGGTGGAATTTCCATTGTTCGTGCGGCCGGTCGGCATAGATCTCGATGCCGTTGCCTTCGGGATCGGAAAGATAGATCGCCTCGCTGACGAGATGGTCCGAGGCGCCGTCGAGCGCGACATTGTTCTGTGCCGCATGGCGCAGCCAGCGTGCGAGCTCGGTCCGGTTCGGCATCAGGAAGGCGGTGTGGAAAAGGCCGGCGGCATTGCGCGGCGCGATGGTCGCATCTTTTGCGGTCGTCAGCGTCAGCAAAGGGAGATCGCCGACACCCAGCACTTCGCCGCTCGCCGTCTTCTCGATGACCTTCAGGCCGAGCATCGATTGATAGAAACCGGAAACGAGGCCGAGGTCGGTGACGACGAGATGCGACTGGTCGATATAGGCGGGCCGCGTCAGTGCATAGGAAGTTTCGGTCGTCATGGATTGTTCTCCTGCCTCTGAATTGGCCTGTAAGAGAGAAGGCGTACCGGCGGTGGCGGCAAACATGCCGCCTGTGGCAAGCCCGAGGAAGTTTCGCCGGTTCATTCGCCTCTGATCCCTCGGTTGCCGTACTTGATCCCTATATGGCGCATTCCGATTGTTCACAGAAGGCCCGTTTTTGAGGATGAAGCGTTGAACAGATGTTGACGATGACTTGCGCCCACTTGATCGCCGTCAACGCGCCCATATCTTATTTAGATGAAGCTTATAAATACCAGTCATGGAGGGAAGCCATGTACAGAAAGATCATCGTAGCGATCGCGCTCGGCGGCATCGAAAAGGGAGAAAAGATCCTCCGCAAGGCCGCGTCCTTGCTCGATGACGGCGGTGAGATCATCGCGCTCAACGTTATCGAAGATGTGCCGAGCTATGTCGCGATCGAGTTGCCTGCCAATATGGTCGAGGACGCCATGCAGGACAGCCGCGACAAGCTGCAGGCGCTGCTCACAACCACCGGCGTCAAGGCAACCGTCGAGATCGCCAACGGCCCGCCTGCCAAAGCCATCATCTCAACCGCCGAAAGCCACGGCGCCGATCTGATTATCGTCGCCTCACACGTTCCGGACTTTTCCAACTACTTCATCGGCGCCACCGCCGACCGGGTCGTGCGTCATGCCAAATGCTCGGTGCTGGTCGACCGGCAGAAGATTTGATTTTTGGGCCACTGCGGCCTGTCACGAAGATTTACCGCCCGTGCGCTTTGCCGCGGTTGCGCGCCCGCCGGTTCGATGCGACGATTGCAATCGGGGTATGAAACGGATTGGCGTGCATGGCCGAGTTCAACGGCATTCGCTGGGCTTATGATAGATACGAACTGATCGCCGACGGTATCGTCCATGGCGTCGGCCTCGTGCTGGCGCTGATCGGCGCCACCGTGCTGATTTTCTACGCCACGGTCTGGAGTTCCTACGGCGCGCTCGCCGCCGCCTGGATCTATGGCGTCGGGCTGGTGCTGACACTTGCCATTTCCTTTTCCTACAACGCCTGGCCGGTCTCGCGCACGAAATGGTTTCTGCGCCGCTTCGATCATTCGGCGATCTTCCTGCTGATCGCCGCCACCTACACGCCCTTCCTCGAACGCGGCGCCGACGACCCGCTGCTCTTGTTCATGCTGGTCGCGATCTGGCTGTTCGCCGCCGTCGGCATTGTCCTGAAATGCGTCTTCCCCGGGCGTTACGACCGATTTGCCATCCTGCTTTATCTCGCTATGGGCTGGAGCGGCGTGCTGGTGGCCGGGCCTGTCGCTTCGCGCATTCCCTCCGCCTCGATGCTGCTGATCGTCATCGGCGGCGTCATCTATTCGCTCGGCGTCATTTTCCATGTCTGGGAGAAGCTGCGCTTTCAAAACGCCATCTGGCATGGTTTCGTCGTCACCGCCGCAGCCGTGCATTATTCGGCCGTCTTCACTTGCTTCAGCCTGTCGGCGCCGGGCCTCTGAACGACGGTCGTTTACATCTGTCGGGGTCGGGCGTATGCCGCCTTTCACAGACAATACGAACCGGGCAATCATGACTGACGCTGTCCTCCTCCGCGACGCCACCGAAGCCGATCTTTCCGCCATCCGCGATATCTACAATCACGCTGTTGAGCACACGACGGCGATCTGGAACGACACGCTGGTCGATCTCGAAAATCGGCTGGAATGGTTCAGGGCGCGCAAGGCGCGGGGCTTTCCGGTGATCGTCGCCGAAATGTCGGGCAAGGTCGCAGGCTACGCCTCCTATGGCGACTGGCGGGCCTTCGACGGCTACCGCCATACGGTCGAGCATTCCGTCTATGTCGACAAGGATTGCCGCGGTGCCGGCATCGGCGAGCGGCTGATGCGGGAATTGATCGCGCGTGCTGCGGCCGGCAACATCCATGTGATGATCGCCGGTATCGAGGCTGACAATACCGCCTCGGTCAGGCTGCACGAAAAGCTCGGTTTCCGCATCGCCGGCAGATTTTCCGAGGTCGGCACCAAATTCGGCCGCTGGCTGGACCTGACTTGCATGGAACTTCGCTTGCCCGGCAAGGCGGGTTGACCCACCTGCCTGGCAAAGCCCCAGACTGATCAGGCAAAGCCCCAGACCCATCAGGCAAAGCCATTGTGAACGGCGCGCACCATCTTTTTATTGTAGTCTGAGCTGTGTAAGAATGTGGACGCAGTCTGCTTCGCGGAAGGCGGCCTTGAAAGCGTCATGTAAGCGTCATGGGGGTGTATAGTTCAATGGCAATGCAAAGATCGTCGCTCGGTCTCCTTGCCCTCGTCCTTCTGGCATTTCCGCCGGTTGTAGCCCGGGCCGCCGATTGCGGCAGCATGGCCTCGCCGAAGCTCGACTGGCAGGAATGCACCAAGAAGAACCTGATGCTGCAGGGCAGTGATCTCGAAGGCGCCAATCTCGTCGGCACCGATTTCTCGCTGACCGATCTCGCTGGCGCCAACTTCAAATCCGCCAATCTGGAGAAAGCGACGCTGGTGCGCGCCTCACTCGAGGGCGCGCACGCTGAAGGCGCCAATTTCGCCAAGATCGAGGCCTATCGCTCCAGCTTCGCCAATATCGCCGCCGATGGCGCTTCCTTTGCCGGCGCCGAGCTGCAGCGCGCCAATTTCGCCGGCGCCCAGCTCGCCGGCACGAGCTTCGAAAAGGCCGAGCTCGGCCGCGCCGACTTCGACAAAGCGGTACTGACGGGTGCGAAATTCTCGTTCGCCAATCTCTCCCGTGCCGATCTCTCCGGCGCGACCTTCGAAACCACGCCGATGTTCGATCGCGCCTTCATGTTCCTCACGCGCATCGAAGGCCTTGACCTCTCGGCCGCTGCAGGGCTCGAACAGGCCCAGATCGACCTTGCCTGCGGCGATGCCTCGACCAAGCTGCCGGCCGGCCTCTCCGCCCCGACGACCTGGCCCTGTCCAGCCGAGCGCGAGTAACCAGGCGGGTCTGAACCGCTCTATGTCCGGTCCGTGATGTAGAGGTAGAATTCCATTATGCCGCCATCGGGGCTTCCCGTTTTGGCGAATGTTTCCCGCCGCCGGTGCACCCGCTCCGCAACACGTTGCGAGGGAATGTTGTCGGGCCTGACGATGGAGACGATGCGCGCAAGGCCAAGGGCATGAAGCGCGTGGTCGCGGCAGGCGGCGGCCGCCTCGATCGCATAGCCCTTGCCCCAATGGTCGCGCCACAGATGATAGCCGATCTCGGGTTCCAGGCCCGCGGAGGTTTCCTGCAGCGTGATGCCGCAATCGCCGAGCAATGTGCCGCTCTGCCGGTCCGTCACCGCCCAGAGGCCGAAGCCGTGACTGGTATAACTGTCGAGGGCGAGCCTCTGGAACCAGCGCGCGGTTTCGTCGAAACTCTTGATACCGGGGTAATACCGCATGCATTCGGCATCGCCGAAAATGCGGTGGAGAAACGGCAGGTCGGCAGGCGTGATCTCCCGCAGCGTCAGCCGCTCGGTCTTCAGGATATCGCGCGCCATCGGCCTTCTCCTGGTATCGCCGATCCGTCGATAGCGTCTACGACGGAGGAAGTCAGCGGCCCATCACATCGGAATGGGCCGCTTGCCGATTGCGGGGCTGCGCGCCTACTTCCCGGGCTCGAACACCATGGAATGGCCGTTGATGCAGTAGCGCAGGCCGGTCGGTGGTGGCCCGTCGGGAAAGACGTGGCCGAGATGGGCTTCGCAGCTGCCGCAACGGATTTCGGTGCGCACCATGCCAAAGGCCGTGTCGCGATGCTCCGTCACCGCTTCGGGCGACACTGCTTCGAAATAGCTCGGCCAGCCGCAGCCGGCATCGAATTTCGTGTCGGAGCGGAAAAGCGGCGCATTACAGCCGACGCAGCGGTAAAGCCCTGTCTCGAAGGAGTCCCAGTAGGGGCCGGTAAAGGCGCGTTCGGTACCGTGCTGGCGCGTGATGCGGTATTGCTCGGGGGTGAGCTGCTCTTTCCATTCGTCATCGGTTTTGTGGATCTTGGCGGTGGTCGCAGTTTCGGACATGAGGTGCTCCTTTCGCCGAGGGGCGGTTCCGTTTGCGCAAAATGTGGTGCGCCGCGTTCACTTCATCAAGTCTCCAGCGCCGCGCCATCAGATTGGCGGCATACCGCAATTGGAGGAAGACGCTTGCTTTTACATCCGTTAGGGGTTTTCTGTTAGGGTTAATGTTACGTGCATTGGAGAATCACTGGTGTTTGAGGCAGCAATCGTCCTGCTCTACGGCCTGGTGGCCGTGGCCGCCATGGCGGTCACGCTGTTGGAAGGCTGGGCCAACCATGACGGCTTTACGCTCCATCGTCTCGCCGGACTCTTCGCCTGCCTGCTCTGGCCGCTGACGCTTGTGGTCTTCATCCTGCACGGTTGCATCGCCCGGCTGCTGTCGCGTCTCTCCCGATCGATGGCCTGATCGACTTCGAACACCGCCATGCAGTGCGGCCTGCGGCCGAAATCACTTGAGACGCTCCCCCGTTTCGCCTAAGCCAGAAGACAGGCCGATTTTCTCCGGCTTTTCGTCTGTTGCCTTTACAGCGCCGCGCGCCTTGTCGGACGTGCAAAGAACTGTAACATTTTGAATTATGCAGTAGAGGAGGGGACATGGCCGATGTCACGGCTCTGACATTTCTGGCCCTGTGTCTGCCGCTCGTCGGCGCTCTTGCTGCCCCCTTCGTGATCCGCATCTTCGGCGCAAACGGTGCCTGGCTCCTAGCGATCGCTCCCTTGCTCGCCTTCCTGCATTTCCTGCGTTTCATTCCCAAGATCGCGCGCGGCGAGGTCGTCACCGGCGGCTATTCCTGGGTGCCGAGCTTTCATCTCTCCTTCTCCTGGTTCCTCGACGGCCTGTCGCTGGTTTTCGCACTGCTGATCACCGGTATCGGCACCCTGATCGTGCTTTATGCCGGCGGCTACCTCAAAGGACACAAGGATCAGGGCCGCTTCTTCTCCTTCATCTTCCTCTTCATGGGCGCGATGCTCGGCGTCGTCGTTTCCGACAGTTTCCTGATGCTCTTCGTCTTCTGGGAGCTGACGTCGATCACTTCCTTCCTGCTGATCGGCTTCGATCACGAGCGTGCGGCGGCTCGCCGCGCAGCCCTGCAGGCGCTTGTTGTGACCGGCGGGGGAGGGCTCTGCCTGTTGGCCGGTCTGCTGTTGCTCTGGAATATCTCAGGCGTCACTGAGATGTCGCGGCTCATGGGAACGGGCGATGTCGTGCGCGAAAGCCCGTTCTATCTCGCAGCCCTCCTTCTGGTCCTGGGCGGCGCCTTCACCAAGTCGGCGCAATTTCCCTTCCATTTTTGGCTGCCGAACGCCATGGAGGCGCCGACGCCGGTTTCCGCCTACCTGCATTCGGCGACGATGGTGAAGGCGGGCGTCTATCTGCTGATGCGGCTCAATCCCGTCATGGGGGCGACGCCCCCCTGGGAGATCCTACTGCCCTTCTTCGGCGGGCTGACGCTGGTGGTCGGCACCGCGCTTGCCATCCGCCAGACCGACCTGAAGCTCAAGCTCGCCTATACCACCGTCTCCTCGCTCGGCCTGCTCGTCATGCTGATCGGCTTCGGCTCTGACCATGCGGTCGAGGCGGCGGCGCTCTATCTGGTGGCGCATTCGCTCTTCAAGGGCGCGCTCTTCATGGTCGCCGGCATCATCGATCACGAAACCGGCACGCGCGACATTACCAGGCTGCGTGGCCTGATGCGGGCGATGCCGCTCACCTGGATGATCGCACTTGCGGCGGCCTTGTCGATGGCCGGCCTGCCGCCCTTCTTCGGCTTCCTCGCCAAGGAGGAGATCTATACGGCACTCGTCGGCGGCGATGTCCGCGCACTCACCTTTACCGCCATAACCGTCTTCGGCAATGCGCTGATGTTTGCCGTCGCCTTTGCCGTGGCGCTGAAACCCTTCCTCGGTCAGCCGGTGGAGACGCCGAAACCTCCGCACGAAGCGCCCGTCCTGCTTTGGCTCGGCCCGGCCGTTCTCGCCGTCCTCGGCCTGCTCGCGGCGATCTTTTCGACCTTCACCCACACCGTCCTGTCCTCGCCGATCGCCTCCGCCATCCGCCAGACACCCGTCGAGATCGATATTTCGCTGACGCCGCATATCGGCCTGCCTCTGGCGCTCTCCGCCCTGACCGTGCTGCTTGGTATCGGCGTCTACTGGCAGCTCGCGCGCGCCCGTTTCCTGATGGCCGTCTTCTTGCATGCGGCCGGGCGCGGGCCGGATCACGGTTTCGACCTTGCCATATCGGGCCTTGTCCGCTTCGCCGGCCGCCTCATGCGTGTGCTCCAGCCGGGGCGGCTGGAGATCTATGTCACCTGCACCTTCCTTTGCGTCGCCGCCATCCTCATCGTCCCGCTCGTCGTCTATGGCGAACTGCCGCGCCCTCCGGCCTGGCCGGCCGATGTCAGGCTCCATGAATGGGCGGTCTTCCTGATCGCCGCCTTCGGCCTTGCCGCCGTGCTCGTCGCCCGCGATCGGCTGACGGCGATCGTCTCGCTCGGTATCCAGGGCTTCGCCGTCGCCATCATCTTCCTGTTGTTCGGCGCGCCGGACCTGTCCTTCACCCAGTTCATGGTCGAAACCCTTTCGGTGGTGATCCTTGCCTTGGTCATGACCAGGCTCCGTCTCTCGCCCGCCGATCGGCGGCCGCTCGGCCGCAAGCTCTTCGACGGTGCGCTGGCGCTCGCCTGCGGCCTCGGCTTCACGCTTTTGCTGATGCGGGCGACGCAGGCGCCGTTCAACGACGCGCTGACGGCTTTCTTCAACGCCTATTCCAAATCGATCGCCCATGGCGCCAATGTCGTCAACGTCATCATCGTCGATTTCCGCGGCACCGACACGCTCGGCGAAATCGCCGTTGTGGCGGTCACCGGCCTTGCCATCCTGGCGCTGATCCGCATCCGCGCCGGCAGCGAGCGCAAGCTTGCCGCCAATGATCCCGCGGCGGAGGGCTGATCGCGTGAACACCCTCATCTTCCGCACCGTCGCCCCGTTCCTCACCGCGCTGATGCTGCTTTTTTCCGTCTTCGTGCTGCTACGCGGCCATAACGAGCCGGGCGGCGGCTTCATCGGCGGGCTGATCGCTGCCTCGGGACTGGCGATCTACGGCATTGCCCGCGGCGTTGGCGCCGTTCGCCGCGCGCTGTTTTTCCATCCGCTGTCGATTGCCGGCTTTGGCTTGCTCCTGTCGACGGCGGCCGGTCTTGTCTCCATCCTGTTTGCCGTTCCCTTCATGACCGGCCTCTGGATCTATCCGACGCTTTTCGGCACCGAGGTGCCGCTGTCCAGCGTCATGCTCTTCGATGTCGGCGTCTATCTCGTCGTGCTCGGCGCCATCACCTCGATCGCACTGGCGCTCGAAGAAAAGGAGGTGGAATGATGGAGCCGCTTCTCGCGATCCTCGTCGGCCTGTTCTTTGCCGCCGCCATCTACCTGATGCTGTCGAAATTCTCGATCCGGATCATGCTCGGCATCGCCATCCTCGGCAATGCTGTCAACCTCCTGCTCTTTACCTGCGGCCGGCTGACGCGCGAGGTGCCGCCGATCATCCCGGCGGGTCTCGACAGCTTGCCCGCAGGCACGGCCAACCCGTTGCCGCAGGCCCTCATCCTCACGGCGATCGTCATCTCCTTTTCGTTCCTTGCCTTCCTGCTGGTGCTGACCTACCGCGCATATCAGGACCTCGGCACCGACAACACCAGCGAAATGCGCGCCGCCGAGCCCGACGACCGGCCGCTGCCGCCATTGGGATATTGAGGCGGATGTTGGTGCGGATGCTCAACCCATGGCAAGCCCTCTCTCGCGATAGCGGAGGCGCCATCTGATGGCCGCCCCCACCTCTACCGTCGATCTCTCCGCCGCCCTGATCACCGCCCCGGTGCCCATCGGGCATTGGCTCGCCATCCTGCCGGTCGCCCATTGCATCACGCTCGGCGCCGTCCTGCTGATGCTGCGCGGCTATCCCCGCCTGCAGGCCTGGCTTGCCATCCCTGGCCTTGCGGCGCTGGCGCTGATCAATGCGGCACTGCTCGCCAAGGTCGCGGCCGAGGGGCCGCTGACCATGGTCATGGGCCGCTGGCTGCCGCCGTTCGGCATCGCCTTCACCGTCGATCTCCTCAGTGGGCTGATGGCCTTCACCGCAGCCCTTGCCGCGCTCGCCGCTAGCATCTATGCGCTGGCCGATATTGGCGAAAGCGGCCGGCGATACGGCTTCTTCCCGCTGCTCATGCTGCTGATGGCCGGCGTCACCGGCGCCTTTCTCACCGGTGATATCTTCAATCTCTATGTCTGGTTCGAGGTGCTGCTGATCTCCTCCTTCGGGTTGATCATCCTTGGTTCCGAACGTGAGCAGATCGACGGCGCGCTGAAATATGCCGTGCTCAATCTCATCGCCACGACCCTGTTCCTGGTCGGCGTCGGCATCCTCTATGCCGCCTTCGGCACGCTCAACATGGCCGATATCGCGGGACGGGCGAGGGATTTGCGCGGCACGGCGCCGCTGATGACGCTGGCAAGCCTCTTCCTGCTCGCCTTCGGCATGAAGGCGGCGGCCTTCCCGGTCAATTTCTGGCTGCCCGCCGCCTACCATACGCCGCGCATCACCGTGTCCGCTCTGTTTGCCGGCCTGCTCACCAAGGTCGGCATCTACGCGCTGATCCGGGTGATGGTCATGCTGCTGCCGGTGGAACGCCAGGAGTTGAGCCTGGTGATCGCGCTCGCCGCCGCCGCGACCATTCTCGTCGGCGCTCTCGGCGCGCTTGCCGAAAACGATATTCGCAGGCTGTTCGGCTATATCGTCATATCGGGCATCGGCAACATGCTTGCCGGCGTCGCCCTCGGCGGGCTCGGCGGCATCAGCGGTGCGGTCTTCTATGCGCTCCATTCCATGGTGCTGATGACGGCGCTTTATCTTGCCGCCGGGGAGATCGCCCGGCGCGGCGGCGGCTTTTCGCTGTCGGCCCTCGGCGGGCTCTATCGGCAAAGCGGCGGCTTCACCGCTCTCTCTCTCGTGCTCTTCCTTGCCGCCTGTGGTCTGCCGCCCTTTTCCGGCTTCTGGCCGAAAGTCATTCTCGTCAAGGCCTCGCTCGATCTCGGCGCTTGGTGGCTGGCGGCCTCGATCCTCGTCGGCGGTTTTCTGACGACGATCGCCTTCGGCCGTCTCTTCCTGCTCGCCTATTGGCGCCCGGCACCGATAGGCCTGACGCCGACAGTCCTGGTGGCGTCTGGGGCCAGGTGGCGCACGGGCCTGCCGCTCGCCGCGTTGACAGCGCTGGTCGTCGGCTTCGGGATCGTGCCGGAACAGCTGCTGGCGCTGTCGCAATCGGCCGCCGCCGGCCTTGCCGATCCAGAGGCCTATCTTCATTCGGTCTTCCCGGAAGGAGGCGTGCCGTGATCTTCTTCCTCTTCAACCTGCTGCTTGCCATTGCCTGGCTCACTGTTACCGGCAGCGCCTCGCTGCACAATCTCGTCCTCGGCGTCCTGCTCGGGGCCTTGGCGCTGGTCATCATCCGCGAATCCTTCCGCGGCAAGGGGTATCATATCCCTCGCGTCCGCCCGGTTCTCTCGCTCGCCGCGCTGTTCTTGAAGGAATTGTCGCTGTCGGCCTGGAGGGTCACGGTCACCGTCCTCTCGCCCGATATGAAGCTGAAACCCGGCATCTTCGCCTTCCCTTTGACGGTGACGAGCGATTTTGAGATCACTTTGCTGGCAAACCTCATCACGCTGACACCCGGCACGCTTTCGGTCGACGTCTCCACAGATCGCCGCACGCTCTATGTTCACGCGCTCGATTGTTCCGATCCCGAGGCGACCAAGCGCGATATCGCCAACGGTTTCGAACGCAAGATCATGGAGGCCTTCCGGTGATCACACCTGCCGCCATCGTCGCGGTCGCATCCTCGGCCGCACTCGTCATCCTCGGCCTGGCGCTGATCCTCGCCGTCTGGCGCGTCGTTGCCGGCCCGACATTGCCGGACCGAATCCTCGCCCTCGACATGCTGACCGGCATCGCCATCGGTTTCATCGCCGTCATCGCGGTCAAGACCGGCTTTTCGCTCTATATCGATATCGCCATCTCGCTCGGCCTCGTCGGTTTCCTGGCGACTGTCGCCTTCGCCCGATTCGTGCTGTCGCGCGGCAACATCACATCGAAGCCGTCCGCAACTGCGGCAAACGGCAACACGCAAAAGCGGGCAGGGGGCAAGAAGCGATGATCGACTATATCGTGGCTGCCATCACCGCCTTGCTGCTCCTCGTCGGCGCGCTCTTCGCACTTGCGGCGGCGATCGGCCTGGTCAGGCTGCCCGATCTCTACACCCGCATGCACTCGGCCTCGAAGGCGGGGACTGTCGGCTCCGGCCTGTTGCTCCTCGCCGCCGGCCTCTATTCGCAAGATGCGGCGATTCTCGCCCGTGCCATCGCCGGCTTTATCTTTTTGCTGCTGACGGCGCCGGTGTCTGCCCATCTGCTTGCCAAAGCTGCCCATCGCTCGGGATATGATCTCGATGCGCTCTCGGTTCGTGACGATATCAGGGATCGTTGAGCCTATGCTGTTCGGCAACTTTACCAGATTTATGCAAAACTTATGCACAGGAAGCTGTGAGTAAAGCTTGCCGGAGAGCCCCTCAATTCTTCATCTGTCATTTTTTCTCAAGAAAAACGACAAATAATAATTGGCGTTTCGACCAAACGATGGTATTTGAAAATGCAAGTAGAGTTCTGATTGTGAATTACAATCGTACTGCTTCCAAGTCCCTCAGTTTTGATTTTTAATGTCTAAACTGAGGCCATCGCCTGGAGCATGACGTAGTGGTTTCCGGTCAGGCAGTATAAGAACAGGTTACGCTCTTCGGAATCTAGGGGTGGATTTCGCGTTTTTCGAAACAGAAGGTCGATTCCTGCGCTTTTGCTGTTCGCTTCTACGAGGCGGGTCTTTGGCGTGTCAGTCAAAGGCCGTTTGAGCATGCTAACAGGAGAAAAAATATGACGGATATAGCGACCGGCAATGCGCCGGAGCTGCTTGTGGAACTGACAGCCGACATTGTCGCGGCCTATGTCAGCAACCATGTTGTACCGGTCAGCGACCTGGCCAATCTGATTTCCGACGTGCATTCGGCACTGAGCAACACGTCCGTACCGCAGCCTGCTGCGGCGATCGTCGAAAAGCAGAAGCCTGCAGTTTCTGTCCGCAAGTCCGTACAGGACGAGCAGATCACATGTTTGGAATGCGGCGGCAACTTCAAGTCCCTCAAGCGTCACCTGATGACGCATCACAGCCTCTCGCCGGAAGAATACCGCGAGAAGTGGGACCTGCCGACCGATTACCCGATGGTAGCGCCCGCTTATGCCGAAGCGCGTTCGCGCCTGGCAAAGGAGATGGGCCTCGGGCAGCGCCGCAAGCGCGGCCGCGGCTGAGCTTTTTCGAAAGCATCGACGACAAAAAGCCGGGTCTTGTGCCCGGCTTTTTTGTGCGCCTTTTCAAGGCGAGGAAAATAATCTCGATGGAGCCAGTCAGGAAAGTGCGAAACGGTTTTCCCAGGCAAAGCGCGAAGCGGTTTTGCCGGGAATCGGCTAAAGCGAAAGGTTGAAGCGATCCTGTGGTTCAATCAAAAGCTGAACCGCGCTGGTATTCAGGCCTTCGCAGATGATTCGGACGGGCGCCAAGATAGTGTGAGCGACCCTGTCTTATGCTTTGCCGACAGGCTTAGAATGTATTCCTATACTATCAGCAAGTGTTAATGTATTCGGCATGCCAAGGCAGGCGCTGCCGGAATCGATCGGCTGTGGCTCTGAAAGCCGATCAGCCATCATCGCGGTCAAGCCGCGGCGCGGACCCTTGCCTCTTCGCGGATCCTGTTCACCATCGAGCGCAGTCCGTTCGAGCGCTGCGATGAGAGGTTCTCCACCAGGCCGATCTTCGAGAATATCTCGAAGGCATCGAGCCCGGCGATCTCGGATGCCATCTTGCCGGAATAGGTGGCAAGCACGATGGCGACGAGGCCGCGCACGATATGGGCGTCGGAATCACCCTCGAAGCTCATGACCGGGTCGTCGGGATCGCCTGTCGTATGCGTCACCAGCCAGACCTGGCTGGCGCAGCCCATCACCTTGTTCTCGGAGGTGCGTTTCTCCTCGGCCAAGTCGGGCAGTGCCTTGCCGAGTTCGATGACATAGCGGTAACGGTCTTCCCAATCGTCCAGGAAAGCGAAGTCGTCGATGATCTGGTCGAGGGATGCCATGGAGAAGCCTTTCACTGTTAAAGCAGTTCCAGCAAAAGTGCGCAGCGGTTTTGCGTCCGGAATGCGTCAGGAAATGCTCTACAAGTGCATATAGGTGAAAGACCGGCGGATTTGAACCGCTAAAGCAATTCCAGGGAAAGTGTGAAGCGATTTTCCCAGGCAAAGCGCGAAGCGGTTTTGCCGGGAATTGCGTAAACTAAGATAGAAAAACGCCGTGAGGGATGGGCATCCTCACGGCGCAGCAACATGCTGAATTAAACAGGGCAGGCACGTCAGGCATGGGGTATCTCCGCGTCATGCGGACCACCGATGCAAGCTATAAACCGAAAGGTATTGCGGACGAATGCCCGCGAAAAATATCGTCAGATCGCCGGCTTCGGCGTCGGCAGCGGAATTGCGCCTGTTACCACCGTCTCGGCTGCGGCATCATCTTCGACCGGCGGACGGTAAGGCATCGGCTGGTTGAGCGCAGCCTTTGCCTCGCGCACCTTTTCCTGGATGGCAGGCGGGGTGAGGGAAGGCATGTTGAGCGCCACCGGCATCTGCGGTTCGCCAAGCCTTGCGGTCGCCGGCGCCTCGTCCTTGAACTGGCTGTCGAGAAGTTCGTAAGCAACACGGGCACCTTCACGGGCCCGGTAGCCGAGCGCGGTGAGGGTCTCGCTGCCCTTGGCGCAGACTTCGGGCTTCTCCGAGCACATGCCGGTCAAATAGTCATAAGCGCCGCTTGCCGCCGTGAACGCGTCGGAAAGCTGCAATTGCGGGCCGTTGGCGAGCTTGTCGGAACTCTCCGTGCTGAAGACGGAAAGAAGCACGAGCACGAGGCCAAACCAGAAGGATCCTTTGATCAGAAACCACATTGTTGTCGCCCATCCTGTTTCCCCGTCCGGTTCTTGTCGCCGAATCAGGCCGGTTGTCCGGTGTGTTTTCACCCTACCGCCAAGTTGCGAATGCCGCTTTTCGAAACTCACGCGCATTTGCGGCAAATTTAGTTCAAATTTTAGCGAACGGTATTTGAGGGACATTTTAGTCGAATGCGAGCGATCGCCGTTAAGCATCAGGGCAGCACCTGCTTGCAATTGCAGGACTTTTGCCGGCTCGCCTTGCCACAGGAGTTAACGCAATGCTGAAATATGAGGAAAATCCGTCGCTTACCCCCTATTAACCACAAAAGGCAAAGAGCCTTCCAGATGCTTCAAAACGGGAATTTCGGCCGTTTCAGCCTGTGAACAGCGCTTTTGCCTTATCCTTTCTTTAAGTCGCCAAGGCCTATTGTCCGGATCGATCGACAGCCTTTCGGGCGGGTATTGCGTGCGTGTATTGAGTAACATTGGCGGCAGGATGACGGCCCTCGTAGACCGGGCAGCGACAAGCTGGCTCTCCCGGACGGGCGGCGGTGAAGCCGTGCGCCAACGCGAGCTCGCGATCCTGCGCCGCCTCGTACTGTTCTCGTCGGCCGCTCTCGTTGCCGCGCCCATCGGCCTTTCGGCGGTCACCAGTCCTGCCGTCGCCTTGCCGGCGGGTGTCGCCATGGTCTGCGCCGCCTTTCTCTTTTCCGCCGTCGGCAGCATCGCGCTCGCCCGTCAGGGTTCGTCGGCCGGTATCGCCACGCAGTCGGCTGAGGATTTCTTCCTTGCCGCCACCCCGGGCCTCGTCTTCTTCCTCGACCCGCACGGCAGTGTGGCGACGGTCGGCGGTCGCGACCGCCGCGATTTCGTCGCCTGGATGCGCGATCCCAAGGGCAGGGGCTTCCTCGAGCAGGTGCATGTCTCCGACCGCATCCTTTTCCTGCAGGCGCTTGATGACCTGCGCCGGGGCGAGGATGCTCAGAGCGTCGATCTGCGCATCGACCGGCCCTCGGTCTCGCGCGATCAACGCCAGTTCGCTTATCTCCGAATGGACATGACGGCCCGGCGCGATGCCGATGGCGAACTTGCCGCCATCATTGCCCAGCTGCGCGACGTCTCCGTCGAGCAGCAGCTGCGTGACGAAGCCCAGAACCGCGCGGCGGATGCCGAATCGGCAAACGACGCCAAGTCACGCTTCCTCGCCGCCGTCAGCCATGAGCTGCGCACGCCGCTGAACGCCATTCTCGGTTTTTCCGATATCCTGATCGGCGAATATTTCGGCAAGTTTGAAAACGACCGCCAGCGCGAATATGTCGGCCTGGTCCGCGAATCCGGCGCGCATCTGCTGTCCGTCGTCAACACCATGCTCGATATGAGCAAGATCGAAGCCGGTCGCTACGAGCTTATCCTCGAAGCCTTCGATATATCAAGCTCCGTCAAATCCTGCGAATCGATGCTGGCCTTGCAGGCCAAGACCAAGGGCCTCACCCTGACGAGCCGTATCCAGCGCGGCCTCGGCGAGGTTGTCGCCGATCAGCGCGCCATCCAGCAGATCCTCATCAACCTCGTCGGCAATGCCATAAAGTTCACCGAGGCCGGCGGCGTCGTCTCGGTCGATGCGGCAGCGCGCGACGGCATCCTCAAGCTGACGGTCAGCGATACCGGCATCGGCATCCCGGCCGACAAGCTGGCATTGCTTGGCCAGCCCTTCGTCCAGATCCAGAATGATTATACCCGCCAGTTCGAAGGCTCCGGCCTCGGTCTCTCCCTGGTCAAGGGGCTGGTGGCGCTGCATGGCGGGTATTTCGCCATCGCCAGCCAGCCGGGCGAAGGCACGATCATCACCATCGAGATCGCGATGGACGGCTCGGGTGCTCAGCACGCCGAAGACGCCGGTCATGGCGCGACCGTCGAGTTTCCGCCGCGGCTGAAGGGCGCGGTCAACACAGGCGCAGAATTGGAAGAGGGGCGTTTCGATGGCCGCGCGCAAGCGAAAATCGCCTAAGGGAAAAAGGGGACGGCAGCAGCCGGGCCTTCTGATGTCAGGCGCTGCCGCCCTCGGCGGACTCGGCCTGCAGGGCGCCTCCGTGCTGGGCGGGCTCGGTTTGCAGAGCGCCTCCGTGCTCGGCAGCGTCATCGGCCGCAATCCGTCGGTCGCCGGCGGCACGATCACCTTCGCCGTCATTTTCTCCTTCGTTGCCGCCAATGCGCTCTGGTATCAGCCGGGCCTGCATCCGCATCCGATCTTCCGCACCCGCGATCCGCAGTCTCCGACCGTGCTCGGCGCCCGTCGCCTAGCCGAGGAGCAGCAGGGCGACGTCACCACGTTCCGGATCGAGCGGCCGCAGGATACCGCCACCACCAACGCGACACCGGCGCCGGCCGCACCCGGCCAGCAACCGAGCCAGCTCGTCATGGACATCCAGCAGCAGCTGGTGCGCCGCGGCCTCTATAACGGCATACCCGACGGCATCATCGGTCCGCGCACCAGTGCGGCCATTCTCTTCTTCGAGGAGACCGTCGGCATGACCCAGACCGGGGATCCGACGCCGGAGGTACTGGCGGCGCTGAAGACCGATGCAGCCGGTCCCTCGACCGTGCCCGCCGAAAAGCCGCCCGAAGATGTAAGCTCGAAGGCAGCGGCTGAAGACCCGGTGGCGGCGGCGATCCGTAGCGCTGAAAAGACGGTCAAAACGGCCCCATCAGCGGCAAAGCAGGTTCCATCAAGCGAAATCACCAATGTCGATCTGGTGCTGAAGATCCAGAAGGGTCTTTCCAACATGGCCTATGCCAATGTCGGTGTCGACGGCGTCGCCGGCGAGCAGACCCGCGCGGCCATCCGCCATTTTCAGAAGCACTACAACCTGCCCGAAGACGGTGAGCCGAACCAGGCGGTGCTGAAGAAACTCAAGGAAATCGGCGCGATCTAGCCGCTATGATGCCGCCTTCAACAGCCGGTAATGCGTCGTCATCGCCTGGCCCTCGACATCCACCACCTCTTCGATCGGCCCGGCCTCGCGGGCCATCGCCACGCGATAGCGCCTGGGCGCCATACCCGTCATCCGCTTGAAGGCGTTGCTGAAGGCGCTTTCGGATGTGTAGCCGAGCGAAAGCGCCAGCGCCGAAACCGGCATGCTGCCCTCCCGCAGCTCGCGTTCGGCAAGGCGCATGCGCCAGCCGATCAGATAGGTAAGCGGCGCAACCCCCGCCACGGTCTTGAACCGCAGCGCAAAGCTCGTGCGCGACATGCCGGCCGCCTTCGCCAGTTCGCCAAGCTGCCAGGACCGGCCGGGATCGCCGTGCATCAGCCGCAGCGCCGGCGCAATGCGATCGTCGCCGAAGGCGCGGAGCCACCCGACCGTCAATGGCGCCGAGCTCATGATGTGCGCCCTCAGCACCTGCACGAACATCAATTGTGCAAGCTGGGTCGAGGCGAGCAGGGCGCCTGGCCGCTTTGCCGCCATCTCCCGCACCAGCTGGTCGAGCAGCCAGCGCAGCACGCCGGCTTCGGCAAGGGCGGCGCGCACATGAATGATCGGCGGCAACACGTCGGACAGCAGCTCCATGCCCTGCGGCCCGAGCGCGATGTGGCCGCCGAGATAATGGAAATCCTCGCCAACGCCGTGGCGTGCCATGCCGTCGACCTTCTCCTTGAAGGCGCCGACCGCGTCGGCGGGCGCAACGGCAAGGTCGCTGGCCAGGATGAAGGAGTGCCGGCCGTTCAGAAGCGCAACGTCGCCCGCCTCGAGAAGAATGGGTTCACTGCCATTGTCGAGGCAAAGCCAGCAGCGCCCTTTGGCGACCGCGCTGATCTTGATCCGGTTCGGCCGGGGGAAGCGCAGCGCCCAGGCGCCGCCGGCGATCAGCCCGCCCGAGACAAGGCAGCGCGCATCGAGCAGATTGAGCATTTCGGAGAGCGGGTCACTGATCATTTTTGAACGATGAAGCAGGAAATCGGGATTTGCAAGCATTCAGAATCCCGTTTCTCGGGCGTACATAAGGCCATCATGCAACAACGGAGGGCATGCCATGTCCACCCCACAAGCTCCCATCGGTTCCGGCTTCGGTGCGGCCTCAACCGCCGCCGCCGTCATTGCCGGGCACGATCTTTCAGGCAAGGTCGCGATTGTCACCGGCGCCTATTCCGGTCTTGGCCTCGAGACAGCGCGCGTGCTCGCCGAAGCCGGCGCCAGGGTTGTCGTTCCCGCCCGCAATCTCGGAAAAGCCAAGGCGGCCGTGGAAAGCATTCCCGGCCTTGCGGTGGAAAAGCTCGACCTGATGGACCCCGGCTCGATCGACGACTTCGCCGACCGCTTCCTCGAAAGCGGCGAGCCCTTGCATCTGCTCATCAACAATGCTGCCGTCATGGCGAACCCGCTGACGCGTGACGCCCGCGGTTACGAATCGCAATTCTCCACCAATCATCTCGGCCATTTCCAACTCACTGCCCGCCTCTGGCCGGCGCTCGTGAAAGCCGAGGGTGCGCGCGTCGTCGCCGTCTCCTCGCGCGGCCACGTCTTCTCCGGCGTCGATTTCGACGATCCGAATTTCGAGAACCGCGAATACGCGCCCTATCTCGCCTATGGCCAGTCGAAGACGGCAAATGCTCTCTTTGCGATCTCACTGGACGCTTTGGGTGCGAAGCACGGTGTCAGAGCCTTCTCGCTGCATCCCGGCGGTATCGTCACCACCAATCTGGTCCGCCACCAGTCGAACGACTTCCTCAGGGCGAGCGGCTATGTCGATGAGGATGGCAAGCCGGTCATCGATCCGGAAAACAACAAGAAGACGATTGAGCAGGGGGCGTCGACCACCGTCTGGTGCGCCGTCAGCGAGAAGCTCGAGGGTCTCGGCGGCGTCTATTGCGAGAACTGCGATATTGCCGCCGCTGTCCCCGGCGATTCGACCGAGATGCTCGGTGTCCGTCCCTGGGCAACCGACCCGGAATTTGCCGAACGCCTCTGGCAGCTGAGCGAGCGGTTGACGGGCTTCATCGCCAGCTGATGGGGCGCCACACGGCCGGCCCACAGTCGCGGGGTCCGATTTCCCTACAACCTAAGTCTAAGGTGTTGCCACTGTTTGCAACTTGTTAACCATGTTGCCTGAAGCTTTTCTGATTGGGGCGGGGGAGCGTCGGTCATGCATGCGCTGAAGGCGATAGACGATCTGGCCGGAGAACCGGCGGTCGAAGCGGGGGGGCCAGACCCCGAGGCGCTGCGCTACATTTTGCTGCGCCTTGCCGAAGAAGCCTCCACCCTTGGCATTGATCTCGTCGATATCGCCGGCGCTATCCAGGATATGGCGGGAATGTCGGCCCGGCATGCCTCCGCCTTCGATCATGTCACTCGCACCGCGCTGTCGATTGCCGAGACCAACCGCTCGGTCGCCGTGTCGCTGCGCGAGACCGACCGCACGGCGGCCGAGGCTCGCCACATGCTGAAGGAATCGGCCGACCGCCTAACCGGCTCCGTCGCCGAGATCGGCCACATGGTCCAGTCCTCCAACGAGATCGGCACTGAGATCGCCGGCTTCTCCAAGTCGCTTGCCGATGTCGACAATATCGCCGAGGAGATCAGCACCATCGCCCGCCAGACCAACCTACTGGCGCTGAATGCCGCGATCGAGGCTGCGCGCGCCGGCGATGCGGGCAAGGGTTTCGCGGTCGTCGCCGCCGAGGTCCGCGCGCTTTCGCTGCAGACCTCGAAGGCGACCGGCTCCATCCAGCAGACGCTGGACGAACTGCGCGTGAAGATCGACCGGCTGTCGGCCGTCGGCAGCGATGCGCGCGACAGTGCGGCCGGCGTGCGTGACAAGTCGGAGGCGATGCGCGGCGCCTTCGAAAGCATGGAACATGTCATCACCCGCATCCTCGACAGTTCGACTGTCATGGCCAACACCACCGAGGCGGTCGACCAGCAATGCGCCGGCTTCGTTGAGAAACTCGGCGAGATGTCGGCCGAGGTCGCCGGCTCGAATGTCAGGCTGCAGCAGGCGGCTAAACGCGTCGACAGTGTCGTCGGCCTGTCGGAAACCCTGATCCAGCTGACGGCGAGCGCCGGCGTCAAGACCGCCGACAGCCGTTGGATCGAGGAAGCGCAATCGGTGGCAAGACAGATTTCCGGCGCCTTCGAACGTGCCGTCGCTGAAGGCCAGATCGGGCTCGATGCTCTCTTCGATCGACGCTATCGGCCGATAGCCGGCTCCGATCCGGCACAGGTGATGGCAGCCTTTACCGAGCTCACCGACCGCCTGCTGCCGCCGATCCAGGAACCCGTCACAGCCTTGGACGAGCGCATCGCCTTTTGCGCGGCGATCGACGAGAACGGCTATCTGCCGACTCACAACCGAAAATTCTCGCAAGCCCAGCGGCCCGGCGACACCGTCTGGAACACCGCCAATTGCCGCAATCGCCGCATCTTCGCCGATCGCGTCGGTCTTGCCGCCGGCCGCAGCACCGCGCCTTTCCTCGTCCAGACCTACAGGCGCGACATGGGCGGTGGCAATTTCGTGATGATGAAGGATATCTCCGCTCCGATCACCGTGCGCGGACGGCATTGGGGCGGATTGCGGCTGGCAATCAAGGTCTGACTCGGCGGTCAAGATTTGACCGCGGATCGCTCCTCGCGCTCCTGGATCTATATTTTCCGCATGTGGTTATCACAAAACCGCTGCACACTTTTGCGCGACATGCTTTATACCGCACCAATGAGATTACGCGCCGACATCTTCGTTTCCGCCCTCTTGCGCCGCGTCTTTGCCAGCGGTGATTTCGCCGCCGTCGAGAAGAAGGGCGCGGAGGAGGCGGGTGCGATCTTTATCCGCCAGCATTTCCGCAGCGGCCTGGAAACGCTCTATGCGCCGGCGCCGCAGACCGCCTTCGACGAAGGTCAGACCGGTGACCGCCTGTTCGAGATCCGCCTGTCGCGCAGCGAACCGGAAGCGGTGCGTGCGATGCTGGAGCGCGAACGCAAATTCGACCCCGATCTCTGGATCGTCGAGTTGGAGGCGGAGGAACTGGGGGACATGATCCCGCTTGCCAAGGGCGGCTGACGGCCAGGCGCGTCAGCTCCTCACCATTTCGAACAGCTCACCATGCGTTGAGGTTAGTCATTCCAGCTCAGCGATACCGCCGCCCCATGACGCGCATGTCGCGCTGCGGCGCCGCCTGGCGGATGAAACGATGGTCGGGTGCTGCCGGCGCCGGCGTATCAGGCGCTTCCGGCCTATAGGTGTAGCGATCCGCACGCCGCCAGGCTTCGACGCGTTCGTGGCATTCTTCCGGGTCGAGCGCATCGAGCACCATCCAGCCGCGCGTGACGTTGTGCTGCTGTTCGGCAAGGTGCGGATAGAGCCTTTCGAGCACAAAGACGGCGTCGAGGAAACTCATGCCGAGGCTGGTCAGCGTCGTGGCGAGCTGCTGGCCGGAAAGATCGAGCATGATGCGCTCGGCAAGCCAGCGGCTGGCGGAAAGCGCGTCGGCAAGTGCGGTTGCGAAATGCGTCGCCTCGCGCGAGCGAGCGAAGCGCACCAGCAGCGCCTCCTGAATGTCCGTGAGCGTGCGCAGACCGAGCCTGTCCTCGTCGGCACGGCCGAGATGACCGGCAAGCCCGAGGATGCGCTCGCGCAATGCCTCTTCATTGGCAACCCGCTGTTCCTCCAGCGCATCTGCCTCGTTGGTCTCGGCAGGCGCTGGTGAAAGCGGGACCGCCGGCGATTCCGTGATCGGCGCCGATGCGCCCGCGGAGCGCGGCTGGCTCTGGCGCAGCGCCACCAAAGCATCGATGACCTTCGGCGAGAGTGAATCGCGGCTGACGATCGCCTTGACATGCGCTGCACCCTGCATGCGCGCGATGGTGATCAGCGTATCGTCGGCAACGGCCTTTGAGGCGGCAAGAAAAGGCGCCGCGATCTCGATCGGCTGGTTGCCGATGAACAGCGCCACGGCTGCCGGCATGTTCTCGCATTGGGACAGCGCCGCGACCGCCTGGCGCTTGGCCTCGTCGGAGGAGGCCTGAAACAGCGGCATGAAGAGTTCGGCAAATTGGCGCAGTTCGGACCGTGTCGGATGAGACAGGTTCTCGAAACTGCTGACAGTCGCCATTAACACCACGTCCTTTTTCCTGACGGCCAAGGGGCCTTCTAGGTCTCGAAACCGGTCACGCACAAAAACACCCCGAAAACGCAGAACAAGGGGACCAAGGGCCGATATACGCTGGCGGAACGCATGTCAGGCCATACGGTTATGAACAAATCCTACACCGGTACGGTTAATGCATGCTGAAGATTTTATTAAAAAGCAACAGAAATATACACGCTAAGCGAGTGTCAGCATGGCTAGCCGGCACTATAAAAGTGATCGGTTTGGAAGCGCCGTTGCGCGATGCTCATCGCCGCTGTGATGGTGGAAAAGCTCAGGCGATCCTATGATCGCGCAGCGCGTGCAGCAGCTTTTCGCGGCTGTCGTAACCGGCCTGATAAAGGTCGAGGGCTGCGGATGCCGCGAACTGCGCCTCGACGCTTTTGATGTCGATGCGCCGTTCCGAGCACCAGGCATCGAGGGCACTGCGCAGCACGTCGAGATCGTCAGGCGAGAAGGATGAATTCACCAACAAAGACACCGCTTACCCTCCGCATTCCGGCAAGAGCGGGGAACATCTCCGATCGATCGGTGCCCGGAAACATGTGATCGACATGCGCGAACATACGCCCATCTGAGCGCCTCGCAATTAAATATTTTCATGACGCATTTTTGCAACACCGCCCCTTTCCCGCCAGGGAGTTTGCCGCGCCAATGTCAACTATATGAATTATCTCTAATTTTATACGTCGACGCCAAGCTGGGCATCCGCGCGGGCGGCGTGAAACCAAATCAACTCTTCGAGCGTTAAAGGAGAGGTGAGGTGAACTGTGTTTGGCATCCGCTGAATATTAGTAAACTGTTAACTGTCATGTGGCTCAATTCGGATAGGAACGACGCGATTTGAGTAGTTGGATCGTTGAAACTCCGCATCACGGTATTTCAATCAAGTGCCGTGGGAAAGGCGCGAATGCCCTCGGTCCGGTCATTCCGGCACTGCAGGACGCGCCGGCTCGCACATTGGCGGGCAGGGTGAAATCCATCGCAAGTTCATCCGTCTCGGGCAGTGCATGGAGACGAGAATGGCAATAGTAGTCGCATTGGCGGATCGGCGGCCGCGGGCGCCGCGTCGCCCGGACAAGGAGCCCCGCGAAGCCAAGATACTTTGGTTCACCGGCGTCCGCTACGAGCGGTTGGCCGAGAGCCCGAAACATCGTCCGGCGCCCGCGCCGCGCGTCAACAAGAAGTAACCGCTCTTCAACCTCAGCGAGCGGCGAATTGCTCGCAGCCGGCTTCCGTCAGGAAGTTGCGCGCGGCCTCATCGAAGCTCGCCTGCGGCGCCAGCGTCCGCAGCACGGCATAACCGTCCGGCCGTGCCATTTCCACCAGGATCGCCTGCTGCAGCTCCTGCGGCAGGTTTTTGCGCAGGTCGGTCAGCTGGATCGGACTGCCGGCCACCACATCGAGCGCACCGCCGACCGACGTCCTGTCGTTCATGCTGAAGACCTCGTTGGAGGCGCTGTCGTAGATCGCGATCGACCAGAAGGGCACATTGCCCTTGGCGGTGAAATGCACCGGCGCATCCTCGACATCGAAGGAGCAGACGGCGGTGCGCACGAAGGGGTCGCCATTGGCAAGGCCGGCTTCGTCATACTGGTTGCCGAGCAGGTAGAAATTGTTGAGGTCGCCCTCTGCCTCCACGCGGGTTGCCGCATCCTTGCCGGTGAAATGCGGCAGCGACAGGATGATGACGAGATGCAGCAGGGCTGCGCCGAAAAGACCAGTCAGGACGGCGAAGAATATCCTAAGCATTGCCACATCCGGTCTTGGTGAGTTTCGGCATGGCGAGGTCGATCACGCCGGAACTACCGGCGGTCGGTGTGTCGAACAGTGTCAGCACCAGCCGGAAAGTGCCGGCCTGTGGCAGGGCCAGCCAGTTGCCCGGCTGCGCCACGGCGGATATCTCGATCGAAAAACTGCTGTCTTGCTGGCGCAGCACCGTCCAGGAATTGAGCGCTGAGGGATGCCCGGTCGTCACCGCCGCCGGATTGCCGCCATTGTCGGCGGTAAACAGGGTCCAGAGCCGGGCAGGCGGTGTTTGCCCGCTGATGCGATAGCGGCAGCCGGCATTCAGCCGCGCGCCGTCGTCGTCGACGCTCGCCGTGAAGGTCAGGCCCTCGGCGCTGCCATAGAGCAGCTTGCCGGCGCGCGCCCGGTGCGATTTGGCATAAGGATCAGCCTCGACGGTCTGCAACGCCGGAAAGGCCTCCCAGGCGCCGAGCTTGATCGCCCCGAAACCCTGCGTCGCATCCAGCGCATAAAGCGAAATCATGATCCCGCCGCCAAAGGCGACGATCAGCGTGATCGCGATAAAGAGGGGGAATCGAAACACGTCAAGACCTTGGAAACCATATCGGATGAAAGGGTTACCACTGATTCTGGCAGGGTGGAATGCCACGCCATGACATAGAGGCCGATTGATCCACGGTCATGCCATGTGTGCGGCAAAGCCGTCATGCCGCAAGCTGCGACAGCAATCCACGCCGATGCATCGATGAGGGCGGATGCTGATGGGAGATCTGGACGTCAGGCGTGGCCGGCTACTCCGCGCTCGCCACCTTCGCCGGCGCGAGTGGGGCGGCATCCTTCAGCTTCTCGCCGAGCTTCTTGAGGATGTCCGTCGATTGAACCGAAAGCATGCGCGGCCGGATAAGTTGCGGCAATCCGTCCTGCGGCTTGGCGGCGGCAGTCTTGGCGAGATCCTTGTCCGAGGGTAGGGGGTTTTCGATGCCGGGGATGGCCCGCAGCGTGACACCTTGGTGGGCGTAGTCCATGGCGCGCTTGAAGGTCATCGCCGGCAGCGAGCCGCCGGTCATCTCGTTGGTCGAGGTGTAGTCGTCATTGCCGAACCAGACGGCGCAGGTGTAATTGCCGGTGAAGCCGACGAACCAGGCGTCGCGATAGGCCTGGGTCGTACCGGTCTTGCCGGCTGTCACGATACCGTTGTCGAGGGCTGCCTTGCGCGCCGTGCCGACATAGGGAACGCGCGACAGCATCTGGTTCATATAGGCATCGGCCTTTTCGGAGAGCACGCGTTTCGGCGCCGGCTCGTCGCGGTCGAAATCGTAGAGCACGTCGCCGTCGTAATCGAGGATCTGGGTGATGCCGTGGCGGCGCGACTGGTAGCCGCCAGCTGGGAAGGTGGCGTAGGCCGTCGCCTGGTCGAGCACCGTCACCTCGGAGGTGCCGATCGGGATGGTAACGTCGTCGCGGATCGGCGTTTCGACGCCGAGGTTTTTCGCCATTGCCCGGATCGGCTGAATACCGAGCTTTTCCTTGGCGAGCCGCACCGGCACGGTGTTGATCGACTGGGCGATAGCGGTCTCGAGCGTGATGCGGCCGGCATAGCGATTGGCATAATTATGCGGGCTCCAATTGCCCCAGGAGATCGGTGCGTCGACGATCGTCGTCTGCGGCGTCATCCCGCTCTCCATCGCCACCGAATAAGTGTAGACCTTGAAGGAGGAACCCGGCTGGCGCAGCGCCCTGGTGGCGCGGTTGAACTGGCTCTCGCCGTAATCCCGGCCGCCGACCATGGCGCGAACGGCGCCGCCGTTCTCGATCATCACCATCGCGCCCTGCTTGGCGTGATAGGCCTCGCCATATTCGCGCAATGACGTCTCGACCGAATCCTCGGCCGCCTGCTGGATGCCCATGTCGATCGTCGTGCGCACGATCAGCGAATGCTGGTGGAAACGCGGTGACAGCCGCTGCACCTCGTCGAAAGCCCAATCGAGGAAGAAATCGGGCGATTCCACCTCGTTGCGGTCGACGACGGTGGCTGGATTGCGCCTGGCGGCGATCACCTGGCCCTCGGTCATCAGCCCGCTCTGCACCAAATTGGTCAGCACTTCGTTGGCGCGGGCACGCGCCGCCGGCAGGTTGACATGCGGCGCGTATTTGGCCGGCGCCTTGAACAGGCCGGCAAGCATGGCGGATTCGGCAAGGTTCACATCAGTGATGTTCTTGCCGAAATAGAACTGTGCCGCCGCCGCTGCGCCGAAGGTGCCGCCGCCCATATAGGCGCGGTCGAGATAGGTGGAGAGGATTTCCTTCTTGGAAAGGTTCGCCTCGAGCCACAGTGCCAGGAACGCCTCGGTGACCTTGCGGTCGATCGAGCGTTCGTTGGACAGGAACAGGTTCTTGGCGAGCTGCTGGGTCAGCGTCGAGCCGCCCTGCACGACTTCGCCGGCGCGTGCATTCTCGCTCATGGCGCGGAAGAGGCCGATGAAATCGATGCCGAAATGGTCGAAGAAGCGCCGGTCCTCGGTGGCGATCACCGATTTGATCAGCGAATCCGGCAGCTCGTCGATCGGCACGGAATTCTGGTGGATGACGCCGCGATGGCCGATGACGTTGCCATAGCGGTCGGTGAAGGTGACGGCGAAATCGCCGCGGTTGCGCCAGTCCTCCTTGGTCGCCTCGAAGGCGGGCTGGGCCAGCAGCAGCATCAGCACCGAGCCGGCCGCCCCGAGCGTCAGCCCTTCGCCGGCAAGTTCGAAGACCATGCGCTTCCAGCCGCGCACGCGGAAGCGGCGGAAGAAGATGGTAATGTCTTCCCAGATCTCGGCGGCGCGGAATCCGGCGTTCCAGACGGTCGAATCGATCCAGGAATCGATGCGCAGCAGAATGTGACGGCTCTTCCTAGGCCGCTTGTCCGCCGCCTCGTTCGCCGCTTTTCCGGGCCTGTTTTCTGGCCCGTTTTCTGGGTTGTCCGGATCCTGCACGTCCTGTATTCCCGCCTGATCGCGCTTCGGTCATATCCGACGAAAGTGCGAGGCCCGCATATGGCCGCAAAGCTCTCCGATACCAGGAGAGAATTCTCCGAGTACCAGGAGTATACTGAGAATTGATTGATTTTGCGGCTGATAACAAGAGAGATGCATGAGGCTCACGCGAATTTGCGGGCCGCTGTTGCAAGAAACGAACGATGAACGATCTGCCCTTCTGGAAGAGCAAGACGCTAGCCGAAATGACCGTCGCCGAGTGGGAAAGCCTCTGCGACGGCTGCGGCCTCTGTTGTCTCAACAAGATCGAGGAATGGGATAGCGGCGATATCTATTTCACCTCGGTCAGCTGCAAGCTGCTCGACGGCCAAAGCTGTCGCTGCTCCAGCTATGAGAACCGCTGGGATTTCGTGCCGGATTGCGTGCAACTGACGAAGGAGAACGTGCCTGACATTGCCTGGCTGCCGCCCACCTGCGGCTACCGGCTGGTCAATGAAGGCCGCGATCTTTACTGGTGGCACCCGCTCGTCTCCGGCGACCCGGAGACCGTCCATGCCGCCGGCATTTCCGCGCGGGGCCGCGCGATCAGCGAAAATGAGATCGATATCGATGATCTCGAGGATTATGTCGTCGACTGGCCGCTGACGGTGGGTGAGGAGAAGGACGAAGAGGAAGCCTAGAACAGGATGATTTTAGGCCGGGTCGGCCTAAAATCTGAATCCTGTTCTAACTTAAAGAGTTAGAGCATGATGTCGTCTGAAAACCGCTTACACTTCTCGGCATCATGCTCTAGGCGGGCTCAGGACTTTATTGCCGCAAGGAAGCGCCGCAGTTCCGTCTCGACATAGGCAGCCACCGGCCCGTCTGCGCCAAAACCCCACCAGAGCAGCGATCCCTGCCATTGCGACAGCATCAGCCGGGCGATTGTCTCCGGCGCCTTTGCCGATCCGAAACATCGGGCGATTGCCGCCGTCAGTGCCGCTCCCCAGGCGGCACCCCGGGCACGCAGCACCGGATCGCGGAAATCCTCGCGAAGCACCAGCAGTCCCTCGCCATAGGCGGCGGCATTATCGCCGTAATCCTGCGACAGGCCGACGAGCAGCGCGACGGCGCCTTCCGGCGTTTTCGGCACGGTCTCGGCGAGCCGCGCCGTTTCCGCATCCAGCCGGTCCCAGGCGTGAAGCAGCGCTGCGCGCAGCATCGCCGCCTTCGTTGCGAAACGTTGCACCAGCGTCGAGCCGGAAAGGCCGCTCGCTTTCGCCACCGCCGCAAAGGTCGCCGCCTCCGGCCCTTCGGCGTGGATCAGCGCCAGCACCATGGCGAGAAGCTGTTCATCGGAAAGTGTGCGGCGACGCGGCATGAAATTCCTCTTGCATTCGCCTCGAATGTAAACGATCATTCGTTTATATACAAGCGGCGTCAGCTGGAGCAATTCCAGGAAAAGTGTGAAGCGGTTTTCCCTCCGGAATTGCGTAAAAACAAAGAGCTAAACCCGGGTGCTTGCGGCGTGAAGGCCGTTCTAGCGTGGAGGATGGAGAAGTGACAGCGAACTTGCGGGAGAAAGTAGCCTTGGTGGCGGGTGCTACGCGCGGCGCCGGTCGAGGCATCGCGGTGGAACTCGGCGCCGCCGGCGCCACCGTTTACGTGACGGGGCGCACGACGCGCGCTCAGCAATCCGAATATATGAGACCGGAGACGATCGAGGGGACGGCCGAGCTGGTGACATCAGCCGGCGGCAGGGGCATCGCCGTTCAGGTGGACCATCTCGTCGAAGAACAGGTCGAGGCACTGGTCGCCCGCATTCGCGGCGAAGCCGGCCGGCTCGATATTCTCGTCAACGACATCTGGGGCTGCGAGAAACTGTTCGAATGGGACAAGGCCGTCTGGGAGCACTCGCTGGACAAGGGCCTGCGTATGCTGCGGCTCGGCATCGAGACGCATCTGATTACCGCCCATTACGCCCTGCCGCTGATGATCGAGCGGCCCGGCGGGCTGCTGGTCGAGATGACCGACGGCACGGCCGAATACAATGCCACCCATTACCGGCTGTCGCCCTTTTACGACCTCGTCAAAACCGGTGTCACCCGCATGGCCTGGGCGCATGCTCAAGATTTGGCGAAACACGGCGCCACCGCAATTTCGATCACACCCGGTTGGCTGCGCTCCGAAATGATGCTGGATGCTTATGGCGTCAGCGAGGAGAACTGGCGCGAGGCGACGAAGGTACAGCCGCATTTCGCCATTTCCGAAACGCCGCATTTCGTCGGCCGCGCCGTTGCCGCTATCGCTGCCGATCCCGACCGCGCCCGCTGGAACGGACAATCGCTATCGAGCGGTGCAATCGCCAAGACCTATGGCTTCGACGATATCGACGGTTCGCGGCCGGATTGCTGGCGCTACATGGTGGAAGTGCAGGAGCCCGGCAGGCCGGCGGACGTGACGGGCTATCGCTAGAACAGCATGATTTTAGGCCGGATCGGCCTAAAATCTGAATTAGAGCATGATGTCGTCTGAACCGCTCTCAAGTCCGTTACCGGGCGGCGGCGGCGAGGCGCGCTGCGTCGCGAAACGAGACCAGTCGCTTCGTCTGTTCGTCCCACAGCACCAGCTTGACGCAACGCAGGCTTTCCATGAGCGTGATGCGGCCCATATCGGCAAGCTCAGGATGGTCTCGCAGCACCTCCGGCAGCCGGTAGTAAGGCACCCGGCTCGACAGATGGTGCACGTGGTGGATGCCGATATTGCCGGTGATCCAGCGCAGCACTGGCGGCAGGTCGTAATGCGAGGCACCGTGGAGGGCCGCATGCTGGAACTGCCAGTCCGGCTTCTTCGACCAATGTGTTTCCTCGAATTGGTGCTGCACGTAGAATAACCAGACACCGGCAGCACCGGCCAGAAGCACGGTCGGCAGATGCACCAGCAAAAAGGGGACGATTCCGACCGCCCAGATCAGCAGCGCGGCGACCAGCGCGATGGCAAGATTGGTCGCCATGGTCGAGACCCAGGGCAGGGCGCCGGAGCGCATCATGCCGAAAGGCAGGCGCTGCTTGAAGAGGAACAGCCAGGCCGGTCCGATCCCGAACATCACGATCGGATGCCGGTAGAGCCGGTAACCAAGCCGGCCCCAACGCGACAGCGCGTTGTATTCGGCGATTGTCAGGGTTTCGATGTCGCCAACGCCGCGTTCGTCCAGGTTTCCGGCCGAGGCGTGGTGTTCCGCATGCGCCCGGCGCCAATAGTCGTAGGGCGTCAGCGTCAGGATGCCGATCGTGCGTCCAACCCAGTCGTCGACGCGGCGACGGGCGAAAAACGAACCGTGGCCGCAATCATGCTGAATCATGAACAACCGGAGCAGGAAGGCGGCGGCGGGAAGGACGAGGATCAGGCCGGGCCAGAAGCTGTAATGAACCGCTGCCCAAGCGGCAGCCCAGAACAGCGCGAAAGGGATGACGGTCACGACAAGCTCGAAAGCGCTGCGTCCGGCTCGTGGCTGGCGATATCCGGCAAGGATCTTCAGCCAGCGTTTTTCAGCGAAAAGCTCGGCATTCCCTCGGGATCGCTCCGGATTTTCGTCAGACTCGCCCAAAGGGGCCACTTGGGTTTCCTCGCACTCGCTGCGGCGCGCAGATTCGATCACAGAGTGACGCCGTGAAAGGCCGCGATGGCCGAAAGGCCGAGTGCAATCACTACGGCCGAGCGAATGAGGAAGAGCGGATAGTCGAAGTGGTACATTGTATGAAGAGTGGTCATGGTTGCAGCAATTCCTTTTTCGAGAACATGTCAATGGGTGATGATGTCACGCCAGCGTGTCCGACAGGACACGCTATCACTTGCGCCGTTACGCGCAGCGAGGGCGAGAGTGGCGGCTCGATAAGAGGTTCTATTTCTTTGGAGCACTGCCCTGCGGGGCGGTTTTGGTCGCCGTCTTCATCTGGTTGGCGAATGTGCTTTCCACCTTCGCTTCCTGCTTGTCCTTCTTCGGCTTCCGGACCTCGCGATTGCTTCTTACCTGTCCTTTTGCCATGGATAAAATCTCCCTTTAGATCGAAATTGAAAGCCGCAGCCTGCGTGGTATTCGCCCCGTTTGTCGGTCGCGATCGAGATCGCGGGATCGTCATGAGGGGCAACCCGACAACACCGGGCCGCAGGGATGGAATGAAAATGATGCCTGCTGAAACCGCATCGCTGTCTGGAGGCGGATGACCGGAGAGGTCACCGAAAGCCAAACCCGACGTTGAGACGGGACGTCACCATGCTTTCGCGATCGGGAAAATGGCGGGCCGGAAATCCGGTCACCGCAAATGCCGCATCGGCCAAATCAGCGAGCCCTCCTTATAGAGTAAAATTGAGGTGCCATTAAGGCCGTCGCCGCAGGAAAGCCATATTTCCACAGGGCATAACGCCTGTCGCACAAAAACTATGCAGCGGTTTTGCGATCACGACATGCGTGAAAACAAAGAGCTGAAGCGCGAGGAGCGAATCTGAAAGATTGCGACCGCCTTAGTCATTCACCGGAAACAAGCGGATCAGCTTCGTTCTTTCCATCTCCGCCAAGCCTGATGTCGACATGATGCCGCGGGCCAAACAGAGTTCTATGTCCCGTCCGATATCGAGCGGCACCAGCATACCGCCGGCCTTGAGCAGGCGGTCTGTCATCGACAGAAGCAGATCCACTTTCGCCTGGCAGCCATCGATTTCCAGGAGCGCCACCCGGCGCTCCCTGTCGATGTCTGCGAGATCCCTAGCCTGTTGCCGTTGTTGGTAAGCCCCGAATTGCACCCATCCGAAATAACCGGTCGCTACGACGCAGATACAGAGCAAGAGGATTTTCCGCACAATAATCCTTCGGAGCCGGGCGGCTCGCTTGCCTCTACAGCGCCGTGCGTTTTTTTAGACGCGCAAAGGACGCTGTAGCACTTTGAATTGCTGCATAATTTTGCCCTTAAATCGATTGCGATTTAAGGAATTATGTAGAGGAGGATTTCCTGGTTTCTCCGAGTGACGGAAATGCTCAATCTTTTTGTTTTTGCGCTATCGGAGGCAAAACCGCTGCGCACTTTTGCGGGTACTGCTCTAGCCGACAGCGCGTCTTTCGCGGGGTAATCCCTGTATCGCATATCGGTTAAAGACCGGGGTTACCGGTTTCGGCGGCGTCTTCAGCTTGCCGAAATGGTGTTCGAGCGCTTGTGAGAGCAAGGCCGGCGAGGTGACGCCCTCTTCGAACAGCCTGATCAACAGTATGGCCGCGACGTTGAAGACACGTTCGTTGCCGATCAGGATTTTGGCGTCGTAGCCGGCGTCGTCGAGCACGCCCTGCAGCATGTCGAGATCGGACGAAGTCAGATGCGGCTTTTCGAAAGTGGAAGACATCGGTCCTCCTTTCATCGGGGCAAGGGTATAAAAACCCTCAGTCGGCAGCGCCCGTACACTGGCTGCCGAAGTTGCGACCATGCGCCTTTCACCCAGGCAACGCAACGGGATTCTTGCAGCAAATATCGCTGCGGTTGATGAGTAGCCCGCACCGCTCAGGGTGCGGGCCGATGACGGTCATCCCGCCGCCTGATAGATGGGCCTCCGGGCGGCCGATCTCCGCGGACCGGCGGCTGCAAGCAGGGTGATCGCCACCGCAAGCAGCGCCACGAAAGCGATGCCGGCGATATAGGGGTTCCAGCCGAAATGTGGCGCGGCGCCGAAGACTGCCGAGGCGGCCGCGAGCACGATGCCGCCACCGATCTGGAAGGAGGCGAAAAGCAGTCCGGAGGCGAGCCCTGACTTGTCGTCTTCCACGTCGGAAAGAGCCGCGACCTGCACCGAGGGGTAGGTCATGGCGTAGCCGAGGCCGAGCGGGATCTGCGAAAACAGCACCAGTAGGATCGGGTCGACATGTCCGAGTGCTGTCACCCAGAAGATGTAGCTGAACGCCTGCAGGCCGACACCCGCCGCCATCAGCCCGGTGGCGCCGCGATTTTGCGCAAGCGTCGCGAAACGTGGCGCCAGGAACATCACGAAGACGCCGCCAAGCGCAAAGCAGAAGCCGGTGGTGAAGGCCGACCAGCCGATGACGTTTTGATAATAGAGCGTCGCCAGGAACTGGAAGCCGACATAGGCGCCCTGGAAGAGAGCGGCGATCGCATTGGCATGCCGGAGCTTGGCCCGGCGGAACATGTCGAGCGGCACCATCGGATCGGCATGCCGCGCTTCGACCACGAGGAAGAGCAGGATCAGCACCAGCGATGCCAGCAGCGAACCCCAGGTCGGGAAGGCTTGCCAGCCGGCGGCCGCAGCATTGGTGATGCCGAAGACGAAGAGCAGCAGCCCCGGCGTGATCGTCAGCGCGCCGGCCCAGTCGAAACTGGGCCGCGGTCCCGTCCTTTTGGGGTCGGCTGGCAGCGCCAGCGGCGCCAGAAAGAGTGTCAGGATGGCGACGGGCGCGCCCATGACAAGCGTCGCCCGCCAGCTGAAGATCGTCGCGGCACCGCCGAGCACCATGCCGAGCACGAAGCCGGTGGCGCCGGTAGAGGCGAAGACGCCGAGCGCCTTTGCCCGCGCGGTTCCCTCGCCGAAGACGGAGAGCAGCAGCGCAAGGGCTGCAGGCGCGGTGAAGGCAGCCGCAATGCCCTTGATCAATCGGGCGGCGATCAGTGTCGGCCCGCTATCGACGAAGCCGCCGGCGATGCTGGCGCCGGCAAAGATCGCCAGCGACCAGAGGAAGACGCGGCGATGGCCGAAGACGTCGGCGACGCGGCCGCCAAGCAGCAGGAAGCCGCCATAGCCGAGCACATAGGCGCTGACGGCCCATTGCAGCGATGTCGCCTCCATGCCGAGTTCGGCCTGGATGGCAGGCAAGGCAACGCCGATGGTGGAAACGTCCATGGCGTCGAGGAAATTGGCGGTGCAGAGCAGCAGCAATGCCAGCCCCGCCCCGCTTCGCGATTTGGAAAGAGTCATCGAAATCGTTCCTTCTTTACTGCCGCCTCATCGGGGGAGGTTGCCGGGCGGCAGGGAACGAGAAAATGTACAGCTTCCTTTCCTATTGCAAATTGATAGTAGCCATGCCAGATATTACTGACGATGATGAATGACGCCACGCTTCGCAAGATCGACCTCAATCTCCTGCTGGCCTTTTCGGTGCTAATGCAGGAGCGCAACGTCAGTCGCGCCGCCGAGCGCCTGCTGCTCGGCCAGCCGGGCCTGTCGGCCGCATTGCGGCGCCTGCGCGAAGCGCTGGACGATGAGTTGTTCGTGCGTGTCGGCCGCGGCCTGCAGCCGACGCCGCGCGCTCTTTCCATCGCCCCGGCGATCGAGGATGCGCTGTCGGGAATAGAGCGCGCCATCCGCCCACAGGCCGAATTCGATCCGGCAAGCTGGCAGGGCGAGTTCCGCATCGGCATGTGCGACAATCTTGAATCGGCCTTCTTCGGCCCGCTCGCCGCCCGTCTTCTCCAGCTTTCACCCGGCGCCCGGCTGATCGGCATCGCTTCCGAAAAGCGCGATGCCGCACGCCGGCTGGATGAAGGCGTCTTCGATTTTAGCGTCGCGATGCATGACGAACCCGCCTCCTGGCACATTCGCGCGCCGCTGTTCGACCAAGTCTCGATCTGCATCTACGATGAAGCTCAGCTCGGGCTGAAGGCGCCGTTGAGCCTCAAGGATTTCGCCAATGTCGCGCATGTCACCGTCTCGTTCGAAGGCAACACCTCGACCGGTATCGACATGGCGCTGAACCGCACCGGCGATGTGAGACAGGTGGTGGCGACCGTCCCGCGCTTTTCCGCTCTGCCGATGGTGCTGAAGGCGATGCCCGCCATTGCCACCGTGCCGGAATCGATCGGTCGCTGCATGGCGCAGTTACATGGGCTGATGCTTTGCGAGCCGCCGCTTTCGCTGCCGACCGATTCCGTGACGATGCTTTATCGCCGAGTCGACCAGACGGACGGCCGGGCGCGCTGGTTCCGTCGCCTGTTCATCGATGTAGCCAATAAGGCGCTCGAAGCTTCCGGCTGCTGCGTATCCATTCCGAGAGTCGCTGCCTGACGGTCCGTTATAGCTCGCCTTTGTGGAAATAAGCTTCGAGGCGATAGCCGTCGGGGTCGATGATGAAGGCAGCATAATAGAAGCGCCCGTAATCCGGCCGGATACCCGGTTCACCATTATCCGTGCCGCCAGATGCGACGGCCGCCGCGTGAAAGGCATCGACCGCAGCCTCATTCGGGGCGACGAAGCAGAAATGCAGCCCGGATCGCATGTCGGCAACAACAGGTTGTTCAACCTGCATCACCCAGAGCCCGACCGTTTCCAGGCCGTAGCCGATCGTGGTGTCGGAATTGGAGAGGCGCTCATATCCGAGCGGCGTTAGCGCCGCATCGTAGAAACGGCGGGCTCTTTCCAGGTCTTTTACGCCGATGGAAATATGATCGAACATGGACTGCGAAACTCCCTATCTTCCGCTAATGACTGCTCACACCCAAGATGGCTCGACGCCAACATCTTTCAACCGCTGTTCTAAAGCATGTCGCGCAAAAGTGTGCGGGACATGCAATCCTGCGACTGCAGTCGCCTGCGGTAAAGCTGAGACCGGACATCGCCGCATCCCGCCCAGGTCTCGTTTAAACAGCGCCCTCAGCGACGTTTTGCATCTGGTGCAGGTCCGTCACCTCATAGGTCCAGACTCGAAACGCCTTCAGCACATGCGGTCCGAAGGAATTGATGAGCGGTATGTCGGCAGCGTCGCGCCCGCGTGCGACGATGATGCGACCGATCCGTGGTGTGTTGTTGCGCGGATCGAATGCATGCCATGCACCGTCAAGGAAGACCTCGATCCAGGCGCTGAAGTCCATCGGATCCACCACGGGAATGCCGATGTCGCCGAGATGACCATTGATATATCGGGCAGGAATGTTGAGGCAACGGCACAACGCCACCGCGAGATGCGCAAAGTCGCGACAGACGCCGACGCGTTCGTGGAACGCCTCGAAAGCTGTCCGCGTCGATCGCGCCTGCATGTAGTCGAATTGGATATGGCCGTGAACGAAGTCGCAGATCGCCTGAACGCGGCCCCAGCCGGGTGAGACGGTGCCGAACATATCCCACGCAATTTGACTGAGACGATCCGTCTCGCAATAGCGGCTGCCCATCAGGTAGACGAGGCAATCATCCGGCAACTCCGAAACCGGGAGTTCCCTGGCGCCTGGCAGCGACCTGTCCGGTTTGCCGTCGTCTTCGATCGTCGCATCGCCCCATATGGTCAGGTCGCCCGCTGGTGCTACCAGCCGAAGACAGCGGTTGCCAAAGAGGTCGCGATAAGTCGAAGTGGGAACATCGGGCGTGGTGAATACCGTTTCCGGAATTCTGATGTCGGCCGCACGATCCTCATGAACCGACAACAGGCATACCAATGCGGTCGGCTGCGGGCAGGTCAGCGTCATTTCATAGCCATAACGGATCAACATGGAGCGTTCTCGCGCGTCCGGATCCGTCTAGCGGAAATCCGCCGCAGTTAGAGTATAGAAGGCGCGGCGGCGGTAGGAATAGGCTTTGTGCGCCACGTCCTGAATGGAGTTGCGCAGGGCGTCGAAGGAGGAAAGCCACCTCGTTTCCGAAGGCTCGGTTCTTTGCAATGCGGCGTCGGATTTCGCCAGTGCGCCAACCTCGATGAAGAACAACACCTGGAACATGCCGTCATGGCCGACGAAGCGCACAGCATTTCTCACAGCATCGAAGCTTCGGCTTTGGTTTAGAAACGCTAGCGCCATGGTTGGACCGGCGGGCTCTTACGAGCACTCCGAGCGGCGCCCGACAGCCTCAACCATTCCTTCCGGTATCCTATGTTGAGGAGATTGAAGGACATCATGTCTTTCCCGGCCTCCGAACGGCTCTTGCCGATCATGGCATGGTCCGCGTGTACGGGAACGCTTGCAGAAACACGATAGACGGTCCACGAACGGGCGGATTCGATCCGGCGGTCGTGTTCGATCTCCATGGAGTAGCGGCCGGGCGCTTCCCATGTGTGGACGGCAAATGCATTTCGTCTTCGTTCGGCTTCGTCTCCATGGCTGTTCACGATGTCAACCTTTCGTCATTCGGGCCGCGGCCTTGGCCAAACGTCCTCTCGATCAGTGTTGCGCCGCTGCCGGCGGGCGATAGGTTTACCAGTTCCAGGCTATCTTCCGTCGCGACCCGCTCATGACGTTCATCGTCACTACGGATGCGGTATTGCAGCACATTTCCTCTCAGAGGCAGCGTGGCGGTAATGCGGTATGTGTCGGGAAGCTTGGAGGGAACGACCAAGAACCCGTCCTTCACCCGGACAGTCTGCCCCACCTTGAAGATATGTGTTGCTGCCTCGCGCCGGACTGAGCGTCCATTGCGTTGCGGGATGCGCGTAGCGGTCATGACGGTTTGTGGTCCTTTTCGAGCACGGTTTCGAGATCTGACAGGTGGATAGGCATCATCTGCTGCGTCGAACTCTGCGCGGCGATCGCCGGCAGGTGGATGAAGGCGCCGACCCGTCGCCAGGCAAGCCTGGAAACGCTTTCGATCAATTCCTCGTCATAATCGACGCGGTATTCTCCGGCTGGCTGCGCCGCGTCGAAACCGGGCAGGCGGAATGGGGATGAAAAGCGGACGACGGTTTGTGTGGTGCGACTTGTCACTGCTGAGGCCTCCGCAGGAATACACCGATGCGTTTCCTGTATCGTTGAGATCCGAACCGGACGAACTCGAGTCTGCCGGTACATCCGCGGTCAGCGCCAAGCTCATTCCGGATCGGAACAGGCGAACTCAACGCCGGAACGACGTCATGGATCGCTGTCGAGAATTCAGTGGTGATGGCGGGTCGTAGGTCTCTGACACCGCGAAGCCAAGTTGGCCAAATCGACGAGACCTATCATTGCGCCTCTATTGAGTTTAAATCAAGATAAATTCTGATTTATCTATAAAAAACGCCAAATTAACTCTTCGTTCAGGAAAATAAAATGAAGCGAGATGGCGTATAAAATTCTATTCATTTCCTGATTATTACAAAATATCCGGTCGGATTGATTTCCTGAATATCTCAAAAAAATTCCTCCGCGAATAATATTTCTTGGCACTCCTATCAATCGAGTGCCACGAGTGTTATTTATGAGTTGCAGCCGCCATACGCGCCGGCAGCAGAAAGACCTCTATGAAATTCCGTTCACTTCACGACCGCGTCGTCATTCGACGTGCGGAAGGCGATGTCAAATCCAAGGGCGGGATCATCATTCCAGACACCGCCAAGGAGAAGCCGCAGCAAGGCGAAGTGGTCGCAGTCGGCCCGGGCCTGCGCGACAAAAGCGGCAATCTGGTCCCGCTCGATGTCGAGGTCGGTGATCTCATTCTGTTTGGAAAATGGTCGGGGACAGAAGTCACGATCGATGGCGAAACCCTTCTGATCATGAAGGAGACCGACATCATGGGCATCGTCGAAAAGACCGAGGCGGCTGCCGACAAAGCCGCCTGAGAGTCGAATTTGTGACCGCATCTCAAGACTGAACTGGGAAGAAATATCATGTCTGCCAAGGAAATCAGATTCTCCAACGACGCGCGCGACCGCCTGCTGCGCGGCGTCGAATTGCTCAACAACGCCGTCAAGGTGACGCTTGGCCCGAAGGGTCGCAACGTCGTCATTGACAAGGCCTATGGCGCACCGCGCATTACCAAGGACGGCGTCAGCGTCGCCAAGGAGATCGAGCTCGCGGACAAGTTCGAGAACATGGGCGCGCAAATGGTGCGCGAGGTGGCTTCGAAGACCAATGATCTTGCCGGCGACGGCACGACGACGGCAACGGTGCTCGCCGCCTCCATATTCCGCGAAGGCGCAAAGCTCGTCGCTGCCGGCATGAACCCTATGGATCTCCGGCGCGGCATCGATCTCGGCGTTACCGCCGTCGTCAAGGAAATCAAGGCGAGGGCGATGAAGGTCAAATCGTCAAGCGAGATCGCCCAGGTCGGCACCATTGCCGCCAATGGCGACGCCGCCATCGGCGAGATGATCGCCAAGGCGATGGACAAGGTCGGCAATGAGGGCGTCATAACAGTCGAAGAGGCGCGAACCGCCGAGACCGAACTCGACGTCGTCGAGGGTATGCAGTTCGACCGCGGCTATCTCTCCCCCTATTTCGTCACCAATGCCGAGAAGATGCGCGTGGAACTGGAGGATCCCTATATCCTCGTTCACGAGAAGAAACTCGGCAGTCTGCAGGCGATGCTGCCGATCCTGGAAGCCGTCGTACAGACCGGCAAACCGCTGCTCCTCATCTCGGAGGACGTCGAAGGCGAGGCGCTGGCGACGCTTGTTGTCAACAAGCTGCGCGGCGGCCTGAAGGTCGCAGCCGTCAAGGCGCCGGGTTTCGGTGATCGCCGTAAGGCCATGCTGGAAGACATTGCGGTGCTCACATCAGGCCAGATGATTTCCGAGGATCTCGGCATCAAGCTCGACAATGTCACGCTCGATATGCTCGGCCACGCCAAGCGCGTGCTGATCGACAAGGAATCCACCACGATCATCGACGGCTCCGGCGAGAAAGCGGCCATCCAGGCACGTATCCAGCAGATCAAGGCGCAGATCGAGGAGACTACCTCCGATTACGACAAGGAAAAGCTGCAGGAACGCCTGGCGAAACTCGCCGGTGGCGTCGCGGTCATCCGCGTCGGCGGCGCGACCGAAACGGAGGTCAAGGAAAAGAAGGACCGCATCGACGATGCGCTGAACGCCACCCGTGCGGCGGTCGAAGAGGGCATCGTGCCCGGCGGCGGCGTGGCACTGTTGCGCGCCAAGTCGGCGCTCACGGGCCTGACCGGGGAGAACGCCGACGTGACGGCGGGCATCTCGATCGTGCTCAGGGCGCTCGAAGCGCCGATCCGGCAGATCGCCGACAATGCCGGGTTCGAGGGCTCCATCGTCGTTGGAAAACTCGCGGGCAGCAATAACCACAATCAGGGCTTCGACGCACAGACGGAGACCTATGTCGATATGATCGAGGCCGGCATCGTCGATCCCGCCAAGGTCGTGCGCACCGCTCTGCAGGACGCCGGCTCGATTGCGGCGCTTCTGATCACCGCCGAGGTGATGATCGCTGACATTCCCGCAAGAGACTCCGCCCCTGCAGCCGGAAATGGCGGCATGGGCGATATGGGATACTGAGAACAGCCTGAACCGTCCGGCGTGGCCGGACGGCGAACCCGAACAATAGACAGGGAGAATTCCAATGTCCGTTCAGAGCAGCAGCAAGACATCGATCACCCAGCGTTTCGACAGTTACCAGCCATCCAAGACGCTTCTCGTCTGGGCCTGCGTCGTCACGGCAATCGCCACGATGATTATCGGCTTCAGCTGGGGAGGTTGGGTAACAGGCGGCACGTCAAGCAAAGCGGCAGCCGCCGCCGGCGACGTTGCACGCGGAGAACTGGCGTCCGCCATTTGCGTCGAACGGTTCAATGCGGCGCCGGATGCGGGCGCTAAACTGATCGAGTTCAAGGCGATTACCGAAGGCTACAAGCAGCGTCAGTTCGTCGAGGCCGGCGGTTGGGCGACCATGCCTGGGCAGACCTCACCCGACAGCCGAAGTGTTCAGGCCTGCGCCACCGCGCTTGCCATCTGACACCATTTTTCAGAGCGCTCCGATATGTGTGCGGAGCGCTTCCACTCTCAAGGCAGGAAATGACCAATGATCCGTTTTGTGAAAAAGAGCGACCCGCAGCCACCCGCAGACGACGCCGGCGACAACCGCTTCCAGAAAATCCGCGAGGCAGCTGCCGACGAGCATAAGAAAGCCGCCAACGACAGCACGCGTCGCCGCCCGCCGCAGGCAACGGAAGATGACGATCCGCTTATCTGAGAGGGTATGGAAAGGCGTCCTTGAACAGGTCTCCAGCGCAACCGTGTAAGCCGGCATATGGCGCGATCTGAGGGCAGGGACGCACCAGGGCGCTCCCTGAAGACCTAGCGATAATCCAGCCAAGTCCCGCCAGCGTCGGCGGAACGCACGCAGTTTTCCACCCAGCGCACCCCTTCCAGTCCGGCATCGACATCGGGAAAGACGAGGTCTTCGATCCCCGCAGGGGCGAGGCCGCGCTCTCGGTTGATGGCAAAGCCGAAGCGGCGATAGAGGTTCGCCCAGGCTTCGAAGAGACCTTCCGGGTGACCGCCGCCGATCCGGTCGTCGATCCTGGCTTGGGGATAGAGATAGTCCATGCCGCGCTCGAGGATGCGAGCCGGTTCGCCCTGGATCTCGTAAGACAGCTGGTTCGGCCGCTCGTCCCACCATTCGATACTGGCCTTCGAGCCGACGATGCGGATCTTCTGGCCGTGCATGGAGCCGGCATTGACGGCGCTCGACCAGATGGTGGCGATCGCGCCATTGTCATATTCCATCAGGGTCACCGCATTGTCTTCCAGCGGCGCTCGGCTTTTGACGAAGCTCTGGCGGGTGCAGAGCAGACGCCTGATCTTCAGGTGCGGCAGGATGACCTTGGCGATATAAAGCGGGTGGGTCCCGACATCGCCGAGGACATAGCTGGAACCTGCGAATTTCGGGTCGACGCGCCAGCGCGTCGAGGGGTTCTGCTCCTCCGCCGCAGCGCTATGGAAGCCGTGGGCGAATTGCAGGTTGACGATGCGGATCTCGCCGAGATCACCATTCCTGACCATGGCGCGCGCCTGCTCGATCATCTGGTGGCCGGCATAGCCGTAGGTCACGCCGACGATCCGGCCGCGCGCCTGGGAAAGCGTCTTCAGTTCTTCGGCCTCGGCGATCGTGAAGCAGAGCGGCTTTTCGCAGATCACATGCAGATCATGTTCGAGTGCTGCCTTGCAGATCGCGAAATGGGTGTTGTTGGGTGTCGCGATCGACACGGCCTCGATGCCGTCGGCGCGCCCGGCTTCAGCCGCAAACATAGTCGCATAGTCCCGGTAGCTCCTGGCTTCGTCGAGCCCCAGATCGAGGCCGAAGGCGCGGCCGCGTTCGGGATCGATATCGAAGGCACCCGCCACAAGGGCAAAGACGTCGTCGCGATGCGCCGCCGAGCGATGAATATAGCCGATCTGGCTGCCTTTGCCGCCGCCGACCATGCCCCAGCGGATCGGCTTTTGCCTGTTATTCGTCATAGTTTTTTCCCTAGCAATTCCAGCAAAAGTGCGCAGCGGTTTTGCGTCCGGAATTGCGCAAAACAGAGATGGAGCGTTTCCGTGTTTCGAAGAAAACGGAAACGCTCTAGAACCCGACCGACCTGAGGTAATCGCGGCTTTGCTTCACATCTTCGAGGCTGCCGGCGACATTGAGCGGATCGCGCTCCTGCTCGACGGTGATGAAGCCGTGATAGCCGATCTCCTCGAGCGTCCGCTTGACGGCGGGATAATCGATGACGCCGCGGCCGATCGGGCACATGACGCCCTGTCCGCAGGCCTCGAAGAAGCGGATCCTTTCACCCAGCACACGGTCGAAGACGGCCTGGTCGATGTCCTTGAAGTGGACGTAGTCGAGCCTGTCGGCATAGCGGCGAAGCATCTCCACGGGATCCATGCCGGCATAATAGCTATGGCCGGTGTCGAGGCAGAAGCCGGCGATCTCCTGCGGAATGTCATCTGCCACCCGCTCGATCTCATCGGCAAATTCGATATAGCCGCCCGCATGCGGGTGGATGACGGCGCGCACGCCGTATTTCCGCCGAGCGAGTTCGGCGATCGCCGTGATATTGGCGACCATCCCGGCCCAGGCCTTGTCATCGAGACGCGGCGCACGATCGGAATGGCCGGCAGCATAGTCCCGTTCGTCGTGCCCCCAGTCCATGACCGTGAGATAGGGCGTCCTGAACCGCTGGCCCGCCACCTGTTCCGGCTGCGGCAGCCTGGTGATAACGGCGCAGATTTCGTCCGTCTGCCGCAGCAATGTCTCCCGATTTTCAGGAGAGACCAGATCGTCGAAGATCGTGCCGGCGACGATGAAGAGATTGCGCTCGGTGAGCGCCTTTGCGACGAGCGCATCATCGAGCGGCACGTAACCATAGGGCCCGAGTTCAAGGCCGCCATAGCCGGCTGCCGCCGCCTCGTCGAAGACGCGTTCCCAGGAGGGAAGGTTTGGATTGTTGACGTCATCAACGCCCCAGCAGCAGGGGGCTGTCGTAATCGTGATGGTCACGGTATTATTCCTGATAGTGGGTGCCGGGGCGGATGTTGGCGATCAGCCAAGTTTCCCGGGCCAGTATTTGTCGACATATTTTTGAATTTCGGAGCGCATGAAGCGCCCGGAATCGTCGGCGCGCTCCTCCCAGCCGAAGACGCAGGCGGTGATGATGCCGTCGAACCCGACTGCGGCGAGCGAGGAGAAGAAGACATCCCAGTTGATCTCGCCCTGGTACATATCCATGTGCTGATGGATGGTGACCTTCGCGCCCGGCGGATTGATGATGTAGCGCAGCCCGGATGACGCCTTGTGATTATAGGTATCGGCCACATGCACATGGGCGATCAGCGGGCCGGCATCGCGGATCATTCGCGCCATATCGTCACCGAAATAGAAGGTATGCGGCGCGCAGTAGAGGAATTTGACGCTCTTCGAGCCGATGGTCTTCAGCATGTCGATCGCCGGATGCAGCGTTTCGCACCAGTCTTCCGGATGCGGTTCCATGTTGAGCGTGACGCCCTCGCGCTCGAACACCGGAACCAGCTCTTCTATCGAGCGCCACCAGGCAGCCTCGCTGTGCTCGTGGGTATGCATGCCGCCGCAGCAGCTGGCGCGGTGGCTGCGATCCGGCGACGGGCCGCGGCCGAATTCCGAGTTCATCGTATCGCAGCCCATTTCGGCGGCGATCGCGATCGCTTCCTTCCAGTAGCGCACTGCGGCCTGCCGCTCGTCCTCATGCGGGCTCGCCCAGCGATACATCGGCAGGATCGAGGCGAGCTGGACGCCGTGATCCTTCAGGGCCGCCTTGAATTCCGCAATGCGTTCCTTGTGTGCCCGCGGGCGCACCCACCAGGGCAGAAAATCGTCGCGCGGTGAAAGCTCGATATGCTCATAGCCGAGCTCCGCTGCCTTGCGGCAGAGGTCGCGCAGGTTGAGGTGACGGTGCATATGCGGGTCGAGTGCGATCTTCATCTGGCTCCTCCGTCATCCCCGGCCGCTTCGCGCCGGCGGATGATCCTTGATCTCGTTCATTTTGGACCGACCGGTGCTCCTCCCGGATTGCCAGCACGATACTGCTGCGGCGCCCCGATACTCCAATGCTTCCTTGATCAAATTTGATCATTGACCCCAGAGCATGCCGATGCTCTGCTGTGTCAGCTTTGGGAGTGAGTGAGACCTGATGAAGGTGACTTTGAAGGATGTCGCACGGCAAGCCGGCGTTGGCACAGCGACCGTCGAGCGCGTTCTCAACGACCGCGGCGGCGTGCGGCCGGAGACGGTGGAGAAGGTCTTCCTGGCGGCAAGGCGGCTTGAATACCGGCAAAGCCTGCCGGTCGCCCATCGCGGCCTGATCCGGATAGAGGTGATCCTGGTTCGCCCGGAGACCAGCTTCTATTCGCGTTTGAACCGGGCGTTCGAGCGCATCGCCGCCTCGCTCGACGACAGCATCACCGTTCACCGCACCTTCGTCCGCGAGAACGAGCCGGCGCAATTCGCCCGCTACATCGCCAACCCGACGGCACGCCGATCGGCGCTGATCGTGGTTGCACCCGACCATGCCGATGTCGTCACCAGCGTGCGGAAGGCGGCCGGTCTCGGCATCCCCGTCGTTCAAATCATGACCCGTCCGGCCCCCGAACTGCCCTATGTCGGCATCGACAATTATGCTGCCGGACGCACCGCGGCTCACTACATGTCGGGCATGCTGGCGCAGCGCCCCGGTTCGTTCGTCGCTCTCTGCCACAGCGGCGCCTATGAGAACCATAAGGAGCGGATCCGCGGCTTCTCCAACTATCTCTCGGAGAATGGTTCAAACGAACATCGTTTCATCGAGGTCATGTTCGACCTTGATGATGAGCACAATGCCATGGAGCTGCTGCAAGCGGCACTCCGGCGGGAGCCCGGCATCATCGGCGTCTATAGTGCCGGCGGCGACAACAAGGGTGTTGCCAGGGTGCTCGAGGCAAACAAGGCTAGGCGGCCGTTCTGGGTCGGCCACGAATTGACGGAGCAGACGCAGGACTATCTCTCTCGTGGCATCATGTCGATCGTCCTCGACCAGGCGCCGGAGGTGCAGGCAAGGCGTTCAATAGACCTTGCCCTGAACAGGCTCGGTCTCATCGAGGTGGAGGTCAGCGCCGAGCCGGTGCGCTTCCTGACGATCACATCGGAAAATCTCTGAGGCGGGATAAGGATGCCCGGACAATCCGCTCGACTGAGCGCTAGCGGCTTTCTCACGACGCTGGACGCAGCCTTACTGCAGCTGCGGCTTTCTGAGAAAGCTGTTGCGGTCGGCGGATTTGATGCGCAGCCAGGCTTCCCGGCCGTTCCTGAGAATCCGCATGGGGATTTCGGCGCCGGCCGGGCCGCTGCTCCAGAGCTTGCGGTAGAAATCGGCCAAGCCATCGACCTCTTCGTCGCGGATCTCCGATATGATATCGCCCTGACGCAGGCCCGCCTGGGCGGCCGGACCGCCTTCGGCCACGCTCATGACCACCACGCCGCCATTGCTCTCGGCAGAGAAGGCGCCGAGCCAAGGCCGCGGCGGCTTGTTGACCTGGCCGCGGTTCAAGAGATCGTCAAGGATCGGCGGCAAAAGGTCTATCGGCACGACCATGTTGATATCGGCAACCTCGTCGCCATCGCTCATCTGCAGGCGAAGCGAACCGATGCCGAGAAGCTTGCCGTCCGAACCGATCAGCGCCGCGCCGCCCCATGAGGGATGGGCCGGTGCCGTGAAAATCGCCTCGTCCAGCAGATATTCCCAATAGCCGGCGAATTCCTGCCGGGCGACGATATTTGCCTCGACGAATTCTCCGATGCCATCGGCAAGCACGACGGGATCGCCGGGCTTGGCTGTCGCCGCGTCGCCGAGATCTACAGCCGGGGCATTCAGGGCCCCGAGCGCCTGGACCAGGCCGAAGCCGCTTTCCTGATCATAGGCAAGCGCATGCGCGGGAACCACGCGCCCGTCATGGGTCGTCAGCCAGACCTCCTCGGCCTCGGTGATGAGATAACCGATGGTCAGCACCAGCCCGTTGTCGCGAATAACCACGCCGCTGCCTTCCCGGACAGTGCCCAGCGTCTCCGCCGTGAAGGCATCTTCCGGAATGGAGGAACGGACGGCCACGACTGACCGCAAAATCGGATCGATATTCATACTTTCATCCCGATGGGCGCCGGCGCGAAAGGCCGAAATCCGGCGCATTCCACTCTGAATAAGTAAGAAGATGGATGGGCGGAGGCAAGGCTGTGGCGGAGGGAATTTCCGCCACCGCATTTGATGATGCGCTGGAAACGTGGAAAGATCCAAGCGGCTATCGGCGTGGGGAATCGCCAATTCCGTAGGGGAATGCGCAACGCATTCAATCCGCGATCAAATCGGTTGGAATCTGCGATTTTCGTAAAATCTCACACGGCGCAACGCTGCGTCATTCCGTCGACCATCCTCTTCAAACTTGTGTGTATGATATTTTTTGATGACAGTGGCACTGCGCAACAATATACGGTCAATCCTATCAGGAATCAGACTGACACGGATCACGACATGAAAGACTGGCATCCCGATCTCAGCCGCAGCAGCAGCCCCCGTTATATGGCGATCGCCGATGTGATCGAAATGGATCTGCGCAGCGGGCACCTGGTGGTTGGGGACCGGCTGCCGCCGCAACGTGAACTCGCCAAGCGGCTGAATGTCGATTTCACGACGGTAGCCAGAGGTTATGTCGAGGCGCAGAAGCGCGGGCTTGTGGATTCGCATGTCGGCCGCGGCACCTTCGTCACCGGTGGTGCGGACAAGGAGCGCCAGGGCTTCGCACCCGACGCCGCGCCCGATCCCCGCCGCGCCTCCGTCGTCGATTTCTCGATGAACATGCCGCCGGAACCGGATGATCCGGAACTGATCGCCCGCATGCGCGAGGGCATGTCGGCAGTGGTGGCGAGCCTCATTCCGCTGCTGCGCTACCAGGGTTTCGGCGGCTCCAGCATGGACAAGGAGGCTGCAGCCTCCTGGCTCAGCCGTCGCGGGCTGGTGCCCTCGCAGGAGCGGATCTTCGTCACACCAGGCGCCCATCCGGCCCTGCTGGCGATCTTTGGCCTGCTGGCAAAACCGGGCGAGACCGTGCTTTCGGAAGTCATCACCTATCCCGGTATGCGCTCGATCGCCGCCCAGCTGCGGCTCAATCTGACCGGCCTGCCGATGGACGAGGACGGTATCCTGCCGGACGCCTTTGCAGACGCCTGTGAGAGATTGAAACCGAAAGCGCTCTATCTCAATCCGACGCTGCAGAACCCGACGACGCTGACCATCCCGGCCCGGCGCCGCGAGGAGATCTGCGCCGTTGCCCGCAAATATCACGTGCCGATCGTCGAAGACGATGCCTACGGCTTTATTCCGCAGCAGGGCCCGGCGCCGCTCGCCGCCATGGCGCCCGATCTGACCTGGCATATCGGCGGGCTGGCGAAATGCATCGGCGCGGGTCTGCGCCTTGCCTATGTCGTGGCGCCGGACAGCAAGGCCGTGTGGCCCTTCGTCAGCGCCATGCGCGCCAACAATGTCATGGCCTCGCCATTGACCGTGGCGCTCGCCACCCGCTGGATCGAGGACGGCACTGCCGATATGATCCTGCGTTTCATCCGTGCTGAGGCGGCCGCCCGCCAGCAAATGGTTGCTGCCATCCTGCCGGCCGGCAGCTACCGCGCCGATCCGATCAGCTTCAACATCTGGCTGCCGCTCTCCAACGGCTGGACCCGCTCCACCTTCGGCAGCCATACACGTTCTTCCGGCATCGGCGTCGTCGCAAGCGATGCCTTCACGGTCGAAGGCGTCGCACCCGAGGCCGTACGCGTCTGCCTTGGCGGACCGATCACCCGGGAGAAACTGCAGGGCGCACTGGAATTCATGGCCCACGCGCTGGAAGGCCCACCGGAAATGGCGGCGTCGTTCTTCTGACGCAGAATTCCGCCCCGGGCTGATTAGGCACCGACGAAATCCGGAAGCAGTCGGGAATCAGATCGGCCGCACCCAAGCTGTCCGGGGATGGCGAAGCATATCCGTCACGTTCACGTTTGATCCGTCCAGGCTGCCAAGCCTGGCTGCAGCCCCAAATGCTGCTTCAGAAATCTGCAGTCAGCTTTGCTGCCGGCCTGCGCTGGGAGTTCTGCGGCATTCTGGCGAATTGACTGGTAATTTCTTTCCAATGTAATTATATTGCATGCATTCATTAGAGGCATTGATTGCATCAATGTCCGCGGCACAGGAAAGCGAGATCGTCATGGATACGGAATATCCCCCACTTCCTCCGATACAGACCGGCATCAGGGGGCGCTGCCCGCGCTGCGGCCAGGGTCATATGTTCAAGGGCTTCCTGACATTGCAGCCGGAATGCGAGGTCTGCGGCCTCGATTATTCCTTCGCCGATCCGGCCGACGGTCCGGCCTTCTTCGTCATCTGCTTCGCCTGCATACCGAGCGTGCTGCTCGGCGTCTGGCTGGAGGTGGCCTTTTCGGCGCCGATCTGGGTGCAGCTTCTGATCACCGGCCCTTTCATGCTCGCCACCTGCATTCCGCCGCTGCGGCCGCTGAAGGGCTGGCTGGTCGCCAGCCAGTATTTCTACAAGGCGGAAGAGGGCAAGCTCGCCTAAAGCAACTGTGCAGCGGTCTTGCGACAACGACATGCGTCAAAACAAAGACCGAAAGCGCGAGGGACGAATCTGAAAGATCGCGACGCGCTTTAGGGCCTGTTGAGCGTCGCGCGCAGGCGGGGCGTTGTGAAATCGAGCAGCGCCCGCAGCTTCAGCGGCACCAGTCCCTGCGCGGGATAGACGAGATGCACCGGCGCCGGCGGTGATTCGAAATCGGCAAGCAGCGGCACCAGCAGGCCGGCGCTCTCGGCGCGTGCGGCCTGGTAGGAGAGCACGCGGGTGATGCCGAGGCCGGCAACAGCTGCGTCTACCGCCGCCTCGGCGGTGTTGACGGCAAGCCGCGAGCGGATCGGTACTGTGAGATCGCGTTTGCCCTCGGTGAATGTCCAGCTCAGCATCGAGGCCATGCCCTCGAAGGTGACGCAGTCATGCGCGGCGAGATCGCCTGGATGCCGGGGTGGGGCGTGCCGCTTGAGATAATCGGGGCTGGCATAGACGGTGCGGCGGATCGCACCGAGCCTTGTGGCGATCAGGTTGCTGTCCGGCAGGTTGCCGATCCGAAGCGCCACGTCGATATGATCCTCGACGAGGTTCGACAGTCGGTCGCCAAGCATCAGCCGCAGATTGATATCGGGATAGGCTTTCAGGAAATCCACCACGACAGGCAAGACATGCAGCCGACCAAAGACGATCGGCGCGGTCATCGTCAGTTCGCCCTTTGGCGCACTATATTCGCCGGCCGCCGTCCGTTCCGCCTCTTCCACCCGATCGAGAATTTCCCGCGCCGCCTCGACATAGGAGCGGCCGGCCTCCGTCAGCGTGATCTTCCGGTTGCTCCGTTGCAGCAGCTGGGCGTTGAGGTGTGCTTCCAGTTCCGAAACCTTGCGGCTGACGGTTGCGAGCGGGGATCGCAGATGTCGTGAGGCGGCCGAGAGGCTGCCCTGTTCGACAACGGCAAGGAGCACGGTCATGGCGTCGAGGCGGTCCATTCTATCCTTCCATGAATTGGTAACATGCCTTCCAGATTAGCATTCTACTGCAGTCAGGTGGAAGGCAGTAAATTACGCCGCAGATGGTTCGAAGCGGCCATCGCCAACCGCGTCCCGTCGATCGAAAGACCAGAGGAACCATCATGAAACTCTACCATCACCCGCTCTCCGGTCATGCACACCGGGCTCATCTGTTCCTGTCGCTGCTTGGCGTGCCCTATGAACTGGTCGAGGTCGACCTGGCAGCCGGCGCTCACAAGGCGCCGGACTTTCTGAAGCTCAATCCCTTTGGCCAGGTGCCGGTCCTCGACGACAATGGGGTCGTCATCGCCGATTCCTCCGCCATCCTCGTCTATCTCGCGCGCAAATACGGCCGCACCGACTGGCTGCCGGAAGAAGCGGTGGCAGCGGCCCGGATACAGAAGTGGCTCTCGGTTGCTGCGGGCGAGATCGCCTACGGTCCATGTGCTGCGCGCCTGGTTACCGTCTTCGGCGCCGATTTTCGCACCGACGAGGTGATCGCCCGGGCGCACCGCATTCTCGCACTGGTCGAGGCGGAACTGGACGCTCGCCGCTTTCTGCTCGGCGACAATGCGACGATCGCCGATGTTGCACTCTACAGCTACATCGCCAATGCGCCGGAGGGCAATGTCGACACCTCGGCCTATCAGGCGGTGCGCGCCTGGCTTGCGCGTATCGAGGCGCTGCCGGGCTTCGTCGGTTTTCGCAGGACGAAGATCGGCCTTGCCGCATGAGAAGCCGCCGGGACGGACTACCGTCCCGCTTTCCCCAACGATACCTGCAAGGAGATCGAGATGCTGGAGCAGACAAAACAGGACGCGCCGTCACCCTGGCATGAGGGTGAACTCGCCATCCAGCGCAGCGTCGGTGTCGTCGAACGCATGGACGGGCCGGGACGGAATTTCGTCCGCAAGGCCATGCCGGAACAGCACCGCGCCTTTTTTCCGATGCTGCCTTTCGTCGTGCTCGGCGCCGTCGATGCCAAGGGTGATGTCTGGGCAACGATAAGGGCTGAGCGACCGGGCTTCATGGCCTCGCCTGAGCCGGAGATCCTTGAGGTCGGCCTGCCGCGCGACCCGGCCGATCCTGCCGATGCCGGCATGGACGATGGCGACGCGATCGCCATGCTTGGCATCCAGCTCGAGACCCGGCGGCGTAACCGCCTGAACGGCGTGATCCGCAGGACGGACGCTAAAGGTTTTGACGTTCGCGTCGGCCAGAGCTTCGGCAATTGCCCGCAATATATCCAGCCTCGCTCCGCCGCCTTTGTCCGCGATCCCGATATGCCGACGGCGACGCAGCCGCTTCATTCCGGTCAACTCGACGATCGGGCGCTGGGGATGGTCGAGGGCGCCGATACGTTTTTCGTCGCCTCCTATGTCGACCGCGCCAATGGCGAGCGGCAGGTGGACGTGTCTCATCGCGGCGGCAATGCCGGCTTCGTGCGTGTCGGCGCCGACAGCGTGCTGACCATTCCCGATTTTGCCGGCAATCGGTTCTTCAACACGCTTGGCAATATCCTCGTCAATTCCAAGGCAGGGTTGGTCTTCGTCGATTTCGAAACCGGCGATATGCTGCAGATGACGGGAAATGCCGAAGTGCTGCTGGATTCCCCCGATATCGCCACCTTTCAGGGAGCAGAACGGCTATGGCGTTTCACGCCGGAAAAGATCGTGCTTCGCCCGGATGCTCTGCCGCTGCGGTGGCGGAAGGAGAGCGTGGATCTGCTGCGCCGTTCCCGCGGGTGAGGGTGCCCCTTGGCTGCCTCTCGATCCCGGGCGAACATCGCTTCGAAGCGGCTTGCCAATAATTGTACCAATCAGTACAGTGATAACCGTTCAGTACAGGAGTGATCATGTCCAGCCTTGTCCCGCCCTTCACCTTGGAGACCGCCACCCAGAAAGTCCGCCTTGCCGAGGATGGCTGGAACAGCCGCGATCCCGAGCGCGTCTCGCTCGTCTATACGCCGGACAGCCGCTGGCGGAATCGCGCCGAATTCATCACCGGCCGCGCCGAAATCGTCGCTTTCCTCACCCGCAAATGGGCCAAGGAGCTGGATTACCGGTTGATCAAGGAGATCTGGGCCTTCACCGACAATCGCATTGCCGTGCGCTTCGCCTATGAATGGCATGATGACAGCGGCAACTGGTTCCGCTCCTATGGCAACGAGAACTGGGAATTCGACGCCGCCGGCTTGATGCAGCGCCGCTTCGCCTGCATCAACGACCTGCCGATCCGGGAATCGGAGCGCAAGTACCACTGGCCGCTCGGCCGGCGGCCGGACGATCATCCCGGTCTGACCGAACTCGGTCTCTGATCAAGCCAAGGGAAGTTGCGGGTGAGAGCTGTCTACGAACGCGCCGACATCGTACCGCTGCTCGCCGAAATCTTCCGCGAGCTCGGCTATGAAGGCACGTCGCTCAGCCGTATCACCGAACGCACCGGCATCGGCAAGGGCAGCCTCTACCACTTCTTTCCCGGCGGTAAGGAGGAGATGGCAAGATCGGTGCTCGCCGATGTCGATGGCTGGTTCGAACATGCGATCTATCAGCCGTTGAGAAATGGGGATGCCCGTGAGGCGATCGCGGCGATGTGGACGCATGTGAACGACTACTTCCGCTCCGGCCGCCGCATCTGCCTCGTCGGTGCCTTTGCGCTTGACGAGACCCGCGAGCGGTTTTCGGCAGCGATCGGCGACTATTTCAGCCGCTGGATCGAAGCCTTGCGTTCGGCGCTGATGCGGGCAGGCTGTACTGAGGAGCAGGCGCAAATGCTCGCCGAGGAGAGCGTCTCCGGTATTCAGGGAGCGCTGGTGCTGTCGCGTGCGCTGGACGATAAGATGGTTTTCACCCGATCGTTGGACACGCTGGCAAAACGGCTCGATGCTGTGATGCGATGAGGGGGCAAACCGCTGGGACGTTTACTGCCCTGTGAAAATTCACCCGGCCACGATCGACTGGCCGGGGCATTGATCGGGCGCTGGGCGGCGCTCGAGCTTACATTGGTACCGCTTTGCGTATATTTCAGCGTTGTTGTTGAGGCTGCTGGGCCGGGCGCGTATTTTCCCGTTCAGGGCGAATCTGGCGCCATTCGTTTTCCATCTGGTCGACGACATGCTGGGGAATGGTGGTTTGGGTATTGGCCGGCGTCTGCATCGGAAGTCTCCTCTGTTCGTAGTAAGGCTTCGGGGCAGTGAGATGCATTGCACAAGACAAAAGGCGTGTAAATCAGTGGTTTAAACACTTTAAACGATTAAATCGAATTTAATCGATTAAGACGGTCTTAACCATGATATTCGAGGGAAGCGCGGAATGGTTGTCCACATGGACCGGACATTCTTTTTCGATACCGTACGGCACCAGCTCTTCAAAGGAAACCTGACTCAGCCTCAGGTAGTGGGCATCACGGCGATTCTCGACGCCTGGGAAGAGCGGTTTGCTGGGGCCGACCGGCGGTGGCTCGCCTATATCCTCGCAACCGCTTACCATGAGACCGCCTACACGATGCAGCCGGTGCGGGAGACGCTGGCGGAAAGCGATGCGCGCGCGGTCGAGATCCTGGAGACGGCCTTCGCGGCAGGCAGGCTCTCCTGGGTGAAGACACCCTACTGGCGGCCGGACGAGGATGGCTGCAGCTGGCTCGGCCGCGGCCTGGTGCAGCTCACCCATAAGCGGAACTATGAGGCGATGAGCGTGCTGACCGGGATCGACCTCGTTGCCGATCCCGACCGGGCGATGGAGATGGATGCGGCGGTGACGATCCTGATCGAAGGTATGCTGCAGGGCAGTTTTACCGGCCACAAGCTCGCCGATCATCTGAACGCGACGACCGCGGATTGGGTGAATGCCCGCCGCATCGTCAATGGCACCGACCGGGCGGAAAAGCTGGCAAGCTATGCCATGGCCTTCGATGCGGCGATACGTCCCGATGCTGCGCATCGCATGCGCGCGCGGTTGAAGGCCTGGGGCTCGCGTGTTATCGCCCGGCTGAGACTCTGAAATCTGACAGGAGCTTCCGCGTGATCCGCCATATCGTCTTTTTCACCGTGCAGGAGGAACATCTGCAGGAGGTGAGGGCCGGGCTTTCTATACTGACCGGCATTCCGCATGCGCGGCTGCTGGAAATCGGCACCAATGTGAAGACCGATCAGCTGGGCACCGAGATCGATCTTGTGGTCTATGGCGAATTCGACGATGAAGCGGCCCTTGCCGCCTATAAGGCGCATCCCGATTATCAGCTCTCGATCGACCGCGTGCGGCCGCTCCGCGAAAAGCGCATCGCCGCCGACTACGACAGTCGCACGGCGGTGACGCGGCCGCTCTGACGCCTGCAGGCATCCGGCTGGCGAGCCGCATTCCGTTTAAATTTCAAATGGATGAATGATTGTCCGGATTCGGTTCGTCGCGAAGCTGACTCAACTTCTGAGCCACCGGATTCAACTTTCGAAAAAGCGGCGGCAAACGATTCAAAAGACTCGGGAAAAGCGGGCGTCCGTTCGTCATCAGGTCGCCGCAATGGCCGCGATGTGTGGACGGAAAGTGTTCTCGTCTCTGCGCGGATGATAATCAAGACAGATTAAGAATGGCTGACTTTAGGGTGCAGGCCGTCACGGAGCGACCGGGCTCGGCTGCGAAGCATGGGCGCCGCGCACCAGCGCCATCAGCATCAGCACGAAGGCCAGCGACAAGGCCGCGAGAGCGGCGCAGGCGGCGAGCGCCGGGCCGGTGCCGGCGCGGTCGAGGATGGCGGTGAAGATGACCGGGGCGATGGCGTTGGCGAGATTTTGCGGCAGCGACAGCCTGGCCGATTGCAGTCCGAATTCGCGCGGTGAGAACAGCGCCAGCGGCAGCAGCGCGCGGGCGACAGTCATGACGCCGGCGCCAAAGCCGTAGAGCAGGATGAAGGTGACGAGCAGCGGTGTCGACGGGCTGGCGACCAGCATTATCAGGAAACTGATCATCATCAGGCTGATGCCCATGGCTGCGCTGAGCATGGGGTTGCCGCGCCGGCCAAGCAGCATGTCGAGGAAACGTGCCGAGATGCCAAGGACGCCGCGTGCCGAGCCGAGCTGCAGCGCTAGGGCTGGCGAGGCGCCGGACTGGCGGAAGATTTCGAGCAGCGATGGGGAGATGCCGAAGGTGATGAAGGTCGAGATCGTCGTCGCCGCGGCAATCAGCAGGAAGACTTTGCGTTGCTCGGCCTTTGACAGCGGCACCGGGGCGATTTCGGCCGCGCTGCCTTCGATGTGCGTTGCGAGCGGCTTCGGCAGGGCGAAGAGATGCAGCGGCAGGCAGACGAGGAATTGCAGCGCCGCGCAGACCAGGAAGGTCAGGCGCCAGCCGACCGCCTCGTTGAGCAGGCTGAGGATCGGCCAGAAGATGGCGCTCGAAAGTCCGGTGAACAGCATCAGGATGGCGATGACGCGTTTGCCGTTCGCCCCTTCGCGCTCGACGACGGCGGTATAGGCCGGTGCCGAGAGGCCAAATGCGCCGCCGATGCCGATGATGACCCAGGCGCCGGCATAGAGCACGATGCCGTTTGCGGCGGCAAGCACAAGCAGGCCAAGCGCAAAGGTCAGCGAGGCGGCCGAAAGTACCCGGGCAGCACCATAGCGGCCGAGCCAGCGGCCGGTCGCCGGACCGACAATGGCGCTGACCACCATCATGATCGTCAGGCCGGCAAATACCACCTCGTTCGGCAGGCCGAGATCGGGCGCCACGACGCGGCCCATGACACCGAGCATGTCGAAAGTCGTGCCCCAGCCGATCAGCTGGGTAACGGCAAGGACGGTGACCGTCTGCGCCGAGCGGAAGCGGGAGGATTTTGGCATTGGCGCTGAAACGGTCTGAAATGCGGGGGCAGCAAGGACATAACAGTTTCAACCGGCCCGTGAAAGCTGCGGTCGGCAGGAATCGGAACGGCGCGGCCGATTCGCAAATGACGGCCGTGGAGTCGGTCCCGTCAACTCACCGCCTTTACGGGGCTGACGAAGAATGCGTGGATCCCAAGGCTGGAGGCTATCGTTCTTGGACGCAACGGCGCCGCCGGAGCTTGCCGCGGCGGCGATTTCCAGGCGCTGAAACAGGCTGTCCCGTAAAGTCGAGAACAGTTCTAAACACCCTGCATTACAGCGCATTCATTTGCCATTCAGGTCGCGTGAGTACATATTCGAGGCAAGTTGGCATTACCTTGAAAGCATAACACATGGCCTTTCCTCTGAGCGTCGCAGCATTGGCCGCCGGACTGGTGGTATCGGCGCCCTCACCGGACGCCACGGGCAGTTTTGTCCTGCGTGTGGGAGGCGATTGCAGCGCCGCCGCAGCCCAGGTCGTCGAGCAGACGGGCGGCCAGCTGCTGTCCGTGCAACCGGTGGGCGATACCTGCATCATCACCGTTCTTGTGCAGGGCAACGGCCAGCGCCCACGCAAAGTGACGGTAAAGGTTCCGATGTAAGCGGAATCGGCTTATTCAGGACATTGATCGATTTGAAGCGGACGAAGGCGGACCGATGCGCATCCTGGTAGTCGAAGACGACGTTAATCTGAACCGGCAGCTGGCCGACACGCTGAAGGAGGCGGGATATGTCGTCGACCAGGCGTTCGACGGCGAGGAAGGCCATTTCCTCGGCGACACCGAACCCTATGACGCCATCATCCTCGATATCGGCCTGCCGGAGATGGACGGGGTCACCGTTCTTGAAAAATGGCGCGGCGCCGGCCGCGGCGTGCCGGTGCTGATTCTCACGGCGCGCGACCGATGGAGCGACAAGGTCGCCGGCATCGATGCCGGTGCCGACGACTACGTCACCAAGCCCTTCCATGTCGAGGAAGTGCTGGCGCGCATTCGGGCGCTGATCCGGCGTGCGGCCGGGCATTCCTCATCCGAGATCATCTGCGGGCCGGTGCGGCTCGATACCAAGTCCTCGAAGGCGACGGTCAACGGCACGACGCTGAAGCTGACCTCGCACGAATATCGCCTGCTCGCCTATCTCATGCATCACATGGGCGAGGTCGTCTCGCGCACGGAACTGGTCGAGCATATGTACGACCAGGATTTCGACCGTGATTCCAATACGATCGAAGTCTTCGTCGGCCGCCTGCGCAAGAAAATGGGCGTCGACCTGATCGAAACGGTGCGCGGTCTCGGTTACCGCATCCAAGCGCCGAAACATGCGAATTAAGTCGCTCACCGCACGTGTTTTGTTGCTGACCACGGTCTGGTCGACAGTGGCGCTGGTGGTGATCGGTCTGTTGATCTCCACCCTCTACCGCAAGAGCGCCGAACGCGGTTTCCAAGATCTGTTGCGGGCGCAGCTCTATAACGTCATCAATTCGGTGACGATCGGCGATCAGGGCGCACTCAGCGGCAGCCCGCAGCTCGGCGACCTGCGTTTTGCCCAGCCAAAGACCGGCTGGTACTGGGTGGTGGAGCCGCTCGGCACCTATACGACCGCTCCGCTGGTCTCGCCTTCGCTCGGCTCGGCGCTCATTCCGGTTCCCTCGGTCGTCGAGGCGCCCTTCGACAAGAATTACGAGCGCTACTATCAGGTGACGGACGCCTCCGGGAACCGCGTGCAGGTGGCGGAGACCGAAGTGGTGCTCGATACCGACGGGCGTGCAGCGCGCGTCCGCGTCACCGGTAATGTCGATGTCGTCGAGGACGACGTGCGCACCTTTTCCCACAGCCTCTATCTGGCGCTTGCCGGTTTCGGTGTCGGCAGCCTGATCGTCAACGCGCTGGCGATTCTCTACGGCCTGAAGCCGCTCGACAAGGCGCGTGCCGCGCTGGAGCGCATCCGCGCCGGCGAGAGCGAGCAGCTGAAGGGCGACTTCCCGCGCGAAATCCTGCCGCTTGCCAACGAGGTGAATGCGCTGATCGACAGCAACCGCCGCATCGTCGAGCGCGCCCGCATGCAGGTCGGCAATCTCGCGCATTCGCTGAAGACGCCGATTGCCGTGCTTCTCAACGAGGCGCGGGTCCTGGAGAAATCCCATGGTGAGCTGGTGCGCAGCCAGGCGGAAGCGATGCAGGGGCAGGTGCAGTCCTATCTCAATCGGGCGCGCATCGCCGCGCAGCGCGAATCCGTGCTCGCCCGCACCGATGCAGAGCCGGCGCTGGAGCGGCTGGTGCGCGTCATGCGCCGTCTGAACGTCGATACCGAATTCGATCTCGTCGTCTCGCCGCCGCATCTGGCCGTTGCCATGGAGCAGCAGGATCTCGAGGAGACCGTCGGCAATCTCCTGGAAAATGCGGCGCGTTTTGCCAAGAGCAGGGTGCGGCTTTCGGCCGTCGAGGCCGGCGAGGACGTGAAGGGGGTGGAGGCGAGCGCGCGCCGCCATTGGGTGGAGCTCGCCGTCGAGGATGATGGGCCTGGCCTGGAGCCGGACCAGATCCGCGAGGCGCTGAAGCGCGGCCGCAGGCTCGACGAAAGCAAGCCCGGAACCGGGCTCGGCCTTTCGATTGTCACCGAGATTTCCAACGAATACCAGGGACGGCTCGAGCTTTCCCGCGGTGAATGGGGCGGGCTGAAGGCGAAGCTTATCCTGCCTGGCGTCACAAAGGATGTTGCATGAGCAACTGCTTGATGTCACAAAGATACTGGCAAATGTATAGCATGCTTTGCCTTAATGCTGACACGGGGACGCTGCACTTCGATCGGCTGAAATTGACCCCTGATCGTGGTTCGACGCAATGATTTTACGCTCGCAAGGCATGATCGTTTCCGCTCTTCTCGTCGCCGTCGCGCTGTCCGGCTGCACGACGACGAAGAGTGCCGCTTCGCGCGGGATTTTTTCGAGCAAACCCTCGGCATCGGCCGCCTTCATCACCGCGCTGCAGGGCGGCATTGTCGGCCGCAGCGGCGTGAGCTTGACCGACAGCGACAAGCAGCGGGCGCTCGAGGCGGAATATCGGGCGCTGGAAGGAGCCGCCGTCGGCCAGCCGGTGCTCTGGACCGGCAAGGACGTCACCGGCAAGGTCGTCGCGGCGGCACCCTATCAGGTCGGCTCGCAGAACTGCCGGCAATATACCCATACGCTGACCGTCGACGGCAAGGACACGGTGGCGCGCGGCGCTGCCTGCCGCAACGACGACGGCAGCTGGTCGCCGCTCTGAATTGCGGCCAATAGAGCGCCGCGCGTCCCGACAGAACGCGCTAAGGACGCTCTATCACTTTAAATGGCGCATAATCCTTTCCGAAAATCGATTCCGATTCTCGGGGTTATGCGCTAGCCTCAAATCTTCGTCATTCCGGCTTTGGCAGTTGGAATGAAGGCGCGCTTCACGTATTTGGGCGACATGCTGTTCTGGATTCTCGTTGCCGCTTTGACGGCAGCCCTCGCCGTCATCCTGCTCTACCCCCTTCTGCGCGGAGCGAAGGCGGCGGATAATATCCGTGCGGGCGAGGCGGCGGTCTATCGCGACCAGTTGCGCGAACTCGACCGCGATCTCGATGGCGGGCTGATCACCCCGGAGGAGGCCGACTACGCCAGGGCGGAAATCGGCCGGCGGCTGATCGCCGTCTCTGCCGACGAGCCGGCTGAGACGCCGAAACCCGCACGGCATCACCGTTTCACCGAGGCCTTCGTCCTCCTGGTCCTGCCGGTTCTCGGGCTCTGTCTTTATTTGACGACGGGCAGGCCGGACCTGCCCTCGCAGCCGCTGGAAGCGCGGCTGGAAAACCCTGGCAACGACGTGGCGGTGCTGATCACCAAGGCGGAACGGCACCTGGCTGAGAAACCTGATGACGGCAAGGGCTGGGATGTGCTGGCGCCGATCTATTTCCGCACGATGCGCGTCAACGATGCGCAAGTGGCCTACCGCAATGCCATCCGGCTTCTCGGCCCGAGCCCGGTCCGGCTCGATGGCCTTGCCGAGACGCTGATGGCGGTCTCCGACGGCGTGGTGACCGAGGAGGCACGGCAAGTGCTGGAACAATCGCTGACGCTGCAGCCTGACAATCCGCGTGCCCGCTTCTACATCGCCCTCAGCATGGAGCAGGCGGGACAGCCCGATGAGGCGCGCCAGGCCTTCGAGGCGCTGGCGAAACAATCGCCATCAGATGCGCCGTGGCTGCCGCTGGTCAACCAGCATATCGCCATGAACGGCGGCGCGCCGGCAGGCGCCAATCCGGCTGCACCAGGCGCCAATCCGTCGGCCCCGGGCAATCCCACGCAGGAAGATGTGGCGGCGGCCGAGAACATGAGCGCCGGCGACCGGCAGCAGATGATCCGCGGCATGGTCGAGAGCCTCGACGCCAAGCTCAGCGAGGATCCGAACAATTTCGAGGGATGGGTGCGGCTCGTCCGCTCTTACGCCGTATTGAACGACAAGGATCGCGCCGCCGGCGCCCTGAAGCGCGGACTTGCGGCCTTTCCGCTGCCTGGCGAAGAGGGCAGGCAATTGCTGGCGCTTGCCAGGGAACTCGGCATAGCCACGGAGGGAGCGACGCAATGACGCGCAAGCAGAAGCGCCTGGCGGTGATTGCGGGCGGCATGGGCTTCATCCTCACCGCCGTGCTGCTGGTGATGTTCGCCTTCAGCCAGTCGGTCGCCTATTTCTACATGCCGGCCGATCTCGCCAAGACGCCGGTGGCGCCGGAAACCCGGATCCGGCTCGGCGGCCTGGTCGGCGAGGGCAGTGTCGTGCGCGGCACCGGTTCGACGGTGGAATTTGCGGTCACCGACGGCAGCACCAATGCCGTGAAGGTCAAATATACCGGCATCCTTCCCGATCTCTTCCGCGAGGGCCAGGGCGTCGTCACCGAAGGCATGTTTGCCACTGGCACGAACGTCTTCGTCGCCGACACCGTGCTTGCCAAGCATGACGAGACCTATATGCCGAAGGACGTGGCCGACAGGCTCAAATCCCAGGGGCTGTGGAAGGAAGGCCAAGGCCAGGAAGCTCAGGGGAAGCAAGCTCAGGGACAGGAAGTGAAGGCGACGCCATGATCATTGAGATCGGCCATTATGCGCTGGTGCTGGCGCTGGCAACGGCGCTCATCCTCTCCATCGTGCCGGTGATCGGGGCGCGCCGTCACGACCGGGCGATGATGGATGTGGCAACGATCGGCTCGCTGGCGATGTTCTCGCTGGTGGCCTTCTCCTTCGGCGTGCTGACCTATGCCCATGTCGTCTCGGATTTTTCGGTCGAGAACGTCTGGGAGAATTCGCATTCTCTGGTGCCGCTGCTCTACAAATATTCCGGCGTCTGGGGCAATCACGAGGGATCGATGATGCTCTGGCTGTTGATCCTGACGCTGTTCAGCGCTCTGGTCGCCGTCTTCGGCCGCAATCTGCCGGAGACGCTGAAGGCCAATGTACTTTCCGTGCAGGCCTGGATATCGGTCGCCTTCACCCTGTTCATTCTGTTGACCTCCAATCCCTTCCTCCGGCTCGATCCGGCGCCGGCCGAGGGCCGCGATCTCAACCCGGTCCTTCAGGATGTCGGTCTGGCGATCCACCCGCCGCTGCTCTATCTCGGCTATGTCGGCTTCTCCGTCTGTTTCTCCTTTGCGGTCGCGGCCCTGCTGGAAGGGCGGATCGACGCCGCCTGGGCCCGCTGGGTGCGGCCCTGGACGCTTGCCGCCTGGACCTTTCTGACGCTTGGCATCGCCATGGGCTCTTACTGGGCCTATTACGAGCTCGGCTGGGGCGGCTGGTGGTTCTGGGACCCGGTGGAAAACGCCTCCTTCATGCCATGGCTCGCCGGTACCGCACTGTTGCATTCCGCCCTCGTCATGGAAAAGCGCGAGGCGCTGAAGATCTGGACGGTGCTGCTGGCCATCCTCACCTTTTCGCTGTCGCTGATGGGCACCTTCCTGGTGCGCTCCGGCGTGTTGACCTCGGTGCATGCCTTTGCCAGCGACCCCTCCCGCGGCGTTTTCATTCTCTGCATCCTGCTGATCTTCATCGGCGGGGCGCTGTCGCTATTTGCTTTCCGCGCGCCGCGGCTGTCGGCAGGCGGGCTGTTTGCGCCGATCTCGCGCGAGGGCGCGCTCGTTGTCAACAATCTGATCCTGACGGTCGCCTGCGGCACCGTGCTCACCGGCACGCTCTATCCGCTGCTCTTGGAAACGCTGACCGGCGACAAGATTTCCGTCGGGCCGCCCTTCTTCAACCTGACCTTCGGCCTGCTGATGGCGCCGCTGATCGTCATCGTCCCCTTCGGGCCGATGCTGGCCTGGAAGCGCGGCGATCTGCTCGGTGCCCTGCAGCGGCTCTATGTCGTGGCAGGTCTTGCCTTCCTTGCCGCAGTGATCTTCTTCTACATCGAACATGGCGGGCCGGTGCTGTCAGTGCTCGGCCTCGCCGCCGGGCTGTTCCTGATCCTCGGCGCCGTCGCCGATCTCTGGTATCGCGCCGGCATCGGCAAGGTCGCCGGCCGTCTTGCCTGGCGCCGGCTTTCCGGCCTGCCGCGTTCGGCCTTCGGCACCGCCCTTGCCCACGCCGGGCTCGGCGTCACCGTGCTTGGCATCGTCGCGGTGACGACCTTCCAGAGCGAGCACGTCATCGAGATGAAGCCGGGCGAGGTGACCGAGGCCGGCGGCTACAGCCTGCACTTCGACGGCATGCAGCCAGGGACCGGACCGAACTATACCGAAGACCGCGGCCACTTCACCATCCGCCGTGCCGGCGTCGCGGTTGCTGATACCTGGTCGGCCAAGCGCCTTTATACCGCCCGGCAGATGCCGACGACGGAGGCCGGCATCCTGACCTTCGGGCTGAGCCAGCTCTATGTCTCTTTGGGTGATGCCACCAAGGACGGCGGCATCGTCGTGCGCATCTGGTGGAAGCCGTTCATTCTCTGCATCTGGGGCGGCGCGGTGTTCATGGCCTTCGGCGGCCTCGTCTCGCTCAGCGACCGGCGCCTGCGTGTCGGCGCCCCGCGCCGCAAGGCGAAGCCGGCAAAGCCGGCAGCTCCCGCAATGGAGCCGGCGGAATGATGCGGCGTCTGCTCCTCGCTTTTGCTTTGCTGCTGATGGCCGCCCCCGCCTTTGCCGTCAATCCGGATGAGGTGCTGGCCGATCCGGCGCTCGAGGCACGGGCCCGCGCCCTTTCGGCGGAACTGCGCTGCATGGTCTGCCAGAACCAGTCGATCGACGATTCCAACGCCGATCTGGCCAAGGATCTGCGCCTGCTGGTGCGCGAGCGCATCACCGATGGCGACAGCGACGAGGCGGTGCTGAACTATATCGTCTCGCGCTATGGCGAGTTCGTGCTGCTGAAGCCGCGTGTCGGCATGAAGACGGTGCTGCTCTGGGGTGCCCCGCTGCTGCTGGTGCTGGCCGGCGGGCTGTCACTGCTGGTCTTTGCGCGCAAGAGGGCGGGCAAGCCGACCGGCAGCAAGCTAACGGCGGACGAGCAGGCGCGGCTGAGCGAGCTTCTGAAAAAATAACCGGCCAGCCGGCAACTCCCCAGCGCGACTTGTGCGCCGCGGCGGGTGATGCGCAATCAACTGGAAAATTGCGAGGCTTGGGTGAGCTGATCAGACCGGGACCAGTCCGTGGCGGAGCATGATCTCATTGGCCTTCGCGAGGTCCGGTTTGCCGGGCACGTTCACCACCTCGGCAATTTCCTCGAAATAACGCCGTCCAATTGTACCCGGCGTGATGGTCGCCAAGACCTTGGCTGCGCCATCATGCAGGTTCTCGTGATGGTGCACCGCCCCTCGCGGAATGAATATGGCGTCGCCGGCGCGAATCTCGTGCGTTTGGCCGTCGACGATGACAGTGAGCGCGCCTTCAAGGCCGTAGAGGAATTCGTCAGCATCCCGATGACTGTGCGGAGCGGGGACGCGCGCCCGAGATGGCACTGTGAATTCAAACACCGTCGCGCCGACTTCACAGATGAGAAAACGCAGTTCGAGTTGCCCGATCCGCACAATATCGTTTCGCACCGCTTCCATCCAAGGTCCCCACAATGTAAAGTAACTTTACATCAAAACGTAAAGTGACTTTACATATATGTCAATCCCATTGTCCCCGCATTCAATTCCCGACGCATTGCCCGGTCCGCCGTTCTTCGGCGCGCTGCTGCGCGTTGTCTGGCAGCATGTGCGCGACCGTATGCTGCAAGCCATTCACGAGGCGGGGTTTGTTGACTTCCAGGAGACGCATTTTGCCGTGTTCTCGTTTCCGCTGCCGGATGGCATCAGACCGTCCGAGCTCGCGCGTCAGAAGCGGATGTCGCGACAAGCTGTGAACTATCTGCTCAGCCAGCTTGAAGACCTGGGCTATGTCGAGCGTCGTGCAGCCGACGGCAGCGATCGCCGACTGGTCTATCTGACGCCACGGGGACATGAAGTAGTCGCAGCCATTTTCGGATGTCTTCGGCAGTTGCATGAGCAATGGTCCAAAGAGGTTGGAAAGGAGCGCTTCGATGACTTCGTGGATGTGCTGAAGCAGCTGTCGACCAAAGCACAAGAACCGACAAACCGCTAAAACTCAACTTTGCAACGGTGGTAAGGACTGTCTCAGAATGGATCGAGAACCGTACCTCTGAAGGTGAGCCGGCCTGAAAGCATAAATATTAGCCGACCGAAGTCCACGGGAATTGAAGGCCGCTTCCGCAAAGGAGCGCGTGCAGCGCAGTCTACCTGAGCCGGAGCCGCCGCGGGTGAAGGCCCATATACGTTCGGCCGTTTGCCAAACATTGCAAACATTACCAACTTTTCATTGGCCGGACAGTTCGCAGTAAGGTGCGGCGTCCTATATCTTTACTCATCGACTGATCCGGCATCGCCGGCTCTGAGAACTAAGAACAAGAGAAGGTGCTCCAATGCTCAAGAATTTCAACGGACGTCCGTCCCTCGCCACTGTGCTCAAGGCTTCTACCGTCGCCGGTATCGCAGCCGCTGTGCTCGCAACCGGCGTTCCGCTCGAAATTACCCGGTCTTATGCTGAAGCTGTCAAAGTTCAGGCGCCCGCCGTTCCGAGCTTCGCCAATGTCGTCGACGCCGTTTCACCGGCTGTCGTTTCCGTCCGGGTCGAAAATCGCGTCAATCCCGTCTCCGACAACAACAATGACGGCTTCTCCTTCGATTTCAACGGCCGCGGCTTCGACGACCTTCCCGACGATCATCCGTTGAAGCGGTTCTTCAAGCAGTTCGGTCAGGATCCGAATGATCAGCAGGGCCATCCCAGGCGCTTCGGCCAGAACGGACCGAATGGTGGTCCGAATGGTCCGGGCGGCAAGGGCCGCCTCCGCCCCGTGGCCCAAGGCTCCGGCTTCTTCATCTCCGAGGACGGCTACATCGTCACCAACAATCACGTCGTTTCCGATGGTCAGGCCTTCGTCGCGGTCATGAATGACGGCACCGAACTCGATGCCAAGCTGATCGGCAAGGACCCGCGCACCGATCTCGCCGTGCTGAAGGTTGACGGCAAGGGCAAGAAGTTCACCTACGTCAACTGGGCCGACGACAACAATGTCCGCGTCGGCGACTGGGTCGTTGCCGTCGGCAATCCCTTCGGCCTCGGCGGCACGGTCACAGCCGGCATCGTCTCGGCTCGCGGTCGCGATATCGGCTCCGGTCCTTATGACGATTATCTGCAGGTGGATGCCGCCGTGAACCGCGGCAACTCCGGCGGTCCGACCTTCAACCTCAGCGGTGAGGTCGTCGGCATCAACACTGCGATCTTCTCGCCGTCGGGCGGCAGCGTCGGCATCGCCTTCGCCATTCCTGCCTCGACCGCCAAGGATGTCGTCGCCGATCTGATGAAGGACGGCCAGGTCTCGCGCGGCTGGCTGGGTGTCCAGATCCAGCCGGTGACCAAGGACATCGCCGAATCCATCGGCCTTTCCGAGCCGAGCGGCGCCCTGGTCGTTGCCCCGCAGGCCGGTTCGCCGGGTGACAAGGCCGGCATGAAGGCTGGCGACGTCGTCACCGCGCTGAATGGTGAGACGATCAAGGATGCCCGTGATCTCAGCCGCCGCATCGGCGCGATGCAGCCGGGCAGCAAGGTCGAGCTTTCGGTCTGGCGTGCTGGCAAGGCCCAGCCTCTCACCGTCGAACTCGGCACGCTGCCGGTCGACCAGAAGGATGCGTCCGCCGATGACAACAGCCAGCCGCAGCAGCCCGAGGCGCCGGCTTCCGAGAAGGCGCTTGCCGATCTCGGCCTGACGGTCGGTCCGTCCGATGACGGCAAGGGCCTGGCGATCACCGCCATCGACCCGGACTCCGACGCCGCCGACAAGGGCATCAAGGAAGGCGAAAAGATCACTTCGGTCAACAACCAGGAGGTCTCCAGCCCCGACGAGGTCGTCAAGGTGTTGAACCAGGCCAAGAAGGACGGTCGCACCCGCGCGCTCTTCCAGATCCAGTCCAACGAAGGAAGCCGTTTCGTCGCGCTTCCGATCAACGGCCAGGGCTGATCCTCAAGACAACGGGAGCCGTGCGGACGAAAGTCCGCGCGGCTCGATTCTTCTGACCTTTGAAGGATGATCGCCATGAGCGCCGCCCCGCAGGAAGATGCTTTGAGCCTTGCCGAAACGCAGCCGGTGGGTAATGTCGGCCGCATGAAGATTCTCATCATCGAAGATGATCTCGAAGCCGCGGTCTACCTCACGAAAGCCTTTCGCGAGGCGGGCATCGTCGCCGATCACGCCAGCGACGGCGAGAGCGGTCTGTTCATGGGGTCGGAAAATACCTATGACGTCATCGTCATCGACCGCATGCTGCCACGCCGCGACGGGCTCTCCGTCATCAGTGAGTTGCGCCGCAAGGCCATCCATACGCCGGTCCTCATCCTCTCCGCGCTGGGCCAGGTTGATGACCGCGTGACCGGCCTTCGTGCCGGCGGTGACGATTACCTGCCGAAGCCTTATGCCTTCAGCGAGTTGCTGGCGCGCGTCGAGGTGCTCGGCCGCCGCAAGGGCACGCCGGATCAGGACGTCGTCTATCGCGTCGGCGATCTCGAACTCGATCGGCTCTCCCACGAGGTGCGCCGCAGCGGCAAGGAGATCCCGCTGCAGCCGCGCGAATTCCGCCTGCTCGAATATCTGATGAAGAATGCCGGCCAGGTGGTGACCCGCACCATGCTGCTCGAAAACGTCTGGGACTACCACTTCGACCCGCAGACCAACGTCATCGACGTCCATGTCTCGCGCTTGCGCTCGAAGATCGAGAAGGACTACAGCCAGCCGCTGCTGAAGACCATTCGCGGCGCGGGGTACATGATCAAGGATGAGGGATGAGCCGTTTCAAGGTTCTCTTCAAGTCCACCGCAGTCCGCCTTTCGGCACTCTACATCCTGCTTTTCGCCATCTGCGCCGCGACGCTCGTCTTCTATGTGACGGCGATGTCGGAGCGGCTGCTGACGGGCCAGATCCGCGACGCCGTCAGGCAGGAGGTGGAGCAGGTGCAGCGCGCCTTTGACACCGGCGGCATGAACCTTCTGCTGCGCACGATGGAGCGGCGTGCCCGCCAGCCGGGCGCCAATCTCTACATCATCGCCGGTCCCTCGGGCGATATTCTTGCCGGCAACGTCGCCTCGGTGCAGCCGGGTGTCTTCGAGGAGATCGGCTGGACCTCCGCGCCCTTCATCTATCAGCGTTATACCGACAGTGGCGTCGAGCGCCGACATAGGGCGATCGCCAATATCTTCGTGCTCGACAACGGCCTGCGAATATTGATCGGCCGCGACCTCGGCGACCCCGAGCGATTCCGCCTGCTGGTGCGCCAGGCGCTGATGGTAGCCTTGGCGATCATGGGGCTTGGCGCCATCATCATCTGGTTCGCCATCGGCCGCAACGCGCTGAAACGCATCGACCGCATGTCGGATGCCAGCAAGAAGATCATGGCCGGCGATCTGTCGCAGCGCCTGCCGGTGGGCGGATCGGGCGATGAATTCGACCGGTTGTCGATGTCTTTGAATACCATGCTGGAGCGCATCGAGAAGCTGAACGAGGGCCTGCGGCAAGTCTCCGACAACATCGCCCACGATCTCAAGACGCCGCTGACGCGGCTGCGCAACAAGGCGGCCGATGCGCTCGATATCGCCGATGGCGAGACGCGGCGCACCGCGCTCGAAGGCATCATCTCCGAATCGGACCAACTGATCCGCACCTTCAACGCGTTGTTGATGATCTCCCGCGTCGAGGCAGGATCGGTCGCGGCCGAGATGTCGTCGGTGGAGCTTTCGACCATCGTCTCCGATAGCGCCGAGCTTTACGAACCGGCGGCGGAGGAGGCCGGGCTCGGCCTCAGCTTCAGCATCGAGCCTGATGTCGAGGTGCAGGGCAATCGCGAGCTGATCGGCCAGGCAATCTTCAACCTGCTCGACAATGCCATCAAATATTCCTCTAACACGGAAGGAGCGGGCAAGGTGTCACTGAAGCTTGCCCGCCGCCCGGATGGCATCTGCCTTTCGGTCGCCGACCATGGGCCGGGCGTTCCGGCCGACAGGCGCGACGACGTGGTGAAGCGCTTCGTCCGCCTCGATGAAAGCCGGTCGAAGCCCGGGACAGGGCTCGGGCTTTCGCTGGTGGAGGCGGTGATGGAGCTGCACAACGGCCGGTTGGAACTCTCCGATACCGATCCTGACAAGCCCGAACAGCGCGGATTGACCGTCAGCATGATCTTCCCGGCCAAGGCTGCCTGATGACTCGATGCCGATGATCGGCTGAATCGCGTATTGGCGGTTTTCCGCCAAGACCCTAGTTTAATGCCGGTCAGGGAGGCGTTCCCGCGATTCTGCGTGGTCGTTTCCCTAGGCGCTAAAGCAGGGAGAGTGCATGCTGACGAAATCGACGCATGGTCTGAAGGATGTCGCCGAAGGGCTGCTGCGTCCGCTGAACCAGACGGAGTTGAAGCTGGCACTGGCCGACCTTCAGGAGGCCGGCAAGAGCGAGCCGTTAGTGGCTGCGATGCTGAAGACGGAGAGCCCGCTTCGCGATTTCATCGCGGCCGTTCTGACGCTGTCGCCTTATCTACGCGAAATCGTCAATCTCGATCCCGCCATCCTCGCTGGCGCCATCACTGAACCGCTAGAGCCGCAGATCGAGGCGCTGGTCGCCGAGGCGCGGCGCTGCTGGCAAAGGGACGGCGAGGGGGCGGCGCCTTCGGAATCCGTGGTGATGAGCAGGCTGCGCATCATCAAGCGCAAGGTGGCCTTCCTCGTCGCACTCGCAGATCTCGCACGCATCTTCGACGGCCGGGCGACGACGGCCTGGCTGAGCGAGCTTGCCGAAGCTTCGGTTGCCGCCGCGATCGACCATCTGCTGTTGGCGGCGCATGAGGGTGGAAAGCTGCGGCTGCGGGATCTGGCAGCACCGAGCGACGGCTCCGGGCTGATCGTGCTCGGCATGGGCAAACTCGGCGCATCGGAACTCAACTATTCCTCCGATATCGACCTCGTCGTCGTCTTTGACGAACAGGCGGGCATCGTGCCTGACCCGGATGACGCGATCGAGGTTTTCCCGAGGATGATGCGCCGGTTGGTGCGCATCCTGCAGGAGCGGACAGCCGACGGCTACGTCTTCCGCACCGATCTCAGATTGCGCCCCGATCCCGGTTCGACGCCGCTGGCGATCCCGGTCGATGCGGCGATGATCTATTACGAGGGCAGGGGGCAGAACTGGGAGCGGGCGGCCTTCATCAAGGCGCGCGCCGTTGCCGGCGACCTTGCTGCGGGCGGCGATTTCCTGCGCGGGCTCGCCCCTTTCGTCTTCCGCAAATATCTCGATTACGCGGCGATTGCCGATATCCATTCGATCAAGCGGCAGATCCACGCGCATAAGGGCCATGGTGCGATCGCGGTCAAGGGCCATAACGTCAAGCTCGGCCGCGGCGGCATTCGGGAGATCGAATTCTTCGTCCAGACCCAGCAACTGATCGCCGGCGGTCGCATGCCGGCATTGCGCGGTCGGGCGACGGAGGAGACGCTCGGTGAACTCACCAAGGCGAAATGGATTGACGCGGAAACCCGTGACGAACTGACGGAGGCCTACTGGTTCCTGCGCGATGTCGAGCATCGCATCCAGATGGTGCGCGACGAGCAGACCCACCTGCTGCCGGAAACCGATGCCGACCTGAAGCGCATCGCCTTCATGATGGGCTTCTCCGACACGCCGAGCTTCTCCGAACGGCTGGTCGGCGTGCTGAAGACAGTCGAGCGGCGTTATGCCCACCTCTTCGAACAGGAGAGCAGGCTTTCCACCGATACCGGAAACCTCGTCTTCACCGGCCAGGGTGACGATCCGGACACGTTGGAGACCTTGAAGAAACTCGGCTTCAACAGGCCGTCCGACATTTCCCGCATCATCCGCACCTGGCACTATGGCCGCTACCGCGCCACGCAATCGGTCGAGGCGCGTGAAAGGCTGACGGAGCTGGCGCCGGAGCTCCTGCGGGTCTTCGGCGAAAGCAAGCGTGCCGACGAGGCGCTGCTGCGCTTCGACAGCTTCATCTCCGGCCTTCCCTCCGGCATCCAGCTCTTCTCGCTGCTCGGCAGCAACCCGGCGCTGCTGTCGCTGATCGTCAATATCATGTCCTCAGCACCCCGGCTTGCCGAGGTGATCGCCGCCAAGCCGCACGTCTTCGATGGCATGCTCGATCCCGGGCTGATGGCAGAGCTGCCGACCCGTGATTATCTCGGCGAACGGCTGAAGGGCTCGCTTGCCCAGGCCCGCCATTATGAAGAGGTGCTCGACCGGCTGCGGATCTTCGCCGCCGAGCAGCGCTTCCTGATCGGCATCCGCCTGCTCACCGGCGCGATCAACGGCCAGATGGCGGCGCGCGCCTTCACCCATCTCGCCGACCTCATCATCGCAGCGGCACTCGATGCCGTGATCGGCGAGATGCAGGCCGCGCACGGCGACTATCCCGGCGGGCGCATCGCGGTCGCCGGCATGGGCAAGCTCGGCAGCTTCGAGCTGACGGCCGGTTCCGACATCGATCTGATCCTGCTCTATGACTATGATGACACGGCCTCCGAATCCGATGGGCCGAAGCCGCTCGACGCGACCCGTTACTTCACCCGCATCACCCAGAGGCTGATGGCCGCCTTGTCGGCGCCGACCGCCGAAGGTGTGCTCTATGAGGTCGACATGCGGCTGCGCCCATCCGGCAACAAGGGGCCGGTCGCCACCCGTATCAATGCCTTCGGCAAGTATCAGCGCGAAGAGGCATGGACCTGGGAGCATATGGCGCTCAGCCGCGCCCGGCTGATCTGCGGCAATGAGAGCCTGATCGCCGAAGCGGAACTGATCGTCCGGGAGGTGCTGTCGGCCGATCGTGACATTGCCAAGGTGGCGCATGACGTTGCCGAGATGCGCGAACTGATCGACAAGGAAAAGCCGCCGGGCGGTCCATGGGACCTGAAGCAGATCCCCGGCGGCGTCATCGATCTGGAATTCATCGCCCAGTACCTGGCGCTGATCGCTCCGTCCAAAGGTGTCGGCACGCCCGTGAACGGGCTTAGCACTGGCGAGGCCTTGAAGGCCCTTGGCGACCGGCTGATGGCGCCGGCAGATCTCGATACCTGCCTTGAGGCCTTTGCGCTCTATACCGGTCTTTCGCAGTTGATCCGCCTCTGCATTGACGGCCTATTCGATCCCAAGGACGCGCCATCAGGCCTCGTTGAACTCGTCTACCGCGCCGGCGATTGCCCTGATATCAAGACGCTGGAGGGGGAGGTGAAGCGGCTGGCAAAAGCGGTCAGGAAGATATTCCTGAGCATCGTGAAGGCCTGACGGATGTCGCCGCGGAAATATGCAGTGATTGTCCGCGCCGCAATCGCCTGACTGACCGACTTCTCCTATGTTGCCGTTTCAATCGCGGGGAATGGAAAATGAAAACCTTCAATTTTGCACTGGCGCCTGAAAGGCTCTGGCAGGCCATCAATCCGTGGACATTTTATCAGCAGGGATCACAGATCGGCTTCGTCAACATTGATCTTGGATCGACGCCGGCGCCCGAAACGGAACAAACGATTCTGGACGAGGTGGGGAGCTATGGTCGGCAGATCGGCCGCATTGGCGATGCGCTTGAGGTACTGCTGAAACATGTTCCGTTGGAGAACCTTTCACAAGAGGAACAAGACGCCTTGGTCGTACTCAAAGGCCAGCTTGCCGAGATTCGGCAGATAAAGGAAAGGCAGGGGCGAAAGCAGTCCCAGGATCGCTCGGAAAATCGATGAACGATTTGAAAAGCCAATTGCTAGACGTCGTCCGGAATCCGCAGCGAGATCACCGTACCCACGGCCTCGCGTGAGCGGATCTTCATGCGACCGCCATGCAGTGAGGTCAGCGAGCGGGAAATGGCGAGGCCGAGGCCGGAGCCGCCTTTGCTCTTGGCATACTGGTTCTGCACCTGTTCGAAGGGCTGGCCGATCTTCGCAAGCGCCGAGCGTGGAATGCCGATGCCGGTATCGGCGATGGTGACGACGACGAAGCCGTCGACGCGGCGCGTACGCACCGCGATGCGGCCGCCGCTGTTGGTGAACTTCACCGCATTGGAGAGCAGGTTGAGCAGCACCTGTTTCATCGCCCGGCGGTCGGCCGTCAGCGTCAAGCCGGAGCAGATGCGCTGTTCGATGACGATGTTCTTTTCAGCCGCCGGAATGGCGGTGAAACGCAGGCTTTCCTCGATCAGAGGCACAAGATCGATGCGCTCGCAATGCAGTCTGACGTGGCCGGCCTCGATCTTCGACATGTCGAGAATGTCGTTGATGACGTTGAGGAGATGTTTGCCGCTGTCATGGATATCGCGGGCATATTCGTCGTATTTCAGCGAGCCAAGCGGCCCGAACATCTGGTTCTGCAGGATTTCCGAGAAGCCGAGGATGGCGTTGAGCGGCGTGCGCAGTTCATGCGACATGTTGGCGAGGAATTCCGATTTCGCCTTGTTGGCGGCTTCGGCGCGTTCCTTCTCCGCCTGATAGTTGGCGTTGGCCGTCGAGAGCTCGGCTTTCTGGCTCTCCAGCGTCTGGCGCGAAGCGGAAAGATCGCCGATCGTTGCCATCAGCCGGCGTTCGGATTCGCGCAGCCGCTCCTGATGGCGTTTCATCAGCGTGATGTCGGTTCCGACGGAGACCCTGCCACCGTCGCGGGTGCGCCGCTCGTTGATCTGCAGCCAGCGCTCGTCGGCAAGCTGTACTTCCGTCGTCCGCGAATAGCCGGAGCCGTCGGCATCGGAAATCCGTCGCTCGATGACCGGACGGGCCGCGGCGGCATTGACGGTCGAGCGCTCGGTGCCGGGCACAAGCACGCTGTCCGGCAGGCCATAGGCCTGCTGGAAATGCGTGTTGCACATGACGAGGCGATCGTTCTTGTCCCAGAGCACGAAGGCTTCCGAGGTGCATTCGATGGCGTCGGCCAGGCGCTGGTCGGCTTCTGCGTAGCGCTGGGCGAGCCGATGCTGTTCAGTCACGTCCATGGCGATGCCGATCAGGTGCATGCGGCCGGAATTGCTGCGGATCACCTGGGCGCGGGCCCGCATCCAGACATAGTGGCCGCCGGCATGGCGCATGCGGAAGATCTGATCGACCTGGCCGGAAGCGCCCTTGCCGATGGCGCGCGCGATCTCGTAGAGCCCGCCGTCATCGGGATGCATCAGCCGGGCGGCTTCGCCGAAGCCCATCGTCTTGTCGGAGCCCGGCAGGCCGAGCATGTCGTACATCGAGCGCGACCAGAAGAATTCGCGGTTCTCGAAATCGAAATCCCAGAGGCCACAGCGGCCGCGCGACAGCGCCGTCTCGACGCGCAGGTTCGATTCCAGGAAGATGTCGTCGGCATCGCGGGCGCGCTTCACCTGCGTGTAATAGGCATAGAGGATGACGAGCAGGATCGAGGAGATGCCGGCAAACAGCGTGACGTTGAGCGCCAGCTCCTCGCGCCAGAGCCGGCCGATCTCGTCGAGCGAGGTGGCGGCGACGACATAACCGCCGGCATTGCCCACCAGCGTGATCTCGGCATAATGCGGCACGCCGCCGATCGTCGTTTCGATGACGCCGGCGCGATCGCCGAAGCGCCGGATCGCCGAGACTTCGGGGAAGAAATCACCGACATTGCTGCCCACATGCGAAAGCCCGGCGGTGGTCGCGGCAAAAACCTTGCCGCTTGCCTGCACGAGCAGCACGAAGGCGCCGCTGTCGAGCCGGTCCTGCGGCAGGAATTTGGCGAGGCGGGCCTGCGCCTCGGTCATATCGCCGTTGTCGAAAATGTCGGCCGCATCGGCAAACACGGCAGAGGCGGTCGCCGCCGAAAGGGCGGTGGCATGGCGCGCCGAGGCCTCCAGGCGCCCGTACTCGCTCATCATGCCGAAGAAATGCGAGGCGGCGACGACGAAGAGGAAGGCGACGATCAGCGCCGGAATGGCTCGCTTCAAGACCAGCTCGGCCTTCGGCAGATAACGGAGAAGTGGTTCCGATGTCGCATGACCGGAAAGGCTGTCGCGCCAGGCTTTCAGCCCGTCAAAATCGACACGCAGCCGTCCTTCGGCCACGGTTGCCCGCCGCACGTCCATCATCTCTTCGCCTTGTCCCTCGTGTGATTCGCGCGCCGCTCGCTCGAACCTGACCTAGAGAATCATGGGTGATTCGCCTTGTCCAGAGGCAAAGGTAAAAATCCGTTAACTATTTATAATTTCGGGTTTTTCCAGGTGATTCGACGTGCTGGGCGACCGGCCGCCGAATTTTTCGGGACGGCCGGTCGAAGCAAATCACCCTTTAAGCGTGCGCTCGACGATATCGCGCACGTCGGTCGAAAGAGCGGCGGCCCGCTCGATCTCGATGAGGGCCGAGCGGGCGTGATCGGCACGCGTCGGTTCCAGCGAGCGCCAGGAGCGCATCGAGGTGAGGATGCGGGCGGCAAGCTGCGGGTTGCGCTGGTCGATATCGAGAATCTGCTCGGCGAGGAAACGATAGCCTTCGCCGTCGGCGCGGCCGAATCCGGTCGGATTGGCAAAGGCGAAGGTGCCGACCAGTGCCCGCATCCGGTTGGGATTGGTCCGCTTGAAGAGCGGATCGTCCATCAGGCCGCGGACACGGCCCAGGGTCTTTGCACCCGGAATGCCGGCCTGGATCGCTAACCATTTGTCGATGACGAGCGCATTTTCCGCGAAGCGGTCACGGAAGGTGGCGAGCGCCTCGCGCGTCTCGGCGCTATCGGGGAAACGATGGGCGAGGATCGTCAGCGCATGGCTGAGATCGGTCATGTTGTTGGCCGCATCGAAGGCGGACTTGGTGCGCGCCGGCGTCTGTTCGGCATGTGAGAGATAGGTGAGGGCGGTATTGCGCAGCGCGCGCAGGCCGGCGCTCTTCGCATCCGGGCTGAAATCGCCTGATGTCGTCATCGCCGCGTAGAGGCCGGTAAAGACGTCCTTTCCAGTATCGGCGATCTGTTTCAGGATCGCCTGCCGGCCGGCATGGATGGCATCGGGATCGTTGTTGCCGCCGAGTTCGCGGGCGATATCGGATTCGCTCGGCAGAGCCAGTGCCTGGGCACGGAAGGCAGGCTCGAGGCTCTCGTCGGCGGCGGCCGCGATCAGCGTCTCGACGAAGGTCGCCTCGCTGACAACAGGCTTGCCCTCGCGGGCGTCACGAGCCGCTTTCAGGAGGTTCGGCAGCGCCAGATCGGTCAGCGCCTGCCAGCGGGCGAAATGATCGGTCTCATGGCGCGCGAGGCGGGCGAGATCGGCTGGGCTCTGATCGAAATGCAGGTTGATCGGCGCCGAGAAGCTGCGGTTGATCGAAACGACCGGCCGCGTGCCAATGCCATGGAACACGGCCGTCTGTGTGCGGCCAGTGAGATGCAGCACCTCGCCGGTATATTCCGCGCCGTCGACCGAAGTCGGTTCGATCTTGCCGCCGTTTTCGCCAAACAGCGCGAGGCTGAGCGGAATATGCATCGGCTCCTTGCTCGGTTGGCCGGGCGTTGCCGGGATCATCTGTTCGAGCGACAGGGTGAAGCTGCCGGCTGCCGCATCATAGCTGCCCGATGCGGTGACGAGCGGCGTGCCGGCCTGATGGTACCAGAGCGAGAATTGGCTGAGGTCGCGCCCGCTTGCATCTTCGAAGCATTTGACGAAATCCTCGATCGTCACGGCCTGGCCGTCGTGGCGGTCGAAATAGAGGTCCATGCCTTTCTTGAAGCCGTCCTTGCCGAGCAGTGTCGCGATCATGCGCGTAACTTCGCTGCCCTTTTCGTAGACGGTCGTCGTGTAGAAATTATTGATCTCGCGATATTTCGTCGGCCGCACCGGGTGAGCGAGCGGGCCGCCATCTTCCGGGAACTGCTCCGATTTCAGGTGGCGCACTTCGGCGATGCGCTTGACGGCGCGCGAGCGCTGGTCGGACGAGAATTCGTGGTCGCGATAGACCGTCAGGCCTTCCTTGAGGCACAGCTGGAACCAGTCGCGGCAGGTGATGCGGTTGCCGGTCCAGTTGTGGAAATATTCATGCGCGATGATCGCCTCGATATTGGCATAGTCGGCATCGGTCGCGATCTCGGGATCGGCAAGGACGTATTTGTCGTTGAAGACGTTGAGGCCCTTGTTCTCCATCGCGCCCATGTTGAAATCCGAGACGGCGACGATCATGAAGATATCGAGATCGTATTCGCGGCCGAACCTCTCTTCGTCCCACTTCATCGAGCGTTTCAGCGCGTCCATCGCATAGGCTGCGCGCGGCTCTTTGCCGTGCTCGACATAGATCTTCAGCACCACCTCACGGCCGGACATCGTCGTGAACGTGTCTTCGACGACGCCAAGATCGCCGGCGACGAGCGCGAAGAGATAGCTCGGCTTCGGATGCGGGTCGAACCAGGCGGCGAAATGTTTGCCGGGGCCGTAGCCGGCGCCGCCGAGGAAGTTGCCGTTCGACAAAAGCAGCGGGTTGGCGTCCTTGTCGGCAATGATGTTGACCGTGAACGGCGCAAGCACATCGGGCCGGTCGGGGAAATAGGTGATGCGGCGGAAACCCTCCGCCTCGCACTGCGTGCAGTAGATGCCACCGGTGCGGTAAAGGCCCATCAGCTTGGTATTGGCCTCAGGATTGATGATGGTGGTGATCGTCAGTTCGAAGGGCGCGCTCTCCGGCAGGTCGCGCACCGTCAGGCCTTCCGGTGTTGCGTCGTAACGCGAAGGGTCCAGCTCCACCTGGTCAAACAGCAGCCCCGACAACGTCAGCTCGTCGCCGTCGAGAACGATCGGCGCTGTCGGATCGGCGCCCGGGCGACGATGAAAGATGAGACGCGCCTCGACCTTTGTCTCCGTCGGGTCGAGTTCGAAAGTGAGGTCCACGCGTTCCAGCACGAAGTCGGTGGGACGGTAATCTGCCAGATGAATGACCTGGCCGGTATCTGTTCGCATGGTGTTTCCTGAAGACCGTTATTGGACAACCGCGGAATACAGAGGCGGGCGCACTCTGCCATAAATTTTGCCGGGCATGATTACATTAAAGTCTGAACTAAACTTAAAGCAAATTGCCCGCGAACGCCAAGTTCGCGGGCAAAATATCTTATTGGCAACGGATGAACACGGCCACAAGGAGATGGGCACTACTTCAGATTGAGTGCCGCCTTGATCGTCGCGTCGTTTTCCGTCTGTTGCACGACGACGCCGTACCAGCCGAGCCCGTCGTAATCCTCGTAGCCGAGGGTGCGCGCGAAGGCGACGATAGAGCCGCTATTGTCGTAGTAGCTGCCTTTCGCCTGGCCGGACGGGTTGGCGAGCGCGAAATGGGAAAAGAGCAAGGTGGGATTGGTGGTGGCGATGACCCGGCTCTTGCCGTCGAGCAGCATGACAGTCGTTCTTTCCGCCAACTGCGGCGGCAGGTTGGCCTCCTTCTCGACGATCGCCTGGCCCTGGTTCTGCCAGTCGAAATAGACGCCGAGCGTGCCGATCAGCCGCCCGTCGAGCTTGCCCCCTTCGCGGATGCCTGTGGCATAAACGAGCGCATGCCTGTTGTCGTGCAGCGGGCTCGCTTTGACGTCGTCAACGATATACGCGTCGCCGGAGGAGCAGGCCGACGCCGCCCGGAACCACGGATCGCCGGCAAGGCTCGTGCCTGCGATCTTGCGCTGGAACTTGGGATTGGCGGATGCGATCACCTTGCCCGAGAGATCGGTCATGACGAGATCGAGATAGACGGTGTAGAAGCGGTTGATGGCGCCGAGACGCTCCGCCGCAAAGGCGACGGTTTCCCGGCCCGGTTCCTGCAGTGCCTGCCAGAGTGCCGGGTCCGTCGCCCACCAGCGCACGTCGGCCGTGCGTTCGAAAAGGTTGCGGACGATGAGCTGCACCAGTGTCTGCGCCAGATCGGTCAGGCGAACGCCCTCCATCTCCTCGACCAGCGAATCCGCCATGGCGCGGCTGAGGCCGATGCGGCCAAGCACGTTGCTCTCGAACCTGCCGGTAATGTCGGTTGCGATCTGCGCCAGCCGCTGCACCTCGTTGGCAACGACAGCGAAGCCCTTTCCGGTCTCGCCGGCTCTGGCTGCCTCGATCAGCGCATTGATCGCCAGCAGCTTAATCTGCTTGACGATATTGGTGTTGTCGGCGCTGAAGCGCTCGAGATCGGTGCTGATGCCGTCCGTGACGACGCGCATGGACCGCGGTGTCGCATTCTGCGACTGGGCAATGGTTTCGGCGCTAAGCGGCTTCATCAAAAGGATCCTGGAAGGAGCGGGCAATTGTTTGTGTGGTGAAGAAAATTTCGAGATCAGCGATAAAAAACGATGCTTGCCTATGGTTTTCAATTGGTTAACGGCTGGCCCCGCGAGATGAACATTTTCGGGGTGAATGGCTCAAAACGAGAAATTTCAGAGCGGTGGCGCATAAGCAGCACGGTTGAGCCTGCCGCTGACGGCGTTTCTGTGATTCTCTGATGTTGCTTGCGGTTTTTTCGCCAATCGGTTTTTTCTTTCGCTACGATGGGAGACGTCACCCGCTGCGTTCCCGAGTCGAACGCGTCCCCCCGTTCCGCTTGAGCAGTATTAAGAGCCAGGATCATGCACTCGGTTCTCAGAAACCCGATGAGAGGCATTGCGCTGAAAGTCTCGTCGGTCGTGGTCTTCCTGGCCATGCAGACCTTCATCAAGCTGGCCGGCTCAGACATCCCGCCCGGTCAGGTCACCTTCTGCAGGTCGTTCTTCGCGCTCTTCCCGATCATGGCCTATCTCGCCTATAACAGGCAGCTGCGCGCCGCCTTCTACACGGCCAACCCAATCGGTCACCTGAAGCGCGGCACGATCGGCATCTTGTCGATGGCTTTCGGTTTCTATGGCCTGCTGCATCTGCCGCTGCCGGAGGCGATCGCGCTCGGCTACGCGTTGCCGCTTGTCGCCGTCATCTTCGCTGCCGTTTTTCTCGGCGAGACCGTGCGCATCTATCGCTGGAGCGCCGTCCTGGTCGGCATCGTCGGCGTCGCCATCGTTTCCTGGCCGAAACTTACGCTGTTTCGCGACGGCGGCATGGAAGCAGAACAGGCCGTCGGCGCACTCTGCGTGCTGCTCTCGGCCGTTCTCGGCGGCATGGCGATGATCCAGGTGCGCCGCCTCGTCGAGGAAGAGAAGACGGCGACGATCGTGCTGTATTTCTCGATCACCGCCTCGGTCTTCTCGCTGGCTTCTGTTCCCTTCGGCTGGCTCATCCTGCCATGGCCGACAGCGCTCTATCTGATCGCCGCCGGTTTTTGCGGCGGCGTCGCGCAGATCCTACTGACGGAAAGTTACCGCCATGCCGACGTCTCCACCATCGCGCCGTTCGAATATACGTCGATCCTGCTCGGCGGTATCGTCGCCTATTTTGTCTTCGGCGACGTGCCGAGCGTTACCATGCTGATTGGCACCGTCATCGTCATCGCCGCCGGCATCTTCATCATCTTTCGCGAGCATCAGTTGGGCATCGAGCAGAGAGAGGCGCGCAAGGCCACGATGCCGCAAGCCTGACGCGGCAAGCGTATGATATGGAAGGTTTTAACGCGGCGATTGCGGTGGGTTGAAACTTGCGCTCACAGGGTGAAAAGAATGGTGAATTCTTGGGATACCGCCGGCCTGTGGAATATGATTGTTGAACATGAGAGAGTATCATTTATTCCAAGCTGTGCATGTCTGAATGGCCGCTGATGCCGGAGGAGCTCTGGGTGTCGTTGCTCCGAACGCTGGCCGGCGAGCGGAGGTGGAGAAAAGCATAATGGCATTCACAGCGGAGCAATTGGTGGGGAACTCTTCCTTTCTGATGAGCATTCGCTTTTTAGCTGGGCAGATGCGCGGCATGTTTGATGCTGGTCCGCGGCTGGCGCGACTGCTCGCCTCGCATCAGCGCTGGCTTCTGACCCAGACTGCCTATGCCCTCCACCTGGAATATGATCCGCGCGACCCGACGTCGGGTTTCACCGCCGTGCGGTTGACCGGGCGCATCACCGCGCACAAGGTGGCGAGCCGCAACACCGTGCTCGCCTTCATCGAGGAACTCTATACCTACCGCTTCATAACCCACACACCCGGCGACGAGCGGCGGCGGCCACGTCATTTCGAACCGGCCGACGTCAGCCATCAGGGGATGTTTGCCTGGATTTTCTCCAATCTCGGCGCGCTCGATCTGCTCGACGGCGGTCAAAGGGCAGTGTCTTTTCAGGCAAATCCATCACTGATGCGGCTCATTCAGCCGCGCATTGCCCGCCATTGCCTCGAAGATGCCGCCTGGCGCGAACCGCCGGAGCAGGTGGCGCTGTTCCTCTGGACGGAAGCCGGCGGCCTCGTCGTCGACAACTTCATCGCCCGGATGGATTTGAAAAGCAGCGAGCCGGGGAGGCTGTCTGTCGGCCGTGTCGAAACCCGTGCGCTCGCTGCCGATTTCATGATGTCGCGCACCCATCTGCAGCGGCTGCTGGCAAAAGCGGCGCAACGTGGCTGCGTCGGCTGGTATGACGAGCCGCGCAAGACGCACCTATGGATATCGCGGGATTTCGTCGAGGAATATTGCGCTTGGCAGGCGGTCAAGTTCGCCTATGTCGACGAAGCCTTCGAATGGGCGAAAGCCCAGATCGACGAAATGGCCATCTGATTAGAGCAATTCCAGCAAAAGTGCGCAGCGGTTTTGCGTCTGGAATGCGCGAAAACAAAGAGATAGAGCATTTCCGTGACTCGGAAAAACGGAATTGCTCTAGAGAACGATCGCCGCTGTACCTGCGCCATTGCGCGTTCCGGCATCGGCCGGCTTGACCGAAAGCTCGCGCTCATATTCCCGCGCGGCGCAGACGGCAACGCGGATATGCTCGAATGTTTCGATGTTGCGCAGAAGCGATATCAGGATCGTCGACATGTTGGGGTACTCTTGAGACGAAGGGCAGGCGAAGCGCCTACAGCGCTGCGCGTCCTTTTAAGACGCGCAAAGGACGCTGCGACGCGTTGAATTCCTGCTCAATATTGCTGGAAGTCCGAAAAGATGGCGTTCGGGCGCGACGTACGGCTGTTGATGCCGGTGCCGCGGGCAATCATCTGTTCGTTCGTGGCAAAGCCGAAACGGCTGTAGCCTTGAGTGCAACGAACCTGGTCGCCGGCGAGGCGAAGGGTTTCAAACCCGCTATGGATAGGACGAAAACGCTTGTTCATGGCCTTGGTTCCTGTGATTCCTCCCAAGACACAGCTGATATTGCGATGCAACATAGATTCCGCAATGCATCACGGCGGGATGCAGCCATGCGAAAATCGCATAGATTGATTCATAAATTATTCAACTTTGGCTAATTTCTAAGCAAAGATAGGGACTTAAGCTTCGCTTGAAAGGCGAGCAGGTCATTCCAGGCCAGCCGCTTGTTTACAGGTGCGGTTAACAGATCCTGCGGATGCAGGCTGGCTATGGCAGGAATGACACAGTCCGCAACGCCAATCTCTTTCCAATGGCCGCGCAGGCCGTGAATCGTATCGCTTTCGCCGAAGAAGAAGCGCGCCGAAAAATTGCCCAGCAGCAGGATCGCCTTGGGTTCGGCAAGCGCGATCTGCCGCTCGATGAAGGGTCGGCAGATGTCCATTTCCGCCGCCGAGGGCGCACGATTGCCAGGTGGTCGCCAGGGGATGACCTGCGTCAACAGTATGGCTGAGCGCGTCAGCCCGATCGCCGTCAGCATCTTGTCGAACAACTGGCCGGATTTTCCCGAGAAGGGCATGCCTTCGCGATCGTCTTCGGCGCTCGGCGCCGAGCCGATCACCATGATCCCGCTTTCGGCATTGCCGCTGGCAAAGATGGTCGAGCGGGCACTGTGCTTGAGGTTGCAGCCGTTGAAAGATTCGATCGCGGTCTTGAGCTCACTGAGCGATCGCGCGGTTTCGGCGACGAAGCGGGCCTGCTGCACCGCCTCGCCATCCGGGATCGCCGGTTGCGGGCTGGAAGATGCACGTTCGGCAGGCGCCGGGCGCGCCGCTGTATTCGGACGCGGCGGTGCCTGACCTGAGGCAGGGCGTTCCCCAGCGGCGGGACGTTGCTGCTGCGCCTGTGCCGCCGCCGGGCGGCGGGCGGCCTTCATCGCCTCGAACTCGGCGAAACGGTCGATAGCCTCTTCCTCCAGCAGCCATTCCACGCCGGCATCCGCATGGAAATGCAGAAGCGCTGCAAGCTCGGCGGGGGAGAGGTCGTTGGCGGAGATCATGCGGCAAGCTTAGCGGAGTGACAGGGGCATTGAAAGGGTGGGCGGGAGATTGCCCGCCCTTGTCTGCTCTATTGCACAGTCCATTGCGCGATGTCCTCGCGTTCGCCGATCAGCGCCAGGCCGTGGGCGATCGACAACAGCTCGCCGCCGCTTTCGATCCGGTCGCGCTCGAAGCGTTCGGTGAAGATGCGGCGCACCGCCGGCACGAAGGAGGTGCCGCCGGTGAGGAACACCTTATCGATCTCCGCAGGCTTCGTCTTGGTCTTGTCGAGCACGTCGTCGAGCGCGCCTTCGATGCGGGCGAGATCATCGGCGATCCAGCCTTCGAAATCGCTGCGCTTGATGCTGCGATGCCCACCGCGACCAAGCGGCGCGAAATCGAAAGGCGCCTCCTCCGCGGCCGAGAGCGCCATCTTCGTCGCCGACACAGCTTGATAGAGCGGGTAGCCCTCGTCATGGTCGATGAGGTCGATGAAGATTTCGAGCTTTTCCGGTTCCAGGCTGGTGCGTACCAGCTTCTTCAGATCCTCGAATTCGCGCGTGGTCTTGAAGATCGACAGCTGGTTCCAGCGGCCGAAGCTGGAATAGTAGTTGGACGGCACTTCGAGAATCTTGTCGAAGCTCTTGAAATGGCTGCCTTTGCCGATCAGCGGTGCGACGATGTTGTCGATCATCCTGTAGTCGAAGTGATCGCCGGCGACGCCGACGCCGGAATGGCCGATCGGTGTTGCCGTCAGCTTGCCGGCAACGGTCTCGAAGCGGATCAGCGAATAGTCGGTCGTGCCGCCACCGAAATCGGCAACCAGTACGGTGGCATCCTGCTTCAGGTTCTGCGCGAAGTAGAAGGCAGCGGCGACCGGCTCATAGACATAGTGGATCTCGGGAAAACCGAAGCGCGACAGCGCCTCATTGTATCGTTCGGTCGCCAACGCCGGATCGGGGCTGGCGCCGGCAAAATGCACCGGCCGGCCGGTGACGATACGGCTGACATCGGAAGGCCAGTGGTCGCCGGCATAGTTGCGCAGGCGCCGCACGAAGACCTCCATCAGATCCTCGAAATTATGCCGTTTGGCGAAGATCAGCGTGCCCTGGAACAGCGCGCTTGCCGCAAAAGTCTTGATCGACTGCAGGAAGCGACATTCGCCGGGATTGTCGATGAATTGGCGGATCGCTGCATGGCCCGCCTCCACCTTCAGCGCTGACGCGCCGAGCTGGGCATCCTTCATGAAGGAAAGCGCCGTGCGCATGCTGTCGGCCGTACCCTCCGTGCTCGTGAACGCCATCGAGCGCGTCGCCCCGCCATCCGCCATGGCGAGAACCGTATTCGTCGTGCCGAAGTCGAAACCCAGCGCCTGAGCCATGCCCGCACCTCTTCATGCCGATCGTTATTGGAGACGGAGCATCGCTCCGCGAAAGGGCGCAAGCACGCCCGGATTCAGGAGGGCGGGTGATGCCACAGGGGCGCGACACATTCAAGAGGAGCGGAAGTTGATGTGATCGCGGGCGCACTTCTTCTCCCGGTTGGAAGAAGAAGTGCGCCGCAAGGATCAATTGGCAATGCCGAACTCAGAGGGCCGTCATCACTCGGCGGCCATTGCCCTTGCCTCCTGCACCTCCGGCTCCTCGACCTTCTTGTGGCCGATCAGGCGGCCGAGGAAGTTTCCGAAGCGGTCCATCTCGACGAAAATGACCGGGGTGATGAAGAGCGTCAGCATCTGCGAGACGATCAGGCCGCCGACGACGGCGATGCCGAGCGGCTGGCGCAGTTCGGAACTTGCGCCGGTGCCGAGCGCGATTGGCAAGGCGCCGAGCAGGGCGCAGAAGGTCGTCATCATGATCGGTCGGAAGCGTCGCACGCAGGCTTCGTGGATCGCCACCGTCGCCTTTTCGCCGGTCGTGCGCATGGTCTCCACCGCCACGTCGATCATCATGATCGCGTTCTTCTTAACGATGCCGATCAGCATCAGCAGGCCGATAAGGGCGATGATCGACAGGTCGAAACCCATGATATCAAGCGCCAACAGCGCACCGAATGCCGCGGCCGGCAGGCCGGACAGAATGGTGAGCGGGTGGATGAAGCTCTCGTAGAGTACGCCGAGCACGACATAGATGGTCAGCACCGCCGCAAGGATGAGGTATGGCGTATTGCCCTGAGACTGCTCGAAAATCTCAGCTGTACCGCCATAGGAAGTGAAAACGTCGGCCGGCATGCTCATTTCCGTCTTGATCTGGTCGATTGCCGCCGTCGCGTCGCTAAGCGAGACGCCTTCCGGCAGGTTGAAGGAAACGGTGGTCGAGACCAGCTGGCCGGTCTGGTTGATGGTGACCGGGCCGACCGTGCGCTCGACATGCGCGAAGTTTGAAAGCGGCACCAGGCTGCCATTGGCCGAGGCGACACGAATTTCCGAGAGCTTCTGGTCGTCCCAGGGCTTGCTGGTGTCGTATTCGACGATGACGTCGTAGCTGTCGCCGGTAGACTGGATTTCCGCCGCTGCATATCCGCTGAAGGATTCCTGCAGCGTCGTGCGCAGCGTATCATTGTCGATCCCGTAGGCGGCTGCCCGCTCGGTATCGATGACGATGTTGGCCTGCAGGGCGTTGTTCTGGGCATCCGAGGTCACGTCGGTGAACAGCCGGTCCTTACGCATCGCCGCCTGGATCTTGCCGGCCCACAGGTTGGTCTGATCAGCACTCAGCGCCTGCACCACCAGCTGATATTGGCTGGCCGTCTGGCGACCGCCGAAGCGCAGGCTCTGGTTCGGTGTCACGAAGGCCTGCAGGCCGGGGATCTTGTTGATCGCCGTGCGCAGCTCGCGCAGCGTCTGGTCAAGCGGCGCACGCTGGTCCTTGTCCTTGAGTTCGACGAACATCGAGCCGTTGTTCTGCGGTTTGTTCGGGTTGCCGCCGATCGTCGACATCACATGGTTGACCGCCGGGTTCGCCTTGACGACGGCTGCCGCCTGCTGCTGCAGCGCCTCCATGGCCGAATAGGAAATGTCTTGCCGGGCCTGCGTGCTGATCGTCAGGCGGCCGATATCCTCCTGTGGGAAGAAGCTTGTCGGCAGCGTCATGAAGAAATAGATCGTCAGTGCCACCGAAGCGAGGAAAACGCCGAGGATCGTGGGGCGGTGGCGAAGGCACCAGCCGACAGCCCTGTCATAGCCGCGAAGCGTCCGTTCGAAGCCGGCATCGAAGATGCGGATCATGAGCGGCGGGCGGCTCTGGTGGTTGGACAGACGCGAGGCGAGCATCGGCGTCACGGTCAGCGAGACGATTGCCGAAGAGATGATCGCAATCGCAACCACCATGCCGAATTCGTTGAACACGCGGCCGACAACGCCGCCCATCAGCAGGATCGGGATGAAGACCGCGATCAACGAAACCGACATGGAAATGATGGTGTAGCTGACTTCGCCCGCACCCTTGATCGCCGCTTCCCGCACCGGCATGCCATCCTCGACATGGCGCAGAATGTTCTCGAGCATGACGATGGCGTCATCCACCACGAGCCCCACCGCGAGCGTTAGTCCGAGCAGCGAGATGTTGTCGATACTGTAGCCGAGCACATACATCATGCCGAAGGTCGAGATCAGCGACAGCGGAACGGCAAGCCCGGGAATGATCGTTGCTGTCGCATGGCCGGTAAAGAGGTAGATGACGAGAACGACGAGGCCGATCGTTAGGAGCAGCGTGAACTTCACGTCGGAGATGGCATCGCGAATCGGCTTTGCGGCGTCATTCATGACGACCGTGTTGACGGAAGGCGGGATTTCGGCGTGAAGCTGCGGCAGCTTGGCGTTGATCGCATCGACGACATCGACCGTGTTGGCATCCGGCTGGCGCTGGATGGCGAGGATGATGCCGCGTTGGCCGTCATACCAGCTGCCGGTATATTGGTTCTCAACACTGTCTTGCACATCGGCAATATCGCCGAGGTGGATCGGCGCGCCGTTCGGATTGGCAATGACGAGCGAACGGAATTGTTCGGCGCTGGTGCGCTGCGTGTTCGCCGTGATGGTCATGCTCTGCGAATTGTTCTGCAGCGTTCCCACAGGCTGCTGGCTGTTGGCGGCAGCAAGCGCCTTGTTCACGGTGTCGATGCCGATGCCGCGGGTCAAAAGCTTATTGGGATCGACCTCGACGCGCACGGCATAGGTCTGCGCACCGTAGACGCTGACCTGGGCAACGCCGGGAAGCGTCGAAAGCGACGGCGAGATGATGTTCTCGGCGATGTCGTCAAGCTTGCTGCGCGGCATGGTGTTGCTCTGCACCGAGAGCAGCATGACAGGCGCATCGGCCGGGTTCGTCTTGCGATAACTCGGCGGCGTCGTCAGATTGTCGGGCAGTTGCCGGGTGGCATGTGAAATCGCGGCCTGCACGTCGGCTGCGGCCGCATCGATATTACGACTGAGGTCGAACTGCAGCACGATGCTGGTGCTGCCGAGCGAACTGGAGGCGCTGATTTCGGTGATCCCGGGAATGGTCTCGAACTGCTTGATCAGCGGCGTCGAAACCGAGGTCGCCATCGTCTGCGGCGAGGCGCCGCTCAACTGTGCCGAAACGTTGATGGTGGGAAAGTCGACCTGCGGTAGCGCTGCGACGGGTACGAGCTGATAACCGGCAAGACCGGCCAGAATGACGCCGATCGCAAGCAGCGTCGTCGCGACGGGGCGCTGGATACAGAAATTCGGGATCATTGCTGAGCTCCCACCGCGATCGTCTCGGATGGCTGCTGTTGCCGAGGCTCTTCGGCGGAGGCGACATCAAGCGTCTTTTCATCGAACTGCTCGTTGATCGCCTGCTGGTCGCTGAGCTGGCCCTGGCCCTCGACGACGACGTGATCGCCTGCCTGAAGGCCCGATTCTATGGCGGTGAAGCCGCCGTTCGCGCGGGCAACGGTGACGGCCGTCAGATGCGATTTGCCGTCCTTGGCGACGAAGGCGAAGAAACCCTCCGGACCAGGGCTGACGGCAACCGTCGGCACCACCACTTGCTGTTGGTCATTGTTGAAATGCACGACGATGTTGACCGACTGGCCGGGCCAGAGAGCGCCGGAGGCATTCTCGAATTTCGCCTTGGCGAGGATCGTGCCCGAGGCCGTATCGACCGTGTTGTCGTAGAAGCTGATTTCGCCCTTTCGCACTTGCCCCTTTGTGGAATTGGGGGCGGTGCTGACCTCGACCGGACCGGCTGCCAAGGCGCTCTTCAGCTCCCTGAGATAGCGTTCCTGCAGGTGGAATTTCACGTAGATCGGATCGTATTTCGCAATAGTGACGATTGCCGCGCCGGCACTGAGGAAAGCGCCCTTGCTGACAGCGATATCGCCGAGCCGGCCGTCGAAGGGAGCGCGGATATCGGTGTGCTCGAGCAAGATCTGATCGGAGGCCAGCGACGCCTTGTCGGCGTCGACCGTGGCTGCAGCGGTATCACGGGCGGCGACCGCCTGGTCGAGGCTCTGCTGGGTGCCGGCCTTCTGATCGAAGAGGTCCTGCGCGCGCGTCAATGCGGTTTCGGCTTCCGAAAGGGTTGCCGTGTCGCGCACGATCATCGCATTGTCCTTGTCGACGGTCGCCTTGGCCGTCCGATCGTCCAGCTTGGCGATCAGGTCCCCGGCTTTGACCGTCGCCCCATCCTGCGCATTGATGCTGACGATCAGGCCCTGTTCCTGTGCGGCAATGGTCGTATTGTCATCGGCATTGGCCCAGCCGGACGCCGTCACATCCATCGGCAGCGTCGTCGTCACGGCTGCGACTGTTTTGACGACGGTCGGGCCGCCACCACCGCGTCTGCGCCCGCCGCCCTGATGTTGCCCGCCATCTTGCCCCTGATCTGCCTGTGCCTGCTGCCCGCCGCCATTGCCGGTTTCCGGCTGCTTGATGAACTGCGAGAGGTAGGGAATGCGAGAGGCATAAGGGACCCGATTCCCGAATTGCCAGACGCCGACGGCGGCAACGGCGATAACGCTGATGGTGATCCAAAATTTCTTCATGGGCGATACCGGTCTTTGGGCAAGGTTGCGGGGGGCAAGGTTGCGAATTTTATGCCCCGATTGAGCCACTTATATTGCGGCGCAAAAAAGACATAATTCCCGGGTCGTGATCACTAAGTGGTTATAACGGCTTAAATTTTTGTAATGAATATTCCGTAATATTCAAACTATACTAATATAGTCCCAGTGTAACCCGACGCCGTTTGACGGCGGAGGGCAGGCGGCTCGCGACAAGACGATGTCGATCCGTGCGCCGTCATTTGCCCCCCGCGAAGAACACGGAAAAAACCAGAGAAGGCAGGTCGTCATGACCGAGTTGGACGCCAGCGAATTTCGTTCTCTCATCATAAGTGTGTTTCCTGAACTCACGGCCTCCGTCTTCAAGCTGGCGGCGAAGGGCTGGGATTCGATGGCGGTCGACGTTGACGACACGCTGATCTTCAAGTTTCCTCGCAATCTCGGCGCGGAAAGAGCGCTTCAGAAGGAAGCCGCCTTGCTCGACATCGTTCGGCCGTCGTTGTCGATGGCGGTTCCAGATATGCGCATTCATGACGGGCCGCCGATCTTCTCCAGCCATGCCAAGCTCGACGGCGAACATCTCATCGCCGAAGATTACGATGCGCTTGGTGAAGGCGATCGTCAGCATCTCGCCGAAGATCTCGCCCGCTTTTACGCCGAGTTGCACGTGCTCGATGCCGATCGCCTGCGCTCGGCCGGTGCCGGCGCGATCCAGCCATGGCAATCGCCGGAGACGGTGCGAACGAGGGCTTTGCCGCTGCTGCCGCCTGACATCAAGAGCTTTGCCCAGGCCATCATTTCCGATTTCGAAGCCTTGCCGCCCGATCCTTACGGCAGCATCTACGGCTTCTTCGATGGTCATGGCTGGAACATGGCCTTCGACCATGCGCAAAAGCGGCTGAATGGCATTTATGATTTTGGCGATTCAGGCTTTGGCCCGTTGCATCAGGAATTCATCTATTCGAACTTCATCTCGCCCGATCTGACCGCCCGCATCGTATCGGCCTATGAAATGCTGACTGGACGCAGGCTCGACCGGCGGCGTATTGCGATCCTGACGGGTTTCCATCGTCTTTCCGAACTCGCCGAATTTGCGGACGATCCGGCTTACGTCGAACAGATGATCCGAAGTGCGGCGACATGGGCGGCGGCGGCCCGCGTCGGCTGAGAGGGAATGGTCAGACCGACCGCGCCGCGCCGCCGTCGCAGCGGATGAGCGAGCCGGTGATGTAGCTTGCCGGCTGGCTGCACAGGAAGGCAGCGGTTGCGGCAAATTCCTCGACCCTGCCGTAGCGGCCGACCGGAATGCGCGCTTCCTTGTCGGTACGGATCTCCTCGAGGCTCTTGCCAGTCCGCTTTGCCGCAGCCCCATCGAGATCGTCGAGCCGCGCCGTCAGGATACTGCCCGGCAGGAGCAGGTTGGTGGTGACGCCGAAGCTCGCCACTTCGGAGGCAAGCGTCTTGCTCCACCCGGCAAGGGCCGGGCGCAGCGTATTCGACAGCGCCAGATTGGCAATCGGTTCGATCACGCCGGATGAGGCAACCGTGAGGATGCGGCCCCAGCCCTGCGCCTTCATGCCGGGCAGCAGCGCATTGGTGAGCGTGATCACCCGAGCGACCATGGAGAGGAAATAGCTTTCGAGCTTTTCGCCCGTCATGTCCTCCGTCGTGCCGGGCGTCGGTCCGCCGGTATTGTTGACGAGGATATCGAGCCCGCCGAACTTCTCCTTCACCGCCGTCGTCGTCATCTCCACGAAGCGTTCGTCCCCGAGGTCGGCCCAGATCCAGTCGGCCCGGCCTTTGCCTTCGCCATTGATCGCCTTGCAATTGGCGTCCAGCTGTTCGCCGCTGCGCCCGCAGAGCAGCACGTTTGCGCCTTCCCGCGCCAGCGCCACGGCGATGCCGAGGCCGAGGCCGCGCGAAGAGGCGAGGACGAGTGCCCGTTTGCCCTTGATGCCGAGATCCATGATTGTCCTCCGATATGTCAGAGCGATGTATAAGGCGCAAGCAGCGGAAAAGGAAAGGGAATGTGACCGGTTCGGCAGCGTTTGATAATTGACGTTGACGTAAGCGTTATGTAATTCTGCCCCACGAGACGTCATCATTGTGCGAATTGGAAGATTGGCTGTCGTATCCCGGCTCGACAATGCTTTGTCGTTTTGACAAGAAAGTGCCATGACGGGGATGACGGCCGCGTGCCGCCAAGCGGAGACGAGTGAATGACCGAGACGACTGAGCTGCCCGAACGCGAGAGCATGGAATTCGACGTGGTGATTGTCGGCGCCGGTCCTGCCGGTCTTGCGGCGGCGATCCGGTTGAAGCAGGTCAATCCGGAACTCTCCGTCGTCGTGCTGGAGAAGGGCGCGGAAGTTGGCGCGCATATCCTCTCGGGCGCGGTGGTCGACCCGATCGGCATCGACCGGCTGTTGCCCGGCTGGCGCGACGAGGCCGATCATCCGTTCAAGACCAAGGTCACATCAGATCACTTCCTGCTGCTTGGTCCGGCCGGCTCTGTTCGCCTGCCGAATGTGCTGATGCCGCCCCTGATGAACAATCACGGCAACTACATCGTCTCGCTCGGGCTCGCCTGTCGCTGGCTGGCGACCAAGGCCGAAGAACTCGGCGTCGAAATCTATCCGGGTTTTGCTGCAACCGAGGTGCTCTACAATGACGAGGGTGCCGTCATCGGGGTCGCCACCGGCGACATGGGCATCGAGAAGAACGGCGAACCCGGCCCGAACTATACCCGCGGCATGGAACTGCTCGGCAAATATGTGCTGATCGGCGAGGGTGTGCGCGGCTCGCTCGCCAAGCAGCTGATTGCCAAGTTCGATCTGCAGAAAGACCGTGAACCGCAAAAATTCGGCATCGGCATCAAGGAGCTCTGGCAGGTGAAGTCCGAGAACCATCGGCCGGGCCTGGTGCAGCACTCCTTCGGCTGGCCGCTCGGCATGAAGACCGGCGGCGGCTCCTTCCTCTATCACCTGGAAGACAATCTGGTGGCGGTCGGCTTCGTCGTCCACCTCAATTACAAGAACCCCTATCTCTATCCCTTCGAGGAATTCCAGCGCTTCAAGACCCATCCGGCGATCCGCACCACCTTCGAGGGCGGCAAGCGGCTGTCTTATGGCGCTCGCGCCATCACCGAGGGCGGCTACCAGTCGGTGCCGAAGCTTTCCTTCCCCGGCGGGGCGCTGATCGGCTGTTCGGCCGGTCTCGTCAACGTGCCGCGCATCAAGGGCAGCCACAATGCGGTGCTGTCGGGCATGCTGGCCGCCGAGAAGATCGCCGCGGCGATTGCTTCAGGCCGCAGCCATGACGAAGTGACCGAGATCGAGAATGAATGGCGCAAGGGCGACATCGGCAAGGATTTGAAGCGGGTGCGCAACGTCAAGCCGCTGTGGTCGAAGTTCGGTACCGCACTTGGCGTTGCGCTCGGCGGCTTCGACATGTGGACCAACACGCTGTTCGGCTTTTCCGTCTTCGGCACGCTGAAACATGGCAAGACCGATGCGCAGTCGCTCGAACCTGCCTCGATGCACAAGCCGATCGCCTATCCGAAACCCGATGGCGTCTTGACCTTCGACCGGCTGTCCTCGGTGTTCCTGTCGAACACCAATCACGAGGAGGACCAGCCGGTGCATCTGCAGGTCAAGGACATGGCGCTGCAGAAGACTTCGGAACACGACATCTATGCCGGCCCGTCGACGCGCTACTGTCCGGCCGGCGTTTATGAATGGGTGGAAAAGGATGGCAAGGACGTCTTCGTCATCAACGCCCAGAACTGCGTGCACTGCAAGACCTGCGACATCAAGGACCCCAACCAGAACATCAACTGGGTGCCGCCGCAGGGCGGCGAGGGGCCGGTCTATCCGAACATGTGAGGCGGCTTGTCCTCGCGGCCGACAATTTCACGTGCTGACGCCTTCGTGATCGCCTCCTGCCGGAGGCTGTTAGCCGTTCGTTAACCATAATTTCCTTAGCTTGCGACATCGTGTTGACGCACTAAGGACACATTCATGACGATCTCCCGCCGGGGCTTCCTGATCGCCCTGCCGCTTTTCGTGGCCGGCTGCTCTTCGACCGGTCTGAACAGCCAGACCAATTATGCTGCACTTCCGGACGAAAAATTCCCGTTGAAGCAGGTGCCGATCGACAAGATCAAGCCGGAGCTCCGCCGCCAGGAAGTGGCCTACGAAACCACCCATGCTGCCGGCACCGTGATCGTCGATACACCCGCGCGCCGCGCCTATTACGTCCTCGGCGGGGGCAGGGCGATGCGTTATGGTGTCGGTGTCGGTCGCGAGGGGCTGGCCTTTGCAGGTAACGCCTATATCGGCCGCAAGGCCGAGTGGCCGAGCTGGACGCCCACCGAAAACATGCAGCGCCGTGAAGAGCGCTATCGCAAGCTTGCCGGCGGCATGCCGGGCGGCCCGAACAACCCGCTCGGTGCGCGGGCCATGTATCTCTTTCGCGGCGGCAACGATACCCATTTTCGCATTCATGGCACCAACCAGCCGCAATCGATTGGTCTCGCCATGTCGAGCGGCTGTGTCCGCATGATGAACCACGACGTGATCGACCTCTATAGCCGCGTCGAGGTCGGCGCCAGGGTCGTCGTCATCCAGGCCTGACTTGGCCGTTCGAAGCTCGGTAAGGACGCCGTCTCCATTGAAAAAGCCGCCGCAGCGATGGCTGCAGGCGGCTTTCATCTGCCGTTGGTGTTGGATTTCAGCGGCGCGGTGCCGCAATACCAGTCGAAAGCGCCACGCCGATGCCGGTGATCACGGCGGCGCTGATTTCCGTCATGCCGATGGCTTCGCCAAGCAGCAAGCCGCCGCCAAGCGTTGCGAGCACCGGCGTCAGCGCCGTGAAGGCGGCGGCCTGTGTTCCCCCGAGTGTTCTGACGGCGGTGCCGTAGGCGACCATGGCGACGAGGCCGGAAAGAACGCCCTGGCTCAGCACCTGCAGGCCGATCTCCTGAAGAGGAACCTGTGGCAGCGAGATGCCGAAGATGAGGGCGAGCGCGCCCATGATCAGGAAGGACCAGACGGCGATCAAGGCGCTCGCCTGCACGGCGGTCAGGCCCGAGCGGCGGAAGGCATGCGTATAGCTTGCCCATAAAACGGCGCCGGCCGGCAACAGCACGAAGCTCATCCATGGCAGCGAGGCGTCCGCAAGGCTGCGCGTGAGCAGGATCAGCACGCCGGCGACGATCGCAACGAGCCCAGCGATGCGGGTGCTGTCGGGTCTTTCACGAAACAGCACAATGCCGATCAGCGCCGCGGCAAGCGGCATGGAGCCGCCGAGCAGGATCCCTGAGGAGGCGGCCGGCGTCGAGTGGATTGCCAGCGTCGTCAGCAGGAAGAAGACGGCGCCGGAGCCTGACACCATGATTGCCAGCAGGTGAAGTGGCAGGGCCTTCGGCAGCAGCCCCGTCTTCAGCCAGACGGGTGAAAGCACCAGCGCCGGAATTCCGAAGCGGATCAGCCCGATGTCGATCGAGCCGAGCGGCGTTGCTGCGCTGTGGCGGGTGACAAGAAACCATGTCGCCCAGATCAGCACGGTAATAGTGCCGCCGGCATAACCCAGTACCTGCGACGGCGACTTGTCGTTCGTGAAAGCAATGGTGGTCATCGTTCTGTCCTTTCTTTCATCCGGAGCCTGTCCGGTTGAAGAGAAGACTAGCGCCAGAGGTCAGGGCATGTCCTTGCTATCTATGGCTTAAAAATCATGCTATGCGCAATCTTCTGCCAACTTATGCCAGCAGGGATCACGAAAATGCCAAATCTCGATAAATTCGATATCGCCATCCTGAAGTGCCTGCAGGAGGATGCGCGGGCCACCAATGTCGAGATCGCCGAGAAGGTGAACCTTTCGCCGTCGCCCTGCCTGCGCCGCATCCGCAATCTCGAACGCTCCGGGATCATCCGCGGTTACACCGCGGATATCGATCGCAAGGAAGTCGGTCTCGGCCTCACCGTCTTCGTCGAATTCAAGGTCGTCCAGCACAGCCGCGAAAATTCCGAGGCGCAGCAGAAGGCTCTGCTCGCCATCCCCGAGATCGTCTCCTGCTTCCTGATTTCAGGCACGGCCGATTTCCTTGCCGAAGTGGTAGTGGAGGATCTCGCCGCCTACGAACGGCTTCTGACCGAAACGCTGTTGACCTTGCCGAATGTCAGCGACATCCGCTCGAATTTCGCCATCCGCAGCATCAAGACGCACGGGCCGCTGAAACTGCCCGAGGGAAAATAATTCCCCTCGGGCATGCTTGCAGGTTAGAGCAGCGTCCCGCTGAGGATGAGCAGCGCCACCGAGAAGTAGATGACGAGCCCGGTGACATCGACCAGCGTGGCGACGAAGGGGGCCGAGGCGCTGGCCGGATCGAGCCGGAGCTTCTGCAGCACGAAGGGCAGCATCGAGCCGCAGATCGAGCCGAAGGTGACGATCCCGATCAGGGCGGCAAACACCGTGACGGCGACCATCTGCCAGTGCGGGCCGTAATCGTAGAGCCCGGCCGACTGCCAGAAGACGATGCGGACGAAGCCGACGAGGCCGAGGATCGCGCCGAGCACGACGCCCGTCGGCAGTTCGCGCAAAAGCACCTTCCACCAGTCCGAAAGCTTCAGCTCGCCGAGCGCCAGTGCCCGGATGATCAGCGAGGTCGCCTGCGAACCGGAATTGCCGCCCGAGCTCATGATCAGCGGGATGAACAACGTCAGCACCACGGCCTTTTCCAGCTCGCCTTCGAAATGCTGCATGGCGCTTGCCGTCAGCATCTCGCCGAGGAACAGGGCTGCGAGCCAGCCGGCGCGCTTGCGGATCATGCCAGCGAAGCTGATCTTCATGTAGGGCTGGCCGAGCGCCTCCATGCCGCCGAACCTCTGGGCCGCTTCCGTCGTGTCCGATATCATCGTGTCGATCACGTCGTCGACAGTGACGATGCCGAGCATCTGCCCATGTTCGTCGGTGACGGGCAAGGCGAGCAGGTCGTGCTTGCGGATCAGCCGGGCGACATCCTCCTGCTTCATCAGCGGATCCGCCGAAACCGGCGCGCCCTTCTGTGCCACCGAGAGGATCGAAGCGTCTGGCTCGCCGGTGATGAGGCGACGCAGCGTCACCACATGCAGCAGCGCATGGCTGACCTCGTCCAGCACATAGATGGCGTAGACGGTCTCGCGCGAGCGTTCGACCTGGCGCACATGGTCGAGTGTGCGGGCGACGGTCCAGCTATCAGGCACGCTGACGAACTCCGTGGTCATGATGCCGCCGGCCGTGCGCGGCGGATAGCCCATCAGGTGCTGGATCGCGATGCGCACCGGTTCGTCGAGGCTGGAGAACAGCCGGGCGCGAGTCTCGCCGTCGAGTTCAAGCAGCACGTCGGCGACGCGGTCGTTGGACATGCCGTGCAGCAGCCGTGCGGCGTCCTCGGCGCTGATCAGCGCAAGAATCTGTGGGGCGTTGCGAAGCTCCGGCCGGTCGAGAATGTTGACCGCATAGTCGAGCGGCATGCCGCATAGAACACGCCCGGCGTCCTGGACGCTCAGCGCGTTCAACGCTTCGACGCGTTCGGCGATCGTTGCGCCGCGGCTGTTGTTGATGAAGGCACGGGCGGCATGGCCTGCCCGAAGAGGGAAGCGATTGATATTCATTTGAGGCTCGCCTTTCCGTCGATCCGCCGTAGCGTCCGATCGGGCGAGCCGACAGGAGTCGGTCAGCGCACGAGGGTCGCGTACGGCAAGGGCAATCGACTGCTACTGTCGCTTGGCATCGTTATGATGGCTCCGTTGAAATCCGTGGCTGACGAGTGTCGTCCACGTGAGTGCTAGGTGGTCCCGAACGCGGAAAAAGTCAAGCGGGGTAAATGCTTAACGCCAGAATGTCGCACCCTGCGATGCGGCATTCCAGGCGGGTTTATACGACCTTGCGGGAAATACCGGGCCTGCTGGCTGGAATCTCAGAATCCTGCAAGCACAGCCTTGCCCTTCATCCTGCCGCTTTCGACCATGGCATGCGCCGTCTTGAGGTTTGCCGCATTGATTGGCCCGACGATCTCTGAAAGCGTCGTGCGGATCTTTCCGCCGTCGACGAGCTCGGAAACCCTGTTCAACAGCTTGTGCTGCTCGATCATGTCAGGCGTGCCGTAGAGCGGGCGGGTGAACATCAACTCCCAATGAACTGAGACGGCCTTTCGCTTGAAGGGCACGATGTCGAGCGTCTTCGGATCGTCGATCAATGCGAAGCGGCCCTGCGGCGCAATCGCTTCGACGATGTCGCCAATATGGCTGTCTGTATTGGTGGTCGAGAATATGAATCCCGGCGCGCCGATGCCGAGCGCTGCCACCTGCGGCGCGATCGGTTTGGAATGGTCGACGACGTGATGCGCGCCGAGTTCCTTCACCCAGTCCTGCGTCTCCGGCCGCGAGGCCGTGGCGATCACCGTCAGATCGGTCAATGCTCGGGCGATCTGAATGGCGATCGAGCCAACGCCGCCAGCGCCGCCGATAATCAGGATGGAGCGTCCCGCTCCTAAAACCGCGTCCTGCACCTTTAGCCGGTCGAACAGCGCTTCGTAGGCCGTAATCGAGGTCAGCGGCAGGGCGGCCGCAGCAGCGAAATCGAGGCTTTTCGGTTTGGTGCCGACGATGCGCTCGTCGACGAGATGGAATTCGGCATTGCTGCCCGGGCGGCTGATGACCCCGGAGTAGAACACCTCGTCGCCGGGGCTGAACAGGGTGACATCAGTGCCGATGGCCTTGACGATGCCGGCGGCATCCCAGCCGAGCACCTTGAGCTCGTCCGCGGGCGGTGCGGAATGGGCGCGCACCTTCACGTCGACGGGATTGACCGAAACGGCTTTGATTTCGACGAGCAGATCGTGGCCCCTAGCCTCCGGCATCGGCAGCTCGACATCGATCAGCGAGGTCTCGGCGGAGATCGGTTGGGGCGTTTTATAGGCGACGGCGCGCATGGGAAACTCCTGTGTTCGTTGCACGGAAGCTAGATGCGCACTATGGTCTGACAACGCAAGAATGCACAAATTCTGTACGTAGTACCCAAAAGGATACTGTAAAATGTCATTGCCGCGCGCCAAGCTCGTCAAGAATTTCCCCGGCTGCCCGGTCGAAGCGACGCTGACTTACCTCGACGGGAAGTGGAAGGGCGTGATCCTCTTTCATCTGATGGAAGGAACCCTGCGCTTCAATGAATTGCGGCGTAAGCTGCCGGCCGTGACCCAGCGCATGCTGACCAAGCAACTGCGTGAATTGGAAGATTCCGGTCTGGTATCACGCACCGTCTATCCGGTCGTGCCGCCGAGGGTGGAATATGCAATGACGCCGCTCGGCATGACGCTGAAGCCCGTCATCCAGGCGTTGGCGGCCTGGGGTGACGATTATGTCTTCTGCCGCCCGGAAGGCCGCGAGCTGCGCCTGGCCTCAGACGGCCTGCGCGCTCCCGTCGCGGCGCTCGAGGCGTAGCGAGGCTGCAAAGACGAAGAGGCCGAGGAAGGATAGCACCGCACCGACGTAGCCGGTCGCCGCAAAACCGTAGCCTGCGGCGATGACGAGACCGCCGAGCCAAGCGCCGATCGCATTGGCGATGTTGAAGGCGGAATGGTTGGAAGCGGCCGCTAACGTCTGCGCATCGGCGGCGACATCCATCAGCCGCGTCTGCAGCGCCGGGCCGGCGGCAAAACCGCAGCCGACAAGGAAGACGCAAAGGCCGAGCATATAGGGGTTGGCGGCGGTCAGCGAGAAGGTGGTCAGCACGACGACATTATAGATGAGCGACCCGCCGATCGTGCCGAGCAGCGATTTGTCGGCGAGCCACGAGCCGATGAAATTGCCCGCGTTCATGCCGACGCCGAAAAGGACCAGCATGATCGGAACGGCTGTTTCCGGGAGCATAGCCACCTCAGTCGTCGTCGAGGCGATATAGCTGAACATCGCGAACATGCCGCCGTAACCGACGGCGGCGATGCCGAGCGTCAGCCACACCTGCGGCCGGCGGAAGGCGCCGAGTTCGCGCAGGAAGCCAGCTTCCTCGGAAACCCTGTCCTTCGGAACGCAGAACCAGATCAGCGCCACCGTCAGCAGGCCGAGCACGCCGACCGAGAAAAACGCCACCTGCCAGTCGAGTGACTGGCCGAAGAATGTCGTCAACGGCGTGCCGAGAAGTGTCGCAACGGTCAGGCCGAGCATGACGCGGCCAACGGCACGGGCGCGGCGATGCACCGGCACCATCGAGGCGGCGACAAGGGCCGCGACGCCGAAATAGGCGCCGTGCGGCAGGCCGCTGACGAAACGCAGCAGCGTGAAGCTTTCGAAGGTCGGCGCCATGGCGCTTGATATGTTGCCGGCGGCAAAGATCAGCATCAGCGTCAAAAGCAGGGTGCGGCGCGCCATCTTCGCGGCGAGCACGGCAATGACGGGTGCGCCGACGACGACGCCGAGCGCATAGGCGCTGATGACGTAGCCGGCTTGTGGCGTCGTGACTGAGAAGGTGTCGGCGACATTGGGCAGCAGCCCCATGATCGCGAATTCGCCGGTGCCGATGCCGAAGCCGCCGCAGGCCAGCGCCAATTGGACCAGCGCCACGGTCATTGCCGACGGCAGCTCTTCATCCTGGCTATCAATGGAGTCCCGACTATCGACTGAAATATTGGCGGCAATCTCACTCACGAGAGCTCCTCGAGGCGGTTTCTGCTTGGCAATGGCCCCTGGCGCAGGCGCGGCCGCGAGCCGATCGGTGGGAAATGGCGGGAGGTGGAGACGAGGTCTCCAATACGCCATCTATCCGTGACCTCTCGGTCGCCGTCGAGTGCATTTTTTGCAGTGCAGCGTCCTGCTATGTGCATACGTCTATTGCAATTTTTGCATTTCTGTCCTTTCTCCGGAAAGATGGCTGCGCTTGAAATCGCCGATACTGCAACCATCTCAAGGGCAAGGCAGGAGCATTTTCCGCGCCAGAGACGGGAGCTCTCATGAAGCTTGTAGGCTTTTTCAATCGCGACGGCGGTACCTTCAAGACCACCGACATGCTGGCCTATGAGAAGAGGGCGGAAGCGGCTTTCCGCGAAGCGGGACACGATTTCGACGCCATCGTCTTCTCAGGAAAGGAAATCATTCCCGCCATGGAGCGGGCGGCCAAGCGCGATGATATCGACGGTATCGTCGCCGGCGGCGGCGACGGCACGATTTCGGCGGCGGCATCGATCGCCTGGAAAAACGGAATTGCGCTCGGCGTCGTGCCCGCCGGCACGATGAACCTCTTTGCCCGCTCGCTGCGGGTGCCGCTCGATATCTGGCAGGCGCTTGATGTGCTTGCTTCCGGCGAGGTCGACAATGTCGATATCGCCAGCGCCAACGGCCGTCCCTTCATCCACCAGTTTTCCGCCGGCCTGCATGCCCGCATGGTGCGCTACCGCAACGCCTACAGCTATCGTTCCCGGCTGGGCAAGATCCGGGCAAGCACGAAGGCGGCTTTGGGTGTTATCTTCAACCCGCCGGAATTCGAGGTCGAGTTCGAGGCGGCCGGCATGCGGGAGCGCCGTAGGGTGTCGGCGATCTCGGTCTCCAACAATCCCTTCGGTGAGAATGCGCTGCTCTACGCCGATAATTTGACAAGCGGCGAACTCGGCTTCTACACGGCAAATCCGCTGAAGCCTCTGGGTGTCGCCCGACTCGCCGTCGACATGCTGCGCGGCAAGGTCCGCGAGAATGCCGATGTCATGGTGCTGCACCCGGCCGAAGTGCACCTGCATTTCCCCAAACTGCGCTTCAAGGCCAATTGCGTCATGGACGGCGAGTTGCTGCCGCTCCAACGCGATGTCTCGATCCGGCTGCATCCGGGCGAATTGAAGGTCCTCGTCAAGCAGGGCCTTGCGGCGCAGGTGGACGCCAGCGAACGCCGCGAGCCCGCAGCATAAGTCGGCCGCTGCATAGTCTTCAGAGCCGCGGCAGATAAGTGCGGTAGTCGAAATCCGAAACCGTGCGCAGATGCGCAAGCGCTTCCTTGCGCTTGGTGTCGCCATAGAGCGCCTGATAACGTGCGCCGAAGATATCGGCGATGAAGGGCGAGGTGCGGAAGGTCTCGACGGCGCTGAGGAAATCATGCGTCAGTCGCGTCGTATTCACAGACGTGTGCGAGGGCGTGGTCTCTTCGCCGGGGTCGAGTTCGCCATCGAGACCGGTGAGCATGCCGCCAAGGATTGCGGCGAGCAGCAGATAGGGATTGGCATCGGCGCCGGCGACGCGGTGTTCGATGCGTGCGGCCGGCCCATCCTTGTCGGGTATGCGGATCGCCGTGCCGCGATGACCGCTGCCCCAGGTCAGATCGACAGGCGCAAACGAGCCCGGCTGGAAGCGCCGGTAGGAATTGGCGAAGGGAGCGAAGATCAGCTGCGCCTCGCGCATCGTGTTAAGCAGGCCCGCTGTCACCGATTTGAGCCGCTTCGGCTCGCCGCCCTTGGCGTCGAGGATGTTGCGGCCTTGCCGGTCGATGATGCTCGCATGCACATGCAGGCCGGAGCCGGCATGGTCGGAATAGGGCTTGGCCATGCAGGTCGATTTCAACCCGTGGCGGCGCGCCGACTGTTCGGCGATGCGCTTGAGATAGAGGCAATCATCGGCGGCTGCCAGCGCGTCGGCGCGGTGCAGCAGGTTGACCTCGAACTGGCCCGGACCGAATTCCGCCGTCGTCGCATCCGCCGGCAGCCCCTGTACGCTCGCATAGGCCCTCAGCGTCCTGAGATAGCCGTCGAGCGCGTCGACAGCGCTCATGTCGTAGAGCTGGAAACCGTTCGGTTCGCCGCGATAAGTAAGGCTTTCGGGCGGGGAAGGGCGTCCGGTCTCGCGCCAGTCTCCCGACATCACGTAGAATTCCAGCTCGGTTGCCACAACAGGCGTGAGGCCGCGCGTGGCATAGCGCTCCAGCACTGCGGCGAGGATGGCGCGCGGATCCATGAAGCTCGGGCTGCCGTCGAATTCGTGCATGGTGGCGAGCACCTGCATCGAGCCCTCCGGCGCCCAGGGCATCGGCGCCAGGCTGCGCCGGTCGGCAACGACCATGCCGTCGGGATCGCCGATCGTCAGCGACAGGCCGGTGATGTCGTCATTGTCGTCGCCCCAGATGTCGAGCGATTGCGTTGAGGTCGGCAGGCGGATCTCGCCGGCCCAGACCTTACCTTGTGCGTCGAGCGGAAGCTGCTTGCCGCGCAGGTCGCCGCTCATGCCGACGATCAGGACCTCGAAACGCGGGTCGCCGCCATCGGTCTTGCCGTTCATCCTGTCGCTCGCCATGACCTTGAAAATCCTCCGGGGCAAGGCCAAGCTCCTATCCCATCGATAGAAGCCTTTCAATCCGCGGGGCTCTTTTCCCAGTCATGCCCGACACTTGCCCCCCAACCTTGCCGCGACCGACGCCGCGCACCATCTGCATCCCTTCGCGGACATCAAGAAGCTGAATGCCTATTGGCCAGAGATCGACCGCATCTGCAAGGCGCGCAACATCCTGCTTGGCAATGGGGCCCTTGCGAGAAAGCAGCTATGTCGATGCCGGGTCAACGTAGCTGCTGTCGGATAATGGGCAAAGCCAAGGTGAGGAGCGCGGCGGAAACCATGACGACACCATAAGGTACCTTCCGGCTCGCCCGGATTTCCTCGACGCGCATGAAAAAGGCGAGATGTGCGACGGGCAGCGGCACCGGCAGCCGCAGGACCAGGAGCGTCACGACGCCGAGCACGAGGAGGAAAAACGAAAACGGCAGCATTCCCTGCCATCCGATAAAAAGGCCGATCGGCAGGAAAAGCTTGGCGTCTCCTGCGCCAAACAGCCGGAACGCCCAGAGCGCCATCCCAAGGGCGAACATCAGCAGACCGGCTCCGACGTCGCCGCCAATTCCGCTCGAAGCAAACAGCGCAGCGCCGACATCCTGTGAGCCAAGGATCACGGCGACCGTGCGCAATGCATAAAGTGCAACGAGCGCGAGCACGATCGTGTTGGGGATCTTCCATGTGCGGAAATCGGTCCAGGCGGCGTAGAGAAAAAGAAATACCGAAAGCGAACTAATAACATCGATCATTTGCGGCATGGTATTCACCCTTTTGGGCTATTATAGCCTGATTTTCAAGTTGCTCTACAGTAAATCCAGACGACTGAGTCAGTTTTTACGAATGGGCACCGGGACTTTGGTCTTAACCATAAAGTATAGATGTCGAGAGATTGCGTATAAAACGATTGACTAAATTAGAGTTAAGAGATTATTAATGGTCCCAGTCGAAGAGGCGGTCTCGACGACAGGGCGGCCGGGGGGAATACGGCGCACAACTTATCTGGGAGGAAATTCTCGATGAAAGCCTTTGTAAATAGCGTACGCGCTTTCGCGCGGGAAGAAGACGGCGTCGCACTCACTGAATACCTCATTCTGCTTGCCTTGCTGGTTGGTGGCGTGATCACGGCGGTGACATTGGCCGGCACCAATCTGGCTACCGTTTGGAACGGCTGGGCAGGCTGGTTTACGACCAACCTGACCGCCCCGGCAGCCTGATATTGGCGTTCGAAAAAGCGAGGGGTTTTATTAACCCCTCTCTTCTAAATTAGCATCAATGAATGGATGCGCTCCGTCCAGTGTAGCGAGTAACCGCGATGCGTTCCTCAACGATTTTAAGTCTCGTTATTGCGTTTGTGCTCGCAGCAGCAGCAGTGTTCGGCATGCGCGAGTATCTCTCCGATCAGAAGGCCCTGCTGCTGGCGATGAACGGCATGAAGGCCGAGGAAAGAACACTCGTTGTCGCCGACAAGCCAATGCGCTTCGGTGACCGGATCCGATCCGAAAATCTCAGGGCCATTCCGTGGCCCTCGAATGAAACGCCCGCAGGCTCGTTCGTCAGCATCGAGGCGGTCGTTGGCAGCGATGCCCAGCCCCGCTATGCCATGGCGGCGATCGACCCCGGCGAGCCGGTGCTATCCTCGAAAATCACTGGTGCCGGCGAACGCGCCACGCTGTCGGCGGCGCTCGACCAGGGCATGAAGGCGGTTTCCATCCGCGTCAACGACGTGCTCGGCGTTGCCGGCTTCGTAAGGCCTTCCGATCGCGTCGACGTGCTTCTGACACGGGTCGTGCGCGGGCCGGCGGGCAACGATCAGAGCTTGGTTGATGTGCTGCTGCAAGGCGTCAAGGTGCTGGCGGTGGACCAGACGGCAGACGAGCGCAAGGACGAGCCATCCGTCGTGAAAACCGTGACCTTTGAGGTCACGACCGATGAGGCGCAGCGCCTTACCCTCGGCTCCAGTATCGGCACGCTGTCGCTGGCGCTTCGCAATATTGCCTCTTCTTCCATCGAGCAAACCCGGCAGATCACCGTCGCCGACCTCGGTGGCGGGGCGATGGCGGCAGAGCTCGGCAATGATCTGGAAAAGAATAAGTTGCCAGAACCTGAAAAACAAGTGCAGATTGTGGAGCCAAAGGTTGAGCCGGTGTTGTCGGTCGAGCCGAAGTGGGTAACAGTGGGGGTCTGGAACACGACGAAGCGCGAGGAGCACCGAGTCGGCCTGGTCCAGTGATGTTTATGCGGCCTGCCGCAGGTGCGGCCAGCCGAAGGAGGGGGCTAAAGCAGGCATGGCGAACGGTAAGAGACGAATCGCAAGGACGAAAAGCCTTGCGGCACTGGCGGCAGTGTTTTCGGCCTGTGTGTGTTTAGGGCCCGGATTTGCCGGCTGCGCCAACGCACAGGAAAAGTCGGTCACGCTCGGCAAATCGGTCCAGCGTGTGACGTTGCCTCCGAACGCGACGCTGACGCTCAATACCGGCCAGCCCTTCGGCGATCTGGTTATCGGCAGCGCCGATATGATCGACGTGGTGCCGCTCTCCGACCGGTCGCTGTTCATTCGCGGCAAGCAGATCGGCGCCACCGATATCTCGGTCTATGGCGACGACAAGTCGCTTCTCGGTGTCATCGACATCCGCGTTGCCAGCGATTTCACCGAAGTCGCCGCCGCCATTCGCTCTGCCGCGCCCTCGGCCCGGGTTACCGTGGTCAACTCCAACAATCGCATTCGCCTGACAGGCATGGTCCGTGACGGCGTTGAATTGCAGCGGGTGATGGAAGTCGCCCAGTCCTATTCCGACCAACCGGTGCTGAACCAGTTGCGCGTCAGCGACAGCCAGCAGGTGATGCTGGAGGTCCGTATCATTGAAGCCTCACGCACGACGGGTCGTGACCTCGGGATCGGTTGGTCCGGGCACGGCAACAACGGCATCGGCAAGGCAACGACCAGCCAGGGTATCACCGTGAATGATGACGGCAGCCTGGCCCGTAGCCTCCTTGACCCCAAGGGTGCGGCAACGGGTATGCTGCCCTTCGGCCAGTTGATCGCCAAGGTGCTGGAAATCTCCGGCGGCCGCATCGACGTGGTCATCAATGCGCTCGAGCAGAAGGGATTGGTGCGTCGTCTGGCTCAGCCGAACCTTATCGCCATGAGCGGCTCGACCGCCAGCTTCCATGCCGGCGGTGAAGTGCCGATCCTGAAGACGACGAACAACGGCACGACAGTCGCCACCGAGACGGACTATCGCCCCTTTGGTGTGCGGCTGACCTTCAAGCCGGTGGTGCTTGACGACGGCGTCATCAATCTGGAGATCGAGCCTGAGGTTTCCGAGCTTGATCCGTCGATCAGCGTCAACGGCAATCCGGGTTTCATCTCACGCGCTGCCAGCACGACGGTAGCGCTTCGTGACGGCCAGAGCTTTGCCATGGCGGGCCTGCTGCAGTCGATCAATGCCAAAGATATCCAGCAACTGCCGGGCCTCGGGAAGATACCGATCCTCGGCGCACTGTTCCGTTCGACGAGTTTCCAGAAGAAGGAATCCGACCTCGTTATCGTCGTCACCCCGCACATTGTGCGACCGGCCCGCCCGGGTGAGGACCTCTACAGTCCGCTCGATCAGACGCGCTCGTCCAATGACGTCGAACTTTTCGCGCTCGGTGTCTTGGAAGTCGACAAGGACATGCTCCGACGCTTTCGCAATGGCGTCGGCGTGACTGGGCCCTATGGCCATCGTCTCGACCTGAACCAGGGAGGCCAAGTTGTTGTTACAAAACGCTAAGCGCGTCCTTTTCGTCCTTGCAGCCGTCGGCCTTGCTTCCGGTTGCGCCGACTACATGAACCATCGCGACTCGATCACCTTCGGGCTCGGGAATGCTGTGGAAGCAAACAAGGCCATCCATATCGAGGACCCGTTCCCGCCGGAAGCCCAGCGAACCCGAATCGCAAGCGACGGCAAGGTGATCCGCAGGGTGGTCACGCAGTACCAGAACGGCGGGATGGGCGTTGTTCCGCCGTCGCCGGCCATGGGGGCTAATGGGGCGTCCAGTGTGGCCACCGTTAGCCAATAGCTGGCGAAAGGCATGAACGGCGGTAGCGCGCCGGAAGGGAAAATGCACGAAACAGGGTCGTCACGGCGATAGCGCCGTGATGGGGGTATGCCAATGCTGAGCAGGGTTGTCAGACGGTTCTGGAACGATCATCGTGGCTATGTTATCGCCTTGACGCTCATCGCCATGCCTATGCTTCTCGGCTTTTCGCTGCTGATCATCGACGTCGGCCGCAGCAGCAACCTGCATACCGATCTCCAGAACGCGGTCGATGCGATGGCGTTGGCCGGAGCTCGCGAACTCGATGGCCGCGATGATGCCATTTCGAGGGCGCAGACGTCGATCGAGAAAATCGCCAATAGCGCGGCTTTTTCCGGGGGCGGGGCCGGCATGTCGCTTGGCTCGCATATTACCGTGGCCTACCACGCCGGCAACGATGCCGGAAGCACTGTCACCGTGCTTTTTCTGAAGAGCATCCCGGCCAACGACGACACGCCCATCCCGTCTTCGATGCAAACGACCACGGCCAGCGAAGCGTCCTACGCCTGGGTCATCGCCAAGCCGCAGGCGATGCAGACGATCTTTCCGATCCCCGTTGGCTTCACCCGCAATACGATCAACATCGCTGCCGATGCTGTGGCCGTATACCATGCCAGCGCCTGTGACATCACGCCGCTCTTCATCTGCAATCCCTACGAGCCGGCCGGCAATACGAGCCCGGCCGCCAACGAACAGGCGGCGGCGGATCTCCACACCAACTTCGCGGCCGGCAATCTCTACGGCCGGCAGATCGAAATGAACAGCACGTCTTCGTCCAATCCCGGGCCTGGTAATTTCGGGTTCCTGCGGACACCGCTGGGCAATGGCGCAAACGTGCTGGCGGAGGCTCTCGCCACCGGCAATCCGGGAGCCTGCTATACGCAGGACAGCCTGGATACCAAGACGGGTGCCGTCGCCGGGCCTGTGGAGGCTGGCGTCAATACGCGCTTCGGCATTTATGAGGGGTCGTTCAAGGGCTCGCGCAATGACGGCCGCTATCGCCCGGCCCAGAACGTGCGCTCCGCACAAAAGCAAACGGGACAGAACGGCTGCAAGGATTACGACCCGGCAATGGTCGGCAGCGCGGTCGGTGATGTCACCAAGGCGGTGCCGTTGGGCTACGGTTCAGCCATGAGCACGCTTGGCGGCGGCAAGATCAGCAGCAGCAACAATTGGAACTACGCAAACTACTGGAGCGTCGCACAGGGCGGGACGCCGCCGTCGGTCAGCGCCATTCTCAGCAATCATTCCAGCTATCCGCCGACAGCCACCGGAACACCGAGCCGGCCCTCCGCCTACGATGTCTATCGTTACGAACTCAACACCCCGGCGCTACTCAACCATGCCTCGGCGAACGGCGAGGTCGGCAATCCGACGACAGGCGGCGGCCAGTGCTATTCGGGACCTTCCCTTTCGAACTACACGGCGGACGAGTATGGCGATCGTCGTGAGATCTTCGCCGCGATCGTCAATTGCGGCTACGAAGCATCGATCGGCCATCTGAACGGTCAGAAGCAGACGCAGGCGGTTGCCTTCGCCCGCATGTTCATGACCAAACCGGCGATCAAGGCCGGCAGCGAACGCTATCTGTCGCTCGAAGTGATCGACATCAGCGGCAAGGGTGGACGGGGCACACTCGAAGATTTCCTCCGGGAAGAAGCGGAGCTGGTCAGATGATGGCGCTCCGCAACTTTATCAGGCATCGGCTTTGCCCCGGCTTCTGGCGGCGGGAGGAAGGCGCGGTGCTTGCCGAAGCGCTGCTCGCCATCCCCTTTGTGACGCTCTTTGCGGCGGGGATACTGGAGTTTGGCAGCATCTTCTGGGAGCGTATGCAGATCGACGCAGGCTTGCGCGATGCGGGGCGCTACCTCTCGCGATGCCGGCCGGTGTCGGGAACCTATGTGCCGACATGCAATCAGGCGACTGCGAAGACGATCGCCTTTTACGGAACGCAAACACCTGCGGCAAACGCTAAACCCCGTGTCCCCGGCTGGAAGGACGCTGCCGACATTACCATCACTGCACCCGATGCAGACGGGAACATCACCATCTCAACTGCTCATCTCTACGAGACCTCGCCGGTGTTCGGCTTTCTCGGAATCGACGCCATCACGATCAGCTCATTCCATGAAGAGAGATACATCGGATGGTGACCTCTAGGGCGATCAAGACCTTCTGGCAGGATAGCAGTGGTGCCAGCCTTGTCGAAGCATTGCTGACCTTTCCGATCGTGATGCTGGTATTCGCCGCCTTCATCGAGTTCGGCTATGCCATGTCGCAGTGGAACCAGACCGTCAAGGCACTGCAATATGGTGCCCGTCTGGCGGCCGTATCCGATCCGGTGACGACGAATTTCAATGCCGTTTTCCCGATCGGAGCTGCCGATCCACTCAACAACGGCAAAGCGGCGCCGAACGATGCCACGATATCCTCGACCTGCGGGCCGGCTCTGGCGAACTGCACGGCGGCATTGAACCGGATCGTCCTGGGAAGTGACGGCCTTTGCAACGCGGGAACTGATCCTCACCCCGGCATTTGCGACCTCAATTGGCGCATCACGCCGGATAAGCTGATGGTCACCTACCAGCGATCGGGGCTCGGCTACTGGGGCCGGCCGGACGGGCCCGTGCTGACGATGCGGCTGGAGGTACGCAACATCACCTTCGATCTGCCGATCCTCGGCGGGCTGTTGGGACTTAACGACATCACCATCCCGGCCCATCCGGTGACGATCACGACGGAAGATCTAAAGACGTGCTCAACCTGCTGACTCCTTAAAGTATGCGTAGGAAAGCGAAATGACAGCTCACATGAACATTGCCGCATCCACCAAGATCCTGGTTCTCTCCGACGACGCGGCTGCAGCGAGCTTCATGCTCGATACGTTCGGGTCGCTTTCGCGTTACGATGTCCGCCATCTCTCGCTGAAGGCGCTCGGAGAAAAGGGCCGGTTCGATCCGACGCAGTTCGACCTGATCGTTCTCGACGTCGACAACGGGAAATTGCTGCACCAGCCGGAGCTCTTCGCGTTTCGCACCACCTATCGGGACATTCCGCTCGTCGTCGTTTCCGAAGAGCTGCCGGACGACATGCTGCGGCTGCTCTTCCGCCTGAACGGCAATGACTGGCTGAAGAAGCCGCTCGAGCGCCGCGCACTGATCGACATGATTTCGACCCATGCGCCAGGCACTGGGGCCAGCGACAGCCGGGTGCATGCCGTGGTCTCAGCCGTCGGTGGCGCGGGCGCCAGCATGATCGCTTCGTCGCTTGCGCATGCGCTGGCCCAGCCGACCAAGAACTCGACGCCGCGGGTTGACTTGTTCGACACGGATTTTTGCTCCGGGATGCTTGGCTATTATCTCAACCTCGTCAACGACTACGACTTGAAACCAGTCATCGCCAATCCTTCCCGGGTCGATCTGGAATTCATCGATCTGGTTCGAAAGCGTCATTCGGGCGGCTTTTCACTGCTGTCCTTCAAGCAGCCAGCAGTCCTTCTGGCACCCAAGGGCCGGGAACTCGTGCTGCGTATGCTCGACGTGGCCGCCTTCGAGAGCGACCACACGATCATCGACATTCCCTATTATGACACGCCGTGGAAATACGAGGTGCTCAGCTCGGTCAACAGCATCTGCATCGTCACCGAAATGACGGTCCCTGCGCTTTCTCAAGCCAAGGATTTGTTTGCCAATCTGGTACGGCTGCGCGGCAGCTCGGATCAGATATTCATCGTCATCAACAAATACCGCAGCAAGCTTTTCGGCCTCGGCCTGCGCCGACAACAAACGGAGAAGATCTTCAAGGAGATTCCGACGCATGTCATTGCGGATGACTGGGATACTCTGAGCGAGGCAGTCAACCGCGGCGTGCTGCCATCTCAAGTGAATTCCCGGGCGCGCTTCTGCGGCGCGGTCGGCAAACTTGGAGCACTGGTGCGATGAAGGCGATCGACAGTGGGCGCATAAGGTCCCGCGCCGCCGATGTCGGTCTTGCGGTTTTGGCAATTCTGGCCGCTGTCGGGAACGCTGCGGCAGGCGGGCTTGTGCCGCGGAGCCTTGGGCCGACGACAAGCGCCGTGGTGACGATCGAAAAAAGCTATGCGGCTGGGACAATCGTCATCGTCAGCGGCAATCGTACGCTGGATCTCGTCATCTCCGAAGGACGCGCGATCCGTTACAAAATCGGCGTCGGACGAGACGGATTTCGCTGGAGCGGTACCGTCAAGGTTGGACGCAAGGCAGAGTGGCCTGACTGGCGCCCGCCTGCCGAGATGAAGGCGCGCGCAGCCGGACTTCCGGACCTGGTACCGGCCGGACCGCTTAATCCCTTGGGTGCCCGCGGGATCTATCTCTACAAGGGCGGGACCGACACGCTCTATCGCATTCATGGAACGAACGAGCAGTCGACGGTCGGCGGTTTCGCGTCATCGGGCTGTTTTCGCATGAGCAATGCCGACGTCATCGATCTCTATGAGAGGGTGAAAGTCGGTTCCACGGTGATTGTAAAATAAGAGTTCAGGGGCGGGAAACATGGCGAACGGTATCATCGGGCGTTTCTACAAGCAGCGGGAACCGGAAAGCCGGGAACATCCGGAGGCGGCCGAACTGTCTTTGGTCGGCGCAGTTGAGAACATGCCTGCCCAACCGGCCTCCGACAGCGCCACGGCGAGTGGCGAAGAGGCTTCGTTCGGGCCGGACATGGTTTCCGAGCGGGTCAATCTGCACCGCTACCTGCTCGATCGCATCAACCTCGGGATCCTCGACACACTCGACAACGAGGAGATCGCCACCGAGATCCGGCCGTTGGTCAAGGACTATATTCGGAACAACAACTTTCCGCTGAATGCCAAGGAAATCAATGATCTGATCCGCGATATCACCGACGAGATGCTTGGGCTGGGACCGATCGAGCCGCTGCTGGCCGATGACACGATCGCAGATATTCTCATCAACGGCTACAACAGCGTCTATGTCGAGCGGAGCGGCAAGCTCGAGAGCACCGCCGTGCGGTTCAAAGACGAGGACCACCTGCTTCGGGTGATCAACAAGATCGTCTCGGCGGTTGGCCGCCGTGTCGACGAGTCAACGCCGATGGTTGACGCCCGCCTCAAGGATGGCTCGCGTGTCAACGTCGCCATCAGGCCGATCTCGGTCGACGGACCGCTCGTTTCCATTCGCAAATTCACGCGCAAGCCGCTGACAATGGAGCGCCTCGTGCAATATGGGGCTATGGCCGATGCGATGCGCGTCCTTCTCAGCGCCGCGGTCAAGGGCAAGGTGTCCATGGTCATTTCAGGCGGCACCGGTTCTGGCAAGACCACCTTGCTGAACGCTCTCTCGTCGCAGATTTCTCCAAGGGAGCGCCTGATCACCATCGAGGATGCAGCCGAGCTTCAACTGCAGCAGCCGCATGTCGGGCGTCTGGAAACCCGGCCGCCAACGCTCGACGGGCGCAACGAAATCCGTCAACGCGAACTTTTGAAAAACGCCCTGCGCATGCGTCCCGACCGCATCATCGTCGGCGAAGTACGCGGCGACGAGGCGTTCGACATGCTGCAGGCGATGAATACCGGTCACGAGGGGTCGATGACGACCATTCACGCCAACACGCCGCGCGACGCCGTCGGCCGGCTTGAGCAGATGGTCGGCATGGCAGGGATGCCGATGTCGCAGTTGAGCATTCGCTCGCAGATCTCGTCCGCCATCACCATGATCGTGCAGGTCCAGCGCCTGAGCGACGGCAGCCGCAAGATCGTCTCGATTTCCGAGATCACCGGCATGGAAGGCGAAGTCGTGCAGATGCAGGAGATTATGAAATTCAAGAAAATCGGCACCGATGAAGGTGGGCGGATCCATGGAGAATTCCGCGCCACCGGCATCCGGCCGCGGTTCGTCGAGGAATTTGCCGAACTCGGGATCGAGATCCCTGTGGCGATTTTTGATCCCGGCAAACCGCTGCAAACGGGACCTGTCCAATGACCCTGACTCTCCTTTACGCCGCCGTTTTCACCGCCGCCCTTGTCGCTGTCGAAGCGATCATGCGCAGCTACTTCAAGAGCTCCGAACGACACCGCGCCGTGAACCATCGGCTGAGCTTGCTCGAGGTCAGCGATGATCATCGCAAGACCTATAGCGATATGCTGAAGGAGCGCGGTGCCGGCGGCGGTTGGCGGCAAACCCCCATCACGCAGCGGCTGCTGCAGTTCTACGCCCAGTCGGGAATCAAGTTCGATGCCAGGCGATTTGCTCTCTTCGCGATCGCGGGCGCCCTTTTGACGTGGCTGGCCGTGGGGTTCCTCGTGCCCAGCACTCTGTTCAGGATCCCCGTCTTTCTCCTGATCTGTCTCCTCATCCCGGCGCTCGTCGTCTGGCGCGCCCGGGCGCGCCGCATGCGGAAGTTCGAACTGAAGCTTCCTGAAGCGCTCGATGTCGCCAATCGCAGCTTGGCCGCCGGCCACCCGCTGCCGGCGGCGATTTCTTTGGTGGCACGTGAGATGCCCGATCCGATCGGCACCGAGTTCGGCCTCCTCTCGGATGAGCTCACCTACGGCGTGACGCTGGACGATGCCCTTGTCAACTTGGCGAACCGGGTCGGCGTCGAGGATCTCAACCTGCTTGCGATATCGCTGAGCGTGCAGGCCGGAACCGGCGGAAACCTCGTGGAGATCCTGCAGAACCTTTCGAAGACGCTGCGCGACCGGTATATGCTGAAGGCAAAGGTCAAGGCGATTTCCTCGGAAGGACGCATCACGGCGATCTTCATGTCGGGCTATCCGTTCCTGCTTTACGCGATGATCAAGGCGTTGTCGCCGACCTACTTCGATCCCGTCTGGGATAGCGGCCACGGAACCATGGTGGTGAGCGTGCTGCTGGCCGTCATGGCGATCGGGAACGTCATTCTCTACAAGATGGTCAACTTCGAGTACTGAGGCTGTTATGTCGAGTGAGTATGGAATTTACCTCATCGTCTTCTTTGCAGTGCTGATCTTTTTTACAGCGGCATCGGAATTGTTTTTTCGGCAGCGTGAGGTTTCGGTTCGGGTGTCGAAGAGCTCGGCGGCATCAGGCGAGGAATTCCACCTTGGCGATACGACGATCGCCGATCTCGGTGAGGCGGAAAACCGCCTGATCCGTCGCTATTTCGAGATTACCCGACGTGACACGAATGTGAACTCCACCCAGAACCGGCTGATCCGGGCGGGGTATTTCGCTGCCGGCGCCGTGACTGCCTTCCAGGTGGTTCGCGCGATGGTCTGTATCAGCGTGCTGGTCGCGGCGGTCTGGGCCTTAAACCGGTTCGCGCCTGATATGTCGCAGATAGTGACGCTGATCCTTGCCATGTTTGCTGCGGGCATGACCTTCATTCTGGTCAACATCTATATCGACCGGCGTGGTGCCGCCAAGGAGAGGGAGTACCGCCGCCTCTTTCCCGATTTCATGGATATGCTGATCGTCTGCCTCGATGCGGGGATGAGCATCGAGGCGTCGGCGAACCGTGTTGCCCGGGAATTCGTTGCCAAGCAGCAGGACTTCGGCCTGCATCTCTCGATCATGATGCTGGAAGTGCGGGGCGGCCGGCGATTGCGCGAGGCGCTCGCCAACCTCGCCATCCGCCTGAGGATTGACGAAGCCCGGGCCCTGTCCGTTCTGTTCCGCCAATCGGAAGAGCTCGGGACCAGCGTAACGCAGACGCTGCGGGTCTACTGCAAGGAAATGCGCGACCTCCGGATTATTCGCGCGGAGGAAAAGGCAAACGCCCTGCCGGTCAAGATGCTGCTGCCGCTCGGCGCGTTTCTTTTTCCGGTAAGCCTCATCATCGTTCTCGTTCCCATTGTTATCCGTGTCATCAGTCTTCTCATCGGCATGAAACCCGGCGGTTGAGCCAAGCGAGGTCGTATGCAGTATTCGCTCGAACAGAATCGTAAGGATGCCATCATTTCCCTCGATCCGCGCATGCCGATGGCACCGGCAAGCATCGAACAGGCCGGACTGGATCCGTCGTTCCTGCTTCGGCTGGCGTCAAAATGCGCGGCCGAGCAGGACACCACCACGGCATCCCATCTCGCTGACCGAATGAAATTGCCGAAAGTGATCGTCAATATCCTGATCAAGGAGCTCGTGAAACTCGCCTATCTCGAGGCGCGCGGCTTGGCTGGTGAGGATGTGAGATCCGATATTCGATATGCGCTTTCCATGAAGGGGTTCGAATATGCCCACGCGGCGTCGCGTCAATGCCAATATGTCGGCCCGGCGCCGGTGTCGCTGGACGCGTTCTGCCGGCAAGTCGTTTTGCAGTCCATCCATCACGAGCGCGTGACCCCGGAGCGGCTGAACGACAGCCTTGACGGGCTGGTGCTCTCGGATGCCTTGGTCGAAAAGCTCGGCCCGGCCATCAACTCCGGTCGCTCTATCCTGCTTTACGGCCCACCCGGCAACGGAAAGACGAGCATCGCCGAGCGGACGTCGCAACTGTTTCGCCAAACGATCTGGGTGCCCTATGCCATCGAGGTCGGCGGCCATGTCATCAGTTTCTATGACGAAGCAGTGCATCACCCCGTATCGGAGGCTGACACGGAATCCCATCCGAAAGCGGATCAACGATGGATCGAATGCCGCCGTCCGGTGATCAAGACGGGCGGGGAATTGACCCTCGATCAGCTCGACCTCACTTTCAACGAAGGACCGAATGTCTATGAAGCGCCCATACACTTGAAGGCATCAGGCGGCGTTTTCATCATCGACGACTTCGGGCGTCAACAAGTGGCGCCGCAGGCGCTCATCAATCGGTGGATTGTGCCGCTCGAGCGTGGATATGACTTCCTGACGCTGCACACCGGCAAGAAGTTCAGGGTTCCCTTTGACGAATTGGTGGTGTTTTCGACGAATATCGCACCGAAGGACCTTTCCGACGAGGCGGGCTTGCGGCGACTCAAGTATAAGATCTTTGTGAACACGCCGTCGCGCGACGAATATATCAGAATTTTCAAATCCTATGCCAGCAGCACCGGATTGGCTGTGTGTGATCCAGACCTGAACCTGTTCTACGATCGCAAGTACAAAGGCGATGTGCTGGCGTCTTGCTACCATCCGAAATATCTTCTGGATTTCGTCGGTTCTTATTGCGAGTTCAACGGCATAGCCGGAAACGCTTCGCTCGATATGCTCGAACGGGCGTGGGAAGGCGTGTTTACATCGGAGTGATTGCGGGCTTGTCACTGACACGGCGTGTTCCTGGACAATGTGTCCAACGCAGATTTGATGACTTACGGGGAGTAAACGAATGACTAGCATTCCGGGCATTGAGGTCGAAGCAGACCGCGCAAAACCAAGCAATTTGCGAGTGATAGAGCAGCGGGGCTCGAAAAGCTCGCTACTCGTCGGTTTGCTGCTGATGCTCTTGCCTGTGAATGCTGGCGTTCTCATCTATACCGCCAAAAACTCAGCCGATGTTCGCGAGAGCCGCGAGACCATCGCCGCGCTTAAGAGGTCCATCGATGGTCTGAGGGGACAAATGGAAAAGCAGTCGGGCAACATCGCGGATAATGCCAAGGCTGACGAAGTCGCACTTATCCGCCAGGGGATGGATGAGCTGCAAAAGACTATGATGAACGAACGGCGAAACGACACAAGTGGTCTTCGGATGGGTTCAGCTTTGGTCCTTAGCGCACCCGGCAAGGAGCCAGCACAATTTTTCGCACCCCGTGCCGTGCCGGCGGAAGCTCAAGCTTCGGATAGCAGCCTTGCGTCCCTCGAAGCCGGGGGCATTGCCGTCAGTGACCTGCCGCGTTACGAGCGCACACTCTCGCCGGAAGGCCAGCTCATCCTTCGGAAGGCCCGGTAAACCCCGCGTTCGCCGAAATCTCCAAAGCAATCGGTGGATGCTGCCAGGGGGCGCCGATGCTCGCAATGCGCAAGGGCAATCTCATCTCGACCCAGATTGTCGATCGCTGCAGGGCCTATCACCGCTGAGCGTAATTTACGCTGTTCTTCATCAATTCGAGATTACGGGCAGTGACTTCGTTTCCGGGATCAAGCTCATAGGCTTTCAGGAAATACCGCCTGGCCGTGCGCAAGTCACCGCGCAACAGGTGAGAATATCCGATATTGTTGTAGTAGACCGGGGTGTTGCCGATCATTCGCGAGAGTTGCTGGTAGGCGCGGTCGGACGTGTCGAAGCGGGCAACCATGTCGGCGGAGGCCGCCAAGCCTAACCAAGCAGCCGGATCCTGCGGAAAAACGTCAACCGCTCGCTTGTAAATGGCATAAGATTTTCCGTAGTTCTTTTCCTGAAACTGCAATTTGCCGGTGGTTATCAACTCGTCGTTCTTATAGAAGGCGACGGCTGAGTCATCCTCAAGGGTCTTTGCACTATCGCCATAAGCAGCCAGGCCATCAGCGCCGGATGACTGGCAACCAGCTAAAATCGCTCCAGTCGCTATCAAAAGCGCAATGCATTTAGTCCCAGCTCTGATCTGCAATATTGGCAATTTGATCCCCATCAGACACTCTTACCTAAGACTCGGATGCGCTCACCGGCGATCATCGTAAAAAAAAGCTAACAACTCAAGAATTTAAGCACATACTCACAAAAAAGCGACAGAGGCGATCTTCGCCGGAACGCGACAGCGTGATAAAAATGCCTGCTATCCAAGGTAGGCATCATCTTCCCCCCGGTGACTCCCTGAGTGGAAATCAATCAACGTCGCCTATCCCCCTCCTCAGGTCAAAGGATGGAACGCCGCATGCGGATCGCTATTTTCACGCTGATGCGACTCGGGCCATCGCTGACTTACGCGACAGCATCGATCTTCGTTCTCAGCATACCGCTCCTGGAAAGCCACGCCTCAAGTGCCTTCGCCTGGTGGCTTTATATGACGATACTTCCGGTCATGCGCGAGCCGATCTATCTGCTTTTGGCGATACCCGGCGTTGGAATTTGGAGCGCCACGGTCCTGTTGATGCTGGCATCGATTTTCGGGATTCGAGTGGCCATGCAGCCGCAAAGACACCGCCGGTCAGGATTCATCCATGCCCATATCGCGCTGATCGCGACCGGTCTAACCATGGTGCGGGGAGCCGTTGCGCAAGCCGGCCTTTCCGACTTTGCGCTGCCTCAATTTCAACGGGGCGACTGGTCGTTCCTGCCGCTATCCCAACCGCTTGGGACCTTCCTTTTCATATCCGTGTTTTTGGCCTGCATCTGCAGCCATTTAACAGTCATCAAGCGTGCAATATCGGCGTGATAGAAAAGGGTTGAACCGCCCCGCCGGAGGCGCGGCAAGACGCACCTCGAGTTGCGGCAGCGCAGGCAGGACCGGCTCGAGCCAAGGCGCAGGAGAAGCCGAAGCTTGGCGCAGCCGCCTTGAAGATTTTCGGTTTCGCCCGGGTCGCCGCCTTCGGCCTTGCTGTCCATCCTGTCGCTCGCCATGACCTTGAAAATCCTCCGGGACAAGGCCAAGCTCCCATCCCATCGACATCAGCCTTTCAATCCGCGAGGGTCTTTACCACCATGCCAGATACCTACCCACCCTCGAACCTGGCCGCGATCGACGCCGCGCACCACCTGCATCCCTTCGCCGACATGAAAAAGCTGAATGCCGAAGGAACGCGCATTATCCAGCGCGGCGAGGGCGTCCACATCTTCGACAATCACGGCAAAAAATATCTCGACGGTTTCGCCGGCCTCTGGTGCGTCAATATCGGCTATGGCCGCCGGGAGATCACCGACGCCGTGGCCAGGCAGATGAACGAGCTGCCCTATTACAACACCTTCTTCGGCACGACTTCGACGCCGACGACGCTGCTGGCACAGAAGGTCACCTCGCATGCCGGCGAGCGTTTCAACCATGTCTTCTTCACCGGCTCCGGCTCGGAGGCGAACGACACCTGGTTTCGCATGGCGCGTGTCTATTGGAGCGCCGTCGGCAAGCCGTCGAAGAAGATCATGATATCGAGGAAGAACGGTTATCACGGTTCGACCGTCGCCGGCGCCAGCCTCGGCGGCATGAAATACATGCACGAGCAGGGCGATCTGCCGATACCTGGTATCGTCCATATCGGCCAGCCCTACTGGTACGGCGAGGGGGGCGATCTCACGCCCGCCGAATTCGGTCTCAAGGTCGCCCGCGAGCTCGAAGCGAAGATCGATGAGCTGGGCGAGGAGAATGTCGCAGCCTTCGTCGCCGAGCCGGTGCAGGGGGCGGCCGGCGTCATCATCCCGCCCGAGACCTACTGGCCGGAGATCGACCGCATCTGCAAGGCGCGCAATATCCTGCTGGTGACCGACGAGGTCATCTGCGGTTTCGGCCGGCTGGGCGCCTGGTTCGGCCACCAGCATTTCGGCGTCGAGCCCGATCTGGCGCCGATCGCCAAGGGGCTTTCCTCCGGTTACCTGCCGATCGGCGGCGTGCTCGTCAGCGACCGCATCGCCGATGTGCTGATCAACGAGGTCGGCGAATTCAATCACGGCTTCACCTATTCCGGCCACCCGGTCTGCGCCGCCGCCGCACTCGAGAACCTGCGCATCATCGAAGAGGAAAGACTGGTCGAACGGGTGCGCGATGATATCGGACCCTATTTCGGCAAGGCCTGGGCAGCGCTCGCTGAACATGATCTCGTCGGTGAGGCCGACAGCATCGGCCTGATGGGCGGCCTGCAGCTTGCCGCCGAGAAGAGCACGCGCACCCGTTATGCCAAGCCCGATCAGGTCGGTGCGCTGGTGCGCAACCACGCGCTGGCGAACGGCCTCGTGCTGCGCGCCACCGGCGACCGCATGCTCGCCTCGCCGCCGCTCGTCATCAGCCACGCAGAGGTGGACGAGATGGCGAGGATCACCCGATTGGCGCTGGATTTGGCCTGGAAGGAGCTGAAATCCTGATTCGCTCAGCCCGGCTGATTGACCCAGGCATAGCCGAAACGGTAGCTGTCGCCGCCGCGCCGATAGAAATAGGGCACGTCGATCACCGACGCCTGCGGTACGGACGCGCCGAGATTGGCCTGCAGCCATTCAGCCATATCAGGCGGAAGCGCTTCGCTTCCCCCCTTCTGCGGGAGGAGCCACACGAGGAGAAGCGGTCGCCGACCCGCAAGATCCGGGTGGAAGCCGGGATAATCGACGGAGAGGACCGGCACACCGGGAATATCTTGCCTGACATTGCCGGCAAGCAAGCTGTCGCCGGCAAGGACCGCCGCCGGTTCGGCCTGTCTGCGCAAGATTTCCAGCATGCCGGCATAAGGCCTGTTCAGCCGCTCGTAATGACCGGTGAAGCGTGCAGTCGCGACGCTTCCGTAAAGGGCCGCCGGCACACCGATCATGATGACGGTGACGATGGCCATAAAACGCCGGAACGCCCTGTCTGTCGCGACGCCTGCCGCCTCGATCTTCAGGCAGAAATAGAGCGGCAGGATGAAGAGCATCGGCACCAGCCAGCGATCCTTGATGCCGGCCGCGCCGCCGAAGACGATCAGAAGCAGAATGCCGGCCAAGAAGACGAGCATCATCCGCTCGAGCAGCCGCGTCCATTCCGAACCGGAGCCGAGTGTCGGACGAAGGCTCCTGCCGAAGACGAGCGCGAATACCGCCGCGGTCAATCCGGCAAAGCTGATGATGGCGAGAGCCAGTGAACTGACGCCCATGGCCACCTGGGTGAGATAGCTCGCATGGCCGCTCGCGGTCATCTTCTCCAGGGTGCGTGCGGTGGCGAAATCGAGATTGTCCTTCAGCCAGAAGAGATGCGGCAGGATGATGACGAGCGCCACCGCCGCCGTCAGCATCAGTCGCCAGTCGAAGATCCGCGGCCGCAGGCGCGCATCCGAAAGCGCGGCAATCAGGGCTGCCGCCGGCAAGATCGCGAAATTATATTTAGCGAGCAGGCCGAAACCGATGCCGATGCCGGCGATGAGATAGGAGGCGAGGCTCGGCTGCTTCAGGCTGCGGATGAAGCCGTAGAAGAAGATGCTGGCCGAGAAGAACACGGCGACCGTATGCGTCAGGTCGCGCTGCATCTCGAAAGCCATCTGCGGGATCGTCAGCAGCCCGAGCGTGGTGATCGCCACCAGCGCCTTGTCGCGCAGGATAAGCCGCGCGGTCAGGCCGTAGAGCACGTAGGAGCTGAACAGCAGTAGGTTCTTCACCACCGAAAGGGCGGTTAGCGAGACACCGGCGAACTGGAAGACGGTGTATTGCAGCCAGTTGTAGAAGGGCGGCTGCGGGCCGTAGCCGGCGGCAAGCCATTGCGAGCGGAAGACCTGTTCGGCCTCGTCGAGATCGAGAGAATGCGAGGTTGCGAGCCGCACGCCGACCTGAAGCACGAAATAGGCCGCCAGCAGGGCAAAGATCCAACTGATGTCGCGACGGTTGCTCTCGGTCATTCTATTTGCTTTCCGGCCGAACCCAGGCGTAACCGAGCGCGAAATTGTCGCCCTGGCGGCCGAAATAATAGGGAAGCGACAGCGAGCCGATCTCCTGCAGCGCGATGCCGGCCGCCGTCAGCGCTGATGAAAACCGCTCCGGCATGATCGCATCGGCAGCCGTCGCCGTTTTCTTGCCGCGCCAGACGATGAGCACCGGCCCCTTGGCCTCGGCATAGGCCGGAATGCCCGGTGCCGGAAAATCCGGGATCACCACCGGCACATCGGGAAATTGCAGCCGCATGTTTCCGCCGATATAGGGGTCGGAAGCGATCACAAGTGCGGGTTGCGCCTGTCGCGTCATTTCGCGCGAAAAGCCCGCCATCGGCACATTCGGCCGGCTGTAGGTGCCGATCAGCCCGGCGCCGACGACACGGAAACCGAGGGCGATCAGCACGCAGGCCATCAGCACCGGCAGCACCGGCCGGAAGCGGCGCAGCCCGGCGGAAAGGTCGAGCCCGGCCGCCTGCATCTTCGCCAGGAAATAGATCGGCAGCACCAGCAGGAACGGGTCGAGCCAGCGCTCGCGAACCGTGGTGGAGCCGGTGAAAAGCACGATGAGAGCAATGCCGGCGAGACTTGCGAGCATCATCCGCTCCATCATCCCCGTCCAGCGGTTGCCCGCCGAAAGCGCCCGGACAAAATCCCGGCGAAAGGTGGCGGCGAAGATCAGCACCGGCAGCGCCGCAAAGGCGATGATGGCGACGAGAAAGGCGACAAGGCCTTTGCCGATCCGCACGGCGCCGGCCGGTTCGCTGCCGGCGGCCATCTTGACCAGAGTGTCGGAGGAGGCGAATGCGAGATTGCCCTGCAGCCAGACCGCGTGCGGCAGGACGATGACGAGTGCGACAGTGATCGCCGCCAGCATGCGCCAGTCGAGCGCCCTGCGCCGCCATTCGGCATCGGGCAGGATGGCGATCAAAGCGACGACAGGCATCAGCGCGAAATTATATTTCGAGATCAGCCCGATGCCGGTCGCAAGCCCGAGCAGGAGATAGCTGCCGATATCGGGCCGGTCGAGCGTGCGGAAGAAGCCGTAGAGAAAAAGCGAGCTGGCAAAGAGCAGCGCCGTCGTGTGGGTCAGGTCCTGCTGGGCCATGTAGGAGACCTGGGGCAGGGTGATCAGCGCCAGCATGGCGACGGCGGCAAGCGCCTGATCCTTCAGCGCCCGCCGCCCGGCAAGGCCGTAGAAGAGATAGGATAGGAATAGCAGGATGTTCTTCGGGACAACAAGCGCGCCGATCGACATGCCGGCCACCGAAACGACGGCATATTGCATCCAGTTGTAGAAAGGTGGCTGCGGGCCGTAGCCGGCCAGCAGATATTGCGAGAAGAAGGACTGCTCGGCCTCGTCGAGCTCCAGCGAATGCGGAAGCGCGATGCGCAGCGCGATGTTGAGCACGAAATAGGCTGCAAGCAGCAGGCCTGCGGTTCTGATCGTGCTCGTCACGCGCTCCAGCATCGTGCTGCCGGCTTAGGCTTGGCTTTGATCGTCGAAGATCTGCCGCACGATGTAGTTCGGAGAGGCGTCGTCGCGATAATAGGTGCGCGCAATCATTTCCGCCAGGATGCCGGTGGTGATCATCTGCACCGACGACAGCAGCAGCACGACGCCGACCATCAGCATCGGGCGCGTGCCGATATCGTTGCCCATGATGAACTTGTCGAAGCCGAGATAGAGCAGGATCAGCATGGCGAGCGCGCCGAGACCCAGGCCGAGCGAACCGAAGAAATGCCCCGGCCGCGCCTTGTAGCGCATGAAGAACATCACCGATAGCAGGTCGAGGATGACGCGGAAGGTGCGCGAAATGCCGTATTTCGAAACGCCGTGCTCGCGGGCATGGTGGGTGACGGCCATCTCGCCGATACGCGAGCTCGGCACCACACCGGCGACCCAGGCGGGGATGAAGCGGTGCATCTCGCCCATCAGCTTCACCTGCTTGATGATCGAGGCACGGTAGATTTTCAGGCTGCAGCCGTAATCATGCAGCTTGACGCCGGTGATGCGGCCGATCAGGTAGTTGGCGCACCAGGAGGGGATCTTGCGCAGGAACAGGCCGTCCTTGCGGTTCTTGCGCCAGCCGACCAAGAGGTCGAGTTCACGCCGTTCCAGCTCGGAGACCATCGAAGGAATGTCCTTCGGGTCGTTCTGGAGGTCGCCGTCCATCGTCGCGATCAGGCGGCCCTGGGCCGTGTCGATGCCGGCCTGCATGGCTGCGGTCTGACCGAAGTTGCGCTGCAACTCGACGATCCTCAGCGCTAGCCCCTCGCGCCCGACGTACTTGCGGGCGTTGACGAGCGTCGCATCCGTGCTGCCGTCATCGACGAGGATCAGCTCCCAGCGATGGGGGTAGCTAACCATCGCAGCCACGACACGCTCGATGAGCGGGCCGACGCTTTCCTCTTCGTTGAAAATGGGTACGACCAGCGACAGCTCGAGCGATTGTACCGGGTCATTCGTACCGCGAATGGGCTCTACCGTTGTCTGCAACTTTCATCTCCAAAAGGCCGGACGGCCGAGCAATCTTTAATGCTGCCGCCGCACTTGCGGAAGGCTACTACATGAAGTGTCCGCCGGTTGCCAGCGGGCAATGCCGGTTTCCCGCAATCGGCTGATCTGCCTGGGCGCTATTTCGCGCCGCCTTCCACCCAGGAGTAACCAATGGAGAAGCTGCGTTTGCCGTCACCGAAGAGATAGGGCAGCGTCAGCGTCTTCAACTCTTGCAGATGAATGCCCGATTTGACGAGGTCATTGGCGAAACCGGGGGAAATTGTTGGATCATCTGCGGTCTCGCCGCGCCAGATAACCAGCACCGGCCCCTTCGCGTCCGCATATTCGGGAACCCCTGGACCGGGGAAGAACGGGATCACGACGGGAACATCGGGAAACTCCAGCCGCATGTTGCCGGCCACGAACTTGGTTCCCGCCACGATGAGAACCGGCTTGCGGGTCGCGGTCAATTCAGCCACGTAACCGGAAAAGGGTACGTTCGTTCTTGTATACGTGCCGATGTATTGAATGCCGACGATCCGGAAGAGAAGGATCGACAGGATGACGACCATGAAGACCGGCACCACGGGCCGGAAGCGCGCAAGACCGGCGGAAAGATCGAGACCTGCGGTTTCCAGTTTCAGGAAAAGATAGATCAGAAGGACGAGCAGGCATGGGTCGAGCCAGCGCTCGTGGATATCGCTGGCGCCGGCGAAGAGGACCACGCCGACGAAGGCGAGCAGGCTGATGATCATCATCCGCTCGATCACCCGGATCATCGGGCTGGAAGAGGAGAGCGCGCGAAGGAAGTCGCGCCGGAAAGCGGCCGCGATGAGAACGATCGGCAATGCGACGAAGCCGAGGACGGCGATGATGAGAGACAGCAGTCCTTGCCCGATGCGGGGGAGGCCGGCCGGGGCCAGGTGTTCGGCGGTCATCCGCTCCAGCGTCGGCGCAGACGCGCTGGCGAGATTGTCAGGCAGCCAGAGCGCATGCGGCAGCACGATCAGAATGGCAAGGACGGCCGCCGGCAGCAAACGCCAGTCGATGAGACGGCTGCGCCACTCCCGCTCCGGCAGCACGGCAATGAGGGCGGCAAGTGGCAGGATGGCGAAATTATACTTCGAGATGAGCCCGATGCCGGTGGCGATGCCGATGAGGAGGTAGCTCCCGATCGTCGGCTGGCGCAGCGTGCGGAAAAAACCGAAGAGGAAGAGCGAGGTCGCAAACAGCAGGGCAACCGTATGGGTCAGTTCGCGCTGCGCCATCAGGCCAACCTGCGGCAGGGTAATCAGGCTCAGCATGGCGACGGCTGCGAGCGAACGGCTCTTCAGCACCTCGCGGGCAGCAAGCCCGTAGAAGAGATAGCAGCCGAAGAGAATGATGTTCTTGGGCACCGAGAGCACCCACATCGATATGCCGGTCACCGAAACGATGGCATATTGGATCCAGTTGTAGAAGGGCGGCTGCGGACCGTAGCCGGCAAGCAGATATTGCGAGTAGAAGGACTGCTCCGCCTCGTCGAGATCGAGCGTATGCGGCAAGGCGATGCGAAGCGCGATGTTCAGCAGGAAATAGGCTGCCAGAAAAATGCTTGCGCTGGTAATGCTTCTGGTAATCCGCTTCAACATCGATCTCCACGTCAAGCCGGCAAGGCGCCATCATTTACCGGTCGGCCGCTCGCAACGTCGGTGTGGAGGCGTTTTCACCGCCATCGCCATCACTCGGCCGTTGTGCGCAACCTTCATTTCTCTTAAAAGGCCTGGCGATGGTATCGGCCCATGCCGACCCAAGCGAGGAATGCCTACTACATGAAGACTTCGATCGTTGAAAGCCGGCAATCCTGGTTTATGCGCAATCGCATGACGGTGCTGACGGTCGTCATCGTCGCAGCCTATGGCCTCTTCATCCAATGGTTCTGGGGTTGGCCTGTTATCATCAGGCAGTGGGCCGATGTCGGCGCAGGTCCGGTGATCGGCGCGCTCGTGCTATTGACGAGCACCTATTTCCTGCGCACCTGGCGCATCTATGATTATTTTCCGAACGAAACGGCCGGCCGGTTCGCGGTCCTCTTCCGCGTCACGCAGATCCACAACCTGCTGAACATCATGCTGCCCTTCCGCACCGGCGAGACCAGCTTTCCGCTGCTGATGCGCACTGAATTCGGCATTCCGCTGACGCGCGGAACCTCGGCGCTGTTCGTCATGCGGCTGCTCGACCTGCATGCCCTCCTGGCCGCTGCCGGCATCGGTTTTGCCGTTGCATCAGCCGATCCGGCTGTGGCCTGGTCGCTCTGGACAGCCTTCCTGCTGTTGCCGGTCGCAGCCTTCGCCGCCCGCAAGCCGCTGCTGCGCCTTGCCGCCAGGCTGCTACCGAAGAAAGCGCAGAAATTCGTCGCCGAGATCGAAAACGGCCTGCCGCTCGACGCCATCGCCTTTGCGCGCGCCTGGGCGATGACCATCGTCAACTGGCTGGTGAAGGTGATGGTGCTGGCATGGGCGCTCGGCCTGATGGGCGTGCTGCCAATGGCGGCGAGCTTCGGCGGCGCGCTCGGCGGTGAACTCTCCTCGGTGTTGCCGATGCATGCGCCCGGCGGCGTCGGCACCTATCCGGCCGGCATCACCGCCGGCGCCATCGCCTTGGGAGCATCGAGCGAGCGGCTGGCCCTTGCCGCGCTGGCACAGGCGAGCGTCAATGCCCATCTGCTGATCATCGTCTCGGCGCTGACCGGCACCGCGATCTCACTGCCGCTCGGACGTCGCGGCAAGCTCTGAAATCCGTTTTCGCAGAAACGCCTGCTCCGGCTCCTGCCGGCAGAGCGACAGCGCCGTTTCATAGGCCGCGATCGCCTCTTGCCTCCGGCCGAGACGGCGAAGGAAATCGGCACGTGCCGAATGGGCGAGGTGATAGGCCTGCAGCTCCCGGCGTGCCAGAATGGCATCGACCAGTTCCAGCCCCTTGGCCGGCCCTTCCGCCATCGCGATCGCCACGGCGCGGTTGAGCTCGACGATCGAGGAGGGCTGCGCCGCCAGAAGCAGATCGTAATAGAAGGCAATCCGTCGCCAGTCGGTCTCTTCCGCAGCCGGCGCCTTGGCATGCTCGGCGGCGATCGCCGCCTGCAGCGTATAGGTGCCGACCTCTCCCGTCCGCATTGCTTCTGTGAGCAGCGCCAGGCCTTCCGCAATCTTCGCACGGTCCCAGAGCGAGCGGTCCTGATCGGCAAGCAGCACCAGCGATCCCTGCTCGCCGCGGCGGGCGGTGCGACGGGAATCCTGCAGCAGCATCAGCGCCAGCAGGCCGGAGACGTCGGGATGCGGCAGCAGCGCCAGAAGCAGCCGCGCCAGACGTATCGCCTCTGCGGTCAAGTCGGCCCGGACCACGTCTTCACCCGAAGAGGCGGAATAGCCCTCGTTGAAGACCAGGTAGATGACGTGCAGCACCTGGTCGAGCCGCGGCGGCAGCGCCTCGTGGCCCGGAACCTCGTAGGGGATCTTCGCAGCCCGGATCCTGCTCTTGGCGCGCACGATCCGCTGGGCTACCGTCGGCGCCGGCGTGAGGAAGGCGTGGGCGATTTCTTCGGTGGTTAGCCCGCAGATTTCTCTGAGTGCCATCGCCATCTGCGCATCGGCCGGGATGGCCGGATGGCAGCAGGTGAAGATCAGCCGCAGCATGTCGTCCTCGATCGGTTCCATGTCGCCGATGTAAGTTGCGTCGGGCGAGTAGAGGCTGTCCTCGATGTGATGCTGTGAAGCATCGAAACGCGCCCGCCGCCGAATCGTGTCGATCGCCTTGAAGCGCCCCGTGGAAACGAGCCAGGCGAAGGGGTTGCCGGGAATGCCGTCCGTTGGCCATGTCCGGGCAGCTGCGGCGAAGGCGTCGTGAAGCGCTTCCTCCGCCCGGTCGAAATCGCCGAGCAGGCGGATCAGCGTCGCCAGCACCCGGCGCGATTGCGTTCGGTAGATCTCCTCGATGACGCGTTCCAAAAGGGCACCTCAGTCCGGCAGGGTCAGCATTCGCACGGGCCTCAGTTCGACGGCGCCGTAACGTGCCGAAGGGATCCGACCGGCAATTTCCCTAGCCTTCACCATATCGGGTGCCTCGATGACATAGAAGCCGGCCAAATGCTCCTTCGTCTCGACATAGGGGCCGTCGGTGGCCGACAGCGTGTTGTTCCGAACGCGCAGCACGGTCGCCGTCTCAGGCATCTCCAACGCATCGGCATGGATCATGATGCCGTCGCGGCGCAGCTCCTCGTCGAAGGCGAAATGCGCTTTGACGAGTTCATCGGTCTCTTCCGATGTCAGCGTGCCGTCGGTGTCGGCGCAATTGTAGATCAGGCAGATGTAACGCATGGCTCAGCATTCCTCCTTGATCGAATAGGCTGGCCGCACTTCGATGGAGCCGTATCGCGCTACGGGAAAAGTGGCGGCGATATCAGTTGCCTCTTCCATGTCTTTCGCCTCGATCAGCACGAAGCCGCCGAGATGCTCCTTGATTTCGGCGAAGGGGCCGTCGGTCGTCGTCACCGCATCGTTGCGGACCCTGACCGTCATTGCCGTCGAAGGTTCGCGTAGCGCCAACGCCACCAGCAGGTGGCCGCTGTCGCGTAGCCTGTCGTCGTTGATGATCGAATCCCGTGTCAGCTTTTCGCCGTCCTCGGCTGAAATGGCACTGATCTTTGCGGTTTCGAACCAGACCTGGCAGAGATATTTCATCGCCGTCTCCTCACGCGTCTTTGCCGAAGGAATGAATGGGTCGCACCTCGATCGCGCCGAGCCTGGCGAGCGGGATGCCGGCGGCAATGCGGATCGCTTCGTTGAGATCCTTGGCCTCGATCAGGATGAAGCCGCCGAGCGCCTCCTTCGTCTCGGCGTAGGGACCGTCCGTCACCGACATCTCGCCGTTGCGCACTCGGACAGTCACAGCCGATTTCGGCGACTGCAGTGCCTGGGCGACGATCATATGGCCGCTTTCGACGAGGTCCTTGTCATAGTTCAAGGAATTGGTGTCGAGTTCGGCCTTCTCTTCTTTCGTCATGGCGTCGAGTACCCCGCCATCGAACCAGACCTGACAGAGATATTTCATCGCGGACAGCCTCCTTGTGAGCGTTTCAATAACCCTGGACGACCGAGCTCCACGCATTTCGACAGCGGCGGCAAAAATCTTTGTGCCGGCCGGCTGTCGAAATCGCAAGGCAGCACTCGACAAGGCTTCATCGAAACTTGTCGAGGAGACCTGTAATGAGCATTCTTGAAATTGCGTTGGCAAGCCACATCTGGGCACGCCGCCGTGAGAAGCGTCCGCTGGGGCTCGACGATGCCGATGCGCTGAAGGTTCTTCTGCGCATCGCTTTCGTCTTCGTGGCATTCACCCTGCTGATATCAGGGCTGAACCTCGCCGCCGGCAGGCCGCAGATGCTGGCAGACGGTTCGTCGCCTGTCGTGACGGGCAGATGAGGAAACGGCCTATTGGAAGGCCGTTTCGAAGAAGCTGCGCAGCTTGCGTGAATGCAGCGCTTCCTTTGGCATGGCGGCAAGCTTCTGGACGGCGCGGATGCCGATCTGCAGATGCTGGTTGACCTGCGTGCGGTAGAAGGCCGTTGCCATGCCCGGCAGTTTCAATTCGCCATGCAGCGGCTTGTCGGAGACGCAGAGCAGCGTGCCATAGGGCACGCGGAAGCGGAAGCCGTTGGCGGCGATCGTTGCCGATTCCATGTCGAGTGCGATTGCGCGCGCCTGGGAGAGCCGCTTCACCGGCCCGCGCTGGTCGCGCAGTTCCCAGTTGCGGTTGTCGATCGTGCCGACGGTACCGGTGCGCATGATGCGCTTCAGCTCGAAACCCTCATAGCCGGTGATTTCAGCAACGGCGGCTTCGAGCGCCACCTGCACCTCGGCCAGCGCCGGGATCGGTACCCAGACCGGCAGGTCGTCGTCGAGAACATGGTCCTCGCGCATATAGGCATGGGCCAGAACATAGTCGCCGAGCCGCTGGCTGTTGCGCAGACCGGCGCAGTGGCCGAGCATCAGCCAAGCATGCGGACGCAACACTGCGACGTGGTCGGTGATTGTCTTGGCGTTGGACGGGCCGACGCCGATATTGATCATGGTGATCCCGGCATGGCCCTTCTTCTTTAGATGGTAGGCTGGCATTTGCGGCAGGCGGGTGAGGGCGGCATCCGTTTCCGGTGCCTTCGAGCCGGGCAGGGTGACGACATTGCCGGGCTCGACGAAAGCAGTATAGCCGTCGCCGTCCTCCGCCATCATCTTGCGCGCCCAGCTGCAGAATTCGTCGATATAGAACTGATAGTTCGTGAACAGCACGAAATTCTGGAAATGCTCGGCATGCGTCGCCGTATAATGCGACAATCGGGCGAGCGAGTAGTCGATGCGTTGCGCGGTGAACGGCGCGAGCGGCGAGGGCTCTCCCGGCGGCGGGATATATTCGCCATTGGCGATCTCGTCGTCGGTGGTGTTGAGGTCGGGCGTGTCGAAGATATCGCGCATCGGAATGTCGACGAATGCGGTCGTCGATGCTTCCACATGCGCACCCTCGCCGAAGGCGAAGTGCAAGGGGATCGGCGTCGTCGATTCCGAGACGATGACAGGAACATTGTGGCTCTTCATCAAGAGCGCCAGCTGCTCCTTCAGGTAATGCTTGAAGAGCTTCGGCCGGGTGACTGTCGTCGTATAGATGCCGGGTGCCGTGACATGGCCATAGGAAAGCCGCGAATCGACATGGCCGAAGCTTGTTGTCTCGATGCTGACCTGCGGATAAAAAGCGCGGTAGCGCGAGGAGATCGGAGCGCCCTGCGCAAGTTCGGCGAAGCTCTTGATCAGGAACGCCGTATTGCGCTCGTAAAGCGCCATCAGCGTCTCGACCGCCTTGGCGGGATCATCGAAACTCTCAGGCTGGAAAGGTGGTGGAGAGGATATTTCGAGGGGCGACAAAGGGGAGATTCGTTTGTTCATGACGCATTATAGAGAGTTGTTTTTGACAAGCAAACGACGCGCGCCGGCGGATTCCGTTTTTTTATCCTTTTCCGTGTCGGATTCCAGTCATCGCACCGTAGGCGCGCAGAAGGTGCCGTTTCTCTCCAGGCAGGTATAGCTCGCCCCGAAATGCGACTGCGCCCCGCCGCCACCCTGGTGCACCACGACCGCCGAAAACGTGATAGCGAAGATCGCCGCAAACAGCGTGATGATGCTAAAGCGTCTTGCCAGAATATAGATGTTCATCCCCTTGTCCCCGATACGCAACTCTATCGTGACAATAGTTTTGGCATGCGATGGCTGAACGAGTGCTGAGATGCCGGTTCATCAGCCGTTCAGCTTGCCGGGCAGGCTCGGCTAGGTTGCGGGGAGGATTTGAAGGGGTCGCTGGGCGAATTCGACGCCATTCGACTTCGCCGGCTGGCGTAGCGGAGGAGACGCAAAAGGCTTCGAGGCATGCCGGCGCGCCGGCATGCCTCAGCGTTTGGATGATCGTTGCGCCTTCTTATGGCCTCAGAGCCGCGTCCAGGTCTGCGACTTGCAAAGGATCTTCATCACGCAGCCCTGCATCCTCAGCGAATTGCCGGAAACCTTGCCCGCGCCGCTATAGGTCTTTTCGGCGGCCGGGTCGGTGATCTCGCCGGCATAGCTGCCGCCGGTTCCCGCCAGTGTGCCGATCTTCCGGCCGGCATATTTACCGGTCTTCAGTGTCACGCAGTAACTGCCGCCGCAGGATGCGATCACCGCCGTATCACCGGCGGCCGTCTTCCAGTTGCCGACGATCGGCTCCTCGGCATGCGCTATACCCGCGATCATTGCGATGGCGCCGGCGAGAACGAAGCTGCGGATCATCTTTTCCTCCATGATGTCCTAGATCGGTCGCGAAAATAACTGACGCGAACGTAAAGGTAAATAAGCCCGATTGCTATCTTGCTGATCGGATGAAAAACAGGAGAAAAAAGCCATGCGGCGAGCTTGTAAAGATATCGCCTGCTGATTTCATGATGAACGATCTCTTTATTTTCAAATCTGAATCTTTCGTAAAATTCGAGCGAAAATCCTTAATTCGCAAGGAATCTGATGTTTAACAAAAACCCAAATTTACCAAGCATTTGCACTTTGTTTGTCGCAAATTAATCATGCATTTTAGGCGTTTTTTGAAAGCCGTTTGGCATAGTGAACCCATCAAACGAGCGGGGCAAACCCGCCGGACCGCAAGGGCCACAAGCCGCGATAGACGGCAAGGCCCAGAGGTAAAACAGGGTAAGTCATAAACAGGCTAACAGGGATAAAACCGATGGCACGCTTTGAAATGCACAATGCTGAAACGGCCACCATGGGTGGCGACAATAGCGCCGATGTCTTCTGCGAAATGGGTCTGATGTATGCGACCGGCCGCGGCTGCGAAGTCGATCTCGTCTCAGCCCACAAATGGCTGAACATCGCCGCAATCAAGGGCAACGATCGCGCCGCCGAGCTTCGTGCCGACGTGGCCGCCGCCATGGACAAGATGCAGCTCGCAGCAGCGCTGCGCGCCGCCCGCGAGTGGATGACGGTTCACTAAGGAATTCGACAAGAGCAGCAATAACAACCTCGGAAAGAGGGAGCTGGCGGGGCGCTTTGGACGGGGCCGACGCCGGGAGAACGGAACCGCGACCGGATCCTCCACCGGCCGCGGTTTTTCCGTTTTATCGGCCGATCTCTTTCAGGACCTGCGGCAGCGTCTCTTCGAGCAACGCCATATCCGCTTCCGGCCCGACGCTGACGCGAATGCATCGATTGAGCGGCGCCACGCCAGGCATGCGGATGAAAACCCCGTGCTCCATCAGCCCGTCGACGATCGCCCTGGCATAAGCGCCGTCGCGGCCGGTGTCGATCGCCACGAAATTCGTGGCCGAGGGCAGGGGCTCAAGACCGTTCGCCCGGGCGATACCGCCGATCCGCTCCCGCGCCGCATGGATTTTCCCGACCACCTCGACGAGATAGGCCTGGTCCTTGAGGGCGGCGAGCGCTGCGGCCGTTGCCAGCCGGTTCATGCCGAAATGATTGCGGATCTTGTCGAAGGCCTGCGCCGTGCCTGCTGTCGAGATCACGTAGCCGGTGCGTGAGCCGGCAAGTCCGTAGGCCTTGGAGAAGGTGCGGGTGCGAACGACGTTCGGCAGCTCGATCAGCGAGGAGATCGACGGCAGTGAACCTGCCGGCCCCGTTTCGCTATAGGCCTCGTCGAGCACCATCAGTGTCGTCTCGGGCAGCGAACGGGCGAAAGCTACGATACTGTCGGCATCCCACCAACTGCCCATCGGATTATCAGGATTGGCGAAATAGACGAGGGGCGCATTCTCGCGCTTGACGGCATCGAGCAGGCCGTCGAGATCCTCGCGGTCGTTTGCGTAGGGAACGGTCACCAGCCGACCGCCGAAACCGGCGACATGGAAATTGAAGGTCGGATAGGCGCCGAGCGAGGTGATGACGGGCGCGCCCGGCTCGATCACCAGCCGGACGATCTGACCGAGCAATTCGTCGATGCCGCTGCCGATGGCGATATTGGCGGACGAGATACAGAGATGGGCTGCAAGCGCTTCCCGGAGCGCGAAGTTCTCCGGATCGTTGTATTTCCAGATATTGCCGGCTTCCTCGCGCATCGCTGCAAACACGGAGGCAGCTGGGCCGAAGCCGTTCTCATTGGCGCCGATGCGCGCCGAAACGGCAAGCCCGCGCTGGCGCTCGATCGCCTCCGGGCCGACGAAAGGGACTGTGGAAGGCAGGGCGCTGGCAAGAGGTGTGAAGCGCGAAAAGGCGGACATGCGACGGCAGTTTCCCGGACATATTGACAATTGGCGCAACAATAGGCCCGGGTACGGCCAACGCAAGCAAGATTATTTCCGCAGCTGCGGCCTGTTCAGGCGCGGAAGATCGGCGCACGCCGGGCGGCAATTGCTTCCATGTTGCCGACGAGGAAATCGGTGCGGACGACGCGGCGCAGAACCTCGGGGTCCATGATGTTGATGAACCGCACCCCGATGCGTTCCTTATGGCGATAGACCTCGGCGCAGCCGATGCGATAGGCGAGGCCAAGAATGTTGAGATAATAGTGCTTTGGCAGGCCGGCCGTGGTCGAGACGACGAAGGTGGCGCCACCCTGGGAGATATCGATGATCTCGGCGCTTCGCATGGAGACGCCTGTGAGGCACGGCCGGACGGCGACGATGCGGGCTGGCCGTTTGACGCTGAATTCTTCCCAGCGCAGGTCGTAGACGGCGGACTTGACCGTGGCAAGGTGTGTAGCGCGGAGCATAGTCATTCACATTCTCCGTCAGTCAGGACGCATTGGGGGTTTATCTCAATCAAGCTGACCTTGATCTCATTCAGGCTGGCTTGATCGAGCAACTGGTCTTGATCCCAACCAAGGTCACATGAATGTTTTGCACATTCGTCAAACATAAAATTCCAATTTTAACGATTTCAAACTTTGTTCCCAAGCGGGACGCCTTCATGTTCATTATCGGGACGCGGTTTCCATTCCGAGCCTCCCGTTTCAGCCAAAAAATCTGACGGTAAGATATCCGCCGGCGGCGGTCAGCGCCGTTAGAGCCGTGCCCCAGGCCATGTCGACCAGGCTCATGACGACTGGCCAGTTGCGAAGCGTGGCAAGATTGGTGACGTCATAGGTGCCATAGGCCGCTAGTCCCAGAATGGCACCGTGGAGAAATGCGGTGGCGATCGAGCCTGCCGACAGCGCCGGCAGCACTGCAAGCACAACCACTGCGGCGGCGAAGAACAGGTAGAACAGTGCGCCGACCGCAAGATTGGGCGAGGGCAGCATCAGCGTCCCCAGTTGGTCGCGGTAGAAGTTGCGGGCGATGAGGCCGAGCCATATCCCGTCGCAGATGAGAAGGGTGAGAAAGGCGCCAGCATAGGCGAGCAGTGATGTCTTCATTGTCAATCTCCCGACCTTGGCCTTTCTACGCAGCAAGGACCGGCCGGATCGCCGCCCCGTTCGATTTCGGCGCAATTTTCCCGAACTCTTTCAATGGCCGAGCGTTGTGCCTTGATCGATGAAGCACGGCGCGCTTCGAATGACGACAGCGAGGAGTTGAAGATGACTGATGTCAAAATCCCTTGGGAATCATGGGTCGTGGTCTGCGACGGAGCCAAGGCTCTGATCATGCAGAATGCCGGCGATGCCCAACTGGTGAACCTGAAGGTGCTGGAAACCCTGACGCAGCCGAGCGCGCCGGATCGCGAGATTGGCGCCGATAAGCCAGGCCGAACCCATGCTGCAGACGGACTGAGCGGCAGCGCTGTCGAGGAGACCAGTTGGCAGGATCAGGCCGAAGCCGAATTTCTGAAACAGGTGGCGGGAAAGCTCGACGACTTGGTGCAGGAAAAGAAGGCCCGTCGCATCATCCTCGTTGCACCGCCGAAGGCGCTTGGCACGCTGCGGCCGGCACTCCGCGCCGATACGCAGGCGGTGATCACCGCTGAGGTGGCGAAAGACTATACCAATATGCCGGTCGACGAGATCGAGCGGCATCTCGCCGCCTGAGCCATTAGAGCAATTCCAGGAAAAGTATGAAGCGGTTTTCCGTCCGGATTTGCGTAGAAACAAAAGGATAGAGCGGTTACCGCTCTAGCGAGGAAACGCGGGTCGGGAGGGCCCGCGTTTTCGTGTTATATCGAGGGTCTCTGCCCAGCAAACAGCTCTTCATGATCGGCAAAGAGCGCCGCCAGACGGTCGATGACGATCCTGACCTCCGGCCGTTGCCGTTCGTCGTCATGCGCAACGATCCACATCTCGTAGGTCAGTTCGTCGATCGCTGGCCCGGCGCGGACGAGCCTGCGCTCCTGATCGCCGATGAAACAGGGAAGCACGCCGCGGCCGGCACCGCCGCGGATGAGGTAGAAGAGCATATGTGGCGTGTTCGTCCAGCTGGTGATCCAATAATCCGGCTGCTCGAAAGTCCATTTGTCGGCCGGGGTGACGGCGGTATCGGTGCCGAGCGAGATCCAGTTGCAATTCGTCTCGTCATAACCGGCCGCCTGATAGGCCGCATGCGCCACCTGGACCGAACGGCGGATGGCGACGTTGCCGCTCTCCGGCCGGCTATGGCCAATGGCGATATGCGCCTCGCGGTAAGTGAAATCGACGCCCGTGTCGCAGGTCTTGTAGCACATGCGGAAGCTATCCTTCGGCGTCCAGACGCTGGCCAGATGGTCGGCGATGAAGCGCGAGGTCCAGCTGTCGGCGGCCGTCGAGACGATCGGCAGCGTCAGCACCTCGCCGCGCCAGTCGGAGATCGCACGCGCCGCATCCTGCATCAGCCGGACGCGATCGAGCAACGCCTGCCCGTCCTTGGCCAGCAGATAGCCGGTAGGGCCGCGGCTGAACAGCGATCGGCCCGTCACCCGTTCGAGCGCCAGCATGCGCCGGCCGATCGTCGGCGCGCTGAGCCCGGTGCGGGCCGCCGCCGCCGAAAGCCCGCCGCCTGTCGCAACATGGAAGAAAAGTTGCAGGTCGTCCCAGCTCGCATCTTTCATGGATGAAAACCCCCTTTCTCCGGCGCCTCTACATCGGAAGGGCGCGAAGGCTTAGCTCAAGTGCTCCAGCAAATAGATGGAGGATGAAGCTATGGATCTCAACTGGGTTGTTCTCTTCAGGGAAATCGAAATCCGCAATCGGCGGATCCGCCGCGGTCCCTTGACCGATCCGCTTGCCGACCCGCTTGATCGTCCGGAATGGCGCGGATTTCTCTGGGCGGTTCCGATCATCGCACGTCTCGCCGCAAGACGAAGCGGCGAAACAAAGGAGACGCGCCGCGGTGGTTCGCGGATGGGCAAAAGCCTCAGGTTTCGAAGTTCAATCGCAACACGTGGTGCAGGAATTCAGGATTGATCAGCATGTTGAAGCTGATCGTCACCAATTCGCCTTCGCGTTTGACCACGGTCGCGCCGATCTCGTCATGGATGCCGAGGATTTCGAGGAAGAAATGGCTCGGTATTTCCAGGTTCGGGCTGACTTCGAGCAATGCGCCGGCAAGCGTGATCGTGCGGATCAGGCAGCGCACCTGCGTTCCGGTGCTGAGGTGATGGCCGACGAAGATGATGTTGCCGGGCCTGTCGAGATTGAATTCCCTGTAAGCACGTTCCGGCTTAGGGTGTTCTGTGTCGAGGTGCATCTGAAAGGCCCTTTTAGCCTCCGCTTGTTATACGACAAGATATTAGCGGAAGAATGCTGACACTTGCTGAAGAACATTGGTAAAATTGAATGCTTCTGGGAAACCTGCGGGAAAATCGCACCGATTTCGTGCAGATTTGCCCCAAAGTTGCGCATTCCCCAGCGCATCGGTGCCGTTCTTGACATGTCGGCGGCGTTCGCGCATACAAAGCCTGGTTCGAGGCACCGGCCGCTCGCGGATGAAATCCATGGTGAAGCCCTCGCGATTATGGTCACGGCCCTTTGTGCATGCTGACTGGCGGCAATGCGAGCTCCCATCCGCAGTCGAAGAGCATGCCTTGCGAAGGCTCACGCCATGACGACGACCTATCCTGCCATTGACGAATTGAAGGCTCAGGCCAAGCGCCTGCGCCAGGCGATGAATGATCGCGGCACCCCGCTCACCCACAGTGCGGCCCTGGAAATGATTGCCCGCCAGCATGGCGCGCGCGATTGGAACACCCTCGCAGCCCTGGCGGCAAAACCCAATGCCGCTCCGAAGACGCCGCTCTTCGTCGGCGCGCATATTCGCGGCCGTTATCTCAATCAGCCCTTCACCGGCGAAGTTCTGGCGCTTTCGGCCCTGCCGGGCGGCGATCTGCACAGGATCACCATCCATTTCGACGAGCCGGTGGATGTCGTCACCTTCGAGAGCTTTTCGGCCTTTCGCCAGCGTGTGAACGCGCAGATCGATGCCGACGGTATCTCGCCGAGGAAGACCTCGAACGGCGTGCCGCATCTGGTGATCGATCTCTAGATTGTTTTTGTCCTTTTGAGGCCGTCCGGATCCGCATGACTTCTAAGCCGGATCGGACCCTGCCTCATATCGCACGGATTTCTCCATGACCGATCTTTCCCAAGGCAATGCTTTTCTTACCGGCTGGCTGCCGGGCGTCTTCATCAAAACGGCGGCACCGATCGTCGCGATCACCACCGTCAGCGGCCTGTTCACCGTCGTCGACGCCTATTTCCTCGGCGCCTATATCGGCCCGGACGCGCTCTCTGCCGTCAGCCTGATTTTCCCCGGGCTGATGCTGCTGGTCGCCCTGCAATCGCTGGTCTCGAACGGCATGGCGAGTATCCTCGCCCGCCGGCTGGGTGCCGGCAATCGCGATGGGGCATCTCGGGTGTTTGCCGGCGCGCATGCGCTGGCGCTCGCCGTCACCCTCATCCTCAATCTGGTCTACTGGAGCGTGGGCCGACAGATCATCGGTACCGGTGCTGCCGGCAATGCCACTGTTGCCCAGGGCGCGATGCTGTTCATGGGCGCGATGATCGCTTTTGCGCCGATCAGTTTCTTCCTATCGCTGCATCTCGACGCATTGCGCTGCGAAGGCAAGATCGGCTTCATGACGCTGGTGACGCTGTCGGCCTCGCTGCTCAATATCCTCGCCAATTGGCTGTTCATGGCTGTGATGCATTGGGGCGTGCTCGGTTCGGCGGTCGGCTCCATCGCGTCGCAATTCGTCTGCCTCGCAGCGGTGCTCGCCTATCGCTGGCGCCGGCTGGCGGCACTAAGACCTTTCCCGGGGTTGGCTCTCGCCGAATGGCGTGGCATCGTCGCCTTCGGCGCGCCGATGAGCCTCGGTTTCATCGGCATATCGCTGGCCTCGGCCGCCATTCTGATCAACGTCTCGCTCTGGAGCGCCCATGACTATGTCGCGACGGTGGCCGCCTACGGCATCATCACCCGGATCATGACCTTCACCTATCTGCCGCTGCTCGGACTTAGCATCGCGCTGCAGACGATTGCCGGTAACAATCACGGTGCCGGCCTCGGGCTGCGCGTCGGCCGCAGCCTGCAGATCGCCATGCTCGCAGCACTCGTCTATTGCACCCTGGTGGAGATCACCGTCGAATTGCTGGCTAGCCGCCTCGGTGCGGTCTTCGTCACCGATCCCGCGATCATCGCCGAGGTCAGGCGAATTCTGCCCTGGACGATTGGCGCCTATTTTCTCTTCGGGCAGATGCTGATCCTGTCGTCCTATTTCCAGTCGATCGGCGATGCGCCGCGCGCGGCGATCTTCGGTCTATCGCGGCCCTATCTGCTCACCCTGCCGCTCACCTTCCTGCTGCCCTTCGTCTTCGGCGAACAGGGAATCTGGATGGTGCCGGTCTTTGCCGAGGCAGGCATGTTCATCCTTGCTTTCCTGGTGCTGTCGCAGAACGCGAAACGCCGCGGCTGGCGCTACGGGCTTCTGCCCGTCTAGGGCAATTCCAACAAAAGTGCGCAGCGGTTTTGTGTCCGGAATTGCGCAAAAGCCGCGCTCCGTAGCGCGGCTTTTGCCGATTGTCGGCTATTCCTTGCCATTCGAAGCGGCCGATGTCGCAGCTTCCGCCTCATTCAACGCCTCGGCGCATTCCTGGCAGCAGACTTCGACAGTCTTGCCGCCGAGCTTGACGGTGATGGTCTCCGTGCCGAGTTCGCAGTCGCAGGCAGCGCATGTGGTCTTCTTCATCTGGTGATCCTCCTGTTGGTCGTCCCCGGATCGGGACAGGCTCATAAGATCATCGAAGACCGCATTGCCGCTGTCGAAATCTTTAGCGATCGACCCCGCATAATTCCTTAAATCGGGATCGATTTAAGGAATTATGCGGGGATTCAAAGTGCTACAGCGTCCATTGCGCGTCTGAAAAGACGCGCGGCGCTGTAGGCTTTCACCTGCGCCGCAGCTGCGCCGAACGCTGGAATTCGGCCGGAGTCTGCCCGAAGGATTGCTTGAAGGAAGCGCTGAAATGGCTGTGGCTGGAAAAGCCGAGATCGAGACCGAGCGCGGTCAGATCCTCATACTGGCCGAGCAGATCGAGCGCCCGGGCAAGCCGCAGCCGCAACTGATAGCGGTAAAGTGGCGTCGCCTCGACCTGCTGGAAGACCTGGGTGAGATACACGGGCGAGACGCCCACTTCTGAGGCGATTTCTGAAAGAGTCCAGCGCCGCGCGAGATCGGAGGAAAGCACCAGCTTTGCCCGGTCAACGAGTTTCTGCCGGCCGGCGCTGGCGCCCGCCGCATGCGATGTGCGCTCGCCGAGCGAGCGGCGCACCAGCGTCAGCGCCAATATTTCGGCTTCCAGTGTCTCGGCGACGTTGCGGCTGAGACCATGACGCAGGAGCGCAACCAGCGCCTGCGCGCGCGGATCGATCCGCCGGCGCTGGCGGCGGAAGGAAAAGGGCGGGCCGGGCTGCGCCTGCTCCTTCGGCGTAAGCTCTTCGAGCATGGATTCGTCGATCGCCAGATCGATGCAGGCGTCGCCACCCTCGATAGGGTGGCTGATTCGATATCCCTGGCCGGCATTGAAGAACAAGACCTGATTGGCTTCAGCCACCGTATCATTGCGGCCGACATGCCGCATGAAGACGCCGCGATAGGGATAGACGAGGCTCGTCCTGTGGGCGCATTCCTCGTCGCTCTTATGACGGCACTCGCCATTGCAGACGATGTCACGAATAGTGACCATCTTCGTTTTCAGAAGCGGTGCCGTTGAGAACTGCGACATTGCATATTCCGTATCAGACTGGCCAGAACCGACAGTACTTATAACAGCACTTTAGTAACGGCTGTAGACATGAACATCGCTTTCCGTCTGCCCCCTGGAAAGGCCGATATCCTTCAGCTGTTCGTCGGAAAGCTCCATCAACGCATTCAGGTTGCGTCGTTCGTTTATTTTGCGCGCCAGCCAGCGGGCTGCCGTGATGACGGCAAGAAGCAAGCCGGGTCGGATATGACGCGAAGAGCGAATATTCCGGGCCGGTATCGTGAAATTCGAGCTGTACATGGTGATCCTCCATCCGTGTTTGGATGGAGGCAGTGAACCATCAGCGGCAGTTTCGCGCTGTCAGATTATTTAGCGATCTGAGGACGCCTTCACGCCTTCAGCAGCCACTCATGCTCGGCGGCATTGTGGAATTTCCAGATCCGCTGCGGGCCGGCCATGACGTTGAGGTAATAGAGATCATAGCCATGGCAGGCAGCGCAGGGGTGGTAGCCCTTCGGCACCAGCGTCACATCGCCGTCCTCGATCGCCATCGCTTCGTCGAGCGAGCGGTCGTCGGTGTAGACGCGCTGGAAGCCGAACCCCTGCGGCGGGTTGAGGCGATGGTAATAGGTCTCTTCCAGGAAGCTTTCGTTCGGCAGGTCGTCCTGGTCGTGCTTGTGCGGCGGATAGGAGGAGGTGTGGCCGCCTGGCGTGATCACCTCGACGACGAGCAGCGAATGCGCCGAGCTGTCGTCTTCCGGCATGATATTGTTGACATAGCGCACGTTCGTGCCCTTGCCGCGCGTCACCTGCGGATGCGTGCCGGGCGGGATTGCCTTTGCCTGATAGGTACCGCCGCCGGGCGCCGAGCAGACGGCGAGTTCCAGGTCGGTCTCCGCCGTCACCGACCACGTCGATTCCATCGGGATGTAGAGCGCATGCGGCGCACCATCGAACGGGCTCATGCGACCGCCGAGCGTGCCGAAATCCTTGGTGCCGGCAGATGCCTTGCCCTTGCCGGTTACCCAGACGAGGCAGACTTCGCGATCGCCCGTCTCTCCCGAAACGGTCTCGCCCGGCTTCATCCGATGCAGATCGAAGCCGACATAGGTCCATCCGGCATTTTCCGGAGTGACATGCGTGACACGGCCGCGCGTGCCGGACGGTTTCACCTTGAGATTTGGCATTGGTGTTTTCCTCGTAAGTTGGCGGGTGCGGCTCCCTCATCCGGCTGCCGCCACCTTTCTCCCCGAGGGGAGAAGCGACATGCCGCGCCCTTTCCGTTCCTCTTCTCCCCACCGGGGAGAAGCTGCCCGGAGGGCGGATGAGAGGGCTTCTTGCTCCAGCGGTCCGGAAAGGCGAGCCCCTTGTGGGAGGACGCCCGGACAACCAGGCTTTACGACCCCTTGGGGAAGCCTTCCGTTTCCACGGTATAGCCAGCAGCCGTCATGACGCGCATCAACTCGGCGTGACCGATCTCGGCCATTTTCTGCGGAGGGGCCTTGCGCGGATCCTGTTCGGCCTCGACGACGAACCAGCCTTCATAGCCGTGATCGGCCAGCCGCTGGACGATGGCACCGAAATCGAGCGAGCCGTCGCCCGGCACGGTGAAGGCGCCAAGTGCCACCGCATCGAGGAAGGACTGCCGGCTGCGGTCCAGCCCATCCACGACAGGCTTGCGGATATCCTTGACGTGAACATGGTTGATACGGGCGTGGTGGTTCTCGATGGCGCGCAACACGTCGCCGCCGGCAAAAGCAAGATGCCCGGCATCAAGCAGCAGCGGAATACCTTCGCCCGAGTAACGCATGAAGGCGTCGAGTTCCGGCTCGGTTTCGACGACGGCGGCCATGTGATGGTGATAGGAAAGCGGCATGCCCTGCTCGGCGCACCATTCCCCGAATTCCGTGACACGGCGCGCATAGGCCTTCATCTCGTCATCGGAGAGGCGCGGCTTGGTCGCGAGCGGCTTGGAACGGTCGCCCTGGATCGAGCGGCCGACTTCGCCATAAACGATGCAAGGCGCATTGACCGCCTTGAACAGCGAGATCATCGGCGCGATGCGGTCCTTGTTGGCGGAAAGCTCCTCATTGACCAGCGTGCCGGAGAACCAGCCGCCGCATAGCGTCACGTCGGCGGCGCGCAGGATCGGGAGCATCTCTTCCGGATTGCTAGGGAAACGGCGGCCTTGCTCCATGCCGGTGAAACCGGCGCTGCGCGATTGCCGCAGGCATTCCTCGAGGGACACATCGTCGCTAAGCTCAGGAAGATCGTCGTTCCACCACGCGATGGGCGACATGCCGAGTTTGGCCTTCATCAACATTCTCCTTAAAAGCATTGCGGAAGAGCGGCTCCGCTCTTCCGAAAAATGACGGCGATAATTAGCCGATGCGCTGGGCGGCGCGTGCTTCGACGTAGCCCTTGCGCGCTTCGTTGACCTGTTCGCGCGAGCTGACCTCAGGCACCACGACATCCCACCAGTGGCCGCCGGCCTCCGTGGTAACAAGCGGATCGGTGTCGATGACGAAGACCGAGGTCCGGTCGTTCTTCTTCGAGTCGGCGATCGCCTGCTCCAGCTCGGCGATCGAGGCGACCTTGACGGCGATGGCGCCCATGCTTTCGGCATGCGCCCGGAAATCGATCTCCGGCATCACCTCGTGATAGGAGTCCTTCAGCAGATTGTTAAAGTTGGCGCCGCCGGTTCCCATCTGCAGCCGGTTGATGCAACCATAACCGCGATTGTCGAGCACGACGATATTGAGCTTGAGGCCAAGCATGACCGAGGTGGCAAGCTCGGAATTCATCATCATGTAGGAACCGTCGCCGACCATGACGACGACATCCCGTTCAGGATGCGCCATCTTGGCGCCGAGCCCGCCGGCGATCTCGTAACCCATGCAGGAAAAGCCGTATTCCATGTGATAGCTGCCCGGCGCCGTCGCCGGCCAGAGCTTGTGCAATTCGCCGGGAAGGCCGCCCGCAGCGCAAAGCACCGTCGTATTCTCGCCGCCGAGCGTGCGAGCCACCGCGCCGATCACTTGGGCATCGGAGGGCAGGGCGGCATTGGTCGTCGCCATCGCCTTGGCAGCGGCCTCCATCCAGACCTTCTTTTCCGCGGTCGCCTTCTCGGCGAGTGCGGCCGGCGCCTTCCAGCCCGAAAGCCCTGCCGAAAGCGCCTTCAACCCTTCGCGGGCGTCACTCACCAGCGGATGGCTGTCGTGCTTCACTGCATCATAGGCGGCGATGTTGAGGCCGATCATCTTCAGGCTGTCGTTCTTGAACAGCGCCCAGGAGCCGGTGGTGAAATCCTGGCAGCGTGTGCCGACGGCAATGACAAGATCCGTCTCTTCGGCGATCGCATTGGCCGCCGACGTGCCGGTGACGCCGACCGAGCCGAGTGCCAGCGGATGGGTCTCGTTGATCGCCGACTTGCCGGCCTGGGTGACGACGACGGGAACGCCATGCGCCTCGGCAAAGGCAGCAAGCTCCTTCGTCGCCTGCGAATAAAGCACGCCGCCGCCGGCAACGATCACCGGCTTCTGCGACGCCTTGATCAGTGCGATGGCATTCGCCAGTTCGTCCGCATCCGGCTGCGGCCGGCGGGTCATCCAGACTTTTTCATCGAACAGGCTTTCCGGATAATCGTAGGCTTCTGCCTGGACGTCCTGGCAGAGCGACAATGTCACCGGGCCGCAATCGAGCGGGTCGGTCAAGACCTGCATGGCGCGCTTCAGCGCCGTGATGATCTGCTCGGGCCGGGTGATGCGGTCGAAATAGCGCGAAACCGAACGGAAGGCATCATTGGCTGAAACCGTGCCGTCGCCGAAATCTTCGATCTGCTGCAGCACCGGATCCGGCGCGCGGTTGGCGAAGACATCGCCCGGCAGGAACAGAACGGGAATACGATTGACATACGCCACGCCGGCGGCCGTCACCATGTTCAGCGCGCCGGGGCCGATCGAACTCGTGCAGGCCATGAAGCGCGTGCGGAAATTCGCCTTGGCATAGGCGATCGCGGCATGCGCCATGCCCTGTTCATTGTGGGCGCGATAGGTCGTCAATTCGCCGCGCACCTGATAGAGCGCCTCGCCGATGCCGGCGACGTTGCCGTGACCGAAGATCGCCCAGACGCCACCGAAGATCGGCACCTTTTTGCCGTCGACGATCGTCATCTGTACTTTCAGGAAATGCGCGACGGCCTGCGCCATCGTCAACCGTATCGTCTTGCCCATCGGGTCCTCCCGGACTTTTGACTCTCTATCTGTTTTCCCCTTCCCAACTCCTCTCCACAAGGGGAGGGGCTAACCTGCCGGGCTCTCTACATTCTCGCCGCAACGTCTTGTCCAAAAGGACGCTCGTTCACGGCGTGAGATAGTGCCCCAAGTTAAGTCCCTCCCACCTTATGGGGAGGAGTTGGGGAGGGGTCTCAATTCGGTTTCTACTGATGTCCGCGGGTCTTCAGCCACGCCTCCGTCAGTTGCCGGAAGCGACCGGCCATGTCGGCGATCGCCTCCTCGTCGTTCATTTCGCCCGAAAGCCAGGCGCGTGCCGGATCGGCAAAGATCGTTCGGCCGACGGCGAAACCCTTTACGGAGGGAGCCGCCAGCGTCGCCTCGAAGCAGGAGATCAGCTCGTCGGCGGGCGCCTCGAGCCCCAAGAGCACGATACCGCGGCACCATGGATCATTTTTGGCGATCACCGCATCGATCTTTTTCCAGGCTTCACGGGATGCCTGCGGCTCGAGCTTCCACCAGTCCGGCTTGATGCCGAGCGCATAGAGTTCCTCCAGCGCGGTCGCAATGGTATCGTCGGTGAGCGGCCCGTTCTTACCGGCGATGATCTCCACCAGCAGCTCGCGCCCGACTTTGCGGGCAGCCTCGAACAGCGTGCGCAGCTTCTCCTGCTGCTCCGTCTTCAATTCAGCCGGATCATCGGGATGATAGAAGCACAGGCACTTGATGCAATGAGCGAGTGGCCATTCCACCAGCTGCGAGCCGATATCCTGGCTGAATTCGAAGCGCAGTGGCTTCGAGCCCGGCAATTCCACCGGCCGGCCGATCCAGGAGAAATTCTTCGTCGCCGCATCGAAGAAGGCATCGCGGCCGAAGCGTTCGTCGATCAGCATGCCATAGCCGTCGCGGCCATTCGAAACCCGCGCCGCCGCCGCGACTGCCAGCCGCTTGAAGGCGACGATCTTTTCGTGGCCGACGCCGAGTTCATCGGCGACGCTGACGAGCTGCGAACGATGGTCGATCGCCAGTGCCATCAAAAGCGGGATTTCGCCGCGCCGGGTTGATGCCCAATGAATATGGTTCATCTCCTCGTCCTTGCGCAGCGCCCGATGTTTGCTGCCGGTCGTCAGGAAGAAGTCGAGTTCCGCCCAGGTCGGATATTCCGGCGAGCAGAGCAGTCGGGAGACCGCGAAGGCGCCGCAGGCATTGGCCCAGGTGGCGCAGGTCTTCAGAGGCTCGTCGCGCAGGAAGCCGCGCAGGAAGCCGGACATGAAGGCGTCGCCGGCGCCGAGTACGTTGAAGACTTCGATCGGGAAACCCTGGCCGATGATGCCGGCCTCAAGATCGTCGGCGATCGGCCCGTCATAGACGATGCAGCCCATGGCGCCGCGCTTGAGCACGATCGTCGCCGGCGAAAGGCGGCGGATCTCCTTCAGCGCGCCGAGCACATCGTCGGCGCCGGACGCGATCAGGATTTCCTCTTCGGTGCCGACGATGAGATCGCAATCCGGCAGCGTCTCCTTCATCTTCGAGGAGACCCGGTCGGATTTCACGTAGCGCTCGAAGCCTTCCGCATGGCCGGCAAGGCCCCAGAGATTCGGCCGGTAATCGATGTCGAAGATCACCTTGCGGCCGTTCGCCTTGGCGATGCGGATCGCTTTGCGCTGGGCGGCCTCGGTATTCGGCCGCGAGAAATGCGTGCCGGAAACGAGAACGGCGCGCGACGATCTGATGAAATTTTCGTCGATATCGCCTTCATCGAGCGCCATGTCGGCGCAGTCCGACCGATAGAAGATCATCGGCGACACGCCCTCGGCCTCGACCGCAAGCAGCACCAGCGCCGTCAGCCGCTCCTTGTCGGTGACGATGCCGTCTGTCGCCACACCTTCGCGCGCCGACTGCTCGCGGATGAAGCGTCCCATTTGTTCGTCGCCGACGCGGGTGATGAGGCCGGATTTGAGGCCGAGCCGAGCCGTGCCGATGGCGATATTGGCCGGGCAGCCGCCAACGGACTTGGCGAAGGAGCCGATATCCTCCAGCCGCGAACCGATCTGCTGGCCGTAAAGATCGACCGAGGAACGGCCGATGGTGATCACATCAAGCGCCGGCTCCGGCTGTGAACCCGGATTCGATTGTACCATGATGTCCTCCCGCTAGATTTTGCGCGGCTTCCAGTGCCTGCGAATTTTCAATAATGAAACATTGGTTCCGATATTTTGTCAATTCGGAATGTTTATTCCATTTTGCCTTTTACAGGTTTCGACTGTTGATGCTTGCGCCGGCGCTCGGCAATTGCAACCGGCAGTGCCATGGTGAGCGCCATCGAGGCCGAAAGCGAGCGGAAGCCGGCGAAATCGGCTTCCGCCACCTCGAACCAGTGCGTGGCGCAGGCGGCAAGCGGCGAGAAGGCCGAATCGGTGATCGCGATGACGGGGACGCCGCGGTCGGCAAGCTCCTGGCTCTGGTTGAGGCTGTCGGCCGCGTAGGGCGAAAAGCTCGCCGCGATCGCCGCATCCTTCGGTGTTGCGAATTGCACCATCTCAGGGTCAACGCCGTTCGGCGAGGCGACGATCTGGTGGCGGATGTTGAGCTTGGAAAAAGCGTAGGTCATGTGCGCCGTCAGCGGATAGGAGCGCCGTTTGGCGATCAGATAGATCGTCTCGGCGTTAGCAAGGATATTCACGGCTTTGGTGAAGGTATCGCTCTGCACCGTCGCCGCCAGCCGATTGACCGACTGGTTTGCCGCGGCGATGAAGCCGGAGAGCAGATTGGCGTCCTCATCGTCGCCGCTCGATTGCTCCAGCGTAACGAGGCGCTCTTCGTAGCTTAGCGTCCGGTCGCGCAATCTTTCGCGAAAGATGCTCTGCAGGTCGGAAAACCCTCCATAACCCAGATGATGCGCCAGGCGCACCAGCGTCGAGGGCTGGACGTCGGAGGCGGCCGCGATGCTCGCCGTCGTGCCGAAGGCGATCTCGTCGGGATTGCCGAGGGCGAAGGCGGCGACCTGCGCCAGCCGCTTCGGCATGTTCGCCTTGCGCTCGATGATGGTACTGCGCAGGCTTTCGAAATCGCGCGGTACGCGCGCGTGCCTCTGGGGATCGTTATCCATGCTTGCAGCTCGGGAGATGAAACAAATATTCCATATTATTGAACATAAACGATTTCAAACGGCACGGCTAATTGTTTTTAATCCCCTGTAATTGAAGGCTTTTGAACAGTTCCATTCGGGAATGGCGCAGAAATGCTTGTGAATAGGTCCCTTGTCAAAATGATCCAAATATTCCAAAAATCCGCGCGCAGCTCTGGAGGAGACGGAAATGAAGCCACTCGGCATCGGTTTGATCGGCACCGGTTATATGGGCAAGTGCCATGCGCTGGCGTGGAACGCGGTAAAGACGGTGTTCGGCGATGTCGAGCGTCCGCGTCTTGTGCATCTGGCCGAAGCCAATGCCGGACTCGCTGAGACTCGTGCCGGTGAATTCGGTTTCGAGAAGGCGACGGCCGACTGGCGGGCGCTGATCGCCGACCCCGAGGTCGACGTCGTCTCCGTCACCACGCCCAATCAGTTCCACGCCGAGATGGCGATTGCTGCCCTTGAGGCCGGCAAGCATGTCTGGTGCGAAAAGCCGATGGCGCCGGCCTATGCCGATGCCGAGCGCATGCTGGAAACGGCGAAGCGATCCGGCAAGGTTGCCGCTCTTGGCTATAATTACATTCAGAATCCCGTCATGCGGCATATCAGGACGCTGATTGGCGAGGGCGCCATCGGCACGGTCAATCATATCCGCGTCGAGATGGACGAGGATTTCATGGCCGATCCCGATGTCTTCTTTTATTGGAAGAGCGAGCTTTCCGCCGGCTACGGCGCGCTCGACGATTTCGCCGTGCACCCGCTGTCGCTGCTCTGGTATCTCTTCGGCCATGTGGAGGCCGTCATAACGGATATGGTAAAACCCTATGCCGACCGCCCGCTGAGCGAGGGTGGTCGCCGTGCCGTCGAAAACCACGATGGCGCCAACGTGCTGATGCGGCTTGGCGGCGGCATCTCAGCCGTGTTGATGGCGAATCGCGCCGCCTGGGGTCGTAAGGGCCGCATCGCCATGCAGATTTTCGGCTCGAAGGGCTCGATCGTCTACGATCAGGAGCGCATGAACGAATTCGAACTCTATCAGGCCGAGGGTCGCGGCTCCGAACAGGGTTTCCGCAAGATACTGGCGGCACCCGCTCATCGGCCTTATGATCGGTTCATTCCAGCGCCCGGCCATGGCCTCGGCTTCAACGATCTGAAGATCATCGAATGCCGCGAGCTGATCCGGGCAATTTCAGGCGGACCGTCGTCGATCGTGACATTCGAAGACGGTCTCAGGATAGAGAAGTCGGTACATGCCATGGCACAGTCCTTCCACGAGCGCCGCTGGATCGAGATCGCCTGAATGTAAGAGGCCGCTTTCCGTTGACGGCGCACGGGCTACTGCATAATCCCTGAAATCGAAATCGATTTCAGGGATTATGCAGAAACTCAAAATGCGACAGCGTCGTTCGCGCGTCTGAAAGACGCGCGGCGGTGTAGGGGATAGGCCTTGGCGTGGTTGTCGGGCGCAGCTTCAGGAGTGAGATCGTGACGGATAGACTGGTGATCATCGGCGCGGGACAGGCCGGTTTCGCATTGGCGGCCAAGCTGCGTGCGTTGAAGGATACGCGCCCGATCACCCTCATCGGCGCGGAAGACGTCGCGCCCTATCAGCGTCCGCCGCTTTCAAAGAAATACCTGCTCGGCGAAATGGCCTTCGACCGCCTACTGTTCCGTGCCGAGCATTGGTATGCGGACAATGACGTCGACCTTCGCCTGTCGACCTGGGCCGAGCAGATCAAGCCGGACAGCAAGCAGGTTCTGCTGCAGGACGGCTCCGTTCTTGATTACGGCACGCTGGCGCTGGCCACCGGCTCGACGCCGCGCCGGCTGCCGGCCGCAATCGGCGGCGATCTCGAAGGCGTCTATGTTGCCCGCGACAAGCGCGATGCAGACCTGCTTGCTGACGAGATGCGCCCCGGTCGCCGCGTCCTCATCATCGGCGGCGGTTATATCGGTCTCGAGGCGGCAGCCGTTGCCCGCCATCGCGGCCTGGAAGTCACCGTCATCGAGATGGCCGACCGCATCCTGCAGCGCGTCGCGGCGAAGGAGACCGCCGACATCATGCGCAGGATTCACGAGACCCATGACGTGGTGATCCGCGAGAAGACAGGGCTCAAGCATCTGGTCGGCAAGGATGGCCGTGTCGTTGGTGCCGCGCTTTCAGACGGATCGGTGATCGACATCGATTTCGCCGTCGTCGGCATCGGCGTCGCGCCGAACGACCAGCTCGCCAAGGAAGCCGGCCTCGAAGTCGCCAACGGCATTGTGGTCGACGAATTCGCCCGCACCTCCGATCCGGCGATCTTTGCGGCCGGTGATTGCGCCGCACTTCCCTGGGAGGGCGGCCGCATCAGGCTCGAATCGGTGCAGAACGCCGTCGACCAGGCCGAAGCAGCGGCGGCCGTCATCGCTGGCGGCAGCGAGCCTTATGCGCCGAAGCCGTGGTTCTGGTCCGACCAGTATGACGTCAAGCTGCAGATTGCCGGCTTCAATCTCGGCTATGACGAGACGCTGCTGCGCCCCGGCACCCGCGAAGGCGCCCATTCGGTCTGGTACTTCAGGGAAGGCCGGCTGATCGCCGTCGATGCGATCAACGACGCGAAAGCCTATGTGACCGGCAAAAAGCTGCTGGAATCCGGGACCAACCCCGATAAAACGATTCTCGCCGACCCTTCTGCTGACCTCAAGAGCCTGCTCGGCTGAGCTCGGCTTCTTCATCACGAGAACGAAGCGCGATCAAATTCCGCGGAACGCGGCAGGAAATGTGGACTGTTTGCGTAACCGGCCGAAATGCCAGCCGCTGCATTTCTTCTGGTGAAAACTCAAAAAACCCTTGCATTCACAGAGCGGTCGCCATAGTTAGGCCGCACCGGAGAGGTGGCCGAGTGGTCGAAGGCGCTCCCCTGCTAAGGGAGTATACGTCAAAAGCGTATCGTGGGTTCGAATCCCATCTTCTCCGCCATTCCGATTTCCTGAGTGTGCGTCGATCGTTAGTTTCCGGCAGGGAATCACGTTCGCTTAGTCGGCTAGGCCGGCGACGAAAAATCTCTCTGCCTTGAGCGAGAGAATCGCCTGCGGGAATCACCTCCCGCGCTCAAGCCACCGGCAGGTGGCGAAAGTGGATCGGTGCACGTCCGGTTACGCTTTCGGCAATCCTGAATCCCCGCAAGAGCCGCATTTTGCCAAAAAAGTGTCACGAATGTGTCGCAGGGCGCATGTCCAATTCTTTATTGGCTGGACCTAAGCCTCCGCAAAATCAGGGTTTTCTTAACAAAGCATAAAGGAAATCGAGGTCGGTTGCCCGACTTGTGTCCTTTCAGCAACAGAATGTCGGGAAGGCTCCCTCAAATCCCCCATCCGAGTAAGTTGGTGATTGCGTGACGGCTTCCGTCTTGTATTTTCAACCTCGGAAGCAAGGGCGACTGATCGTCCACTTCTTGAAACACGGGGATGGGGCAGGGAACGCTGCTCAGCGAAAGATCCCAAACCCGATCGAAACTTTGAATTGGAGGTCATTTATGAACATCAAGAGCCTTCTTCTCGGCTCCGCTGCTGCTCTCGCAGTAGTTTCCGGTGCTCAGGCTGCTGACGCTATCGTTGCTGCCGAACCGGAACCGGTTGAATATGTTCGCGTCTGCGACGCTTACGGCACCGGCTACTTCTACATCCCGGGCACTGAAACCTGCCTCAAGATCAACGGTTACATCCGTTTCCAGGTTAACGTTGGCGAAGACGTCGGCGGCGATTCGGATTGGGATGCTGTCACCCGCGGTCAGGTTCAGTTCACGGCCAAGAGCGATACCGAATATGGTCCGCTGACCGGCGTCATCGTCATGCAGTTCAATGCTGACAACGCCACGGTTCAGGCGTCCAAGCTCGACTCCGCTTACCTCGACATCGCCGGCTTCCGCGCCGGTCTGTTCTACAGCTGGTGGGACGATGGCCTCTCCGGCGAAACCGACGACATCGGCTCGGTCGTAACGCTCCACAACTCGATCCGCTATCAGTATGAAACCAGCGATTTCTACGCTGGTATCAGCGTCGATGAACTGGAAGACGGCGTTTATCAGGGTGACGTGGATCCCGTCACCGGCCTCCTTGTTCCGAACGATGGTCCGAACAATGTCGGCGTTGCCGTTGGTATCGGTGGCAAGGCTGGTGCCTTCAGCTACCAGGTCACTGCCGGCTGGGACGTCGACAACGAAGACGGCGCTGTCCGTGCAATGGGTACGGTTGACATCGGTCCCGGTACGCTCGGCCTCGCTGCTGTGTACTCTTCCGGCCCGAACTCCTACTACTCGACGGCTGAATGGGCAGTTGCTGCCGAATACGCCATCAAGGCAACCGACAAGCTGAAAATCACCCCGGGTGTTCAGTACTACGCCAACTACATCGGCGGTGCCAGCGCGTTTGAAACCGTTCCTACCGATTACGACGGTGCCGGTGATGCATGGAAGGTCGGTCTGACCGTTGATTACCAGATCGTCGACAACTTCTACGCCAAGGCTTCGGTTCAGTACCTCGATCCGGAAGATGCTGACGACTCCACGACGGGCTACTTCCGTCTGCAGCGTTCGTTCTAATCTGATCTGACTTCGGTCAATCAGGAAAGCCCGGCTCTCGAGCCGGGCTTTTTGTATTTGGGCGAGACTGGCACGTTGTGCCAGCTGACCAGTGTCGATGAGGTTATCGGCAGGTGGCGAGAAAAGTGCGAATTGCTGTGGGGATGTTATCGAGATACAGGAGCGGGGCATGGCCTTGCCCTTCGGCAGTATGTCGGATCAAGCCCGAATGCCGCCGCGCCATTTCGCCGGCGCTTTCCTGTGAAAGCAGCGACGTATTTTCGCCGCGGATCAGCATGAGTGGCAGCCGACTCAGGCTTTCGAATTGCCCCCAGAGATCAGGCAGCGGCTGGCTGAAATCGATCGATTTCAGTGCCTCCGCGATCGCTGGGTCGAAATCGGCGATCGGCCTTCCGCTGATATCGCGATAAAGGGCAAGCGCCATCTCGCGCCAGTCTTCCTCTGCAAGCGCGGTAAACGACGCGCTATGATTTTCCTTCAATAGATCGACTGCCTCGTTCCAGTCCGCTGGCTTCCTGCCGCTGTTGAGGTAATCGCGGATCCGTGCCAGCCCCTCAGCCTCGAGCACAGGTCCGATATCGTTGAGGATGACGGCTTCGAGAAGATCCGGCTGCGTCGCCGCGATCAGATGCAGGATCAGCCCGCCGCGCGACGTGCCGATGAAAATCGCCCGCTCAATGCCAAGCGCTGCGCAGGCGGCAATGACGTCGCCCGCCTCGACGGCGAGATTGTAGTTCGCCTTGTTGTCGTCCCATGCCGAGTTTCCCCGCCCGCGCGAATCGAGCGCGATCACCCTGCGCGGTGCTGTCATATCCCGGGAGAGAAGCAGCGCAAGCGGATGAAAATCCCGTGTATTGCGGGTCAGGCCGGGCAGGCAGATCACCGGCAGCCATCCGGCAGTTGCTGCCTGGTCGGGTGGGTAGTCGCGGGCACAAAGCCTCAGCCCATCAGAAGAAGTGAAAAATCGCTCCTGGAAACCACCTGCATCCGTATCCGGCATCACATCCCTCGAGACCTGTTTGACCCCGAAGATGTAACTTGCTTTTCAAGCCGCGCCAAACGGCTTCAAGAGGCGCTGCGTCCGCCGATCAGGTCACGCTCGATATCGGTGGGCTGGCCGAGGCGAGCCTTGTAAACTTCGTAATTCTCCATCACCCGCTGCACATAGTTGCGCGTTTCGGGGAAGGGGATGCGCTCGATCCAGTCGACGATCTCGTCGATCGGCCTGCCGCGCGGATCGCCGTAGCGGCCGATCCATTCCGGCACCCGCTTCGGCCCGGCATTATAGGCAATGAAGGTGAGGATATAGGAACCGCCGAAGGCGTCGATCTGCTCGCCGAGATAATGCGCACCGAGTGTCGCGTTATAGCCGGCATCGGCCGTCAGCTTGTCCTTGGAAAAGGCGATGTTATTGCGCTTGGCTACCGCCTGGGCCGTGCCCGGCAGAAGCTGCAGCAGGCCGCGCGCATTCGCCGCCGAAACGGCGGCCGGGTTGAAGGCGCTTTCCTGCCGGGCGATGGCATAGGCGAGTGCCTTGCCGGAGCCAGATATATTGGCGTTCGCCGGGATCACGCCGATCGGAAAGGCAAGCGCTGCGACATCGATGCCGCGCCCATAGGCGATCTTGCCGATTTGCAGCGACAGATGATGATCGCCGGATTGCTCGGCCTGTGCCGCAAGGACAGCCAGTTCACCGGGGCTTTGCAGTTGATCGGCGAGCGCGAGATAGAGAATGGCGGCCCGCCATCCATGGCCGGCGGCCTCCAGTCGGGCGATCGCCTGCACGGCTTCGCGTGCCTGGAAGCGTTGCCGGTCAGCCGTGCTCGGTGCAGGATAGGTGACATTAAGCGTCTTTCGCCCCAGCCTTTCCGCCGCGAGCTGGCCATAGAAGGTGCCGGGAAAATTCGCGGCCTTCGCATAGAATTCGCTGGATTTGCCGGGGCCTCCGGCCTCCGCTGCGCGTCCCAGCCAATACCAGGCGCGTGAGACCGAGATCGGCCCGTTTGAGGTATCGAGGATCTTGCGGAAGTGTTTTTCCGCCGTTGTCGGGTCCTGCAGGCCGCGAAGCGCGTACCATCCGGCGTGGAATTCAGCCTCGACGATATCCGTCGGGCTCGTTGCGGCGTAGTTTGCGACGATGCGATAGGCCGGCTTGAATTGTCCCTGGTCGACGAGACCACGGCTGACGATACGTTGCTCGTTCCACCATTCGCCGGAATTGACGAGTTCGCTACGCTCGGGCGGCATCTGCTCGAGAAGTGCTGCCGCCTCGGCATATTTGTCCTGTTTGCGCAGATATTCGATCCGCGCAAACAACAGCCCGGCATCGGCTCGCCACTTCGCATCGACGGCGTTGAGCAAGGCGCCGGCATTGCCGGCTTTGGCGTCAACGGCAGCCCAGGCCTTGTAGAGCGACTGGGCTTGGCCCATGTCGCCGAAGCGCTTGGCCTGCGCCACCCGGCCGCGATACATCAGATAGTCCATCCGCGCCTTATGGTCGGCGGGCGTCAACAGCGCGGAAAACTCGACGAGGATCTTGTCCTCGGTCGCCTTGTCGAGAGCCTCTCCTCGCCAGACTTTGCGGATATGTTTTGCCGCCTGCGCCTGCTTGCCTGATGCAACCAGCGCCCGGCCGAGGATGACGGCGCCCTGCATCGTCTCAGGCGCGGTATCGCCGAAGGCGGCAAGTATGGCGGAAGGGGCGGGATTTTCGTCATAGAGCGCGCGCTCGGAATAGGCGCGCAGCCGGGAAAGACCCGGCCAGCCCTTGAGCTCCTGCGCGGCGCTGGCGATTTCATAGGAGGGAACGCCCTTTAATCCGGAAACGGCAATCGCCCAGGTGAGGATATGCCGGTCGAGCGTAGCGTCGCGCATGCTGTCACGGATCGAAAGCGCCAGTTGCGGGTCCTTGTCGGAAAGCGCATCCAGGCCGGCTTTCAGGTCGCCGCTGACAGGCGCGATAGCCGGGTTGCGCGGAATGGCGCCCGTTGTCATCGATTCCGGTATGGCTGTCTCGGGAATGAAGCCGAGCGGCTTGACATCAGGCATAGGAGTGCTCTCGCCGGGAAGCGGCGACGCAACACTGCCCCACGCGGCGGCAACAAAGCCGAAGGCGGACAGAATCAGGACAGCTTTCTTCATCCGGGATCTCGCAACGAAAACACGCCCTGCCATTAGGCTAGAGGCATCTTAACGAAACCTTACCGTACCAGGTAAAATTCATTCACATCTGCTATCGGAATTTGCCCTAAACCGAACTCTACGCGCTTGTCGCGATGATTTCGGCGCTCTATGGTGCGCAACTCTTATTCATGGAATGCGGCCGAAGCAAGGATTTGGTCGTGAGGAGCTTTGCATGTTCAATGGGTCCATTCCCGCCCTCGTCACCCCCTTCACCGATGCCGGACTGATCGACGAAGATAGCTTCGCCGCGCATGTCGACTGGCAGATCAAGGAAGGCAGCGCCGGTCTCGTCCCGGTCGGCACGACGGGCGAATCCCCGACGCTGTCGCATGCCGAACACAAACGGGTGGTGGAACTCTGCATCGAAGTTGCCGCAAAGCGCGTTCCCGTCATGGCCGGCGCCGGCTCGAACAATACGCGGGAGGCGATCGAGCTGGCCCAGCATGCCGAAAAGGTCGGTGCGAACGCCGTTTTGGTCGTCACTCCCTATTACAACAAGCCGACGCAGAAGGGTTTGATCGCGCATTTTTCAGCCATCGCCGAGGCCGTCGATCTGCCGATCTATATCTATAATATCCCCGGCCGCTCGGTGGTCGACATGACGCCGGAAACGATGGGTGCGCTCGCCAAGGCGCACAAGAATATTGTCGGCGTCAAGGATGCAACGGGCAAGATCGAGCGCGTCTCCGAACAGCGCATCACCTGCGGCACGGATTTCAGGCAGCTGTCCGGAGAGGATGCGACGGCGCTCGGCTTCAACGCCCATGGCGGTGTCGGCTGTATTTCGGTAACCGCCAATGTCGCCCCGCGCCTCTGTGCCGACTTCCAGGCGGCGACACTGGCAGGCGACTATGCCCGCGCGCTGGAATTTCAGGATCGGCTGATGCCGCTGCACAAGGCGATCTTCCTTGAGCCGGGTCTTTGCGGTGCCAAATACGGGCTCTCCAAGCTTGGTCGGATGAGCCGCAACGTCCGCTCGCCGCTGCTTTCGACGCTGGAGCCGGCAACGGAATCAGCGATCGACGCCGCTATGCGCCATGCAGGCCTTTTGAACTGACGGGACCGGCCTTCTTCACAAGACGGGGTCTCTCCCTTACATAAAGGGCAAGAAATGAGGGCGCGGCTTTTCGCGCCCTAAAAAGAAATTGGAATGTCGTCATGGCCCCCAAAGGCAGCCAGCGCGTGGTGAACAAGGTCGTGGCCGAAAACCGCAAGGCCCGCTTCAACTACGAGATCATCGATACCTACGAGGCCGGCCTCGTGCTGATGGGCACAGAGGTCAAGGCGCTGCGCGAAGGCAAGGCCAATATCGCCGAATCCTACGCCTCGGATGAGGGCGGCGAGATCTGGCTGATCAATTCCTACTTGCCGGAATATCTGCAAGCCAACCGCTTCAATCACGAACCGCGCCGACGCCGCAAGCTGCTGCTGTCGGGCCGTGAAATCCATCGCCTGCGCTCGGCCATCAACCGCGAAGGCATGACGCTGATCCCATTGAAGATCTATTTCAACGATCGCGGTCGGGCGAAGATGGAGCTGGCGCTGGCCAAGGGCAAGAAATTGCACGACAAGCGCGAGTCGGAGAAGGAACGCGATTGGAATCGGCAGAAGAGCCGCCTGCTGAAGGATAGAGGCTGACCACGACGCCGTGGCTGACGATCACCAGTCCAATCCGGCCCTTATCGCGCGACTTCGAGACGCCCGACGAGATCAGTCTTCGAAATCGCTGGCCGGGGCGACTTCGGCCTGGCGTGGTGCCCGCTCCGAGGGATCGCGACCGATTTCAGCCTTTAGAGACAAGAGATCGATGAAATGATCGGCCTGACGGCGCAGGTCGTCGGCTATCATCGGCGGCTGGGTTGCCATGGTTGAGATCACCGAGACCTTGCGGCCTCTGCGCTGCAACGCCTCGACCAGGTTCGTGAAGTCGCCGTCGCCCGAGAAGATGACGAGATGATCGACCGTTTCGGACTGTTCCATCGCGTCGATCGCAAGCTCGATGTCCATGTTGCCCTTGATCTTTCGGCGACCCATGGAATCTGTGAATTCCTTGGCGGGCTTGGTGACGACTTTGTAGCCGTTGTAATCGAGCCAGTCGATCAGAGGCCGGATCGATGAATACTCCTGATCCTCGATCAGAGCGGTATAATAATATGCGCGCAGCAGGTATCCGCGTTTCTGGAATGCTTTCAAGAGCTTGCGGTAATCTATGTCAAATCCCAGGCTCTTGGATGCAGCGTAGAGGTTGGCGCCGTCAATGAAGAGTGCAATTTTTTCGCGTGGGTCAAACATCGCTTACCAATCCAATGAGAGTAATCGAAATTCGCAGGTGCCAAACTTCAATAAAAACAATAGCTTGTGTTTCGATTTCGATTTGATCCTTACTTTATGAATTATTCATATATGAAAGATTTAGGGCACGATTCGACATATTCCAAGCAACCTTCGGTGGAATTATGACATTCTCCATGGAAATCTAGCTCAGCCGCGGATAAAGACGAGGGGAGCCGGAATGAAAAACTTGTATTTGCCCGGTTTTAATTGTATCGGGCGTGCTAATCCCGAAATGACGACCGTAAAGGACAGGCAATGGCCCGTGTCACAGTTGAAGATTGCATCGACAAGGTGGAGAACCGCTTCGAGCTGGTTCTGCTCGCCAGCCACCGCGCCCGGCTGATTTCCCAGGGTGCCTCGATCACCATCGATCGTGACAATGACAAGAATCCCGTTGTGGCCCTGCGCGAAATCGCCGACGAGACGCTTTCGCCCGACGACCTCAAGGAAGATCTGATCCATTCGCTGCAGAAGCATGTCGAAGTCGACGAGCCCGAGCCCGATCCGGCGAGCATGATCGCCGCCGGCAGTGTCGCCGCAGCCGACAGCGAAGAGCAGGACGACCTGCCGGAGACGATCACTTTCGACCAGATGTCGGAAGAAGAGCTGCTTGCCGGCATCGAAGGCCTCGTGCCGCCGGAAAAGAGCGACGACTACTAAGCGCTTCGGCCGGATCCCCGGTCGCATCGGTTGAGTATGATCCTCCCGGTCGCATTGATGCGATCCGGAAAAATGCTTCATGCGATGCAAAAGAGCGACGATTACCAATCGTCAATCTTGCACCTTTATTGCTTAGGCATATTATTGCCCATGTGTGCGCCAATCGTTGATTGGCGCGCTTTTATTTTTATCGGAGTGGCTTTGGAATGATGCGGCAGTACGAGCTCGTGGAGCGGGTTCAGCAATACAAGCCCGATGCCAATGAAGCACTGCTGAACAAAGCCTATGTCTACGCCATGCAGAAGCACGGCCAGCAAAAACGCGCGAGCGGCGATCCCTATATTTCCCATCCGCTCGAGGTCGCTGCCATCCTCACCGACATGCACCTCGATGAATCGACGATCGCGGTTGCTCTGCTGCACGATACGATCGAGGATACGACGGCGACACGCGCCGAGATCGATGAACTCTTCGGCGAGGATATCGGCCGCCTGGTCGAGGGTCTGACGAAGATCAAGAAGCTCGATCTCGTCACCAAGAAGGCCAAGCAGGCGGAAAACCTGCGCAAGCTGTTGCTCGCCATTTCCGACGATGTGCGCGTGCTGCTCGTCAAGCTGGCCGATCGCCTGCACAATATGCGCACCCTCGATCACATGTCGGCCGACAAGCGTGCCCGCATTTCCGAGGAGACGATGGAAATCTATGCGCCGCTCGCCGGCCGCATGGGCATGCAGGACATGCGCGAGGAACTCGAGGAACTCTCCTTCCGGCATATGAACCCGGAAGCCTATGAGACCGTCACCAAAAGACTGGAAGAGCTTTCGAAGCGCAACGAGGGCATCGTCAAGAAGATCGAGGCCGAACTGCGCGATCTGCTGGTGGCAAGCGGCCTGACGAGCGCCTACGTCAAGGGCCGGCAGAAGAAGCCCTATTCGGTCTTCCGCAAGATGCAGTCGAAGTCGCTTTCGTTCGAGCAGCTTTCCGATGTCTACGGCTTCCGCCTGATCGTCGAGGATATCCCTTCCTGTTATCGGGCGCTCGGCATCGTCCACACGCGCTGGCGCGTCGTGCCCGGCCGCTTCAAGGACTATATCTCGACGCCGAAGCAGAACGATTACCGTTCGCTGCACACCACCATCGTCGGTCCTTCCAGCCAACGCATCGAACTGCAGATCCGCACCAAGCGCATGCACGAAATCGCCGAATTCGGCATCGCCGCCCACACACTCTATAAGGACGGCGCCACCAATGCCGATGGCGACATCCTTTCTCGCGAATCCAATGCCTATTCCTGGCTGCGCCATACGATCGAAGCCCTGGCCGAGGGTGACAGCCCGGAAGAATTCCTCGAGCACACCAAGCTCGAGCTGTTCCAGGATCAGGTTTTTTGCTTCACGCCGAAGGGCAAGCTGATTGCCTTGCCGCGTGGCGCCACCCCGATCGATTTCGCTTATGCGGTGCACACCAATATCGGCGATACCACCGTGGGCGCCAAGATCAACGGCCGTATCATGCCGCTGGTGACGCGGCTTGCCAATGGCGACGAGGTCGAGATCATCCGCTCCGGCGTGCAGGTTCCGCCCGCCGCCTGGGAGGAAATCGTCGTGACCGGCAAGGCGCGCGCCGCCATCCGCCGGGCCACCCGCATGGCGATCCGCAAGCAATATGCCGGCCTTGGCCATCGCATTCTCGAGCGCACCTTCAATAGGGCCGGCAAGATCTTCTCGCGTGAGGCGATGAAGCCGGCGCTGCACCGTCTTGGCCAGAAGGATGTCGAGGATGCGATCGCCGCCGTCGGTCGCGGCGAGATGTCCTCGCTCGACGTGCTGCGCGCCGTTTATCCAGATCATCAGGATGAGCGCGTCACCGTGAAGCCCTCCGGCGACGACGGTTGGTTCAACGTCCGCAGCGCTGCCGGCATGATCTTCAAGATCCCCGGCAAGACCAAGGCCGGGCACGACGGTGGCCATTCGGAAATCGACGCGGATGCCGATATCGGGCCGATCCGCGGACTGTCCGGCAATGTCGACGTCAAGTTCGCTCCAACCGGCGCCGTGCCCGGCGATCGCATCGTCGGCATCATGGATCAAGGCAAGGGCATCACCATCTATCCGATCCAGTCGCCGAGCCTGCAGCGCTTCGACGATCAGCCCGACCGCTGGATCGACGTTCGCTGGGATCTCGACGAAGCCAACAAGTCGCGTTTCATGGCGCGCATCATGGTGAATGGGCTGAATGAACCCGGCACGCTTGCCAAGGTCGCCCAGACGGTCGCAGGCCTCGACGTCAATATCCGCTTGCTGAACACAGTGCGGGTGGCTGCCGATTTCACCGAAATGATGCTCGAGGTCGAGGTCTGGGATCTGCGCCAGCTCAATCAGTTGCTCGCCCAGATGAAGGAACTGGATTGCATCGCCACGGTCCGGCGGCTCTACGAGTAAGCTTTTGTTAAGCCCCTCAGGGGTTTGGACGAAAAATTGCACATTTTATGATCTTGGCGGCGCATCAAAAAGGCAAGCAATGCGCACAGCGCATGGCTGTCTCCATGTTGCGGCGGTGGTAATTAACCTTTGCCGAGCCTATCTTCTGGTCTCGAAACGCAAACAGAAGATGAGACAAGGTAATGTTTGACCCTATCAAGAAATTCGCTCGCGCCTTTCGCGCTCCGACCACGCAGGAACGTGAAATGGCATATTTGAACGGCTCGCTCGATCGTATCGATCTCGAGTTTCGTCAGCGCCAGGTCGACCGCGGTCTGTTCCGCAATCGCTGATACTGAACTTAATACTTGAGGCGGGTGAGGGACGTTATGCATAACGGACGCCCCTCGGCATGAAGAAGTTCCTCTTCGCAGAGAGAACTGACGGGCTGTTTTTCGAGCGGTATCATTTGCCGCTCTTGTCATGGCGGTGTGCGCTGCACTAAATACCGGCCATGTTGTTTCGCCGTCGCAAACCTGCGGGATTCAAGGAAAAGATGCGGGAGCTTTTATGGCCTCGCAAGGGTTTCCTTCGCCCGATCCGTTACCTGACAATGCGCGTCCTGCGCCTGAGCGCTTCGCCGCATGCGGTTGCCGCCGGCGTCGCTGCGGGTGTCTTCGTCTCGTGGACGCCTTTCATCGGCGTGCATTTCGTCATGGCTTTCGTGATCACCTATTTCCTCTCCGGCAGCATGGTGGCCGCCGCCCTTGGTTGCGCCGCCTTCGGCAATCCGCTGACCTATCCCTTCATCTGGGGCATCACCTGGGAGATCGGACATCTGCTGTTGAGCCGCGAGGATCACCTGGCCGGTCAGACGGTGGATCTCGCCGCCCTTTTCCACAAGCTGAACTTCACTGAGCTATGGAAGCCGGTGCTGGAGCCGATGCTGGTCGGCGCCATTCCGCCGGCGGCCGTCACCTCCGTTGCGCTCTATGCGCTGACATTCTACACCGTGAAGGGTTTTCAGACGCGCCGCCATATACGGCTGATGGAGCGGGCGCGCCTGCGCCTTGCCGTTCCGGCCGGCGACATGCCGAGCATATGAACCCGATCAAGAATTCTTAAGCGACGGAAGGTTCCGGCATGATCATCGGCATTGGCAGCGATCTGATCGACATTCGCCGTATCGAGAAATCCATCGAGCGCTTCGGCGAGCGCTTCACCCATCGCTGCTTTACCGAGATCGAGCGCGCGCGTTCCGACCGCCGGGCAAACCGTGCCGAATCTTATGCCAAGCGTTTCGCCGCCAAGGAGGCCTGTTCCAAGGCACTCGGCACCGGCATAGCGCAGGGCGTCTTCTGGAAGGACATGGGCGTCGTCAACCTGCCAAGCGGCAAGCCGACCATGGTTTTATCAGGCGCGGCCGCCCTGATCCTCGAATCGCTGCTGCCCGCCGGCCACAGGCCCGCCATTCATTTGACAATAACGGATGATTATCCCTTGGCGCAGGCCTTCGTCATTATCGAGGCGTTGCCCGAGAGCCTCTGATCGTGACCGCCGGAGCGTTGATCGCGACCTCGGGAGCGTTGATCGCGACCTCGGGAGCGTTGATCGCGACCCCGGAAGCGTTGATCGCGACCCCGGAAGCGTTTGACGCGACCTCTCGTCGCTTTTGATGTTGTCGCCATTGCCGCAACCGGCCGAAGCCGCTAGAGAGAACGACAGAAAGAATTGCGCCGCCGCGGCGTCTTGAAGGAATAAGACTGCGTGTCCGAAAAAGTCGAAGCCAAGCCGAACGCCCTCTGGGAAAATATCAAAGTCATCATCCAGGCGCTGATTTTGGCGATGGTGATCCGAACGGTGCTATTCCAGCCCTTCACCATTCCGTCCGGTTCGATGATGCCGACGCTGCTGGTCGGCGATTACATCTTCGTCAACAAGTTCGCTTACGGCTATTCGAAATATTCGCTGCCCTTTTCGCCTGATGTCTTCAGCGGCCGCTTGTTCGGCGCCGATCCGAAGCGTGGCGATATCGTCGTCTTCCGCTTCCCGCCAAACCCCGAGATCGACTACATCAAGCGCTGCATCGGCCTGCCGGGCGACCATATCCAGGTTACCGACGGCGTGCTCTACGTCAACGGCAAGCCGGTTCCGAAGGTAGCGGACGGCAGCTTCACCTCGGATTACAAGCTTGATCCGGGCGCAGATGTGCCGGTGTTCCGCGAAACGCTCGACAACGGCAAGACCTACGACACGCTTGATCAGTCTCCGGTGTCGCGCGGCGATAACACCCGCGAATTCATCGTGCCGGAAGGCCATTATTTCATGATGGGCGATAACCGCGACAACTCGCTCGACAGCCGCTTCGACGTCGGATTCGTGCCCGCCGAAAATCTTGTCGGCCGCGCCAGCGTTATCTTCTTCTCGCTTGGCAACGATACCTCCTTCCGCGAAATCTGGAAGTGGCCGACGAACATGCGTTGGGACCGCCTCTTCAAGGTTGTTGAATGAGCAAGGCGCAGACGCTTTCTGCGGCGGACCGCGCAAAGCTTGAAGGCCTGATCGGTCATGACTTCGCTGAAAAGGAACGCCTGGATCGCGCGCTGACCCATGCCAGCGCCCGTACCGAAAAGGGCGGCAATTACGAACGGCTCGAATTCCTCGGCGACAGGGTCCTTGGGCTCTGCATCGCCGAGCTCCTGTTTCGCACCTTCGGGGCGGCTGGAGAAGGCGAGCTCTCGGTTCGCCTCAACCAGCTCGTCAGCGCTGAAACCTGCGCCGCGGTTGCCGACGAACTCAATCTTCACCTCTATATCCGCACCGGCGCCGATGTGAAGAAGTTGACCGGCAAGCGCATGATGAACGTGCGCGCCGACGTCGTCGAAAGCCTGATCGCCGCGATCTATCTCGACGGCGGCCTCGAAGTTGCCCGCCGGTTCATTCTGCGTTACTGGCAGGGCAGGGCAGTGCGGGCCGATGGCGCTAAGCGCGACGCCAAGACCGAGCTGCAGGAATGGTCGCACGCGAAATTCGGCGTCACGCCGATCTACCGGGTTGATGAACGCAGCGGACCGGATCATGATCCGCGCTTCAAGGTGACGGTGGAAGTTGCTGGCATTAAGCCGGAAACCGGCGTAGAGCGGTCGAAGCGTGCCGCCGAACAGGTCGCGGCAACGAAGATGCTCGAGCGCGAAGGCATTTGGCAGCAATCGTCTGCCGGAAACTGACGGGACAATGACACAAGAAGAAGATATCGCGGCCGAGGCTGCCGCAGAAACCAATGGTCCGACGCATTCGGGCTTCGTCGCGCTGATCGGGCCGACCAATGCCGGCAAGTCGACGCTGGTGAACCGCCTCGTCGGCGCCAAGGTCTCGATCGTCAGCCATAAGGTGCAGACGACGCGCGCCATCGTTCGCGGCATCGCGATCCACGACAACGCCCAGATCGTCTTCATGGATACGCCTGGCATCTTCAAGCCGCGCCGCCGGCTTGACCGCGCCATGGTGACTTCGGCCTGGGGCGGTGCGAGGGATGCCGATCTGATCGTGCTGCTGATCGACAGCGAGCGCGGCTTGCGCGGCGATGCCGAAGCCATCCTCGAAGGCCTCAAGGAAGTCCGGCAGCCGAAGATCCTGCTGCTCAACAAGATCGACCGCGTCAACCGTGAGGATCTGCTGGCGCTGGCCGCTGCCGCCAACGAGAAGATCGCTTTCGAGCGCACCTTCATGATATCAGCCGAAAACGGCTCCGGCTGCGACGATCTCATGGACTATTTGGCGAAAACGCTCCCGGAGGGGCCGTGGTATTATCCGGAAGACCAGATCTCCGATCTGCCGATGCGCCAGCTCGCCGCCGAGATCACCCGCGAGAAACTGTTTCTGCGCCTGCACCAGGAGCTTCCCTATGCCTCGCATGTCGAAACGGAGAAGTGGGAAGAGCGTAAGGACGGCTCGGTGCGCATCGAGCAGGTGATCTATCTCGAGCGCGACAGTCAGAAGAAGATCGCGCTCGGCAAGGGTGGTGAAACCATCAAGGCGATATCGACTGCGTCGCGCAAGGAATTGTCGGAGATCCTCGAGCAGCCGGTCCATCTCTTCCTGTTCGTCAAGGTTCGCGAGAATTGGGGTGATGATCCCGAGCGGTTCCGCGAAATGGGTCTCGATTTTCCGAAATAAGCATGGCAAGGATTTCATCGGGTAGACGCTGGCCCCTGCTGGCGCGCCGGTTTTGCGACGGCAAGGGCAAGTATGGCGACGTCGAGACCCATCAATTCGTTCAAGACCCCTTGCGAGCAATGTCCCTTGCGGCCACTGCCGCATTTCAGGGAATTCAGCCGCGACGAGCTGGAATTCGTCTCGAGCTTCAAAAGGGGTGAGCTTGCCGTCGATGCCGGCTCGACCATCCTCGTCGAGGGCGCGCATAGCGCTCATCTCTTCACGGTGCTCGCCGGTTGGGGCTTCCGCTACAAGATGCTGGAGGACGGGCGCCGCCAGATTCTGAACTATATCATGCCGGGCGACCTGATCGGCCTGCAGGGAACGATCGCCGGCGAGATGCAGCATTCCGTCGAAGCGCTTTCTCCCGTTTCTCTTTGTGTCTTCGAGCGTGACAGGCTGATGACGCTCTACAACAAGCACGCCTCGCTCGCCTTCGACATTACCTGGATCGCCGCGCGCGAGGAGCGCATCCTGGATGAGCATCTCTTGAGCATCGGCCGCCGCACGGCGCTGGAAAGAGCAGCCTACCTGATCGCTTTCCTGTTTGAGCGCGGCCGGAAGCTGAATATCTTCAACGGCCGAAAATTCATCCCCATCACCCAGCAGCACATTGCCGACACGCTCGGTCTTTCGATCGTTCATACCAACAAAACCTTGAAAAAGCTCAGCGAACGTGGGTTGATCCGCTGGCAGGAGCGTGGCTGCGAGGTGCTGAACGGCGAGGAATTGATGGCGATCGCCGGCTGGGAAGGGCTCGGAGAGGGCAAACGCCCGTTCATCTAAGGCATGTCGCGCAAAGCAGCGGTTTTGCGATAACGGCATGCGTTGGAAATATAGAGCTAAAGCGCGAGGAGCGTATCTGAAGGATTGCGACGCGCTTTAGAGCATTCCTGATTTCTCCCGGGTGACGGATATGCTCCGTCTTGTTTGGCGCAATTCCGGACGCCAACCACTGCGCAGTCTTACTGGAATTGCTCTATAGCGCCGCGCGTCTTTCGAGACGCCGCAAAGGACGCTGTAGCACTTTGAATGGCTGCACAAATATGCCGTAGCCAACCGGCCGGCTTATGTCTTTTTTAAATGCGCATTAGCAGCACGGAAAATAAAGTGAGCCGTCAACTTTCCTCCGATTTTGATTCTTATCGACCGGGCAGAAAAATGGTTTATTCAGAAAAGGTGGCGGAATTCACCGATAGCGTGGCATGCGGGGCACCGGAGGGCAATGATGTTGGCGAAACGGCCGGGGCGCTGCGACGGGCGCCCGACGGGGGGCATCGAATCATGAGCGCAATCCGTGTTCTGGTTCTTGAAGACAGTCTGATCATCGCGATGGAGGCGGAGGATATTCTGCGTCTTTCCGGCGTCGAGAGTATCGATATCGTCGGCAGTGTGGAGCAGGCGAGGGCCGCCATTGCTGCGGAGACATATGATTTCGCCCTTCTCGACGTCAATCTCGGCGAGGGCATGAGTTTCGGATTTGCCCGCCATCTTCTCGATATCGGCATCCCCTTCGGCTTCGTCAGTGGCTATTCCGATACCGGCGATTTCCCGCCCGACCTGCAACAGATACCGCTTCTGGTGAAGCCGTTCGACGAAACGGCGATGCGGGAATTCCTGCAGAGGCTTTTCCCGGCTGTCGCCTGACACGGTCCGTGACAGAATCCAGTCCTTGCTGACGGCGGCGCCCGCCTTTCAGACGTGCAAAGGACGCTGTAACGCCTTGAATTATGCAGTAGGATGGATTCGTCACCCGCAGGGACTTCTTTCGATGCAATGGCAGGACCAGGCGATCATTCTGGGCGTCAAGCGCCACGGCGAGACGAGCGTCATCGCCGAGGTGATGACGCGTGATCGCGGCCGCCATCTCGGCCTGGTGCGTTCCGGCCGCTCGCGCGCCATGCAGCCGGTGCTGCAGGCGGGCAATGCCGTCGAGGTCAACTGGCGTGCCCGGCTTGACGAACATCTCGGTGAATTCCGAGTCGAGCCGGTGACACTGCGCGCCGCCCGCCTGATGGAAACGGCGACCGCCGTCTACGGTGTCCAGGCGATGGGCGCGCTGCTGCGGCTGCTGCCGGAGCGTGACCCACATCCACACCTCTTCGATGCGCTGGAGGTCATCCTCGATCACCTGCATAATCCGGCCGATGCCGGCGAACTCTTCGTGCGTTTCGAGCTTGCTGTGCTGAATGATCTCGGCTTCGGCCTCGATCTTGCCGAATGCGCTGCGACCGGCGCCCGTTCCGATCTCGTCTATGTCTCGCCGAAATCCGGCCGCGCCGTCAGCCGCACCGCGGGCGAGCCCTGGGCGGACAAAATGCTGATCCTGCCGCCGTTCCTCAGCATCGAAGGCAATCATGCAGCCGACTTTGATAGTCTCTCGGCTGCATTCCGTCTGACAGGGTTCTTCCTGCATCGTCATGTCTACGAGCCGCGCGGCATCGAGGCGGCAGCTGCCCGCGACGGTTTCGTTCAGGCGGCGCTCAAGGCGCTTAATCCAGCCTTGCGGACGCTTTCCGGCCCGAACGGCATTTCCGCCTGACCTCGTTTTTTACGGGTGCAAAACATCCTCCGTATTTGGCGGTTTACCTGCTGATGAGCGCTTCCTATGTCTTCACAGGATTGCCAATCAAGGAGGACCCCATGCTAACCAAGACCGCATCACCGACGACGATCACGCTCTGGAACGGCCGCGAAATTCCGCGTCTCGGCATGGGATGCTGGGCGATCGGCGGCCCCTTCTTCGCCGGCGACACGCCGCTCGGCTGGGGCGATGTCGACGACGATGAATCCGTGGAGGCGATCCACCGTGCCATCGAACTCGGCATCCGCTTCTTCGACACGGCCTCGAACTACGGCGCCGGCCACTCGGAGGAAGTGCTCGGCCGGGCGATCGGTAATCGCGACGATATCGTCATCGCCACCAAGTTCGGCTTCGCCACCGATCCGGCAAGCAAGCAGGCAACCGGCGCCTTTGCCGACGAGGCCTTCATCCGCCGTTCGGTCGAGACCTCGTTGCGCCGCCTGAAGCGCGATCGCCTCGATCTGTTGCAGTTCCACCTCAATGATTTTCCGATGGATCAATCGGATGCCGTCTTCGATACGCTGGGGGCGCTTCGCACCGAAGGCAAGATCGATGCGTTCGGCTGGAGTACCGATTTTCCGGATCGTGCCGCCCGTCATGTCGGCCGACAGGGCTATGTCTCGATCCAGCATACGATGAATGTTTTCGAACCGGTGCCGGAGATGATCTCGGTGATCGAGGGGAAGGGCCTGATCTCCATCAATCGTGGCCCACTGGCGATGGGGCTGCTGACCGGCAAGTTCACCGGCGACAAAGCGGTAGGCTCCAAGGATGTCCGGGGTGCTGCCCTCGACTGGATGGTCTATTTCAAGGATGGACGTATGGCCCCGGAATTCGCCGCACGGCTCGATGCCGTCCGCGATCTCCTGACATCAGGCGGCCGCACGCTGACGCAGGGCGCGCTTGCCTGGCTCTGGGCACGCTCGCCGCGCACCCTTCCCATTCCGGGCTTCCGCACTGTCGCTCAGGTGGAGGAAAATGCCGGCGCTCTGGAGAAGGGACCATTGCCGCTCGATGTCATGGCGGGGATCGATGCCGCGCTCGATCGCTTCTGAGGGTTTCAATAAATGTCGCCCAAAAAGCATGCAGCGGTTTTGGGCGACATGCCTAAGTCAAAGACTCAAAGCGCATCGGATGAATCCGGTTTGAAGCGATGCGCTTCAGGCTGCAGCTCGACGTTTGAGCGCCCAGCCTTCCGGCCTCTCTTCAACGATGTTGACGGTGTCACCGATCGTGATCCTGCCGTTGCCGCGCGGCGTGGCGTTCCAACCGAAAAGCGGGCCGGGCACGCGCCGGTCGGCGGACATGCGGATGCGGCCCATGGCCGGCATCGGGTTTGGTCCCTCGCGGGACCCGGTCAACTGGTCTTGAGTCGTCATGATGCAGCGGGAGCAGGGTTTGACGAGATCGAAGCGGATGCCGGCGATCTCGATCGCCGCCCAGCGGTCCTCCGTCCAGGCCTCGTCGGTATCGATGACGATGTTCGGACGGAAGCGTTCCATGCCGACACTGCCTTCGCCATGGGCGGCGAGATCGGCATTCAATGCCTTCAGCGAGCCCGTCGTCGTCACCAGGATCTGATAACCGTCGGTAAAGGTGACGGGCGTGGCTTCGCCGGCCCATTCGGCATTCGCCGTCCGCCGTGCCTGGCCGTCGAAGAAGACCAGGCGCACCTCGCGGCCAAGCCATTCGGAAAGCTGCCGGTTGCTCTCCGGATCGGCGACGGCGGCGCTGACGGCAGATTTCCACACGGTCACATCCATGCGGTTTTCGGGCTGAGGCGGTGTTACCGATATGTCCGTTTTCCCCTGCATCAGCAGCCGAAAGGCGGTCGCCTCCGGTCGTACCTCGATGCGTGCGAGGTCGGGCAACTCGCGCTGGGTGATGAAGTGCCCTTGGGCATCGGTGATCATAGCCCGCCGGTCGCCGGGAAGCCCATAGGCGTCAATGTCGGCGGCGGGCAGCGCAATGCCGCGGGCGCTCTTGAGCGGGTAGATGAAGAGGTCGCTGACACGCATCTTGTGCTCCTAGATTTCGTCCATGAAGGCCGAGAGGAAGTCGCGCAGGCTTTTATCACGCGCGGCGGCCAGCCTGCGGCCGGTCTCGGTCTGGAAACCTTCCGCCAGTTTGAACAGCTTCGTCTGGAAATGGTCAATGGCATAACGCTTGTCATCAAGCGGGCGGTCCGCTGCCGCCGGGTCGAACGGATCGTAGAGCCCGGATCCCAGTCGCCCGGCGATATAGAAGCAGCGGGCGACGCCGACCATGCCGATCGCGTCCAGCCGGTCGGCATCCTGCAGGATCTTCGCCTCCAGCGTTTGCGGTGCCACCCCGGCAGAGAAACTGTGTGCGGTGATTGCGTGGGCCGCGGCTTCGATATCCGCCTCGCTCCAGCCGAGTTCCGCCAGGATCGCCGATGCCTTCTCAGCCGCCAAAGCCGATGCTTTTGCCCGCAGCGGCGAATTCTTCTCGACGGCGACGCAGTCATGCAGCAGCACGGAAGCGGCAAGAACCCGCCCGTCGCCGCCTTCTCCCGCATGGATGCGCATGGCATTTCTGAAGACGCGCAGAATATGGGCAAGGTCGTGCGAGCCGTCGTCGCCATCGGCCGCATGCGCAATCAGCGCCGCCGCAAGCGTTTCGTGTGGGGAGAAGGCTTCAGCCGCGAACATAGCGCCACCTGTCATGAGGAAGATCGTTTCCGCCGATAGGGCATCGGCGCTGAATTGAATGCGGGCGGTAAAAGGATGCGACAACGAAGATCTCAGGAATCGCAGCCGATTTTGTAGCGGCTTGCCGAGCGAGTCGCAATCGAGGGGGATCTCAGTGCTTGGCTTCAGGAAGTTGGGTCACGCCGCCGTTCTTCGGCGGCAGGGAGAGAATATGGGGCACGTCACGCGCCGGTCGCGGCGGACTGATGTGATAGCCCTGGATCTCGTCGCATTCCTCGCATTCGAGCAGCGCCAGCTGCGCGGCCGTCTCGACGCCCTCGACGGTGACGCGCATGCCGAGCGCATCGCCGAGCAGGATGATCGCATGCATGATCGCATGCGCTTCCTTGTTGTCGACGATGTCGTTGACGAAGGACTTGTCGATCTTGATCTTGTCGAAGGGGAAGCTCGAGAGATAGCTCAGTGAGGAATAGCCGGTTCCGAAATCGTCCATCGAGATGCGGATGCCGCGCTCCTTCAGCGCATGCAGGATCGGCAGCACTTCGCTGAGATTTTCCATCAGCACGCTCTCGGTGATTTCGAGTTCAAGCCGCGACGGCGACAGCGCGGCGGCGGCAAGTGCCTCGCTGACATCTCGCGTCAGGTCGCTGCTGCTGAACTGGATTGCCGAAACGTTGACGGCGATCTTGATGCCCTCCGGCCATTGCGCTGCATCGTTGCAGGCCCGACGCAAAACCCAACGGCCGATATCGACGACGAGGCCGACCTCCTCTGCCAGCGGAATGAAATCCATCGGCGGAACGCGGCCTCGGACCGGATGGTTCCAGCGGATCAACGCTTCGAAGCCGCAGATACGTCGCTGCGAGAGGTCATAGAGCGGCTGATAATGCAGCTCGAACTCCTCTTTCTCAACGGCTGCTCGGAGGTCTGCCTCCAGCGCGTGTCGCAACTGCATCTGCGCTTCCATCTCACTGGCGAAGAAGCGCTCGCGTTTGCGCCCGTCCGCCTTGGCATGTGACAGCGCCACGCCGGCATTTTTCAGCAGGATATCGGTTTCTTCGCCATCTCCAGGGGCGATTGCGATGCCCATGGAGACGCTGAGCTCCAGCTGTTTCTCGCCGTGGAGGAATGGCGCGGAAAGCTCGCGGCGGATCTGCTCGGCAAGCGCCGTCACGTTCCGCGGCTGCTGCTTGCCCGTCTGCAGGATGGCGAATTCGTCCGAGCCGAGGCGCGCCAGGGTGTTTTCCGAACCGGCCGAGGCTCGGATGCGCTCGGCGACCTGCTGCAGGATTTTGTCGCCGGCCGAAACTCCCATCGTGTTGTTGATCGATTTGAAACCGTCGAGATTGAGGTGAACGAGGGCAATCTGCTGATCTGGCCTGCGCTCTGCGAGCGTCGCATCGACCTGCTCGCGGAAATGGATGCGGTTCGGAAGGCCGGTCAGCGGGTCGTGGTGGGCGAGATAGGTGATGCGTTCGGCCGCCCTTCGATCCTCGGTAATGTCGGCGTGAATGGAAATGTTGCTGCCGTCGGAAAGGATGGTCACCATGCTCTGGATGATGCGGCCATCGTCCATCAACCATTCGCGCCGACGGAGACTACTGCTTCTTGTGGTTGCGGAGGAATGTCGCCCGGTCCGCCGGCCGGGCTTGGTGCTAGCGCTCTCCGTGCCGCGCATTTTAGCCGTGAGATCGGCGATTGTCGCGCCGGCAATGACATCTTCGTCCGTCAGGTCGAAGAGCTGACGGAAGCGGATGTTGGAAAGCGTCAGCCGCTGGTCGGCGTCGAAGACGCTGAGACCGAGCGGCAGGTTGTTGAGAATGACTTCGAAGAGTTTTTTCTGTCCGTCGAACGCCTGGCTAAGGGCTGATATATTGCCTCTCAGCGCATGGTTTTCCCTCAGCAGCGTTTCCGCGCTTCTCTCGATTTCGTCATAGTCGCTTTCATGGACGCGATAGGTCGCGATCACAAGATCCATCAGGCGCTGCGCATCGATCGATCCATCGGCGGTGACGGCCTCGGTGCATTGCCGCCAGAAGAGCGCTTCAGCTTTCATGTGCAGGCGTCTCTCGGGACGACAGCGGAGGAAAGCGTCCTCGTTTGATGAACGTGCCTCATTTCACGGGACATGAAAGACCTTTCTAAAATGAATACAGAGGTTGATTTTTTATAAGCTGGACGCCTGCTAGTGATGCGTGATGTCCATTTTGTATGGGCCGGATTAATATTCGGTTGCAGTGCAGCAGCGACGTCTCTCCGTTAGACGTTTGTTTTATATGTGAAAAATAGCTGAAATACGCAGGAAAACGGCCCTCTGACACTGGCGGAGGCCTGCGCTCAGGCGTTCCGTTTACTTTTGTCAATCATCGTTAATGAGAAGTTAACAACTTATTGACGCACTGCGCAAATCAGTTTAACCACCGAGTCAACAGTGATTTTCCAACGTTCGTATTGCGTACAAACACCACCGGCAGAAGGCGGTGAATGGAGGTTTGTATGACCAGCACCACATCCGTTTCAGACACCTCATACGCATATCTGGCGACGCTTTCGCGGCTCGATGCCAATGGCGACGGCGTACTAAGCCGCGGCGAACGTGCCGCCGATGAGAAGCCCGGCATCATCAAGGAACTCCTTGAAGACGATAATGCCAGCGACACGCAGCCGAAATTTTCCGGCAGCCTGATTGCGCTGATGATGGACACCCGTGACAGCGGCAGTGCAAGCAGCATCGCCGTTCCCTATCCGCTGCAGCAGGCCGCGCCGACATCAGGCGATCAGTCCGACGATCTCTACCGCAAGACCTACGGTCAATTCGATTTCGACGCCGTCGCCTGAGCGGCGTCTCAATTCGAGAGATCTGCAAGCCGGCCGGTTGGCCGGCTTTTCTCGTTCGATATTCCTGCGCATAACCCGAAAATCGGAGTGATTTTCGGAAAGGATTATGCGCCACGCAAAGTGCCGGAGCGTCCTTAGCGCGTCCTATCGGACGCGCGGCTCAGGAACACCTTCCGGTTTGACACGTTCAGAAGGACAACCGGACGCAAGGAGATCTCCATGAAAGCCATGCGCATTATCGCCACCTTGAGCCTGCTTGCGGTTGCATTGCAGGCAGGCGCTCAGGACAAGCAAACGGCGGTCGCCAATTTCGTCGGCAAGGACGGCAAGGAGGACGGTCGCGCGCAACTGACGGCTGCCGCCAATGGCGGCGTCCTGATCGAAGTCGAGATATCGGGATTGCCGGCGAACAAATGGGTGGCGTTCCATGTTCATGAGACCGGCCGCTGCGACGCCGCGACCCATCACGAATCAGCGGGCGGTCACTTCAACCCTGATAAGGCCGAGCATGGCATCCTTGCCGCCAAGGGACCGCACGCCGGCGATATGCCCAATCAATATGTCGGGCAGGACGGCAGGTTGCGGGCACAGATCTTCGACAGCATGGTCACGCTCGACGGCAAGACTGACGGCATTCGCGGCCGCGCATTGATGGTGCACGCCAATTCGGATGATTATCGCAGCCAGCCTTCGGGTGATGCCGGGGAAAGACTCTCCTGCGGCGTCATCCAATAGGCTACGGCGCAATTCTTAGATCGGCATCGATTTAGGGACAAAATTAGCAATTCAAACTGCACAGCGCCACGGGTCTTAAAAAGATCGGTGGCGCTGCAATGTCTTACTGCCGCGTCGGCGTCGGTTTTTCGGCCGTCGCCTTGCCGTTGGACTTTTTTGCCGGCGCGGCATCTGAAGCATCCGGCACGGCGTCAGGATTGTCATCGAAGGCGAGTTTCACGCGTTTCACCATGTCACGGCTGACCAGCCACCAGTCACCTGTCTTTGCCCAGTAGCGCAGCGCGACGGAGATCGTGCCATCACCGAGGCTGTCGATGAAGACGCTGGGTGCCGGTGACGTCAGCACCCTGGAGTCGGCTTTGGCAAGGTTCATCAGCGTCTCCATTGCCAGATCGATGTCATCCTCATAGGCGACGCTGATTTTCAGCTCGTTCCGCCGGGTGGGCTCGCGGGTGAAATTGGTAATGGGCGTATTCCAGAGCGTCGAATTCGGCGCCAACCGGTAGAGCCCGTCGCCGGTTTTGAGCTCGGTGGCAAACAATCCGATTTCGCGCACCGTGCCGGCCACGCTGCTGGTCTCGATATATTCGCCGACGCGGAAAGGCCTGAGGATCAGCAGCATAATGCCGGCGGCGATATTCTGCAGCGTCCCTTGCAGCGCTAGTCCGATCGCCAGGCCCGCTGCGCCGAGGGTTGCGATGATCGAGGCGGTCTGGACGCCGAATTGACCGAGGACGGTGATGAACACCAGGATGAGCAGCGCATAGCGCAGCACATTGGTGAAGAAACGCGCCAGCGTCTCGTCAATGCCATGAACGCGCGACAGGCCTTCATAGGCCCAGCGGCTGGTAAAGCCGGCCAGCGCCCAGCCAAGAACGAGCAGGATCACCGCCCCGAGGACGGAGAAGGAATATTGCACCGCAAGCGCGCTTGCCTGGCTGAGTGCCGTTTGCGTGGCGAGGAGGACATCGGCTGCCTGTTGTTCCATGATCTGGCCCTGTCGATTGTGCGTGGTCGGGGGCTAGATGGAGCGGCTGGCGGCAGCGTCAACCGCCAACGGCGTTCCGGATCGCAAGCACGAAGGGCGCATTGCCGTCGGCATCCGCACCACATCCGATTGCCCGTACCGCCGCGACCAGCCGGCCGCTGCGGCCGAGCAGCGCGTCACCGATCTCGATCAGCCGGGCGTTGGGCGTCGCGAAAGGTGAGGCGGCTCGGAGTCGGCGAGCAAGCGTTTCATCGCTCTGATCCGGTGCCAGCGACAGCGCGGCGATGAGGGCTGCGGCCGGTGATCGCGACACGCCCATCCAGCAATGAATGAGCAGCGGCGTCTCTTGCTGCCACGATGCGGCAAAGTCGATAATCCCGCGGACATGCGTCTCGTCAGGCGCCACGAGATCGCCGGTGCCCTTGAAGACGATATCGTTCATACCAAGTGTCAGATGACGTTCGGCCGCAATCACGCCCGGCCGGTGAAAGGCCTGATTCTTGGCGATCAGGCTGATCATATCGCGCGCCTTATGGCGCACCGCCATTTCCGCGATGCGCGACAGCGGCGAGACGACGATGAAGCTCACGATACCATCCCCCGCTCGGCCTCGATCGCCGCGAAGCGCGCGCAGAACAATCGCTGCGCTTCGAGCGCAGGCAGGGGCTCGATCATCAGCATGTCCTTACTGATGCCGCGCGGCTGGCCGAAGAATTTCTGCGCCTCGGCGGGTGTGAAACCGGCAAGCACGGTCGCCTCGAAATAGGCGGCGATGGTGTCGGCCTTCTTGATCCGGTCCTTGAGGTCGCGCGAGGGATGCGGCGGTAGGCCGAAGCGCAGGTGCACGGCCGCCTCCAGCCGCTTTTCCACCGTCTTGTAGCCGCCGCCGACCACCGATTTGAACGGCGAGATCATGTCGCCGATCACATATTCGGGTGCGTCGTGCAGCAGCGCCATCAGGCACTCCTGCGGCCGCGCATCGTTGAAGCGGCGGAAGATATCCTCGACGACGAGACTGTGTTGCGCCACCGAAAAAGCATGATCGCCAGAGGTCTGGCCGTTCCACCGGGCAACCCGCGCAAGCCCATGGGCGATGTCGATGAGTTCGATATCGAGCGGCGAGGGGTCGAGCAGATCGAGCCTGCGCCCGGACAGCATGCGTTGCCAGGCACGCGGAGCTTTCGTCGTTGTCACGCGCTGGCCTCGTCGCCGCTTGTGGGAAAGACAAGGCCGGACCATGCCGGCAGGACGAGGGAAACGGGCGTTTCGCCGGCGAGCAGCGGCGTACCTGCCGCCATCGCGGCGCCGGCGCGGTCGATGCGCACGATCGCAAGGCCGCTGCCGCCTTCGACAGAACCGAGCGCTCCCACGGGCTTGCCGCCGGCGGTGATCTCCGTCCCGGTCTCCGGCAAGGTTGTCGCGGCGGACACCGTGACGACGCGCCGGCGGGCGGTGCCGCGGTGCTGCATGCGCGAGACGACCTCCTGCCCGACATAGCAGCCTTTCCTGAAGGAGAGGCCGCCGTTGAAATCCATCAGCACGTCATGCGGGAAGGCGTCCTGCAGGGCGAAGTCCGATCCTGATGTGACGATGCCGTGGCTGATGCGCAGTGCGTCGTAGAGCGCTTCGTTGCCATCGCCATGTTTGCCGGGCCGGCGGATCAGCGTGACGCCCGCCTTGGCGAAGCGGCTGTCTCGGACGCCTTGGCTGTCCCGGACGCCCTGGCTGCCCTCGGCATCCTCGCTCCAGGAAACGGTGACGCCCTCTTCAGTGCTTGTCGCAAGTGTGACGGCGGCGCGCAGCTTGTACATTGTCAGCCGCTTCAGCAGGCCGTCGCGCTGGCCGGCATCGGTTTCGATCATGTAGCCGTCGCCGTCCTGCCAGATCATGAAGTCGAACAGGATCTTGCCCTGCGGGGTCAAGAGTGCACCGGGCCGTGCCTCGTCGGCGCCGAGCGAGGTGATGTCGGTGGTGATCAGGTTCTGCAGGAAGGATTGGGCTTCCGCGCCGCTGACAAGGAGCAATGAGCGGTCTTTCAGGAATACGGCTGGCATGGCGGAACCTGTCGCGTTGGTCATCGCTCAGAGGTATGTCTTCATGAGGTGGATCGCAAGCGCCATGCGAAACGTGAAAAGCGCAGGCGAGACGGGCATCAATCACCCGCTGTGAAGAATTTCCATTTGCCCTGAGGCGTAATGCCGAGGCGGTAGAAATTATATCCGCCGAACTCCTGCATGTCGGAGAGATCGCCGGCCGTGACGATGCGCAGCAGCTCGACACGCTCCGGCGGCGTCAGCGACTTCAGGTCCTTCTCGGCAAAATAGGGCCAGACATACATGTCGTCTGCTGTGCCCTGGCCGACGTGCACGAAGCCCGTCGAGACGATATCGAGCATGATGGCAAGGATCTCGTCGCCATCAGGATCACCCGACAGATCCTTCAGCGCGCCGATCGGGTCGTCGGTCGGTTCGCCCACCGTCACCTGTGTCTGGTCGGTGCCGGTGCCCATCAGTGGCCGCAGCCGTTCGAGATCGCCGGAGGCGGCCGCTTCGACGATCTGCTCGCGCATCTTGCGAACCGGCTCTGGCACCTTGCTGATGTCGTAGATCACCTCGGTGGGCTTGGAATTATCCTGGGTGCCGGGCGTCTTGTCGACACCCTGATTGTTCTGGCTGTTGACCAACGGATCGGCCATGGGAACGCCGGGAGTGGTCTGCGGCTGGCTCTGTCCTTGAGCGCTTCCCTGTGCGGGCGGCGTCTCGTTGGCCGCCTGGCCGGGGATGTTGTGCAGTTCGGAAAGCGCGTAGGCGGCCGGCGCAAGGAAAACATTGCCGGCGGCGAGGCTGAACGCAAGCAGCACCGGCGCGAGCGAAATTCGCGAAACTTTCTCTTTACCGGTGTGCATCAAACTCTCTGATAACAATTATTGCAGGGTGCGGTTCGCGGAGAATTCGCCGGCAAGCATGCGCTCACGCAGCGAATCCAGCAGGGCTTCGGCGCTCTTTTCCCCATGCAATCTGATCGTCTCGCGCAGCGCATGTGCAATGGCGGCATCAGCGATGATTTCAGGCTCGATCCCGTCGGCCATGCCGTCGGCCCAAGCCTCGTTCTGGTACTCCAGAGCTGCCTGCATCTTTTCGTGGACGATCATGTCGTCGATGTCGTTGAGGCTTGCTTCCATTGTTTTTTCCTCAGCACTTCTCATGTCTTACTGCACCGTTAACAACACTAACAGCCTTTTCCCAAAACGACACGTCCGCATGCGAAAACAGGTTAATTAAACGTCAATTTCCAAAGCGCGAGGTAATTTCTGTGGCAAGTGTTGCACCTTCGTTACGGTAGCGCTCTTCTGCCACGATGGCCGCCGGGGTGCAATCCGTATAGACCGAGGCGAAGGCGCGATAGCCGCGATTGAAGGCCGCTGTGAGCTTTTCCTTGCGCTGCTGCTCGTTACCGGTCTCCGAATCGAGCAGCTGCTGCATGCCGTTTCGCCACTCGTCGCCGCCAGGCGCCTTGCAGAGCGTTCTGAGATAATGCACCGAACCCAGCACCTCGGCGAACCGCGCCAGCTTGTCGTCATAGGGCACGTTCACGATCGGCGGTGCAATCTGCTCCTCCTGTGGAGGCGGCGTATTCTTGCCCTGCGCCATCGTGGGGCCGGCGAGGACGAGCAGGGACAGAAAAACGCGTCGAACGGGAATCATGTTCGTAGTTGATACGCTGAGCATGACGGCAACAAGGCGTGCTTGAAAGTTTCCACGTCTATTCGCCGCCCGCCAGCCGCTCAGCGCATTCAAGTACGCTCTGCGGCACGGGCAGCCGTCGGATTTCCTCCACCGTGTACCAACCGACGGCGGCTGCATCGTCGGCGGCTTCCGCCACCGCGTCCCGATCCGCGTCGACGCGGAAGACCGACAGCAGGAAATGGCTGTTGACGCTGCCGTCGGCCGCATGCGTCTTCAGGTCGTAGGTCGAAAACAACCGCGGATTCCGTGCCGAAATGCCGGTCTCTTCATGGAATTCTCGCAATGCCGTTTGCTCCGGCGTTTCGCCGGGCTCGGCGCGCCCGCCGGGAAAGGCGTACATGTCGGCGGAAGGCGGGTTGCGGCGCAACACCAGAAGGAATCGTCCGTCGCGTTCGAGGATGGCGGCGGAGCCGGGTTTGGCGGTGGAGGTCATCGGGACTGCTCTTGCTGTGATCGCCTATCCTATCCGATGAACCGACATTTGCATGCCGGCGCTGCTTGGCTTCCACACTTTTCGCAGGGATAGTTGCCAATGCATGTCGCTCAAAAGTGTGCAGCGGCTTTGAGATAGCGACATGCATGAAGCAAAAAGCCGAAGGATTCGAAAGGGCTTCCGTGACCTACATCATCTATGCCTTTGCCGCGGTCTTCGAGATCGCCGGCTGCTTTGCTTTCTGGGCATGGCTGAAGCTCGAAAAGTCCATCTGGTGGCTGGCGCCGGGTATGGTCTCTCTGGTGCTTTTCGCCTGGCTTCTGACGCTGGTGCCGAGCGAGGTCGCCGGCCGTACCTTCGCGGCCTATGGCGGCATTTATATCCTCGCCTCGCTGCTTTGGCTGTGGCTGGTCGAAGCCCGCGTGCCTGATCGTTACGATATCGGCGGTGCGCTGATCTGCCTTGCCGGCGCCAGCCTCATCCTCTTCGCGCCGAGAGGCTGAGGTGCCTTGACCGAACACCAGCCGGGTGCAAAGACAGGCCGATGTGTGGACGTTTCGCCCTGACAATCTCCAGCGCCGACCTGCGCGACGTCTTCTCCGGTCTCGATCTCGACGACTTTCCGGCGCGTTACAACATCGCGCCGACGCAACCGATCCTCGTCGTCATATCAGGCGAGGGCAGGGAGAAGGGCAGCAACTTGGCCGACCGGCGCGCCGTGCTCGTGCGCTGGGGCCTCACGCCGGGTTGGGTCAAGGACCCGAAGGATTTCCCGCTGCTGATCAACGCGCGCTCCGAAACCGCGATCGGCAAAGCCTCTTTCCGCGCAGCCATGCGTCATCGTCGCGTGCTCATTCCGGCCTCCGGTTTTTATGAATGGCATCGCCCGTCCAAGGAAAGCGGCGAGCGGCCGCAGCCCTACTGGATCAGGCCGCGCCAGGGTGGGGTCATCGCCTTTGCCGGGTTGATGGAGACATGGTCGTCGGCCGACGGCTCCGAGGTCGATACCGGCGCGATCCTGACGACATCAGCCAATTCAGCCATATCAGCGATCCACGATCGCATGCCTGTCGTCATCAGACCTGAGGATTTCTCCCGCTGGCTCGATTGCAAGACCCAGGAACCGCGCGAGGTGGCCGACCTGCTGCAGCCCGTTCAGGATGATTTCTTCGAGGCCGTCCCGGTCTCCGACAAGGTCAACAAGGTCGCCAATATGGGTCCCGACCTGCAGGAGCCGGTCGTCATCGAAAAGCCGCTGAGGGCGACCGAGAAGCAAAAGCCTGACGACGGCCAGCTCAGCTTCTTCTGAACACTATCCGCCGCACCTGCGGGCCCGTCGGTGACCGATCGGCGCCGACGTCTCACATAGGCGGCGGCGATGCGTCGCTTCGTCCATCAGGTTTTTCGGGTTGTGCTTATGTCGCCAGAGCGTTGTCGGGAGATTTCCGGCGATCGCCTCGTCACTCACTTCGTCAGCGGTGCCTAACGCATGTAACCCGAAAGCACGCATGATTCCGATTTGAAGCTTTCCGCCTCAAGCGGATTTTTTGACGCCGGTCGGCTTATGCTTGGCCATCAGCGATGCTGCGGCAACAGCCTTCAGGCCGACGGGGCGATAGTTGGCGGCGAGGTCTGGCTTGGCCACCTGCTGTTCGCCGGTACTGCTCTTCTTCGAAGTCACGATATTCTCCTTGCGTGGTTCTTCCCTGGGTATTTTATAGTTTGATGTTTCGTCACGAATAGCGACAAAACGGGGGCGTCGCTTATCAGGATTTGTAAACGCCCACCATAATTCGCGAGGCTTAACTGAAGCCTACGTTGGTTAATACTTACTGAAGAGAGCAGTTCCAATAAAAGTCCGAAAGCGGTTTTCGGGGAAAAGCGCGGAACGGTTTTCACCCGGATAAAGCGCATGCCTTTCCCGGGGATCCGTCAGAACGAAGGGAGAGAAGCATTTCCGTCATTCGAAGAAATCCGGAAATGCTCGGAGGTCAGATGTGCCGGCCGATATCGTCGTCGCCGATGCCCGGCTCCTCGATCGTCAGCGTCCCGTATTTCCGCCGCCATTTCCGGGCGCCGAAGGGAAGCGATACGAGGTAGGCGGCAACGGTGAAGACCATCACTTCCCAGGTGTAGCTCATCAGCAGAGCCACATAGAGCACGACGCCGAGCATCATCGGCAGCACGAGATCGCGCCGCAGGCGGTTGCCTTCCGATTTGCCCGACCAGACCGGCAGCCGGCTGATCAGCAGGAAGGCGATGAGCACGGTGTAGATCGACGAGAGATAGGCGAAGGTGCGGTCCGTCGCCAGCCCGAGGAAGCCGAGATAGACCGGCAAGAGCACCAGCATGGCGCCGGCCGGCGCCGGCACGCCGACGAAATATTCCGATTGCCAGCTCGCCTTGTTTTCGCGTTCGGCCATGACATTGAAGCGAGCAAGGCGAAGCCCGGCGGCGATCGCATAGATCAGGGCGGCAATCCAGCCGAGCGAGCGTGCCTGGTCGAGCGCGAAGACATAGACGACGAGGGCGGGCGCGACGCCGAAATTGACGATGTCGGCAAGCGAATCCATCTGCGCGCCGAACTTCGAAGTCGCCTTCATCAGCCGCGCTACGCGTCCGTCGATGCCATCGAGGAAGGCCGCGAGCAGCACCATGGAGACGGCGAGCTCGTAACGATTCTCGAAAGCCAGCCGGATGCCGGTCAGTCCGGCGCAGATCGCCAGAATGGTAATGAGGTTCGGAAAGACGAGCCGGAGCGGGATTTCGCGAAGACGCGGGCCGCGGGCGGAATCATCCGGCCCGTTGGGCTCGAAAGGCGGAAAAGGCGTTTCCATATCGCGTTCCAATCGTTCCTAGCTGCGGCGGCTGATGACGGGACCCTTGGCGGAGGCGAATTCGGCGATGACGGTTTCTCCCGCAACCGCCGTCTGGCCGAGCGAGACGCGTGGCGCGGCACCAGCGGGCAGGAACACATCGAGCCGCGAGCCGAAACGGATCAGCCCGAAGCGCTCGCCGGCATCCACCGGCTCGTTGGGGTTCGCCCAGCAGAGGATGCGCCGCGCCACGAGGCCGGCGATCTGCACGACGCCGATCTGGCCGTGGCGGGTTTCGATCACCAGCCCGTTGCGCTCATTGTCCTCGCTCGCCTTGTCGAGCTCGGCGTTGACGAAGCTGCCGGAGCGGTAGTTGATGCTGACGATGCGCCCGCGCATCGGCGCCCGGTTCACATGGCAATTGAAGACGTTCATGAAGACAGAGATGCGCAGCATCGGCTCGGAGCCGAGGTTGAGCTCTGCCGGAGGGGTCACCATCTGGATCGCCGAGACCTTGCCGTCGGCGGGAGAGACCACCAGGTCGTCGTCCTGCGGGGTCACGCGCTCGGGATCACGGAAGAAATAGGCACACCAGAGCGTGAAGATCATGCCGATCCAGAAGAGCGGCTTGAAGATCCAGCCCAAGACCAGCGACGCGACGAAGAAGGCGGCAACGAAGGGATAACCCTCCTTGTGCACGGGAACGATCGTGTTGCGAACCGTGTTGAACAGGCTCATGGCTGCCGGTCTCCTTGCGTTTTCATTTTTGCTGGTTAGCGAAAAACCGTCTCCGGGGCAATGCTGCGGCCTCGGCCCTGGTTCCCATGCCGGGGTTCTGAACAACAAAAGCCGGCCGGCGTCGGTCTCCCGGCTCAGCTTGCCGGAGCAAGCCGCGTTATCACGCCGAGGTCGTCGCTTTCGCGCACCTGCTTCAGATGTTCCTCCGCCTGTGTCGCTTCGCGCTGGCGGTTCCACATCGAGGCATAAAGGCCGTTTCTTTCGAGGAGGGCGGCATGTGTTCCGCGCTCGGCGATCTCGCCGCTTTTGAGCACGATGATTTCATCGGCGCCGATCACCGTCGAAAGCCGGTGGGCGATGACAAGCGTCGTGCGGTTCTTCGAAACCAGGTCGAGTGCCTCCTGGATTTCCCGTTCCGTCGTCGTGTCGAGCGCCGACGTCGCCTCGTCGAGGATCAGGATCGGCGGTGCCTTGAGGATGGTGCGGGCGATCGCCACCCGCTGCTTCTCTCCGCCCGAAAGCTTCAGCCCGCGCTCGCCGACCTTGGTTTCGAACCCCTCGGGCAGCATTTCGATGAAATGCGCAATCTGCGCCACCTCGGCGGCTGCAAAGACCTCGCCGTCGCTGGCCGATGTGCGGCCGTAGCGAATGTTGTAGGCGACCGTGTCGTTGAAGAGCACCGTATCCTGCGGCACCATGCCGATCGCCGTACGCAGGCTCTTCTGCGTCACCGTGCGGATATCCTGGCCGTCGACGGTGATCGCGCCGCTCTGGATATCGTAGAAACGATAGAGCAGGCGCGACAGCGTCGATTTGCCGGCACCCGACGGGCCGACGACGGCGACCGTCTTGCCGGCCGGCACCTCGAAGGAAATGCCCTTCAGGATCGGGCGGGCCGGATCGTAGGAGAAGTGCACGTCCTTGAAAGAGATCGCGCCCTGGCCGATCCGAAGCTCCGTTGCATCGGGCGCGTCATGGACCTCGGCCTTCACCTCAAGCAGGTCGAACATCTGCTCGATATCGGTCAGCCCCTGGCGGATTTCGCGATAGACGAAGCCGATGAAGTTGAGCGGCACGGAAAGCTGCAGCAGCATCGAATTGACGAAGACGAAATCCCCGACCGTCTGCTCGCCGCGCTGCACGGCCAGCGCCGACAGCACCAGCATGATCGTCGTGCCGATGCCGAAGATGACGCCCTGGCCGAAGTTCAGCCAGCCGAGCGAGGTCCAGACATCGGTCGCGGCCTTCTCATAGCGTTCCATCGATTTGTCGAAGCGCTTGGCCTCCATCTCCTCATTGCCGAAATATTTGACGGTCTCGAAATTGAGGAGGGAGTCGATCGCCTTGGTATTGGCGTCGGTATCGCTGTCGTTCATCGACCGGCGGATGGCGATGCGCCAGTCGGATGCGCGGATCGTGAACCAGATGTAGGCCCAGACGGTAAAGGCGGTAACGGCGAGATAGGAGAAGCCGTAGCCCCACCAGAAGATCACTGCCGTCAGCAGGAATTCGATGACCGTCGGGACCGAATTTAGGATCGTGAAGCGCACGATCGTCTCGATGCCCTTGGTGCCGCGCTCGATGATGCGCGAAAGCCCGCCAGTCTTGCGCTCCAGATGGAAGCGCAGCGACAGCTCGTGCATATGCACGAAGGTCCTGTAGGCGAGCTGGCGCACGGCATGTTGCCCGACGCTGGCAAAGAGCGCGTCGCGCAGCTGGTTGAGGCCAAGCTGGATCAGCCGGGTGATGTTATAGGCGATCACTAGCGCGATGGCGCCGGCCAGCAGCGGCGGCACCGAGCCGGCAAGATCCATCCTGCCGTTCAGCGCATCGGTCGACCACTTGAAGAAATAGGGAACGAGCAGCAGGACGAACTTGGAGATCAGCAGAAAGACCGAGGCCCAGACGACGCGCATCTTGAGGTCGGGTCGGCCGGCCGGCCACATATAGGGCCAGAGGTTGAGAAGCGTCTGCAGCAGGTTGGATTCCGAGACTGTCTTGCCGTTTGCCATGCTTGTCTCCAGCCCGGATGGGCTTGCCGCGATTGGGGCGCTTCGATGCCGGCAAGAGCACGGAACCGGGATGTGCCTGAAAGCGCTTCCCATAGCCCGCAGCCGCCATCGCCAGATAGGGTGCCAAGCGGACGAATACAACAATTGCAGGGCTGAGGAAAAGACAGGCCGGGCGACGACAGCGCCGCGCGTCTTTTCAGACGCGCAAAGGACGCTGCAGCACTTTGAACTGCTGTATGTTGCCCGGCCTCGTCATGATGTCTGCTGCTTAGAGGTGCTGGCCGGAAAGGCGCTTGCGGTGCAGCTCTTCGGCATTCGGCAACACATCCTTCGGCAGGCCGAAGATCTGACCGGGGCGGATGCGATCGGGATCGATGATCTTGTCCTCGTTGGCGATGTAGATCGTCGTGTAACGAACACCGAGGCCATAGGTGCGGCGCGAGATCTGCCACAGCGTGTCGCCGCGGCGAATGATGACCGCCGCGTTGTTCGCCGTCAGCGGCGCCTGTTCGATCGTCTTTGGCTGGCTGCTTCCGACATCGTTTGCAGATGGCGCTGCCGGCAGGGGTGCAGCGGTGAGTTCGGCGATCATCCCGCCCAGTCTTTCGAGCGCGGCGCCGACGGACTTTGCATCCTTAGGCAGGCCCTGCAGCAGCTTCAGCGCATTGCCGGCGATCTGCGAGGACGAGCCGGACGCTTGCTTGAAGGCATCCGACGCATCGGCCGCCGGGCGGAAATCGGCGACGGAGCGCAGCGCGAATTCCGTTGCCGAGCGCGCCGCCGCAAGCTGTTCCGCCCCGGGCAACTTGCCATCGGCAAACAGTCCCTTCAGCAGACCGTAGGCCTTGCCGGCCTCGGCTTTGAGTTTGCCAAGCTCGCCTTCGTCGAGCGGCACCATCGAGGAAGCGCCGTTCGCGTCGGCGGGGACCGATTGAGCGGCGACCCTTACCTGATCGCCGGCCGGGCGATTGAAGTTCACCGCCGCACGCACGATCACCTTGCCTGTGGGATCGACGACATCGACGCGGATCTTGTGGTCGCCGACCGAGAGCGACACCACACCGTCGATGACGAAATGCCCGTCGGAGCCGGCGGTATCCTGGCCGACGAGGCTGTCGTCGGCATAACCGATGACCTTGGCATTGGAACGAGTCGTGCCGGCGATGAAGATCTTGTTGCCCTCGATTTCGACGGCATTGACCATCACATCGGGCACATTGGTCTTATCCGGTGCCGTAGCTGCGCCATTGGAGGAGGTGTCGGTGAGGTTCGGCGTCTGCAGCGCCAGCTCGCCGGTTGGTGCAGGTGTTGCAGCAGGCGCAGCCGAGCTTTCGCCCGTTGCCGGCTTGTCCGCAGGCGGCGCCATCGGATTGGAGGCATCGGCAACTTCGGTTCCGGCCTTTGGCGCGGTGATGATGCGGCTCGCCGCACCGGGTTTGGAGACCATGGCGAGCAGGTTGGCGCCATTGCCGTCCTTCGGCACGGAAATGGTCGCGACTTCTTCGGAAAGCATGCTCTTGCCGTCCTTGCCCGTGAACTTGAGCACGAGCTGGTGGTCGCCCGCCGGAAGCGGATCGTCGAGGACGGCGGCAAAATCGCCGGTCGCATCGACATTGGCCGTCGTCACCACCTTTTCGCCGTCGAGCACCTCGAGCTTGCCGTTCGGTTCGGCGGAGCCGGCAATCACCGTCGAGCCGTCGGGCTCAACGCGCAATACGTCGAAGGCCGGAAGCTTCGGGCCGGTATTCTCCGCTGCCGTGTTCGCCGCAGGGGCAGCCTCCGGCGCACCGGTTAGCGCAGTTTCGGCCTTGGCGATCGCGGCAAGCGCATCGGCGATATTCTCGGGCAGCGACTGGACGATGGCGAGCGCTTTCGCGCCGCCGTCCTTGGCTTTGGTGGCAAGGGTCTGGGTCGCGGGATCGAGGCCCTCGGGAATTGTGAAATCGGCAAGTGCGGTCAGCGCGCTGACGGCCTTGGTCTTGGCGGCGGTGAAGACATCGATGGCGGGGCCTTTGCCGTCGGCAAACAGCGCCTTGAGCTCGCTGAGCGACATGCCGGCATCCGCCGAAAGGCGACCCACCTGGTCGGCGACCGCAGCCGAGTCGGCAACGGCGGAGCGCGATGTCTTTGCGGCCTCGTTAACCGTGTTCTTGAGCTCCGTGCTCGCCTGGTTGATGGCGTCGCCGACCTTGGTTGCATCGCCGCCGATGCGCGGCATGACGAAAAATACCATCAGTAGGATTGCGATTACGAGCACTGCAAGGGCCAGCAAGCCGGCACGGTTCTTCATCATTATGTCTCCCAGAGCGGCAATTTGCCGTAGTAACCGAAATTGCTAGCGATTCCCGTTGCTTTTCACAAGCATTCAAAGCAATTAGGCAAGCTAGGCACGCTGCTTTTCAGTCAATTTTCTTGACTGCATTGAAATGGAATAGTTGTTTGCCTCTATGACCGAACAATCTGTATCGATTCGATCCATCTGCGTTTACTGCGGCTCAAGGCCGGGACGCGATCCTTCCCACATGGCGGCCGGGCGTGCTCTCGGAAGAGAGATCGCCGAATACGGCCTGCGCCTCGTCTATGGCGGGGGTACCAAAGGCATCATGGGCGCGGTTGCAAGCGGCGTGCTTTCAGGCGGCGGTCAGGTCACGGGCATCATTCCCGAATTCCTGATCGATATGGAAGCGACTCGCCATTCGCTTGGTCAACTCAACGAACTCATTGTAACCCCTGACATGCATGCGCGCAAACACACCATGTTCGAGCGCTCCGATGCCTTCGTCGCGCTGCCCGGCGGCATCGGTACGCTGGAGGAGATCGTCGAGATCATGACCTGGGCGCAGCTCGGCCGCCACGAGAAGCCGATGGTCTTTGCCAACGTCAACGGTTTCTGGGATCCGATGATGGAGCTGATGCGCCATATGACCGAAGAAGGCTTCCTGCACACCGCCCATCGGGTGCAGCCGCTCGTCGTCGACGAGATCTCCGGCATCATTCCGGCGATCATGGCCCAGGCAGCCCAACTCGCAGCCGATCGTAACGGCGAGGACGAGGTGATTTCGAAGATGTAGGCGGGCGCGCCTTTGGAGCGGTTCGGCTGTCGCGCAAGCGCAGAACCGCTGCGCATTTTTGCTGGAAAGGCTCTAGAGCCTTTCCTGGTCAGCTTGAAGCATTCTGTTGGCTCAAACGGAGTCGGATGGCCGGTCGATCAGCCGGCCCGTTTCAGCCAACCCGAAGGGCCGGGCATCTTTGCGCCAGGGCAGAGTCGATCGGCTCGCGCCTCCGCCCTGACGAAAACCTGCTCCGGCAGAATGCTGCAATCTGACCAGGAAAGGCTCTAGCGCCCGCGACTTCCCTTCAGCATCGACCAGCTATAGAGGAACAGCCCCGCCCAGATCAGCGGGAAGGCGATCATGCGCGCCGTACCGAGCGGCTCGTGGAAGACGAAGACGGCGATCAGGAAGATCATCGTCGGCGCGATATACTGCATGATACCGATCGTCGAGAGTTTCAATAGCTTGGCGCCGTTCGCATAAATCATCAGCGGCACGGCGGTGATGACGCCGCAGCCGAGCAGCAGGGTCGTGTCGGCGAGACCGGTGCGATAGAGGTGGCCCTGGCCGCTGCCGAATTCCAGATAGAGGATATAGAGGAGGGCCGGCCCGCTGAGGATCAGCACTTCGAGGAAGAAGCCCTGGTTCGGCCCGAGTGGCAGCGTCTTGCGCAACAGGGCGTAGAAACCCCAGCTGATCGCCAGCGTCAGCGCCACCCACGGGATGCCGCCGCTATCCAGCGCGAGAATGCCGACGGCAAGCGCCGCAAGCACGATCGCCGCGATCTGCAACGGCTGCAGCCTTTCCTTGAGCAACACCGCGCCGAGGAAGATGCTGAACAGCGGATTGATGAAATAACCGAGTGCTGCATCGAGCGAATGGCCGGCGCCGATCGCCCAGACATAGGTGCCCCAGTTGACGGTGATCAGCGACGCCGTCAGCGCCGCCATCGCCAGCATGCGCGGCGAGCTGAGTGCCGCGCGGATATCCCCAGTGCGCCCGAGCACGATCAGCACGATGCCCGCCAACGGCAGCGACCAGACGATGCGATGCGCGATCACCTCGGCCGGCGAGATATGCGCCACCGCCTTCATGTAAATCGGCAGGAAGCCCCAGAGCAGGTAGGCTGTCAGCGCGAAGGCGAACCCGCGCGGACTGTCTTCGTTCTTGGCCAACAGAACGCATGCATCGGTCGACATCGGTGTTTCCATCTTTGTTCTTCTTCTGATCCGGCCTAGCTTAAGCGCCGTGAATAGGCCAATTCATTTCGTTGAATGAAGGGTGAGAGGATTTGAAGCGGGAGACGAAGTGATGGACGAAGATATCCGACGCCCTGTGGTGGAGAGCGGAGTCCGAAGGAAGCGAATGGTATTCGTGCGAGGGCTGGGGTCTCGCCGCCGAGCCGGCGGAATAGGTCTATTCCGCCGCGATCTTGCCCGCCAGCTGCCGGTTCTTCATCAGCTTGTAGATGACGGAATCCATCAACGCCTGGAACGAAGCGTCGATGATGTTCTCGGAGACGCCGACCGTCCACCAGCGCACACCGTCGCTGTCGGTGGATTCGATCAGCACGCGGGTGATTGCCTCCGTGCCGCCATTGAGGATACGCACCTTGAAATCGGCGAGCACCAGATCGTCGATCTCGTGCTGGTACTTGCCGAAATCCTTCCGTAGCGCGAGGTCGAGCGCGTTGACCGGGCCTTCGGCATCGGCAACCGACATCAGCGTCTGGCCGTCGATGGTGATCTTGACCACCGCCTCCGAGACGATCTTCACGCGGCCGAGACTGTCGAAGCGGCGCTCGATCATCACGCGGAAGCCTTCGATGGTGAAGAATTCCGGGATCGTGCCGAGCGTGCGGCGCGCCAGCAGCTCGAAGCTCGCATCCGCGCCCTCATAGGCATAGCCGATGGATTCGCGTTCCTTGACGATGGAGATCAGCAGGTCGAGCTTCGGATCGTCCTTGGCGACCGCGATGCCGCGCCGTTTCAGCGCATTGATGAAGTTCGCCTTGCCGCCCTGGTCGGAGACCATGACCTTGCGGAAGTTGCCGACGGTTTCCGGCGGCACGTGTTCATAGGTCCGCGGGTCCTTGATCAGCGCCGATGCATGGATGCCGGCCTTGGTGGCGAAGGCGGAAGCGCCGACATAGGGCATCTGGTGGTCGGGCGAGCGGTTGAGCAACTCGTCGAAGGCATGCGAGAGCCGGGTGAGGTTGAGCAGCCGTTCCTCGTCGATCGCCGTTTCGAAACGTGTGTTGTAGGCGCTCTTCAGTGCCAGTGTCGGGATCAGCGTCACCAGATTGGCATTGCCGCACCGCTCGCCGATGCCGTTCAGCGTGCCCTGGATCTGCCTGACACCGGCTTCGACGGCGGCAAGCGAATTGGCGACCGCCTGGCCGGTGTCGTTATGCGCATGGATGCCAAGACAGTGCCCGGGAACGCCCGAGGCGATCACCGCCTCGACGATCGCCCGCACCTCCGGCGGCTGCGTACCGCCATTGGTGTCGCAAAGCACCACCCAGCGGGCGCCGCTCTCATAGGCCGTCTTGGCGCAGGCGAGCGCATAGGCCGGGTTGGCCTTGAAGCCGTCGAAGAAATGCTCGCAATCGACGATCGCCTCCTTGCCCGCGCCAACCGCCGCCTTGACGCTTTCGGCGATGCATTCGAGGTTTTCCTCGTTGGTGCAGCCAAGCGCCACCGCGACGTGATAATCCCAGCTCTTGGCGACGAAACAGATGGCATCGCTTTTGGCCTGAAGCAGCCCGGCAATGCCGGGATCGTTGGAGACCGAAACGCCCGCCCGCTTCGTCATGCCAAAGGCGACGAAGCTGGCCTGGCTGGTGCGCTTCTCACTGAAGAAGGCCGTATCCGTCGGATTGGCGCCGGGATATCCGCCCTCGACGTAGTCGAGGCCGAACTCGTCCAGCATGGCCGCGATCGCAATCTTGTCCTCGACGGAGAAATCGATGCCGGGCGTTTGCTGCCCGTCCCGGAGCGTCGTGTCGAAGAGGTAGATGCGTTCTTTCATGTCGTTTCCTCCCGCCAAGCGGGTTGTTATGAAGTGCGGATGCTGCCCCTCATCCGGCTGCCGCCACCTCTCCCGGTTTTCTCACGGAAAGAGGCTGGGGTGAGGGCTGCCCCAATTCCAGCGATCAGTCTTGCTTCCCGGCAAACTTATCCGTCGCCCGGATCAGTTGATCGAGAATCCCTGGTTCCGAATAAGCATGGCCCGCGCCCTCGATCAGGTGGAATTCCGCCTTCGGCCAGGCCTTGTGCAGCAGCCAGGCATATTTGGCCGGGCAGGGCATGTCGTAGCGGCCATGCACGATGACGCCGGGAATATCCTTGAGCCTGCCTGAATCGCGGATCAGCTGTCCCTCATCCATCCAGCCGGCATGGACGAAGAAATGGTTCTCGATGCGCGCAAATGCATAGGCGAATTCCGGCTCTTCGAACTTGAAGCTCGTCGAAGGTTCCGGCAACAGCGTGATCGTTTCGCCTTCCCAGATGCTCCAGGCCTGCGCGGCCGCGAGGCGGACGTTCCTGTCCTCATGCGTCAGACGCCGATGATACGCATGCATCATTTCATGCCGCTCTTCCGGCGGAATGGGGGCGACGAAGCGCTCCCACTTGTCAGGGAACATCTCCGAGACGCCGAATTGATAATACCAGTCGAGTTCGGCCTTGGTCAGCGTATAGATGCCGCGCAGGATGAGCTCGGAGACATGCTCTGGATGCGTCTCGGCATAGGCGAGCGCCAGCGTCGAGCCCCAGGAGCCGCCGAACACCTGCCAGCTGTCGACGCCGGCCATCTCGCGCAGCCGCTCGATATCGGCAACGAGGTGCCAGGTCGTGTTGGCATGGAGTTCCGCATGCGGTGTCGACCTGCCGCAACCGCGCTGGTCAAACAGCATGACGTCGTAGCGAGCGGGATCGAAAAGCCGGCGATGGGCGGGCGAGATGCCGCCGCCCGGGCCGCCATGCAGGAAGACGGCGGGCTTGGCGCCAGGCGTTCCCGAGCGCTCCCAATAGATCACATGGCCGTCGCCGACATCGAGATGGCCGGAAGCATAGGGTTCGATTTCGGGATAGAGCATGCGCAGTATCTCGGTCATATCTTCACGCCTTTCGCGGGCCAGACTTCTGTGTCGTGATCGGGATGCTGGAAGGAGATGATCGCCTCCTGCCGTGCGTAGAAATCCTGATCCTTCAGCACCGGCGCCTCGAAGATTTCCTCGACCCAGGGCAGGCGGGCCTCATAGTTGACCTGGATCAGCGGTGCGAGGTCGCTGCGGTCGTCGAAGGTGCCGATCGCAAGCTCCAGCCCGCCCGGATGACGATAGGTCATCGGCGTGCCGCAATTGCTGCAGAAGCCGCGGTCGATGTTGACCGAGGACTGGAAGTAGCTCGGCTCGCCGCGCGTCCATTCCATCCCTTCCTCAGGCGCGGTGACGAGCGCCGAGAAGAAACCGCCGAACTGCTTCTGGCACATGCGGCAATGGCAGATCGAGGGGCGTCCTAGTTTGCCCGAGATGCGGAAGCGCACGGCGCCGCACTGGCATCCGCCTGTCTTTATCGTGTCCGTCATGAGCTTTCTCCGAGGGGCCAGCTTTTCGTGTCGTGGTCGGGGTGCTGATGGTTGCTTGCCGCAATCGCATTCTCGCGGTCGGGTGTTTCAGACTGTGGTTCAAGCGGCAGGCCGTCGAGCGCGTGAAACCAGGACATCTTGCGGCCGGTGTTCGATTGCATCACCGGCTTGACCGTATCGGGATTATCCAGCGATCCGAGTGTGAGATTGATGAAATCTGTCTCCGGAATGTCGTAGAACAGCGGCGTGCCGCAATCGCCGCAGAAGCCGCGCCGTACCAGATCCGAGGACTGAAACCATTTCGGTTCGCCGCGCGTCAGGGTGAAATCGCGGCGCATCGCGGCGGCCAGCGGCATGAAATAGTTGCCGGCCGCCTTCTGGCACATGCGGCAATGGCAAAGATGGGGATAGCCGAGTTCGCCTTTGGCGCGGTAGCGCACCGCCCCGCACTGACACCCGCCGCTTCTGTCTGATTCCGCCGTCATCTGAGCTCCTTCGGTGGCCATGCCTGCGTCTCATGATCGGGATGCTGGTAGGAGACGAGTTCGAGCAGGAAGGGGGCGGCCTGCGCATCCTCCTCCGTCCGGTGCCCCGGCAATTCATGCAGATGATCGACGAAACCGATCTTGCCCTCGATGCCGAATTGGATCACCGGCGGAAACGCCGAAGGGTCGTCAAAGGCGCCAGCGGCAATCGCCATACCATCCGGCGCCTCGTAGGTCAGCGGCGTGCCGCAATCGCCGCAGAAGCCACGCTCGACGAAATTGGAAGAGCGGAATCTTTTCCGCTCTCCGCGTGTCCATTCGAAATCGGCGCCGCGTACTGAGACCAGCGGTGCATAATAGGCACCGAACGCCTTCTGGCACATGCGGCAATGACAGATCGACGAATCCTCGATGTCGCCGCTGACGCGGAAACGGATCGCTCCGCATTGGCAGCCGCCGCTAAAGGTCGTCATCTCTTGACCTCCCACGTCGTCACGCGCTCGCCCGTCACCGGGTCCTTGCCGTCCTTCAACTGGATGCCCTTCGCCGTCAGCTCGTCCCGGATCTTGTCGGCCTCAGTGAAATTCTTCGCCTTCAGCATTTCGAGACGCATTGCGATCAGCGCATCGATTGCCGATGCGACGGCTTCGTCGATCTCCATCTTTTTCGGCAGCAGGCCCAGAAGGTCGGCCGTTGCCGCAAAAGTGGCGCCCAAGGCAGGATCCGTGTGGGCAGCTTGCGCCAACGCATGCAATGCCTGCACCGCCGCCACCGTATTGAGGTCGTCCGAAAGCGCGTTCAGCACGCTTTCATCAGGCGCCGCATCGCCGGCATCTGCTGCCGGCCATTTGGCGAGCAGGCGTTCGGCCTCTTCCAGTCGCTTGATCGAGAAATCGATCGGCTCGCGGTAATGCGTCATCAGCATGGCAAGGCGCAGCACCTCGCCCGGCCATTTGCGGCCGCCGAAGGTTTCCGTGTGCAGCAACTCGTGGATGGTGACGAAATTGCCTTCGGATTTCGACATCTTGCGGCCTTCGACCTGCAGGAAGCCGTTATGCATCCAGACATTTGCCATCACCTCGGTACCGTGGGCGCAGCGCGATTGGGCGATTTCGTTTTCATGATGCGGGAAGATCAGGTCCAGCCCGCCGCCGTGAATGTCGAAGACATCACCGAGATAACGCTTGCTCATCGCGGAGCATTCGATGTGCCATCCGGGCCGGCCACGGCCCCAGGGGCTCTCCCAGCCGGGCTCGTTGTGGCTCGACAGTTTCCAGAGCACGAAATCGCCAGGATTCTTCTTGTGTGCGTCGACGGCGATGCGCGCGCCGGCCTGCTGCTCGTCGAGCGGGCGCTTCGAAAGCTGGCCATAATCCGCCATGGATTTGGTGTCGAACAGCACTTCGCCCGATGCGACATAGGCATGGCCGTTGCCGATCAGCTTCTCGATGATCTCGGTCATCTCAACGATATTGTCGGTGGCGCGCGGCTCGAAGCTCGGCTCCAGGCAGCCGAGTTCGGCGACATCGGCGTGAAATTGCGTCTCGGTCTTTTCGGTGACCGCGCGGATCGCGTCATTGAGCGGCAGGCCCGGATGGTCCCGAAGCGCCCGCGCATTGATCTTGTCGTCGACGTCGGTGATGTTGCGGGCATAAGTGACGTGGTCTTTGCCATAGGCATGGCGCAGCAGCCGGAACAGCACGTCGAAGACGATGACCGGCCGGGCATTGCCGATATGAGCGAAGTCATAGACGGTCGGGCCGCAGACATACATGCGGACACTGTTGGGATCGATCGGCGAAAACACCGATTTTTCCCGTGTCAGCGTGTTGTACAGCTTCAGTTCCGGCGTCGCGTCCATTTCACTCTCCCAAATGCACGATCAGAAAAATATCGCGACCGGCGGACCGGGGCGTTTCGCATCTTGACTATTTGGGAGACGAAAACGGCCGGGCCAGCGCTCGCGCTAGCGAATAATCTTCCGGCAGATAATGCAGATAACCGTTTTCATGGCGGGTTTTATGGCCCGGTTCGCGCTTCCGGTCAAGGGGGGCGAAGAGCGATCCAGCGGCAACAGGATACATCCATCCGATGATGAAACCCGTTGGCGCGCCCTTGAAATTCGCCCGCCATTTTCGCGGCGCAAATCTCGCATAGCCGGTTGAGAAGCTGTTGTTAACAGGGAGAAAGGGATGCGGAGACTGGCTCGATCGGCGATCGGAGCGACTGCAATTCTGGTTGTCGCATTCGCGGCATATTTCGCATACGATTTCGGAATGCTTCGCTTCAACAATCCCTCCTTAAGCAGCTATCCGATCCAAGGCATCGATGTCAGCCATCACCAAGGTGATATCGATTGGAAGGTGGTTGCCTCGCAGGCGAATGTCCGCTTCGCCTTCATGAAGGCGACCGAAGGTGGAGATCATCGGGATTCCAAATTCGCCGACAACTGGCAGCGCGCCGGAGATGCCGGATTGGTCAGGGGCGCCTATCATTTCTTCACCTTCTGCCGACCGGGCAAGGATCAGGCGCAGAATGTCCTGGCGACCGTGCCGAAGGAGCAGGGAACTCTGCCCATCGGCATCGATCTGGAGTTTGTCGGCAATTGCAACAAAATCCCGACGCTCGAGGAAATGGCTGCCGAGGTGAAGGCCTTCTTCACCGAGCTGAAAGGCACTTTTCCGGAGAAGCCTATTTTTTACGTCACTCAGGAGTTCTTCGATCAATATCTGAAAGGCAATGAATCGCGCTTTCCTGACCACTATCTGTGGCTGCGTAGTGTGTTCAGGGAACCGAGACAGGAAGAGTGCAGTCGTTGGTCAATCTGGCAATTTGCCGACAACGGCACCTTGGACGGCATCCAGGGACCGGTTGACCTCAATGCGCTATGCCCGTCGGAAGCCGGCCTGGCGCATCTGTTCTCAGCCGTTGCAGCGAACTGAGACGTCGACAGCGCCGCGCGTCTTTTCGGACGCGCAAAGGACGCTGTAGCACTTTGAATTGCCGCATAATTTTGTCCTTGAATCGATTCCGACTTAAGGAATTATGCAGGTGCTTATTCCGGAAGGCGGTAATCGACGAGCTTGTTCTCCCGCACGATGAACAGCTTACCCGTCTCGGTCACACCAGGCCCCAGCAATGGCAGGATCGCCTTTGCGACCTCGGAGGGATGCGGCAGCGTCTGCGGATCTTCGCCCGGCACCGCCTGCGCTCGCATCGCCGTGCGTGTCGCTCCCGGATCGACGCTGGTGACCCGCAGCGGTGTGCTTTGACTTTCGCCGGCCCATGTGCGTGCCAGCGCTTCGACCGCAGCCTTGGAAGCGGAATAGGCGCCCCAGAAGGGGCGGCACTTGTGGGCAGCTCCCGAAGAGATGATCACCGCGCGGCCGGCATCCGAGCGGGCAAGCAGTGGGTCGACTGAGCGGATCAACCGCCATGTCGCGGTGACGTTGATGGTCATCACCTTCTCGAACACCTTCGCCTCGATATGGCCGATCGGCGAAATGACGCCGAGCACGCCGGCATTGGCGACGAGGATGTCGAGCTTGCCCCAGCGCTCGAAGATCGAGCCGCCGAGCGCGTCGATCGCGTTCATGTCGGCAAGGTCGAAGGGCACGAGCGTCGCCGCGCCACCAATGGCCTTGATCGCATCGTCGAGGTCCTCGAGCCCGCCGACCGTGCGTGCGCAGGCAATCACATGTGCGCCGGCTTTCGCAAGCTCCAGCGCCGTGAAATATCCGATGCCGCGCGACGCACCGGTGACGAGTGCGATCTTGCCCTCAAGATTGATATTCATGATGTCGTGTTCCCTCACGAGGGGAGAGGGGTGCGGTGAACCCCTCGGGATGTATAATGGGAAAGCCGAGCCGTGTCAGCCGTTGCTGGCGAGCATGGAAATCTTGTTGCCCATGGATTCGCCGTTCTTGTCGAGCAGGCGGGTCGGATAGTCGCCGGTAAAATAGTGGTCGGTGAACTGCGGCCGGGCCGGATTGCGATCCTCGCCGCCAACGGCGCGATAGAGGCCGTCGATCGACAGGAAGGCGAGCGAATCCGCACCGATATATTTGGCCATGGCTTCAACATTGGCATACTGATTTGCCAGTAGCTTGTCTGCGTCAGGTGTGTCGATGCCGTAGAAATCCGGGAAGAAGATCATCGGGCTTGCGACGCGGACATGGACTTCGCGCGCGCCGGCTTCACGGATCATCTGGACGATCTTGAGAGACGTCGTCCCTCGCACGATGGAATCATCAACCAGCACCACGCGCTTGCCTTCGATCATCGCGCGGTTGGCGGAATGCTTCAGCTTCACACCGAAGGCGCGAATCTGCTGCGTCGGCTCGATGAAGGTGCGCCCGACATAATGGTTGCGGATGATGCCGTATTCGAAGGGAATGCCGCTCTGCTGGGCATAGCCGAGCGCCGCAGGCGTGCCGCCATCCGGCACCGGCACGATCACGTCGGCATCGACGGGCGATTCCTTGGCAAGGTTCATGCCCATGCTCTTGCGCGTCGTATAGACGTTGCGGCCGCCGACGACCGAGTCCGGGCGGGCGAAATAGACATATTCGAACAGGCAGAGGCGCTCCGGCTGCGGCTTGCTGGGCTTGCGCGCATCGATGCTGATCGAGCCGTCAGGCTGGATTTCGCAGATGACGACCTCGCCGTTCTCAACGTCGCGGATGAACTTGGCGCCGATGATGTCGAGCGCGCAGGTTTCCGAACAGAAGATCGGCTTGCCGTCGAGTTCGCCCATGACCAGCGGGCGGATGCCGGTCGGGTCGCGCGCGGCAATCAGCTTCGTGCGCGTCATGGCGAGCATCGAATAGCCGCCTTCCATCTGGCGAATGGCATCGATGAAGCGGTCGGATGTGGAAGCGTGGCGGGAACGGGCGATGAGGTGGAGGACGACTTCAGTATCGGACGTCGACTGACAGATGGCGCCGGTCGCGATGATCTGGCGGCGCAGCGTCAGGCCGTTGGTGAAATTGCCGTTATGGGCAATGGCGATGCCGCCTTCTTCCAGTTCGGCAAAGAGCGGCTGCACGTTGCGCATGGCCACTTCGCCGGTTGTCGAGTAGCGGGTATGACCGATCGTAATGCTGCCGGGCAAGCGGGCGAGCGTCATCGGATTGGTATAGTGGTCACCGACGAGGCCCATATGGCGCTCTTGATAAAAGCGCTTGCCGTCGAAGGAGACGATGCCGGCTGCTTCCTGTCCGCGATGTTGAAGCGCATGCAGGCCAAGAGCCGTGAGCGCGGCGGCATCGGGATGTCCCAAAATTCCGAAAACCCCGCATTCTTCATGCAGCGTATCTCCGTCGAGCGGATGGTCGGTCGGGAAGGAATGGGACTGGTTCATTTCTGCGGGCCTCTGCTCTCACAAGAATGGATCGGCATTTCCAGAAATAGCTGAGCCCGGCGGAGCTGGAATGCCCGGCCGGACCCTCATTTCATGTTCCGCTCAAATGGCAATTGCCAGAAGGCGGGTCAAGCTCTTGAACACTGTGTCAATTCGCCGGCTGCTGTGCGCCGTCTGCAGGCGCTGTCGGTGCGTCTTCCGCCGGAGCCTGGTCGCCCGCCGGCGGAGTGGTACCTTCGGCGCCCTGTGTCGGCGGCTGCAGCTTATCACGGATGCTTTCCGGTATCATCTGGGCAAATTGCTCCGGCAGAACGGATTTCAGCTTCACGACCATCGAATCCAGGAAAGGTTTCGACTTCGCTTCGTTAACCCAGGCCGGGCGGTGGTCGACATCGACCAGCCAGTTCCAGAAGGCGACGGCGACGACCAGGAGCAGCACGCCGCGCGCTGCCCCGAACAGGAAGCCGAGCGTGCGGTCGAGCGCGCCGACGCGGCTGTCGATGATGAAATCGGCGATCTTCATCGTAATGAAGGAGATGACGATGAGCGCAATCAGGAAGACGACCGCTGCCGAACCGACGATCGCGATGCGGTCGTCATCGGTATATTTTTTCGCGTAGGGCAGCAGGTAGGGATAGAGGTAATAGGCAGCGGCGGCCGAACCGCCCCAGCTGGCGATCGAGAGGATCTCGCGCGAAAAGCCGCGGACCATCGCCAGCACGGCGGAGAAGAGCACGACGCCGATGACAATACCGTCGAAAATCGTAATGGGCATGTAAATTCAACTCCAGGACTGCCGCTTGGCGGCCGTGTCGTGCCTTATCGTGTGCCTCCTATATCATCACCATTCCTGGCAATGAAAGGATCAAACATCGTCTTCCACACGCAGCGCTCCCTTCGATCCGGCGATGCGCGCGACCAGATCCGGCAGGCTTCCGACTTCGCTCCAGCGCCCGCCGGAGCCCTTCGGCAGTTCGGCGGAGGCGGATGGAAGCAGTGCTGCGGAAAAACCCAGCTTCTCGGCTTCCTTGAGACGCTGGGCGGTGTGCGCAACCGGTCGGATGGCGCCCGACAGGCTGACTTCGCCGAAATAGACGCAATCGGCAGGAAGGGCAATACCGGCAAGTGAGGAAACGAGCGCCGAGGCAACGGCGAGATCGGCCGCCGGTTCGGAGATACGGTAACCGCCGGCGACGTTGAGGTAGACGTCGTGCTGGCCGAGCCGGACGCCGCAATGAGCCTCAAGCACCGCCAGGATCATCGACAGCCTGGCCGAATCCCAGCCGACCACGGCGCGCCGCGGCGTGCCGAGCGAGGTCGGCGCAACAAGCGCCTGCACTTCGACGAGAATGGGACGCGTGCCCTCCATGCCGGCGAAGACGGCAGCACCCGGCGATTTCTCGTTGCGCTCGCCGAGGAAGAGCTCCGAGGGATTGGCGACTTCGCGTAAGCCTTTGTCTGACATTTCGAAGACGCCGATCTCGTCGGTCGGGCCGAAGCGGTTCTTGACCGTGCGCAGGATGCGGTAGTGATGGCCGCGGTCGCCTTCGAAATAGAGCACGGCGTCGACCATGTGCTCGACGACGCGCGGTCCGGCGATCTGCCCGTCCTTGGTCACATGGCCGACGAGCACCATGGCGGCGCCCGTCTGCTTGGCGAAACGGATCATTGCCTGGACGCCGGTGCGCACCTGCGTCACCGTTCCCGGCGCGGATTCGGCAAGTTCGCTCCATAGCGTCTGGATGGAATCGATGATGACGAGGTCCGGCCGCTTGCCCTCGGCGAGCGTCGCCAGAATATCCTCGACATTGGTTTCGGCCGCCAGCATCACGTCGGTATCGGCCGCCGCGAGGCGTTGCGCCCGCAGCCGGACCTGCGCCACGGCTTCTTCGCCGGAGACGTAGATGATCTTGTGGCCGCGCCGGGCAAGGGCGGCGGCTGCCTGCATCAGCAGCGTCGATTTGCCGATGCCGGGGTCGCCGCCAATCAGCACCGCCGAGCCGCGCACGAAGCCGCCGCCAAGCGCCCGATCGAGCTCCGACATGGCGGTATGGATGCGCGGCGCCTCCTCGATCTCGCCCGACAGCGCCGTCAGCGCTACAGGGCGGCCCTTTTTCGGTGTCTTGCCGGGACCGGAGCCGATCCCGCCCATCGGGTCCTCTTCGACGATGGTGTTCCACTCGCCGCAGTTTTCGCATTTGCCGGCCCAGCGGTTATGAACCGTGCCGCAACTCTGGCAGATGAATTGTGTCCTGGCCTTCGCCATCAATTACTCTTTCAGTCCGGGTTTCGAGGCAAGCAGACGCGCCGCTTCATCGAATCATTGTCGTGCTTGAGATAATGACTATCGCGACGGATCAAAACTAATGATTTCCCCATCAGCGCGCCCCGTGCCTATCCTTTGCTCCTAGTCATTCGGAACGGTGGAAGATGTTCGATTATTCGCTCGCACACTGGCTTGCATTTCTGTCGGCGGCGGTTTTGCTCAACCTCTCGCCCGGCCCCGACATCGCCTTCATCCTCGGTCACACGATGAGAGGTGGAAAACGTGCCGGTTTTTCCGCGTTGTTCGGCGTCTGGTCCGGCGCCTGCCTGCACGTGCTGATGGCGGCACTCGGCCTTTCCGCCGTGCTTGCCGCTTCCGCTGCCGCCTTCTCGACGGTCAAATGGATCGGCGCCGCCTATCTCGTCTGGCTGGGCATTCAGGCGTTGCGCGCCGGCGGCGGCAATGGACTGATAAAGGCTGCCGGTGAAGAAATGCCGGTCGCAAGGATCTACCGGCAAGGAATCCTTGTGTCGCTGCTCAATCCGAAGGTGGCGATCTTCTTCCTGGCCTTCCTGCCGCAATTCGTCGTCGAAGGGGCAGGACCGGCATGGGCCCAACTCCTGCTGCATGGCGGGCTCATCATTGTCGTCGCTGCCTTCATCGAGCCGCCGCTCGTCCTTCTCGGAGGGCGCCTTGCCGATGCGCTCAGGCATAATCAGAAAGTCGGGCTATGGCTCGATCGCAGCCTCGGCGCGCTCTTCGTGGCGCTCGGGGTCCGGCTTGCGCTCAGCAGTCGTTGACGGGCGAACTCTACTCCTCGGCGACATAGCGCCGCTCGTGGCGGAGCCCCATGCTGGTCAGGATCTCGTATCCGATCGTGCCTGCTGCCCGCGCCACGTCGTCCACCGGCATATTCTTGCCGAACAGCTCGACATAATCCCCGGCACGCACGGCATTGTCAGGCAGGTCGGTGATATCGAAGATCGTCAGGTCCATGGTGATGCGGCCGGCAACCGGCACCTTGTGTCCGGCGATGAAACCTTGCCCGCCTTGCGGCACCACTTGGCGCAGCGGTACGCCACCGCTCGACTGGCTGCGCATATAGCCGTCGGCATAACCGGCCGAGGCGATCGCCAGCCGGCTTGTGCGGTTGAGCTGCAGCGCCCGCCCGTAGCTGACGGTCTCGCCGGCCTCGACATTTCGCACCTGGATGATGCGCGCTTCCGCTGTTGCCACCGGCCGCATCGGGTTCGTCATGCCGCAGACCGCTTCGCCGCCATAAAGCGCAATGCCGGGGCGGGTCAGGTCGAAGTGATAATCCTCGCCGAGAAAGATGCCGGCCGAGGCGGCAAGACTTGAATCGATGCCTTCATAGGCGGCGCTAACCCTGTGGAATGATTCGAGCTGCCGCCGGTTCATCGCATGGCTGGGATCGTCGGCGCAGGCGAGATGGCTCATGACAAGCACCGGCGCGAAACTCGCCGGCCGCGAAACGTCGTCGACGAGCGCGATCGCATCGTCGATATGCAGTCCGAGCCGATTGAAACCAGTATCGACATGCAGCGCGCAGGGATAGTCGCCGTAATCGGCCAGCACCGCCATCCAGAAGGCGAGTTGCTCGTCGGAGGAAATCACCGGCACCAGATCATTGTCGAAGAAGCGCCGCTCGGTGCCCGGCCAGATGCCGGAGAGCACGAAGATGCGCGCCTCCGGCGCATAGAGGCGAAGGGTGACGCCCTCGTCGACGGTCGCGACGAAGAAGTCGCGGGCGCCCGCCATATAGAGCGCTTCGCCGGCATCCTCGATGCCCATGCCATAGGCATCCGCCTTGACGACGGCCGAGGCGCGCGCTGCACCGGAGCGGCGCGCCATATCGCGCCAGTTCTCCGTCAGCGCGGTCAAGTCGACGGTCAGCCGCAGGCCTGCGGAAGCGAAAAGATCGTCGTCGTCGAAGGGAATGGGAAAATCTGTCATGAATCGCCGTGAAGAAATGAAGGGAAAATCACCTCACCCAGTCTAGTGAGCATTGCGACCAAGGGAAAGCGCGGGCGGTCACATACCATCCTTTGCCGCCTGTACGATCACTTTTGTTCAAGACGCATGGCGGCTTCGGCGCTAATCTACCCGCATGCAGAACGTATCTCAGAAAGAGGCGGCGGAGGCTATGCCGCTCGCCAACGTGGAATCGGCCCGCTTTTGGCGGGACAGCCGCTTCCGCGACATGGAGTGTCTGAGCGCTACCTTCCTCACTCATGAATATGCGCCGCATGCGCACGATACATTCAGCATCGGCGCGATTGAAAGCGGCAGCCAGATCGCCACGCTGAGCGGCAGGCGGGAGGAAACCGGCCCCGGCGACCTTTATCTTATCGATCCCGGCGTCATTCATGACGGTGCTCCCGGCGGCGAGGGCTACCGTTACCGCATGATCTATCCGGACATGAAATTATTCATCGATATTCTGGAGGATGTGACCGGCAAGGCCTTTCACGCGACGCCGTCTTTTTCCGGCGGGCTTCCACGCGATCCGCAGCTCGCCAATGCTTTTCACTCCGCCCATCGCACGCTCGAAAGGGGTGCAGGTGCATTGGAGTCCGATGAAAGCATGTTCTCGGTGCTGGCGGCGATCTTTGCGCGCCACGGCAGCACCATGGTCGTGCCTGTCGATACGCAGGAGCGAAGCGCCGTCGCCCGCGCCCGCGAATACCTCATCGAGAATTTCGACAGCGACGTCGGCCTTGAGGAACTGGCCGGGGTGGCGAGGTTGAGCCGCGCGCATCTCATCCGCGCCTTCCGCAAGGAATACCACATCACGCCGCATGCCTTCCTGACGGACCGGCGCGTGCAGGTGGCCCGCAGGTTGCTGCGGCAGGGGCGCATGCCGGCCGATATTGCGTTCGAATGCGGTTTTGCCGATCAGGCGCATTTCACCCGGCACTTCAAGGCGCGCACAGGCGTAACACCCGGTCAATTCCGAACGGGCTGATCACTTACGTTCAATACGGCTGGGTCGGGCTGGGCTACTGCTCCGCGATCTTAATCGGGAGGTTGCCATGTTGCAGCAGAGCCGGCCGACCGGCGAATTTCTTGCCGGAATGCGCGCCATCTTTCCACTTGTCGTCGCCGTTGCTCCGATCGGCCTGGTTTTCGGCGCGATTTCGGCCACCAAGGGGCTTTCGGTCTTGGAAACAGCGCTGATGAGCGCGCTGGTCTTTGCCGGTGGCTCGCAGTTCGTGGCAATGGATATATGGGCGCATCCGGCAAGCTGGGTCGGCGTCGGCTTTGCCACCCTGCTGGTCAACATCCGCCATGTGCTGATGAGCGCTTCCATCGGCATGAAGATGCAGTCCTTCTCCACCATCAGGCGCTATGCCGCCATGTTGTTCCTTGCCGACGAACTCTGGGCCATGGCGGAGTTCCGCGCCGGCAGCACACGGCTGACGCCCGTATGGTATGCCGGTATCGTCACGCCCTTCTATGCCGCCTGGGTCGGCTCTTCGCTGGCAGGCGCGTTGCTCGGCGCCTTTTTGGGCGATCCCGCGGTCATCGGTCTCGATTTCGCCTTTCCGGCCGTGTTTGTCGTGCTGGTCATGGGCTTCTGGAAGGGACCGGAAACGGGCGCAATTCTGGCCGCGAGCGGAATTGCAGCCGTTGTCGTCCATCATTTCGTGCCGGGCGTCTGGTATATCGCAGCCGGTGCTTTGGCCGGACTGGTGATGGCTTTCTGGAAGGGTCGGGTACAGGAGCAGGCCGCATGACGCTTGATATCAATACCCTGCTTGCCATCCTCGCTATGGCATTCGCGACGATTTTCACGCGCATCAGTGGTCTCGTCCTCATCCGTCATGTGCAGCTGGACGAACGCTGGAAAACGGCGATTGAGGCGATCCCGCCGGCGGTCCTGATGGCGGTGATAGCTCCGACCGCCTTTGCGACCGGCTGGGCGGAGACACTGGCATGTGCCGCAACGGCGCTGGCCGCCCGCCGCCTGCCGATGCTTGCCAGCGTCGTCGTCGGCGTTGTGGCGGTGGCCTTGTTGCGGGCCGCAGTTTTCTAAGGGAAATTGACCCGGAAAACCGCGTCAATGTTCCTCGTACTGTGTGAAGGAAGGATCGGCGAGATCGGCAAAGCGCGTGAATTCTGACTGGAAGGCGAGTTTCACCGTGCCCGTCGGCCCGTGGCGCTGCTTGGCGATGATGACGTCGGCCGTGCCCTTCACCTTGTCGAACAGCGCTTCCCATTCCGGATATTTCGGATCGTGGATGTCGCGCGGCTCCGAATTCTTGACGTAATATTCCTCGCGGAACACGAAGAGCACAACGTCGGCATCCTGCTCGATCGAGCCGGATTCGCGAAGGTCGGACAGCTGCGGCCGCTTGTCGTCGCGGCTTTCGACCTGACGCGAGAGCTGCGACAGCGCGATGATCGGAACGTTGAGCTCCTTGCCGAGCGCCTTGAGGCCGGTGGTGATCTGGGTGATTTCCTGCACGCGGTTGTCGCTGGATTTGCCCGAACCGGTCATCAGCTGAATGTAGTCGACCACAAGCACGTCGAGGCCGCGCTGGCGCTTGAGGCGGCGGGCGCGCGCCGAAAGCTGGGCGATCGAGATGCCGCCGGTCTGGTCGATATAGAGCGGCACCTTCTGCATCATCATCGAGCAGGCGACGAGCTTTTCAAAATCGGCATCGTTGATGTCGCCGCGGCGGATCTTCGAGGAGGAGACTTCCGTCTGCTCGGAGATGATACGGGTGGCGAGCTGTTCCGACGACATTTCGAGCGAATAGAAGCCCACGACGCCACCGTTCTTCGCCTTCATGCTGCCGTCCGACTGGACTTCGCCTTCGTAGGCGGCGGCGATATTGTAGGCGATGTTCGTGGCAAGCGAGGTCTTGCCCATGCCGGGGCGTCCGGCCAGCACGATCAAGTCCGAACGCTGCAGGCCGCCCATCTTGGAATCCAGCGAATGGATGCCGGTGGAAATGCCGGAAAGCCCGCCGTCACGTTCCTTGGCGACAGCCGCCATGTCGATGGCTAGCGCAACCGCATCGTTGAAGGCCTGGAAGCCGCCGTCGTAGCGGCCGTTCTCCGCCAATTCGAAGAGGCGGCGTTCCGTATCCTCGATCTGAGACTGCGGCGGCATGTCGAGCGGCGCGTCATAGGCGATGTTGACGACATCTTCGCCGATGGTGATCAGCGCCCGGCGCAGCGCCAGGTCGTAGATCGCCCGGCCGTAATCCTCGGCATTGATGACGGTGACGGCATTGCTGACGAGACTCGCCAGATATTGCGAAACCGTCATGTCGCCGACCTTCTCGTCGGCTTTCAGGAAGGTCTTGATCGTCACCGGGTTGGCGATCTTACCCATGCGGATGATATCGCCGGCAACCTCGAAGATCTTCCGGTGCAGCGGTTCATAGAGATGGATCGGCTTCAGGAAGTCCGACACCCGGTAATAGGCGTCGTTGTTCATCAGGATCGCACCCAGAAGCGCCTGCTCGGCTTCGATATTGTTGGGTGCTTCGCGATAATGCTGCTCCGACGGGGCAACAGCTGTAATCTTTCGAGCGGCGTCGTTCATCATCATCCGTTCTGTCTTTTTCCAGCTCCGGATTTGCAATTCCGGACGCGAAAATCAAGAGGCTACGAAAGGAGCGGGGGCTCGCTTCGCCTAAATCCTGAACGCTGTGCACGTTGTTCGACTTCTCCACAGTCTTGGGCGACACAAAGGAGAAATACTGGCAGTGTCACCCGCACGACACGGTATGGCGCCGACTCAGCCCATCCGTTTCGGAGAACGCTACTTTAGCGCGATGCCATAAGGCACGCAGCAAAAACATCCGGACAATCCCCTTAAAAAGCGACCCAGTCCACTACGCCTATGGAAGGGATGGAAACGAAAAAGCCCGGCGCGGTGGCCGGGCTTCCCTGTGGCGGATCGCTCCGACGAAATTATGCTTCGTCTTCGTCGACGCCGTCGGCTTCCGGATCGAAGAAGTCTTCCGGACGCAGCGCGTCTTCGTCGACGCCGTAGATCGCGTCGACCGAGGTGAGTTCTTCGCCCTTGGACTGGCGCTCTGCCTCTTCGGCCGAACGGGCAACGTTCAGCTCGACGTGGATTTCGACTTCGGCATGCAGCTGCAGTTCGACCTTGTGCAGGCCGATCGACTTGATCGGCGTGTTGAGGTGAACCTGGTTGCGGCCGATGTTGAAGCCTTCGGCGGCGAGAATCTCGACGACGTCACGGGCAGCAACCGAACCGTAGAGCTGGCCGGTTTCGCCGGCGGAACGCACGACGATGAAGGACTTGCCGTCGAGAACGTCGGCGACCTTCTGGGCTTCCGACTTGCGCTCGAGGTTGCGGGCTTCGAGCGTCGCACGCTCGGCTTCGAAGCGGGTCTTGTTGGCGGCGTTGGCGCGCAGCGCCTTGCCGAGCGGCAGCAGGTAGTTACGGGCAAAGCCGTCGCGAACCTTTACGGTTTCGCCCATCTGGCCGAGCTTGGAGATGCGTTCGAGAAGGATGACTTCCATTTTCTTTTTCCTTTCTTGTGTCTCAGATTTTCGTATCGGATTGTTTGGGGGCATCAGCATCTTTCGTCGGGGTCAGCGCGATCGCCTTGCGCGTATCGCTGAGACCGAGAACGAGGATGAGGAGAGCTGGCAGCAGCATGAGCATCGAGGCCAGATAGCAGAGGATGAGAGCCGGTATGCGCCAGTCCTTGCCGCGCGTGCGGAAATGCAGCGAGGCGAAACCGGAAAGCATGAAGCCGGCGCCGAAGGTGCCGATCACGGTCGCACCGACCAGCGCCGGAATGCCGCCGAAAAAGCAGGCGGCAAGCCCGGCCAGGAAGATGAAGATCGAGTTGCGGTTCATGCGCAGCGACGAGGGAATATCCTCGCGCGGGCGAAGGCCGCGGCCGGACGCTGAGACGATGCGCACGGCGAAGTAATAGGCGGCAAATAACATGCTGACCCACATGCCGCCCTGCAAAGCCGGCAGCATCAGCAGGATCAGCGACTTGGTCTGCGCAGTCGCCGCCGGATCGGGCATGAATTCCGGCTGCTGCTGCTTGAGCGAGGTGATCAGCAGATCGACGATCGGATCGGTAATCTCAGGCCCGTAGCCGATGATCACACCGATGACGATGACGGCGAGCGTCACCAGACCGCAGAGATGCAGCAGGATATCGGAGAGCGGATACCAGGCAAGCAGATGGTCGGGGCCGCCGAGTTCGGCGGCCGGACGCGCCAGATTGGCGAGATGGCTGAGCCAACCGGCCGGCAGAAGCGTCACCAGCGTCATGATCAGCGCGAAGGAGGGCGAGATCAAGATCGCCCCGAGGGCCGCAGCGGTGACGATGGCCGAGACCGCGGCGGCATTGCCCCATCCGAGCCCGACGATCAGGATCGGCAGCGCCGAGGCCGTGTAGAGAAGCGCGCTGAAAAACGACGGCTGCATGCTCGCGCCCAGCACCAGCAGGGCGGCGGTCAATCCGGCGAGTGCGCCGATCAGCAGCGTTCTAATGTTCGGTCGTTTCAAGGTCGCTGTCCTGCTTCATCAAGCAGTTAGAGGATGTTGCTGAATCAAATTCAGAAACGTCTCAACATGGGTTTTAAGAATTCCGATCCGCGCCCATCGCGGAAGGGAGAAGGGAAGGCACGAATGCCTTCCCTCAAAGGTATTGGCGTCGACCGATCAGGCGACGACGTAGGGCAGCAGGCCGAGGAAACGGGCGCGCTTGATCGCCTGGGCGAGTTCGCGCTGCTTCTTCTGGGAAACGGCCGTGATGCGGGACGGAACGATCTTGCCGCGCTCGGAAATGTAGCGCTGCAGCAGGCGTACGTCCTTGTAGTCGATCCGCGGCGCATTGGCGCCGGAGAACGGGCAGGTCTTGCGGCGGCGATGGAACGGGCGGCGGACCGGAGCGGAGGAAGTTTCAGACATATCTCAGATCTCCCTTATACACGGTCTTCGCGCGGACGGCGCGGACGGTCGTCACGGTCGCCGAAGCCACCTTCACGCGGCGGGCGCGGGCCGCGGTCGCGATCACCGAAGCCGCCTTCACGCGGGCCACGGCCGCCTTCCCGCGGACGGTCGTCACGGTCGCGCTTCTGCATCATGGCAGACGGACCTTCTTCATGCTTCTCGACGGCGATCGTCATGTAGCGAAGAACGTCTTCGCTGATGCGCATCTGACGTTCCATTTCCTGGACGGCAGCAGCCGGGGCATCAATGTCCATCAGGGCGTAGTGCGCCTTGCGGTTCTTCTTGATGCGGTAGGTGAGGGACTTGAGGCCCCAGTTCTCGATACGCCCGACCTTACCGCCATTCGCTTCGATCACACCCTTGTACTGTTCTACGAGGGCATCGACCTGCTGAGCGGAAATATCCTGCCGGGCAAGGAATACATGTTCATAAAGAGCCATGACAGCTTTGCCTTTCTTGCGTTTGGTTCAACCCGATATTCGGCGGCTAAGCCTCAACGACTGCTCCTGATTGGGCGGACCCAGGCAAGAAAGCGTTTCCGAGACGGTCGAGAGCGGAGACACGGGAGGCTGGAACGCTTCCGTTCCGAACGATTTCCGAGAGGAAACCGGCCCTCCGTTCAGCCACCAGCCAGAAGACCGGGTTAACGAACAGCGCGGCTTATACGGATTTTTCGCGGAAAGGCAAGCGCAATCGGACAATCGAACCCGACGCAGACCGGTGAGTAGAGCGTGATGACGAAAACTGTGAGCGGTTTTCGGGCGACATCATGCTCCCCATCCTGTTCGGCGTCGGGCAGGCGTTAAAGGAAGATGATCAAAGCGTCAGCGGATACTGCCGGTGCACCTTGGCGATCTCCGTGAGCACCTCGTCCGAAAGCGTTAGGTCGGCCGCACTGATATCGACTTTCAACTGCTCCATCGAGGTTGCGCCGATGATGACCGACGCCATGAACGGCCTTGATCGGCAGAAGGCAAGCGCCATCGCTGCCGGATCGAGACCATATCTGGCCGCGATCTGCAGATAGGCTTTGGTCGCCGGCTCTTGCAGGGGCTGCAGGCGGCCTCCGATATCGGGGTTGATCGAACCGCGCGAACCCTTCGGCCTGACACCATCGACATATTTTCCGGAGAGGATGCCGCCGGCGAGCGGCGAATAAGCGAGCAGCCCTACATCCTCGTGATGCGAGAGCTCGGCGAGATCGAGATCGAAATGGCGGTAGAGCAGATTATATTCGTTCTGGACGCTCGCAACGCGCGGCAGGTTCTTCTGTTCGGAGAGCGTCAGATATTTCTGTATGCCCCAGGTGGTCTCGTTGGAAAGACCGATCGCGCGGATCTTGCCTTCCTTCACCAGCGCACCGAGCGTTTCCAGGATGTCGAGCATATTGGCGACGGCCTCGTCGCGATCCTGGTTGAAGGGATTGTAGCTCCAGTTCTGGCGGAAATGGAAATGGCCGCGGTTCGGCCAGTGGATCTGGTAGAGGTCGATATAATCGGTCTTCAGCCGCGCCAGACTGGCCTCGAGCGCCAGGCGGATATTCTTTGCATCGGCACCTTCGCCGCCGCGTATATAGTCGCGGCCGCGGCCTGCGACCTTGGTGGCGAGCACGATATCGCCGCGCTTGCCGGTCTTCTTGAGCCAACTGCCGATATAGTCTTCGGTCCAGCCCTGTGTCGCCGCCGAAACCGGGGTGGTCGGATAAAGCTCGGCCGTGTCGAAGAAATTGACGCCCTTTTCGACGGCGTAGTCCATCTGCGCATGAGCATCGGCTTCGCTGTTCTGCGAACCCCAGGTCATGGTGCCAAGGCAAATCTCTGAAACGGAAATCTCAGTGCGGCCTAGTGAATTGTACTTCATGAAAAAAACCTTGGGAGAGAGGTGAAAGCCTTGGGGAGGTCCGCGCAAATCTAGGCTGGATTTGGCGGAGCGCAAGAGCAAAAACCGGGCTTTTGCGCCGGTGCGAAAGGCTTTGCGGAGAATGAGGCGCCACTTGACTCTGCCGGAAAGAATGTCAATTGGAGGCAAAACAGCCTTAAGGGGCGTAATCAGGGACATGAAAATGACCATCGCTTTCACTTTTCCCGGTCAGGGCAGTCAGGCCGTCGGCATGGGCAAGGATCTCGCCGAGAATTTCGCGGAAGCTCGCGCCGTTTTCGAAGAGGTCGATCAGGCGCTTGGTGAAAAGCTTTCGGACGTCATGTTCAACGGTCCCGAGGATACGTTGACGTTGACGGCGAATGCCCAGCCGGCGCTGATGGCCGTCTCAATCGCCGTCGTCCGCGTTCTCGAATCCAAAGGGCTGGATCTGAAGTCGAAGATCGCCTACGTCGCCGGTCATTCGCTCGGCGAATATTCGGCACTTTGCGCCGCCGGCACCTTTTCGCTCGCCGACACCGCGCGGCTGTTGCGCATCCGCGGCAATGCCATGCAGGCGGCCGTCCCAGTCGGCGTCGGCGCTATGGCCGCGATCATCGGCCTCGAACATGCCGACGTCGTTGCCGTTTGCGAGGCAGCGGCCGCTGCCGGCGCCTGCCAGATCGCCAACGACAATGGCGGCGGCCAGATCGTCATCTCGGGCGAGAAGGCAGCCGTCGAAAAGGCGGCCGGCCTTGCGACCGACAAGGGCGCCAAGCGCGCCATCCTGCTGCCGGTCTCCGCTCCGTTCCATTCGACACTGATGGCGCCGGCCGCCAACGCCATGCGCGAAGCGCTGGCAACGGTCGCCAAATCCGATCCGGTCGTGCCTGTCATCGCCAATGTCCGTGCTGCGCCCGTGACAGGCGCCGACGAGATCGCCAGCCTCCTCGTCGAGCAGGTGACCGGCCAGGTCCGCTGGCGCGAGACGGTGGAATGGTTCGCCGGAAATGGCGTCACGACGCTTTATGAACTCGGTTCCGGCAAGGTGCTGACCGGCCTTGCCCGCCGCATCGACAAGACGATCAACGGCATCTCCGTCAACGGTCCGGCGGATATCGACGCGGCCGTCGCCGCCCTCATGGCCTGATTGGTATCTCCAGATATAAGGAACGTTTCCATGTTCGATCTTTCCGGCCGCAAGGCTCTCGTCACCGGCGCATCCGGCGGTATCGGCGAGGAAATCGCCCGCCTTCTTCATAAGCAGGGCGCTATCGTCGGCCTGCACGGCACCCGCGTCGAGAAACTGGCAGCGCTGGCCGCCGATCTCGGCGAGCGCGTCAAGATCTTCCCGGCCAATCTGTCCGACCGCGATGAGGTCAAGGCGCTCGGCCAGAAGGCCGAAGCCGACCTCGAAGGCGTCGACATTCTCGTCAACAATGCCGGCATCACCCGCGACGGGCTCTTTGTACGCATGAGCGACGAGGATTGGGACGCCGTCCTCGAAGTGAACCTGACATCGACGTTCCGCCTGACGCGCGAATTGACGCATCCGATGATGCGTCGCCGCTATGGCCGCATCATCAACATCACCTCCGTCGTCGGCGTCACCGGCAATCCAGGGCAGGCCAATTACTGCGCCTCCAAGGCCGGCATGATCGGCTTCACCAAGTCCTTGGCGCAGGAAATTGCCACCCGCAACGTGACGGTCAATTGCGTGGCACCGGGCTTCATCGAGAGCGCCATGACCGGCAAGCTGAACGACAAGCAGAAGGAAGCGATCATGGGGGCGATCCCGATGAAGCGCATGGGCACGGGCGGCGAGGTCGCTTCGGCGGTTGCTTACCTTGCGTCCTCCGAGGCTGCTTACATGACGGGTCAGACGCTGCACGTAAACGGCGGCATGGCGATGATCTGAAACGACAAACTGTTGGCATGGGAATATTTCCGCCAATAGCATGTTGAGCAATCACGAACCGTTGATTTTCTGGCTTTGCGGCAGACATAAAGCATGTTAAGCGGGCCATGACTGTCAACAGTCGTCCCGAGAAAGCAGACGGACCGGCGGGCTTTTTTGCAAGCCTGGGACATCTCTGAAGCCGGGTAAACGAGTTTGCCGAGGATGTCTGAAAACATCGCAGGCTGAAACAGGGTAGGGGTGCCGCGATGGCATTCCGATCAGGACATAAGGTCGAGGAAACCGACATGAGCGATATCGCAGAACGCGTAAAGAAAATTGTTATTGATCATCTTGGCGTTGATGCCGACAAGGTCGTCGAGAGCGCCAGCTTTATCGACGATCTGGGCGCTGACTCGCTCGACACGGTCGAACTTGTCATGGCTTTCGAAGAAGAATTCGGCGTTGAAATTCCTGACGACGCTGCCGACTCGATCCTGACGGTCGGCGATGCAGTGAAGTTTATTGAGAAGGCCCAGGCCTGATCCTGTGAATTTGAGAAAGGGCGGGCCTGGAGTCCGCCCTTTTCTTTTCGGCATACTTCTCCATAGAACATAAGAGGCGGGGGAAAGCACGCGATGAGACGTGTCGTCATCACCGGTACCGGCATGGTATCACCCTTGGGATGCGGAACCGAGGTGACGTGGTCGCGGCTGCTTGCCGGTCAGAACGGCGCCCGCCTCGTCACCGAATTCGAGGTCGATGACCTTCCCGCCAAGATCGCCTGCCGTATTCCTATCGGTGACGGCACCGACGGCACCTTCAATGTCGACCAGTGGATGGAGCCGAAGGAGCAACGCAAGGTCGACCCCTTCATCATCTACGGCATGGCCGCCGCCGATATGGCGCTTGCCGATGCCGGCTGGCATCCTGAAACCGATGAGGACCAGATCGCCACCGGCGTGCTGATCGGCTCTGGCATCGGTGGTATCGAAGGCATTGTCGAGGCGGGTTACACCCTGCGCGACAAGGGCCCGCGCCGTATCTCGCCCTTCTTCATTCCCGGCCGCCTGATCAACCTCGTCTCCGGCCAGGTCTCGATCCGCCACAAGCTGCGCGGACCCAATCATTCGGTCGTCACCGCCTGCTCGACGGGTGCGCATGCGATCGGCGATGCCGCGCGGCTGATCGCGCTGGGTGACGCCGACGTCATGGTCGCCGGCGGCACGGAATCCCCCGTCAGCCGCATTTCGCTTGCAGGCTTTGCCGCTTGCAAGGCGCTGTCGACCCAGCACAACGACGACCCGCAGAAGGCTTCGCGCCCCTATGATCGCGACCGCGATGGCTTCGTCATGGGCGAAGGCGCCGGCATCGTCGTGCTCGAGGAACTGGAACACGCCAAGGCGCGCGGCGCCAGGATCTACGCCGAAATCGTCGGCTACGGCCTGTCAGGCGATGCCTATCACATCACTGCGCCGTCCGAAGACGGCGAGGGTGCCGGCCGCTGCATGGCGATGGCGCTGAAGCGCGCCGGGCTGACGCCGGCAGATATCGATTACATCAACGCCCACGGTACCTCGACCATGGCCGATACGATCGAACTCGGCGCTGTCGAGCGGTTGGTCGGAAACGCGGCGTCGAAGATCTCCATGTCTTCGACCAAGTCGGCGACTGGACACCTTCTCGGTGCAGCCGGCGCCATCGAGGCGATCTTCACCACGCTCGCCATCCGCGACAATATCGCGCCGCCGACGCTCAATCTCGACAACCCCGAACGTGAGACGGCGATCGATCTTGTTCCGCACAAGGCTCGTGAGCGGGAAATCAATGTGGCGCTGTCCAACTCGTTCGGGTTCGGCGGCACGAACGCGTCGCTCGTGCTGCGCCGTTACGCGCAATAAAAGTCCTGTGCGGTGGAGCGGGTCTCCCTTACACCGCAACCGGCCGTCCTCTACGTTGCGTAGGAGGGCGTGCGAAAGCATAACGACCGGCAACGGCGTCTTTGAACGGCGGCAGAACCTGCTTTTGCCGCATTGCTTCGCGAAATAGCGAAGTGAGGGTCAAGTTTTAGAGGATTGCCGGTGAGCGATACGACGAACCAGAGCAACGATAGCCAGGCGCAGAAGGGACCGATCATCCCGAAGTCGCCGAACGAAGCCCTGCGTCCTGAGCGTGTCCCGGAGCCGCCGCGGCGGTCCAGGAAAGCCCGCGGCCAGGTCGTTCTTTTCCTGAACTTCATCATGACGCTGGCGGTTCTGGTCTGCGTCGTCGCCGTCATCGGCTTCTACTATGCCACATCGACCTATCGGAACCCCGGTCCGCTGCAGACCAACACCAATTTCATCGTCCGCAACGGCGCTGGTCTGGCCGAAATCGCCTCGAACCTCGAGCGCAACGCAATTATCAGCGATGCCCGCATTTTCCGCTATCTCACGGCAACGCATCTTTCTGCCGGTGAGAGCCTGAAGGCGGGTGAATACGAGATCAAGGCGAAGGCCTCCATGAGCGATATCATGGAGCTTCTGAAATCGGGCAAGTCCATCCTCTATTCCGTTTCCTTCCCTGAGGGCTTGACGGTCCGCCAGATGTTTGACCGCATGCTGCAGGACACCGTGCTCGAAGGTGACTTGCCGGCCGCACTGCCGACCGAGGGCAGCCTGCGTCCGGATACCTACAAATTCTCGCGCGGCACCAAGCGCGCGGAGATCATCGACCAGATGGCGGCTGCGCAGCAGAAGCTCGTCGATCAGATCTGGGACAAGCGCGACTCCTCGTTGCCGCTGCGATCCAAAGTGGAATTCGTGACACTCGCCTCGATCGTCGAAAAGGAAACCGGCGTTCCCGACGAGCGTGCCCACGTCGCCTCCGTTTTCCTGAACAGGCTCGGCAAGGGCATGCGCCTGCAGTCCGATCCGACGATCATCTACGGTCTCTTCGGCGGCGAGGGCAAACCCGCCGACCGGCCGATCTACCAGTCGGACCTCAAGCGGGACACGCCTTACAACACCTATGTCATCAAGGGTCTGCCGCCGACGCCGATCGCCAATCCCGGCAAGGATGCGCTGGAAGCCGTCGCCAATCCCTGGAAGACGCAGGACCTTTATTTCGTCGCCGACGGCACCGGTGGCCACGTTTTCGCTGCGACGCTCGAGGAGCACAATGCCAACGTCAAGCGCTGGCGCAAGCTCGAAGCCGACAAGGGCTCGGACCCGAACATCGCAGTCGACGGCCAGCCGGAAGAGCAGCCGGCGGATAATGGCGCCACCGTCGTGCCGCCGAAGAAAAAGAAGATCAACTGATACTTTCGGGAGGCACGCATGGCTTTGCAGTCCATGACCGGTTTTGCGCGGCGCGAGGGAACGAGCGGCCGCTGGCGCTGGGCATGGGAATTGCGCTCGGTCAACGGCAAGGGCTTCGACCTGCGCCTGCGCCTGCCGCCTGGCCTCGAGCGCATGGAGGCAGACGTCCGCCGTCTCGCCGGCGAAAGCTTCAGCCGCGGCAACCTGCAGGCATCGCTATCCGTCACCGCCGACGAGAACCGTTTCGAGGCGGTGCTGAACAGGGAGGCGCTCGCTGCGGTGCTGGCTATGCGCGAGCAATTGGACGGTGTCATCGACCCGGCGCCGCTGAAGCTCGATACGCTGCTCCTGGTGCGCGGCATCGTGGAATTCCGCGAAAGTGAAGATGGTGAGGAGGCGCTTGCCGCCCGTGACGCCGAGATCGCTGCCGGCTTGCTGGCCGCGCTTTCCGATCTGAGAGCAATGCGCGAACAGGAAGGTTCGGCGCTGACGCGTATCCTCCTCGACCATGTCACGACGATCGAAGGCCTGACACGAACGATCGAGCTCGATCCGTCTCGCTCGCCGCAGGAGATCGCCGCGCGGCTGGTCGCGCAGGTCGCCTTGTTGATGGATGGCATGGCCGCACTCGACCGCGACAGGCTGCATGCCGAAGCCGCACTGCTGGCGACCAAAGCGGATCTGCGCGAGGAAATCGATCGTCTCAAGGCTCATGTCGCCGCAGCGCGCGATCTCCTGGTGAAAGGTGGGCCTGCCGGGCGCCGGCTGGACTTCCTTGCACAGGAATTTAACCGCGAATCGAATACCATCTGCTCGAAGTCGAACGCCTCGGCGGTCACCGCTGCCGGCATCGAGTTGAAAGTCGTGATCGACCAGTTCCGCGAGCAGGTCCAGAATTTGGAGTAAGACATGAACCCGGCGAAATCCTCGCCCGTGCAGATCGCCCGCCGCGGTCTGATGCTTGTCATCTCGTCGCCGTCGGGCGCCGGCAAGTCCACCATCGCGCGCACGCTTCTGGAGACCGACAGGCAAATCGGTCTTTCCGTCAGCGTCACCACACGTCATCGCCGCCCGAGCGAAGTCGAGGATGTGCATTACCACTTCAAGAGTGTGCGCGAGTTCGAGCGGCTGCGCGATAGCGACGCGCTGCTCGAATGGGCCGAGGTGCATGGCAATTTCTACGGCACACCGCGCGAGCCGGTCGAGCAGGCCATGGCCGAAGGCCGTGACATGCTCTTTGACATCGATTGGCAGGGCGCCCAGCAATTGCAGGAGAAGATGTCGGCCGACGTGGTCTCGATCTTCGTGCTGCCTCCGACCATGACGGAACTCCAGTCGCGGCTGCATCGCCGTGCCGAGGATTCCGAGGAGGTCATCCAGACGCGCCTCGCCAATAGCCGCGCCGAGATCGCCCACTGGCGCGAATACGACTACGTCATCATAAACGACGATCTCAACGCCGCCCTCGACGCCGTCCAGTCGATCGTCAAGGCCGAACGCCTGCGCCGCGACCGCCGCCATGGCATGTTCGACTTCGTCCGTGCATTGCTGGAAGAGACGCCGTCGCTTTAGAGCAGCTCCTGGGAAAACCGCTTCGCACGTTCCTGGAATTGCCCTATAGGCTGTTTGCCAGAAGGCAGAATTCCTCGACAGATAGGGTTTCCGCCCGCCGCGCCGGATCGATCCCGGCCTTGACAAGCAGGCTCTCGCCGCCGAGCGATTTCAGGCTTTGGCGCAGCATCTTGCGACGTTGGCCGAAAGCGGCCTGCGTCACTTTTTCCAGATTGGCGACAACGCAGGGGATCGGGTTTTCGCGAGGGGTCAGCTGCACGACCGTCGAAGTCACCTTCGGCGGCGGCGTGAAGGCTTGCGGCGGCACGTCGAAGGCCATGCGTGCCTCTGTTCGCCAGCCGCAGAGCACGCCGAGACGGCCGTAATGGTCGTCGTCTTCGTTGGCGACGATGCGCTCGCCGACTTCTTTCTGAAACATCAGCGTCAGCGACTGCCAGAACGGTGGCCAGGCTTTCGGCAGCAGCCAGTTGACCAGCAACTGCGTGCCGACGTTGTAGGGGAGGTTGGCAATGATCTTGATCGGGCCTTCCGGCGCCAATGTCTCGAAATCCGTCTTCAGCGCATCGCCTTCGATCACCTCCAGCCGGCCGGGATAATGATCAGCGATCTCGGCGAGCGCCGGCAGGCAGCGTGTATCCCGCTCGATGGCGATAACCTTCCTGGCGCCGAGCGCCAGGATCGCGCGCGTCAGCCCGCCGGGGCCGGGGCCGACTTCGAAAACGGTCGCATCGTCGAGCGACCCCGCCGTGCGGGCGATCTTCTGGGTGAGGTTGAGATCGAGCAGGAAATTCTGCCCGAGCGCCTTGCGCGCGTCGAGGCCGTGACGCTGGATCACGTCGCGAAGCGGCGGCAGGCCATCGAGTGCTGCCATCAGCGGCGGCTTTCCGCGCTGCGGCCGAGCTGGGCGGCAAGCTTCAGCGCCGCAACAAGGCTCTGCTCGCGCGCCAGTCCCTTGCCGGCGATGCCGAAGGCGGTGCCGTGATCCGGCGAGGTGCGCACGAAGGGAAGCCCGAGCGTCACGTTGACGCTGTCGTCGAAACCAAGTGCCTTGGCTGGGATCAGTGCCTGGTCGTGATACATGCAGACGGCGACGTCGTATCGCGCCCGCGCCTCGTCATGGAACATCGTATCGGCGGGCAGGGGGCCGATCGCATCGATGCCCTCGTCGCGCAGGCGCTCGATCGCCGGTCGGATGATATCCTCGTCCTCCTTGCCGATCGCCCCGCCTTCGCCCGCATGCGGGTTGAGGCCGGCAACGGCGAGCCGGGGCGCCTCGATGCCGAAACGCTGCCTCAGGTCTTCATGGGCGATCCGGCAGGTCTCCACGATCAGTTCGCCTGTCAGCGCCTGCGGCACGTCCCGGACTGGAATGTGGATGGTGACGGGAATCGCCCGGAGCTTCGGTCCAGATAACATCATCACCGGTGTCACCGGCCGGCCGGTCGCCCGGGCGGCGAGATCGGCGAGAAATTCGGTATGGCCGGGAAATCGGAAACCCGCCTCGTAGAGCACGGCTTTAGAGATGGGATTGGTGACGACCGCGAGCGCCTCGCCGGTGATGACAAGCGACACGGCTTTCTCGATCGCCGCGATCGTGCCTTTCGCCGTTGCCGCATGCGGCTCGCCGGCCACCACCTCGATACCGGCCGGTATGGTCATGACGGGCAGCGCGTCGGCAAACATGCCGGCGGCCTCGCTGGCTTTATCGGTCTCGCGGATCGAAACCGCCAGATTGAGCTGGCGGGCTCTCAGCGCCAAGACATCAGGATCGCCGATCAGGAAGAAAGGCGGCAGCCCGAGTTCACGCCGCCGGAGCCAGGCCATCAGAGTAATGTCCGGCCCGATGCCGGCGGGGTCGCCCTGGGTCAGCGCAAGCGGTCGCGAAAACGGTATCGCCATTGTCGGTCAGCGATAGGCGATCTGCGCCTTTTTGCGCAGTTCATCCAGGTATTTCTTGCTGTTTTCGTTTTCCGGGCTGGCGTCCTTGCCGCCCTTGGACTTGTCGAGATCTTCCTGGCGGAAGACCATTTCGGCGGCCTGGTCGTCGGAGACCTGCCGCTGGCTGCAGATTGCCAGGTATTCGACGCCCTTGTCGGTGACGCGGGTCCCTGTTGTGTTGCCCTTGGCCTGCTCCACCAACGGCTTCCAATCCGGCGGGATCTCGGGGGCGAGCATGCGGCCGAGATCGCGCACGGAAACGTCACGCATCGTCGCGGCAAACACCTTTGCCTGGTCGCAACCCGGAAATTTCGAGCGCGACGCCTCGGCCTCGCCCTTGCGCTTGCCGGTGATGGCCCCGCGCTTGGCTTGCGGAATGACGAAGATGATCTGCTGCAGCATATATTCCGTCGTCACCGGCTTCTGCTTGTTGTTCTGCATCATGCGCGAGACGAGATCATAGTTCGACAGCCGCGACGTCGAGCCGTAGCGGGCGTTGACCACACGCGGCCAGCTCATCTGCACGGCGATGAAACCCTTGAAATGGTCGACGCCGACACCGGCGCGATCGAGGATCTGCGACATCTGCTCGGGGGAAAGCTTGTTGCCGCTCGAAAAGCGCGCGAAAGACGCATCGACGTCCTGCTGCGAAACCGACATATGAACGCGGGCGACCTCCTGCCGCTTGAGCGCCTCGTCGATCAATTGCTCCTCAGCAGCCTTGGCATCGGCCTTCGTATGCTGCAGGCGCAGGAAGGCCTGGCGCTTGGCGACATCGCCGCTGGTGATGGCGGTGCCGTTCACCACGGCCTTGACTTCACTTCCCGCAAGCGCTGGACCGGCAAGGCCTGTCAGCAATGCAAGCGCTGCCCCGGCGAGGAACTTGGTTATGGCCTTTTTCGCGTCAATCATCTGATGACCTCCCGATAGCGCCGCGAGACGTTGTTCGCGGCGTTCTTACCACAGTGCGAGACACGCGGAAATCGCTTCCATCACGGCGCGAAACCCCTATGCCTCAGATACCGACTGGCGGCAATGTCCTGCACAGGCTTACGGCGAAAGAATGGCTTCAGGCCATGTTTCCGCCGGCCGTCCGTCAGTTGAGGCCATCCGAGCTGTCTCCAGAATAGCCGACCTTGATGTCGCCGAGCGTGCGGAAGGTCAGCCGCGCGCCGATCGTCCAGTCGCTTGCCGACTCGTCGTCGGAATCCCTGCTGTCGGTATAGGCGATCGTGAAGATCGTGCATTCGTCCTCATAGGACAGGCCAAGCGTCCGGCGGCTAATCACATCATTGTTCAGATCCCAGGCGATGCCGCCGAAAATCGACCAGTAATCCTTGAACTTGATTTTGCTGCTGGTCTGGATCTCGTCATTGTCCTCGTCGAAGCCATATGCCGGCTGGGCGCTGAGATGGGTGAAGGTCACCTGCGAAGAGAAGGTGTCGTTCTGGTAGGCCGTCGTCAGGTCGCCGCGGCGGAAATCGAAATCCTTCTCGTCGAGGCGGTAGGAGGCGGTCACGGAAACGCCGTACGGTGTCTCGATGCCACCGAGGCCGACATAGTCGGAGCGAGTGGTTTCAAGGCCGGAATCGGCGCCGACATTGACGAGGTCATCGGTCGCAAACGAGTTCTGACCGGCGATCTGGTACGATTGGCCGAAAATGCCGTGCAGCTTGTAGCCGCTGTCGAAGCTACCGGTGTACTGGATGCCGACATTGGCGCGGGTACCGCCTTCGACGCGGTCGTAGCCCGAGAATTTGTCGCGGTCGAACAGTGAGGTAGCGTCGAAGACGAAGCTCTGCGCATCCTCGTTCGGCAGGCGGCCTGCGAGCTGCTCGTCGGGCCGGGCATAGATCTGTGCGATCGGCTCGAGGACATGAGTGCTATTGTCAGTCGTCATCAGGATCGGATAACGCATCTCCAGCCCGGCCGTGACCATCGAGCGGGTGGCGGCATTGCCGTCGTCGTAGTTGCCGGCGTAACCTGTGGGATCGTCCATGTTCAGCGCGAAGGCGTCGCCGCGCGCGGCCAGCAGCGGCGTGATCACCAGGCCGGTCGGCGTGACGTAGGTGCGCTTCCACTGCAGCTCGGCAGTCAGCCGCGAGGTCTGACCCTTCAGGCCGCGGAAGCGGTCGAAGCCGTCGACGGTATAGAAGTCGTCATGGGTGCGCGAAATATTCGTCAGGTTGACATCAGCCGAAAGCTCGCCGCCTGCCAGCGGCTGCGGCGCCACATAGTGATAGTCGAGCGACGGATAGACGATCGCCTGCTGTTTTTCCGCAGTGTTCTTCCGGTCGGCATCCTGGACGTCGAAATAGAACGCCCGCATGTCGAAATAATTGCGTTTCCCAAGTCCCGTCAGGTAGATCTGGTTGGTACGATCGGTGCTGGTCAGGCCGCGCAGCTTGTAGGTGCGCGAGAAGTTGTTGTCGCTCTGCATCATGACGTCCCAGCCGAACGTCCAGCGCGGATTGATGCGGAATTCGGCCTTCGATGCCACCATGCCACGCTGGCCGGCTTCGGCATCGCTGGTGCCGGAGCTGAAATTGTCCGGCTTTGCCTGGTCTATACCGGCGACGCGCAGGATATGCGTGCCATTTTCGAAGCGCTGGCGGAATTCGCCTTCGACGAGGAAGCCCTGGGCGGTGTAGCCGGTGGCGGTGACCGTCGCGTCCATGCTCGGCGAGATCACATAATAATAAGGAACGGAAAGTCCGAAGCCAAGATTCTGCGACAGGCTCATCGTCGGGAAGAGAAAGCCCGACTTGCGCTTCACCGTATTGTCGGGAACTTCCATGACCGGGACGAAGGCGATCGGATAGCCGAGCAGCTCAAAGCGGGCTCTCTCCAGGCGGATCGTGTGGGTCACGCCGTTCTGGATCACACGCTTGGCCTTGACCTGCCAGAAGGGTGCGCGCTTCGGATCTTCGGCGCAAGGAAGGCAGGCCGTGTAGACGCCCTTGTTGAGAATCATCTGCGTGCCGCCAACGCGCTCGCCGGTTTCGGCGACGATACGGGTATTGTCGGCAGTTTCGATGCGCAGCGAGTTCATGAACCCGTCAGCGAAATTGTCGGTCACGTCAAGGTTGTCGGCATAGATGCGGTTGCCGTCGGGGCTGACCAGCTCGATATTGCCGATCGCCATCATCCGGCCGGTCTTCTGATTGTACTCGACCTTCTGCGCGACCATCTTGTAGCCGGCATAATTGATCTGCACGCCGCCGACCGCCGACACCAGATCGGCGTCACGGTTATAGACGAGTTCATTGGCCGAAAGCAGAAGCTTGGCCTCTGCAGGAATCTTCTTCTCGATCGTTTGTTCAGGCGCGCTGACCTGGCCGTATGAGACCGGGACACTGCCGAAATAGGAACATAGAGTCGCGCCGACGAGCAGGGCAACCAGCTGTTTACTAAAATACTTGCGGTCGCCTACCGCCACTAGCCGTCCTCCTGATGAAGCAGAATAGTCGCACCCAAGGCCAGCGCGACGACCACCGGTATCCACGTCGCCACGAAGGGAGGCACGACTCCACTGCTTCCGAATGCCTTTACAAGCACGGTGATGACATAAAGCATGAAGCCCGAAAGGATGCCACCCAGAATCACGGAGCGGGATTGGTTGAACCGGCTAAATTTTAGAGACACTGTTGCAGCAATGAGAGTCATGGCCACCAGCAGCAATGGCTGGGACAACAGGGAGTTGAATTGCGTCTCCAACGCCTTGGTTGAGATGCCGAAGGATTTGGCCGCCGCAATCCGGTTGGAAAGGTCAAAGAAACCAATTGTTTCCGGCGCTGTCAGCCGCTCCTGGACGAAGTCCTGTTTCAGATTGGTGCGAAGTTGAACCGAAGCTTTACGCACCGGGATTTCGCCAGGCTGGCGCTCGACAACATTGTTAAGTTGCCAGTAACCATCTTCCAATTTTGCCGTGGCCGCGTCCTGTCTCAGAATGACCTGACCCCTTGAATCAAAATGGATCAGCACGGCGTCGATCAGCTTGGTTCCGTTATCCTGGACCGTCTGGGCGCCGATGATGACATCGTCCCGGCCACTGATCTGGCGCAGCCACGGAATCTGCGGGGCTTTGCGCAGAACCGCGTTCTCGCCGCGCCAGTCGGATTCGACCAGCAGTGCCTGGCGCTGTCCCCAGGCCGCAAGCGGGTTGAGCGCCGCCATCGTCAACAGGCCGAGCGCCAGCGAGCCGGCGATGAAGGGGAACATGAACTGCCAGACTGAAATTCCGGCTGCGCGCGTCACGACGAGCTCATATTTGCGGTTGAGGCCGATCAGCACCGTCATTCCGACGAACAGCGCGATGAACGGTACCGTCTGCTGCAGGATGAGCGGCAGGCGCACGGCGGTCATCAGGACGCCGCCGCTGATCGTGTAGCCGGGCAGACCGGACATGCGGCCTGCCGTCTCGCTGAAATCGAGGAGGAAAGAAATCGCCGAGACGCCGATCAGGAACCAGCCCGTCGTTACTAGGTAGCGGCGAAAGAAATAACGCGACAATGTCCCGAACATCATTGGGCGGTGCCCCCGCCGGTCCTGCCGGTCGCGGCAAGCAGCCTTTCCTGCATCTGTCTCCAGAAAGACGAAATCCGGTCCCGAATGAACGAAGGCATGACCAGTCGTTTGTGCAGGCCGAGGAAGACGATCGAGACGATGCTGCTGACGATCGGTATGGCATAGAGGACGGCGATATATTCAGGGTCGGTGTCGATCTGATTGGCCGCGTAGAAGGCCGCCCATCGCATCGCGAAGGCATAGGCGAGAGCGCTCACCATCGGATGCAGCCGCGCTTCGCGGTGCGAGCGCGCATCGCCGGCGATCGCCAGTGAAAACAGTGCAAAGACGACGGGCAGGATCCAGTCCGTCAGCCGGCGGTGCAGTTCGGCGCGGTAGCTTTGCGGCCGGATCGTATAGTCCTTGTCGGCCGGATCTGGATTGAACAGGAACCACAGGTCACGGTCGCTGGCGCGCAACGTCGCCTGACCGCGACTCTCCGTCATGTCCGAGAGGTCGAAGGAATAGGAATCGAAATTGATGACCGAGACGTTGCCATCGGGTGTTTTGCGGTGCACTTCGCCTTCATGCATGATCAGGGTCGTGCCCGTATCGTCGACGGCGCCTTCCTTCGCATAATAGATCAGTTCGTAGGCTGGATCGCGCTCGTCGGCGACGAAAAGGCCCTTCAGCATGCGGCCGGCCATCCGCTGCGAGATCTGCACATAGAGGCCTTCATCAAGCTTGCGGAAGGTCTTTTCCTCGATCACCGAAGAGAGGAGATCAGCATAGGTCTCGGCGATCATCTGGCGCACGACGGTTTTTGCGCGCGGCTCGACGACGTTGTCGACGAAGAAGGAAAAGACGCTGATGACGGCGGCAAGCAGCAGGATCGGGCGGATCAACACGCTGCGCCGCGCCCCGGCCGCGTCGATGACGGTCAACTCGGAATCGTTGTTCATCGTCGTCAGCGTCTGGGTGATCGCGATGACGAGGGCGAAGGGCAGTACGACGGGAATGATCGACGGCAGGATCATCGTTGCGAGCTTGGCGAACGAGCCGATCGACTGGCCGCTGTCGGTGACCAGATTGATGCGCTGCAGAACCTGAGTCGTCCAAATGATCGCCAGAACGGGCAGGAGCGCCACGAGAAACATCTGGCCGACGCGCCGCAATATGTATGTCTCGAGTAGTTTCATGCCTGCCCTTGAAAGCACCTGCACGCCCAAACGGCTTTGCAGGAGAATCCCTCTACGCTCTTTGTCGCGCTTTTGCGACAAGCTGGTGTCAAAAATTCATTCAAATTTCAGAATTTTTTTGATGCTGTTGCGACTCAGTTAACGCCAGCAACGCGGCGAAGACGACAAGCGACGAAAGCCATCCAAGAACGACGTCGGAAAGATAGTGCGCGCCGAAGGATAGCCGCATCGCCGGGGTGAGGATCGAGATCGCCGCCACAGGCGCCGCCAGCGTATAACGCAGGGGCTTCGGAACGAAGAGCAGAAGGCAGAAGAGCCAGCCGGCGCTTGCTGCCTCGCCTGATATGAACGAACAGTTCGAAACGCATTTCCCGGCAAGCGAACCTGCCTCGGTGAAATGCAGCGCACCGCCGAAAATGTCCGTCTGTATCGGTCGCGGCCGGCCCCAATGCTCCTTCAGGATGACATTGACGAGCAGCACCGGCCCGATCAGCAGCGTTCCGAGCGCGACTTTGAGCTTCTGCGCCCGCTCGGTGTTAAAGGTTGCGCCATGCTGCTGGTAGCATTCGACGAGTTTCCACAGCATCACGATCGCCACCACATAGGGCAAGCGGAAGAAGAGGGTGCGCAGCAGGTCGAAGGCCGCGACGTCGCGATAGGGAAAGCCGCCGCAGATGCTCCCGGCGGCGGCAGCCGCGTCGCAATCTGCGCCTACGAAAAAAAGCTGGGAAAAATAGATGTCTATTTCGGGGAAAGCCCGGAAGACGGCAAGCAGCGCCCACCACGTCCAAAACAGCAGCATGAATGCACCGAAAGTCGTTTTCGGCAGGCGGATTGCGAGGTCCCGCCATCGATTTTTCGAAAAAACTGTCAACGCGAATATCTACGAAACTGACGAAAACATGAGGGCCGTGATGGCCGCGGGCGACCATAACAATTGTCGCAAGCCATTGACAGACCCGCTAAACGCGAAATTATCCGCCAGGGACGGATTTCAAAGAATCCCAGCGGAGAAGACATGTCAGTAAAGATGGAAATTTCATTCTCGAAGTCGGCAAAGCTCAGTGGCGGCCTGGCGATCCTGTTGAAGACTGCGGAGGCCGACAGCGCTGCCGGTGCCGAAACAGTCGACCCGGCAGGCGTGATCGCCAAGGCTGCCAGGATCGCCCGATTCTCCGCGAAATCCATGGGCGCGCTCGATATTGTCGCCCCCGAAGGCGCGTCCGTCGACCGCATCGTTGTTATCGGGCTTGGCAAGGTCGCCGAACTCACCGCCCATGACTGGCTGAAGGCCGGCGGTGCCGCAGCATCGAGAATCAAGAATACCGATAAGGCCGCTGTCTTCATCGACGTGCCCGGGCTCGAGACGAGCGCCCGGGCCGCCGCCGATTTCGCGCTCGGTATGCTGCTACGCGCCTATAGCTTCGATACCTACAAGACGAAGAAGGGCGACGAGGAGGAAAAACCGGCGAAATCCGTCAAGGTGACGATCGTCACCGCCGATCCGGGTGGTGCCAAGAAGGCGTTTTCCGATTCCGAAGCGATCGCAGGTGGCGTCAATCTTGCCCGTGACCTCGTCAACGAACCACCGAACGTGCTCGGCCCCGTCGAGTTCGCCGCCAAGGCGAAGGAACTGGAAAAGCTCGGCGTCGAAGTGGAAATCCTGACGGAGCGGGAGATGCGCCGCCTTGGGATGGGCGCCCTTCTCGGCGTCGCCCAGGGGTCCGTGCGCCCGCCGCGCCTGGCGGTCATGCAGTGGAAGGGCGGCAAGGGCAAGGATCGTCCCGTCGCCTTCATCGGCAAGGGTGTCGTCTTCGATACCGGCGGCATTTCGATCAAGCCGGCCGCCGGCATGGAGGACATGAAGGGCGATATGGGCGGTGCGGCAGCCGTCACCGGCCTCATGCATGTGCTCGCCTCCCGCAAGGCTGCCGTCAACGCGGTCGGCATCATCGGCCTGGTCGAGAACATGCCTGACGGTAACGCCCAGCGTCCAGGCGACATCGTCACGTCGATGTCCGGCCAGACGATCGAGGTGATCAACACCGATGCCGAGGGTCGCCTCGTGCTCTGCGATGCGCTCTGGTACTGCAACGACCGCTTCAAGCCGCAGTTCATGATCAATCTCGCCACGCTGACCGGGGCGATCGTCGTGGCGCTCGGCAATGTGCATGCCGGCTTGTTCTCCAATGACGACCAGCTTTCCGCCCAACTGACGGCAGCCGGCCTTTCGAGCAATGAGAAGCTTTGGCGCATGCCGCTCGGCAGGGACTACGACAAGCTGATCGACAGCAAGTTCGCCGATATGAAAAACACCGGCGGGCGACAGGCGGGCTCGATCACGGCGGCGCATTTCCTCAAGCGCTTCGTGCAGGAGACGCCTTGGGCGCATCTCGATATTGCCGGCACGGCGATGGGCTCGCCGCAGGACGAGATCAACCAGTCCTGGGGTTCCGGCTTCGGCGTGCGCCTGCTCGACGAGCTCGTTCGCGCCCATTATGAATCCTGATGACGGACGTTCTCTTCTATCATCTGACCGAAACCAGGCTGGAGGACGCGCTTCCGCCGCTCATCGACAAATGCGTCGAGCGCGGCTGGCGCGTTGCCGTCCAGACGCGTGAGCCGGCGCGGCGTGATGCTCTCGATCAGCATCTTTGGACTTTCCGCGAGGAGAGCTTCCTGCCGCACGGCACCGACGAGGCAGATTTTGCCGAAAGCCAGCCGGTGCTTTTGACGGTGACATCAGGCAATGCCAATGCGGCGACCGTGCGTTTCATCGTCGACGGCGCCGAGCCGCCGCCGGCCGATGCCTATGAGCGAATCGTCTTCATGTTCGACGGTCACGACCAGGTGCAGCTGGAAGCCGCCCGTGCGCAATGGAAGAAGCTGAAGGGCGAGGGGCATAACCTCACCTATTGGCAGCAGACGTCAGAGGGGCGGTGGGAGAAAAAGGCCTGAGCGGTTTACCGCGACACGACGCTGTAACACTTTGAATTGTTGCATGAAGTCGTCCAACTTCCCTCTGACCGACCGATGGAAGCCGTTACCCGTTCGACCCTTTGTCCTCGTCGAGGTTCGTCAGGATGTTGAGGGGGACGATCCCTCCCGCACCTTCCGACGGATTGAGCGCCTCCACTGCCAAAACCCGCTTTCCGCTCGGACTGACGAAAGCGAATGCCCACGCGCTGTCGGCAAAAGGGCTGACCGGCATTTCCGCCCAGCCGGCTTGATGGACAAGGCGTTCGGCATAATAAGCCTTGATGCTCTGCGGGTTGGTGGTGCTGTCGAGATTGCGCGCCAGGATACGCACGGATTTCTCTCCGAACCGCCCTTCCAGTTGGTCCAGCACCTTTTTGGTGGCCTGCCAATCCTGGGCCTGGGTCGCCGATCCGAAGGAATATTCCTCGGATCGGGAAACGCCCGGTGCATCAGGAGGCATGACGACCTGTTCGCCCGAACATGCTGCAAGGCCGAGAAGCGGCACCGCAAGGATGCCAATCTTCAACACGCGGAAAAATCGGCCCATGCGGCGGATTTTGTTGCTCATGAGCGGCTGCCCCCGAACATTATTGCCATAGGCCGGCAAATCTTGCCGGTTTCTATGACGTTATTGCGACCCTCAGTCGTGGAACGCGTCGACGAACTTCCGCTTGCCGAGCATGAAGGCGTCGGCGACGTGGCGTAGCGGCGCGAGGTCGACATCCGATTTGCCGGCCTTGATGATTTCGGCGAAGCGACGGTAGAGCGAGGGATATTCCTGCTCCGGCTCGGCGAATCTCAGCGCGCCGTCGATCAAAAGCTTGGCGCCGCCCTCGGCGAGCACCATCTGGCCGGCTGCCGTCTCCGCGACGATGTCCCAGCTTTGCTTGCCGGTCTGGAGCCAGTCGAATTCGGCGTGAACCGGCAGGCCGTCGGCATTGCGGAAGTGAATGTCGGCCGCGATCGGCGCATCGCGATTCTCGGGAAATTCGAGCACGGCCTCGGTGATGAAGATCGGCCGCGGCAGGATATGGGTGACGATCGACAGCGCATTGATGCCGGGATCGAAAACGCCGAGGCCGCCGGCCTGCCAGATCCATTCCTGGTTCGGATGCCAGTGGCGGACATCCTCCTTCCAGATCACATGCACGCTTTTGATCGTTGTCGAGGCAAGAAACGCCTTGGCGGCCTCGACGGCCGGCGCGTAGCGCGAATGCCAGCTGGCAAAGAGCGACGCCCCCTGCTTGCTCGCCAGTGCTTCGAGATCGGCCACTTCGCTCAGCGTGGCGCCGGGCGGCTTTTCCAGGAAGACGTGCTTGCCGGCGACGAGCGCCTTATAGGCTGCCTCGTAGCGGTATTGCGGCGGCATGCAGAGCGAAACGGCATCGATCGAGGGCTCGGCGTCGAGCATCGCTTCGATCGTCGTATAGCTCTTGACGCCTTCGACCGTGCCGTGGCGGCTTGCCGTGGCGACGAGCGCGAAATCCGGGTTCTTGGCGATGGAGGGAAGGTGCTGGTCGCGGACGATCTTGCCGACGCCGACGATGGCGAGATTGATAGGAGACATGGTGTTTCGCTCGAGCCTGTATGAAAAGTATGATTATTGACGCGTTTGTATCAGAAAGAGGCGTGCCGACAAGCTCTCCTCCTTCATTCTATGGCATCCTATCGCATGATAGTTTGGCGAAGGAAGCTGTAACCCATCGCTGCGCGGGCGGCGCGCTCTTCGGAATTGCCGTCGCCGCCATGCCCGCCGGAGCCGAATTCATGGAAGAGCGGCCGGTGTCCTTCTTCCTCCAGCCGCGCGGCAAAGCGGCGCGCATGCGAGGGATGCACACGATCGTCATTGGCTGAGCTTTCGACATAGATCGGCGGATAGGTGACCTGTGTCGCCGGCCTGACATTGTGAATCGGCGAATAGCCGAGCATGAAATCCCGGTCCACCGGCGTGTCCGGGTCGCCGTATTCGTCCATCCAGGCTTGCCCTGCGCTGAACAGGTGGAAGCGTGTCATATCGAGAACCGGCACCTGGCACCAGACAGCGCCGAAATCATCGGGATAGCGCGTCAGCATCACGCCGGTCAGCAGACCGCCATTGCTGCCGCCCTGGCAGGCGATTCGCGATGCCACGGTATAGCCGCGGGCGACGAGATCGCGGGCGATGGCGACGAAATCGGCAAACGCCCGGTCTCGCCCCTGCCGCTTGGCGCTGCGATACCAGTCGGGACCGAATTCGCCGCCGCCGCGGATATAGGCCTGCACATAGGCGCCGCCTTGCTCCAGCCAGCGTCCTGTTACCCCGGAATAGTTCGGCGATAGCGAAACATCAAAGCCGCCATAGCCGTAAAGCAGCACCGGCAGCGCGCCCTTGGTCCAGTGCTTCGGCAGGACCAGCCGGTAGGCAACCTTCGTTCCGTCCTCGGAAACAGCCTCCAGCAGTTCGGATGACATATCGGTCGCATCGAAATAGCTCGGCGCTGTGGCGACGAAAATCGGTTCGGCCTGCTTGCCGCGATCCGACAGCTCGAGGCGGTAACAGGCCGGAGGCTGCAGGAAGCCCTGGCCGACGATGTAGAGCGTATCGTCGCCAAGATGCAGATCCGCATGGAGCGGCCTGAAATGAGCCGTCTGCATGTCCGCCGGCAATGCGATCTCGCGCTGCTCGGCGTCGGGCCTCGTCAGGTCCAGCACCACGAGACGCGGACGCAGCCGATCGGAGATGAGGAAGACGCACCACTCGCGCATCAGCATCATCTGCGAGACGGACTGGCCCGCGGCAGGCTGAAACAGGATGCGCTGCGGCCCAAGCAGGGCTGTCTCCGATCGGGGATCGAAGCGCTGCAGCACGAGGCTGCCGGTCGCAACGCGCTCATCGGTCTTTGCCCGCCAAAGGCAATGATCATGATTGAACTGGAAATCGGCTTCCTTAGGCAGATCGATGCGCCGCTGCGTGCCGTCGTTGGCGATCAGGAAAGCGCTGGCGACGCCGATCTCGTGGGCGGCGACGAAAATGTCGATCAATCCATGATCCGCCGAAGCGCCTGATAGAGCAGGGTCGATGACGAGATTGAAGCCGTAGACGTCCTCATCTGCTGCTTCGAACATGACGGCAGCCTCTTCCGGTCGCTGCCCGCGCTTCAATCGCCGCCCGACCCGTGGCCATCCGGAGCGGGTCGCCGAAAATCGGTCGATGGAACCGAAATAGCAGATTTCGTCGCGGCTCAGCCAAGTGGCATGCGATCGTGCAGCCGGCGTATCGAAGCCGCCCTCGACAACCTGTTTCCGCCCGGCGTCGAATTCGAGCAGCCGGAGAAGGTCGGAGCCGCCGTCCGAAAGTGTGAGCAGTACCCGTGTCGGTTCCCATGGGCAGGTGACGGCGCCCCGCCAGTTCCAGCGCTTGCCTTCGCGCACGCAGAAGGCATCGAGATCGAAGACCGGTTCCCAGCCGGCATCGGGCAAGGGCTGCTGATCCGCGGGCAGGCGGAGCCAGACGCCGAGCGGATTATCCTTGCTCTGCCGGAAATCGAACAGCCACCCGCCTCGGCGCATCGGGACAATCAGCCTGTCCTGCCGTTCGATCAATGCTTTTATCGCATCGCGATCCCTAGCGAATTCCGGTGTTCTCAGTGCCTTGTCGGAAAGCCCGTTATGCTCGTCGATGAATTGGCGGGTACGCGGATCGTCGTCCGTTTCGAGATGAAGGTTCATGTTCGGCCTGCCTGATTCCATTGACGTGGTGTATCTAGCCAATATTTCGCACAGTTAGGGCGAAAATAGTGCCGGCCGCGCAAGGCCGAGATGCTCGCGCAGTGTCGAGCCATCATATTGGGTGCGGAACAGGCCGCGTTCCTGCAGGATTGGCACGACCATCTGCGTGAAGTCTTCGAGCCCTTCGGGAAAAAACGGCGGCATGACGTTGAAGCCGTCGGCGGCGCGGCTTTCAAACCATTGCTGCATCCGGTCGGCGATCTCGACCGGCGTGCCAAGCACGATATGGTGGCCGCGGCCGGCGGCAACGCGCAGCGCCAACTGACGGATGGTCAGGTTCTCGCGCCTTGCAAGCGCGGTCAGCAATTCGGCACGGCTGCGCAACTGGTCGGAGATCGGAAGGTCCGGCAGAGGGCCATCGACATCGTAATCGGCAAGGCTGTGGCCGATGCGTTCTTCCAGAAGCGGCATGGCGCTTTTGATGTCAGTCCACTTGTCGAGTTCTGCAAGCTTGTCCGCGGCTTCCCTGGCGGTGCGGCCGATCACCGGCAGGAAGCCCGGCATGATGGCGACCTCGTCCGGCTGACGTCCGAAGCGCGCGACGCGCTCCTTGACGCTCTTGTAGAAGGCCTGCGCCTCTTCGAGGCTCTGCTGCGCGGTGAACACCACGTCGGCGGTGCGGGCGGCAAGATCCTGGCCGGGGCCGGATGAGCCGGCCTGGATCAGGATCGGATGGCCCTGCGGTGTGCGCGGAATGTTCAGCGGCCCCTTGACTGAGAAATACTTGCCCTTGTGATCGAGCACATGGAGCTTGGCAGGGTCGGCATAGACGCCGCTCTGCTTGTCCTTGACGAAGGCGTCGTCATCCCAGCTGTCCCACAGTCCGCGCACGACGTCGACGAATTCCTCGGCCACGGCGTAACGCTCATCGTGCTCCGGGTGCGCCTTGGAGAAATTGTTCGCCGTGCGGGCATAGGATGTCGTGACCACGTTCCAGGCGGCCCGGCCGTGGCTCAAGTGGTCAATCGAGGCGAAGGCGCGGGCAGTGTGATAGGGCTCCCCATAGGTCGTGGATGCGGTTGCCGCGAGGCCGATCTTGTCTGTCACCACGGCGAGCGCCGAAAGCAGCGTCAAAGGCTCGAAACGCGCGATCGTCGAGGGATGAGCATCGATGCCGCTGGTCAATCCGTCGGCCAGAAAGACCATGTCAAATTTCGCTGCTTCGGCGATCTGGGACACGCGTCTCAGCAAGTCGAAATTCTCGCTTCCCGCCTCGGCGTGAGGATGACGCCAGCCGGATACGTGGTGGCCGGCCCCTTGCAGAAACAGGCCCAGGTGGATTTCTCTTTTGCGAGTCATGACAATATCCTTCGTCATTCTGGATTTTGGGCGGCATCCTGGTTGAGCAGCGCCAGAAGTTGGCGAAGGTCGGCCGTGCTGCTCATTGTCCGGACGAGCGACGGGACATCCGCGAAGGCGGGATTGCGCGCAGTTGCGTCGCGAAATTTTTCGGCCGGATCGCTCAGCCCCGGCAGGCCGTCGAAGCGGCGCTGTATCGCGCTGCCGTCGCGAAGCACGATATCGACGATCACGAAGCGGGTGCGTGGATCGCTCGACATGCGCGGCGCAGTCTCGTCGTGGCGGCGGCCGGCGCGCCGGGCAAGGTCCATCAGGCGCGGCAAGACAGGCCGCTCGTCGAAATGGTCGAGCCGCAGAGCCCCGTCGATGAGGGCGGCGGCGAACACGTATTCGGGACTGAAGCGCGCCTCGATCCCATTGCCGGGCTTGCTCACCACCAGGGCGGCATCGGCGCCGGGCGGGTAGGTGAAGGTGATATACTCGATCGCATCAGCCTCCAGACCTTCCCGGTTGAGGCCGATGCCGAGAGACGCGACCGGATGGCTGGCGGTGCAGCAGGGATAGGCCTTCAGCGTCAGCCCGGGCGTCACGATCTGCCATGGCGAACCCCAGTTCTCGGTCACGGCGGACGGGCGTTCCGCGCCGAAGGCATAGACCGAATGGAAGCCGACCGGATTGTCGAGGAAATCCGGCGCGCCGCCGAAACCTGCAGCGGCCATCCTCGCCGACAGGAGCCCGGATCGCGCCGCCATGCCGGCGTGGAAAGGTTTGGCGTCCGTGCCGAACTGCAGCCGCAGGCCGGACGATTGCGTTGCCGCAAGGCCCAGCGCGACGGCGGTCTCGTCGATGGAGGCGCGGGTCAGATGGGCGATTGCCGCCGCCGCGCCGATCGTCCCGAGCGTCGCCGTGGCATGGAAACCGTTCTCGTAGTGCTTTGAGCCGAGCGACAACCCCAGCCGCGCCATGGCTTCGAGCCCGACGATATAGGAGGCGATCAGCGCATCTGCGGAAAATTCGCGCTCGGCGGCGAACGCCAGCAGGGCCGGGATGATCACGGTCGTCGGATGGCCGCGCACGCTTGCATGCACGTCGTCATAATCGAGCACATGGCCGGCATGACCGTTGACGAGCGCCGCGACCAGCGGATCGGTTCGGCGCGAGCTGCCGAGCAGGATCGCTTCGCCCGCCAGATTGGCGCCGACGGTATCTGCCAGAATGCCGGTCGTGCGGTCGCCGGCGCCTGCGATCGCACAGGCGAGAAAATCGATGATCGCCGTGCGCGCCGCGTCCAATGCCACGGGATCTTTCGATGGATCCGAGGAGATGATCGCCTGGGCGAATGCCGAAGTCAGGGGCGCGAATGTGCTCGTCATGAAAAAATCCTAGATGCCTTCGCGCACTGGCCCGCGCCCACCGGCGAGACCACCGACGAATTGGCGGATACGGGGATTGTCGAAGGTGTGGAAAATCTGTTCAGGCGAGCCTTGGTCGACGATGCGGCCGTTCTCGGTGAAGACGACGATGTCGCTGATCTCCTCGGCGAACCGCATTTCGTGGGTCACGAGGATGCTGGTCATGCCGTCGCGGATGAGGTCGCGGATCACCCACAGCACTTCGCCCACCGTCTCGGGGTCAAGCGCCGAGGTGACTTCGTCGAACAGCACCAGTTCCGGCTTCATCGCCAGCGCGCGGGCGATCGCGACGCGCTGCTGCTGACCACCGGAAAGCTGGCCGGGATAGGCGCCGGCCTTTTCCGAAAGCCTGACCTTGTCGAGCAGTTCGCGTGCGAGTTTTTCCGCTTCTCGCCGCTCGACGCCGAGGATGCGGGTCGGGGCCAGCACGATATTGTCCAGCACGCTCAGGTGGGGAAAGAGATTGTACTGCTGGAAGACGATGCCGATACGCTTGCGCAGCGCGATGCGTTCGCTCTCCTTGGCCAGTTGATCGACGCGGGTGCCGTCGACCGTGATGCGGCCGCGCTGCGGCGCCACCAATGCGTTGATGCAGCGCAGGATCGTCGACTTTCCCGAACCGGACGGGCCGATAATGGAAACCGCATTGCCCTTGTTGACGGTGAGGTCTATGCCCTTCAGCACCTCCGTCTGGCCGAAGGACAGGTGCACGTCTTCCAGTCGCACGATCGTTTCGTCGGTTTTTGCGTTCATCATTCAAATCCTCAGGCCGTCTTGAAGCGCCGCTCGAGGCGTCGGGTCAGGCGGGCGATCGGGTAGCAAAGCGTGAAGAAGGCCGCCATCACCACGATATAGGCGATGATCGTGAAATCGAGGCGGCGCACGGATGTGCTGGCATCGGTTGCCGCATGCAATAGTTCGTGCACGCCAACCAGCGAGGCGAGCGACGTGCCCATGGTGATGGAGGCCAATATGTTCATCCATGGCGGCAGCGAGCGCCGCAGGCATTGCGGCAGGATGATCCAGCGCAGGGCCTGGCCGCGCGAAAAACCGAGCCCCTTTGCCGCTTCCCATTGCGTGGTCGGGATCGAAAGGATGGCGCCGCGGGTGATCTCGGCCACATAGGCGCTGGCCGGTATGGCAAGGCCGATCACCGCCTTCATCCAATCCGGGAAGGGCAGATAGTTGCCGGCCACCACGATTTCGAAGGGAAAGATGTAAGTCGTCGCGAAGATCAGCACGAGATGCGGGGCATTGCGGAAGACTTGCACATAGGCGACCACCGGGTAGCGCACCAGCTTGAAGGGAACCAGTTCCAGTATGCCGAACACGGCTCCGACGGTCGTTCCAAGCGTCATCGCGCACAGGCTGATGACGACGTTCATCATGAAGCCCGAGCCGAGATAGGGAAGCCACGTCACCAGTTCGCGCCCCAGCGTCAGGTCGGCCAGCGACCAGAGGACGATAACAAGCGGGAGTGCCGTAAAGCCGATATTGCGCAGCAGGCGACCACTCCTGCGCTGCTCGGAAAGTACCGCAGTCGTCATAGGCCATACCCCGGAATGGCGAGCTTGCGCTCCACCCACAGGCCGATGCGGGCAACGGCAAGGTTGATGATGCTGAAGAACAGCAGAATGACGATCATCAGTGACACCACGTTGTCGCGCTGCGTCCAGACCATGATCGAGGCATAGGTAATCTCGCTGACTGCAATCGCATTACCCACCGTCGTCAACTTCACGAGATTGATGAGATTGTTGACGATCGCGGGCAGCGATGCCCTCAATGCCAGGGGAACTTCGACGTAACGGAGGATCTGCAGCGTGCTGAAGCCGATGCCGCGCGCCGCTTCCACCGTGGCCGACGGCACCGCCTCGATACCTGCGCGGATCGCCTCGGCATGCAAGGCGGCGATGTGCAGTCCGACCACCGCCACCACCCAAAAGAAGGGTGTCAGCGGATTGTTCTGCGTCCCGCCGACCAGGTTCGATACGAATGTATTGAGAACGAGGAAGCTGAACATCAACTGTACCAGCGTCGGCGTGTTTCGGGTGATTTCCACCAAAGCGCGGACCGGCGTCGATAGCCAGGGCTTGCCGGATGTCAGGCAGGCGGCAAACAGCAGCCCGGCAATCAGGCTGACGGGGATCAAAAGGGCAATCAGATAGAGCGTGGTGATGAAACCATCACGCCATATCTGCGCCTCGTACCCCGTCGCCAGGAACTCGTAGTTAAGGCCAAGCCTGTTCGTCAGGTTGACGAACAGGCTGGTCATGCCGGTGTCCTGCATGTCGATCCGCCAGTGTAACCTGTCTTACTTGCCAGCCGACAGGGTCTTGCGCTCTTGTTCGAGATAGTCGGTATTGCGGAGCCGGTTCGCCTTCGCAAATTCCAGGAGCTTTCCTGACGTATGGAGCTGCCGGATCGACTTATCGAGTGCCTCGGCCGTCTCCTTTTCGCCTTTTCGCACCCAGATTACCGAGTCGGAAGGGAGCAGTTCGGTCGGGAAGAGAATAGTGTAGTCCTTCCACTCCTCTGGCCGGTCCTCCAGCAGAAGGCCGACGGTTGCGCCGACATGGACGGCGGCGACACAATTGCCGCCCTGCAGCGCCAGCAGCGATTCCGGCTGGCTCGGCAAGCCCTTTACCTCGGCGCCGTATTGTTCGATGAGCGGCTGCGTGAAGTTCGACCCTTGCGAAACGCAGACCGGCTTTCCCTTGAGATCTGCCCAGTCCTTCAGGCCGCTGTCCTTGCGTCCGACGGCAGCACCGCCGCTGCGATCATACGGCGTCGCCACCCAATCAAAAACTTTGGCGCGGTCCTCGGTATATTGCATGTTCGCAATCAGGATATCGACCTTGCCCTGCTGGAGAAATTGCACCCGGTTCGGGGGCGTGACGGTGACTGTTTCCAGCTTGACGCCAAGATCGTCAGAGAGCGCTTTTGCAATATCGAGATTGTATCCCTTCTGCGTTTGCGATGTCGGATCGATATAGCCGAAGGGCGCCCCCGAGAGGATGACGCCAACGGTAAGGGTGCCGCGGGCTTTGATGCGGTCGAGCGTGGCATCCGCGGATGCCTGCGTTGCCGCCAGCAAGGCAATCGACATGGCGAGGAGCGCCTTCGGGAGAAATTTGCGTGACATGTTTGAGCTCCGTCTTGGGAAGGTAGAAGGACCGGTTCAGGTCCCCGAGCAGTTGCAGCACTCTTTGGCTCGACTGCTATGGCGTGGATGTGCGCCACTTTGAGGTGAGGCCGAAAAGGCTGGTGATGAGATGGACGTCGGCTTCCCGCGCAATATTGGCCATGCTTCTCCGCGCTGATAGAAAAGGACGCCGACCGCATCGCTTTCCTGCGCGAATCGGCAACTGGACGGCTTTGAAAGGCATAGGGAACCGATGAGAGAGAGAAGGAACGTTCTGTCTCAGAGAAAATCATCATTGTGATGGATTTTGTAGATTTTATTTTCTGAAATTGGCGCGTTCGTTGAAAAATCTTGTGCGCGAGAGGGTTGCTGATCGGCAACCTTCCCGCCCGGTAATGGCATCAAAAAACGGATTTTGCTCGGCCGAACTCGTGCCGTCTTGCGGCTAATCCCGACTGGGCAACCCGCCTTAGCGGATCGTCACGAAATCGGCCGAGGCGAGAACGTTGTTCGGCGCCGGCGTCTTCTTGAATTTTAGCGTCACCACCTTGTAGCCTTCGGTTTCGAGTTTCGAGAGCAGGGTTGGTAGCATCGTCGCCGTGCGTTTGTGGATGTCATGCATCAGGATGATGCCGCGGCCGCGCTTGTGCAAGAGGTTCATCGTCCGCTGCGTTATGGAGACCGGCGTCGTGGTGAAGTAGTCCTTGCTGTCGATATCGACATCCATGACCACCATGTCGCGCATGGCGACCGCGGCGCGCAGCCTGTGGCTCTCGGCAAGATAAGGGAAGCGGAAGAAGGAGACATCGGTTTCGGTCGCCTTGGTCACCGCCAATTCGCCCTTGATCACCTCGGCCATCGCCGCGTCGAAACTCAGCGAAGCGAGGTTGGCGTGATCATAAGTGTGGCTGCCGATCGTGTTGCCGTCCTGGGCGACCTTGCGGGCGAGCGCCGGATGCATCTCGGCCATCTCGCCCACCATCATGAAGGCGCCCTTGACGCCGAACTGGTCGAGGATTGCCAGCACCTTATCGGTCCGGCCGGGGATCGGGCCATCGTCGAAGCTGAGGATCACTTCCTTGTCCTGGAGCTTGAGATCGGCGAGCGAGGAGACCTCCAGCGTTCGTCCGGCCAGATGGTGCCAGCCGGTTAGGCGCGGCGTCGCATCGTCGCCGGCATAGGCAAGTTTCCGCTCTTCGGGCGCGATCACCGAGGAGGTCTTGATCGATGTGTCAGGAGCGGATTGTCTGGTGGTGCTGCAGGCGGAGAGGGCGGCCGTGAGGGCCATGCAGGACAGAACGAAAAGACGATACATGGAAAGGGCTCAACAAATCGGTAACGAATGTTGAGACAACCTTTCGGATTATGGTTAACGATCGGTTGATAATGGCCGAAATTGCGTTGATGCGCGGCACTTCGCCACGCATTCGATGAGACCTGTGGCTATCCCGCCATCGCTTCTTCGTATTCGGCCGACAGCATCAGCCAGTCTTCCTCGGCGGCAGCCAGTTTTGCAGCAGCTTCGCCGCGCTGTTTTGCCTTCTCGGCGGCTTTAGCGGGCGTCTTCTCGTAAAGGACCGGATCCGCAAGTTCCGCGTCAAGCGCCTGAATCTGTTTCTCCAGCTTCGCCGTCAAGGATTCGATCTCGTTGATCTTTTTCTTAAGTGGCGTCAGTGAGGCGCGACGTTCGGCATTGAGCTTGCGCTGGTCGGCCTTCGATGTCGCGTCTTCAGTTAGCTGCGGCTTTTCTTCTTTTTTTTTACCGGATGTGACGATGAGGTCGCGGTACTCGTCCATATCGCCTTCGAAGGTCGTCACCGTACCGCCATTGACCAGCCACAGCCGATCGACCGTCGCTTCGATCAGATGGCGATCGTGCGAGATCAGGATGACGGCGCCTTCGTAGTCGTTGAGCGCCTCGATCAGCGCGCGGCGGCTGTCGATGTCGAGGTGGTTGGTCGGCTCGTCGAGGATCAGCAGGTTCGGCGCATTGAAAGCGGCAAGCCCCATCAGCAGGCGGGCTTTTTCGCCGCCGGAAAGATCCTTGGCGGCCGTCGCCATCTTTTCGGTCGCAAGCCCCATCTGGGCGACGCGGGCGCGCACCTTGGCTTCCGGCGCGCCCGGCATCAACCGGCGCACATGCTCCACGGGCGATTGCTCGGGGATGAGGTCGTCGAGCTGGTGCTGCGCGAAGAAGCCGATCTTCAGGCTCGGCGCGATCTTCACTTCACCGCTCTCCGGCGCGAGCCGGCCGGAGATGAATTTGGCGAAGGTCGATTTGCCGTTGCCGTTCGAGCCGAGCAGGGCGATCCGGTCGTCATTGTCGATGCGAAGATTGAGGTTCTTCAGGATCGGATTGCCGGGCTCATAGCCGACGGCGCCACTCTGGATCGCGACGATCGGCGAAGCCGGCTGCTTTTCCGGCTCGGGAAAAGTGATCGGCTGCACATGGTCCTCGATCACCGCGGCGATCGTTCCCATGCGCTCGAGCGCCTTGACACGCGATTGTGCCTGCCGGGCCTTGGAAGCCTTGGCCTTGAAGCGGTCGATGAAGCCCTGCAGATGTTTGCGTGCCGCGTCGTTCTTGGCCTTGGCCTTCGTCTGCAATTCGTCGGCTTCCGCCTTCTGCCGCTCGAACTGGTCGTATCCGCCGCGATAGAAGGTAAGCTTCTTCTGGTCGAGATGGACGATCGCATTGACCGCATTGTTCAGGAGGTCGCGATCGTGGCTGATGATGATGACGGTGTGCGGATAGCGCCTGACATAGTCTTCCAGCCACAGCGTGCCTTCGAGGTCGAGATAGTTGGTCGGCTCGTCGAGCAGAAGCAGGTCCGGCTCGGAAAACAGCACGGCGGCGAGGGCGACGCGCATGCGCCAGCCGCCGGAGAAGGAGGAGGCGGGGCGGGCTTGCGCCGCCTTGTCGAAGCCGAGGCCGGCAAGAATACTCGCCGCGCGCGCTTCGGCAGAATGCGCGTCGATATCGACAAGGCGCATCTGGATTTCGGCGATGCGGTGCGGGTCGGTCGCGGTTTCCGCCTCGGCAACGAGGGCGGTGCGTTCCTTGTCCGCGGCAAGCACGATCTCGATCAGAGCGTCCTCAGTCGCCGGTGCTTCCTGCGCCACCTGGCCGATGCGTGCGGCCTTCGGGATCGACACCGATCCGCTCTCCGAGCCGAGATCGCCGGTGATGACGCGAAAAAGCGTGGACTTGCCGGCGCCGTTGCGCCCGACGAGCCCTGCCTTCGTACCTGAAGGCAGCGAAACGCTGGCATTGTCGAGAAGCAGGCGCCCTGCGATGCGGGCGGAAATGTCGGTGAGCGTGATCATGGCCGGCGTTTTGGCCGAAAGCGCTCGCCAAGGCAAGAGCGCTTATCCCGCGCCAAGCTTGCTTGTGCGCTGACAAGCCTGCTTATCCCGGGGACAAGCCTGCTTGTCCCACCGCAAGCGCGCTTGTCCGCCGCCTCAGCGGCCGAAAGCCTGCACCGGCAGTCGGGGGTTCGATTGCGCGGCGAGAAGCGCCACCCGGGCATTGGCCTCTAACTGTCCTGGCGTTGCCGCATCTGTGCTGAGCGCCACGCCGATCGAGATGGTGAGCCTGCCGGGATCGGCCTTGTCGGATGTCGCAAAGACCAGATTGTCCTCGACGGAGGAGCGCAGGCGTTCAGCGATCGTCATTGCATCCTGCATACCGACATTGGAAAACAAGAGGGCGAATTCGTCAGCCTCGGTGCGGGCAACGAAATCGTTCTTCTTGATCGACTTTTGGAGGAGGCCGGCGAGTTTCTTCAGGAGCTTGTTGCCTGCCTGGGTGCCGTATTTGCCGTTGAGATCGGTGAAATTGTCGATATCGACCATGATCAGCGCGCTGCCGGCGGCACCTTCTTCCCGCTCGTAGAGGTCGGCAATCGTCCGGTTCAGTGCGATGCGGTTCGGAAGTCCGGTGATCCTGTCGGCGATCGCAGCCGATTGCATCGCGGAAATACCGCGCTCCAGCGTTTCCAGCGTCTTGATGTCGTCCTGCAGCCTGGCGCCGATTTCCATCTCCGCCGCAAGAACGGTCGAAAGCGAAGCCGTGAGGTAGTCGACCTCGCCGAGGAAAGCGGCAAGGCTCTGGTCGTCGTGGCCGGAAACGGATTTCAGGATCGTGCCGCAGGCGCGCGCAAAGGCGTTCTTGTGCTTCAGCCCTTCGGCAAGCCTTTCCGCCACGTCGCGCAGCATCCGGCTCGCCTCGTTCCGTGATGTCTCGCCCGCCAGCCCGCAATGGCCGACGAGGCGGTATTTCAGGCCGAGTTCGTCGAGCATCGGCTGCTGCGGCTGCGGTCCGAGTGCTGCGATATCCTGCGCAAGGCCGGCATTGAGCCCGACGATCGCCTCATGAAAGAGTTCGTAATTGCGCGGTAGTGCCGCGACGTTCAGGCGCGCCATGTGCTGGGCGATCTTCTGAATATCCGCCATCGGCGTCGGGCGCACAGCCTCGCGCGGCACCAGTGCGTTTGCGCTTGCATTCTGCATGACGATCCCTCGCGGCCCGGCCTCATCTCTCACATCCGCTATGCCCGCAAGCTTTTAAGAGAGGCTGAATTTTCAACGGCGAAGCCCTGGATTGGCGGCAGAACCGGCGAAGGCGGTTAATTCAGTCTTGATGGCCGGAACATGATGCCGAAAAGTGTGAGCGGTTTTCCGGATGACATCATGCTCTCACTCTTTAATTTGGAACGGGCCTCACATCCACTCGCGGCCCTCGCTGCGCAGGAAGTAGATGAGATCAATCATGAGGCTCGGCCTGCCGAGCGCCGTCAGCGTCATATGGCACTGGCCGCGATGATGGGTTTGGTGGTTGAAGAAATGCGCGAGCGCTGCCGACAGAGGCTGGGTGATCTCGACCGGCTGTACCACCGTTACATAGGTGAAGTTGGCGGCGAGGGTTCTATCGTCCAGCATGCCTGTCCAGGCAATGATCCGCTCGTCCTCTGCTTTGCGTGCGGCGGCAAGAGCATCCAGTTCTCCGAAGAGCACGGCATCGAGTGTCGTCGGCGCTTCGCCGGTGCCGGTGAAGCGCTTCATCCATATCCGGTCGGCGACGAGCAGGTGATTGAGCGTGCGATGAAGCGAGCCGAAGAAAGCGCCGCGGTCGCTGCGGAATTCCGCATCGCTGAGTTCGGCGGCAGCCGCATAGACTTGCGTGTTGGCCCAGCGATTATAGGCGGCGAACATCCTGTAATGTCTGAGCATTCAGTCCCTCCCGGATTGGTCGCGGCAGTCTAGCCCGTTTTCCCGGAAATCGCAGTGATGCGCCCATGAAATTTCCTGATTTGATCGCAGCCGCTTTCTGTCGTGGAATGGATCGAGCTGCGATCTCGAAAGGACTGTTATGACCAGAGCCCTCTATTCCCTCTGTGGCGCCGACGAGCGGCGCTTCTTTTCGCCCCATTGCTGGAAGGCGGTGATGGCGCTGGCGCATAAGGGGCTCGATTTCGAGGAGATTCCGACGACCTATGCCCGCATCCGCGCGATCGGCGGCGGCGTCTCGTCGATTGTGCCCGTTCTCGACGATAACGGCCGGCTGATCCCCGACAGTTTCGACATCGCCCTTTATCTGGAGGAAACCTATCCCGAGCGGCCGTCACTGTTCAACGGCGAGGGCGGCAAGGCGCTATCGCGAATGGTGGAAGGCTATTCGCAGATGATCATCCATCCGGCGATCATGCGCATCGCCCTTCTCGATATCCATGCGAACCTCGACGAGGAAGACAAGGCCTATTTCCGTCAAAGCCGGGAGGCTCGGCTCGGCAAGCCGTTGGAAGTGGTTGCCGCCGACAGTGAGGCGGAGAAGGCCGCCTTCGCCGCCAAGCTGGAGCCGCTACGGCATATGCTGAAGTTCCAGCCCTTCATCGGCGGGCAGACACCGCTCTTTGCCGACTATATCGTCTTCGGCGCGCTGCAATGGCTGCGTGTCTCTGCCGGTCTCGCCATGCTAGCTGCCGACGATCCCGTCACGCTTTGGTTCGAACGCTGCCTCGATCTTCACCAAAGCCGCGGCAGGACTGTGACAGCGGCGTGAAATTGCCGCCTACCTCTTGTTTTCGGGCGTTGGGGCGGGTAAAGACCGCCCACTTTTCCCGAGAAAACAGAGGATTTGACTATGGCGATTGAACGCACCTTCTCGATGATCAAGCCGGACGCAACGAAGCGCAACCTGACGGGCGCCATCACCAAGATGCTCGAAGATGCCGGCCTGCGTGTCGTCGCTTCCAAGCGCGTCTGGATGAGCCGTCGCGAAGCCGAAGGCTTCTACGCCGTTCACAAGGACCGTCCCTTCTTCGGCGAACTGGTCGAAGGCATGACCTCCGGCCCGACCATCGTTCAGGTGCTCGAAGGCGAAGGCGCGATCCTCAAGAACCGCGAAATCATGGGCGCGACCAACCCGGCAAACGCTGACGAAGGCACGATCCGCAAGGTTCACGCTCTGTCGATCGGCGAAAACTCGGTTCACGGTTCGGATGCTCCTGAAACGGCCGCCCAGGAAATCAAGTACTGGTTCTCCGATACCGAAATCGTCGGCTGAGGCTGCGCTTCGGCATTCGCCGGCAATGCCTTGAATTGACTCTCGAAAGCCGGGGCCTTGCTCCGGCTTTTTCTATGCACTTCTCTATGCCGGGCATTTGTCGGTGTTCGAGAAATCGACGCTGCCGTCAGGCTTGAAGACCTCCGGGTTCTTTTCATAAAGCGCGCCGAGGACGAGCGGCTTGCTCGGCAGGACGGTCTGGTCGAGGTCGGACCGGAACTGCGTCTTCAATTCCTGCAGCACCTTGCCGTCCTTGTCGACCAGCCGGACACTCACGGAATAGGGGCGGTCCTTGCGCACGCAGTGCAGTTTTTCGCTCTGCAGCGCGATCTTGTCGTCGATCGGGTAGATTTTCTGGTTCAGCACCAGCGGATCGCCGCCTTCAGGATTTTCGAATTCGGCGATGATGACCGAACCGTCGGGGATAGGCCCTGTCTTCTTCAGCGTCAGCAGATAGGTGGCGCTGGCCACCCGATAGTTGAAGACGAAGAGATGGCCGGTGACCTCGACCAGGTTTTCAGCCTGGCGTTGACAGCCGGCAAGCAGAAGGCCGGCTGCTGCCACCGTTACGATCATATATTTCCTCATGGCGTCTCCTCCTTCTTGCGGCGATAGTGACGGTTCGCCTTGGCGCGGTTGCCGCAGACCGCCATGTCGCACCAGGCTCGGCTCCTGTTCTTGCTGCGGTCGATGAACAGCCAGCCGCAATTGCCGCAGATCTTCATGCGTTGGGGATCAGGCATGGCGATCAGCCGCAGCGCCGAATGGGCGGTCGCCGCGGCCACGCTGCCAGGGCTTGCTTCGCGCAACACCTTCGCCAACGCTTCCAGCAGGCTGGCCAGCAATTGGTCGTCGCCGCCATTCAGTATACGCTTGCGGAAATAGAGGTCGATTGCTTCCCGCAGCGCGATGAAATCCGCCTCGTTTTCCCTAGCCACCGGCGCGATGTCGCCGAAGAGGGCGCGCTCGGCGCAGAATTCGGCAGCGGCGCGCGGAAAGCTCCGCATCTGGTCCCTGTCCGCGAAGCGATCGATCCGCCGCGTTGCATCGTGGCGCAGAACCACGCTGTTGACGACATCGAGCGCCAGCGCGCCGCCGGCAAAGCGGTGAGGGGTCCAGGAAAAGCTCATGATGAAATTATAACTGGCGAAATAGGTTTTACCAGTTATAATTTTGGTGACGCGGAGTGTCTGGAATGGCCTATCTTCTGCAGCAGCTGGCGAATGCAGTTCCGCTGGCCGCCCTCTATGCCGCGCTCGCCTTCGGCTATGCCGTAGCCTTCGGTGTGACGAAGCGGGCTGACATCACCTATGGGGCGATCTTCGCCTTCGCGGGCCAGATCCTGCTGCTCTTCACCGAACTCGCCTATGTCAGGTTTTGGCTGGTGCTGCCGGCGGCCCTTGCCGTCGGTGTTTGCGCTTCCATCGTCTATTCGCTGGCGGCGGGCCTATGGATCGGCCGTTCGATCATGCTGCCGCTGGTCAATAAATCGCCGAATACGGTCATCGTTGCCGCCCTCGGCATCATGATCGTGCTGATGGAAACGGCCAGGCTTGCCGCCAATACCCGCGCTATCTGGCTGCCGCCGTTCCTCAACGACACGGTCGTCTTCTGGAGCGACGGCCTGTTCAAAGTGACGCTCACCCATATCCAGCTGATCAACACGGCGCTGATGTGCGCCATTGTCGCTGTGGGTGCGCTGATCCTCAGGCGCACGGGCTGGGGCCGCGTCTGGCGCGCCGTCACTGATGATCCGCTGGCCGCCGAGCTCTGCGGCACCAGCGCCGACCGCGTCTTCCTCGTCGCCTATGCGACCGCCGCCCTCGTCGCCACTATCTGCGGCATCCTCGCCACCTTCTATTACGGTTCGATGGATTTCGGCGCCGGCCTGATGTTCGGGCTGAAGGTGCTGCTGATCGCAGCTGTCGGCGGTTATTCCGATCCATTGCGCTCGGCAGGCGGCGCCGCCGGGCTTGCCGTCGTCGAAACCATGTGGGGCGCCTACGGCCCCTTCGTCTGGCGGGATCTCGTCATCTTCTCGCTGCTCGTCCTGCTCTTGGTCATGAGCCGCAGGGAGCGCGTGGTTCTCTGAAGCAATTCCAGCAAAAGTGCGCAGCGGTTTTGCGTCCGGAATTGCGTGAAACAAAAAGATCGAGCATTTCCGTCACTCGGGTAAATCAGGAAATGCGCTGATTTACTTCCACTTGTCGCGCGCCGCGTCGTCGGCGTCTTTCGCCGCGACCCAGTCGCCGGTGGCGCCATCCCTAGCGTGCTCCTTCTTCCAGAAGGGGGCTGCAGTCTTCAGGAAATCCATGACGAAATTGGCGCCGTCGAATGCCGCCTGCCGATGCGGTGCGGTTGCCACGACGAGCACGATATTCTCGCCGGCGGCGATCTTCCCGTAACGATGGATGGCGGTGAGGCCGAGAAGTCCGAAACGCGCGATGGCAAGATCGCCGATGCGCCGCATCTCTGCTTCGGCCATGCCGGGATAATGCTCGAGTTCGAGGGCTGCAAGCGTGCCGCCTTCATCGCGGCAGAGGCCGGAAAAGGTGACGACGGCGCCGATGCCGGCTTTACCCTTCGAGAGGCGATCGACCTCGGCCTGCAGGTCGAAATCCTCATGCTGGACGCGGATGGTGGGGGTGATGGTCATGATAACATCCCCAACTGCTTTGATGTCGTAGCGGAGGCTATGGAGAGGGCGTGCCGTGCCAACCCCCCTCTGCCCTGCCGGGCATCTCCCCCACAAGGAGGGAGATTACGCGTGGCTTGACCATCGTGCCCATCTACAGTTTTGCCCGGCTGCGACGTGGATTGCTTGGGGAAGTTCGTGCTTCCAGCCAATCTCCCTCCTTGTGGGGGAGATGCCCGGCAGGGCAGAGGGGGGTGATGTGGCACCACCATCACCGCCTCATCCCCCCGTCATCGGCGGAAAGATCCCGATCTCGCGCGCACCCGATATCGGCTCGTCATGCTCGACATGCTCCATGTCGAGCGCCACGCGGATCACGTCGGGATATTGAAGTGCGGTCTCATATTCTTCGCCCAGTGTCTTCAAATGATTCAGGAGATCGGCGACGGTGACGACGGAGGAGGGGAGGTCGATCTCCTCCTCGCCCTTGCCGATGCGCTCGCGCACCCAGGCGAAATAGACAAGCCGCGTCATTCCTCGTCATCCACGATATGTTTCACCCCGGCGCGGAAATAGTCGTAGCCGGTATAGATAGTCAGCAGCGCCGCGATCCACAGCAGCGCGATGCCTGTCTGCGTCGTATAGGGGAAAATCTCGTCGCCGGCCGGGCCGGCGAGCAGGAAGGCGATGGCGACGAGCTGCAGCGTCGTCTTCCACTTGGCGATCCGCGTCACCGGTACGCTGACCTTCAGCGCCGCCAGATATTCGCGCAAGCCCGAAACCAGGATCTCGCGGCAGAGAATGGTGATCGCCGCCCAGATCGACCAGCCGGCGATGGTCTGGTCGGCCGCGACGAGAAGAAGGATCGAAGCGACCAACAGCTTATCGGCGATCGGATCGAGCATACGGCCGATATTCGACGTCTGGTTCCAGATGCGCGCGAGATAGCCGTCGAGGAAATCGGTGAGCGAGGCGATGACGAAGATCCACAGCGCCACCCAACGCGCCGTGTTGCTGATCGACAGCCTGCCCTCGATGAAGAAGCAGAGAACGATCAACGGTACGGCGAGGATACGGCCGTAGGTCAGAAGATTGGGAATGCTGTACGCACGCGATGCCATGGGATCGTTTCTCTGAATTGATGCGCCGCTACAGCGCCGCACGTCTTTTCAGGCGCGCAAAGGACGCTGTAACACTTTAGAATATCCGCATCGAGCTTTCCGAAAGTCGATTCCGATTTTCGGGCCGATGCGGTAGATGACGGCTTTGGCTGCGGACCGTCAACATTCTTTCTGTCTTTTCACCGCCTTTGCGTGGAATTTGCGACGGACGCCGGTTATTTCGCGGCGTCGTCGTGGAAATGGTTATAGACCTGCTTGGCGACGGCTTCCGATATGCCTTCCACCGCCATCAGGTCGGACAGGGCTGCGCGCGAAACCGCCTTTGCCGTGCCGAAATGCTGGAGCAGCGCGCGTTTGCGCGATGGCCCGATGCCGCCGATCTCGTCGAGCGGGTTCTTGATCATTTCCTTCTTGCGCCGTGCCCGGTGCGAGCCGATCGCGAAACGGTGCGCCTCGTCGCGCATGCGCTGGATAAAATAGAGCACCGGATCGCGCGGCGGCAGCGTGAAGCTCTCGCGTCCGGGCGGGAAGAAGCGTTCGCGCCCGGCGTCGCGGTCGACGCCCTTGGCGATGCCGATCGCCGTCACGCTGTCGGTGATGCCGAGTTCGGCAAGGATGGCGCGCACCGCTGTCATCTGACCCTGGCCGCCGTCGATGAGGATCACATCGGGCCAGGTGGGGAAGGGCATGTCGGCTGCATCGGGAGTGGCCGCCTGCGCGGTCCGGTCAGGAATGCCTTCCTCCTTGATCAGCCGCGAGAAGCGTCGCGTCATCACTTCCTTCATCATGCCGAAGTCGTCGCCGGGCGTGATGTCGGTCGATTTGATGTTGAACTTGCGGTACTGGTTCTTGACGAAACCTTCCGGCCCCGCGACCACCATGCCGCCGACGGCATTGGTGCCCATGATATGCGAGTTGTCGTAGATCTCGATGCGCTGCGGTGCATTGGCAAGCCCGAACGTTTCCTTGAAACCTTCGAGCAGCCGCGACTGCGACGCCGTCTCGGCAAGCTTTCGCCCATGCGCCTCGCGCGCATTGCCGACGACATGGTCGACCAGATCGAGCTTTTCGCCGCGCTGCGGCACGAGGATGGAAACCTTGTGGCCGGCTTTTTCGCTGAGCGCTGCGGCGAGCAGCTCCAGCTCCTCGACCGTCTGCGACAGCATGATCTGCTTCGGCACCGGCTTGTCGTCGTAAAACTGCGCCAGGAAGGAATTCAGCACTTCGGCGCCGGAAAGCTGCGGATCGGCCTTCGGGAAATAGGCGCGGTTGCCCCAGTTCTGGCCGGTGCGGAAGAAGAACACCTGGATGCAGGAGATGCCGCCCTCATGGTGGATGGCGAATACGTCAGCCTCCTCGACGCCGGCCGGATTAATGCCCTGGTGGCTCTGCACGTGCGAAAGTGCGGCCAGGCGATCGCGATAGATCGCCGCCCGCTCGAAGTCGAGGTCCTCGGCCGCCTGGTTCATGGCCTCGGCCATATGCGACTTCACCTTCTGGCTTTTGCCGGACAGGAAGTCCTTCGCCTCCTGCACCAGTTCGCTGTAACCCCCATCGCTGACCTCGTGGGTGCACGGCCCCGAACAGCGCTTGATCTGGTAGAGCAGGCAGGGTCGTGTGCGCGTTTCGAAGACGCTGTCGGTGCAGGTGCGGATCAGGAAGGCGCGCTGCAGCGAATTGATCGTGCGCCCGACCGCGCCTGCCGAAGCGAAAGGTCCGAAATAGTCGCCCTTTCGCGCCCTTGCGCCGCGATGCTTGAAGATCGCCGGCGCCCGGTGGTCGCCGGTGATGAGGATATAGGGAAAGGACTTGTCGTCGCGCAAAAGCACGTTAAAGCGCGGCCGCAAGCGCTTGATCAGATTCGCTTCCAGAAGCAACGCTTCGGTTTCCGTGCGCGTCGTCACGAATTCCATATTGGCTGTCTGGCGCACCATCTGGGCGATGCGGTTGGAATGCACCCGGCCGACGGCGTAATTGTTGACGCGCTTCTTCAGGCTGCGCGCCTTGCCGACATAGAGCACGTCGCCCTCGGCATTGAACATGCGGTAGACGCCGGGACTGTTGGGAAGCCGCTTGACGAATTCGCCGATCAGTTCCGCGCCGATGAGCCCGGTTTCATTGAGGCTGCCCGCATTCCAGTCGACCGTCGTCGCAAGCGGGGCGGCGGCGGAAACGTCGCCTTCCACTTCGATATCGTCTTCGCTCTCATCCGTATCATCGTAGAGAACGCCGCCATCCGGCAGCTTTCGTCCGTTCATTCCGTAATCTCCGCCACATCGGGCGTCTGCCAGGCGAGGTGCTGGCCGCCGTCGAGGGCAATCATCTGGCCGGTAATCGAGGGCGTGTCGTAAAGGAAGCGAATCGTTTGTCCGAATTCCTCCAGCGCCGGCCCTCGCTGCAAGATAAGGGCTGAGACCTGCGCTTGGAAGTCCTCCATCGCCTGCCGCTCGCTCGGCATCGAGGGGCCGGGGCCGATGGCATTGACGCGGATGCGTGGCGCCAATGCCTGTGCAAGCGTCTGCGTCGCCGTCCACAGCGCGGATTTGGAGAGGGTATAGGAATAGAAGCTGGGCCTCAGCGCCCAAACCCGCTGGTCGATGATATTGACGATCTGCCCCGATGCCTCAGCGGGCATCTGCTGCGCGAAGGCGGCCGCAAGGATAGAGGGCGCCCGTACATGCAGGTCGAAGTGCAATGCCCAGGTGGCGGCATTGAAACTACGTGCTGAATCATGCTGGAAGACCGACGCATTATTGACGAGCAGATCGAGCGGCCCGAGCGCTTCCGACGCCTTCGCGACCAAGGCGGCTGTTTCGCCGATATCGGTGAGGTCGGCCTGCAGGGCGGTCGCCCGATATCCCTTTCGCCGCAATTCCGCCACCAGCTCTTCGGCCTCACCGATGGAACCGTTCGCGTGGATCGCAACGGAAAAGCCATTTGCAGCAAGGTCTTCGGCGATTGCCCGTCCTATTCTTTTAGCAGCCCCTGTTATAAGGGCCGAGCGAAGTCTTTTGTGGTTCAAAATCTTGCCTTCTGATCCCGCGAGTCTGTCTGCAGACTATATAGGGGCCAACGGAGATTATATAAATAGGCCGTTGCGGTTGCGTCCGGGAGCCGGATATTCTATGTATTATTTAAGAATGCGATTTCTTAAAATAAGTATTTTCAGTTTAACAGTTCAGTATGGTTAATGAAGTGTATGTTGCGTCAAAGCAACATCGAATTTCAGCCATGCGGCAGCCACAATGATATCACAATTTGGCTCTTTCAAATCCGCATTTGAGTTCCAATTTCAGTCTCGATCCGGAAGGGACATCTGGCAATATCCCGCCAATGCTTCACTGATAGACAGATGACAAGCGGCGCGGGACTGAAAGGAGACTAAGTATGCGTGTACTCATTGCTGGCCTCATGGCCTCCGTTTTTGCAATTGCGGGCGTCTCGGCAGCTCAGGCGGCCGATGCCGTCGACCAGGTTCCGGAAGCACCGGTCGCCCAGGACGCTCCAGTCAAGCCGGCAGGCAACTGGGAAGGCTTTTATCTCGGCGGCGCTGGCACCTACAACATGGGTGACTTCGGTTCCGACCGTCACACCTATGGTTTCGGCGGCCAGGTCTTCACCGGCTACAACTGGCAGCAGGGCCAGATCGTTTACGGCGTTGAATCCGATCTCGGCTACAGCGGCGACGACGTCTCCTCAGGCGGCGTCAAGAACAAGTATGGCTGGAACGGCTCCGTCCGTGGCCGCGTCGGCTACGACATGAACCCCTTCCTGCTCTACGGCACGGCCGGTCTTGCCATCGGCGACGTCAAGGTTTCCGACGACACCTCGGACGAAAGCAAGACGAACTATGGCTATACGGTCGGCGCCGGCGTCGAAGCCTTCGTGACCAACAACATCACGACGCGCCTGGAATATCGCTACACCGACTACCAGAGCAAGGACTACGACCTCGACTCCGGCAGCTTCTCGCGCGGTTACGACGAGAACAGCGTCAAGCTCGGTATCGGCGTCAAGTTCTAAGCCGACTGAACATACTGACATAAAGAAGCCGGGCACGTCGCCCGGCTTTTTGCTGTCTGCTCATTGTTCTGAAGCGCTCAGCCCTGGGACTTGAGCTCGCTATGGGCAGGGAATTTCTTGTCGAACTGCCGCAGCCAGTCAGTCAGCGGCGCATGATCGGCTTCCCACTGGTCCTTGAAGCGCAACTCGAGATAATCAAGCGTGGCCGCCAGTGCAAAATGTCCGCCGTTGAGCTTTTTGCCGAGCTTCGGCGGATTGGCGCTGAGATGAGCGAGACCGCTCGTCGCCTTCTTCCATTGCCGGTCGATCCACGGCTGGTGAAGCTTTTCCTCGTCGCGGAAGCGCCGCTCGTAGACGATCGCCAGCAGGCAATCGCAGATGCCGTCGCAGAGCGCCTCGAGGATTTCCGCATCCGTGCGCTTGCCCTTCTTGGAAGGGTAGAGCCCGCCCTTCGTCAGCCGGTCGAAATAATGCATGATCGCCACGCTGTCGTATATCGAGACCTCGTCATCGGTCAGAAGCGTCGGGATCTTGCCGAGCGGATTATTGTCCACCAGGATTGCCGGTGCGGTATTGGTGTCGACCCGAATGGCGTTCAACTCCAGGCTCAGAAAATGCGCGGCCATCCGCACCTTGTTGGAATAGGGCGAGGCGGGCGAACAAAGGAGCTTCATGGGGGACACCTGATGAGATTGTGGAGCTGCGGCGCGGACTATTCCGCAAGCAGCTTAAGCGGTCAATCGTCCTTGACGGCCTTGTTCTCTCCGCGCAGCCAGAAGGCACGGTGCGAGGCGAAACGGTCTTGCGCCAGATGGTCCTTCAATGCGGGCAGCAATTGGTGCAACTCGTCCTTCAGCGTGAAAGGTGGGTTGACGATGACGAGGCCTGAGCCCGTCAGTCCCGTAATGCCGCGGTCGCTGCGAACCGTGAGTTCGGCGCAGAGCATTTTCGGGATGTCGAGGGCCTGCAGCGTCTCGTGGAATTCCTTGATCGGCGCGCCCTTCTTCAGCGGATACCACAGGCAATAGGTGCCGCCGGGAAAGCGCCGATAGGCCTTTTCCAGCCCCTCGGCCAGGCGCTGATATTCGTCCTCTTCCTCGAAGGGCGGATCGACGAGCACGATGCCGCGCTTCTCTTTCGGCGGCAGATGCGCGCCGAGCGCCAGCCAGCCGTCGAGCTCGGTGATGCGGGCATGGTGATCGCCCTCGAACAGCCGGTGCAGCCTGACGTAGTCCTCGGGATGCAGTTCCATCGCCGACAGCCGGTCCTGCGGCCGGAACAGCATGCGCGCAAGTTTCGGCGATCCGGGATAGAAACGGATGCCGCCCTCAGGATTGAGTTCGCGGATTGCCGAGAGGTAGGGCTCCAGCAGTTCGGAAACCTGAGGGCCGAGGTCTGCCTCCATCAGCTTGCCGATGCCATCGACCCATTCGCCGGTTTTCTGCGCTTCTTCGGAGGAAAGGTCGTAGAGCCCGATGCCGGCATGCGTGTCGAGCACGCGGAATCCGCCATCCTTCTTTTGCATGTAGCGGATCAGCCGCGTCAGCACGGCATGTTTCAGCACATCGGCAAAGTTGCCCGCGTGATAGATGTGGCGGTAGTTCATTTTTGCTGATGTCCGTATGAATTCGCGTCATGGGGAATTTTTGTGGCTTTTGGCCGTGCAAGCCTTGGAATATACAAATGCCATGAACATTGCGACCCCCATCCACGCCAAATCATCCAAGCCGGACAACAGGGTGGGCCACACCGCCTGTCCGCATGACTGTCCCTCCACCTGCGCGCTGGAGGTCGATATATCGGAGGATGGCCGCATCGGCCGTGTGCGCGGCGCCAATGACCATTCTTACACGTCCGGCGTCATCTGCGCCAAGGTCGCCCGCTACGCCGAGCGGCTCTACCATCCCGACCGCCTGATGCATCCTCTACGCCGCGCCGGCGCCAAAGGGGCAGGGCAGTGGCAGCAGATTTCCTGGGACGATGCGCTGGATGAGATCGCCGAAGCCTTTGTGAAGGCCGAGGCAAGGGACGGCAGCGAGGCGATCTGGCCCTATTTCTACGCCGGCACCATGGGCTGGGTGCAGCGCGATTCCATCGATCGCCTGCGTCATGCCAAGCGTTACTCCGGCTTCTTCTCCTCGATCTGTACCAACCCCGCCTGGACCGGCTTCACCATGGCGACTGGCACGCTGCGCGGTCCCGATCCGCGCGAGATGGGCCGCACCGATTGCGTCGTCATCTGGGGCACCAACGCGGTCTCGACGCAGGTCAACGTGATGACCCACGCCATCAAGTCGCGCAAGGAGCGCGGCGCGAAGATCGTCGTCATCGACATCTACGATAATCCGACGATGAAGCAGGCCGACATGGCGCTGATCGTCAAACCGGGCACCGATGCCGCACTCGCCTGCGCCGTCATGCACATCGCTTTCCGCGACGGCCATGCCGACGGTGACTATATGGCGAGATATGCCGATGATCCCGCTGGTCTCGAGGCGCATCTGAAAACCAAGACGCCGCAATGGGCCGCTGCCATCACCGGCCTATCGGTCGAGGAGATCGAAGCCTTTGCCAGCCTCGTCGGCACGACGAAGAAAACCTTCTTCCGCCTGGGCTATGGTTTCACGCGCCAGCGCAACGGCGCGGTCGCCATGCATGCAGCCGCCTCGATCGCCACCGTTCTCGGCTCCTGGCAATATGAGGGCGGCGGTGCCTTCCATTCGAACAGCGATATCTTTCGTATGAACAGCGCCGAACTGACCGGCCGGTCGATGAAGGATGCCGATATCCGCATGCTCGATCAGTCGCAGATCGGCCGCGTCCTGACCGACGATCCGGTGGCGCTGCGCCATCGCGGCCCGGTGACGGCAATGCTGATCCAGAACACCAATCCCGCAAACATCGCCCCCGAGCAGCGCCTCGTCAGACGCGGCTTTGCCCGTAACGACCTCTTTGTCGCCGTGCATGAGCAGTTCATGACGGAAACGGCTGAGATCGCCGATATCGTCATTCCCGCGACGATGTTCGTCGAGCACGATGACATCTACCGGGCCGGCGGCCAGAACCATATCCTGCTGGGGCCGAAGCTGGTCGAGCCGCCGCCAACCGTGCGCACCAATCTCTTCGTCATCGAGGAACTGGCAAAACGCCTCGGTGTCGCCGATTGCCCCGGCTTCGGCTTTACTGCCCGTGAAATGGTCGACCGCATTCTCGAATCGAGTGGCTTGCCGGATTACGACCATTTCCTCGAACACAAATGGTTCGATCGCCAGCCCGTTTTCGAGGAGGCGCATTATCTGAACGGTTTTGCCCATCCGGATGGCAAGTTCCATTTCCGCCCGGACTGGATCAATCAGCCGGCTCCCAACAAGCCGCCGGTTTCTATCGGCGCGCTCGGGCCACATGCCGAACTTCCGCCCTTCCCGGATCAGGTCGATGTCATCGAAGTCGCCGATCCCGAGCATCCTTTCCGGCTCGCCACGTCGCCGGCGCGCAACTTCCTGAATTCGAGCTTCTCCGAGACCAAGACTTCTCGCCAGAAGGAGGGCCGCCCTGAAGTGATGGTCAATCCAGCCGACGCCGAAGCCAACGGTATCGCCCATGGCGATCTCGTCCGCATCGGCAATAGCCGCGGCGATCTGCGCATCCACGCCCGCGTCACCACCGAGGTGAAATCCGGCGTGCTGATCGCCGAGGGGCTTTGGCCAAACAAGGCGCATGTCGACGGCGAGGGTATCAATGTCTTGACTGGCGCCGACCCTGTCGCGCCCTATGGTGGGGCGGCCGTGCACGACAACAAGGTCTGGCTTCGCAGGGACCCAGCATGATGCAGCCGAAATCACGGGTGAAGATCGTCAGCGAAGAAACACTGTCGAATGGGTGGACGCGGCTGAGCAGCTATCTACTCGACTATATCGACCGCAAGGGCGCAACCCAACGGCTGAAGCGGGAGATCTATCACCGCACGCCCGCTGCCTGCATCCTGCTTTATGATCCCAAGCGCGACCTCGTCGTTCTCGTCCGCCAGTTCCGCCTTGCCGTCCATCTCAACGGCGATCCCGCCTGGATGATCGAGGTGCCGGCCGGCCTTCTCGACGATGACCATCCCGAAGCGGCGATCCGTCGCGAGGCGATGGAGGAGACCGGCTATCGCCTGCGCGATGCGCGCTTCCTGTTCAAGTCCTATACCTCACCGGGTGCCATCACCGAAGTCGTCCACTTCTTCGCAGCCCTCATCGACACTGCCGACCGCGTGGCGGAAGGCGGCGGTCTGGACGAGGAACACGAGGATATCGAGGTCCTCGAAACCCCGCTCGACGAGGCTGCGGCGATGATCGAAACTGGCGAGATCTTCGACGCCAAAACGATCGTGCTTCTACAGTGGGCACTGTTGAACAGGGGCAAACTTCGATAGCGGGCAGGTGGAGGCCTGGTTCGTCAAGTTGCCTCGGGCGGATCGAGATGATCCGCGACCGTCTTAGTTTTCCCCGCGAACTCGCATCATCTGCCGAAAAGCGCGCCGCTTGAGTGCAGGCATCGCGTTGATGATGCGCATCACGCCGCGCATAACAGCGAGCTGAAGTCTGCCGACAATCGGCCGATGGGCCAGATCGCCGGCATCCATCTGCTTTTTCGATTCTTGGACTGCTTCGGTACTGTAGCGAAGCATCTCGACTTCGTAGGCATGTATGGCTTCGACGAGCGGCTTTCGTCCCTGGTCCGCTTCGACCAGCATGCGTCCAAGCAGAGCGGCGTCGCGAAGCGCTGTATTGGCGCCCGCGCCTCGTCCGGGTGTCATCGTATGGACGGCGTCACCGAGCAGAGTGACATTAGAACTCGTCCAAGGCGTCAGCGGGACCGAGGTCCTCACCTTGATATCGCGGATCGTCGACGGCTCCGTCATGCGGATCAGAGTACGCAAATGCGGATGCCAGTCCCGAGCGAGCTCCAGCCCCAGCTCTCTCAATTGTTCGCCGCTCAGGCCGGCCGGATCCCGCGGGCAATTCTGCCGAGCGCCCCATATGCCCCAGCCGATGCTGTCCTCGTCGAGTGCCTCGACGAAATCCGGCCAACGAGCAGCGACACTAGGGTCGCTTCGGCTGTCGACGAACTCGAGCGAGTGAATGATTGCGCCGAAGCCCATCGGTGCCATAATCAGCGACATGCCTTTGAACATTTTGTCCGACAGCAGAGCTTTCGTCTCGACCGTCATAGGAATTTTGCCCCCGAGCGACACGATTCCGGTGTCTTCCAGACGCGCTTCCGGCAAGCGTTGCCTGCGTACCGCGGAGTTCGTGCCGTCAGCGCCCACCAGCACATCTCCCGTCGCGTGGCTTCCATCCTGAAAGCTGGCGGTGACCGACCCGTCGGCGTTATTTGAGTAACCTTGAAGCGCTTTCCCGAAGAAGACGTCATCTTCAAGTCCCCTGAGCAGAACCCGCCTCAGCGTCTTTCGAATAACATTCCTTTCATCGTCGAGAGCGTTCGGGCCTGCATCATCGATATCGAAGCTCAGCACTTCGCCCAGCTGTTCAGTGAGCATGTTGAAATAGCGCGGCGACCTGGCGCAGGTGGCGACATAGAGATCGTAGAGTTCACCGGGGATACAGGCTTTCAGCGCTCGGCTTCCAGCCGGGCTGATGCCAACGCGATAACCACCGCTGTTGGTGTTCGGCGCAAGGTCGCGCTCATACACCGCTATGCAAACCCCAGCCTGCTTAAGCAGATGTGCGAGTGCTAGACCGCCAGTCCCGGCGCCGATAATCAAAACCTTCATGGTGCTAATCCTGGTCGAGTTTGGGGTCGATGGAGAACTTGGCGGCGATCTGCCTCAGCCACTCCTCTGTCCAGGTGATGCGCTGGGCGCTGAGGTCCCCGACAATGCTGTTGACCCAGGACAATTCGGTTGCGTGAAGCACTCGGAGATATTCCATCTCGAGAAGGAAGAGCCTTGGAACGGCCTGCGCTTCCTGCAGGACTTCGTCTATCCGGCGAAGTTCTGACTCGATGGCTTTTGCTCTGAGCTCAAGCTGGCTCGCCACATCATCAGGCGTAAGCAGAGGAAGAAATGACATGGCTGCGGGGAATTCCGGATATTCCCGCGTTAAGGTCGACAATATCGCCCGCATCCATTCCAGCGCGATCTCGCGGCCCTTCTCGGTTATCTCGTACACGGTCCGCTCGGGACGCTTGTCATCCCGGACTGTTTTCTGCGGGGTGATCAAACCCTCGCGTTCGAGCCGCTGGATTGTTTGATAGAGGCTCGCCCTCTGCGTGACATTGATCACCTCGTCCTTGCCGCGCTCCTTGATGAGTCGCTGCATTCGGTACGGATGCAGCGGTTCTTCCATGAGCATTGCAAGGACGGCGAGCGCGATTGGAGAGCGTTTGATCGTTTTCATAGTCATAGTGTTACTAGTTATATTATAACTAGTCAACGCGGTAAGCAGGGGCGTTGGCTCCTGGACAGGCGCCGGCTGGATCTATGGCCGTGAATCCGAGGGGCGAGCGCATCCAACCAATTCCAAAGCGCAAGTTTCAGCTTTAAGGTGACAACGTTGGAAATTTCATACGACTCAATCATCGGATGCGGTCAGGAGAAAGCCCATGTGGCTCAGCAATTTCACCCTCGTTCTCCCAAACGAGGTGGTGAGTGAAGGTTCCGTGCGTGTTGAGGATGGCGCCATCGCCGAGATCAGGCCGGAGCCGGTCGCCGGTGCTGCCATCGATGGCGGCGGGCGGCTGCTGATCCCCGGATTCGTCGATCTGCACGGCGACATGATCGAGCGCGAGATTGCACCACGGCCGAACGCGACGATGCCGATCGATTTCGGCATCCACGAACTCGACAAGAAGCTTGCCGCCGCCGGTGTCACGACGGCGTTCGCCGCCGTCTCCTTTGCGACCGAGAGCGTCTACGGCCATGTCCGTTCGCTGGAGACCACCTCCGCAGTGATCGAGGGCATCAATCGCTTGCGGGATGATCTGCTGATCGACCACCGCGTTCACGCCCGTTACGAAATCACCAATGTCGGGGCAGCTCCCGCGCTTGAGCGCCTGCTGAATGCCGACCAGATCGACATGGTCTCCCTGACCGACCACACGCCGGGCCAGGGCCAGTACAACAACCTGCAGAGCTACATCCTCAGCATTTCCGAGCGCCGCGCCATCTCCGAGGACATGGCGGCGGAGATCGTCGCCAAGCGCATCGCCATGCGCAACAATCCGGACATCGAGGCCAAGCTGAAGGAGATTGTCGCGCTGTCGCTGAGGCACAAGCTGTCGCTTGCCTCACATGACGATGACAGCGTCGAAAAAGTCGCCGAGATGCACGATCTTGGCGTCACCATCAGCGAGTTTCCGGTCACTGCACCTGCGGCCGAGGAGGCGCGCCGCCGCGGTCTCTGGACGCTGATGGGTGCGCCGAACGCGCTGCGCGGCCAGTCTATGTCGGGCAATCTCAGCGCGCTCGACGCCGCCAAGGCCGGGCTGCTCAGCGTCATCGCCGCCGATTACCATCCGGCTGCCTTCGTGCCCGGCATCTTCAAGCTTGCCGACATGGTGGAAGGCGGCCTGCCGGCAGCCGTTGCCATGGCGACCGGCAATGCGGCCCGTTCCGCCGGCCTGTCGGATCGCGGCGAGATCGCCGTCGGCCAGCGCGCCGATCTCGTCGTGGTCGAGCCGGGCGATATCAATCGCATCCGCGCCACCTTCCGCGCCGGTCGCTTCGTCTACAGCGACGGCACCCTCCATCCGTTAAGGGCTTTGGCGGCTTAAGCTCGGTCGCCGATGAGCGAAATCAGTTGAGCCTTGGGTGCGGCGGTCGCGGCCTCCGCGCCGACGGCTTTGCCGCCTTCCATCGCCACTCGACCTTCGGCAAACAGCCGCAAGGCCTGCGGATAGATCTGGTGTTCGATGGTGAGCACGCGCGCGGCAAGGCTTTCGGCCGTATCGCCCAAGAGAACTGGCACAGCCGCCTGGCCGATCACCGGCCCCTCATCCATGCCTTCGGTGACGAAATGCACCGTGCAGCCGGCGATCCGCATGCCGGCGTCGATCGCCCGCTGATGCGTATGCAGGCCGGGAAATAGCGGCAGCAGGGAAGGGTGGATGTTGAGCATCCGGCCTTGGTAACGCTGGATGAATGTCGCCGTCAGCAGCCGCATGTAGCCTGCCAGGCAGAGAATATCGGGTTTAAGCTCGTCGAGCGCCGAAAAGATCGCCGCCTCATGCGCATCCTTGCTGGCGTAGTCCTTGCGGGGAAAAACGAAGGTGGAAATGCCTTCGGCATCAGCCTTGGCAAGCCCGCCGGCATCCGCCTTGTCGGAGATCACCCCGATGATCTCGGCCGGGTAGTCGGCTGCTTTCGCCGCCGCAACCAGCGCCATCATGTTGGAGCCGCTGCCTGATATGAAGACGACGGCGCGTTTGCGCGGCGAGCTCATATGGCAAGCGTACCCTTGTAGACCGTGCCGGCAGCGCCTTCGTCGCGGGCGATCATGCGGCCGAGCGTGACAACTGTCTCGCCCTCGGTTTCGAGTGCCGCGGAAACCGCCGCGACGTTCTCACCGGCGACGACGGCGATCATGCCGACGCCGCAGTTGAAGGTGCGCAGCATTTCTCTGGATTCGACGCCGCCAGTCTTGGCGAGCCACGAAAACACCGGCGGAACCTTGACGGCGTCAAGATCGATCTCGGCCGCCAGGTGCTTCGGCAGGACGCGCGGAATATTTTCCGGGAAACCGCCGCCGGTGATGTGCGCCAGCGCCTTTATGGCGCCGGTCTCACGGATCGCCTTCAGAAGCGGCTTCACATAGATGCGGGTCGGCTCGAGCAGGGCTTCGCCGAGCAGCCGGCCTTCGGCAAACGGTGCGGCTGCGCTCCAGTCGAGGCCGGACAGTTCGACGATCTTGCGCACCAGCGAAAAGCCGTTGGAATGGACGCCGGAGGAGGCAAGGCCGAGGATCACGTCACCCTCGGCAATATCGCCTGATGGCAGGAGCTTGCCGCGTTCGGCAGCACCGACGGCAAAGCCGGCGAGGTCGTAGTCGCCGGAGGAATACATACCGGGCATCTCGGCCGTTTCGCCGCCGATCAGCGCGCAGCCGGCCTCGCGGCAGCCGGCGGCAATGCCGCCGACGATAGCCGCGCCCTGGTCGGGGTCGAGCTTGCCGGTCGCGAAATAATCGAGGAAGAACAGCGGCTCGGCGCCCTGCACCACGAGATCGTTGACGCACATGGCGACCAGGTCGATGCCGACGGTGTCGTGATAGTCGGCATCGATCGCGATCTTCAGCTTGGTCCCGACGCCGTCATTGGCGGCGACGAGAACCGGATCGGTAAAGCCTGCGGCCTTGAGGTCGAAGAGCCCGCCGAAGCCGCCGATCTCGCCGTCGGCGCCGGGACGGCGCGTCGAGCGCACCGCCGGCTTGATCTTCTCGACGAGGAGGTTTCCGGCGTCGATATCGACGCCCGCATCGCTATATGTCAGGCCGTTTTTCCCAGACTGGCTCATGCTGGTCTCCGATGGCTATTTCAGGCGGCAAACGTGCCGCGTCATCTGCCGGTCGCAATTGCATGACAGGGGCGTTTATGCAAGCGTTGCATGGCAAAAGCCCCCAATTTCCCGCGTCTTCCTCCAGCCTTTCGGGGATTTGGCACGACAGGGTTGACCATCTTTGCGCCTGCATCCTATGTGCTGAATGGCCGCTCCGGTTCGGATGCGGCGTTTGGCGGCGGCGAGTGATCAGCGGGGAAGCGATGCCACAGCATGTCAGCGGCAACAGTCTCAAGCGTCAGATTTTCTTCTGGCTGGTAGTGCTCGTCTTCTTCATCGTCTTTCTCTACGTCTTCAGCTCGATCCTGCTGCCCTTCATCGCCGGCATGGCGATTGCCTATTTCCTTGATCCGGTGGCTGACCGGCTTGAACGCCTGGGTCTGAGCCGCATGATGGCGACCATCGGCATTCTCGTCGCCTTCGTGATCGTCTTCACGCTGGCGCTGATGATCCTCATTCCGGTGCTCATCAGCCAGTTCAACGATTTCGCTCAGCGTCTGCCGGGTTATATCAGCCAATTACAGCAGTTCATCACGCAGGCGCAGAATTCGCTGCTTCCGGACTGGGTCGAGAACCAGATGGGCACGATCAAGGACAATCTCTCCGGCATCCTGTCGGAGGGCATGGGCTTCCTCACCGGGCTCTTCGCGCAGATCTGGAATTCCGGCAAGGCGATCGTCGACGTCATATCGCTGCTCGTGGTCACCCCCGTCGTCGCCTTCTATATCCTGCTCGATTGGGACCGTATGGTTGCCAAGGTCGACCAGTGGATCCCGCGCGATTATGTCGGCGATGTCCGCCAGATCGCCAAGGAGATCGACCAGGCGATCGCCGGTTTCATCCGCGGCCAAGGCTCGCTCTGCCTCATCCTCGGCATCTATTATGCCGTCGGCCTTTCTCTCGTCGGGCTGAATTTCGGCCTGCTGATCGGCCTCTTCGCCGGCATGATCAGTTTCATTCCCTATGTCGGCTCGATGGTTGGCCTCGTGCTCGCCATCGGCGTGGCGCTTGTGCAATTCTGGCCCGATTATCCCTGGATCGGCCTGGTGCTCGTCGTCTTCTTCAGTGGCCAGTTCCTGGAAGGCAACATTCTGCAGCCGAAGCTCGTCGGCTCCAGCGTCGGCCTGCATCCGGTCTGGCTGATGTTTGCGCTTTTTGCCTTCGGCGCGCTCTTCGGTTTCGTAGGGCTTCTGGTCGCCGTGCCGGCCGCCGCCGCCGTCGGCGTCCTTGTTCGTTTCGCGCTTTCACGCTACCTTCAGAGTGATCTTTATTTTGGCGGGTCGCTCAGTGGCCGCGCCCGGAAGACGAAATCAGTTCCCAATGAATGACGTGAAAAACGCTGATCCGAAGCGCAAGGCCGGAGAGCAGCTGCCGCTGGTCTTTTCGCACGATGCCGCAAGCGGGCGCGACGACCTCCTGATCTCGGAGCGTCTTGCCGCCGCCGTTTCGATCGTCGATGCCTGGCCGGCATGGCCATCACCGGTTGTCGTGCTCGCCGGCCCCGTCGGCTCGGGAAAATCGCATCTCGCCCGCATCTGGCGGGAGTTGAGCGGCGCCGTCGACATCCATCCCGAGCTTGGCTCGGACGCCGCGGTTGCCGCCGCCGCCGGCCCGGTGCTGTTCGAGGACGCCGACCGCCTCGGCTTCGACGACAACGCGCTCTTCCATGTCATCAACAGCGTGCGCGAAAACGGCACCAGCCTGTTGATCACCAGCCGCCTCTGGCCGATGTCGTGGCCAGTTTTGCTGCCCGATCTGCGCTCGCGCCTGAAAGCGGCAACCGTCGTCGAGATCGGCGAGCCCGATGAGGCGCTGTTGTCGCAGGTGATCGTCAAGCTCTTCGCCGACCGGCAGCTTTATATAGATGACAAACTCGTGCTCTATATCGTGAACCGGATGGAACGGTCGCTGAACGCGGCCCAGACGATCGTCGAAAGGCTTGACCGGCTGGCCCTGTCGCGGGGCACGAAAATCACCCGGTCTCTTGCTGCCGAAGTATTGAATGAATTGGGAAATTCGGAACCGGCCGATTGACTGTCACAGTTCCGTCGTCAAACTGATATAATTGCCTTTGGCGATTGAAAACGGGGTAAGCGGACCATGGATAGCGCAGTCGCAGAACATCAGGAACTCACTCCGGAAATCAACGACAACACCCCCCCGCTGGAAGAGCTGCTCAAGAGCCCCGAGCGCTTCATCAACCGAGAATTCTCCTGGCTGCAATTCAACCGCCGTGTCCTGGAAGAAACTTTGAATACCGAGCATCCGCTGCTCGAGCGCGTTCGCTTCCTGTCGATCTCGGCCGCCAACCTCGATGAATTCTTCATGGTGCGTGTCGCCGGCCTCGAGGGCCAGGTACGCCAGAACATCGCCATCCGCAGCCCCGACGGCAAGACGCCGGCCGAGCAGCTCGATTCGATCCTGCAGGAGATCGACCATCTGCAGATGGAGCAGCAGGCCTCGCTCGCCGTCCTGCAACAATATCTCGCCAAGGAAGACATCCTGATCGTGCGCCCCGGCGCCTTGAGCGATGCCGACCGCCAGTGGCTGGCCGCCGAATTCGAACAGGCGATCTTCCCGGTCCTAACGCCGTTGTCGATCGATCCTGCCCACCCGTTCCCCTTCATTCCGAATCTCGGCTTCTCGATCGGTCTGCAGCTCGTTAGCAAGAATGGCCGCGAGCCGATGACGGCGCTGCTGCGCCTGCCGGTGGCGCTCGACCGCTTCGTCCGTCTGCCGGATGATGGAAACACGATCCGCTACATCACGCTGGAAGATGTCGCCAACATCTTCATCCACCGGCTTTACCCGGGTTACGAGGTGCAGGGCTCCGGTACGTTCCGCGTCATCCGCGACAGCGATATCGAAGTCGAGGAAGAGGCCGAGGATCTCGTCCGCTTCTTCGAAACGGCGCTGAAACGCCGCCGCCGTGGCAAGGTCATCCGCATCGAGACCGACTCGGAAATGCCGGCTTCGCTGCGTCAGTTCGTCGTCCAGGCGCTCAATATCCCTGATAATCGCGTCGCCGTTCTGCCGGGCCTTCTGGCGTTGAACACCCTGTCCGAGATCACCAAGGCGCCGCGCGAAGATCTCAGGTTTGCCCCCTACAATGCGCGATTTCCCGAGCGCGTCCGCGAACATGCCGGCGACTGCTTCGCCGCCATCCGCGAAAAGGACATGGTCGTCCATCACCCCTACGAATCTTTCGACGTCGTGGTCCAGTTTCTTCTCCAGGCTGCGCGCGATCCTGACGTCCTGGCGATAAAGCAGACGCTTTACCGCACCTCCAACGACAGCCCGATCGTCCGCGCGCTGATCGACGCCGCCGAAGCCGGCAAGTCGGTGACGGCGCTGGTCGAGCTCAAGGCCCGCTTCGACGAAGAGGCGAACATCCGTTGGGCGCGCGATCTCGAGCGCGCCGGCGTGCAGGTCGTCTTCGGCTTCATCGAGCTCAAGACCCACGCCAAGATGTCGATGGTTGTTCGGCGCGAGGAAGGCAAGCTGCGAACCTATTGCCACCTCGGAACGGGCAACTACCACCCGATCACCGCGAAGATCTATACGGACCTGTCCTATTTCACCTGCAATCCCGTCATCGCCCACGACATGGCGAACATCTTCAATTTCATTACCGGCTACGGCGAACCGGAACAGGGCATGCAGCTCGCGATCTCCCCCTATACGATGCGCCCGCGCATCCTGCGCCACATCGAGGAAGAGATTCAGCACGCCAGGAACGGCGCCCCGGCCGCGATCTGGATGAAGATGAATTCGCTTGTCGACCCCGACATCATCGACGCGCTCTATCGCGCCAGCCATGCCGGCGTCGAGATCGACCTCGTCGTGCGCGGCATCTGCTGCCTGCGTCCGCAGGTGCCCGGCCTTTCGGAAAAGATCCGCGTCAAGTCGATCGTCGGCCGCTTCCTCGAGCACAGCCGCATCTTCTGCTTCGGCAATGGCCACGGCCTGCCGTCCGACAAGGCGCTGGTTTACATCGGCTCGGCCGACATGATGCCGAGAAACCTCGATCGCCGTGTCGAAACCATGGTTCCGCTGACGAATCCGACCGTTCACGAGCAGGTCTTGTCACAGATTATGCTCGGCAACGTGATTGACAATCAACAAAGCTACGAGATATTGCCCGACGGTACGTCGCGACGCATGGAAGTGCGCAGGGGCGAAGAACCGTTCAATGCGCAGCAGTATTTCATGACCAATCCGAGCCTGTCGGGCCGTGGTGAAGCTCTGAAGTCCAGTGCGCCGAAGCTGATCGCCGGCCTGCTCGAAGGCCGCAACAACAAGTAAAACTGGACCTAAATGGTTGAATCTGAAGCCCAGGGGCGCCTTCCGGGGATCGCCCCGGTCTCCGTCGTCGATATTGGATCGAATTCGATTCGTCTTGTCGTCTACGAAGGCATGTCCCGTTCGCCAACCGTTCTGTTCAACGAAAAGGTCCTCTGCGGCCTCGGCAAGGGCGTCGCTCTTACCGGCAAGATGGACGAAGAGAGCGTCGCGCGGGCTTTGGCGGCGCTGCACCGTTTCAAGGCTTTGTCCGACCAGGCCCGCGCTGCCACCATGTATGTGCTGGCGACGGCGGCTGCGCGCGAGGCGAGCAACGGTCCTGATTTCATCCATCAGGCGGAAACCATCCTTAAACGCAAGGTCCGCGTACTCTCGGGTGAGGAGGAGGCGAAATTCGCCTCGCTCGGCATCATCAGCGGTTTCTACAATCCTGACGGCATTGCCGGCGACCTCGGTGGCGGCTCGCTGGAACTGATCGATATCAAGGGCAAGGAGTTCGGCAAGGGCATCACGCTGCCGCTCGGCGGCCTGCGCCTGTCGGAATATGCTGGCGGATCGCTCTCCAAGGCCCAGACCTTTGCCCGCAAGCAGTTGAAGACGGCAAAGCTGCTGTCGAAAGGCGAGGGGCGCACCTTCTACGCCGTCGGCGGCACCTGGCGAAACATCGCCAAGCTGCACATGGAAATCACCCACTATCCGCTGCACATGATGCAGGGCTATGAGGTGTCGTTCGAAGGAATGATGCAGTTCCTCGACCAGGTGGTGACCGCGCGCGACTCCAGGGAGCCGGCACTGCAGGCCGTTTCCAAGCACCGCCGTTCGCTGCTGCCGTTCGGCGCCGTCGCCATGAAGGAAGTTCTGAGCGCGATGAAGCCGTCGCTGATTTCCTTCTCGGCGCAGGGTGTGCGCGAGGGATATCTCTATTCGCTGCTGTCGGAGGCCGAGCGCCGCGCCGATCCGCTGCTTGCCGCCGCCGGAGAACTGGCGATTCTGCGTGCCCGTTCGCCGGAGCATGCCCGCGAGCTGGCGGAATGGACCGGCCGCATGATGCCCCTTTTCGGCATCCAGGAAACCGAAGAGGAAAGCCGCTACCGCCAGGCCGCCTGTCTGCTTGCCGATATCAGCTGGCGCGCCCATCCTGACTATCGCGGCCTGCAGGCGCTGAACGTCATCGCCCACTCTTCCTTCGTCGGCATCAGTCATCCCGGCCGCGCCTTTATCGCGCTTTCCAACTATTACCGTTTCGAAGGCCTGCATGACGACGGCGCCACCGGTCCGCTGGCGCAGATTGCCACGCCCCAGCTCATTGAGCGCGCCAAGCTGCTCGGCGGCATGCTGCGCGTCGTCTACCTCTTCTCTGCCTCGATGCCGGGCATCGTCAAGAACCTGACCTTCCGCAAATCGTCGAGCCCGGACCTCGACCTCGAATTCGTCGTGCCTCCCGAATATCGCGATTTCGCCGGCGAGCGCCTTGACGGCCGCCTGCAGCAGCTGTCGAGGCTGACAAACAAGCGGTTGGCGTTTCGGTTTGAATAGGTCTGTGCCACGGCACGTCGTCAGGAACGCAACCTAAGCAGCCAAAAACAAAAAAGGCGGCGCCTTCGCGCCACCCTCTGTATTTCACACCAGAACGCCGAATTACTTGGCGTTGAGGAACTCGCCGACTTCGAGCAGGCTGAACTCGTTATTGTCAGCCTTGTCGACGGCGCGGCCGGCCGAGAAGGGCAGGTTGTTGTCGTTGCCGATGATGATGTGCGTGGCGTCGACGCGGTCGACGTTTTCGATCGTCACAAACGGCATGTCGTAGACGCCGTCCTTGCTGCCGGCCTTCTTCTTGTTGTCGGGGTCCTGGATGTTCAGGAGGTCGATGTAGCCGATCTTGCGGACCGCCTTGCCGACATTGGCATCGTTGAACTCGATCTTGTATGCGCGCTTCAGCACGGCCGGAGCTTCGAAGCAATCCGGCTTCGGCTGCTTCGGATCGGCGCAGGCCTTGTCCGTCGTGCCGGCGCCGTTATCGCGCTCGATGACGAGAGCGGTGGTGTCGTCGAGCATGTTGAAGTCGCCGATCGATACCCCCTTGTCTTCGAGCGGATAGAGCCAGCTGCGGCCGGTCCACTTCTTGGAAGCGACATCGAATTCGATGACGCGGATGGCGGTGTGCCCATCGATGGTTTCCACAGTGCCGTCATCCTTGTAGACGGCGCCTTCGAGCAGCCCGTAGAGCTTGGCGCCGTCCTTCGACATGGCGAGGCCTTCGAAGCCGCCGGAGCGCTTCAGGTTGAAGACCGGCATCTTGGCGGCCGGGTTTGATGGAACCGAGAGAAGCGGATTGTCGGGCGAAAGCACCGGCTTGCCGTCGAGCGTCGTCGGAATGACGTCGGTGAGGCGGCCTGATGTGTCGAACTTCAGGATGTAGGGACCGAATTCGTCGCCGAGCCAGAAGCCGTCGGCAACCGGCTGGATCGATTCGATGTCGAAGTCGGCACCGGTGAGATAGCGCGTGTCAGTACCTTCAAGCACGATCGGGAACGGAGCGATCTTGTTGGGATCGGAGAGGAAGAGGTTCTTGACGATTTCAGCCTTGTTGCCGGCCCAGTCGAACTTCATCTGGTGCAGGAAAAGCATGGAGTCCGACGAGTTGGACTTCGAGCCGAAGCCGTTGTCTGAGAGCGTCCAGAAGGTGCCGTCGGCCATCGTCTTGACGCCCGAGAAACCCTGGATCGGCTGGCCGTCGAAGGGAAGCTTCAGATCGGTGACACGGGCGCCGTCCTTACCGGGAACGGTGCCGAGCGCTTCGGTGCGCTTGCGGTCAGGCGTCGTAAATTTGCCGGCATGCTTGAGGAATTCGGGGGCGTCGGCCGGTGCCGGAACCATGGTGTTGGCAGGCAGGATCGCCTGGCCGGCGAGCTTGGCCGGGAACTGCTGCTGGTCGGCCGAAGCGGAGCCGGCGACCAGGATGAAAAGCGATACGGAAGCAAAAAGGACGTTCTTCATAATATCCCCGTGGAACGGATTGCAAAGGCCTTCCGCTTAGCAGGGCTTTAATGTCAGCGAATTGACGTTTGGGTGAAGCTTTGGTGACGTACTTACAGCGCCGCGCGTCTCCTCTGACGCGCAAAGGACGCTGCAACACTTTCAATTCTCGCATCGTGCTTTCCGAATATCGATTCCGATTTTCGGGCCGATGCGGTAGAGTCGTTGCTCAGCCGTGCAGAATGACCGCCGGCGTCTTCAGTACGGTGACCGCGCGCGAGGAAAGCGCCATGACGCCGAGCGCCTGGCCGCGCCCCTTCACGGCGTGAGTGCCGAGATCCTCGCAACTGATGTCGTCGGGAAAGTTCATGCGCCCGGCAAGCTCAGTGGAGATCAGCACCGGCCGGTTCAGGCTGCGGCAGAGCGTCTCCAGCCGGGCAGTGGTGTTCACCGTGTCGCCGAAATAGCTGATCTTGTGATGGTCGACGCCGATTTCGGCGGTGATGATTTCGCCGCCGTGAAGGGCGGCGCGGAGCTTCGGCACCTGCCCATAGCTTTTCCGCCAGCCGGCGGCATTGGCTTCGATATCGGCGAGGATATCAAAGATGCAGCGCACGCAACGCGCATCCTTGACACCGCGGGCGAGCGGCCAGGTGATGATCGCCGCATCGCCGACATAGTCGTTGATCATGCCCTTGTGGCGCCTGACGGGCTCGGCAAAGGTCGCAAACAGCGAGCTCAGCAGCTGCTGCGCCCTAAGGTCGCCGTGCTTTTCGGCAAAGGCCGTCGAATCGACGAGATCGATGAACAGGAAGACACGTTCTTCCCTAACTGGATTGCGGTAGCGGCTGACGAGCATGCTGAGGAAAACCTCGCGGCCGAGCAGCTCTCGCACGCGCAAGACGAAGATCAGCAGCGCGCAGACCGCCAACGCATAGAGGAAGACCTCGAACGGCATGATGACGAGATCGAGGAGCGATGCCGGCTTCAGCATGGCGAACGACCAGAGCAGCAGGCCGGCGCAGGCAAAGCCGATGCTCATCAGGATCTCGTAGATCACCAGCTCGGTAATGATGAAGGCGAAAGTCGGCAGCTTCTGGATGCGCCGGTAGAGCGTGCGCAGCAGCACTTTGCGCTCGAAGGCCAGGATCGGCATTCCAATGAAGAGCGCGAAGATCGCCCCGATAACGGGCGTCTGATTGGAGTAGAACATCAGATCATAGATGACGCCGCTGGCCGCAAGGACGATCACGATCAGGATCCAATTCTGCGTCGGAGATATTTCCCGCATGCCGCCTCTTCGTCATGATGTTTCCGCCGGCCATTGTTTCAGGCCGGAAAAAAGCGTCAAGCGAATTCGAATCTACAGCGCCGCGCGTCTTTTAGAGGCGGCGGCGCTTGTTCCGAAGCCAATTCGCCGACTTTGTTGGGCCACGTGATTGCCTCTGCAACACCTTGTCAATCTCAGGCCTCCGCCGTATTGCTATCAATAGTTGTGGGCGCCTTCCTGCACAGGAGTATCATGTACAGATTGATAGTTTTCTCAGTGATCACGATCGCGGCTGGCTCCGCACATGCGAGCGGGGTTCCGTTTTTCACCAGTCCTGATGTGCCCGATTATTCCGCAAAGATGATCGTGCGTGATACCTATAATGACAAAGGGGGCCGCCAACGGGTCGTCCAACATCACAACGGCTGGACGCATGTTGAAGAGGACAGACGCGAAGAAACGAACATTTATTACGGACACTTCTTCAAGAACGTTGTTCTGAGGGCAACCAGGAAGAATGGTGAGATCTCGTCAATCGAGGTCAGGCAGGTCGAACCGTCTCAGGACCATAACGGCATCACGGAGGTCAAGGAAACCGATGATGTCGAGGCCATCGGCGGTGAGCAGTGTCGTTGGCGGGAGATTGTTCGGAAAATGAATGAGGACGGGTCCGGGCCTGTTTGGTTAACTTGCCTGACCGGCGACGGAATAGAGGTCGCGACGAAAGTACTTTTCTCCAGTCGAGAGGTGATGTCCGAGACGCGGTTGGTTGAACTGCAGCGCGGGCCTGTGCCGGGGGCGGCGGTACGACCACCTATGCAGCTTTTTGAAGCCGGTACCTGGCTCAAACCATTGCCAAGCTATGACGATTACACTCCAAATGCTGGAGACTTTGAGGCGAAGCTGGTCAGCCACAGATCCGAAGAGAGGCTGTTGCGTCATTATCCCTGGTGGCTCCGACAGCGTGACGGCGAGGATGGATCAATCCTGATCACCGTCTGGAACGAACTCGAAGACCAAGGGCTCCAATATTCCGCATCCAAGGGTGAGCGCAGGTTCGAAGCTATCCGCTCCTCCTCGAATCCCGGGCCGTTCTCCAAGAGATTCGACAGGGTGTCTGGGATGGTCGACATGAGAAAACAGGATCGGCTGCTCGGCGAAGACTGCGCATGGTATAACCGGACACCAGATTCCGCTGATGCAGGTCTGATGCAGTGTCTGACTTCGGACGGTATACCGCTGATCGATGAACACTGGTCCGGCTGGGGTGACGGCGAGATATTCAAAATAGTGGCGTTAACGCGCCGGCCTGTGAGCATGGATGAAATGCAACCACCTCGTGATTACCTCGAGCCTGCTGCCTGGGGATTTATCAAGCCCCAATACTAGAGAGATAAGGTAGTAGCCTAAAACAAGGCAATGGCTTAGCCGCGAACGGCTAAGCTTTGATATACAGCCGTCTCAGAGGCTGACGGTTTCGACCTTCCGGTCGACGAAACGCAAGGCGATTGCGCCCTGGATCAGCTGCAGTGCCGGCTCTCCGAAAAGATCGCGCCGCCAGCCGTGCAGGGCAGCGACTTCGGCCTTCTCGCCCTCGGCGGCGATCCTGTCGAGATCCTCGCTGTTGGCGATCACCTTCGGCGCCACGCCGTGTTTTTCCGAAATCAGCTTCAGCAGCACCTTCAACAATTCGACGGCAGCAGCGGCCCCTTCGGGCGCCTGCGCCTGGCGTGGCACATGCGGCATATCGGCCTTCGGAAGAGCAAGCGCCGTGTTGACGGCCTCGATGACCGCTGCGCCGGAAGTCGAGCGCTCCCAACCCTTCGGAATGGTGCGCAGACGGCCGAGCGCCTCGGTATCCTTCGGCTGCTGCTGGGCGATCTCGTAGATCGCATCATCCTTCAGCACCCGCGAACGCGGCACGTTGCGGGCCCTCGCCTCGCGTTCGCGCCAGGCGGCGACATATTTCAGGATCGCCAGCTCCTGCGGCTTGCGCAGACGCATCTTCAGCCGCTGCCAAGCATCGTCGGGATGCATGTCGTAGGTTTCGCGCGACTCGAGAATGTCCATTTCCTCGGAGAGCCAGGAGGTGCGGCCCTCGCGATCGAGTTCCGCCTTCAGCGACAGGTAGACGTCGCGCAGGTGGGTGACGTCAGCCAGCGCATAATCCAGCTGTTTGTCCGAGAGCGGCCGGCGGCTCCAGTCGGTGAAGCGTGACGACTTGTCGATATGGACGTTCTTGATGCGGCTGACCAACTGGTCATAGGAGACGCTGTCGCCGAAGCCGCAGACCATGGCGGCGACCTGCGTGTCGAAGATCGGATGCGGAATGAGATTGCCGCGATTGAAGATGATTTCGATGTCCTGGCGCGCCGCGTGAAAGACCTTCAGCACCTTCGGATCGGCCATCAGCTCGAAGAAGGGGGCGAGATCGATGCCCTTGGCCAGCGGATCGACGAGAACTTCCGTCGTCGGGCTTGCCATCTGGATCAGGCAGAGCTCCGGCCAGAAGGTCGTTTCGCGCAGGAATTCGGTGTCGATGGTGATGAAGTCGGACTTGGCCAGCTCTTTGCAGGCGGCCGCCAAATCGGCGGTGGTTTCGATCATATCATTTCATTCGCAAGGAAAAGGTCGGTAAACCTTCCTTCTCCTTTCGGTTCGATATGTCAATACAACAGCATACGCTTCGAGCATTGCTGGCGAAGAATCACGTCTAAACTGAGGCATGGCGCCAACGCCGGCGCGAAGCAAAGCTGCAATCGCGGCGAAAGCGCGGGCTGTCTCAGCTTACCCTGAGATAGCTCGTCATCCCCGTCTTCTGATGCTCGATGATATGGCAATGCAGCAGCCAGTCGCCGGGATTGTCGGCGACGAAGGCAAGCTGCACCTTCTCGTCCGGCTGAATGAGATAGGTATCGGACACCAGCGGCATCACCTCGCGCGTCGAGGAGGAGACCACCGTGAAGCTCATCCCGTGCAGATGAATCGGATGGGCATGCGGCGTAGTATTCTCCAGATTGAAGACATAGCTCTTGCCGAGCTTCAATTCCGCAAGCGGCGCCGTCGGATCGGGCGTATCGCCTGGCCACGGCACCTTGTTGATTGCCCAGAAACTGTAGCCCAGCGTGCCGCAGATGCTTTCGACCGCGGCATTCTCGGCGGTGGCGCTCAGTATCAACGGGATCTGCTCGGCAGCGGTTAGATCGGCCTTCGGGACGGGATTCTCGACAAGCGGCCCGAGATCGCCGATATCGCGCTTCAGCGATGATCCGACCGCGCGCAGGCTGGCGATCGTCTTCGGCGTCGTGCCGCGGATATCCTCGAGCGTTGCGACCGCACCTTCACCATCCGGCATGCGCACGGCAAGATCGAGCCGTTGACCCGGTCCGATCTGCAGGAGGTCGAGGGAAAAACGCTTCGGCACCGGATTGCCGTCGATCGCAATCACGGTCGCATCGGCGCCTTCCATCTTCAGCGAGAAGATCCGCGTCACGTCGGTCACGGCGATGCGCAGCCGCACCAGTCCGCCGGCTGGCGCGTCATATCGCGGTTCCTGGTGCCAGTTGGCGGTGCGCACCGTGCCGTAGGTACCGGTCTTGGCAGCGTCCCGCGGCCGGAAGGGAGCGATGAATTGCCCGTCGCCGCCGAGCCGCCAGTCACGCAGGTTCAGCACCACTTCGGCATCGAACTTCGGATCGGCTGGGTCCTCGACGACGATGACGCCAGTCATGCCGTGCCCCATCTGCGTCAGCGTGTTGCAATGCGGATGATACCAGAAGGTGCCGGCATCGGGCGGCGTGAAAGCATAATCGAAGCTGTCGCCGGTATAGACGTAGGGCTGCGTCATGAACGGCACGCCGTCCATGCGGTTATCGATGCGAAGCCCGTGCCAGTGGATCGTCGTCGGTTCGTCGAGGCCGTTTTTCAGCCGCGCCGCATAGGGTTGCCCCTTTGTCATCCTCAGAACCGGCGGCATGCCGTCAGGGCCCCAGCTCATGATATCCTTGGTCGGTCCCGCCTCGGTCAGCGTGGCTTCGGTCTTCACTGCCGTCAGCAGCTGCGGCTCGGGAGCTGCCTCGGCAAGCCCGAATTTACCGGCAATGCCGATGCCGACGCCATAAGCACCCGCGACAGCGGATGCCTTCAAGAGGTTGCGGCGGGTCAGGAGAGGCATGCGGAGGCTCCACGATGAGAATGCCGATCCTTGTAAAGTTGACCGACATCTTCATCAATACAGGAAACGCGGCCAAACTGCCGCAGCATACCGGTCGCAGCCTCGCCATAAACGCGTGCCAAACGCCCGGCCGCGTGCGCCAAGCCTTGACAAATCGGACCGTCCATGCGCTTTTCCGCCCGATTTTCTTGTCGGCGCTTGAGGGTCTTGGAACCCTTGCTGCCGTCTCAATACATGCCAGGATTTGACATCATGCATCGCTACCGCAGCCACACATGCGCCGCCCTCCGCAAGTCGGATGTCGGTTCGACCGTCCGTATTTCCGGCTGGGTCCATCGTGTCCGAGATCATGGCGGCGTTCTCTTCATCGACCTTCGCGACCATTACGGCATCACTCAGGTCGTCGCCGATCCCGACAGCCCGGCCTTCAAGATGGCGGAAACCGTGCGTGGCGAATGGGTCATCCGTATCGACGGCCTCGTCAAGGCCCGTACCGAAGACACCGTCAACAAGGCCATGGCAACAGGCGAGATCGAACTCTACGCGCAGGAGATCGAAATTCTCTCCGCCGCCAAGGAACTGCCGCTGCCGGTCTTCGGCGAGCCGGATTATCCGGAAGACGTCCGCTTGAAGTATCGCTTCCTCGATCTTCGCCGCGAAACGCTGCACAAGAACATCGTCAAGCGCACCCAGGTGATCTCCGCCATGCGCCGCGAAATGGGCAATGTCGGCTTCACCGAATATACGACGCCGATCCTGACGGCCTCCTCGCCGGAAGGCGCGCGCGACTTCCTCGTGCCGTCGCGCATTCATCCCGGCACCTTCTATGCGCTGCCGCAGGCGCCGCAGCAGTACAAGCAGCTGCTGATGGTTGCAGGCTTCGACCGCTACTTCCAGATCGCGCCCTGCTTCCGCGATGAAGACCCGCGTGCCGATCGCCTGCCGGGTGAATTCTACCAGCTCGACCTCGAAATGAGCTTCGTCACCCAGGAAGACGTCTGGGACACGATGGGTCCGCTGATGACCGGCATTTTCGAAGAGTTCGCCGAAGGCAAGCCGGTCACCAAGGAATGGCCGCGCATCCCCTACGACGAGGCGATCCGTAAATATGGTTCGGACAAGCCCGACCTGCGCAACCCCATCGTCATGGAAGCGGTCACCGAACATTTCGCCGGCTCCGGCTTCAAGGTTTTCGCAGGCATGATCGCCTCCAACCCGAAGGTCGAGATCTGGGCTATTCCGGCCAAGACCGGCGGTTCCAGAGCGTTCTGCGATCGCATGAATGCCTGGGCGCAGTCGACCGGTCAGCCTGGCCTCGGCTACATCTTCTGGCGCAAGGAAAGTGACAAGCTCGAGGGCGCCGGCCCGCTTGCAAAGAACATCGGCGAGGAGCGCACCGACGCGATCCGTACCCAGCTCGGCCTCGATGACGGTGACGCCTGCTTCTTCGTTGCCGGCGATCCGGCGAAGTTCTACAAGTTTGCCGGTGAAGCCCGCACCAAGGCCGGCGAAGAGTTGAACCTTGTCGATCGCGAGCGTTTCGAACTCTGCTGGATCGTCGACTTCCCGTTCTTCGAATGGAGCGAGGAAGAAAAGAAGGTCGATTTCGCGCACAACCCGTTCTCGATGCCGCAGGGCGGCCTCGATGCGCTGCAGAACCAGGATCCGCTGACCATCAAGGCGTTCCAGTATGACGCCGTCTGCAACGGTTTCGAAATCGCCTCGGGCTCGATCCGTAACCAGTCGCCGGAAACCATGGTCGCCGCCTTCGAGAAGGTCGGCCTCAGCCAGCAGGATGTCGAAGACCGTTTCGGCGGCCTCTACCGCGCCTTCCAGTACGGCGCGCCGCCGCATGGCGGTGCTGCCTTCGGCATCGACCGTATCGTCATGCTGCTCGTCGGCGCGAAGAACCTGCGCGAAATCTCGCTGTTCCCGATGAACCAGCAGGCCCAGGACCTGCTGATGGGCGCGCCGAGCCCGGCAACGCCGACGCAACTGCGTGAGCTCTCTATCCGGCCGATCCCGCCGGTCAAGAAGGACTGAGATCGTCTGCTCCCGAATGCAAAAGCCCGGCAAATCGCCGGGCTTTTCGTTTGGTTCGGTCGCTCACAATGCCGCGTAGATCGCCTCGCGAAGATCGACTGTGAACTTGCCCCACATGCCCTCCAGCGTGGTGTTGGTCAGCGCAACGACGGTCAGCCCGTTGACGGGGTCGATGAACCAGCTATGGCCGTAGACGCCGCCCCATTTCAGCGTGCCCTTGGGGAAGGGGACGCCTGCCTCGGCCGGATTGGTGATAACAGACCAGCCGAAGCCAAAGCCGGAGCCGGGTTCATGCTGCTGGCGGCGCCCGCCGGCCTGGTCCGTCATCATCATCTGTACGGTTTCGGTCGAGAGCAGCGGTCCGCCACCCCTACGGATGGTTTCGAGTACGGCGAGCACGTCACCCGCCGTTCCCGCCATGCCGGCGCCGCCGGAATGATAGGAGGCGGGGTCGAAGATGCGGTTCGGCGCGAAGCGGATGGGACCCATCAGCGACATCACCACCGCATTCTCGCCCATCAGCCCGGGTTCCGGTGAAGCGTTCATATAGGCCGCTGCCAGCCGGCTGCGGTCGCGAACCGAAAACGCGGTATCGGCAAGGCCAAGCGGTTTGGTCACCAGTTCAGCGACGGCATCGCCCAACGGCACTCCCGTTTCCGCCTCGATGATGCCGCCCAGAACATCCATGGCGACGGAATATTGCCAGTCGCTGCCCGGCGCAAAGCGCAGCGGCACGCTGGCGATCCGCCGCAGGTTCTCGGCCAGCGGCAGTCCCGGTTCGGCAAGGCCGTCGGAAACGCCGGCGCTGATATAGGAACCGCCGTCCTCTTCGGAGAAGCTGTAGCCGAGGCCGGACGTATGGGTCAGCAGGTGGCGGATGCGGATGATCGCCTTTCCGCCGTCAGGCAGCCTCGGACGGAAATCCGGCAGCCATCTTGTCACGGCGTCGTCGAGCCCGATTCTTGCCTGCTCGACGAGCCGCATCGCGGCGATGGTGACGATCGGCTTGGTGATCGAGGCAAGCCTGAAGATGGTGTCCTCGCGCATCGGCAGACCGCTTTCGCGGTCGGCAAGGCCGGCGGCGCGGTGATGGACGATCTCTCCGTCGCGGGCAACGAGTACCACCGTCCCCACAAGCCGTTTGTCGTCGAGCGCGCTTGTGATTGCCGCATCAACCGCTGCGGCAAGGGATGAATTCCTGTCGGCGTCTGCCATTTCGAGGGGAAGACTCATCAGATTAAACCTTCTATAATCACAATGACCGTTCCTGAATATAGAAAGCCGTTTTGAATTTCTAGAGTGATCATTGTGAAAAATAGCACTGACATGAATAATCCTGCCACCCGCCGCCGCGGCCGTCCGCCGGCCTTCGACCGCGAGACTGTGCTGTCGGCGGCGCGCGAGACCTTCTGGGCGCATGGATATGAGGGCGCCTCGATCGCGGATCTCACTGCCGCTATGGGCATCACGCCGCAAAGCCTCTATGCCGCCTTCAACTCGAAGGCCGATCTCTATCGCGCCGCCCTCGAGCAATACCGAACGCTGGGCTCCGACACGTTTTCCGCGCTCGGCGATCCTATCGACACCGTCTCCGCCTTCGAGCGCATATTGCGGGGCTCGGCCGAGATTTTCTCGGCTCCGGAGCATCCTAAAGGCTGCATGATTTCGACGGCTGTGCTGAACTGCGCCAGCGAGAACGACGTGATCGCCGACCATGTTGCGGCGATGCGTCGTCGGTCGCTGGACGCTTTCACGGCAAGGATCGAGCGTGGCATCCGCGAGGGTGATATCAAGGCCGGAACGAACCCTCGCGCACTCGCACGGTTCCTCGGTGCCATCATCCAGGGCATGTCGGTGCAGGCGAGGGACGCGGCATCTCTTGAAGAATTGCTTGATATCGCAAGCTTCGCCATTTCTGAAGTCGCCCGCCACCGCGCCTGAAAACGAAAAGGCCCGGCAGTCCGTGAACTGCCCCCGAAAGTTGGACGTCAACCTTTGGGGGGCAGTTCACTGCTGCCGGGCCTTTCATCGCAAGATCGAAGCGATCAGTCGTTGGCGGTAACCTTGACGCCGAGCACTTGCGGCAGCGTGTTCGGAGCGCCCATGGCGGCGCCCACGATCGTCGGGAACGGCACCGGCTTTTCGGGAGCGGCCTTGACGGTCAGGCTCTTCGGATCGTCGAGGAAGGTGTTGACGGCAGCTGAAACGGCATTCTGCAGTTCCGGGATATTGAGCTGCGCCAGCATGATCGGCGTCATGGCCTTCAGCGAATCCGCCATCTGCTTGCCCGACATGTTCTGCTGTGAACCGGCATAATCCAGCGCACGCTTGGTGATCGAGGCATCTTCGAAGCGCACCTGCGCCGCCTCGAAGGACAACTGCTGCATCAGGCCGAGCATGGCAAGACCGAGCGCCTGCTGCGATTCTTCCTTGTTCGCACTGGCTTCGGATTGCTTCATCGCATCCTGCAGCGACTTCACGAAGGCCATCGTGTAGCCCGAGATCTTGAAGCCAAGATTCAGCTTGCCGATGTTGGTGAAGTCGAAGGCAAATTCCGAAATGTCGATCGTGCCGGGGGCAAGTTCCCAGGCGCCCTTCATGGTGATGTCGCCCTGGATGTGCTGCAGGGCCAGCTTCTCGATCGCGTCTTTGCTCTGCGGATCCTCGGCTTTGCTGAGATCGGCCTTCATGCTTTTGAAGGCGCCGTCGAAATCGAAGCCGGATTCGTCTTCGCGCAGTGTCAAATTGACGTCGCTTTCGAGCACCGAGAACATTTCCGCGCCGTCCTTGACCACCTTCAGCGGGCCGGTATGGGCGGTTTCGTAGAGCATCATGGTATCGAGCGTGTCGCCGCCCGCCGTTGCCGGGATCGAGATGCCGCCGAGCGTCAGCTCCTGCGCCGTTACCGTGACGCCGTCTTTCGTGGTGTTGATATCGGGGAAGGCGGCCTCTTCGATGTAATAGCCGCCATCCTCGTCTTCTTCGACGCCGGAAAGGGTGACTTCGCCGACGGCCAGGCTTTCGCCGCCGGCCGATTTGACGCTGACATTCTTCAGCGTCGCGGTCGTGCCGTTGATATCGACGGCGTCAGCCGAAATCGTTCCGCCCTGTACGGCATAGGCGGCGTTGAGCTTCTTCAGCAGATCGGCGCCGTCGAGGGCGAAAGCCGAACCGGCGAGCGAGAAAAAGGCGGCGCCCGACAGCATCAGCCGCGTTGTCCGGGAAAAGTTCATGGGGTGATTCCTCTGGTGGCGTGGTGGCGGTTGGAAATCTGCAGTTACGCTACTACGGATTGGGCCCGCTTTATATTTGCGGATCTCTAAATATCTGTTGAGAGGAACGGCAAACGAAGTCCAAATTGCGGCGGAACGTTTGTCTCATCCTTTGATGTCAGTCCCAAGACTTCATCCACAGCCGTAATGGCCCGGATTCCTTGCCCGCCGGCCTCTTCTGAGCTAGTCAGAACCTATGGGACAAGAGATTTTGCCGCCTTCAGGCGGAGACGACGATCACATCCAACCGGTCGACCTCAAGGCGGCGCTCGAGCAGCGCTACCTTGCCTATGCGCTGTCGACCATTATGCACCGCGCCCTGCCTGACGTTCGCGACGGGCTGAAGCCCGTTCACCGCCGCATCGTCTATGCGATGAACGAGATGGGGCTGAGGCCGAACTCGGCCTTCAGAAAATGCGCCAAGATCGTCGGCGAGGTGATGGGTAACTACCATCCGCACGGCGACCAGTCGATCTACGACGCGCTTGCCCGTCTCGCCCAGGATTTCTCGCAGCGCTACACGCTGGTTAACGGCCAGGGCAATTTCGGCAATATCGACGGCGACAGCCCCGCCGCCATGCGTTACACCGAATCGAAGATGACGGCGGTCTCCGAGCTGCTGCTCGAAGGCATCGATCAGGATGCCGTCGATTTCCGCGACACTTACGACGAATCGAATTCCGAGCCGGTCGTCCTTCCCGGCGCCTTCCCGAACCTGCTCGCCAACGGCTCCTCCGGCATCGCCGTCGGCATGGCGACCTCGATCCCGTCGCACAATGCCCATGAGCTTTGCGATGCTGCCCTGCATCTGATCAAGCATCCCGATGCGACCGTCGAAAAGCTCGTCGAATTTATTCCCGGCCCGGATTTCCCCACAGGCGGCATCATCATCGATAGCCGCGACAGCATTATCGAGAGCTACCGCACCGGCCGCGGCGGTTTCCGCGTGCGGGCGAAATGGCAGACGGAAGATCTCGGCCGTGGCGGCTACCAGATCGTCATCACCGAAATTCCCTTCCAGGTGCAGAAATCGCGGCTGATCGAGAAGATCGCTGAGCTGCTGATCGCCCGCAAGCTGCCGCTGCTGGAAGATATCCGCGACGAATCGGCCGAGGACATTCGTGTCGTGCTGGTGCCGAAGACCCGCAGCGTCGATCCGACGATCCTGATGGAATCGATGTTCAAGCTGACGGAGCTCGAAAGCCGCTTCCCGCTCAACATGAACGTGCTGTCCATGGGCCGCATCCCGCGGGTCATGGCGCTGAACGAGGTCCTGAGGGAGTGGCTGGACCACCGCCGCGAAGTTCTGCAGCGCCGCTCGCGCTTCCGACTGGCAGCGATCGACAGGCGCCTCGAAATCCTCAGCGGCCTGCTGGTCGCCTACCTCAACATCGATGAGGTCATCCGCATCATCCGCGAGGAGGACGAGCCGAAGCCGGTCATGATGGCGCGCTGGGATCTCACCGACAATCAGGTCGAGGCGATCCTCAATATGCGGTTGCGCGCCTTGCGCAAGCTGGAAGAGTTCGAGATCCGCAAGGAATTCGACGAACTCACCAAGGAAAAGGGCGAGATCGAGGCGTTGCTTTCCTCCGACGACAAGCAATGGCAGACGGTCGCCTGGGAAATCGGTGAGGTGAAGAAGAAATTCGCCAAGGCGACCGAGGTCGGCCGCCGCCGCACCCAGTTTGCCGACGCGCCCGAGACCGACGAGGAAGCAATCCAGCAGGCGATGATCGAGAAGGAACCGATCACCGTCGTCATTTCCGAAAAGGGCTGGATCCGCGCATTGAAGGGCCATATCGCCGATACGGCAACGCTGACCTTCAAGGAAGGCGATGGCTTGAAGATCGCCTTCCCGGCGCAGACCACGGACAAGATCCTGATCGTCACCACCGGTGGCAAGGCGTTCACGCTCGGTGGTGACAAGCTGCCGGGTGGCCGCGGTCATGGCGAGCCGCTACGCATCATCGTCGACATGGATAACGACCAGGCGGTGTTGACCGCTTTTGTCCATGATCCTTCGCGCAAGCAACTGATCGTATCGACCGCCGGCAACGGCTTCGTCGTGCCTGAAGCCGAACTGGTCGCCAATACGCGCAAGGGCAAGCAGATCATGAACGTCGGGCTGCCCGAGGAAACGCAGCTGCTCGTGCCCGTCAGCGGCGACCATGTCGCCGTCGTCGGCGAAAACCGCAAGCTGCTGGTATTCCCGCTGGCGCAGGTGCCGGAAATGTCGCGCGGCAAGGGCGTGCGTCTGCAGCGTTACAAGGATGGCGGCATTTCCGACGTCCGTTGCTTCGCGATATCAGACGGCCTCGTCTGGGAAGACAGCGCCGGCCGCACCTTCACGAAGAACAAGGATGAACTTGCTGAATGGCTGGCCGACCGCGCCACCGCCGGCCGCACCGTGCCGAAGGGCTTCCCGCGCAGCGGCAAATTCGCCGGCTGAGGCACGAGAGCACCGCGCGTCTTTTCAGACGCGCAAAGAACGCTGTAAAACTTAGATGCAGTAAATTCCGCGCCAGACTCTTGGCGGGCGCGACAATTCCTCTATTTCAATCCTGTTAGCAAAAATATGAGCAGGCCGGCTCCGGAGGCGGACGGAATGGCCGCAGGCCGCGCACGGGAGGAGTGTGCGCGCCATTACCGGAGGAAAATAGATGCCCGCCAGCACCATCAAACTGCATGTCAGCCACACCTATAGGGTGCCGCCCGCCGTTGTCTACGACGCCTGGCTCAACCCCGAAATCGCCCGCCGCTTCCTGTTTGCGACCGATGACGGTCACGTCATCCGCGCCGATATCGATCCGCATGTCGGCGGCCGTTTCTTCGTCGTCGACCGCCGCCCGACCGGCGACGCCTTCCACCAGGGCGTCTTTTTGGAACTGAAGCGCCCGCAGCGCATGGTCTTCAGCTTTTCCGTCGAGGAACACGACCACAACTGCGACCGTGTCGAAATCAACATCGAGCCTCTTGGCGGCGGCAGTCGTCTGACGCTGACCCACGAAATGTGCGCCGAATGGGCCGAACACGAGGAAAAGACCCGGCAAGGCTGGGCGCATGTGGTCGAAGGGCTTGGCAGGGAACTGGAGCAGCAGCAGTTCAAGGCGACGGGTTGAGCGGTATGCTGAAATCTCGAAGGAAGCGGGTCGCACCTTCCTCGTCGATCTCGCCTGCGGCTACCTCTAGTACAAATACAATGACCTGCGCGTTATCGGCATTGATGACATAGCGGTTGATGTAGAGAAACGTAAACGCCGCGAGATAGCCGGTACGCTTGTTTCCATCCGCGAATGGGTGGTTTCTAACAATGGCATAGAGATAGGCTGCGGCGAGTACGAAGATGTCGGTCTCGCCGTATGCAGCCTTGTTAAGCGGGCGCGCTAAGGTTTCCAATGCATTGGCATCCCGCAGGCCAGGCAGACCGCCATGCTCATCGTGCATATTCAATCGCTTGGCGGCTCAGCCACTGAAGCCGTATCATTTCCCGAGTTCACGGAGTGCCACCCGATATTTTTCCATACCGATGCGGGCCGCCCGCATTTGCTCGGCAAGATCCGCCGATTCCGGTACAAGCTGAATATTACCCTCGATCTCTCGCAGTTCGAGGCTGTCGCCGCTGCTCAGGCCCAACCGCTGCAGCACCTCTTTAGGGATGATAATACCCTCGGAATTGCCGATCTTGCGGATTGTGACGTTCATCGTTTTATCCTCTGTGATAGCGGCGTTATAACATGAGGCCGAGCAGGCGAGACCGTCCTAGCCTGCCATTTGAACGATGCTTTTCCTCCGCACCATCCAGACGGAATGGGCTGCGATCGCCGCCACCAGGATGCCGCCGCCGACCAGTGTCATGGTCGTCGGCGTTTCCGCAAAGATCAGCCAGACCCAGATCGGTGCGAGAACGGTTTCGAGCAGGTAGAACATGCCGACCTCAGGCGCAGAGAGGTAACGCGGCCCGGTCGCCAGGCACCAGAAGGCAAGCGGCATCATCACCGCGCCGTTGAAGAGGATCCAGGCGGGATGCTCGATCGAAAAACCGCCGGCTGGCATGACCGAGATCAGGCCGACCGCCGCCGGCAGCACCGTCGAAAGCAGGGAGACGAAGCCCATCTCCCGGCGCGAGGCGCGGCTGACGGTGATGGCGGCGGCAATGATGAAGGCGGTCAGCAGCGCCATGATGTCGCCGAAGAGATGGCCGCCCGAAAGCCCGTCCCGCACGATCAGACCGACGCCGAAGATCATCGCTGCCATGGCGATCAGCGTAGCTAGCGCCGGCCGCTCCTTGAGGAAAATCCAGGAAAGCAGCGCGGCGAACATCGGATTGAAGGCGACGATGAAAACGACATTGGCCGTCGACGTGTTGAAAACGGCAAGAAGGAAGACCACCGTCGTCAGCCCGTAGAGCAGGCCGGTGACGAGGCCCGGCCACCCCGGCACGAGCACTGGCCATCGCCCCTTGGCGATCCTGAGCACTGTGGCTACCAGAAGCGTCACGCCAAGGGTCGCGATGCTTCTCGCGGCAAGGATCGACCACAGCTCGCCGTCGGCGAGCCGCATGAGCGGGATATCCACGGAAAGCGCCAGCCCGCCGATCGCCGTCAGCAGCAGGCCCTTCCGATGGTCGGAAAGAGCGGTGGGGAACATTCAGTCGTGGGTGCTCTCGGGCATGGACGAGGGATCGAAGCGTTCCCAGCCGCGCGGGGTCAGATGCTCCTGCGGCTGGAAGCGCGTCTTGTAGTCCATTTTCCGCGACCCTTGAACCCAGTAGCCGAGGTAGACATGCGGCAGTCCCAGCGCTTTTGTGCGCCTGACATGGTCGAGAATCATGAAAGTGCCGAGCGAACGCCGTTCAAGCGCCGGATTGAAATAGGAATAGACCATCGACAGCCCGTCGCTCATCGTGTCGGTAAGGGCGGCAGCCAGCAACTCGCCCTTTGGTCGCTGCTCCAGTCCGGAGCCTTCCTCGCGCCGGCGATATTCGATGATTCTCGTATTCACATGCGTGTCTTCCACCATGATTGCATAGTCGAGCACGGTCATGTCGGACATGCCGCCCTGCTGGTGGCGAAAATCGAGATAGCGTCGGAAGAGCGAATATTGTTCGCTGGAAGGTTGGGCTGCGAATTCGGTGGCGATGACGTCGGAATTGGCGCCAAGCACCCGCTTCATCGATTTCGTCGGCTCGAACTCCTGGGCGAGAATTCGCACGGAAACGCAGGCGCGACAGGATTCGCAGGCCGGGCGATAAGCGATGTTCTGCGAGCGGCGGAAACCGCCCTGCGTCAGGATGTCGTTCATCTCGGCGGCGCGCGGGCCGACCAGATGGGTGAACACCTTTCGCTCCATCTCATGCGGCAGGTACGGACACGCAGCCGGAGCCGTCAGATAAAACTGCGGTGATGGCGTCGTCTGCGTATTCATTTGTCGCGGAAATTTCCTTGTCGAGACCGTGCCGTTTCCTGACAGCATGACCTAAGAATAAAAAACGTCAACAGCGGGGCGTTTTTCGCCCTTCATATCAGTCTTCTAATTTTAAATATGGAGCGCTGGCGCCCGTCCGCAAAGAGAAGGCGGAGACTTTATTTCGTCTCCGCCCCGGGATCGCATTTAGGGTTTCAGCCAAGGTATCAGGCTGTGCGCACCGTCGCCGTGCCGACCAGCAGGTCGTGGACGAGACGGCTGCGCTCGATAAACAGGCCGGCAAGCAGGATGAGCGGCGTCAGCACCGAGTTGAGGATCCAGAACAGCGCCAGATGCACGATCGCCGTCATGAAATCCATCGGCCGTCCATCGATGCGCACGATCGCGATACCCATCGCGCGCATGCCGAGCGAGGCCTGGCTCGGCCCGCCCACAGTCAGGCCGAAGTAAATGCCGGCGACGATGACGAAGAGGGCAGGGTAGAGAAAGAAGCCGAGCCCCAGCGTGACGATCGACAGGAAGAACAGCACGATCGCCGCGGGAATGCAGAGCAGCGCCACGATGACATAGTCGAGAATGAAGGCGAAGACCCGGCGGCTCAACACGCCGCTATAGGCGCGCCAGTCCTCCGGGGCGGCATAAAGCGGATTGGGGTTGTAGCTCATCTCAATCTCCTCAGGAAAAGCGATGCCGCTGATATGGTATCGGCAGGGCAAAATGCAATAATCTGCCCCAGATGCGAATGGTTTTAGGCCGGATCGGCCCAAAACCATCCGCATCTAAATTAAAGAAATGGAGCATGATGTCGTCCGAAAACCGCGGACCCTTTTCGGCATCATGCACTACAACGCCGCGCGTCTTTTGAGATGCGCGAAGGACGCTGTAGCACTTTGAATCGCTGCATAATTTTATCCTTAAATCGATTCCGATTTAAGGAATTATGCAGTCACCGCTTTGCGAGAATTTTCGCCACTTCGACCGCGAAATAGGTGAGGACACCGTCGCATCCCGCCCGCTTGAACGACAGCAGCGTTTCGAGCATTGCCCGCTCGCCATCGATCCAGCCGTTCATCGCCGCCGCCTTGATCTGCGTATATTCGCCGGAAACCTGGTAAGCGAAGGTCGGCAGGCCGAAGGCCTCCTTCATCCGCCAGCAGATATCGAGATAGGGCAGGCCGGGCTTGACCATCAGCATGTCGGCGCCTTCTTCGACGTCGAGGGCCGCGTCGCGGATTGCCTCGGTGCCGTTGGCGGGGTCGATATAATAGGTCTTCTTGTCGCCATTCAGCAGCCCGCCCGTCGAGATCGCCTCGCGATAGGGACCGTAGAAGGCGGAGGCGAATTTCGTCGCATAGCTCATGATGCCGACGCTCTGGTGGCCGGCCGCATCGAGCGCCATGCGGATCGCGCCGATGCGCCCGTCCATCATCTCCGACGGCGCAATGATGTCGGCGCCGGCATCCGCCTGCATGACGGCGGCGCGTGCGACCTGGTCAACGGTCTCGTCGTTGACGATCTCGCCGCCCCTGAGAATGCCGTCATGGCCGTGGCTGGTGAAGGGATCGAGCGCGACGTCGGTAATGACGCCGATCTCAGGCACCGCCTTCTTGATCGCCGCCGTCGTCTGATTGATCAGATTGTTGGCCTCGAGGCTGTTCGAGCCGGTCTCGTCGCGCAGTTCCATTTCGATATTCGGAAAGGTGGCAAGGGCCGGAATGCCGAGGCCGGCCGCTTCCCGCGCGGCTTCGACGGCCTTGTCGATGCTCATGCGGTTGACGCCCGGCATGGCCGGGATCGGATCGATGATGCCGGAACCCGGCACGATGAAGATCGGCCAGATCAGGTCGTCGACCGTCAGCCGATTCTCTTGCACCAGCCGGCGTGTCCAATCCGCCTTGCGGTTGCGCCGCATGCGGCGATGACCGGTGATGTCGTCGACGAGATGCGTCCTGTCCTGCATGATATCTGTCCTTGGCCCATTCCATTTATCGGAGCGCTCATTATCATGGCGCCTGGAAAATCCAAACCGGACGATTGGCCGCGGCGGAAAAACCTCTGGCGCATAACCCGAAAATCGGAATGGATTTTCGGGTTATGCGCCAACTCAATGTTATAGAGCGTCCCTGGCGCGTCTTGTCAGACGCGCGGACGCCCTTGTGAAGATGCAACCCCAAACCGATGTCTGCGCTATGGAAACCGAATCCCCGACGATACCGAAACGCACACTGGCGGATATCCTCTTCATTCTCTTCCTGAGGCTGGTTGCCGTATCCTGCTTCTGGTTCGGCCTGCAATATTGGGCGATGCTCGTCGGCTATTCGCTGGTCGGCGCCGGCCGCTTCGATCTTTTGAGCCTGCCGTGGAAGGTGGCGAGCACCAGCCTCGCCGTGCTCTTCCCCGTCGCCTCCCTCGGCCTCTGGCTCACTGTCTCCTGGGGACCGGTCATCTGGGTGCTGGCCGCCGGCGGGCAGATCCTCATGTATGGCCTGCTGCCGGATATTTTCGGCCCCAACCAGCTGATCATCCTGCTGCATCTCATGGTCGCCGTCGTCTACTGGATTTTCCGCCTGCTGCTGTGGCTGGAAAAGCGCCGGCACCGCCGCCAGGTAAGTGTTGATTTACCCTGAGACAACGTGGGGTTAGCGGTAAGGCTCCGTTAAGCCTGCGGTTTAAGTCGAATTTTATATGTATTCGATAGGGTCTCACTCAAGGCGGGAAGAAAACACACCGCCAAACAAACAGTGAGGCAGTCAATATGAACACGAAAATTAAGCCGCAGGCGGTATCGAACTTCCGTGACCAGCAGGACCACGACATCCGTGATCTTTACATGGAATCCCTTCACCTCGTTGAACGTCTGCACCGTCGTCTTCTCGACGTCATCAAGGACGAATTCGACCGTCAGGGTCGCAGCGACGTCAACGCCATCCAGGCGCTGCTCCTTTTCAACATCGGCAACTCAGAGCTGACCGCCGGCGAGCTGCGTTCGCGTGGCTACTATCTCGGCTCCAACGTCTCCTACAACGTCAAGAAGCTGGTCGATCTCGGTTTCATCAACCACCAGCGCTCGCGCATCGACCGCCGCTCGGTCCGCATCAGCCTGACCGAAACCGGCCAGGACATCGCCGAAACGGTGGCCAAGCTCTACGAACGCCACATCGCCTCGATCGACAAGGTCGGCGGCATCGGCACCGACGAGTTCACGCAGATGAACAAACTGCTCCAGCGTCTGGACCGTTTCTGGAACGACCAGATCCTGTACCGTCTCTAAGACTCCTGACCTCCTTCAGGGTTGCAGAAAATCGGACGTGTTCCCTGCACGTCCGATTTGCCGTTTGATCCGCGTGGCATCTTTGCAACGCATGGCAGGCAAGCGCAAAGCCCGGTATTCAAGCCGTTTTTTAGCCGTTATTAACCGGCACGCTTTACCCCGTCATATGGTTCGTTGTGTCGTGTTTCCGGTAGCCGGCAGTCCTTCTACCCACCCGGCAACACGAATTGGCCATATTGGTGTGGCAGCGGAAGGCTTAACAACCGGCGCTTTCAATGGACCGATCAGGAATGCTGGCTGTCGCATCGCAATCTTGTGATGGGGCAAGCGGAATTTTTTGATGCGCCGGGACAACGAATGGACTGGGATCTGCGTTAAAGCGCAGTGATATCGCAAAGAGCCGCGGCATCTCTTTATCGCCGCAGTCAGTGGTTGGGACTATGTCGAAGAAAAACGGAATTGAAGCTCTCTCGCGCCGCGCTTTCCTTGCGTCCGCGGCAACGGTTGGCGCCAGCGCGATTGCTGCGCCGGCATTCGCGCAATCGGCGCTCGATACGCTGATCAATGCGCCGCGCCGCGGCAACTGGGACGACCAGTTTGACGCCAAGGCGGCTTCGCGCACGGCGACCGCCATGGTTTCCAACACGCCGATCCTCGGCCCGCAGTCGGTTGCGAGCGCGCAGCAGGCGATCATGCAGTATCAGCAGATCGCCGCAGCCGGCGGCTGGCCTGAGGTCAATCCCGGTGACCAGCGCCTGCAGCTCGGCGTCAGCTCTCCTTCCGTCCAGGCGCTGCGCCAGCGGCTTGCGATCACCGGCGATCTGCCGCGCGAAGCCGGCATGTCCAACGCCTTCGATTCCTATGTGGATGGCGCCGTCAAGCGCTTCCAGGCCCGCCACGGTCTGCCGTCCGATGGCGTGCTCGGCGAATTCACGCTGAAGGCGATGAACATTCCTGCCGATGTCCGCCTGCAGCAGCTGAACACCAATCTGATCCGCCTGCAGACCTTCCCCGAAGACATGGGCCGCCGTCACCTGATGGTCAACATCCCGGCCGCTTATGTCGAGGCTGTCGAAGACGGCAGTGTCGCGACGCGCCACACCGCGGTTGTCGGCCGCTTGAGCCGCCCGACGCATCTCGTCAATTCGAAGATTTACGAGGTCATCCTCAATCCTTACTGGACGGCGCCGCGCTCGATCGTCGAAAAAGACATCATGCCGCTGATGCGCAAGGATCCGACCTATCTCGAAAAGAACGCCATTCGTCTGATCGACGGCAAGGGCAATGAAGTCGCCCCCGAAACCGTCGATTGGAACGGCGAGGCGCCAAACCTGATGTTCCGTCAGGACCCCGGCAAGATCAACGCCATGGCTTCGACGAAGATCAACTTCTACAACAAGAACGGCGAGTATATGCACGACACGCCGCAGCAGGGCCTGTTCAACAAGCTGATGCGCTTTGAATCGTCGGGCTGCGTCCGCGTTCAGAACGTCCGCGACCTGACGAACTGGCTGTTGCGCGAGACCCCCGGCTGGAGCCGCCAGCAGATGGAGCAGGTGATCGCAACCGGTGTCAACACGCCGATCAAGCTCGCTGCCGAAGTTCCTGTCTATTTCGTCTACATCTCTGCCTGGGGCATGCCCGACGGCATCGTCCAGTTCCGCGACGACATCTATCAGATGGACGGCAATGCCGAGCTCGCGCTCGACACCACGGCGGGCATGGAACAGCCGGTCCAGTAAGCGGCGACCTTTGCATCGTGATTTGAGAACCGCGCTTTCGGGCGCGGTTTTTTTATGTCCGAGGAGACGCTCCTCGATGTGGTCGCCAAGGATCGGCGCGGTGCGACCACAAAAGAGCGAGAGCGCGCGCTTTGCTCAGCAAATGTCGTTCTTCGTATTGCCCTCGCCACGGCGGAAGGCTAATACCTCAGCGCATTCCAGTTGAGGAGCCCGCCCATGACCAATGCTTCCACCGAATCCTTCTTCAATCGCTCGCTTGCGGACGTCGATCCGGACATTTTCGGCGCGATCGGAAAGGAACTCGGTCGCCAACGGCACGAGATCGAACTGATCGCTTCTGAGAACATCGTCTCCCGCGCCGTGCTGGAAGCCCAGGGCTCCATCATGACCAACAAATATGCCGAGGGTTATCCCGGCAAGCGTTATTACGGCGGCTGCCAGTTCGTCGATATCGCCGAGGAACTGGCGATCGAGCGCGCCAAGAAGCTGTTCGGCGTCAATTTCGCCAACGTCCAGCCGAATTCCGGTTCGCAGATGAACCAGGCGGTGTTCCTGGCGCTGCTGCAGCCGGGTGACACCTTCATGGGTCTCGACCTGAATTCGGGCGGCCACCTCACGCATGGTTCGCCAGTCAACATGTCCGGCAAATGGTTCAACGTCGTCTCCTACGGCGTGCGCGAAGGGGACAACCTGCTCGACATGGATGAAGTCGCCCGCAAGGCCGAGGAAACCAAGCCGAAGCTCATCATCGCCGGCGGCACTGCCTATTCCCGCATCTGGGACTGGAAGCGTTTCCGCGAGATCGCCGATTCGGTTGGCGCCTACCTCATGGTCGACATGGCGCATATTGCCGGCCTTGTTGCCGGTGGCGTTCATCCGTCGCCATTCCCGCATTGCCATGTCGCGACGACGACGACCCACAAGTCGCTGCGCGGCCCGCGCGGCGGTGTCATCCTCACCAATGACGAGGATCTGGCCAAGAAGTTCAATTCGGCCGTCTTCCCCGGTCTTCAGGGTGGCCCGCTGATGCACATCATCGCCGCCAAGGCTGTGGCCTTCGGCGAGGCGCTGCAGCCTGAATTCAAGGATTATGCCGCCCAGGTCGTCAAGAACGCCAAGGCGCTGGCCGAAACGCTGATATCGGGTGGCCTTGACGTCGTCTCCGGCGGCACCGACAACCACCTGATGCTGGTCGACCTTCGCAAGAAGAACGCCACCGGCAAGCGCGCCGAGGCAGCGCTTGGCCGCGCTTACGTCACCTGCAACAAGAACGGCATTCCCTTCGATCCGGAAAAGCCCTTCGTCACCTCGGGCGTGCGCCTCGGCGCACCGGCCGGCACGACCCGCGGCTTCAAGGAAGCTGAATTCCGCGAGATCGGCAATCTCATCGTCGAGGTCCTCGACGGGCTGAAGGTCGCCAATTCCGATGAAGGCAACGCTGCCGTCGAAGCCGCTGTGCGCGGCAAGGTGGTCAACCTCACCGACCGCTTCCCCATGTACGGCTACATGGGATAAGGAGTAGGGATGCGCTGCCCCTATTGCGGTTCGGAAGATACCCAGGTCAAGGATTCGCGCCCGGCGGAGGACAACACGTCCATCCGCCGGCGGCGTATCTGTCCCGATTGCGGCGGCCGCTTCACCACGTTCGAACGTGTGCAGCTGCGCGAGCTGATGGTCATCAAGAAGACCGGCCGCAAAGTGCCATTCGACCGCGACAAGCTGGTGCGCTCCTTCGAGGTGGCGTTGCGCAAACGCCCGGTCGAGCGGGACCGCATAGAGCGCGCCGTCTCCGGTATCGTCCGCCGGCTTGAAAGCTCCGGCGAGACCGAGATCTCCTCCGAGCAGATCGGCCTGCAGGTGCTGGAAGCCATGAAGAGCCTCGATGATGTCGGCTTCGTGCGCTACGCCTCGGTCTATCGGGATTTCTCGCTTGCCGAGGATTTCGAGAAGGTTATTTCCGAAATCAACGCCAAGATCGCCCGCGACCCGCTGGACAGGTGAGCCATGAGCATCACGCCGCATGACGAACGTTTCATGGCGGCGGCGATCCGTCTGTCGCGCTGGCATCTCGGCCGCACCGCCATCAACCCTTCCGTCGGCTGTCTGATCGTCAAGGACGGCGTTATCGTCGGCCGTGCCGTGACCGCCCTCGGCGGCCGCCCGCATGCCGAGACGCAGGCGCTCTCTGAAGCCGGCGCGCTGGCCCGCGGCGCTACCGCCTATGTGACGCTCGAACCCTGCTCGCATCACGGCAAGACGCCGCCCTGCGCCGAGGCGCTGATCGCCTATGGTGTTGCCCGCGTCGTCGTCAGCGTCACCGATCCCGATCCGCGGGTCTCCGGCCGCGGCATCGCCATGCTGCGCGAAGCCGGCATAGAGGTGGATGCCGGCGTGCTGGAGGCTGTGGGTCGGCAGTCGCTTGCCGCCTATCTCACCCGCCAGACGAAGAACCGGCCCTATGTGACTCTCAAACTTGCCGTTTCCGCCGATGGCATGATCGGCCGCCAGGGGGCAGGGCAGGTGGCGATAACCGGCCCGGAGGCCCGCGCCCAGGTGCAGGCGCTGCGCGCCGAAACCGATGCCATCCTGGTCGGCATCGGTACCGCGATTGCGGATGATCCGTCGCTGACTGTGCGTTCGCCAGGCCCTGAATCACAATCGCCGATCCGCATCATCCTCGATCCTTCCCTGGCATTGCCGCTGACCAGCAAGCTCGTCGGGACGGCGCGGGAAGTGCCGGTCATTGTGGTGGCGAGTGAGGAAGGATCATTGCCGCAGGCAGCGGGGGATATCGCATCCACAGAGATGGACACCCGCCGCGCAGCCCTCGAGGCCGCCGGCGTCGAGGTCGTCCATTGCAATCCCTATCATCCGGAAGTCCTGCTGCCGGCACTCGCGACGCGCGGTATTTCCTCGCTTCTGGTCGAGGGCGGTGCAAAGACGGCGCGGCTTTTCCTCGAGGCTGGCCTCGTCGACCGCATCCAGCTTTATCAGGCGCCTGTTGTGATCGGCGAGGGTGGTATTGAATCCCCGCTTGATGCAACCGACATACCATCGGGTTTTGCCCATACGGGCACGCTGATGTTCGGCAGCGATCGCCTGGACGAATACGAAAGAGGGCTTTGATGTTCACCGGAATAGTCACCGATGTCGGCACAGTCGAATCCGTTTCCCCGCTGAAGGAAGGTATCCGGCTGCGGGTCGCGACCGCCTATGATCCCTTAACCATCGATATGGGCGCCTCGATCTCTCACGCCGGCATCTGCCTGACTGTCACCGGACTTCCGACCGAAGGCAGCAACGGCCGCTGGTTCGAGGTCGAGGCCTGGGAAGAGGCGCTGCGGCTGACGACGATCGGCACCTGGCAGGAGGGCAGCCGCATCAATCTCGAACGGTCGCTGAAGATCGGGGATGAACTCGGCGGCCACATCGTTTCCGGCCATGTCGACGGCAAGGCGGAAATCCTCGCGGTGACAGCAGAGGGCGACGCCACGCGCTACCGCCTGCGCGCGCCCGAACATCTGGCGAAATTCGTCGCCCCCAAGGGGTCGATTGCACTCGACGGTACTTCGTTGACGGTCAATGCCGTCGACGGCACGGATTTCGACGTGCTGCTCATCCGGCACACGCTTGAGGTCACCACCTGGGGCGAGCGCAAGGCCGGCGATTTCGTCAATTTCGAAGTCGACACCATGGCGCGTTATGCCGCCCGGCTGGCTGAGTTCCCCAGCACATAACCGTCGAAAATCGGAATCGACGCCCGACGCTCTAACGCGAAAATTGGATGATATCGCCGTTGTACTGGGTGCGCGCCGTCTCGCGGAAGCCGAGCTTGGCTGCGACCCGCAGCGAGGCCTGGTTCTCGGGGCTGATGATGCAGCTCATCGGTTTACCCGGGAAATGCGTTTCCGCCCAGTCGATCAAGACGGTCAGCGCCTCGGTGGCATAACCGCGGCCGTGCGCCGAGGGCATCAGCGCCCAGCCGACCTCCATCGTCCCCTCGATCGAGGGTTCCATCTCGCGCCGGGCTTCCAGGAAGCCCGCTTCGCCGATGAACCGGCCGCTCCCCTTTTCGACGATCGCCAGAAAACCGAAGCCCATATGATGCCACATGCCGGCAACGCGTAGCATGCGGCTCCAGCTCTGCTCGCGTGTTGACGGCACGCCGGTGATGAAGCGCACGACATCCTCGTCCGCCCATAGTGCCGCGTGCGCGTCGAAATCGTCGAGGCGGTGAGGGCGAAGCGTCAGCCGCGCCGTTTCGAGGGTTGGAATGTCGGTCACATGGGGTCCTTGTGAAAAAAACACGTCCTCAGGCGCCGGGCTCGCCGTCCCAATAGTCGAGATCGCCTTCCGGTCGTCCGATATGACGGAAGCGCTTGGTTTCTGTATTGTCCCTGTTGGTCTTGGCCCAGTTCGTCTTGGCAAGGAACTTTCCGGAATCGGGATATTCGACGATCTCGGTCTTCGCCATCGTCGAAATGCCGAGATAGACGAGTGTGGCCGTGCCAGTATTGATGATCTGGTGCGCCGTTTCAGGCCCGCCGGCCGGCGCGCCGAGCACGTCGCCCGCCTTGATCACATGGCGCGCGTCGCCGAAGCGATATTCGCCAGAGCCCGCGATCACATAGAAGAGCTCGTCTTCGACATGGTGGTTGTGGAAGGGGCAGCCTGATTTGCCGGGAGGTACCTCGTTGTAGCTGACGCCGAGGCCGGCCAGGCCAAGAAGCGCCCCGAAAGAGGTGTCGGTGCTTTCATAGAGCTCGCCCTGTTTCCAGTGGTCGAGCTTGAGATCGGCGGTATTGATCACCGCCTTCGGTTCCGTTGCCATGACGTCCTCCTGTTTCAGCAAGAGAAGCCGTCATCCCCGGAAAATTCAATGCTTATCTCCGATATCCCCAGCATGGGCGGAGAGGAGACCGCCGCCCATGCTTTGAGCACCGTGCGTCGAATAGGACGCGTGAAGGACGCTCTATCACTTCGACGCACACATCCCCCCCCCGAAGATCGTTCCGATTTTCGAGGTTATGCGCTGGAGCCGTTAACGAACGTAGAAGGTTATGCTTCCATCGGCCGCCTGCTCGGCGTTGACCACATTGCGAATGTTGACACCTTCATTGTTGAGACGGTGGGCAAGCGACCTGTTGGCGTCGATCGACGCCTGGATGCCACGGATAGCCTCGCCGGAGCGCTGCGGTGCCGAGTGTGGGCCGCTCGTCTCGTCGTCGAAGTTGCGCCAGTTGTAAACCTCCTGGACATTGAAATCATTGCCCTGGAAGCCCCTGAGCGTCTGTTCGATGCCTTGAGGGGTGTTCATTCCGAGGCTTTCGGCCCGGCTGACGCCGGCAAAGGCGAGGGAGGAGAGAGCGGCAGCGAGGGTGATGGTGAGAACGCGGTGCATGATTTGTATCCTTTCATCTGCTTAGACGGTCGGCTGTCGTTGCAGGGGATCGTCTGCGTCACGACATGGAATTGGCGCTCTTCCTTCCGCGATTCAATGGGTTAAGCCACTGAAAATACGTTAAGAATTGTTCATGAAAACTGCCTTCGAATTGCCGCTTTCGAGGCATCGCGGAAAGTCGGTTTTGGAAGCTTGCCCAGCTGTGCATCCGTGGTGGTGCTATCCCCTTGCAGATATTTCCTCTTTCCCATTGCGGCATCGGGCGAAATTGCTTGCCATTCGGACGAAGGCATGTTTTGACCGCGGGCTGCCGAGTGGGAAAATGTCCCGCCAACCGAAGGTGAACCATGTCGAGAGAGACCGCTCCCCATATTTTGATCGTTGAGGCCCGCTTCTACGACGACATGGCCGACGCCCTGCTCGAAGGTGCGACCTTCGCATTGACAGAGGCCGGCGCCACCTTTGAGGTCGTCACCGTTCCCGGCGCACTGGAAATTCCGGCGGCGATTGCCATGTCGCTCGATGGAGACGACAATGGCGGAACGCATTATGACGGCTATGTCGCCCTCGGCATGGTCATTCGCGGCGAGACCTATCACTTCGATATCGTGTCGAATGAATCCTCGCGCGCCTTGATGGATCTCGCGGTCAGCGAGTCCCTTGCCATCGGCAACGGCATCCTGACCGTTGAAAACGATGAACAGGCCTGGGCGCGCGTGCGCCGCTCGGACAAGGACAAGGGCGGATTTGCCGCTCGTGCAGCTCTGACCATGATCGAGCTGAAGCAGAAACTGGGTGCATAACGAATGAACGACGACAAGACGGAACGGCCGGTCAAGACTGCAAACCAGCGGGGCGCTGCCCGTCTTGCTGCCGTTCAGGCACTTTATCAGATGGATGTCGGCGGCACCGGCGTTCTGGAGATCGTCGCCGAATACGAGGCGCACCGTCTTGGCCAGGAACTCGACGGCGCGACCTATCTGAAGGCCGATGCCGCCTGGTTCCGTTCCATCGTCTCCGGCGTCGTGCGCGATCAGGTCCGCCTCGATCCGCTGATTGCCGCAGCCCTGCAGGATGATTGGGCCTTATCGCGCCTCGACAGCACCGTGCGCGCCATCCTGCGCGCCGGCGTCTTCGAGATCACCGACCGCAAGGACGTTCCGGTGGCGGTCATCGTCACCGAATATGTCGAGATCGCCCAGGCATTCTTCGATGACGACGAGCCGAAGCTCGTCAACGCCGTGCTCGACCGCATCGCAAAGCAGGTTCGCGGCGAGGCGAAGAAATAAGTCTTTCGCCGCCAAATAATCCTCCCGCTTCTTTCTTCGCACCGCAATGGTTTTCGCCCGTTGCGGTCTTGACGCCACGTGATCGACCACGCAATCTCCGCAACGCTTAGCTGTGGCATTTCTGTGGAGAGGAAGGCGATTCGGCGGCGTATCTGCCGGAGAAGGAGTGATCTCCGGCCTATGGGAGGAAAGAGCGAAATGACGATTCTTTTATGCGTAATCGCATGCGGTCTGCTCTCGGTGGTTTATGCCGCCTGGGCAACCCGGTCGGTGCTTGCCGCCGATCAGGGCAATAGCCGCATGCAGGAGATCGCGGGCTATATCCGCGAAGGCGCTCAAGCCTATCTGACGCGCCAGTACAAAACCATTGCCATTGTCGGCGTTGTTGTTTTCATTTTGGCTTGGCTGCTTCTTTCCGCCGAGGCCGCGATCGGCTTCCTGATCGGCGCCGTGCTTTCCGGTGCTGCCGGTTTCATCGGCATGCACGTTTCCGTCCGCGCCAATGTGCGCACCGCCCAGGCGGCTTCCGTCAGCCTTTCCGCCGGCCTCGACATCGCCTTCAAGTCGGGTGCGATCACCGGCATGCTGGTGGCTGGCCTGGCGCTGCTCGGCGTCTCCATCTACTATACGGTCTTGACCGTCGGGCTCGGCCATGAGAGCGGCTCGCGCGAAGTCATCGATGCGCTGGTGGCGCTCGGCTTCGGCGCTTCGCTGATCTCGATCTTCGCCCGTCTCGGCGGCGGCATCTTCACCAAGGGCGCCGACGTCGGCGGCGATCTGGTCGGCAAGGTGGAAGCCGGCATTCCCGAAGACGATCCGCGCAACCCGGCAACGATTGCCGATAACGTCGGCGACAATGTCGGCGACTGCGCCGGCATGGCCGCCGACCTTTTCGAGACCTATGCGGTCTCTGTTGTCGCTACCATGGTTCTTGCCGCGATCTTCTTTGCCGGCGCGCCGATCCTCCAGTCTGCGATGGTCTATCCGCTGGCGATCTGTGGTGCCTGCATCATCACCTCGATTATCGGCACCTTCTTCGTCAAGCTCGGCTCGAACGGCTCGATCATGGGCGCTCTCTACAAGGGCCTCATCGTCACCGGCCTGCTGTCGATCGTCGGCCTTGGTGCTGCCACCTCGCTCACTATCGGCTGGGGATCGATCGGCTCCGTCGGAGGCACCGATATCTCAGGCGCGCACCTCTTCTTCTGCGGCATCGTCGGCCTCGTCGTCACTGCGCTGATCGTGGTGATCACCGAATATTATACCGGCACGGGCAAGCGTCCGGTCGTCTCGATCGCCCAGGCCTCGGTCACCGGTCATGGCACCAACGTCATCCAGGGTCTGGCCGTCTCACTGGAATCGACGGCGCTGCCGGCGATCGTCATCGTCGGCGGCATTCTCGCCACCTACCAGCTCGGCGGCCTGTTCGGCACCGGCATTGCGGTCACGGCGATGCTCGGCATCGCCGGAATGATCGTCGCGCTCGACGCCTTCGGACCGGTGACGGACAATGCCGGCGGTATCGCCGAAATGGCGCATCTGCCGCCGGAGGTGCGCAAATCCACTGATGCGCTCGATGCCGTCGGCAATACGACCAAGGCCGTCACCAAGGGTTATGCCATCGGCTCCGCCGGTCTCGGCGCCCTGGTTCTCTTCGCGGCCTACTCCTACGACCTCAAATATTTTGCAGCGAATGGCGACAAGTTCCCTTATTTCGCCGGCATCGGCGAAATTTCCTTCGATCTTTCCAACCCTTACGTGGTGGCGGGATTGATCTTCGGAGGTCTCATACCCTACCTCTTCGGTGGCATCGCTATGACCGCCGTCGGCCGTGCTGCCGGCGCGATCGTCGAGGAAGTGCGCCGTCAGTTCAAGGAAAAGCCCGGCATCATGCAAGGCACGGAAAAGCCGGATTACGGCAGGGCGGTCGACCTTTTGACCAAGGCCGCCATCCGCGAGATGATCGTGCCGTCGCTGCTGCCGGTGCTGGCGCCTATCGTCGTCTATTTCGGCGTTCTTCTCATCTCCGGTTCCAAGGCCTCCGCCTTTGCCGCCCTCGGCGCATCGCTGCTCGGCGTCATCATCAACGGCCTCTTCGTCGCTATCTCGATGACATCGGGCGGCGGCGCCTGGGACAATGCCAAGAAGAGCTTTGAAGACGGTTTCGTCGATAAGGACGGCGTGCGTCACATGAAGGGCTCGGATGCACACAAGGCCTCCGTCACCGGTGATACCGTCGGCGATCCTTACAAGGATACCGCCGGCCCTGCCGTCAACCCGGCGATCAAGATCACCAACATCGTCGCGCTGCTGTTGCTCGCCGTTCTCGCCGGATAAACAACGCCGCCTTGGCGTGGTGCACTTCACGCCGAAGCAGAGGCCATTACAGCGCCGCGCGTCTTTCTAGACGCGCAAAGGACGCTGTAACACTTTGAATGGCTGCATGATTTTATCCTTAAATCGATTCCGATTTAAGGAATCATGCAGTAAAAAACCCGCCGGAGCGATTGAACTGACCCCCGAAAGTTGGACATCCACCTTCGGGGGTTTTGCATGTCCAATCACAGCCTGGCTTTTAAGCTTTCTGTTGTGGAGTTTTATGAGAAGGGCGAGCGTAGTGCTCGGGAGGTCGGCGCGCACTTCGCGGTAGACCATGGGACGGTTCGCAAATGGGTAGCAAGCTATGAGGCGCATGGGGTTCCAGGTCTTGCGAAGAAGTTCAGCCACTACGATGCAGCATTCAAGCTATCGGTTCTCCAGCGGATGTGGAAGGATGGGCTCTCCTACCGCCAGACGGCGGCGCTGTTCGACATCCGCAATAAGGGTTGCCTTTCGGATTGGGAGCGACGCTACGAGACTGGTGGGATTGATGCACTGACCTCACGCCGCAAAGGAGGGCCCCGATCGATGTCCGAGCCGCCGATCCCCCGGGAGCCGCAAGCTTTGCAGAGCGACGAGGCGAAGAGCCGCGAAGAACTGCTGTCGGAACTGAACTATCTGCGCATGGAGAACGACTACCTAAAAAAACTCGAGGCCTTAACGCGCAAGCAACCAGCGCTCAAAAAGCGCAAGTCGTCCAGGCGTTAAGGCCACTCTATCCGCTTGACGACGTGCTGAAGCTTTCGGGCCTTTCCCGCAGCACGTTCTACTACCGGCAAAGGATGTCGCAGCTGGCCGACAGGCATGCTGCGCTCAAGGACAGGATCAAAGCCATCTTCGAGGCTCACAAGGGCTGCTACGGCTATCGCCGGGTGACGGCGGCGATCCGCCAGCTCGGGCAGACGGTCAATCATAAGACGGTCCAGCGCCTGATGGTCGAGATGGGATTGAAATCGCTGGTACGGCCGAAGAAATACCGCTCCTACAAAGGTGACGTCGGGCGCACAGCCCCCGACCTCGTCAAACGGCAGTTCACTGCGCAGGCAGCCAATCAGAAATGGGTCACCGACGTCACCGAGTTCAAGGTCGCCGGCGAGAAGCTCTATCTCTCGCCGGTCATGGACCTCTACAATGGCGAGATCATCGCCTACGAGACGACCACAAGGCCGGTCTTCAAACTGGTGGAAAGCATGTTGAACAAAGCCTTGAGCCGGCTGGGGAGCAATGACAAGCCGATCCTGCACTCCGATCAGGGATGGCACTACCAGATGCCAGCCTATCAGCGACAGCTTCAAAAATGCGGCATCGCCCAGAGCATGTCACGCAAAGGCAATTGCCTCGACAACGCCGCCATGGAAAGCTTCTTTGCCACTCTTAAATCCGAGCTCTTTCATCCCAATCGCTTCGTCAGCATCAAAAGCCTGAAAGACGGCATCGACGACTACATCCACTACTACAATCATCAGCGCATCAAGTTGAAACTCAAAGGGCTGAGCCCTGTGCAATACAGAACTCAGCCCTTAAATCTAACCAGCCTTTAAACCGTCCAACTTATTGGGGTCAGTTCAGATCCGGCGGGTTTTTCGTATGAGGCGTGTCCGATCAGCGCAGGCTGCTTGGGTTCTGCGGCGTGCCGCCGGCGCCACCGCCGAACAGGCTGCGGGCAGCACTCGCGGCGCTGCCGCCGGAAAGCATCTGTTGCAGGAAGGTGAGTTCTTTGCCGCCGGTCGGTGTGACGCGTCCGATCGTGTCGAACACCTTGCCGTCCTGCAGCGCATAGTTGGCACGGCGGCTGACGACGCCGTCCTTGTCGAAATAGATCGCCAGAACGCTCTGATCGACGACCTTCAGCTTCTGGAAGGCGACGGCACGCGTGCGCCGCTGCGAGATGTAATAGAAGACTTCGCCGTCGAAGGTCGCCGTCGTCGACGGCGTGCCCAGCGAAAGCAGCACCTGCTCGCGGCTGGAGCCTTCCGGAACGAGGTTCAGCGACTGCTGGTCGGCGACGTAGCCGCCATTGAGCACGGTGCTGGTCTGGCAACCGGAAAGAGCGGTGGTGGAGGCGATTATGAAGGCAATGGCCGCGCTGCTGAAGAATTTCACGTCAGACTTGAAATACCGTTTATTCAACGACATCTACTCCCTTGAGTGTCGATAGCAGCCATTTGGGGCCTTGCACGCTTTCCTCCTGCAAAACCATTGTGGCCATTCCGGGTCGAATTTCCCGAATTCGCTTCGCTGACGCATCGAAGGCGTCGTCCCGAAACAGGCCATGATCGGCATTGCAATTCGCGCCTGCTTCGGTAAACCAGCTTTCGAAATCATGCAACAAGGCCAGACGCCGGCCGGCATGAAGAATGAGGCATTTCCGGAAAAAACAATGATCTTCGGGCTCTTCCGCAAGAAAAACAACAATCAGGCGATCGTCGACAGGCAATATGCGGCCCTGACGGCGGCCGCACGCATGCCGGAGATCTATGAGCGGCTCAATGTGCCGGATACGGTCATGGGCCGTTTCGAGATGCTGTCGATTGCCATGATTCTGTTTTTTCGCCGCACGCGTGTTTCCGCCACCAGCGGCCAGGAGATCGCCCAGGAGATCGTCGACGCTTTCTTCCAGGATATCGACTATTCGATCCGCGAACTCGGCATCGGCGACAACAGCGTGCCGAAGCGCATGAAGAAGCTCGCCGGCATGTTTTACGGCCGGCTCGAAGCCTATTCGAAGGCGATGGACACAGGCGATGCCGAAGCCCTCGCTGTCGCTCTTCAGCGCAATATCTACCCCGAAACCTCGGCGCCTGCCGATATGACCGGCCTCGCCGGATGGATGATGGCCGCAGAATCGCATCTGTCCGCCGTCCCCGAAGAGGTGATCACCACCGGTTCGGTAACGCTCCCGGCGGTCGCCTGAAGGAGGAAACGATGAAGAACGCTCGGGACGATGTTCCCTTCTCCTATCAAGTCAAGGTCGGCCACATCTCGGCCAACCCCGTCGAGGTCCATGTCGAGGCCGACACCAGCGAACTGAAGGCGCTTGCCGAGACCTGGAACGTCGTCTCCGTCGACGATCTCAGCGCTGATCTGCAGATTGCCCGCTGGAAGCGCGACGGCGTGCGCATCAAGGGCCGCGTGCAGGCGAAGATCGTCCAGTCCTGCGTCGTGACGCTGGAGCCGGTCGAATCCGCCATCGACGAGAGCTTCGAGCAAATCTTCGTGCCGGAGGGTTCCAAGCTTGCCCGCCAGGCCGGCAACGACGCCGGCGAGATGCTGCTCGATCCCGACGGTCCTGATCTGCCTGAGACCTTTGTCGGCGATACGATCGACGCCGGCGAGGTGGTTGCCGAATTCGCCGCTCTCGCGATCGATCCCTATCCGCGCAAGGAGGGCATTGAGTTCGACGGCCATATCGAGGATAGCGGCGAGGGGGACAAAAAGCCCTCGGCTTTCGCAGCCCTCAAGGACTGGAAAAAGGACTGAAGCTCCTCTGGCATTTGACACAATTCAGTTGTAAGCGACGCCAAAACCGGTATTTTGGCCGAAATTTCGCCCTCGGCGAAAAGAAGGATCAGGGACGCGTGATCAGAATATCTCTCGACCTCATGGGTGGCGACTTTGGTCCCCAAGTTGTCATCCCCGGCGCCGCCAAGGCGCTGGATCGGCATCCGGATATTTCCTTCGTTCTCTATGGTCTCAAGGAACAGTGCGATCCGGTTCTCGCCAAGTTTCCGAAACTCAAGGAAAAATCGCTCTTTCACGATTGCGAGCTTGCCGTCGCCATGGATGAAAAGCCGAGCCAGGCGCTCCGCCGTGGCCGCTATATCTCCACCATGTGGCGCTCGATCGAGGCGGTGAAGACGGGTGACGCCGATGTCGCGGTCTCGGCCGGCAATACTGGCGCACTGATGGCGATGGCGAAATTCTGTCTGCGCACCATGGCCAATATCGAGCGTCCGGCGATCGCTGCGATCTGGCCGACGCTGAAGGGTGAGAGCATCGTGCTCGATGTTGGCGCGACGATCGGCGCCGACGCGCAGCAGCTGATGGATTTTGCCCTGATGGGCGGCGCCATGGCGCGCGCGCTTTTCGAGGTTGAACGTCCGACGGTCGGTCTCCTGAACGTCGGCGTCGAGGAGATGAAGGGCCAGGAAGAGGTCAAGGAAGCCGGCCGGCTGTTGCGCGAGGCGAACATCGATTCGCTCGAATATTCCGGCTTCGTCGAGGGCAACGACCTTGGCAAGGGCACGGTCGACGTCGTCGTCACCGAAGGATTTTCCGGCAATATCGCCCTGAAGACCGCCGAAGGCACCGCCAAGCAGATCGGCGAATATCTGCGTGCCGCCATGTCGCGCACGTTGCTGGCCCGCATCGGTTACCTGTTCGCAAAAAGCGCCTTCGACATGCTTCGCGAGAAGCTCGATCCCAGCAAGGTCAATGGCGGCGTGTTTCTCGGGTTGAACGGCATCGTCATCAAGAGCCATGGCGGGGCGAATGCCGAAGGCATCGCCGCCGCCATTGAAGTCGGCTACGACATGGCCAAGAACGGCCTCAATCAGAAAATAGAAAACGATCTTAAGAAATATCACGCCAAGCGGCTGCCCCCGATGGGCCCGGAAGCGGCATGAGCGATGGGGTTCAATCAAAGATGATCCGTTCAGTGGTTCGCGGGTTCGGAGCAGCGCTTCCGAAGCGCGTGATAACCAATCGTGACATGGAGGCCATCGTCGACACATCGGACGAATGGATCGTCCAGCGCACCGGCATCCGCCAGCGTTATGTCGCCGGCGATGACGAAACGACGGCGTCGCTCGGCGAGGCCGCCGCACGCGCAGCCCTTGCCAATGGCGGCCTGACGCCTGCCGATATCGATCTTGTCATCTGCGCCACCTCGACGCCGGACAACACGTTTCCCGCAACGTCGGTCAACATCCAGAACCGCCTCGGCATGAGCCATGGCTTCGCCTTCGACGTCCAGGCCGTCTGCACCGGTTTCGTCTATGCGGTTACCACAGCGGATGCCTATATCCGCGGCGGGCTTGCCAAGCGCGTTCTCGTCATCGGCGCCGAAACATTTTCGCGCATTCTCGACTGGAACGACCGCACCACCTGCGTGCTTTTCGGCGACGGTGCCGGCGCGATCATACTCGAAGCGACCGAAGGCGAGGGCACCGTTGCCGATCGCGGCGTGCTGACCGCACATCTGCGTTCCGACGGCTCGCACAAGGAAAAGCTCTATGTCGATGGCGGACCGTCGACGACGGGCACTGTCGGCAAGCTGCGCATGGAAGGCCGCGAGGTCTTCAAATACGCTGTCGGCATGATCACCGACGTTATCCAGGCGGCATTCGATTCGACCGGCACCACCGCCGATGACCTCGACTGGCTGGTGCCGCATCAGGCCAATCGCCGCATTATCGACGGTTCGGCGAAGAAGCTGAACATCGATGCCGCGAAGGTGGTCATCACCGTCGATCTGCACGGCAATACGTCGGCCGCCTCGATCCCGTTGGCACTTGCGACCGCTGCCGGCGACGGCCGCATCAAGAAGGGCGACCTGGTGATGCTCGAAGCGATGGGCGGCGGCTTTACCTGGGGTGCGGTTCTGCTGCGCTGGTAGGCACGAATCCTAAAAAACTGGCGGCGAACAAGAGCTTGACCGTAAGGCGCAAGACAAATACTCTTCGTGCGATTTCACAAAATATTTTGTATGGGCGGGGAAACCATGACCGGAAAGACAGTGACGCGAGCAGACCTGGCGGAATCCGTTTTCCGAAAGGTCGGGCTGTCCCGGACCGAATCTGCCGAACTGGTCGAAACCGTCATCGACGAGATCTGCAACGCCATCGTGCGTGGTGAAACCGTCAAGCTTTCTTCCTTTGCCACCTTTCAGGTGCGCGACAAGAACGAGCGAATCGGCCGCAATCCGAAGACCGGCGAGGAGGTTCCGATTTCCCCCCGCCGGGTCATGACCTTCAAGGCGTCGAACGTGCTGAAGACGCGCATCCTCAAGGCGCATGTCGCTCGCAAGATCAAGCTGAAGCCTCTGAATCCGGCTCCCTGATATCGGCATCTCGTTTCGGAACGGCGTTTTTTTCTCTCTCGCACTGTCCATCCTTGTGCGCAACGTCGAGACATGACTTGAATTGTCGGCGCCAAACCGTTGAAATATGATGAGTCGCCGTTGGATCGAGCCGCGAGGTCGCGTAGCAGTATGACGTTGGACAAGAGCCCCGATGCCTTTCGCACTATCAGCGAAGTCGCAGACGATCTTGATCTGCCGCAGCATGTGCTGCGCTTCTGGGAGACGCGTTTCCCCCAGATAAAACCGATGAAGCGCGGCGGCGGCCGTCGCTACTACCGGCCGGAAGATGTGGATCTCCTCAAGGGCATCCGGCATTTGCTCTATGATCATGGCTATACGATCAAGGGTGTGCAGAAGCTTCTGAAGACCAACGGCAACAAGTTCGTCATATCAGTCGGTCATGGCGACCTCGCCAGCGTCGAGGCGCTTGCGTCGGGCGTGCAGGATACGGCTGGCGGGGAACCGCGCGTCGGCATGGCCGACGAAGACCAGATTGTCGGCCGCGCCAAGCCGCCGATCACCCGCCGGTTCTTCAATTTCGTCGCTGGAGACGACGAGCAGGAAGTCTCGATCGGCAAGTCGAGCGTCGGCAAGGAAGACAGGGCGCTGCTGCAGGAGGCGCTCTACGACCTCCTGGAATGCAAGCGTCTGCTCGATCAGGTGCGCTGAACAGGAGCTCAGGCTTCGGTAAGCCGCTTCATCGCCTGTTCGAGTTCGCTGAGCTGGAAGGGTTTTTGCAGCACGGGCAACGTGCTTGGGCTGCTGCCATCAGGTGCAGTGCCATATCCCGTCGCGTAGAGATAGGGCTTGCCGCGTTCGTCGAGCAGCTTTGCGACCGGCAGCGAACTCTGCCCGGCAAGCGAGACGTCGAGGATTGCAGCGTCGAACTCCGTATCCCTGGCGGTTGCCAGCGCCCGCTCCAGATCGGGCGCGCTGGCGCAGACCCGGTAACCCAGATCGGCAAGCATGTCCTCGAGCAGCATGGCAATCAGCGCGTCGTCTTCGACGATGAATATGTCTTTCATGATCCCGTCCACCCATTTCCCCTCGCCGGGCATGGAGATTTATGTGGACCGCTTGCACCGCTCGTCAAGACGTCGTGCCCGGCACTGCAAGAAACAGCATATTGCCCGGTGAAATTTGATGTGCAAAAGCTGGGATGCCGTCTCTGCAACGGCGACTGCATAATTCCTTAAATCGGAATCGATCTCTGGATAAAATTATGCAGTTATCCAAAGTGTTACAGCGTCCTTTGCGCGTCTGAAAAGACATGGCGGCGCTGTAAGAAGGGGTGTCGAATGGATTTGCTGAGTGCCACGGATTGGCTGCGTCACAGGCCGGGTTTTACCTATCCGCTGGCCGTTGCCTTCGTTGGCCTGACCTTTCTTCTGAGGCTTGCCGCCAGCGACACTCTCTCCGGCTTTCCCTTCCTCAGCTTCCTTCCGGCGATATTGCTGGCGAGTTTCATAGGCGGGGCCGGGCCGGGTCTGGTTGCGGCCTTGCTTGCCGCTTTCATCGTCCAGCAGTTTTTCGTCGAGCCGCACAACATCTTCTGGCCGGTCAGCGCCGGCCAATGGGTCGGTCTTTCCACTTATCTCGTCAATGCCGCGATCATCGTCGGCCTGATGGAGATGATCATTATCGCACATGAGCGGCAGAGCCGCCTTCGCAGTGAGCTCAACAGCTTCAACACGCGCCTCGAAGAGACAGTCGTCCAGCGCACTGCCGAGCTCAGGCACGAGATGGAAGAGAATGCCGCGGCTCAGGCGCAGGTCCGCCAGTTGCAGAAGATGGAGACGATTGGTCAGCTGACCGGCGGCGTCGCTCATGACTTCAACAACATGTTGGCGATCATCATCGGCAACCTCGACCTCGCCCAGCGGCGCCTGAGCGGCAGCGAGGATCCCCGCCTGCTTTACTCCATCCAGAATGCCAAAGACGGCGCGCAGAGGGCGGCGGTACTGACCGCGCGTCTTCTCGCTTTCTCGCGCCAGCAGCCGCTCGCCCCTGAGGTGATCGACCTTAACAAGCTGGTCGGCGGCATGTCTGAGCTATTGCGGCGCACGCTCGGTGAGCAGATCCGGATCGAGACCGTGCTTGCCGGCGGTCTGTGGCCGAGCTTTGCCGATTTGAGCCAGCTCGAGAATGCCATCCTGAACCTTGCCGTCAACGCTCGCGACGCTATGCCGGGCGGCGGAAATCTGACGATCGAGACCGCCAATACCGAACTCGACGAGCGATATTCGCGCATGCATTCGGAGGTCGAGGCGGGCCAATATGTAATGGTCAGCATGACTGACACTGGCACCGGCATGTCGCCGGAGGTGATCGAGCGCGCCTTCGACCCTTTCTATACGACCAAGGGACCCGGCAAAGGCACCGGCCTCGGCCTCAGCCAGGTTTACGGCTACATCAAGCAGAGCGGCGGCCACATCAAGATCTATTCAGAGATCGACAGGGGCACGACGGTGAAGATCTATCTTCCCCGTCATGTCGGCGCGACGGACGCCCGGTCGGGCGCCGCCGGCACCCAGCCGATTCCTCACGGCAGCGTCAATGATACGATCCTGGTGGTGGAAGACGACGAGCACGTCCGCACCATGACGGCCGAAAGCCTGCATGAACTCGGTTACACCGTATTGCAGGCAGCAAGCGGCATAGAGGCGCTTCTGTTGCTCGAAGAAAATCCGGAGGTCGATTTGATCTTCACCGATATCGTCATGCCGCAGATGAGCGGACGCCAGCTTGCCGATGTCGTCCAGGAAAAATGGCCGACGATTCGGATCCTTTACACCACGGGTTACACCCGCAACGCCATCGTCCACAATGGTGTGCTCGATCATGGCGTTTCCCTGCTCGCGAAGCCCTTCAGTCTGGAGCAGCTGGCTCATAAGATCCGCGAACTTTTGAATGTACCGGCGAGGGTGGGAGACGAGCGGGCGTGAAGCCGGAATACGGCCGCACGTCCACAATTCCCGATCGTGTTATTCCAGCACCTGGATGATGCGGTGGGTCTTCGGCTCGACGATAACGCGCCGCTCATTGACGACGGTATAGCCGTAACCGTCCATGTCAGGCACGGTGTGCACTTCGACGGTATCGGGCAGCGTCGTGCCAACCACGATATCGCCGTCATAGACGACGGACGGCGTGTTTTGCTCCATCACATAGGTGCGCACTTCGCCGGGCAATACGACGGAGCCGGTCGGTGCGGGATCTGTGACGATGACGGTGCTCTGCGCGAAGGCGGCGGAGCTGATGGTCAGTATGGCGGCCGCAGCCAGCATGGTCTTGCGCATGGGATGTTCTCCTTTTCCTACCCCAGACATCAAGGCAACGCCGGCCATGCGGCATAGTTCCCAACGGGCTTTTCGCCCAGCGGAAGACAGGCGCAATCAAAGCAATTAAGTTGCTGCTAAATTGATTTCCACATCATTGGGTTGAGTTGTCCGAATAACGTTCAGTGAGAGTTCGTCCGGTGACATCAGCGGCCGGTTCTTTACTCTTCGTTAACCATGTTGGCGATTTATGTCGGATGAACGGCCAGGTGGTCGTTGATTCGAAGGTCCGTCGCGTTTCGGTTTGCGAATGGATATCTGAAAAGGCGATTGCGGCTCGAGACATGCGCTTGCGGAAGACGATATCGCTGGTGGCAGTGGCTGGCATGATGGCCGGCTGCACATCGACGGGCGGTGTGCGCCAGCCTTCCGGGCCGGAAACCGTGGCGCCGGAAAAAGCGCTGGTCCTGCCGCCGCCGGGCGGTCCGTCGATCGTCAGTGTTGTCGAGCGCAAGCGTGGAAACGGCGTCGAGCAGACGATCTCGCTGTTTACGTCATCGTCCGTGCCCGGTCAGAATTTCCTGAAGGTCCAGTTCTTCGGCGCTTCCGGGGCTAATCCCGGCACCGGCAACGCTGGCTTCAGCATGATCAACGAGAGCGGCATTGCCCGCGAGGTGGCCCGTTCGGCCCCTAGCGTGCCGATGGCGACGTCGGCGACCTTCCTGCAGAACGCCTATGGCCCCTTCGGTTACGCCTCCGGCCGCAGCCGGGCCGGCGACACCTGCGTCTATGCCTGGCAGCAGATCCGCTCGAGCACTGCTGCCAATACCCAGGCGCGCAATTTCGGCATGATCCAGCTGCGCCTGCGCCTTTGCGATGCGAGGGCGAGCGAGCGCCAGCTGCTCGGCATCGTCTATGGTTACACCATATCAGGCACCTTCGATGGCGTGGTCTGGAACCCTTACGGCAATCCGCCGTCCGCCGACGGTGCGCTCGGACGCACCGGCGAGCCGATCTATCCCGACAAGGGCGGTTATCGCGCCAGCCCGATGCCGATCGGCTACGAGCCGGCGCCGGCCATAGTCAGCCGGCCGCGGGCAGCTGCCGTTCGCAGCGCCTCGACCTCGCAACCGGCTCAAGGCGTCGCATCGGTGCCTGCACCCATCGGCCCGCGCGTGCCGCTGCCGGGCGAGCCGCCGCAGACGAGCGCAAGGCCGGATGCGGCCGCCGCGCCAATCGAACAATCGGTAAGGGCGATCGGCGTCACCGTGCCTTCGCCGGACTGCATAGGCGACGCGGCCATGACGGCTGCCTGCCGGAGATAGAGCATGCATGCCCGCGGGCGCCAGTTGGTGCCCCGGTTGAGCAATTTCGAAGGAACGTCAATGCGCAAAGCCCGCAGTGTCATCATATGGGCCGTGGTTTCGCTCTGCATGATCGTGCTGATCACGTTGCCGGTCAACCTGCAGACCCAGCTCATCACCAGCATCACGGTCGTGACTGTGATGGCGCTGATCAAGGTGCTGAAGGGCGAGGGGACGTGGCGCCTGGTGGCGCTCGCCTTCGGCACATCGATCGTGCTGCGCTATGTTTACTGGCGCACCACCAATACGCTGCCGCCTCTGAACCAGCCTGAGAATTTCATTCCCGGCCTGCTGCTCTATCTTGCCGAAATGTATAGCGTTGCGATGCTGGCTCTCAGCCTCTTCATCGTCGCGACGCCGCTGCCGTCGCGCCCCTCGCGTGCCGCCAAGAATGAACGTTTCCCCCATGTCGACGTCTTCGTGCCATCCTACAACGAGGATGCCGGCCTGCTGGGAAACACGCTGGCCGCCGCCAAGGCCATGGATTATCCGGCCGAGAAGTTGCATGTCTGGCTGCTCGACGACGGCGGCACCTTGCAGAAGCGCAACTCCGGCAAGCTGCTCGAAGCCCAGGCTGCTGCTGCCCGCCATATCGAGCTGAAGCAGCTCTGCGACGATCTCGACGTCAGCTACCTCACGCGCGACCGCAACGAGCATGCCAAGGCCGGCAATCTCAACAACGCCATGAAACTTTCGACCGGCGAACTCATTGCCGTCTTCGATGCCGACCACGCGCCGGCCCGCGATTTCCTGCTCGAGACCGTCGGCTACTTCGAGGACGATCCGAAGCTTTTCCTTGTCCAGACCCCGCACTTCTTCATCAATCCCGACCCGCTGGAGCGCAACCTGCGCACCTTTGACAAGATGCCGAGCGAGAACGAGATGTTCTACGGCATCATCCAGCGCGGCCTCGATAAGTGGAACGCCGCCTTCTTCTGCGGCTCGGCCGCGGTTCTGAGCCGCAGGGCGCTCGAATCCCAGAACGGCTTCAGCGGCATCAGCATCACCGAGGATTGCGAGACGGCGCTGGCGCTCCATGGCAGCGGCTGGAACAGCATCTATGTCGACAAGCCGCTGATCGCCGGCCTGCAGCCGGCCACCTTTGCAAGCTTCATCGGCCAGCGCAGCCGCTGGGCGCAGGGCATGATGCAGATCCTGCGCTTCCGCTTCCCGCTGCTGAAGCGCGGGCTGACGATCCCGCAGCGCTTCTGCTACATGTCCTCCACGCTTTTCTGGCTCTTCCCGTTCCCGCGCACGATCTTCCTGTTTGCGCCGCTCTTCTATCTGTTCTTCGATCTGGAGATCTTCACCGCCTCCGGCGGCGAGTTCCTTGCCTATACGCTCGCTTATATGCTGGTGAATCTGATGATGCAGAACTACCTCTACGGGTCGTTTCGCTGGCCCTGGATTTCCGAGCTCTACGAATATGTCCAGACCGTGCATCTGCTGCCTGCTGTCGTCTCCGTCATGCTCAATCCGAGGAAGCCGACCTTCAAGGTCACCGCCAAAGACGAATCGATCGCCGTCAGCCGTCTGTCGGAGATCAGCCGCCCGTTCTTCGTCATCTTTGCGGTGCAGATCGTCGCGCTCATCATCACCATCTACAAGATCTACGCCGAGCCCTATAAGGCCGACGTCACGCTCGTCGTCGGCGGATGGAATCTCATCAACCTGATCATGGCCGGCTGCGCACTTGGTGTCGTGTCGGAGCGCGGCGAGCGCGCCTCGTCCCGTCGCGTCCGCGTCAACCGGCGCTGCGAATTCGGCGCCAACGGCAAGTGGTACACGGCCTCGATCGAGGATGTTTCCGTCCACGGCGCAAGACTGCACATCTTCAACAAGCATCTCGACGAGATGCTGGTCGGCGCCGTCGGCGAAATCCGCTTCCGGCCCTATAGCGGCGCGGATCTGGAAACCCTGCCGCTCATCGTCCGCAACATTGAGCCGTCGGGCGACATCAGCAATGTCGGTTGCCAGTACGTGCCGAAAAGCGCGCTCGACCATCGCCTGATCGCCGATCTGATGTTTGCCAATTCTGACCAGTGGACCCAGTTTCAGGCCTCGCGCCGCCGCAATCCGGGCCTGATCCGCGGCACCATCTGGTTTCTCGGCATGTCGTTCTACCAGACGAGCCGCGGCCTCGTTTACTTCTTCCGCAGTATGCGGCCGGAGCGAGAAGCCCAGCAGCAGGCGGCAAAGGTCAACGCCGGATGAGAAGGATCGTCGCCGCCTCGCTTCTCCTGCTGAATGCTTCCGCCTTCGCCCAGGCGCAGACGGCACCCTTCGACATGTCCGGCGAACGGCCGCCCGGTGCGTCTGTTGCCCCGAGGTTGACGCCGCCCACGCCGTCCGCAGCCACCGCGCCTCCGGTTTCCGTCTTACCCGCACCTGCAACCCCGGTTGCTCCTAATCCTGCTCCCGTTCCTCCGCCGATCGCCGTCCAGTCACCGCAGTCGCAGCCGCCCGCGCTCCAGCCAGCAGCGGCGGCAAACAGCGCTGCGCCGCCGCGTGCCGGCGATGTCCGTCGCTTTGTCGTGCCCTTTTCGAAACTCGGCCTCGGCGGTGAATACGATCGCCGGTCATGGTCGGTCTATCTGACGCCGGAGCAGGCGGCGGCCAAGGCAAGCTTCACTTTCGCCTACCAGAATTCGATCGTCGTCGCGCCCGAGGCCTCGGCGCTGACCGTCTATCTCAACAATCGCCCGATCGGCCAGCAGCGCGTCGGCTCACCGGATGGCCCTTCGACCGTCACCTTCGAGGTTCCAACTGGTCTGCTGCAGCCGGGCGCCAATCTCGTCACCTTCGAAGCCGGCCAGCGCCACCGAACCGATTGCAGCATTCAATCCACTTATGAACTGTGGTCGAATATCGATCCGGCCGGGACCTATCTGAGCTTTGCCGGCATGGACGTTTCCCAGCTGGCGAGCGCCGACGCAATCCGCGCCATCGGCGTTGACGGCGCCGGCAAGACGGAGTTCGACATCGTTGTCCCGGCGTTGGAGCAGCCGGGAACCACCAAGCCGCTGCTGCGGCTGGCACAGGGCCTGTCGGTGCTGAGCAGCATGCCGAACCAGATCTTTGCCTTCAGCACCGCTTCGCTTCCGGCCGCCGGCCCTGGCAAGCTCAGCGTGCTCGTCGGCACCGCGGCGGAGCTGCGGCCGCTCTTTCCTGGCCTGCCGCCCGGCGCCGAAAGTGCGGCACTCGCCGCCTTCGTCACCGACCCGCGCAGCGGCTCGCCGGTTCTTCTGATCAGCGGCCCCTCCTGGCAGGCAGTCTCCTCGGCGATCGATACCATCGTCTCGCCGACAGACCGCTCCTCGGATGTTCGCCGCGACGTGCTGACCACCGAGCGCTGGAGCGCGCCGAACGCGCCGCTGGTCTTTTCCGATACGAATATCGCCCTGTCTCAGCTCGGTGTGAAGACCACCGAATTCTCCGGCCGGCGGTTGCGCACGAGCTTCAATATCGCCGTGCCGGCCGATTTTTATGCCAATGCCTATGGCGAGGCAAAGGTGCTGCTCGACGCCGCCTATACTGACAAAGTGCTGCCCGGCAGCCACATCGATATCTACGTCAACGACAACATCGCCTCCACCGTGCCGATCACCACGACGACTGGCGGTATTCTCCGCCATCTGCCGATCCGCGTGACGATGCGGCACTTCAAGCCGGGTCTCAATTCGGTGGCGATCGAGGCGATCCTGATGGACAAGGACGATGCCGCCTGCGCGCCGGGCGCGACCGCCGGCGCCACCCCGCGCTTTGCCCTGTTCGATACATCAGAGCTGGAGATTCCGGATTTCGCCCGCGTCGGCCAGCGTCCGAATCTGGCGGCAATGGCCGGCACCGCCTATCCCTATGGTCGGGCCACGGAGCCGACGCCGCTCTTCATCGACCGCGTCGATGCTGACACGCTTTCGGCTGCCGCCACGTTGCTCGGCCAGATGGCGATTACGGCCGGCCATCCGGTCGCCGTCGAAACCGTCGCCTCGCCGAACATGATCGGCGATCGCGACGCCATCTTCATCGGTTCCATCTCGCAGATGCCGGCAACTGCGCTGACGCAGACCAATATCTCTACGGCGAGCCAGGCCTCGTGGCGCCCCGTCGTCGAGACGCAGGCGGGCGTCGTCGACACCGGTACGGCCTTCGAAGAGTGGAACTCCAAAGTCAGCGGCGGTGTCCTGCGCAGCCGGATCACTGCTTTCCGCGAGTGGCTGTCGCGCAATTTCGATATCTCCCGCAGTTCGCTGCAATTCGTTCCCGGCGCCGAGGAGATCTTTACCCCGCCCAACGCCGCCACGCTCATGGTTGCCCAGGGCTCCAGCCCCGCGGGAGCGGGCTCATGGACGGTGGTGACGGCGCCGTCGGCGAAGGATTTGCGCGCGGGGCTCGAGGTTCTGACCGAGCAGTTGAACTGGCCGCAGATATCAGGCCACATCACCACCTATTCGAGCAAAACTGGCAAGATCGACACGGTGCCCGTCACCCGCTTTGATTTCGTGCCGTCCACCCCCTGGTCGATCGCCAATTACCGCCTGATCGCCGCCAACTGGCTGTCGACGAATATCCTCTCCTATGCCTTCCTGCTGGTCGTCTTTGTGCTGTTGATCGGGATCACCACCTCGAGCATGCTCGGAAGGCTGGGTCGGTCGAAATGAGACGGTTACGCGCGCTCCTGTTTGCGGCATCGGTCGCGCTCGCTCCCGCGGGAACGCCCGCCGTTGCGCAGCAGGCGATGATCAATGCCGGCGCATGGTCGGCCTACAAGGCGAAGTTTCTCGATGCGACCGGCCGCATCGTCGATAACGGCAACGGCAATATCAGCCATAGCGAAGGGCAGGGCTACGGCATGCTGCTCGCCTATCTCTCGGCAAGCCCCGCCGATTTCGAACAGATCTGGTATTTTACCCGCACCGAACTGCTGCTGCGCGACGATGGCCTGGCCGTCTGGAAATGGGATCCAAACATCAAGCCGCACGTCTCCGATACCAACAATGCCTCGGATGGCGACATGCTGATCGCCTATGCGCTGGCGCTGGCCGGCACGGCGTGGAAACGCGAGGACTATATCCTCGCCGCCTCCCGCATGGCGCAGGCGCTGCTTGCCGAAACCGTTGTGCGCTCGGCCGGCCACACACTCCTGTTGCCGGGAAGCGAGGGGTTTACCGGCACCGACCGTGACGACGGTCCCGTCGTCAACCCGTCCTACTGGATTTACGAGGCTATCCCGGTGATGGCGGCGCTCGCTCCGTCGGATGCCTGGAAACAACTGTCGGAAGATGGCGTGGCGCTGCTGAAGACGATGCAGTTCGGCCCGCGCAAGCTTCCCGCCGAATGGGTCAGTCTCAGCGGCCAACCGCAGCCTGCGCAGGGTTTCGACGCCGAATTCGCCTATAACGCCATCCGCATCCCGCTCTATCTCGTTCGCGGCGGCGTCACCGACAAGGCCCTGCTGACCCGTCTGCAGCAGGGGATGTCGAAAGACGGTGTTCCCGCGACCATCGATCTGACCACCGGCCGGCCGAAGACCGTGCTGCCGGACCCCGGTTATCGAATTGTTAACGATGTTGTGGCCTGTGTACTCGACGGGACCAAGCTGCCGGGCTCGGCCCTGCAATTTGCGCCCGCACTCTATTATCCGTCCACGCTTCAGCTGCTGGGACTGGCCTATATCGGGGAGAAGCATCCGGAGTGTCTGTGAAGTCTTCTCTCGTGGCGGTATCAGCGGCAGTCGTGGTGGCGACCCTCGTCACCGGGCTGAAAGATCGTGCCGCTCTGCAGGAAAGGTTCGGCCTTGGATCTGCCGCCAAGCCGGCGCCGGAACTGATGATGATGGGCCGCATCAAGCCGACTGATGCTTCCGCCGGCAATCCCCAATTCAATGCGCAGCTGGTGGCCGACAAGATCGAGGCGATCACATCCCCCTCACCGCCAGCACTGGATACACCCGTGCCGAATGCCGCAGCACGGCAGCCTGCAGGCTCGCCGCCCGTAGCACCGCAACCTGTGGCACCTCAGACGGCCGTCCAGCCGGCGCCGGTCACGCCCCCCATAGTTTCCGAGCCACAGGCTCCACCACAGGCCGCCGCGCCGCCGCAGCCTACCGTTGATGAAAGCGCGCTTCGTTATTTCGCCAGCCGCGGCGACAAGGTGCGCCTGCAAGCCGAAATCTCCCGACTTCAGGCGCTCTACCCGAACTGGGTTCCGCCGGCCGATCCACTCGCCGTGCCGCAAAATGGCGACAAACAGCTTGAGGCCATGTGGCAGCTCTACTCCGATGGCCGCTATGCGGAGCTGCGCAAGGCGGTCGCCGACCGTCAGGCGGCCGCCGGATGGCAGCCGCCGGCCGATCTGCTCGACCGGCTCGACGTCGCCGAGGCCCGTGCCCGCCTCGTCAACGCGTCGGACCTCAAGCAATATGCGACGGTGGTCGATATTGCCGCCGCAACACCGAGCCTGCTCACCTGCAGCGAGGTCGATGTTCTCTGGCGCGTCGCCGAAGCCTTCATCCAGACGGAGAGGGCGAAGCGCGGCCAGGATGCCTACACCTATATCCTGAAGAATTGCACCAATCCCGCCGAGCGGCAGGCGACGGTCGAAAAGGCCTCGACGCTGCTCGGCTACCAGCCGATGCAGGCACTGCTCACGCTGGAGAGGCCTGCCGCCGACGGCAGCAAGGAATTCGATGCGATCCGCGATAACCTCGCCCGACGATTCATGGCCGAGGGCAATGACGATCCGAATCTCGCCATCGCGCCCGATTATGTCGCCCGCCTCGAAAAACTCGCCGAGACTGGGGGGCTTGCCTCCGATGCGCTGCTGCTCGGCTGGTACCAGCTTCGCCGCAACAATGATGCCGATGCCGAGAAGTGGTTCCGCGCCGCCCGAGCCAAGCAAGATTCGGCGGCCGCTTCGCAGGGGCTGGCGCTGGCGCTGATTGCCCGCAAGGCGCCTGAGGAAGCCGAGGACGTGATGTTCCGCTGGCGCACCGATTCCGAGGATGCGACATCAACCTATCTCGCCGCCACCGCCAACCTGATGGCGTTGCAGCCGTCGGCCGATCTGGCCGAAGACGTGCTGCATCGCATCGCCACCGAGGTCATCGCCCGGAAATATGTGCCGACGGCGCAGCAGTTCGGCTGGTATGCCCGCTCCCTCAACCAGTTCCAGACCGCCGCACGGTGGTTCGAGACGGCGCTTGCCTGGAAACCAGATGACGAACCGTCCGCCTATGGCCTTGTCATCACCCGCGAGCAGCTGAGCGACCGCAAGGGCGTGCTCGACCTCCAGCGCGCCTGGGCCGGCCGGTCGAGCCGGATCACCAATCTCGAAGATACGTCCTCCCTGACGCCGAACGCCGTCACGCCGCCGCCGGAGAAGGGGGGGCTTGCAGCACAGCAACCGGCTCAACCGACGCAGCGTCCCCCGACCGAGCCACTTCCGGCCGAGCGCCGTGTCACCCTGCAGCCGGGGTCGGAAGTTGTCGTTCGCGCGGCGAGGCCGGCGATGGAGACGGTGACCGTTCCGCGCGGTTCGCGCCAGACGCGCGGCTGCTCGACGACAATCGATGCGGGGCAGCTCAGCCCGGCCGACGCGCTGTCGCGTGGCTGGTGCCTGATGGATATCAACCGGCCGATGGAGGCAATCTCGGCCTTCGAGGCGGCGCTGCAGAGCCCGGCCCGCAAGGTCCGTGAAGACGCAGCCTACGGCCAGAGCCTCGCTTATCTCCGCGCCGGCCTCTCCGGCAATGCCGCCGTCGCAGCCACCAAGGCGCCGCAGAACCGCCAGCGTGCCGCCGAGCTTCAGGTGGCGATCCTCGCCGACCGCGCGCTTTCGGCCTTTGACGCCGGTCGTTATCGCGAAACCCTCATCTACCTCGATCAGCGCGCCCAACTGCAGCAGGAGCGTATCGACCTGATGGTTCTGCGCGGCTACTGCTATCTCAATCTCAAAATGTACGGCGATGCTACCCGCATCTTCGAAGCCGCTGCTGCGACTGGCAGCCGCGATGCTGCCCGCGGTCTGGCCGACGTTAGAAACGTCACGCATCCCGACGTCAACGACTGACGTTGACGCTGCCGCCGCTCTCCGTTACTCGCCTGCTTAGCTTCAAAATGTCCCAGCGTCCTTTGCGCGTCTTCAAAGACGAGCGGCGCGCTGTGGACCCGCAAGGAAACGCCCGTGCCCGCTCTCCATGACATCCTCGACAGGTCCTACGATGCCTTCCTTTTCGATATGGACGGAACGCTGCTGAATTCCATTGCCGTTGTCGAACGCGTCTGGAGCGAATGGGCAAGACGCCACGGCTTCGAGCCGGAGGTCTTCCTGAAGACGATCCATGGCATCCGCGCCTCCGACGTTATCCGCGGGCTCGGCCTGCCCGGCGTCGATCCGGCCCACGAGGCGGATCTGCTGCTCGCCGAGGAAATGCAGGATGTCTCCGGCATCGTCGAGATCCCCGGCGCCGTCCGCTTCCTCTCCGCCATCGCCGAGGGCAGGTGGGCAATCGTCACTTCGGCGCCGATCGAGCTTGCCAGGCGCCGCATGGCCGCCGCCGGCATCCCGATGCCGAAGGTCATCGTCAGCGGCCAGGAGGTCAAATCAGGCAAGCCCAGCCCCGAAGGATATCTGCTCGGCGCAAGCCGCCTCGGCGTCGATCCGAAAAAATGCCTGGTCTTCGAAGATGCCGTCGCCGGCATCCTCGCTGGCGAAGCTGCCGGCGCCGACGTCACCGTCATCACCGAAACCCACGCCACACCCTTCGAAACACCGCATTTTTCGATCGCCAACTACCAGGCATGGCAGCCCATCCAAACCGCCGAAGGCCGGCTGAAGCTCGCCACGATCTGACCATTCCGGCAAACTGCTTCCTTTTTGTTGGAGGCGAAGTTTTTCCGCTTGCATTGCACGCGCTGAAAAACTAAACGAAGCAAGCCGTTTCGGCAGGTCGGGGCGTAGCGCAGCCCGGTAGCGCACTTGACTGGGGGTCAAGGGGTCGCTGGTTCGAGTCCAGTCGCCCCGACCATTTATCCCCTTGAAATCCCAGTCAGAATCTCATTTTTTTGCGTCCCGCTGGCGGCGGAAACGGAACGAGACATAGCAGAAATGCTGAAACGGGAACCGAAAGTCCCGAACGACAATGTCATTTGTTCATGTTGCAGGCGAGCTATAGCGCCGCCATTGCAAACGGCGGCGGGCCTTGGGCCGCCTTCAGTGCGGTTTCTGAGCGATCGCGATCATCGATTTCGCCAGCAACGGAATTCTTCCGACATATTCGAATTCGACGTCTTCGAAGCCAGTTTCGACCAGCAGCGTGCTGAGCGTTTCGGGAGACCAGAATTTGATATGGCCATGGTCCTTGAGGGGCATAAAATGGTCGTCCATCTTTCCGCTCACGGCCAGAGCCAGATTTTTCCAGTAGCCGTGGAAAGGCGTCGATACGACCGCGATGCCGCCAGGCTTCACCAGATCGTAAATGGTGGTCGAGAAGGCCTTGGGATCATAGACATGCTCCACCACCTCGAGACTGATGACCGCATCGAAGGTTCCATACCGGCTGGAAAGATCTTCGTAACCGGAACCGATTTCCAGCGAAAGATCAGGGTGGGCCGTTCTCGCTTTCGCGATGCCGTCCTGGGAGGGATCGACACCGACGACGTCATAGCCTTTTTCCGCAAGCACGGCGGCAGCACCGCCGGTGCCACAACCGAGGTCGAAGACTGCCGTTTCATTTGCCTCCTGGAAACTGTTCTCGAGAACATCGACAACGGCCGGCAAAATATAGGAATGGGCTGTCGCCGGCTTGGCGTGTACATAGGTAGTCGCGTCTAGTTCGATAGACATTTTACCTCCTGAAAATCTGAAGAAGTGAGCCGCCACCGCAATGGTAGGGCGGACTTTGACGGGAGTGTGGTGTCGTTGTGGTATTAAGGTGATTAACACCGAAGGCGTTCGCGGCTACTTAGGCTAAGGGAGCGCCCGCCGTTTGGCTGTACCGACTGCGCGCGACATCCTCCAACGCGCCCGACGCCCGCTCCATCGGGATCCCGAAGCTGATTGACAGGGTGCCGAGAAGATGCTGAAAACGGGCCGCATTCGGGTTTTCCGCATTCTCGTGGCCCAAGGGGCCGCTGCATCGGCTCCGGCCGCGTCGACCATTTAAAATAAATAAGGCGATGAAATACTCTTTGAGAGTGCATCGCAAATAAATCCTTTAGTTCTTTTTGGTACTCCCTCAGTGGGGGAGGCGGTATTTGTTGCCTTTTGTTAAGGCTATACCCAGATCTGAAGTTATCAACCCAATTTTGGATTGAAAAAAATCTGAAACCTCTTCGCATTCTCGCGAATATGTGTAGATTAACATTATCCCGATCACAGATAGCCTAGTCGAGCGCATGGCGGATATGAAGCACAATCTAACTTGCAGGCAGAGCCTCGCCAGCGCGTTCCAGGCACTGTCGGACGAGGCCGTCAAAGCCGGCTGGTCGGAAGGCGATGTCGCCCTCGCGCTTGCCGAACTCGCCGAGGAGCGGGTGATTGAGATTACCGCCAAGGTGATCATGGAAGGCTCCATCCATCCCCAACGAGTCGCCGCGGGCGGCCGCAACAGCTAACCCCTGTTACACCAGCAATCCTGCCGTTTTCGCTGCCGTGATAAAGGAAGTCTGTGCTGCGCGCGGGCTGCACAATCCGTCGAGCGCATCCAGGCAGTGCTGGCGCGCAACTCGATAATCGCGCCCACGCTTGCTCGGCCACCGTTTCAGATATTCGGCGGCCTCCCAGACGGTGGAAACGATCAGGCTGCTGTTTGGAGAAACGACCCGGACGGGGGAGGGAAAGCGTTTTTCACTCACATCTGCACTCATGGATTCCTGCTACAAAACGCGGCCACAACGCGTGGGACAAAATTTTGTTCCAAATTTTGTCCCACGGGAATTTGCGCAGTTGCTAAAGTTCAGGCCCTCGCGCATAATGACTTTATGACGGTTGCGGAGGGCGGCCGGCGATCCAAGCGTGGATGCGTTTGCCCTCGGAGGATTGCGGCATGATGTTACGGTCATCAATTCATCCGCATGATTTGCCGCTATTTTCGGAAGATCTCGATCTGCTTTCACAAGTGCTCGACAAGGTCTGCGATGAACGCGGCCTCGTCAAAACGACGCCGGAGGCCGAGCGGATCGGTGCGGTCATCATTCAGCTCTACAGGCAGGGCGTGAAGGACGGCGGCAAACTCGCCGACCTTGCAAAAACCTATCTTTGAAGATCAGTTCTGTTCGATCGAGACACCGTTCTTACCGATGCTCATCTCGATCCCCTGCGGCTTGTTTTCCTCGTGGAAGATATAGGCGCCGAGGCCGATGACGGCGACGACAAGAACGCCGATGATGACGTAGAGACCATTGCTGCGATTCAAGAGATTGCCCCCGATATGTTATGGGACAGCAAAACGCTCGGGCGACCGATTGGTTCCGTCAGTCGTCGTTGGCGGCGTTGAGGTTTTCCGGTCGGATGCCGTCATCGCTGGAACTGCGTGCGCGTAACCGGATGCCGGGGCCGCCTTCATCCTGATTGCCGCTCGACAGGAAGATGATGCCGTTCGCCTCGAGCGTGCTGCGCACATCGAACAGCGCGTGCGGCTCGCCCGCGAATTCGCCGTTTTCCAGCGCTGTCACGGTCTCGACCGGCAGCCCGCTAGCGGCGGCGAGCTCTTCGATGCTCATTCCGATCATGGCGCGCGCGCCACGTATCTGCGTTGCTGTTATCATGATCGAAAATCTAGCGCATTTCCAGCGCTTCTCAAGTGGCCGCGCTGTCACGTTGGCCGGTTTCGCTTCCTAAGGCACACACTCTTCAAACTTCCCTCAATTTTACCCCAAATAGATCGTCATGCATGCGCTCGACCGCGATTCCCATTCCTCCCATGAGGGCGGCCCGGTTCCCAAAGCGACTGATCTCGATGCGCGGCGGATAAGGTGTGCAACGCGGCAGGAAACCGCGGATGGCGTTTACGAGTTCCGGTCTTGCGCCGATGCTGCCACCGGTAATTACCAGTTCAGGATCGAGTGCCGCTCCGATCGCAGCAATGGCGACTGCGACCAGCCTTGCCGTCTCTTCGATTGCGGCCACGGCGCTTGTTTCTCCCGCATTAAACGCGGCGAAGAGATCGGCCACGGTGGATGCATTACGCCCGCCGAAACCGACGTAGCGGCGCAACATAGCGACGCTGCCGACCGCACTCTCAAAGGTTCCAAGCGTAAATCCACCAGGATCAAAAGCATCTCCACCGATCGGAAGATAGGCGATTTCACCGGCCGCCCCACGCGCGCCGCGCAACAGAGTTCCGTTGGCGATGATGCCCATGCCGACGCCCGTGCCGAGAGCAACGAAAGCAAAATTGCTGGTTTCGACACCGTGTCCCCGCCATTTCTCCCCTTGCGCGGCCAGGTTGACGTCATTTTCAACGATCACGGGTATCCCCATTCTGTCGCTGAAGACTTGCCGCAGATTTATTGCGTCGATGCCGGGGATGCTTGGCGCTACGTTGATATGTCCGGTGGCCGGATCGAGCACACCGGGACTGCCGAGAACGACGAGACGAAGTTTGTCGGCAGTCGTCCCGGCCGCAAATGCGAGTTCCACGATAAGATCACTGAACTGATTGACGAGATGCATTCCGCCGCGCGGATCGGTGGATACTTTGGTTTCAGCAACCACATTCCCTAACAGATCGCAAATAGCCGCAGCAATCTTGGTGCTCCCGAGATCGATAGAGACGGCCAGTCCCGCCCTGGCATTGATTTCATAGGTGATCGCATTCCGGCCCGGGCGACCATCAGTCTGTCCGACTGGTTTCAGCCATCCGTCATCCTCGAGGTCGCGCACGACATCGGAAATCGTCTGCTTTGACAAGCCGGTCAGCTTGGCAATATCGGCGCGAGAGATCGATCCGTTCGCGAACACGGTTCGGATGACGGCATTGGTTGAAATTTTTCGTGCGATCGGAGTCTGTGCGACAGAAGATGTCATTGCCATCCGGCTAGCTCAGTCCAATTAGTTCGGAGCACATACTTAATGGGGGCGGTATTGAGTTGGCAATTATCGCGACTAACCGGAATTCAATACATCGAAGAAGGCAATTTGTCTATGTCCTTGACAAATGGGAGGCCAGCTGTAGGCTTGAGATTAACGTGCGATGAAAATGCGCGATGAAATAAAGAGGGTCGAGTAGAAGTATGCGCCATACGTATCGTCTGGTTAGCCGTGCGCCCGTCAAGATCGCCCGAAGAAGAATTAGGCTAGGTTTAGCTAGCTCTTTCCTCTTTCGCGTTCCGCCGACTCCTTGAACCTGGCTGCCGAGGATTTGCTCATGATGAAGCCCTCGATTGATGGACAGCTTTCCGCCGAGCAACCTGTTCTACTGCCGATGATGGCACAACGCCTTCAGGCGAAGGTTCATCCAGATAGGTACGCTGATCTCGCCTTGTGGGGAGCAGGCAGCTCTGGGCGTGTGAGATTTTCTCCAATCAAGGGTCCTTATACCTACGAGACAGGGCCTTGCCGTGCCTCGCAGAAACCAGGAAGTACTTCAACCCAATGCCTGGTCAATCCGAATAGCAAAGGCGACGGAGCCATCGCGCTCGAATTCGGAAAAGCCAAGGTGACGGTAGAAACCCTTGGCGCGTTCGTTGTTTGGGTCGACACCGAGATGCACGGCTCCGACCCCGCGGCTTCGAAGCGCTTGAAGCTCCGTGCCGATCATCCTGCGTCCCCAACCGCTTGCCTGAAGTCCGGGAAGGATGTTGATGTGAAGATGCGCCGGATACTGGTCTTGAAGCCACGCCGTTCCGCTGCGCGGATTTTGAATTCGTTCCATCACGTCGGCGTCGCGCGGACGGGTGGGTGCCAGTCCCGCAACCTGCTGGCGGACGAACGGCCACCAGTTTGTCTGCAAGTCTCTGTCGAACCCGCCGGTGTCCGGTACCCCCACGACGTAGCCAACCGGCTGGCCGTCCTGAACCAGAACAAAGGCAAAGTCTTGGGCGAACTTGAGGTAGGGTACCGACCAGATGTAGCCGGGCAGATGCGGGTCGCTATAAAGCGTGCTGGCATCATGACCGCCATTCGCGGTTTTCAGGCAGATGTCGAAAAAGGCGTCGATATCCGCTTCAATCGCGGGGCGGATGAAGCAGCTGGTGTCCATCACTTTGCCACCTCCTGCGTGGCGCTTTGTCATTTTAGGTCGCGAGAGGTGCGGATGCATTGACGATTACCTCAGATTCGCCAGCCAGGCAAAGCTCTGGGGGAAGAAAACGTTCGGCCGGTGCTTGGCGCAAGGCCTGAGCGGAGAGTGGAGAATAAACCAGATGAGGTGGAGCAGATGAAAAGAACTGTGAAATCGATCAGCATACTGCCGGCATACGGATTGAAAGCAGCTGTCGCGCTTGCTGGCGCGGCGCTTCTGAGTTTTGGCCTTTCGGCAGCCGCGCGCGCTGACGACCTGGCCGTGTGGGATGACCAAACCTATGAAGGCCAGAGTGCGGTCATAGAGCAGCTTAACAAGGACTTCGAAGCTGCCCATCCCGGCGTCACTATCAAACGCACTGCCCGCACCTTTGATGACATGAAGCTGACGCTGAAGCTTGCGGTTTCAGCGGGTGATGGCCCTGTCATCACGAAGGTCAACCAAGGTGCCGGTGACATGGGGGCGATGGTCAAGGAAGGATTGCTCCTGCCGGTCGACGACTACATCAAACAATATGGCTGGGATAAGCTCCAGTCGGATTCCGTGCTTGCTCGAGACCGCTGGGAGGATGGAAAATTTGGGGTCGGTAAGACCTACGGCATCTCCGGCCTCGGCGAGATCGTTGGCCTCTTCTACAATAAAAAGATCCTCGCCGATGCAGGAGTAGCGCTGCCGCAAACCTTCGAGGAGTTCCTGGCCGATCTCGACAAGCTGAAGGAAAAGGGCGTCCCGCCCTTCATGATGGGCTCGGCAAAGCAGCATCTGGCCCTGCATATGATCGGCGCCATCGACCAAGCGCATATCGACGCGAGCAATCGCGCCGAACTTGACGATCTGATCTACGGCCGAGGCGGCTCCTGGAACACCAAGGGGAACATCGAATCCGCCAAACTCGTGCAGCAGTGGGCACAGGGCGGTTATTTTTTCCCTGGTTTCGAAGGCATCTCGGGTGACGACGCCGTCCAGCTTTTCATTTCCGGACAGGGCGCGTTTCTTATCTCCGGGACCTGGTATTTCGGTGACATGCAACACAATCCGGATATCGGCTTCATGGCCATCCCCGCCCCGAAAGGCATTTCCAAGCCCATGAGTGTCGGGGGTGTGGATCTTGCCTGGGCGATAACGAGCCTTGCCAAAACTAAGCCAACACAGGACCTAGCCGGCGCATATATCGACTATATGGTTTCAGAGAAGGCTGCTGAAACCTGGGCCAATGCTGGCTATCTCCCGGCAACTTCGCTCGCGGCTGACGCGAAGCCAAAGCTCACGCCGCTCCTCAGCTCCGGCATCGAAATGTGGAAGACACTCAACGCAAACGACGCTCTCGGCCATTACCCCGATTGGTCGAGCCCAACGATGCTGAAGACAATAGACGACAACACGCCGCTTCTTCTGTCCGGCAATATCACCCCCGAAGCCTTTGTCGATGCCATGGACAAGGATTATCAGGCGTACCTGAAGGACAAGAAATAAAGACTGTGGGCGCAGGTCACGGCCGTCCCCTGCGGTCGTGGCCTGAGTCTCGTCGATCCAAATAAATGAGCACTGCGATCGGCTTGCTGCGTGATGATCACAGCTTTGGCTTTATGGAGTACTGGATGAAACGCTCCGCACTTGATGGCTCGCAACATACCAATTTTATCTATTTATTGCCTGGATTGCTGTTCTACGCGGCTTTTGTCTTTGGACCGATCCTCGCGGCTTTGGGTTTGAGCCTGACCAGCTGGGACGGCTTGAGCATGCCCAAGTGGGTTGGTTTGGGCAATTACGCCGATCTCTTTTCTGACAGTCGTTTTTATATTGCCTTGCGTAACAATGCCGAGCTTATGATCTTCTACTGTGTCCTGCCGCTGGTGCTCGGTATAGCTCTTGCTGCTTGCGTCTGGAATCTGAAGCAACGCGAACAACTCGCCCTGCGGACCTTCTTGTTCCTGCCTTATATCATGCCGACTGCCGTGTTGGGCATCATCTGGGCATGGCTCTACAATCCTGCCTTTGGCCCGTTCAATCAGTTTCTGAGAGCTGTGGGGTTGGGCGCCTTCGCGCTGCCGTGGCTGGGCGATTTCAATTTTGTGCTCCCCGCGGTCGGGATCGTTGCCACATGGTATTTCTTCGGTTTTTGCATGGTCATCTTCCTGACCGGAATTCAGCGCATCGACCCGTCTCTTTTCGACGCTGCCAAGGTCGATGGCGCTTCGGCGCGAAAAACCTTTTTCTGGATAACGCTGCCGCTTCTATTGCCTGAAATAAGGGTGGTTTTGCTTCTGACGGTCATAGCCTCGATCAAAAGCTTCGACCTGATTTTTACAATGACCCGGGGTGGACCAGCCAACGCTACGCTTGTGCCGAATATCTACATGTATCAGCTCGGCTTCGAGCTTAATCGGTTCGGCGCCGCAGCGGCCATCGCCATTGTGGGCGCGATACTCACATTCGTAATCAACTATGCAATTCACCGATTTGTAGGATCGCAGCATAAAGGAGTGGCTTGATGGGCCGTTCATTTAACATTTCGGCCGGTCCGCTATTCCTCCGCATTGTCCTCTGGCTTCTTGCTTTCGTCACGATCATCCCCTTCCTGCTCCTGCTTCTAACCTCAATAAAGAGCAAGGCTGACGTTCTGCAGGGTGCATTCGCGTTGCCGGCGTATCCACATTTCGAAAATTACGTCGATGCCTGGAATGCCGGACATTTCAACATTTACTTTTGGAATTCGATCATCGTTGTCATACCCGTCGTCGCTGCAAGCGTCTTTTTGGGCCTGCTGACCGGCTTTGCATTCGCATACCTGTCATTTCCGCTGCGGCGTACGCTGTTCGCTATCCTGACGCTCGGCATGATGGTGCCGGCGGAAGCGTTCATTATCCCGCTTTATTATGAAATGCGGTATCTCGGACTGATCAATACCTATGCGGCTCTGATTGTGCCGCAGATCGCGATGTCGATACCATTCTCAACGATCTTCCTCGCCAGCGCGATGCAGCAGCTGCCGGAAGAAGTTCTCGAAGCGGCGGTTCTCGATGGCGCCGGACGCTTCTATATCCTGCGCAAGATCGTTATCCCCCTCATGGTGCCGGCAATGTCGACGCTGGCGCTGTTTCTGTTCATATGGACCTGGAACGAGTTTCTCATTCCGTTCATTCTGGTCAATGACGACGCTTATCGGACGCTGCCCCTCGGCATGCTGTTTTTCCAAGGGCGTTATACCGTCAACACGCCGGTTCTGACAGCCGGCGCGGTGATCGTGATTTTCCCGCTCATCGTGACTTATCTGGTTTTCCAGCGACGGTTCATTGCCGGCCTGACGGCGGGAGCGACGAAATAGACAGCCGATGCTGTCGGCGGCAAGACCTCACACCGCGCCCCTCACTCTTCGCTTGTGGCGCACTTCCAGTGCCGCGCAGCCCCAGACCGTGCCAAGCAGCAGATAGACATGGCGCCAGTGGTCGATGTCGATGACGTTGCCGATTGTCGCATGGCCGAGAACCGAGATCCAGGCGATCATCAGGAAGGGTTGCCACGGCCGGTCGAGCAGCAGGTTTCGGAAGCCGAGAGCCAGCGTCCAGAGAAGCATGATGACATAGCTGACGAAGCCGAGCCAGCCATAGGTGGTCAGCGATTTCAGCCAGATATTGTGCTCGTCTTCGGGAAACATCGTGCCGAACACCAGCGGGCCGATACCGAACGGGCGCTCCATCATCATGGTGAAACCGATCCGGTGGCGCTCGAAACGGCCGAGATGTTCGCCGTCATATTGCTGCACCAGCTGGGCGCGCGCCGAAAACAGTTCGGCGACCTTCGGGATCTGGAGTGCCACCAAGAGCGAGGCGACCAACATAATGATCGCCGCCAGCGACAGGACCAGGACTCGCAAGCGAAAGGCGCCGCTGCGCTCCTTCAGCAGCATGATGAGGATCAGCAGCGCCACGCCAAGCGCGAAGAGCCCCCAGGCGGCACGGGAAAAGGAGAGGAAGATGCCGAGCGCAAGCACGAGCAGGGCCGCGGCCTTCAGCGGCGATTTCTTCAGGTCGCCGGCCAGGATGCCGTGGATGAGATAAAGGGATGGCGGCACCAGGAAGGGGCCGAAGACGTTGGGGTCCTGGAAGGCGCCCTTGGCGCGGTCGTAGAGCGTGAAGACTTCCGCGCCCGGAAAGGCATGGAAATAGCCGAGTATGCCGAGCGCGGAGGTGGCGACGGCGGCGAAGGTCCAGGCGTTGAAGATCAGCGGCAGCCGCTTGTGGCTGTCCTCGATGATCGCCGCGTAGAAGACTGCCGTCAGCGCCAGGAAGGTCGACACCGCGATATACATCGGCCCGGTCGCCAGGTCCTTCATCTGCGTCAGCGACAGCATCCCGCCGATATTGAAGGTGAGCAAAAGGGCGAGCAGCGGCGCCACGCCGCGCGAAATCCTTAAGCCCAGGATGAACCAGAGGCCGATCAGCCCCGCCATCCAGAGTTCATAGGGCGCCGGCTCGTCGATCACGAAGCCGGAAAGGAAGACGCCGAAGGCAACAAAGGCCGAGCCGATCAGGCGCAGCGTCGTCCGCTGCGGCTGGGCGACACGGGAATATGTCGCCTCGATCGCGCTCAATAGGCGTTTTCCGTGTTGAGCAGCCGGATCGGCGTCAGGAACAGGATCTTGAGATCGAACCAGAGCGACCAGTTCTCGATGTAATAGAGGTCGTAAGCGGTGCGGAACTTGATCTTCTCGTCATTGTCCACTTCGCCGCGCCAGCCGTTGATCTGTGCCCAGCCGGTGACGCCGGGTTTGACGCGGTGGCGGGCGAAATAACCCTCGACGACGTCGCCGAAGGCGCGGTCGCGCGCCTGGGCGAGAACGGCATGCGGGCGTGGGCCGATCAGCGAGAGATCGCCTCTCAGCACGTTGAAGAGCTGCGGCAGTTCATCGATCGAGGTCTTGCGGATGAAGCGGCCGACGCGGGTGACGCGCGGATCGCCCTTGGTCACCGCGGCCTTGCCCGTGGGATCGGCCATGTTGGTGTACATCGAGCGGAACTTGAAGACGTTGATGATTTCGTTGTTGAAGCCGTGGCGCTTCTGCATGAAGAAGACCGGGCCTTCCGATGTCGCCTTGATGGCGATTGCGGTCGCGACCATGATCGGCCAGAGAAGCGCAAGCGCGACGAGCGCGAAGAAGATGTCGAAACCGCGCTTGGCGACGGAATCCCAGTCGCGGATCGGCTTCTTGAAAATATCGAGCATCGGCACCGAGCCGACATGCGAATAGGCGCGCGGCCGGAAGCGCAGCCGGTTGGCATGCGCGGCAAGGCGGATATCGACCGGCAGAACCCAGAGCTTCTTCAAAAGGTCGTAAATACGGGCCTCGGCCGACAGGGGCAGGGCGATGATCAGCATGTCGATGCGCGTCAGCCGTACGAATTCGACGAGTTCGGCCACGGTGCCGAGTTTCGGATAACCGGCGACCATGATCGGCGAGCGCTTCTCGCCGCGGTCGTCGAAGATGCCGCAGATGCGGATGTCGTTGTCGGCCTGTTGTTCGAGGACGCGGATCAGGGCCTTGGCCGGCTCGCCGCCGCCGACGATGACGGCGCGGCGTTCCATGAGGCCGTTGCGCGCCCAGTTGCGGATGCCGTAGGCGACGAGGAAACGCTCGGCCGCAAGGAAGAGCGCGCCTGCGGCGAACCATGGAATATAGGCGTCGACCATCGCCCATGTGGTGCCGCGAATGAGCGCGAACAGCCCGACTGTGAGGAAAAGCGCGAATGTCCACGAGGCGACGATGCGCGGCATCAGCCGCAGCTTCGACCGAAGCGCGGGAATGGTGTAGGTGTCGGCAAGCTGCAGGCTGATGACGGTCAAGGCCGAAGCGATCGCCGCCATGCCGGTCCGCATCAGCAGGGAATCGCTGCCGTCGCCGGGCCAGAAATAGTGGACGATCAGGGCGATCGCGAAGAGCGCCAGGAATTCCAGCAGCCGCAATTGCCCGATGATGATGGCAGGCGAATTGGTTCCGTCGCGGAACTGTTCGGCAATCTGCCGGGCATAGGGGTTGATTTCGGTCGGGTCGGAAGGCTTCTCCTCACCCGTGTCGCCGCGCACCTCGATGTCGGAGACCTGCTTGCGCAGCGCTTCGACGTCGAATTGATCGCCTTTTTCCAGCTTGTTCATGGGGCCAGCTTGTTCATGGGGCATCGTCGCTCGTTGTCAGCAAGCGAAGTACCAGAAAGCCCCTAAGAAATATTTACGAGGCGACGGGCATTGCTTGGCTGGCAGCCGGGTTGACGAGCTCATGATACAATTTCAGGACATCGCGTGCCATGACGGCGGATGAAAACACCGCCTTCACCGCCTCGGGCTTCGGCATCGTCCTGGCGTGCCAATCGGGCGTGCTCAGCGTTTCCGCCATGACGCGGGCGAGATCGTCGGAATTACCGGGCTCCACCAGGGCTGCGCTGTCGGCGCCGAGCACCTCGGGGATGCCGCCGACACGGCTTGCGATGATCGTCTTGCCGGCGCCGAGCCCCTCGAGCACGATGTAGGGCATGGCTTCGGCGCGCGAGGGAACGACGAGGTTCTGCGCCATGGAGAAGGCTTCGTGGACCCGCATTGCCGGCAGCATGCCGATGCGTTTGCCAAGGCCGCGTTCGACCATCATTTCGCGGTAGCGGTCGCGATCCGGCCCGTCGCCGATCATCAGCGCCGACAGTGGCCTGCCGAGCAGCCGTTCCGTTTTGGCGAAGGCATCGACAAACAGATCGGGACCCTTGAGGTCCCGCAGCATTCCCACATAGATGAAATGCACGGCATCCGAGCGGGTCGGGATCGGCTCGAAATCGCGCTCGCCGATGCCGTTGTAGATCAGTCTCGTCTTCGTCCGCGGCCGCCCGACCTTGCGCGCGTAGGTATCGCGCTCATATTCGCAGATGAAGACCAGCGCATCGGTGAAATATTCCTGCAGGCGCTCCATCTTGAGGACGAACTGTCCTCCGAGGGAGGAGCGCGAATAATGCAGGCTTCCGCCATGCGCGGTATAGAGGCGGGCTACGCGATACCTGTTCACCCGCAACGCTGAGCCGGCAAGTCGCGCGAGCACGCCGCCCTTGGCGCCGTGTCCGTGCAGCACATCCGGCCGCAAACTTTTGATTTTCTTGTATGTGTCCCACATCGTCGCAATGTCGGACGGGCTGATCGAACGCCGGATTGGCACGCGTGTCAGGCCGAGCGAGAGATAGGGACGGATATCATCGAACAGGCTGTCCTCGTACTCGCCGCCGGTCGAGCTGTCGCAGAGGATGCCGATTTCATGGCCGGCCTTGCTGTGCTCCTCGACGAGATCGCGGACATGGCGGAAAATTCCGCCGACCGGTGACCTGAAGCAATGAAGGATGCGGAGCGGCTGCTGTTTTTCCATCGCTCAGAAAAGCCGTTCGCGAACGTAGATCGTGTCACCTGCGATGATCGGCCCTGATATATTGATGCGGCCGGTCAGCACCTGTCCATTGATCTTGCGCGTGACATCGACCATGCGCTGGTTGGCGCGGCTGGTGAAGCCGCCGGCAACCGCGATGGCATTCTGCACTGTCATGCCGGGAACATAGGCATACTGGCCGGGCTGGCCGACTTCACCCATGATGAAGACCGAACGATAACGATCGACATCGATGGTGACGTCGGGATCGCGAAGATAGCCCTGCTGCAGTTTCTGGGCTATCTGTCCCGAGAGTTGCTGCAGGGTTCGGCCGCGGGCAGGGACCTGGCCGATGAGCGGGAAGGCGACATAGCCGGCCTGATCCACCGTATAGGTGTTGGTAAGGCTCTGCTGGTCGAAGACGGTGATGCGCAGTCGATCGCCGCTGTCCAGCGTATAAGGCTGAATAGTCGCCTCGTTGAAGGCCTTCGGCGCCGGCTTGTACGTCGTGCAGCCGCCCAATGCTGCCATCATGGCTGCAAGGCTCAGGGCCAAAAGGATCTTGGGCTGGACGACAGACATCCGCTTGTGCTCACAAAAATGAACTCGGTGCAGTCGTTATCGATCCGTTAGGGTTAATGCCCGGTAAAGGGCGCTTGCAATTTCCTGGTTTCCTCGATCGATCATCACTCATTTCTCGGCGAGATCGCCATTAACCGTTGAGTTACCATGGTCGTTTACGCTTACGGCACCTTTGTTGTGGAGTAAGAGCATGTCCGGCGTAGCTCGTGATCAGGATGTGGACATCGACCTCGGCCAGTTGGTCCGTGCGGTCTGGGCGCGCCGTCTGCGGATTTTGACAATCACCCTCCTGGGGGCGGGCGTCGCCTTTGCCGGCGCCAAAATCATGTCGCCGCAATATCGCAGCGAAACACGCATCCTCATCGAACCCCGAGCGCCGGCCTTCGCCAGCACGCAGCAGATCAATGACGCCAGCGCCGGTCCGCTGATGGATGAACTGAACATCGCCAGCCAGGTGCAGCTTCTGCAATCGGCCGATCTCCTCAAGAGGGTCATCAACGACCTGAAGCTCTATAACCTGCCGGAATTCGACGATGCCGCCAGCGGCTCGGCCATGAGCAGTATCCTGGTGAAGCTGCACCTGAAGAAGAACCCGCTGGAAAATCCGCCTGAAGAGCGCGTCATCGACGCCTTCGTCGAGCGCCTGCAGGTCTATCAGGTGCCGGGTTCACGCGTCATCGGCATCAATTTCACCTCCAAGGACCCGAAGCTCGCCGCCGCCATTCCGAACGCCATGGCGAATGTCTATCTTTCGACCCAGAGCGGCGCCAAGCTCGATTCCAATTCCGAGGCGACCCGCTGGCTGGAGCCGGAGATCGAAGGCCTGCGCCGGAAGGTCAGCGAAGCCGAGAAGAAGGTCGCCGAATACCGCACGTCGCACGGGCTGTTGCAGACGAACGGCACGACCACTTTTCCGGCCCAGCAATTGAATGATATCTCCGCCGAGCTGACCCGCGTGCGGGGCGACAAGGCCAATGCTGAGGCGAGGGCGCAGGCGGTGCGAAACGCACTGTCTTCGGGCGAGGCCTTCGATACGCTGCCCGACATCATGTCCTCACAGGCGATCCAGCGGCTGAAGGGGACGGAATCCGGCCTGCAATCGCAGATCTCCGATCTGCAGACCAGCCTTCTCAACAATCATCCACGGCTGAAAAGCCTGCGTGCTCAGCTCTCGGATATCCGCACCCAGATCCGCCAGGAGACGCAGAAGATCCTGGCGAGCATCGAGAACGAGTCCAAGGTCGCGGATCTCCGCGCGAGCGAACTCGAGCGGCAGTCGGAAACGGTGCAGGCCACTAGCGCCCGCGCCGGTGAGGACGAGGTCGGTCTCAATGCGCTGGAGCGTGAGGCAAACGCCCAGCGTCAGCTGCTCGAAACCTATCTGGTGCGCTACCGCGAGGCTGCCTCCCGCGCCGACAGCAATTCGAGCCCTGCGGATGCGCGGATCGTTTCCAGGGCTGTTGAGCCGGTCGATCCCTATTTCCCGAAGGTGGTGCCGATCGTTGTCGTCGCTGCTGTCGCGACGCTGATCATGAGCGCCATCGTCATCATGCTGACCGAACTCTTCAGCGGCCGGGCGCTGCGCCCGGCAGATGCGACCCCGGAGGCAATCGAGGCAGAAGCGGTCGTCGAGGAGAAGCATGTGCCGCAGGCTGCTCCGATCGCCACTCCCGCCAGAAAACCCGTTCAGCCGAGCATGCTCGCCGTTGTCGCGGACGAAGAGGATACGACCGAGGACGCGGAGGCTGCCGAGGAGGCGCCAGAGGACGCGGAGGCTGCCGAGGAGGCGCCAGAGGACGAGAATGAATTCTCCGTCACCTCAGTTGCAGACTATCTCACCGGCAGCCGCGCGCCGCTGGCAATCGCCATATCTCCGACTGGCGACAATGGCTCGGCGGCGACGGTTTCGCTGACCCGCATGCTCGCCGACGCCGGCCGCCGCGTCATCCTGATCGACATGACCGGTTCCGGCTATCCCACAGAACTGATGGCCGAGGACCAGGCCGCCCTCGGCGTCACCGATCTGCTTTGCGGTGAGGCCGCATTCGGCGATACGATCCACGGCGACCGCCTTTCCGATGCCCATCTCATCCCTCAAGGCCAGAGCGACGTGCGCCGCGCCATGCGCGGTGTCGACCGGCTGTCGTTGCTGCTCGATGCGCTCGCCGCCGCATACGACCTCGTGGTGGTCGAATGCGGTTCGGCCGATGTCGCCGGCGTCTCGCGGCTGACGCGCAGCCGCGACGTCGAGATCATCCTCTCGCTGCCTGAGGTCGAGGAGGCCATCTTCGTTGCACTGATGACGGAATTCCAGGCTGCAGGCTATGAGCGCGTCGTACTGATGTCGGGCGGCGAGGGGGCCGAGCAGACGCTCGGCCGGGCGGCCTGAACGGGATCAACCGATCCGTGCCCGGATGCCCTGGGCGAATTTATAGAGCTTCGGGCGCGCCTTGATATGCGCCTTGCCGCGGGTGACGATCCGGTGCGCGGCGCCGGCGATCACACCGAACGGCGAGACCGGCAGCACCACGTCGTAGTGTGGGGTCTCGACCGGCGCCCAGGAGCGCTTGTAGGTCTGGTCGCCGAGGCCGAAATCAAACAGCGCGACGCCCTTGCCATGCAATCCCGAAATGGTCTGCCAATAGAGAAATTCGCCGGGACTCGTATCCGGCACGAGTTCTTCATCGATCGCACCGAACTGGCAGATGATGTGGTCACCCTTGCGCGAAATCCCTGAAATCGCTGCGATCTTACCCTCATGCCCGTCCTTGAGCCGGAGTACATGCATCTGCAGCCCGAAATACTGCTTGCTGTCATCCAGCTTGTCGAGCAGGCCGTGCAGGAAGGTCTGCGTTTCCCTGTCGGCGAAGACGTCGGGCAGGCCGAGGTTGGCGAAGCGGGCGCTCTTCAGGCAGAAGAAGATATCGAGCAGGCGGTGCTGTTCTTCCGATGTCCCGGGAATGAGGTATTCGAAGCCGCCGGCCGCCTCGAGGCGTTTCGATTGAACGCGGAATTTCTTGCGCCGGTTCTTGGCGTTGAGCTGCTTCAGCGTTTCCTCGAACGTGGGAAAGAACGGCAGCTGGTAGGCATGATTCTGGTTCTGCACCATCGGCAGCCCCGTGAGCGGGGTCTGTCGCCCGCGCCATTCCAGCGGAATGTTCTGCAGCAGCAGCAGATCGGCCCGGCCCTTGAGTGCCTGCTGAAGCTGGCCGGCGAATTTGCCGGCGTCGATGGTTCCGCCGCTTTCTGCAAAACTCTCGGAGAACAGGCCGGTATTGATGTTGCTGTGATCGGCTGCGATGAACTTCGCGACCGCGAGCCCCCGGGACTTGACGATTTCGACCGGCAGAATGAAAGCCGTCTGGTCGGCATGGGTGCCTTTGAGGATTGCAAGCGGCCGCTGGAAGGCGCTCACCCAGGCGGTGCACCAGTCGTAGCTCTGATGCAGGGACTGGAGATTGTCGCGCTCCAGCGCCCGCCACTCATCCTCCAGCGGCTGCATCGCATCGAAGACTTCAATGTCGATTTCGGCCATGGCGAGTTTCATGCTCAGCTGGCGCAAGCGCGAAATGGCCGCTTCGGCCAGCGCCTTGTCGGACTGCTGTTCATGGACATCGAGCTTTTGCGTCTGCACGGTTTTCTCCGGTCAAGAATGCTGAACGGGAAGGTAGGTATGCCAGACGTATATTTGGTTTAACCGCACGCGATGGACGAGGTTTTCCGCGGATCACGGTTATTCGGCCGTTAATGGCCCTACTTCTGCGGCGGCCCGGCCATCCATTTGATGAGCACCATCGCCGGCAATACCCAAAGCAGGCCGGTGAACAGGAAGTAGAGCAAGTGTCCCCACCAGGGCGCGTTGCCGAGCGTTGCCACCGCGATCGTATTCGCCACCAGCGCATAGACGAGCACGAGCACGATGATCAGGATTGTGCCGATGAATTTGCGGAGGCGGATGGGCATCGGCTATCTCTTGCAATGGATGGGTCGAACCGGCGCGACGGCATGCCGCAAAGGTTCGGGGCTTGTTTTGCATGAGCCGGTGGGGCAAATCAACTGCCGGATAGAAGGAGATATCATGGCCGTCGCAAACCCGACCACGGAACAGGCGATCCTGAGAGAAGTGCGCAGGCAAAATCGTGACCGCCGCGCCTTGCGTCTCTGGCTCGGTTTCGTGCTATTGGCGCTCTTCTGTCTCGTCCTCGTCGGCGGCGCCACGCGGCTGACCAATTCCGGCCTGTCGATCACCGAATGGAAGCCGATCCACGGCGTCATTCCGCCGCTGTCGGCTGCCGAATGGGAGGAGGAATTCCGCCTCTACCAGCGCATTCCCGAATTTCAGCAGCTGAACAATTCCATGACCGTCGATGAGTTCAAAGGCATCTTCTGGTGGGAATGGGCGCACCGGCTGATCGCCCGCGGCATCGGCGTGATCTTCGCGCTGCCGCTCATCTATTTCTGGCTGACCGGGCGGATCGAGAAGCGTCTGCGTTGGCCACTCGTCGGCATCCTGGCGCTCGGCGGCCTGCAGGGTTTTATCGGTTGGTGGATGGTGTCCTCGGGTCTTTCCGTCCGAACCGACGTCAGCCAGTACCGGCTGGCGACGCATCTCGTCATGGCCTGCCTGATCTTTGCCGGCTGCATGTGGATCATGCGCGGTCTCTCCAGACATTCCGACGATCCGGCGCCGGCACGAAGCTCACGCGGTTTTGCCGCCGCGATCGCTATTTTCGCGCTGTTCCAGATCTATCTTGGTGCGCTGGTGGCGGGGCTCGACGCCGGTTTTTCCTACAATACCTGGCCGCTGATGGATGGTGCGGTCATCCCCTACGATCTGCTGATCCAGCAGCCCTTCTGGATCAATGCCTTCGAGAACCCGAAGACGGTGCAGTTCATCCACCGCATCGGCGCCTATACCCTCTTCGCATTGACGCTGATCAACATGGTGATCGCCCTTCGCGCAGCACCTTGGACCACCCATGCACGCCGCGCCGTCCTGCTCTTCGCGCTGGTGACGCTGCAGGCGGCGATCGGCATCGCCACGCTGCTGATGCAGGTGCCGCTTCACTGGGGCCTGCTGCACCAAGCCGGTGCGCTGGTGGTTTTCGGTTTCGCCGTCGCCAATTGGCGCGGCTTTTACGGCGAATATCCGCATGGGACGATGATCGCCGAACGCGATTGAAGCGAGCTGGTTTCTCGGGGCGGATCTATCGCAACACCCCATCGAGCAGCGGCATGCCGATGATCGCGGCGGCGGCTATCAGGATGTAGCAGGCGATGCGGAAGGTCCGCTCCTCGGCAAGCCCGAACAGTTTCGAGCCGCCGTAGAGCCCGACCGCATAACTCGGCAGGATCACGGCGGTCAGCGCGAAGACGGCAGGCACGAACAGTCCGCCGACATAATAGCTGATGGCGCTGAAAACGGACGAGATCGAGAAGTAGAGCACGACATTCGCCCTGACGCGCGTGAAGTCGCTCTTGCCGCCGAGCCAGTAGGCGACGACCGGCGGTCCGCCGAGCTGTGCAGCGCCACTGAAAAGCCCGGCGATCAGGCCGACGCCGCTGCTGAGCGGTGCAGAAGGGGCGCCATGGTAGCGCCATCCGGATGCGAGAAGCGCGAGCAGGGTGATGGCGATGATGGTGATGCTCCAGCGCAGCAACATCGGGTCGAGCAGAGCCAGCATCGCCGTGCCGGCCGGCACGCCGAGGGCGGCCCCCGCCGCCATGACGAAGACCTCGGGCCGGTTGGCGCCGCGCCAGGCGGGAGGGATCATCCCAAGCGCCGCAATGCCGTCGATGACGAGCAGGATCGGCGAGATCAGCTTAGGCCCGACGATCGCACCGCCGAGCGGAATGAAGATCAATGCGGCGCCGAAGCCCGAAAAGCCGCGGGCGAGCCCGGCGATGAAGGCAAACGCCATCAGCGCATAGATGCCATGATCGGGCAGGGCGGCGTCAAACCATGCGCTTACGCCAGCGATAAGCGCATCGAGCGTCATGACATCAGGCTCCGTGATTCGGGAATAGCGGGCGAGGAAAGTCCGCTCTCATAGCCCAATCGTCGCCGATGATCGAGCCGAAAGCGATGCTGCGGCCGCCGAGGGAGGCGGCCGCGGGGGAAAGATCATGATGAAGAGATCGACACAAAGCTCGAATGGCATCACCTCGATGCCGTCGTCTGCGCCTTATGAGGCGAGCATCAGGTCCATGTTCTGGACGGCGGCGCCCGAGGCGCCCTTGCCGAGATTGTCGAGCAGCGCGACGAGGTTCACCTGCGAAGCGCCTGAGGTGCCGAAGACGAAGAGCTTCATCGTGTCCTTGCCTTCGAGCTCGACGGCGTTGACGCGGGGCAGGGCCTTGCTTTCGGTCAGCGGCACGACACTGACGATATCCTGGCCGGCATAATGGGCGACGAGTGCGGCATGGATGCTTTCCATCGTCGTGCCCTCGGCGAGATCGTCGAGATGCAGTGGTACCTGCACGATCATGCCCTGCGCGAACTTGCCGACCGACGGCGAGAAGATCGGCGCGCGGTCGAGCAGGCCGTGCACGGTCATCTCGGGCACGTGTTTGTGGGTGAGCGGCAGGCCATAGAGGAAATGCGGCGCGGTGATCGCATCCGGGTGATCCGGGTTTTCCATCTGCGCGATCATCTGCTTGCCGCCGCCGGTATAGCCGGAGACCGCGTTGACCGTGACCGGATAGCCGTCGGGCAGAATGCCGGCGGCGCGCAGCGGCCGGATGAGGCCGATCGCTCCGGTGGGATAGCAGCCGGGGTTGGCGACGAAACGGGCGGCCTTGATCCTGTCGGCCTGCGCGCCGTCCATCTCGGCAAAGCCATAGGCCCAGCCGGGATTGACGCGGAAGGCGGTCGAGGTGTCGATGACGCGCACATTGTTGTTGGCCGAAACCATCTGCACCGCTTCCTTCGACGCATCGTCGGGCAGGCAGAGAATGGCGATGTCGGCACTGTTCAGCATGTCCTCGCGCATGGCGGCGTTGCGCCGCTCGGCTTCGGGTATGGACAGAAGCTCGACATCGCGGCGGCCGGCCATGCGCGTGCGGATCTGCAGACCCGTCGTGCCGTGTTCGCCGTCGATGAAGATTTTCGGTGCCATGTTAAACCTGCGCTTTCAATGGGTTCTGAAGGTTTCCGGATTCAGTTTGAGGATGATAGGTCAGCCTTGTGACACGGCGATGGCGCGTCGTTCGGCATGAAGACCCAGCATATACATCGCCACCGTTGCCCCCGCAATGGCGGTGATATCAGCATGATCGTAGGGCGGCGACACCTCGACGACATCGGCGCCGCGGATATCGAGCTGGTGCAGGCGCTGCAGCACCGAGAGGATCTTGGCGCTCGACGGTCCGCCGGCAACCGGCGTGCCGGTGCCCGGCGCAAAGGCCGGATCGAGGCAATCGATATCGAACGTGAGATAGGCCGGCGCCCCGCGTGTGTGGGAGATGATCGCCGAGGCGATATCGCTGGCGCTCATCTCCTCGACCTGATGACCGTAGAGAATGTTGACGCCGCAATCCTCCGGCGCATGGGTGCGGATGCCGATCTGGATCGAGCGGTCGGGATCGATGATGCCCTCGCGGGCGGCCCGCGCCACGAATGAACCATGGTCGATGCGGCGTTCCTCGTCGAACCAGGTGTCTTGGTGCGCGTCGAACTGCACGAGCGCCAGCGGCCCATGTTTTGCCACATGGGCTTTCAGCAGCGGCCAGGTGACGTAATGATCGCCGCCGAGCGTCAGCAGGAAGGCGCCGCTGTCGAGGATGACATTCGCCTGTCGTTCGATGGCGGCTGGCGTGTCCTGATGATTGCCATAATCGAGCAGGCAATCGCCGTAGTCGATCACGGCCATTTCGGCGAAGAGATCACGGTGGAAGGGATATTGCGCATCATTGTCGAAGATCGCCGAGGCGCGCCGGATCGCTTGCGGCCCGAAACGTGTGCCCGGCCTGTTCGATGTCGCGGCATCGAAGGGAATACCCCAGACGGCAACGTCGACGCCGGCGAGCTCCTTGGTGAAGCGGCGGCGCATGAAGGACAGGGCGCCGGCAAATGTCGGGTCGCTGGCAGCGGAGGTGAGGCTGGTCGCCGTGAAGGCGTGGTCAATCGATCTGTTCGCCAAGTCATGCTCCTTTTTTCGGTCGCAAAACCGTAGTCGCGTTCGATGCGGACGCTGCATTGCATGATCGCCGTTGACGTGAGGGTGCCAGGCGGCGGTTCTCTCGCGAAGGAACTGGCCGATCCCCTGCGCGCAGAAAGGGGTAGGCGAGGTGCGTACAGATTTCAAGCGATCGTTCGGACGACGGCCGCTCGTTATCGTCGAGCGACCGTCATTTGCTCGTCTGCCTATCGGGCCGGCTCCGGCAGGCACCACAATCCAGCCAGCGTCGTCAGCGCGGTCGCACAGACATAGGCCGCGAGCGGCCAGGCGCTGTCGCCGCCGAGCAGAAGCACGAAGAAAGTTCCGGCAACTCCGACGATGATGCTCTCGACGCAGCAATAAAGCGCGACCGCCGTTCCTGCCGTGTCGCCAAAGGCGTCGAGCGCGCCGTTGGCGGTGACCGCGGTCGCAAGGACGATGCCGATCGCGATGATCCACATCGGCACGACGAAGCTGACCAGGGAAGGCTGCAGAAACAACTCTCCGAAGACAAGCAGCATAGCGCCGGAAAGCAGCACGGCCATGCCTCTGGCAAGGCTGCCTGCAATGCCCCAGCGCATGACGAAGTGTTTGGCAAAACGCGCCGTCACGATCATTACCAGCGCCACCGTGGCAAAGACGAAGCTGAAGGCGATGCCGGAGAATCCGGCTTTATCGATCAAGATGCGGGGTGCTGTCGAGAAGAAGACGAAGAAGGTGCCCATCGCTGTACTGAAGCCCACTGTATAAACCCAGAAGGGTAAGCTTGTAAGGATCGGGCGGAGAGCGATCTTTGCAGTGGCGGCGGGGCGGGTTTCATGCCACCGCATGCCGGCATTGAAAAGGGCGGCAACCGAAAGGAGGCCGATGACGAGGAAGATGGCGCGCCAACCGAAGCGATCGGCGATCAGGGCTCCGGCGATCGGAGCTAATGCAGGCACGAAGGAGAGGATGGAGCCGAGAAGGCCATAAATCGTGCTGCTTTCGGGACGCCCGGCATAGACGTCGCGCACTGTTGCGAAAGTTGCAACCAGTGTCGCCGACGCGCCGATGGCTTGCACCAATCTCAACACCACGAAGATTGGTGCTGACGAGGAGGCGGCAAGCAGGAAGGATGAAGCGGCAAAGAGTGCCGCGCCTCCGAGCAGGACAGGCCGTCGTCCGACAATATCGGAAATCGGCCCGAACACGATCTGCCCGGCGCCGAGCACGAGCATGTAGAGGCTGAGGGTCAGTTGGATGACGGCCGGCGAGGTGCCGAGCGCCTCCGGCATGACCGGCACGATCGGCAGATAGATATCCATGGCAAGCGAGGCCAGGATGTCGAACGGTGCCATCAGCAGCAAAGCTGCCGGCAGGGAATAGTTCCAGGGCTGGATTTTGGGATAGGACATGGGAAAGAACCCGCTCAAATGATTTCATTCGGCGGCGATCTGTCTCTTCATCAGTATCGGGATTGGCCGGACAGACGCCGCAACAACAGGGCAAAGTTGTTGCGGCCTATTTGTCTGCGGACTTGGTTGTTCCCATGATTCGACCCGTGAATTCCCGAAGCGCTTTGACGTTAACTATCAGCGTAGCAGAGGCTCGGCAACAGATGGCGATCCCTCCTGCGCCGTCGAGATGGATAAAAGCAGTGGTTTAGTTGTGAATTTTTTAAAATCCATACTTGCATGAAGTTTTATAATTGCATATGTAGCCCAGGTTGTAGGGGCAACGCAACGCTTAGCAAGAACACGATATTTTAGGAAATATTACAGTGGTTTATCGACGAGAGATCGACGGTCTTCGGGCGGCCGCCGTGATGCCTGTGATTCTGTTTCATGCGGGCTTTAGTCTCTTCGCCGGCGGCTTCATCGGTGTCGATGTTTTCTTTGTGATCAGCGGCTTTCTGATAACGTCGATCATCCTTGAGGAGATGTGCGACGGTACCTTCTCGCTGGCGGCATTCTACGAGCGCCGCGCCCGCCGTATCCTGCCGGCCCTGTTTCTTGTCATCTTGTGCTGCCTGCCCTTCGCCTGGCTCTGGATCATGCCGCAGGAGTTTCGTGCCTTCTCCGACAGCCTGATTGCCACCAGCCTCTCTGGTGCAAATTTCCTGTTCTGGTTCAATAGCGGCTACTTCGCGCCGGAGGCCGGAGAGGTGCCGCTGCTCCATATCTGGAGCCTCGCCGTCGAAGAGCAGTACTACATGTTCTTTCCGCTGCTTGTCATATTCATGTGGAAGCGCAAGCGGAGCTGGCTCTTTGCGGTCCTGGTTGCGATCGCGTTTGCGAGCCTTGCTTACAGCGAGTGGGCGTCACGCGTCTTTCCCTCGGCCAATTTCTATTTCCTGCCGTCGCGGGCTTGGGAGTTTCTGGCCGGATCGATCTGCAGCTTCATCCAGTTGAAGGGGCAACAACGCGGCAGCGATCCGCTGTCGCTCCTCGGGTTCTCGATGATCGCCTTCTCCGTCTTTTATTTCGACGAGACCTCGTCCATTCCCTCCACGCTCGCACTAGTTCCCGTGGTCGGTACGATGCTCGTGCTACTCTTTGCGCAACAGGGAACAATGGTGGCGGCACTGCTTTCGACCCGCGCCTTCATCATGATCGGAAAGATCAGCTACAGCGCCTATCTCTGGCACCAGCCGCTTTTTGCCTTTGCGCGCATTCGCAGCATCGATCCGCCGCCGATCACCGAGATGGGCGTGCTGGCCTGCTTTTCTCTTGTTCTTGGTTACTTATCGTGGCGTTTCGTCGAACAGCCGTTCCGCAGGGTCCGGCACCGATTGCTGCCGTCCCGCCGCGGCCTGGCTCTATCGGCGTCAGTGATTCTTGCAGCTCTTTGCGCGTTCGGATTTTATGGCCACGATACGCGCGGTATCCCCTGGCGACTTCCGGAGCCGATCAAAGATTTTATCGCGGACAGCGAATGGAGCAAGACCTGCCTGATCGAGAGCGGGTCGGGTTGGAATGCGATGCCGATCAAAAACTGCATATTCAATAGCAGCCACGCGCAGACATACGCAATCCTCGGAGATTCCCTGGCATCGGCGTTGACGCCCGCGCTTGCCAGGCGCCTGGACGGCATGGATGTCGGCCTGGAGCAGATTACGCATAGCTTTTGTGCGCCGGTCGCTGATGTTTCGATGGTCCCTCTCCAGGCGCGCGAGTGCGGTGCCTTCAACGCTGCGGCGATCGACTATCTCGTCAAGAGCAAGGTGAAAACGGTCTTTCTCGCCGCCTCCTGGCAGGTCTTCTTCGGGCAATCACGATATGTGTTCAAGGATGAGGAAGTCGCGACATCCGACGTAAGGCAGAGGTTGAGGGATGCTTTCGACAAAACCGTCAGCGATCTGACATCGGTCGGCATCCGCGTCGTCATCGTCTATCCTCATCCGCGCGGAGACACGGAGATCGCGGCCAAGGTCGCAAAGCTGATGCACAAGGGCATGCCGGCACCGACCATCACCATCGCCCAGGATGAGTTTCTCCAGCAATCATCGTCCTCCTACGCCTATCTCGACGAGCCCAAAGACAGGCATGTCCTGCGCGTCGATCCGGCCAAGATTTTCTGCGGGATAGAGATGGGGCGATGCGATCTGGCGCGGGAAGGCAAGGCTTTTATTTTCGACAAGGTGCATTTCACCCCGGCGGGGGCGGAAGCCGTTGCGGACGAAATTCTGGTCGCCCTCAGGCGAGACGACATGGTGGCCGAGAACGGCGTGGCAGCGCTCTCTTCCAGCCACTTCTAGTGCGCCGCGGGCCTTTTCATGCGCGCTAAGAATGCTCTATCGCTTTGAATTTGCGTATAATCCTTTCCGAAAATCGATTCAGATTTTCGGGGTTATGCGCTAGAGCAATTCAAAGTGCTACAGCGTCCTTTGTGGGCCAGAAACGAACGCAGCGCTGTAGGAATTGCATAGAAATAAAAGATCAGAACAGTTCTGCGTTTTCATGAAAAGCTGAATCACTCCAACAGAGCAAAACAAAAAAGCCGGGTTGCCCCGGCCTTCGTAAATTCTGTCTGTCCGAAGCGATTAACGCTTGGAGAACTGGAACGAGCGGCGGGCCTTTGCCTTGCCGTACTTCTTGCGTTCGACGACGCGGCTGTCGCGGGTCAGGAAGCCGCCCTTCTTCAGCACCGCGCGCAGGCCCGGTTCGAAGTAGGTGAGCGCCTTGGACACGCCGTGGCGAACGGCACCGGCCTGGCCGGAGAGGCCGCCGCCGGCAACGGTTGCGATGATGTCGAACTGGCCGTCACGGGCAGCCGCGACGATCGGCTGGCGCAGGATCATCTGCAGCACCGGACGTGCGAAATATTCCGCGAATTCCTTGCCGTTGACGATGATCTTGCCGGAGCCCGGCTTGACCCAGACGCGGGCGACGGCGTTCTTGCGCTTGCCGGTCGCGTAGGAGCGGCCGAGCGAATCGACCTTGCGGACGTGGGCCGGAGCAGCAGCTTCGGAAGCCGTGCCGAGATCCTTCAGGGAGGAGAGGTCAGCCATATCAGGCGCTCCTTACGTTCTTTTTGTTGAGCGCGGCAACGTCGAGGGCGACCGGCTGCTGGGCTTCATGGGGATGGTTGGAGCCGGCGTAAACGCGCAGGTTCTTCATCTGGCGACGGCCGAGCGGGCCACGCGGAACCATGCGTTCGACGGCCTTTTCGAGGACGCGCTCCGGGAAGCGGCCTTCGATGATCTGGCGTGCGCTGCGTTCCTTGATGCCGCCGGCATAACCGGTGTGCCAGTAGTAGACCTTGTCGGAATACTTCTTGCCGGTGAAAACGACCTTTTCGGCATTGATGACGATGACGTTGTCGCCGTCGTCAACGTGAGGCGTGAAGGTTGCCTTGTGCTTGCCGCGCAGGCGCATAGCGATGATGGAAGCGAGACGGCCAACGACCAGCCCTTCGGCGTCGATGATCACCCACTTCTTCTCCACCTCTGCAGGCTTCTGGGAGAAGGTTGCCATAGTGAATACTCTCTTTTGGGACCCTTGGCCCGAAGGCTTGAAGGGCGTTTCTTGTTGCTTGGATTGGCACGCTCGAGGCATGCCAAAAAGAAAGCAGCCCGGATAGGCTGCGTTCTGGCGCGGTGTATAAAGGGAATACGACATGGGGTCAATATCGACTTTCCCGAGGTTTGGAAAAAAAATAAAGCAAAAACAATAAGTTAGATATATGGTATTATAATACCTCATATTTGTCGAGGTCCCAGGCTGCTGCGCCGGACGTTTTTGGCGTCGCCTCTGCCGGTTTGACGTAACGTCCGACGGTCGAAAGCAGCTCTCAACCTTTGAACGCGCGCAGGCATTTCATCATTTCGCGAAGGCCGCGTGTCAGATGTTTGTCCCGGCGTAGAACCATGCCGAGGCGGCGCGTCAGCCGCGGGTTCAGCGATGATGTCGTGACGAGGCCGGCGCGGTCGCGCTTCAGCGCCAGCCCCGGCAGGATCGACCAGCCAAGTCCTACAGCCACCAGCTCCTTGATCGCCTCGATACTGCCAAACTCCATCGCAGGTCGGATCCTGGTATCCGGGGCGGCTAACCACGCGTCGATTGCGCGCCTGGTATTGCCGCCCTCATAGAGCAGCAGCGTCCTGTCGCGCATGAAAGCGGCGTCCGGTCCCTCTTCGGGCATGAGGCTGCCCGCGGGGGCGACGGCCAGCAATTCCTCTTCGTAGAACGGTTCGATCTCGAAGTTCCGTCCCGATGCCGGCAGGGCAACGACAGCGATGTCGAGGCTGTTGGCTTCCAGTTCGTGCAGAATGCCGTCGGCATCGCCGATGCGCACGGTGATTTCGAGCCCGGGCATGCGTTTTCTGGCGGCAGCAATGGCGCGAGGAAGCAGATGGATCGACGCCGTGCCGCCGCTGCCGATGCGCACGCGGCCGCTCGCACCATCTCTGTACGGCACCATCGCTTCTTCCGCGGCGGCCGATTCCTGAAGTAGCCGCCTTGCATGCGCGAGCAGGTCGAGGCCTGCAGCGGTCGGCTGTGCTCGCCGTCCGACGCGCTCGATCAGCCGGACGCCGAGCCGCTGTTCGAGCCCCTTGACCTGCAGGCTGACGGCCGGTTGCGTCAGGCCTTCCTTGTCGGCCGCAGCCGTAAAGCTTCCGAGATCGGCAACATTGACGAAGGTGGCAAGCTGATCAAGATTGAGAGGCATACCAAAGAAGTCCTTATGCATATTATAATATCAATAAGCTTCTCTCGCGGCATTTTCCAGCGCATCTTTCACCCGTTCAAGAAAGGAAGAAGCGATGGCTCTGGAATTGAGCGAGATCTTCGAAACACCTCGCGATATCGTTCGGTCGAGAATTCGCTGGATGGCGCGATGGAGCCGGCGGCTGCTGATGACGGTCGAACATCACCTCGAAAAGCGCCGCAGCCGTCGCACGCTTTCGGAACTCACCGACGACGAGCTTTGCGATGTCGGTCTGACCCGTGCGCAGGCGAGGGCCGAGACATCGAAGTCGTGGTTCTGGTCCTGACTTCAGCGGCCAAGGCGGGGTGCGGATCCTGCTCGAAATTGCCGGCGCCTTGTGGCAAAACGTCTGCCTGAATCGAGCGCAGGGAGCAGCATCATGGCCGAAATCGTATCTTTCCCGGACGCAGCCAGAGCGGAAGAGGGCGGATTGTTGATCCGCTCGCTGCGCGACGGCGTGCTGCGGTTGGTGCTCAACAACCCACCGGCGAATGTGTTTTCGATCGCACTTCTCGAAGCGCTGATGGGCGAGCTGGAGACGGCCGAGGCGGAGCCGGATGTACGCGTCGTCGTCATCGCCTCGACCGGTAACGTCTTTTCCGCCGGGCATGATCTCAAGGAACTCACGACCCATCGCGCCGATGAAGATCAGGGTGCCGATTTCTTCGAAAAGACTTTTCGGCTCGCTGCCGATCTGATGCTCAAGATCGCGCATCTGCCGAAGCCTGTCATCGCCGAGATCGACGGGCTTGCAACGGCTGCGGGCTGCCAGCTCGTTGCCTCCTGCGATCTGGCGATCTGCACGGATAGTTCGACATTCTGCACGCCGGGCGTCAATATCGGCCTGTTTTGTTCGACGCCGATGGTGGCCGTTTCCCGTGCCGCGCACCGCAAGCAGGCGATGGAGATGCTGCTGACCGGCGAGACGATCGACGCCTCAACTGCCAAGGATTTCGGCCTCGTCAACCGTATCGTGCCCAAGCAATATCTGGCGCAGGTGGTTTCCAAATATGCGGCTGTGATCGCCAGTAAGTCACCGCTGACGCTGAAGATTGGCAAGGAAGCCTTCAACCGGCAGCTCGAACTGCCAGTGGAGGCGGCATATGATTATACCGCCAGGGTGATGGTCGAGAACATGCTGACGCAGGATGCTCAGGAAGGGATCGGTGCCTTCCTCGGCAAGCGCAAGCCGGACTGGAAGGGCGAGTGACTACGCCAGTTTCAAAATCAGCCCGCCGATGGCGATGACGACGCCGGCGACGTAGCGCCAGATGCTGGCTTTTTCCTTGAAGACGGTGATCGAGATCACCAGCGCAAAGAGGATCGCGGTTTCCCGCAGCGCTGCGACGGTCGCGACCGGGGCTTTCGTCATCGCCCAGAGTGCCAGCCCATAGGAGGCGATCGAGCCGGCGCCGCCGATGAGGCCGCGCCACCAGTTGCGACGAACGTGACGCACGACGGCGACAGTGCCGCGTTGCGAAACCGCCCAGGAAAACAGTAGGACGGGTGGCAGCAGCGACATCCACAAAGTGTAGGAAACCGCATTGCCGGAGATACGCGCGCCGATGCCGTCGACATAGGTGTAGCTGGCGATGACACAGGCATTGGCAAGCGACAGCATGACGGCGCGGCTGCTGCCGCGCCGTGCCTCCAGAGCGAGCGTGAGGACGCCGGCGCAAATCGTCATCGTGCCGGCAAGGGCGCCGCTGGAAAGATTTTCCTTCAGGATGAAACCGCTTGTCGCGGCGATCAGTAGCGGTGCGCAGCCGCGCATCAGCGGATAGACGAGACCGATATCGCCGGCCCGGTAGGCGGCGGCGACCAACTGGAAATAAGCGAACTGCAGGATGGCAGAGGCGCCGATGAACGGCCAGGCCGAGGCGTGCGGCAACGGCAGGAACGCCAGGAACGGCAACGCCGAAACAGCGCCGCCGGCAGAGATCAGCGCCGCATCCAGGGATTTATCACTCCCCGCCTTGACGATGGCGTTCCATGTCGCGTGCAGCAGTGCGCCGAAGAGAACGAGCAGGATGACGTCGAGAGGCAAGGGAGTAAATCCGGAAAGGATGACAGGAAGCGGAATACGTCTCGCCTTCGGCGTTTCAAATTCCTGAAAAGACAACTGGGATTTGCACGAAAATGTACGGCTGCGGTCGCTTATGCGTTCATATGTCGAATAGCATCCTTCCACTATGTGAACAATGGCGGCGCATTGGAGCAATTTTTACGTGCGCGCGACATGCGTTCAATCCGCACGATCCTTTCAACTATGAGATGTTTCTAATGGATAGAAGAACAAAGAGCGGAATTACCACGAACAAAAAGAGAAAATATCTACAGGAGCGAGGGAGCCGATTATTCTATGCTGCTGAAATATAGATATTATTCTATAGCTTTGACATAGGGGGAAATTGAAGCTTCCGATTGTGAATCTTCAAGAAATCGCAGCGCACAATTGAGCCAAAACCTTTCGCAAACGCGAAAGACGTACAGTTTCGGCGGCTGTCACGACGTTGAAAACATCAAAGCTGATGATGCGGAACGAAGAGCATCCCGTCAAGGTTGTCGATGCTCTGGCAGTTCAGGACCTGGCAGCGCGGATTGTCCTTTGAGGGGATATGCGTCCATTCCGCATAGTCGGTCGCGTCGCAATAATTGCTGTTGCGGACATAGCGATCGTAGAGCGGCAAGCCACGGGGAGATTGGTAGCGGAAGATGACGGCGCCCTGATTGTGGATGGCGGCGCGCACGCTGGCACAGCTCATGGTGAGCGGATTGTAGCGCGAGATCGCCAGCGCCGGCGATGCGGCGAGCACGAGCATGAGGGCAAGAGCGATTTTTTTCATCGAATCATCCTCAGGGAGTATCCAATTCATATATACGGAAAAGATGCCCAGCCGGTTTCACGGAAACGCAATAAAACTGCGCGCCGTGGCGAAGGGCTTTCGGGAGTGGAGAAACGGATATGAATCACGACGTCTACACGGATGATTACCTCGCCGGAATTCTGCATTCGGTAAAGACCATCGCGCTGACCGGCGCCTCACCCAATCCGGCCAGGCCGAGCAACGGCGTCATGGGCTATCTGTTGTCGCGCGGCTACGAGGTCATTCCTGTCAATCCGGGGCAGGCGGGCAAACAGATCCAGGGCCGCAACGTGTATGCCCGGCTCGCCGACATTCCCATGCCGGTCGACATGGTCGACGTATTTCGCGCTTCCGAATATCTGGACGGGGTCGTCGAGGAGGCGCTGGCGCTGAGGCCGCTGCCGAAGATCATCTGGTCTCAACTTGGTGTCCGCGACAATGCGGCTGCGGCAAAGGCGGAGGCCGCCGGCATCAAGGTGGTGATGAACCGCTGCCCGGCGATCGAATATCCTCGTCTCATTGCCTGAGTTGCGGTTCGCGGAGACGGATTTTCCACGGAACGCCCATGGGTTGAAACGGATCGCGATTAACTTTCGTTCGCGAGAGGCTATGATCCCTCCCGTCAGCAATATCGGGAGGACGACATGGCCAAGAATGATCCGGGATTCAACACGTTGGCGATCCACGCCGGCGCGCAGCCCGACCCGGCGACCGGCGCGCGGGCAACGCCGATCTACCAGACGACCGCTTTCGTCTTCAATGATTCCGATCATGCCGCCGCCCTCTTCGGTCTGCAGGCTTTCGGCAACATCTACACCCGCATCATGAACCCGACACAGGCCGTGCTCGAGGAGCGCGTCGCAGCGCTCGAGGGCGGCACGGCCGCCCTTGCCGTCGCCTCCGGCCATGCGGCGCAGGTGATCGTCTTCCACAATATCATGCGTCCTGGCGAGAATTTCATCGCTGCCCGCCAACTCTACGGCGGCTCGATCAACCAGTTCGGCCACGCCTTCGAGAATTTCGGCTGGCAGGTGCGCTGGGCCGATGCCGCCGATCCGGCAAGCTTCGAAAGCCAGATCGACGACAAGACGCGCGGCATCTTCATCGAGAGCCTGGCCAATCCCGGCGGCACCTTCGTCGATATCACTGCCATCGCCGACGTCGCGCATCGCCACGGCCTGCCGCTGATCGTCGACAATACGATGGCGACACCCTATTTCATCCGTCCGATCGAGCATGGTGCCGACATCGTCGTGCATTCACTGACGAAGTTCCTCGGCGGCCACGGCAATTCGATGGGTGGCCTCATCGTCGACGGCGGCACCTTCGACTGGTCGAAATCCGGCAATTACCCGATGCTGTCGAGCCCGCGGCCGGAATATAACGGCATGGTCCTGCACGCGACCTTCGGCAATTTCGCCTTTGCGATCGCTGCCCGCGTGCTCGGCCTGCGCGATCTCGGGCCGGCGATCTCGCCCTTCAACGCCTTCCTGATCCTGACCGGCATCGAGACGCTGCCGCTCAGGATGCAGCGCCACAGCGACAATGCGATCGCCGTCGCGAAGTGGCTGAAGGCGCACAGCAAGATCGCCTGGGTGAATTATGCCGGTCTCGACGACGATCCGAACCACGCCCTGCAGCAGCGTTACTCGCCGAAGGGCGCAGGCTCCGTCTTCACCTTTGGCGTCAGGGGCGGCTATGAGGCGGGCAAGACGCTGGTCGAGGGGCTGGAGCTCTTCTCTCATCTTGCCAATATCGGCGACACCCGTTCGCTCGTCATCCATCCGGCCTCGACAACGCACCGGCAGTTGACCGACGAGCAGCGGATCGCCGCCGGTGCGGGGCCTGACGTGGTGCGCCTTTCCGTCGGCATCGAGGACGTCAAAGACATCATCGCCGATCTTGAGCAGGCGCTCTCAAAGATCTGATGTAGTTCGTCACATACCTCTGACACCTACGTCAGTTCCTTTGACAACTTTTTTGAGCAGGTTGTATTGAGTCGACCGCCGAGAACCCCTAAAAACAGGGCGTTTTCGGCGGTCAAACTTTGAAGAAAGAAGATTTTTGAATTTTTTTTTGGTTGTGTTCGAAGGTCGTTTTGTTAACCCCTTGGCCGCACGACAGCCATCTCGGGGAGGCGGCCCAGCGCCCAATTCAGTGCGATGGCACTCCCGGCCTCCGACGGGTTCACCTCAAAACGCCGCGTCAGAAAATCATAGAGTTACAGACCCCGGATCGGCGTCTGTAATTCCATGCGCTCAATCTTCCCCGGCGCGGCGGGCTTACCTGACTGGAAACGTGTCGTCAGAGAATGACTGGAAGCTCGTCAAGGATTCGCGTTCATCAGCCGCCCGACCATGTCGATACTGGCGCAGTTAAAGGAAGACGCCGATGTAAATCAGCCGAGGCGGGTTCAATGCCCCACGTCTCAACCATGAAACTCCCGAACACCATCATCGAACTGAATTCTCTCGTGGCTCCGAGGTCGGATGTCGTGTTGATGTCCAAGCTGATCGGCCAGTGCTCAGGGCTCTTGCTTCCTACTCACGAACTTCAAGCTTGTCGCCATATTTCAAGGGAGCCGACGGCAGTCCTCGCAATTCAACATAATGCCCTCCGCAAAGACACTCGCGGCGGCGGTCGTGCAAACCGAAACGTCCAGTCTCGCGACATGCAGAATTGCATTACCCAGTAGCATATCGCAGGGCGTAGTCTCCACTTCGGCCCCGCCCACGCTATGCGCAGGGACGCCGCGCACGGTCGCCAGCATTCCGCGCTTTCTTAATATGGTTATGTCGGCATCCCTTGTCATGACGATCTCTTCTGCCGCCCGGCCGCCGCTGGCTTCGAACATAGCGTCCCGTACCACCAACTACCCCGTATGTTACCGTTACATACTTGCGCATTCGCGATGCACGGTCACGATGAGTAGCTCCGTGTCCTGAGTCTGCATGACAGAGCCGCTGGATGATAGGTCTGCAACCGAGGGAACATCATGACGGCGCTTAAAAGAACGGTCTCGTTACTCGCAGCCGCGGATGGCTCTACCACGATCTATTTCGGCCCCGATCAGCCGAAATACGTCAAGCGAGGCAACTGGGTGCAGACGGTTCCCGGCAAGGGCTGGTTCACGATCCTGCGGCTCTACAGCCCGCTCGCACCCTTGCGAAACGCCCTTGGCTGGTCGCCTTTGCGTTCGGGCTGCTGCACGGGCTGGGGTTCGCGGGGGCACTGTCTGAACTGGCCCTTCCTTCAGGGGACATTCCGCTTGCCTTGCTGTTCTTCAATGTAGGCGTCGAGATCGGGCAGTTGATGTTCATCGCCACCGTGATCGACAACAGGCGCGTTCAACTGATCAATCTAGGGCTCCTGAAATAGGGAGTGGTCATAATCAAACTGGAGGATGTATGATGCTAAGACTCTCAGCAATAAGCATGATCGCCGTCGCGGCGAGCCTTCTAGCGGCATCGCCTGTCTTCGCGGAGGACGCCATTTCGGCTCCAGCGGAAAAGACGATAGGAGCGACCAAGTCAAAAATGGTGCCGTCGCTTGCCGTGCTGAATTCCGGTGGGGCGAAGCTCGAGGGTGGCAAGCTAACGATGAGTGGCATCTCGGCGGTGTCGATCGTGTTTGCCGACCGCCCGGTCCGATCGGCGGGCCACGTGCTGACCTCCGAGTTCATCAAGCAATGGGGTGAGGGGCCCGACAGCTTCGCGAAGGACCCACCCAACGCGACGATATCGGTACTCAGCGCCAAGGGTGATTCTGTTGCCGACGTGGTGGTCGTCCTGAAAATGCCGAAGCTTGAGGGCGGAGACCTGACGTTCGACGTAGCAGTGCTCGAAGGGGACCTCGCCGGAGCCGATGGGCCCGCATCGCTGTTTATCGACTGGTTCGCGGCACGTGGTCCCTATGGGGGCGTCGCCGTGGGAGGCGCTGGGTTCCGCGCGCCGGTTTGGCGTGGCGGATGGTACGCCCATCCAGGCGCGTACTATGGGGCGGGCGTCGTGGCGGGGGCGGCGATTGGTGCGGCCGCTGCGGAGCGACGTTATTACCCGCCTCCGGCATGTGGCTATTATCCGTATCCGCCCTGCTACTAGCACTCAGGGCAAAGTCCATGCTCGCGCTGGGTTCGGTCGTGGGACGCTGCACGACGCGTCCCACCGCAGGCTGAACACTGAGGACGCAAACGATTGGACCATCTCACCCACCCGAATCCAGTTCTGGAGATTCTTGTCGGCACCGTGTTTTTGATCGTTGTGATCTTTGTGCATGGCGTCGGAATCCGAAGCATCGGGCTTCAGTTCAGCAAGTCATGGGCACACGTCACCCCAGCCACGCCGCATTGGCGGCTGAATTTGAGGCTCGCCGTAACAATCGCCGCGCTAGCGGTTCTGCACTTCGCGGAGACTCTTATTTGGGCAGTTCCTCTGTATGTCAGGGACATTATCCCTTCGCTGCGCGATAGCTACTACTACGTCCTCGAAAGCTATACCACTCTCGGCGAGGGCAACGTCACTCTTCCAGACCGATGGCGTCTGCTCGGTCCTATCATCGGTATGTCGGGCCTGTTCACCTTCGGTTGGACTGCAAGCGTTCTCGTTAGCATCATGACCGATTTTGGCAAGTTCGACCGACTGCAGGCGAGGCGGGAGCGAGTGGAGGAGGGCAAGACGGAGTTGTGAGCAGGCTCGGTCTTCGCGATACGCCTGCACGTTCTCGCCGTCGGCAACGCTACCCGCCCACTGTCCGCCGCCATGCTTTCTGACCAGTGATGCGAAGCGCTTCATGCAGTATGTGTGAAGTCGATCAAGCGCGGCGTGCGGCTTCTTGGCGTCGAGGTCGCGGCGGATTGATGCCACGAGTTCGTCGAGTGTTTCACTGGGTTCGAAAGACTCGATCACCGAGCTGTCGATGTCCTGGCTTACCCCTTCGAACCTGCCAACGGTGATGAAATAGCTGGCCTCGAGCACCTGATCAGCGGGCGTCGTCGCACGGGTGGCGATGGAGCCGCGATAGTTCCAGAGTTCGCGGAGCAGCTTCGCAATCAAGGACGCCGGGGCGCGCTCAATGAAGGACCTCAGGCGCTTCGCTTTCGACGTGCCGCGCCCGTTGAAGAGGCGGCCTTCAGTCTCTGGGTCGATGCCCAGTCTCTCATAGAAGAAATCGTTGAAGGTCCGGTCCGAAAGATCGAGGACGTAACCTTGGCCCATTTCAAGGGCTAGCTCGAGCTTCTCCCTTTCGGCGCGCGGGATAAGCTGTTCGTAGGTGCGGGTCATGAGCTCTGGAACTCAACGACTACGGTTTCGGAAACAACAACTCTCATCGTCCTCCCCTCGCGGCTGTACGACAGCCAGTTCGGCGCAAGGCAAGGCTGCGATAAATCGTCAAGAAAACAATGGTTTAACTTGCGGTTGCAGAGTTGCTCAAGGGTATTTGACGAAAGGCACATACTTGAGCAAAGGTATGTGAGGAAACAACCAGACGTACATGACGCCTCCACTGAAAAAACTCTACGATTTCAAAGGGGTGCGTGTCAAAGGTATGTGACGAACCACATCTGAGATCAGAAGGATCCATGGTGACCACGGCAAATTACATCACCCTCAGCATCGACGGCGTCGAACCCGAGTTCGGCGCCCCGGAGCCCGGCCGGATCATCTCCGGCGATCCGCATTTCCGTACCTGGAATCTGGAGGAGGCCGAAGGCGGCCTCTATTCCGGTATCTGGGAGGCGACACCGGGCAAGTGGCGGATCGTCTACGAGGAGTGGGAATATTTCAGCCTGCTGTCCGGCCATTCCATCGTGACGGAGGAGGACGGTGAGCCGGTTCATCTGAAGGCGGGCGACCGGATGATCCTCAGACCCGGCTTCAAGGGAACGTGGGAAGTCGTTGAAACGACTCGCAAGGATTATGTGATCAAGGTTTGAGCGGGCCAGAAAATCGACGTTGACGATTCCGCGCTTGTCCCGATTTGCGGCGATGATGGCCCGTCTTTCAGCGAATGGCTGCACCTGTTTCCGGGATAGAACGCTTTTAACCATTCCCATTAATCGTGCCTACATCGTCAAATGCTAAACCTTATCTGCAGCGCATTGCGGACATGATGTCTCCTGCCGTCCCACAGACATGGCCTTGCAATTAATCTTTTCGGAATTTGCATGTCGTCGAATCTTGCAGGTCGGCACGTTCGGACCCAGACGTCTTCCATCATCGCGACAACGGTCTGCTTCCTTGTCGTCGCCCTCGTCCTGACTGGCCTTGTGGCACACGTCGTCGTCACGATGACCCGGTCGGCCAACGAGATCGATGATGCCAGGGCCAGTCGCGCCGCCCGCGCGGCAATCGGTGCGTTTGTGGCTCGCCTCGGCGCGACAACGACGGATAACGCCGTATGGGACGATGCCTATAGCGCGATCTCGTCTCCCACTGCCGCGGATTGGGCCTATGAGAATTGGGGAAAGACCAGCGAGGATTACGCGCTTTATGACGGCGCGATCGTGACCGGCCCTGAGCGGTCTTTGGTCGTCTCGGCCTATGCCAAGGGCAAGCCCTTCCAGCCGGGCACGTTTTTCGGGGCAGCCTTTTATCAGCAGATCAATGCGGCTGCAGATCCGGCGAAGGTGCCGGTGGTCAATTTCATCAAGACCGAAAGCGGTATAGCGCTGATCGCCTCGCAGGCGATCCAGCCGTTCGACGCCGCCGTCGAGGTTCCGAAGTTCAGCGTGCTGACTTTCTACAAGGAGTTTACGTCGGAGGTTCTCGACACTCTCTCCAACGAACATGAACTCGAGGGGCTGAGCCTCGAGACGACGCCCAAGCCGGGATCCCTGAATACGCCGATCACCGACATGAAGGGAGCCGTCATCGGCTATCTCGTTTGGCCCAGCAAAGCGCCCGGAAGCGCCGTGTTTCATCAGGTCTATCCTTATCTTGCAGCTTCTACCGTCATCCTTTCGCTATTCTTGATCGGCGTTCTGTTGGTTGGGGCCTCCGAGGCGCGGCGCCTGCGCCAACTGGCGCAAACAGCGCTTTTCGAAGCGGGCCACGACAGCTTGAGTGGCCTGTTGAACAGACATGGGCTTCTCAACCTGCTGGCAGAGCTGGATAATTCTGGCTCTCCGCCACCCCGGCTCTATTTAGTCGACCTTGATGGCTTCAAGGCCGTCAACGATGCCTGGGGGCATGCGGTGGGGGACGATTTGATCCGGTTGGTTTCGAAGGCGCTGACAGGCTGCCACCCCGAAATCATTGCCGTGGCGCGGCTCGGGGGCGACGAATTTGCGCTGGTACACATCGGTTCTGCCACGTGCGGAGAGATCGAAAAGACGATTTTGGCACTGTTTGCCGAGCCCTTCAAAATCGACGGGCGAACGATCGAAATTGGCGCAAGCATCGGAGCCGCTGCTCGCAACGGCGACGTCCCGCCCCTGGAGCTTCTCCGCAGAGCAGACATGGCCCTCTATCGGGCCAAGGCAAATGGCAGAGGCCAGGCAATCGAATACGATCCCGAGCTGGACCGGGAACGCCAACAGGTCGCCGAACTGGAGGGCCTGTTGAAGAGCGCCATCAACAGCGGCGCAATCGAAGCCGTTTTCCAACCTCTCGTCTCGGCTTCGACCGGCGCTGTGACTGGTCTTGAAGCACTGGCGCGCTGGCGAACTGCAACCGGAAACATCAGCCCGGAGATTTTCATTCCTCTTGCCGAGAGGTGCGGCCTCATCGATGCCCTCGGCGTTCACATGCTGAGAACATCGATCGAGCATGCCAAGAGCTGGCCCGATCTGGCATTGTCGGTGAACGTTTCGCCAATCCAGCTCTGCAATCCGGAATTTGCCGCAGAAGTGATCTCGGTCCTGCAGGAGCTTGATTTCAATCCAAACCGCCTGACATTGGAAATCACCGAAGGTGTTCTGATGACCAATCCGGATCAGGCCCGGCGGTCGATAGACCAGCTCAAACGCGTCGGCATTAAGTTCGCGCTCGACGACTTTGGCTGCGGCTACGCAAGCATTGGCGCCTTGCGGCAGTTCGGGTTTGATCGCATGAAGATCGACCGCTCGCTCGTGTGGGCTCTCGACGAAGGTGCAAATGGCGCCGATGTTCTTCGGGCAACCATCTCGCTCGCGACCGCGCTGCGGATTCCGGTTACCGCGGAAGGTATCGAGACTACCCGCCAGGCGGCGATCTTGCGCGATGCCGGCTGCGACCAGCTTCAAGGATATCTGATTGGAAAACCTATGTCGGCATATGACATATCCAGCAAACTGGAAGAAGAGTCAGCTGCATGATGCCGCCAAGATCGTGGCAATATGCTCGGTATTGATGGCCTGTCGCCGGCGTTCCAGCAGAGCGGTGACCGCTGAACACGGCTCCCTTTCATTCGCTGCCCGATGTCCTGACCGTTAACCTGGACCGGTTGCCCTCTGCAGCATTTCAAAAGCCGCGCGTGCCGTGGCGCTTCGCCCCGAGGTGCTTCTCCTCGACGAGCCGACCTCCGCCCTCGACCCGATCTCGACCGCCAAGGTGGAAGAGCTGGTCGCCCAGCTGAAGACGGAGTTCACCATCGTCATCGTCACCCACAACATGCAGCAGGCAAGCCGCATCTCCGATAACACCGCCTTCATGTATCTGGGCGAGCTGGTCGAATACGGCCCGACCGCTGAGATTTTCCAGTCGCCGAAGGTCAAGCGTACGGAAGACTACATTACCGGACGTTACGGTTGATCCTCGCGCGGTGGATCACCTCTGCGAGGGATGGATCACCACTGCAAATCCAGCCGGTCCAGCCCGTGGAAATGGTAGACATCCTTGACCACCGGCGTCTTCGCTAGCCTCAGGCCGGCAAGCCGCTCGAACAGGATCGGCAGCACGACGTTGAGCTCCAGCCGCGCCAGCGGCGCGCCGATGCAGAAATGGATGCCGGCGCCGAAGGAGAGGTTCGCCGCCTCGTTACGATCGGGCCGGAAGGTCAGCGGATCGGTGAATTTTGTCGGGTCGAGATTGGCGGCGGCGAGGATGAGGCTCACCTTGTCGCCGCGCTTGAAGGAGACCCCATCGATTTCCGCAGGCTCCAGCGCCCAGCGCTGGAAGATGTGGACCGGCGCGCAGATGCGCAAGGTTTCCTCGACGGTGCGCTCTGTCGTCGCTTCGTCCCGGAAGAGTTCTGCCGGATCGCAGCCGCTGTCGAGGATGGTACGCACGGAATTGCCGATCTGGTGCACGGTCGCCTCGTGCCCGGCATTGAGCAGCACGATCGTCGTCGACACGAGCTCCTCATCGGTCAGATACTGGCCCTTGTGCTCGGTATGGATCATGTGGGTCAGCAGGTCGTCACGCGGTTCGGCGCGGCGTTCTGTGATGACCGTTTTGACGTAGTCGGAAAATTCCTTCGCCGCCTGTTCGGCCTCCTCCTCCTGCTCGCGCGTGCGGCCGAACATGTACATGCGAACATAGGCGTGCGACCAGGTAAGCAGTTGCGGTCCCATCTCTTCGGGAATGCCGATCATGCGGGCGATCATGGTCACCGGGATGATGTCGGCAAAGGCCGAGAGTAGCTCGACCTCACGCTTCTCCGCGAAACCGTCGATCAGCCGGTTGGCGAGTTCGGCAAGCTCCGGTTTCATCTTCTCGACATGGCGGGAGACGAAGGCGCGGTTGACGAGCGTGCGCAGCCGCGTGTGCTCCGGCGGTTCGAGTTCGAGCAGGGAATAACGTTCCGAGAGATCGAAACTGGCAAGATGCGGCATCGGCTCGGCAAGGCCGAGCTCCTCGCGGCTGGCGATATGCAGGATCTGCCGGCCAAAGCGGCGGTCGCGCAGCAGGCCGTTCACATGGTCGTAACCCGTGAAGAACCACTGCTTCTGCTCACTCCAGTAGAAGGTCGGGCAATGGGCGTGAAGTGCGGCATAGACGGCATTCGGGTTGCCGTAGAAGGCCGGATTGCGGCCGTCCAGCGAGACATGGCGGTTGGCGCGGTCGATCGAGAGAAAGGATGGGATCATCATGCCACGAGGCTTATCGGATTTGCCGAGCCTCGGAAAGATGCGGGGTGAGGGATCCCGGACTACCCGGCCCGTGACAGCGTACCCATGCGTCGCAGCGCCTCGACCTGGTCGTCGACCGTCGGCACGAGTTCGCCGGCGGTGCCGCTCGGCGTGGCCGGTGCCGGGGCAGCGGCCTCCGCTTCGCCGAAGGTGACCGTGCAGTTGCGGCCGGCCGCCTTCGCCGCATAGAGCGCCCGGTCGGCGGCCGAGATCAGTTTGTCGATATTGGCTTCGATCGAGGAGGCAAGCGCGATGCCGATGCTGACCGTGACCGGGACGATCGCTTCGCCGGTGCTGACGGGAAGGCGGCAGAATTCGGTGCGGATCGCTTCGGCGATCGCCTCGGCTTCCGTCTGGTCCGTGACTGCGGCGAAGGCGGCGAATTCCTCGCCGCCCATGCGGCCGAAGATGTTGTTTGGAATATACTGGCGGGCCATCCGCGCGAATGCGGTCAGCACGGCATCGCCGGATTGGTGGCCGAAACGGTCGTTGACACGCTTGAAATGGTCGAGATCGAAGAGCATCACCGCGACCTGGCGCTGGTCGTCATGGGCCTTTTCCTGGATGCCGTCGAAATAGCCAAGCAGGCCGCGGCGGTTGAGCACGCCGGTCAGCGAATCGGTCAGGGTGAGCGCACGCAGGTGCCGTTCGGAGCGCTCCATGATCAGCCGGCAGGTGAACGCGAAGGCGATGGTCAGCAGGAAGGCGCTGGCCATGGCGGAGGCGCCGCCGAGATTGGTCGCTTCGATATCGCTCGGCAGCGTCAGCGCCATCATCAGCGCTGAGCCGAAGCACAGGCAGCCCTGGATGACGAACACGCCCATCAGCTTGACGCGGGTACGCTCGCGGCGCATGTCGCCGGCGGCGACCGCCATAGCAAGTGCCGTCGCACCTGTCGCTGAAGCAAGGTTATAGAGCACCACCCGGTTTGAATAATCGCTGTTGACCCAGGGCAGGAAGACCCCGGCGAGCCAGATGACCGGCGGCAGCAGCGCCCACCATTCGATCCGCTTGCGGTCGAGCGCCAGAAAACCCGCCACCCAGGCGCTCTGGCCGAGCAGCGCGATGGCATTGCCTGCCTCTATGGAAAGCACGCTGGGGATTTCGCCGCGCAGCGCGACCATCGCAAAGCCAATGCCGGTCAGGAGGAAGCCCAAGCCCCAATAGAGATAGGCCTCGTTCCTGACGTTGTGGCGCCAGGCGACGAACAGCACCAAAGCGAGCGTCATGGCCTCGGAACACCAGATAGCGAGACCTGTAGCAATATTGAACACGGCAGCAACCCCTTGTCTGTCGGTTCTCATCCTTGCCGAGGAAGCTCGCCAGTTCCTTAATGTCGCTGCGCTGCGGCATTGTTTCAGGCCGATATCTGCCGGTAGGCTTTCCGTTGGGTAAACGTGCATGAGCACAGTCGAATAGAGTAAGCCTTCCTTCACACTGTCATGGAGAAAAGCCGGGGGAGATCGTAGCAAGGGCTCGCCGTTAACAGGCGTTTGGGGGAAAGAGGCTACCTGGAGCCGCCTTGCCCCGCCTTCTTAACGTTATCCTCATGCGTGTCTTGAAGAGGAGGGCCGGGACACTCTATGTAGGGGTAAGACATTTTTCTTTGATTCCCGGCGCCGGCCGGCGAGACGTTGACAAAGGACGCACATGAGAAACCCAGTCGATACCGCAATGGCCCTCGTGCCGATGGTCGTGGAACAGACCAACCGCGGTGAACGCTCCTACGACATCTATTCCCGCCTGTTGAAGGAACGCATCATCTTCCTGACGGGTGCCGTCGAAGACCATATGGCGACGCTCGTCTGCGCCCAGCTGCTCTTCCTCGAGGCCGAAAACCCGAAGAAGGAAATCGCCCTCTACATCAATTCGCCCGGTGGCGTCGTCACGGCCGGCATGGCGATCTACGATACGATGCAGTTCATCAAGCCCGCGGTTTCGACGCTCTGCATCGGCCAGGCCGCATCCATGGGCTCACTGCTGCTGGCGGCCGGCCACAAGGACATGCGTTTTGCCACGCCGAATTCCCGCATCATGGTGCACCAGCCCTCGGGCGGCTTCCAGGGGCAGGCCTCGGACATCGAGCGGCACGCCCGCGACATCCTCAAAATGAAGCGCCGCCTGAACGAGGTCTACGTCAAGCACACCGGCCGCACCTACGAAGAAGTTGAAAAGACGCTCGATCGTGACCATTTCATGGATGCGGACGAAGCCCAGAGCTGGGGCGTGATCGACAAGGTTCTGACGTCGCGCCTCGAAATGGAAGGCGAACAGGCCTAGTAATTAATAGGGATGGTGTTTTTGTCGCCACAGTTCTATCCCATTTGTGATTGAACAGGGGCTTTCATACGGCGACGAAGACGCTAATAGTAACTATTAATGCTATGTTGAATTTTTATGACATAGCATTCGGCATTCGAAGGGGAATTCGTTGCCGCCGGAACCCGGACATGATTGATTGGGCCCGGTTCGTACCCCCTGAAGCCCTTCTCGGCAAAGGCTCCGGAAACGGAGTGCCGCCAGGAGCTGATAGAGTGGACCGCGATTTCGCCTTGAAATGCGGCGTGCTGGAAGGAAAGTGATATGAGCAAGGTCAGCGGCAGCAACGGCGGCGACTCCAAGAACACGCTTTATTGTTCGTTCTGCGGAAAGAGCCAGCACGAAGTCCGGAAACTGATTGCCGGACCGACCGTCTTCATCTGCGATGAATGCGTCGAATTGTGCATGGACATCATCCGCGAGGAGAACAAGTCCTCGATGGTCAAGTCCCGTGACGGCGTTCCGACGCCCCAGGACATCATCAAGGTCCTCGACGAATACGTCATCGGCCAGCGGCAGGCCAAGAAGATCCTGTCGGTCGCCGTTCACAACCATTACAAGCGCCTGGCGCACGCCTCCAAGAACGGCGAAGTCGAACTGGCGAAGTCGAACATCATGCTCGTCGGCCCGACCGGCTGCGGCAAGACCTATCTTGCCCAGACGCTCGCCCGCATCATCGACGTTCCCTTCACCATGGCCGATGCGACGACGCTGACAGAGGCCGGTTATGTTGGCGAGGATGTCGAAAACATCATCCTGAAGCTCCTGCAGTCGGCCGACTACAACGTCGAGCGCGCGCAGCGCGGCATCGTCTACATCGACGAAGTCGACAAGATTTCGCGCAAGTCCGACAACCCGTCGATCACCCGCGACGTCTCGGGCGAGGGCGTGCAGCAGGCACTGCTGAAGATCATGGAAGGCACGGTCGCTTCCGTTCCGCCGCAGGGCGGCCGCAAGCATCCTCAGCAGGAATTCCTGCAGGTTGACACGACGAACATCCTGTTCATCTGCGGCGGCGCCTTTGCCGGCCTCGACAAGATCATCTCTGCCCGCGGCGAGAAGACCTCGATCGGCTTCGGTGCGACCGTCAAGTCGCAGGATGACCGCCGCGTCGGTGAGGTCCTGCGCGAACTGGAGCCTGAAGATCTGGTCAAGTTCGGCCTCATCCCTGAGTTCATCGGCCGTCTGCCGGTTCTGGCGACGCTTGAAGACCTCGATGAGGACGCGCTGATCCAGATCCTCTCCGAGCCGAAGAACGCGCTGATCAAGCAGTATCAGCGCCTGTTCGAGATGGAAGACGTGGAACTGAACTTCCACGAGGACGCTCTGCGCGAAATCGCCCGCAAGGCGATCGTGCGCAAGACCGGCGCCCGCGGCCTTCGCTCGATCATGGAGAAGATCCTGCTCGACACGATGTTCGAATTGCCGACGCTGGAAGGCGTGCGCGAGGTCGTCATCTCCGAGGAAGTGGTGCGCGGTTCGGCCCGTCCGCTCTACATCTATGCCGATCGCCAGGAAGAAAAAGCCAACGCTTCGGCTTGAGCTTGGGCTTTCGTGTGATTATTTTGGGGGCTTGCCATAGGCAGGCCCCTTTCTATTTGAAAAACCATGCGAAGCGCTGCTAGTATTTGCCGGTGGGAACCGACATTGCCTTTGCCGATGTTGCGCAAGGGGTAGTGCTTGGCAATCATGCAATGATTCCGTAAGTCTCTTGCTGGCGTTTGTATTTTAGCCGGGTCGGAAGTGGTAAGCGCCGGTCCAGCCACGCGCTTCATAGTGTTGGCGTTCCGTTGTAATAAAGCTGTCACATCCGAGGGACGCGGGCGTTTGCGTGGCTTGAAAAGCGTAGTCAGAACCTCCACTTGTAGCAACAAGTGAGAGTGCCGGCCGGTCCCAAGCGGCCGTGCAAAGAGCCCGGCAACGGGACGATGGAAAGGACATAAAATGACGAAGAAAACGTCTGTAGCGAGCAGCACTGCCTACCCTGTTCTGCCCCTGCGCGACATCGTGGTTTTCCCGCATATGATCGTGCCGCTGTTCGTAGGACGGGAAAAGTCGATCCGTGCGCTCGAAGAGGTCATGGGTTCCGACAAGCAGATCATGCTGGTGACGCAGATCAACGCCAGCGACGACGATCCGGATCCTTCCGCGATCCACAATGTCGGCACCGTGGCGAACGTGTTGCAGCTCTTGAAGCTGCCCGACGGCACCGTGAAGGTTCTGGTCGAAGGCCGCGCCCGCGCCGAGATCGACACCTACACCAGCCGCGAGGATTTCTATGAGGCGCTCGGCCATGTGCTCGAGGAGCCGCATGACGATCCGGTCGAACTGGAAGCCCTGTCGCGTTCGGTCGTCTCCGAATTCGAGAGCTACGTGAAGCTCAACAAGAAGATTTCGCCCGAAGTGGTCGGCGCCGCCAGCCAGATCGACGACTATTCCAAGCTCGCCGATACGGTCGCTTCGCATCTGTCGATCAAGATCACCGAGAAGCAGGAGATGCTGGAGACCACCAGCGTCAAGCAGCGCCTCGAAAAGGCCCTCGGCTTCATGGAAGGCGAGATCTCGGTCCTGCAGGTCGAAAAGCGCATCCGCTCGCGCGTCAAGCGCCAGATGGAGAAGACCCAGCGCGAGTACTACCTGAATGAACAGATGAAGGCGATCCAGAAGGAACTCGGCGACGGCGAGGAAGGCCGCGACGAGATGAGCGAACTGGAAGAGCGCATCTCCAAGACCAAGCTGTCCAAGGAAGCCCGTGAAAAGGCCGATGCGGAACTGAAGAAGCTGCGCCAGATGAGCCCGATGTCGGCGGAAGCCACCGTCGTGCGCAACTATCTGGACTGGCTGCTCGGCATCCCCTGGGGCAAGAAGTCGAAGATCAAGGCCGATCTCAACAATGCCGAGAAGATCCTCGAAGCCGATCACTTCGGTCTCGACAAGGTCAAGGAGCGCATCGTCGAATATCTGGCCGTGCAGGCTCGCGCCACCAAGATCAAGGGCCCGATCCTCTGCCTCGTCGGCCCTCCGGGTGTCGGCAAGACTTCGCTCGCCCAGTCGATCGCCAAGGCGACCGGCCGTGAGTATGTCCGCATGGCGCTTGGCGGCGTTCGTGACGAAGCCGAAATCCGCGGTCACCGCCGCACCTATATCGGCTCGATGCCCGGCAAGGTCATCCAGTCGATGAAGAAGGCGAAGAAGTCCAACCCGCTCTTCCTGCTCGACGAGATCGACAAGCTCGGCCAGGATTATCGCGGCGATCCGTCCTCGGCCCTGCTGGAAGTGCTCGATCCGGCGCAGAACATGACCTTCATGGACCACTATCTGGAAGTCGAATACGACCTGTCGGATGTGATGTTCATCACGACGGCAAATACGCTGAATATTCCAGCGCCCCTGATGGACCGCATGGAGATCATCCGTATCGCCGGCTACACCGAGGATGAAAAGCGCGAAATCGCCAAGCGGCACCTGCTGCCGAAGGCCATCAAGGAACATGCGTTGCAGCCGGAAGAATTCTCGGTCAGCGACGACGCCCTGATGGCGATCAGCCAGCAGTACACCCGCGAAGCCGGCGTCCGCAACTTCGAACGCGAACTGATGAAACTCGCCCGCAAGGCGGTCACCGAGATCATCAAGGGCAAGACGAAGGCCGTTCATGTGACGGCTGCCAACATCTCCGACTACCTGGGCGTCCCGCGCTTCCGCCATGGCGAAGCCGAGGGCGAGGATCAGGTCGGCGTCGTGACCGGTCTTGCCTGGACGGAAGTCGGTGGTGAGCTGCTGACCATCGAAGGCGTGATGATGCCGGGCAAGGGCCGCATGACGGTCACCGGCAATCTGAAGGAAGTCATGAAGGAATCGATCTCGGCAGCGGCCTCCTATGTTCGCTCGCGCGCTGTCGATTTCGGCATCGAGCCGCCGCGCTTCGACAAGAGCGACATCCACGTGCACGTGCCGGAAGGCGCGACGCCGAAGGATGGCCCCTCGGCCGGCGTCGCCATGGCAACCGCGATCGTCTCGATCATGACCGGCATCCCAGTGGACAGGCATGTGGCCATGACCGGTGAAATCACCCTTCGCGGTCGTGTGCTGCCGATCGGTGGTCTCAAGGAAAAGCTGCTCGCAGCGCTTCGCGGCGGCATCAAGAAGGTGCTGATTCCGGAGGAAAACGCCAAGGACCTGGCGGAGATTCCTGACAACGTGAAGAACAACATGGAGATCATCCCGGTATCCCGCATGGGCGAGGTGATCAAGCATGCGCTGATCCGGCGACCGGAGCCGATCGAATGGGACGGCACGGTAGAAACGCCCGTCATCGCAACGGTCGAAGGCCTCGATGAGACGGGCGCAACCATAGCGCATTGAGTGGCCTTTGCCACATTTACGCCCAATTGGGGCAAAACACGCAAAAAGGCTGGCGGAAACGCCAGCCTTTTTTGTGAAAACGTCATGTAGACGCTTGCTTTTCCTTGATTTGCAGGGCTTTTGGGTTTTCGGCGGGCCTGATGAAACCTATTCTGCGCCTAGCTTACTTTTGAGTCGTTTCATACCATTTAGAAAGGGGTGGAAACATGAACAAGAATGAACTCGTGTCCGCAGTAGCCGAAAAGGCAGGACTGACGAAGTCTGACGCGGCTTCCGCTGTTGACGCGGTTTTCGACGTTGTCCAGGCTGAACTCAAGAACAAGGGCGACATCCGCCTCGCGGGTTTCGGCAGCTTCACCGTTTCTCATCGTGCCGCAACGAAGGGCCGTAATCCGTCGACGGGCGCTGAAGTCGACATTCCGGCTCGCAACGTGCCCAAATTCACGCCCGGCAAGGGCCTGAAGGACGCCGTCAACGGCTGATCTGATATTATCCGTCAGCCGGAAACGAGACCGGTTGTCCAGGATTTGAGAGGGGTTCGGCTTTGCCGGACCCCTTTTGCTTTAGGAGCACTCTTGCCGCCGCGCGGGCTTTGATCTACGACATTTCTGTTCTCAGGGCGGGGTGAAACTCCCCACCGGCGGTAAGAGTTTCGGCTCGAGCCCGCGAGCGCCTTCCCTCGTGTCCAAGCGGGGGAAGGGTCAGCAGATCCGGTGCGATTCCGGAGCCGACGGTTAAAGTCCGGATGGAAGAGAATGAGTGTCGGTCGTGCGAAGGGCAGGGGTCTGTCCTGTGTCGCTTGGTCGTGGCTCATGCGTCCTGATTTATGTTGGTCCCTGTTTTGGATGAAAGACATGAATCAGACTTCCCTTGCAGTCTCGCCGTCCCGCGCCGTTGTCGGTGCACTCTGGATGGTGCTTGCCGGCATTGCTTTTTCGCTTCTCAACGTCGTCACCCAATGGCTGACGATGAAGCTTGCCTTTCCCTCGGCGTCGGCAGCCTTCTGGCAATATGGCTTCGCCTTCCTGTTTTCGTTGCCGTTCCTTAAGAGGCTCGGCCTCGCGGCGATGCGCACGCACTATCCCTGGCGTCACCTCGCGCGCGTCGCGCTTGCCGCGCTCGGCGTCGAGGCCTGGGTCGCCGGCCTTGCCGCCGTGCCGATCTGGCAGGCGATCGCACTGGTGATGACCTCGCCCTTCTTCATCATTCTGGGTGCCCGGCTTTTCCTCGGTGAGCGCGTCGGCCCGGCCCGCTGGGCCGCGACGGCGGCGGGTTTCACCGGAGCGATGATCATCCTGCAGCCATGGTCGGACGGCTTTGGCTGGGCAGCACTCCTGCCTGTGCTCTCGGCGCTGCTGTGGGGCGCCTCGTCGTTGATCACCAAAAGCCTAACGGGCATTGAACGACCGGAGACGATCACCGTCTGGCTGCTCGTTCTGCTGACCCCGATAAACGGCGGGCTGGCGCTTGCGGCAGGTTTTGCAGTGCCGACGGGTGCAACACTTGCCCTGTTCCTGCTGGCGGGGCTGCTGACCGCCGCAGCGCAGTATTTCCTGACGCTTGCCTATGCCGCAGCCGATGCCGCCTACGTCCAGCCGTTCGACGATCTGAAGCTGCCGTTGAACGTGCTGGCCGGTTGGCTGTTCTTTGGCTATGCGCCGGCGGGTTACCTTTGGCTGGGAGCGGCTCTCATCCTGTCTGCCTCGCTCTTCATCATGCGAAACGAGATGCGCCAGGAGCGCAAACCAGCCTGACGTGGTCTGGCGCAAAATGTCGCCGCTGTCATGCCTCTGTCATGCCGCTCGCGCAGAAAACTCCTGTTTCGAATGTTCGACACATGGGGGATTTCATGACAATTTCATCGCGCAAGGCAGCGCTCGCTGCCGTGCTTCTCGCATCCGTTGCCTTTCCGGCCGCGGCCGAACCGGTTTTCAATCGCATCGCTTCCTTCCCGGTTGCGCAGAACCTGCCGGCTGACAAGGACAAGCTTTCGGTGAGCTCCGCCGAAATCATCACCGCGACCGACGACGACAACACGCTGATCTATAGCGACAGCCCGCTCGGCGCGATCGGCTTCATCGACATTACCGATGCCAAGGCTCCGAAGGCCGGCGGCGCGGTGATGATGGACGGCGAGCCGACATCGGTCACCTCGAGCGCCGGCAAGGCGCTCGTTGCCGTCAACACTTCCGAAAACAAGGCGAAGCCCTCGGGTCGTCTCGCCATCGTCGACGTGGCGACCAAGAAGATCGAAAACAGCTGCGATCTCGGCGGCCAGCCGGATTCGATCGCCCTCAACAAGGATAAGACACTCGGCACCATCGCGATCGAAAACGAGCGCGACGAAGACGTCAATGACGGCAAGATTCCGCAGATGCCGGCTGGCGACCTCGTCGTCTTCCAGGTCAGGAACGGCACCGTCGATTGCGGCACGATCAAGCACGTGGCGCTGACCGGGCTTGCCGGCGTCGCCCCGGAGGATCCGGAGCCGGAATTCGTCGCCTTCAACAGCCTGAACGAGATTGCTCTGACGCTGCAGGAAAACAATGAGATCGTCATCATCGACGCCAACACGGCTGAAGTGAAGACGCATTTCTCCGCCGGCAGCGTCGATCTCACCGGTATCGACACCAAGCGTGACGGCGCCCTGAAATTCTCGGGCGAAGCCAAAGGCGTGCTGCGCGAACCCGACGCCGTGAAGTGGCTGGACGACAACCGCCTCGTCGTCGCCAATGAAGGCGACTACCAGGGCGGCTCGCGCGGCTTCACCATCTTCGACAAGACGGGTAAGCTTCTCTACGAATCGGGCGCATCCTTCGAACGCGCCGTCGCCCATATCGGCCACTATCCGGAAAGCCGGTCAGGATCGAAGGGCGTCGAGCCGGAAGGCCTCGAAGCCGCCAAGTTCGGGGACGATCAGTATTTCTTCCTGCTCGCCGAGCGTGCTTCGGTCGTCGGCGTCTATAAGGATACCGGTGCCGATCCCGAACTCGTCCAGCTGCTGCCGTCCGGCATTTCGCCGGAAGGCGCGATCGCCATCCCTAAGCGCAATCTCCTCGTGACTGCCAACGAACTCGACCTCGGAAAGGATGGCGGCGCGCGCTCGCATGTGATGATCTACGAGCGCTCGGAAGGCGAAAAGGCCTATCCGCAGATCGTCTCCGCCGAGAAGGACGGCAATCCGATCGGCTTTGCAGCCCTTTCGGGTCTCGCCGCCGTTCCGGGCAAGCCGGGCATGCTCTACGCCGTCAGCGACAGCGTTCTGGGCTCGCAGCCGACGATCTACACGATCGATGCCAGCAAGAAGCCGGCCGTCATCACCGACGCCCTCGTCGTCAAGCGTGACGGCGCCCCGGCCCAGAAGCTCGACATCGAAGGCATCGCGGCTGCTGCCGACGGCTCCTTCTGGCTCGCCTCGGAAGGTTACAGCGAGCGTCTCGTTCCGCATGCCCTCTACAACGTCAATGCCAAGGGCGACATCAAGGCCGAGATTGCCCTGCCGAAGGAGCTCGTCGCCAACGAAATCCGCTACGGCTTTGAAGGCGTGACCATTGTCGGCACCGGCGACGATGCGACGCTCTGGATGGCGGTCCAGCGTGAGTGGAGCGATGACGAGAAGGGCTTCGTCAAGCTCGTCTCCTACAATCCGAAGAAGAAGGAATGGGGTGCTGTGCGCTATCCGCTCGACAAGACGGAAAGCGGCTGGGTCGGTCTGTCGGAAATCTCCGCCCAGGGCAACAGCGTCTACATCATCGAGCGTGACAACCTCGTCGGTGATGCCGCCAGGCTGAAGAAGCTCTACAAGGTCGCGATTTCAGACCTGAAGCCCGCCAAGCTCGGCGGCGAGCTGCCGGCCGTCAAGAAGACCGAGGCCCACGACTTCCTCGGTGAGCTGAAGACCGCGACCAACGGTTATGTGCTGGACAAGCTTGAAGGCTTCACCTTCGACGCATCGGGCAAGCCCTATGCGGTCACCGACAATGACGGCGTCAGCGACTCCTCCGGCGAGACCCTGTTCTTTCCGGTTGACCTGGTCGGCACCAACTGAGCTTCTGAAAGTTCCACGACATAAAAATGGCCGGGCGAAAACCCGGCCATTTTCGTCTCGGAGTATTGGGCGCCTACCAGCGCTGATGCACATGCGGCGCGATCAGCCGCTCGTAAATCTCGCGCGTTGCTGCCATGACATCGGCCGAAAGCGGCGCCAGATTGGCAGCAGCCGCATTGCCCTTGGCCTGCTCGGCGTTACGCGCGCCGGGGATGACGACGGTGACGGCGTCGCTCATCAGGATCCAGCGGAGCGCGAAGGCGGCCATGGTGGCGCCCTCGGGCACCAGCTTGCGCACCTCTTCCACCGCCTGCAGGCCGACCTCAAAGGGCACGCCGGCAAAGGTCTCGCCGACATCGAAGGCTTCACCGTTGCGGTTGAAATTGCGGTGGTCGTCGCTGGCGAAATGTGTGTCCCGGGTGATCTTGCCGGAGAGAAGACCGCTGGCGAGCGGTACGCGGACGATGATCGCCACGTTCCTGCGGCGTGCTTCCTGGAAGAACAGGTGATCGGGGCGCTGGCGGAAGATGTTGTAGATGATCTGGATGCTGACGACGCCGGGATATTCGATCGCCTTCAGACCGTCCTCGACCTTCTCGACGCTGACGCCGTAACCCTTGATCTTGCCGGCCTTCTGCAGCGCGTTCAAGTCCTCGAAGACCTCCGGCTGGTAAAGCACCTCACGCGGCGGGCAGTGGAGCTGCACGAGGTCGAGACTGTCGACGGCAAGATTCGTCAGGCTGCGGTCGATGAAGCCTTCGAGATTAGCCTTGGTGTAGCCTTCCGCGACATGCGGGTTGAGGCGGCGGCCCGCCTTGGTAGCGACCATCGGACGCACACCGCCGCGCGTCTTCAGCACGTCGGCAATGATCTTTTCCGAGCGCCCGTCGCCATAGACGTCAGCCGTATCGATGAATGTCATGCCGGCATCGAGCGCGGCATTGAGCGCCGCGCGTCCGTCGGCCTCGCTGATATCGCCCCAGGAGCCGCCGATCTGCCAGGCGCCGAAGCCGACATTAGTGACGGTGAAGGGCATGCGGCCGAAAGCATGGTGTTTCATGAAAAATCCTCCCTACTGCATGTCACCCGGAAGTGTGCGGGGACAGCGACATGCATAAAAACAAAGAGCCAAAGCGCATCGCATGAATCAAGCACGATGCGACGCGCTTTGGTGATGAAAGCCACTGGAACTATCAGGCGGGTGACTCCGCGGCAATTGCCGATCCGGCTTTGATTGGTCGCCTCGATGAAATATCGTCGCGATATAAGGCTTCAACCGCAATGAATGGAAAAGGAAAGATCATGGAGATCAAACCCGCCGGCTCTCGCCCCTCGACGAAGCCACCGGCCGACTATTTCACCGGCGCCGTTCGCCAGGATCCGCTGATGGAAACGCCGGCGCCGGCACGGGCGAGGGCGGTCTTCGTCACCTTTGAACCCGGCGCCCGCACGGCCTGGCATACGCATCCGCTCGGCCAGACACTGATCGTGACATCAGGTAAGGGCCTCGCCCAGAGCTGGGGCGAGGACATCCGCGAGATCCGCCCCGGCGATACCGTCTGGTTCGCGCCGGGCGAAAAACATTGGCACGGTGCTGCCCCGGACACGGCTATGTCGCATATCGCCATCCATGAGGCGCTGGACGGCAGCCACGTCGACTGGATGGAAAAAGTCAGCGACGAGCAATATTCCGGTAAAATGTGAGCTGATCAGAGCCGTTTCAGGCAATAGGAAAAATGCGCGTGCGATTCGACCGTCAGGAACTCGAATTGCCAGCCGTAATCCTTGCAGAATTTGGTGACCGCCTCGACGACGCCATAGACGATCGGCTTGACCGTATTGCCGGTGCAGAAATCATGCCCGGCAATACGCCCCGTCCGCTTCACCTTCTTTTCGCAGAGCAGGAGTTCCTGCCAGGTGAGCTCGAACGAATGGTCGGTATCGATATAGGCCCAATCGAGGAAATCGTCCTCGAATTCGGCAAGCTTGTCGAGCGATGTGCCTTGCATCAGATGCAGCCGGCCGGCCGCGATCTCGGCCCCGAAATTCGTGTGGATCGCATCGAGCCCGGAGCTGTAGCGATCCATTGACCAGGGATCGATGAGGTAGAGCTGCGCCGGGCGATTCTTTTCCAGGATCTCCGCCGTATATTCGCCGAAGGCTGCCCCGACCTCGACGCCGATGCCGCCGTTCGGGATCCGATAAAGCAATTCGCCGCGATCCGGCAGCAGCCGGGCGTTTTCCATATGATGGGCGCTGAGCGGGGTGCGCGGCATGCTCGCCCGGAGCGCCTGCCTTTCTTCACGTGTCTTCATTTCTGATCTCGGGATTGCGGGCGACTGACGGCCCTGATGCGGTTTGACGGCAAGGTAGGAGCAGCCGGCACCGATGACAACCGCATGACGGGAATTTGCTTCTTTCGAACAAACCGCTAAGTTCCATCTGTGAACTGACGAAAAAGCCTCGGGAGGAGCGATTTCATGAGACGCATGTGGCCTGAAGAATTCAACGCCATCATCAGCGGAGCTGAGGAGGTGATGTTGGAAACACCAGCCGAGGCCGGCGAAGCGCCGCTGCAGCGCAAGGCGCTGAAGGCGCGAATCACCATGCAGGATTACGAGCGGATCTGGCCGCTCGCCGAGATGCGCTTCCGGCTTGGCGAAAGAGATGGCAAGGCCATCACGCTGATCACCACCAATCCCCATTACCACGCCTGGCACCCGAAGGACGGCGGCAGCGTCGATTCCGTGTCGGACAGTGGGCGCCATTACAAGACGGATTATCTCGTCGTGCACTTCCTGCTCGACGACGTGAAGGAAACGTCTCCCGCCTGAGGTGCTGAGGCCCGGTGCGGCCGGAAGCCGCACCGGCGTCCTGTGGAAGCCAAGTTGATCCCGACGCTGATGACAACGGCGGCGATATCGGTAAGCTTGGGCGAAACATATCCTTACGAAATTGGAGGTTCCCGTGACGGGCAACGTGCTGGATATCCCGGTCAAGACTGTGGATGGTCGTGAGACCACGCTCAACGAATACAGGGGCAGGGTGCTCTTGGTCGTCAATGTCGCCTCGAAATGCGGGCTGACCGTCCAATATGAGGGGCTGGAAAAGCTCTATGGGGAAAAGCGCGAGCGCGGCTTCGTCATCGCAGCTTTCCCCGCCAACGACTTCAAGGGTCAGGAGCCCGGCACCGACGCCGAGATCCTCGATTTCTGCACCAGCACCTATGACGTCACCTTCCCGATCTTCTCGAAGATCTCGGTCAAGGGCGAGGCCCAGCACCCGCTTTACCGGCAGCTGACCAAGTCGGGTGTCGCGACGACGGGTGACGGCCCGATGCGCGAACGCCTGAAATCCCATGGCATGACAGGCGGAGATGAGGACGACATCCTCTGGAACTTCGAGAAATTCCTGATCGGCCGCGACGGCAAAGTCGCCGCCCGTTTCGCGCCTGACGTGACGGCGGACGATTCGCGGCTGGTTTCCGCTGTGGATAAAGAACTGGCGAAGGGATGAATGGTGGGACGTGAGCACCCACCGGACAGCGGGATGCTCACTACCCCGATCACGCTCTCACATCTCAGTGGGAGAAAATGAGAAAGCGCATCCGGCGCCGTTCCAAGATCCTCAGATCCCAAGCACGGTCACAAGCGGGGGCGTAAAGTTCTTGAAGCCCACCCTCGGCCAGTCGCACCTCTTGTCGAATTTCGTCTTTGGTTCGTGGCGCTGGCATGTCGGATTCGTCTTGAATGCATATCCGGGCAGGGCGACGTATGTGGCACTTGGCGTACCAAGGGCAATCGCGATGCACAGCATCAATGCGGAGCGCAGGGTCCTCATGGCACACCTCCAGGCGTGATGAACCTTCAAGCGCGGAGACTTTCCGGGCGGCGAATTCTCCCACTTTTGCCGGCCCCTATCCATTCGCCCAATAGGAGGTGGCGCGGTGGCTGGGAGTAGTCCGTTTTACAGAGCGCTGGCGGGACGGCGCGCATCTGAAGCTGCCCGGCGTAACGCTTTGCTGCCCCGGAACGTCTTGCCGGGATGCCGTCTCGAGGGCGCAGACCTGCCCACAACTCGGACCGTGGCGTGCCGCCGAACGGGGGCATCGGCAGCCAGTTCACCGGATACGGAGAGTCGTGAAGAACCGATAGGCAGCGGGTGGGTTTTCAGTGTGGATGTAATCGCCATGAAATGGCAGACGATGGGCGTCCTCCAAACGGCGAGGGATGCCCATCACCCCACAGTCACTTCTGCGTGAGAGAAAATGAGAAGGCGCACCGGGCGCCGCTCATAAATGAAACGCGGTTTTGGAAAAACGAGAACGTATATCTGTCGCCACTTTGACCGCTGTCTCTGAAAGACGCGGGGAATCGGCTGATGGTGCTTAAGACGCCGCGCTGGCTGGCTTTGCTGATTTCCAAGCTGCAGGCCGAATTGTCGGCATCGACCGAAAAATTAATCGGCAGATCTGACTGCATTCTCAGCAGATATGTTCTGGCTTCACGCGCCGGGGTTTCTCCCGAGGTTGTAATCGCCTGATCCCCGGCAGACAGGAACACCTCTTGCGCTGGCTCTCTGGCAATGCACGGCGGCGCAGCCACGCTGGCGAGAAGCAGCGTAGAGATGATGGCAACGGTTTTCATGAGGTGTCTCCTGACAAAACAGCTTGCGCAGATCCTGATCGGATTAGCGAGCTAATTCGGGAGTCTAAGTCTGATGAACAAGCAGCAGGAAAGTTTGGAAATGGTGGGCGATGAGAGACTCGAACTCCCGACATCCTCGGTGTAAACGAGGCGCTCTACCAACTGAGCTAATCGCCCATCGCAAACGAAGCCGGATCGGCCTGCCGCGTTGGTGGCCGTGATCTATGCGGATCGCGGCAAAACCGCAAGAGTGTTTGTGAAGATTTTTTGATTTTTTTGGTGGTGGTCCCGTGTCTTGCAATGCCGCTTAGGTTCGGCTCGGCTGTGGAAAAGTGAGGGGAGGGCGACGAGCATGTCCGTTTCGAAGGCGCTGCGTCTGCGCCTGAGCGCCGCTGCGGAAGACGGAAGTGCCGGCTTTTGTTCGTCTGGCACCCAACCCGCAGAAACATTTCACGGACTGTCATGGTTTTGTCTCCAAACCTGCTTGACACTAAAAGGCGAACCCCGTAGTTAGCCGCTCATCGAAACGGGCAGCCGTTTTGGAGAGGGTGCGAAGGCATCCGGACTGCTTGAAATGAATTGCGGGTGTAGCTCAGTTGGTTAGAGTGCCGGCCTGTCACGCCGGAGGTCGCGGGTTCGAGCCCCGTCACTCGCGCCATTTCAAGTCTTGTAAAACGCAAATGCGATTTGTCGTTTGTCCGGTTCTCTTCTTCCTCGCGGCCGCAAAATGGCCGATCAATGCGCGGGTGTAGCTCAGTCGGTTAGAGTGCCGGCCTGTCACGCCGGAGGTCGCGGGTTCGAGCCCCGTCACTCGCGCCATTTCTCTTGAAAGCCATGCAGTTTCCAGTGGTCAGGCATGCGCGCTGAAGCGGCTTGCGCGGATTTGTCGCGACATCATTGCATGTGCTTGATAGTGTCCCTCGGCTACTCGTCGAATTGCTTCTGTAAAAGTCTTGCGCCGGGGCTTCGGCTGCGCTAACCACGGCTTGTTGCAACGCACGTTCGCTTGCCGGGCATTTGCCCAAATGCGCCACCTGGCGTCTCCGGCAAGCAGGGATGAACATGATGACTGAACTACTCAGTTCTTATATTCCAATCGCTATCTTCATTGCTATTGCGCTCGTGATCGGTCTGGCGCTGCTCATCGCGCCATTCGCCGTGGCTTTCAAAGCGCCCGATTCGGAAAAGCTCTCGGCTTACGAATGCGGCTTCAACGCTTTCGACGACGCCCGCATGAAGTTCGACATCCGTTTCTACCTCGTGTCGATCCTCTTCATCATCTTCGACCTCGAAGTCGCCTTCCTCTTCCCCTGGGCCGTCTCCTTCGGCGCCATCGGCTGGTTCGGTTTCTGGTCCATGATGGTCTTCCTTCTCGTGCTGACCATCGGCTTTATCTATGAATGGAAGAAGGGAGCCCTGGAATGGGAGTAGCCCCTGTGAGCAATAAGCCGCTCGTCGCAGAGCAGCCAAAAGGGATCATCGATCCTTCGACCGGCAAGCCGATCGGCAGCAACGACCCATTTTTCGGTGAGATCAACAACGAGCTCGCCGACAAGGGTTTTCTCGTCACCTCGACCGACGAGCTGATCAACTGGGCCCGCACCGGCTCGCTGATGTGGATGACCTTCGGCCTTGCCTGCTGCGCCGTCGAAATGATGCAGCTGTCGATGCCGCGTTACGACGTCGAGCGCTTTGGTTTTGCGCCGCGCGCTTCGCCGCGCCAGTCCGACGTGATGATCGTCGCCGGCACGCTGACCAACAAGATGGCGCCGGCGCTGCGTAAGGTCTATGACCAGATGCCCGAGCCGCGTTATGTCATCTCGATGGGCTCCTGCGCCAATGGCGGCGGCTATTATCACTATTCCTATTCGGTGGTGCGCGGTTGCGACCGCATCGTGCCGATCGACATCTACGTGCCGGGCTGTCCCCCCACGGCAGAGGCGCTGCTTTATGGCGTGCTTCTGCTGCAGAAGAAGATCCGGCGTACCGGCACGATCGAACGCTAAGGGTTAAGGACAAGGCATATGAGTGAAGCCCTGACTGAGCTTGCGTCCTACCTTGGCGAAGCGCACGCCAACCTGATCGCCGCATCGCAGATGAAGTATGGCGAGCTGACGCTGACGACGACGGGTGAAAACCTGGTCGCGCTTCTGACCTTCCTGCGCGACGACGCCAAATGCGGTTTCGTCAACCTGATCGATATTTGCGGGGTCGACTGGCCGCAGCGCGAGTTGCGTTTCGATGTCGTCTACCACCTGCTGTCGCCGAAGAAGAACCTGCGCATCCGCGTCAAGGTCGCGACCGACGAGGATACGCCGGTTCCGTCGGCCTGCCCCGTCTATCCAGGTGCCGACTGGTTCGAGCGCGAGACCTGGGACATGTATGGCGTGCTCTTCACCGGCCATCCGGACCTGCGCCGCATCCTGACCGACTATGGCTTCGAAGGCCATCCGCTGCGCAAGGACTTCCCGACCACCGGTTTTGTCGAAGTGCGTTACGACGACGCCGCAAAGCGCGTCGTCTACGAGCCGGTCGAGCTGAAGCAGGAATTCCGCAACTTCGACTTTATGTCGCCTTGGGAAGGCACGGAGTATGTGCTGCCCGGCGACGAAAAAGCGAAACAGTAGTCTTAGGCATCAGGCAGAAGCCAGCAGGCAGTAGTGACAAGGGAGAATGGCAACGGCGATTAATTCCTATCAGGATCTTAAGGTGTGGCAGCGCTCCATGGATCTTGCGGTTGAATGTTACGGCCTCACAAAGGAATTTCCAAAAGAGGAAATTTATGGCCTTGCCTCCCAGGTAAGACGTTCTGCAGCATCCATTGCAGCAAACATCGCGGAAGGTTACGGACGCGAGTCAACGGGTGCCTACGTGCACCACTTGAAAATTGCCCAAGGGTCTCTGAAGGAGTTGGAAACGCATCTGATACTCTCGGCGCGAGTAGGAATTGTCACGGTGTCACAAACCCAGTTGGCGCTTTCCTTGGTAGCAGAAGTGGGAAAGATGCTGTGGTCGCTTATTCGCCGCCTGCAGGATGGACGGAACGAACATGAGAATTGAAAACTACACTATTGCCTATTGCCCATTGGCTTATGCCTGCAATAGCGGAGCGCGTTGCAAATGACCGAACATAACGTCCGCAACTTCAACATTAACTTCGGACCGCAGCATCCGGCGGCGCATGGCGTTCTTCGTCTTGTCCTGGAGCTTGACGGCGAAATTGTGGAGCGTGTCGATCCGCATATCGGCCTTTTGCATCGCGGCACCGAGAAGCTGATCGAGACAAAGACCTATCTTCAGGCCGTGCCCTATTTCGATCGTCTCGACTACGTCGCGCCGATGAACCAGGAACATGCCTATGCGATGGCCGTCGAAAAGCTGCTCGGCATTGAGATCCCGATTCGCGGCCAGCTGATCCGCGTTCTCTATTCGGAAATCGGTCGTATACTCTCGCACCTTCTGAACGTCACGACGCAGGCCATGGACGTCGGCGCGCTGACGCCGCCGCTCTGGGGTTTCGAAGAGCGTGAAAAGCTGATGGTGTTCTACGAGCGCGCCAGCGGCTCACGCATGCACGCCGCCTATTTCCGTCCGGGTGGCGTCCACCAGGATCTGCCCGAACAGCTCGTGCAGGATATCGGCAACTGGTGCGACCCGTTCCTGAAGGCGCTCGACGACATCGACAACCTGTTGACCGGCAATCGTATCTTCAAGCAGCGCAACGTCGATATCGGCGTCGTCTCGCTGGAGGAATGCTGGGCTTGGGGCTTCTCCGGCGTCATGGTGCGCGGTTCGGGTGCGGCCTGGGATCTGCGTCGCGCCCAGCCGTATGAATGTTATTCCGATCTCGAATTCGACATCCCGATCGGCAAGAATGGCGACAACTACGACCGCTATCTGATCCGCATGATCGAGATGCGCGAGTCGGTTCGCATCATGAAGCAATGCGTCAACCGCCTGCTCTCGGATGCCAAGACCGGTCCCTTCTCGTCGATCGACGGCAAGGTCGTGCCGCCGAAGCGCGGCGAGATGAAGCGTTCGATGGAAGCGCTGATTCACCACTTCAAACTCTATACCGAGGGCTACCACGTGCCGGCCGGCGAGGTTTACGCCGCCGTCGAGGCGCCGAAGGGCGAGTTCGGCGTCTATCTGGTCTCCGACGGCACCAACAAGCCCTATCGCTGCAAGATCCGCGCCCCGGGCTACGCCCATCTGCAGGCCATGGATTTCATGTGCCGCGGCCACCAGCTTGCCGACGTCGCGGCCGTCCTCGGCTCGCTCGACATCGTCTTCGGTGAGGTGGACCGCTGATGCAGCTTCTGCCGCTGGCCGTCGTAATCCTTCTTTCGGCATCCGGGGTTTCGGCTCAGGAGTCCGATAGCCTCGGCACGCCGCTGGGCCGTAAGGAAGAGACGCCGCCGGCGCAGCAATCGTCCATGGGCGAGCTTTTGTCCAAGGGCTATCAGATCAAGGCTGCCATTCCGAACGGCAGCAAATTCGTAGTGTTTATGCAAAAAGACCAGTCGGCCTATGCCTGCGAAATGCAGTCTTTGACCGCTTCGCGGTGTGGAACCCTAAACTGACAAGGCGTGAGGAAGAATGTCCGTTCGTCGATTAGCCGAAGATCAATTCCAGCCTGCCGCATTCGCCTTCAGCGATGAGAATGCGGTCTGGGCGGACAAGACGATCCAGAAATACCCCGCCGGCCGCCAGCAATCGGCGGTCATCCCGCTGTTGATGCGGGCGCAGGAGCAGGACGGCTGGGTCACGCGCGCGGCGATCGAAAAGATCGCCGACATGCTCGACATGGCCTATATAAGAGTGCTCGAGGTCGCGACCTTCTATACGCAGTTCCAGCTGCATCCTGTGGGAACGCGCGCCCATGTCCAGGTCTGCGGCACGACGCCCTGCATGCTGCGCGGCTCGGAAGCGCTGATGTCGGTCTGCAAGAGCAAGATCCATGCCCATGCCTTCGAGCGCAATGCCGAAGGCACGTTGTCCTGGGAAGAGGTCGAATGTCTCGGGGCCTGTGTCAACGCGCCGATGGTGATGATCGGCAAGGACACCTATGAGGACCTGACGCCTGAGCGTCTCGAAGAGATCATCGACGTCTTTGCCGCCGGTAATGGTGCCAGCATCAAGCCCGGCACCCAGATCGACCGGGTGTTTTCGGCGCCTGAAGGCGGCCTGACCTCGCTGACGACGGAAGAGCCGAAGGCAAGGTCGCGCGCCAAAAAGGCCAATGCCGAATCCGTGTCGGCTCCAGTCGACGCCGCGCCGGTTCCGCCCTCCGAGGCCGCCCGCCCGAAGAGCACCGATGCCGAGACCAATGCTGCCCTGAAGACGCCGGCAACGGCGCCGAAGGCGGCTGCGAAAAACGCCAAGGCTGCCGAGCAGCAGCCGATATCAGGCACTGCGGCCGCCGAACCGGCGCCGAAAGCTGCCGTCAAGGCTGAAGCTGCCCCTGCGGCAAAGCCTGCTCTGACCGACAAGAACCGTCCGGCCGGCGTCGAAAAGCCTGCCGCACCGGATGATCTGAAGATGATCTCGGGTGTCGGCCCGAAAATCGAGGCGACGTTGAACGAAATCGGCATCTTCACCTTTGCGCAGGTCGCAGGCTGGAAGAAGGCCGAACGCGAATGGGTCGACGGCTACCTGAACTTCCGCGGCCGCATCGAGCGCGATGACTGGGTCAAGCAGGCCAAGGCGCTCGCCAAGGGCGGCGAAGCGGAATATATCAAGGTCTTCGGCAAGAAGCCGCGGTAAGAGGTGAAGCATGTTACAAGATAAAGACCGCATCTTTACCAATATCTACGGCCTCAAGGACAAATCCCTGAAGGGCGCGATGAGCCGCGGCCACTGGGACGGCACCAAGCAGATCCTCGAAAAGGGCCGCGACTGGATCATCAACGAGATGAAGGCCTCTGGTCTTCGCGGTCGTGGCGGCGCCGGTTTCCCCACAGGTCTCAAATGGTCCTTCATGCCGAAGGAAAGCGACGGCCGCCCACATTACCTCGTCGTCAACGCTGACGAATCGGAGCCCGGCACCTGCAAGGACCGCGATATCATGCGCCACGATCCGCATACGCTGATCGAAGGCTGTGTCATCGCGAGCTTCGCGATGGGCGCCAATGCGGCCTACATCTATGTGCGCGGCGAATATATAAGAGAGCGCGAAGCGCTGCAGGCGGCGATAGACGAATGCTATGATTATGGCCTGCTCGGCAAGAACAACAAGCTCGGCTGGGACATGGACATCTTCGTCCATCACGGCGCCGGCGCCTATATCTGCGGCGAGGAAACCGCGCTGCTCGAAAGCCTCGAAGGCAAGAAGGGCCAGCCGCGCCTGAAGCCGCCGTTCCCGGCCAATATGGGCCTCTACGGCTGCCCGACGACGGTCAACAATGTCGAATCGATCGCTGTTGCGCCGACGATCCTGCGCCGCGGCGCCGGTTGGTTCTCGGCCATCGGCCGCCCGAACAATGTCGGCACCAAGCTGTTCATGCTCTCCGGCCATGTCAACAAGCCGTGCACGGTCGAAGAGGAAATGGGTATCACCTTCCGCGAACTGGTCGACCGCCATGCCGGCGGCATCCGCGGCGGCTGGGACAACCTGCTTGCCGTCATTCCGGGCGGGGCGTCCTGCCCGATCGTTCCGGCGAAGGACATCATCGATTGCCCGATGGATTTCGACGGCCTGCGCGGCGTCGGCTCTTCCTTCGGTACTGCCGCCGCGATCGTCATGGACAAGTCCACCGACGTGATCAAAGCGATCGCCCGTATCTCCGCCTTCTTCAAGCATGAGAGCTGCGGCCAGTGCACGCCCTGCCGCGAAGGCACGGGCTGGATGTGGCGCGTGATGGAACGCATGGCCAAGGGCAATGCCCAGAAGCGCGAAATCGACATGCTGTTCCAGGTGACGAAGCAGATCGAGGGCCATACCATCTGTGCGCTGGGCGATGCAGCCGCATGGCCGGTGCAGGGTCTGATCCGTAACTTCCGTCCCGAGATCGAAAAGCGCATCGACCAGTATACGGCAAGCGCCCTCGATCACGGTGCGGTTCTGGAGGCGGCTGAATAATCATGGCGGACAACGCATCCAAGGTTGGGAAGAAGGAAGAAGTCACCGATTTCGCGGCCGGTTTCGGCCGTCTTGCCGCCGAGATGCTGGAAAATGCACGGGCGATGCCGGTGCATCCGCTGATGGCGCATCCCGCTGCAGCCTTTGCTGCCGCAACGGCGATCGGCTTCGGTTTCTCGACCCAAATGGCGGGCGCCTTCTTCGGCGCCTTCCAGAGCGCCCTGGAAACGACCGGCAAGGTCGCGGCCGCCCTCGATGACACGCCGCCGGACGAACTGAAGCCCGATGTCGATATCCGGCCGGAGAATATTCGCCCGGATGTCAGGGCTTTCACTAAGCCGCCGACCGAGAAGAAGGCAAGGCCGACCCTGACTGTTGTCAAGCCGGTCAGCGAGCCGACCCCAGCCAGCCACACGAAGCCAGCAAGCCAAACAAAGACCAGCCAACCAAAGCCGGCTGTGAAGGCAAAACCGGTTGCGCGTAGGAAGGCCGACGATCTGAAGCTGATCGCCGGCATCGGCCCGAAGCTGGAGCAGGTGCTGAATGCCAAGGGCATTCGCAACTTCGTTGAGATCGCCGCCTGGACCGACGAGGAAATCGCCCGGCTCGACGCCGAACTCGGCTTTAACGGCCGCATCGGCCGTGACGACTGGACCGGTCAGGCGAAAATTCTGGCGGGACGGGGCCGCAGGAAGAAATGAACTGTCCGGCCGTGCAATCGGCCGGAAGGATGGGCAGATCGGCGGACGGGCGGGGACCTCAAGCTGCAGATGCCGGTGCGGGTTCCGGGTCTGGAATGCGCGACAGAGAATTTGGGCGACATCAGATGTCGGCAGGACGAAAGATCCGGCTTGGCAATGAGAGTGTTGCAAAAATAGGTTTGTTTGCCGTCATCAGGCAAACGGGAAACAGGACTGAGCGACGATGGCAAAACTGAAGATTGACGGCAACGAGATCGAAGTTCCGGATCATTTCACGCTATTGCAGGCGTGTGAGGATGCCGGTGCCGAGGTTCCGCGCTTCTGCTTCCACGAGCGCCTGTCGGTTGCCGGCAATTGCCGCATGTGCCTCGTCGAGGTAAAGGGCGGACCGCCGAAGCCGCAGGCTTCCTGCGCCATGAGCGTGCGCGATATCCGCGGCGGCCCGAACGGCGAACTGCCTGAGGTCTTCACCAACACGCCGATGGTCAAGAAGGCCCGCGAAGGCGTGATGGAATTCCTGCTGATCAACCATCCGCTGGATTGCCCGATCTGCGACCAGGGCGGCGAATGCGACCTGCAGGACCAGGCGATGGCCTTTGGTATCGACACCTCGCGCTATCAGGAAGACAAGCGCGCCGTCGAAGACAAGTATATCGGCCCGCTCGTCAAGACGGTGATGAACCGCTGCATCCACTGCACGCGCTGCGTCCGCTTCACGACCGAGGTCGCCGGCATTTCGGAACTCGGCCTGATCGGCCGCGGCGAGGATGCCGAGATCACCACCTATCTCGAACAGGCGATGACCTCCGAGCTGCAGGGCAACGTCGTCGACCTTTGCCCGGTCGGCGCGCTTACCTCGAAGCCCTTCGCCTTCACCGCGCGCCCGTGGGAATTGAACAAGACCGAATCGATCGACGTCATGGATGCCGTCGGTTCGGCGATCCGCGTCGATACCCGCGGCCGCGAAGTCATGCGCATCCTGCCGCGCGTCAATGAGACGATCAATGAGGAGTGGATCTCCGACAAGAGCCGCTTCATCTGGGATGGCCTGAAGACCCAGCGCCTCGATCGGTCTTATGTTCGCCGCGACGGCCGCCTGCAGCCCGCTACCTGGGCCGAAGCCTTTGGCGCCATCAAGGCCGCGGTCGGCGCGACCTCGGGCGACAAGATCGGCGCTATCGCCGGCGATCTCGCTTCCGTCGAGGAGATGTATGCGCTCTCCGAACTGGTGAAGTCGCTGGGGTCAGCCAATCTCGACTGTCGCCAGGATGGGGCGGCACTCGATCCGTCGCTCGGCCGTGCAAGCTACCTCTTCAACCCGACCATATCGGGCATCGACCAGGCCGATGCGCTGTTGATCATCGGCGCCAATCCGCGCTTCGAGGCCGCCATCCTCAACGCCCGCATCCGCAAGCGCTGGCGCCGCGGCAAGTTCCCGATCGGCGTGATCGGCGAGCCGGGCGAACTGCGCTACAGCTATGATTACCTCGGCGGCGGTCCCGACACGCTGAAGGATCTGGTCGACGGCACCCACGCCTTCGCCGACGTGCTGAAGAACGCCGCCAAGCCGATGATCATCATCGGCCAGGGCGCGCTGTCGCGCACCGATGGCGCCGGCGTTCTCGCCAGTGCTGCCAAGCTCGCCGGTTCGGTTGGCGCGGTCGTCGAAGGCTGGAACGGCTTTGCCGTCCTCCATACCGCTGCCTCGCGTGTCGGCGGCCTCGATCTCGGCTTCGTGCCTGGCACCAAGGGCGTCAACGCTGCCGAGATGCTGACGGCGATGGACGTGCTCTTCCTGCTCGGTGCCGACGAACTCGACTTCACCGCCAAGAAGGCCAAGCTCACCGTCTATATCGGCTCGCATGGCGACAATGGCGCGCACCATGCCGACGTCATCCTGCCGGCGGCAGCCTATACCGAAAAGTCCGGCACCTGGGTCAATACCGAAGGCCGCGTACAGATGGGCAACCGCGCAGGTTTTGCGCCGGGTGACGCCCGCGAGGACTGGGCGATAATCCGTGCCCTTTCCGACGTGCTCGGCAAGAAGCTTCCCTTCGATTCGCTCAGCGAATTGCGTGTCCGCCTCTATGCCGCTTTCCCGCATTTCGCCGCCATCGACGAGATCGCCGAAACCGATAGCGCCCAAATTGCCGCAGTTGCGAAAAAAGCCGGCAAGATGAACAAATCCGGGTTTGCGTCGCCGGTGAAAGACTTCTATTTGACGAACCCGATAGCGCGTGCCTCGGCTGTCATGGCGGAGTGCTCGGCATTGGCCCGCAACAACTTCAAAGTCGCGGCAGAGTAAGGGCAGGGGACTATGGATTCTTTCTTTTCGACCTATGTCTGGCCGGCGATCATCATGATCGGTCAGTCTCTGCTGCTTCTCGTCTGCCTGCTCGTCTTCATCGCCTACGTGCTGCTCGCCGACCGCAAGATCTGGGCGGCCGTGCAACTGCGCCGCGGGCCGAACGTCGTCGGTCCCTTCGGCCTGTTTCAGTCCTTCGCCGACCTTTTGAAGTTCGTCTTCAAGGAGCCGATCATTCCGGCCGGCGCCAACAAGGCGGTGTTCCTGCTTGCCCCGCTGGTGACGGTGCTTCTGGCGCTGTCCACCTGGGCGGTGGTGCCGCTGGCCGACGGATGGGTGATCGCCAACATCAATGTCGGCATCCTCTATATTTTCGCGATCTCCTCGCTCGAGGTTTACGGCATCATCATGGGCGGCTGGGCTTCGAACTCGAAGTATCCGTTCCTCGGCGCGTTGCGCTCGGCGGCACAGATGGTGTCCTATGAAGTCTCGATCGGCTTTGTCATCGTCACCGTGCTTCTCTGCGTCGGCTCGCTGAATCTGACCGATATCGTCAATGCGCAGCATACCGGCCTCGGCACCATGCTCGGCCTGCCGGCGTCGTTCCTCGACTGGCACTGGCTGTCGCTCTTCCCGATGTTCATCATCTTCTTCATTTCGGCACTCGCCGAGACGAACCGTCCGCCCTTCGACCTTCCGGAAGCTGAATCGGAACTCGTTGCCGGCTTCATGGTCGAATACGGCTCCTCGCCCTACATGATGTTCATGCTCGGCGAATATGCGGCCGTCTGCCTGATGTGCGCGCTGACGACGATCCTCTTCCTCGGCGGCTGGCTGCCCCCGGTCGATATCTGGATCCTCAACTGGGTCCCAGGCATCATCTGGTTCACGCTGAAGGCCTGCCTGGTGTTCTTCATGTTCGCGATGGTCAAGGCCTTCGTTCCGCGCTACCGCTACGACCAGCTCATGCGCCTCGGCTGGAAGGTCTTCCTGCCGCTGTCGCTCGCCATGGTCGTCATCGTTGCATTCGTGCTGAAACTGACGGGTTGGGCATGATCATGCCCGCTCTTGTTTCCGGCAAAATTGGAGGTTGAAGATGGCAAGCTTGTCCGGCTCCATCAGCTCGCTGTTTCTCAAGGAATTCGTCGGCGCGTTCTTTCTGTCGATGCGCTATTTCTTCCGCCAGAAGGCGACGATCAACTATCCCTTCGAAAAAGGCCCGGTCTCCCCGCGTTTCCGCGGCGAGCATGCGCTGCGCCGTTATCCGAACGGCGAGGAACGCTGCATCGCCTGCAAGCTCTGCGAGGCGATCTGTCCTGCCCAGGCGATCACCATCGAGGCAGGTCCCCGCCGCAATGACGGCACGCGCCGTACGGTGCGCTACGACATTGACATGGTGAAGTGCATCTATTGCGGCTTCTGCCAGGAAGCCTGCCCGGTCGACGCGATCGTCGAAGGCCCGAATTTCGAATTTGCGACGGAAACCCGCGAAGAGCTCTATTTCGACAAGGCGCGGCTTCTGGACAACGGAGACCGGTGGGAGCGCGAAATCGCCCGCAACATCGCGATCGACTCGCCGTACCGCTGATCGAGTTTTTGAAATGCCGTAATGGAGCTTGAGCGCTTCGGTCGCGGTCAATATGCACAGGAGTTTTGCCGGTCAGCCGCGCAAAGTTCTATCGGGCAGAAAAACTCCCGGCTGCCCGGGGGAAGATGAAAAAGGCACCAACATGGGTCTGCAGGCTCTATTTTTCTATCTTTTCGCCTTTGTCGCGGTGGCGTCGGCGTTCATGGTCATCTGGGCGAAGAACCCGGTTCACTCGGTTCTCTTCCTGATCCTGGTGTTCTTCAATGCGGCTGGCCTCTTCCTGCTGCTCGGTGCCGAATTCCTGGCGATGATCCTGCTTGTCGTCTATGTCGGCGCCGTCGCCGTGCTCTTCCTCTTCGTGGTGATGATGCTCGATATCGACTTCACCGAACTGAGGGCCGGCGTTCTCGAATATGCGCCGATCGGCGGGCTGATCGGGGTGATCCTCGCAGCCGAACTGATCGTCGTCATCGGTGGCAGCGTCATCTCGCCGGAGATCGCCAAATCAGTCGCCATGCCGATCCCGGCGCTGAGCGAGCGCACCAATACCGCCGCTCTCGGCGACGTGCTCTACACCAACTACGTCTATTTCTTCCAGATCGCCGGTCTGGTGCTGCTGGTCGCCATGATCGGCGCGATCGTGCTGACGTTGAGGCATCGCACCAACATCAAGCGGCAGAATATTCCCAGGCAGGTTGCCCGCACGCCCGCCACCGCCGTCGAGGTGGTTTCGGTCAAGCCCGGGCAGGGCGTCTAAAGGCAGGTCAAGGAACAAAGAACATGGTCATCGGACTTTCCCACTACCTGACGGTCAGCGCCATCCTCTTCACGCTCGGCGTCTTCGGCATCTTCCTGAACCGGAAGAACGTCATCGTCATCCTGATGTCGATCGAACTGATCCTGCTCGCCGTCAACATCAACATGGTCGCCTTCTCCTCCTTCCTGAACGACATCGTCGGGCAGGTCTTCGCGCTGTTCATCCTGACGGTCGCGGCTGCCGAAGCGGCGATCGGTCTTGCAATTCTCGTTGTCTTCTACCGCAACCGCGGCTCGATCGCGGTCGAAGACGTCAATATGATGAAGGGCTGAGTGGCTCATGTTCCTCTATAAGGCTATCGTCTTTCTTCCCTTGATCGGTGCGATCGTCGCCGGCCTTTTCGGCCGCGCCATCGGCGCCAAGGCTTCCGAATATGTCACCAGCGGCCTGATGATCATCGCCGCCATCCTGTCCTGGGTCGTCTTCTTCACCGTCGGCATGGGCCATGCCGAAGGTGGCCCGATCAAGGTCGAGGTGCTGCGCTGGATCCAGTCCGGCGGCATCGACGTCTCCTGGTCGCTGCGTGTGGATACGCTGACGTCAGTGATGCTGATCGTCGTCAACACTGTCTCGACGCTGGTGCATGTCTATTCGATCGGCTACATGCATACGGATCCGCATCGCCCGCGCTTCTTCGCCTATCTCTCGCTCTTCACCTTCGCCATGCTGATGCTGGTGACTGCCGACAACCTTGCCCAGATGTTCTTCGGCTGGGAAGGCGTCGGTCTCGCCTCCTATCTGCTGATCGGCTTCTGGTTCAAGAAGCCGTCGGCGACGGCCGCGGCGATGAAAGCCTTCATCGTCAACCGCGTCGGAGACTTCGGCTTCGTGCTCGGCATTGCCGGCGTCTTCGTGCTGTTCGGCTCGATCAACCTCGACACGATCTTCGCCAATGCATCGAACTTCGCTCCGCATGAAGGCGGCGGCGAAGCGGGCGAGGTGTTCCTCAATCTCTTCGGTATGCAGCTCGATAAGGCGCATGCGCTGACCGGCATCTGCCTGCTGCTCTTCATGGGCGCGATGGGCAAGTCGGCGCAGTTCCTGCTGCACACCTGGCTGCCGGACGCCATGGAAGGCCCGACCCCGGTCTCGGCTCTGATCCATGCCGCCACCATGGTCACCGCCGGCGTCTTCCTCGTCGCCCGCATGTCGCCGCTCTTCGAACTGTCGCCGGATGCGCTGGTTGTCGTCACCGTGATCGGCGCCATCACCGCCTTCTTCGCGGCAACAGTCGCTCTCGTGCAAAACGACATCAAGCGTGTCATCGCCTATTCCACCTGCTCGCAGCTCGGCTACATGTTCGTGGCACTCGGAGCCGGGGCCTATGGCGCAGCGATCTTCCATCTCTTCACCCACGCTTTTTTCAAGGCGCTGCTCTTCCTCTGCGCCGGCTCGGTCATCCATGCCGTCGATGGCGAGCAGGACATGCGCTACATGGGCGGCCTGTGGCCGCATATTAAAGTTACTGCCGTGCTGATGATCATCGGCACGCTGGCGATCACCGGTTTTGGCATTCCCTTCACGCCGATCGGTTTGGCCGGCTTCTTCTCCAAGGACGTGATCATCGAGGCGACCTATGCATCGCATTCGCCGGTCGCCGGCTTCGCCTTCTCGCTGCTGGTCATTGCGGCTCTGTTCACCAGCTTTTATTCCTGGCGCCTGATCTTCATGACCTTCTTCGGCAAGCCACGCGCCTCGCACGAGGTGATGCACCACGTCCACGAGTCGCCGCAGGTCATGCTGGTGCCGCTCTATCTCCTGGCGATCGGCGCTGTGCTTGCTGGCGTGATCTTCGAAGGTCGCTTCTACGGCGAGGAATATGCCGAGTTCTGGAAGGGTGCGCTCTTCACCGGCGCCGAGAACGAACTGGTCGAAGAGTTCCACCATGTTCCGGCGCTCGTCGGTTTGAGCCCCTTCATCGCTATGATCCTCGGCTTCGTCACCGCCTGGTACATGTATATCCGCTCGCCGCAGACGCCACGTATCCTGGCGCAGCAGCACCGCGTGCTCTACCAGTTCCTGCTGAACAAGTGGTATTTCGACGAACTCTACGACTTCCTCTTCGTCCGCACCGCCAAGGCGCTCGGCCGCTTCCTGTGGAAGAAAGGTGATGTCGGCGTCATCGACACCTACGGCCCGAACGGCGTCGCTGCCCGCGTCGTCGCCGTCACCGATCGCGTGGTTCGCCTGCAGACCGGTTACCTCTATCACTACGCCTTCGCCATGCTGATCGGCATTGCGGCGCTCGTTACCTGGATGATGCTCGGGAGTTCCTTCTGATGACCGATTGGCCTATTCTTTCAACGGTCACCTTCCTGCCGCTCGTCGGCGTGGTGCTCCTGCTATTGATGAACGGCGAGAGCGAAACCGGCCGGAAGAACGTGCTGTGGATCTCGCTGATCACCACCGTCTTCACTTTCGTCGTCTCGCTTTTCATCTGGACCGGCTTCGACAATGCCAATCCGGGCTTCCAGATGCTCGAAAAGCATGACTGGCTCGGTACCGGCATTGGCTACCACGTCGGCGTCGACGGCATCTCGATGCTGTTTGTCATCCTGTCGACCTTCCTCATGCCCTTCTGCGTGCTGGCGAGCTGGCTCTCGATCGAGAAGCGCCTGAAGGAATATATGATCGCCTTCCTCATCCTCGAAACGATGATGATCGGCGTCTTCGTCTCGCTCGATATCGTGCTCTTCTACGTCTTCTTCGAGGCGGGCCTCATTCCGATGTTCCTGATCATCGGCGTCTGGGGCGGCAAGGACCGCGTCTATGCGAGCTACAAGTTCTTCCTCTATACGCTGCTCGGCTCGGTGCTGATGCTGCTCGCCATCATGGCGATGTACTGGCAGGCCGGCACGACCGATATCACCGCGCTGCTTGCCTACAAGTTCCCGCCGGCGCTGCAAACCTGGTTATGGCTTGCCTTCTTCGCCTCCTTCGCGGTGAAGATGCCGATGTGGCCGGTCCATACCTGGCTTCCCGATGCCCACGTTCAGGCGCCGACGGCAGGTTCGGTGATCCTGGCCGGCGTGCTGCTGAAACTCGGCGGCTACGGTCTCATCCGCTTCTCGCTCGGCATGTTCCCGGTGGCGTCCGATTATTTCGCGCCGCTCGTCTTCGCCATGTCCGTTATCGCCATCATCTATACCTCTCTGGTGGCGATGATGCAGGACGATATCAAGAAGCTCATCGCCTATTCCTCCGTGGCGCACATGGGCTACGTGACCATGGGCATCTTTGCCGCCAACATGCAGGGCGTCCAGGGCTCGATCTTCCAGATGCTCTCGCACGGCATCGTCTCCGGCGCGCTCTTCCTCTGCGTCGGCGTCGTCTACGACCGTACCCACACCCGCGAGATCAACGCCTATGGCGGCCTCGTCAACAACATGCCGAAATATGCCGTGGCGATGATGGTCTTCACCATGGCCAATGTCGGGCTTCCCGGCACGTCGGGCTTCATCGGTGAATTCCTGACACTGATCGGCGTCTTCCGGGTCAACACTTGGGTAGCGCTCTTTGCCGCCTCTGGGGTCATTCTCTCGGCCGCCTACGCGCTTTGGCTTTATCGCCGGGTGATCTTCGGCGCGCTGGAGAAGGAGAAGCTGAAGGCGCTGCTCGATCTTTCCAGACGCGAACAGTTGATCCTCTACCCGCTGGTCGCGCTGACCATCTTCTTCGGCGTTTATCCGGCTCCGGTCTTCGATGCGACGGCCGCCTCGGTGGATCTGCTGGTCAACAACTACACGGCCGCCGTGCACGCAGCGCAGAATGTTGCGCTGTCTATGAAATGATGACGGGACTTATTGGACATGACCGCTGAAACAATTCTCCTCAGTCTGCATCTTTCCGCGCCGGAGCTCATCCTCGCGGTCGGCGCCCTTGTCCTGTTGATGGTCGGCGTCTTCTCAGGCGAGCGGTCGGGCCTTGTCGTCACCGGCTTGGCCATTGTCCTGCTCCTGGCCTCCGGCCTGTGGCTGCTCTTCGTGCCCGCAGAAGGCCTTGCCTATGGCGGCGTCTACATGGCCGACGGCTTCTCGCGCTTCATGAAGCTGGTGGCGCTCATCGGTTCGCTGGTCGCCATGTTCATGTCGATCGGCCACGCCCGCGAAAATCAGCTCGACAAGTTCGAGTTCCCGGTTCTCCTGGTGCTTGCGACCCTCGGCATCCTGCTGATGATCTCGGCCAACGACCTGATCTCGCTCTATCTCGCGCTGGAACTGCAGTCGCTGGCGCTTTATGTCGTCGCCGCGATCAACCGCGACAGCCTGAAGTCGACCGAAGCCGGCCTGAAATACTTCGTCCTCGGCGCGCTTTCCTCCGGCATGCTGCTCTACGGCATGTCGCTGGTCTATGGCTTCACCGGCCACACCCACTTCTCCGAGATCGCCCAGGCGCTGTCCGTCGAGGGTGCGCGCTCGCTCGGCCTCATCTTCGGCCTGGTCTTCATCCTCGCCGGCATCGCCTTCAAGATCTCGGCCGTTCCCTTCCACATGTGGACGCCGGACGTTTATGAAGGCGCGCCGACGCCGGTCACCGCCTTCCTTGCCGCAGCACCCAAGGTCGCCGCCATGGCGATGATGACCCGCATTGTCATCACTGCCTTCCAGCCGGTTCTGGCGGACTGGCAGCAGGTCGTCGTCTTCATCTCGATCGCCTCGATGCTGCTCGGCTCGTTTGCGGCGATCGGCCAGAAGAATATCAAGCGGCTGATGGCCTATTCCTCGATCGGTCATATGGGTTATGCGCTGGTCGGCCTTGCCGCCGGCAACCAGACCGGCGTCACCGGCGTCATGCTGTACATGGTCATCTACATGGTCATGACGCTCGGCAGCTTTGCGATCATCATGTCGATGCGCCGCAAGGACGGCACCGTCGTCGAGGAGGTCAACGATCTCGCCGGCCTCTCCACAACGAACCCGTTCATGGCCGTGGTGCTGACGGCGCTGATGTTCTCGCTCGCCGGCATCCCGCCGCTCGCCGGCTTCTTCGCGAAGTACTTCGTCTTCGTTGCCGCCATCGAGGCCAAGCTCTATGCGCTCGCCATCATCGGCGTTCTCGCCTCTGTCGTCGGCGCTTACTACTATCTGCGTGTCATCAAGCTGATGTGGTTCGATGAGGCGACCGGCGAATTCGCCCGTGTCTCCGGAACGTTGCGTTTGGTCTTCGGTCTCTCCGGCCTTTTCGTCACCGCCTATGTCCTCATCGGCGGCCCGATCGGCGGTGCGGCAGAGCTTGCCGCTGCGACGCTCTTTTGATGGCTTCCGACGGGCGGCGCCGGATATCGCTCGGCGATTTCAGGCACGAGGCTCTGTCGGAAACATCGTCCACCAACAGCGAATGTCTCGCCCGGGCTCGGGCGGGCGATGGCGGCAATCTCTGGGTGACCGCCGAGAGGCAGACGGGCGGCCGCGGCCGCCGCGGCAGGCTCTGGGTTTCCGAGCGCGGCAATCTCTACGCTTCTCTTCTTTTGATCGACCCGGCCCCGATGGAACGCCTGGGCTCCCTGCCGCTGGCGATCGCCGTTGCAGTGCATCAGGCGATCCGCCGGGTGCTGCCGCCAGGTGCCGAACCGCTCGAAGTCAAATGGCCGAACGATATCCTCATCGGTCGAAAGAAGACCTGCGGCATTCTCGTCGAAGGTGAAGGGCTGCCGGACGGACGTTACGCGCTGATCGTCGGCATTGGCGTCAATATCTCTGTGATGCCGGACAATCCGCTTTACCCGGTCACCTGCCTGCGCCAGCAGGGAAGCGCGGCTTCGCCGGAGGAACTCTTCGCGCACCTCTTCGCCGCCACGGCGGAAGTGCTTGAAATATGGGACCAGGGCCGCGGCATCGGCGAGATCACGGCGCTCTGGCGCGCGATCGCCTGCGGCATCGGCGAAAAGATTACGGTGAATTTGCCGGACAGATCGATTTCCGGACAATTCGCGGGAATTGATGATAATGGCTTGTTGATGCTCGATACCGGCGCTGGCAGGATAATGCCCATTGCTGCCGGTGATGTGTTTTTTGGATAGCGGAACAAACGAAAATTATGGCGAAACAGGACGAACTGGTATTCCTGCCTCTGGGCGGCGTTGGCGAGATAGGCATGAATCTCGCTCTCTATGGCTACGGCCCGCCCGAGCATCGCCAGTGGATCATGGTCGATTGTGGCGTCACTTTTCCGGGGCCCGACCTGCCGGGTGTCGACCTCGTTTTGCCCGATATCCGCTTCCTCGCCAGCGAACGAAAGAACCTCAAGGCGATCATCATCACCCATGCGCATGAAGACCATTATGGTGCGCTCGCCGACCTCTGGCCCGGCCTCAACGTGCCGGTCTATGCCTCTGGCTTTACATCAGGCCTGCTCGAAGCCAAGCGCAATTTCGAGAAGGCGACGATCGGCGAAGTGCCGGTGACGCCGTTCAAGGCAGGCGATACGATCAATGTCGGCCCCTTCAGCATCGAAGGTGTGGCCGTCAACCATTCGATCCCCGAGCCGATGTCGCTGATGATCCGCACGCCGGTCGGCAATGTCATCCATACCGGCGACTGGAAGATCGACCACGAGCCTTCGCTCGGCCCCCTGACCGATGAGACACGTTTCCGCCAGCTCGGCGACGAGGGCGTGCTGGCGCTGATGTGCGATTCCACCAATGCGCTGCGCGACGGTGTTTCGCCCTCCGAGAAGGATGTGTCCGAAAGCCTGCGTAAGATCATCGAGAATGCCGAGGGCCGGGTGGCGATCACCACCTTCTCGTCGAATGTCGGGCGCATCCGTACCGTTGCCGAGGCTGCCGAGGCGGCAGGCCGTGAAGTGCTGCTGCTCGGCAGTTCGCTGAAGCGCGTCGTCAACGTCGCCCAGGACATCGGCCTGATGGAAGGCGTGAAGCCCTTCATCTCCGAGGACGAATACGGCTATATCCCGCGCGACAAGGTGGTCGTCATCCTGACCGGCAGCCAGGGCGAGGCGCGGGCAGCACTTGCCAAGCTCTCCCGCGACGAGATGCGCAATGTGGCGTTTGCGGCAGGCGATATCGTCGTCTTTTCCTCGCGCGCCATTCCCGGCAACGAGAAGGCGATCCAGGACATCAAGAACGGCCTCGTCGAGCAAGGTGTGCACATCATCACCGATACCGAGGCGCTGGTCCACGTTTCAGGCCATCCGCGCCGCAACGAGTTGCAGAGGATGTACGAATGGACGCGGCCGAAGATCGTCGTGCCGGTGCACGGCGAGGCGACGCATCTGACGGCGCACAAGGAACTTGCCGAGCAATCCGGCATCGCCGTGGTGCCGCGCGTGCGCAACGGCGATATCCTGCGGCTGGCGCCCGGTCCCGTCGAGGTGATCGGCGAGGCGCCGCATGGCCGCATCTATAAGGACGGCACGCTGATCGGCGATTTCGACGAGATGGGTATCGGCGAGCGCAAGAAGCTCTCCTATGTCGGCCATGTCGCTGTTAACGTCGTGCTCGACGCCCGCTATGACATCGTCGGCGATCCCGATCTCGTTTCGATCGGCCTGCCGGTATATGACGACGAGGGCGAGGAGATGGAGGACACCCTCTTCGACGCCGCGATCAGCGCCATCGAGAGCATTCCGCGCGCCCGTCGCAAGGATATCGATATGCTGCAGGAGGCCGTGCGCCGCGCCATTCGCTCTGCTGCGAACCAGGCCTGGGGCAAGAAGCCCGTCGTCACCGCCTTCGTCACCAGGGTCTGACCATGCTCGGCCGGGTCAACCATATCGCCATCGCCGTGCCCGACCTGGCCGCGGCGACGGCGGCCTATCGCGATAGGCTGGGTGCTGCCGTATCGCAGCCGCAGGCTCTGCCGGAGCATGGCGTCACCGTCGTTTTCGTCGAATTGCCGAACACCAAGGTCGAATTGCTGCAGCCGCTCGGCGATACTTCGCCGATCGCAGCCTTCCTCGAAAAGAACCCATCCGGCGGCATGCACCACATCTGCTACGAGGTGGACGATATTCTTCTCGCCCGTGACCGACTGGTAGAGGCGGGTGCCAGGGTGCTCGGCGACGGCCAGCCGAAAACCGGCGCGCATGGCAATCCGGTGCTCTTTCTGCATCCCAAGGATTTCTTCGGCACGCTGATCGAACTCGAACAGGCCTGAGCCTGCGGCAGAGTGATAGCCCTGCTGCGGCAGAGTGACCAGAAGGCGGTTAAACGCTTCGCCTGCTTTGAGTTGGTCGCCATTCCGCCGTATAAGGACGCGATATCAGCGCGGCATCAACGGGAACCATAATGCTCCAGATCTTTCTTCAGGGATTTGCCGTCTACTTCATCATCTGGTGGATGACGCTTTTTGCCGTCCTGCCGATCGGCCTGCGCACCCAGGCGGACGACAACGACGTGGTGCTCGGCACCGTTCCGAGCGCGCCCACCCGGTTTCGCGCTGCTTTCGTGTTTTCACTGACGACGCTGATTTCGGCTCTGATCTACGGCCTATGGTATGTCTGCGACACCTATTTCGGCTGGGGCTTCGACGCACTGCCGCAACTCGGCCCCAGCTTCTATTGAACTGTGGCTTTTGCTCAAACTTTGAGCAGATGCAAGCTTAATGAAAGCGAACTTCGTCATACCAGCGTCATGCTGTTGCGGCAAAGAGCTCGCGTAACGGAATGAGGATCATCCCGTTACGGAAGTCGGCGGGACTTTTGGATGGGGCGAGGCCGAAATGCCAAAAAAAAACAAGGCTAAAAGCCTTGTTTTAAGTATCGCGTGATCTGTAACCGTTGCCGGGGCTGCGACGAGCGCGCCTAAGATCTGATCCTCCCAAGACTTGACCGCGAATTCGGCAAGAATTTAACTCCCTGCCTGTTTTGTGAGCTAAAACTAGCTCAAACATTGGGCTTTGTCATCAGCTTTTTTTGCATTTTTGCTACACTCTAGCAAAATTTTTCTGTTGACAAGATTTTCGTTCAAGTCCTTATAAACACGCGCTTTTTCACGCCCTTCCATTTTGCGGGTGCGAACATGCGCTTCCGGGAGGTTGCCGACATCCGTTGCGGGTTTCCTTCCTGCCGCGAAGCGGCTATGAACGCTCCCACATCAACACTCGCCTTCGATTCCGCCTGCCGCGGGATCTCAACTGCTCCGGAATCCGCCATGCGTCTGTCCCGTTATTTCATGCCCATCCTCAAGGAAAATCCCAAGGAGGCGGAAATCGTCTCGCACCGGCTGATGCTGCGCGCCGGCATGATCCGCCAGCAGTCACAGGGCATCTATTCCTGGTTGCCGCTGGGCAAACGCGTGTTGGACAAGGTCAACGCCATTATCCGCGAGGAGCAGAACCGTGCCGGCGCCATCGAGCTTTCGATGCCGACCCTGCAATCGGCCGAGCTCTGGCAGGAAAGCGGCCGCTATGACGCCTACGGCAAGGAGATGCTGCGCATCAAGGACCGTCAGGATCGGCCGATGCTCTACGGCCCCACCAACGAAGAGATGGTGACGGATATTTTCCGCTCCTCCATCAAGTCCTACAAGGACCTGCCGCTTAATCTCTATCATATCCAGCTGAAGTTCCGTGACGAGATCCGTCCGCGCTTCGGCACCATGCGCTCGCGCGAATTCATGATGAAGGATGCCTATTCCTTCGATCTGACGCGCGAAGGGGCGGAGCATTCCTATAACAAGATGTTCGCCGCCTATCTCAGAACCTTCGACCGGCTCGGCCTGCGCGCCATACCGATGCGCGCCGACACCGGCCCGATCGGCGGCAAGCTCAGCCATGAATTCATCATCCTCGCCGACACGGGCGAATCCGAGGTCTTCTGCCATAAGGATTTCGTCGATTTCGATATTCCTGGTGAACATACCGATTTCGACAGTGTCGAGGGTTTGCAGGCGATCTTCGACAAGTGGACCTCGCTCTATGCGGCGACCTCGGAAATGCACGACGAGGCGGCCTTCAACGCCGTTCCCGAAGGCGACCGCCTGTCGGCACGCGGCATCGAGGTCGGCCATATCTTCTATTTCGGCACGAAATATTCCGAGCCGATGGGCGCGAAAGTGCAGGGACCTGATGGCAAGGAACACTTCGTTCACATGGGTTCCTACGGTATCGGCCCGACACGCCTTGTTCCCGCCATCATCGAAGCATCGCATGATGATAACGGAATCATCTGGCCGGCATCGGTCGCGCCCTTCGATATCGTTGTGATCAACATGAAGGCGGGCGATCAGGCCTGCGACGATACCTGCGAGCTGATCTATGCCGCGCTGACCAAGGCCGGCAAGGATGTGCTCTACGACGATACCGACGACCGGGCCGGCACCAAATTCGCGACCGCCGACTTGATCGGTGTGCCTGTCCAGATCATCGCCGGCCCGCGCGCGGTCGCAAACGGCGAAGTTGAGGTGAAAGACCGCAAGACCGGCGCCCGCGAAACGATGACCATCGAAGCGGCGATCAATCGGTTTGTGGCTTAGGAAACGGAGGCGAAATGGCAGAGGCAGCAGTGGACCGGAGTTCAAAATCCGGCTTGGGTCCGGCTGGCAAGCCATTTTCCACCTTTGAACGCCTCGTGGCGTGGCGTTATCTGCGCGCCCGCCGCAAGGAGGCCTTCATTTCAGTCATCGCCGGCTTCTCCTTCGTCGGCATCATGCTGGGTGTTGCGACGCTGATCATCGTCATGGCCGTGATGAACGGCTTCCGCACCGAACTCGTCTCGCGTATTCTCGGCATCAACGGCCACATGATCGTCCAGCCGGTCGACGGCCCCTTCACCGATTATCCTGTCCTCAGCGGCAAGCTCGCCGCCGTACCCGGCATCAAGATGGCGCTACCCCTGGTGGAAGGCCAGGTGCTCGCCTCCGCCCAGGCCGGCGGCAGCACCGGTGCGCTGGTGCGTGGCGCGCGCGCCGAGGACCTGACCAAGCTCAAGACGATCTCCGACAACATCAAATCAGGCGACATGGTGGGTTATGCCTCCGGCGAAGGCGTGCTGATCGGCACCCGCATGGCCGACCAGCTCGGTCTGCGCGTCGGCGACCTCATCACGCTGACCTCGCCGGAAGGCGACATCACGCCGATGGGCGTCAATCCGCGCATCAAGTCCTACAAGATCTCAGGGCTCTTCGAGATCGGCATGTCGGAATATGACTCCTCGATCATCTTCATGCCGCTCGAGGAAGCGCAGCTCTTTTTCAATGCCGAGGGACTGGTGCAGTCGATCGAGCTCTTCGTCGACAACCCCGACGATATTGACAATCTAAGGCCCAAGGTGGAGGAGGCAGCCGGCCGCCAGATCGCCATCACCGACTGGCGCCAGCGCAACCAGACCTTCTTCTCGGCGCTGCAGGTCGAGCGCAACGTCATGTTCATGATCCTGACGCTGATCGTGCTCGTGGCGGCTCTGAACATCATCTCCGGCCTCATCATGCTGGTGAAGGATAAGGGCAGCGATATCGCCATCCTGCGCACCATGGGCGCCAGCGCCGGTGCGATCATGCGCATCTTCTTCATGACCGGGGCGGCGATCGGCATCGTGGGTACCATTGCCGGTGTTCTGCTCGGCGTCCTCGTCTGCGTCAACATCGAATCCATCCGCCAGTTCTTCTCCTGGATCTCAGGCACCGTGCTCTTCAATCCACAGGTCTATTTCCTCAGCCAGCTGCCGGCCGAGATGGATCTCAGCGAAACGATCTCGATCGTCGTCATGGCGCTGACGCTCTCCTTCATCGCGACCATTTTCCCGGCCTGGCGTGCCTCCAGGCTCGATCCGGTGCAGGCCCTGCGCTACGAATAAGGAATGCCGCCTTCATGAATCGCAACGTCGTTCTCAAGCTTACCGGCGTCGAGCGCCAATACGGGCAGGGCCATACGCTGCTCCCGATCCTGAAGGGCGCGGATTTTTCGATGTCGAAGGGCGAGATCGTCGCTCTTGTCGCGCCCTCCGGCACCGGCAAATCGACGCTGCTGCATATCGCCGGCCTGCTGGAGCATCCGGACGGCGGTGAAGTTAACATCAACGGCCATGCCTGTGACGGCCTGAGCGACGAGAAACGCACTGCGATCCGCCGCAGTGAAATCGGCTTCGTCTACCAGTTCCATCACCTGCTGCCGGAATTCTCGGCGCTCGAAAATATCATGATGCCGCAGCTGATCGCCGGGCTGTCCTGGAAGGAAGCCGGAGAGCGGGCCGGCCAGCTTCTCGATTATATGCGCATCGGCCATCGTGGCTCGCATCGCCCGGGCGAGCTTTCCGGCGGCGAGCAGCAGCGTGTTGCGATTGCCCGTGCCGTCGCCAATGCGCCGACTCTTCTTCTTGCCGACGAGCCGACCGGCAATCTCGATCCCGAAACGGCAAGCTACGTCTTCGATGCGCTGGAAGCGTTGGTGCGCCAGTCCGGCCTTGCTGCCCTCATCGCCACCCATAATCACGAGCTCGCCCGCCGCATGGACCGGCGCGTGACGATCTCCGACGGCAAGATCGTCGATTTCTGATGCATGTCGCCCAAAAGCCTGCAGTGGTTTTGGGATAACGACATGCATAAATCAGAGACTTAATGTGCATCGCATGAATCCAGATTGACGCGATGCGCTTTAAGGCTGTGATCAGGGCACGATCAGCCCGCCGCGATAATCAAGCGCATAGGCCTTCTGGCCGCCGACCATGATGCATTCGTGGCCGCTGAACCGCTCGCAGCCGCCTTCGTTGCGATCGAGATAGCGGCCGAACGGATGGTCGAATTCCATTCCGCCAAGAAATCGGCCCTCTCGATACATCGCCGAAAGTGCAGCCTTGATCACCGTCCCGGCTACTGTGCCGTCGATGAGCTTCGGCGCGATGACGCAGCCGAAATAATTCATCGCCCAGATGGGCTCGTCGGCAAGCCACACCACCTCCTGTCCAGCGAAATCGGTGCCGCCGAAATAGCTGTCGAGATAGCGCCAGTCGCCGCGTTCGTAACCGATATCGTGGGAGCTCGGCCGGCAGGGTACGCGCGCCACGCCGCCGCCGACATAGGTCGCAGCCTTCGCCTCCACGACGAATTCGTTCAGCATCGGAATATCGAACATCTCGTTCTCCTCTTCTTGGCTGGATGCTGGCAAATATGCTGCGAGGTGTAAAGAACAAAAGAGGAACAAAGATTTGAAATAAACGGGTCGCCTCGAGGAGGCTGGCCGTCTAGGCGCCATGACCGATCTGTGGCAGGCCAGAAGGGACAGCTGCCGCCCATATCATCGGGTACTGGCTCCCAGCGATTCGAAGGTGCGCATCCCGGCATTTTTCAAACACAAGAAAGAAGGAAAAGATTCCTGTTGACAATAGAACATACATGGAACAAAGTGAAAACATAACGAGTAAAGGAGAGCCCGATGACTGACATGATCCGTGATATCGCAGCATTCACCTCCATCGCAATGTTCGTTGCCAGCTTCTCGCTCATCGTCATGGCGCTCTAAAGTTTTCAGGGGACCGCATGGTCATCATGCGGTCCGGATGCGGGACTTCTTCTGGACATCATCGCCCTCTATGCCGACAATGCGTCCGATTCATTCGGGTGATTGGGAAGGCATGTCATGGCGGATACGGCAAAGGGTTCAACGGGTGAGGCGACCGGCGGCACGCCGGGCTTCATCCACCTGAGGGTCCATTCCGCCTATTCGCTCCTCGAGGGCGCACTGCCGCTGAAGAAGATTCTCTACAAGGCGACCGGCGACAGCCAGCCGGCAATTGCGATTACCGACACCAACAATCTGTTCGTTGCCCTCGAATTCTCCCAGAAGGCGATGGAGGACGGCCTGCAGCCGATCATCGGCTGTCAGGTCTCGATCGACATGGAAGACGGGTTGGAAACGGAAAAGCGCGGTGGCCAGCAGGCCCTGGTCAAGCTGCCGGCGATCGTTCTTCTCGCTGCGACGGATGCCGGTTACGAAAGGCTGGTCGATCTCGTCAGCCGCGCCTATCTCGGCGGCGAGAGCAATCAGGCCGTTCATATCAGCGCCTCCTGGCTGGAGGAGGCAGGCACGGAAGGGCTGATCGCATTGACCGGCGCCCTGACCGGGCCGGTCGACGTGGCGATCAAGGAAGGCCATCCCGCTCAGGCGGAAGCCCGGCTGCTCACGCTGAAGCGTCTCTTCGGCGACAGGCTCTATGTCGAGCTGCAGCGGCACGGCACTTACGACAAGCGGCACGAACAGAAGATTGTCGGGCTCGCCTATGCCCACGACCTGCCGCTGGTTGCGACCAACGAGGCTTTCTTTCCGACACGCGACGATTACGACGCCCATGATGCGCTGATGGCGGTCGCGCACAACGCCATCGTCTCCGACGACAGCCGCTTCCGGCTGACGCCGGATCATTATCTGAAGAGCCGGGCCGAAATGGCCAAGCTCTTCGCCGACCTGCCGGAAGCGCTGGAAAATACGATCGAGATCGCGAGGCGCTGCTCCTTCGTGCTGAAGACGCGAAAGCCGATCCTGCCGCGCTTCACCGGTGCCACCGACGATGCCGAGGAGGCCGAGCGCGCCGAGGCGAGCGAGTTGCGCCGCCAGGCGGTCGAAGGGCTGGACATGCGGCTTTCGACGCTGGGCATGTCGCCGGGTTACGAGGAGAAGGATTATCGCGAGCGGCTGGAATTCGAGCTCAGCGTCATCGAGCGCATGCGTTTCCCCGGTTACTTCCTGATCGTTGCCGACTTCATCAAATGGGCCAAGCAGCATGACATTCCGGTCGGTCCCGGCCGCGGGTCGGGCGCCGGTTCGCTGGTCGCCTATGCATTGACGATCACCGACGTCGATCCGCTGCGTTTTTCGCTGCTGTTCGAGCGCTTCCTCAATCCGGAACGCGTCTCGATGCCCGACTTCGACATCGACTTCTGCCAGGATCGCCGCGAAGAGGTGATCCGCTATGTCCAGGCCAAGTATGGCCGCGAGCAGGTGGCGCAGATCATCACCTTCGGTTCATTGCAGGCGCGCGCCGCCCTTCGCGACGTCGGCCGCGTGCTGGAAATGCCCTATGGCCAGGTCGACAAGATCTGCAAACTCGTGCCGAACAATCCCGCCAATCCGACGCCGCTGTCCAAGGCGATCGAGGAAGAGCCGAAGCTGCAGGAGGAGGCGGCGAAAGAACCTGTTGTCGCGCGGCTGCTCGACATCGCCCAGAAGATCGAGGGGCTTTACCGCCATGCCTCGACCCATGCCGCCGGCATCGTCATCGGCGACCGGCCGCTTTCCAAGCTGGTGCCGATGTATCGCGATCCGCGCTCGGACATGCCGGTCACCCAATTCAACATGAAATGGGTGGAGCAGGCTGGCCTCGTCAAGTTCGACTTCCTCGGCCTGAAGACGCTGACGGTGCTGAAGGTTGCGGTCGATTTCGTCGCCAAGCTCGGCGTCAAGGTCGATCTCGCAGCCATTCCTCTCGACGACAAGAAGACCTACGAGATGCTGTCGCGCGGCGAGACGGTCGGCGTGTTCCAGGTGGAAAGTGCAGGCATGCGCAAGGCGCTGATCGGCATGAAGCCGGACTGCATCGAGGACATCATCGCGCTGGTGGCGCTCTACCGTCCCGGCCCGATGGAGAACATCCCGACCTACAATGCCCGCAAGCACGGCGACGAAGAGCTGGAATCGATCCATCCGATGATCGACCACCTGCTCAAGGAAACCCAGGGCGTCATCGTCTACCAGGAACAGGTGATGCAGATCGCCCAGGTGCTGTCCGGCTATTCGCTGGGCGAAGCCGACCTTCTGCGTCGCGCCATGGGCAAGAAGATCAAGGCCGAGATGGACCAGCAGCGCGAACGCTTCGTCGTTGGCGCGGTCAAGAATGGCGTATCGAAGCCGCAGGCCGACAATATCTTCGAACTGCTGGCGAAGTTCGCCAATTACGGCTTCAACAAGTCGCATGCCGCCGCCTATGCCATCGTCTCCTACCAGACGGCCTACATGAAGGCGCATTATCCGGTCGAATTCCTCGCCGCCTCGATGACGCTCGACATGTCCAACACGGAAAAGGTCAATGATTTCCGCCAGGATGCCAAGCGCCTCGGCATCGAGGTGATCGCGCCCTCGGTGCAGACCTCCTTCCGCCATTTCGAGACCGGCAACAACCGCATCTATTACGCGCTCGCCGCCCTCAAGGGCGTCGGCGAATCCGCCGTCGACCATATCGTCGAGGTGCGTGGCGACAAGCCCTTTGCCAGCATCGAGGATTTCTGCCTGCGCATCGATCCGCGTCAGGTCAATCGCCGCGTGCTCGAAAGCCTGATCTATGCCGGCGCCTTCGATTGTTTCGACCTGGACCGCGCCCAGCTAGCAGCCGGCCTCGACCGCATTCTCGGTTATGCCCAGCGAGCCCAGGAGAACAAGCTGAGCGGCCAGTCGGACATTTTCGGCAGTACGTTGACGTCGGGGCCTGAGAAGATCTCCCTGCCGCCGTTCTCGCCCTGGCTCCCCTCCGAGCGGCTGCTCAAGGAATTCCAGGTGCTGGGCTTCTATCTCACAGCCCACCCGCTCGATTCCTACAACAACATCCTGCAGAAGATGCGGGTGCAGACCTTTGCCGAGTTTTCCGCCGCCATCAAACAGGGCGCGGCCAATGCGCGCCTTGCCGGCACCGTCATCTCCAAACAGGAGCGCAAGACTCGCACCGGCAACAAGATGGGCATCATCGTCTTCTCCGATTCTTCGGGCCAGTTCGAAGCGGTGCTGTTTTCGGAAATGCTGAACCAGTATCGCGACGTGTTGGAGTCAGGCAAATCCTTCGTGCTGACGGCGACGGGCGAGGAGCGGCCGGAGGGCATCGGCCTGCGCATCCAGACGATCCAGTCGCTGGAGGAAAAGTCGCTGCAGATGCAAAAGGCGCTGCGCGTCTATGTCCGCGATTCCGGACCGCTGAGAATGGTTGCCGGCCATTTGAACGCCAAGGGCGACGGCCTCGTTTCCTTCATCGTCATCAAGGAGGAGGGCAAACGCGAGGTGGAAGTGGCGCTGCCGGAGAAATACCGCATCACGCCGGAGATCGCCGCCGCCCTTCGCGCCGCCCCCGGCGTCGTCGACGTCGAGCTTGTCTGATCAGCCTAAAGCGCGCCGCGACAATCCGGATTCATGTGACGCGCTTTAAGTCTTTGATTTGTGCATGTTTTTATCACGAAACCGCTGCGCACTTTTGGGCGACACGCATCAGAGCATGATGCCGAAAAGTGTGAGCGGTTTTCGGGCGACATCATGCTCTAACTATTTAGTGTTGAACAGGATTCAGATTTTAGGCCGACCCGGCTTAAAATCATCCTGTTCTAGCGTGATGGCCATCACCCGCGGGTTATTGTGATGAAATCCGTGCCTTCGCCGGTCTCCCGGCCGAGGCCGGTATCGGAGATTGTCAGCGTCGAGCCGGGCGCGATGAGGGCGTCGATCTTGCGGCGGGTCTCATCGGGGATGGTAATCCGGCTGAGCGAACGGGCGATCGGCTTGCCTGTGATGATCGAGCTTTCCTGATTGGTAATGCCGAGCCGCTTCATCGTCTCGCGAGACAGATTGTTCTCGAGCGTGATGCCGAGCCAGTCGGCCGTGCCGGCCCTTTCATCGACTGCATGCAGCGTGAAGAAATGTGTGCCGAGCGCCAATCCCGGATCGGTGATCGTCACCGGCGCTTCGAAGATCGGCTTGAAGGCCTGCCGCACCATGATGACGCCGTTCGGCGGCTCGCCCTTGCCAGCCGCGGCATAGACTTCTCTGAGGAGCGTGTCGGAGACCAGGCTCTTGTCGGCGGCAAATTCCGCCGGCCGCAGCGTCTTGAAAGCCTTGATCGCCTGCACGGTCGACGGACCGAGCAGGCCGTCCGGATTGCCGGCGGAAAAACCGAGCTGGTTGAGCAGGGTCTGGATGTCGATCACCGTCTCGCGGAGCGTTCGGCGCGTAATCAGCATGCTGATCGGCTCGGACGGCGGCTCGGGTTCGGGCGCCGCAATCGGCTGCGCTGCCGGCATCGGCATCGCAGCGGTATCGTTCATCGCCACCTGCACCGGCTTCTCGGGGCTGTCGGGCATGGAGGGCCGCAGTTCGACGTCCGAAAGCAGCGGCATCGCCGCCGGTGCATCCGGATGGAAAAGGGTCGGATGATCGATTGGCTGCGGCACCAGTTCACCGTCGCTGATAATGACGGGGACACCGGGATCGGTCATCCCATAGAGCATTTTTGCGAAGGCGCCAGGCATGCGCACGCAGCCATGCGAGGCTGGATAACGCGGCACGGAATTGGATTCGTGCAGCGCGATGCCGGACCAGGTCAGCCTTTGCATAAACGGCATCGGGGCCGCCGAATAGAGATTGGATTCGTGGTATTTCTGCTTTTCCAGCACCGAGAAGATGCCGCTCGGCGTCGTGTGGCCGTCCTTGCCGGTCGAGACCTTCGAGGTCGCGACGACCTCGGTGCCGTCATAGACCGCAAGCGACTGCTTGTCCTTCGAGACGAAGATCTGCAGCGTGCGCGCAGCATCCGCGGCAAGAGCAGGGTGCACGAGTGCGGTGGCCGACAGCAAGCCGAGGCCGAAGACGAGACGCGAGAACATGATACCCAACCATACGCAATACTTGCCCGGCACATTATGGGACGAAGTTTAAGGAAGATTTTATAGGCCGCCTGGCTGGCAGGCCTCACGCGTTAGAGCGCCGCGCGTCTTTTCTGACGCGCTAAGGACGCTCTATCACTTTGAATCTGCGCATAACCCCGAAAATCGATGCAGATTTTCGGGGTTATGCGCTAGTGATCGCGCTTGCTGTTGCCGAACGTATAGCCGGTCTCGACCGTCCGCTTGCCGAATTTGTCGCGCAGCTTGTCCATCGCCGCTTCGGCCGCCGCTCGCCGGCCCGATTGCTGGTCGATCAGATCGGGCGGATCGGCGCGGGCGGCATCGCCGAGATCGGTGACGCCGATGCCGATCAGGCGGAACTTCGTACCGTCAGTCTCTTTTTCGAGAAGCTCGAGCCCGGTGCGGAAGATCTTGTCGGCAAGCTGGGTCGGGTCTTCGAGCTTGCGGTTGCGGGTGCGCGATTTGAAATCGGCGCTCTTCATCTTCAGAACCACGGTCTGGCCGGCAATGCCGTTTTTCTTCAGCCGCCAGGAGACCTTTTCGGAGAGGTTGCGCAGGATCGGCACCAGATCGTCATAACGTGAGATATCGTCGAAGAAAGTCGTCTCGGACGAAACGCTCTTGGCCGCATCGTTGAGATGCACTTCGCGGTCGTCTATGCCGCGCGACAGCCGGGCGAGCCGCTGACCGATGCTGCCGTAGCGGCGCATCAGGTCGTTCTCCTCCATCTGTTGTAGTTGGCTGATGGTGCGGATGCCGTCCGCCTCCAGCGTCGCCGCAAAGGCCTTGCCGACGCCCCAGATCGTGGTGACGGGACGCGGTGCCAGGAACTCTACCGCTTCCTCGCGGCCGATGACCGAAAAGCCGCGCGGCTTCTGCAGGTCGGAGGCGACCTTGGCGAGGAATTTGCAGTAGGAAAGCCCGACCGAAACGGTGATGCCGATCTCCCTTTCGATGCGACGAGCGAATTTGGCCAGCGTACGCGCCGGCGGATCGTGATGCAGCCTCTCGGTACCGCCGAGCTCCAGGAAGGCCTCGTCGATCGATAGCGGCTGCACCAGCGGCGTCAGATCCTGCATCATGGCGCGCACCTGGCGCCCGACACGGACATATTTCTCCATGTCGGGGCGGATGACGATCGCCTCAGGGCATGCCTCCAGCGCCTTGAACATCGGCATGGCCGAACGCACGCCGTGGATACGGGCGATATAGCAGGCAGTGGAAACCACGCCACGTTTGCCGCCGCCGATGATGACAGGCTTGTCGGCAAGCTCCGGATTGTCGCGTTTCTCCACTGCTGCGTAGAAGGCGTCGCAATCGATATGTGCAAGCGTCAATGCGTAGAGTTCGCGATGGCGCACGAGACGGGGGCTGCCACAGGAAACGCAGCGGCGCGCCTCGCCCTTCTGCTCGGCAAGGCAGTCGCGACAGAAGCCGGGTGTCTTGTCAGGCGCGGGCGTCATGATGAGAACAAAGATTGAACGCCGGGACATTACGCCTTAAGCTTCCGAGTCTCAAGAGAGGGCGGGAGCTTTGCCTTTGGATAACGATCTTCGTTTCGAGCCGGTAACGCCAGAACGCTGGGACGATTTCGAAATCGTCTTCGGGCCGCAGGGTGCCTTCTATAATTGCTGGTGCGTGGCGCTGCGCCTGCCGCATGCGATAAGGACTGAGATGGCGGCCGACGAACGCAAGGCGCATATGCGGGGACGGATCAAGGCGGGTCCGCCGCCTGGCATCCTCTGTTATGCCGAGGGCGCGCCGGTCGCCTGGGTGCAGGTCGGGCCGCGCCACGACGTGCCGCGCAGTTCAATTCGCCGCGCACCGTCTCGCGGCCGCTGGAAGAGGGCGATGCGCAGGATCCATCTATCTGGGCCGTCAGTTGCTTCTTCCTGCTGCCCAAACTGCGCGGCAAGGGAATGAGCCACCGCCTGCTCGCCTGCGCGATCGACCATGCGCGGCGCCAGGGAGCACGGCTGCTCGAAGCCTGTCCGATCGATCATGTGAAGCAGTCGAAATCAGTGACGCTCTGCATCGGCTCGACGGCGATCTTCGATGCGGCCGGTTTCGAGACAGTAGCGCGGCGCAAGGACGGTCGTCCGCTCATGCGGCTGGAACTGCGCGCGTGAACGTGCCGGAAACAAAATGCGCCTCGATGAGCTCGGCCGCGTGCGTCCAGTCGGTGGCGCGGGTGATGTCGTCGGCCGCCGCTGGCGCGAAACGATGGACGGGCGAGTTCGGCATCAGATGAATCAGCAGGCAATCGGCGACGTGTTCCCTAACGGAATGCAGATTGCGCGCCATATCATCAATGAAGACGACGGGAAGGGAGCGGCTGGCATGCAATGCGTGAACGATCGGCCCTTTAGGTTGTTCGGTGGCAAGCAGCGGAAACAGCAGGCCCATCCTGTCGAGCAGCCGACGGCGCTGGTCCTGGAAGCGCGGCTGCATGGCTGTCAGGAAAAGGATGTCGGCCTCTTCCGAAAGTCGGTCGAGCGTTTCGACCACGCGGTCGAGCGGCGTCTGCCACAGCTCTTGGGCCTCGAAGAATTCCTCGATCAGCCGGCTGACCTCATGATCTTCGATCTCCACGCCGTCGGCTTGCGAGACGATGTTGCCATGAAGCCGGAACGATCGCGGCAGAAACGTGTGGCCCCGGCTCTGAAGGAAAAGCTGGAAGGGACCGATGAACTGCAACACGACGTCGTCGACGTCACAGACGATCAACGGCCGCTCGCCGAGGTGGATGTGCGAGATATCGAATTCTTCGGAGGCCACGATCAGTATTCTCCGGAATCGAGGCCCGGCGAAGAGAAATGCTGCCAGGCGCCGGTCACCGTCTCCGGGCTTATGCCGCTCGCCGCGCAGAAGGCCATGGCTGTCGGTTCGTGGTTCATCAGAAAATCCATCAGGCCGGCGAGGAATCCGGGATCGTTGACGGCGTTGCGCACCTGGCCGGGCGCCACACCCGTCAGGGCGAGAAAGCGGCCGAACATTTCGGGATCATCGGCAAGCCAGCCGAGCACGGCGATCGCCGTCTCGTGCGGGTCGGCAGCCTGTTGTTTCGAAGTCTTGAAGTTGCTTTGCATTTCGCTGGGTAAGTTACCTTTTCTTCAACCAAATACCGGTAGCGTGCGCTATCGGTTTCACGGAGCTATTTGTCCGCATGTGCCTTTGTCATGGGACGAACCGCTGCGCGAACGGACGTAGGGACAGCTTGTCATGCCCAAACAGGTGATGATTGTAGAAGATAACGAGCTCAACATGAAGCTCTTTCGCGACCTCATCGAGGCGTCCGGCTATACGACGATCCAGACCAGAAACGGCATGGAGGCGCTCGATCTGGCGCGCAAGCATCGTCCCGACCTCATCCTGATGGATATTCAGCTTCCCGAGGTCTCCGGCCTCGAAGTTACGAAGTGGCTGAAGGAAGACGACGAGCTGCACGTGATTCCCGTCATCGCCGTTACGGCTTTTGCGATGAAGGGGGACGAGGAGCGGATCCGCCAAGGCGGCTGCGAGGCCTATGTTTCAAAGCCGATCTCGGTTCCGAAATTCATCGAGACGATCAAGACCTATCTGGGCGATGCCTGACGCATCGGAAAGACGCTTATGACTGCGCGAATACTGGTGGTTGACGATATTCCGGCCAACGTGAAGCTGCTCGAAGCGCGGCTGCTTGCGGAGTATTTCGACGTGATGACCGCAGCGGACGGCTACACGGCACTGGCGATCTGCGAGCGCAATCAAGTCGATCTCATTCTGCTCGACATCATGATGCCCGGCATAGACGGTTTCGAGGTCTGCGAGCGGCTGAAGGCCAGCCAGAAGACCGCCCATATTCCAGTCGTCATGGTCACCGCGCTCGACCAGCCGACCGATCGCGTACGCGGCCTGAAGGCCGGCGCTGACGATTTTCTCACCAAGCCGGTCAACGATCTGCAGCTGATCTCCCGGGTGAAGAGCCTGCTGCGGCTGAAGACGTTGAGCGATGAGCTGCGCATCCGCGCCGACACCGCCCATACGATGGGCATCGACGACCTCACGCGGGCAGGCGAGGGCCGCGCCGACGAGACCGCTCAGGTCCTGCTCGTCGACGGCCGCGCCAATTCGCAGGAGCGCATCATCAAGGCGCTGAAGCCCGTCGCCGACGTGCTTGCCCTCTCCGATCCGCAGGCCGCCCTCTTCGAGGCGGCCGAAAGCGCCTTCGATCTCGTCATCGTCAATGCCAACTTCGACGATTACGATCCGCTTCGCCTCTGCTCGCAGCTGCGTTCGCTGGAGCGCACGCGCTTTCTGCCGGTCCTGATCATCACTGAGCAAGGCGCTGACGACATGGTCGTGCGCGCGCTCGATCTCGGCGTCAACGACTACATCATCCGCCCGGTCGATCCCAACGAACTGGTCGCCCGTAGCCTGACGCAGATCCGCCGCAAGCGCTACAACGACCGGCTGCGCGCCAGCGTCAAGCAGACGATCGAGCTTGCCGTGACCGATCCGCTGACCGGCCTTTATAACCGGCGCTATCTCGACAATCACCTGAACGTGCTTTTCAACCGTTCTATGGCGCGGGGCCGGCCGCTTTCGGTGCTGATCACCGATATCGACCGCTTCAAGCATGTGAACGACACCTACGGCCATGACGGCGGCGATGAGGTGCTGCGGGAATTCGCAAATCGCGTCCGTTCGACCATCCGCGGTGCCGATCTCGCCTGCCGCTACGGTGGAGAGGAATTCGTTGTTGTGATGCCCGACACCTCGCCGGAAATTGCCGCCGGCGTCGCCGAGCGCCTGCGTGCGGCGATCGAAAACGCTCCCTTCATGCTGAAACACGCCGGAGAAGCGCTGAATGTCACTGCTTCGTTCGGCATCGCCTCGCGCATTACGTCGGTGCTGACACCGGACCAGCTGATGAAACAGGCGGATCTGGCCCTTTACGAGGCCAAAAATACCGGCCGCAACCGTGTGGTCGCCGCAGCCGCCTGACGAATCACTTGCCGCCATATGCGCCAGTTGCGGGTTTTCCACTGCGGTAAGCGAATTGTTACCGATTTTTAATCTTCGCCTGTGCACTGCGGGGCGAAAAAATTGCAGCTCAATAGCTCAAAAATGGACTCGCCGCGTTGCCGCGGATGTGGCGCCGCGCGATAGTCTTGAGAGCGTCAGGCCGTAGCTCAAAATGAAATGAAGACTATAAAAAATGCCTGCCGCCGACAGGGTCAAATAGATTGCGGCGGCGTCACCTCACGTAAGGGGAGGGGTGGCGTAAGTTATTAAGTTATATTGTCGAATTTCTTGGAAAGAGCAGGTGCTACGCTTCGATCCAAAGCAGAGACGACAAATCTTTGTATGTCCCAAATCTGGACTTTTAACCATAGAATCAAGATGAGAAAATTCATCATTAAGAATTTGTTGATTTTCTTTCATTTTTGCGCAAATTATCGGCTCATAAGAGAAGCGCTCCCGTTGAGGAGTTGTCGATACCCCATGATGCTCAGGTCCGCCGCATCTCCTGGGTCGTGGGGTCGGTCGGCTAGTAGGCAAGTTATAGCGGTTCCTCGTGCCGTTTTGCATGCTGGCCGACCCCCTTTCAAGAAAACGCCGCCACTTCCCGACGATGGAAGGGCGGCGTTTTGTCTGTTTGCGCTATCATCTTGAAAACCACAAAGCCGGACAATAAAAAACGCGCAACCCGAAAGCGCGCGCTTTTGTGAAATCCGTCAGGCCAAGTGATTACTTGATCTTGGTTTCCTTGAACTCGACATGCTTCTTTGCAACCGGGTCGTACTTCGTCTTCGTCATCTTGTCCGTCATCGTGCGGCTGTTCTTCGTGGTGACGTAGAAGAAACCGGTGTCGGCTGTCGACAGCAGCTTGATCTTGATTGTTGTAGCCTTGGCCATGGTCGTCCTGCCTTTAAGAAAATGAAAGCCGTGGAAGCCGGATGGGCTCCACGGCAAATCCTGGCGCGAAACTACGAATCCCGCCCGAAAAGTCAAGCCCGTTTTCGAATGAACATCAGTCTGATGCCCGAAAGTAGGGCGTAAAGACCGAAGAAAGCGGCAATCGCCCAGGCAAACCCGTTATTTCCAGCGACATCGATCGCCGCGCCGATCGCCTGCGGACCGGCCACGGTCCCCATCGCATAACAGAAGACAAAGGCAGCATTGGCTGCCGCAAGATCGGAGCCGGTCAGCCGCGAGCCGAGATGGCTGAGGCCGACCGTATAGAGGCCTGAGACGCAGCCGCCCCAGAAAAGCAGGAGCCCGGCCATCAGAAGCCAGTTGTCGAGCAGTAGCGGCAACATCATCGAGCCGATGAAGCCCATCAGCGCCATGCCGGCCAGAAGCGGCCGCTTGTCGGCGATGCGGTCGGAAAGCAGGCCGAGCGGGATCTGAAAGATGACGTTGCCGACGCCCATCATGGTGAGCAGCAGCGCGGCCTGCGATTCGGTGAAATGGGCGCGCACGGCAAAGATCGGGAAAAGCGACAGCCCGCCGGCCTCCACCGCGCCGAAGATGAAGACCGCCGCCGTCGCCGTCGGCACCAGGAAAACGTAGCGCATGAAATGCAGCTCCGGTTTTTCCTCGAGCACCGGGCTCTCGTCGCGGGCGATGAAGATCGGGATGGCCGCAAGCAGGATGGCGGCGGCGCCGATCAGGAATGGGAAGATGCCGTCGCTGCCGAGGACCGAAAAGAGCAGAGGTCCGGCCGCAAAGCCAAGGGAAAGCACCGTCGCATAGATGCCGAGCACGAAACCGCGCTTGGAAGGCGGCGAAGCGGCGTTGATCCAGAATTCGGAGAGGATGAACAGCGTCGTCGTCGCGCCATGGAAGGCGAAGCGCAGCGGAAACCACATCCAGAAATCCTGGGCGTAATAGAAACCGAGCGCGCTCAGCGCCGAAATCAGCACGGCCCAGAGCATTGTCGGCGCAACGCCGTATTTATGGGCGAGTTTGGTGGTGATCGGTGCGGCGGCCATCGCCGCGACCCCGGCCATCGCCGTGTTGAGCCCGATCAGGGTGGACGAGATGCCGCGTTTTTCGAGGATGATGCTGAGAAGCGGGAGACCGAGGCCGATTGCTATGCCAACGGCAGATATGGACGAGATGGCTGCCACCAGAGAAGGCCAATGGATTTCTTCGACATCGCCCGGTGTGCCGGTTCTCGGCTGAGACATTTATCCATCCTTAGAAAGCTGCGCGAACGAAACGGCCGATTCCCGTCAGATAGATAGACACAGACGTGCCAAATCCAGGTGACGGATGCCGCTTCGCAGTATTTCCGATGTGAGTGACCATCTGCGGAATGTAAAGCCCGTTGGGGCAAGAAATGCTTACCATGTCAGGTCTTGAGGATCTTCGGCTCTCGCATTCGGGTGGTGGTCGGTGGAGGGCTGGCACTACACGTTAAATATGTCTGGAAGGTGAAGGCGCTAATTCGGCCGGCCGGGGATGTCATAATCGTCCGGACCGTCACTCTCGCCACCGAAGCCGTGCATGCGCAGCGCCCATTGCAGACCGATGACCCCGCCCTTGATCGGCTGGATCGAGGCAAGCGCGGTGATGACGGTGATCGGCGCCCAGATGGCGATATGCACCCAGACCGGCAGCACGAAAGTCATGTCGGTCAGCATATAGCCGCCGACCACGACGTGGCCGAGGACGAGGATGACGATATAAGGCGGCAGGTCGTCCGCGCGTTGGTGATGCATCGCCTCGCCGCAGGCCGCGCAATGATCGATCGGTTTCAGGAAGGCACGAAAGAGCTTGCCGTTGCCGCAGGCCGGGCACCGGTTCATCAGCCCGCGCATGATGGAGCGCCCAAGCGGACGCTCGACCTCGGGCGCATCCCCGTAGCGGGCAACCGGATCGGTCGGTGTGCTCATCGCATGTTCCTCTTTCAGACCGAAAGCGTCGGATTCGTCTTGTGAACCACGTCCAACGCCGGCGATCTTCGTTGTTGCAGCGTTTTGCCGAAAACCAGCGTCCGCTTTCGGCGCGATGCTTAGTGGCGTCCGCGTGGCGGCCTTGTTCCAGGTTTCTTGCGGACCTGGCCTCTGTCGCGGCGGCCCGCCTTGTGGAAGGAGCGCACCGCTGCAGGCATCTCGCGGCCCTCGCTGATCATCTCGAAACGCAGCGCGCCGGCAAGCGGGATCGCTTCGGCAAGCTTCACGGCAACGCTATCGCCCAGGCGATAACCGAGCCCTGTTCGTTCACCCGAGAGTGCCTGATGCGCCTCGTCATAGATGAAATAATCGGTGCCGAGCGTCGATATAGGGACGAAACCATCGGCGCCATAGTCTGGCAGGGCGACAAAAAGCCCCGATTTCGTCACGCCCGAGACCCGTCCGGCAAACTCCTCGCCGACGCGGCCGCTGAGGTGATGCGCGATCAGCCGGTCTACGGTCTCGCGCTCGGCTGCCATCGCCCGACGCTCGAAGGTCGAGATTTCGGCGGCGATATCGTCGAGCGCCGCCTCTTCGTCGGGTGTGATGCCGCCTTCGCCGAAACCGAGCGAGCCGACAAGCGCGCGGTGCACGATGAGATCGGCATAGCGGCGTATCGGCGAGGTGAAGTGGGCGTATTTCATCAAATTGAGGCCGAAATGGCCGATATTCTCAGGGCCGTAGATCGCCTGGCTCTGCGAACGCAGCACCATCTCGTTGACCATGGTCTGGTGCGGCGTGCCGTCCGCCTTCGCCAGGATGCCGTTGAAGTTGTTGGCGCGCATGTTGCCGCCCTTGGCAAGCGAGATGCCGAGCGTGGCCAGGAACTCACGCAGGATCTCCTGCTTGGCAAGCGTCGGGCCGTCATGAATGCGATAGATCAGCGGCTGCCGCTTCTTTTCCAGCGTCTCGGCGGCGCAGACGTTTGCCTGGATCATCATCTCTTCGATCAGCTTGTGCGCGTCGAGCCGTGGCGGCACGACGACCCGGTCGACCGTGCCGTCGGGCTTCAGCAGGATCTTGCGCTCCGGCATGTCGAGTTCGAGCGGCTGGCGCCGGTCGCGTCCGCGCTTCATCACCTCATAGGCGTGCCAGAGCGGCTTCAGGATTGGCTCGAGCATCGGTCCGGTCTGATCGTCCGGTTTGCCGTCGATCGCTGCCTGGGCCTGCTGGTAGGACAGCTTGGCCGCGCTCTTCATCATGATGCGATGGAAAGTGTGGCCGATCTTGCGGCCTTCGCCGGAAAAGCTCATGCGCACGGCGAGCGCCGGACGGTCGACGCCTTCCTTCAGCGAGCAGAGATCGTTGGAGATGCGCTCCGGCAGCATCGGCACGACGCGATCCGGGAAATAGACCGAGTTGCCGCGCTTCAGCGCCTCGCGGTCGAGCGGTGAATTGGGGCGGACATACCAGGAGACGTCGGCAATCGCGACAGTGACGATGACGCCGCCGGGATTGTCGGGCGAGGGGTCGAGCTCGGCATAGACGGCGTCGTCATGGTCCTTGGCATCGGCCGGGTCGATGGTGATCAGCGGCACGTCGCGCCAATCCTCGCGATGCGACATGCTGGCCGGTTTTGCGGCGTCCGCCTCAGCGATGACGGCCGGCGGGAAGACATGCGGGATGCCGTGCGCATGAATCGCGATCATCGAGATCGCCTTTTCCGAACCGACGGAACCGACGACGGAGAGAACCTTGGCGCGCGGAAGGCCGAAACGGCCGAGACGGGCGATTTCGACTTCGACCAGATCGCCGTCCGTGGCGCCGCCGGTGAAGTCGGGATCGATCACCATCTCCTCGCCGCGCCGTTCGATCGGCAGCAGACGGCCGCCGCCGCCCGGTGCCGTGCGGAAAACGCCCATCGAGGCGCCGCGGCGCCTGTCGATCACCTTGATGATCCGCGCCGTATAGGCTGGCCCGCCGCGATCGACGGCCGGGAAGATCTTCGCCAGGATGCGGTCGCCGAGCCCGGCGACGGGCGCCTTGCCCTTGCCCTGGCGGCCTGCGGGCGATTGCTGGCGGATGCTGACGGCGGGTGCTACGCCTTGGTCTTCCGGCCATTCCGCCGGCCGGCCGATCAGATCGCCATCCTTGTCGCGCGTGGTGATATCGAGAACCGTGACGGGCGGCAGCGCACCGGGACGGATCAGCGACTTGCGGTTCTTCTGCAGCATGCCTTCCTGCTCGAGCTCCTGCAGCATGTGCTTGAGTTCGACACGGTTGTCGCCCTTCAGGCCGAAAGCCTTGGCGAGTTCGCGTTTGGACGCTTTCTGCGGGTGATCGGCGATGAAGCGCAGGATCACCTCGCGCGAAGGCAGCGCGCCATGGACGATGTTCAGCGGCTCGACGGCGGGGGCATCCTTGCCGGCGCGGCCGATCTTGCCCGGACGCTTGCCCGCAGGGTTCGTTCTATCGCGCGGTATCCTGCTCACGTCAGCTCTTTTTCGATTTCGCGGGCGCTTTCGCCTTCGTTGCCTTCGGCTTGGCGGCCGTCTTGGTGGCCTTGGCGTCGGCGGCTGCCGCCTTCGGCTTGGCTTTCGCCTTGGCCGCCTTGCCCACAGGTGCCTTGCCGGCCTTTTCGGCGATCAGCGCGAGCGCCTCCTCGACGGTGATCGCCTGCGGATCCTTGCCCTTCGGCAGTGTGGCGTTGACCTTGCCCCAGTTGACATAGGGGCCGTACTTGCCGTCGCGCACGGTGATGGCGCCGCCATCTGGATGATCACCGAGTGTCTTCAGCGCCGCCGGCGTGCCGCGCGCGCCCCGGCCCGGGGCCTGTTTTGCCTTTTCGGCGATAACAGTCACGGCGCGGTTGAGGCCGACGGAGAACACGTCCTCGACGGTTTCCAGATTGGCATAGGAACCGTCATGCAGGAGGAACGGCCCATAGCGGCCGATGCCGGACGAGATCATCTTGCCGGATTCTGGATGTTTGCCGATATCGCGCGGCAGCGAGATCAGCGCCATCGCCTTTTCATAGTCGATGTCCTCGGGCTTCCAACCCTTCGGCAGCGAAGCGCGTTTGGCTTCCTTGCCGTCGCCGCGCTGGATATAGGGGCCGAAGCGGCCGGAACGCAGCGTCAGCTCCTCGCCGGTGGTCGGATCGGTGCCGAGGTTCTTCGGCTCGTTAAGTGCTGCGCCGTCTGCGTCTCCGCCGTTTTCAGAAGAGAGCTGGCGGGTGTAGTTGCATTCCGGATAGTTCGAACAGCCGACGAAGGCGCCGTATTTGCCAAGCTTCAGCGACAGGTTACCGGTACCGCAGACTTGGCAGATTCTGGGATCGCTGCCGTCTTCCCGTTTCGGGAAGACGAGTGGTGCCAGCGCCTCGTTCAGTGAATCGAGCACATTGGTGACGCGCAGTTCTTTGGTGTCCTCGATCTGGGCGAAGAAATCCTTCCAGAAATCGCGCAGCACCTGCTTCCAGTTCAGCTCGCCGGCCGAAATCCGGTCGAGCTTTTCCTCGAGGTCGGCGGTGAAGTCGTATTCGACATATTTGGTGAAGAAGCTTTCGAGGAAAGCCGTCACCAGCCGGCCCTTGGCCTGCGGGATCAGCTTGCGTTTGTCGATCGTCACATAGTCGCGGTCGCGCAGCGTCGCGAGGGTCGCAGCATAGGTGGAGGGGCGGCCGATGCCGAGCTCTTCCATCTTCTTGATGAGCGAGGCTTCCGAATAACGCGGCGGCGGCTCGGTGAAATGCTGGGTCGAATTGATCTTCTGCTTGGCGAGCGTTTCGCGCGCAATGATCTCCGGCAGGCGGCCATCCTCGTCGCCATCGTCGCTCTGCTCGCCATCCTCCTTCTGGTCGGTATAGGCGGCGATGAAGCCGTCGAAGCGGATCACGGAGCCGACGGCGCGAAGCCCGGCCTTCTCACCCTTGTTGTCGGCGGTGATTTCAGCCGTCGTGCGCTCGATCTCGGCAGACGCCATCTGGCTGGCGATGCCGCGCTTCCAGATCAGCTCGTAGAGCCGGATCTGGTCGGCATCGAGGAATTTGCGCACACGGTCGGGCGAGCGGTAGAAATCGGTCGGGCGGATCGCCTCGTGCGCCTCCTGGGCGTTTTTCGCCTTGGTCGAGTAGAAGCGCGGCTTTTCCGGCATGTAGCGTTCGCCGAACTGGTCGACGATGGCGCTGCGCGCCGCATCAATCGCCTCGGGTGCCATCTGAACGCCGTCGGTTCGCATATAGGTGATGAGACCGACCGTCTCGCCGCCGATATCGACTCCCTCATAGAGCCTCTGGGCAATCTGCATGGTGCGTGAGGCGGAGAAGCCGAGATTGGAGGAGGCGGCCTGCTGCAGCGTCGAGGTCGTAAACGGCGGTCCGGGGTTGCGCTTGACCGGCTTCGCCTCGACCGTATCGACGACATAGCTCGCACCTTCGAGCAATGCCTTCAGCCGGCCGGCATCTTCGCCGTTGCCGATCGCGCGTGGCTGCAGACGTTTGCCGTTCGCCGAAACCAGCCTTGCCTCGAACTCGTCGCCGCGCGGCGTCTTCAGAAGCGCCGAGATGTTCCAGTACTCCTCGGAAATGAAGCGCTCGATCTCGGATTCGCGGTCGCAGACCAGGCGAAGCGCCACAGACTGAACGCGGCCGGCCGACCGCGCACCGGGCAGCTTGCGCCAGAGCACTGGCGAAAGATTGAAGCCGACGAGATAATCGAGCGCGCGGCGCGCGAGATAGGCGTCGACCAGCGGCACGTCGATGTCGCGCGGATCGGCCATCGCGTCGAGCACCGCCTTCTTGGTGATCGCATTGAAGACGACGCGCTTGACCGGCTTGCCGTTCAGCACGCGCTTCTTGTTCAGCATGTCGAGAACGTGCCAGGAAATCGCTTCGCCTTCGCGATCCGGGTCGGTTGCGAGAAACAGGCCATCGGCGGATTTCACCGCGTCGGCAATGTCCTTCATCCGCTTGGCGGAGGCGCTGTCGACCTCCCAAAGCATTTCGAAATCCTGATCGGGGAGGACTGAGCCATCCTTGGCAGGCAGATCGCGCACATGACCGAAGGAGGCGAGCACTTTGTATCCCGGACCCAGATACTTATTGATCGTCTTGGCCTTGGCAGGCGATTCCACCACTACAACATTCATGATGATTCTCTAAAAAGGAAGCGACGCCAGCGTTGAAACCAGCGCAACACATACCGCAACTTGGATATCGGCCCTCCGACATGGACAGGGAAATCGCCGCGGTCAAGGGGTTTGCTACAATTTTACCTCTTGCATCTGTTGCAGCCGAGGGGAGATTATCGGGAAAATACAATTTTAGATAGGTTATCAAAGGTTTTTCGATACAGGGTTCGGCAATTCGCGTAGCCGCCGCCTGATGTCGCGCAAGGTTCAATCGGAAAGCGAGACGAGGCCGCCCTGCTGCCGGTGCAGCCTGCCGGCAATATCAAGCTCCAGAAGGATCAGATAGACCGCGGATGCCGACAGGCCCGTATGGCGGATGACGTCGTCGATCTCGACCGGCGTCGGCCCGAGCACATCGATGATGCGGTTTCGATCGGAATCGCCGGGTGGCACCGATATCGACTTGCCGTCACGCGCAGGCTCTTCCGCCATCGATGACGGGAACAGGTCGAATTGCGCAAGCGACGCCAGGGCCTCAATGACATCGGCGGGTGCGGTGACGATCGAAGCACCGTCCTTCAGCAGGCCGTTGGTGCCATGGCAACGCGGATCGAGCGGTGAGCCGGGCACGGCAAACACCAGACGGCCGAACTCGCCGGCAAGCCGTGCCGTGATCAGCGAGCCCGAACGCGATGCCGCTTCGATGACGACGAGGCCGAGCCCGATGCCGGCGATGAGCCGGTTGCGGCGCGGAAAGTCGCGGGCGCGGGGCTCCCAGCCGAAGGGCATCTCGCTCACCGCCAGGCCGTTGCCGTCGGTTATCTCTTCGAGTAGGCCGACATTCTCCGGCGGGTAGGGCTGGTCGAGGCCACCGGCGAGCGCCGCGATCGTGCCTGTGTCGAGGCTCGCCCGGTGGGCTGATGTATCGATGCCGCGCGCCAGGCCGGAGACCACGGTATATCCAGCCCGGCCGCAGTCGCGTGCCACCATCGCCGCGAATTTCGCACCGGCGATCGAGGCGTTGCGCGAGCCGACGATGCCGACGGCCGGTCGCTTGGCGGCGGCAAGCGCGCCCTTGACGGCCAGAAGCGGCGGCGCGCCGTCGATCTGCTTCAGAGCTTGCGGGTAGTCCGGCTCGCCGATGCCGACGAAGCGGGCGCCGAAGCGACGCGCCGCCTCGAGTTCCCGATGTGCCTCGGCCTCGCTGGCGATGCGGATTGCCCGCGTGGCGCCGCCACGCGCCGATAGCTCCGGCAGTGCGGCAAGTGCTGCCTCGGCCGAACCGAAATGATTGATGAGGTCGCGAAAGGTGGCAGGGCCGATATTGTCGGAACGGATGAGGCGCAACCAGGCAATTCTTTGCCGTTCGGTCAGAACAACGCCTTTTGGTCCGGCGCTCAGCGCATCCATTATCCCTTTGCCCCGATCTTGCTTTCCGTCCCGCTCATCAGGCGCGAAATATTCGCCTTGTGCTTCCAGTAGGAGATGAGGGTCATGATCGCCATCACTGCCGCAACCTTTTCGTTGCCCAGTATCCACAGTGCAACCGGAATGACAAGCATGGCAACCAACGCTGACAGTGAGGAGTAGCGGGTGGTGAAAGCGACCGCTAGCCAGACGGCGGCGAAGAGCACGACCATGATCGGCGCGACGCCGAGCAGGGTACCGATATAGGTGGCGACACCCTTGCCGCCCTTGAAGCCGATCCAGACCGGGAAGAGATGGCCGATGAAGGCGAAGAAGCCGGCGATGATCGCTGCCTCCTCACCGAGGAAATAGCCGACGATCCAGGCTGCGGCCGATGCCTTCAGCGCGTCGAGCAGCAGCGTCGCCGCGGCGAGCGTCCGGTTTCCTGTTCTGAGCACATTGGTTGCGCCGATATTGCCGGAGCCGATGCTGCGCACGTCGCCGAGGCCGGCGGCACGCGTGAGGATCAGGCCGAAGGGTATCGACCCGAAGAGATAGCCGATAACGGCGGCGGCAAGCGCGATCGGCAGCGTGATCTGCCATGACATGAGATTGGATAACATATGCCCCCTCAGCCCCTCCGTGGCCTATCCTCGAGTCAACCTTCTCCCGCTGGGGGATGGACGGCGATGGTGTCGATCCTAGAGCATGATGCCGAAAACTGTGAGCGGTATTCGGACGACATCATGCTCTAACTATTTAATTTAGAACAGGATTCAGATTTTAGGCCGACCAGGCCCAAAATCATCCAATTCTAGAGCAATTCCAGCAAAACTGCGCAGCGGTTTTGCGTGCCGAATTGCGTAAAAACAAAAAGATAGAGCATTTCCGTCACTCAGAGAAATCAGGAATTGCTCTAGAGTGCGTGGACAAGCTTTCCCGAGACGTACGTCGCGACCGCCCGCCCGCTGAAACGCGCATCCTCGAACGGCGTATTCTTCGAGCGGGAGAGAAGCATGTCTTTGGCGACAAGCCAAGGCTCATCGAGATCGATCAGCGCGATATCGGCCGCAGCGCCCGGCTTCAACGTGCCGGCCGCCAGGCCGAAGATTTGCGCGGGGCGGGTGGACATGGCGTCGATCAGGCGCATCAGGCTCACCTGGCCGCCATGGTGAAGCCTGAGGGCTGCCGCCAACATGGTTTCGAGGCCGATCGCGCCGTCCTCCGCCTCGCCAAAGGGCAGGCGCTTCGTATCGACATCCTGCGGGTCGTGCGAGGAGACGATGATATCGATCGCGCCGCTCGCAAGGGCGTCGGCCATGGCCACCCGGTCATCTTCCGGGCGCAGCGGCGGATAGAGCTTGAAGAAGGTGCGGTATTCGCCGATGTCGTTTTCGTTGAGCGCCAGATTGTTGATCGAGATGCCGCAGGTCACCTTGGCGCCACGACTGCGGGCGCGTTCGATCGCCTCGACCGATTCTGGCACCGAGATCATTGCGGCGTGATAACGGCCGCGCGTCAGCTGCGCGATCCTGAGATCGCGTTCGAGCGGGATGAGCTCGGCTTCCCTTGGAATGCCGGAGAGCCCGAGCCAACTGGCGAAAAGCCCCTCATGCATGACGCCGTTGGCGCCGAGATATTTGTCGCGCGTTTCGCAGGAGATGACGGCGCCGAATTCGCGCGCATAGGTCATGATCCGGCGCAGCACCTGCGTGTCGTGGACGCTGGAATGGGCATCGGTAAAGGCGACGGCGCCTGCCTGCATCAAGAGGCCGATCTCCGTCATCTCCTCGCCAGCAAGGCCCTTGGTAATGGCGGCCGCCGGATAGACGTTGACGGCGGCCGTATCCCGCGCCGTCTTCTTGACGAATTCGACGAGCGCAATGTCGTCGATAACAGGATCGGTGTCCGGCATCATGATGATCGAGGTGACGCCGCCGGCCGCCGCCGCCCGGCTCGCCGAGGCGATCGTTTCGCGGTGCTCGCCGCCGGGTTCGCCGACATGGACGCGCGCGTCGACGAGCCCGGGCGTGGCGACAAGGCCCGTGCAGTCGCGGATGACGGCGCCTTCCGGTGCACCCTGGTTCTGCGCCTTGCCGCCGGCGGCAATGATCACGCCGTTTTCGGCAATGATCGTCCCGACTTCGTCGAGATTGCGCGACGGATCGATGATGCGGACGTTCTTGAGGACGATCGGGTTGCTCATGCCATCATTCCATCGCTTCGGGGACCCTGGTTCTGCGAGACGAGCAGCGTCTCCATGACTGCCATGCGCACCGCGACCCCCATCTCCACCTGTTCGGCGATCACGCTCTGCGGCCCGTCCGCCACTTCCGAAGCGATTTCGACGCCGCGGTTCATCGGGCCGGGATGCATGACCAGCGCGTCGTCCTTCGCCGCTTTCAGCGTTTCGGCGTCGAGCCCGTAGAAGTGATAGTATTCGCGCACCGAAGGCACGAAGGCACCGGACATGCGCTCGCGCTGCAGCCGCAGCATCATCACGACGTCGGCGTCCTTCAGCCCTTCCTGCATCGAATGAAAGACCTCGACGCCCATCTCGGCGATGCCGGCGGGCAGGAGGGTCGCAGGCGCGACGACACGCACGCGGGCGCCCATCGCGTTGAGCAGAAGGATATTGGAGCGCGCCACCCGCGAATGCAGCACGTCGCCGCAGATCGCCACGATGATGCGCGACAGCTTGCCCTTGGCGCGGCGGATCGTCAGCGCGTCGAGCAGCGCCTGGGTCGGATGTTCATGCTGCCCATCACCGGCATTGACGACCGAGCAGGAGACCTTCTGGGCGAGAAGGGCGGCCGCACCGGCGCTTGAATGGCGGATCACCAGCACATCGGGGCGCATCGCATTCAACGTCATCGCCGTGTCGATCAGCGTTTCGCCTTTCTTCACCGAGGAATTGCCGACCGACATGTTCATGACGTCGGCGCCGAGCCGTTTGCCGGCAAGCTCGAAGGAGGCCTGCGTGCGGGTCGATGCCTCGAAGAAGAGGTTGATCTGCGTCAGCCCGCGCAGCGTCGACGTTTTCTTTTCTCTCTGGCGGCTGATCTTGACGGCCTCGTCCGCCTTGTCGAGAAGATAGGTGATATCCTGCTCGGTGAGGCCCTTGATGCCGATGAGGTGGCGGTGGGGGAAAAAGACCATGACCCTGCCTCTTGCTGTCTCTGGCGGGTCTATAAAGAGTGCTGCCCGCCGGGGCAAGCATGTGCTGTGGGCAAAGGCTTATGTCCCCATGCATTTTCGCCCGAATTCCGATAGAGCAGAATGAACCGAATCATAACTTCCGGTTTCCCTTTGCCGGGTTCTTACACTAGAAGCGAATTATGACCTCCGCCAACCGGACTGACGACAAACTCGCAGAACTGAACCAGCCGAGCCTGTGGTCCGGCATCAACGCCTATCGGTCCGATCCGCTGATCGTCGACCTGACGGCGGCCCTGCCACGCGGCATCCGCGAAGACCTGGAAAACATGGGCCGCTACGTCACCTCGCCGGAGGCGCAGGAGATGGCGCGCATGGCGAACCAGGGCGCGCCGCAGCTGCGCACCCACGGTCCGCGCGGTGAGCGCGTCGACGTCGTCGAGTTTCACCCCGCCTGGCATGCGCTGATGCGCCGCTCCATGTCGGTCGGCCTGCATTCCTCCGTCTGGGATCCCCAGGCCGATACCGATGCCAAGGACGAGGCCCATAAGGTTCGCGCCGCGCGGTTTTATCTGACGTCGCAGCTGGAATCCGGCCATCTCTGCCCGCTGACGATGACGAGCGCCTCCGTTGCGGCACTCTCGGCCTCGCCCGCGGTCCAGAAGGACTGGGCGCCCAAAATTCTCTCGCGCAAATATGATTCGTCGAACAAGCCCGCCATGCAGAAATCCGCCGTGACCATCGGCATGGGCATGACGGAAAAGCAGGGCGGCACGGATGTGCGCGCCAACAGGAGTGCTGCCGAAAAGGTCAGCGAGGGCATCTACCGGCTGTCCGGGCACAAATGGTTCATGTCGGCGCCGATGAGCGATGCCTTCATCATGCTGGCGCAGACGAAGGAGGGCATGGGCTGCTTTCTCGTGCCGCGTCTTCTGGAGGATGGTTCCGCCAATGGGCTGCAGTTCCAGCGGCTGAAGGACAAGGTCGGCAACCGCTCCAACGCCTCTTCCGAGGTCGAGTTTACTGACACGTTCGGTTTCCTGCTCGGTGGTCCGGATGCCGGCATCCGCACGATCCTCGATATGGTGACGCTCACCCGGCTCGACTGCGCGCTGGCCTCGTCAGGCATCATGCGCGCCTCGCTCGCCGAAGCCGTGCACCACACCCGCGGCCGCAGCGTCTTCGGCAAGATGCTCGTCAACCAGCCGATCATGACGAGGGTGCTCGCCGACATGGCGCTCGACGTCGCCGCCGCGACGGCACTGTCCTTCCGTCTAGCCGACGCCTTCGACAAGGCGCGCGGCAATGCCGAGGAAGCGGCCTATGCCCGTGTCATGACGCCGGTCGCCAAATATTGGTGCTGCAAGATCGCGCCTGCGCTGATCTACGAGGCGATGGAGTGTATTGGCGGCAACGGCTACATCGAAGAACGCCCGATCGCCCGCCATTACCGCGAGGCTCCCGTCAACGCCATCTGGGAAGGCTCCGGCAACGTCATGGCGCTCGACGTGCTGCGCGTGCTCAACCGCGGCAAGGATCTGTTCGAAACGGTCTTCGCCGGCCTAGCCCGCGATCTCGGCCCTGCCGGCAAGAAGACGATCGACGTGCTGCGCGCCGCAATCGCGCTCTGTGAACAGGATGAGGGCGCCGCCCGCCTGCTCGTCGAGCAGCTGGCGCTCGCCGCCGGTGCCGCCGAACTCTATCGGCTGGGCGCTGGGCGCATTGCCGATGCCTTCATCGAGACGCGTCTTGCCGGCGGCTGGCGCTCCACCTACGGCATGCTCGATTCCCGCTTCGACGCCAGCTACATCGTCGACCTGCTCTATCCGCCGGCGGCCTGATCGCAAGTGCGCTGAGGCGGTCCCGAGGCCGCGACGCTCGACCATCGGGCCCTGTCGACGACGATCACAGATCGTCTCCGGCCGGTCGCGACGTATCGCGCCGAGGTCGCGTTCCCAATCTATCCCTGCGAGATCTGCGATCGCATTTTCCGGCGGTGCCTCTCAACGAGACTTCGCAAGGCCCGGTCGGCGGTGGCCTTTTTTGTCGCCAATCCCCGTGGCGGTCATTGCCGCGTCGAGCAAGGCATCATCGATATCGATATTCGTCCGCATGATCGCGCCCCAAGTGCAATCATCATAAGAGATACACATCCACGTCACGGCGGTCCAAGCTCGGCGACGATGTCATCGCCATAAACGAAAATCCGGCCGCGTCGCCGCGGCCGGATTTCAGTGTTTACGTCCGAAAATCAGCGTTCAAAAGAAGCCACGGCGCTGCCACCAGCCGGCTTTCTTCGGCTTGCCGTCATCGCCTTCGCCATTCTCGACGCGGGTGGATTTCACCGTCGGCTCGGAGGAGGAAATGTTGGATTCGCGGTTGGCGCGAACCGGCTTTGCCTCTTCCTGAACGGATGTTTCGAGATCGGCGGAGGCTTCAACCAATTCCGGTTCGGCCTCGGCCACAGGTGAAGTCTCGGCAACCGGTTCCTCGACCGGCGCTGCGGCCGGTTTGCGGCGGCCGCGGCTGCGGGCGGGCTTCACATCTTCGGTTATGACGGTTGCGCTCTCGACGGCTGCCATCGCGGCCTGGCCTTCGTCGGCCGGCTCGGCAATCGCCTCGACCGCTACGGCTTCGCTCGGAGCGCCGTCGCCTTCGTCCTCGTCGCCGCCATTGTCTTCACCGGCTTCGCCGGCTGTCAGTTCGGAGCCATCTTCGGCGCGATTGCGACGGCCGCCACGCTTGCCGCGACGGCGCCGCTTGCGGCGCTGCGATTCTTCGCTTTCAGCGCGTGTCTCGGGCGTAGCTTCGGTGGTTTCATCACCTTCGCTGCCCTCGTCGTCACCGTCCTCATCCTCGTCGCCGGCTTCGCCTGCTGCCGATGCCGGCTGCTCGGCATTGCCGTTGCGGCCACGGCGGCGCCTGCGGCGCTTGCGCTTGCGGTTGCCGTCAGCTTCGCCTTCCGAGCGTGCTGCGACGGGCCGTTCGGCAACGGCCGGCTTTTCCTCGAGTTCCTCGTCTTCCTCCTCATCCACTTCGATGACGATGTCGTCGTCGTCATCCTCGGGAATGGCTGCGAAGTTGAAGAGCGTTTCGATCTTGACCGGGTTTTCCACCGGCTCGCCGCGATCGATCGCGAAATGCTGTGCTCCGACCGAACCGTCCGCATCGATGACGATAGCGACGCCGAAACGGCTTTCGTAATCGATGATCGTCTGGCGCTTGTGGTTGAGCAGATAGAGCGCAATGTCAGGCGTGGTGCGCACGGTGATGTTGTGCGTGGTGTTCTTCAGCAGATATTCTTCGATACCGCGCAGGACATGCAGGGCGACGGAGGACTGCGAGCGCACATGCCCGGTGCCGCCGCAATGCGAGCAGACCTGCGTGGTCGATTCGAGAACCGACGCGCGGATGCGCTGTCGCGACATTTCGAGCAGGCCGAAATGCGAGATCCGGCCGACCTGGATGCGGGCGCGGTCGTTCTTCAGGCATTCCTTCAGCTTCTTCTCGACAGCGCGGTTGTTGCGCTTCTCTTCCATGTCGATGAAGTCGATGACGATCAGGCCGGCAAGGTCGCGAAGGCGAAGCTGGCGGGCGACTTCGTCTGCAGCCTCGAGATTCGTCTGCAGCGCGGTGTCTTCGATCGAATGTTCGCGGGTCGAGCGGCCGGAGTTGACGTCGATCGAGACCAGCGCTTCGGTCTGGTTCATGATCAGGTAGCCGCCGGACTTCAGCGTCACCTGCGGCTGCAACATGCGATCGAGCTGAGCTTCGATGCCGGAGCGCGAGAAGATCGGGTGGATGTCGCGGTAAGGCTGAACCACCTTGGCATGGCTCGGCATCAGCATCTTCATGAAGTCTTTCGCTTCACGATAGCCTTCTTCACCGGAAACGATGACTTCGCTGATATCCTTATTGTAGAGGTCTCGGATCGAGCGCTTGATCAGCGAGCCTTCCTCATAGACGAGGCAGGGAGCGGTGGACGCCAGCGTCAGCGTGCGCACATTTTCCCACAGGCGCATCAGATATTCGAAGTCACGCTTGACCTCGACCTTGGTGCGGTTGGCACCGGCGGTGCGAAGGATGACGCCCATGCCCTGCGGCACCTCGAGCAGGCGCGCGATTTCCTTCAGGCGCTTGCGGTCGGCAGGATTGGTGATCTTCCGGGAAATGCCGCCGCCGCGCGCCGTGTTCGGCATCAGGACGGAATAGCGGCCGGCGAGCGAGAGATAGGTGGTAAGGGCTGCACCCTTGTTGCCGCGCTCTTCCTTGGCGACCTGCACGAGCAGGATCTGGCGGCGCTTGATGACTTCCTGGATGCGGTACTGCTTGCGCGGCTTGCGCTGCACGCGGTCCGGCACTTCTTCCATGGCGTCTTCGGCGCCGACGGATTCGATGACTTCCTCTTCGCCGTGATCGTCATCATCGTCGTCATCATCGTGGCGACGCTTGCTGGTATCGACGTCCTCGGAGATCGAGTCGGTTTCCACCATCGCGGCCATCGCGCCGCCGGTCGAGCCGTCATCCTCGTTGTCGACGCTCGACGCGCCTTCGGCTTCAACGTCTGTGGGAACAGCGTCTTCGGTCGCGGTCGTTTCGGCGGCCGGTTCTACGGCCTTCTTGCGGCTGCGACGCGGCCTTGCCTTCTTCGCCGGCGCTTCCTCGGCGGCCGCGGGAGATGCTGCGGCTTCTACCGCTGCCGTCTCTTCCGTTACGGCAGCCGTTTCCGGCGCCTCTGCCGGCACGATGCCGACATCTGGCTGATCCTGCTTGGAAAGATCGACCATCGGTGCGGTTTCGACATGCTCGACGTCCTCGTCGCGGCGATGCTCCTCGGCTTCGGCCCGAAGCAATGCCTGACGGTCGGCAAGCGGTATCTGATAATAGTCGGGATGGATTTCGGCGAAGGCCAGGAAGCCGTGCCGGTTGCCGCCGTAGTCGACGAAGGCGGCTTGCAGCGAGGGCTCGACCCTCGTTACCTTTGCAAGATAGATGTTGCCGCGGATCTGCTTCTTGTGCTGGGACTCGAAGTCAAATTCTTCTATGCGGTTCCCGCGAACAACAACGACGCGCGTCTCTTCCTCGTGAGACGCATCGATAAGCATTTTGTCTGCCATGTAAGCTGTGCTCCTCGGCGTGGCCGCGAGAGCGCATTCCCGACTGCTGTTGAGACAGAAAGAATGCGGTCCGCAGTGGCCGCGCCGGATAATGAAAGTCGCGCCTGATGCGAGGGGGAGGGCAGCAGCCAGACCGCAACCGGAACCATTTCGGTCCGGGGCCTGTACACTTCAGATAAAACCTGCTGCGAAACCATCAACAACCAAGCGTGATCGACAAATACGAAGACCCGTTCGGGTCCGATGAGTTTGCTCCCTGAGAGCGTGGTGGCTGATCCACCAATGAATTCCGACAATGAGCCGGAAAATCAGGATCCAGTTCTAGGGATTAAGCGCATGAGACGGCGGACGATGACCGGTGTGGCGCCAGGTCCTGATCTGGCTGGCAGCCTTTGCGGCGACTCTATCCCGTCAACACTTTACCCTGAAATTCGTTGTATGTTTTCTGTGTCACAATAGCAAGGGAAAAGCCAAATGTGCCATAATATTGATGGATTTCGCAACGCATAGAAACTGGGGATAAAGTGATCGCGATTCGGCAGGCCACAGCGGGTGTTTCGTCACAGGGACGCTGGCCGCAGCTGCGTCGGGTCCATCGCAATACAAATAGGGTGTGCGGTTTATTGTTTAAGAGGGCTCGGATCGCGGCGAAATCCGCAGCGCGGCGATCGACAATCGCAAGGCGGGTTCTGGCGGCGCTTTTGGCCGCTAGTCTCCTGCCGGTCGCTGCCAGCTCCGTCGAGGCCGGGGATCCGCTGCTTGCCTATGGCGCGCGCATCGTCGGCGACGATGCAAGGACGCGCATCGTCATCGATTTCGATCGCGAGCCGCGCTTCTCGGTCCACTATATCGCCAATCCGGAACGCATCGTCGTCGACCTTCCGGCGACCGCCTTCGGTTTTCCGGCCAAGGATCTTGCCGCCCGCGGCCTGTTCAAGGATATCCGCTACGGCAAGATGGACGAGGAGAGCGCCCGTATCGTGCTGACGACGGCAGGGCCGGTCAAGCTGGCGCTTGCCAAAGTGCAGGCCGACGAGGCTGGCAAGGGTCATCGCCTCGTGCTCGATGCCGAGATGATCGACAAGCGGGCCTTTGCCGAACTGGTGAAGACGCAATCCTGGAGCGATCGAGGTGATGCGGCTCAGACGACCAGCGCCATTCCGGCACCGGAAAAAGCTGCTCCCGGCGATTTCGTCATCGCCGTCGATGCAGGCCATGGCGGCATCGATACCGGCGCGATCGGCGTCGACACCAAGACCGAGGAAAAGCAGGTGACGCTTGCCTTCGCCAAGGCTTTGACCGAGCGGCTGAACAAGGAGCCGGGCATCAAGGCTTTCCTGACGCGTGAGGATGACGAGTTCCTGTCGCTTTCGCAGCGTGTGCTGATCGCCCGCCAGAACCATGCCGGCCTTTTCATTTCGCTGCATGCCGACACGCTGAAGCAGAAGGATATCCGCGGCGCCACCGTCTACACGATCTCCGACAAGGCATCCGACAAGCTCGCCGCCGACCTTGCCGAACGGGAAAACCTTTCCGACCAGATCGCCGGCAAGGAGACGGTTGCCGAGCCGCCCGAGGTCGCCGACATCCTGCTCGATCTGACGCGGCGCGAGACGCAGGCCTTCTCGATCTCGCTGGCCGAGAGCGTTCTGAATTCTTTCAAGGATCAGGTCGGCACCATCAACAATCCGCATCGTCATGCCGGCTTCCGTGTGCTGCAGGCCCCTGACGTGCCCTCGATCCTTCTCGAGATCGGGTTCCTCTCGAATGCCGAGGATGAGAAATTGCTGCTCGACGAGGCTTGGCGCGGCAAGATCGCCGGTCTCTTGACCGACGCAGTCAAGCGATACCGTGCCGCCGTCATGGCGAATGGCGGCTGACGGTCACCGCCTAAAAATCTGTAGCGGTTGCGGCACGGCGGCCGCATAAAAACAAAGATTCATAAAAACAAAGATTTAAGTGCGCCGCATGAATCAAATTCTGAGGAAGATACCTCAGATTGGCGGCGGCGACAGGCGTTGCTTGGATGTGACAGTTCTAATGAAACGCGGCGGCAGTGGTGAATGCGGCGCAGACAGCCCTATTTTGCTCACATTCGCGCCGTTACTCCGGCTTATGTTTCGTAAGCCTTGAGCGCGGAATCGGCTTGTGGCGGTAACGCTCATGGAGTAAGCCGCGCAACGTGCAAATTGCCTTGATCTGTACAATCGTTGCGGCTGCGCCGATTGAAGATCGAAAAGACCGGTAGCTGAAATATGGTTAGACTTTTTGGATATTTCTTCGGAATGGCCTGCGTCCTGTTTCTGGTCGCGGCGGCGGGTATTGCCATCTATCTCGCCAATGTCGCGAAGGATCTTCCGGACTATGCCGTTCTGAACAGCTATGCGCCACCGGTGACGACCCGCGTCCATGCCGGCAACGGCGCTTTGATGGCCGAATACGCCAAGGAAAAGCGTCTCTTCCTGCCGATCCAGGCCATTCCGGATCGCGTGAAGGCCGCTTTCCTGTCGGCCGAAGACAAGAATTTCTACAATCATCCGGGCGTTGATCTCACCGGCCTCGGCCGCGCCATCCTCGTCAACCTGCAGAATTTCGGTTCCGGCCGCCGCCCGGTCGGTGCCTCGACCATTACCCAGCAGGTGGCCAAGAATTTCCTTCTGAGCTCGGACCAGACCATCGACCGCAAGATCAAGGAAGCGATCCTTTCCTTCCGTATCGAGCAGGCCTACAGCAAGGACAAGATCCTCGAACTCTACCTGAACGAGATCTTCTTCGGTCTGAATTCCTATGGCATCGCCGGCGCAGCACTCACCTATTTCAACAAATCCGTCACCGAACTGACCGTCGCCGAAGCCGCCTATCTGGCATCGCTGCCGAAGGGGCCTGCCAATTATCATCCGTTCCGTCATCCCGAGGCGGCGCTCGAGCGCCGTAACTGGGTGATCGACCGGATGGTCGAGAACGGTTATGTCAGCCAGAGCGACGGCGAGGAAGCCAAGAAGCAGCCGCTCGGCGTCACCGCCCGCACCACTGGCCCCTCGCTCTTCGCTTCGGATTATTTCGCCGAAGCAGTGCGTCGTCAGCTGATCGACCAATACGGCGAAAAGGTCCTCTATGAGGGCGGCCTTTCGGTGCGCACGTCGCTCGACCCCCAGATGCAGCTTGCTGCCCGCAAGGCGCTGCAGGACGGTCTGGTCACCTATGATGAGCGCCGCGGTTTCCATGGCCCGATCAAGCAGATCGATGCAAGCGGTGACTGGGGCAAGGCGCTAGCCGATATTCCCACCCTGTCCGACGTTCCGGAATGGCGGCTCGCCGTCGTGCTCGCCGTGTCCGACTCGACCGTCGACATCGGCCTGCAGCCGGCCAAGGATGGAAGCGGCAAGGTTGCGGCCGACCGTCAACGCGGCACCATCGACGCCAAGAACATGCAATGGGCCTTCCGTTCGGCCGACGGCGCCCGCAAGACCACGAAATCGCCGGTCGGAGCCGTAGCGCCTGGTGACGTCGTTTATGTCGCAAAGCTCGGCGACGACGCGTCGACTTCCTACCGCCTGCAGCAGCCACCGAAGGTCCAGGGTGGACTGGTCGCGATGGACCCGAAGACCGGCCGCGTGCTCGCCATGGTCGGCGGTTTCTCGTACGCCCAGTCAGAATTCAACCGCGCCACCCAGGCGATGCGCCAGCCAGGCTCCTCGTTCAAGCCCTTCGTCTACGCCGCGGCAATGGACAATGGTTATACGCCGGCCTCCGTCATCATGGATGCGCCGATCGAAATCGTCTCGGGCGGCCAGGTCTGGAGGCCGGAAAACTACGGCGGCGAATCCGGCGGCCCGTCGACGCTGCGTTCGGGCATCGAGCATTCGCGCAATCTGATGACGGTGCGCCTCGCCAACGATCTCGGCATGAACATCGTCGCCGAATATGCCGAGCGCTTCGGCATCTACGATCACATGCTGCCGGTTCTTTCCATGTCGCTCGGCGCCGGCGATACGACTGTGCTGCGCATGGTCTCGGCCTATTCGGTCATCGCCAATGGCGGCAAGCAGATCAAGCCGACATTGATCGACCGCATCCAGGACCGCTACGGCAAGACGATCTTCAAACATGAGGAGCGTGTGTGCGAGGGCTGCAATGCCGGCGACTGGCAGAACCAGGAAGAGCCGAATGTCGTCGACAATCGCGAAACCGTTCTCGACCCGATGACCGCCTACCAGATCACCTCGATGATGCAGGGCGTCATCCAGCGCGGCACCGCTGCCGGCAAGATTGATCTCGGCGGTCGCGACGTCGCCGGAAAGACCGGCACCACCAACGACGAGAAGGATGCCTGGTTCGTCGGCTTCACGCCGGATCTGGTTGCAGGCCTCTATATGGGCTTCGATACGCCGGCCCCGCTCGGCCGCGGCGGCACCGGTGGCGTCTTGTCCGCCCCGATCTTCAACGAATTCATGCAGGCTGCCGTCAAGGACACGCCCGAATCGAAGTTCGTCATTCCATCAGGCATGAACCTGATTTCGATCGACCGCAAAACCGGCATGGCGGCTGGCGACGGCGATCCGAACACCATCGTCGAGGCCTTCAAGCCCGGCACCGGCCCGGCCGACAGCTTCTCCGTGATCGGCATGGACAGCACCATGGCGCCGGAAGAGATCCTGAAGACCTCGCCGCAGGCGAACCAGGCCGTCCAGACCGGCACGCCCGGCCTGTTCTGACCGAGGCCTGAATTTTGCACGCCCGCCGCGGCCCTTTACATCCGCGGCGGGCGTCTCTATGTCACCAGCACCTGAATAAGACCGACAGAGAAGCAGGAAAATGCGAGCGGAAATCGAAAACGTGGTCGATGAAACCAAGCAGGCTATCACCCTGCTGAGGAGGCATCTTTGACTGGGACCAGGCGATAAGACGGCTGGACTGGTTGAACAACAAGGCAGAGGATCCGAACCTCTGGAACGACGCTTCCGAAGCGCAGAAGCTGATGCGCGAGCGCCAGCAGCTGGATGACGGCATTAACGGTGTCAAGCAGCTCGAACAGCAGCTGAACGACAATATCGAGCTGATCGAGCTTGGCGAGGAAGAGGGCGACCAGAGCGTCGTCAAGGAAGCCGAGGACACGCTGAAGGCCTTGAAGGCCGAGGCTGCACGCCGCCAGGTGGAAGCCATGCTCTCCGGCGAAGCCGATGGCAACGACACTTATCTCGAAGTCCATTCCGGCGCCGGCGGCACCGAAAGCCAGGACTGGGCGAACATGCTTCTGCGCATGTACACCCGCTGGGCTGAACGCCAGCGTTTCAAGGTCGAGCTTCTCGAAGTTCATGACGGCGAAGAGGCTGGCATCAAGTCCGCGACCCTGCTCGTCAAGGGCCACAATGCCTATGGCTGGCTGAAAACGGAATCGGGCGTGCACCGCCTGGTGCGGATCTCGCCCTACGACAGCAATGCGCGTCGCCACACCTCCTTTTCGTCGATCTGGGTCTATCCGGTTGTCGACGACTCGATCCAGATCGAGATCAACGAAAGCGACTGCCGCATCGATACCTACCGTTCGTCGGGCGCCGGCGGCCAGCACGTCAACACCACCGACTCGGCCGTGCGCATCACGCATATCCCGACCGGCATCGTCGTGCAGTGCCAGCAGGAGCGTTCGCAGCACAAGAACCGTGCCAAGGCCTGGGACATGTTGCGCGCCCGCATGTACGAAGCGGAACTGAAGAAGCGCGAGGATGCCGCTAGCGCCGAAGCCGCTTCGAAGACGGAGATCGGCTGGGGTCACCAGATCCGCTCCTACGTGCTGCAGCCCTACCAGCTGGTCAAGGACCTTCGCACTGGTGTCGCCAGCAGCGCGCCGGACGACGTTCTCGACGGCGACCTGAACGAGTTTATGGAAGCAGCACTTGCCCATCGCATCAGCGGCGCCGCCGACGCGGTCGTCGATGATGTCGACTGATCGGATTATCGATGCATTGAGATAACAAAAGCCCCGGAGACGGGGCTTTTGTTTTGCTCAGGCCATCGCGCTTATACCGCTGACTTGAAACAGCGCTGCCGACAGATCGGCAATCTCTTCATGAATAGCCGCGCGCTCGATGCCCGGGGGATCGGTAAAGAGTTCTGCCGCAAAGGCAAGGCCGAGCGCCGTGCCTTCTGCCACGAAGACATAATGTCCAAGGCCGCCGCTGAAGATTTTAAGGGCGCTGCGCCGGAGCCGCGCATGCAGCCACGACGAACATTCTTCGGCCGGTGCCGCCCTGTCGGCGTCACCGACCAGGATAAGGGCAGGTGCATCGACAGCTTTCAGGCTTTCCTCGCTGAAACCGAGAACCGACCGGCCCGGCGCGCAGATGAGTGCGGCCTTGATTCTGTCGTCTCGGTAGGAGTTCGACATCCGGGACCACGAATCGCGAAACACATCGCTGGTGCGCAGCAATGCCGGGATATGATCGGCAAGGTGGGGAAACTCCCTCGGTCCGCGCGCGCCACCGGGCTTCATCCTGGACGGTTCGAACTGCGAGAACTGGGCAACAGCCCCAAGAAGCAGCATCACGCTATAAGCTCCGGCGGAAAATCCGGCTGCGAAGACACTGTTCGTATCGATATCGCCAGATAGATCGCTGAGCCATGCATCGCGGTGGTCGAGCATGTAGCTTAGGTCAGGCGCCCGCTCCCAAAGGCAGGCAAAGCCTTCAGCGCGATAGGGCTCGATGCCGGTATTGCCGTGGTGGCTGACGCCGAGCGCTGCAAACCCGCGATCGACCAGGCGTCGCGCCAGCCACTCCAGTCCGGCCGCGGATCCGCCGGTGCCATGCGACAACAGAACGAGGGGATAGGGGCCGGCCTCCGGCCGGATGGGTGCATCGCGGGCGACGTCCGCCCTCTGGAACCAGCTTCTTTCCGGGACGTCGCTTTGTGCGTCATCGGCGGCGGGGTACCAGAGGGACCAACTGATCGGTCTAGGGCCGGCTGCGTCCCAGTTCGACCTTTTCTCGTCGTAGAGGACGCCGTCGCGAAAGCCCAGTTTCATCTCTTGAATGCCCTTTGAACACGTCCCAGCCGTTCAATTCGTCGCCTTCTCCACGGTGATGTCGCCGAATTCGTCGATCAGCACGGTCCAGCCATCCGGCTCCGCGGCAGGGTCGGTCTTCAGATAGACCGTGGCGAAGAGCCCCGGTTCCTTGATGATGCCGTTCGAATTCTCGGGGCGTATATCGGTAACGTAAGGCTTCAGGTCGCTGAACTCCTGCAGCTCGATGGTCGAGGCGATCGCCGGGCCGGTCTCGGTCTGGGCAATCTGCTGCAGATAGATCTTCGAGGTCCTGTCCGGCTGGCGGACGGCAAAGAGCTTGTAGTAGCCGTGGCGCTGCGCGGCCTTTCCCTCGGGATTGGCGACGCTCTCGGCGCTCGTCGGCACCCGCTCGACCGCCGGTGCATTGCCATCGTCCTCCCAGTAGCCGGTACTGGTCGCGAAAATCACCGATGCCGGCAGGAGGGCATCCTGCGCCGGGCCGGCCGCCGCTGCAATGCTCCATCCCGCAAGCAGGAGGCTGGTCATCAATATCCGTCGCATTGCCATCGTCTCAATCCTTGAACTGCTCGGCTAGAATCCGGTCGGACCAAGAGCGGTCGGGATCAGAAAGGATGCGCGCCGTCACATGCTCCGACTGGGCGATGCGAATATGCAGCACCGACTTGACCTCGGTATTGTCGGCCACTGCGTTCACCGGTCGCTTCTCCGGCTCGAGAATGTCGATATCGACGGTCACCTTGTTCGGAAGCAGAGCGCCCCTCCAGCGCCGAGGCCTGAAAGCGCTGACCGGCGTCATGGCGAGCAGCGGCGCCTCGAGCGGCAGGATCGGGCCATGGGCGGAAAGATTATACGCCGTCGATCCGGCAGGTGTCGCCACCATCAGCCCGTCGCAGATCAGTTCTTCCAGACGGACGCGCCCATCCACCATAACCCTTAGATTCGCGGCCTGATACGACTGGCGAAAAAGATAGACCTCGTTGATGGCGAGCGCCGTCGAGTTGGTGCCGTCGGCGTTGGCCGTCGTCATCTGCAATGGCCGGAAGACGTTTTCGACGGCGACGCAGATGCGCTCCTGAAGCTTGTCGGTGCGATAGTCGTTCATCAGGAAGCCGACCGAGCCGCGATTCATACCGTAAACCAGCTTGCCGGAGTTCATGGTGTTGTGCAGCGTCTGCAGCATGAAACCGTCGCCGCCGAGTGCGACAATGACGTCGGCTTCGTCAGCCGGGACGTCGCCATAGATGCGAATCAACTCCTCGCGCGCGGCAAGCGCCTCCGTCGTTGGTGAGGCGAGAAAGGAAAGCGTCTGAAATGAACGGCCCATGCAATGCCCTTTATGATGCTGCCCTAGCTAAAGGATAAAGGCCTTGCGCGACAAGGACGTTTTCTATCGCGAAGCGTTTTGAGCTGCAGCCGAACTGTCCGCGCAGGCACGGATTTTCCCTTTACAGAATCACAGAATCTGCTAGTTGGGCAACTATTGCCCTTGTAGCTCAGTTGGTAGAGCACCTGATTTGTAATCAGGGGGTCCCGGGTTCGAACCCTGGCGGGGGCACCAGCCTACGCTCTGTGAGCTTCGGCTCGGCGAGCCGAAGAGAGCAACTAAGCGAAGGCGGACTGGTTCGAGAATGCTCCGGTTAGCTGCACTATCTTTCCCCACGATACCGTCTTTCTAAACAGAGCCTGGGTTCACGGCTGCCTCGCTCAATCGCACCGGCTTTTCAGATGGCACGTATCGCTTGATGAACCGCGTCTGAAGGGCTGCTTCACCGCCAATTCAGCCGCGACCGCTTATCTTCGCCTCATCAGCAATGAGGAAACAGCCATGAAGCTCGCACATCTCTTTCTCGCCGCAACCATTTCCGTCGGTGCGGCTTTCGCGTCCGTCGCACCGGCTGCCGCCATGCCGGCCGAGCGGCCGGCGGTGACGGCGCAGGGCGATATCGTTCAAATTCGTGATGGCTGGCGAGGTGATCGCGACCGCGACGACCGTGGCTGGCGAGGTGATCGCGACCGTGACGACCGTGGCTGGCGCGATGAGCGCGATTGGCGCCGGTCCGACTGGCGCGATGATCGCCGTCACTGGCGGCGGTGGCGTGCCGAGCGTTGGCAGGAGCGCCGCGAGTGGCGTGATCGCGATCGCGGTATGCCGTTCTGGCTCTACCGCGGTTGACAATAACGGCCCGGATCACCCGGGCCGTTATTTTAGTGAGTGACGGGTTCGTTGACGCTCGCCTCGATCCTGTCGCTATTGCCGGTCTGTCCGGCGCCGGAGGGCGACATCATTGCGATGCTAAGCACGGAGGCGACCATGAAGGCGACGACGGCGATCATTATGCGCATAAGCGTTCAATCCTCGTTCGATTCCGGGATTAACGCATGATCGCCGCCGGCGTTCCTGCCGGTCTTATTGCACCTGTCCCGGCGTTGCTGGGCCGGGCGCCGTCGGCGACAGAGGATCGGGCTGGTGGATGGGGTGCGACGTGTCCACCCAGATGATACTGATGATAATCACGACGAAGACCGCGATGAAGAGGATACCGAAAATCAGCGGTCGAATGGCCATGATAGGGATCGTTCCTTCTTGCTTCTGAGCCGGTCGCTACGACCGATCATTGGCCGATCATAGTGCCCCAGGGCGTCATTCCAAGGCAAAAGTGGATTTTTCTGGCATCGGTCGGGCGTTGCACGAGCGTTGTGCGTGTCCGTTTCCGTTTGTCGCGCCGGATCGAGCTCCTGCATAACTCCTTAAATCCGAATCGATAGCGCGTCAGAAAAGACGCGCGACGCCGGTATGTCACGGATGATCGCCTATCCCGTCGAAGTGGCCTATGCAGGCGATACGGCGCGGGCCGATGGACGGACCCGACCGGCTGCCCTTGCTTGGGCCGGCCTATGCCTTCAGGTGGAGCCGCGCCGCGTAAAGTGCGATCGCCGCCGCATTGGAGACGTTGAGCGATTTGATCGCGCCCGGCATGTCGAGACGGGCAAGTGCGTTGACGGTTTCCCGCGTCTTCTGCCGAAGCCCCTTGCCCTCCGAGCCAAGCACCAGCGCCACTTTCCCGCCGGAGAAGGTGCCTTCGAGCGGCGCCGGCCCTTCCGAATCGAGGCCGATGGTGGAAAAACCGAGCTTGTGCAATTCGCCGAGCGCATCGGCGAGATTGGTAACTTGTATATAAGGTATCAGTTCCAGCGCGCCGGAGGCGGACTTGGCGAGTACGCCCGATTCGGTCGGGCTGTGTCGCTGCGTGGTGATCACCGCACCCGCATTGAAGGCGACGGCCGAGCGCATGATCGCGCCGACATTGTGCGGATCCGTGACTTGGTCGAGGACGAGCAGGAGGGGGCTGTCCTTCAGAGCTTCGAGCCGGCGTACCGGGAGTGGCCTTGTTTCCAGCATCACGCCCTGATGGATCGCCTCGGGGCCGAGCACCTTGTCGATATCCTGCGGCGAGACGATCTCGAAGGGCATGCCGAGCGCCTCGACGTCGACTTCGAGCCGCGCGAGCGCGTTCTGCGTCACGAACAGCTTGATCTTCTTGCGCTCGGGATTATCGAGCGCCGCGCGCACCGTATGTAGGCCATAGAGATGCACCTGGTCGGGCGCAAGCGCCGGCGGCTTCCAGTCTTCGCCGCCGCGCTTTCGCTTCTGCGGCTGAGGCGTCGGAATCTCCCCGCGTTCGCGCTTGGCGTCGCGGTGGGCGCGCCGCAGAGTGGCGTAATGCGTATCCTTGGCGGATGGGTCTGTCGCGGTCTTGCCGCCGGATTTGTTGTCTTTGCTCATGCAGCTTTATAGCCATGGCGCTCGCTGCCGCATAGGCTTTCTTTCATATGCCGGCTTTCGGTGGCGAATGAAATTTTTCGTGTTTTTTCCGTTGTCATCGTGTTGACAGACTGAAATGCTCCGGTCATATACGCGGCGCAGACGACGGGCAGCAACGCTTCGAAGTCTGACGAACTTGGTCTTGCGATCCGGACGAAAACTGGAGAGATGCCCGAGTGGTTAAAGGGGACGGACTGTAAATCCGTTGGCTCAGCCTACGTTGGTTCAAATCCAACTCTCTCCACCATTCGTCATCGGATCGGACCACCCCGCGGGTATAGCTCAATGGTAGAGCAGCAGCCTTCCAAGCTGAATACGCGGGTTCGATTCCCGCTACCCGCTCCAGTTTCCGTGACGCTACTTTATTCGACCGCTGCTGCCGTAGTCCCCGAGATGTCTCCGGCGCGGGCGGAGAAGCTGACGATTGCGATTATCGACTGGCAGGGAAGGCGCTCGACGCTGAACGGCTATGGTGTGTCTTCGGCGGTCAATGCGATTTTCTTTAAGATTTCAGCGATTTTCGAGGGGGCTTTGGCGAATCGCCTTGCAGGCGGCGAATTGTCTCCCATATGCGCTCTCAGGCCAAGAATGGCGTCTGCAATTAAGTCTTGCGCAATGTCGCCGAAAGCCTTAAACGGCGGCACTAAACCGGTTCGCCGGGGCCACCATTTTCGTTCACAGGAAGCATTCAAATGGGAAAGAGTAAGTTTGAGCGCAACAAGCCGCACGTCAACATTGGCACGATTGGCCACGTTGACCACGGCAAGACGTCTCTGACGGCAGCGATCACGAAGTACTTCGGTGAGTACAAGGCGTACGATCAGATCGACGCGGCTCCGGAAGAAAAGGCCCGTGGCATCACCATCTCGACGGCGCACGTCGAGTATGAGACGCCGGCCCGCCACTACGCGCACGTCGACTGCCCCGGCCACGCCGACTACGTCAAGAACATGATCACCGGTGCTGCCCAGATGGACGGCGCGATCCTGGTGTGCTCGGCCGCTGACGGCCCGATGCCGCAGACGCGCGAACACATCCTGCTGGCTCGCCAGGTCGGCGTTCCGGCAATCGTTGTGTTCCTGAACAAGGTCGACCAGGTAGACGACGCCGAGCTTCTCGAACTGGTCGAGCTCGAAGTTCGCGAACTGCTGTCGTCCTACGACTTCCCGGGCGACGATATCCCGGTCGTCAAGGGTTCGGCCCTTGCTGCTCTCGAAGATTCGGACAAGAAGATCGGCGAAGACGCGATCCGCGAACTGATGGCTGCTGTTGACGCCTACATCCCGACGCCTGAGCGTCCGATCGACCAGCCGTTCCTGATGCCGATCGAAGACGTGTTCTCGATCTCGGGCCGCGGCACGGTTGTGACCGGCCGCGTCGAGCGTGGCATTGTCAAGGTTGGCGAAGAAGTCGAGATCGTCGGCATCCGCCCGACCTCGAAGACGACGGTGACCGGCGTTGAAATGTTCCGCAAGCTGCTCGATCAGGGCCAGGCTGGCGACAATATCGGTGCGCTGATCCGCGGTGTGAACCGTGACGGCGTCGAGCGTGGCCAGATCCTGGCCAAGCCCGGCTCAGTCAAGCCGCACAAGAAGTTCATGGCAGAAGCCTACATCCTGACGAAGGAAGAGGGTGGCCGTCATACGCCGTTCTTCACCAACTACCGTCCGCAGTTCTACTTCCGCACGACCGACGTGACGGGCATTGTGACGCTGCCGGAAGGCACGGAGATGGTGATGCCGGGCGACAACGTCACGGTTGCCGTCGAGCTGATCGTTCCGATCGCGATGGAAGAAAAGCTGCGCTTCGCTATCCGCGAAGGCGGCCGCACCGTCGGCGCCGGTATCGTCGCGTCGATCGTCGAATAACTTTCGAGTTATCCGCAATTATGAAGACCCCGCTGGAAACAGCGGGGTTTTTCATTTTCATGGCTTCCTGTAGGCTTAACAGGTGTTGTAAAAATATCGTTAAATTGGCCTGTCACAGTATTTTGTTCATCTCACGTTCAGAAACCGGTTTGTGATTGGACCATTGTAGTCCAGACTCCTTCTTGCAAAGAGGAGAGCCCGGATGATTCCAAAGGCCACATTCGCTGCGACGATATTCGCGATGTATGTTTTCACGATGTTTTTCATCGCTGCAATTCCGCAAGAAGTTGTTCAGTCTGCCGTAGTGCAGATTGGCGAGGTAAGTGTCGTCAAGTGACGACCTTTGCCGAGCATCGCAGGGTTCTGCGATGATCGGAAATGATCGGCCAGGTGCTCCCGGATAGGATGCTCCTGGCGACGCGGGGGTGAACCCTTGCAGGACGCTCGCTTGCTCTTCGCGCGGAAGCGTCTATCTATGCCTCCGATTTCATGACGCGGAGGATATTCCATGAAAAGACGTATTCTGTTCACTGGCGGGTCTGGCAAGGCAGGTCGCCATGCTGTGCCATGGCTCGTCAATGCCGGTTACGAGGTTCACAACCTCGATCTTGTGCCGCTGGATAGCCCCGGCGTCACCAATCTCATCGCCGACATCACCGATAGCGGTCAGGTGTTCAACGCGCTCTCGATGCATCGCGATTTTCCCGATCTCGACGCGGGCAGGGGCGTGCAGCCCTTCGACGCCGTCGTGCATTTCGCCGCCATCCCGCGCATCCTGATCAAGCCCGATAACGAAACCTTCAGGATCAACACGATGGGCACCTATAATGTCATCGAGGCGGCGGTGAAGCTCGGCATCAGGAAGATCATCGTCGCATCGAGCGAGACGACCTACGGCGTCTGCTTCGCCGAAGGCCACCGCGATTTCCACCAGTTCCCGCTGGAGGAGGATTACGACGTCAATCCGATGGATTCCTACGGCCTTTCGAAGGTGGTCAACGAAAAGACGGCGCGCGCCTTTGCCGAACGTTCGGGCTTCGACATCTATGCGCTGCGCATCGGCAACGTCATCGAGCCTGACGACTACGAGAAGTTCCCGACCTATTTCGCCAATCCCGAGATGCGCAAGCGCATCGCCTGGAGCTATATCGACGCCCGCGACCTCGGACAGATTTGCCATCTCTGCATCGAGAAGGACGGCCTCGGCTATCAGGTCTTCAATGCCGCCAATGACACCGTATCGGCCAATACGCCATCGAAGGAGCTTGCGAAGCGATTCTTTCCGAACGTGCCTTTCACTCGCGAGATCGGCGAATATGAGAGCCTGCTCTCCAACCGCAAGATCCGCGAGGTGCTGGGCTTCAGGGAGGAGCACGATTGGCGGAAATATGTGAAGGTCTGAACGGATCTGGTCACGCGATTGAAAAGCCGATCGTTCGCATATCAGGAGAATGGCTTTGAAAATCGAAAATCGTGCTTGCCAATCCCGTGTCGTCGTCTTAAAGGGAGCGCCATGCTTTTCAGCAGCGATTTGCGGGCCTTGGCTCAGGCGCTGAATGATCGGTATGAAGGGGTATAGCTCAGTTGGTAGAGCGGCGGTCTCCAAAACCGCAGGTCGTAGGTTCGAGCCCTACTGCCCCTGCCATTTTCCTTGATGCGGGACAGCGCGGATATGCTCGCGGCATTTCCGGCCGAGGATTGATTGGTGGTAAGTAATTTCGTTAAACTTCGGTTTCCCTCTTGTGTATTCGGAAATCGGTGTTTATTTAGGGTTCAACAGACACGCGGTGCGTGGGGCTGATAGTTTCAGCTTTACGCGCCGTAATTGCGTGGGCAGTCGATGGCATCCAAATCCAATCCGTTTGCGTTTCTGCAGCAGGTTCGCTCCGAGACGTCCAAAGTTACATGGCCATCGCGCCGCGAGACCATGATCTCGACGGTCATGGTGCTGGTGATGGTGGTTTTCGCCGCGCTGTTTTTCTTTGCCGCTGACCAGCTGATCGGCTGGGCTCTGAGCTTCGTGCTGAATACCGGCAACTGATACGGGTGGAGATGAAAATGGCGGCACGTTGGTACATCGTCCACGCATATTCTAATTTTGAAAAGAAGGTGGCTGAAGATATCGAGAACAAGGCTCGCCAGAAGGGGCTTGAGCACCTGTTCGAGAAGATCCTCGTGCCGACCGAAAAGGTGGTGGAAGTGCGTCGCGGCCGCAAGGTCGATTCCGAGCGCAAGTTCTTCCCGGGCTATGTCATGGTTCGTGCCAATCTGACGGACGAAGCCTACCATCTGATCAAGAATACGCCGAAGGTCACGGGCTTCCTCGGCTCCGACAATAAGCCCGTTCCGATTCCCGACTACGAAGCCGAGCGCATTCTCGGTCAGGTCCAGGAAGGTGTCGAGCGGCCGAAGGCTTCCATTACCTTCGAGATCGGCGAGCAGGTCCGCGTTTCCGACGGCCCATTCGCGTCGTTCAATGGCACGGTTCAGGATGTGGACGAAGAGCGTTCGCGCCTGAAGGTGGAAGTGTCGATCTTCGGCCGCGCAACGCCGGTCGAGCTGGAATACGCTCAGGTCGAGAAGGTCTGATTGCAGAAACCGGAATCTGGCCCTTGCGGCCTGTTTCCTGCGGACCTTGTCCGCACCCGCGTGGAAGGTGAGGGGGTCTTAGCCGGACCCTGATGATCCGTACCACGCAACCGCAGCCGCCGGAGAGATCCGGCATCACGGGCCGGGCGACTGGCCGTTCATGAAAGGCAGAGAGATATGGCTAAGAAAGTTGCAGGCCAGCTCAAGCTTCAGGTCAAGGCAGGATCGGCAAACCCGTCCCCGCCGATTGGTCCGGCGCTTGGTCAGCGTGGCATTAACATCATGGAATTCTGCAAGGCGTTCAATGCCGCCACGCAGGAAATGGAAAAGGGTATGCCGATCCCGGTCGTCATTACCTATTACCAGGACAAGTCCTTCACCTTCGCGATGAAGCAGCCGCCGGTCAGCTACTGGCTGAAGAAGGAAGCGAAGATCACATCCGGTTCCAAGACGCCCGGCAAGGGCGCCAAGGCCGGCTCCCTCACCAAGGCTCAGATCAAGTCGATCGCAGAAGCCAAGATGAAGGATCTGAACGCAGCGGATATCGAAGGTGCAATGGCGATGATCGAGGGCTCTGCCCGCGCCATGGGCCTGGAAGTGGTGGGTTAAGATCATGGCTGGTAAGCGCACGCAGAAGATCAACGAAGGTGTTGATCCCACCAAGCTCTACGCTCTGACCCTGGCCATCGGCATGGTCAAGGAACGGGCTGTCGCCAAGTTCGACGAAACCATCGAAGTCTCGATGAACCTCGGCGTTGACCCGCGCCATGCGGACCAGATGGTTCGCGGCGTCGTCAACCTGCCGAACGGCACGGGCCGTACGGTTCGCGTTGCCGTCTTCGCACGTGGCGCCAAGGCTGACGAAGCCAAGGCCGCCGGTGCCGATATCGTCGGCGCCGAAGAGCTTGTCGAGATCGTCCAGGGCGGCAAGATCGAATTCGATCGTTGCATCGCCACCCCCGATATGATGCCGCTCGTCGGCCGTCTCGGTAAGGTTCTCGGCCCCCGCGGCATGATGCCGAACCCGAAGGTCGGCACCGTCACCATGGACGTCGCCGGAGCTGTCAAGGCTTCCAAGGGTGGTGCTGTCGAGTTCCGCGTCGAGAAGGCTGGCATCGTCCATGCCGGCATCGGCAAGGCCTCTTTCGACGCCAAGGCTCTGGAAGAAAACATCCGCGCCTTTGCTGACGCCGTCATCAAGGCGAAGCCGGCAGGCGCCAAGGGCAACTACGTCAAGCGCGTGGCGATTTCCTCGACCATGGGTCCGGGCGTCAAGATCGAGCCCGGCTCGGTCACCGGTGCGCCGGCCGCATAAGGTTACTGCCGGGCTTTAAATCCGGCGACTGAATTTCCGGCCTCGCAAGGGGCCGGAATATTCCGGAGAAATCCGGAATCCTGTCCGAGATTGCAGGTGGTTTTCCCTTAATCACTTAGCCTGCATGAGACGGGTAAGACCCGAATTGCATGAAGTTCGCTTCTAGGAACTCGGTTCGAGCCTTGGATGCCTTGTGCCTCTTTAGCCTTGATTGGCGCGAGAGCGCGGGGGGACAGGATCCTCAAGCGTCGCTTGGGATCTCGCATGATCCCAGGAGGCAAAAGGCAACCGGCGGGCCCGTTTTTGGTCCCGCCAACTGGAGATAGGCAGTGGAAAGAGCGGAAAAACGCGAATTCGTCACGGAACTGAACGAAGTCTTCAAGGCTTCGGGCTCAGTTGTCGTGGCCCACTATGCTGGTGCTACAGTCGCGCAGATGAACGATTTTCGTTCGAAGATGCGCGCAGCTGGCGGCACCGTCAAAGTCGCGAAGAACCGCCTGGCCAAGATCGCCCTTCAGGGTACGGAAGCGGAAGGGATGTCCAATCTCTTCAAGGGTCAGACGCTGATTGCATACAGCACCGATCCGATCACCGCTCCGAAAGTCGTCATGGATTTCGCCAAGACCAATGACAAGATCATTGTTCTGGGCGGCGCCATGGGAACAACCACGCTCAACGCCGATGCAGTCAAGTCGCTTGCGACCCTGCCTTCGCTCGATGAGTTGCGTGCGAAGCTGCTGGGCATGATCCAGACACCGGCTACCCGCATCGCTGGGGTTGTTGCAGCACCGGCAAGCCAGCTTGCCCGCGTGTTTGCGGCCTACGCCAAGAAGGACGAAGCCGCGTAAGGCGGTTTTTCGCTGTTTATAATCAACCGGTTCGAACCGAACAAAAGGAACTAGTAAAATGGCTGATCTCGCAAAGATCGTTGACGACCTCTCCTCGCTGACCGTTCTGGAAGCTGCAGAACTGTCGAAGCTTCTTGAAGAAAAGTGGGGCGTTTCCGCTGCTGCTCCGGTAGCTGTTGCTGCCGCTGCCGGCGGTGCTGGCGCTGCTGCTGTCGTTGAAGAAGAAAAGACCGAATTCGACGTCATCCTCGTCGAAGCTGGTGCCAACAAGATCAACGTCATCAAGGAAGTCCGCGCCATCACGGGTCTCGGCCTCAAGGAAGCCAAGGACCTCGTCGAAGCCGCTCCGAAGGCTGTCAAGGAAGGCGTCAACAAGGCTGAAGCCGCTGACATCAAGAAGAAGCTTGAAGACGCTGGCGCCAAGGCCGACGTCAAGTAATCTTGAACTGCTTTGGGAGGCAGTATTTCTACTGCCTCCCATTTGCCGTTTTTCTGAACGAATTACCCAAAAGCCGCGTCGAAACGGCTTTTGGGTAATGGGTTCTTCAAAAGGATGGTCTCGCACCGAGGGCAGCACAGCAATCCGAGCTGAGCGTTTTCTGGAGTCGGACGAGATTGAACTACTCATTGATTGACGGGATCGACTGGCCATCGGTTCCCGTCCGTTGCAGGCCCGGGTGCAAGATTTTGAAGGAGCGACGATGGCTCAGACCCTTTCGTTCAATGGTCGCAGGCGCGTACGCAAGTTTTTTGGTAAGATCCCCGAAGTCGCAGAAATGCCGAACCTCATCGAGGTTCAGAAGGCGTCCTACGACCAGTTTCTAATGGTTGAAGAGCCGAAGGGCGGCCGACCCGACGAAGGTCTTCAGGCCGTTTTCAAGTCGGTTTTCCCGATCACCGATTTCTCCGGTGCATCGATGCTGGAATTCGTGTCCTACGAGTTCGAACCGCCGAAGTTCGACGTTGACGAATGCCGTCAGCGCGACCTGACCTATGCCGCGCCGCTGAAGGTGACGCTGCGCCTCATCGTGTTCGATATCGACGAGGATACCGGCGCGAAGTCGATCAAGGACATCAAGGAACAGTCCGTCTACATGGGCGACATGCCGCTCATGACCAACAACGGCACGTTTATCGTCAACGGCACCGAGCGCGTGATCGTTTCCCAGATGCACCGTTCGCCGGGCGTCTTCTTCGACCATGACAAGGGCAAGAGCCATTCTTCCGGCAAGCTGCTCTTTGCTGCGCGCGTCATCCCCTATCGCGGTTCCTGGCTCGATATCGAATTCGACGCCAAGGACATCGTCTACGCCCGTATCGACCGCCGCCGCAAGATCCCCGTGACGTCGCTGCTGATGGCGCTCGGCATGGACGGCGAGGAAATCCTCGACACCTTTTACACGAAGTCGCTCTACAAGCGCGACGGCGAAGGCTGGCGCATTCCCTTCAAGCCGGAAACGCTGAAGGGTGCCAAGGCGATCACCGAGATGGTCGACGCCGATACCGGCGAAGTCGTCGTGGAAGCCGGCAAGAAGCTGACCCCGCGCCTGCTGCGCCAGCTTTCCGACAAGGGCCTGAAGGCACTCAAGGCCGCCGACGACGATCTTTACGGCAATTACCTTGCCGGCGACATCGTCAACTACTCCACGGGTGAGATCTACCTCGAGGCCGGCGACGAAATCGACGAGAAGACGCTTGGCGTCATCCTGGCGAATGGTTTCGACGAGATCCCGGTTCTCGGCATCGATCACATCAATGTCGGCGCCTATATCCGCAACACGCTGACAGCTGACAAGAACGAGAACCGTCAGGACGCTCTGTTCGACATCTATCGCGTCATGCGTCCGGGTGAGCCGCCGACCATGGAATCGGCCGAAGCCATGTTCAACTCGCTGTTCTTCGATGCGGAGCGTTACGACCTCTCCGCCGTCGGCCGCGTCAAGATGAACATGCGCCTCGACCTGACCGTCGAAGACACCGTCCGCATCCTGCGCAAGGACGACATCCTGGCCGTGGTCCGGATGTTGGTCGAACTGCGCGATGGCAAGGGCGAGATCGACGACATCGACAACCTCGGCAACCGCCGCGTCCGTTCGGTCGGCGAGCTGATGGAAAACCAGTACCGTCTCGGCCTGCTGCGCATGGAGCGCGCGATCAAGGAACGCATGTCCTCGATCGAGATCGACACGGTCATGCCGCAGGACCTGATCAACGCCAAGCCGGCCGCCGCTGCCGTTCGCGAATTCTTCGGTTCCTCGCAGCTCTCGCAGTTCATGGACCAGGTCAACCCGCTCTCGGAAATCACCCACAAGCGCCGTCTTTCGGCTCTTGGCCCGGGCGGTCTGACCCGTGAGCGTGCCGGTTTCGAAGTCCGCGACGTGCATCCGACCCACTATGGCCGCATCTGCCCGATTGAAACGCCGGAAGGCCCGAACATCGGTCTCATCAACTCGCTTGCGACCTTTGCCCGCGTCAACAAGTACGGCTTCATCGAAAGCCCGTACCGCCGCATCGTCGACGGCAAGGTGACGAACGACGTGCTCTACCTCTCCGCCATGGAAGAGGCGAAGTACTACGTCGCACAGGCCAACGCCGAGATGAACGCTGACGGTTCCTTCGTCGATGAATTCGTCGTCTGCCGTCATGCCGGTGAAGTTATGCTCGCCCCGCGCGACAGCATGAACCTGATGGACGTCTCGCCGAAGCAGGTCGTTTCGGTCGCGGCCGCGCTCATCCCGTTCCTGGAAAACGACGACGCCAACCGCGCGCTCATGGGCTCGAACATGCAGCGTCAGGCAGTGCCGCTGCTGCGTGCCGAAGCTCCGTTCGTCGGTACCGGCATGGAACCGGTCGTCGCCCGTGACTCCGGTGCCGCCATCGGCGCCCGCCGCGGCGGCGTGGTCGACCAGGTCGACGCGACGCGTATCGTTATCCGCGCCACGGAAGACCTCGAAGCCGGCAAATCCGGCGTCGATATCTACCGCCTGCAGAAGTTCCAGCGTTCGAACCAGAACACCTGCGTCAACCAGCGCCCGCTGGTCACCGTCGGTGACGAGGTCAACCGCGGCGACATCCTCGCCGACGGCCCGTCGACCGATCTCGGCGACCTGGCGCTCGGCCGCAACGCGCTCGTCGCGTTCATGCCTTGGAACGGCTACAACTACGAAGACTCGATCCTGCTCTCCGAGCGTATCGTTGCCGACGACGTGTTCACCTCCATTCACATCGAGGAATTCGAAGTGATGGCGCGCGACACCAAGCTTGGTCCTGAGGAAATCACCCGCGATATTCCGAACGTTTCGGAAGAAGCGCTGAAGAACCTCGACGAAGCCGGCATCGTCTATATCGGCGCTGAAGTTCAGCCGGGCGATATCCTCGTCGGCAAGATCACACCGAAGGGCGAAAGCCCGATGACGCCGGAAGAAAAGCTTCTGCGCGCCATCTTCGGCGAAAAGGCCTCCGACGTGCGCGACACCTCCATGCGCATGCCGCCCGGCACTTACGGCACGATCGTCGAAGTTCGCGTCTTCAACCGCCACGGCGTTGAAAAAGACGAGCGCGCGATGGCGATCGAGCGCGAAGAAATCGAGCGTCTGGCAAAGGACCGTGACGACGAGCAGGCGATCCTCGACCGTAACGTCTACGGCCGTCTGATCGAGATGCTGCGCGGCCAGGCTTCCATTGCCGGCCCGAAGGGCTTCAAGAAGGGCAGCGAGCTTTCGAACGCCGTCGTCTCCGAATATCCCCGCTCGCAGTGGTGGATGTTCGCGGTCGAAGACGAGAAGGTCCAGAGCGAGCTCGAAGCGCTCCGTGGTCAGTACGACGAATCCAAGTCGCGCCTTGAACAGCGCTTCATGGACAAGGTCGAAAAGGTCCAGCGCGGCGATGAAATGCCCCCTGGCGTCATGAAGATGGTCAAGGTCTTCGTCGCCGTAAAGCGCAAGATCCAGCCGGGCGACAAGATGGCCGGCCGCCACGGGAACAAGGGCGTCGTCTCGCGCATTGTGCCAGTGGAAGACATGCCGTTCCTCGAAGACGGCACGCATGTCGACGTCGTTCTGAACCCGCTCGGCGTGCCTTCGCGCATGAACGTCGGCCAGATCCTCGAAACCCATCTGGGTTGGGCTTGCGCCGGCATGGGTCGCCAGATCGGCGAACTGATCGATGCATACAAGGCCAATGGCAACATTGAGCCGCTGCGCAAGACCATCGGCGATGTCGTCGGTACCGGCCCGAAGGCCGAACAGGTCCATGAGTTCGACGATGACTCGGTTCTGCGTCTCGCCGACCAGTGGAAGCGTGGCGTTTCGATTGCGACGCCTGTTTTCGACGGTGCGAACGAAGCCGACGTCAACGACATGTTGCGTCTGGCAGGTCTCAAGGATACCGGTCAGTCGACGCTCTATGACGGCCGTACCGGCGAGCAGTTCGACCGCCAGGTGACCGTGGGCTACATCTACATGCTGAAGCTCAACCACCTGGTCGACGATAAGATCCATGCTCGTTCGATCGGTCCTTACTCGCTCGTGACCCAGCAGCCGCTGGGTGGCAAGGCGCAGTTCGGCGGTCAGCGCTTCGGCGAAATGGAGGTCTGGGCGCTCGAAGCATACGGCGCGGCCTACACGCTGCAGGAAATGCTAACGGTGAAGTCGGACGACGTCGCCGGCCGCACCAAGGTCTACGAAGCCATTGTTCGCGGAGACGACACGTTCGAAGCCGGTATTCCGGAAAGCTTCAACGTTCTCGTCAAGGAAATGCGCTCGCTAGGCCTCAGCGTCGAGCTCGAGAACACAAAGCTTGACGAGGCGCAGGCAGCTCAGCTGCCCGACGCGGCCGAGTAAGCACTTGATAGGGCGTGCGCTGCCAATGCAGCGCACGCCGGTCCCGCCGGGCGCCGTATCCGTGTCGGCCCGGAAGGGAAGTTTCGCCGCATCTCGCGGTTATTCTCGTTTAAGCGAGGGAGGCGGCTCCCGGGAATTTGCCGCCGACCATCGCATTTTAAGGGCGCTTTAGCCCATGAAGGAGACAGGCATGAACCAAGAGGTCATGAATCTTTTCAATCCGCAGGTGCCTGCACAGAATTTCGATTCTATTCGGATTTCGATCGCGTCTCCGGAGAAGATCCTCTCCTGGTCTTACGGTGAGATCAAGAAGCCGGAAACCATCAACTACCGTACGTTCAAGCCGGAACGCGACGGTCTGTTCTGCGCGCGCATCTTCGGGCCGATCAAGGACTACGAATGCCTGTGCGGCAAGTACAAGCGCATGAAGTACAAGGGCATCATCTGCGAAAAGTGCGGCGTCGAAGTCACGCTGTCGCGCGTTCGCCGTGAGCGCATGGGCCATATCGAGCTCGCCGCTCCCGTTGCCCATATCTGGTTCCTGAAGTCGCTGCCGAGCCGCATTTCGACGCTGCTCGACATGACGCTGAAGGATGTCGAGCGCGTCCTCTACTTCGAAAACTACATCGTCACCGAGCCGGGCCTGACCGCCCTGAAGGAGCACCAGCTCCTCTCGGAAGAAGAGTACATGCTCGCCGTCGACGAATACGGCGAAGACCAGTTCACCGCGATGATCGGCGCCGAGGCGATCTACGAGATGCTGGCCTCGATGAACCTCGAGAAGATCGCTGGCGACCTGCGCGCTGAGCTTGCCGACACCACGTCGGATCTCAAGCAGAAGAAGCTGATGAAGCGCCTGAAGATCGTCGAGAACTTCATGGAGTCGGGCAATCGTCCGGAATGGATGATCATGAAGGTCGTTCCGGTCATCCCGCCGGACCTGCGTCCGCTGGTTCCGCTCGACGGCGGCCGTTTCGCGACGTCGGATCTGAACGATCTCTACCGCCGCGTCATCAACCGCAACAACCGTCTGAAGCGCCTGATCGAGCTTCGTGCGCCTGGCATCATCATCCGCAACGAAAAGCGCATGCTGCAGGAATCCGTTGACGCGCTGTTCGACAACGGCCGCCGCGGCCGCGTCATCACCGGCGCCAACAAGCGTCCGCTGAAGTCGCTCTCCGACATGCTGAAGGGCAAGCAGGGCCGCTTCCGTCAGAACCTGCTCGGCAAGCGCGTCGACTATTCCGGTCGTTCGGTCATCGTCACCGGTCCGGAACTGAAGCTGCACCAGTGCGGCCTGCCGAAGAAGATGGCGCTCGAGCTCTTCAAGCCGTTCATCTATGCCCGCCTCGACGCCAAGGGTTACTCCTCGACCGTCAAGCAGGCCAAGAAGCTGGTCGAAAAGGAAAAGCCGGAAGTCTGGGATATCCTCGACGAGGTCATCCGCGAGCATCCGGTTCTCTTGAACCGCGCACCGACGCTGCACCGCCTGGGCATCCAGGCCTTCGAACCTACCCTGGTCGAAGGCAAGGCGATCCAGCTGCATCCGCTCGTCTGCACGGCCTTCAACGCCGACTTCGACGGTGACCAGATGGCCGTTCACGTGCCGCTGTCGCTCGAAGCCCAGCTCGAAGCCCGCGTGCTGATGATGTCGACCAACAACATCCTGCACCCGGCCAACGGCGCGCCGATCATCGTTCCCTCGCAGGACATGGTTCTCGGTCTCTACTATCTGTCGATCCTCAACCAGAACGAGCCGGGTGAAGGCATGGCCTTCTCCGATCTCGGCGAGCTGCATCACGCTCTCGAAAGCAAGGTCGTGACGCTGCACACCAAGATCCGCGGCCGCTTCAAGTCGGTCGACGAGGATGGCAAGCCTTACTCGAAGATCTACGAGACGACGCCTGGCCGTCTGCTCATCGGTGAACTGTTGCCGAAGAACGGCAAGGTGCCCTTCGATATCTGCAACCAGGAAATGACCAAGAAGAACATCTCGAAGATGATCGACACGGTCTATCGCCATTGCGGCCAGAAGGACACGGTCATTTTCTGCGACCGCATCATGCAGCTCGGTTTCGCCCACGCCTGCCGCGCCGGCATTTCGTTCGGCAAGGACGACATGGTCATTCCGGATGCCAAGGCCAAGATCGTTGCCGACACCGAAAATCTGGTGAAGGAATACGAGCAGCAGTACAATGACGGCCTCATCACCCAGGGCGAGAAGTACAACAAGGTTGTCGACGCCTGGGGCAAGGCGACCGAAAAGGTCGCCGAAGAGATGATGGCGCGCATCAAGGCGGTCGAATTCGATGAGAAGACCGGTCGCCAGAAGCCGATGAACTCGATCTACATGATGAGCCACTCCGGTGCCCGCGGTTCTCCGAACCAGATGCGCCAGCTGGGCGGCATGCGTGGCCTCATGGCCAAGCCGTCGGGCGAAATCATCGAGACCCCGATCATCTCGAACTTCAAGGAAGGCCTGACCGTCAACGAGTACTTCAACTCGACGCACGGCGCCCGTAAGGGTCTGGCAGACACCGCCCTGAAGACCGCCAACTCCGGCTACCTGACCCGCCGTCTCGTCGACGTCGCGCAGGATTGCATCGTCACGCATGTCGACTGCGGAACGCAGACGGGCCTCACCATGACCGCCATCGTCGATGCCGGCCAGGTGGTTGCCTCGATCGGCGCCCGTATCCTCGGCCGCACGGCGCTCGACGACATCGATCATCCGGTCACGGGTGAGCGCATCGTCGATGCCGGCAAGATGATCCTCGAGCCCGACGTCGTCGAAATCGAAAAGGCCGGCATCCAGTCGATCCGCATCCGCTCGGCACTGACCTGCGAAATCCAGACGGGCGTCTGCTCTGTCTGCTACGGCCGCGACCTCGCGCGCGGTACGCCGGTCAATATGGGCGAAGCCGTCGGCGTCATCGCTGCTCAGTCGATCGGCGAGCCGGGCACCCAGCTCACCATGCGTACCTTCCACCTTGGCGGTACGGCAACCGTGGTCGACCAGTCGTTCCTTGAAGCCTCGTACGAAGGTACGGTGCAGATCAAGAACCGCAACATCCTGCGCAACTCCGATGGCAATCTCGTTGCCATGGGCCGCAACATGACCGTCCAGATCCTGGACGAACGTGGTGTCGAGCGGTCGTCGCAGCGTGTGGCCTACGGTTCGAAGCTGCATGTCGACGAAGGCGACAAGGTCAAGCGCGGCCAGCGTCTGGCAGAGTGGGACCCCTACACCCGTCCAATGATGACGGAAGTGGCCGGTACCGTTCAGTTTGAAGATCTGGTCGACGGTCTCTCCGTTCTGGAAGCGACCGACGAATCGACCGGCATCACCAAGCGTCAGGTCATCGACTGGCGTTCGACCCCGCGCGGCTCGGACCTCAAGCCGGCGATCGTCATCAAGGATGCCAGCGGCAATATCGCCAAGCTGTCCCGTGGTGGTGATGCCCGCTTCCTGCTCTCGGTCGATGCGATCTTGTCGGTCGAGCCGGGCACGAAGGTCTCCCAGGGTGACGTTCTCGCCCGTTCGCCGCTCGAAAGCGCCAAGACCAAGGACATCACCGGCGGTCTGCCGCGTGTTGCCGAGCTGTTCGAAGCCCGTCGTCCGAAGGACCACGCCATCATCGCAGAGATCGATGGTACGATCCGTCTCGGCCGCGACTACAAGAACAAGCGTCGCGTCATCATCGAGCCGGCGGAAGACGGTGTCGAGCCTGTCGAATACCTGATCCCGAAGGGTAAGCCCTTCCACCTTCAGGAAGGCGACTATATCGAAAAGGGTGACTACATCCTCGACGGTAACCCGGCTCCGCACGACATCCTGGCGATCAAGGGCGTGGAGGCTCTGGCCTCCTACCTCGTCAACGAGATCCAGGAAGTCTACCGCCTGCAGGGCGTCGTCATCAACGACAAGCACATCGAGGTGATTGTCCGTCAGATGCTGCAGAAGGTGGAAATCACCGATGCAGGCGACTCGACCTATATCGTCGGCGACAATGTCGACCGGATCGAGCTCGAAGACGTCAACGATCATCTGATCGAGCAGGGCAAGAAGCCAGCCTACGGCGATCCGGTTCTTCTCGGCATCACCAAGGCGTCGCTGCAGACCCCGTCCTTCATCTCGGCCGCATCCTTCCAGGAAACGACCAAGGTGCTGACGGAAGCTGCAATCGCCGGCAAGACCGACGGTCTGCAGGGTCTGAAGGAAAACGTCATCGTCGGCCGCCTCATCCCGGCCGGTACCGGCGGTACCATGACCCAGATCCGCCGCATCGCCACGTCGCGCGACGAGATGATCCTCGAAGAGCGCCGCAAGGGCACGGGTGCTGCCGTTGCCACGCCGATGCTGCAGGACATGGCCGAAAAGGCTCCGGCTGCGGAATAATCCGCGGCTGAAGTCGACGAATTGAAAAACCGCCCGGAGCGATCCGGGCGGTTTTTGTTTTATTTGCTCTGACTGGTCTGGCGGGGAGGGAGGCGCTGCTTCGCTTAGGCTGCCTTGACAGCGTCAGCGGCGGCTCCTTTCAGTTGAACCGGATGATCGCGACTTCGCCTTCGACGGCGCCCTGATAGGCAGAGGCGTGCGGCTCTTCGGCCGGGACCTCGGTCAGCATGCCGATCTGGTCGAGATCGGCCTCGATGAAGCCTTCCTCGGCAAGGGCGTTCAAGGCCTCGCGTACGGCGGTGTCGTCGTCAGGCGCCTTCAGCATGATGTGCAGGTCGATGCCTTCGCCGGCGTCGGACTCGTAGCCCTTGCCGATAATGATGAAGATCATCGGGCCGTCGAAATTATTGTCGTTATCAGGTGTCGTGATCATCGCCTGTCCTTCGGCTCTTTGACGATTCGGTCGCTCGAATCCTGCTGTGAGGGCCGAACGCCGCAATTGCTGATTCCTTAACTGTTTTTGCTGCAATGCCCAAGTTTTTATCTTGGTGCATAGCCGTGAATTCGTCTAGAAGGATGAAACAGGGCGTTGGGCCGCCATATCAAGGCGATACGGCGAGTTTATTTCTTAACCGGCCTTGACGAGACGGGTGGAAACCAGTAGTACCCCGGCCATCAGATCCCATGTGAGGCTTGGCTGTTCGGGGCGACGCGCCCTGAAGTTCACCTCAAACAAGGTTCTAAACGCACGTTGAAGTCATGATGCTGCACGCACGACGCATGTTTTATGCGTCCTCTGCTCCTTGTGGTCCATCTGCGGAAGCGGATCGGGCCATATTTTGCGCATTGACGGAGAGTGCGTCACTGCCGGAGACGGCGCGAGTTCAAGCCCGCAAGGGTACTGAGATAAAACGTAAGGGATGGTTGAATGCCTACCGTAAACCAGCTGATCCGCAAGCCTCGCCAGGCGAACGTAAAGCGTAACAAGGTTCCCGCACTCCAGGAGAACCCGCAGAAGCGCGGCGTTTGCACGCGCGTCTACACGACGACGCCGAAGAAGCCGAACTCGGCTCTGCGTAAGGTCGCAAAGATCCGCCTGACCAACGGCTTCGAAGTCATTGGTTACATCCCCGGCGAAGGTCACAACCTTCAGGAACACTCCGTCGTCATGATCCGTGGCGGCCGCGTTAAGGACCTTCCGGGTGTCCGTTATCACATCATCCGCGGCGTTCTCGATACCCAGGGTGTCAAGAACCGCAAGCAGCGCCGCTCCAAGTACGGCGCGAAGCGTCCGAAGTAATTCGGCTTTTGAATAATCCGGCGCTGCGCGAGGTCCTCCGCGTCATGAAGCGCCTTAACGGTTGAAGAGACAAAACTATGTCCAGACGTCATAAAGCAGAAAAGCGCGAGATCAATCCGGACCCGAAGTTCGGTGATCTCGTCGTCACCAAGTTCATGAATGCCATCATGCTCGACGGCAAGAAGTCCGTTGCTGAAAACATCGTCTACGGTGCGTTCGACGTTGTTCATGGCAAGTCCAAGCAGGAGCCGCTCACGGTTTTCCATTCTGCGCTTGAGAACATTGCCCCGCACGTTGAAGTTCGCTCGCGTCGTGTCGGTGGTGCGACCTATCAGGTCCCCGTCGATGTTCGTCCGGAGCGCCGCCAGGCTCTTGCTATTCGTTGGCTGATCGCTGCTGCCCGCAAGCGCAATGAAACGACTATGGTTGACCGCCTTTCCGGCGAACTGCTCGATGCGTCCAACAACCGCGGCTCCGCCGTCAAGAAGCGCGAAGACACGCACAAGATGGCTGACGCCAACCGCGCGTTCTCGCACTATCGCTGGTAATTCCGAACGGTATCGAAAGGCAGTCCACAATGGCTCGCGAATATAAGATCGAAGACTACCGTAATTTCGGTATCATGGCGCATATCGACGCCGGCAAGACCACGACCACCGAGCGTATTCTTTATTACACCGGCAAGTCGCACAAGATCGGCGAAGTCCACGACGGCGCAGCCACCATGGACTGGATGGAGCAGGAGCAGGAGCGTGGTATCACGATCACCTCTGCTGCCACCACGACCTTCTGGAAGGGCCGTGACGGCAAAATGCGCCGCTTCAACATCATCGACACTCCCGGCCACGTCGACTTCACCATTGAAGTCGAGCGTTCGCTGCGCGTTCTCGACGGCGCCATCGCGCTGCTCGACGCCAACGCCGGTGTTGAGCCGCAGACGGAAACCGTCTGGCGCCAGGCCGAAAAGTATAATGTCCCGCGGATGATCTTCTGCAACAAGATGGACAAGACCGGCGCCGACTTCTACCGCTCCGTCGAGATGATCAAGACCCGTCTCGGTGCAACGGCTGTCGTCATGCAGCTGCCGATCGGTGCAGAAACCGAATTCAAGGGCGTCATCGACCTGGTCGAGATGAACGCACTCATCTGGCGCGACGAGTCGCTCGGCGCCCAGTGGGATGTCGTCGAGATCCCCGAGGACATGAAGGCTAAGGCTGAAGAATATCGCGAAAAGCTGATCGAGACGGTTGTCGACATCGACGAAGCCGCCACCGAAGCTTACCTCGAAGGCATTCTGCCCGACAACGAGCAGATCCGTGCACTGGTTCGCCGCGGCACGATCGACGTCAAGTTCCACCCGATGTTCTGCGGCACCGCCTTCAAGAACAAGGGCGTGCAGCCGCTGCTCGACGCCGTTGTCGACTACCTGCCGTCGCCAATGGACATCCCGGCGATCAAGGGCATCGACTTCAAGACGGAAGCTGAAATCGAGCGTCATGCCGATGACAGCGAGCCGCTCTCCATGCTCGCCTTCAAGATCATGAACGACCCCTTCGTCGGTTCGTTGACCTTCGCTCGCATCTACTCCGGCAAGCTTGAAAAGGGCGCGTCGGTCATCAACACGGTCAAGGACAAGCGCGAGCGCGTCGGCCGTATGCTGCAGATGCACTCCAACTCGCGTGAAGACATCGAAGAAGCCTTCGCAGGTGACATCGTCGCTCTCGCCGGCCTCAAGGAAACCACGACCGGCGACACGCTCTGCGATCCGCTGAAGCCGGTTATCCTCGAGCGCATGGAATTCCCGGAGCCGGTCATCCAGATCGCCATCGAGCCGAAGACCAAGGGCGACCAGGAAAAGATGGGCCTCGCGCTCAACCGCCTGGCTGCTGAAGATCCGTCCTTCCGCGTCAAGACCGACCAGGAATCCGGCCAGACCATCATCGCCGGCATGGGCGAACTGCATCTCGACATCATCGTCGACCGCATGCGTCGTGAATTCAAGGTCGAAGCAACTGTCGGCGCGCCGCAGGTTGCCTACCGCGAAACCATCACCCGGACGCATGAAGAAGACTACACGCACAAGAAGCAGTCCGGTGGTACCGGCCAGTTCGCGCGCGTCAAGATCGTCTTCGAACCGAACCCGGACGGCGACGAATTCAAGTTCGAATCGAAGATCGTCGGCGGTTCCGTTCCGAAGGAATACATCCCCGGCGTCCAGAAGGGCATCGAAAGCGTTCTGTCTTCGGGTCCGCTGGCAGGCTTCCCGATGCTCGGCGTCAAGGCGACCCTCATCGATGGTGCCTTCCACGACGTTGACTCCTCGGTTCTCGCCTTCGAAATTGCATCGCGTGCCTGCTTCCGTGAAGCAGCCAAGAAGGCCGGCGCTCAGCTGCTCGAGCCGATGATGAAGGTCGAAGTCGTCACCCCGGAAGATTACGTCGGCGACGTTATCGGCGACCTGAACTCCCGTCGCGGTCAGATCCAGGGCCAGGAAAGCCGCGGTATCGCCGTCGTCATCAACGCGAACGTCCCGCTCGCGAACATGTTCAAGTACGTCGACAACCTGCGCTCCATGTCCCAGGGCCGCGCCCAGTACACGATGACCTTCGATCACTATTCGCCGGTCCCGTCGAACGTCGCAACTGAAATCCAGGCAAAGTATTCCGGTCAGAAGTGACCGGAATACCAATTGACCGATAACAAGAATTAGATCCCTTCGGGGACTAGCAAAATGGAGACCCGAAAATGGGAAAGAGTAAGTTTGAGCGCAACAAGCCGCACGTCAACATTGGCACGATTGGCCACGTTGACCACGGCAAGACGTCTCTGACGGCAGCGATCACGAAGTACTTCGGTGAGTACAAGGCGTACGATCAGATCGACGCGGCTCCGGAAGAAAAGGCCCGTGGCATCACCATCTCGACGGCGCACGTCGAGTATGAGACGCCGGCCCGCCACTACGCGCACGTCGACTGCCCCGGCCACGCCGACTACGTCAAGAACATGATCACCGGTGCTGCCCAGATGGACGGCGCGATCCTGGTGTGCTCGGCCGCTGACGGCCCGATGCCGCAGACGCGCGAACACATCCTGCTGGCCCGCCAGGTCGGCGTTCCGGCAATCGTGGTGTTCCTGAACAAGGTCGACCAGGTTGACGACGCCGAGCTTCTCGAGCTGGTCGAGCTCGAAGTTCGCGAACTGCTGTCGTCCTACGACTTCCCGGGCGACGATATCCCGGTCGTCAAGGGTTCGGCACTTGCTGCTCTTGAAGATTCGGACAAGAAGATCGGCGAAGACGCGATCCGCGAACTGATGGCTGCTGTTGACGCCTACATCCCGACGCCTGAGCGTCCGATCGACCAGCCGTTCCTGATGCCGATCGAAGACGTGTTCTCGATCTCGGGCCGCGGCACGGTTGTGACCGGCCGCGTCGAGCGTGGCATTGTCAAGGTTGGCGAAGAAGTCGAGATCGTCGGCATCCGTCCGACCTCGAAGACGACGGTGACCGGCGTTGAAATGTTCCGCAAGCTGCTCGATCAGGGCCAGGCTGGCGACAACATCGGTGCGCTGATCCGCGGTGTGAACCGTGACGGCGTCGAGCGTGGCCAGATCCTGGCGAAGCCCGGCTCTGTCAAGCCGCACAAGAAGTTCATGGCAGAAGCCTACATCCTGACGAAGGAAGAGGGTGGCCGTCATACGCCGTTCTTCACCAACTACCGTCCGCAGTTCTACTTCCGCACGACCGACGTGACGGGCATTGTGACGCTGCCGGAAGGCACGGAGATGGTGATGCCGGGCGACAACGTCACGGTTGCCGTCGAGCTGATCGTTCCGATCGCGATGGAAGAAAAGCTGCGCTTCGCCATCCGCGAAGGCGGCCGCACCGTCGGCGCCGGTATCGTCGCGTCGATCGTCGAGTAATTGGCGGCTGGGCCACCAGGCCCAAGGAAAGGATAGGGACGCCGATCTCGGTGTCCCTCTCGATCTTTGAAACCGGTGGCCCGCTAACGTAACTGAAGGTAAGTCGTGTCCCTAAGTGGTGACACGCGGATAACAGACACAAGGATAAAGTCGAATGAACGGCCAGAATATCCGCATCCGCCTGAAGGCGTTCGATCACCGGATTCTCGATGCCTCCACGCGCGAGATCGTATCGACGGCTAAGCGCACCGGTGCAAGCGTCCGGGGCCCCGTTCCGCTTCCGACCCGCATCGAGAAGTTTACGGTCAACCGGTCCCCGCACATCGACAAGAAGAGCCGCGAACAGTTCGAGATGCGCACGCATAAGCGCCTTCTCGATATCGTTGACCCGACCCCGCAGACGGTAGACGCGCTGATGAAGCTCGATCTCGCCGCCGGTGTCGATGTTGAGATCAAGCTCTGAGACCTCGGGTCTTCGGGCTGAGTGAGAAGGATTGAACCGATGCGTTCAGGTGTGATTGCACAGAAGGTGGGAATGACCCGCGTCTATAACGACGCCGGCGAGCATGTCCCGGTAACGGTACTGCGTATGGAAGGCTGCCAGGTCGTAGCCACGCGCACTGTCGAAAAGAATGGCTATACCGCAGTTCAGCTCGGTGCCGGCCAGGCGAAGGTGAAGAACACGTCGAAGGCGATGCGTGGCAACTTTGCCATTGCCAACGTCGAGCCGAAGGCCAAGCTCACTGAATTCCGCGTGTCGGAAGATCAGCTGCTCGAGATCGGCACTGAGATCAAGGCGGGTCACTTTGCAGCCGGTCAGCTCGTCGACGTGACGGGCACGACGATCGGTAAGGGTTTTGCCGGCGCCATGAAGCGTCACGGTTTCGGCGGTCTGCGTGCCACGCACGGTGTGTCGGTGTCTCACCGCTCGCACGGTTCGACCGGCTCGCGTCAGGATCCGGGCAAGGTTTTCAAGAACAAGAAGATGGCTGGTCACATGGGCCAGACGCGCGTCACGACGCAGAACCTGGAAGTGGTTTCGACCGACGAAGATCGTGGTCTGATCCTGATCAAGGGTGCTGTTCCTGGTTCCAAGGGTGCTTGGATCATCGTGCGCGACGCCGTCAAGTCGGCCGCGAAGTAAGGGAGCCAGATCAATGGAATTCAACGTCAAGACCCTCGAGGGAAAAGACGCCGGGAAGGTTTCCCTTTCGGACGCGATTTTCGGCCTCGAGCCCCGTGAAGACATTCTCGCCCGCGTCATTCGCTGGCAGCTTGCCAAGAAGCAGCAGGGCACGCATAAGGCTAAGGGCCGCGCTGAAGTTTCGCGCACCGGCGCCAAGATGTACAAGCAGAAGGGTACGGGCCGCGCCCGCCACCATTCGGCTCGCGCTCCGCAGTTCCGCGGCGGCGGCAAGGCCCACGGCCCGGTCGTCCGCAGCCACGAGCACGATCTTCCGAAGAAGGTTCGTGCACTCGGCCTTCGCCACGCCCTTTCGGCCAAGATCAAGGCCGATGACGTCATCGTCATCGACAACCTGGTTGCCACCGAAGCCAAGACCAAGGCTCTCGCGTCCGTTTTCGAGACGCTCGGCCTGACCAACGCCCTCTTCATCGGCGGCGCAGAGCTTGACGGCAACTTCAAGCTCGCAGCTCAGAACATCCCGAACATCGATGTTCTGCCGATCCAGGGCATCAACGTTTACGACATCGTGCGCCGCGGCAAGCTCGTGCTTTCCAAGGCTGCGGTTGAAGCGCTAGAGGAGCGATTCAAGTGACCGATCTTCGCCACTACGATGTGATCGTCTCTCCGGCGATCACCGAAAAATCCACGCTGGTATCCGAAAACAACCAGGTTGTTTTCAATGTCGCCAAGCAGGCGACGAAGCCGGAAATCAAGGCTGCGGTCGAGGCGCTGTTCGGCGTCAAGGTCACGGCTGTCAACACTCTGCTGCGCAAGGGCAAGACCAAGCGGTTCCGCGGTTTCGTCGGCAAGCAGAAGGACGTGAAGAAGGCTGTTGTGACGCTGGCTGAAGGCCAGACGATCGACGTCTCCACCGGTCTCTGAGGTATAAGAAAATGGCATTGAAAACATTCAATCCGATCACCCCGAGCCAGCGCCAGCTGGTCATCGTCGACCGCTCGGCCCTCTACAAGGGCAAGCCGGTCAAGGCGTTGACGGAAGGTCTGACCAAGAGCGGCGGTCGTAACAACCTCGGTCGCATCACTGCCCGCTTCATCGGCGGCGGTCACAAGCGCACCTATCGTCTGATCGACTTCAAGCGTCGCAAGTTCGACATCGAAGGCACGGTCGAGCGTATCGAATACGATCCGAACCGCACGGCTTTCATCGCGCTGGTGAACTATGCTGACGGCGAAAAGGCTTATATCCTCGCTCCTCAGCGCCTGGCTGCCGGTGACAAGGTTATCGCTTCCGAGAAGGCTGTCGACGTCAAGCCCGGCAACACCATGCCGCTGCAGTTCATCCCGGTCGGCTCCATCATCCACAACGTGGAAATGAAGCCGGGCAAGGGTGGTCAGATCGCTCGCTCCGCCGGTGGCTACGCACAGCTCGTCGGCCGCGACCAGGGCATGGCGATCCTTCGCCTGAACTCCGGTGAACAGCGTCTCGTTCATGGCTCCTGCCTTGCTTCGATCGGCGCCGTCTCCAACCCTGACCACGCCAACATCAACGACGGCAAGGCCGGTCGTACCGTTTGGCGCGGCAAGCGTCCGCATAACCGCGGTGTTGTCATGAACCCGGTCGACCATCCGCACGGCGGTGGTGAAGGCCGCACCTCTGGTGGTCGCCATCCGGTGACACCGTGGGGCAAGCCGACCAAGGGCAAGCGCACCCGGTCGAACAAGTCGACCGACAAGATGATCATGCGCTCGCGTCATCAGCGTAAGAAGTAAGAGAGGAAGTCTCCAATGGCTCGTTCAGTATGGAAAGGTCCGTTCGTTGACGGCTATCTTCTCAAGAAGGCTGAGAAGGTTCGTGAAGGCGGTCGCAGTGAAGTGATCAAGATCTGGAGCCGTCGCTCCACGATCCTGCCGCAGTTCGTCGGTCTCACCTTCGGCGTCTACAACGGCAGCAAGCATATCCCGGTCAGCGTCAATGAAGACATGGTCGGCCACAAATTCGGTGAATTCTCTCCGACCCGCACCTACTACGGTCACGGCGCGGACAAGAAGGCGAAGAGGAAGTAACAATGGGCAAGGCAAAAGCCGAACGCCGGCTGAAGGACAACGAGGCGCAAGCAGTCGCCCGCACGCTCCGCGTCAGCCCCCAGAAGCTCAACCTGGTTGCTGCGGCTATCCGCGGCAAGAAGGTCGAGCGCGCACTCGCTGAGCTGGAGTTCTCCCGCAAGCGCATCGCAGGCGCCGTCAAGAAGACGCTCGAATCTGCGATCGCCAACGCCGAGAACAACCACGATCTCGACGTCGACTCGCTGGTTGTCGCCGAGGCCTATGTGGGCAAGTCGATCGTCATGAAGCGTTTCCACGCTCGTGGCCGCGGTCGTGCGTCGCGCATTGAAAAGCCCTTCGCGCACCTGACGATCGTCGTTCGTGAAGTGCAGGCAGCAGAGGAGGCCGCATAATGGGTCAGAAAATCAATCCAATCGGTTTCCGCCTCGGCATCAACCGTACCTGGGATAGCCGCTGGTTTGCGGACAATGCCGAGTACGGCCAACTGCTGCACGAAGACCTGAAGATGCGCAAGTTCGTCATGAGCGAACTGAAGCAGGCCGGGATCTCCAAGGTGGTCATCGAGCGTCCGCACAAGAAGTGCCGGGTCACGATCCACTCGGCACGTCCGGGCCTGATCATCGGCCGCAAGGGCGCAGACATCGACAAGCTCCGCAAGAAGCTGTCGGAGATGACGAATTCGGAAACGCACCTCAACATCGTCGAAGTGCGCAAGCCCGAAGTCGATGCGACGCTGGTCGCTCAGTCGATCGCCCAGCAGCTCGAGCGTCGCGTGGCTTTCCGCCGCGCCATGAAGCGCGCCGTTCAGTCGGCGATGCGTCTTGGCGCCGAAGGCATCAAGATCACCTGCGCCGGCCGTCTCGGCGGTGCTGAAATCGCCCGTACGGAATGGTACCGCGAAGGTCGTGTGCCGTTGCACACGCTGCGCGCCGACATCGACTACGGCACGGCTGAAGCAGAAACCGCATTCGGCATCTGCGGCATCAAGGTCTGGATCTTCAAGGGCGAAATCCTTGAGCATGATCCGATGGCTTCCGAGCGCCGTGCGATGGAAGGTGACGCCCAGGGTCCGGCAAGCCGTGATCGTGACCGCGACAGAGACCGTCGCCGCGACAACGCTTGATAGCGCGCGTGGCAGAGAAGTTCGGAGAATAAGAAAATGTTGCAGCCAAAGCGTACCAAGTACCGCAAGCAGTTCAAGGGCCGCATCAAGGGCGTCGCCAAGGGCGGTTCTGACCTGGCATTCGGCGAATTCGGCCTGAAGGCACAGGAACCCAACCGCGTCAACGCGCGCGAGATCGAAGCGGCCCGCCGCGCGATCACGCGTTATATGAAGCGCGCCGGCCGTGTATGGATCCGCGTGTTCCCGGACGTTCCGGTAACCGCAAAGCCGACCGAAGTCCGTATGGGTAAGGGTAAGGGCTCCGTTGAATACTGGGCATGCAAGGTCAAGCCCGGCCGTATGATGTTCGAGATCGACGGTGTCAGCGAAGAAATCGCCCGTGAGGCGCTTCGCCTCGGCTCTGCCAAGCTCTCGGTCAAGACGCGCTTCGTTCAGCGCATTGCAGAGTAAGGGATTGAGCTCATGAAAGCCTCAGACGTTCGCGCGTTCAGCGCTGACCAACTCAAGGACGAGCTTGCCAAGCTGAAGAAAGAGCAGTTCAACCTGCGCTTTCAGAAGGCAACCGGCCAGCTCGAAAAGTCCTCGCGCATCAACGAAGTCCGTAAGGATATCGCCCGCGTGAAAACCATTGCCCGCCAGAAGGCGGCAGAAGTTAAGGCCTAAAGGAAGAAAAATATGCCGAAGCGCATCCTGCAGGGCGTCGTCGTTGGCGACAAGAACGAGAAGACGGTAGTGGTTCGTGTCGAGCGTCGTTTCGCTCACCCGCTGCTCCAGAAGACCGTTCGTCGTTCCAAGAAGTACAAGGCCCACGACGAGAACAACCAGTACAAGATCGGCGATACCGTATCCATCGAGGAATGCGCGCCGATTTCCAAGGACAAGCGCTGGACGGTGATTTCCGCCCAGGGCAAGTAACAGAATTTTGCGCGAGGCCTTGCGTCTCGCCGAAATATCTGTATGAAGCAGCGTCAGAACGCTCGAATGCCGGGCGTTCTTTTGCTTTGAGCGCACGGAAGGTCCCGTTCGGGAAACCACCCTGGCACGATCGATCCCGCGCTATTCAGCTATTGCCGCGTCTGTGCTGCCGTCATGGCAGCTCGGCCGGCGAAAATTTTCATAAGCCGGAGTAGGGGGCTAGCCCAACCATTCCGGTAAACCAAGAAGGCGACCTGATATGATTCAGATGCAAACAAACCTCGACGTCGCGGATAATTCCGGCGCACGTCGTGTCATGTGCATCAAGGTGCTGGGCGGCTCGAAGCGCAAGTATGCCTCGATCGGCGACGTCATCGTCGTTTCGATCAAGGAAGCGATCCCGCGCGGCCGTGTGAAGAAGGGTGACGTGATGAAGGCGGTTGTCGTTCGCACCGCTAAGGATATCCGTCGTCCGGATGGCTCCGTCATCCGCTTCGACACCAACGCAGCAGTCCTCATCGACAACAAGAAAGAGCCGATCGGCACCCGTATCTTCGGACCGGTTCCGCGCGAACTTCGCGCCAAGAACCACATGAAGATCATCTCGCTGGCTCCCGAAGTACTGTAAGGAGCGAAGCGATGCAGAAGATTCGTAAGGGCGACAAGGTCGTCATGCTCGCTGGCAAGGACAAGGGCCGTACCGGCGAAGTTGTCCAGGTCATGCCGAAGGAAGATCGTGCCGTTGTTCGTGGCGTCAACGTCGTCAAGCGCCACCAGCGCCAGACGCAGACCCAGGAAGCCGGCATCATCAACAAGGAAGCCCCGGTTCACCTGTCCAACGTTGCAATCATCGACAAGGACGGCAAGCCGACCCGCGTCGGTTTCAAGGTTGTTGACGGCAAGAAGGTCCGTGTGGCCAAGCGTTCTGGAGAAGTGATCGATGGCTGAGGCAAAATATGAGCCGCGGCTCAAGAAGGAATATGTCGAGCGCATCCGCAAGGCGATGCAGGAGCAGTTCTCCTACGCCAACGAGATGATGATCCCGAAGCTCGACAAGATCGTGATCAACATGGGTGTCGGCGAAGCGACCGCTGACTCGAAGAAGCCGACGGTAGCTGCCGCCGACCTCGCTGCGATCGCCGGCCAGAAGCCGGTCATCACCCGCGCACGTAACTCTATCGCAGGCTTCAAGGTCCGCGAACAGATGCCGATCGGCGCGAAGGTCACCCTGCGCGGCGCCCGCATGTACGAGTTCATGGACCGCCTCGTGAACATCGCGCTCCCGCGCGTTCGCGACTTCCGCGGCCTGAACCCGAAGAGCTTTGACGGCCGTGGCAACTTCGCCATGGGCATCAAGGAGCACATTGTGTTCCCTGAGATCAACTACGACAAGGTTGATCAGATGTGGGGCATGGACATCATCGTTTGCACGACGGCGACGACCGACGACGAAGCACGGGCTCTTCTGAAAGAGTTCAGCTTCCCGTTCCGTCAATAACCGTAACGACGAGCGTAGAAAAGGAACCTGACATGGCGAAGACAAGCGCAGTTGAAAAGAACAAGCGCCGCCGTACTGCGGTCGCCAACCAGGCCGCTAAGCGGGCTGGTTTGAAGGCGATCATCATGAACCAGGCTCTTCCGATCGAAGAGCGGTTCAAGGCCTCGATCAAGCTGGCATCCCTGCCGCGTGATGGATCGAAGACCCGTATTCGCAACCGTTGCGAAGTTTCGGGGCGTCCGCGCGCATATTACCGCAAACTGCGCATGTCGCGTATTGCGCTGCGTGAACTCGGCAATCTCGGCAAGGTGCCGGGTATCGTCAAGTCGAGCTGGTAAGGAGCAGGTTACATGACAATGACTGATCCGTTGGGCGATATGCTCACTCGCATCCGTAACGGCGCTTCCCGCCGCAAGTCGTCGGTCTCGACGCCTGCTTCGAAGCTCCGTGCACGTGTTCTCGATGTTCTGCAGTCCGAAGGCTACATCCGTGGCTATTCCGTTGTCGATTTCGGCAATGGCAAGTCGGAACTCAGCATCGAGCTGAAATATTATGAAGGCGCATCGGTGATCCGTGAGATCGGCCGTGTGTCCAAGCCGGGCCGCCGGGTTTATGTCTCGGTCAAGTCCATTCCGCAGGTCGCGAACGGTCTCGGCATCACCATCCTTTCGACTCCGAAGGGTGTGATGGCCGATCACCAGGCTCGCGAACAGAACGTTGGTGGCGAGGTTCTTTGCTCGGTCTTCTAAGATCGGGCAGGGATCTCCATAGCGAACAGACAGGATTGAAACATGTCTCGTATCGGTAAAAAGCCCGTTCAGGTGCCTGCTGGGATCACGGCTACGGTCGATGGCCAGAAGGTGACTGCAAAGGGCCCGAAGGGCGAGCTGTTTTTCGTTGCTAACGACGAAATCAGCCTCAAGCTTGAAAATAACGCCGTCGTCGTGACGCCGGTGAACCAGACCAAGGATGCGCGCGCAAAGTGGGGCATGTCCCGCACGATGATCGAAGGCATCTTCAAGGGCGTCAAGGACGGTTTCGAGCGCAAGCTTGAAATCAACGGCGTCGGTTACCGCGCCGCCATGCAGGGCAAGAACCTGCAGCTCGCTCTCGGTTTCAGCCACGACGTGATCTACGAGCCGCCGGTCGGTATCTCGATCGTTGTTCCGAAGCCGACGGAAATCGTCGTCAGCGGCATCAACAAGCAGCAGGTCGGTCAGGTTGCCGCCGAAATCCGCGAATACCGCGGTCCCGAGCCTTACAAGGGCAAGGGCGTCAAGTACGCTGACGAGCGGATCGTCCGCAAAGAAGGCAAGAAGAAGTAAGGATCACGCGAAATGGCTAGCAGGAAAGAAGCACTTGCACGTCGTGCCAACCGCGTGCGCCGTCATCTCAAGTCGGTGGCCAATGGCCGTCCGCGCCTGTCGGTTCATCGCTCCTCGAAGAACATCTACGCCCAGGTCATCGATGATGTGGCCGGCAAGACGCTTGCGTCTGCCTCCACTCTCGAGAAGGATCTGCGCGGTTCTCTGAAGACCGGTGCCGATACCGCCGCCGCTGCCGTTGTGGGCAAGCTCCTCGCAGAGCGCGCCTCCAAGGCCGGTGTTACGGAAGTCGTGTTCGACCGTGGCGCCTTCATCTATCACGGCCGCATCAAGGCTCTCGCCGAAGCGGCCCGCGAAGGCGGTCTCACCTTCTGATCAGTTTCCGGCCGGACGCTCAAGCGCCGGCCGGATTTTCGCCGGACCGCAGGCACTCTCCGAAAGGGGAGGCTGATGCGGTCCACATTTGTTTGCCGATTGCACCCGGAAAAGAAAAAGGAAGAGGACAATGGCACAGGAAAGAAGGCCGCAGCGGGACGACCGCCAGAGCCGTGAAGAGCGCGATAGCGAATTCGTCGACAAGCTTGTCGCGATCAACCGCGTCGCCAAGGTCGTCAAGGGCGGCCGTCGTTTCGGTTTCGCAGCACTCGTCGTCGTTGGCGACCAGAAGGGCCGCGTCGGCTTCGGCCATGGCAAGGCACGTGAAGTGCCGGAAGCCATCCGCAAGGCAACCGAAGCCGCCAAGCGCGAGCTGATCTTCGTACCGCTGCGTGACGGCCGTACGCTGCATCACGACGTTCATGGCCGCCACGGCGCCGGCAAGGTTCTGCTGCGCTCGGCCAAGGTCGGCACCGGCATCATCGCCGGCGGTCCGATGCGCGCCGTATTCGAGACGCTCGGCATGCACGACGTCGTCGCCAAGTCGACCGGTTCGTCGAACCCCTACAACATGGTTCGCGCCACCTTCGACGCTCTGAAGCACCAGGTTCACCCGAAGGACATCGCAGCTCAGCGCGGCATCAAGTATGCAACGCTGCAGGCTCGTCGTGGCGCCTCCGGCAACGCCTCTGAAGAATAAGAGGAGTTTGACAGATGGCCAAGGCTACCAAGAAGGCTGAAGCGAAGACTGTCACGATCGAACAGATCGGCAGCCCGATTCGCCGTCCGGACGTCCAGCAGCGCACGCTGATCGGTCTCGGACTGAACAAGATGCACCGTCGCCGCACGCTGGAGGATACTCCTTCGGTTCGTGGCATGATCCGTGCTGTCCAGCATCTCGTTCGCGTCGTCGACGAGAAGTGAGACGGAGGAAACGCTCATGAAACTCAATGAAATCAAGGACAACGAAGGCTCGACCCACAGCCGCAAGCGCCTCGGCCGCGGTATCGGTTCGGGCTCGGGCAAGACAGGTGGTCGCGGCGTGAAGGGTCAGAAGTCCCGTTCGGGCGTCGCCATCAACGGCTTCGAAGGCGGCCAGATGCCGATCTATCGTCGCCTGCCGAAGCGCGGCTTCAACAACATTTTCGCTTCCGATTTTGTTGTCGTGTCGCTGGCCCGTATCCAGACGGCGATCGACGCCGGCAAGCTCGATGCCAAGACGACCGTTGACGCAGCTGCCCTCAAGGCTGCTGGTGTCATCCGCCGCGTCAAGGACGGCGTTCGCGTTCTCGCCGACGGCGAGATCAAGGCCAAGATCACCATCGTCGTTGCAGGCGCCTCCAAGCCTGCTGTCGAGAAGATCGAAAAGGCCGGCGGCACCGTGACGCTGCTTTCGGCTCCGGCTGCAGCCGAATAAATAATCTGATGATATATCGCCCGGGGTGCTTCACACCGGGCGATTTTGCTCCCATATGTGGGCCTCACAAAAACTTGGCTGGCGCGCCCGCGTCATGCCGGTAAGACTCGAAAACAAGGGTGAGGCAAGGGGTTGCGCCGCAATCCGTCCTGAGCCCGGTTTTGAATAATTTCATACTGATTCCGGGTCCGGTCTGTCCCCCAGAGACGCCGGAATTGGTAGCGCGGAGAAACGCATGGCTTCTGCAGCGGAACAATTGGCATCCAACCTCAATTTTTCGACCTTCGCCAAAGCCGAGGATTTGAAGAAGCGCCTGTGGTTCACACTGGCAGCTCTCCTCGTCTACCGACTCGGCACGCATATTCCGCTTCCGGGTCTCAATCCCGAAGCCTATGCCCAGGCTTTCCGCGGCCAGTCAGGCGGCATTCTCGGCCTTTTCAACATGTTCTCGGGCGGCGCTGTTCAGCGCATGGCGATCTTCGCGCTCGGCATCATGCCCTATATCTCCGCTTCGATTATCGTGCAGCTCATGACCTCGGTCGTGCCGGCGCTCGAAAACCTCAAGAAGGAAGGCGAGCAGGGCCGTAAGATCATCAACCAGTATACCCGCTATGGCACCGTCATCCTCGGTGCGCTCCAGGCCTATGGCATTGCCGCCGGCCTTGAAAGCGGTCAGGGCCTCGTCGTCGAGCCAGGCTGGTTCTTCCGTGTTTCCACCGTTCTGACGCTGCTTGGCGGCACGATGTTCCTGATGTGGCTCGGCGAGCAGATCACCTCGCGCGGCATCGGCAACGGCATCTCGCTGATCATTTTCGCCGGCATCGCCGCCGGCCTTCCCACTGCTCTTGCCGGCACGCTCGAACTCGGCCGCACCGGTGCGCTGTCGACCTTCCTCATCCTGCTCGTCATCATCGTCGCGATCGCCGTCATCGGCATCATCGTCTTCGTCGAACGCGCCCAGCGCCGGCTGCTGATTCAGTATCCGAAGCGGCAGGTTGGCAATCGGATGTTCCAGGGCGATACCTCGCACCTGCCGCTGAAGCTCAACACTTCAGGTGTCATTCCGGCGATCTTCGCGTCGTCTCTGCTGCTGCTGCCGGCAACGGTCGCGGGTTTCGCCAATACCACGGCAATGCCTTCCTGGGCGACATCGATCGTCGCGGCCCTCGGTCATGGCCAGCCGCTCTACATGGTGCTGTACGGCGCGCTGATCGCCTTCTTCGCCTTCTTCTATACGGCTATCGTCTTCAATCCGAAGGACACGGCCGACAATTTGAAGAAGCATGGCGGCTTCATTCCCGGCATCCGCCCGGGCGAGCGCACTGCCGAATATATCGACTACGTGCTGACCCGCATCACGGTGATCGGCGCGATCTATCTCGTCTTCGTCTGCATTCTCCCAGAGATTCTGGTGTCGCAAACCGGCATTCCATTAGCCCTTGGTGGGACTTCGCTTTTGATCGTGGTTAGCGTAACTCTTGATACGGTTGCACAGATCCAGGGTCACCTGATCGCGCAGCAATACGAAGGCCTGATCAAGAAATCGAAGTTGCGTGGAGGAAAGAGGGGGCGATGAGACTTATCCTTTTGGGGCCGCCGGGCGCGGGTAAGGGAACCCAGGCCCAGCGGATCGTGGAAAAGCACGGCATTCCGCAGCTTTCCACGGGGGACATGCTGCGTGCAGCGGTTAACGCCGGCACGGATGTCGGCAAGCGCGCGAAGGCGGTTATGGACGCCGGCAAGCTCGTCTCGGATGAGATCGTCATTGCCATCGTTTCCGAGCGAATCGATCAACCCGATTGCGCCAACGGCTTCATTCTCGACGGCTTCCCCAGGACGCTCGTCCAGGCTGATGCCACCGAGGCGATGCTGAAGGCAAAGGGTCTCGGCCTCTCCGTTGTCATTGAATTCCGTGTCGATGATGACGAATTGATCCGACGTGTTGCCGGTCGCTACTCCTGTGCACAGTGTGGCAGCGTCTATCACGATACCGATAAGGTTCCGGCTGCTGAGGGCGTGTGCGACAAGTGCGGTTCGACGCACTTCAAGCGCCGTCCCGATGACACCCCGGAGACCATGACGGCTCGGCTGCAGGTCTACTACAAGGAAACCTCGCCGCTGATCGGTTATTACCATGCCAAGGGCAAGCTCAAGTCCGTGGACGGCATGGCAGAGATCGATCAGGTGACGGCCGAGGTCGAAAGCATTCTTTCCAAGCTTTAAGGCTTTGAAAATAAACTTGGCGGAACGGTTGCTTTTCAGCAGTGATTCCGCTAAACACCGCGCCAACTCGCGACATTCCATGCGATCGGCGCGGATTTCCCAGGGAAGTCCGGGTGCGGTCGTTTTGACATGTTACGGACGTAAATCTGAACGGGCGGTTCTCAAGAGCCGCATAACGAAGCCCACTTGCCGGATGGCAACTGGAATGCAAGGAGAACAGGCGTGGCACGTATCGCTGGCGTCAACATCCCGACTGCGAAGCGCGTTGTTATCGCGCTGACCTACATTCACGGGATCGGTCCGAAATTCGCACAGGAAATCGTCGAAAAGGTCGGTATCCCGGCCGAACGTCGTGTGCATCAGCTGACGGACGCAGAAGTCCTTCAGATCCGCGAAGCCATCGACCGCGACTATCAGGTTGAAGGCGATCTTCGTCGTGATACCGCGATGAACATCAAGCGTCTGATGGACCTCGGCTGCTACCGCGGCCTGCGTCATCGCCGCGGCCTTCCGGTTCGCGGTCAGCGCACGCACACCAATGCCCGCACCCGCAAGGGTCCGGCAAAGGCAATCGCTGGCAAGAAGAAGTAATTTCCGGGAAACCGGGGTGGGGAGGCTGGCGGTCTGCGCCGGCCTCTTTTGAGTTTGGAGCGGGACCATATAGGCGCCGTTCCGGTGTAGCCGCTGGCATTACGGCGGTGAAGAGATCAACGAAAGGAATACCATGGCTAAGGAAGCCGTCCGCGTTCGCCGTCGCGAGCGCAAGAACATCTCGTCGGGTGTCGCTCACGTCAACTCGACCTTCAACAACACGATGATCACCATCACCGACGCGCAGGGCAATGCGATCGCCTGGTCGTCGGCTGGCGCCAAGGGCTTCAAGGGCTCGCGCAAGTCGACCCCGTTCGCCGCCCAGATCGCTGCCGAAGACTGCGCCAAGAAGGCCCAGGAGCACGGCATGAAGTCGCTGGAAGTCGAAGTTTGCGGTCCGGGTTCGGGTCGTGAATCGGCTCTGCGCGCGCTCCAGGCTGCAGGTTTCATGATCACGTCCATCCGCGACGTGACCCCGATCCCGCACAATGGCTGCCGTCCGCGCAAGAAGCGCCGCGTCTGATCATCGCTCTCGTCACCGGTGAGCGCCTTCGCGCTCCCGGTGGTTTTCAAGCTCGGTTGCCACGATTGGATGGTGGCAACGAACGGAAGGCAAACTCATGATTCAGAAGAACTGGCAGGAACTGATCAAGCCGAACAAGGTGGAGTTCTCTTCGAGCTCGCGCACCAGGGCGACGCTTGTTGCCGAACCGCTGGAGCGCGGCTTCGGCCTCACGCTCGGCAACGCGCTTCGCCGCGTTCTGCTCTCCTCGCTGCGCGGTGCTGCCGTCACGGCGGTGCAGATCGATGGCGTGCTGCATGAATTCTCCTCGATCCCGGGCGTCCGCGAAGACGTGACGGACATCGTGCTCAACATCAAGGAAATCGCCATCAAGATGGATGGCGATGATGCAAAGCGCATGGTCGTGCGCAAGCAGGGCCCGGGCGTTGTCACGGCTGGCGACATTCAGACGGTCGGCGATATCGAAATCCTCAACCCCGAGCATGTCATCTGCACGCTCGACGAGGGCGCCGAGATCCGCATGGAGTTCACCGTCAACAACGGCAAGGGCTACGTTCCGGCCGAACGCAATCGTGCGGAAGATGCTCCGATCGGTCTCATCCCGGTCGACAGCCTCTATTCGCCGGTCAAGAAGGTGTCCTACAAGGTTGAAAATACCCGCGAAGGACAGGTTCTCGACTACGACAAGCTGAACATGACCATCGAAACCGATGGCTCGATCACCGGCGAAGACGCCGTCGCTTTTGCGGCGCGCATCCTCCAGGATCAGCTTGGCGTCTTCGTCAACTTCGACGAGCCGCAGAAGGAAACCGAAGAGGAAGCAGTCACCGAACTCGCTTTCAACCCGGCTCTCCTGAAGAAGGTGGACGAACTCGAACTGTCGGTCCGTTCGGCAAACTGCCTGAAGAACGACAACATCGTCTACATCGGCGACCTCATTCAGAAGACCGAAGCAGAAATGCTCCGCACACCGAATTTTGGTCGCAAGTCGCTGAACGAAATCAAGGAAGTTCTCGCTTCCATGGGCCTGCACCTCGGTATGGAAGTGCCGGCATGGCCGCCCGAGAACATCGAAGATCTCGCCAAGCGTTACGAAGACCAATACTGAGAAAACAAAAGGCAGGCTCTTTCGGCTGCCTTTCCCCGTCAAACAGCAGGCCGATCGCCTGCATGTGCCAGGAAACGGCAGGCCCACTTAGCGTAAGGGCACCTGCATTAAAGGAGAATAGCAATGCGCCATGGTAAAGCCGGCCGCAAGCTGAATAGAACTGCAAGCCACCGCAAGGCGATGTTCGCCAACATGGCGGCTTCGCTGATTACCCACGAGCAGATCGTCACGACCCTGCCGAAGGCCAAGGAAATCCGTCCGATCGTCGAGAAGCTCGTCACGCTCGGCAAGCGCGGCGACCTGCACGCTCGCCGTCAGGCGATCTCGCAGATCCGCGATGCCGCTGTCGTCTCGAAGCTGTTCGACACGATCGCAACGCGCTACGCCACCCGCAACGGCGGCTACCTGCGCATCATGAAGGCCGGCTTCCGCCAGGGCGACAATGCCGCCATGGCTGTGATCGAATTCGTGGATCGCGATGCCTATGCCAAGGGCGCAGCCGACAAGGCCCGGGTCGCTGCCGAAGAGCAGGCTGTCGCCGCTTAATCTTCCGCTCCTGCGGAAACAGAACAGCCGGGCTGCAAAGCCCGGCTGTTTTTGTTTCTGATATAGTGACGAGACCGGCTCCATTGCGCAAAATCATTCAGACTCGCTCTCCGCAGTTCCTTCGTAAGCATACGGTGAAGGCCGCTGGTCACGCCGCTTGAGCGTCGATGGTCGGCGGTGTCCAGTTCCATGGAAGCAGTTGCTCCAACCTGGTGATCGGAGTGTCGGCTATGCGGGCGAGGATGTCGGCAAGCCACGCCTGCGGATCAATGTCGTTGAGCTTTGCCGTTTATGCCGACCGGCGAACTATGCCGATTAATCAACTTTTTGCCAACGTTTCCAGCACCATAGCGGCCGCCTAGTCGGCATAGCTTAGGGTCTCTCCGTCGCAATTGTCGCGAAGGAGAGGACACATGAACGCAACTGACTATTTGAATCGCAGCGCCCTATACCGGAAGCTGGTCTACGGTCCGTATCGGGAGTTTGCGGGCGTTTACGCCGCCAAAATGTCGAACGAAGGTTTGGGGCGGCAATGCACGTGGCGGTCGCTGAGCCTGTTTCGGGATCTGATGGACTGGCATGTTGGCAATGGACATGCTCCGCAGGATTTGAATGAGGTTCACGCCGACCGCTTTCTTGAGCATCGTTTCAAACACTGGAAGCCCGACTCGGGCGATCGATCGGCGCTCCGCCGCTTGCTTTTGGCGTTACGGGAGAAAGGCTTAATACCAGCCGCGCTTCCGATTCAGCGCAGTGAGCACGAGATGATCGTCGATGTATTCGGGCAATATCTCTCGAATGAGAGAGGGCTCGCCGCCGCGACAGTGGGGAGCCACAAGCTTCTGTCGCTTCGATTTCTCCGGGAGGTGTGTCCTTTCGGCGCAGACGAGTTTGCAGCGCTCACCCCGGAGATCGTTATCGGTTATGTCGAGCGACATGCGCTCGACGGTTCCGCCGACAGTGGCAAAGCCATGTGCGGGGTTGTGCGTGCTTTCCTGCGCTATTTGCATCTGAAGGGCTTCATCTCGACGCCGCTCGCTGACTGTGTGCCGTCCATCCGCCGCTGGCGACTTGCCGGCCTTCCAACCTTCCTGCCGCCCGAGAAAGTCCAGAAGGTTCTCGATGCCTGCGATCGGACGACGGCAATGGGTCGTCGGGACTATGCGGTTCTGATGATCCTCGCCAAGCTCGGTTTGCGCGCCAGCGAAGTGGCCACCCTCAATCTTGACGATATCGACTGGCAGTCGGGCACGATCCTCGTACACGGAAAGGGACGACGACAAGCGACTATGCCGCTGCGTCACGACGTCGGAACAGCGATCGTCGCTTATATCCGGCATGGGCGCCCAGCTTCGGCATGTCGGCGAGTCTTCTTGCGAACACTTGCGCCGCATGTGGGCTTTGCCTCCGGCTGCGCCATCACGATGATCGCGAAGCAGGCACTCGAACGGGCAGGCATTGACGGCTATGCGCATCACGGTGCCCATCTTTTCCGCCACAGCCTTGCGACCGACCTTTTGCGGTCGGGCGCCAGCTTTGCCGAGATCGGTCAACTGCTCCGCCATCGAAGCATCGACAGTACAAGAATCTATGCAAAGCTCGATATTGAGAAGCTGCGGGAACTGAGCCTACCCTGGCCGGGAGGTGTCCAATGAGCCGGCTTCGCACCGCGCTTGAGCGCTACATCGGCATGCGCCAAGGGCTGGGATACAAATATGACGGTCCGGCAAAACGATTGTCGGAGTTCGTCGCTTTCATGGAAGCCCGCGGCGCCGAGACCATCACGGCGGACCTGGCAATGGAGTGGGTCACCTCGATGGGCCGGCAGCCGAGTTGGTCAATCCGACTGGCTGATGTGCGCTGCTTTGCCCAGCACCTCAGTCATTTCGATCCTTTGACGGAAGTGCCACCGAGCGACGCTGTGGCGCCGGCACGGCGGACAAAACCCTACATCTATAGTGAGGTCGAGATTCAGGCACTTCTGGCGGCAGCACTGTCGTTGCCGCCGGCCAACGCCCTGCGGCGCTGGACATATCACTGCCTGTTCGGGCTGATAGCGGTCGCCGGACTGCGCCATTCCGAAGCGCTCAGCCTGCTCCGGGCCGATGTAGATCTCGACCAGGGCGTCCTCACCATCCGAGAGACAAAGTTTGGCAAGTCACGGCTGGTGCCGCTGCATGCCACGACAATTGCTGTCCTTTCAGGCTATGCCGCCCGACGCGATGCACACCTTGGTACGCCGCGTAGTCCCTATTTCTTCGTCGCCGAACAGGGCGGCAGATTGCTGCATCAATACGTGCACCGCGTGTTCTGGCGACTATCTCGGCAAATCGGATTACGGCAGGAGGGGAAACGAGATGGCCCACGGATTCATGATCTTCGTCACCGTTTCGCCGTCCAGACCCTGATCAACTGGCATCGCGCCGGCGAAGATGTGGAACGCGAGCTGCCGGTTCTCTCGACCTTCCTCGGCCATGCGAATGTTCGCGACACCTATTGGTATCTGTCCGCCACGCCGGAACTGATGAACCATGCCGTACGGCGATTGAATAAGCGCTGGGAGGTACGGTCATGAGACGCACGAAAGACCTGGCCGTGCTGATCGAGCGGTGGTTCACAGATCGGCTCATGAAGCATCGAGGTGTAAGTTCTAACACCATCGCCTCCTATCGCGACACCTTCAGGCTCCTGTTTGCGTTCGCACAGACGCGCCTTGGGAGATCCCCATCGGAGTTGACGCTGCGGGATTTGGACGCTCCCTTCATCGGCGCATTCCTGGAGGATCTTGAGACGAAGAGATCCGCCTCGGTGCGGACCCGGAATCTCCGCCTTACAGCCATCCGCTCTTTCTTCCGATATGCGGCGTTCGAGGAGCCGGCACATAGCGCCCACATTCAGCGTGTGCTCGCGATCCCCAGCAAGCGATGTGACAAGCGGCAGCTTCAGTTTCTAACTAGGCCCGAGATTGAAGCGATCCTGGACTGCACGGATCGAAGCACGTGGCTGGGACGCCGCGACTACACTCTGCTGTTACTGGCCGCCCAAACGGGGCTGCGGGTCTCGGAGATCATCGACCTTGACCGAGATTCGGTAATGCTCGGCCGCGGTGCGCATGTGCAATGCATCGGCAAGGGCCGCAAAGAGCGAAGTACGCCGCTCACAAAGGTTGCACAGCAAGCCCTCCGTTATTGGCTCAAGGAACCAGGGAAGCGAGGCTCAACAGCCCTCTTTCCGAATACGCACGGTGGCAGGCTCAGCGCCGACGGCGTGCAGGCACTGCTGAACAAATATGTCGCCAAAGCACGTGAGCACTGCGTCTCCCTTCGCTCAAAGCGGGTGTCGCCCCATGTCTTGCGGCACTCTGCTGCCATGGAGTTGCTGCAGGCGGGCGTCGACTGCTCCGTCATTGCCCTGTGGTTGGGCCATGAAGCGATGGAAACGACGTTGACCTATCTTCATGCGCATCTCGAACTGAAGGAATCTGCACTCGCAAAGCTGAAGCCGTACGAAGGCGCCAAGGCCGAGCGATTTCGACCAAGCGACCGGCTTCTGGAATTCCTGAACACCCTCTGAGCATGAGAACTATGCCGAGTGCCAAACAACGGCGACCCGCCAAACTGGCTCGGAACGCACGGTTTGCCGTTCCTGCCAGAAGACGCACTCGGCATAGTTCGCCGGTCGGCATAAACGGCATTATGCCGCGCGCGGCATAAGGCGGTCATGATCAGCGTAGCCATGAAGGCGGCACGGTCAGCGCCACGATCCGATCCGGCGAATAGCCATGATTTCCTGCCAAGTGCGAAGCCTCTGAGCGCGCGCTCGGCGGCATTGTTGGTCAGGCAAATCCTGCCGTCGTCCAGGAATGACGTGAAGCCATCCCAACGCTTGAGCATGTAGTCGATCGCCTCTGCGACCGGAGAACTGCGCGACAGTTTTGCACGCTCGGTTTGAAGCCAAGCCTGGAGATCGTCGACGAGCGGCAGGCTGTCTCTGCGGCGTCGGTCCAGGCGTTGACCGGCGGCAAGCCCGTTTATATCCCGCTCGATATCGAACAGGGCGTCGATCCGTTTGACGGCTTCCAGCGCCATGGGCGAGATCGGCGCAGCGTTCTTTCCACGCTTGGCATTCGCCGCGATGTCGGCGAGCACGAAGAACTTACGTCTCGAATGTGACCAGCAAAACGCCTGCCTTAGCGGATTTGGATCGCGATCAACCTTGAACAGCGGATTATAGCCGCCATAGGCATCCGCCTGCAGAATGCCGGTGAAGGTCTTCAGATGGCGTTCCGGATGCTCCTGTCGCCGGTCCCGCGATGCATAATACAGCGCGGCCGGCGGTGAGAGCCCGCCGAATGGTCGGTCATCCCGGACATAGGTCCATATGCGACCGGTATCGGTCTTTCCCCTCGCCAAGATCGGCACTGTCGTGTCGTCGCCATGAAGCCGCCCGGCGGCCAGAACGTGCGCTTCGATCAGTGAATGGATAGGCTTCAAAGCCGCGGCGCATGCTCCGACCTGGTCGGCCAATGTCGATAAGCTGAGGTCGATGCCCTCGCGGGCATAGCGTTCGCTTTGGCGATTGAGCGGCTGGTGCTGGGCGAACTTCTCAAACAGGATCATCGCCAGCAGGTTCGGCCCGGCAAAACCGCGGGGCGTCACATGGAAGGGTGCTGGTGTCTGGGTGATCTTCTCACACTCGCGGCAGGTAAACTTCTCCCGCACCGTCTGGATAACCTTCCACTGGCGCGGGACGACCTCCAGGGTCTCGGTGATATCCTCACCGAGTTTCGACAGTTTGGTCGACCCGCAGCAGGCGCAATTCGTGGGAGCAGCGATGACGATGCGCTCGCGCGGCAGGTGTTCTGGAAAGGGTTTGCGTGAAGGACGCTTGCGCTCAAAGGCTTTGACGGCTGAAGCTTTGGCTGCGATCTCCGCGACCAGTTCATCTTCACCGGCATTTGCTTCTAGCTCCTCGAGCTGCAGCTCCATCTGCTCAAGGAGCCGCGCCTTACGCTCGGACCGGCTGCCGTAGAGTTCGCGGCGAACCTTGTCGATCTCCAGCTTCAGCCGCGCGATCAGCGCCTCGGAATGTGATACGAGTGCCTTTGCACTGGCGGCTTCTGCCTTGGCAGTTGCTGCTTCAGCCTCGGCTGCAACACGCCGAGCACGTTCCTTGGCCAGCAGTGCAAGCGCACTGGTAAGGTCGTCCGGAAGCTCTTCGGTCGCATTGCTCATGACAGGATGGAATCATATTCGACCCTGTCATTCCAGTGTTTTTGCTTATCCGGCCGACGTCGGCCGCCAGGTCTTTTGCGGCATCCGCCAGTCGATGCCTTCCAGTAAATAACCGAGCTGCGCGGGCGTGATCACCACCGTGCCATCGGCTGCCGAGGGCCAGATGAAGCGTCCCCGTTCTAACTTCTTGTACCTCACAACAGAATGCAGCCACTGCCAACGCAGATACGCAGTTAGTGCGGGTAACGCATCCGTTTCATCCTTTATTCCCACGACAGTTGCCGTGCATCGGCAAGCGCTACAACCGGCATGGTGAACGCCTTTTGCTGCAGACCGAGGACGCCACTGTTTGGTCGGTTCCTCCGCAATGGACTGATCTTGTGAGCCTGGATCCCGAAGTCGTCATGAGCAACGGACGATTGCTCTTGCGGATTGTCGACTTAATGGAGTTGGCCACTCTGGTGGAGCGCCTTTCGAGCAAATCGAGCCCGCGCTGACGCGCTGAAGTGTAAAGGTAAATATGTCGCATCTGTAAAGTGGATTATGCCGCAAGAGGTCGTTTTTATGAGATGGTACGCCTGCAAATACGAGATATCGCGTCAGATAGACCATAAACATCGCCTTGACGAGGTAGCAGAATGCGGCATAATTAGCATTACGCTAACGCCGCTTCATGTCCTCGGAGCCATTGATGTCTGCGAAGTACGAGAGCAAGCGCACAAAGATGGATGTCCTCATCGAAGAGGGCACGTTCAATCCCACCCCCGAGAAGGTGCGCGATCCAAAGTTTCGGGGCAGCGAGTTCTTCGATCCGCACGACGCCGTGCAGGTCAAATACGAGATGCTGCGTCGCGTGTCCATCGACAAGGTGTCGGTGACGGAGGCCTCCGACGAGTACGGTGTTTCCAGGCCAACCTATTACCAGGCCAAGGTGAACTTCGACATGGCCGGGATTGCCGGACTGGTGCCGACAAAGCCGGGCCCCCGCGGTCCCCACAAGATCGACGACAAAGTCCTGGCATTTCTGCAGGCGCAGACCGCCCCAGGAGAACCCGTTCGCGCCCGGGAACTGGCCAAGCTGCTCCGCCAGGAACTCGATATCGAGCTTCATCCCAGATCGATCGAGCGGGTTCTAAAAAAAAGCGACACGTAAACATTGCCGCGACGGCGGCATGCCCGACCCAACCGTCGACCATCGCGTCCCAGTACGAGGTATTGCGCAAGGCCGCCTTCGGCGCAGCGCTGCCACTTATGGCCCGTAGCGGCCTGATGCTCTTTCTGCGCCGGGGCATGTGGGGATGGGCTCAGGCGCTGACCGCAACAGCAGTCACCCCGCCAGAGCAGAATTACCCATCGTCAATGGCTTGGCCGCTGCGCGGCGGACACAGCGCCGTCGTTCACGTCCTTGCGACAATCGCTATGAGCACCAACGATCGGAGGTCACCATGAATGTACATCTCAAAGTCCAGCCTCATCACCTCGAACGTGGCGCCTACCTCTACATCCGCCAGTCTTCCATGCGGCAAGTCGTCGAGAACGTCGAGAGCGCCAGGCGGCAATATGCGCTTCGGGGACGCGCTGTCGCCCTCGGCTGGCGCGACGAGCAGATTATCGTCATCGACAACGATCAAGGAGAGTCCGGTGCATCGGCGGTGTGGCGCGAGGGGTTTCAGCGGCTGGTCAGCGACGTCGGCATGGGACATGCCGGGATCGTCATGGGCCTGGAGGTCTCGCGTCTGGCGCGCAACAATGCCGACTGGCAGCGTCTGCTGGAGATTTGCGCCCTTGCCGACACCCTGATCCTCGACGAGGACGGCGTCTATGATCCGGCAAGTTTCAACGACCGGCTCCTGCTCGGCCTCAAGGGAACAATGAGTGAGGCCGAACTGCATGTGATCAAAGCCCGGCTACGCGGCGGCATTCTCAACAAGGTGCGGCGCGGCGAGTTTCGTTGCCTCCTGCCGACTGGGTTGGTCTATGACCATTTCGGCAATGTGACGCTCGATCCAGACATGCAAGTCAGAGAAACGATCATTCATTTCTTTGAGATGTTCTCTCGCCTCGGGTCCGCCTCCCAGACCGTCAAGGTCTTTCGCAATGAAGGCCTATTGTTTCCATCGCGCCTACACAACGGCGGCACGCTGTTTCGGCCGCTGACCGCATCGACGGCGATGCGTGTCCTGAACAATCCGCGCTACGCTGGCGCCTATACCTATGGCCGACGACAGTTTCGACGCACCATCGACGGCAAAAAGACTCTGCGTGCGCGCGACATTGATGACTGGCCGGCCTGCATTCCCGATGCTCATCCCGGCTATATCAGCTGGGAGCGACATCAGGAGAATCTGAAGATCCTCAAGGCGAATGGCCGTGGATTTGAAGCGGCACGAGCTTCAATCCCAAGGGAGGGACCGGCACTGCTGCAAGGCCGGGCCGTATGTGGGCAGTGCGGCAGCCATCTTAGGGTTCGCTATGCGGCGCGGCGTGGCCGGCAGGAAGCCTGGTACATTTGTAATCGTGCCCGCATTTATCGTGGGGAGCCTATGTGTCAGTCGATCGCCGGGCCTCCCGTCGATGAAGCCATCGGTATGCTGATTGCCGAGCAAATGACGCCGGCGGCCGTCGAACTCGCTCTCGAAGTCCGCAAGGAGATCCAAGCCCGGCATGAAGAAGCAGACCGGCTGCGCTGTCGCGCAATCGAACGCGCCCAAACGGAAGCCGAGCTCGCTCAGCGCCGCTTCATGCTTGTCGATCCTAGTAACCGCCTCGTCGCCGACACGCTCGAAGGTGAATGGAACGAGAAGCTTCGCACGCTGGCCAGTGCCCGCGAAGAGCGCGAACGTGGCCGAGAGCACGATCAATTCATCCTCGATAAAGCTGTCCACGAACGGTTAGTCGCGATGACGGCCGACTTCAACCAGCTCTGGAAAGAGCCGGATACCCTAAGCCGCGAACGCAAGCGATTACTGGCCCACATCATTGAGGATGTCACTCTCTTAAAGCTGCCAGCGGAAGGAACCACCAAGCTTCACGTTCGCTTCAAGGGCGGCAAAATCCAGACGCTCACCACCATGAACCCAAAATCCTCTCCTCAGCAGATCAAGACAAAGCCCAGTATCATTGAACTGGTCGATAGGCTTCTCGACGATTACATTTATCCCGAGATCGCCGAGATTCTAAACGAGCAGGGACATCGCCCAGGTGGAACCGCACGTCGCGGCTGCCAGGACGCCCGCTTTACACCCCTCAAAGTCGCCTATCTCATCCACGAATATAAGCTGCGATCACGATATGATCGACTGCGACAGCGGGGAATGCTGACAAGACAGGAAGCGGCAGCGCATCTCAATATCAGCGAGCAAACCGTCGCCAGATGGGCCAAATTTGGCCTCATCACCAGACATGCCTATAACGGGCACTATAGCCTGTACGAAATCGCCGATGGAGACCTGCCGCAAAAGCAATGCAGCCGATGGAACCCCCTCAAGAATCGCGCTGCTGCGTATCGAGAAACGCAAACTGAGCCAAAAACATCAACTGGCGAGGAAAGAGGTGTAGTATGAACGCCGATCGTTTGTAAACAGACAGGCTCCCTGGCCGTCATGCCAGATCACCTTGATCAGACCGCCACCGCGGCCGCGGAATACGAACAGGTGCCCACACATCGGGTCACGCTTCAGCGCCTCCTGCACCATCAACGATAGACCCGGAAAGCCCTTTCGCATGTCCGTATGGCCTGTCGCCAGCCAGACCTTTACACCAGTAGGGACCGGGATCATCGACGACCCAGCACGCAATCGAGAATGCGCCCAAGCGCTTCCGTGTCGATATCGCTATCCACGCGTACGCGTCTGCCCCGACCCAGCTCAATCGTTACATCGCTGCGTTTGCGACGAGGATGGGATGTGGTGGGCGGTTCCGTTTGAACGGGAGAGACTGCCGGCGCGGTCTCGGACACGATCACCGGCACCAACGTGGTTGCCGTCTCGGTCTTCAGCTCCTCGATCCGGCACAGCTCCTTGCGCCAACGGAACAACTGGCTGACATGGATACCGGCCGCGCGAGCAATCTCAGAGATAACCGCGTCCGGCTCAAAGCAGGCAGCGACGAGGCGCTCTTTGTCCTCGCGTGACCAGCGCCGACGGCGCTCTACGGACGTGATCACCTCAATTGGATGCTTCGTCATATGACTACTCCTAGCGTTACCACTAGGACTGCCAGTCAGTAGCCCGTCATCGCAAGACGGCTTTCACCGTGGGCTTACGTTCCTTCCTCTGGCCGCCCTGTTTCTTGTCATCGTTCTCGGGCTGGTGCTCCGCAGGTTTGGCTATGCGGCCGGTCTGCCTTTTATCGTCGTCAAATATGGCGGATCGGCACTCTGGGGAGCGATGGTCTATCTGCTCGTGGCGCTCTTTGTCACAAGGTCACGGCCGGCAGTAATTGCCGTCACAGCGCTGTTCATAGCGATCTCAGTGGAATTGTTCCGGCTTTATCATACGCCCTGGCTCGACGCGTTTCGGCTGACCACGGCAGGCGCGTTGTTGCTTGGCCGGGTATTTTCGCTTTGGAACATGCTGGCTTATGCCATCGGCATAGCCGCGGCCTGCGCCTTCGATCCCGCACGGTGGGCTGCGACCCATCCTCGCGGGTAAGTCTGCAATCCTACGAAACAGACGCTACTGCGCGATTGCGCGTCCGCCCTTTGCCCTTCTGCCTGTTGCGTGCGATTGGCCGATAGGAGCGGTAGAGGATGAGCGCGATGATCAGCCCGACATAGATATATTGCTCGAGGTCGAGGATCTTGGTCGAGAGCGCGAAGTGCAACGCCCCGCAGGCGGCGACGATATAGACGAGGCGATGCAGCCAGATCCAGTTCTTGCCGAGGCGGCGGATCGAGAGATTGTTGGATGTCAGCGCCAGCGGAATGAGCATCGCAAGCCCGGCCATGCCGAACATGATGAAGGGGCGCTTCAGCACGTCGTTGATGACGGCAGAAATATCCATCGCCTGGTCGAGCACCATGTAGACGGTGAAATGCATCAGCGCGTAGTAGAAGGTCAGCAGCCCGAGGGCGCGGCGATAGCGCAGATAGTTCCAGCCGAAGAGCTCACGGGCAGGGGAAACGGCAAGGGTCAGGATCAGAAAACGGATCGTCCAGATGCCGAGGAAGAGCTCGAAGGTTTTGACCGGATCGGCGCCGAGCTGATCAGTCGCGCCGAGATAGAAAGTCCAGGCCGCAGGCACGAGCCCGACGACATAAAGCAGCCAGACGGAGGCGGGTTGCCAGCGCTTCGGGATGGCGAGCGACAGTTCCGCCATCAGAAATTCGCCTTCAGGTCCATGCCGGCATAAAGGCTCGCCACCTCGTCTGCATAACCGTTGAAGGGCAGGGTGGGATGGCGGCTCGCGCCAAAGAAGCCGCTTTCGCCGATGCGCCGTTCGCTCGCCTGGCTCCAGCGGGGATGGTCGACCGCTGGATTGACGTTGGCGTAGAAGCCGTATTCCTGCGGATTGGTGACCTGCCAGGTATTCTTGGGCTGCCGGTCGGTGAGTGTGATCCTGACGATCGACTTGATGCCCTTGAAGCCGTATTTCCACGGCACGACGAGCCGGATCGGCGCGCCGTTCTGGTTTGGCAGCGTTTCGCCATAGAGCCCGACGGCAAGCAGCGTCAGCGGATGGCGCGCCTCGTCCAGGCGCAGACCTTCGACATAGGGCCAGTCGAGCGACTGGAAGAAGCCCTTCTGCCCAGGCATCTCGTCCGGCCGCACGACTGTTTCGAATGAGACGTATTTGGCGCTGCCGAGCGGCTCCACCTTGTCGAGCAGCGATGCCAGCGGAAAGCCGTCCCAGGGGATGACCATGGACCAGGCCTCGACGCAGCGCATCCGGTAGGTGCGCTCCTCGATCGGGAATTCCTTCATCAGCACCTCGAGGTCGAAGGTACCTGGCTTGTTGACCATGCCGTCGACCTTGATCGTCCAGGGCAGCGGCTTGAAATCGCTGGAAAGTGCTGCGGGATCGCCCTTGTCGAGGCCGAACTCATAGAAATTATTGTAGGTCGTGACGTCCTTGAGCGGCGTCGCCTTCTCGTCGACCTTGTACTTGCTCTCAACGGCGGAGAGGGCCGCAGCGCTCGCCTTGCCGGCGCTGTAGAGCGCCATGGCGCCAAGTGCTGCCGCGCCGAGGAATTCACGACGGCGCACATAGATCTGGCGCGGCGTGATCTCCGATGACGCGATCTTCGGTGGGCGATAGGTTGGCATGGCGAAATCTCCTGGGCGGATTTCTGCAATATAGTCTTTAAACGAACCGCCCGCATGTTCGGATGAGTGTCTAAGCCTTGAATATTACAGACGTGAAGCCAATTTTTTGTGTTCGGCCGTGATGGAATAGGCTGTAACGAAACGTCGCGCTGTACCGTATATGATCGATGGGCCTCATGGCGCTTGGCCCATGGCGTACCGGATTTGGCCTTCACGGTAGTGACAGCCCCCGTCGATTGGATTAGGACAATTCGAAAAAGCAGCGTTTGCCCGGCCTGCAGGCTCCATGCCGCCCCGCTTCGCCTGATAATTCCGACACGTTGAGGAAGACACCGATGCCAGCTTACCGTTCCAGAACCACGACCCATGGCCGCAACATGGCGGGCGCCCGCGGCCTTTGGCGCGCCACGGGCATGAAGGATTCGGATTTCGGCAAGCCGATCATCGCGGTGGTGAATTCCTTCACCCAGTTCGTGCCCGGCCACGTGCACCTGAAGGACCTTGGCCAGCTCGTCGCCCGCGAGATCGAGGCGGCTGGCGGTGTTGCCAAGGAATTCAACACGATCGCCGTCGATGACGGCATCGCCATGGGGCATGACGGCATGCTGTATTCGCTGCCCTCGCGAGAGCTCATTGCCGACAGCGTTGAATACATGGTCAATGCCCATTGCGCCGACGCCATGGTCTGCATCTCCAACTGCGACAAGATCACCCCCGGCATGCTGATGGCGTCGCTACGCCTCAATATCCCGACCGTCTTCGTCTCCGGCGGTCCGATGGAAGCCGGCAAGGTCGTGCTGCACGGCAAGACGCATGCACTCGACCTCGTCGATGCCATGGTCGCCGCAGCCGATGACAAGATCAGTGACGAGGACGTCCAGACCATCGAACGCTCTGCCTGTCCGACCTGCGGCTCCTGCTCCGGCATGTTCACCGCCAATTCGATGAACTGCCTGACGGAAGCGCTCGGCCTGTCGCTGCCCGGCAACGGCTCGACGCTTGCCACCCACGCCGACCGCAAGCGCCTCTTCGTCGAGGCCGGCCATCTGATTGTCGATCTCGCCCGCCGTTACTACGAGCAGGACGACGTAAAGGCGCTGCCGCGCATCATCGCTTCCAAACAGGCGTTTGAGAATGCCATGACGCTCGATATCGCCATGGGCGGCTCGACCAATACGGTCCTGCACATCCTTGCTGCCGCCCATGAAGGCGAGGTCGATTTCACCATGGCCGATATCGATGCGCTATCGCGCCGGGTGCCGTGCCTGTCAAAGGTCGCCCCCGCCAAGAGTGATGTTCACATGGAAGACGTCCACCGCGCCGGCGGCATCATGTCGATCCTCGGCGAACTCGACAAGGGCGGCCTCTTGAACCGCGATTGCCCGACCGTCCATGCCGAGACGCTGGGCGATGCGATCGATCGCTGGGATATCACCCGCACCAACAGCGAAACCGTTCGCAACTTTTATCGTGCCGCTCCGGGTGGCATTCCCACCCAGGTCGCCTTCAGCCAGGAGGCCCGCTGGGACGAACTCGACACCGACCGCGAAAACGGCGTCATCCGCTCGGTCGAGCATCCCTTCTCCAAGGATGGTGGTCTTGCCGTGCTCAAGGGCAACCTTGCGATCGACGGCTGCATCGTCAAGACTGCCGGCGTCGATGAATCGATCCTGAAATTCTCCGGCCCCGCCCGCGTCTTCGAAAGCCAGGATGCCTCCGTCAAGGCGATCCTTGCCAACGAGGTGAAGGCCGGCGACGTCGTCGTCATCCGCTACGAAGGCCCGAAGGGCGGCCCAGGCATGCAGGAAATGCTCTATCCGACGAGCTATCTGAAGTCGAAGGGCCTTGGCAAGGCCTGCGCGCTCATCACCGACGGCCGCTTCTCCGGCGGCACCTCCGGCCTCTCGATCGGCCATGCCTCGCCGGAAGCGGCAAATGGCGGCACGATTGGCCTGGTGCGCGAAGGTGACATGATCGACATCGACATCCCCAACCGCACGATCAGCCTGCGCGTCAGTGAGACCGAACTCGCCGCCCGCCGCGCCGATCAGGATGCCAAGGGCTGGTATCCCACAGAAGTCCGCAAGCGCAACGTCACGACCGCCCTGAAGGCCTACGCCGCCTTCGCAACGAGTGCGGACCGCGGCGCCGTGCGCGATCTGAACGCCCGCTGAGTCGCTTCAACCTGCGACCCGCTGATTAAGAGTCAGCTGCTCCGCCGACCGGTCGCTTTTAAAGCGGCCGGTTGATGTTTTTATAGGTCTCGCCGAGCTGCTTCAGCCGCTCGTCATAGACAGCCTTGATACAGGCCACATCCGCCCCGCATTCCTGCCGTTTCTTCAGCCAGGCCGTCTGCTCGTCCTGCAATGTGCCGCGCGAGCCCATCGCCAGCAGACCGGAGAGCAGTTCAAACGTGGTTGCCATCTTCACGTCGGCATCGTTGAGTGCGCGGTTGTCGCAGATCGCTTTCTCATCCGGCTTCAATTCCTTCGCATCGCAATCGAAGCTTGCTGCCTGTACCAGGTTCGATGCAATGAGCAGCATCGCAAAGCCGAGAGCCGCTGTCGTCGTTCTTGTCGTGATCATTCATATGTTCCTATTGCCGCCGGTCAGGCCAGCTTCCGCAGTGCCAGAGCCAGGAAGATGATGCAGATGAGCCAGACGGCAAGGATGAAGATCAGTCCGACCCGGCTGGAGGGACGTTCGATGCGCCTTGCCGCCTCCGTGCGAAGCTCGTTCATCACCTCTGCCGGAACGAGCCGGATCGCCAGCATGATGCCGAGCGGCACGATGAGGAGATCGTCGAGATAGCCGAGGATGGGGATGAAATCGGGGATGAGATCGATGGGCGACAGCGCGTAGGCGGCAACGGCGCCGGCCACCGCTTTAGCATGCCACGGCACGCGGGGATCGCGGGCGGCAAGCCATAGGGCCACGATGTCACGCTTCAGTGACTTCGCCCAGTTTTTGGCTTTTGATATCAGTTGCATGGCCAATCTTCCTGAATCAAATTCATAATGACTTCAACCGGTTTCCAAGACATCCCTTTGCCTTATTCTTCCATGCTTCCGCCCCCTTTCCTTTCTAGCGTCGGGCCGCAGAACAGGATGATTTTAGGCCGGTCGGCCTAAAATCTGAATCCTGTTCGCAATTAAATAGTTAGAGCATGATGTCGTCCGAAAACCGCTCACACTTTTCGGCATCATGCTCTAAAACGTTCCTCAAGAGGATTCAAAAGGGATACCCATGCAAGGCCTGTTCAAGCGCGCCTCCGTCTCGCTATTCGCTCTCATGCTCGTTCTGCCGGCTGCGGCCCATGCGCAGACGGCAAAGACCGTACCCGAGAGCCAGATGCAGATGCAGCTCTCCTTCGCCCCGCTCGTCAAACAGACGTCGGGCGCCGTCGTCAACGTCTATGCGGAAAAGACCGTCAAGCGGCAGTCGCCCTTTGCCGGCGACCCTTTCTTCGAGCAGTTTTTCGGCCAGCAGATGCCAAACCGTTCGGAAAAGCAGTCGTCGCTCGGTTCCGGCGTCATCGTCGAGGCGAACGGCACTGTCGTGACCAACAATCATGTCGTCGAAGGCGCCGACGACATCAAGATCGCACTGTCGGATGGCCGCGAATTCCCCTGCAAGGTGGTGCTGCGTGATGACCGTGTCGATCTCGCCGTGCTGAAGATCGACACCAAGGAAAGCTTTCCGACATTGCCGATCGGCAATTCCGATACGGTCGAGGTCGGCGATCTCGTGCTGGCGATCGGCAACCCCTTCGGCGTCGGCCAGACGGTGACGAGCGGTATCGTCTCAGCACTTGCCCGCAACCAGGTGGTCAGGAACGAATTCGGCTTCTTCATCCAGACCGATGCCTCGATCAATCCCGGCAATTCCGGCGGCGCCTTGATGAACATGAAGGGCGAACTGATCGGCATCAACACGGCGATCTTCTCGCGCGGCGGCGGCTCGAACGGCATCGGCTTCGCCATCCCTGCCAATCTGGTCAAGGTCTTCCTCTCCTCTGCCGATGCCGGCGTCAAATCCTTCGAACGGCCCTATGTCGGCGCGAGCTTCGATGCCGTAACCTCGGAAGTGGCTGAGGCGCTGGGGCTGAACAAGGCCCGCGGCGCGCTCGTCGTCAAGGTCTCGGAAGGCGGGCCGGCGGCCAAGGCCGGGCTGAAGGCCGGAGAAATCGTCACTGCCGTCGACGGGATTTCTGTCGAACATCCGGATGCGCTGCTCTACCGGCTGACGACGGCGGGCCTCGGCACATCGGTCAACCTCACCGTCGTCGAGAACGGCCGCGAGGAGCAGCTGCCGCTGACGCTCGCCCGTGCCCCGGAAACCTCGCCGCGCGACCAGCGCACGATCGGCGGGCATACGCCGTTTACCGGCGCCGTCGTCGAGAACCTGTCGCCCCGGGTCGCCGACGAGCTGCGCATGCCGCCGGAATCGGCGGGCGTCGTCGTATCCGAGGTGAAGGACGATTCGCCTGCTGCCCGTCTCGGTTTCGAACCGAAGGATATCATCGTCTCGATCAACGGCACGGATGTGAAGTCGACCAGCGAACTATCCCAGATCGCCGATAGCGACCCCGGCCTCTGGCGGGTCGAGATAGAGCGCGACGGCCAGCGCATCCGGCAATTTTTCCGATGAGCAACGATCTCTTCGCGCCGCGTGTTCCGGAGGAGGTCGCTGCCAGGCGGCCGCTTGCCGACCGGCTGCGGCCGAAGACGCTTGCCGATGTCACTGGTCAGGAACACCTGACCGGTGAGGATGGCGTGCTGAAAAGGATGATCGAAAGCGGCTCGCTCGGCTCGATGATCTTCTGGGGTCCGCCCGGCACCGGCAAGACGACGGTGGCACGGTTGCTTTCGGGCGAGGCGGGCCTGGCCTTCGAGCAGATATCGGCGATCTTCTCCGGCGTCGCCGATCTGAAGAAGGTGTTCGAGACAGCCCGTTTGCGGCGTATGGACGGCCGTCAGACGCTGCTCTTCGTCGATGAGATCCATCGTTTCAACCGCGCCCAGCAGGACAGTTTCCTGCCCGTCATGGAGGATGGCACCGTCATCCTCGTCGGCGCCACCACCGAGAACCCATCCTTTGAGCTCAACGCCGCTCTGCTGTCGCGTGCCCGTGTGCTCACCTTCAAGTCGCATGACGAGGAGAGCCTCGAGGAACTGCTGAAGCGTGCCGAGGCGATCGAGCAGAAGCCGCTGCCGCTGACGGAGGATGCTCGCGTCAGCCTGATCCGCATGGCCGACGGCGATGGCCGCGCGGTGCTGACGCTCGCCGAAGAAGTCTGGCGCGCGGCGCGCGAAGGCGAGAGCTTCGACACAGAAGGCCTGACGCGCATCGTCCAGCGCCGTGCCCCGGTCTACGACAAGGCGCAGGATGGTCACTACAATCTGATCTCGGCGCTGCATAAATCCGTACGCGGCTCGGATCCCGATGCCGCGCTCTACTATCTCGCCCGTATGTTCGATGCAGGCGAGGATCCGCTCTATCTCGGCCGGCGGCTGGTGCGCATGGCGGTTGAGGATATCGGTCTTGCCGATCCGCAGGCGCTGGTGATCTGTAATGCCGCCAAGGATGCCTATGAGTATCTCGGCTCGCCGGAAGGTGAACTGGCGCTGGCCCAGGCCTGCGTTTATCTCGCCACCGCGCCGAAATCGAATGCGGTCTACACTGCCTTCAAGGCGGCAAGCCAGGCCGCGAAGCAGAATGGCTCGCTGCTGCCGCCGAAGCATATCCTCAATGCGCCGACCAAGCTGATGAAGGGCGAGGGTTACGGCGAAGGTTATCGCTACGACCACGACGAGCCGGACGCCTTTTCCGGCCAGGACTATTTCCCGGAGAAGATGGGTCGCCAGATCTTCTACGATCCGCCGGAGCGCGGTTTCGAACGCGATATCCGCAAGCGGCTGGAATGGTGGGCAAAGCTTCGCAAGGAGCGCAATCCGCGCTGAGGCGCGGTGCCTGTTCGGTTGGTGAAGGGGCTCAGCCGCCAAGAACGATCGCTATTGCAACCAGAAGCAATCCGAGACAAGTCATCGTCATCCCTGCATAAAAGGGCCTGCCTCCTGAAAACGTCGCCCACGCATAGCCCGTCACAAATAGCAGCATAATAAGAAACAGGTTGCTGGCTCTCAGGGCAAGCTGCGCATTATCGATGAGAAGGAAAGGGATAACTGCCGGAATGGAGGTGGCAGAAACCAAAAAGAAGATCGCAATTGCGGCAAACAGATCGCCTTTCGATAGGGACACCTTCACAGGATCGGCCCGAGATGCGAGCGTCAGGAGTGACCGATAGAGTGCCTCCGCATCGGCGGCCTTTCCAGAAAATGGTGCTTCTTCAATCGGGAATTCGTTCGCGAGCACCATGAGCGCCGCAGATTCACTTTTGGCGGCTTTGATTTGCCGAAAAAGGCGCAGCCGTCTGCTCCTGTGGAATGTCGTGCCCAGGATGAATAATACGGCGTCAATGATCCCCCAAGCGACATTGCATCCGATTGTTGCAACTAAAAGCTCCTGAACATTTAACCCCTCTTTTTCAAGAACAAGTCTCGAACCAATCGTCCACGTGAGCGCCATAATCAATCCGAAAAGTACTTCGCCGAGCGCATCGCCAGGATCGATGATATTGGTGATACGACCCATTGGGCTCGAAGTCATGGACTACTCCCCACGTTGTGAAGATCTTCGTCTGCTACCCCACTTACCCTCGGCGCATCAAATGGCGAGCCGAGTTGCATCTGGTGGCGCTGCGGCGCGGGCAAGCCTCGCGACAGGAGAACTGTGATCGACGTGGCAGTCTGATTCAATGATCCTGATCAAGGATCGGGGAGGATCTACGCGTTTTCCGAGGGCTTGATGGTTGCACGAACGCCCTAATCGCGGGCGCCGGCTGGTTGGCAGGAGAGACGAGCCGAGAAGATGCGTGGTGCTGCCAAGCTCAGGAAACGCGCGGCGTCTTCTGATTTGCCGGCGCGGCGATCACCTTGACGGACGATTCCGCAAGCCCGTGATGAGCTTCCATGTCGACGACGACATGCCAGTGACCGCTTTCCGGAACGGCGATTTTGATCGGCGATTTGCGCGCGACGCCGCCGATATATTTGAAATCGAGAACCTCGGTGAACCGCTGGAAATTCGGCGCCGTCATCAGGCGGACATTGTTCACCGCATTCAACGACACCTCGATGATCGTTCCGGCGCGTTGTTCCTTGAGATCATAATGGGTGAAGCGGAAATTCGGTTTCGGCATCGGTCTCGCGGCGTCTGAAGTCTCTGCGCCAGGATTTTACCAGCATGCCGGTTAAGGAAAAGTTGGATATTGGCCTCCAACCCATGTCTTCGGTCTCCTGCCGGCTGAAAACGGCGGGAGACCGATAAGATTTAGTGGATATTCGCGGTGCTACGCGCAAAGGGCGCGAATTCGAGCACCATGCCTGCGGCCGCCCTATGGATATCAGCCGAGGGGCAGTTGCATTCCCCTGCAGCGAAATGGAGGGCGGCCGCCTCATTGATGAAGAGCCCGCCAACGAGGCCATCGCGATCGTGGACGATCCAGCGGCCGCTTCTGTCGCGGCCGACGGTGAAGCGGGCGGAAGGTGAGGGCGCTGCGGAAGGCAGGCTGCGGCGTTGCTGTGCGTTTGCCATTGTAATGATTCTTCGGTCCTGATGGTTTCAGCGGGAGATGAGATTGAAGGTCATCTGCACCAGCCCGGCAAAGGCCATCGCTGCCCCAAGGCGGGGCGCAATGGCGGCAAGGCCGGAGAGCATCGGATGGGAGGGATCGGCGGCGAGTGTGCCGAGGTGGCTGCGTTGCAGCGGGTCGCTCTCGGCACTCGGTTCAGTCAGGCGTGACATCGGTTTGTCCTTTCGAAGTCTCACTCAACCGCCGCTTGAAAATGCGGCGGTGTCACGCCTTGGAAGATAGGCGTCAGCGGATAGGGTTTCCATTTGGCGCCAGAGAGGAAAATATAAAAATCTCATAGGGATAGCGCCATCCTCGTGCTGCTTTCGTCAAGGAAAGGCGCAAGCGCCTCGCCGATGGCCAAACACACCTCCGGCTCGGCCGCGACAAGCGGAAGGCGAAGCTCGGCCTTCAGCCCGCGCATCAGCCGCAGCGCATACTTGATCCTCGCCGGATCGCCCTCCGGCCCGAGCGCTGATATCAGCGGTAGCAACCATTCCTGCAGAGAATGCGCGGCCGAAAGGTTCCCGGCCCGGGCCGCCTGCTGCATCGAGGTGAAGAGCCGCGGCACCACATTGGCGCCCGACGAGATCGTGCCGTCGCCGCCGGCGATGGTGAAGGCGAGCGCGGAAGGATCGTGCGCGGAAAAGAAGCGGAAGCGCTGCCGCAGGATAGCCGAAAGGCCGACGAAGCGAGCGATGTCGCCCGTGGCGTCGCGGATGCCAAAGATTCCCGGGATGACGGCCAGTCTGTCGAGCGTTTCCGTCGAAAGATCGCTCGCCGTCTGCGCCGGCGCATGGTCGATGATGACGGGCAGTCCGCCTGCCGCCGCCAGCTGCTCGAAGTGGTGGACGATGCCCTGCTGCCCAGGCTTGGAATAATAGGGCACTGTAACGAGCGCTGCTGCGGCGCCGAGCACTTCCGCCTCGCGGGTGAGCGCGATCGTGCTGTCGGTGGAATTGGTGCCGGTGGCGGCGACGACCGGCACGCGGCCGGCCGCAGAGCGGATGACGAGATCGATTACCTCGGCGCGCTCCTGCTGCGAAAGCGTCGGGCCTTCCCCCATTGTCGAGCAGACGGTGAGCCCGTCGACGCCGCTTAGGATCTGCCATTCCGCAAGCGCCCGGAGCGCCGGCCTGTCGAGACAGCCATGACGAAACGGCGTGATGAGAGTGGTGATCGCGCCGCCAAGGCGCGGCATTCTCGCCGCTTCCATGGGCCGGCCTCAGAGCCAGCCGAAAACGACGACGTAGAGCTCGACGCAGGCGAGCACCACGCCGAAGACGATCAGCGCTCGGGCAGTGCGCTTCTCGCGCATCCGCCGGCTGCCGCGCGTGATCCTGTAGGGGTGAAGGGGTTTAGAATCGGAGGACATGACATATCGCATGGCATTTGACCTTTGCAGTGATGGCGAAAGCCTACTGCTGCGCGCGATAGGAAATCCATTCGGGGCACGGGGTGAAAATATAGGAATGGCATAAAGGTGATGGCAGAAATTTCGAAGCGCGGTGTCGGAAAAGCATGATCGCCGCCGTCCTTGCGGTATCGACGCAAACACGGAGCAAGGACATGTCGAAAATGACGCTGATTTCGATGATCGCAACGGTCGCCGCATTCCTGGCCGCGCCCGATATATCAGGTGCTGACGGTGGCACGCCGGCGAGCGAGGACAAAAAGGCCGTAGCGCCGATCGTCAGGAAGGGAAGTTTGCCGGTCAACGGCATCGATTATTATTACGAGATCCGTGGAGAGGGCGAACCGCTGCTGCTCCTTCACGGCGGCCTCGGGCAGATCGAGATGTTCGCGCCGGTCATGCCTGTTTTCACCGACCACCGGCAGGTGATTGCCGTCGATCTGCAGGGCCATGGCCGCACGCCCCTCGGCAAGCGGCCGATCGAGCTTCCGGCCATCGGCGCCGATCTCGCGATCCTGGTGAAGCAACTCGGCTACGACAAGCTCGACGTCTTCGGTTATTCCTTCGGCGGCGGGGTGGCGCTGAACATGGCGGCGACCGCGCCCGACCGGGTGCGCCGGCTGGTGATACTCTCGGCGCCCTATGCGCAGAACGGCTTCTTCCCGGAGATGCTGCCGCAACAGGCGGCCGTCGGCGCTGGTATGGCCGACATGATGAAGGACACGCCGATGTTCCTCTCCTACAAGGCGGTGGCGCCCGACGTTTCCGAATTTCCGAAGCTGCTCGACGCCATGGGCGCACTGATGCGCGAACCCATCGACTATAGCGATGCCGTCACCAAGCTCACCATGCCGGTCATGCTGATCTATGGCGATGCCGACATGATCCGGCCCGAGCATATGATCGACTTCTACCACAAGCTCGGCGGCGGTCTGCGCGATGCAGGCTGGATGCGGGAAAACATGTCGAGGAACCGGCTGGCGATCCTGCCTGATCTCACCCATTACGAGACTTTCGCCTCGCCCCTTATGGCGAATATGGCAATGACCTTCCTCGATGGCGGCGGCAAGGCGCCGAACTGGGCCGAGCAGGTCGGAAAGTAAGTGAAGACGGCCGGGCTTTCCGGTCGCCTTTCCCTCTGCGATCAGCTGCCGCGCTGGTTTTCCCTATCCAATTGCGTTACCAGCGCCAGGATCGTTTCCGAGTCTGGCGTCGGCACGGCACTCAGGCGTCCGAGCGTCACTACCATGCCGACCAGCGGCGTGATTTCGAGCGCCTTGCCGCCGATCAGGTCCTGCAGCATCGATGTGCGCACGGCGCCGATGTGGCGCGATTGTTCGAGCCGCTGCTCGACGGTCATGCTGAAACGCGCGCCCAAGGCCTCGCCGACGGCGCGGACCTCGTTCATCACCTTGCCGACCGTGGTCGAAAGTGCCGGATCTGCCATGATGTCGGTCATCAGCGCCCTGGTCAGCGCGCTGATCGGGTTGAAGGCGGTATTGCCCATCAGCTTGCTCCAGATCTCGTCGCGGATAACAGGCGTCGTCGTGATGTTGAGGCCGGCGTCGGTCAGCACCGCGGCGATCGCCTCGAGATCGGGCGAGATCTCGCCCGAGGGCTCGCCGAGCACGAAGCGGCCGTTGTTGGCAAGCTGGATCTCACCGGGATTGATCACCTCTGCGCCTTGATAAGCGACACCGCCGATGACCCGTTGCGGCCCGATCAGCCGCCAAAGCCTGCCGCCGGGATCGAGCTCGTCGAACTGCAGCTCGGCATGCCGGCTCAGGGTATCGCGGTGAAAATACCACCACGGAATGCCGTTAAGGATCATGACGACGCGGGTACCTTCCTTGAGGAGGCTTGCAATGCCTTCGGCAGCGGGTGCCAGCTGATGCCCCTTGAGGCCGGTGATGACGAGATCCTGCGGCGGCAATGTCTTGGGATCGTCGGTCGCGGTGAGGCGGACATTGAGCGGCCTTTCTGCATCGGCTTCGCGCAGGCTGAGACCGTTGTCGCGAATGGCGTCGAGATGGGCTCCACGCGCGACGACGGAGATGGTGGCGTCGTTTCCGGCTTGGCTCGCAAGCTTAACGGCGATAGCGCCGCCGAGTGCGCCAGCGCCATAGATGCAGATGGACTTGATGGACATGCTCGCCTCTTCCTGGTGGGGTGATCGAACCTAGATCTAGGTCATTCCAGACATGAGGCGAATGCTAATTTGCCGCATCATGCGTTTTCCTGCGGTCACAGCGGCGCTGCCGCCGCATCCCGAGATCTGGGATGTGGCGGGCAGTGCCCTTCAGGCCAAGGCCGTTGCATCGCTTGGAAAATCCGTGGACAGCGCGAGCTGGCGCCAGGCGGCAAGTTCCTTTTCGACGCTGGCATGCTGCTGCTCGATGACGGCCACCGTGTCGCTGCCGAACGGCATCCGCAGCGGCGGATTGGCCGAGTTGACCATCGTCATGATGCCGGTGGCGAGCCTGGCGGGATTGCCGGGCTGGGCATGGTTGGCGTCGGCGGCGAAACTGCGCATGTTGCCGGCCGGCGTGCCTTCGTAGTCGGCGATGGAGGCCGGGCTCACCGCCAGCGACGTGTCGGCGAGGAAATCCGTGCGGAAGAAGCCGGGCTCGACGATCGTCACCTTGATGCCGAAAGGTTCGAGTTCGGCGGCCATCGACTCGGACAAACCTTCGACGGCGAACTTCGTCGAGCCGTAGACGCCCCAGCCGGGATAGCCGAAGTAACCGCCGATCGAGGAAAAGTTAAGGATGTGGCCGGAACGCTGGCGGCGCATATAGGGCAGCACGGCGCGCGTCACCTTCAGCAGACCAAAGACGTTCGTGGCATAGAGCCTTTCGATCTCTTCGGCAGTGGCTTCCTCGACAGCGCCGAGCAGGCCGTAGCCGGCATTGTTGGCGAGAACATCGATGCGGCCGAAGCGGGCGATGCCGGCAGCCGCGGCCTCTTTCGCTTGTGCCTCGTTGGTGACGTCGAGGGCGACAGCAAGCAGGTTCGGATGATCACCGAACTGCTCGGTCACGGTCTTCGGGTTGCGGGCGGTGGCGATGACGGCATCGCCTGATGCGAGGGCTTCCTTGGTCATCAGCGCGCCGAAGCCGCGGGATGCACCAGTGATGAACCAGACTTTCATGACGAATTCCTCTCGATAACTGTTCGGTTGGCGTCGCATCTCTGTGCTGACGGGTTGAATTTGACCGAAAATCCGTTGCTGTATAAGATTTGTTATTCTTGAAACTATGATGAGTGTATTTCAGTAATGCGAGCCACCGAACTGTCCGAACTTGCGGCCTTCGCGGCGGTCGCGCGGCATAAGAGCTTTCGGAAGGCGGGTGAGGAGCGGGGCGTCACCGCTTCCGCAATCAGTCATGCCGTGCTCAATCTCGAAGACCGGATCGGCGTTCGCCTGCTCAACCGCACGACGCGCAGCGTTTCGCTGACCGAGGCCGGCGAACTCCTGGTCTCGCATCTCGATCCGGCCTTCGGCGAGATGGCAGCAGCGCTCGATGCCCTGAACCGCTACCGCGATACGCCGTTCGGCAAGGTGAGGATTAATGTGCCGAACTCGATCGGCCCCTTCGTCATCGGCCGCATCATCGGCCCCTTGCTCAAAAGCAATCCCCATTTGCAGCTGGAGATCAACGCGACCGACAGGCTGGTCGATATCGTCGAGGAGGGCTTCGATGCCGGCATCCGCTTCGGCGAGCGCGTCACGGAAGGCATGATCGCGCTGCGCATCAAGCCGCGCATCCGCTTGGTCGTCGTCGGTTCGCCCGCCTATTTCGAGACCCGGCCGAAGCCGACGATACCCCACGAACTCAAGCGCCATCTCTGCATTCAGAACATGTTTCCGTCAGGTGCGCGCTATGCCTGGGAATTCGAGAAGGATGGCCAGACCGTCAGCTTTCGGCCAACCGGACCGCTGTCGCTCGATGACCACGAACTGATGATGCAGGCGGCACTTGGCGGTGTCGGCCTTGCCTATATCTGGGAGCCGCGCGTGGAGAAGGCGATCGCCAGCGGAGAGCTGATCCAGGTGCTGGACGACTGGTGCCAACCGGAGGAACCGCTCTATCTCTACTATCCGAGCCGCCGCCACATGTCGGCGGGCTTCAGAGCAGTCATCGACGCGATGAGAGCCGAGTAAAAAGGTCGGGATTCGCATCGCTCACCCTTTTGACTTCGCCGCGTGAACTGGCCAAAGATACTGCCATGGCCGTCATGGCCCGCATCATCGGGAGAGGTTGATGAACCGTCGGATTTTGCCAACTGCCAATCGAAGAGGACTAAAGCGGATCAGCGGTCTGTTTCCTGCGTTGGCTGCGCTGATGCTGCTCGCCTCGGCGGCGGCCGGGCGAGACATCGGACCGCAAAGCCAAATCTCGCGCGAGCAGGTCGAAAAATTCATCGGCCTCTGGAAAGATCACTTTGCCGGCGCCGATAGCCTGCAGCAGCGGCGGACAGCCTTCAGGACGCTGATGGAGACGACGCCGGGGCCGACGCGCATCCAGGTTCGGCAAGTCGATGCCGACGGCGTCGATGCCGAGTTGATGTGGCCCGCTCGTCTTCATCATCCAATTGGCCAAAGGGTGATCCTCTATGTTCATGGCGGCGGCTTTTCCAGCGGCTCGATCCGCACGCACAGCCTGCTCGCGGGATCTCTCGCCAAGGCCGCGTCCAGCGACGTTCTTCTCATCGATTATCGGCTGATGCCCGAATATGCTTATCCCGCGCAGATCAACGATGCGCTGACAGCCTATCGTTGGCTTCTCGACAACGGCTATCGCAACGAGAACATCATCGTCGCCGGAGATGGCGCCGGCGGCAATATCGCGATCGAGACGGTGCTGCGGCAGATGCAGGCGGCGAAACCGCTGCCGGCTGCCGTGATTGCCCTCAGCCCCATCACCGATCTTGCCGCGACGGGCGGCTCGATGACATCAAATGCCGGAAACGACCCACTGCTCGGCAAGGCTGAGATCGAGACGCTGCGCAAGACCTATCTCCGCAGCCGGTCTCCGACCGATCCCCAGGCATCGCCGCTCTATGCCGACATGGCCGGCTTTCCGCCGCTGCTGCTGCAGGTCGGCTCCGGCGAAGTCCTGCTGGATGATACGCTACGGCTCGCCGACAAGGCGCACCAGGCGGGAGTGGATGTCACCACCGAGGTCTGGCCGGGCATGCCGCATCAGTGGCAGCTGTTTCCCTCTTTGCTCGACGACGCCGATCGGTCGAGCCAGAATATCGCCGAGTTCGCGATCCAGCATTTTGCGGACAAACCGCAGGAGTAGAGGCCGCAGGAGTGACGGCCTGAGGAGTTGGAGCCGCAAGAGCACACGCCGGACGCTCTCCGTCATCGCATCATTGCGATGTGCCGCGGGACGGTGAGGGCGCCAGAGGCCGCTCGACTTCCCGGCCGACGCTGAGCGTCTTTCGCACATTCGGCTCCAGCCGCTCGATATAGGCGTGGTCGGGTGCAGCGCCCAGCGCATCCAGCATTTTCGAGAAGAAACACCGGGCCGCTGCCGCAGCGGTGACGTCGAACACATCGGCATCGCTCAGCCCGTGTTTTTTCAGGCCATCTATATCCTGCTGTGTCACCGACGTCGCATCGCGTGCCACCTTGGCGGCAAAGGCCATGATCGCGCGTTCGCCGGCATCGATCGGCGCCTTCTCCGTCTCGTTGACAACAGCTGTCAGCCCGTCGCTGGTGAAACCCTCGCGCAGCAGCACCGAGCCGTGCGCCAGCATGCAATACGAGGATTTCAGCTCTTTTGCCGCCGCCAGCGTCACCAGTTCATAGCGCCGCAGGCTCATATGGCCGCGAATGCTTGAAAGCAGCGCTGCCCAGCTCTCCATCACCTCCGGCCGGTGGCCGAAGGCCCGGTACATGTTCGGCAGATATCCGTAGTTCGCCTCGGCCGACGCATACATCGACGTCGTCTTCTCGCTGGCGGATGCATTGGGGGTGTGAATGAAAGCCATGGCATGATCCTCCTCTATTGTGAGAAGGATAGGGTAGATATGCAGGACAGCAATCCTGAAACATCAGGCAGCGTCACTGGTCGCGGAAGCGTTACCAATTCTCTTGATGGGAAGGGTTACGGTAAATGTCGATCCGCATCCTCTTTCGCTTCGAACCTCTATCGAGCCGCTATGCAGTTCAACGATCTGCTTCACCAGGTTGAGGCCGATACCCGTTCCGGCAATCCCGGTCGACGTCCGGGCACGAAAATAGCGCTGGAACAGCCGTGGCACGTCTTCTGGATCGATCCCCACCCCGTCATCGCTGATGGAAACTTTAACGTTTCCTGTCTCCGCCCATGCCGTGACGCGAATTTCCGATGTTCCAGGCGCGTATTTGACGGCATTGGAAAGCAGGTTGGTAAAGACCTGTGCCAAAGTGCGGGGATCGGCATCGATGAACTCCGGCAGCCCATCGATATCCAACACAAAACTGTGCGACTTTGCGATTGTCGACTGCCGCTCGCAACAGGTTTCTATCAATGATCTCAATGCGCAGGCGCCGTAATTGATATCGATCTTGCCGGTATCAAGGCGTCCCGCTGACAGGATGCTCTCCATGAGATCGACAATCCGGTTCACCGATGCGCGGATTTGATCGACCTTGTCGCTGAGAAATTCGGGCTCGACCGCCCCCCTTTTTCGCAGCAGCCGCTGGGCAGCAGCGTCGATGATTGCAAGCGGGGTCCTGAATTCATGGGATGCCATCGCCACGAATTGCCGCTGCAATTCGTTGATGTTCCGCTCCTGCGCCAGCATGCGCTCGAGTTCCCGCGCCTGCCGCTCGACTTCCGCCGTGCGGCTCTGCACCGTCGCTTCGAGCTGATCGTGATGCCGGCGCAGCTCTTCGGCAAGTCGAACGGTCTTGGTGACGTCCTCATGGGTGGCCACATATCCACCGTTCTGCATCGGATTGTGGGTGATCTTGATAACGCGTCCATCGGCCAGAACGATGTTCTGGCTGGCCGGCGCACCGCGGGCTGTCGCTTCAAAGACCACGTCAAAATAGGTCGTGGTATCGGCCGGGCCATTTCCCTCCCGGTTGCGATAGGCCAGGATATCCACAAGCGGCGTTCCCGGTTGCGTCAGAAGGTCCGGCAGATTGTACATCCGCGCGTAGGAGGCGTTGCACAATATCAGGTTCTTGGTCGAATCGAACATGCATAGCCCATGCGGCATGTTGCTGAGGGCTGCGTCGAACCGGCGATGTTGTTCGGTCAGGCTGTCTTCGACCCGAATGAGAGTCGAGATGTCTTCATAACTGAGGATCCAGCCTCCATCCCTCGATGGGGCGCAGGTCAATGAGACCATTCCTCCGTCCGAAAGGGCAAACGGAGACGTGGGCGGTCCACCGACCATCGATCGCCGGGACGCCACCGCACGGCAGTCTGCAGTGCCCGGCAATCCGTCGATATTCATGCCTTTGCGAATGGCTCCTTGCGGAAGGCCGAGAATATCAAGCGTGCGTGAATTGAAAGCCGTCACCGTACCGGCAGGATCAAGCAGAACAATGCCCTGAGGCAGGCTCTCCAGAATGGATTCAAACGAGTGTGACATCATCCGGCCCTGCTTCAGATCTGGCGCGTTTGCACGTATCCGTAGCATTCGTCAGAAACGATAAAGTTTCGCTAATGTCTACCGGCGGGAAGTCCTCGACGGAAACCTGGAGCACACGCCTGATCCGGAATACTTCTGTCGTTTGCGATAGGCGAACCAGCGTTCAAGCGGAAGCTGCTTTGATTCTGCCGGCAGGCTGCGGAGAACCGTATGTCGACTTCAGGTGGAACGCCAGGCTGAGCAGCAGATAATCGTCCTTATTGTCGATGTCCTTGCCCATCAATAGCTGCGCCCGCTGCAGCCTTTGATAGAGGGTGTTGATGTGTATGCCGAGGGAGGCCGCTGCCTTGGACGCTGATTTTCCGCTCTCGATGTAGATTTCCAAGGTCCTTAGAAGGGCGTCGCCGTTTGCTTCATTCTCGAAGGGAGCGAGTATCTGATCTGCGAATTCGAGGATATCAGCAGCGGATTGTTTGCGCAGCAGTCTGTCGATGCCGGTCTCGCTGTGCATGAGGATGCCCGGCCGATGCCGCATGCCCATGAGATGCGCGGCCTCGACAGCCTGGGCGGCGGCTTCGGGATAACGATGGGGCGCGCTTTGAATCAGGCTCGCCCCGCAACACCATCCCTCCGCAGCCGCCTGGTCTCCGATGGATTCCAGGTTCGTCCTCAGGGTTTCCTCGGTGGCGGCGCAGAACAGCAGGAAGACGCCTTCGTCCGTATAGAACGACAGCTGGTTGCGGATCGTCGCCGCCTTCAATGCCTGCTGCAGCGTTCTCTGCAGGAACAGGCTCTGGTTCTGGGCGCTCTCCTGCTCGTGCCTGACAAAGATGATCTGGCAGTACTTCCTGATCTGGAAGCCGAACCGGACGGCTCCGCCAGACGTGACGAGATCATCCCTTCCCAAGGCCTCGAAGTGCTTCCGTCTCTTGCTGTTGAGGATTTCGTCCTGTGACGCGCTGCGGACAATTTCGAGCGCTACGAAAGCGGATACCACGCCCAAGATCGCAGCGGCATAGCTTGCTTTGTCGCCGCGCTCGAAACGAAAGGCTCCGACGACGTCGTCGGCGACACGGACGGGATGCACGAGGACGGCCTCCGTGGTCTTCGGCTCCTTCCATTCCTTGGACCCGAACGTCGTTCCAAAAATATCGGCGTAGTGGAAATCGATGCCGTAATGCGTCGCTATTTCCTCGAGATGTTCGCTGAGTGGCCGGTGGTGCGTGAAGATGGAGAGGATGTCGTCATGGGCCGAGAGCGAGCGCGCCAGCTCCGCATTGCGCTTTTCGATCTCCAGCCGCATCCGGTTGATGCTTTCATTCGATCGGACGGCCAACTCGTAGGCCTGCGACTTCTTGTAGGCGATGGCAAGCTGCGTCGCGACGGCTGCAAGCAGGCTTACGCTGAATTCACCATAGGCGGACCCCTCCCGAAACGACATGACTGTCAGCGTCCCCAGCGTCGTCGTATCCGTCCTGATGGGAACGCAGATAAGGCTATGAGAGAGGCGCTGTTCGGACAGGAAGCGAACGTTCGGCTCACGCAGGTTCGCATGAGCGTCCCTGATATCTTCCGGGGAGTTCAGCAGGACGGCCGTTCCGGTTGAGAACACGCTGCCGGAGATCGATTCTTGAGGCGTGGTGCGATAATTGTAATAATCGTCGTCGAAGCCGACCTGCGACACCGGAATGAGGAGACCCGACGCCTCGTCGTAAAGTCTCAGTACGCCAGCATCGCTCGCGGCTATCACACTCAGCGTCTGCTCGATCGCGTTCATGTTGATCTCGTTCGGATCGAGAGAATCGAGGACATTGCGATTGATGGCATTCATGGCCTGGACCGCGCGGTTCTGAAAGCGGATGACCGCGCTAAGCACTATCTTCTGTAGGCGGGCGAAGACGGTTTCATAGTGGGCGCCGGGAATCCGCACCTCGCAGACGGCCCCTGCAAAATAGGAAATATCGGCGGTCAATATGGCATCGTCCTCGTCGCGGCGGTGGCTGAAGGTGATCGTAGGTTCCGACGCGTCGGTGTCCGGAATCGTCGGTCGACCCGAAGCTCGCCGCCAGCTCACGAGCGGTCGGCTCGACAAAAGCAAAAGCGAACTCTCAATTTCGTTCATGATCGTCATGTGGCACCCATGTATCTTTTCACACAAATAAACTGAGTGTGATGTGTGTTTCAACATCCAAAAACGGCTGCTCACATATTAAGCATGTTTTATAAACGCTCAAAAGGGGAGCATTCCATGCTTAGTCAAATCAAGCGCAGGCACATTATCGTCGCGATGCTGTTCATCTGCTGGGTCGTCGGGTTCCTCGACAAGACCGCGATCAACATCGCCATCATTCCGATCGTCGACGAGTTCCACCTGACCTCCGAACAGTCCGGGATGATCATCAGCGCATTCTTTCTCGCCTATTCTCTGACGCAGCTCATCGGGGGCTACCTTGTTGATCGGCTAGGAACCCGCTCGGTCCTGACCTCGGCAGTCGGCATCTGGTCGATCGGCACGATCGCGTGCGGTGCGGTCGGCTCCGCGATGGGGCTGGCCGTGTCGCGCGCTCTGGTCGGAATGGGCGAGGCTGTGTTCCCGGCGGGAAGCTCGGTGGCCATAACCGAGAACTTCAAAAAGGAGAGCATGGCCAGGCCGAAATCGGTCATTCAGTCGGGAGCGTCCGTGGGCTTTGCCGTGGGCTCGCTCGTCACCACCGCGCTGATCGCCTACTTCAACTGGCGTGTCATGTTCATCACCCTCGGCCTGGTCGGACTGGCCCTTGCGATCCTGCTCTATCTGATCATGAAGCCGATGGTTGGCGCTGCTTCGATATCCGTCGGGCCGAAGGCAGAAAAGTCGGAAAAAGCCCGGATCACGGCTCTGCTCAAGAACTCGCTGACCTGGAAGATCGCCCTCTGCTACTTCTTCACGAACATCGTGTTCTGGGGTCTCCAGTCCTGGCTTCCGTCCTATTGGGTGAAGGTCAAGGGCATGAGCATGATGTCGATGGGCGCCTACTCGGCAATCCCGCCGACGCTCGGCTTCCTGTCCTTCCTGTTCTGCGGCTGGCTGCTCGACCGCTATTTCCACAAGAAGGAAAAGTACCTCATCTGTATCGGCGCGCTGGTGTCGGCGGTGTTCATCTATCTGATGGCCAACGCTACATCCATCCCGCTGGCCTTCTTCTATCTGACGGTTTCAAACGTGTTTCTGAACGCGATCTCGATCAGCGTGTTCGTGACGATCATGAAGCACTACCCCAGCCACTCCGTGGGGACCGCGACGGGCCTGATCAATTCGCTCGCCCAGATCGGATCGTTCGTCTCGCCCACAGCGATCGGCGCCATCCTGCAAGCCACGGATCAGAACTATCAGACAGCCTTCCTGGCGATGATCGGCTGCGCCATCGTGACCCTCGCCGTGGCAGCAACGCTTCCGGCCGGAAGCAAGGAAGAGCTGGTCGCAGATCAAGCAATTCCAGGACTGGTGAAATGACATATAACGACATCATCGAGCGCGCTGTCACCGACAAGGCGGAGGGGCTGCAATCGGCAGCGAATGAAATCTGGTCCTTCGCCGAAATCCGATATGAAGAGTACAAGTCGGCTGCACTTCTGGCCGACATTCTCGAAGCGGAGGGATTCTCAGTCGAGCGCCAGGCCGGGGGAATCGAGACGGCTTTCGTCGCGAGCTACGGTAGGGGACAGCCCGTTGTGGCGATCCTGGGCGAGTTCGATGCGCTACCCAATCTCAGCCAGGAGGGCGACGTCGCGGGATACAAGCCCGTCGTCCCCGGCGGCAACGGCCATGGATGCGGGCATAATCTGCTGGGTGTCGGTTCGCTCGCCGCCGCCATCGCGCTCAAGGCCTGCAAGGACGAACTCGGGCTTGCCGGTACGATCCGCTTCTACGGCTGCCCTGCCGAAGAAGGCGGCGGCGGAAAGGCCTTCATGGCCCGAGAGGGATTGTTCGATGGCGTCGACGTCGCCTTCACATGGCACCCGTGGGATGAGAACCTCGCCTACCATGCAAGAATGCTGGCGACGAACCAGGTCTATTTCACTTTCCGTGGTGTGAGCGCACATGCGGGCTTCGAGCCCCATCTCGGGCGAAGCGCGCTCGATGCAGTCGAGCTGATGAATGTCGGGGCAAATTTCCTGCGCGAGCACATCGTCCAGGACGGCAGAATTCACTATGCAATAACGGATACCGGCGGAAAGGCGCCCAATGTCGTCCAGTCGCAGGCCGAAGTACTCTACAAGGTCCGCGCGCCGCTGATGGATCAGGTGCGGGACATCACCGAGCGGGTCAAGGACGTGGCTCGTGGAGCGGCACTGATGACGGGAACGGAGGTCGAAATCACCTTCGATGCAGCCTCTGCCGACCTGATACCGAACGCCACGCTGGCAGGTGTGATTCACCAGGAGCTCGACAAGATCGGCGGAGCGTCCTTCTCGAACAGCGAGAAGGAGTTCGCGGCGGAGATCCAGAGGACTTTTCCGAGGGATGTTCAAGCGCGCATCGAGAAGCGCGGGACGATCCTCTCCGGACATGTGAACGAGTTTCAGGAAAAGCCGACATTTCTGCATGGCTCGACCGATGTCGGCGACGTCAGCTGGATCGTTCCCACCGGACAGGTCTATATGGCGACATCAGCCTACGGAACGCCTCCGCATAGCTGGCAGATGGTTGCGCAGGGCAAGACTTCCTACGCGCATAAAGGAATGCTTCAGGCCGGCAAGGTCATGGCCGCCGCCGCCGCCAGATGTCTCCAGGACAGCGAGTTGATCTGCCAGGCAAAGCAGGAACACCTGAGGGAGCTCGGAGGCGCTTCCTACAAGCCTCTCATCCCGCTCGAGACGAAGCCGATGAAGGTCCGCTAGGCAAATGCGGACGGTTATGTGAGCCATGGAATAGCTGCGAGCAATAGCGAGCGGCGAGGGGACTTCAGCCGAGTTTGGCCAGTTGCTCGTCCAGAAGGTCAAGGCTGTCCTCTCCCACTTCGTTGACATCACTCGGCATGGGTTCACCTGTCTCCTGATAAACAAGCCAGGCGACGTACATGGCTGCTGTCGTCAGCGCGTTCCAGCCGTCTTCGCTGGGCTTTCCCACTGCCTCGGAGAGCCGGCGGAGCGTCCCGTGCTCATCGTCGCTGTAGATGAGGTCGGAGAAGTACCGGCCTGTCAGGCGTCCGCCATCACCCCAGGTGCGGATTGCCGCCAAGGCGGCCTTGGTTTCGCGCGCGTCGGGTTCGGTGCGCTCGATCTGTGCGACCAAAACCGCGGCGATCGCTGCCAAGCGCCGCGCCTGTTCGCGTGGCGGCAGAACCGTCAGCTCGGCGCGCAATTTCATGTCTCCATGGTCTCCACTGGGCTTGTCACAACGTCTATCAACACAGAATAGAGGCCCTTCCTGCTTTTGCCAGAAGGTCCGCCGATTACGCCGCCTTGATCGCTTCGACGGAAATACCGGGCGAGCCTGAATCCTCTACATTTTTGCTGCCAACGCATCGGTCGGTCGTGCGCCACGCACGATTCTCCAGGTCGAAAAATATCGACATATGCCTCTCAGTTATGATCATTTTTTAGACCGTTCCAATTTTCGGGATGAGATTCCAGCAGTCGGGGAGGCAGAAATTTGCCGCAGATGCTTCTAATAGATAGCGGTTCGTATAAATTTCGCTTGACAGAATTGGAACGTTCCAAATATTTAGGTAATCATTCGACGTTGGCGTCGGGAGGAAGACGTGACAAAGGCGCGGGTAACCGTCATCGACATTGCGAAAGCCGCAGGCGTCTCGAAATCGACGGTTTCGCTGGTGCTTCAGGGGTCCTCCCTGGTCAATGAGGGGACGCGTTCCAAGGTCAATGCCGTGATGCGCGAGCTGGGCTACGTCTACAATCGCGGCGCAGCCAATCTTCGGCAGGCCAGTGCCAAATCGAGGATCATCGGGGTCGTCGTGAACGACCTGACGAACAGCTTCTTCGCGGAACTGGCAGTCGGCGTCGACATGGTTGTTCAGTCGGCCGGATTCGTGCAGTTCCTGTCGAACACCAGCGAGAGCATCGATAGGCAGCGCGAGGTTGTCGCATCGATGCGGGAGCATGGTATTTCGGGGCTCATCGTGTCGCCGGCGCGCGCCACCGATGCCGCAGACTTCAAGCCACTCGTCGCGGCAGGGATTCCGGTGGTGGTGGTCGTTCGAAGCCTGCCTGGCGCCAAAGTCTCGTCCGTCGTCTCCGACAACCGGGCTGGCATGGTGTCTGCGGTCGAGCACTTGGCGGAGCTTGGTCACAAGCGCATCGCTTTTCTCGGCGGCTTTCCCGACACCGCTGTCTTCGACGACCGCCTTGCGGGTTACCGAAGCGGCATAGAGGCAGCCGGGCTCGACTATCACCAAGAACTTGTCATCTCGTCGGCGCCTTCGCGAGCTGGCGGGGTGGAGGCGATCGGAAAAGCGATCGTTCTTGCCGACAAACCCACGGCAGCCGTCTGCTTCAACGATGCCGTAGCCTTCGGTGTTTGCGACGGATTGCGTGCGCGCCGTCTGGAGCCCGGCTCCGACTTCGCGGTCGTGGGTTTCGATGACGTCATCGAGGCTCAGGCGGCGGTTCCCGCACTCACAACGGTTTCGGTCGATCCGCAGGGCATTGGGCGCCGCGGCGCGCAACTGCTTCTCAAGCAGATCAATGCGGGCAAGGCCGAGGCGGAGACTGTGACAACATCGGTTCGGCTGGTTGTTCGCGAGAGCTGCGGAGCCCGCAAGAGCGTAAAAATCGAAACAGGACTCTGAGTAACGCCAATGAACAAGCATCTCACCCCGACCGAAGCGGCCGCGCTGATCCCGGATGGCGCTGTTGTAACGGTGTCTTCCTCGAGCGGTCTCGGTTGCCCGGATCTCATGCTGAAGGCGATTGGTGAACGTTTCGATGCGACCGGCCATCCCCGTGATATCACGACCCTTCATCCGATCGCTGCCGGTGATATGAGTGGCATCAAGGGCGTCGACTATATCGCCAAGAAGGGGCTGCTCAAGCGCATCATCGGTGGTTCCTATCCGTCCGGCCCGTCGTCATCAGAGCCGCCGCTGATCTGGCAAATGATCACCAACAACGAAATCCCGGCCTACAACATCCCCTCAGGTATCCTCTTCGACATCCATCGCGAAGCCGCCGCGAAGCGGCCGGGCGTCCTGACCAAGATCGGCATCGATACATTCGTCGATCCCGAGCGGCAGGGTTGCGCGATGAACGGCCTGGCTTCGGAGCATGCGGTGGTCAAGCGCGTCAGCTTCGAGGGCGACGACTGGCTGTTCTTTCCCTCGATCGTCCCTGAGGTTGCCATCATCCGCGCCACCACCGCCGACGAGCGCGGCAACCTGACATACGAACATGAAGGCGCCTACCTCGGCGGCCTCGATCAGGCGCTGGCCGCACGCAACAACGGCGGCATCGTTATCGCCCAGGTCAAGCGGATCACCAAGGAAGGCTCGCTGAAACCCCATGACGTTCGGGTGCCCGGGATGCTGGTCGACTATGTGGTCGTCGATCCGGAACAGAAGCAGACGACGCAGACGCAATACGATCCGGCAATTTCCGGGGAGATCTTCCGCCCGCTCGATAGCTTCAGCGTTCCGGAGTTCAATGTTCAGAAAGTCATCGCGCGTCGCGTCGCGCAAGAACTTCAGGCGGGGAGCTGCGTCAATCTCGGCTTCGGCATCTCGGCCAACGTGCCGCGCATCCTGCTGGAGGAAGGGCTCCACGGCGCCGTCACCTGGGTCATCGAGCAAGGTGCGGTCGGTGGGGTGCCGTTGCTCGACTTCGCCTTTGGCTGCGCCTCCAATGCCGACGCCTACATGCCGTCTCCCTATCAGTTCACCTATTTCCAGGGCGCAGGCTTCGATGCCTCGCTGCTGTCCTTCCTCGAGATCGGCAAAGACGGTTCGGTCAACGTCTCGAAGCTCTCGTTCCGGCCGCATGTGACGGCTGGTGCCGGAGGCTTCGTCGACATCACGGCGCGGGCAAAGAAGATCGTCTTCTCCGGCATGTTCAATGCCGGAGCGAAGCTTTCGATCGCCGATGGATCTCTTCTCATCGAGAAGGAAGGCAAGTTGAAGAAGCTTGTGAACGAGGTGGAACACGTCACTTTCAGCGGTAGGCGTGCGATCGAGCAGGGGCAGGATATAACCTATGTCACCGAGCGGTGCGTGATGAAGCTGACGCCTGATGGTATCGTCCTCACCGAGATTGCCCCCGGTGTCGATCTCCAGTCCCATATCCTCGATCAGTCGGAATTTCCGCTGATCGTCGCGCCCGACCTGAAAGTGATGGATGCCGAGCTCTTTAGGGAAGCGAACATCGGCCTGTCGCTTCCGGTCAAAGGGGCACGGACGCTGGAGGGCAGCTTCCATGGCTAGCGGAACAGTCAGAATTGATGTCGATGGACATGTTGCGACACTGACGATTTCTCGTCCGGAGAAGCTGAACGCGCTCGACCTCGACATGCTCAAGGCATTGGTGGACGCTGCCGACGAGGTGGAGGCCAACGCCAATGTGCGCGCTGCCATTCTCACGGGCGAAGGAAAGGGCTTTTCCGCCGGAGGCGATATCAAGGCCTGGGGCGGAATGTTGCCTCAGGAGTTCGGTCATCTCTGGGTTCGGCACGGTCACCGTATCTTCGAAAGACTGGCGACCCTGCGGGTGCCGCTCATTGCGGCTCTCAACGGCCACGCCCTCGGAGGAGGGCTTGAACTTGCAGGGGTTGCCGACATTCGCCTTGCAGAGGAGCAGATCAAGATTGGTCTGCCGGAAACCGGCCTTGGGATGGTCCCGGGCTGGTCCGGGACTCAGCGTCTTGTGCGCCGGTTCGGGGCGCAGGCCGTCCGACGCATGGCGCTCGGCGGCGAGATATTCACAGCCGAAGAAGCACGCCTGCTGGGTATCGTGGACGCGGTCGTTCCCACCGGAAACGCGGTGACCGCTGCCAGGGAATATGCGCAGCGGATCGCCGCAAGGGGGCCGGCTGCGACCGAGATCGCGAAGTTGATGATCGCATCGGCGAACGGCGAAGACAATGGAACCGCGGTCGAAGCCCTTGGCTCGATCCTCGCTGCGAAGACCGGCGATCTGAAGGAGGGCGTCGCATCATTCTGCGAGAAGCGCCCGGCAACGTTCAAGGGAGAATGGTAATGACGGTGCTCGTCAACCCCACCGCGCTCAGCGACCACAAAGCGCGTGATTTCAAGATGCTCATCGATGGCAAATGGGAGGCTGGTGCCTCCGATCCGATCGAGCGTGTCGCGCCGAGCCATGGCGTCGTGATCAGCCGGTTTCCGACCGGTAGCAAGAACGACGCCGAACGTGCGATCGCTGCGGCACGCAAGGCGTTCGACCTCGGGCCGTGGCCTCGAATGACCGCTTCCGAACGTTCCGCCATCCTGCTCAAGGCTGCCGACCTGATCGCGGCGCGCGCAGAGGAGCTGGCATTTCTCGATGCTATCGAGGCAGGAAAGCCGATCACGCAGGTGCGGGGAGAAATTGCCGCCTCCGTTGACATATGGCGCTACGCGGCGGCTCTTGCCCGCGACCTCCATGGTGAAAGCTATAACACGCTCGGCGATGGCACATTGGGCGTCGTCTTGCGCGAAGCGATCGGCGTAGTGTCGATCATCACGCCCTGGAACTTTCCCTTCCTGATCGTCGGCCAGAAGCTGCCATTCGCTCTGGCCGCAGGTTGCACGACCGTCGTCAAGCCCTCGGAGCTGACCTCAGGATCGACGCTCGTGCTGGGCGAGATCCTGCAGCAGGCAGGCATTCCGGATGGTGTCGTCAACATTGTCACCGGCACGGGACCAGAGGTCGGCGCGGTCATGACCTCCCATCCCGACGTCGACATGGTGTCGTTCACCGGCTCGACCGGTGTCGGAAAGCTGACGATGTCGAATGCTGCACAGACGCTGAAGAAGGTCTCGCTGGAACTGGGTGGGAAGAACCCGCAGATCGTGTTCCCGGATGCCGATCTCGATGCGTTTGTCGATGCCGCGGTCTTCGGCGCATACTTCAATGCCGGCGAGTGCTGCAATGCCGGCTCGCGGCTGATCCTTCACAAATCAATCGCTTCCGATGTCGTCAAGCGGATTGCCGAATTGTCGAAGGCAGTGAAGGTCGGCGACCCTCTTGATCCTTCGACGCAGGTGGGCGCCATCATCACGCCGCAGCACCTGGAGAAGATATCGGGATACGTCGCCGGGGCGAGGAGCGGCGGTGCCCGCGTCGCCCATGGCGGCGAGACGCTCGATCTTGGCATGGGGCAGTTCATGTCGCCGACGATCCTCGAAGAGGTCACCCCTGATATGGCCGTGGCGCGCGAGGAAGTCTTTGGTCCGGTCCTTTCGGTCCTGACATTCGAGACGTCTGCCGAGGCGATCAAGATTGCGAATTCCATCGACTACGGCCTGTCGGCCGGTGTCTGGAGCCGCGATTTCGACACGTGCCTGACGATCGGCCGGTCGGTGCGGGCAGGGACGGTCTGGATGAACACCTTCATGGACGGCGCCTCGGAACTTCCCTTCGGCGGTTACAAGCAAAGCGGCCTTGGCCGTGAGCTCGGCCGCCATGCGGTCGAAGATTACACCGAGACCAAGACACTCAACATGCATATCGGCAAACGCACCAGTTGGTGGATGCCGCAGACGGAAAAGCTGGCTTAGCCGGCGGCCGAACTACGCTCGAGGAGGGCGGGTGATTGGTGCGGGAATGGGTCCCGCATCTTCCAAACTTGAACTGGGAGGTTCTTCGATGAACAGGTTTTTGACCACGACCGCAATGATCGCATTGGCTTTGGCCGGTGCTAGCGTGTCCGTACGCGCCGCCGACGTGAAGGAAGTACAGATGCTGCACTGGTGGACGTCGGGTGGCGAGGCAGCGGCACTGAATGTTCTGAAGCAGGATCTTTCGAAGGAAGGTTTTGCCTGGAAGGACGTTCCGGTTGCCGGCGGTGGCGGCGATGCGGCGATGACGGCGCTGAAGGCGATGGTTGCGGCCGGCACCTATCCGACGGCCTCGCAGATGCTCGGTTATACCGTGCTCGATTATGCCCAGGCCGGCGTCATGGGCGATCTGACCGAGACGGCGAAGAAGGAAGGCTGGGACAAGTCGGTTCCGGCAGCGCTGCAGAAGTTCTCGGTCTATGACGGCAAGTGGGTTGCAGCTCCCGTCAACGTCCACTCGGTCAATTGGCTGTGGATCAACAAGGCTGTGATGGACAAGATCGGCGGCACCCAGCCGAAGACCTTCGACGAGCTGATCGCACTGCTCGACAAGGCCAAGGCCGCCGGCGTCATCCCGCTCGCCCTTGGTGGCCAGAACTGGCAGGAAGCGACGATGTTCGATTCCATCGTGCTGTCGACCGGCGGTCCGGAGTTCTACAAGAAGGCCTTCAACGACCTCGACGAGGAATCGCTGAAGTCCGACACGATGAAGAAGTCCTTCGACAATCTGGCGACGATCATCAAATATGTCGACCCGAATTTCTCGGGCCGCGACTGGAACCTGGCGACCGCCATGGTCATCAAGGGTGATGCGCTGGTGCAGGTGATGGGCGACTGGGCCAAGGGCGAATTCGTCGCCGCCAAGAAGACGCCGGATACCGACTTCCTCTGCTACCGCTTCCCCGGCACCGACGGCAGCGTGGTCTACAACTCCGACATGTTCGGCATGTTCAACGTCCCTGATGACCGCAAGGCTGCCCAGGTGGCGCTGGCAACGGCAACGCTGTCGAAGAGCTTCCAGTCGGCCTTCAACGTCGTCAAGGGTTCGGTGCCGGCTCGCACCGACGTTCCCGATACCGACTTCGACGCTTGCGGCAAGAAGGGCATCGCCGACCTGAAGGCAGCCAACGAAGGCGGCACGCTGTTCGGCTCGCTGGCGCAAGGCTACGGCGCACCGCCGGCCATCGCCAATGCCTATAAGGATGTCGTCTCGAAGTTCGTCCACGGCCAGATCAAGACCTCCGACGAAGCCGTCAAGCAGCTCGTCCAGGCGATCGACGACGCCCGCTGAGACCACTGTCGACTTAAAATGCTTCCCCGCCTGCTCGCGGGGAGGCGTCAGGCTCCGCGCCGATCATACGGGATGATCATGCGGGGCCGATTGTGGGAAGGAGATGACATTCCATGAGCACCGTTGCGACCACCGATCCGGTTTTGACGCCGAGACAATCGACGGCGATCTCGTTGAGGGGCCGGCTGCAGGATGCGCTGCCGAAGATCGTCCTGGCGCCGAGCTTCGTCATCACCATCATCTTCGTCTACGGCTTCATCGTCTGGACGGCCTATCTGTCGTTCACCAATTCCAAGACCTTTCCCTCCTATGCGCTGACGGGGCCACGCGCCTATCAGCGGCTGTGGCGCTGGACCTTCGAGAGCGATCCGCCGTCCTCCTGGTACACCTCGATCACCAACATGGCGATCTTCGGCTTCCTCTATGTCGGCATCTGCCTGGCGCTCGGCCTGTTCCTCGCCATCCTGCTCGACCAGAAGATCCGCGGCGAGGGGCTGCTCCGGCCGATCTTCCTCTATCCGATGGCGCTGTCCTTCATTGTGACAGGCGTTGCCTGGAAATGGTTCCTCGATCCCGGCCTCGGGCTGGAACAGACGCTGCACCATTTTGGCTGGACGAGCTTCCACTTCGACTGGATCAAGAACAAGGACTTCGTCATCTACACCGTCGTCATCGCCGGCGTCTGGCAGGCGTCGGGCTTCGTCATGGCGATGTTCCTGGCCGGCTTGCGCGGCATCGACGGCGAGATCATGAAGGCAGCCCAGATCGATGGCGCTTCCGCCTTCCAGCTCTATCGGCGCATTGTCATTCCGCTGCTGCGGCCGATCTTTCTGTCCGCCTTCATCGTGCTCGCCCATATGGCGATCAAGTCCTACGACCTGGTGGTGGCGCTGACCTCGGGCGGCCCCGGCGGCTCGGCCTGGCTGCCGTCGAACTTCATGTATGAATACACCTTCAAGCGCAACGAGATGGCCGTCGGCTCGGCCAGCGCCATCATCATGCTGATGACCATCTCGGCAATCATCGTTCCCTATCTCTATTCCGAACTGAAGGAGAAGGCGCGATGAGCAGCGTGACCTCTCCAATAGCAACCTCGACCGCACCGCTGCGGCAGGGTGGCGACGACAGGAACGACAGCAAGAACAGCAACAACACCCGCTGGATCGGCCGCACCGTCATCTACGGCCTGCTGCTGATCTTTGCCGTCCTCTATCTGATGCCGCTCTTCGTCATGCTGACCACCTCGTTCAAGACCATGGACGAGATCCAGAACGGCAACATGCTGGCGCTGCCGCAATCGCCGACCTTCGATCCCTGGGTCAAGGCCTGGGGCGAGACCTGCGTCGGCCTGACCTGCGCCGGCATCAAGGGCTACTTCTGGAACTCGATCAAGATGGTCGTGCCGGCTGTCGCGATCTCCACCATCATGGGGGCGCTGAACGGCTATGTCCTGACCAAATGGCGCTTCCCCGGCCACACGCTGGTGTTCGGGCTGATGCTGTTTGCCTGCTTCATCCCGTTCCAGTCGGTGCTGTTGCCGATGGCAACGATCCTCGGCTCGCTCGGCCGCCTCGGCATGACGCTGCAGAATGCCACGGGCCTGAGCTTCGGCTTCGGCAATCCGACCGTCAATCTGGTCTTCGTGCACGTCGTCTATGGCCTCGGCTTCACGACGCTGTTCTTCCGCAATTTCTACGAGGCCTTTCCGACCGAACTGGTCCGGGCCGCCCAGGTCGATGGCGCCAGCTTCTTCCAGATCTTCCGCCGCATCATGCTGCCGAACTCGCTGCCGATCATCGTCGTCACCGTCATCTACCAGTTCACCAATATCTGGAACGACTTCCTGTTTGCTTCTGCCTATGCCGGCACCGGTGAATCCATGCCGATGACGGTGGCGCTGAACAACGTCGTCAACACCTCGACCGGGGTGGTCGAATACAATGTCAACATGGCGGCTGCGATGATCGCAGCCGTGCCGACGCTCATCGTCTATATCCTCGCCGGCCGCTACTTCGTGCGCGGTCTGATGGCGGGCGCTGTCAAAGGGTAATCCATGGCCTTCCTCGAAATCTCCGGTCTCAGAAAACGCTTCGGCGCCGTCGACATTCTCAAGGGGATCGACCTCGAACTCGAAAAGGGCGGCTTTCTCGTGCTGGTCGGCCCGTCCGGCTGCGGCAAGTCGACGCTGCTCAACACCATTGCCGGGCTGGAGACGATCACCTCCGGCGATATCAAGATCGACGGGCGCGACATCAGCGGTCTGCATCCCTCCAAGCGCGACATCGCCATGGTGTTCCAGTCCTATGCGCTCTATCCGAACATGACGGTGGCCGGCAACATCGCCTTCGGCATGGAGATCCGCGGCGTGCCGAAGGAGGAGCGTGTCAAGGCGATCGGGCAAGTCTCCGACATGCTGCAGATCGGTCATCTGCTCGACCGCAAGCCGAGCCAGCTCTCCGGCGGCCAGCGCCAGCGTGTCGCCATGGGGAGAGCGCTGGTGCGCAATCCGCAGGTCTTCCTGTTCGACGAGCCGCTCTCCAACCTCGATGCCAAGCTGCGCGTCGACATGCGCACCGAGATCAAGCGGCTGCATCAGCGCATGGGCACCACCTTCGTCTATGTCACCCATGACCAGATCGAGGCGATGACCCTGGCGACCAAGATCGCCGTGCTGAAGGACGGCGTGCTGCAGCAGTTCGGCACGCCGGCCGAGATCTATAACAGCCCCTCCAACATCTTCGTCGCCGACTTCATGGGATCGCCGGCAATGAACCTGCTCAACGCCACCGTCGAAAACGGCGCCGGCGGGCTCGAAGTCTCGCTGGAGCGGCCGAATGCCGCCCCGCTGAGGCTCCCAGTCATCGCAGGCAACAATGGCCTGACCGCCTATACCGGCAAACAGGTGATCTTCGGCATCCGGCCGGAGGCCTTGACCGATCCCGATGGCGCCGACCGCAAGGCGCGCTCGCTGACCGAGGGCGACTGCCTGATCGAGGTGGTCGAACCGGCCGGCTCCGATACCTTCGCCGTCACCAAGCTCGGCGGCAAATCCGTCGTCGCCCGCCTGCGCGCCGATACCGGCATCGCTCCAGGACAAAACACCCGCCTTGCATTCAATCTCGACAAGGCCGTCTTCTTCGATCCGGAAACACAGGCGCGGATCGTGTGATGGCCAGGTGCTAACATGAGCAGTTCACCTGACATCGTCATCATCGGTTCAGGCATCGGCGGCGCCACGGTCGCGGCCGGCCTGGCCGTGACCGGCGCGCAGATATTGATCCTCGAAGCCGGCGATCATATCGCCGACCTTCCGGTCAACCGCGACCAACGCGCGATCTTCCAGCGGGGACATTTTCGACCGAAGGAAACCTGGTACGAGGCGAACGGCAAGGGATTCAATCCCGGAAACTATTACAATGTCGGCGGGAATTCGAAGTTCTACGGCGCCGTGCTGTCGCGCTATCGCAAAGAGGATTTTGCAGTCATCGAACACCGCGAGGGTGTATCTCCAGCCTGGCCGTTTCCCTACGAAGCCCTGGAGCCATGGTACTGCCAGGCGGAGCGCATGTATCAGGTCCGTGGCAGTCTGGGCGAAGATCCCACCGAGCCGCACCACACGGCTGCCTACGAATACCCGCCAGTCCCCGACGAGGCGCCGATTGCCGATGTTAGGGCGCGCCTCAAGCAGAAAGGCCTGCATCCGTTTTCCCTACCGCTCGGCCTGGATCTTGACGCCTGGCTCTCCAAAGCACGCACGCCATGGGATGCGCATCCAAACGCACGGGACGGCAAGATGGATGCCGAGACTGCAGCCCTCGCAGTGGCGCTGAGACACGAGAACGTGCGGCTCGAAACCACTGCGCGTGTAACGAGGCTCGACGTTGGAGCGGGGAGCCGGATCGACCAGGTGACCTACATCAAGAACGGGCAGACGGTGACTGTTTCGCCTAAGATCGTGATCCTCTCCGCCGGGGCAGTCCAATCATCCGTGCTTTTGCTGCGTTCGAAAAACGACCGCTTCCCAAAGGGTCTGGCGAACTCTTCCGACCAGGTGGGCCGCAACTTCATGAATCACAATGCGTCCGCCGTCATCGGGGTCTCGCCGCGGTTCAGGAACACCTCCATCTACCAGAAGACGTTTGCCTTCAACGACTTCTATCTCTCCGACGGGGAGGGCGGACCGCCCCTCGGCAACGTGCAGCTCCTCGGTCGCATCTCTGAAAAGGTCCTCAAGGGCTCTCTGCCGCAGGCTCCGGAGTGGCTTCTGCGCTTCATCACGGGCCATGCCATCGACTTCTATGCGATGAGCGAGGACGTTCCCAATCCCGAAAGCCGTGTCATGGTGGATGGAGATCGGATTGTTCTCCAATGGCAACGAACCAACTGGGACGCCCACCTCGCACTTGTCGCCAAGTTGAAGCGGATTCTGAAGTCGATCGGATTTCCGATCGTGCTGTCGAGACCATTCGACAAGCGCACGCCCTCGCATCAGTGCGGAACGATCCGCATTGGAAACGATCCCGCGACTGCGCCGCTGAACGCGTACTGCCGTTCGTATGATCACGAAAATCTCTTCGTCGTCGACGCCAGTTTCCTCCCCACCTCGGCCGCGGTGAATCCTGCGCTCACCATCGCCGCCCAAGCGCTGAGAGTGGCAGATCATATCGCGTCGAAGGACTTTGCAGGCATGACACAGGCGCTGGCGGTCGCCAGGCCGGATGCAACAGGACAGTAAAATGGGATTCGATTACATCATCACTGGCGCCGGTCCGGCAGGATGCGTTCTTGCGAACCGGCTGAGCGAAGATCCCGATGTCAGCGTGCTCCTGCTCGAAGCGGGCGGAGGCGACTGGAATCCGCTCTTTCACATGCCGGCCGGCTTCGCCAAGATGACCAAAGGCGTTGCCAGCTGGGGATGGGAAACTGTTCCCCAGAAGCACATGAAAGGTCGGGTGCTTCGCTATACGCAGGCGAAAGTCATCGGCGGTGGCTCGTCCATCAACGCCCAGCTCTATACACGCGGAAACGCGGCGGATTATGATCTCTGGGCTCGTGAAGACGGTTGCGAGGGCTGGGACTACCGCTCGATCCTTCCCTATTTCAAACGCGCGGAGGACAATCAGCGCTTCGCTGACGACTATCACTCCTATGGCGGTCCGCTGGGCGTCTCGATGCCGGCTGCGCCGTTGCCGATCTGCGACGCCTATATCCGTGCAGGGCAGGAGCTCGGCATTCCCTATAATCACGACTTCAACGGACGCCAGCAGGCGGGAGTGGGATTTTATCAGCTCACGCAGCGCAACCGCCGCCGGTCGTCGGCTTCGCTCGCCTATCTCTCCCCGATCAAGGACCGGAAGAACCTGACGGTCCGGACGGGCGCGCGCGTCGCCCGTATTATCGTGGAGGGAGCCCGTGCGACAGGCGTCGAGATCGTGACCTCGCGCGGCTTGGAGATCGTGCGCGCCGAACGCGAAGTGCTGGTGTCATCGGGCGCGATCGGATCACCGAAGCTGCTTTTACAGTCCGGCATAGGACCGGCCGATCATCTGCGGTCGGTGGGCGTCAAAGTGCTCCACGATCTGCCGGGTGTCGGCGAAAACCTGCAGGATCACCTGGATCTTTTCGTCATCGCTGAATGCACCGGCGATCACACCTATGATGGCGTTGCAAAACTCCACCGGACACTTTGGGCCGGGATTCAATACGTCCTGTTCCGCACCGGTCCTGTCGCCTCATCGCTCTTCGAGACCGGCGGCTTCTGGTACGCCGATCCGCAAGCCCGTTCTCCTGATATCCAGTTCCATCTCGGCCTGGGTTCGGGCATCGAAGCCGGTGTCGAGCGGCTCAAGAATGCGGGCGTGACACTTAATTCCGCCTATCTGCATCCGCGCTCGCGGGGGACAGTCCGTCTGTCATCCTCAGACCCGGCTGCCGCCCCATTGATCGACCCCAACTACTGGTCCGATCCGCACGACAGGACGATGTCCTTGGAAGGGCTCAAGCTCGCGCGCGAGATCATGCAACAGGCGGCGCTGAAGCCCTATGTCATGGCCGAAAGGCTTCCAGGACCGAAGGTCATGACCGACGAGCAGCTTTTCGACTACGGCTGCGCCAACGCAAAGACCGATCATCATCCGGTCGGTACCTGCAAGATGGGGACAGGGCCTGACGCGGTTGTCGGGCTCGATCTCAAGGTCCATGGCCTGGAAGGCCTCAGGGTCTGCGATTCATCCGTCATGCCGCGCGTGCCGTCCTGCAATACCAACGCCCCGACGATCATGGTCGGCGAAAAAGGATCGGACCTCATTCGAGGCTTGCCGGCACTTGCCCCCACCATCTTCGCCTACGAACGCAACGATGCGAGGCCTCGGGCCCGCGTCGAAATCCGGTAAGCCATCTCGAGAGGAGAGACGACAATGTCTGAAGTCAGAGTTGCAGTGCTTGGCGCCTCGGGCTGGATGGGAAAGGTCCATACGATGGCCTATCAGACCTTTCCGCATTTCTTCGGAGTGTCGGACGGAACTGCACGGATCGTGGCTCTCGTCGAAGGCCCCTCAAAGGCAGCCGGGGATCTTGCCCTCAGGGCGCCGGGTGCAAAAATTCTTCAGGATTGGAATCTCGCGGTCGCTGATCCGGATGTCGATCTGATCGATATCTGCCTGCCCGACCACCTTCACTACCAGGTGGCCAAGGCGGCCTTGCTGGCCGGCAAACATGTCTATTGCGAGAAGCCGTTGGCAAACACCGCCGCTGAAGCGCGGGAACTGGCCGACATCGCCCGGGCGAAGGGTGTCATTACCCGCGTTGGACACGCCTTTCCTCGCAATCCTGTCCATGATCTGGCGAAAGACATCATTCAATCCGGCGAAATCGGCGAGATCAAGCTGTTCCGCGGCTGCCAGCACGTCGACATGTATGGCGATCCCTACGCGCCCTTCATGTGGCGCGCTGATGGAAAGCTTGCGCCGACCGGGATCGTCGGTGATACCGGTTCGCACATCTTCAGCTTCATGGATTTCCTGGTCGGCCGCGTCAGTTCGTTGATCGCCGACAATCTCATCGTGACGCCGCGCCGGCCTGTCGTCGAGGGCCTTGCCTATGGCGAGCAGGTGAAACTGTCAGGCAATGAGACCTGGGCCGATATCACCAATCCCGATGCGACGAACCTGCTGTGCCGGTTCGAGAACGGCGCTGGCGGGATCGTCGATTTCAGCCGTGTCGCGACCGGCCGCAAGTTCATGCAGACCTACGAAATCTATGGAACGAAGGGCAGCATCGCCTATACCTATGACGAGATAAACCGGCTGCGCTTCTACTCCAACGATGACCGAACGGGGCGGCGCGGCTTCCGGGAGATCGACGTTGGGCCTGAAAACCCCACCTTCAGGGCTTTCCTTCCCCTGCCGAATTTCGGCCTAGGCTACAATGAAAGCAAGATCATCGAGGTGGCCGAGGTGATCCGCTCGATCGTTGCAAACCGGCCGATGTGGCCGACATTCGATACCGGCCATCACATCTGCCAGATCGTCGACGCATGCATGGAGTCTTCTCGCGAGAGGCGCTGGGTCGACATCCCGCTGGCTGAACGCCGATGACCATAGACGTTCCGCAGGAAATTCTTGACGCACTGACCGATGTCGACATGCCGCGGCTACCAACCGAGCCCGCTCCTTCGGAAGTGATCCGGCTCGCCGGCGTCGAGGTGCCGGTCTATCGAGCGGGTTGCGTCATTGTCGGATCCGGCGCGGCAGGTCTGCGAGCCGCGGTGGAAATGAAGCGGCGCGGCGATGACGTCGTCATCGTCAGCCAAAGCGCGTGGGGTGGAACCTCGGCCTGTTCGGGATCCGACAAGCAGACCCTTCACACTGCAAATACGGCGGATCAGGGCGACAATTACAAGGCGATGGCCCGAGCCATCCGCAGCGGCGGCGCAATGGACGAGGACACGGCCTATGTCGAGGCTGTGGGTTCGTCCCGGATGATGGCGTCGCTTCAGTTCTTAGGTCTGCCGCTGCCGCAGGATCTGCTGGGCGGAACGCTCAGATATCAGACCGACCATGACGAAGTCGGCCGCGCTACCAGTTGCGGCCCGCGCACCTCGCGCCTGATGGTCAAGGTGCTGGCCGAGGAGGCGATCCGGCTTGGAGTGCCGTTCTTCAATCAGACCACCGCGGTCAAGATCCTCACCGAGGGTGGTGAAGCTGACCGCCACGTCGTCGGCATACTCGCCATGCGTGCCAGCGACCGCACGGAGGAGAACCCGCTGGGCATCGCGCTGTTCGTCAGTGGGGTGATCGTGCTTGCGGCCGGCGGGCCTGGCGAACTTTATCGCGACAGCGTTTATCCCAACGGCTGCTTCGGTTCTCTCGGATTGGCGCTGGAGGCCGGCGTCGACCTCGTGAACCTGACCGAAAGCCAGTTTGGTATCGGAACACGCAGGGAAGGGTTCCCGTGGAATCTGTCAGGCACCTACGTCCAGGCGATCCCGCATATCTACTCGGTCGATAGCGAAGGCAGGGAGCACCACTTTCTGGCAGAGTATTATCGCAGCACGCAGGAGCTGGCGTCGAACATCTTCCGCAAGGGCTATCAGTGGCCATTTCACGCGACGCGCATGCTCGATTTCGGCTCAAGCCTGGTCGACCTTGCCATCGCTAGCGAAACAGCCGCAGGGCGGCGCGTCTTTATGGATTTCAATCGCAATCCCCTATCCGTGCCGGGCGATCTGCCGTTCAGTCTGGAAAGACTGGATGAAGACGTCCGCGAATATCTAGACAAGGCCGGCGCCGACCAGGACATGCCGATCGATCGCTTGAAGCATATGAACCCGCTCGCGATCGAGCTCTACCGCCGCTACAAGATCGATATTGCCGAAGAGCCGCTGGAATTTGCGGTCAACAACCAGCACATGAACGGCGGCATCATGGTCGACACCTGGGGCCGCAGCAATCTCGGCGGCTGTTATGCGGTTGGAGAAGCGGCGGGCACACACGGCGTGACGAGGCCGGGCGGAGCGGCGCTCAATGCCGGGCAAGTCTTCGGCACCCGCGCGGCCGAGCACGCCAGCGCCAGCGGCAGGGCGAAGCTGGCCGCCACGGGGGATATAACCGGCAACGCAGAAGCAGGCATCGCCGACCTCCTTGCCGTCCTTCGGACCGAGAGCCCGCTCACCGTCAAATCTATCCGTTCGCAAGTGCAGGCACGAATGAGCGAGAAGGCTGGCATCATCTGCGATCAGGAGAGCGTAGGCAGAGCCTTGGTCGAAGCGCGGAAACTGAACGCTGAAATTCGCGCCGACGGCATTGCCTATGGTCGCGCAGCGGAGGCGGTTCGAGGTGTGCAATGGCGGCATATGGCGCTCGCGTCGGAAGCCGTGCTCAGCGCACTTGATTTCTTCATTCGCAATGGAGGCGGCAGCCGCGGCGCGCGCGCCATATGCGATGCTACGGGCGAATCCCTGCCGCTTGCGAGCGCAGGGCCGTTGCAGGATTATCGTTTCCGGAAGGAACGCGAAGTGCATCGGAAGGAGCAGATCGTCGTTCGGCTTGATGGTGATGAGATTAGGCTTTCAACGCGTGCGAACCGCACTTTCGATGAAAGCGCCAGATCCTTTTTCGAGCGAGACTGGCCAGCCTGGTTGACGGGCCGCATCTACGATCTGGACGCTGGCAACTGAGGGGATGCCAGGAACTTGAATCACTTCGAGAAGGGTCCATGGGTTGATCAATCAGGATTCGCAACGGGTGGCTGAACCCGGACGCGCTCGGTATCGTCAGAACCTTCGGCGATGGCTTCCTCGCTTCTGCGCACCCGCCTTGGCGGATCCTTGCCTTCGACAGGCTTCGGCGACAGCTGATCATCGGCCTGGATCTCGTCGGTGTTCAGGTAGTTCTTGCTTTCGTCCATATCGGTCACATCAGGTTGGAGAATTGCGGGGCAGGAATGCGATCCTTCACATCGGCGGCGCTTTACAGGCTAACTCCCGGCGCCATGACAGGTTCCCTCGCTCGCGGCTCATAGGTCGGCTTCCGCCTCGGAAACGTCGAGCTCGATCATGACTGGCGCGTGGTCGCTCGTATGCTCCCAGCCGCGCGGCTTTCGCCGGACGGTCGCCGATCGCAGCCACGGTGCGACGGCCGGACAGAGCAGGAAGTGGTCGATCCGAAGCCCAGCGTCACGTTCGAAGCTGTTCCGCCAGTATTTCCAGAAGGTGTAGATCCGCTCTTCTGGATGCAAATGTCTGACGGCATCGGTCCAGCCCTGGGCGACGAGATGAGCATAGGCCTTGCGCACTTCCGGCCTGAAAAGGGCATCGTCCAGCCAGCGTTCCGGCTTGTATACGTCGATCTCGGTCGGCATGACGTTGAAGTCGCCGGCCAGGATCGAAGGCACCCCGATATCGAGGAGTTCGATGGCATATTCGTGTAGGCGACGGAACCAGCGAAGCTTGTAATCGAATTTTGCTCCTGGGAACGGATTTCCGTTCGGAAGATAGAGGCATCCGATCAGGATACCGTCGGCGACAGCTTCGATATACCGGCTGTGGGTATCGTCCGGATCGCCGGGAAGACCGCGCCGCGTCAGGATCGGGGTCTTGCCCTTCGCCAGGATGGCCACCCCGTTCCAGGATCTCTGTCCATGCCAGACGGCGCCGTAGCCGGCCCGTTCGATCTCCTTTCGTGGAAACCCGGTGTCGTCTGTCTTCAATTCCTGGAGGCAGACCACATCAGGGGCGTCCTCCTTGAGCCAGCGCAGTAGGATCTGCAGCCGTCCATTGATGCCGTTGACGTTATAGGTTGCAATTTTCACGATGCCCCCCGGAAGTCGAAGCACGGACAGGCTCTACAAACGCTCCTGAGTTTTCGCCTCAGGAAATCCCCGCCCGCAATCGTCCCAATGGAGGCGGCTCTCCACACCGTAATGTTCCGCCGGCCGAACCCTCTCGGGGTGATCGAGCGAGCCGACTGCCACTTGGCTCCTCAACGCGTCGCACCAAAGACGAAGGCGATGCCGGCGACGATTGCGACCGCTGTCAGCGGCTGCCGGCGTATGCGATCCTCGAGGTCGTGGACGAATGTGCGAGCCTCCGCCTTTGCCAGGCGGGCTGTTCCAGAAGCCAGATTTGAAGCGGATTCGGCCATCCGACCGGCTTCTTTCTGAAGAGCGCGCATTTTTTCGCGATCGATATCGGAGGAGCGGGCAGCTTCACCGGTCGAGCGCAGGGCTTGATCCACGAGCTGAAACTCGTCCTCCAGCTTGGTGGGATCGGGCTCCCGCTTCACACGCTCGGCCGCCTCGACGTCGCTGCGGCCGGCGGGAATTGAGGTGTGGGTGGCTGACACCGGATCGGACGCCGGAAAGGTGTCCTCGATTGCTTTGTCGAGTTCGCCTTTTCGGGTCTGCTTCCGCTGCTCTGCCTGCTCTTTTCGCATGGACTGGACTGCGGGGGATTCGTTCGGGTTTGCCATCGGGGTTTCCTCTGTTGCACTTCGACAAACAAAGCGACGACGAGGGGAGAAGTTCCATAGAAATGCTTCCTGACCTCACAGAATAACAGAGATGGAGAAGCGAGTGACTCTGGGCTTGCGATCGCTCGGACTTTTCTGGACGCCGAGTATGGCAATCAATTAAGCCGGACCAAAGTCTTGCCGGCGCCTACTACCTAGGTCGGTTGCAATTTGTCTGCGGAACAGCGAGAAATCTTACGCGTCATATTTTGCATGGGAAAACGGCGAAGAACGGACGAACGAGGCTATGGCATGAGTATCCGGAAACGCGATTTTCTGCGATTGGGCGGCAGCGCGGCTGTTGCTCTCGTCGCTGCCGCATCACCAGCCACATTGAATCTCGGCGGTTTCCTTCCTGTTCTGGCGGTGGAGCGCGCGCAGGCAAAAGACGGCAACAATGGGAATGGCAACGGCGGTGGGAACGGCAACGGTAATGGGGGAGGGAATGGCAACAGCGGCGGTAAGGGCAACGGGGGAGGGAATGGCAATAGCAGTGGTGGTGGCAACAGCAATGGCTCAGGGAATGGCAATAGCAATGGTGGGAGTTCCACCGGCAGCACGGGATCCTCTTCCTCTTCTTCAGGGGCGTCAGTAGGATCAGGAACGAGAGCGACGGCAGCGTCCGATGGCTCGATCGACGTCCGTCATTCGAACGGTATCACTGAAGTCCTGCAGCGCGGTCGCTACATTATGAAGGACTCGAAGGGCCGGACGATCATAAATCGACAGGCGACGGCCAGCGATGCCCGCCGGCTGAGCCGCTTTCTTCGCTGAAGCGTGATAGTCGGGCAATAACTTCTTTCAGCGCCGTTCGCGCCATTGCAGAGCCGCTTCCGTCCTGTTCGAGGCACCAAGCTTGCTCAGAATCTGGGTCATATGGTGCTTTACAGTCTTTTCCTGCAGGCTGAGACGCAAGCCGATATGCTTGTTTGACAAGCCTTGGGCGACAAGATCCATCACCTCGCGTTCCCGTGGCGTTAGACTGTTTTTGTCGGAGGTTCCGCCATTCAGCGAATTCTCCATGACCTTTGCCGACATCGTCGGCGAGATATATCGCGAGCCACGCAGGACGGTTTGGATTGCCTCGGCGAGGCCACGCGAACCGACACCTTTCAGAACATAACCCATCGCGCCCCGTTGCAGAGCTCCCAGCAAGGTGTCCACTTCCTCGGATACAGTCAACATCAGCACTTTCGTTGCGGGGCTCCGCGCCAGGACGTCACTGACCGCAGACAGCCCGCCGCCGGGCATCGAGACGTCGAGAAGCATGATGTCGGGGTGGTTGTCTGAGGCGATCATCGCCGCGTCGTCGCTGCTGGCTCCCTCGCCAACGACGACAAAGCCGCTGATCTCCGACAGGCTACGCGTTACACCCTCTCGAAAAAGCGGATGATCGTCCACGACGCCGATGGTGATTGATGTCATCGCTACTCTCCCACTTCCATTGGCTCGAAGATCATGGTCACGGTCGTTCCTTCTTCGCCTGTCTTGATGTCGAAGGATCCCCCCAGGCTGTCGACGCGCTCCCGCAACCCCACGAGGCCGAGGCTCGTTGGTCTCACCTCGCTCGGATTGAAGCCGTCGCCGTGATCGCTGACTTCGACACGAACATGACCCTTGCGCGAGACAGCCCTGACAGCCTGCTGAACGCCGCCACCGTGGCGATAGGCATTATTCAGGGCCTCCTGAATGAAGCGATAGATACAGATCTTCACGGCAGGAGGAAGGTCCGGTCCATCTTCGTTGATAATCGTTTCGACATGGGTCTCGGTCTTGTGTTGATGCGCTTCGACGACCCGCGTGACGATCTCGGTGATTGAGGACTTCTCGATCTGCGGAAGCACCAGTCCGCTGCAGATATTGCGGATCTCCGTCATCGCCTCGGCAAGGCTCGAGCGTATCCAGGCAAGCTCTTTTTCACGCGCTTCGGGCTGGGTGGACGCATTGATCAACATGTCGCTGTCGAGGCGCAGTGAGGCATAGGCAATGTGCTGGGCTGGACCGTCGTGCAGATCTGCACCGATGCTGCGCAGATAGGTTTCGTTCAGCGCTGCCGCCCGCTGGGAGGCGCGCTGCAGCCGTCGTTGGAGCCCGCGGTTTTCCGCCAGCAGTGCAGACAGTTCATCGACCCGTTCTTTGAGATCCTTGCGTTGTGTCTCGATCGTGCGGCTACCCCGGAACACCAGAACGGAGAGAACAAGGAAAAAGGTCGCCGTGAGAGCGGTGACGGCGCCCCAACTCCGGAGCCTGGCATGCGCCAGACTATCGCCCAGTCCTTGTGCTGTCTCGTAGAACTCAAGGACGGCGACCGCTTGTCCGGACCACGGCTGGAGCACAGGGTTATAGATCTCCATGAGCGGTTTGCCGAGCGCGCGCTCCTTGTCGCTTTCCGGATCGCTGGCGATTTCGTAGCGCGCGACGAGAGATCCTGCGAATGCTCTCTGCAGCTTGTCGCTTACCGCAAACTTCCTGCCCACCAGCTCCTTCTCGTTCGAATAGAGGATGGTGCCGTCGCTTCGCCACAGCTTGAACGAAACAAGGCGCTTGCCGAGCGCACCTTGACCGAGTGTCTCGTCCAGAGCCTGAGCACTCGCTTCATCAAGCAATGACTCTGTTTGCATATCGGGAAGTAGTGGCGCGATCACGCTGTCCACATAAAGCGCCGTCGCCGCGCCTGAATTGTGGATGACGGCCTCCTCTATCAGGTGGCTTACAAAAAAGCCTACCACGAACATGGCGGCGATCGATATGAGCCCACCCGCGATAAAGAACTGGGAGGCGAGTGAGCGGGCATTCCAGCGGCGAAGCCAATTCATTTTGATACCGGTAAGAGACTGCCCGATTAACCTACCGCGTCTTTAGAGTTTTCCAAACAGCGTCAGGGCACATTCCTGGTGTCGAAGACCTCGGCGCCTCTTATGCTCTGGGTCAGCCCGACGGTATCGCCCGACATGGCTGCGCCGAACACGTAGAGAAGGGCGGCCAGAACGATAACAAGGGCGAAGACGGACGCGTTACAGGCGTCATTCACTCTGGATCTATGACTCTGGTTCATGTTCGGATCTCCTTCAGTATCGTTCGAAACGGCGCGAGTCCGATGCGCGTTCCACCCCAGGGACTTCGGTCGGAGGAGGTTGGGACCAAGGTCTGACCCCAGTAGACATCAGCAGATTCAGGCATACTTCCTGGCCGACCGACTTGGGTTTGGAGGCTTGTGAGTGATGATTTCCATGGACTTCGAAGGCAGCGCCCGCGCCGCATCTGTCGCTTCTCTCCAGCCGTTCGCGGAAGGCGTCGCCGAATTTTACGATAGCCATCTCGTGCCGATTCTCTTCGAGCCCTATGCTTCGGAGATGGCGATCGTCGCCGAGCGATTGAAGCCGGGCAGCGTTCTCGAGGTCGCGGCAGGGACGGGCGCCTTGACTCGTGCTCTGCGGGCGACGCTTGATCCGGCAACGGAGATCGTTGCCACCGATCTCAGCCAGGCGATGATCGACGTTGGCGCACCATCACTGACGATGTCGCGGACCCACTGGATGCACGCCGATGCGCAAGATCTCCCGTTCGCGTCTTCGATGTTCGATCTCGTCATCTGCCAGTTCGGCGTAATGTTCTTTCCGGATAAGCTGAAGGCTTATGGCGAGGCCAAAAGAGTGTTGCGGAACGGAGGTCGTTTCCTGTTCTCGACGTGGGATTCAATCGAGGCCAACGACTTCGCAAGATGTGTGGACGAATGCCTGGGAAGCCTCTTCCCGTCGGATCCGCCGGATTTTTTCAGGCGCTTGCAATATTCCTACTTCGACCCCGATCCGATCAAGGCGCAGCTGACTTCGGCGGGGTTTGATGCGGTATCCTGCGATCGGGTCGAATTGACGTCAGTCGCGGCCACCGCGCACGACGTGGCTGCGGCGTTCTGCCAAGGCACTCCGCTCAGGGGAGAGGTCGAACGGCGGGTGCCGGAGGAGCGTATGCCGGAAATCGTCGCTCAAGTGGCCGAGCGCGTGGAATCGCGCTACGGAGCCCGTCCTTGCAGCGGCATGAGCGCGCTCGTCGTCGCCTGCCGCGCACCATAAGACTCCGTGGCGCAGGCTGTCGTCTCAATCAGGCGATACCGTCGCAAGATCTATCCGCCCGGGTATGACGGCTCGTCGGACTTCAACGGGTGCGCGTAGGAGGCTTCCTCTATCGCGCAGATGACGTGTCGCTCGATCACCAAACAGGTTTCGTCGTACTCTAGCACCAGGTTCGGATTGAACCGTCGCCTTCGAACGGAGTCGCGGGCTTCGACTGCCATCTGATAGGCTTCGAAGAGCTCCAGCTGCCACGGGTCGCGCGCTTCCATGATCAACTTCCGCATATGCGGCAGACGCATCGCCAGGCGCCTGCGTCCGGCTTCCCGGCGGTTGGATCGCGCCATCTCCTTCGATCTCCTGCTTATGCCCGCGATTATGCGGGTTCTCGATCTTGAAATAGCGTCGGCAACGGGCCTTGGAATGGGTTTGGGACCAAAGGCCGGGGTCGATCAGACTGAGGTCTGAGGCGTGGAACGACCCTGTGTCCAGCTAGTTGGTTGGCAGCGGTCGCGAAGGCCGCCTCGAAACCAGAAGGAGGAGAAAATGATCTCCAAGCTTATCGTCGGTGCGGCAACTGCCGCGACCCTCATGTCGGGCGTCGCATTCGCCCAGTCCTCGACCGTCAACGGTGCCGCCGGTGGCGCGGTCACTGGGGCGATCGTCGGCGGCCCCGTTGGCGCCGCCGTCGGCGGCGTTGCCGGCGCAGTCGTTGGAACCGTGCTCGATCCGCCGCCGCAAAAGGTCGTCACCTATGTCCGCGAGGCTCCGGCACCATCGGCGCGCGTGGTCGTGAAGGAGAAGGTCGTCGTCGGTCAGCCCCTGCCGGAGACGGTTGTCGTAACGCCTATTCCGGATGACCCGACCTATGCTTATGCGGTGGTCAATGATGAACGTGTCATCGTCGAACCGTCGTCCCGCAAGGTGATCCAGGTCATCAAGTGATCTGATCCTATCCGCGGCCTCTGCCGCGTCCTCCATCCGGAAATCATCGCTCAAAGTCCGGGAACCGCCGCACGACCGACGGCAGCGTCGTCGTGCGGCCAAAAACAGCCGATGCCCCCGGCGGCGACCCCCGCCGCCGGAGCGCCAGCGAGGAGAGGAACATGATCTATTCCGAAGAGAAATCCGGTGGTCTGGCCGTGCCGCTGATCGCCATCCTGCTGGCAATCGCCGGCATTCTCGCCGTGCTTGTCGCCACCGGCGGCCGACATAGCAGTGCCGCCGGCCGTGTCTGGGTTCCACAGGTTCAACAGCAGGGGTCGGGACAATGAAAGCCATCGCATTCGTTGCCTTTGGCATCTTAAGCTCGGTCGGGGCCTGCGTCGCTGCCGCATCTGTCGCATCCTATGTCGTGGCGGATTCCGAACCTCACGCCTTCAAGGAACTCGCAGCGCGCGATCTATGGACGCCGACGCCGGTAAAAGTCGATCCTCGGCAGCAGCCCTATGAACGAATTCCGCCTCTCTATTCCAGCTATGTGACCGAGGCGTCGGCGAGGATGGCGTCAGCGGCGAGGCCCGATTCGGCTCGCCCGCCAGCCGAACTTCAGACACCGCAGCCCAGACTTTCGGCCGCGCATCTTGCCTGGTGTGGGGAACGTTATCGCTCTTTCGATCCCGCGACCAACAGCTATCAGTCCTATAGCGGTGAGACCCGCGAATGCGCATCGCCGTTCCAGCGGACTGTCGCCGAGGCCGATGAAGGCGTCGGCACGAAAGTGAATGCACAGGCGGCAGCCCGGTGCGCCGCTCGCTACAAGTCGTATCGACCGGAAGACAATACGTATCAACCATGGGAAGGACCGCGGCGCAGTTGCGACATGTCGGATCTCTTTGCGACGAGCAATTGATTATCGGCGGTGGTCGCGCGGTGCGGATCACGCTGCACCAAGCTGGTGAATCAGACTAAAGTCCGTGTTGCAAACGCTACGGTTGTGATACCCGGTTGTATTAGAGTGTTGGAGATCAGGGGATGGCAACGGCGCTGATAACAGAAATCCAGCAGGCGCAGACAAGGCTTCCGCTCTTGAGCCGAGCGGATCGAGCAGCCCTTATCGTTCGCATCCTCCGCGAGCTGAAGACGCATCGGCGGGAGGTTCTCGCAAATGTGCCAGCCGAGCGCTGCGTATGGATCGACAGGCTGATTGCGTCCGTGTCCTCGACGATACCGGAAATCGTCAACATGCTGGACGCCGAGTTCAATCGTGTCTTGAGCGAGTTCGAAAAGCTTATCGCGACGCTCGATGACATCTCGCATACCGAGAAACGGTCGAAGACAATTCACTGAGAGGGCAGCCAAGCGAGCGCCTTATCGGAAACCGATCGCTGCGCGTTAGCGTTCTCCTTCCATGACCGAATCCAAATCCGCCGCTGATCACGACAAGGCTCCGTCCGGCGAAGACGGTGCGAAGCCCGGCGCGGACATTTCTTTCCCTTACGACAGGATGACCGTCGAGCAATTCCGAAGACGCTTCCCGCGTGCCCGCTGGAGCGATGCCCGCCAGGCCTGGTTCGTTCCCGGGCGGACGGCGTCCCGCCGCATCGGACGATGGCTTGCCGAGATCGAGTCCGAAGCCGACGCCCATGCGGACGCAAAGGGACGCGACGCCTTCGCCTTCGATCCCATCGACAGTCCATATCTCGAACTCGGCAAGGCAGGCTTCCGAATCCGCACGCCGTATTCGAAGACCGTCGTCGACGAATTGCGCGAGGTGCCATTCTCACGGTGGGACGGCGATCTCAGGATTTGGCACGTTCCCTTCCGGTCCTATGAGGAACTCCGGCGCAGATGGCCCGAGATCGAGGCGGCGGCTCGCAGAAACGAGCCGGAAGAGAGACGACGTCGAGCCGAGGAGCGGAAGGGGACCGAACAGGAGATGCGCAGCAAACTCCGCTCTGCGGAACGAAAGCGTCACCGTTACCCGCTTCAGAGCGACGACCTGCCGCCAATAGGACGTCCTGTGGTCACCGCCTATGGAATCGTCGTCTTTAGCGAAATCTCAGGCGAACTGGTCGACCCGGATGTCGTTGCGGACTTTTATCCCGGCGTGACCGAGGATCACGTCTGGGGATATTGGCGGGTGCCCACACTCGAAGAACTCATCCGCACCTGGCCCGCGAAAATGCTTCCGGTTCAGAACGCCGCGTGGTGGCTGCCGACGATCGAGGAACTGAGGCCGACCCGTCGCACGGCAAGGTCGCGCGCAACCAGGAAACAAGCGAAGACGCCGTGACCGCTGCTTGCTCCTTCTGATCAACTGGCGGCTGTACTGAATTTACTGAGGCTGGACGTTGAAATCATCGTGAACAGAAGCCGGCGGTTCCGCTGAAGACGTAGCTGTCGCCAAAATTCTCCGGCCGCTCTCGCGCAGTGGAACAAGTTCCGGCTCCAGCCATTTGTCGTCCATGAAAACAGCCCTGCCGATGTCGCTGCTCGCCCTGGCCATTTACGTTGGCGGCGCCGCCGCGCGGGAACTTCGACCCGAAGCCATCAATACCGCTTCGATTGCTTCCATTGGCGCGGAGAAGCCGGCTCCAGCAGATCCAGACCCGGCGATCGTCCGCCTTCAAGTTTTGCTCGACCGAGCGGGCGCGTCTCCCGGCGTGATCGATGGCCTCTCCGGCGAGAACGTCAACAAGGCCGTGGCCGGTTTCGAGGCTATGAACGATCTTCCCGTCGACGGCAGGCTGGATGCGGAAGTCGTCTCCCGGCTGGAAGGCAATGCCCCCATCGTCGAGAGCTACGTCGTCTCGGCCGACGATGCCAAGGGTCTCGTTGACAAGATCCCCGAAGACTATGGCGAGAAGGCAAAGATGCAGAGCCTGGGATATACGAGCGTTGCCGAGAAGCTATCCGAGCGGTTTCACATGGGGATCGATCTGGTAAACGCGCTCAATCCCGCTTCGCAGTTTGCGCCCGGCGATACGGTGTGGGTCGTGACCCCCGGCCCGCCGAGGGAAGGAAAGGTCAAGACGATCGAAGCCAACAAGAAAACGGGACAGGTGCTTGCCTTTGCCGGGGACGGATCACTGCTTGCCGTCTATCCCGCGACGATCGGAAGCGAAGACAATCCGGCGCCGTCGGGCAAGCATAAGGTCAAGGGCGTCGCCAGGATGCCGGTCTACCGATACGACCCGAAGCGCAACTTCAAGCAGGGCAAGAACGACAAGGTCCTGACGATCCCGAAAGGGCCGAACGGTCCGGTCGGCACGGTCTGGATCGACCTGACCGAGCCGACCTATGGAATACATGGGACGCCGGAGCCCAAGCTCATCGACAAGGTGGGATCGCACGGTTGCGTGCGGCTGACGAACTGGGACGCCGAAGAGCTGGCCGGCATGGTCAAGCCCGGTGTGCTGGTGGATTTCGTCAATCGAAGTTCAGCCACGCCGAAGTGAGGGGGAATCCATCGCGATCCCACTCTTCTCCGGCTTGTCGCTCGCGAGGTATTGCCTGCGGCGATTCACGAAGCTTTGGCTTCGAAAGCCGGCGCGAAATCACCCAATGATTTTGCCTTCAGGATCGTGGCCTCGATATCCTGCTCCACGATCGCTTCAAGATCGGCGAAGCTGTCGATGACATAGTAGATCGGCTGGAGGATATCGATCCGGTAGGGCGTCCTCAGCACGCTGAGCAGATCGAACGGCCGGAACTCGCACGCCTTGCCTTCCATTGCCGCCTTCGCTTCGCTTGGCGATGAGACAATACCCGCGCCGAAGCAGCGCCGGCCCTGCGGCGTATTGATCAGGCCGAATTCGACGGTGAACCAGAAGATGCGGAACAGATGCCATGAATAGCCCTTGCCGAGGCGGACGGCCGTCTCGCCGAAATGCCGGACGAAATTGGCATAGCTCTGGTTGGTGAGCATGGGGCAGTGGCCGAAAACCTCGTGGAACAGGTCCGGTTCCTCGATATAGTCGATATGCTCGCGACGGCGCAGGAAGGTTGCGAGCGGGAATTTGCCTTGCGACAGAAGTTCATAAAAGCGCGACGGCGGAATGAGCGCCGGCACGCCTTCGACGCCGAAGCCGGTGGTTTCGTTCAGGCGTCTGTTGACGTCGAGAAGCTGAGGCACCTTGTCTGGCTTCAGCCCCAGCATTTTGACGCCGTCCAGATATTCGCGGCAGGCCGTATCGGCCAGCAACTTCATCTGACGCCGGTAGAGTTCGCCCCATATCGCATCTTCATCCGGGGTGTAGTCATACAAACCGTCCGGGCCGGGCAGTTTGGCGGTGTAGCTGCTTTCCTTGGTCATAGGCTGATCCTCCCAGGCACGGCTCTATTCCTGCTATTATGATCCGGGTTTGGAGGATTTTCTTTTCTTTCATGCTGGCTATTGCCATAGTGATGGCAAATCTTCCCGAAAGTGACGCATAAAATGAAAGAACCTGGGAATTTCCGCCGCAAGCTTCTGCAACTCGTCCAGGCAGATGGTAGCCTTTCGCTGGCAGACTTGGCGGAAAAGGCCGGCATGTCGCAGAGCTCAGCCTGGCGGAAGATCCAGGAACTGGAAGCCGACGGCGTCATCCGCAAGCGGGTGACACTGCTCGATCCGGGCAAACTCGATCTCAAGCTCTGCGTCATCGCGCATGTGACGCTGGAGGATCACCACGAAGAGGCGGTTGCGTCTTTCGCTTCGGTGGTGCTGGAGCGGCCGGAGATCATGGAATGCTACGCCCTATCAGGCGCCTTCGACTACATGCTGAAGATAAGGGCAAGCGACGTGGAAAGCTACGAAGCCTTCATGACCCGCTATCTCATGCGCAACCCGCATGTGCGCACAGTGGTCTCGAGCTTTGTGCTGCGCGAGCTGAAATTCTCGACCGAACTGCCGCTCTGATTTAGATATCTGCGCAGGGCGATACCGTCACATCACCGCGTGCTGTCGCTATGCCAGTGTCCCGGCATGAGCACCGGAAAGCCTTCGAATGTTTTCAACGTGTCGAGCACGATCGACGTCTTCACGTGCTGTACGGACTCATGGGGCAACAGAACGTCGTTGACGAATTTGGAAAGGTCGGCGAGCCCGCGGGTCGCGACCGTCAGGTGATAATCCATTTCACCGGTCAGCGCATAGGCTTCGAGAACTTCAGGCAACCCGTTGATCAATTGCGAAAACCGGCGGGCATTGTCTCTGTTGTGGGTGGCAAGCGTCACGGAAATAACCACCAGCATATCCAGACCCAGCTTCTGCCGATCGAGGTAGGCGCGGTAGCTGCGGATATATCCCTCAGCCTCGAGTCTCGTTCGCCGGCGAGAGCATTGCGACGGTGAAAGCGCGATCCGCTCCCCCAGCTCGTTGTTCGTCAACCTGCCGTCCTTTTGAAGTTCCTGGAGCAGGCGCAAATCCAATTTGTCGAGCGGTTCATCCATTGCACGAAATCTCCAAAATACTCACGGATCGTGCATAATCTCTTCCTGGAGCATAAAGAATGCAAGAACTTTGCACGCGTTTTGGGCCACACTTTGCATAGAAATGCAATCTCCTCTGGAGGAAAGAAAATGGGTCCCTTCCCACATGATGCGCCGCCCTCGGAAATCACCGCCGACAATCCGGCCGGTACCGACGGCTTCGAATTCGTCGAATTCGCCCATCCCGAGCCTGAGAAACTGCGCGAGCTTTTCACACGCATGGGCTACGTCGTAGTCGCCAGGCACAAGACGAAAGACATCACCGTTTGGCGCCAGGGTGACATCAACTATCTGCTAAACGCCGAACCCGGCAGTCATGCCGCCCGTTTCGTCGCAAACCATGGCCCCTGCGCCCCATCGATGGCATGGCGCGTCGTCGACGCCAAGCACACCTTCGACCACGCGGTATCAAAAGGTGCGGTTCCCTATGAGGGGGACGACAAGGCGCTCGACGTCCCGGCGATTGTCGGCATTGGCGGCTCGCTGCTCTATTTCGTCGAGACCTATGGGGAAAAGGGATCGGCTTACGAAGCCGAGTTCGATTGGCTTGGCGAGCGCGACCTGCATCCCCAGGGGATCGGCTTCTATTATCTCGACCATCTGACGCACAACGTCTTCCGCGGCAATATGGACAAGTGGTGGGATTTTTACCGCAACCTGTTCAATTTCAAGCAGATCCACTTCTTCGATATCGACGGCCGCATCACCGGTCTGGTGAGCCGCGCCATCACCTCGCCCTGCGGCAAGATCCGCATTCCGCTGAATGAATCGAAGGACGACACCAGCCAGATCGAGGAATATCTGAAGAAGTACCGGGGCGAGGGCATCCAGCACATCGCCGTTGGAACAGAGGACATTTACGACGCCACCGACAGGCTTGCCGACAACGGCCTGCGCTTCATGCCGGGTCCGCCGGAGACCTATTACGACATGTCCTATGAACGCGTGAACGGCCATAGCGAACCGATCGAGCGCATGAAGAAACACGGCATCCTCATCGACGGCGAAGGTGTGGTGAATGGCGGCATGACGAAAATCCTGCTGCAGATCTTCTCCAAGACCGTTATCGGCCCGATCTTCTTCGAATTCATCCAGCGCAAGGGTGACGAGGGCTTCGGCGAGGGCAATTTCCGGGCTCTCTTCGAGTCGATCGAGGCCGATCAGATCAAGCGTGGTGTCATCGGTACTGCAGCGGAGTAAACTCTGCAGCGCCGCGCGTCTGGAAAGGTGCGCGGCGCAGGTGGGTTACGGGAGGAGTGAGCAATGGACCAGACATCGATCCAGACATCCGACGGTGAAGCCGCGACGGCAAACAGGCTGAAATATATGCCGGGGTTCGGCAATGACTTCGAAACCGAGTCGCTTCCCGGTGCCTTGCCGCAGGGTCAGAACAGCCCGCAGAAATGCAATTACGGTCTTTATGCGGAGCAGCTTTCCGGCTCGCCATTCACCGCGCCGCGCGGGACGAACGAAAGGTCCTGGCTCTATCGCATTCGCCCGAGCGTGCGTCACACCCGCCGCTTCTCCAACGCATCCTATCCGCTCTGGAAAACGGCGCCTTGCCTCGACGAGCACTCGCTTCCTCTGGGCCAGCTTCGCTGGGATCCCATCCCCGCGCCCGCGGAGAGACTGACCTTTCTCGAAGGGGTGCGGACAGTCACGACGGCAGGCGATGCCACCACCCAGGTGGGCATGTCAGCCCATGCCTACGTCTTCAATGAGGACATGGTCGACGATTACTTCTTCAACGCCGACGGTGAACTGCTGATCGTGCCGCAGCTCGGCGCCATCAGAGTGTTCACCGAAATGGGCATCATGGATGTCGAGCCCCTGGAAATATGCCTCATCCCGCGTGGCATGATGTTCAAGGTTCTCAAGGGCGGCGAGCAGACGGTCTGGCGGGGTTATATATGCGAGAATTACGGCGCCAAATTCACGCTGCCGGACCGCGGACCGATCGGCGCCAACTGCCTGGCAAACCCGCGTGACTTCAAGACACCCGTTGCCGCTTTCGAGGATAAGGAAACGCCTTGCCGCGTGCATGTGAAGTGGTGCGGAAAATTCTATGTCACGGAGATCGGCCACTCGCCCCTCGATGTGGTCGCCTGGCACGGCAATTACGCGCCTTACAAATACGACTTGCGGACATTTTCTCCGGTCGGCGCCATCAGCTTCGACCATCCCGATCCGTCGATCTTTTCGGTGCTGACCGCGCCCACCGAAGATGCCGGCACGGCAAATGTCGATTTCGTGATTTTTCCGCCGCGCTGGCTGGTCGCCGAACACACCTTCCGTCCGCCTTGGTACCACCGCAACATCATGAGCGAGTTCATGGGCCTGATCCATGGCCAGTATGACGCCAAGGAGGAGGGCTTCGTGCCCGGCGGCATGAGCCTGCACAACATGATGCTTCCCCACGGGCCGGACGCGCTTGCCTTCGAAAAGGCATCCAATACCGAGCTCAAACCGGTGAAGCTCGACCACACCATGGCCTTCATGTTCGAGACCAGGTACCCGCAGCAATTGACGAAATACGCAGCCGAGCTCGAAACGCTGCAGGATAATTACCTCGAGTGCTGGGACGGCCTGGAACGCAAGTTCGACGGAACCCCCGGGCTCAAGTGATGCATCAAGCAAAGACACCCTCCGGCACTGGAATTAAGATATGAAGCTTGCGACCTTGAAGGACTCCACGAGGGACGGCCGGCTCGTCGTCGTTTCCCGCGACCTGACCCGCTGTTCGGAGGTCGGTCACATTGCCCGGACCCTGCAGGCGGCGCTCGACGACTGGGAGCATGTGGCTCCGAGACTTCAGCTGATTGCCGAAGGCGTCGAGACCGGAGCCCAGCCGACGATCCGGTTTCACGAACATGACGCTACGTCACCTTTGCCGCGGGCCTACCAATGGGCCGATGGTTCCGCTTACGTCAACCATGTCGAACTGGTGCGTAAGGCGCGCGGCGCCGAGATGCCTGCAAGCTTCTGGACCGATCCGCTGATCTATCAAGGCGGGTCGGACGCTTTCCTCGCGCCGCGCGATCCGATCGTGGCGGTTGACGAGGCTTACGGGATCGACATGGAAGGCGAGGTCGCGGCCATTACCGGCGACGTCGCCATGGGTTCCAGCCCGGAAGCCGCACGCGGCGCCATCCGCCTGCTGATGCTCGTCAACGACGTGTCGCTGCGCGGTCTGATCCCGGGCGAACTGGCAAAGGGATTTGGTTTCTTCCAGTCGAAGCCGGCATCGGCATTTTCTCCGGTCGCGGTGACGCCGGACGAGCTCGGAGAGGCCTGGGACGGCGGCAAGCTACATCTTCCGCTGCTGGTGAGCTTGAACGGCAAGCCATTCGGCAAAGCCAACGCCGGTATCGACATGACCTTCGATTTTGGCCAACTGATCACCCATGCCGCCAAAACCCGTAACCTCCTGGCCGGAACGATTATCGGCTCGGGAACAGTGTCAAACAAGCTCGACGGCGGCCCCGGCAAGCCGGTGGAAGAGGGAGGAGACGGCTACTCCTGCATCGCCGAACTCAGGATGATCGAGGCCATCGACACCGGATCCCCGAGGACTCCCTTCATGAAGTTCGGGGATCAGGTCCGCATAGAGATGAAGGATAAGGCCGGTCATTCGATCTTCGGGGCGATCGAGCAGACTGTCGAAAAATACCAACGGGCCGACCCGCGATGAACGAGGTCGTTCTTTACGACTACTGGCGATCATCGGCGAGCTATCGCGTCCGCATCGCGCTCAATCTCTTGTGCATCGATTATAAGACCGTGCCCATCAACCTGTTGGAAGGGGCGCACAAGACCCCGGAATATCTGGCGCTCAACCCGCAGGGACTGGTGCCGACATTGGTGATCAACGGGAAAATACTGACCCAGTCGCTGGCAATCATCGAATATCTGGCCGAGCTTCGGCCGGAATACGGATTGCTGCCACCTGACATTGCCGATCGCCAGAAAGTCCGCGCCCTTGCCTATGCGGTCGCCATGGACATCCATCCGATCTGCAACTTGCATGTTGTGTCGCATCTGATGACCATGACGGATAAGGCCGATGCCCGCGAGGAATGGATGAAGCATTTCATTGCCGACGGACTGCGCAAACTGGAAGCCATGATCGGCGAATTTGATGGAGCATTCAGCTTTGGCGACAGGCCGACGATGGCGGATCTCTGTCTGCTTCCACAGGTCTACAACGCCCGCCGCTGGGGTGTTGATATCACAGCTTTCAGGCGCATCGCCGATATCGACACCAGATGCGCCGACATACCCGCTTTCCAGGCGGCGCATCCTGACCGCGTGAAATCGTAGCTCCATTGCGATAAAACTCGGATCAAGTCCGAGGACAGGAATGAGGGAGCAGAGAGCGTATAGCAAGAACCGCTAAGCTACGTTTGCCGCTCCCCCGGGACGGCGACATTACGCGTCCCGCCACGAAGGGAATATCGCAGCCTGGCCCAACCGCTTGCCGGTTTCATCGATGAGCTGCCAGACTGTCACATCCTCGATCCAGAAACGGCGCCCCGATTTCGCGATCCTGAGACCGCGCGCATTGTCGACAAAACCATCGTGCGTGACGGCGTCCAGCAGCCGCTGGCGCTCGGCGCGATCAGGCTGCTCGGCCGAAAGCCGCGACGGCAGCGCAGTAAATTCATCCCAGCTATATTCGAAGCAGTTCTGCGCGGTGCGGTTGGCGTAGATGAAGCGCGGGTCGGGCGCGGTGTTGTGAGCGAGGACCACGAAGGATGCATCGTTGTAGAGCCAGTCCGGCCCTTGCCCGTCCTGGACAAGTCGACGGCCGGTGATGCGCCGGTAGCTTTCGGTGAGGAGGGAGAAGAAATCGGCATCGCTCCTCAGATCGAGGGCGTGATTGTCATAGGCAAAAGTCACGAAGTGCCTCGTTGGTCGAATGCTTGGATGCAGGTGACATAATCGATATTCTTTGCATCGGTCTACAACGCTCGCCGCTCGGGAAGTAATATGGTCGATTTCAAGCGCGGCGGATATCGGTGGCAGGGCGTCGAACTGCTGGCGTTCAGCCGGCGCGTCCCGACGAATGCGGTCGCGATTATGCGAGGAACCGGCGTTTACCTTGTCTCATCACTTCTGATTGTGCCGCTTGCCAGAAGATCGCCCCTTGTGCATTGATCGGTATCAACATTCTCTGCGAAGCTATTGTTCTTCTGACCGTAATCGGCGTCGGCGGTCGCCGATGAGGTCGGGCTTCACGGGCAGGTGATTTCATCATCCGGCTATACAGAGCTGCCAAGCTATGCTGCGAATGACGACAGGAGAAATACAGGTGCTCGAGGGCTGGGTAAGAATGCGCAAATCCGTCTCGTTGATATCGCTGCTGCTGGCGTTCGTCGCCATGGCCGGAGAGGGGCATGCAGCAATTTCCTACCAACGTGTGGACGGCGCCCCGGGACGTGGTCTGGTGATAAAGGGCGTGTTTGAATTCTCCGACGATCCGACGCAGCTTGTCGACGAATACACGCAGTACCAAGCTGACTATATCAGCTTTGACTCGCCCGGCGGAAACGTGGTCACCGCGATCATGTTCGGCCGCGCCATCCGCGCACTGAATGCAAGAACGCTCCAGATCAGAGCCATGGAATGTGCATCGGCTTGCGCCTTCGCCTTCGTCGGTGGCGTCGAAAGGTTCGCCGAGCCGGGCTCGATCGGCGTGCATCGGATTTCCCTATCCGACGATGTCCCCATGGACAATAAATTGGCAGTCTCGACCGTTCAACTAATGACCGGCGAGATCATCGGCTATCTCACCGACATGGGGGTAAGCCCCAATCTGCTGCAGCTCAGCCTGTCGATCGACAGCACTGATATACGGTATCTTACCGCTGCGGAAATGCGAGACTGGAACATCAACACGCTCGAGGATATGCCCTCGGCACAGGAAAGCACGCCGCCCCCGCCCGGCGCCGCACCGCAGGAGAGCGCAACACCCGCCGACATGCCGTCAGACCCCGGCGCTTCCGAGGGGGTGGCCGCCTCCGAACCCGGCGACCTGACCACGGAGGCGGTTGATTTCGTCAACCGATACAATGACGAATGGTCAAAAGACAGTGCCTCGGCGTTGGCTTTTATGAAGGGCGTCTATGCGGACGAGGTCTCCTTCTTCGGAAACTCGGTCGACAAAGACGCTGTCCTGAAGGAAAAGGCCGCCTTCGCCCAACGCTGGCCGGAGCGCATCTACAGCGTCAAGCCGGGCTCCGTAACTGCCAGCTGTGCCGGAAAATGCGAAATGTCGGGAATTGTCGAGTGGTTTGCCGGAAACAGGGACACGGGTAAGACGTCCGCCGGGATGGCGGAATTCGCTTTCGTGTGGAACACGGCCTCTCTGCAGATCGAGTCCGAGACCGGAAAGGTGCTCGCCACGGACAAGGGGACCAAGGCACCGGATCGGTTGATCCATCAGTGGACAGGACTGGACGACATCTGCCGCACGAGTGTCGATCGCGACGGGCCCGAGACGCTACGGGCATGCAAACGGCGCGACGAACTCGGTCCGCTGCTCAATCGCGCGGACTGGTGTTATGGCCATAAGGACGAAGCCGGAATAAACTGGGAGTGGCACAAATGCGATGCCAACTCCCGCCGATATACGAGTCAGTAGCGCGCAGGCCCAAAGACGAGCGACCGTTGGTTTGCCCGGAGGAAGAAATGTTGGGAAACTCACATTCCTGAGTGAGGGTGAGCATGTCAGAAGAGCATGCCCCATCGAATGCCATCCTGCCGGGATCCGACGAACCCGACAAGCCGGCCGAGCGCTACCAACTCGGCCTCTGCCTTTCGGGCGGCGGCTATCGGGCCATGCTTTTCCATGCGGGATCGCTTGCGAGGCTCAACGAGGCCGGTCTTCTGGCGAAACTCGATATGCTCTCGTCGGTCTCGGGCGGATCTATCGCGTCCGGCCTGCTGGCCTATGTGTGGCCCCGGCTGGTCTTCGAGAACGGGGTCGCCGTCAACTTCAAGACTGAATACCTCAATCGCATTCTGGCCTTCAGTCAGGTGTTCGCGGATGGGCCGTGCTTCCTGAAGGGCGTGTTCAAGCCCTTCTCGAGCGCGGCGGAGGAAGCCGCTAAACTCTACGAGCGGCATCTCTTCGACGGAAAATCACCAAGCCTGAGCGATCTTCCGAGATCGCCCTGGTTCGTATTTTGCTCCAGCAATCTCAGCACCGGTTCACTCTTCCGGATGTCCAACCGCTATCTCGCGGATTACAGGATCGGGGTGTCGTTTCATCCGACACTTTCGCTCGCGACCGCGGTTGCCGCTTCGGCGGCATTCCCGCCGGTGCTGTCGCCGCTGCGATTGGACCTGTCGCAGTTTTCCTGGAAAAGGGAAAAGCTCGACGACAGTGTTGGCGAACCGGTTGCTCCGGGCAGGGCAATATTGAGCGACGGCGGCATCTATGACAATCACGGCATCGAGCCGGCGCTGAAACGCTGCGATTGCTTGTTTGTCAGCGATGCCGGAGCGCCTTGGCGATCCTCGACCCACGGATACTGGAACTATCTCTCCCAGCTCAAGCGCGTTCTCGATACCACCGACAATCAGGTGCGGTCGTTGAGGCGCCGAGACCTGATCGGTGGCTTCAAGGCCGCAAAACAGGCTGATAGGCTTGGCCTCGACGATCTCGCGAAATCGGCTCTGCGCGCGAGAACGCGCGGCGTCTATTGGTCGATCGACAGCAAGGACGTCGAGCTCAAGCCCTACGCGTCCTACACGCTGCCGCCGTCGTCGGTCGTTCCCTCGGAGGTCGGCACCTATCTCCATTTTCTGGGCGCGAAGGAGACGGAGTATCTGGCGAACTGGGGGCACTACGTGTGCGACGCGATGCTCAACCGGTTCTATCAATCGCCCTTGGCTCCATCGTCCGGCCCGCCATTGGTTGCCGGAACCGTGAAGCCGGCTTGGGCGGCGAGGGCCAGCAAGCGCCTGTTCGACCTTCTTCCCTTTTAAACGAAAGCCGGGGGCCGGTTAAAGCGGGGCCAGCGGGATCCGTTGAGATTGCACCAGCAGTCGAAAATCCTACATTAAGCCTGAGGAAGAACGAACGTATCGACCGGTACGATGATCGGTTGTTTCTGGCTCCCTTCGGCCGCGAAGCTGAAGGGCCCCCAAAGTTCCAACTTCAATATTGTTTATGAAAGTATGAGAGGCCCGGTTGCCCGGACCTCCCACGATATTTTTAGAACCGAAGAGTAGGAAGAGCCTACTCAGCTGCACCCACTCGTAGCGCCACACGTGTCGCACTTCTCGCAGGTGCCATTCCGCACCATCGTAAAATTCTGGCACTCCGAGCACATGTTGCCGGTATAGCCCTGCATGATCGAGCGCTGGCGGCGCTCGGCTTCCCGCTTCTTGGCTTCGGATTTCGCCGTTGCCGCGTCGGCCGCCGCCTTGTCGGAGAAGAGGGCTGTCGCGTCGCTGGTGATTTCCTCGGTCAGCTCTTCGGCGATCTCTTCCGCCAACTCCTTGGCGCGCTCCTCGTAGTCGCGCTTGAAAGCAACGATTTCGGAGGTGGAGACGGCAATCGTCGTCTCCAGCTTGCGGGCCGCGCTGCCTGCAAAGGCAGTCACGGTGCCGGTGGAGGCGGCGCGGGCAGGGGCTGATGTGGCAGCACCCTTGGGTTCGCCTGCCTGGCGTTCGCCGCCGGTGCCGGACACCAGTGTCGGCTTGTAGCCGCGGGTCCAGCCGGTGGAGAGCAGGTTGGTTTTGCCTTCCTGGATGCCCTTGCCGAGTGCCGTGTTCGAGAAATCAGACGTATCGACATGGGCCAGGTCGTGGCGGCCGAGATAGGAAACGGCAAGCTCGCGGAAGACATAGTCGAGGATCGACGTGGCGTTCTTGATCGCGTCATTGCCGATGACCATGCCGGCCGGCTCGAACTTGGTGAAGGTGAAGGCCTCGACATATTCCTCGAGCGGCACGCCATATTGCAGGCCGAGCGAGATGGCGATGGCGAAATTGTTCATCATTGCACGGAAGGCAGCACCTTCCTTGTGCATGTCGATGAAGATCTCGCCGATGCGGCCGTCGCCGAATTCGCCAGTGCGGAGATAGACCTTATGTCCGCCGACGGCGGCCTTCTGGGTATAGCCCTGGCGGCGGTTCGGCAGCTTCTCGCGTTCGCGGGAAACACGCTCGACCACCCGCTCGATGATCTTCTCGGTAACAGTGACGGCCTGGGCGGCGAGGGGCGCCTGCAGCAGTTCCTCCAGCGCATCCTCGTCGTCTTCGTCTTCGATCAGCGAGGCATTGAGCGGCTGCGACAGCTTCGAGCCGTCGCGATAGAGCGCGTTGGCCTTGAGGCCAAGCTTCCAGGAGAGCATGTAGGCGTTCTTGCAATCCTCGACGGTCGCCTCGTTCGGCATGTTGATCGTCTTGGAAATTGCGCCCGAGATGAACGGCTGGGCTGCCGCCATCATGCGGATATGGCTTTCCACAGAGAGGTAGCGCTTGCCGATCTTGCCGCAGGGATTGGCGCAATCGAAGACCGGCAGGTGTTCCGCCTTCAGGAAAGGCGCGCCTTCCAGCGTCATCGCACCGCAAACGTGGATGTTGGCCGCTTCGATGTCCTTCTTCGAGAAGCCGATATGGTCGAGCAGGCTGAAGCTCATGTCGGCCAGCTGTTCGTCCGAAACCTTCAGCGTCTCCTTCAGGAAGTCGGCGCCGAGCGTCCACTGGTTGAAGACGAACTTGATGTCGAAGGCGCTCTTCAGCGCGGCGTTGACGGCTTCCACCTTCTCGTCGGTGAAGCCCTTGGTCTTCAGCGTCGATGGATTGACAGCCGGCGCCTGGTTCAGATTGCCATGGCCGACGGCATAGGCCTCGATCTCGGCGATCTGGCTTTCGGAATAGCCGAGCGTGCGCAGCGCGTCGGGCACGGCGCGGTTGATGATCTTGAAGTAGCCGCCACCGGCGAGCTTCTTGAACTTGACGAGGGCAAAGTCGGGCTCGATGCCGGTGGTATCGCAATCCATGACGAGACCGATCGTGCCTGTGGGCGCGATGACCGAGACCTGGGCATTGCGGTAGCCATGCTGTTCACCGAGCTCGAGCGCTTTGTCCCAGGCCGACTTGGCGTGGGCGACGAGATCCTGGTCCGGGTTTTCCGAATGGATCAGCGCGACCGGGTTGATCGACAGGGCCTCATAGCCGGAGGTTTCGCCATGAGCGGCGCGGCGATGGTTGCGAATGACCCTGAGCATGCTCTCGCGGTTCGGCGCGAAGTTCGGGAACGGGCCGAGTTCGGCAGCCATTTCGGCCGAGGTCGCATAGCAGACACCGGTCATGATCGCGGTCAGCGAGCCTGCAATGGCGCGGGCCTCAGTGGAGTCATAGGGAATGCCAGACGACATCAGCAGGCCGCCGATATTGGCGTAGCCAAGGCCGAGCGTGCGGTATTCGTAAGAGAGTTCGGCAATGCGCTTCGACGGGAACTGCGCCATCATCACCGAGACTTCGAGCACGACGGTCCACAGGCGAACAGCGTGTTCGTAGTCAGCGATGTTGATGCGCTTGGTGGCCTTGTCCTTGAACTGCAGCAGGTTCAGCGAGGCAAGGTTGCAGGCCGTGTCGTCGAGGAACATGTATTCCGAGCACGGGTTCGAGCCGCGGATCGGGCCGCCGGCCGGCGAAGTGTGCCAGTCGTTCATCGTCGTGTTGAAGTGGATGCCCGGATCGGCCGAAGCCCAGGCAGCGTAGGAAATCGTTTCCCAGAGATCGCGGGCCTTCAGCGTCTTCATCACGCGGCCGTCCTTGCGGGCGGTCAGGTTCCATTCGCCATCATTCTCGACGGCGCGCAGGAAGTCGTCCTTGATCGAGACGGAGTTGTTGGAGTTCTGGCCGGATACCGTGAGGTAGGCTTCCGAGTCCCAATCCGTGTCGTAGGTCTTGAATTGGAGATCCTTGTAGCCCTGACGGGCGAACTGGATGACGCGCTGGACGTAGTTCTCAGGAACCTGGTCCTTCTTGGCGGCGCGGATTTCGCGCTTCAGGGCAGGGTTCTTGTTGGGATCGTAGCAATCGCCGTTGTCACCGCCTTCGCAGTTGAAGCATGCCTTCATGATCGCCTTCAGATGCTTGGCGACGACCTTCGAGCCGGTCACGAGAGCCGCGACCTTCTGCTCTTCCTTGACCTTCCAGTTGATGTATTCCTCGATATCGGGATGGTCGATATCGACGACCACCATCTTGGCGGCGCGGCGCGTCGTGCCGCCCGATTTGATGGCGCCGGCGGCGCGGTCGCCAATCTTCAGGAAGCTCATCAGGCCGGAGGAACGGCCGCCGCCGGAAAGCTTTTCGCCTTCGCCGCGCAGCATCGAGAAGTTGGAACCGGTACCAGAGCCGTATTTGAAGAGGCGCGCCTCACGCACCCAGAGGTCCATGATGCCGCCTTCGTTGACGAGGTCGTCCTCGACAGACTGGATGAAGCAGGCATGCGGCTGCGGGTGTTCGTAGGCCGACTTGGACTTGGTCAGCTTGCCGGTGAAGGGGTCGACGTAGAAATGGCCCTGGCCGGGACCATCGATGCCGTAGGCCCAGTGCAGGCCGGTGTTGAACCACTGCGGCGAGTTCGGGGCGACGCGCTGGGTGGCGAGCATGTAGGCAAGCTCGTCCTTGAAGGCCGAGGCATCTTCCTCGGAGGAGAAATAGCCGCCCTTCCAGCCCCAATAGGTCCAGGTGCCGGCAAGACGGTCGAAGACCTGGCGCGCATCGATTTCGGAGCCGGTCTGCTCATCCTTAGACAGGGTCTTCAGCGCAGCATCGTCGGGAACGGAGCGCCACAGGAAGGAAGGAACATCGTTTTCCTCGACCTTCTTCAGCCGGGTGGGAACGCCGGCCTTGCGAAAATACTTCTGCGCCAGAACGTCGGTCGCGACCTGGGAGAACTGCGCGGGAACGTCGATATTCTCGAGGCGGAACACGACCGAACCGTCAGGGTTCTTGATCTCGCTCGTCGCCTTGCGGAATTCGATATCCGCATAGGCGCCTTGGCCGGCCTTCGTGAAACGACGTTCGATGCGCATGGTCTTGACCTCGTGTTGGCGCCCGGTCCCCGCGACCGGGGCGCAAAATTCCTATCCGGCGGCACTTTGTCGTCGCGCAGCCAGTCTCGTTTCCGTATCGTGACAGGGGTGTCATCCGGAGATGAACTTCCTGTATCTTGTGGTGATGGTGGCTGCAAACACTAAATATAGTATTAACAGCTTATTATCGCCAGCCCCGATGTCACTTTTTTTGGAGGCTGAAAACCGCGCAAAAATCCTGTCAGGCCTGAACCGTTCCCGGTCCATCGCCCTGATTCCGCGTCCTAATTTTCAAAAGGGAACCGGGCTCGTTACCTCCGGTCCTGTCGCCGCCGCAACATCAGAAACAGTAAAGTTTGAAACAGCTGATTCCGTCAAGGGCTGGCTTTTAATTGATTGCTAACCACAACATGTTGTGGATGCGCCTGTGGAGATTGGGGAAAGCCGGGGAGCGCTGATATTACAATGGCTTGCAGGTGTTGCCGGCTAAGGAAAACGTCGGAACGGCAAAAAAGCGTCCCGCGGCAAATCTTGTGATGGCATTTCCGGTGCAAATGGGCATGCCGATTCGCACGGGTGCAAGTGCCTGTCAGAGCGCATCGATGGCGATGGTGACGATGGCGACGCCAATCGGCCTGTTCTCTTCGTCCATGACGACGAAACTCGCCTGCGTTTCGAGATTCTGGGTGGATTCGTTGCGTTCGGCCCGGTCGATGAAGATCTCCCGGGAGCTGTTGGCGAAGGTTCTGAGATATTTCTCCTCGTCGCCCTGCCAATAGTCGGCGGTGACGGTGCTCTGACCGACGTTCAGCCCATGCGAGTCGGTGACGAAAAATTCGAGGATCGCCCCTTGTGAGGTGTCCTGCCTGGCTTTCAGGTAATGCGACACGGATTTGTCGAGCAGCAGCGTGACCATGTGCAGTTGGTGCTGATCGACCTCCGACCGGTAGGTCTCGTCGAGCACCCGCATATCCATTTCGCTGACATTGCCGAATTTCGCATTCTGTTCGGCAATGGCTTTCAGCACCAAGGGCGTTTCCACCATCGGCCGGACCTGCTTCTCGACGTAGTCGCGCACGAGGGGAATGTAGGCTGGCTCAGCGCGGACAGGCGCCAGCGGAAATAGAAAGGTCGCCAACCCGACGGTCACAACCGCCCCGATATGCCCCCACCGCGCCATCTTGCTTCCTTATATCGCATCGTTTGCTGCACGCTTTAAGCGCAATTTGACGCGATTCGCAGCTGCCGAGTTTATGCGAATAAGATAAAATAGATGTGCAGATCCCGATAGCGGATTCAGAAAACCTCGCCGACAAAATCTGGAACAATTTCAAGTGGTAAATGCGAAGGATGCGCGTTGGGATCGGTGGCGATCAGCGCGCGCCCTTGGCGATCGGCTCCTGATAGGTGAAGCCCATGTCCCAAGGGAAGTAGATCCAGGTATCCTGGCTCACCTCGGTGATGAAGGTGTCGACGGTCGGCACGCCCTTCGGCTTGGCATAGACGCAGGCGAAATGTGCCTTCGGCAGCATCGTGCGCACCTGTGCGGCGGTCTTGCCGGTATCCGTCAGATCGTCGACGACGAGCACGCTTTCGCCGCCATTTTCCTGAAGTTCGGGCGCTATGCCCTTGAGCAGCACCATGTCCCCCTGGTTCACATAGTCATGATAGGACGCGACGCAGACGGTCTCGATCAGCCGGATGTTCAGTTCGCGCGAGATGATCGCTGCCGGAACGAGGCCGCCGCGGGTGATGCAGACGATCGCCTTGAACGTCTGATCAAGGCCGGCAAGCCGCCAGGCAAGCGCGCGCGCATCGCGGTGGAACTGATCCCAGGAAACGGGAAAGGCTTTATCGGGAAGGGACATCGGGCTGCTCCGCGGCATGAAAAAACGACACGCCGTTTGCCGGCGACCGGACGGGCTTGAAGCGGCGATTGGCAAAACGCAAATCGCGCAGCCGGAACTGCGCGAGATGGGGCCGAGGCTCGAAGCTGTCATCGGTCGCCGCAATTAGCGGGATTTGCCGGCAAAAGGCAAGAGCAGCCAATCAACGCGATAACAGGGTCAGTGCCGTCATCGATTGCAGCAGGGTCTTGGTCGTGCCGCCGAAGATCATCTGCCAGAGCCAGGAATGCGTATAAGCGCCCATGACGAGAAGATCGATGCTGCTGTCCGATAGCCTGTTTTCGATGACGTGGGACGCACTTTTGTCCACACTTTGCGCCGTCGAAAGCGTCGTCTTCACGCCATGACGCGCAAGCGTCGCGGCGATGTCGGCGCCTGCTGTCAGCGGCGATTGCAGCGCCGTGTCGGCCGGATCGACCGAAAAGATCTCCACCTCGTCGGCGGCTTTGAGGATTGGCAGCGCGTCGAAGGTCGCGCGCGCCGCCTCCTTCGAGCCGTTCCAGGCGATCAGCACGCGCTTGATCGGCTTCGGCTGGCGGATGATAAAGGGGATCATCAGCACCGGCCGGCCGCTTTCGAAGAGGAAGCTGTCGACGTCGACGTGGCTGTCGGAAGGTCTGGCCGGGTCGGCCTGTGAGGCGATCAAGAGGTCGGCGCTACGCGCACTTTCGATCAGCGGTGCGGAGCCGTATCCGGTTGATGTGGCAAAGCTGCGCCACTCGGAGGAGGCGCCTGATGCCTCCGCTTTCGACCTGAAGATGCGCTCAACCGCAATCGTTTCGCTGTGCGCCATGTCCTGCAGCGCCTGCACGGCGACGGGATCGGGGATTTCCATCGGCGCCACCAGCGGCACGGCGGAGATGATTTCGGCATGCAGGCCGATCACGTGGGCGCCGCTTTCAGCGGCGAAGGCAAAGGCGAAATCGGCAACCGCAGCACTATTGTCTGATGTATCGAGAATGGCGAGAATGGTTTTGTAAGACATATCAATTCTCCTTGCGCTGAAATGGCTTGCGCGAGGAAAGGAATGCACCGGACCGTACTCCTGTTCCTTGATGGGGATCAAGGATGGCCCTGAGTTCCGGCGTTTCCCTCAAGCCTCGGCGGAATGGTTTTCGGCGATGTCCTTCCTGCGGCGGATGGCGTCGATCATCGCCTGCACTTCGGCGCCGGCCGCATCGATAACCGCCTGCGAGCGGCCGCGCACGACGATCTCGGTCGAGAATTTCTGGCCGACATAGCGCGGGTAGGAGCCGATACTGGTTTCCGGATGTGCTTTCTGAATCGCGGTCAAGGGCGTGCCGATCTCGCCTTCGCCGTAAGGGCAGGCGATGGCGAGCGAAAGCACCGGCGTGCCGGTTCGAAGCGTCGGCAACACATTGTCGACCATCGCCTGGAAGACCTGCGGCACGCCGGCCATGACATGGACATTGCCGATGATGAAGCCTGGCGCGGTCGAGACCGGATTGGCGATATGCACGGCCCCGCGCGGCATGCGCGCCATGCGCTGGCGCGCTTCGGTGAATTCCATCTCGCGGCGCCGATACATCTCGGCAAGCAGTGTCATTGCCGCTTCGTCATATTCGCAAGGCACGCCGAAAGCCTTGGAGATGGCATCGGCGGTGATGTCGTCATGCGTCGGCCCGATACCGCCCGAGGTGAAGACGTAATCATATTTGCCGCGAAGGGCGTTCAGCGCCTCGACGATCGCCTCCTCGTCGTCGGCGACGATGCGCACCTCCTTGAGATCAATGCCGGAAAGCGTGAGCAGATCGGCGAGATGGCCGATATTTTTGTCCTTGGTGCGGCCGGAAAGAAGTTCGTCGCCGATGGCGAGCATGGCGGCGGTGACGACGATGTTTTGGCTCATGGGATGTTCCGTGATCTGAGGCTGGTGAATAGGTAGTGCCGTTCGGTCGCTTTGCAAACAGCCACGGCATGATGCCCAAAAGTGCAAGTGCTGTTCTGCGATACGTTCATTTTTGCTGAAATGAAAACGCAAGTGAATTTTCGTCTACGGATGTTGAACACTGAGTTCTTCAAGGCATGGCTGTGTTCGGAAATACCCGCTGATAGAACTCCCTCGGTCACGAAATTCAACCAGTGCTCCAAGGGAGATTGAAGATGGCGAAGGTTCTCGTCCTTTATTATTCGGCTTACGGCCATATTGAAACCATGGCCTATGCCGTTGCCGAAGGCGCGAAGTCGGCCGGTGCCGAGGTCACCGTCAAGCGCGTTCCGGAACTGGTTCCGGAAGATGTCGCCAAGGCTTCCTATTACAAGGTCGATCAGGCGGCTCCGATCGCCACCGTCGACGAACTGGCCGACTACGACGCGATCATCGTCGGTGCCGGCACCCGCTTCGGCACGGTCGCCTCGCAGATGCGCAATTTCTGGGATCAGACGGGCGGCCTCTGGTTCGCCGGCAAGCTCGTCGGCAAGCTCGGTTCGGTCTTCACCTCCTCGGCAACCCAGCACGGCGGCCAGGAATCGACCATCCTCGGCTTCCTCCCCACCTTCCTGCACCAGGGCATGGTCGTTGCCGGCCTGCCTTATGCCTTCCAGGGCCAGATGGGCACTGAGGAAGTCAAGGGTGGATCGCCCTACGGCGCTTCCACCATCACCAATGGTGACGGCTCGCGCCAGCCTTCCGAGATCGAGCTGGAAGGCGCGAAATACCAGGGCGCCCACGTCGCCAAGCTGGCAGCTAAGCTCGCCTGATCTTTGACACTGAAATAAATCAAGGTGCGGCAGGCATGGGGCTCGCCGCGCCTTTTCTGTTTTTCCCCGCGACAGACTGGGCAGCCTTCGTCGGCGCGGGCTTTCGCGAGGGAAATGTCTAGCCGATCACTCGTCGGTGCTGCCGGCAAACGGGCACTATTTTTTACGCCTTGCGGCTCTTCCCATCGCCCATGACGCAAGATATTGAAAATGCCGCAAGCGGGCGTGGCGAAACTGGTAGACGCAAGGGACTTAAAATCCCTCGGCCTTGGCTGTACGGGTTCGAGCCCCGTCGCCCGCACCATTTTCATAATGCCGTTGGAATATGCCAGTATTGTATCTGCCTGCATATTGTGCACAAAAGCGAGTTGCCGCTTGACAATGGTATTTTCGATGCAAGTATTGCGCCGCGGCGGCTGAGTAAGTGTTGTCTTGTGGGAGTAAGACGATGGTTTACGATTGGAGTGGGGCGAAGGTTCGGCGCATCCGGATCTTCAAGACCAGTGTCGCACTTGTTCTGGGAACTGCGATGGCTGCGATACCACTGCTCTTCTGGGCAGTGCAATTGCGCGGTTTCTAACCTGGGATAATCAGCGTTCTGCGAAGGGTAGAGCGTTTGGCGCTTTGGTCTCGCGCCATCTATTGATCACCCATCCGGCTAGCAGCCCGAGGGCAGCGCCCATGGCCTTGATGCCTGCATCATGCAGGCGCGGATGCCGCGTCGGCGAGAAGTATTGCAGATATTCGATGGCGAATGCGCCGACGATCAGCAGCATGGCGACCATCTTCCACTGTTTCGGATAGGCCAGCGCAAAGGCGAAGCCAAGGAGAAGATAGGCGACCGCGCGGTCGACATCGACCATCGTGACCGTATTCGGCCTCTCTCCGATCGGCGAAACGGTGACGAAGATGATGAAGGCCAGCAGCAGCCAGGCGAGCGGTCTTGCGAATTTGAATGTCATCATAGCTTCATATTAGTGGCCGTCCTTTTTATTGACAGTTAAAATCAGTTCATGTGCCGCCAATTTCGCTATTGGCTTAAGAAAGGCCTTCCCCGGGAGCAGAACCTGTCCCCAGCGCCGAACCCGGCCCCGCGGAGTGAAACGATGCGGGAGCGAACTGGAAATGGCCCAAACGAGCTTCTTTTGCCGGCCGGCCTGTGCCATAGCGGCGGTGGCTAACGTGAGAATGGACCATACCCGTGACGAGACTTGATGTCGAAAGCGCCGAAGAGGCAATGCGCAGCCTGTTTCCGGCAACGCCGCTGCAGCTCAACGATCATTTGTCGGCCCGCTACGGTGCCGATATCTGGCTGAAGCGCGAGGATCTGTCGCCGGTGCGCTCCTACAAGATCCGCGGCGCCTTCAATTTCTTCCGCAAGGCGATCGGGCAGGGTGCCTCTGGCAAGACCTTCGTCTGCGCCTCGGCCGGCAATCATGCCCAGGGCTTTGCCTTCGTCTGCCGCCATTTCGGCGTGCCGGGCGTCGTCTTCATGCCGGTGACGACACCGCAGCAGAAGATCGACAAGACCAGGATGTTCGGCGCCGAATTCATCACTATTCGGCTGTTCGGCGACTTCTTCGACCAGTGCTACCAGGCCGCACGCGAACATGTGGAGGCGGTCGGCGGCGTCATGGTGCCGCCCTTCGACCATCCGGACATCATTGAGGGGCAGGCGACAGTCGCCGCCGAAATCATGCAGCAGCTGCCTGAGGGAACGGTGCCCGACATGGTCGTCCTGCCGGTTGGCGGCGGCGGACTTGCCGCCGGCATCACCGGCTATCTCGACGGCACCGTGCCGAAATCGGCTTTCGTCTTCACTGAGCCCGCCGGCGCGCCAAGCCTTAAGCGCAGTATCGAGGCGGGCAAGGTGACGACGCTGGCCAAGGTCGACAATTTCGTCGATGGCGCTGCCGTCGCCCGCATCGGCGACCTGAATTTCGCCGCTCTTCGCGATTTCCCGGCAAGCCAAGTGCAACTGATGCCGGAGAACGCCATCTGCGTCACCATTCAGGAGATGCTGAATGTCGAGGGCGTCGTGCTGGAGCCGGCCGGCGCCCTGTCACTGACGGCGATCGCCGCGATGGATCGCCAGACGATCCGCGGCAAGACCATCGTCGCCGTCGTCTCCGGCGGCAATTTCGATTTCGAGCGTCTGCCTGACGTAAAGGAAAGAGCCATGCGTTACGCAGGGCTGAAAAAATACTTCATCCTGCGGCTCGCCCAACGCCCTGGCGCGCTGCGCGATTTCCTCAATCTGCTCGGCCCCGACGACGATATCGCCCGCTTCGAATATCTGAAGAAATCGGCACGCAACTTTGGCTCGATCCTGATCGGCATCGAAACCAAGGCGCCTGAGAATTTCGCCCGGCTGGTCGGAAATTTCGAAGCCGCCGGCATGGGTTACGAGGATATTACCGAAAACGAGATCCTCGCCAACCTGATCATTTGACTTGGCGATAGCGATGCCGTCGTGCTAAAGGCGGAGCATGGCTTCGTTCATTTCAAATCTCTTTTCGATGTTCTCCGGCGGCGGCAAACCGGCCACGGAAGCGGCAGGCCCTTCCGGCGAGCCGCAGCTCTACGGCGATTGCACGATCTATGCCGAACCGCGTAGGGAAGGCAGCCAGTATCGCCTGGCCGGCCGCATCGAAAAGAAGGTCGGCGACGAGGTGCTGGTGCGCAATTTCATCCGCGCCGATCTGTTTACCTCTTCCGACGATGCGATCGAATGCACGGTGCGCAAGGCGCAGCAGATTATCGATCAGCATGGTTCGTCGCTCTTTGGTGACGGCGAGAAGCTTCGTCAGGTCTGAAATCGGGATCCGGGCATAGGTCCCTGATGCCGGCTGTAACTATTCCTGTGTGTGACCCGGGTCCTCTCCAGCGAGCGCGTTCTCACTCACGCAATCTTAAAGGATTGCGGTGAAAGGTATCGCCTGCAGGATTTGCAGGACACCCCCCGTGTTTGACTGTTTCGGACGATTGACCAAAGGATTCGCTGTCGCGATCGCCGCGCCGGCAGGAGGCCGAACGTCCGGCGCCAAGGTCTCATGATGGAGACACTGAACCTCCTTCTCTTCGTCGTCGAAGCCATCGCCTATTTCGTGCTGATGGTAACGCTTCTGCATTTCCGTCATCGGCTTGGTCTCGGGGTTTTCCTGACGGCGCTCGGCGTCATGCATTTCATGGAGACATATCTGGCGGCGGTCTTCTATGTCTCGCTGCCGTTCGGGGATGTGTCGCCGGGTTCATCCGTGTTCTTCTCCGGTAAGCTGATGATGATCCTGATGCTTTACCTGCAGGAGGATGCGGCGACGGTGCGCCAGCCGATCTACGGCCTGTTCCTCGGCAACCTGCTAACCGTCGGTATTGCCTGGGTGCTGCAGATGCACCAGCCGCTGCAGATGTCGACCGGCCACACACCCGACGTCGATTTTCTCAAGGAGATGGGCTGGCTGATGGTCTGGGGCACGGCGCTGCTCTATGTCGATTCGCTCGGCATCATCCTGCTCTACGAAAAACTCGGCGATTTCTTTCGCCGCCGCGTCGTCCTGCGCTTCCTGATTTCGGGATTCGTGCTGCTGACCTTCGACCAGATCGGCTTCTTCGCCGCGCTGCATTACTTCCTGGATGTACCGATCGCCGCATTCTGGGGCGGATGGAAGGCGAAAATGCTTGCCGTCTGCCTCTACGCGGCGATGTTCGCATTCTATGAATATCGCATTCGCCGTATCGGCGCAGCCGGGTCCGCACGTTCGATCAGCGACGTATTCGGTGACTTGACGTTCCGCGAGCGCTACAACGATCTTCTGGAGCGCACTGGCCGCGACATGCTCACTGGCGTCTATGATCGGACGCGCATGGAAATGGAAGCGCCGCTGATGCTGCTCGAGGCACTGAAGCAGGGGCTATTCGCCACCGTCCTCATTATCGACGCCGATCACTTCAAGGATGTCAATGACGGCTACGGCCATCTCCAGGGCGACGAGGTGCTGAAGGCGATCGCCGCCCGATTGGGCACGACGCTGCGCTCCAGCGACCGCGTCTTCCGCTTCGGCGGCGAGGAATTCGTTGCCGTCTGTCCAGGCACCGACCACGAAGAAGGGCTGCTGCTTGCCGAGCGCCTGCGTTGGACGATCGCGACCAGCGTCAAGACGCCGGATGACAGGCCGGTCACGGTCAGTATCGGGGTTGCGACCGCCGATGAGGACGGCGTCGATTTCACCGCCGTGCTGACGGCGGCCGACGGCAGGCTCTACGCGGCAAAGAAGAGCGGCCGCAATTGCGTCGTCGGCCGCTCCGGTGTGGTGAAACTCAGTTAGCTCAGCCAGACCCAGTTAGCCCGAGCAACCCAGTTGGCTCGGCTGGCCCCGATTGAGGCTCTTCTCCATTTGGCTGAACGTGGTCAACCCAATAGGTATTCCTGAGAATTCGCATCGCTGATGGCGCGCGAGGTCGCGGACGTCGGGAGGCGGCTTCCTAATCATCGATCGATGCAGTGCGTCGACCGGGGATGTTGAGGATGTTGCTTAAACCGAAACATTTGCCCGTCTGTCTATGTCTTTTCAATAGGTTATGAGCAATATAAAAACGGCTTGTTCGTAAAATGCAAACGTGATCTCCGTTGCGGAAATATCCCAGATCAGTTTTCCTGCGAGGGGCGTGGAGACATGAGTGATTCAATTGCACGGAAGAAAGTCGATGGCGGCGAGTTCGCCGCTTTGTGTATGGGAGGGTTTCTTCTTTCGATCGCCTATGGCGTGACCTTTCTGATCCCGGTGCTGGTGGGCCAGCGTGGCGGCGACGAGGCGCTGGCCGGCCTGATCATTTCGGCTGCGACTGTCAGCACCGTCATTCTCGTGATCCTGTCCGGGCACATCGCGGATGCCATCGGCTCGGCGCGGGCGGTGGCTGTTTCGGGATTGTTTCTTGCCGCGTCAGCGCTGGGATTTGCCGTGGTTCCCTCAGCTGGGCTGAGCCTGATGACGGTCGGTTTCATCCTCGGCATAGGCTGGGGCACCTTCTATGCGCTCGGACCCATTCTGGTCGCCGCGATCGTCGAACCCGAACATCGGATCAGGTTTTTTGCCCTGCTTTCAGGATCGATGATGTCGGGCATCGGCGCCGGGCCGATCATTGGCCGCATTGCCACAGGCTGGTCGATGCCGGTCGAGGCGGCTTTCGCATTTGCGTTCCTTGCCAGTCTCGCTGGCGGTGCGCTTTACTTGTTGCTCCATATCCGGCTGACCAATGCCGGCAAGATTTTGCCTCATGTCAACAAGATCTCATTTGGCTCAGCGCGTGAGGTGATCGGCTCGCGGGCCGTCTATTCCATCATTATGGTCGGCATCGGCGGCGCGATTTTCGGTGGGCTGTCCAGCTTTCAGACCAGCTACGCCAAGGCGCATGGGTTCGATTACTCCCTGTTCTTCATCGGCTTCATGTCCGCCGCGATTCTGAGCCGGCTGTTCGTGGCGGGATATGTGGTCAAGAAGGACCCACTCTATTCGCTTTTGGTCCTGACAAGCCTGACGCTGGCATCGATCGTGCTGTTCCTGATGCTGACGTCAAATCAGCTTGCCTATCTGGGAGGCGCAGCGATGCTGGGGGTGGGCTATGGATTGACCTATTCGGTCATCAACGGCCTGGCTGCAAATGAGGCTCCAACTGGCCTTATGCCGCAGTCGCTTTTGCTATTCTCGCTGGCCTATATGATCGGCGTCTTCGGCTTTCCGTTGGTGGCCGGCAATCTGATCGTTTCCTCCGGCATCCAGACCATGCTCTGTGTATTGCTTCTGCTTGCCGTCCTGAATTTGGCAATCGTCCTGTTTCGTCTTGCCCACCGCGCGACGCGTCAGAGCTAAGCAGAGCGTCCCAGGAGAGAATAGAAACGAAATTGGCGCGGGGCCGGGCAAGTTTGAGTTGCTCGGACCGGCTCGCTCAGGCGGCGCGGAAGATCTTGGCGCCGGAGGGCGCGCTCGTCATGCCGTCGTCGACGGTGATCTCGATGCCGGTGACATTGGTCGCATCATCCGATGCCAGATAGAACGCTGCCTTGGCGATTTCGTCGGCTTCGCTCTGCGGCCGAGCGGGCTCATGCCGCCGTCGGCCTTGCCAGGATTTCGTCCGATGAGGAACTCTCGGCCGAAATCCTGGTGACGGTCCGGGATTTTGTCGCCGGTATCGACAAATGAAAAACGGCCGGCAAAAGCCGGCCGTTCCATGAAGCGTTGAAAAGCCGATCAGGCGGCCAGTGCGATTTCCTGGACGCGCGACTTGGCGGCGTCGATGGCTTTCTCGGCAGCTTCCGGACCGAAGGCCAGGCCTTCGACATAGATGGTCTCGATGTCGGTGATGCCGAGGAAGCCGAGAACCGACTTCAGGTATGGCACGGCATGGTTCAGGGGGGCGGCCGGTCCTTGCGAGTAGACGCCACCCGAAGCGAGCACGACATAAACCTTCTTGCCGGTTGCGAGGCCGACCGGACCGCTTTCCGTGTACTTGAAGGTCAGGCCGGCGCGGGCGACGTTGTCGATCCAGGTCTTCAGCGACGAATAGATGTTGAAGTTGATGAGGCCAGTGCTGATGACGATCGTGTCGGCGGCAAGCAGTTCGTTGACCAGTTTGTCGGAGGTCTCGACGGCCACGCTTTCCTCAGCGGTGCGGGCCTCGGGCGGCTTGCGGATCGCGCCGGTGAAGAGGTCATCGATATGCGGCAGCGGGTTGGCGGCAAGGTCGCGGCGAACGATGACGCTGCCCGGGTTCTGGCTCTTCAGCTTTTCGGCGAGATCGACGGCGATCGGCGTCGAGAGCGATTCGGCACGCGGGCTGGACGTCAGAAGCAGGATGGACGACATGGTGCATTTCCTTTCGAATGGAATTTAACGGCCCGTTGCTGGGAGGTGAGCCGCAGTCTCGAAGCGAAAATAGGTCTGGCCTGCTATCGAAAAAACGGTGATAATGTCGATCGAAACTATCGATGGAATGGATAGAAGATGCTGCCCAACCCGACTCTGGACCAATTGCAGGTGTTTCTGACCGTTGCCGAGACCGGCAGCTTCTCGGCCGCTTCGCGGGCGCTGAACCGTGCCCAGTCGGTCGTGAGCTATACGATCGCCAACCTGGAGGCGCAGCTTGAAGTGCCGCTTTTCGAGCGCTCCGGTGCGCGCCAGCCGAAGCTTACGGAGGCAGGCAAGGCGATGCTGGAGGATGCGCGACGCATTCTCGGCGACTTGCAGGTCATGCGGGCGCGCGTCAAGAGCCTGAGGGAAGGGCTCGAAGCGGAGGTTTCCGTCGCCATCAGTGTCATGGTGCCTTCGCGGGCCCTGGTGGAGGTCCTGCGCGAATTTCGCGAGATGTTTCCGTCCGTTTCATTGAACCTCAACGTCGGCGAACTTGGGATGGTCATGGATCTCGTCCTCAGCGGCAAGGCGACGATCGGGATCGGCGGCGCAGTTCTAAAGCAGGACGATTCGGTCGTCACAGAGCGGATCGGTCATTCCTTCATGCTGCCGGTTGCTGCGCGCAACCACCCGCTTGTTGCGATCGACCGGCCGCTCATGCTCGGCGACGTGCGCGAGGAAGTGCAGCTTGTCGTCACCGATGCGTCGGGTCTGACAAAGGGGCGTGATTTCAATGTTCTGTCCTACAAGACATGGCGCGTCAGCGATATTGCGACGAAGCATCAGCTCATCAAGGCCGGTCTTGGCTGGGGTGGCCTTCCGGCTTCGCTCATCCGTGATGATCTCGTGAGCGGCGCGCTTGTCCCTCTCGATCTGGATGCCTACGAACAGGGGGAATATGCCATCTATTCCGTGCGCCAGCTCGCTAACCCGCCCGGACCCGCTGCCACGTGGATGATCGATGCGTTCCGCACGAGGCTTTCCGCCTGCCCAAACCACGCCGATTTCAACGCTCAGATCGCCGAACTGCGCGAGCCCGGTATGCCGCTTGCGGCCGAATGACGAAAGCGCAGGCGCAGGCGCCGCGCCTTCGTCGACATATTTTTTCGCCTAAAGGACGAGCCTGAACTTCGAGAAGCCGTCGGCGCCTTCGCCGGCATCCTCGATCTTCACGCTCTTGACCTCGGCGAGGAACTGCTTCGCCTTCGGGCCGCTTTCGAAGGTCGCGGTCGTGCCCGGGAGCGGCTTGAAGGTCCAGTTTGCGTCGGCCGACGGATTGATCGTGCCCTGATCATGGATATAGCGGACGATGACATCGCGGTTGGTATCCGGCGCCTGGAAGATCACCTTATCAGCGGTGATCTCGGGGAAATTGCCGCCGCCGCCAGCGCGGTAGTTGTTCGAGACGACGACGAACTTTTGAGCCGGATCGATCGGCTTGCCATTGAAGGCGAGGTTCTGGATGCGGTTGGCGTCCGGATTGATCGGTTTGCCTGATGAATCATATTTCGGCGGCTGCGACAGGTCGATCTGGTAGGTGACGCCGTCGATGACGTCGAAATTGTAGGACGGGAAATCGTTGTTGAGCAGCGCCGCATCCTTCGAGCCGGCCTCGATGTGATTGAACATGCCGGCTGACATTTCGAGCCAGTTCTTCACCTGGGCGCCGGTGATGGCAACCGCCTGCACCGTGTTCGGGTAGAGATAGAGGTCGGCGACGTTCTTGATGGCGATATCGCCGGCCGGAACGTCGGTATAGTAGTCGGCGCCGCCGCGACCGCCGGCCTTGAAGGGGGCCGCCGCCGAAAGCACCGGCAGGTCCTTGAACTTGGTGTCGGCGAGCATCTGCTTGATGTACCAGGTCTGGGCTTGGCTGACGACCTGCACGGAGGGATCGTCGGCGACCAGTGCGAAGTAGGAATAGAGTGGCGCGGATGTCTTGCCGACGGGGGTGCGGACATAGGTCAGTGTCGCCTCGTGCTCGGCCTTGGCGGCTTCGACCACTTCCTTCTTGTCGGCGTAGTCGGCAACCACCTTCTTCTTGTCGTCGCGATGATAGATCGGTCGTGCTTCCGAGGTGAAATCGACGATCTTCCAGCTGTTGCCGTCTTTTTCGAGCAGCAGGTCGATAAGGCCGAGATGCGAGCCCCAGAAACCGGCCATCACGGTGGGCTTGCCGTGCAGCGTGCCCTTGACGGGATCGGCATTGGCGACGCCGTCCCAGCTCTTCGGGCCTGGGAAGACGAGATGCTGGTGGCCGGTGAAGATCGCGTCGATCCCATCGACGGCGGCGAGATGCAGCGAGGCGTTTTCCATTTTTTCGGACGGTGCGCTGCCATCGATGCCGGAGTGCGAGAGCGCAATCACGATATCGGCGCCGGCTTCCTTCATGGCGGGAACCCAGGCCTTGGCCGCCTCGACGATATCGCGCGTCTGAGCCTTGCCCTCAAGGTTCTTGATGTCCCAGAGCATGATCTGCGGCGGTACGAAGCCGATGAAGCCGATCTTGACGGGGCTTTCGTTGCCGGCGCCGTCCTTGATCTGTTTTTCCAAGATGATGTAGGGCTTGAAGAAGAGATCGTCCTGCTTCGGGTCCGAGGCGAGCTGGCCCTTGGTCAGGTTGGCGCAGACAAAGGGGAAGTTCGCGCCTGATAGGACCTTGAACATGAAGTCGAGGCCGTAGTTGAACTCGTGATTGCCGAGCGTGCCCACAGTATAGCCGAGCGTGTTCATCGCCTTGATCACCGGATGGACGTCGCCGTCCTTCATGCCGTGCTGATAGGCCATGTAGTCGCCCATCGGATTGCCCTGCAGCACGTCGCCATTGTCGATCAGCAGCGAGTTGATGGCCTCTGCGCGGATACCGTCGATGATCGTCCCGGTGCGCGACAGGCCCATCGTGTCGTTCGGCTTGTCGGCATAATAGTCATAGGGAAAGACGTTGACGTGAATATCGGTCGTTTCCATCAGCCTGAGATGCGCCTGGTTGGCGCTGGCGCGCGCGCTGAAAGGGTGCAGCAGCACCAGGGCGGAAGTGGCGGCCAGGCCGCCGAGCAGGGAACGGCGGCTCATTACACCAACATCGAAAATGGAAGACATGGAAACTCTCCTTCAGGATCATGCATCGTCCGGCCCGTCAGAATTAGGACGATTTGGCGAGGAGTACACTGCGAAAATGACAGGACGTCGAAACAATCCGCCGGAAAAGCGTCGTGGCTCTGAAATGCAATTTATGGTGCAGTCACTCGGCGCCCGGCTGCCGCAGACGTAGGGCCACGGTCACCCTCGGCGGTCGGTGTCGATCGCAGCTACTGGAACGATCTCAGCCGCTCCTTCGGCCAAAGGGTGCAGCCTTACGATTTCAGCGTCGATGTCGCCAAGTGAGGCGTCCGCTCGACGTTGGTGGCGGTTCTAACCAGCGGGCGTACCGCCAGCACAGGCCGCATCTCCTTGTGGAAAAAGCGGAAATAGGAGGAGATCTGTGCCCGCGCATTCGAATTCACGTCGAACTGGATGCCGACTCGGCCATTGTGCTTCCAGCGGATGACGCCTTCGAGCAGGCCGAGGTTTTCGGCCTCGATGCGCACCTTGCTGCCGGAGGCGGCATGGAGCGGTCCCTTCATCTCCAGGGCGGCACCGGTCGGCGATAGGTTGAGGATGCGGGCATCCACCTGGCTGTTCAGATATTTGACATGGCCGAACACGCGGCAGTTTTTTCGGTCGGCCTTTCGGGCCGTGATTTTCAAGTTGCGGGTCATACTGTCTCCCTTGGTACAGCCGGGGAGCATAGCGCCGGAAAATTGAAATGGTTTTAGGGGCTTGGCTAAAATTGCAGTGAAACCGTCAGTTGGCGGCGGCCGCTCTGCGTCCCACCACATGTTCGCGCCAGACGGTGAAGATGCCGGCGGCAACCACGATCGCCGAGCCGACGATCATGTTGAAGCTGAGCGTTTCGCCATAGATCACCATGCCGATGATAGAGGCATAGACGAGCGACAGATAGGTCAGCGGCTGGACAGCGGCGGCATCGAGAACATCGTAGGCGCGGATCAGGAAATAATGGCTGGAGATGCTGGTCATGCAGACGAGCGCCATCCAGCCCCAGTCGCCCGGCGCCATCCAGCTCCAGTAGAACGGCCCGACCAGCGTCATCGTGACGCCGCCGACGACGCCGGTATAGAAGAAGCTGGTCATCGACGAATCGTCGCGGCTGACCAGGCGGGTGGCGATAACGTAGAAGGCGAAGTTGAAGCAGGAAATGACGGCGAGAAGCAGCTTCACGTCGAAAAACTCGCCTTCCGGCTTCAGGATCAGCAGTACCCCGAAAAGTCCGGCGCCGATCGCTGCCCACCGCCGCCACCCGACCCGCTCGCCGAGGATCGGCATCGCCAGCAGTGCGATCAGGATCGGCGTCGCGGAAAAGATCGCCTGTGAACGGGCAAGGCCGATCACGGCAAAACAGGTGATGGCCAGAACCACCTGAACCGCAAGCAGAACGCCGCGCGTCACCTGCAGGAAGGGGCGTTTGGTGCGGGCCGTCGTCTTAATCCCGCCGCGCATCTTTGACGCGAGGATGATCGTGAAAAGCGCAAAGGCCCAGTAGCGGATCATCGTCACGAAGATTGGCGGATAGGCCGTCGCCAGATGTTTCGAGATGGCGTCCTGCAGTGAAAAAATGGTGAGCGCCAACAGCGCGAAAATATAGCCTTGGGTCTTCGATGTCATGACTTGCCAATGAGCGGGAAACGCCCGCGCGCATCGAAGTCTGGACAGGCTTTCGGCAAAGATGCAAGGCCTCAAAGGCCGACATTCGGCTTGTCGATGATTTCTCTGAGCGCGAAGCTCGAATTGATCTTGACGACGTGGGGAAGGGCCGACAGCCAGTCGCGGTGGATGCGCTCATAGTCCTCGAGGTCGCGGGCGGCGACCCTGAGGATATAGTCGTATTCGCCCGACATCAGGTAACAGACGAGTACGTTCGGACAGAGCTTCACCGCTGCCTCGAATTCCGCCAGAGTCTTGGCGAACTGGCCGGAGAGCGAGATATGCACGATGGCGATCATCTTGTAGTCGAGCGCCTTGTGTGAAAGCCGCGCATGGTAGCCGCCGATGACGCCGCTTCTTTCCAAGATATCGAGCCGGCGCGAACAGGCCGAAGGCGACAGTCCGATCCTTTCGGCAAGCTCCGCATTGGTCATGCGGGCATTGGCCTGCAGCGCCTTAAGAATCGCAAGATCGATGGTGTCGAGATCGGCCATTCGAAGAACTTTCGAAAAAAGATAGAATGAACGCAATAATCGCCGAAAAATCACCTCTTCGCAAATCGTCTTTGCAAGGACATTTCACTGCCTTGATGGTTGGATTCCTCATCTGAAAAATCCGCGGCCGCGGAGATAAAATTGAGAGGAACGCGCATGCGTGTCGGTTGCCCGAAGGAAATCAAGAATCATGAATATCGCGTCGGTCTGACGCCGGCTTCGGTGCGCGAATATGTTGCCCACGGCCACGAGGTCTGGGTGGAGACCAAAGCTGGCGTCGGTATCGGCGCTGATGATGCCGCCTATGCCGCGGCCGGCGCGAGGATCGCCGCCTCCGCCAAGGATATCTTCGAAAAGTGCGACATGATCGTCAAGGTGAAGGAGCCGCAGCCCGCCGAATGGGCGCAGCTCCGTGACGGCCAGCTTCTCTACACCTATCTGCATCTGGCGCCGGATCCCGAACAGACCAAGGGTCTCATCGCCTCGGGCGTTACCGCGATCGCCTATGAGACGGTGACCGACGAGCGCGGCGGCTTGCCGTTGCTGGCGCCGATGTCGGAGGTCGCCGGACGCCTGTCGATCCAGGCGGGAGCGACCGCGCTGCAGAAGGCCAATGGCGGCCTTGGCGTCCTGCTCGGCGGCGTACCCGGCGTGTTGCCGGCCAAGGTCGCGGTCATCGGTGGCGGCGTTGTCGGCCTGCATGCCGCCAGGATGGCCGCCGGCCTTGGCGCCGATGTCAGCATTCTCGACAAGTCGCTACCGCGCCTGCGCCAGCTTGACGATATCTTCTCGGGCCGCATCCACACGCGTTATTCCAGCATCCAGGCGCTGGAGGAGGAAGTCTTCTCGGCCGATCTCATTATCGGCGCCGTGCTGATCCCCGGCGCTGCTGCTCCGAAGCTCGTCACCCGCGAGATGCTCTCCGGCATGAAGAAGGGCTCCGTCATCGTCGATGTCGCCATCGACCAAGGCGGCTGCTTCGAGACCTCGCATGCAACCACCCATTCGGATCCGACCTACGAAGTCGACGGCGTCGTGCATTATTGCGTTGCCAACATGCCGGGCGCCGTGCCGGTCACCTCGGCGCACGCGCTGAACAATGCCACATTGGTTCATGGCCTGGCGCTTGCCGATCGCGGTCTGCGCGCCATCGCCGAAGACAAGCATCTGAGGAACGGCCTCAACGTCCACAAGGGCCGCATCACCAGCAAGCCGGTCGCCGACGCACTTGGCTACGAAGCCTTTGCGCCGGAGAGCGTGCTGAACGTAGCGTAAGCTAGCTGACTCCAGGTGACGACTTACTGCGCTATTTTCGGCCGGCAGGGCGGTATCCGAAGGGATGCCGCCTTCTTTGTATGACGGCGCACCTGTAATCGAACCGCGACCGTCGGCGGCGTTGGAGCTATGCTTTTCCTCGTCACGCAGCGCGACGAGTTGTGTCCCGCCCGATCAGTTGGCATCGTATCATGCTGATGGGCAGTCGCCATCCAAACGGAGCAGCAATGACGGTTGATAGTCGGGAGCAAACATCGCCGGTTCCGCTTCGAACATCACCTATCGGCCTCGAAACATATATTGCCGGCAGCACACTCGTCAGCGGGGATGGACCAGCCTGGACTGATATATTCGTGCAGGTGTTTTCCCGCCTGAAGGTGCAACATCCCTTTCTTGTCCCAGCGGTCGCCGAGCCTCTCGTTGTTTGGGTGATCTCAGGTCAGGCATGTGTCGAGGAACGCGATCTGGGCGGGGAGTGGGAGGCCAATACAGTCAGAGTCGGGGACTTTTTTCTGACGCGGTCGCCCACGCCATACGAAATGCGCTGGCACGCCGAGGGAGACGAACCTTTCCAGGTAATGCATCTCTATCTCTCCGTTCCGTTGTTTGACCGGGTGGCGGAAGGGGTTCTCGGCAAGGCTGCCAGCGCCATGCGCCTGCGCGACATATCGGGCGGCCGCGACCAACATCTCTCCAGCATGCTGGAACTGATCCATGCTGAACTGACGGCAGAAGGGCAGGGAAGTCGGCTCTTCGTGCAGGGATTGGCGCAGACGCTCGCTGTTCACCTTATCCGACAATATGCAACATTCGACGCAGAGGCACGGCCGTCAAATGCACTCCCGGGCGCCAAGCTACGGCGGGCGATCGCATTCATGGAAGCCAACCTTCAAGAGCCGTTTGATCTCGCACGTCTGGCGCAAACGGCCGGCATGAGCGCTTTTCACTTCAGCCGCCTCTTCAAGAAGGCCACCGGCCTCTCTCCATCCCATTATTTCATTCGCCAACGCATAGCCAAAGCCCAGCAACTTCTGCAGGAAACCAGCACCAGCATCATCGAGATCGGCATGTCCGTGGGGTATTCGAGCCCTAGCCATTTTGCTCAAATTTTCCGCCGGGAGGCTGGCGTCTCCCCCAGCGACTACCGTCGCAGCTAAAGCGCGTCGCGATCTTTTTCAGATTCGCTCATTGCGCTTTAGGTCTTGGTTTCTACGCATGTCGTTGTCGCAAAACCGCTGCACACTTTTGTGCGACATGCTTTAGCATTTCAGCTTGGTCCTTGCGGATTTGAGCAAGATCCCGACAGGTCTCGCAAGGTCCCGAGAGAGGGATCGATCACTCCTCCTTATGTTCCTCCTTGTCGAACACGACCGTCCTTTCGGTTGGAAGGGCGCCCAGTCAAGGAGATAAACCATGACGAATATCAATGGAAAAATCGCGCTGGTCACCGGCGCCTCGAGCGGCATCGGTGCCGCTACCGCGTTGAAGCTCGCCGAGGCCGGCGCAAAGGTCGGTATCGCCGCCCGTCGCACCGACAAACTTGAAGGCCTCCAAAAGGAGATCGCCTCTGGGGGCGGTGAAGCCCTCGTGATCGAAATGGACGTGGTCGATCCAGCCTCCGTCGAAGCCAGCGTCAAAAAGCTGGTGGGTGCCTATGGTTCGATCGACATTCTCGTCAACAATGCTGGCCTGATGCCGCTTTCGGATGTGGATCAGTTTAAAGTCGACGAATGGCACCGGATGGTCGACGTCAATGTGAAAGGCCTGCTGAACACCACTGCTGCAGTTCTGCCGCAGATGATCAATCAACATTCGGGCCACATCTTCAACATGTCGTCGATTGCTGGCCGCAAGGTCTTCAAAGGCCTGTCGGTTTATTGCGCCACCAAACATGCGGTGGCCGCGTTCTCCGACGGCCTGCGCATGGAAGTGGGCCAGAAGCACAACATTCGGGTGACGTGCATCCAGCCAGGCGCCGTGGCGACCGAGCTGTATGATCACATCACGGAGCCTGGCTATATCAAGCAGATGGACGACCTTGCCAAGCAGATGACGTTCCTGCAGGGCGCAGACATCGGCGACACCATCGTCTTCGCGGCGCAGGCGCCTGCCCATGTGAATGTCGCAGAACTCTTCGTTCTGCCGGTCGAACAGGGCTGGTAACCACACCAGAAGGTCTTTCAGCTTCCCCGCATACATGCGGGGAAGAGACTCACGAAGGAGCCGGACGATGAATGAGATTTCCGCTTCCCAGACCTATCGCCTGCTCGAACCCGGCCCGATCGTTCTTGTGACGACGAGCCTTGAGGGAACGCCCAATGTGATGACGATGGGTTTTCACATGATGATCCAGCATGCGCCGCCGCTGATCGGTTGCGTCATCGGCCCTTGGGACTTCAGCCACCAGACCTTGAAAAAGACCGGCGAATGCGTGATCGCGATTCCAGCGGTCGATCTTGCCGAAACCGTGGTGGACATCGGTAATTGCTCCGGTGACACGGTGGACAAGTTCGAGCGGTTCAGCCTGAGGACTCGTCCAGCAAAGGATGTCGCGGCGCCGTTGCTGGTGGACTGCCTTGCCAATATCGAATGCCGTGTTGCCGATCCGAGCTTCGTCGATCGATACAATCTCTTCATCCTCGAAGCAAAGAGGATCTGGATTGACGAGAGCCGCAAGGAACGACGGACCATGCATCATCGCGGTGACGGCAGCTTCACCGTGGATGGCGGCACACTCGATCTCCGGAAGCGCATGGTCAAGTGGCGGCACTTGCCATAAAGCGCGCCGCTGCACGCAAAAAAACATCCCTAAACTTCACATTGATTGAAAGGATATGAACATGTCCGCCTATCTCGTTGTCGATCTCGATATCCACGACCCCGAAGCCATTGCCGATTACCGCTCCAAGGCCCTGCCTCTGGTGGCAAAGGCCGGCGGCCGCCTCATTGCTCTCGATGACGCGCCGCTCGAACTCGAAGGCTGGCAGGCGACGAATATGCTGATCATCGAGTTTCACGATATGGATGCCATCCGTGGTCTCTTTGCATCGCCCGGATATGCGCCGCTCGCACACCAACGGCAGGCGGCCGCAGGTTCGCGGATCATTGCCTTGCGTGGCGTTTAATAAGATTCGAGGGCGCGCGATCCCGACAGCATTCGTCAGGGGAAACCGAAACTGCCTCGCCGATCACTGCAGAAGGAGCGTGCGGGCGAGTTGACGACTTCCTGTTGCGCTTCGCCCTCCGCCTATCAGGCGCCGGTCTCCGCCAGGGCCGGCGCCTTTACCTTGTCGATCCGGCATTGGAAGCAGTTGTTGCGCGCGGAACGCACATGCACATAGGCGATATCAGATCGTCCCAGCAGCTCTTTGCCATAGGCCGGAATATCGCCGATCTCAGTCACCGCGCCGGTACCGTAGACGATGCGGTCGTTCTCGCTGTAGCCGCGGACGATGAAGTCACGGCTCGTCGTCAGCATCGGCGGCATGATCTCTTCGGCGGCATAGCGTGCGCAAGGCTGCTTGTGCAGGAAGACAGGGCCGGTTTCGGCATAGGGCTGCAACTCGGGGAAGGGCCGGTAGGCAAAGACCAGCAACGCCTGGCCCGCATCGATATTCTGAAGGCAATGGCGGCAGGGATGGCCGGGACCATCGGAGACGATCGTCTCGGGCAGCCTGTCATAGGCGTCGCGGCCGCCGTTCCAGAGGTGTTCGGCGTCGGTCGTCGGCATGGCGACAAAACGAATGGCGGTCATGGCAGATCTCCTTTGTGATTGCCATGAAATGCACCTGGACGAGCGGGCAAGCCACCCGATTCTTGCCTGCGTCTGCATATGAGATCGCCGGAGAGTGAAAAGCGGAGTATCTTCTGCGCGTACGTTGTAAGCCGAAAGGAGAACGCCTTGGCCGACATCGATCTGGCGCTGCTGGCGCAACAGAATGCAGAAATACTGGAAGAGCTCAGGGCTCTGCGCCGGGAAGTGGCGGAACTGAAGGAACAGTCGGGCCGCACGCTCGATTTCGAACGCCGAAACGACCCGCGCCGCCCGAATAGCCTGACGCGGCGTTACCCACCTCCGCTGACGTCGGGAAAGAAGCCGTCAGCTTTTCCGCGCAATCTCCAGAAGCTCCTTGTCGCTGAGCGGCCGGACGATGCCGGTGCCGGTCGAAACGGGAGAGAAGCCGTACATCTGGTAGAGCTGCAGCGCACGCGGATGGTCGAGATTGTTGGTGGTGGTGGTGACCCGCTTCGGATTGAGCGACCAGATGGCATAGAGCGCCTGCAGCAGGAACCATTTGCCGATGCCGAGACCGAGCGCATGTTCGATCAGGCCAAAATGGCTGAGCTCGATCATATCCTCGTCTTCGCAGAAATATTCGTAGAATCCGGCGGGCGCGCCGTTCACGTAGAGAACGCTGATATTGTTGCGCTTGTCGTTTAGCGTCTCGGCAAGCTGCTCGTCACTCATGCGCAACCGATCCACCCATTGCCAGCGCGCACCCACCTGCCGGTAGAGATAGCGGTAGAAGGGCAATGGGATCTCGGGAGCGCGCATGATCGCCGTCTGGATATTGACGGGCACCGGCATGCTTGCCTTCGGCGGCGCCGTCATTTCGAGCCGGGTGATGTGAGCTTTCAGCGAAGCGGGTGTCTTCCCCATGGCGATTAGGCTTTGACCGGCGTCGGCGGACCGGCGACGATGGGCGTATCGTCACGGCTGCCCCATTCGCTCCACGAGCCGTCATAAAGCTTGTTGTCGTGATGACCGAGCGATTCCAGCGCCAGCGTGATAATGGCGGCGGTGATTCCCGAGCCGCAAGACGTGACGACAGGCTTTGAAAGATCGATGCCTGCATCTTCGATCGTCTGCCTGAGTTCGGGCAGCGACTTGAACCGGCCCTGGTTGGCGAAGACGCCGGATGGCAGGCTGCGGGCGCCGGGCATATGGCCGGAGCGCATGCCGGCACGCGGTTCGGGTTCGGCGGCTGCAAAGCGGCCGGCGCTGCGGGCATCGGCGATCTGCATCGCGGCGCTGGAGACGATGTCGCGCATCGTATCGAGCGTCACCACGCGGCTTTCATCGAAATTCGGCGTAAAGGTCGCCGGCACATGCTTGGGTGCTGCGGTTTCCAGCGGACGGCCCTCGGCCTTCCAGCCGTCGAGACCGCCGTCGAGAACGAAGGCGTTTTTCGCGCCCATCACCCGGAACAGCCACCAGACGCGCGGCGAGGCGAACAGGCCGATGCCGTCATAAACGACGATCCGATCATTCTCGCTGATGCCGAGCCGGCCGACTTCGGCGGCAAAATAATCGGGCGAGGGGATCGTGTGCGGCAGCGACGTTGAATGATCGGCAATCTTGTCCTGATCGAAGCGGATGGCGCCGGGAATATGGCCGGCCGCATATTCGGCATCAGCATCGCGCTTCTGCGCCGGCAGATAGAAGGAGGCGTCCAGCACGCGCAGGTCAGCTTTGCCGAGCTCGGACTGCAGCCAGTCGGCCGAAACGACGAAACGGCTCTTGGTCTCACTCATGATGGTCTCCCTTGATGGTCAGGCTTCGTCGCCGGGCGTGCCGAAGCGGATGCGGAAGCGCCGGTTCTCTTTGCCCTTCTTCTCGATTTTGGCGATATGGATCCGGCCGACTTCCTGAGTCTCGGAGACATGTGTGCCGCCGCAGGGTTGGCTGTCAATCGAGGAGTTCTCGCCGATGCAGACGAGGCTGACGCGCCCGAGCCCCAGCGGCGGGCGCACGTTCTTCGATTTGACGATGTCGGGATTGGCCGTAAGCTCCTCGTCGGTGATCCATTGCAGATAGACCGGATGGTTCTGCTCGACCAGTTCCATCAGTTTGGTCGTCACCTCGTCCTTGTCGATCGTTTCGGCCATATCGAAGTCGACGCGGCTCTCCTCCTCGCCGACGGCAGCGCCGGTGATCGGATAGGAGCAGACGACGGAAAGCAGGTGGCAGGCCGTGTGCATGCGCATCAGCCTGTAACGGCGCGGCCAGTCGACATGCAGCACCAGCGTCTCGCCGACCGCAGGCCGCGGCTCGTTTTCGAGCGGCACATGGATGATGACATCTTTGCCTGGACCATGCTTCGTCTGACCGAGCGCGATCTTGCTGCCGTCGGCACGTTCGAGCTGGCCGGTGTCACCAGGCTGGCCACCTGATGTCGCATAGAAGCAGGTCTGGTCCAGTTCGATGCCCCCGTCTTCGTGAATGGCGGTGACGACCGCCTCGCACGTCGAGAGATAGAAGTCGTCACGATAGAGGGCATTGACCGGCATGGGCTCTCACACGGGTTCGTAGGGAACGTGGATATCGGGCGACTTGGCCATCCAGCCCGGAACGGGCAGCCCCTTCGAGGTGAGGAAATCCGGATTGAAGAGCTTCGACTGATAGCGGTTGCCGTAATCGCAGAGGATCGTCACCACCGTGTGACCAGGTCCAAGATCCCGGGCGAGATTGACCGCGCCGGCAATGTTGATCGCTGTCGAGCCGCCAAGGCAGAGGCCCTCGTTCTCGACGAGGTCGAAGAGATAGGGAAGCGCTTCGGCATCCGAGATCCGATAAGCATAGTCAGGCGTGAAACCCTCGAGATTGGCGGTGATGCGGCCCTGGCCAATGCCCTCGGTGATCGAGGATCCCTCGGATTTCAGCGCGCCGTTCTGGTAGAATTCATAGAGAGCGGCGCCATCGGGATCGGCGATGCCGATCTTGACGTCAGATTTGAAAGCCTTGAGGCCGGTAGCCACGCCTGCCAGCGTGCCGCCGGAGCCGACCGAGCAGATGAAGCCGTCGACCTTACCGTCGGTGTCTTTCCAGATTTCCTTGGCGGTCGTTTCGATGTGCGCCTGCCGGTTGGCGACGTTGTCGAACTGGTTTGCCCAGATCGCCCCGTTCGGCTCGGTCTTCGCCAGCTGCTCTGCGAGCCGCCCGGACACCTTCACGTAGTTGTTCGGGTTCTTGTAGGCAACGGCGGGCACTTCGACGAGTTCGGCGCCAAGCAGCTTTAGCGCGTCTTTCTTTTCCTGGCTCTGCGTTTCCGGGATGACGATGACGGTGCGATAACCGAGCGCCTTGGCGACCAGCGTCAGCCCGATGCCGGTATTGCCGGCTGTACCCTCGACGATGACGCCGCCTGGACGAAGCAATCCCTTCCGCTCTGCGTCGCGGATGATGTAGAGCGCGGCGCGATCCTTCACCGACTGGCCGGGGTTCAGGAACTCCGCCTTGCCGAGAATGGTGCAGCCGGTCACCTCTGAGGCGCCCTTGAGTTTGATCAGGGGCGTGTTGCCGATGGCTTCAAGGACGGAGGGGTGGAAGGTCATGGAATCTGCCTCTATTCGAACTCTTACTTTAAGAACGGTCTTTTCCCTTCACAAGGCTGAGTTGGCAAGAAAAGCTATTCCACACCTCTGTCGGACGCGATAAAATTTGGCTTTCCTCCCCAAAATGACTATGGCCCCGCAATCCCGCCGTGTGCGGGGTGATCCGAAGATTGACTTTCCCCGTACGGATGACGACAAAGCGAAAACGGAGCGCGGCAACAGGGCGTGACCGAAACCGAGATGGTTCACGAGCAGATCGACACGATCGATGCATTGATGGCGCATTATGTCGCCGGCTCCTTGCCTGAGCCGGCGCGTGTGCTGGTGCAGTCTCATCTCGAAATGAAACCGGACAATCGCAGCCTGGTAAACAGCCTCGAGCTGCTGGCAGGCGAAGCTCTGGAAAACGCGCCTGAAGTCGCCATTGCCGATCGCGACGGGCGGCTTGCGGCGATCTTTTCCTCTGCATCTCCCGTCCCGGCGGCGCAGTCGGCCACGCGACCGGAAAATTCGCTGTTTCCTCAAGCGTTGCGTGCTCTCTTGGGCTTCGAGGCCGAGGATGTGCCCTGGCGCCGGCGATTGCCCGGTTTCAGGGAATATTCGCTCGACATGGACGGCTGCGAGGTCAGCCTGATGTGGATCCGGCCGGGCCGCGCCTTGCCGGCGCACACCCATAAAGGCATGGAACTGATCCTCATCCTCGACGGCGCCTTCAACGATGAACGCGGCCGTTTCGGTCCCGGCGACATCTCCATTGCCGACGAGACGGTCGACCACCGGCCGGTCGCCGAAAAGGACAGGCCTTGCATCGCCTTTGCCGTTTCGGACGGGCCGGTCAAGCTCACCGGATCCTTTCGTCAGATGATCGGCGACCTGATCGGCTGAAAGCAGCCACAATGGTGTGATAGAGCCCTAAATCCGGGAGGAGCAGAGAAACTTCCGGACCTGTTTTCGTGTTAATCAGGCGGCCCGGAGGAACATGTCATGCGTGATTTCATTGCCCATCCCGAACATGGAATCGTCTGGATTTCAGGCGCGAGTTCAGGCATTGGCCGGGCGCTTGCGTTAAAGCTCGCCGCCGAAGGATACAAGGTCGCCGTCACCGCCAGAAGTCACGAAAAGCTGGTGGAGCTGCAGACCGAAGCCCGCGGCCTTTCCGGCAGCATTGTCGTTCTCGACGGCGACGTCACCGATGCCGAGGATATGGAACATGTCATGGCCTCCATCGAATATGAGCACGGGACGCTCGCCATGGCGATCCTCAATGCCGGCGTCTATCTGCCGGTCCACGCCGAGGACCTGAACCGCAGCGATTTCGAAAAGAGCTTTGCCGTCAATCTCTCCGGCGTCGTCAACTGTCTGTTGCCCGCGATCCGCCATATGAAGGCGAAAGGGCAGGGACAGATCGCCATCGTTTCCTCCGTCACCGGCTATGGCGGCTTGCCGACAGGAGCTGCCTATGGCGCCACCAAAGCGGCGCTGATCAATATGGCCGAAAGCCTGAAATTCGATCTCGACAAGATGGGCATCCGCATCCAGCTCGTCAGCCCGGGCTTCGTCGATACGCCGGCGACGAGGAAAAATGCCTTTCCGATGCCGGCCCTGGTATCGGTCGAGGAAGCCGCCCGGGAGATTGCTGCCGGATTGAAATCGCAGGCCTTCGAGATCACTTTCCCGAAGCGCTTCACCACCATGCTGAAGCTCGCGCGTCTGCTCCCTTATGGCGCTTATTTCACGCTGGTGAACCGCGTGACCGGCTGGCGGGAGCGACCGCCATTGCCTGGTCACCATCCGGTGACGCCGCATGCGGCGGAATGATCAACGACGCGAAAACACGACCTGACGGACATCGATATTGCGAGCGCGGAAGCCGGCCTCGCAATAGAACAGATAGAATTCCCAGAGCCGTTTGAAGCGCTCGTCGAAGCCCATCGGGCGAATGCGCTCCCAGACCGACCAGAAACGCTCGCGCCATTCGGCAAGCGTGCGGGCGTAGTCGAGCCCGAAGCCGAAGTCCTTGACCAGCGACAGATCGACCTTGCCGGCGAGTTCGGCCAGATGGTTGCGCGTCGGCAGCATGCCGCCTGGAAAGACATATTTCTGGATGAAGTCAGGGTTGCTGCGATACTGGTCGAAGGATTCCGGCCGGATGGTGATGATCTGAAGGCCAGCCTTGCCGCCCGGCTTTAGACATTGCCTGAGCTTGGAGAAATAGGACGGCCAGTATTTTTCGCCGACCGCTTCGAACATCTCGATCGAAACGATCCGGTCGTAGAGCCCTGCTTCATCGCGGTAATCCTGGAAGCGGAATTCCACGCGGTCATCAAGGCCGGCCTTGTGGATGCGCTCCTCGGCAAAGGCAAGCTGCTCGCGGCTGATCGTCAGCCCTGTCACCTTGCACTTCAGCTCGCTTGCGGCAAATTCGGCAAAACCGCCCCAGCCACAGCCGATCTCCAGCACATGGTCGCCGGGCCCGATGCCGGTCGCCTCGGCAAGCGCCCGGTATTTGGCGTTCTGGGCCGATTGCAGATCGTTGGCGCCGGTGGAATAGAGTGCTGAGGAATAGGTCATGCTCGGATCGAGCCATTCCCTGTAGAAATCGTTGCCGAGATCGTAATGGGCGGAAATGTTGCGCTTCGAGCCCGTTTTGGTATTGGTGTTCATCCAATGGCGGACGCGCTCGAAGAGGCGGCCAAGACCGCCCTTGCCATGCGCATAGCTGAACGCGGCCTCGCCATTGACGAGGAAGAGTTCGAGGAAGGCGGCGATATCAGGGCTGTCCCAATCGCCGTCCATATAGGTTTCGGCGACCCCGATCGTGCCGCTCGTCAGCGCCCGATAGGCAAGGTTCCAGTTGTGGAGGCTGAGCGCCGCCTTTGGCCCGGCCTTCTTGCCCTCGACCAGCAGCCTGCGGCCGTCGGGAAGGGTAACGGCAAGCGAACCGTGCTGCATGTGCAGAAGTCCGCGCAGCGCCAGCTTTGCTTTGAAGGGCAGACCCTTCACCATGCGGGACATGTTTTCGGCCGTCAGCGTCACTGCATCACGAGCCAGCAGATTCCAGTCCTGCGCCTTGCTCATTTCTCCTCCTCCAGCATTTTCCTGCCGGTTAGGGACGAAGCACCCTTAATGATACGCGCGGCCGCCCCCCGGCCATTGCATCGAACGCTAATGTCATTCCGCCGCTTCCGCAAGCGGGCGAGGCTGGCGGACGCTGACTTCAGGCGGGGGCGCAGGACGCCGGACGTAGCGCGCCCCCTTCAGCCACAACTTCAACGCTTCCCAATGGATGCCGGCGATGATCTTGAAGGTGAGGAAGGGGATGCGCGCCGTCAACCCCAGCAGCAAGGCGCTGGTCAACGGCACCTGTCGTCCGGAAAATGTCGCCGAGAGAAGCGGGCCTTCGCAGTCGTTCTCCAGGATGCGCCAGCGGATTTCGGCGCCGGGCGGCAGCATGCGGAAATGATAGCGCGCCGCCATGCCGATGAAGGGTGAGACGTGGAAGAGCTTGTCGCAGCTCTGGCGAAGCCCGCTTTCCGACATCTCGCCACAGCCGACCGGACAGACATAGCTGTGCCGCTCGCCGAAAGTATTGCGCACCTCGTAGATCATCGCGACGACTGCGCCACCGGCATCATAGGCGTGATAGACTGAAAGCGGATTGAAGACATAGCCGAGAATTCGGGGATAACAGACGAGCAGGATCCTGTCCGCGCGGTCGAGCCCCGCCTTGGCGAGCAGCCGGTCGGCATAGGCACGCAGTGATGTGTCTCTGGTATCGGCATGGTCCCTCTCGTGAAACGAGATGAGATTGGGCCCATTGACGGAAAACAGCACCGATAACCCGCCGGCCTCGTCCAGTCTGTCGAGATCGACAAGCAGCGAAAAGACGCGGTAGCGGAAGCGATGGCCGAACGGTTTCATCCGTTGATGCATGATCTCGCCGACATAGAGCGCGGCGGCGGCATCCGGTGGGACACCATTGGCTACTGCGTTCATGCCAAGTTTTTCGCCGCGCCTTGTCATGCCGCCACGTCCGGTTGAGGTTCCGAGGTTCGGGCAGTCCGCCAGGGTATGATCCCGCCCAAGGCTTCTGCCGCCGCCAGACCGGAAACGAGGCCATCTTCATGGAAACCGTATCCCGTCCAGGCACCTGCGAAATGGCAATGGTTCTCTCCCTGAATGACGGCGAGCGCCTGCTGTGCGGCCATGGCGTCCGCCGAGAATTGCGGATGTTCATAGGTGAACTCGGCAAACACTTTATGGGGGTCCGGCTCGCGGTCGGGATTGAGGGTCACGAATAGCGGGAATTTATCGTCGATGCCCTGCAGCCGGTTCATCCAGTAGGTCACGGCTACGTCGGCCTTTCCATCTTCACGGCTTGAACGGAGATAGTTCCATGAGGCCCAAACCTTGCGCCGCTGCGGCATCAGCGATTGGTCGCGGTGCAGGACGACGCGGTTCGGCTGATAGGGGATGGCGGCGAGCAGCCTGCTTTCCCGATCGGTGGCATCGGCGAGCAGGCGGGCTGTCTGATCGCTGTGGCAGGCGAAAATCACCTTATCGAACGGGTGTTCGATCCCCGTCTCGTCGATGATCGTGACGCCGCGGTCGGAGCGGACGACGCTGCGCACGCCGCAGGAAAGTTTCACGCGTTCGCCGAGCGGCCGCAGCAGCCGGTCGAGATAGGTGCGGCTGCCGCCGGTCACTGTGCGCCACTGGTGCTGCCGGCGATAGATCAGCCGGTGATTGTCGAAGAAATTGACGAAATGCTCGGCGGGAAACTGCAGCATGCGGGTTGATGGTGTCGACCAGATCGCCGCCGCCATCGGCACGAGATAGTTGTTGGTGAATCCGGGCGAGAAGCCACGCCAGTCGAGATAATCGCCGATCGAGCGCGAGGCGAGATGGCCGGCGGCGCGATCTTCGAGGCATCTGCGGTTGAAGCGCAGGATCTCGCGGATCATCCATAGAAACGATGGCCGCAGCAGGTTGCGCTTTTGCGCAAAGATCGAGGACAGCCCGCCGCCGCTCCATTCCAGCCTGCCGCGATCCAGAGAGAGCGAAAAGCTCATATCGCTTGCATGTGTCGCGATGCCCAGTTCGGCAAACAGCGCCGTCAGGTTGGGGTAATTCTGTTCGTTATAGACGATGAAGCCGGTATCGACCGCAATTTGAACCCCGTCGTAATCGGCGTCGACCGTCGCCGTATGGCCTCCGGCCCGTGCTTGGCTTTCATAAAGCGTGACGTCGTGCACCTGACACAGCGCCCAGGTCGCGGAGGCGCCCGAGATGCCGGAGCCGATGACGGCGATCTTCAGCCGGCGTGGAGCTGGACGGAAGTGCGCGTTCATGCGGCATCCCTCGTGGCATTGTAGGCGGCGAGCGCCCGGTTGCGGGCGAGTGCGTGATCGACGATCGGTTTCGGATAGGTCTGGCCAAGCGCGATGCCGGCCTCGTCGAGCATGCTCCTCGGCGCCTCGAACGGCCGGTGGATGTATTTTGCCCCGAGCTCTCGAAGCTCCGGCACATAGGTCCTGACATAGTTGCCGTCGGGATCGAACTTTTCGCCCTGCAACACCGGATTGAAGATGCGGAAAAACGGCGAGGCATCGGCTCCCGAGCCCGCCACCCATTGCCAGCTTGCCGCATTGTTGGCGGGATCGGCATCGACAAGCGTATCCCGGAACCAAGCTTCGCCCCGGCGCCAGTCGATCATCAGATCCTTGATGAGGAAGGAGGCGACGATCATGCGTACGCGATTGTGCATCCAGCCATGGCGCCAGAGCTGGCGCATGCCGGCATCAATGATCGGATAGCCGGTCATGCCGCGGTGCCACGCCTTGAAATCGTCGTCGTCGTTGCGCCATTCGAAGCCGTCGAAACGCTCGTTCCAGTTGTTCGATGCAAGACGCGGGAAGTGGAAAAGCAGGTGATAGGAGAATTCGCGCCAGGCGATCTCCTTGCGAAAATGCACGACATCGGCCACTGCCACCCGTTTCGACAGGCCGCGTGTGGCATCCCAGATGCGGGCAGGGGAGATCTCGCCGAACGCCAGGTGTGGCGACAGCATCGACGTCGCGCGTCTCGCAGGATAGTCTCGGTTTTCCTTGTAGCCGTCGAGCGCGTCTTCGATGAAGGCACGCAGCTTCTCATGCGCGCCCTCTTCGCCGGGAGTCCAGAGATCGGTAAAATCGCCCGCCCAGTCCGGTTTCGTCGGGAGCAGCTTCCAGCTCTCCAGCGCTTCTGATTTCGGAAATTGCGACGCAAGCCGCAGTTTTGCCGGCGCCTCCAGCGGCGGCTCCGGTTCGCCGCCGCCCTCCAGCGCGCGCCAGAACGGCGTGTAGACGCGATAGGGCGTGCCGTTGCCGGTCACCAGCCGGGAAGGGTCGTGCAGCAACTGGCCCCCAAAGCTTCTTGCCTCGATCGCCTGCTTTTCCAATTCGTGCTTGATACGGTCGTCGATGGAGATGCCGGCTGGATCGTAGCGCCGGTTCCAAAAGACGGCTTCGGCCCCGCTCTCCCTGATGAAGGCGCGGAGCACTTCGAACGCCTCGCCGCTTGCCAGCACCAGCCGACTTCTCCGCTTGCGCAGCGATCTGTCGAGCGCTTCCAGCGAATGATGCAGCCACCAGGCCTGCGCAGCGCCCAGCGGACCGGTGCCTGCTGCCTCCGGCTCGCTTATATAGAGGGGGATGATAGGACGCCCGGAGCGATGGGCGGCATCGAGAGCCCGGTTGTCGTCAAGGCGCAAGTCCTTGCGAAACCAGAGGATAACAGGGTTTGCGATGTCCTTTGCCAATGAAGCCGTTCCGTTGGTGTTCTTTTCAACCTGCTACGGATGTACGGAGCGCGCGGATCAAAAGTTTCATCCGGCGGAAAAAGCTTTTCATGGCCTTCGGGATATCAAAAAGGCCGGCGTGAACCGGCCTTTTCTGAGAGCAGCAGTCTGTCGGTTAGTTGTCGTATTCGCGGCAGGCTTCGCTGATCGATGCGCCGCTCTGGCCACCGCGCGTGTCGACGCCGGACATCTGTTGCGGCATGCCGGGGCATTCCATCGTCCTCGGCTGGCCGATGCTCTGTGTCGTCGTCGGATCGACCGGCGAGACGGGTACCGGACGAATGCCGTTGTCATCGTTGGTGTAGTCGGATGAATAGGTACCCGAATTCGGATCAGTCGAGCCGCCATTTGTCGGCCCGATTGGATCGGGGTTCGACTGGGCAAAGGCTGACGATGCCATGCCGATCGCAAGCAGCGAAGCGGCGATAAGGGACTTAGACATGGGATATCCTCCTTGGATTTTCATCTTGGATGACCCAGGCGTAACCGGCTGATGGAATCATTGTTCCGAAATTTGCCGAAAACCTGCATTCAAGCCTCGCTGCGTACCCGGCATGGTTATGCGTAAACCTTAACGGGCGATGGCGCTGGATCGGCGCCGGCGCATGTCCTACTTGCATGCGGAGATACTAAAAAAACCGTGGCATGAGGCCGCTATGTTCATCTCCATTCGCGAAGCCGCAGATCTTGGTCTCCAGATCGCACTTGTGCTCACCTTGACGATGAGTGGCATGGCGGTCGCCTCCTACGCCGTCAGGAATGACAGGGCTAAAATTTCCGCGATCGACGTCAGCCGTCCCTCGCTCTGGACCGCCGCGCCGATGCGCGTCGATCCGGCTACGCAAGCCTACCTGCGCGCCGATGCTTCGGCCGCACTGGAGCCGATGGTGCCAATGACCTCTGCCACGACCCGATTGGCCTCCGGCTTTCCTGCGACTTGATCGTCACCTCGGGTACGGCGGCCTTCTAGGCGAAGGCGGTTCGAAGGCGTCACCGCCATCCTCCCGAAAGCTTGCAAAACGCCATGATTTGCCGTTTCATCGAGACAGCGACCACCGTTCGACTCTTTCCCTGAAGGATTCAGCCTTTTGTCTATGCCGATGCCCCGCGGCTTTGAGAAGCCGTATGCCGCCTTCCTGTTCGATATGGACGGCACCATCCTCAATTCAATCCATGCGGCCGAGCGTGCATGGAGTGACTGGGCAAGGCGCCATGGGCTCGATGTCGCCACGTTTTTGCCGAAGATGCATGGATCGCGCGGCATTGACACGATCACCCGGCTGAACCTGCCCGGCGTTGATCCCGAACATGAATCAAGACTGGTGACCGAGGCTGAAATCGCCGATGTCAGCGATGTCGTTGCCATTCCCGGCGCCGCGACCTTTCTGAGTTCATTGCCCCCGGATCGCTGGGCGATCGTCACCTCCTCGCCGTTGCGCCTTGCTCACCGGCGACTGGAGGCAGCAGGCTTGCCGGTGCCGAGATTTATGGTGACGGCTGAGGACGTCAAGGTCGGAAAACCCGACCCGCAATGTTATATTCTCGGAGCCGAACGCCTCGGCGTCAGCACGCAGGATTGCCTGGTGTTCGAGGATGTCGCAGCCGGCATCACCGCCGGCGAGGCGGCGGGTGCCGATGTCATGGTCATCACGGCAACACATCACCACAAGATGGAGACGCCGCACCCGACTCTCTCATCCTATGACGAGGTCTCGGTCCGCATCGCGGCCGAACACAGGATGCTGATCGTCCCGAACAGGGCCTGACAATGCTCCGGCTGCGTCCTGCTTGCTTTTGTACGGTTCACTCCGCGGCTGCGGCAAGACAGCGATCGATGATCCTGCCGATTTCGCTGCGGCAGGAGCCGCAATTGGTTCCAGCGCTCGTTTCCTTGCCGACCGCCTCGACGCCGTGACATCCGCCGCGCACGGCAGCAGCGATCTGGTTGACCCCGACACTGAAGCAGGAGCAGACGGTTGCGCCCGGATCCGGCCTGCCGGCGCCGGGACGGCCTGCAACGAGCGCAAAGCGTTTCCTGAGGTCGCCATGCGAGGCTGAAAGCTGCGAGATCGCCCAATTGCGTGCGACGGCGACGGGCTCGCGGGCGAGAAACAGCGCGGCAAGCAAGACCTCGCCATCGAAGAAGGCGAGCCTCAGGTCGCCGGATTGCCGGTCGGCATAACCAAGCGGTTCGATCTCTGCCGGAATGGCGAAAACCGCGCGGCACCAGGCCGTCCAGTCTTCGACGTTTTCGCTGAAAGCAAGCTCCAGCCGCCAGCCGCCGGCGGCTTTTGCCAGTGCCCAATAGGCGGCGTCAGGCGTGGCGGGTTTTGTGGCGGAGACGGCGAAACCGTAATGGGTGGCGCGAAACGGCCGGACGGCGACGGCAACGTTCTTCGATGCCGGCTGACCGGAAACAGGATCGGTGATCGGTGCGACCACAGCGTCGATCCGCGCTCTTGCGGCGAACTGGTCGTTCCAGTGCATCGGCGCAAAGATGCCGCCGCGTGCCTGGCGATCGGTGACCAGCGCCCTGACGATTGCCTTGCCGTGTGGGCTGTCGATTTCGACGAGGCCCGCGCTTGATATACCGGTCTCGATCGCGTCGCGCGGATGGATTTCCGCAAAAGGTTCGGCGATATGGGCAGAAAGCCGCGCGCTTTTTCCGGTTCGCGTCATCGTGTGCCACTGGTCGCGGATGCGCCCGGTATTCAGCGTGAAGGGGTACTCGGCATTGGTGCGATCGGTTGCGGGCGGTTTGACCGCGACGAAGCGCGCCTTGCCATCGGGATGGAAGAAACCGCCCTCGGCAAAGAAGCGGGTGACGCTGGGTGCGGTCCCTGCGGCGTGCGGCCACTGAAAGGGCGACAGCTCCTCATAGGCGCCGCCGCTCATGCCGGCGCGCGCGCCGATGTCGAAATCGCGGCTGCCGTTATTTTCGAAGGCCGAAAGCGCGGCATGCTCCGCAAAGATTGCGTCCGGCGCATCAAAATCGAAGGCGCCAGCAAATCCCATGCGGCGTCCGACCTCTGCAAGCTGCCACCAGTCCGCCCTCGCATCGCCGGGAATGTCGAGAAACGGCCGTTGCCTTGAAATGCGCCGTTCGGAATTGGTGACGGTGCCATCCTTCTCGCCCCAGCCGAGCGAGGGCAGAAGCACATCTGCGTGCCGGGTCGTGTCCGTCTCTTTGAGGATGTCCGACACGACGACGAAGGGACAGGCGGCGATCGCGCTTTCGACGCTGTCGGCATCCGGCATCGAGACGACGGGATTGGTCGCCATGATCCAGAGCGCCTTGATGCGCCCGTCGGCCACGGCGCGGAACATGTCGACTGCCTTCAGGCCGGGCTTTGCGGCGATGACGGGCGAGTTCCAGAAGCGCTGCACGCGATCCCGATCGTCGGCATTCTCGATCGCCATATGGGCGGCAAGCATATTGGCGAGACCGCCGACCTCGCGCCCGCCCATGGCGTTGGGCTGGCCGGTCAGCGAGAACGGTCCCATGCCGGGACGGCCAATGCGACCGGTCGCCAGGTGGCAGTTGAGGATTGCATTGACCTTGTCGGTGCCGGAGGAGGATTGGTTGACACCCTGGCTGTAGCAGGTCACGACCTTCGGCGTCGTCTCGAACAGGCGGAAGAACTCCCTGATCTGCATGGCCGGCAGGCCGGTCCGCTCCAGGAGATCGTTGATATCAAGCGCTGCCGCCGCCGCAAAAGCTTCGGCGAAACCTTCGGTATGGGCGGCGATATAATTCTGGTCGATTGCCGGACTGGTCGCGAGATGGGCAAGCAGTCCCATGAACAGCGCGACGTCGCCGTCCGGACGGATGGCGAGATGCAGGTCGGCAATATCGCAGGTCATCGTCCGGCGCGGATCGATGACGACGATCCGCATGTTTGGCCGCGCCGTCTTTGCGGCGGCAAGCCGCTGGTAGATGACGGGATGACACCAGGCAAGATTGGAGCCGGTCAGGATCACCAGATCCGCAAGCTCGATATCCTCATAGGTCCCAGGCACCGTATCGGCGCCGAAGGCGCGGCGATGCCCCGCCACGGAAGAGGACATGCAGAGCCTTGAATTGGTGTCGATATTGCCGGAACCGATGAAGCCCTTCATCAGCTTGTTGGCAACGTAGTAATCCTCGGTCAGCAACTGGCCCGAGACGTAGAAGGCAACCGCGTCAGGCCCGTGTTCGGCGATCGTTTCAGAAAAACGCCGGGCGACCAGATCAAGCGCCTCGTCCCAGTCGCTCCGTTCGCCTGCGATCTCGGGGTAGAGAAGCCGGCCATCGAGGTCGATGGTTTCGGCAAGGGCAGAACCCTTCGAGCAGAGCCGGCCGAAATTCGCCGGATGCTCGGGATCTCCTTTGACGCTGACTGCGCCTGCCTCGTCGATCGTGGCGAGAACGCCGCAGCCGACGCCGCAATAGGGACAGGTGGTTTTGACCTCAGCCGCCATCTATTCCGCCGCCATCATCAGGCTTTCCAAGGCGATGAATAGCCGGCCGTCTTCGTTCAGCACCGGTATCGTCCGGACCTCGCCTTCGTCGGCGCCGAGCGCCCTGCCTGTTTCCAGCGAGATCACCCAGTTGTGCAGCGGGCAGGTGACTGACTTGGCGTGGACGATGCCCTGGGAGAGCGGGCCGCCCTTGTGCGGGCAGTGATCCTCGATGGCGAAGACCTCGTTTTCGGCCGTGCGGAAGACGGCAATCTTGCCCTGCGGCGTCTTCACGCAGCGCGCACCGCGTAGCGGGATATCGGAGATGTCACCGATTGCGATCCAGTTCATATCCATCTCCTTACTCTGCAGCCTGCGGATAGCCGATCGTCGCCATCGGCTTGAACTCGTGCTTGTCCTTGCCGGAGACACGCTCCGACCAGGGATCGACCTGGGCAAATTTTTGGCTGAAGACGAAGCGTTCGTAATAGGCTTTGCGCTTTTCGGCATCGCCCATGATCTGGCGGCGGATTTCCTCCAGGCCGACGCGCTTGGCCCACTTGTAGATCCGCTCGAGATAGCGGGCCTGCTCGCGGTACATCTGCGTCAGTGCCACGATATGCTCCAGCGCCTCGTCCTCGGTCCGGACAAGCCCAAGGACCTCCGTGCCCTTGATGTCGAGCCCGGCTGCACCAGCGAAATGGATCTCGAAACCGGAATCCACGCAGATCACGCCGATGTCCTTGCAGGTTGCTTCCGCGCAGTTGCGCGGGCAGCCGGACACGGCCATCTTCAGTTTGGCCGGCGTCCAGGAGCCCCACATGAACCTCTCGATGCGGATGCCGAGACCGGTGGAATCCTGCGTGCCGAAGCGACACCAATCAGAGCCGACGCAGGTCTTCACCGTGCGCAGACCCTTGGCATAGGCTTGGCCGGAGACGAAGCCGGCCTTGCCGAGATCGGCCCAGACGGCGGGCAGGTCTTCCTTCTCGATGCCGAGCAGATCGATGCGCTGGCCGCCGGTGACCTTCACCATCGGAATCTCGAATTTGTCGACGACATCGGCGATGGCGCGCAGCTCGTTCGCATTGGTGACGCCGCCCCACATCCGCGGAACGACGGAGTAGGTGCCGTCCTTCTGGATGTTGGCGTGCACGCGCTCATTGATGAAACGCGACTGGTAGTCGTCGGCATATTCGTCGGGCCAATCGCAGACCAGGTAGTAGTTGAGCGCCGGCCGACATTTGGCGCAGCCGCAGGAAGTCTTCCATTCGAGCTCCTGCATGACGGCAGGGATGCTCTTCAGACCCTTCGCCTTGATCAAGCGGCGGACATCGTCATGGCCGAGTTCGGTGCAGGTGCACATCGGCTGGACCGCAGCCGGGTTGTAGCTGTCGCCGAGCGTCAGTGCCATGAGTTGTTCGACGAGGCCGGTGCAGGAGCCGCACGAGGCGGATGCCTTGGTATGGGCGCGCACGTCGTCGAGCGACGTCAGCCCTTTGCCCGAAATCGTCGAGGTGATTTTGCCCTTGCATACGCCGTTGCAGCCACAGATCTCCGCGTCATCCGGCAAGGCTGCAACGGCCGCCATAGGGTCCAGCGGCGACCCTCCCTGATAGGCCTGTCCGAAGATCAGCGTCTCGCGCATCTCCGAAATATCGGTTGCCTTCTTCTTCAGGTCATTGAACCAGGCACCATCAGCGGTCTCACCGTAAAGCACGGTGCCGATGATCTTGTTGTCCTTCAGCACCAGGCGCTTGTAGACGCCGGCGCTGGCATCGCGCAGCACGATCTCCTCGCGGTCGTCGCCGTCGGCGAAGTCGCCGAGTGAATAAAGCTCGATGCCGGTGACCTTGAGCTTGGTCGGCGTATCCGCGTGAACAAAGGCGGGCGAGCGATCGCCGGAGAGATGCGCGGCGGCGATGCGGGCCATTTCATAGAGTGGCGCAACAAGGCCATAGACCATGCCGCCGACCTCGGCACATTCGCCGAGCGCGAGAATGTCGCCATCCGAGGTCTGCATGCCGGCATCGACGACGATGCCGCGATTGACTGCAATGCCGGCGTCCTTCGCCAGGCCGACACTCGGGCGAATGCCGACGGCCATGACGACCAGCGTTGCCGGGATGATGCGGCCGTCGTCAAGCTCGATGCCCTCGACCTTGCCGTTGCCGACGATCGCCTTGGTATTGGCCTTGCAGATGACCTTGATGCCGCGTTCCTCGACCGCCTTCTGCAGCAGGTAGCCGGCGGCGGGGTCGAGCTGGCGTTCCATCAGCGTCGGCATGACGTGCAATACGGTGACGTCCATGCCGCGCTGGGCAAGGCCGGCTGCCGCTTCAAGGCCAAGCAGACCGCCGCCGATGACGACAGCCTTTTCGCGCGATTGAGCGGCAAGCAGCATCGCCTGCACGTCATCGAGATCGCGATAGGTGATGACGCCGGGCAGATCCTTGCCGGGAACGGGAATGATGAAAGGCACGGAACCGGTTGCGATCACCAGCTTGTCGTAGCTTTCGGTGACGCCGTGGTCGGAGGTGACGGTCTTGGCGGCGCGATCGATGTTGACGATCTTGTGGCCCTTGTAGAGCATGATGCCATGCTTGATATACCAGCCGTCGCCGTGAATGATGATCTGTTCGTAGTCCTTTTCTCCTGAGAGAACCGGCGACAGCATGATGCGGTCGTAATTAACGCGCGGCTCGGCATTGAAGATCGTAACTTCATAGCGACCCGGCGCCTGCTCGAAGAGGTGCTCCAGCATGCGCCCGGGCGCCATGCCATTGCCGATGATGACAAGTTTTTCGGTCATATTTCCAGGTCCTTGATCAGGTTGCAGCCAGGGGCGCCGAGTGCCCTTGGCGCGACAGTTGCTTGACGGACAGGTGCATCCAGATGAGAGAGATCACGACGATCGCGAAGAGCAGCAGGAAACAGCTGGACCAGAGGCCGGTTATGTCCTTGAGGAGGCCAAAGGCGATCGGAAGGATGAAGCCGCCAAGGCCGCCCATCATCCCGACGATGCCGCCGACTGCGCCTACGTTTTCTGGGTAGTAGGCCGGAATGTGCTTGTAGACGGCAGCTTTGCCGAGGCTCATGAAGAACCCGAGCACGAAGATGACGACGATGAAGATGACGGGGGTGATACCGAAGGCCGGACCTGTCCCGGCCCCAGAAGCAGCCGGCAGCGAAAGGATGAGGGTGGCCACGGCCGATACGGCAAGCATCGTATACATCACGCTGCGCGCGCCCTTCTTGTCCGACAGCACGCCACCGAAGGCGCGGAAGATGCTGCCCGGGATGGAGTAGGCGGCCGCGATCATGCCGGCGGTTTCCAGGTGGAAGCCGTAGACGCCGACCAGATAGCGCGGCAGCCACAGCGACAGGGCGACGAAACCGCCGAAGGCGAAGAAATAGTAAAGCGAGAAGCGCCAGACCTGAACGTTCTGCAGCGGCGCGAATTCCTCGGCAAAACTCTTGGTGGCGACGCGGCGTTCGCGGCGGAGACGGTAGGCCGGATCATCGGTCGTGGTGAACCAGAAGACGATTGCCATCAGTGCCAGACAGACGGCCCAGATCTCGGCAACCGCCTGCCAGCCCCATGCGAGCAACACGAAAGGCGCCGCGAATTTGGTCACAGCCGCGCCGACATTGCCGGCACCGAAGATGCCGAGCGCGGTTCCCTGCTTCTCAGCCGGGAAGAAAGGCGAGACATAGGCGACACCGACCGCGAAGGAGCCGCCGGCGAGGCCGACGCCAAGGCCGGCGATCAACATCTGCGTATAAGTCTGGGCGTAGGAGAGCAGGAAAGTCGCCAATGCGGCGGCCAGCATGGTGAGCGTGTAAACGAGACGGCCACCGTAGCGCCCCGTCCAGATGCCAAGGACGATGCGCACGAGCGAGCCGGTCAGCACGGGGGTGCCGACCAGCAATCCGAACTCGGCCTCGTTCAGCCCGAGATCCTGCTTGATGCGAATGCCGATGATCGCGAAGATCGTCCACACGGCAAAACAGAGGGTGAAGGCTACAGTGGAGATCCACAATGCTTTGGCTGGTTCGCCGGCCGACATGGGATGTGCTTTCTCGATGACAGACATAACTTCTCCGGGGCCCGACAAGGTCGTGCCGATCCATCGCTGAGGGTTAAAACAAAAAGCCGCTGGTCAGGACGCGCATACACGAGGTGCGCGAAATATCCTGATCAGCGGCTTTGCTGGTGGCGCCCGCCGTTGGACGCCGAATTCTTGGGCCTTCTAGCCCTGTTGCCTGGAAGCAATCCGTGCCGGCTTGCTCAAGCTTAGATTACATCTTCGATCTGAAGGGGTAACCTCTGTGTCTCCTATGAGCGCCTATCGCGCGCTCATTCTGCGCTGATCGCCATTGACCGGTGCAATAATGACAATGCAAACCGCGTGCCAGTTTGTTGTCACTTGTACAAGCCCTTGAATGTAAATCATATTATTCAAAAATCTGACGGATGCATGTTTTTCAGGCCGCCATCAGTCGTGCAAATCTTTTGTGCGCTTGTTGTGAGGCAGGCAGATCCTTGCTGGCGTTTTGTGCAGGCCGGCGTCAATCAGGCCTCGTCGTCGGACATGAAGGGCAGGGCGCTTTTAACGGCAAAGCCTGCGACATAATCAGGCAACCTAGCCGGGTCGAAGACGTGGCCGTCCATGAAGCGGTCGCCCTCGTCGCCGCCTTCGATGCGGATATCGGCATCGTCGGGTGCGTTGCCGTCGCCGAGAGCCGTCCGGTAGAGATCCGGGCGGTAGGCGGATGCTGCGGCCCTTGCCATGTTAAGGCTGACCTCGGCCTGTCCCCAGCGGATCATCTGGCTGTAAATCCACAGCGCATGGCTTGGCCGGGGATAATTGGCGAAGCCGGAATGGAACATGAAATAATCGGTGATGATGCGGCGGTTACCTTTTGCGTCGAGGCTGAATTCGCCGGCGAGCACACGGCGAATAATCTCGACGGGGGCAGCGATATAGCGCGGGTCGGCTAGAGCTGCCGCCAGCGCGTCGTGATTTTCCGGCCGGTCGCACCAGCGGGCTGCCGCGTCGAGGGCCACGATCAGCCGGGAAACGGTTTCCGGATGGCTTTCCGCCCAGTCCGGCCGCATGCCGATTACCTTTTCCGGTGCCGACGGCCAGATATCCTGTTTGGCGGCGACGATGCGGCCGACGCCGCGCTCTGAAGCGACCATGTTCCACGGCGCGCCGACGCAGAAACCGTCAATCGCACCGGCTGCCAGCGCATCCGAAGTCATGGGCGGTGGCACCACGACAAGCCTGACGTCCTTGTCGGGATCGATGCCGCCGGCCGCCAGCCAGTAGCGGAATTCGTAATTGTGCGAGGAGAAGGGATAGGTGACCCCGAAAGTCGGCAGCGGCTCGCCGCGGGCCTTCATTGCCGCCAATATTTTTGCCAGGGCGCGGGCATTGTCGAGCGCGCTTGCCGTTTCCGGCAATCCCGCGTCATTCCGCATCCTGTCGAAGAACCGCGTCGACAGCGTGATCGCGTTGCCGCCGCGCCCCAGCGAAAATGGCGTGATCGTCGGTGAGGGATTGGAGCCGAGGCCGAGCATGGAGGCGACGGGCATCGGCGACAGCATGTGGGCAATGTCGAACTGGCGGAATGCCAGGCGGTCACGCACATTCGCCCAGGAGACGTCCTTGACGAGATCGAGCGTCAGGCCTTCCTTCCGCGCGAAGCCGAATTCTGCGGCGGCAATCAGCACCGATGCATCGACGAGCGGAATGAAACCGGCCCGCAGCACTTTCGGTCCTTCGTTGTTCACCCGCACGGGCGAGGGCAGCTCGCCGCCGGAGTTGGAGGTCGTTGTCATCATATCCACTCCGGTTTCCTCCGGAAATTCATCAGGTCGGCCATTACATCAACAGCCCAGCGGCAGTGACGACGCTCTGGGCGATTTCCGACATCTTCTTCTTTTCGTTCATCGCTGTCTGGCGCAGCAGGGCGAAAGCCTCTTCCTCCGACAGGCCGCGCATCTTCATCAATATGCCCTTGGCGCGCTCGACCAGCTTGCGTTCCTCCAGCGCGGAGCGGGCATCGGCAAGCTCTCGCCGTAGCCGGTTGAAGGCATTGAAGCGGCTGACGGCCATGTCGAGGATCGGTTTGACGCGTTCCTTCTTCAATCCGTCGACGATATAGGCCGAGACGCCCGCATCGACGGCAGCCTCGATCGAGGCCGTGTCGGAGCGATCGACGAACATGGCGATCGGGCGGCTGACCGTGCGCGTCAGCTGGAACAGATGCTCCATCATGTCGCGGTTGGGATTCTCGATATCGATGATGATCACGTCGGGCATCAGCGTTTCGATGATTCGCGCGATGCCGTTGACCTCGTGGACCACGGTGACGCGCACATGCCCTGCCTCGCGCAGTCCTTCTTCGATGATGGAGGCGCGTATGGCATTTTCGTCGATCACCAGAATTGTCAGATCGAGATGAGTCATTGTCTATTCATGACGCACTGCAGCAATTTTGGCAAGGCGTTCGCCTGAAAAGTGTGCACAAATAGGTGTGCGCAAAAAATAATCAAACTGCCGCACTTTCGGGCGAAATCAATGCGCCACGTAGCTTAGCTGGCGAAATTCGGCGAAGAATTGCTGCCGGGCAAGGTCTCTTCACGGCTGCGGTATTTCGGATGTGAAATGAGGAATGGCGTAACCGCGCTTGAGCTGTGGCCGTGCGGCAAGCCTGAGATACCATTGCCTAACATAAGGGAAAGCATTCAGGTCGATCTTGCGTTGACGAGATAGTCGCGGCCTTCGAGCCGCGCGTTCAGCGTCTCGTACAGGCGGCGGGTGTCCCTGCGAAAGAGATCCTCAGCGAATGGCGCTTCGCCGCTGTTGTAGGTCAGGAAATAATGGGCGTGACCGAGCGTCGGCCCGAACCCCCCATCTGCCACATCAGCCATTCGATCGCGTGATGCCGGGCGGCACCCTGCCGGGGTAGGAAGCGGCCGGCCTTTTCGGCGAGGTAGAGCAGGATGGCGCCGGATTCGGCAAGCGTAATGCCGGTCTCGTGATCGATGATAACAGGAATCTTGCTGCCCGGATTGATGGCGAGAAAATCCTGCAGGAATTGGTCCCCCTTGGTGATGTCGATCGCATGGGGGCGATAGGAAAGGCCAAACTCTTCGAGTGCGATGGATACTTTGAGCCCGTTCGGCGTGATCCAAGTATAGAGGTCGATCATCCCAGGTTCAATCGAACATCATTTCGTCGACCGGCAGCTTCGTCATTCCGAAGCGCCCGGTGACATCGTCGAGGCCAGAGAACATGTCCCGCAGAGTTTGCACGATCGTCTCGACGCGCGGGTCAATGACGCGATAGACGATCGCCTTACCGTCGCGGCGTCCTTCGATCACACCGGCCTCGCGAAGCTCGCTCAACTGCTGGGAAAGCGTCGGCTGGCGGATACCGAGTTCGTCCTCCATCGCCGAGACCGGGGCTTCCGTCTCCATCAGATAGCAGACGATCGCCAGGCGGTTGGCATTGGCGATCAGCTTCAGCAATTCGCTGGCTGCGCCGACATCGCGGCAGACTCTTGAGGAAACGGGCTTCGTCAACGGTATCGTCCTTGAAGGTTCTATAAAAAAGTAAAGTGACGGCGCTGAATTTTCAACTCCGGCTCGCTCACTTCGCTCGATCTGGTAAAAGATTTCATTGCCTATCGATTTTATGGGATTTCAAAGGCGATTTTCTCCTGCTGACGACAATCGCTTCCTCGCAATCAATTTATAAAAAAGTAAATTGACTGCTATGAGCCACGTTATCGGTCGCACAGAATGAAAATTGGTGTTCATCCCAATAACCTGCATCTTCGTCTCGCGCGGCTCTGGCCCGGCGCCTTTGTCGATCTGCAGCCGATATTCGTCTCCTATGCCGAAGGCCGCGATACCGCGGCGCTGCTGGAAAGTGGCGACATCGATCTCGGCGGCACCGGCTCGACGCCGCCGATCGAGGCGGATATGCGCGGGCTCGGCGTCGAATATATCGCTGCCTCCGCGCCGCGCCCGGCCAACGGCGCTATCTTCGTCAGGAGCGACAGTCCGATCGGCTCCGTCGCTGAGCTGAAAGACCGCCGGATCTCGCTGGTCGACGGTTCGTTTCACACCTATTTGCTGGCCCGTAGCCTCGAAGGTGAGGGGATGAGCCTGCCCGATGTTGAGCGGGTCGAAAGCGGCGCGCGCGACTCGCTCGCCGATCTGCTCGAAGGGCGTGTCGATGCCTGGGTCGCCATGTCGCCGCGTCTCGAAAAGGCGCTGGAGCGCGACGACGTCAGGTTGATCGTCCGTTGCGGCGCGGCCATTCCCAACCGTTCTTTGTTCTGGACATTGGAGCGGAACGGCCTTTCGGCGGCGGAAATTCGGGCGGTCGTCTCCGAACTCAGCCGGATCGGTAACGAGATCGCTGCCGATCCACGCACTGCTGCCAGACTTCTTGCATCGGGCGACCGCGGCGGATCTGGCGACCGCGGCGGAACGGATATCGATGCCTGGGAAAAGGTGGTGCGCTCGCGCGACTTCACGGTGTTTCCGATCGACGACGAGATCATTGCCGAACAACAGGAAGAGGCCGACACGCTGCTGCGTCACGGCCACTTCGCCAAGCCCATCGTGCTGAAACGCCCGGAAATGACGAAATAACAAGGAATCGGGAGATGAACGTTTTCTGGTACATGTGCGCACCCGACGGCGCCTATCCCTGGCAGCCGGAAGGCTCACGTCAGGTCGACTACGGCTACTACAAGCAGCTTGCCCAGGCCTATGACCATCTGGGTTACACCGGCGCCCTGTTTGCGACCGGCGCCCACGACGTCTGGGTGCTGGCGAGTGCGCTGCTTGCTCACACCGAGCGGCTGCGATTTCTCGTCGCCATCCATCCCGGTCTCGTCGCGCCGACATTGCTTGCCAAGATGGCGGCGACCTTCCAGGAGTTCGCCCGCGGCCGGCTGCTGATCAATGTCGTCTCCGGCGACGCCAAGATGCTCGGCGCTTACGGGATGATGTTGCCGCATGACGAGCGTTATGACATGGCGGACGAATATCTGCAGCTCTGGCACCGGCTCTTTGCCGGCGAGAGCGTTACCCATCAGGGCAAGTATTTCTCGACGGACGGCGCCAAGCTCGCCTTGCCGGTCGGCGAGAGCATCGCACCGCCGCCGCTCTGGTTCGGTGGCTCCTCGGATAAGGCGCTTGAAGTCGCGGCGAAACATGTGGACACCTATCTCTCCTGGGGCGAGACGCCCGCCCAGATCGGCGAGAAGGTCGAAGCGGTAAAGGCGCGGGCCGCCCACTACGGCCGTGAACTGGAATATGGCATCCGTCTCTACGTCATCGTTCGCGACACCGACGAAAAGGCCTGGGAGGCGGCGGCCGATCTCTATGGCCGCATGGATGATGCGGCGATCACCGCCAACCAGCGTTTCGTCGCAAGAAGCGATTCCGTCGGTCAGCAGCGCATGACGGCCTTGCACGGCGGCCTGAAGCCGGAAAATCTGCGCGATCTCGAAGTTGCACCGAACCTCTGGGCCGGCATCGGCCTGGTCAGGCCCGGCCCCGGCACGGCGATCGTCGGCTCTCCGGATACGGTTCTGCGCACGCTCGAAGCCTATCAGAAGGCTGGTGTCGATACTTTCATTCTTTCTGGCATGCCGCTGCTTGAGGAAGCCTATCGTTTCGGCGAAAAGGTGCTGCCGCGGCTCGATGTCAGCAGGGAGGTCTCGAAGGCGCGCAACTACACTTGGTCGACGCTCTTCGATCGCGATCTTTCGACCGTCAAGAATGCCTGATCCTCTCGCCAGAAGGTAAGTTTCGTGGCCACCAGTGAATTTCATCCGATCGAACAGGCCGCTCCGGACACCGGGGTGGCAGCGCGCCTGCTGCGGGCGATCGAGGCGATTCTCGGCATTGCCGCGGCACTTGTTCTCGCCGTGCTGCTTTTTATGGTGCTCGTCACAGTCTGCCTGCGCTATTTCTTCAGCGCCGGCTTCATCGGTGCCGAGGATCTCGGCATCTGGCTGCATGTCGGCCTGATCGCCCTTGGCGCGCCGCTCAGCCTCAACAGCGCGCTTGCCATGCGCCTCGACGTTTTCGTCAGGATACTGCCGGAAGGCCTGCAGAAGGTCTCGCGGATCGGCGCCGATGTCTTCACCGTGCTCTCGGCGCTGATCCTGAGTTTTGGCGGCAGCGAGATCATGACGATGCTCGGCGGTGTCTCGCCGACGCTCGGCGTGCCGGAATGGATCCGCTTCGGCTTCCTCGGCGCCGGCGGCGCGCTGATCCTCGTCGTGCTGCTTCTGCAGCGCATCGCCGAAGGCAAGCTCCTGCCGGCTGCTCTCTCGCTTGCCGTGGGGGTCGCGCTCTATGCCGGTATCCCGCATGTCGCGCTCGATCTCGACTGGCCGCCGAGCATCTTCCTCGGACTTATTGCGGCAATCGGTCTCGTGCTTGCTGCGCCGCTGCCGCACGCCTTTCTTGCCGCAGCCTATGTCGTCATCGCCTTCGGCAGCAGCCTGCCGGAGCCGGCGATCGTTTCCGCGACCGTCACCGGCATCTCGAAATTCCTGCTGCTCGCCATTCCCTTCTTCCTGCTTGCCGGCGGCCTGCTGACGGCCTCCGGCGTCGCCAACCAGCTCGTGCGCTTCGCCGCCGCCATGGTCGGCCATCGCCGGGCAGGGCTGGCGCAGACGACGCTCTTGACCAGCGTCCTTTTTTCCGGCGCCTCCGGCTCGTCGGTCGCAAATGCCGCTTTCGGCGCGTCGACCTTCCAGCCCGAACTGGTCAAACACGGCTATCGGCCGGCGCAGGCGGCGGCGATCATCGCCTCGACATCGGTTCTCGACAACGTCATCCCGCCGTCGATCGCATTTCTCATCCTTGCGACGGCGACCAATCTTTCCGTCGGCTCGCTGCTCGTCGGCGGTTTCTTTGCCGGCGGGCTGATGGCCATATGCCTGGCAGTCGCCATCCATCTGACGGTCAGCGAACAAGTGCCTTTGCCGCGCGCAAACGCGAGACAGCGCTGGCAATCGGCAGTCCAGGCTATCCCAGCCTTCGGGCTCGGCATCATCGTCGTCGTCGGCATCCGCATCGGCATCGTCACGACCACGGAAGCGGCTGCGCTTGCTGCTTTCTACACGCTGCTGCTCGGCATCGGCGCGCGGCTCGGCATTCTCTCGCTCTATGCCGCCTTTCGCCAGGCAGCAGTTGAAGCGGCGGCAATCGGTCTCCTCATCGGCACAGCCGGCCCCTTTGCCTTCCTGCTGGCTGTCGACGACGTGTCCGGGCTGATCTCGCATCTGACGACGGCACTCGGCGGCAGCGCGCTTGCGGTCATCCTGCTGTCGAACGTCATCCTGCTGGTTGTCGGCCTTGTTCTCGATATCGGCGCTGCGATCCTGCTGTTCGGCCCGATCCTGCTGCCGGCAGCTGTTGCCGCCGGCATCGATCCCATTCAGTTCGGGGTGATCATCGTCGTCAACCTGATGATCCACGGACTGACGCCGCCGCTTGGCATGCTGATCTTCGTCGTCAGCGGCGTCACGCGCATTCCCGCCTCGGAACTCTTCCGGGCGGTGGTTCCCTATCTGCTCGCTCTCCTGGTCTCGCTCGCAATCCTTTGCGCCTGGGCCATCATCTTCTCGTAAACAGGACAACCCCATGGATAATTTCAATCGACGCCATTTCCTGAAGACCGCTGCTCTCACCGGAACGGTGCTTGCAGCGCCCGCTTTCGTCCGCACCGCCGCCGCCCGCACGACGACGATCACGATCGCTTCGCTGCTCGGCGACGACAAGCCGGAAACGAAGATCTGGGTGAAGATCGGCGAACTGGTCGAAGCGAAGCTGCCGGGCCAGTTCAAGTTCAATATCGTCAGGAACGGTGCGCTCGGCGGCGAGAAGGAGGTGGCCGAGGGCGTGCGCCTCGGCTCCATCCAGGCCAGTCTCTCGACGGTCTCGTCGCTTTCCGGCTGGGCACCGGAACTGCAGATCCTCGATCTGCCCTTCCTCTTCCGCGATGCCGACCACGTGCGCCGGACCGTTGGTGGTGATGTCGGCGCCGATCTCAAGCAGAAACTGCAGGCGCAGAATTTCGTCGTCGGCGATTTCATCAATTACGGCGCCCGCCATCTCCTGACCAAGGAACCGGTGACGCGGCCGGAGCAGCTCAAGGGTAAGCGCATCCGTGTCATCCAGAGCCCGCTGCACACCAAGCTCTGGAGCGCATTCGGCACGACGCCGATCGGCATTCCGATCACCGAGACCTATAATGCGCTCGCAACCGGTGTCGCCGACGCGATGGATCTGACCAAATCGGCCTATGCCGGCTTCAAGCTCTATGAGGTCGTGCCCGATATGACCGAGACCGGCCACATCTGGGCATCCGGCGTCATCTATTATGCCTCGACCTTCTGGGCCGGCCTCAACGACGAGCAGAAGGCGGTGTTCCAGCAGGCTTCCAGCGAAGGGGCCGCCTATTTCAACCAGCTGATCGTCGACGACGAAGCCAAATCTGTTGAGACGGCGCTTGGCCATGGCGGAAAGCTCTTGAAGCCGGAAGCCTTCGAGGAATGGCAGAAGGGCGCCCAGGGTGTGTGGGACGATTTCGCACCTGTTGTCGGTGGCATCGACAGGATCAAATCCGTCCAGGCCGCCTGAGCAAGAGGCAGGGCGGTTCGCCTGCAGCTTTTGACGGGACCGATGGAAAACCATCGGTCTCTTCATCGCGCGCACTTGCCGGAAAAATAATGCCGGAGCAGGCCGGAAATCGAAAGAGCATGCCTTCGGTGATCGTGATATATAACTTACTAAAATCCAGGAATGGGAAGTCTTTACCTTCGGCCGGTGCGATCCTGTTGACCGCAATCTCTCGACCGCTTCCGGCGGACGGATCCCATGGCCTCGATTTGAGACCAAAAACATTGAACACAAGGCTTTGGAGGGCCGACCATGAGCTTACGCATCAACGATATTGCCCCCGATTTTACCGCCGACACCACCCAGGGACCGATCAGCTTCCATGAGTGGATCGGCAACGGCTGGGCCGTCCTGTTCTCGCATCCGAAGAATTTCACGCCGGTTTGCACGACCGAGCTCGGCGCCATGGCCGGCCTTGCGGGGGAGTTTACCAAGCGTGGCGCCAAGATCATCGGAATCTCCGTCGATCCTGTGGAAAGCCATGCCAAGTGGAAGAACGACATCAAGACCGCCACCGGCTTCGACGTTGAATATCCCCTGATCGGTGACAAGGACCTCAAAGTCGCCAAGCTTTACGACATGCTGCCGGCCGGCGCCGGCGAGAGCTCGGAAGGCCGCACGCCTGCCGACAACGCGACGGTGCGTTCGGTCTTCATCATCGGTCCCGATAAGAAGATCAAGCTGATCCTGACCTATCCGATGACGACGGGCCGCAATTTCAATGAGATCCTGCGCGCTATCGATTCCATCCAGCTGACGGCCAAGCACCAGGTGGCCACACCGGCGAACTGGAACCAGGGTGATGACGTCATCATCACTGCCGCGGTGTCCAACGAAGACGCGATCACGCGTTTCGGCGCCTTCGATACGGTTCTGCCCTATCTCAGGAAGACCAAGCAGCCGACGGCCTGATCCCGGCTCTCGAACCTCTACAAGCCGTCGCGAAAACATCTTCGCGGCGGCTTTTCTTTGTGGTGCTGATAGCGGTGAAGTGTCGGCCGTAACCGATCGAACCTTAGGTGATGGCTTTGCGGGCTCTCACCGCGTCGCCGAATGCCTGAAACAGCGCACGATTCACAGGGTTGGTTTGGGGATCGTATTCGGCGTGCCATTGCACGCCGAGCGCAAATCCCGGCGCGTCTTTGAACCGTATCGCCTCGATCGTCCCGTCCTCGGCAATTCCTTCGGCAACGACCCTCTCGCCAAGTTCGAGGATGCCCTGTCCATGTAGCGAGTTCACCCGGATCGTCTCTCGGCCGAGAATGCGCGCAAACATCCCGTCCTGGATAAGTCGAACATCGTGACGATCGCCGAAAACGATGGCGGGGTCGGGATGGATTTCGCCGGTCTCCAGGCGCGGCATTCGGTGGTTCATGCGTCCTGGCAATTCCCGGATTTCAGGATGCAACGAGCCGCCGGCGGCGACGTTCATTTCCTGAAAACCGCGGCATATACCGAAAACAGGAACGCCTTGCGCAACACAGGCTTCAATCAATGGTAGCGCCAGCCCGTCACGATCTTCATCGTAAGGTTCGTGCTTGGGATCAGGCACCATGTTGAAGCGGCTGGGATGGACATTAGCTCTGGCGCCCGTCAGCAGAATGCCGTCGACGACAGCCAGCAGATCCGCGATATCGGCTAGTTTAGGATTGCCGGCAAACATCAGCGGCAAGGCTTCGGCAACATCGGCCACTGCTCGCAGATTATTTTCTCCGACAAGCTGGGCCGCAAAGCGGCTTTCGACGATGCGGGCGTTCCCGATGATGCCGATTACAGGTCTCGTCATTGCTGGCCACACCCCAAGTCGCAACGCCAGCTGCTGCCCAAACCGTCAAGATCCGCGGGCAGGTGATCTGCAACGACGCGAAGCGGGAACCGGCCTTTGGCTGGCTGCGGGCCCGGTTGTCACTATGGATATCCTTTGCCGCAATGACGGTGCAAGAGCTATCGCAGCCGATGCTCAATCCGGAACGGGAAGGGCGCGCTGGTTGTAGAGGATCTTGCGGATGCGCGCCTGCTCCTCTTCGGAGAGCTTACTGTTGTCGGTGCCAAGATCGGCGCCGACCGCCAGGCCGCGTTGGACACCAGGCCGTGCGCCGACCTCCTCGAACCATCGCTTGAAATGCTTGAACTCGTCGATGTCCTGACCCTGTGCCTGCCAGTTGACGGTCCAGGGATAGCTGACGATATCGGCGATGGTGAATTCCTCACCGGCCAGATAGCGCCGGTCGCGAAGCCGCATGTTGAGAACGCCGTAGAGGCGGTTGGCTTCGTCCGTGAAGCGCCGCACCGCATAGGACTGGTCGCCTTCGCGATCGCCAAGGCGACGGAAATGACCGGCTTCGCCGAGTTTCGGCCCCTGGTTCGCCATCTGCCAGATCACCCATTGCGTGACCTCGTATTTGCCGCGCAGATCCTGCGGCCAGAATTTACCGGTCTTCTCGGCGAGATAGAAGAGGATCGCGCCGGATTCGAACACGCTCAACGGACCGTCGCCATCGGCAGGCTCGTGATCGACGATGGCCGGCATGCGGTGATTGGGGTTGAGTTTGAGATAATCAGGTTTGAATTGGTCGCCCCGGCCGATATTGACCGGCACCAGCCGGTAGGGCGTGCCGGTTTCCTCCAGGAAGATCGAAACCTTCTTGCCGTTCGGCGTCGGCCAGTAGTGGAGATCAATCATCTGCTTATCCTCGTTCGCTTAGATAGTCCTGGTGAAGAGGATGACGCTGCGACCGTGGCAGGTCGAATATATCTGTTCCAAAATTGCTGGCGAAATTAGAAACCTGGTGCAGAGAGGGAAATGGGGGAAGCTTCCTACCCGTATCGATGGTATTGAGAATTCAGCGTCGCGATGGAAGTTCGAACCCGCCGAGATCCGATGATAGGCCGGAAATGTCAGTCCGACATGGGGAGGAGATCGGCGAAAGCCATGCTTTCGCTCTGCCTTCTGTTTTCCCAACTAGACACGGTAAGGGCCCAGCCGGAAGGAAGCGCTGGGGCGCCGGCCTGTCTCTATTCGGGGACTTCGGCGTCGGAATCGGGTGAGACGCTTTGCATCCGTAAGGACAGTTTCAATCGAGACCTTTGCGTCGCGATCGAGCATTTCGCCAGCGCCAATCAATTGCCGCCGGATTATTTCGCCCGTCTCATCTGGCGGGAAAGCACCTTTCGCCCCGATGCAGTCAGCTTCAAAGGAGCGCAGGGCATTGCGCAGTTCATGCCCGGAACGGCGAAACTGCGCGGTCTTGAAGACAGCTACCAGGTGTTGGAAGCCCTGCGGAAATCGGCTCAATATCTCGACGAATTGCGCAATCGTTTCGGCAATCTCGGCCTTGCCGCCGCCGCCTATAATGCTGGCGAAAACGGACTTTCCTCTTACCTAACGTCAGGGAGATTACCTTACGAGACACGCGGTTACGTCCTGGCAATCACCGCGCATACCATCGAGGAATGGAAGGATAATCCTCCGGAAGATGCGGCTGCCCCGCTCGACAAGGACAAGTCCTTCCTCGATGCTTGCGTGGCGCTTGCGGAGAGACGGACGTTGAAGGACACGCCCTGGCGTCAGGAGGGTGAATGGGCGCCCTGGGGCGTCCAACTTGCGGCGAATGCGAATGTCGCGGTAGTCAGGCGCATGTTTCTCGATGCAGTGCAGGATCTGCCCGCGCCCCTGAATGCGGAGCAGCCGCTGATCCTGCGCCAGCGCGATCGCAGCTTTGGTTTTCGCCCGCGTTATGCTGCCCGCATCGGCCGGCAGACACGCCTGGAAGCCAACGACCTCTGCAACCAGATCCGCAAACAGGGCGGCACCTGCCTTGTTTTCAGGAATAGCAGGCCTGGTTGAGCCGAATTGATCACGAAAAGTCTGCTTGCAGGATCAGCTAAGCGCAGCGTATTCGACACGGGAATGCAAAGGGAGGAGCGATGATGCGGGTTTTGGTAATCGGGGCAACGGGCCATGTCGGAACCTATCTCGTTCCCCGTCTGGTGGAAGCCTGCCACGACGTCGTTACGATCAGCCGCGGCACGGCAAAGCCTTATACGGCAAACCACGCCTGGGCTGCCGTCGATCAGCGTCAGATGGATCGGACAGCCATGGAGCGGACGGGTGATTTCGGCCCGGCCGTGCGTGGTGTGAAAGCCGATATCGTCATCGACATGATCTGCTTCTCGCTGGAAAGTGCCGAGCACCTGGTGACGGCGCTGTCGGGGCATGTCGGTCATTTCCTGCATACCGGCACGATCTGGACGCACGGCCAGCCGACAGCCGTGCCGACACTGGAAGAGGCGCCGAAATTTCCCTTCGGCGAGTACGGCACGCAGAAGGCGGCGATCGAAACCTATCTGCTGCAGCAGGCAAGGCTGCGCGGATTTCCGGCAACCATCATCCATCCCGGCCATATTGTTGGTCCCGGCTGGGCGCCGCTCAATCCGGCCGGCAATTTCAACCTGCAGGTCTTTTCGACCCTTGCCCGCGGAGAGGTCCTGGCGCTGCCCAATTTCGGCCTTGAGACCGTTCATCACGTCCATGCCGATGACGTGGCGGCGATGTTCATGGATGCGATCGCCAACTGGAATGCGTCGACGGGCGAAAGTTTCCACGCGGTTTCGGAGCAGGCATTGACCCTTCGCGGCTATGCCGAATCAATGTCTCACTGGTTCGGGCACGAGCCGAAGCTCAGCTTCGCGCCATTCGACGCCTGGGCCGAAGGTCAAACGGCTGAGGATGCGCAGGCGACCTGGGAGCATATTGCCCGCAGCCCGAATTGCTCGATCGCCAAAGCGAGGCGCCTGCTGGGTTACATCCCAAGATACACATCCCTGCAGGCGGTGCAGGAATCGGTCAGCTGGCTGGTCGGGCAGGGGCGGATCAAGACCTGATCCGCCATCGCCGCCGGATCCTAACGGATCAGAATAGCCCTGAAATCATTGACGTTGGTTCCGGTCGGGCCGGTTTCGAAGAGATCACTGGTGGTCGCAAAGCCCGAATAGCTGTCATTGCCGTCGAGCAGCCGGCGCGGATCGAGCCCGGCGGCGCGAAGGCGCCTTGCCGTGCCGCCATCGGCAAAAGCGCCGGCATTGTCCTCCGAGCCGTCGATCCCGTCCGTGTCGGCGGCGAGGATATGAATGCCCTCCTGCCCGTCGATCGCAAGCGCTATGGCGAGCGCGAATTCGCCATTGCGTCCGCCCTTGCCGCCCTTGGCTCTCAGCGTCACCGTCGTCTCGCCGCCGGAAAGGATGACGACCGGCTTGGAAAACGGCCTGTTGCGGCCCGATACCTCGCGGGCAATCGCCGCATGCACCAGCGCCACGTCGCGCGATTCCCCCTCGATCGCATCCGAAAGGATCGCCGGCTCGATCCCCTGCGACTTCGCCAGTGCGGCTGCCGCATCCAGCGAAACGCCGGCGGAGGCGATGATGTGATGCGCGTGCCGTAGGAAGACCGGATCGTCGGGCCGCGGTGCATCGGCCTTCGGAGAGTTCAGATGGTCGAATGCGGCCTGCGGCAGCTGCAATCCGTATTGCCTGATGATCTCGAGCGCATCGTGCCGTGTCGAACCATCAGGGACCGTCGGCCCGGAGGCGACATGGGCCGGGTTGTCGCCGGGAATATCGGAGACGATCAGACTGACGACCCTCGCTTTGGTCGCTGCTGCAAGTCTTCCGCCCTTGATGGTGGAGAGATGCTTGCGCACGACATTCATTGCCGAAATCGGTGCGCCCGAGGCAAGCAGCATTTCGTTGAGCGCAATCTCATCTTCAAGGGTCAGCCCGTCCGGCGGGGCGGGCAGCAGCGCCGAGCCACCGCCGCAGATCAGCGCGATCACCAGATCGTCTTCCGTCAGCCCGTTCACCGTCTCCATCAGCCGCTTTGCGGCGGTAAGGCCAGCCGCATCCGGCACCGGATGGGCGGCCTCGAAGATCTCGATGCCGCGTGTCTCGCAGCCATAGCCGTAGCGGGTGACCACCAGACCCTCGAGCGCTCCGTCCCAGACGCTTTCGAGCGCCCGCGCCATCTGCGCCGCGCCCTTGCCGGCGCCGATCACCACGGTCCTTCCCTTCGGCCTATCAGGCAGGTTCGCCTTGATGCCAGTCAGCGGATCGGCGGCGCGAACCGCCGCGTCGAACAGGCTTTTCAGAAAATCGCGGGGAGCTGATATCGTCATCGGTGGTCTCTGCTGCCTCGGTGTCGATGTGGGATTGTCCGTTATTCTCGGCCTGCAGGATCAGCAGGGTGCGCTGGCCGCACCATAGCCTACGGCATAATTCCTCAAATCGGAATCGATCGAAGGATAAAATTATGCAGCAATTCAAAGTGCTACAGCGTCAGTCGGCGAGGGCCGCCAGGATCCGGACCCAGGATCGTATGCCTTTATGAAAACTGGAGAGATCGTATTTTTCGTTCGGGCTGTGGACGCGGTTGTCGAAGCGGGCGAAGCCGACCAGGAGGGCATCGCATCCGAGCCGGCGTTTGAAGTCGCCGACGATGGGGATCGAGCCTCCGGTGCCGGCAAGGGCAGCTTCGCATTGCCATTCCGTCGAAAGCGCCTGAAGCGTCCTGGTGAGAAACGGACTGTCGATCGGCATGACGGTTGCCGGCGAAAACCCGTAATCCCTGAAGCTGACCGAACAATCCCTAGGGATACGTGCGCGCACGTGCCGCTGGAAGGCATCACGGATCGTCTGAGGATCTTGACCTTCAACCAGGCGAAACGAAATCTTGGCGCTTGCCTTCGCCGGAATGACGGTCTTGAAGCCTTCGCCTGTATAGCCGCCACTCATGCCGTTGATTTCGCAACTCGGCCGCGCCCAGATCTGTTCGAGGACGGAACGGCCTGCCTCGCCGGCCGGATCTCTCAGGCCGATATCGCCGAGAAAGGCCTCCTCGTCGAAGGGCAGTCTTTTCCACAGCGCCTTGATGGCGTCGGGGAGCTCTTTCACGCCATCATAAAAACCCTCGACCGCGACGCCGCCATCGGCTCGCCGTAGGCTCGAAACCACGTCTGACAGCACCTGAAGCGGATTGCGCGCGGCATTGCCGAACATGCCGGAATGCAGGTCTAGATCGGCGCAGGTGACCTCGATTTCCGTGGTGTAGATACCGCGCAGCATCGTCGTGACGGCAGGCGTTTCGCGATCCCACATATCCGTGTCGCAGACGAAAACCGCATCGGCCTTCAACTCGTCTGCCGTGGCATCCAGAAAGGGTGCGAGGCTCGGGCTGCCGGCCTCTTCCTCGCCTTCGAACAGCATGCTCACCTGCACGGGCAGTTTTCCGGTGACGCTCTTCCATGCACGGCAGGCTTCGACGAAGGTCATCAGCTGTCCCTTGTCGTCGGATGCGCCGCGCGCCACGATCGCGGTATCGCCGTTCGGCAAGGCTTCCATGCGGGGCTCGAACGGATCGCTCGTCCACAGCGCCAGCGGATCGACCGGCTGGACATCGTAATGGCCGTAAAATAGCAGATGCGGTCCGGACGCCGCCTTTTCATGGGCGACGACCATCGGATGCCCGGTCGTTTTACGCACCGATGCTTCGAAGCCGATCGCAGCCAGATCCCGGCTCAGCCATTCGGCAGCAGTGCGGCAGTGATCGCGATAGGCCGGGTCGGTCGAGACGCTCGGAATGCGGATCAGCTCGAAAAGCCGCGCCAGGCTACCATCGAGGCTTTGGTCCACATGGGCAAGAACGGCATCGATATCTTGATCCATGGCACTAGTCATCGTCTCTCCTCAGCGTTTCAATCTTCCGGATCGAGAATGCAGCATTGCTCGGCGAGCGGTATCAGCACGGCGGACGACCCCGTTTCCAGCGGGTCGGACAAAGCCCCATTGGCGGTGATCTCTCCCGCTGATGTCGTGCATTTGTACTGATAGGCCCGGCCAAGATAGGTGCGCGTGCCGAGCACGGCCGCGATGCCACCACCGTCACGGCTGACGGCAAGACCGTCTGCGCGGCAGGCCAGCACGAAGTCGTCCTTGATCGGTCCGAACGTTTCCTGTGACAGCTGCAGCCGCGCTCCGCCGGTCGTCTCGGCCATCACAAGCGCGCCGTTGCGCGCGGTCACCTTCATGCGGATCAGGTTCTCGAATCCGACGAAGCGGGCGACGAAAGCGTTGGCCGGCTGGCGATACAGCACCTCCGGCGCGTCGAGCTGCATGATGCGCCCGGCATTCATGATCGCCACCCTGTCGGAGATCGAGAATGCCTCCTCCTGGTCGTGGGTGACGTAAAGCGATGTCGTGCCGTTGGCGCGCTGGAGCTGCCTGATCTCGACGCGCATGTCGATCCTGAGCTTTGCATCCAGATTGGAAAGCGGCTCGTCGAACATCAGAAGCGGCGGCTCGATGACCAGTGCCCGGGCGAGAGCCACGCGCTGTTTCTGGCCGCCTGACAGGGCCGACGGCAGCCGGTCGGCGAAGGCCGAAAGGCCGACGCGGTCCAGCATGGCCATCGTTCTTTTCGCCCGTTCCGGCTGGGGAATACGACGCTGCCTCAGGCCGAAGGCAACATTGTCCTGGACGCTCAGATGAGGAAAAAGCGCGTAGTTCTGAAAGACCAGGCCGATGTCGCGCGCATATGCGGGTAGGCCGGTGAGGTCGCGCTCGCCGAGCTTGATGCTGCCGCTGCTCGGCTGCAGAAAACCGGCGACGAGGCGCAATGTCGTCGTCTTTCCGCAGCCGCTGGAGCCGAGCAGGGACACCAGCTCCCCGGCCATGACTGAGATCGACAGGTCCTTAAGCACCTGGGTACTGCCGTAATGGGCGGAGATGGAATCGATGGTGAGGGATACGGTCAAGAGCGTTCTACTTTGTCAGGAAGGTAAGGCCGAGCGTGGCCTCGACGACGGCCATGACGCCGACTGTCACGAACATCAGCAACACCGATACCGATGCGATCGTCGGGTCGAAGAACTGTTCCATATGCGCAAGGATCTGGATCGGCAGCGTCGAGATGCCCGGCCCGGTCAGGAAGACCGAAACCGACACGTCGTTGATCGAGGTGATGAAGGCGAGGATGAAGGCGGCAATGACCCCGGCCCGAATATTCGGCAGGACCACGGTCAGGAAGGTTTTCAGCGGCGGGCAACCCAGGCTGATCGCCGCCTCCTCGACGGAAAAATCGAAGGCCGCCAGGCTGGCGCCGACGACGCGCACCGAATAGGGCAGGATCAGCAACGCATGGCCGACCAGCAGGCTGATGAAGATCGGAAGCCCGAGGCCAATTGTGACCGATTTCATCAGCGAAAATCCGAAGACGATCTCCGGCACCAGGATCGGCAGGACGAAAATGGTGGAAAGCCAGCGCGGCAATTCCACCCGGTAGCGGTTGATCGCATAGGCCGCCGGGACACCGATCAGCAGGGACAGCGCCGTACCGAAAAAGGCGACCTGCAGGCTGGTCAGCGCGGTCGTGCGGAAGGCCTCGATCTCGAAGATATTGACGAACCAGCGCAATGTCAGGCCCTGCGGCGGGAAGGTCAGATAGGTCGTGTCGCTGAAGGCCGCACCCACGATGATGACCAGCGGTGCGAGCAGGAAGAAGAAAACGCAGGCCGCAAAGGCGGCGAGGATCGGGTGAACGCGCCTGTCCATCATACCGCCATCGGATTGAGCCGGCGTGCGATGCGGCTCATGATGAGGACGACGCCGAGCGTCAGCACCACCATGATGGCGGCGATCGTCGATGCGCCCACCCAATCGAAGGTCACCATGGCGCGCTGGTAGAGGAAGGTCCCCATCATCATCTGCTTTTCTCCGCCGAGCAGTTGCGGTGTCGCATAGGAGGTGAAGCTGCCGGTGAAGACCAGGACCGCGCCGACGATGAGGCCGGGTGTCGCGAGCGGCAGGATCACCTGAAAGAATGTCATCAGTGGTCTCGCGCCGAGCGAGGCGGAGGCGTCGATCAGATCGCGCGGGATGCCTTCAAGCACCCCGACCAGCGTCAGGATCATCAGGGGAACGAAGAGATAGACCATGGCGACGATGACCGAGCCTTCGGTATAGAGCATCGAAAGCGGCTCCCCGATAATGCCGGTCGAGATCAGCATGGCATTCAGGATGCCATTCTTCCCGAGAATGATCAGCCATGCGAAGGATCGGACGACGACACCCGTCAGCAGCGGAAAAACCGCTGCGATGATCATGATGCTCTTTGCGCGACCGGGCATTTGCGCGATCACATAGGCGGTGATGAAGCCCACAGTGAGCGAAATCGCCGTCGTGACCAGGGCGACCTCCAGCGTCCGATAAAGAACCGCCCGGCGAAAACCGCTGCTGAAGAATGTCACATAGGGCGCAAACACGCCCTTCGGCTCCGCGAACGTTGCCGCGATGGTGATGGCGACGGGAACGATGAGAAGCACAACGACGGCAATCGTCGCCGGCATCGTCAATCCCCACCTGGCAAAATGCTTCATCTTAAAACTCGTGGCATGTCCTGATATCACGAGCGCCGCATTTCGGATTCGGACGTGCGGCGCTTCCATGTCTGGCCTAGGTCTGGCCCAGGTCAGGCAATAAACCGGCCTCAGGCCGAGAATATCGCGCAGCTTACTGACCGAAGACTTCGTTCCACCGGTCGATCCAGTCGGCCTTGGCAGCATTCATCTTGGCATAGTCGATGCGGGTAAGGCCTGCCACCATATCCGGGCCATAGGTCCAGATCTTCGCCTGGTCCGGCGTCAGGCTGACCTTTGTCGAGATCGGCGCGTCGACGCCTTGTTCGGCTTCAGCCTGCTGGACTTCTTTGGACAGGATGAAGTTGATGAACTGATGGGCGAGTTCGACATTTTCGGAACCCTTCGGGATGTTCACGGTGTTCAGCGTCGCGATGTCGCCGTCCTTGAGCTTGGCCCATGTCATCGTCGGAACGGCCGCCTGCATCGATGCCAGGGTAAAGTCCTGGGCCAGCGCAACGCGAACTTCGCCTGTTGATATCAGGTTCACCAGCTCCGAGCCGGTGTTGTAGTTCTTGACGACATTGGGCTTGAGTGCCTCGATTTCCGCAAAGGCCTTGTCGGCGTCTTCATAGGCATCCGCACCGCCATGCTTGCCGGCTTCCAGCACGACCAGCGGGCCGGCCGTAGTGGTGATTCCGGGCAAGGAGACGGAGCTTTTCAGATCTTCGCGCCACAGGTCGCCCCAGGCGGTGATCGGTGGGTTGACCTTGGCGGAGTCATAGACAATGCCGACGCGTCCGATCGTGTAGGCAGGCCCGTATTTGCCCTGAGGCGCCTTGCCCAGCTCGTAGATATCAGCGAGGTTGGGGACCTTCGACGCATCGATTTCCTGGAACAATCCCTGTTCGATGCCGAGCTGCGAGAAGCTGTCTGTGAGATAGATGACATCGACGCCCTTGCCGTCGCGCAGTTTCAGCTTGTTGAGCCGGTCGGCATTGTTACCTGTCTCGAACACGATCTCGCAGCCGCAGATCTTCTTGAAGGGCGTGATGATGTTCGCATTCATCTTCTCGCCATTATAGCCCCACCAGGAGATGGTCAGAGTCTTCGATTGCGCATGTGCCGCAACGGTGCTGCCGACGGCGGCAAGCAGCGCTAGAGACAGGATTCGGGCAAAACGTCTGGCCTTCATGAGCAATGTCCTTCTGTGAAAAACGGATTTGATAATCGGGATCAACCCCCTGGATTTGAGGGATACTATTTTTTGATCGGTCAGGTCGCAAGCTCAATAATTGAGCAAATACGCTCTTATGCGGGGAATTTTCCCAGACCGATCCCGTCAGTAACTCCCGGTTGCCGACGCCTTGTCGCCGCTCACAAAACGTGTGGTTCGTCAGCGCTTTACACATCCGGGTGTGGTCTTTACGGTCCGGCGGTTCCAGCTTCTCACGGGCATTTCATTCATGGCCACTTCGCGCACTGCTCTTCCAGATGATCTGCTAATCAACGCGTCCGACGAGGTGCTGACGCGCCAGGATCTGGTGCTGACGGCGCTCGGACGCCGACCCGCCGACAGGCTGTTGCGCGTGGGCAGGTTGCTCGATGTCCACACCAGGACATGGCTCGACGATCAGGAGATCGTCATCAAGGGCCGCCGCATCGCCTATGTCGGCCCCGCCGGCAGTTACGCAGGCGAGGTGAGCGAGCGCTTATCCGAGCCGGATCTTGCGGCCGTGCCGGGCTTCGGCGAGGCGCATAAACATATCGAAAGCTCCCACCTGACGCCCGAATGGGAGGCGGCTCTGGTGATGCCGCATGGCGTGACCTGGACCTGCGAGGCGAGCCACGAGTTTTCCAACGTCAACGGTGCCCGCAATCTGGAATTCTGGCTGGAAGCGCGCCGGCGCGGATCGCCGATGAAGATCTTTCCCCTGCCTGGCTCCGCCGTGCCTCCGACCGCCTATGAATGGGGTGGCGGCTGGTTCGGTTACGATGAGCAGAAGGCCTTCCTTTCCGAAAGCCTGATGGTCGCCGGGCTCGACGAGGTCATGGACTGGCCGTCCATATCCGATCCCGGCAATCCTTCCTACGATCGGCTATGGGGCATGATCGGCGCGACCTTTGAGCAGCGCGGCGTGGTCGAAGGCCACGGCGCCGGGCTGCGCGACATGGCCTCGATCAATGCCTTCGCCGCAGCGGGTCTCGCTTCGGATCACGAAGGCTGGTTTCTCGATGAGATCTGGCAGAAACTTCTCCACGGTCTTTTCATCGAGCTCAGGCCGCATTCCCTGCCGGAGGTGATCCGCGGCCTGATCGACAAGGGGCTGACGGACTGGTCGCAGATCGCTCTGGTGACCGACGACCGCAGCGCCTCCGACACACTGAAAATCGGCGCGACCGATCACAATGTCCGGCTCGCCATTGAAAACGGCCTTGCGCCGGAGATCGCCATCCAGTGCGTCACCCTTAATCCAGCACGCCATATGCGGCTGACGCCGTGGGTCGGATCGATCGCGCCGGGCCGTTTCGCCGATTTCGTTCTTCTCAGCGACGTCGCCAGCCTGTCGATCGAAAAAGTATGGGCGGACGGGCGTCCTGTGTCCGAGGGTGCGACATTCCTTGGCGTGCGTCCTGAAATCGATTGGCCGCAATGGGCGACGCGCACCGTGAAAATAGACAGGACGGTCACGGCTGACGATTTCCGTATCGAGGCGCCGCCGAACCGGACCACGGTCAACGCAGCACTTTTGCGGCCGTTTCACTGGCACGACGATTTCATCACCATGGAATTGCCGGTGGAGGACGGCGCCGTACAGCGGGATCCCGCGCGCAATGTCACCAAATTCTCTATTGTCGACCGGTTTTCAGGGGAGGCCAAGGTCTCCAGGATGTTCTGGCTGGGCACCGGACCGCGCACGCCGGAGACGGCGCTCGCCTCCACACTCGGGCACGACAAGCATAATATCTGGACGGTCGGCTCATCGGACGAGGCGATGGCGATGGCCGTGAATGCCCTGAACGAACAGCAGGGCGGCTGGGCGCTGGTATCCGGCGGCAAGATTCTCGCTCGTGTCCGCTACGAGGTCGGTGGTCTGATGACGGCGCGTTCGGCTGAAGCGCTGGATGCGGAGATGCAGGCGCTTTATGCGGCCGGCGCCGGGATCGACTGGATGTACGAGCCGACCTTCTCACCTCGATGGTGGCCGGGATTTCCCGAACGCCTGTCATTTGCGACGCTGACCTGCTCGCCCTGGCGCTGGGTCCTGGTCGCGCCGTCGGAGCTGGCGCGGGAGGGGTTCGTGAACGTGCTCACCGGCAAAACCCATCCGATCGTCTGGTGACGTAGTGGCCCGCCAAAATTCCACCTGATTGATCTTCTTACTGCAGCAAATAGAAAGCGTTAACCATAGTCTCGTAGACAACGAACAGGATCAAAGGAACCTGTGTTCGATGGCTACTGAAATGACCCGCCGGCCTGCCGGCGCCAATGAAGGCAGAATTATTGCCTTTCCTGCTGGAACCGGAACTGCGAATATTGAGCGTTGCGCTCGCGAACTCGGCCGCCGGCATGGCGCAGATGCGATAGAATTCTGGAAGGCCGAATGCCGCAGGCTTGCCGATCAGCTTCTGGCGGCCGGGATACCGGAGAGCGATGTCGGTCAGCGGGTGCTGCAGTTTCAGCAAGATGTCCAGAGCGAACTGGTCTTCAGCCATCAAAACGGACCACTGCCCAAGTCTCAAAACCGATAGCGGCAATCTCGCCGATGGCCGTCGTGTGCCTTGCGACTACCGCATTAGCCCGGCGGACCGGAGGGCGTCTTCAATGATTTTTTGAATGCCGCCACGATCGCTGCCCGTGCCAAATGGATCTGCAGCGTTTTCCGGTTGCGTAGCAGGGGCTTTCGTGTTGCGCCGTTTTTCAAATGAGGGCACCAGACCCCAGGACCTGGCAATTTCGACGGTCGAGGAAATTCCGACGTCAAGCATGAAGGGGCCGCTTGCCCCGTAGCCGGTGCCGACATCGAGAGGCGTGCCGTGACCCATTCCGGCAATCGTATAGAGCTCGATCACTTCGACACCATGAGCATCAGTCCAGACCTTTCGCTGATGTCGTCCGATATCTTCGACGCGCCCCGGCGATGCGTCGACGCCGTGGATATTTTTCCATTGCTCCACGATCGCATTCGCATTGGATGGCACGACGGTGCTGTCTGCTGTTCCCTGCCATATTGCTAATGTCGGCCATCGGCCCTTGTGTCCTGAAGCGTTTCTCAACCGCCGTTCCAGCTCTTTGGCAGTCGGGCCGCCATGGCCGCGCATTCGGTCGAACGCCTCGGGAATGGTTGCAGCACTTGCATATGGCAGGCCGGCAATGATCGCGCCACCCGCAAAAACCTCGGGATAGGTGGCAAGCATGGCGGCGGTCATGGCGCCGCCGGCCGAAAGCCCGGTCACGAACACGCGCCTGCTGTCGATACCGTGTTCCGTAACGACCTTTGCGATCATCTGGCGAATGGAAAAGACCTCGCCGTGATCCCGGCGAATGTCCTCCGGGTTGAACCAATTGAAGCAGAGATTTGCATTGTTTGCCCTTCGCTGCTCGGGAAACAGCAGCGCGAAGCCATAGTCCTCGGCCAATCCAGACCAGCCGGATCCGATATCATACCCGGCGGCAGTCTGGGTACAGCCGTGCAGGACAACGACCAGAGCCATATCTTTCCCGCGCTTCGACGGCAAATAGGTGTAGCCCCCCAAGGCGCCTGGGTTTGAGCCAAATGCGTCCAAGGCGACGAGATCGGGGCTGCCCTGCGTGGGTTGGGCGCGAAGGGTTCCTCGCAGCGCAGCAAGGCGTGCGAGGGTGTCTGACATAGATCTCATGAAAGTCTCCGCCAATCAGCAGCCGGGATGGCGGTGATGCTGAACTAAACGCGTCAGTCTACGAAATGGTTGCTGCGGTGCACAATATTTTTCAAGCCACCGGGCTTCTCAATGCATGGACACTTTTCTCATCAGACATCCAGCTTAGCGGCAGTCTTCTCCATGGTGCAAGCAGATGGGCGTCCGACCTCTGGATTGACATCGGCGGCGCCAGGAACTTCGGCCCGGATGTGGAGTTGATGTTGTCGATTGACAGCATTGACGCTGCGACCCAACGAGGCTTTTCAGATGTCGAACAAATCCAACTTCTTCTCTTCCTTTGCTACCGCCGTCGCCGATCTCTCGGGAAAGCCGTTCACCTTCGTAGCGGCTTTGGCGCTCGTGCTTGTCTGGGCGGTTTCCGGCCCTTTTTTCGGCTATTCCGAAACCTGGCAACTTGTGATCAACACCACCACCACGATCATTACCTTCTTGATGGTGTTCGTGTTGCAGAACAGCCAGAACCGTGACGGCAAGGCTCTGCAGGCCAAACTTGACGAACTCATCCTGACGAGTCAGGCGGCCAACAAGTTTGTCGGCATCGAAAAGCTGGAGGAGGGCGAACTCAGGGAAATGAGCAAGACCCTTGCCGAGAAAGCCGAATGCGTCGAGGAAAAGGCGGATGAGAAATCTGCCGCAGAGGCAGCGTCCGCCTAATTCGCCGTCTTTGAAATTTGGTCGTGGTGTTGCCGGCGCATTCCCTCGATTGCCTCGGCGTTTTTCTTCTCGACCGCAATCCAGTGGTTTCCTGCCTTGCTTGATCGGATCAGTTCGTCGAGCTTGGCATGCAGTGCCATTATGTCCCGATTTTGGGAGTTCTGCACCAGCAGCAAAATGAAAAATATAATGAGGGTACCGATCATGTTGGTCAGCAGAAACCACCCGCGTGGAAAGGAGAAGCTGAGACCGACTGCCGTCCATATGACTGCGAATGCGACCAGCGTGACAGGGACCACAGGATGCCCTGCCCATGAGACGGCCCAGTCAGAGATCTGTCGAAAGCGCCAGCGCATACGGCTCTCCACAGCGTAAAACGGAAGACGGAGAGGCTTCCATCACCTCGCCAGAATAGATAGGGCGCCGCAAACGACATAAAACCCGCGTTTCTGAACTGACCCCAATAAGTTGGACGGTTTAAAGGCTGGTTAGATTTAAGGGCTGAGTTCTGTATTGCACAGGGCTCAGCCCTTTGAGTTTCAACTTGATGCGCTGATGATTGTAGTAGTGGATGTAGTCGTCGATGCCGTCTTTCAGGCTTTTGATGCTGACGAAGCGATTGGGATGAAAGAGCTCGGATTTAAGAGTGGCAAAGAAGCTTTCCATGGCGGCGTTGTCGAGGCAATTGCCTTTGCGTGACATGCTCTGGGCGATGCCGCATTTTTGAAGCTGTCGCTGATAGGCTGGCATCTGGTAGTGCCATCCCTGATCGGAGTGCAGGATCGGCTTGTCATTGCTCCCCAGCCGGCTCAAGGCTTTGTTCAACATGCTTTCCACCAGTTTGAAGACCGGCCTTGTGGTCGTCTCGTAGGCGATGATCTCGCCATTGTAGAGGTCCATGACCGGCGAGAGATAGAGCTTCTCGCCGGCGACCTTGAACTCGGTGACGTCGGTGACCCATTTCTGATTGGCTGCCTGCGCAGTGAACTGCCGTTTGACGAGGTCGGGGGCTGTGCGCCCGACGTCACCTTTGTAGGAGCGGTATTTCTTCGGCCGTACCAGCGATTTCAATCCCATCTCGACCATCAGGCGCTGGACCGTCTTATGATTGACCGTCTGCCCGAGCTGGCGGATCGCCGCCGTCACCCGGCGATAGCCGTAGCAGCCCTTGTGAGCCTCGAAGATGGCTTTGATCCTGTCCTTGAGCGCAGCATGCCTGTCGGCCAGCTGCGACATCCTTTGCCGGTAGTAGAACGTGCTGCGGGAAAGGCCCGAAAGCTTCAGCACGTCGTCAAGCGGATAGAGTGGCCTTAACGCCTGGACGACTTGCGCTTTTTGAGCGCTGGTTGCTTGCGCGTTAAGGCCTCGAGTTTTTTTAGGTAGTCGTTCTCCATGCGCAGATAGTTCAGTTCCGACAGCAGTTCTTCGCGGCTCTTCGCCTCGTCGCTCTGCAAAGCTTGCGGCTCCCGGGGGATCGGCGGCTCGGACATCGATCGGGGCCCTCCTTTGCGGCGTGAGGTCAGTGCATCAATCCCACCAGTCTCGTAGCGTCGCTCCCAATCCGAAAGGCAACCCTTATTGCGGATGTCGAACAGCGCCGCCGTCTGGCGGTAGGAGAGCCCATCCTTCCACATCCGCTGGAGAACCGATAGCTTGAATGCTGCATCGTAGTGGCTGAACTTCTTCGCAAGACCTGGAACCCCATGCGCCTCATAGCTTGCTACCCATTTGCGAACCGTCCCATGGTCTACCGCGAAGTGCGCGCCGACCTCCCGAGCACTACGCTCGCCCTTCTCATAAAACTCCACAACAGAAAGCTTAAAAGCCAGGCTGTGATTGGACATGCAAAACCCCCGAAGGTGGATGTCCAACTTTCGGGGGTCAGTTCATTCCGCGGGTTTTATTCTGACGACTAGCCATTCTCTCGCGGACATGAGGACGAGACGGTCAGTTCAATTTGACCGACGGCTCTCGGCCCCAGACCCGCAGTTTGCCAAGCGCCTGGATAAAAGCCGTGACGTCTTTTGCTGCTCCGAGCGCAATCACGCCCTCATCCAGTGAATCGGCAATTCCGGCCTTCTGCATGAGCGGCAGCGCTGTTTCCACATAGCCGATGAACTTGCAGTGTACGAAGGCGTCCGCCACGAAATCACGGGCCGTGGCCTCCTTCAGCAGATCGCCGGTTCCCTCGGCTGAGGGCAGGAGGGCGACGGCGTCGTAAAGCACCGAAGGTCCGCCGTCGATCATCTGATGTGCTTCGATCCAATTGCCGTCCGAGAGCGTCACGCCACCGATCTTCGGCGCGATCACTTCGAATGTTGCCTTCTGCTCGGTGATCTCGGCAAGCAGCGCCTTGAAGATAGCGGCATCGGTGCCCTCGCTGACAAGAATGCCGAGCTTGCGTCCTTCGAACCGCTTCGGACTGCGCTCGACGATGCTGAGCGCCGACGACGGCTCGAGATCCTGCCGCGTCGGCATGGCGGCATCGGCAGGCTTCGGCATCGATTTGAAGCCGAGTGCGTGGCCAACCTTGCTGGCCAGCGTCTCATCGATGTTCATCAGATGCGAGACCATACGCTCACGAATGACCGGCGTTTCGACCTTGCTCAGTTCGAAGATCAGCGCCGCAGCGATATGGCGTTGCTCGGGCGGAGTCTGGCTGATGTAGAACTGTCGCGCCTGGCTGTAATGATCGGCAAAGCTTTCCGGCCGCAGCCGAACCTTGGGACCCTGCTCCTCGGCCGGGAAGTGGCGATAGCCCTGAACCGGCGATTCCCGTGGCCCCTGATTCCAGGAATTCGGCTGGTAATTGACGCGTCCGACAGGATTGCGCATCGCCATATGACCATCCTGCTGGAAATTGTGGAAAGGACACTTCGGCGCGTTGATCGGCAGATGGGTAAAATTTGGGCCGCCCAGACGTTTCAACTGCGTGTCGAGATAGGAGAAATTTCGTCCCTGCAGCAGCGGATCGTTGCTGAAGTCGATACCGGGGGGAACATTCTGCGTCATGAAGGCGACCTGCTCGGTCTCCGCAAAAAAGTTCTCCGGCATGCGGTCGAGCACAAGACGGCCGATCGGTTTGACCGGAAGGATCTCCTCCGGAATGATCTTCGTCGGATCGAGAATGTCGAAGTCGAATGTGTCGGCGAAGTCCTGATCGAAAAGCTGCACGCAGAGCTCCCATTCCGGGAAGGCTCCCGACTGGATCGACTGCCAGAGGTCGCGGCGATGGAAATCCGGATCCGCTCCATTGATTTTGACTGCCTCGTTCCAGGCGACGGACTGCAGGCCGAGTTTCGGTTTCCAGTGGAATTTGACGAAGGTCGATTCATCCGCTGCGTTGACGAAGCGGAAGGTATGAACGCCGAAACCCTCCATGAACCGGAACGAGCGCGGAATGGCGCGGTCCGACATCACCCACATGATCATGTGCATGCTTTCGGGCGTGAGGGTGATGAAGTCCCAGAAATTGTCATGCGCCGACTGCGCCTGCGGAAATTGCCTGTCGGGTTCCGGCTTTACGGAATGAATAACGTCGGGAAATTTTATCGCGTCCTGAATGAAGAAAACGGGGATGTTGTTGCCGACCAGGTCCCAATTTCCCTGCTGGGTGTAGATCTTCACTGCGAAACCACGCACGTCGCGCGCCAGATCGAAGGAACCCTTGCTGCCGGCAACGGTCGAGAACCGGACGAAGGCCGGCGTCTTTTCGCCGGGCCGCTGGAAAAGATCGGCCCGGGTATAGGCGGCCAGGGATTCGTATGTTTCGAAGTAGCCATGGGCGCCGTAACCGCGCGCATGCACGACCCGCTCGGGAATGCGCTCGTGGTCGAAATGAAAGATCTTCTCACGGAAGTGGAAGTCGTCGATGAGGGCCGGGCCACGGGCGCCAACGCGAAGCGTATTCTGATCGTCGGAAACGGGGCCACCTTGCGCTGTGGTCAGCACCGGCATGCCGTCTTCGGCAAACTGATGAAGCTCGCCGCCTGCACCCCGGTGCACTTTCTGATCATGGATCGTTGCGTTGTCCGAGGGCGAGGTTTGAGAGGTCTTCTTGGCCATCTATATTCTCCGGAAAGGGTTTTACCTAACCGAAGCTCCCCAACGGCCACATGTTCCGCTCGATGCGAAATAAACCGCAACTGGGCAAGAGGCCACCTGGGGGCGGCCGATAGTCGAGCACGGGAGACCCGAGGCCCAACATAAAGGGGCGCGTGGCCTTTCGACCCTGCGCCCCGATTTCCGTCGATCTTAGATCCGGGAGGTAACGATGAGATCTTCCTCTTCGTCGCGCTGCGAACCGCCAAACGCTGCGGCGGCAGCAGCGATGAATGCCCCGATCAGAAGTGACAACGCGCCGAGCAATGCTGTGGTGGAGGCAGCCTTGCGTGCCTCATCGGCGGCTTTCTGGGCGGCGACCTTGGCGTCGTCGATGCGCTTCAGCACAGTGTCGACGCGGGTGCGTGCATCGGCCTCGGAAAGACCGGTGCGAGCAGAGACGATGGTGGCAAGATAGGCCTTGTCGTCATCCGGGATCTGGCCGGCGGCAGCACCGTTGAGGAGGATGCGGGAGACCTCAGCCGTTGCAGCAGCATCATCGGATGTTGCTCCTGCACGGGCCTGTTCAGGACGCAGCAAAGCGTCGGTAAAATAGGCGGTGGGCAGATCCGCGGCCGATGCCGTCGATGACGCCGCTGTACCTGCGGCGGTGGCGGCCGAACCCACGGCCTGTGCGCCCGCACCGGCAAGAGAGGTCAGCGACGAGGCTAGAAATCCGGCGACGAAAATCGTCGCCAGCGCCCAGCTGATGAAGCCATGCGCCGTGTCGCGGAAGAATACCTCGTCGGTGTGGACAGCCGCCCACTTCGTGCGCAGCCGGCCGGTGATATAGCCGCCGAGCCCGGAGGAGAGCCATTGCACGACAACGAGCCAGATCGCCGCCGTCACCCCGACCGTGCCGAGCGAGCTGCTTTGCCCCGACCAGGGCGACACCATCGTCAACCCAACCCCGGATCCAAGCAGCAAAAGAATGAGGGTCACGCCGATGGCAGCAGCGGCGCCTCCGAAGATGGGCCCCCATGTCATGGCGGATTTGGAGGATTCGACCGGAGTAGCAATCTCTCCGGAACCTGTCATTGAAACCGACATGATCCGTCCCTATCGCATAAACAGAGCAAGAAGGATGATGATCGGCAGTGGAACACCAAGCAGCCAAAGCAGAATACCGCGACCCATGAAAGACCTCCTGTCAGAAACTGACGTTACGTGGTTGATGCCACTCAACTTTGAACCACGGTCTTTGTTCCCGGCCGGTTTGGTCATCGACAATCTTCATGCGGAGCTAATCGAGATCGATAAGAATCTTGCGAGTTCGGAGCTGACGTCCGGCGAAGAGAGCGCCATATCTTGAGGGACAAGGTGATCCTGGCAGGAGAGAGCAGAAGCTCTCGTCACTCGGTCACAGCCAAACTGGAGAGGCATCGATGAAGAAATTTCGGGCATTTGTAGCAGCCGGGGCAATCAGTCTTGCCGCCATCATCTCGGCCTGCTCGACACCACCGAATTCCTATGGCACGGCATCAGGATATCAGCCGGGAGATTCAATGAACCCGGCCTGCGCCGATGGATTTCGACCCGGCGACGGTCGTTCGTGCAGCTACTAGAGGCGGTCGTCTCTTTGCCCGTACAAGCAAACGGGATCTGGCGGAGCGTCAGGCCGGCGTTCGGTAAGCCGTCATTTCCGTTTGATGGCAGCCCCTACGGCAGCGCCGATCGCGACACCGAATGTGATGCCGATCGCGGCGTCATCGAACCGTATCGGGCCGACTGCCGCGCCGATTCCGATTCCTATCGCCATACTGAGAGCCATGACCGTGATCTTATCCAGGTGCTGTGGCGAGAGTATGTGTTTCGCTGCATGACCGCGAGCTGCGGGCGTGGTCCGAGCGAGGCAAGCTGATGCTTTGAGCTGAACGGAAAAAGCGTCTATTGAAAGTTCAAGATATTTTTCGAAAATTGGCCAAGACGGCCCGACAGCGCGCCAGCCGGTTCTATTGACGGCCAATCCACCTCATTACCGTTTTTTCCGGAGATCACCTGGCAAAGCGTCAATGAGTTGATGCACTTTACCGGTGGCGAATACGATGTCCTCGCGCGGCAGATGGACTGTTATCTCAATCTCTTCCCACCTGCCGCCATGGTCTTTTGCGAATCTGACGGCGGCTTCCAAAGAGGTGAATTGCACGGCCGGTGCGTTGGCGGTCCAGAACTGCACGCTGCAGTCCGCCGCACTGTAATCTAAAAATGCTTTTTCAGGATCTAGCGCCATGACGTTTGCTTTACACCGCCGCCGGTTGGTTGGCCAGCGAATGCCTACCCGTCGTAAAAAGCGCGTTGTCCGCGATGCCCAACGCGAAAAGCCCTTATGGGAGCATTCAAAAGCGGGAGGGAAAGTGGGGAAGAAAACGCCTGCCTTCGGATTTATCAACGAAACAGGCGATTACTTGAAAAATGGCTCCCCGGGCCGGATTCGAACCGGCGACCTGTCGATTAACAGTCGAATGCTCTACCGCTGAGCTACCAGGGATCACTGCTTGGCGCGGTGTGAGTGGGCTAATACAAACGCTTTCCCGATTTGCCAAGCGGTTTTTTCAAAAAAATGAAATGAACTTGTATTTGGGGTGCCTGCGCCCATCTCTTGGGAATGACAAATGTGAATGATCGCAGTGAGACAAGTGGTGGCGAAAAGCGCAAGACGCGGGCACGGCGCTTCGGCATCGATCATGCAAGCGGCAGGCTTGTGCTCGGCTCCTTCAGCATCGGCATGCCACGCTCGCGCATCGCGCGGATGGCACTCGGCGTGGCCCTCATTTTCTGCGGCTTGCTGGGTTTCTTGCCCATTCTCGGCTTCTGGATGCTGCCGCTCGGCTTCCTGGTGCTCTCGCATGATCTGCCGTTCGCGCGCCGGCTTCGGCGGCGGCTGGCTGTCTGGTGGCACAGGCGGCGAAACCCGGCTGGCTGATGGGCAAGGTGGGTGTGGAACTGTGGATCGCTTTTCGCTTTCGTGGTTTATCGAATGTAAAACGCAAAATTGCGTCACGATGGTCCGGGTGAGGAAATGAAGGCATTTTTTGTTGTCGCCCTGTCGGCAGCGGCTGTTCTCTCAGCCATTTCCGCCGAGGCCCAAGTAGACAGCGGCGGTTTTGACGCTCGCGGCATCTGTCGCCGTCCTGAAGGCTGCGTGGTCGATCACGGCCAAGGCGGCAATAGCGGACCTCGAAACTATCGCAATTTCAACGGCCGGAATGAGCGCGACGGGAGGAACGACCGCGAGCGGGACAATCGGCGCTACCGTTCTCAGAACAGGAGCGACAATTTCGACGCCGGAACCAGCCGCCTTGTCGCAGGCCCGGAGATTGGGCTGGGGGCGCAGCTCATCCAGATTCGCGTCTAGTTGGATCTGAGTTCGCTTTCCTCGAAAACCCCGCCATGGTCCGGATCGAGGCTGGTCGCCAGCAACAAGCTGCAAGCGGCAAGGAGAAGGACGAGCTTTACTGCGTAGGATGCCACGGAGACCGGTTGTCGGCGGCCCGGTGATACGCGAGACGGCGCTATATAGTATTTGTAATAGAAGTGCGGATCATCCGTTTCCAGCAGGTTCTGGTAGACGTGCAGCGGAATATTTGCATGTTTCACCGGCGGAGAACCTGGGAATTTTACATGCAGATCCCGGGTTTCGGCATCGAATGCCGCATGCACGTGCTTCGATTTGAGGGCAGCCCAATCCATCGCAAGCTCCTATACCCTCCCGAGGATAATTGAGGCCCGGACGATGATCGAAGTCAAGTCAAGAATTTGCTTCAAATGCAATCATTGGCAGGAAATGGGGCATCGTCACGGCCGTGAAAATTCCAGCCTGCGCCCACTCCGTTTGGGGATGGAAAAATGCTCGTTTCACCAGCTGCGGAATGGCGTTTTTCCGAAATGCCCTCTTGCGATTTCCTTACGATCATTCTAAACGCTCGCCACGGCTCAGATAACGAGCGCGTGAGGCCTCGTGGCGGAGTGGTGACGCAGAGGACTGCAAATCCTTGTACCCCGGTTCAATTCCGGGCGAGGCCTCCAACATTCTTCCACATGATAGAATCAATGTGAAACGCCGCTGGCGCAGCGGTCGGCATCGGCCTTTGCGATGCTACCAGATCCGCTGGCCGGGCGAAAAATCCAACTGTGACGGATTGATTCCCGTGAGTCGGTAGAGCGCCCTCAGGCCGCCCTTGCGGATTTCCGCCTGATATTCCAGATCGCTCAGTTCAGGCCCGTCATCGATTTCGGGGCCGGCGCCGAGCAGCCGTCGCATGCCCTGCGGCGAAATGCGGGTGAAGCTGCGAATGTCGCCGCTGCTGTATTTGATCAGCAGCAGGCGGGCATCGGCGTTGTAGTGAAGCGCTTCTATGCCGCGCGATTGGATCAGAAAGGTTTGCATGCGCACACCCATAGCGGAAGGCGAGGGCGCAGCAATAAAATGGTTGATGTAACGTTAATGCGCATGCGGCTGTCGAAGGCTGGATTTCAAAGGGAAAGAACGCATGTCAGACCTGCGCCCGCCGACATGAATTGCCGCAGCCGCGATGCGGGGGATATCTCCGAATGCGCTTCGGCGCCCTATCGCCTCCAGGTCGTTTCGCCGTCCAGCAGCCCGCAGCAGAATATGCCAATCAGCGCTGCGACGATGAAAAAATCGAACAGCGTGAAATATTCGAAAATCGCAGACATGGCCTGCTCCTCCTATTTCCTCCGTTGCAAATCATAACATGAAGGGGCGGAAGGTTCCACGCTGGAGTTGCAGCGTCCATCCTGTCTCCTGTGGCACGGAAGAGGCGCCGGCCGGATTCTTTCCGCCTGCGGCTGCCAAGCCTTGAAAGCATCCGTGGTGGAGATTAAGAGACGAGGGACAGGAACCGCTTTTTAAGAGCGAGAGGACATGATGGATTTCGAAGCAGCGCGCGCAAAGATGGTCGATACCCAGGTTCGCACGACGGACGTTACCTCGCATTCCGTGCTGACGGCGTTTCTCACGGTGCCGCGTGAGACTTTCGTGCCGGAGAAGGCGAAGCTGCTGGCTTATATCGACAACGATGTCGAGATCTCAGCCGCCGCACCGGGAAAGCCGGCCCGCTTCCTGATGGAGGCGTCGCCACTCGCCAAGCTGCTGCAGCTGGCCGCGATCACCAAGGATGATTTCGTACTCGAAGTCGGTTGCGGCACGGGTTACACATCGGCGCTGCTGTCGATCATTGCCGGCTCCGTCATCGCGCTCGAATGCGACGAGGCGCTCGCCGCCGAGGCGAAGACGCAGCTTGCCGGATACGCCAAGGTCGAAGTTGTGACCGGCCCGCTCGAAAATGGCTACGCTGCCGGCGCTCCCTATGACCTGATCTTCGTCAACGGCGCCGTCGAAGAGGTTCCGGCAACTCTTCTCGGTCAATTGCGCGATGGTGGCCGTCTGATCACGGTCGAAGGTTACGGCAATGCTGCCCGCGCCAAGGTCTTCGTCGCCGAGCGCGGCGCTGTTTCGGAAAATGTCTTCTTCAATGCCTCGGTCAAGCCGCTGCCGGGTTTCGCCAAGGCGCGTGAATTCGTTTTCTGACATCGTTCTTATCGACGAAATTCAGCGACGGGCGCCATCGGCGCCCGTTTTTTATCAATGCCGCTGGAAAGCCTTCACAAACATCATTTACGCTGACGCGACCACGGCGGACTGGATAGAGGCCGTGCGCTTCAAGTTCTGTTTCATGGATGTCGCCGCAGCAAAATCGCGACAGGCTTTGCGGGTGGCAAACATTGGGTAACAAAACTGTGCATGGCGGCATTCATTTGATTCGCGATGATTTTTTTCACGCCTGGGGTATTCTAAGGTCGTGGTGATTCGGATGAATGCTCCACACCATCCGGTCGTTGTTTTGGGATAACGGGGATAGAAATGGCTCAGCCAAGTGTAGCGCGTGAACCGTCCATGGAAGAAATTCTGGCCTCCATCCGCCAGATCATCGAAAGCAATGAGCCCGGCGCCGGCAAGGCGATTTCCGCATCCCTGCCGCCGGTCTACGGCGCCGATGAGGATGACAACGGCTCCGAAATTCATCTGACGGTCGACGACACCTATGCCGGCGTGGAATTCCCCGAACCGGTCATGCGCTCCTCCGATCCGCGTTTCGTCGCCGCCAATTCGGCCGGCACCGCCCCCGAAGCAGAAGTACCGGCCCGCGCCCTGTCGCTTGCCGATGTCGCCGCCCGCGTGCGCGCCGCCTCCGAGCGCAGCGCCGTGCAGGCCGGTCAAGCCCTGCGCGAAATTCCGAGCGGTTTCCGCCAGCCCGAACCGCAGCCGGCCGTGATGCCGGAACCGCCGCGCGCCGCGGCACCGCAACCGCAACCACAGCCTATTTTCCCCGCTGCCGCAGCGCCCGTTCAGCATGTTGCGATCCAGCAGCCGGCCGAGCCGGTGCTTGCGGAAACGCCTGGGGTGGCCGTCGCCGAGCCGGCGCCTGCCGTCGAAACAGCGCCACCGGCTATGGAGCCCGCTCAGTCGTCGACCGAGCGTTTCCTGCCGAGCGTTCTGGACGAGGTCCAGCCGACGCTGCTTTCGGAGGATGCCGGCCTGCAGATCAGCCGCTCTTTCGAGGAGCTCGCCGCGGCAATCGACGGCGCAGAGCGCCGGTCGCTGGACGAGATCGCAGAGGACATGCTGCGCCCGATGCTGCGCGAATGGCTTGATGATAATCTGCCGACACTGGTCGAGCGGTTGGTGCGCGAAGAAATCGAGCGCGTGGCACGCGGCCCGCGTCGCTGATCGGATTGCTTTTTCTTGAAAAGCCGCTCCGGTCTCCGGGGCGGCTTTTTTATTGACTTGGCCGTGACCATCCTATTTACAAACGCCACCCTCGAACCTCGAAATTGGTCATAAAATGCTCGACAAGACCTATGATTCCGCCGCCGTCGAACCGAAAATCGCCGCGAAATGGGACGAGGCGGATGCCTTCCGTGCCGGTGCGAACGCCCGGCCCGGAGCGGAGACCTTCACTATCGTGATCCCGCCGCCGAATGTCACCGGTTCGCTGCACATGGGGCACGCACTGAACAACACGCTACAGGACATCCTGGTTCGCTTCGAGCGCATGCGCGGCAAGGACGTGCTCTGGCAGCCGGGCATGGACCATGCCGGCATTGCCACCCAGATGGTCGTCGAGCGCAAGCTGATGGAACAGCAGCTGCCCAGCCGCCGCGACATGGGCCGCGAAGCCTTCATCGACAAGGTCTGGGAATGGAAGGGGGAATCGGGTGGCCTGATCTTCAACCAGCTGAAGCGTCTGGGTGCGTCATGCGACTGGTCGCGCGAACGTTTCACCATGGACGAGGGCCTGTCGCAGGCCGTTCTCGAGGTTTTCGTCACGCTCTACAAGGAAGGGCTGATCTACAAGGACAAGCGCCTCGTCAACTGGGATCCGAAGCTGCTGACGGCGATCTCCGATCTTGAAGTCGAACAGCATGAGATCAAGGGCAATCTCTGGCATCTTCGCTATCCGCTCGAGCCGGGTGTCACCTACCAGTACCCGATCGCTTTCGACGAGGAAGGCAAGCCGACCGAATGGGAAACGCGCGACTATCTGGTCGTTGCCACCACGCGTCCGGAAACGATGCTGGGCGATACCGGTGTTGCCGTCAATCCGGAGGACGAGCGTTACAAGTCGATCATCGGCAAGCATGTCATCCTGCCGATCGTCGGCCGCCGCATTCCGGTCGTTGCTGACAGCTACGCCGATCCGACGGCAGGTAGCGGTGCCGTCAAGATCACGCCGGCGCATGACTTCAACGACTTTGACGTCGGCAAGCGGGCTGGCCTGCGCTCGATCAACATCCTGAATATCGACGGCACGATCACCATCAAGGACAATGAGGATTTCCTCGAAGGCCTCGACAATCCGGCGGCGCTGCATGGCGCCTGGGACCGCCTGGAAGGGCAGGACCGCTTCTATGCGCGCAAGGTCATTGTCGAGATTTTCGAAGAGGCCGACCTTCTCGACAAAATCGAACCGCACAAGCACATGGTACCGCACGGCGACCGCGGCGGCGTGCCGATCGAGCCGCGGCTGACCGAACAATGGTATGTCGACGCCAAGACGCTCGCCGAACCGGCGATCGCCTCGGTCCGCGAAGGTCGCACCAAGATGGTGCCGAAGAGCTGGGACAAGACCTATTACGAATGGATGGAAAACATCCAGCCCTGGTGTGTCTCCCGTCAGCTCTGGTGGGGTCACCAGATTCCCGCCTGGTACGGCCCGGACGGCCAGGTCTTCGTCGAAAAGACCGAGGAGGAGGCGCTGCAGGCGGCGATCCAGCATTACCTCTCGCATGAGGGGCCGATGAAGGCCTATGTCGAGGACCTGCTCGAAAACTTCAAGCCGGGCGAGATCCTGACGCGTGACGAGGACGTGCTCGACACCTGGTTCTCCTCGGCACTCTGGCCTTTCTCGACGCTCGGCTGGCCGGACGAGACGCCGGAGCTGGCGCGTTATTACCCGACCAACGTTCTTGTCACCGGCTTCGACATCATCTTCTTCTGGGTTGCCCGCATGATGATGATGGGCCTGCACTTCATGAAGGACGAGGATGGCGAACCGGTCGAGCCCTTCCAGACCGTCTATGTCCACGCGCTGGTGCGCGACAAGAATGGGCAGAAGATGTCGAAATCGAAGGGCAACGTCATCGATCCCTTGGAACTGATCGACGAATACGGCGCCGACGCGCTGCGCTTCACCCTGGCAATCATGGCGGCGCAGGGCCGCGACGTGAAACTCGATCCGGCCCGCATCGCCGGCTACCGCAATTTCGGCACCAAGCTCTGGAACGCCACGCGCTTCGCCGAAATGAACGGGGCAAAGAGCGACCCGCATTTCGTACCCGAGGCGGCTGAGCTCACCATCAACCGCTGGATCCTGACCGAACTTGCCCGTACGGAACGTGACGTAACGGAAGCACTCGAAGCCTTCCGCTTCAACGATGCCGCCGGCGCGCTCTATCGTTTCGTCTGGAACGAGGTCTGCGACTGGTATCTCGAGCTCTTGAAGCCGGTCTTCAATGGCGAAGACGAGGGCGCCAAGGCGGAAGCCCAGGCCTGCAGCGCTTATATTCTCGAGGAGATCTACAAGCTGCTGCATCCCTTCATGCCCTTCATGACCGAAGAGCTTTGGGCCCATACGGCAGGCGAAGGCAAAGAGCGCGACACATTGGTCTGCCATGCCGAATGGCCCGCGCCGTCCTATGCCGACGACGGGGCGGCCGACGAGATCAACTGGCTGATCGACCTCGTCTCCGGCATCCGCTCGGTGCGCGCTGAAATGAACGTGCCGCCGTCGGCGACAGCCCCGCTCGTCGTCGTCAAGGCCAACAACCTGACGCGTGAACGGCTGTTCCGCCACGACGCCGCCATCAAGCGCCTTGCGCGCGTCGAGGCGATATCGCTGGCTGACGATGCGCCCAAGGGTGCCGCTCAGATCGTCGTCGCTGAAGCGACCATCTGCCTGCCGCTCGGCAAGCTGATCGACCTTTCCGCCGAAAAGGCCCGTCTCGAAAAGGCGATTGCCAAGATGGAAGGCGAGATCTCCCGCATCGACGGCAAGCTCTCCAACCAGAAGTTCGTCGCCAACGCCAATCCCGAAGTGGTCGAGGCCGAGCGCGATCGTCTCGAGGAACTGAAGGGGCAGATCGCAAGCCTGAGGACCGCTCTTTCCAGGGTGAGCGAAGCCGGGTAAGTTTCACGGACCCATTTTGGTAAGTTATTTCAAAGACGCGCCCTCCGCGGGCGCGTCTTTTTTGTTGTGATTCGTCCGGTTCGCGCGTGAAACGGCGCATTTTCAGCACTTCATCCTGTGGATTGCTCTCATGCGAAGCTCCAGCGGGCGAAAACTGCCACTGTTGTCGGATTGATACAGCTTCTGCAATGTTTGGAATGAACACCCAAAAGCCCACCTGAAATTCGATAGGTCTGGAATAAAATTTTATTAACCAGGTTTTTTGACGTGTCCGTCAATTTCTTTACGTAAGTTAGCCACTGCAATGCCTGGGAGCGCTGCCGTGGGGCGCGTTGCCATATAACGCGAACACTTACTAGAGTGGGGTCACATCAATTGCTGGAGTGGGGGAGACACAATGGCATCTCGTAGGTTTTCCAAGGGCATAACATCGCTCGTTCTTCTTTCGTCGCTTGCATCGCCGTCCTTCGCCGGCGGTCTGGAGCGCGGCGGATACAATATCGACCTTCTCTTCGACAATTCGAGGTTCGCCGTCCAGTCCGGCGCGACCTATGTCATGCCGCAGCGCAAGCTGAAAAACGTCAAGGACACCGATCCCACCGATGGCCTCGGCACGAACGGCATTGGCGGAGGTTCGACCACGGCTGATGATACTGAGGATTACTGGATCCCCTATCTCGGGGTGAAGGTCGGTTTCGGCGACTCCATCGACTGTATGGGCGATTTTTCGACACCCTTCGGCGCACACACCAATCCCGGCGCCGACTGGCTGGGTGTCAACGACAACATCGAAACAAAGATCAGCACCCGCAACTACGGCGCCACCTGCTCCTATCGTTTCGATATGGGCCCCGGCCAGCTTCGCCTGATCGGCGGCGGCTTCTATCAGACGGTCGATGGTTTCAAGACACGCCTCGTCGCGCCGATCACAGGGGCGGCCGCGCTGGTCTATGACGGCACCGGCCGTCTGGATCTTGCCGACCAGGCCATGGGATGGCGGGCGGGCATCGCCTACGAAATCGAGGAATATGCCTTCCGCGCCAGCCTGGTCTACAACAGCAAGGTCAAGTATGACGATCTCACCGGCACGGTCGACCTGACCGAGGTGCCGAAGGCCGCCAATCCTGCCAATCCCTACCTTGGCGTCGTGACGCCGGTCTATGGTTCGGCTGAGGCGCCGGATTCCGTCGAACTCAAGCTGCAGAGCGGCATTGCGCCCGACTGGCTCGCCTTCGGTTCGGTCAAGTGGACGAATTGGAGCGTGCTGCAGTCGATCGCCTTCTGCCCGAAGGCCACCAAAGGCGTCGTCGCTTGCTCCGCCAGCAGCCAGCTCACCTCGCTCGATCTCTTCTATCGCGACGGCTGGACGATCAGCGGTGGCGTCGGCCACAAGTTCAACGAGCAATGGGCTGGCGCCCTCAGCCTGACCTGGGATCGCGGCACGAGCCAGGGCTACGGCGCCCAGACCGACACATGGACGCTCGGCGCAGGTGTCTCCTATACGCCGGTGGAGAATGTCGAGTGGCGTCTGGCCGGCGCGCTCGGCATCATGACCGGCGGAGAATCCGGCACCTACGTGTATAATGGCCGGACCTACGGCAACGACGTCTCCTATTCCTTCGGCGACGATCTGCTGGCGGCCCTTTCCACCAGCGTAAAGGTCAAGTTCTGATCTTGCTGCCCAAGTAGAAGTCTTAGAGCCCGGCAGTTCGCCGGGCTTTTCTTTGGGCGTTGGCAAGACAAATCGACGTTCCAATTTGTGACGATTCAGCAACACATTTTTACGACGTTTGGCGTATGGTGGCGGCAGGGCGAATTTGTCCATTTCCCGCCACAAAGAGGGCGCAGCGCTATTCGCAGGCGAGGAGATGGCAGGCGTACGGTGCGTGTAAATAGTAGCATGGGTCGATTTTTTTCCGGGTACATCAGATCGTACGGCGCGATTGGCGACATTCGTTCGATTGCGGTCGTTTCGCTTTCCGAACAAGGCAGTTCCGGCCGCCAATCCGGCCTCGCGATGAAGTCGTCGATCCGTTCATTGTCGCTGTTTTCGACCCGCTCGGATGAGCAGCCCGGCTTTGCCGAAAATGTCGATACCGGTTTCGTCACATTTACTGTTTACGAATGCGATAAAGGCGGGAAGGCGAATACCGCACCTACCGAAAGAGTGCCACGGAGATTGCAGTCGAGCCATGCCGGGAGCCGGGTGGTTCTGAAGGATGGGCTGAGAATATCGCCTTTGAGAAAGGGCCAGTGGGCTGGATGCGACGCGGGTAAAGGAGCCATGGAGCTCGCCGCGGGATCGCTCGCCTCGAAGAAATACATCCGCGGGATGCACGGTGCGAGCGCCGTTGCCGCCTGCCTGAGATGAGCGAAAGAAATCGGTTGAAATGGTGACGTCCGAGTTCAAACTGTTCAAATTCATGCTGATGGGCATGTCGATAGCCGTAGCACTGGCGCTGTCCGGTCCGTGCCGCGCATTCGACATCAAAGGTGGCGTCAGCAAGGAATCCGGACCCTTCGATCTCTTCAAGTTCGGCTTCAAAGCCTATAAGAACGGCCAGAAGGAAGAAGCGGTCGAAGCCTATAAATACGCCGCCGAAAAGGGCCACACCGGTTCGCGCTGGGCGCTCGCCAACATGTATGCCGACGGTGACGGTGTCACGCAGGACGATTTCGAAGCCTTCAAGATCTACAGCGAGATTGCCCAGCAGGGCGTCGAACCTGGCTCGGAAGATACGGGCTTCTTCGTCAACGCGCTGCTCTCGCTCGCCAGCTATTACAAGCATGGCATTGCCGGCAGTCCGGTCAGGATCGACCTCAGCCAGGCGCGCCAGCTTTATTTTCAGGTGGCCTCAACCTTTGGCGTCCCCGAGGCGCAGTTCCAGCTGGCGCAGATGATGCTGGCCGGCGAGGGCGGCAATGCCAGCCCGCAGCAAGCCAAGAAATGGCTGAACCAGGCCCGCAAGAGCGGCCATCCCGGCGCCATGGCGGTCTTCGGCAATATTCTGTTCGATGAAGGCCAGACGGCCCGCGGTCTGGCCCTGATGACGGCAGCACTCGACCGTTGCAAGCCCAAGGACTGCAGCTGGATGGAAGCGCTGCAGGAGCAGGCCTTCTCGGTTGCGAACGAGGCCGACCGCCGCACGGCGGTATCCCTCTCGCACACCATCGCGAGCGGTTCCGACGACTAAGCGCCGATTGGACGCTCAGCCCGCGAAATCGAAATAAGCGATGACAGGCACGTGGTCGGACGGCTTTTCCCAGGCCCGCACATGTTTTTCGATCGCAGCCGATGTCATCCGGTCGGCGGCTTCCGGCGACAGCAGCAGATGGTCGATCCGGATGCCGTTGTTCTTCGGCCAGGCGCCGGCCTGATAGTCCCAGAAGGAATAGAACTGCGTCGCATCAGTCGTCGCGCGCACGGCATCCGTCAGCCCGAGATTTTCGAGCTTGCGAAACGCCTCCCGCGTCTGTGGCAGAAACAGTGCATCGTTTTCCCAGACCTTGGGATCGAAGCAGTCGTGCGGTTCCGGGATGACATTGTAATCGCCGGCAAGAACCAGCATGTCCTCATAGGCTAGCCGTTCGGCTGCAAACGTCCGCAGACGCTCCATCCAGGCGAGCTTGTAGGGATATTTCTCCGTTTCGACAGGATTGCCGTTCGGCAGGTAGATGCAGCAGACGCGCAGGATGCGCGTGTCGGACAGCGTGAACGCCGCTTCGAGGAAACGCGCCTGTTCGTCCAGCGGATCGCCGGGCAGGCCGCGGTTGACTTCGAAAGGTGTACTCTTGGAGAGGATCGCGACGCCGTTGAAGCCCTTCTGGCCGTGCGTTTCGACATGATAGCCGAGCGCCTCGATCTCCAGCCGCGGGAAACCCTCGTCGACCGTCTTGATCTCCTGCAGGCAGACGATATCCGGATCGGAATCCTTGAGCCATTGCGTGAGATTGTCGATGCGCGCCTTGACGCCGTTGATGTTCCAGGTCGCGATCTTCATGGCTCTGTCCCGTTCCGCATCATGCATGTCGCCCAGAAGTGTGCAGCGGTTCTGGGATAACGACAGGCACAAAAAACAAAGAGCTAAAGCGCACCGCATGAATCAGCGTCGATGCAGCGCGCTTTAGTGCGCTTCTTTTATCGTGGTCTTTCACCGGCGGACAAGACGATAAACCGGCCGGAAGAGATTCTTCGGCCGGTTTGATGGGGAGTCCGTGCGTTTAGACGTTCAGATCGAGAAACTGGTGCCACAGCCGCAGCTTGCCACCGCATTCGGGTTCTTGATCTGGAAGGATTGGCCAAGCAGATTGTCGACGAAGTCGATCTCCGAGCCCGCCATGTAGACGAGCGAAAGGCTGTCAATCAGCACCTTGGCATCGTTCTTTTCGACGATGATGTCGTCGTCGTCAGCCCTGTCGGCAAGATCGAACTTGTAGGAAAACCCCGAACAGCCGCCGCCTTCGACGGAAACGCGCAACGCGCTCTTGCCGGCTTCGGCGCCGACGATCGCAGCGATACGCTTTGCCGCGGCATCTGAAAGGGTTACACTTGTATCCGTCATGTTTCCTCCTGCCGGGGTCAAGATCCGGAGAGAATGGGTTTTGGCACTTGAATGTTCAAATGCCTGATATCAAAGAAACTTACCATAATCTTCGCGAAAAGGCGATGATGCGCCGAAGCGGTTAAGAAAGCGCCTCTTTGCCGTTTCATCGAGCTATAGGTATGAAGAGCGATAAGCGGCGTCAATGGGCAGATGCGGCAACATGCAGGATGACGGTGAAGAATGACGATCGATACGCGTGCTTTGGGTTTCGGCAGCAGTGAAAGGGCGGTCTATGCGGCCGATCCCTGGACGACGCGCGGACGGCTCTATCAGGAGGACGGCAGCCCGACACGCTCCGATTTCCAGCGCGACCGCGACCGCATCGTTCACACCACTGCCTTCCGCAGGCTAAAGCACAAAACCCAGGTCTTCATTGCCCAGGACGGCGATCACTACCGCACCCGGCTGACTCACACGATCGAGGTGGCGCAGATCGCCCGCGCTCTTGCCCGCGCCCTGAAGCTCGACGAGGATCTGGCCGAGGGCGTTGCGCTCGTGCACGATTTCGGCCACACGCCGTTCGGTCATACCGGCGAGGACGCGTTGCACGAGGTGCTGCTGCCCTATGGCGGCTTCGACCACAATGCCCAATCGCTGCGCATCGTGACCAAGCTGGAGAGGCGTTATGCTGAATTCGACGGCATCAACCTGACATGGGAAAGCCTCGAAGGTCTCGTCAAGCACAATGGCCCGCTTCTGACGCCTGAGGGAGTCGGCACGCGCGGTCCCGTTCCGCAACCGATCCTTGATTATTGCGAGCTGCACGATCTCGAGCTTGCAACCTATGCCAGCCTCGAGGCCCAGGTTGCGGCGATCGCCGATGACATTGCCTATAATACCCACGATATCGACGATGGCCTGCGCTCCGGCTATCTGACTTTCGAGATGCTGGAGGAAATCCCGTTTCTTGCAGGGCTGATGGCCGAGGTGCGGGAGCGATATCCGCATCTGGAGGCCAGCCGCTTCACCCATGAGATCATGCGCCGTCAGATTACCCGCATGGTGGAAGACGTGATCGGCGTCGCGCAACAACGCCTGTCGCTCTTGCGCCCTGAAAGCGCAGCCGATATCCGCGGTGCCGGCCAGATTATCGCCAGCTTTTCCGAGGGAATGGCCGAGACCGACAAGCAGATCAAGGCGATGCTCTTCAAACGCATCTACCGCAATCCGGATATCATGCGCATCCGTGCCGGCGCCGCCCAGATCGTCACCGATCTCTTCGCCGCCTACATGGCCAATCCGAAGGAGATGCAAAGCCATTACTGGGTCGATCATATCGCCGGCCTGTCCGACGCGCCGAAGGCTCGTCATGTCGGCGACTATCTCGCCGGCATGACCGACACCTATGCCATCAGCGCCCACAGGCGGTTGTTTGACCACACTCCGGATTTGCGATAGGCAGCGGTCGCCCACGCCGAGGGCCGATTTGAGCCTTTGGCACAGCCTATGCATGGAAGAGTGCGATGAACCTTTTTACCGACTTCGAAGCCAGGATCAAAACCGCCCTTGAACAGATCGATCTGGTCAGGGAAAAGCGATCCGAGCTCGATTTCGGCCGCATCACCGTCGAGCCGCCGCGTGATGCGAGCCATGGCGATGTGGCGACCAATGCCGCAATGGTGCTGGCAAAACCGCTCGGAACCAACCCGCGCGCGCTGGCCGACGTCATCATCGCCAAGCTGAAAGAGGATGCCGACGTCGCCGACGTCTCGGTCGCGGGTCCCGGCTTCATTAACATCCGTCTCGCCGTCGGCTACTGGCAGCGGCTGCTCGCATCGATGATCGGCGCCGGCACCGATTACGGCCGCTCGACGCTCGGCAAAGGCAAGAAGGTCAACGTCGAATATGTCTCGGCCAATCCGACCGGTCCCATGCATGTCGGCCATTGCCGTGGCGCCGTCGTCGGCGACGCGCTCGCCAACCTGCTCGCTTTTGCCGGTTACGGCGTCGAGAAGGAATATTACATCAACGATGCCGGCTCGCAGATCGACGTGCTCGCCCGTTCCGTCTTCCTGCGCTATCGTGAAGCGCTCGGCGAAAAGATCGGCGAAATCCCCTCGGGTCTCTATCCCGGCGACTATCTCGTGCCTGTCGGTCAGTCGCTTGCCGCCGATTACGGCGTGCGTCTGCACAACATGCCGGAAGACCAATGGATGCCGATCGTCAAGGATCGCACCATCGATGCGATGATGGTGATGATCCGCGACGATCTGGCGTCGCTGAACGTCCATCACGACGTCTTCTTCTCCGAGCGAACCCTGCATGCCAATGGTGCGGCCGCGATCCGCACGGCGATCAACGACCTGACCTTCAAGGGTTACGTCTACAAGGGAACACTACCGCCGCCGAAGGGTCAGCTTCCCGAGGATTGGGAAGATCGCGAACAGACACTGTTCCGCTCGACCGAGGTGGGCGACGATATCGACCGGCCGCTGATCAAGTCGGATGGCTCCTACACCTATTTCGCCGCCGACGTCGCCTACTTCAAGAACAAGTTCGACCGTGGTTTCGACGAGATGATCTACGTGCTTGGCGCCGACCATGGCGGTTACGTCAAGCGCCTGGAAGCGGTTGCACGCGGCGTTTCGGACGGTAAGGCGAAGCTGACGGTGCTGCTCTGCCAGCTCGTCAAGCTCTATCGCAATGGCGAGCCGGTGAAGATGTCGAAACGCTCGGGCGATTTCGTCACGCTTCGGGACGTCGTCGAAGAAGTCGGTCGTGATTCGGTCCGGTTCATGATGCTTTATCGCAAGAATTCCGAACCGCTCGACTTCGATTTCGCTAAAGTGACGGAACAATCGAAAGATAATCCAGTCTTCTACGTGCAATATGCGCATGCTCGCTGCATGTCGGTCTTCCGGCAGGCGAGGGAGGCTTTTGCCGACCTCGATGTTTCGCCCGAGAATCTCGCGCAAACCGTTGCAGGCATTGGCGATCCGGCCGAATTGCAGCTCGTCGCCAAGCTTGCTGAATTCCCGCGTATCGTCGATGCGGCGGCCCAGTCGCAGGAGCCACATCGCGTCGCTTTTTACCTCTACGACCTCGCCAGTTCCTTCCATGCGCACTGGAACAAAGGTAAAGATCAGCCAGAATTACGATTTGTTAATGATAAAAACCGAGAATCAAGTATTGCCAGACTTGGGCTGGTGTACGCCGTCGCGTCGGTTTTGAAGTCGGGACTCGCCATTACAGGCACTGCCGCACCGGACGAAATGCGATAACGTCACCATTTCCCCACAATGCGCTGGCATTTGAGCGTTGGCGTTTGCGAGTGGGAATAGGCATGGCTGATAAACAACTTGCGTATGATACGCGCGGAAAAAACGATCTGTTTGCCGATGATGATCCGTTGGCTGAACTTGCCCGGATCGTCGGCTTCGAGCCGCGTGTTGCGGCGAATACGGTGACTGAGACCGCACGCCGCGAGCCCGCCCTCGATCTCGAAGACGAGCTTGGGCGCGAGTTCGACCGCTACGATTCGCCACGTCCGCTCGCAGAGCTCGACCGGCCCGCCGAGCCGTTCTCTGATGATGTCACTCCTGAAGATTACGTCGAGCCCGTTCTCGACGCTTCTCCCGCCGCCGAACGTGCGGAGGCTCCTGAGCCGGTTTCCGTCGCCCCCGTCGAGGCTGAAGAAGGCGAGGCTGATGAAGAAGTAGCTTTGCCCGCCGCAGGGAATGAGGACGCATCTGCCGCCGACTGGGCGGAGCAGCTTTCCCCCGAGCCCGAGGCATCGTTGCAATCGGCCTTCGGCGGTGCGCGCGACCTGATCGAGGAGCTTGAGCTGTCGATCGGCGCAGCACCCGTTTCTTCGCTGCCGCAGCCCGCCAAGGCGCCGCAATGGTCGGCCGCCAGCATCAGGCTGCCGCTTGCCAATTTCCATGCACCGAAGCGCGAGGAACCGGTTGTTTTGCCGGAGCCTGTGGCCGAAACGGTCGCAGCACCGGTTGCTGAGGCACCGTCCGCCGATCTTTCTGTGGTCGAACCGCAACCTGTCATCGAGCCGCCGGCGACCGTCGCCGCTATCGAGCCTTCCGAGGAATTCGAATCCGCTTCACCGTCGCTTGGCTTCCCCGCCGAGCTCGATCGCCATGATGAGGTGATCGCATCGGAAGAGACCGCCGAGGCCGAAGAATTCGTCGAGATCGAGGAAGAGCTGCAGGATTTCGGGTCCGATGCCGGTTTCGATCTCATCGCCGCCGCCGTCGAAGGCGAGATCCAGGCCGATGCCGCGCTGACCGAGGTCGTGCCTGATGTTCCGCACACCGCCGGCACGTTCGATCTTGACGATCTGCTCGCCGACGTCTCGCGTTATCCGGTGCCGCAACGTGCCAATCCGACGCCCGTCTCGCCGCAGCCCGCATCGATCGAGGCAGCGCCCGTTTCTGCTGCTCCCATGGCCGCCGCACCTGTCGAGCCCAAGGTGATCGCGCCCGCACCGCTCGCCGCAGCACCCGTCCAGCCTGCTCCGATCGAACCGGCTCCGGTCTATGCTTCCGAAGCCGCAAGGCCGATCGCGCCGCAGCTTGCCGAGGTCGTTGTGCCCCAGCCTGCCGCAACGGCATATTCGCGGGCGCCGCAGCCGGTGCCGGAAGCCGACGACCCCTTCGCCGGCCATGATTTCGAGCTGGATCTTGCCGGCATCGAGCTGGAACTCGCCGACCTCGATTTCTCCGAGACGTCCGACCCATCGCCGCAGCCAGAGCCGCCTGCACCTGCTCCCCAGCCAACCGCTGCCGTCGCTACGCCTCGGCCCGCGCCTGTTTTTGCGCCAGAGCCGCCAGCTCCTGCTTTCCAGCCGGCCGCTGCCGCCCCTGTACGGTCCGCTCCAGCCTTCGTTCCCGAGCCGCAGGCTCCAGCTCCGGCTCCGGCTTTCAACTGGGCGGCTGCCTCCGACTCGACCGAAGACCTGCCATTCGATCCGGCGATGATCTCCGATCCGGAGGATCGTCCCGAGACCGTCGACGACATGCACGTGCCGACGCTGCCGCCGGTCGAGCAGCCCGCGCCGGTCGCGAAAACTGCTGATTTCGATTTCGATCTCGACGCGGAGATCGCCAGCTTCTTTGAACCGGCCAAGCCGCGGCAAACGCCGACGCCAGTCCGGGATACGGCTGCGGCCGCGGCAACGCCGGTCAAGCCCACCATCGCCGATGGCCTCGATGATTTCGAACGGGCGCTGGAGGAGGATTTCCGCCGCAGCGTGCGCGAGCCGGTCGAGCGCCGCGAGACCTCCGAGGTTCGTATCGAGTCGGCAAGCCAGGCCGCTGATTTCAGCCGCGCCCGGTCGATGCGCCGGCTGCTTGCCGGGGCCGTCGTGCTCGTGGTCTTCGCCGGTGTCGCTTATGGTGTCTATTCCTCCGTGTGGAACGGCGAGGGGCTCGGCATTGTCGCGTCCGGCGAGCCGCGCGTGATCACCGCCGACAAGGAGCCGGTCAAGGTCGTTCCGGAAAATCCTGGCGGCAAGACCGTGCCGAACCAGGATAAGGCCGTTTACGACCGTGTTGCGGGTTCTGCCGAAGAGCCGAAGCAGAAGGCGCTCGTTTCTTCCGACGAGGCGCCCGTCGATGTTGTCCAGCGCACGCTGACACCGGAAGCGCTGCCTGAAGACGACGAGAACGCCAACGCTGACGATCAGGTCACGCCGACTGCGGTCGGTGAGACGGAGGATCCGCGTCTGTTGCCGAACCAGGACAATGCCGACAACGCTTCGGCAAGCGACGCCGACAAGACGCCGTCCGTTTCGCCACGCAAGGTCCGCACGATGATCGTCAAGCCTGACGGTACGTTGGTTGCCCGCGAGGAGCCGGCGCCCGTCGATCAGCCGATGCCGTCTGCCCAGCCGACGCAGTCTGCTCAGGCGACACAGTCTGCCCAGGCGACGCCGTCTGCCCAGCCGACACCGCCGGCTCAGCCGCCGTTGACGGCCCAGTCGACCCCGTCCGCGCAATCGACCTCGCCCGTGCCTCCAGTCGGCGGAACGGCCGCAAGCTTCCCGGCAAGCGCCGAGGTTGCTTCCGCCGATGCGCGTTCTGCAGCCCCTGTCGAAACTGCGCCGGCACAGCCGCCGCTCGCCGGCAGTGCTGATGCGCAGGCCGCAAATCCCGCTCCGGCCGCTCCGCCGGTGCGCCCGGTCAAGACCTCGGCGATTGCCGATACCGCGCCGATTCCGACCGCGCGTCCGGCCGACCAGCCCGTCAACGTCGTCGGCACCGTCACCGAGAAGGGCAATGTCCGGCCGCCCGCACAGCAGCCGAAGACGACTGAGGTCGCGGCCGCAGCTCCAGTCGCCGCAAAGCCACAGCAGGCCGCATCCGCCGGCGGCTACGGCATCCAGATCGCCTCGCTGCCTTCGGAAGACGAGGCGACCAAATCCTATGCCAACCTGTCGAAGAAATTCGCCAGCGTGCTTGGCGGCCGCAGTCATGAGATCCGCAGGGCCGATATCGCCGGCAAGGGTACTTTCTACCGTGTCCGCATTCCGGCCGGTTCCAAGGACGAGGCCGCAGCGCTCTGCGAACAGTATCGCGCGGCGGGCGGAAGCTGCCTGATCTCCAAGTAGATCGGTTTTTTGAACAGAATATAGGAGCGGCGGGCCGGATCGGCCCGCCGCTCTTTTTTGTGCATCCGGCCCGACCTTGCTCGCATTTGGCCGGGCGCCGTCTATGATTCGGATATGACCGAATCAAAAGCGATGATCCTTGGCTGCAGCGGCCTTTCCCTCACATCCGAAGAGAAAGCCTTTTATCGGGGCGAACGGCCCTGGGGCTTCATCCTCTTCGGGCGCAACATCTCCGAAGCACGGCAGATCACCGATCTCGTCGCCGAACTGCGCGACAGTGTCGGCTGGCATGCACCGGTGCTGATCGACCAGGAGGGCGGCCGCGTCCAGCGCATCCGCCCACCCGTTCTAGCGCGTTATCCTTCCGGCCTGGCGCTCGGCGATCTCTATCGCCGCGATCGCGTGCTCGGCCTGCGCGCCGCCTGGCTGATGTCGCGGCTGCACGCCTTCGACCTTTCGAGCCTCGGCATCGATGTCGATTGCCTGCCGGTGCTCGATGTGCCTGTCGAGGGCAGCAGCAACGTCATCGGTGACCGAGCCTATGGCGGCGATCCCGAAACCGTCATCGCGATGGGGAAAGCGGCTGCCGCAGGGCTGAAGGCCGGCGGCCTGTTGCCTGTGATGAAGCATATGCCCGGCCACGGTCGCGGCTTTGCGGATTCACATCTGGAGCTGCCTGTCGTCACCGTCTCGCGCGATGAGCTGGAGCTGCATGATTTCCCGCCCTTTGTCGCGATGAAGGACGAGTTGATGGCCATGACCTGTCACGTCGTTTTCGCCGCCATCGACCCGGACAATCCGGCGACGACCTCGCGCAAGGTGATCGACGGCATCATCCGCGAACACATCGGCTTTAACGGTCTGCTGCTCTCCGACGACAGCTCGATGAACGCTCTTTCCGGCACGATCGGTGAACGCGCGGCGAATATCATTGCAGGCGGATGCGATATCGTGCTGCATTGCAATGGCAATATGGACGAGATGCTAGATGTCGTGGCAAATGTTCCGCCGCTCGCCGGCATATCGCTTGCCCGTGCAAAAGCGGTGGAAGCGGGCTTCGCGACGCCGGATACATCAGATGAAGCGGAATTGAGGGCGGAATTCGAGGCGATGTTTGCGACGGTCTGATCGTAAGGGAGTAGCTAGGTGAGCACGGTCAAGGGCACGGAACGCCCGCAGGCGGCGACGCCGATGGACAAGTTGTGGCAGGATAACGGTGCCGAGCGCGCCAGCCACGAGCCGGCGCTGGTGATCGACGTCGCCGGCTTCGAAGGCCCGCTCGACCTGTTGCTCTATCTCGCCCGAAACCAGAAGGTCGATTTGTCGCGCATTTCGGTGCTGGCGCTCGCCGAGCAATATCTGCTGTTCATCGAAAGCGCCCGGCGTATCCGCATCGAGCTTGCCGCCGACTATCTCGTCATGGCAGCCTGGCTTGCCTATCTGAAGTCGAAGCTGCTCATTCCCCAGCAGGTCAAGGATGACGGCCCTTCCGGCGAGGAGCTGGCGGCAACACTCGCCTTCCGCCTGAAACGTCTCGAAGCCATGCGCCAGGCGGCAGACGGCCTCGTCAACCGCAACCGCCTCGGCCGCGATATCTTCGTGCGTGGCGCCCCCGAGCATATTCCCGACCGGCAGCAGTCCGCTTACGCGGCAAGCCTCTACGATCTCCTGACTGCCTATGCGGCGCTGCGCCAGCGCCATGCCGTCACTCAGGTGACGATCGAGCGGCGCACCGTCTGGTCGCTGACCGATGCCCGCGAACTGCTGACCCAGATGATCGGCGAGATCGGTGACTGGACGGCGATGGAACATTATCTGCTGCGTTATCTCGCAGCGCCTGAAGAACGCGTCACAGCAATCGCCAGCGCCTTTGCCGCCTCGCTGGAGCTGGTGCGCGAGGGCAAGCTCGAAATCCGCCAGGACGGCGCCTTTCAGCCGATATACATGCGCCGCGGTCCGAAACATGCCACGCTGCAGGTGGTGGAACAGGAGCGGCCGGTTTGATCGACCTGAGGGGTGAAGAAGATTTCGAAGGCAATTTCGAAGACAGGGGCCGCGACCTGCAGGCCGAGATCGAGGCCGAGCGCATCGCTGAGGCGCTGGTCTTCGCCTCCTCGCAGCCGGTCTCCGAAGGCTTCCTCGCTGAGCGCCTGCCCGAGAAGACCGACGTGCATGCGATCATGCTGCGCCTGAAGGAGCAATATGCGCCGCGGGGCGTCAATCTTGTGCAGGTCGAAGGCGCCTGGGCCTTCCGCACCGCCGCCGACCTGTCCTTCGTCATCCGCCGTGATGACAATGAGGTGAAGAAGCTTTCGCGCGCCGCACTGGAAGTGCTGGCGATCATCGCCTATCATCAGCCGGTGACACGTGCGGAAATCGAAGATATCCGCGGCGTCCAGACCTCGCGCGGCACGCTCGACGTGCTGATGGAGGCGGGCTGGGTGCGCTTCCGCGGCCGCCGGCGCACACCGGGCCGGCCGGTGACATTGGGCACGACACGCGATTTCCTCGACCATTTCGGACTCGAAGAGCTGCGTGACCTGCCCGGTCTCGAAGAGTTGAAGGGAGCGGGCTTGCTGTCGGGCCGCATTCCGGCGAATTTCAATATTCCCTCGCCGTTGATGAACGACGAACTGACCGAGGACGAAGACCCGATCACCCAGATGGACCTCGAGGAACTGGGGTTGCTGGCACCGGGTGGCACCCCTGAAGATTGAGGGGCTTGCGTCTTGCTTTTGCCATGCATGGCGAAAACAATGGTGGCCACCACTTTTCGATGGGTCGATGGCTTGTCACAAAGGGCGATACCGTGACATTAAGCTCAGTTCACAGGGCTTGATGTTGGAAACGATGTTGGAAATCCTTACATCGTGGGAACATAGAAACAGGGAGTTAGCGTAATGGGTTCTTTTAGCATGTGGCACTGGCTGATCGTTCTGGTCATCGTGCTGTTGTTGTTCGGTCGTGGCAAGATTCCGGAACTGATGGGCGACGTTGCCAAGGGCATCAAGAGCTTCAAGAAGGGCATGACGGACGAAGACGCGCCGGACACGGCAAAGACCGTCGATCACAAGGCCGACGAAACGAAGTAACCAAGTCCGGGAAAAAGCGCAGCCCCCGCGCTTCCCGTCCAGGAGCCTTGCATGTTCGATATTGGCTGGACCGAGCTTTTGGTCATCGCGGTCGTACTGATCGTGGTCGTCGGTCCCAAGGATTTGCCGCCGATGCTGCGCGCTTTCGGCAAGATGACGCAACGCGCCCGCAAGGTGGCGGGTGACTTCCGTGCGCAGTTCGATGAAGCGTTGCGCGAAGCTGAGCTTGACGATGTCCGCCAGACGATCAGCGACGCCCAGAAGCTCAACCCGGTCAACAGCCTGCGCGAGGCGATGAACCCGCTCCGCCAGATGGGCAACGAGATCAAGGCCGACCTGCAGAAGGCGACCACGGTCACGGAGAACAAGACCGAGGTGCCAGCCGATGCTGTTGCAGCCCCGACGCCGTCGATGAGCCTGCCGGAAACGCCGCCATTGGTAGCGACACCTACGCCGTCGGAACCGGTAGCAGCAGCGATCGTGCAGGCCGATACGGTTGCCGCCAAGCCGAAGGCCGTGCGCAAGCCGCGCGTCAAGGCTGCCGATAAGGTCGATGCTGCGGCTGCCGTTGCCGTGCCTTTGGAAAAACCGAAACGCACGACGGCAGCCAGGAAGCCTGCAACGCCGAAGAAGCCGGCGCAGACGAAGAAGGACGAGGCATGAGCGGTGATATCGAAGACAAGCCGCAGCCGTTGATCGAGCACCTGATGGAGCTGCGCACGCGGCTGATGTGGTCGATCGGCGCGTTTTTCGTCGCCTTCATCGCATGCTTCTTTTTTGCCAAGCATCTCTTCAACTATCTGGTCATTCCCTACAAGACAGCCGTCGTGTGGGCGCATCTCGACGTCGAGAAAGCCCAGCTCATCTACACCGCGCCGCAAGAATTCTTCTTCACGCAGGTCAAGGTGGCGATGTTCGGCGGCCTTGTGGTCGCGTTCCCGATCATTGCCGCCCAGGTCTACAAGTTCGTGGCACCCGGTCTCTACAAGAATGAGCGCCAGGCTTTCCTGCCGTTCCTGATCGCCTCGCCGGTGCTGTTTCTGATGGGCGGCGCGCTCGTCTATTTCTTCTTCACGCCAATGGTCATGTGGTTCTTCCTGTCGATGCAGCAGGCGCCAGGTCATGACGAGATAGCCATCTCGCTGATGCCGAAGGTCTCGGAATATCTGAGCCTGATCATGACGCTGGTCTTCTCCTTCGGCCTGGTCTTCCAGCTTCCCGTCGTCACTACGCTGCTCGCCCGTGTCGGTCTTCTGACGTCGCAATGGCTCGCCGAAAAGCGCAAGTTTGCCATCGTCCTCGCCTTTGTCGTCGCCGCCGTGCTGACGCCGCCGGATCCGATGTCCCAGATCGGCCTTGCGATACCGACGATCCTTCTCTACGAGATTTCCATCCATGCGGCGCGACTCGTGGAGCGCCAGCGTGCCCGGCAGGCGGTCGAAAAGGAAACCGGATCCGCAGATGTTGCCAAGACGGACAGCGTCTGAGCTGCGATCTGGAAATCCCTTCATGAACGTCGTCGACTGCATAATCCTTAAATCGGAATCGGTTTAAGGATTATGCAGCAATTCAAAGTGTTACAGCGTCCCTTGCGCGTCTGAAAAGACACGGCGGCGCTGTAATATCCGGTCGAGGTCCGATCAGGCTTTGGCCGGGCCACCTCTGTTGCAACGACCTGGAACGACGATGCTCGATATCAAATGGATCCGTGAGAATCCCGAAGCGCTCGATGCCGCCCTTGCCAAGCGCGGCGCGGAGCCTCTGGCACAAAGTCTCGTTGCCCTCGATGAAAAGCGGCGCTCCGCCGTCCAAAGGGCGCAGGACTTGCTGTCCCGCCGCAACCTCGCCTCCAAGGAAATTGGCGCGGCGATGGCCCAGAAGAATAGCGAGCTTGCCGAGAAGCTGAAGGCCGAGGTGTCTGAACTGAAGACCCTGCTGCCGGCGATCGAGGAAGAGGACCGGCAACTGACGGCCGAACTCAACGACGCGCTCTCGCGCATCCCGAACATACCTTTCGACGACGTCCCGGTCGGCAAGGACGAGCATGACAATGTCGTCACCCGCACCGTTGGCGAAAAGCCGCGCTGGAACCACGCACCGAAGGAGCACTTCGAAATCGGCGAAGCGCTCGGCTATATGGACTTCGAGCGCGCCGCCAAGCTCTCCGGCTCGCGCTTCACAGTTCTGACCGGGCCGCTCGCCAAGCTTGAGCGGGCACTCGGCCAGTTCATGATCGATCTCCACACCAGCGAGCACGGCTATACCGAAGTTAGTTCGCCGCTGATGGTGCGTGACGAGGCCGTTTATGGCACCGCCCAGCTGCCGAAATTCGCCGAGGATCTCTTCAGGACGACGGACGGCCGCTGGCTGATCCCGACGGCCGAAGTGACGCTGACCAATCTGGTGCGCGAAGAAATCCTCGATCAGGAAAAGCTGCCGCTCCGCTTTACCGCGTTGACGCCGTCCTTCCGCTCGGAAGCGGGCTCCGCCGGCCGCGACACGCGCGGCATGCTGCGCCAGCATCAGTTCTGGAAATGCGAGCTTGTGTCGATCACCGATGCCGAGAGCGCCGTTGCCGAGCATGAACGCATGACCGCCTGCGCCGAGGAAGTGCTGAAGCGCCTCGGCCTGCATTTCCGCACCATGACGCTTTGCACCGGCGATATGGGCTTCGGCTCGCGCAAAACTTACGATCTCGAAGTCTGGCTGCCGGGGCAGAATGCCTTCCGTGAAATCTCCTCCTGCTCGGTCTGCGGCGATTTTCAGGGCCGGCGAATGAATGCGCGCTACCGCGGCAAGGACGACAAGAGCAACAGGTTCGTCCATACGCTGAACGGTTCCGGCACGGCCGTCGGCCGCTGCCTGATCGCTGTCCTTGAAAATTATCTGAACGAGGACGGTTCCGTCACGATTCCGGACGTTTTGCTGCCTTATATGGGCGGATTGACCAAGATCGAACGGGCGGCCTGAGGCGATGCGCATCCTGCTTACGAATGACGACGGCATTCACGCCGAAGGCCTTGCCGCGCTGGAGCGGATCGCGCGCACGCTGTCTGACGATGTCTGGATCGTGGCGCCCGAGACCGACCAGAGCGGCCTTGCCCATTCGCTGAGCCTCTCCGAACCTCTGCGGCTGCGCAAGATTTCCGAAAAGCATTTCGCCCTGCGCGGCACGCCGACCGATTGCGTCATCATGGGCATCAGGCAGGTGATGGACATCAAGCCGGATCTGGTCCTGTCCGGCGTCAATTCGGGCTCGAACGTTGCCGACGACGTGACCTATTCCGGCACGATCGCCGGCGCCATCGAAGGCACGATGCAGGGCGTGCGCTCGTTTGCGCTGAGCCAGGCCTATCTCTATGAGGATGGCGCGCGCATCGTGCCCTGGGAGGTCTGCGAGACGCATGCGCCGGCTCTTCTGGAAAAGCTGATGGTCCTGGACCTGCCGGAGGGTACGTTCCTCAATCTCAACTTCCCGAACTGCCGTCCCGACGAAGTCGATGGCGCCGAGGTGACCATGCAGGGCAAGCTCGCCTTCAATCTGCAGGTCGACGCCCGCTCCGACGGCCGGGGGTTTCCTTACTACTGGCTGAAGTTTGGCGAACGCGCCGGCGCCTTCGTTGAAGGCACCGATATTCACGCCCTGAAGCATAATAAGATTTCGGTAACGCCTTTGAAACTGGATCTGACCGATTATTCCGTGACGGACCGCGTGGCGCGGGCCTTGGGATACGGAGCACAAGTTTGACGGCAAGACTGGCGGAGAAGGAGGGCTTTGCTGCGCTCGTCCTCAGATTGCGTGCCGAAGGCATCTCCGATCTCGATCTGCTGACGGCGGTCGAGCAGACGCAGCGCTCACTGTTTGTGCCGCCGCAATTTGCCGACGACGCCTATTCGAGCCGGACGATCCCGATCGAATGCGGTTCCTTCCTCGAAGGCATCGATTTTGCCGTCCGCATCCTGCATCACCTGAAGCTCAAGCCGGGCCAGCGCGTCCTGGAGATCGGCACCGGAAGCGGCTTTACCGCTGCCGTCATGGGCCGCATGGCCGAGCGTGTCCTGTCCATCGACCGCTACAAGACGCTGACATCAGCCGCGCAGCGGCGCATGGAATCGCTTGGTCTGCGCAGCGTCATCATTCGCCATGCCGACGGCAGTGCCGGCATGCAGGGTGAGGGCACCTTCGACCGCATCCTGGTGACGGCGGCCTTCAACGCGATGCCGCGCTTTTATACCGACCAGCTCGTTTCAGGCGGCTCGATGATCGCGCCGCTGATGATTTCCGAGAACGAGTGTCGCATGGTGCGGCTGACGAAAACCGGCAGCCGTTTCGAACGCGAGGAACTGTTCGAAGCACCCTATCTGCCGATCGTTCCGCGCCTTGCCTCGCTGTTGTAGGGCCTCGCTGCCGTAGGCGTAAATGTTTTCCGGCCGGATCGGCCTGAAATCTGAATATGCATCACAATCAGAAAAGCCGCTCGCAGTTTTCGCATCATGCTGTGCGCACTACGATTTTTCACCCGTAAGCCTATGGTTATCAACTTCTCAAAAATATCGCACTGATTCCAGCATCTTAACCGCGTGGTAATACTAACGCGTTTTAATAGACTCACAAATGGTTGCGTTCTCAGTGGGTCGAGTCATGCGTTTCAGTCTTTCGCCAAAGTTCGGGAAGTCGGCCGGTAATCTTCTGGTTGTTGGCCTGCTGGCAAGTGCCGCAACGGGCTGCAGTTCCGATGTGACACGGTTTGGCGGCTTGTTTTCCTCCTCCGGGCAGGACCAGATCACTACAAGTTCGATTCCGCGCAGGAATATGAACGGTTCTCAGGGCGATCCGGTGCCGCGCGCCGATCTCGGCGGTTCGGCCGTTGCCAGCCAGTCGGGCTACGGCGGTGGCAATGACGCACTGAACCAGCCTTATCCCGCACGCCAGGGTTACGATCCGACTCGCACATCGAGCTCGAGCGCACGTCTCGCTTCCGCGCCGGTCTCGGTGCAGCGTTCAGATCTGGCCGCGCCGTCGGCTGTTGCCCCGTCCCGGCAGCGGGAAAAGGAAGTCGCGCTCGCCCAACCTTTCCCGACTGCGCCGCAGGCCGAAAAGCCCCGATTGGTGGCGCCGGCGGCACCCAAGGTGACGCCCGACACGCTGACGACCGGCACGACGCCAAAGGTTTCCGGCTGGTCCGCGACCAACGCTCCTTCGGTAACGCTGCGTCCGGGTGAAAGCATCGCTACGCTCTCCAGGCGTTTCGGCGTTCCGGAAAAGGAAATCCTGCGCGTCAATGACCTGAAGACGGCATCTGCCGCCCAGCCGGGCCGGGCGATCCTCATTCCGACCTTCAATGGCGGCAATGCCGCCAAGGCGGCATCGCAGGCGGCTGACCTTTCCAAGCCCGGCAAGATGCCGGAGGCGCCGAAGGCGCCTGAGCAGAACGTTGCCGTCATTCCGGGCGCCAATTCCGCCCGCGACAAGACGCTGGCGAGTGCCGATGCCACCGGCAAGCTTCCCGTCGGCGCCGGCAAGGATCCGAAGGCACCTGCCGGCACCTATGTCGTCAAGCAAGGCGATTCCCTGGCAAAGATCGCCAAGGCGACCGGCAGCAATGTCGACGACCTCAAGGCCGCCAACAATCTTTCGGCCAACTCGCTCCGCATCGGTCAGGCTCTGAAGATCCCGAACGGCACCGCCGACAATATCAAGACCGCCTCGATCCCGGCCGAGAAGGTCGATCCGAAGCCGACCCAGCCGGCGGCTACCCTGCAGACGGCTTCCGTGCAGCCTGCGCCCTATAAGGCACCGGCCGCCACCCAGACCGTCGACGATGCCGAGAAGAAGTCGGACGTCAGCTCTGCCGCGCCGGAATCGACCGGCATCGGCAAATACCGCTGGCCGGTGCGCGGCCAGGTCATTGCTTCATACGGCGCCAACGTCAACGGCAACCGCAATGACGGCATCGACATCTCGGTACCGCAGGGCACGCCGATTAAGGCCGCTGAAAACGGCGTCGTCATTTATGCCGGCAACGGCCTGAAGGAACTCGGCAACACGGTTCTCGTCCGTCACGACGACGGCACCGTCACCGTCTACGGCAACGCCGACACGCTGAGCGTCACCCGCGGCCAGAAGATCCAGCGCGGCCAGACGGTTGCCGTCTCCGGCATGAGCGGCGACGTCAAGCAGCCGCAGGTCCATTTCGAGGTGCGCAAGGACGCGTCCCCGGTCAACCCGATGACTTTCCTGGAATAGGTACTGCGTACCAGGAAACGCAAAAGCCCGGCCACCAGCCGGGCTTTTGTCATTTAATGCATGTCGCGCAAAAGTGCGCAGCGGTTTTGGGATAAACGACAAAGACCCAAAACGCGTCGCGTGAATTCGGATTGACGCGCGACGCGCTCTAGCCCCGATCGATGTGAACGCGCATGCGCCCGGCTAGGTCCTGTATATACTGCCAGGCGACGCGGCCGGAGCGTGCGCCGCGCGTCGTTGCCCATTCCAGCGCCTCGGCATGCATCTTGCCGCGTTCGAGCCCGAGCTTGAAGTGATCGGCATAGCCGTCGATCATGCCGAGATAATCCTCCTGGCTGCATTTGTGGAAGCCGAGCCAGAGGCCGAAGCGGTCGGAAAGCGAAACCTTTTCCTCGACCGCCTCCGACGGATTGATCGCCGTCGACTGCTCGTTTTCCATCATGTGGCGCGGCAGGAGATGACGCCGGTTGGAGGTGGCGTAAAAGAGCACATTGTCCGGCCGCCCTTCGACGCCGCCGTCGAGTGCTGCCTTCAGCGATTTGTAGGCGGTGTCATCGTGATCGAAGGAGAGATCGTCGCAAAAGACGATCACACGGTACGGCGTGTCCTTCAGGAGATCGAGCAGATGGGGGAGGGTGGCGATATCCTCGCGATGGACTTCGACCAGCTTCAGCAAGGCACTGCTTTCGCGCCTGACATCCTCGTGTACGGCCTTGACCAGCGAGGATTTGCCCATGCCGCGCGCCCCCCAGAGCAGCACATTGTTGGCGGCATAACCCTCGGCGAAACGCACCGTATTCTCATGCAGGATGTCGCGCACATGATCGACGCCGCGGATGAGCGTCAACGCCACCCGGTTCGGTCTCTTGACCGGCTGCAGATGCTGGCGCAAAGGCGCCCAGACGAAGCAGTCGGCAGCATCCCAGTCGTTGAGGGCGGGTGCCGGTCCGGCAAGACGCTCGACGGCGTCTGCGAGCCGTCTAAGTTCGGCGAGCAGGGCTGTGTTGATTTCCTCGGTCATCGGTGGCCTCCTGATTTCTCACTGCGGCAATCCGCTTTGATCTTTCGATGCCGGGTAGCATGGCGTTTTGACGGCGGAAAGGTTATGAGGCAGCGGAATCGGTACTGTTTCCGGCTGTTTCTGTTGCATTCATCGAAGCCGTAACTATAGTCCGGCAACCTGAAAAGAGAGGCGGAGTTCCGCCGCCCAAGCCTGAGGAGTTTAGCATGTTCATCACCCCGGCATTCGCCCAAAGCGCGACCGATACCGCAACGGGATTCGGCGGTTCCGGTTTCGAAATGATCATCCTGTTCGTGCCGCTGATGGTCGTCTGGTACTTCCTGCTGATCCGTCCGCAGCGCGCACAGGCAAAAAAGCGTGAGGAGACCCTGAAGGCGATCCGTCGCGGCGATCAGGTCGTCACCGGCGGCGGTCTCGTCGGCAAGGTCACCAAGGTCGTCGACGAAAAGGAAGTCGAAGTCGAGATCGCTGATGGCGTGCGTGTCCGCATCGTCCGCAGCGGCATCTCAGAAATTCGCGTCAAGGGTGAACCGGTCAAGGCCGACGCGGCGTAACAAGCGATAACGGCAGGACCGCCGGATCGGAAGATCGTCGAGAGAATGTTGCATTTTTCCCGCTGGAAAACACTTCTGATTTGGCTGGTCGCGTTTGCGGCCATCGCCATCGCTGCGCCCAATCTGCTGACCGAGGCGCAGCGATCCTCCCTGCCAGACTGGTTGCGGCACGACCGCGTAATGCTTGGTCTCGACTTGCAGGGCGGCTCGCATATCGTTCTGAAGGTCGAGCGTTCCGATATCGTCAAGGACCGCCTGGAAGAGGCGGTCGCCAATGTGCGCAACGCGCTGCGCGGCGCCGGCATCCGCTATACCGGGCTGACCGGCAATGACCAGACCGTCACCGTCCGCATCACCGATCCGGCCCAGACACAGGCGGCGGTCGATCTCCTGAAGTCTTTGACGACGGTTGGCGGACATTCGGGACCTGGGGTCGCGCTGCAGCAGGGCGCGGAGGGGCAGCTCTCGCTGCAGATTTCCGACGCCGGCATTACCGCTGACGTTGCTTCCGCGCGGACCCGGTCGCTCGATATCGTTGGCCGCCGTATCGCCGGATTCGGCTATGATAATTTCCTTGTTCGCCCGGATGGCGCCGACCGGATCGTCGTGCAGGTGCTGGGATCGGTCGATGCTGAGCGGCTGAAGAACATCCTGAACCAGCCGGCCAAACTTTCCTTTCATCTGATCGACGAAAGCATGTCGGGGCAGGAGGCGCTGAACGGCCGTTGGCCGGCGACATCGCAGGTGCTCTATTCGCTTGACGACCCGCCGGTACCTTATCTGGTCGACCGCACGGCTTTCGTCACCGGCAGCAACATGGTCGATATCGAGCCTGTCGTCGATCAGCAGACGCAGGATACCGCGATTGCCTACCGTCTCGATGCGCAAGGTACGCAGCGGCTGGCGCAGGCGACGGGGCAGAATATCGGCAAGCACCTTGCCATCGTCTTCGACGACCAGGTGATGTCGTCACCGGTTATCGATGCGGCAATCACCGGCGGTGAGGGCCGGATTTCGGCGAATTTCTCGGAAGATGGCGTCCGCGACCTTGCGATCATGCTGCGCGCCGGCGCCTTGCCGGCGACGCTGACCAGCGTTGAGGAACGCAGCGTCAGCCCGAGATTCGGCGCCGATTCCATCTTCAGCGGCCTTGTTGCCGGTCTCGTCGCCGTCGTGCTGGTCGCGGCACTGATGATCGCGCTTTATCGCATCCTAGGCATCATCGCCGTCGTCTCGCTCTTCTTCAACCTGATGCTCATCGTTGCGGTGCTGAGCCTTGCCGGCGCGACGCTCACCTTGCCCGGGATTGCCGGCATCGTGCTGATTGTCGGCATGGCGGTCGACTCGAACGTTCTGATCTACGAGCGTATCCGCGAAGAGGAGAAGACCACCCATTCCTTTGCGGAGGCCGTCGGCCGCGGTTTCTCACGCGCATTTGCAACGATCATCGATGCGAATGTGACGATCTTCATCGCCGCCATCATCCTCTTTTTCCTTGGCAGCGAATCCATCCGCGGCTTCGCGGTGACGCTGGCGGTCGGCATCCTGACGACTGTTTTCACGGCTTTCACCCTGACGCGCTCGATCGTTGCCGTCTGGCTGAGAGCGCGCCATCCTCGACATCTGCCGAAGAGCGTTCTGGCGCATCTTTTTGAACACGCCAATATCCGCTTCATGGGAATCCGCCGTTATGTCTTTACGGCGTCGGCGGTCATTTCGCTGATTGCCATGGCCGCCTTTGCCACCGTCGGCCTGCATCTCGGCATCGATTTCACTGGCGGCTCGCTCATCGAGGTGACGGCGAAGCAGGGCAATGCCGACATCGCCGATCTCCACTCGCGCCTCAATGATCTCAATCTCGGCGACGTGCGCGTCGAGCGCACGGGCGGACCGTCGAACGCGCGGATCCGCATCGCTTCCCAGGGCGGCGGCGAAAATGCCGAGCAGTCGGCGGCGACGCTGGTGCGCGGCGAGCTCCAGGAGGACTATGATTTTCGCCGCGTTGACGTCGTCGGACCCGCGATCTCGGGCGAATTGACGATGATGGCGACGCTCGGCGTGCTTGCAGCACTAGCCGCGATCCTGATCTACATCTGGATCCGCTTCGAATGGCAGTTCGCGGTCGGCGCCATCGTCGCAACGCTGCACGACGTCATCATCATGCTTGGTCTCTTCGTCCTCACCGGTATCGAGTTCAACCTGACGAGCATCGCCGCCGTGCTCACCGTCGTCGGTTATTCCCTGAACGACACGGTCGTGGTCTATGACCGAATGCGCGAAAATCTCAAGCGATACAAGAAGATGCCGCTGCCGATCCTGATCGATGCCTCGATCAACCAGACGCTGTCGCGCACCGTTCTGACCGCGGCGACGACGCTGACCGCCTTGCTGGCGCTCTTTCTCTTTGGGGGCGAGGTCATCCGCTTCTTCACCTTTGCGATGCTCTTTGGCGTCGCTCTCGGCACCTTCTCTTCGATCTATATCGCCGCTCCTGTCTTGATCGTCTTCCGGCTGCGGCCGGAGGCTCCCGACGGGGAAGAGAGCAACAAGACGGATGCCGGTGTAAAATCCGGCACGGTGGTTTGAAAACATGGCAAAAGGCATAGAAATCCGCGCCGCGCATTTCCCCGGGCGCGCTCCGATCGATGCTTACGGCAATGGCGGCTTTCGCTTTGCCGACATGTCGCATCGTGGCTCCATCCTTTGCCTGCCCTCCGGCATTCATGGCTGGGACATGGATATGTCGAAACCGCTTTCGCCTGAAAATTTCCGCCGCGTGCTTGATGAGGCTAGTGATATCGAGGTTCTGCTCGTCGGCACCGGTACCGAGCTTCGCCGCCTGCCCGAGGAATTGAAGCTGGCGCTGAAATCGCGCGGCATCTCCTCCGATCCGATGAGCACCGGGGCTGCAGTGCGCACGTTCAATATCATGCTCGCCGAGCAACGTGCCGTCGCCGCGGCGTTGATTGCGGTCTGACGATGACCGAAGCGCATATTGCGACGAACCAGGAGATCTGCCTGGCGATGCTGCGTGACAGCGATCGCGACCGCTACCTCGCCTGTCTGCTGTCGCCAGAGGAAAAGCGCGGCGCGCTTGCGGCTCTCTATGCCTTCAATGCCGAGCTTGCCCGCATCCGCGATCTCGTGCACGAGCCGTTGCCCGGGGAGGTGCGGCTACAATATTGGCACGATCTTCTGGAGGGCAGCGCACACGGCTCGACGGCGGCCAATCCCGTCGCCGCGGCGCTTCTGATGGCGATTGAAACGCACCGCCTGCCGCGCAAGACGCTGATCGACATGATCGGGGCCCGCACCTTCGATCTCTATGACGATCCGATGGAGACACGTCTTTCGCTTGAAGGCTATGCCGGTGAAACGGCATCGGCGCTGATCCAGCTCGCAAGCCTCGTGCTTTCGCCGGAGGAGGCCGCACGCTCGGCCGACGCCGCCGGCCATGCCGGCGTCGCCCAAGCGGTCGCCGGGCTGTTGCTGCTGATGCCGCTGCATCGCCGCCGCGGCCAGATCTATATTCCGCTGCAGATCCTGTCCGCCACCGGTCTCGACCGCGATGCCTTCCTCGCCGGCGAAGACCGGCCGCGCATCTCTGCCGCGATAGAGGCCTTCGCCGGCCTCGGTCGCGAACATCTGACAAAGGCGAGGGCGGCGGGGCCGATTGCGCCGGCTGTCTTTCCAGCCTTCCTGCCGGCGACGCTTGCCGAACCGGTGCTCATCAGGGCGCAGAAACGGGGCGCCTTGCTGTTTGACCGGCCGCTGCAGCCGCCGCAGTGGCGCCGCCAGCTGCGGATGGGGCTGGCTGCCGCGCGCCGAAAAATCTGATATCGGTCAAATTCGCGCAAGTCTCGCGCGTTACAAGGCTTCCACCGCTACCCTTTGAACGGAGAACCGGCGTGGGCATTATCGTCTGGTGCGTCCTTTTCGCCATCGTCATTTTCATTGCTTTCGTGGCAACGCGCATGGCCGCGCAGAACAAGGAAGACGGCCTGCATGACACGGGCCTCGCCATCATCGAGTTCGGCCGCGCCTTTCCGAACGAGGCGATCCGTCAGTTGCAGGCGACGGAAAACGGCCAGGCCGTTTTTGTGCGCCTGCACGACAACAAGGCGGGCTTCATGCGCAACATGTCGCGCCATTTCGCCTGCCATCTGATCGAGCCGGGTCGGGTGCGTGTCGTGGGATCGGAGACGGGCCGGGGACTGGTGATCGACTTCCTCGATGCACCCTATCACAACGGCGATTTCGAATTCGCTTCCGCCAAGGAAGCCTCGGAGGTTTCGCTCTGGCTGCTCGGCAATTATATCGCCGAGCCGGATAAGGACCTGCCGCCCGGCAATATTTCGGCCGCGACCAAGCAGTAATGCAGGTCGCCCAAAAGTGTGCAGCGCTTTTGGGCGACATGCATAGAAGCAAAGACTTCACGCGGGTCGCACGAGCCGGGTCCGATGCGCTTGAAAACGCCGGTCAGGCGCTTTCGGCAAGCGTCGATTCTTGACCGAGCCAGGTCGCGCAGTCGGCAAGCGCACGCCGCGCGATCAGCTGCCGCTTCATGATCGTCTTGTCCTTGCCGCGGAAGCGCTTGACGCCTTCAGGTTTGACGATCGAGCCCGGCTGGAGCTCCGGAAACAGCCCGAAATTGATGTTCATCGGCTGGAACGATCGTTTGCCCGGCTCCTCGTCGGTGACGATGTGCCCACCGGTGATGTGGCCGAGCAGCGCGCCGAGCGCCGTCGTCGCCGGCGGTAGCGAGATCGCCTCGCCCTTGCGTTCGGCGGCGGCGAAACGCCCGGCCATCAGCCCGACGCTGGCGCTTTCCACATAACCCTCACAGCCGGTGATCTGGCCGGCAAAACGCAGGCCGGGCCGCGATTTTAGCGTCAGTGACCGGTCGAGCAGGGTTGGGGAGTTGATATAGGTATTGCGGTGCAGGCCGCCGAGACGGGCAAATTCCGCATTTTCCAGACCCGGGATCATCCGGAAAATGTCCGCCTGCGCGCCATATTTCAGCTTCGTCTGGAAGCCGACCATGTTGTAGAGCGTGCCGAGTGCATTGTCCTGCCGCAGCTGCACGACGGCATAGGCCTTGACTGTCGGGTTATGCGCGTTCGTCAGCCCCATCGGCTTCATCGGTCCGTGGCGCAGTGTCTCGCGGCCGCGTTCAGCCATCACCTCGATCGGCAGGCAGCCGTCGAAATAAGGCGTGCCCTCCCATTCCTTGAAACCGACCGTGTCGCCTGATATCAGCGCGTCGACGAAGGCATTGTACTGCGCCTCGTCCATCGGGCAGTTGATATAATCCTTGCCGGTGCCGCCAGGCCCGACCTTGTCGTAGCGCGACTGATACCAGCAGATATCCATGTCGATGCTCTCGCGGTAGACGATCGGCGCGATGGCGTCGAAGAAGGCGAGTGAATCCTCGCCGGTTTCTGCCTGGATGGCGCTCGCGAGCGACGGCGCCGTCAGCGGTCCGGTGGCAACGATGGCAAGATCCCAGTCACTGGGCGGCAGGCCGGTGATCTCTTCACGCACGACGGTGATGAGCGGGTGGTCATGGACCGCCTTGGTCACCGCCTCGGAGAAGCCGTCACGATCGACGGCGAGCGCACCGCCGGCCGGTACCTGGCACCGATCGGCAGCGGCCATGATCAGCGAGCCCGCCATGCGCATCTCTGCATGGATGACGCCAACGGCATTGCTGGTCGCATCGTCGGAACGGAAGGAATTGGAACAGACAAGTTCGGCCAGGCCGTCGGTCTTGTGCGCATCCGTGCCGCGCACCCCGCGCATTTCATGCAGGATGACCGGAACGCCGGAACTGGCGATCTGCCAGGCGGCTTCCGAACCGGCAAGCCCGCCGCCGACGACGTGGATGGGGGAATAGGAGGAGATCGTGTTCATCCTGGGCTGATATCATGTCGGCAGGAGCGATCCAACACCCGGGAATCAAAAACGGCGCCTTCGTGGCCCAGCACCTCGGAATCAAAAACGGCGCCTTCGTGGCCCAGCATCCCGGAATCAAAAACGGCGCCTTCGTGGCCCAGTACCCCGGAATCAAAAACGGCGCCTTCGTGGCGCCGTCTTGGAAGCATCGTACTCGCTATTAGCGGAACGAGCGGGATGCAATATTGCGGATGTCGTAGCGGCTGACGCCGATATCGGACAGGGTCTGGTTGGAAAGGCCGCCGAGTTCGTTGAGCGTACGACGGTAGCTGAGCCAGCTTTTTGCAATGCGGATCGGGTTCATTGTCTTCTTCCTATGTCCGCGGGACGGCGGGATCGCCTGTCTCTCTGCGGTTGATGTTTATATAGGCGATATCAGTCCGATTGTGCAGTGCAAATAAAAGGCGTCTGCCATGCAATTGTGCAATGTGATGCTCGACAATTAGGCGGTGAATATTTTTTGAGCGGGCTAATCAAGCGGAAAAACATGCAACCGCCGCGGCCACCACGTGCAGACAAAAGAAAACGCCCGCTGTGGGTACAGCGGGCGTTTCGATCGAGAACAATCGTGCTTGGGAGGAGCGGCGATCGCCTTGAATTAGCGGGAAGAAGCCTCACGGGCAACGCGATGGATGTCCGAACGGTCGATGCCGAGATCGTGCAATTCGCGGTTGGTCATGCGGCCGAGTTCCGTGACGGTCTGACGATACTTGCGCCAGTTATTGAAAGAGCGAGAGAAGTTCATGTTAAGCCCCTTTCCGAGGGTTTCATCTGCCAGCAGCCACCGATCGGCGCTGACCTCTATTTGATGACCGGAATATATGTTGCGGCGCGAAAGACTAAAACAGCCAAGTTTTCAGATCACCCATGCAAATGATGCAATGCTCAAAGGGTATTTGACGCAGACTTACCGTTATTTGGTCAACGAATAGGCAGAATGACTTTTAGGAGAGCAGGTCGATTTGGAGGGGCGAATGGGGTGCCGCAGCGGAAAACGCCGCTCCCTCCGCCAGTTCCGCCCGTCCTTCTGCAACAAAGAGGCGTTCCGCTTCGGATCGGAAGTCGCGCATCTGTTCACGGGGTTGGTGGGGAGGTGTCACGACAATGTGGCATTGACGGCGTCACACGACGAAAATCCTCCAACCATCAATGCTTTAATAAGCTTTGGCTCAACAAAAACGCCCGCCGGGGGAGGATCCGGCGGGCGTGTGATGGTGACTGACAACTGGGAGGAGGAGTGTTGCCAGTCTATCGCAACGCGCTGGGAGGAGGAGTGCGCAGCTGCGAATCTCGTCACGGACAAAGCATCCGCGGGCATCCGGCTGGAGCCGGGCCGCCATCCCCGCGCTTCGATGTTCTGATCAATAGTATGACTAATGAGTATTGTGCAGTGCAATAAATTCATGGGGGATATGCAAGGATCGCATGCCTCTCCGTCCATAAGCTTATATTAGCGCTTCTGCCGTTAGCGGCCGGTTAACAGTCGATACTATTTAGACCAATGAGGAACTTGTATGTTTGTCGCAACAGCGTTTGCGAACGCCCGTGCTGCGTCTATAACGGCGTGAGCCGCAGCGCCGCAGTCGACGTTCCGGAAATCAGGGGGTTGAGCATGTATCGCGGCAGATTGGAGCGGGATCTCTCGCTCTGGGTGGGCAAGGGCCTGCTCGGGCAGGAAACGGCAGGTGCGCTTCTCGCCGAATATGACAGCCGCCCTGCAAGCTTCAGCCTCGGCAGGGTGCTGATGGCGCTGGCGGCGGTGCTGCTTGCCGCTGCCATCCTGCTGGTCGTCGCCTCCAACTGGGAAGCTATCCCGCGCCTTGTCCGCGTCGGCGGCATCCTTGCCCTGATCTGGTTGGTGCATATCGCCGCTGCCCGGATGCTTGCCCGCGGCGCGACAGCGGCCGCAGGTGGCTTGCTGGTCATCGGCGCGATGAGTTTCGGCGGCGCCATCTCGCTGGTCGGGCAGATGTATCACCTTTCCGGCGACGAGCAGACGGTGATGTATCTCTGGTTCGCGATCGCGACGATCTCGGCAATCCTGTTCCGTTCGGGTGCCGTGGCAGTCGTCGCGGGCTTCCTCTCCTGGGCGTCCTTCGCCGTCTATCTTGAGAACAACGACACACATTGGATAGGCTTCGATCCCTGGATGGCGCCTCTCATGGCGGTGATCGTCATCGGGCTGGTGCGGTATACCGGCGCCGAGCGGGCTCGCCATCTGGCCTATCTGCTGCTGATCGGCTGGCTCGCCTGGCTCTATACTCTTTATGAGGAGATCGCCGTGGCGCTAGCCTTCGCGATCGGCGGAATGGCGGCCTTTGTCCTGACGGCGGTGCCGCTCCCGCGTATCGCCTCCTTGATCAGGAGCGCCGGTGCGGCTCCGGCCTTCTACAGCTTCCTTGTCGCTGTAATCGGCTTCCTGCTGCTGCATATCGAGATCGAGGATGGCTGGCGGCTGGTGGTGCTGGGAGTGGCGACGCTTGCCGCTTCCGTGCTGGCGATCGCCCTGCACGGCAGGGATAACGGCGCGGTGCGATATCTCGCCTATGCGACCTTTGCCGCCGAGATGCTTTATCTCGCCTCCGTCACCGTCGGCTCCATCCTCGGCACGTCGAGCCTCTTCCTTTTCTCCGGTCTCGTGGTCGCGCTGGTCGCCTGGATGGTCATCCGTCTCGAACGGCGTTTTTCGGCGAATGCCCAGGGGGAGCGCGCATGAGCTCGTTCATGGCAAAGCTGCAATCCGGCAAGGGCTATCTGCTTTCGGCCATCATCGTCGCCGGTCTGCAGACCCTTATCCTCGGCACGATCATCCAGAGCCGGGCGTCGATCCTCAGCAACGGCGCCGAGGTGCTGTTGAAGACGGCGCCCGTCGATCCGCGCGATTTCTTGCGCGGCGATTATGTCGTCTTGAACTACGACATTTCCTCAGTGCCGGTTCAGACGGTTTCCGGCGGGATTCCGGCCGAGGTTGGCGAACGGGTGTTATGGGTTCGGTTGAAGAAGCAGGAGGACGGTTTCTGGACAGTCACCGAATCGTCCTTCCACGAGCTGCCTCCGCAGCCGGAGACGGTGATCCTGCGCAGCCTGCCATTTTATAGTGGCGCACTTGCCGCCGGCGACAACATGCGTGTCGAATACGGCATCGAGCGCTACTACGTTCCTGAAGGCAAGGGCAAGCCGATCGAGGAGGCCCGCAACGACGGCAATGTCGCAATATCGGTGCGTGTCTCGCCTGATGGAAGCGCGCAAATCCGCAGCCTTCTCGTTGACGGCAAGCCGGTTTACGACGAGCCGCTTTACTGATCCGACGGCGCTTCGGAGGAGGGCGGCTGCAGGGCCGCAGGTCCCCTGTCATTTGCCGTTCATTTTTCCTTTGCCTCGACCAAATCGGGTGATATAGAGACGCCGCGCTCCGGAAGGCCTCATGCGCAGGCATAGGCATGCGGTTTTGTGAACGCGGGTATGGTGAAATTGGTAGACACGCCAGATTTAGGTTCTGGTGCCGCAAGGCGTGGGAGTTCAAGTCTCTCTACCCGCACCAAGCTGTTTGCAGGCGGGAGACTGAAATCGGTTGGCTTAGGGCAGCCGAGAGTTGTCCCGAACACCCCGCGAGTGCCGTTCCCCTTTGGGCGGAATGATACAGGAATTGGGAAAAGCCACGCGCGGCAGGATCGCCGGCGTCGTGCTCATCGAAACGAACGGCGTCTGGGCACGGCCGCCACGAAATGAAGGTAGGAAGACATGCAGGTTATCGAAACGCTCGCTGAAGGGCTGAAGCGCGAAATCAAGGTCGTTATCCCGGCCAAGGACATGCAAGACAAGATGAATGAGCGTCTTGCCGATGTGAAGGACAAGGTTCGCATCAACGGCTTCCGTCCGGGCAAGGTACCCGCTGCTCACCTGAAGAAGGTCTACGGCAAGTCGATCATGGCCGACCTCGTCAACGAGATCGTCCGCGAGCAGCCGGCCGCGATCCTGTCCAGCCGCGGTGAGAAGTCGGCCACGCAGCCGGAAATCGCCATGACGGAAGACAAGGACGAAGCCGACAAGATCCTCGCTGCCGAGCAGGATTTCGAATTCACGCTCTCCTATGAAGTTCTGCCGCCGATCGAACTGAAGTCGGTCAAGGGCATCAAGGTCACGCGCGAAGTCATCGACATCTCGGACGACGAAGTCAACGAGCAGGTCCTGAAGGTCGCCGAAAGCGCCCGCGCCTACGAGACCAAGACCGGCAAGGCCGCGAACGGCGACCGCATCACCATGGATTATGTCGGCAAGGTCGACGGCGAAGCCTTCGAAGGCGGCACCGACCAGGGCGCCGAACTGGTGCTCGGCTCCGGCCGCTTCATTCCGGGCTTCGAAGACCAGCTCGTCGGCGTCAAGGCCGGCGTTGGGAAGACCATCACCGTGACCTTCCCGGCCGACTACCCGGCCAAAAACCTCGCCGGCAAGGAAGCGACCTTCGACGTGTCAGTCAAGGAAGTCGCAGCACCTGCCGATGTCGAGATCAACGACGAACTCGCCTCCAAGCTCGGCATCGAATCGGCCGATCGCCTGAAGGAAATCGTCCGTGGCCAGATCGAATCGCAGTACGGCTCGCTGACCCGCCAGAAGCTGAAGCGTCAGATCCTCGACCAGCTCGACGAGATGTACAAGTTCGAGACTCCGAACTCGCTCGTCGACGCCGAATATAACGGCATCTGGAGCCAGGTGAACAACGACCTCGCCCAGTCCGGCAAGACCTTCGAAGACGAAGACACGACTGAGGAGAAGGCTCGCGAGGAATACAAGACGCTCGCCGAGCGCCGCGTTCGCCTCGGCCTCGTTCTCTCCGAAATCGGCGAAAAGGCCGGCGTCGAGGTCAGCGAAGACGAGATGCAGCGCGCCATTTACGATCAGCTGCGCCAGTATCCGGGCCAAGAAAAGCAGATCCTCGAATTCTTCCGCAGCCAGCCGGGTGCCGCCGCTTCGATCCGCGCACCGATCTTCGAAGAGAAGGTCATCGATCACCTGCTGACCGAAATCGACGTCACCGACAAGAAGGTGACGAAGGAAGAGCTGCTCGCCGAGGAAGAAGGCGAGGCGAAGGCCGAGACCAAGAAGGCCGCGCCGAAGAAAAAGGCTGCCGCCAAGGCAGAAGCAGCTGACGCCGGTGAAGGCGAAGAAGCCGCACCGAAGAAGAAGGCTGCTCCGAAGAAGAAGGCGGCTGACGAAAGCGCCGAATAATCGCTTTTCAGTCCTACAGCGCCGCGCGTCTTTTTAGACGCGCAAAGGACGCTGTAACACTTTGAATTGCTGCATCCTGAAATCGGATTCCGATTTAAGGAATCATGCAGTAAAGTTTGGAAGGCCTCGCCATCGTGCGGGGCCTTTTTCTATTATCCAGGGCAGTTTCATTCGCGCCGCCTACTCCATTGTGTTTATTCATTCTGAACAACAAAGAGTTGCATTTAAGTATAATTAGATGCAGATTTCGTTGATGGTGGAGGGACCGGAAAATGACTGCAAAGCATGACATGAAGAAGCTCGTGGAGGAAATCTATGCTGTGCGTGACCGCGGCGATGTCGAAGCTACACTGGCGCTGATCGGCGAGGGTTGCACCTTTCGCATGGTCGGCAATACACGGCTGGCGCCTTTTTCGACTGAAGCAAGCGGGCATGCTTTTCGCCAAGCGATAACCCAGCTTATCACAGTGTGGGATCTATCGAATATAAGGACAGCCGGCATCTATGTGGACGAAGATGAGCATATGGTCTTTGCCCACCGCGAAGGCGAGGTCAGGCACATCCCATCGGGCGTGAGCTTCCATACGGAATTCGTCGACAAGATCCATTTCCGAGATGGGAAACCCGTCAAGATCGTCGAATTCGTCGACACGCTGCAAGTGGCCGAGACGACCCAGATGATCCAAGTCGCTTAAAAGGCCACCAAAGTCGGAGTCTTCAAAGCGCGTTGTCAAACTTGATTCAAGCGACGCGCTTTATCGACATGCATTGGCTTAGAGTTTGATGCCGCCCATGTTTTTGGGCGTCATCCGGCGTTCAAGAATTACCGCTCAATGCGCTGTCAGTTGCGCGACTTTCCTGACATGGCTGACGGCTGCGGCGCCGCCGGCGGTCTGTGTGAAGAGGTGGAGCGTTTCTTCTTCGTCGTCGGCAACAGGCGTCAGGGCCTGATCCATATAGGTCTTCGACTTCGCATCCCTTGAAATCAGGAATGCCGAAATCGTCAAGCCAATGATCGTGCCGGCGAGCGAAGCATGTTTTCTGAAGGTTTCCCAGGCAAAACGAGGCCAGAAGACCAGCGGATTCTCGCGCGGCAGGTCCGGGCGCCGCTCCGACGGCGTCTTCAGGCGCAGCAGGCCGCTTTGCAGCGGATGCACGTTTTCCAGCGGCACGGTGGTCGCGAAGGAGACGAGAACCTTGACGAGCCTTGCGAGCGGTACCCCGGTCGCCACGGCACGGCGCAGCAGCGTCTTCATATGAGCAGGCGAATAATAGAGCGACCAGGCCTCGTGGTAGATGTCTTCCCATTCCTGCTTGCTCATTTTGGGATGCGCGGTGCAGACGTGCTCGACATCATAGATATTGAGATCGGCATCCATCTCGATGCCCTTCTTCCATAGGACCTGATGGTCCTCGGAACCGGGCAGCGGCGTCAGGATGAAGAATTCGATGACGTCGAGCGGCAGCTCTTCCTGGATGATCGTGATGTCGCGGCGGATCGATTCCGGCGTATCGGCCGGGAAGCCCAAGATATAACCGGCAAGCGTCATGATGCCCTGTGCCTTCCAGGCGAGCAGCATCTTGCGGTATTCAGTGATCTTGTTCTGGTTCTTCTTGGCGGCGGTCAGATTGTCCGGATTGACGTTTTCGAGGCCGATGAATACGCGGGTGACACCGGCGCGTCTGGATTTCTCGATGAAGTTAGGGATCTTGTGGCAGAGCGTGTCGACCTGGATCATCAGGCCGAGCGGAATGCCGTCCCGCTCCTTGAGCTCGATCAGCCGGTCGAAGATCGCTTCCCAATCCTTGTTGCGGGCGAAATTGTCGTCGGTGATGAAGAATTTGTGGATGCCCTGCGCCCAGTTCATCCGCACCAGTTTCTCGACGTCGTCGGCCGAACGGAAGCGTGACTTGCGTCCCTGCACATTGATGATGGTGCAGAACGAGCACTGATAGGGGCAGCCACGCCCGGCATCGAAGCTGGTGCTGAGCCCGAGCGTGCGCTGGATATTGTCCTTCGGCAGGAAGGGAACCGGCGTGCCGCCGATGCCCGGAAGGTCGTTCATGAAATTGTAGAGCGGCTTCAGTTCGCCGGCGGCGGCGTCGCGCAGCACCATGTCGAGCCGGCCCTCGGCCTCGCCGGCAAACATCGAGATGCCCATGTCGCGGCAGGCGTCGAGCCCGACCGCCTTGCCATCCAGCATCGACAGGCAGCCGGAAACATGAAAGCCGCCGATCGAAACCGGCAGGCCGGCATCTCGGAACGGCCGGGCGATATCGAGGGCGCGCGGATACTGGTTGGTCTGGACGCCGACGAGTGCGATCATGCCGAAATTGTCGTGGCGCTTGAACTGCGCCAGCAGTCCGGCGACATCGATCCGGGTGTTGGTTTCGTCGATCACGGTGATGTCGATCGCCGTATCGTCGCCGAGCACCTTGCGCTCGGCACATTCGGCGGCGATGCCGTAAAGAGCCGCAAGCGAATTGGAGGGGATCATCGCCCGCCACCAGCGGATGACGTAGCCATCATCGTCATAATGCGACGGCTTGATCAGGATCAGCTGAAAACGTCGGCGCGCAGCTTCTAAGACATGGGACAAGAGTATCTATCTTTCTTTAGAAGCTTTTGCCCGAAGGCAAAATGGCGTTGAAGGCATATAGCAGGCACGACACATCAAGGCGATTTAGGAGGTCAAACTAAGGCGTAAAAAACGGCACGGCGCGCAAACGCTCCGCGAAGTGTATCATTCCTCAATATACTACCCGATATCGAGCAGCAATGCGCGATGGTCGGAGACTTCGGGCGCCACGACCACTTCGAATTTGGCAACCTTCACCTCCGGTGTCACCAGCATGTAGTCGGCAAAGCGGCCCTGCTTCAGAAGTAGGAGGTTCGCGTGTCTACAAGGCCGTATCCGGTGACGAGATCGGAAAGCCCGAGTCTGGCAAGAATCGTAAAGGTCGAGCTGTCGGGCAGCACGTTGAAATCGCCGCAGACGACGAGCCTTTCGTCGCCCGGCCAGACGCGCTCGATGAGCCTGATCAGCGCTACGGCCTGCTCGTCGCGCGCTGCGGTATCGCCCTTGCCTGCGGCATCGCGCAGGCCATGCATGTGGGCGATAGTTATGGTTGAAGCATGCTCATGGCTGAAGAGGCGGATGCAATGGGCGTTTCGCGGCCGCGGATGTTCGCCCCAGCCATCAGCGGAAAAACGGCCATGCACGAAGTCCAGCCCCTGGGCGATGACGGAGTGGGTTTTGCGCACGAAGGTCGCCAGCCCGAATTCGGCGACAATGACGGTATCGCCATCGAAAAGCTCGCCTTTCGAGGTCGGGCAGAAGAAGCCGTCGTGGCCGGGCAGGGCGGCGCTGATCTCGGTAAAGAGATTGAAGCGCTGCGGCAACTCGACATCGCCGTCCCGATAGACCGACCAGCCGCAGCCCGTACCCGGCGCCCGCAGCACCTCCTGCAGGCACAGCACATCCGGATCGGCCTCGGTGACGTAGGTAATCAGGGCCTCATGCAGCCTGCCGCCCCATGCGTTCAGCGAAATGATGCGCAATGTCGTTCCCGGATTTGCTGTCTACGCGACGGACTTAGAGTTCCGACTTGATGTCGCCCATCCGGTTCCAGGCATCGAGCCCGGCGATCTTGTAGGCTTCGGCGAGCGTCGGGTAGTTGAAGGTGTTTTCGACGAAATATTCGACGGTCCCTTTGAGATTGAGCACCGCCTGGCCGATATGCACCAGCTCGGTGGCGCCTTCGCCGACGATATGCACGCCGAGCAGGCGGCGCGTCTTCAGCGAGAAGATCAGCTTCAAAAGCCCGGTGTCGAGGCCCATGATATGACCGCGTGACGTCTCGCGGAAGCGGGCGATGCCGCATTCATAGGGAATGCCGCGCTCCTTCATCTCTTCTTCGGTCAGGCCGCAGGTCGAAATCTCCGGCACGGCATAGATGCCGTAGGGGAAATATTTCGGCGGTTCCTTGGCGACCGCGCCGATCGCGACGCGGGCGGCGATGCGGCCCTGTTCCATCGAGGTCGAGGCAAGGCTCGGAAAGCCGACGACGTCGCCGGCGGCATAGACATTGGCAACCGATGTCTGGAAGGTTTCCGGATTGACCTTGAGACGGCCGCGGCTGTCGGCTTCGAGGCCGATGGCCTGAAGGTTCAGCGCATCGGTCGCCCCCATGCGGCCGGCGGCGAAAAGCACCATGTCGGTCGTCAGGCGCCGGCCGCTGTCGAGCGTCAGCTCGACCTTGCCATTCTCAAGCGTCTCCACCTTGTCGGCCTTCTGGCCGAGCAGCAGCTTCATGTTGCGGTCGCGCAGCTGGTAGGTAAAATCCTCGATGATTTCCTTGTCGATGAAGTCGAGCATTGTCGCCTTCGGGTCGATCACGGTGACAGCCGTGTCGAGCGCGCTGAAGATCGTCGCATATTCGATGCCGATGACGCCGGCGCCGATGACAACCATCGATCGCGGCAGGTCCTGGATGTCGAGCAGTTCGTCGCTGTCAAGCACGGTCTTGCCGTCGAAGGGTATGTAATCGGGGCGGAAAGGCTTTGTGCCGACGGCAAGCAGCACGCTGGCGCCGGTGACCTGCGTGGTCTCACCGTCATCCTTGATCACCTGCAGCGTCGACGCATCGATGAAGCTCGCCTTGCCGCGAATATGCTGCACGCGGTTGCGGGCGAACTGGTGTTCAAGCACCTCGACCTCGTGGTTGAGCGTAATCAGCAGGCGGCGGCGCAGGTCATCTGCACTGATCTCTTCCTTGACGCGGTAAGACCGGCCGTAGAAGCCGCGTTCGCGCCAGCCGGAAAGATTAAGTGCGGTCTCGCGCAGCGTCTTCGAGGGGATGGTGCCGGTGTGCACGGACACGCCGCCGACGCGCTTGCCCTGCTCGATGACAAGCACTTTCTTGCCGAGTTTTGCCGCTTGGATCGCGCCGCGGCGCCCTGCGGGACCGCTGCCCACCACAACGAGATCGTACTGAAGCATCATCAAGCCCCGGATTGGAAAGGAATCATTTTGCGACGCAAAATGTCGCCCGTCCATCGTTAGCCGGTCAATGTTACAGATTGTTTTACAGCCGCCGATTCCGCCGGACCTGTGCCTTTCAGATCAGCTTCAGCCCCTTCAGGCTGACATGGCCATCCCTGCCGATGATGACGTGGTCGTGGACGGTGATATCGAGAGCCTTGGCCGCATCGATGATCACCTTCGTCATGTCGATGTCGGCGCGCGACGGTGTCGGGTCGCCGGACGGATGGTTGTGCACCAGGATCATCGCCGTTGCCGAAAGCTCGAGCGCGCGTTTCACCACCTCGCGCGGATAGACCGGCGTGTGGTCGACCGTGCCGCGACCTTGCACCTCATCGGCGATCAGCACATTGCGCTTGTCGAGGAAGAGGATGCGGAACTGTTCGCGTGTCTCGTGCGCCATGGCGGCATGGCAATATTGGATGACCGAAGACCACGAAGACAGGACCTGCTTGCTCCTGAGCTCGCTCTTCAAGGTCCGGTGGGCGACAGTCGAGATCAGCTTCAGGTCGAGCGCCACGGCCTCGCCGACGCCCTTTACCTCGGTCAGCAGCGCCGCAGGCGCACCGAAGACGCCGGAGAGCGAGCCGAACCGCTCGATCAGCGCCTTGGCGATCGGCTTGGTGTCGCGCCGCGGGATCAGGCGAAAAAGCAGCAGCTCGAGGATTTCGTAGTCGGCAAGCGCGGTGTCGCCCAGCTCACGGAAGCGGTCACGCAACCGCTCGCGATGGCCATGATAATGTTCATGGCCGGCAAGCGAAGCGGGCAGGGCGGTCCTGGCATTTGGTGCGGACGGTTTCTGCGGTCGTCCGCCAAAGAATGAGCGTTCGTCGGCGGCAATGGGCTCTTGCGTCTCGAAAGGCAGCTCGTCGTCGGAAGATGTCGAAACGGGGCCTTTCGCCATCGAATCGTCACCCGTTGTGCGATGGCAGACCGGGGCGGTCGAGCCCACCCGGCGACAGCGTGAAGATCTCGCAGCCATCGGAGGTGACACCGACGGTATGTTCGTACTGGGCCGACAGCGAGCGGTCGCGGGTGACCGCCGTCCAGCCGTCGGCGAGCACCTTCACATGCGGCCGACCGAGGTTGATCATCGGCTCGATGGTGAAGATCATGCCTTCGCGCAGCTCCGGCCCCTCGTTGGCGCGGCCGTAGTGCAGGATATTCGGCGAATCGTGGAACAGCCGGCCAACGCCATGGCCGCAGAAATCGCGCACCACCGAACAGCGTTCGGCTTCCGCATAGGTCTGGATCGCCTCGCCGATCGCGCCGGTGCGGGCGCCGGGCCTGACGGCGCCAATGCCGCGCATCAGTGATTCATAGGTGACCTCGAGCAGCCGCTCGGCAGCACGCTTGACGACGCCGACGGGATACATCCGACTGGAATCCCCATGCCAGCCGTCGAGCACGAAGGTGACGTCGATATTGACGATATCGCCGTCACGCAGCGGTTTGTCGTTCGGAATACCGTGGCAGACGACGTGATTGATCGAAGTGCAGGTCGATTTTGTGTAACCGCGATAATTCAGCGTCGCCGGATAGGCGCCATGATCCATGCCGAAATCGAAGACGAACCGGTCGATTTCATCAGTCAGCAGGCCGGGCTTGACGATGTCGGCAAGCGCATCGAGGCAGCGCGCGGTCAGCTGGCATGCCCTGCGCATACCCTCGAATGCTTCAGCGTCATAAAGCCGGATGGCGCCCGTATTCTTCGGGGGCGCGGTAGAGGCTTCGATATAGTTCACCATTGCAGGGCCTTAGCGGAGATTGTTAGATTTGTTCATAATGCAGCTATGCCGGGTTCGTCCATCACGATCAACCGCCAGGACGAGATTTCTAGACAGATCCGATCAGTCCAGCGTGCAGCTTTCCACATCCGTTCGACGGACAATCAACGGTCCGGCTAGAATATCCACAATCTTCCCAAAGGGATAGGATTGATTGCATGAAGCCTCCCCGCTACTCACCGATTGGTGACAGCGGGGAAGGGTCGGTCATGCTGAATGAAGCGGTAAATCTTGAAAATTCACCCGGGGTCGACGGAGAGCCGGAACGGCGCGTGCGTGATCGCGGCGCCACCGAGCGCGCAATCCTTGCCGCAGCCAAGGGCCTGCTGGCCGAGGAAGGCTTCCAGAATTTCGGCATCAATGCGGTTGCCCGCCGCGCTGGTTGCGACAAGCAGCTGATCTATCGCTACTATGGCGGCCTCGACGGCTTGGTCGAGGCGATCGGCGCCGATCTCGGCACATGGGTGAAGGATCGAATCCCGGAAGACGCCGGCGGCATGTTCCTGCTCACCTATGGCGACCTGATGGAGCGGCTGTCGCTTCTCCTCCTCGACGCCTTGAGAAACGATCCGCTGATGCGCCGCATCCTCGCCTGGGAGATTTCTGAAAACACCGAACAGGTGAGGCGGCTGTCGGAAGCGCGTTCGAAGGCGCTCGCCCTCTGGCTCGAGCGCATGCGCGGCTCGCTGGCGCCGCCGAAGGGCGTGGATGCAGCAGCGGTCAACGCCGTCATCATCGCTGCGATCCAGCACCTCGTGCTGGCCGCCGCAGCCGGCGGGCAGTGCGCCGGCCTGTCGCTGAAGACATCAAAGGACTGGGAGAAGGCGGCGACGGCGCTGAAGCGCATCGTGCGCGGCGTCTACGGCTGAGATCTACTCATCCACAGGGGGGCGGGCCTGCGTTAACCCTAACAAATGGTTTACATTGCGCAGGGCTGGTTAAGCCGACAGTGTGGCGGTGAGCAGAGATGTATGAGTAGAGCCCCGAGTTGACGCCCATGGCAACCAAGATCGCTAAAGCCGCGTTTCTGGTGACGGCGATGATGTTTTTCGCAGTCCTGGCGCTGGATATCGCAATTCCGACGCTGGTGCTTTGCATTATGGCATTGTCGACCTGGTTGGTCTCTCTCGATCTGCCCGTGGCGCGCAAGCATGGAGGAGAGGCCGCATGAAGTGGTTTCTGATCTTCTGGGCCGGCCCCATCGTCTTTCTGGGCGGATGGTATTGGCTCTCCTATTACGACATGAGTTTCGGCATCTTCATGTTCACGCGGCAGGTTCATGACCTGACCTTCGAGCTTTACGGCAAGGCGCTCGGCATTCCGCCGGAGACCATCCCGCCGCTCGTTGCCCGCGCGATCGCGGTGGACAGCCTCGTCGTTTTCGCCATCCTTGGCCTGCGGAAGCGAAAGTCGATCATCGCCTGGTGGAAGGCGCGTCAGGCGCTGAATTCATCTCCATCAGACCTTGCCAGCAAGGAAAGCCTGTCGAGCGCGCCCTGAAGGATGAAGCTTGCGGCGGCCGAATCGATCCGGTCGGCCCGCTTGGCGCGCGAGACGTCCATTTCGAGCAGCGTCCGTTCGGCGGCGACCGTCGATAGCCGCTCATCCCAATAGACAAAAGGCAGCGCCGTCTTCTGCTCCATATTGCGCACGAAGGCGCGCGTTGCCTGCACGCGCGGACCTGCTGATCCATCCATGTTCATCGGCAGGCCGATGATAAAGCCTGCGACCTTTTCCGCTATCGCGAAGTCGAGCAGCGCCTGGGCATCGATGGTGAACTTGACGCGGCGGATCACCGTGCGCGGCGTGGCGAAGCGCCGCCCGAGATCGGACATCGAAAGCCCGATCGTCTTGGTGCCGAGATCGAGGCCGGCAATTGCCTGTCGCGGGGCAAGCGTCTCGGCCATTTCCTCGATTGTCAGAACCGTCATCGCCGTTTCATCCCGTCAAAACAAATTGAAGTCGTCGCCGCTTTTCTTTGCGGCCGCATAAGATATGTCCTTAGGGCATGACGCCGAAAAGTGTGAGCGGTTTTCGGGCGACATCATGTCCTCATTCTTTGATGTGGCATCGAAACCGGCTTTGCATCACGTAATAAAGGAGACATTTCATGAAGATCACCTGGCTCGGCCATTCCGCCTTCCGCATCGAGACATCAAAGGCGAAGATCCTGCTCGACCCATTCCTCAGCTATAACGCCTCCTTTTCCGGCCAGGATATCAAGGATGTTTCCGCAGGCATCACGCACATCCTGTTGACGCATGGCCATGGCGATCATGTCGGCGATACCGTGGCACTCGCCAAGGAAACCGGCGCCGTCGTTCTCGCCAATGCCGATCTCGCCGCTTGGCTCGGCTCCAAGGGCGTCGACAATATCGAGATGGGCAATACCGGCGGCACGATCGCGCTCGGCAGTTTCTCGGCGACCTTCACCAATGCACTGCACTCCTCCGCCCAGATCACTGAGGACGGCGTCTCGCATGCGCTCGGCAACGCCAATGGCCTGATGCTGCATTTCGACGACGAAGCCTCGATCCTTGCCATGGGCGATACCGATATCTTCTCCGACATGGCGCTGATCAACGAATTGCACCAGCCCGATATCGGTTTCGTGCCGGTCGGCGACCGCTTCACCATGGGCGGCGCGGTGGCAGCACTTGCCTGCCGGCGCTATTTCAACTTCAAGACCGCGATCCCCTGCCATTACGGCACCTTCCCGATCATCGATCAGACGGCCGAAAAATTCATTGCCGGCATGGAGGGATCGCAGACGGATGTGAGGGCGATCAAGCCTTCCGAGAGCCTGTCGATCTGACGAAACCCCGTTGCGTCAGGCGGACATGGCCTTTATAGCGGGTAGGAAAAATCCTATCCGGAGAATGCCATGTCCGTCGATCTTGCCACCGTGAAGCGCGTCGCCCGCCTTGCCCGTATTGCCGTCTCCGAGGACGAGGCAAATCGCATGGTCGGCGAGCTGAACGGCATCCTTGGCTTCGTCGAGCAACTCTCCGAAGTTAATGTCGACGGCGTCGAGGCGATGACGTCGGTTACCCCGATGGCGATGAAGAAGCGGACCGATGAGGTGACCGACGGCAGCAAGGCAGCCGATATCGTCGCCAATGCGCCCGTCACCGACCACAATTTTTTCCTGGTGCCGAAAGTCGTCGAATAAGGCTTCGAAGCCTCTTTCCGACCCTGTTGCCATTTCCAGATCTGAAGCGAAAACACGATGAGCGAACTCACCAGCCTGACCATTGCCGAAGCCCGCCAGAAGCTGCGCGCCAAGGAAATCACCGCGATCGAGCTGACCGAAGCCTATATCTCGGCGATCGATGCGGCCAATGGCCGGCTGAACGCCTATATAAAGGTCACGCCGGATCTCGCCCGCGTCATGGCGAAGAACTCCGACCAGCGCATCGCCACCGGCAAGGCAGGCGAACTCGAAGGCATTCCGCTCGGCATCAAGGATCTCTTTGCCACCGTCGGCGTTCACACCCAGGCCTGCAGCCACATTCTCGATGGTTTCGAGCCGCGTTATGAATCGACCGTCACGCAGAACCTCTGGGATGACGGCGCCGTCATGCTCGGCAAGCTCAACATGGACGAATTCGCCATGGGTTCGTCGAATGAAACATCCTATTACGGCCCGGTGATCAATCCCTGGCGCGCCGCAGGCTCCAACCAGCAACTCGTGCCCGGCGGCTCCTCCGGCGGTTCGGCCGCAGCCGTCGCCGCCCATCTTTGCGCTGGCGCCACCGCGACCGATACCGGCGGCTCGATCCGCCAGCCGGCCGCCTTCACCGGCACCGTCGGCATCAAGCCGACCTATGGCCGCTGCTCGCGCTGGGGTACCGTCGCCTTTGCCTCCTCGCTCGACCAGGCAGGCCCGATCGCCCGCGACGTGCGCGATGCCGCAATCCTTTTGAAGTCGATGGCAAGCGTCGACGCAAAGGACACGACGTCGGTCGATCTGCCGGTGCCGGATTACGAAGCAGCTCTCGGCCAATCGCTGAAGGGCATGAAAATCGGCATCCCGAACGAATACCGTGTCGAGGGCATGCCCGACGAGATCGAAACCCTCTGGCGCCAGGGCATCGCCTGGCTGAAGGATGCCGGCGCCGAGATCGTCGACATCTCGCTGCCGCACACCAAATACGCCCTTCCGGCCTATTACATCGTCGCTCCGGCCGAGGCATCCTCGAACCTCGCGCGTTACGACGGCGTGCGCTACGGCCTGCGCGTCGACGGCAAGGATATCGTCGACATGTATGAGAAGACCCGTGCCGCGGGCTTCGGCAAAGAAGTCAAGCGCCGCATCATGATCGGCACCTATGTGCTGTCGGCCGGTTATTACGATGCCTATTACATCCGCGCCCAGAAAGTCCGCACGCTGATCAAGCGCGATTTCGAACTGGCCTTCGACGCCGGCGTCGACGCCATCCTGACGCCGGCAACGCCGTCGTCGGCCTTCGGCGTTGCCGATGAGAACCTCGCCGCCGATCCGGTGAAGATGTATCTGAACGACATCTTCACGGTGACGGTCAACATGGCAGGCCTTCCCGGCATCGCCGTGCCGGCCGGTCTCGATCACAAGGGCCTGCCGCTCGGCCTGCAGCTGATCGGCAAGCCCTTCGATGAGGAAACCCTCTTCAAGACCGCCCATGTCATCGAGCAGGCGGCCGGCCGGTTTACGCCGGCCAAGTGGTGGTAACGGAGCTAACAATCCGAAAGATAGCGGCTGCCGACCACGAAGCGGTCGGCGCCGTCGGCTTTGCCGCATGGGCCGCCAGCGATGCCTTCGAGGACAGCTATCTCGATCCCGATGTGATTGCCAGGGTGCTGCACGAGTTCGCCATCTTTCCTGAGGAAACGAAAGGTGAGATCTTCATTGCCGAACGGGGCGAGACGATCGTCGGCTGGGGCGCGCGTGAAAACGAACCGAACTATGTGTCCGACCTCTGGGTACACCCCGATCATCAGGGTAAGGGCGTCGGCCGGGCTATCCTGCTTCATTTGTGCGAGGTGATGGCGGCAGAGGGGCTGGCGACTGCCAGGCTCGACACGCATGCCGGGAATGAGGGCGCGATCCGGCTCTACGAACGCTGCGGTTTCATCATCGTCTGGCGCGGCCGCGAATATTCCAAGAGCATGGGCGTGGAACTTGAAAAAGTGCATCTGGAGAAGCGGTTGGCTGACCGATAACGGGAACCAGCAAGGAGGTCTCATGGCGAACAGTGATCTTGCGCAATTGATCGAGGCAGCTGATCGCCTCGCTGCCGGCGGTTTCACCATAGGCCCGGATTGGCAGGCGCTCCACGACATCTGCCAGCGCCACGAAGGCGAACAGCCGTTCGACTGGGGGCACGCCCTTTGCCATCGCATCGAGGGTGATGACTGGAACGCCGATTACTGGTATCGCCGTGCCGGCAAGACGCGCGGCACGGGCTCGATGGCCGACGAGTGGTCGGCGATGCGGACGGAACTCTCTGCAAAGGCTTGAGGCGACACCCTGACCGCGCCCGTTTGAGACGCGATCAGGAGTGCCACTATTACCTGTTGTTCAGCTGTGACCTAACCAGCCTCAGCCCTCTTTCGGTGATCCGGTAGGGCTGGCCGCCTGAGGACTTGATTGCCCTTAGCCGCTTCAGCCTGCGGAAGAGATCGAGGTCGACGCCGGGATAGACCCAGCCGTCGCGGGTGAAGCAACTGACCGCTTCGATCTTCCTGTCGTCGTCGCGGGTAATTTCAATGCGCCCGCCCTGGGCCATGAGATGCAGGATGCGCTGCTCCGTGCGAGAAATGTCCATGTGTTGAGATCCGGTGTCGCGCCCGGCAGGGCGCACAAAAACGATCTGGCGCTCATTCGAACGTCAGGGCTTCGTTTTTCGGGCCCATGCGCGCAAGCGAACTTGCGGGCAGGGCCTTTACCGGGTCTCAGGCAGGCTCAACATAAAACACCTCGATAGGGTTTATTATTCAGCCCGGAAAATTCGGTCAAGAGCGTGGTCTCAGGTCAAAACCAGTCGAAAACCTTACTTTTGGCCGATCATCCCTTTGGAGGTACTGGTAAATTCCGCGACTCAATGGTCTAGTTGAAGGGTAACGCGGAGGTGTCGTTGATCCACATTCGCAATGCCCGCGACGGTGAAGCGGAGCTATTGAGCGAGATCGGGCTCAGGGCCTGGCAAAATGCGATGGCGTCGATCGGCGAATCGGACGCGATGATCGATGCAGCGCGCAACGCCTTTCGGAACTTCGTAGAAAACGACTGGCTGACCATCACCGTTGTCGAGCAGAACGGCCAGGTCGCAGGCTGGGCGGCGCGCGAGGGATTGGACGAAACCATCTCGGATTTCTGGATCGATCCCGCCTTCACCCGCCAGGGCCTCGGTTCGGCCCTTCTCGTCCGCATCGAAAAGGAGATCGCCGATCAGGGCCTCGAGAAGGCGGCGATGCAGACCCATTCCGGCAATAGCGAGGCGATCGGCTTCTTCCAGAAGCACGGCTACAGCATTCACTGGCTCTCGGTTGCCTACAATCCGAAGCTCGACCGAGACGTGCCCTCCGTTGGACTGACGAAACAGCTCGTTTCGGATGGCCAAGGTGGCTATGGGCTGGAATTCTGATGCTTCAAGAATCCTAAAGAAGGAGAGGGCTCCATTGCGGCAGGAACGCCAGCACAGCAATTAGTGCGCCGTGCAGGATCAGGATCGCCGCCAGGATTGACCGGAACGGCTCCTTTCTCGTCTTGTGCCGCAGCAACTGCTGTGCAGCCAGCGCGCCAAGGCTGCCGCCGATCAGCGCAAGGATGAGAAGCGTGCGCTCGCTGATGCGCCACCTGCCGTGGCGCGCCGCCTGCTTGTCCATGAAATAGATCGAAAACACCAAGAGGTTCAGCGTCAGAAACAGCAAGGCCGATTTGAGGATATCGATCATCGTCATCGGGAAACCCTAGCGTGGCTCCGTTAACGAACGGCAAAACCGTGATGCGGACCACGGCGAAAGCCTTGCACCGGCACACCATTTCCTTTACCTCACCAGTGGAAAAGAACAGCCTGCAAAGAGCATCAGATGACCCTTGTCGACGTCCGCACGCCTGATCCGAAACGCTTCATCCCCGGCGCCACCGGCGACTGGGAAGTCATCGTCGGCATGGAAGTCCATGCCCAGGTGCTGTCGAATTCGAAGCTCTTCTCCGGCGCCTCGACGGAATTCGGCAAGCCGCAGAATTCGAACGTCTCGCTGGTCGACGCAGCCATGCCCGGCATGCTGCCCGTCATCAACGAGGAATGCGTCAAGCAGGCTGTTCGCACCGGCCTCGGCCTGAAAGCCCAGATCAACAAGCGCTCCCTCTTTGATCGCAAGAACTATTTCTATCCCGACCTACCGCAGGGCTATCAGATCTCCCAGTTCAAGGATCCGATCGTCGGCGAGGGCAAGATCGTCATTTCGCTCGGGCCGGACCGTCAGGGCCAGTTCGAGGATATCGAGATCGGCATCGAGCGCCTGCATCTGGAGCAGGACGCCGGCAAGTCGATGCATGACCAGCACGCAACCATGTCCTATGTCGATCTGAACCGTTCCGGCGTCGCACTGATGGAGATCGTCTCCAAGCCCGACATGCGCTCGTCCGACGAGGCCAAGGCCTATATGACCAAGCTGCGCTCGATCGTGCGCTATCTCGGCACCTGCGACGGCAACATGGACGAAGGTTCGATGCGCGCCGACGTCAACGTCTCCGTCCGCCGCCCGGGCGAGGGTTTCGGCACGCGCTGCGAGATCAAGAACGTCAACTCCATCCGCTTCATCGGACAGGCGATCGAATATGAAGCCCGTCGCCAGATCGGCATTCTGGAGGAAGGCGGCAAGATCGATCAGGAGACCCGCCTTTTCGATCCGAACAAGGGCGAGACGCGTTCGATGCGCTCTAAGGAAGATGCGCACGACTATCGTTATTTCCCCGATCCGGATCTGCTGCCGCTTGAATTCGACGATGCCTTCATCAAGGCGCTCGAAGCCGATCTGCCGGAACTGCCTGACGACAAGAAGGTACGCTTCGTGCGCGAGCTCGGCCTGTCGATCTATGATGCTTCGGTGCTCGTTTCCGAAAAAGCGATTGCCGATTATTTCGAAGCCGTCGCCGCAGGCCGTGACGGCAAGACGGCCGCCAACTGGGTGATCAACGATCTGCTCGGCGCCCTGAACCGGACCGGCAAGGATATCGAGCAGACGCCGGTTTCGCCGGCCCAGCTCGGCGCCATCATCGATCTCATCAAGGCGGGAACCATATCCGGCAAGATCGCCAAGGATCTCTTCGAGATCGTGCTGACCGAAGGCGGCGATCCCGCTGATATCGTCGAGGCGCGCGGCATGAAGCAGGTGACGGATACCGGCGCGATCGAAAAGGCCGTGGACGAGATCATCGCCGCCAATCCCGATCAGGTCGAAAAGGTCAAGGCGAAGCCGACCATGGCAGCATGGTTCGTCGGTCAGGTGATGAAGGCGACCGGCGGCAAGGCCAATCCGCAGGCTGTCCAGGCCCTCGTCAAGGCGAAGCTCGGCATCGAGGAATAAGCGGTGTATTTCGTCCGCACTGCCGGTGAGCGCGACCTGGAGAAGGTGCGCGCCCTCCTGGCGGAGAGCTTTCACGCCACCTATGACGGCCTTCATGGCGCAGCCAGGGTGGGGGATCTGATCGCCCATCTCTTTTCGCCGGCGGCGCTGAAGGCGCGCCTCGTGCGAAAGGATGCCGAATTCCTCGTTGCCGACGACGGCCGCAATATCGGCGGCATGGGTTATGCGGCAATGTCGCAGGCACTGACGAAGACGGTCATCCTGCATCTCCTCTACGTCAGGCCGGCGCTGCAGCGCCAAGGCATCGGCCGCGATATCTTTGCCGAGCTCGAAACCTGCTTCCCGGATGCGGAGATCATGCGTCTCGAAGTCGAACCGCAGAATGCGGCGGCGATCGCCTTCTATCTCTCGCACGGCTTCACCGAAGTCGGCCGCAACGAGAATAGCGGAGCCGGGCAATCCGGCATTCCGGCGCTGATCTTTGAAAAGCCGCTCGAAGGGCATTGAGGCCGTGGTGGTCGAGTTGCCCAACATTCTCATTCGCAAGGCAAGCAGGGAAGATCTGCCGGCGCTTGTGGCAATGTTTGCCGCCGATGCGCTTGGCGGTCATGGCGATACCACGGAAGCTGAAGCCTTCCCGGATTATCTCGGGGCCTTTGCCGTCATCGAGGCTTCGCCCGACCAGACACTTTACGTCGCAGAGCGCGGCGGCGAGGTGGTCGGCACGTTCCAGACGATGGTGACCACGTCGCTCACTGGCCGTGGCTCCTCGGCGATGATCATCGAGGCGGTGCAGACGCGTGCCGATATGCGCGGGCAGGGGGTCGGTGCCGCGATGATCGAGTTCGCCATTGCCGAGGCAAAAGGCCGCGGTATCAGGCGGGTAGCCCTAACCTCGAATGCGGTGCGTAGGGATGCCCATCGTTTCTATGAAAGGCTGGGCTTCAAGCCCTCGCATCTGGGCTTTAAGATGGCTTTGAAATGACCCGTGGCTGTCGTGGAATCGCTGGACAATTCGCCTTGGCGACGGCATAAGCGAGGAAACGAATTCTGGTTTGGCTCGCATCTGGCGGGCACAAGGAAAAGACATGTGGAATCTTCTGGTTCAGACCTTTACCTGGTGGAACGGTCAGACGATGGGCACGCGTTTTGCGACCTGGCGTTTTGGCAAGCGCGTCGGCGAGGATGAATTCGGCAACGTCTATTACGAAGGCGGCATGTCTTCCTACGGTCTGCCGAAGCGCTGGGTGATCTACAAGGGTTATGCCGAAGCCTCCGCCATTCCGCCGGGTTGGCATGGCTGGATGCATCATCGCACCGATGTTCCTCCTTCCAAGGAGAGCTACGTCGCCAAGGAATGGCAAAAGCCGCACCGTCCCAACCATACCGGTTCACCGCAGGCCTATCGTCCACCGGGCTCCATCGCGGTTCCGGGCGAGCGTCCACGCGTCACCGGCGATTACGACGCCTGGACGCCGGGCAACTGAGGCGGCCCGACCGGGCGATCCCAAGACCCGGCTTTTGGCCACAATTGACCTTTACCCGCAGGTTGGCCGCGCTTGACCGCGGTGTGAACTGAAAATGTCTGGAGACGGGTACACATGAAGCTCTTCACGCGGAACAAGGTCCTGCGTGCCGCCGGATCGCTGCTGGCGCTCTCGGCCCTGCTTCCGCCAGTTGCGGCAAATGCCGCACGCATCGAAAATCCGGTTGCCGTCTTCTCCGGCCTCGACAAGATCACCGGCCGCATCACGACGTTCGACGTTTATGTCAATGAGACGGTACAGTTCGGCGCACTGCAGGTGACGCCGAAGGCCTGTTATTCGCGCGACCAGTCGGAAGCGCAGAAGATCGACGGTTTCGTCGAGGTTGACGAGATCACCCTCGACCGCAAGATCCGCCGCATCTTCACTGGTTGGATGTTCGCCGCCAGCCCCGGCCTCAACGCCGTCGAGCACCCGATCTACGACGTCTGGCTGAAAGACTGCAAGACAACCTCGGACGTCCCGGCTCCCGATGGCACCAAGGCGACAGCCCGCTAACACCTCTCATCACGCCTTACAGCGCCGCGCGTCTTTTCAGACGCGCGGCGCTGTAAGGCGTTGAATTACGCAGTAGCCTGGTGAGCCTATGCAGTGGGTGTCTTGTTCCTGCTGAAAAGACCCTTGGCAAAGCGAAGCGCAGCGGCGAACACGATGAAGACGAGGACGCCGGCCTTCTTGAAGAAGGCGAGGGCGAATGCCAGCAATCCCACCTTGGCGGCAATCTTGGCGCCCGCGCCCGCAGCAATCATTCCCGCCATCCCATAGGCCGCGATCTTGTCGCCTTCGACATAGTCAGTATAGGCCATCCCCTTGTCGAACTGCACGAGCTTGGTGACGGACGGAATGACGCCCTCGATCTCCCTCAATTGAGCGAGGCCGGCGACGAAGTCGAATTGGAATACACCCTGGCGGCCGAGCACGCGCACGGAATAGTTCAGCGTGTGCTGCGCCTGCCTGTCGTCGCCGAACACCAGATCACGCGCCCAGTGCATGGCATGCGCCGAGGTGTCGTAGTGCGGCGTGGAAGCCCAGCCGACAAGCGTGATCTTCTGAAAACCCTGCTTTTGACGTTCGACGTTGTTTTCCCTGATGGAATCTTTGATGTTTTGCAGCAATTCGTCGTAATTCGTCGTGGCGGCGTCGACATCCGAGACATAGCCGTCGGCGCTGTATTCCACAATGGAGCCCCAGGCCTCGACATCGGTCGGTGCGTATTTCGCCGGGAAGATCATTCCCATCGTTCCCTCCGCCGCCGCCGGAGGATTTCCCCAGATATCGACGAGCACCGTCTTCGTGTCGGCAGGGCTGAGATAGTAGAAGTCGGCGGGCACGTTTAGCGTTGCCTTCGCTTCAGGCAGCTTGATCACGCCCTGCTGGAAATCAAGCTTCTCCAGCAACGGCTTTTCCGCGTCGGAAAAATCGGTCCTGCTGGGGAACATGTCCTGGTATGGGCGTGCGCCGGCTTGACCGGTAAACAAGGTCAAAAGGATCGCGGCTGCAAAATATCGTTTCAAAATTCTATCCCCCGTTGTATTTTTCGAACCTAGCCAAATCGGCTGAAAAATCAACGCATGGACGAATTGATCGCGCTTAAAACTTAAGGTGCGGCGACTCCATCGCCGCAGAAAGCATCAGGGCATAGTCGGCCTTCGGAACGTCGATCGCTCCGAACGTCTTCAGGTGCTCGGTGGTGAACTGCGTGTCGAGCAGCGTGAAGCCCCTTTCCCGCAGTCGGTCGACGAGATGCACGAGGCAGATCTTCGAGGCATCCGTCCGGCGCGAAAACATGCTTTCGCCGAAGAAGGCCGAGCCGAGCGAGACGCCGTAGAGGCCGCCGACCAGTTCATCGCCCTCCCAAGCTTCGACCGTATGGGCATGCCCCATGTCGAAGAGCGTCGAGTAAAGTGATCTGATCGTCTTGTTGATCCAGGTGCTGGGGCGCCCGGATGTCTCCTCCGCACAGGCAGCGATCACCTCATCGAACGCGTGATCGAAACGGATCTCGAAGGGTTTCTTGCGCACCGCCTTGGCAAGGCTATTCGACACGTGGAAATGGTCGAGCGGCAGCACGCCGCGCAATTCCGGCTCGACCCAGAAGATCTCCGGGTCGTCGGCGGATTCGGCCATCGGGAAGAGGCCGATAGAATAGGCGCGCAGGAGAATGTCAGAGGTGATGCCTGGTGACTTCCTGCGCGATCCTGCCATTCCTGTCCTATGCCGCCGGGTTGTTGGCGAGGTAGTGTTCCAGCCAGTGGATGTCGTAGTCGCCGTTGGCGATATCCTGGTTGGAGACGAGATCCTGGAACAGCGGCAGCGTCGTATTGATGCCGTCGACGACAAATTCGTCAAGCGCCCGGCGCAGGCGCATCATGCATTCGACGCGGGTACGACCGTGCACGATCAGCTTGCCGATGAGGCTGTCGTAATAAGGGGGGATCTTGTAGCCCTGATAGGCACCGGAATCGATGCGCACGCCAAGGCCGCCCGGCGCGTGGAAATGCGTGATCGTGCCGGGTGAGGGCACGAAGGTACGCGGGTGCTCGGCATTGATGCGGCACTCGATGGCGTGCCCGGAAAAATGCACTTCGTCCTGAGTCACCGAGAGACCGCCGCCGGAAGCGACGCGGATCTGCTCATGCACCAGGTCGATGCCGGTAATCGCTTCCGTTATCGGATGCTCCACCTGCAGGCGGGTGTTCATTTCGATGAAGTAGAACTCGCCATTCTCATAGAGGAATTCGATCGTGCCGGCACCGCGATATTTCAGCTTCTTCATGGCGTCGGCGCAGATCTGGCCGATCTTCATGCGCTGCTCGACGTTTAGCGCCGGCGAATTCGCCTCTTCCCAGACCTTTTGATGGCGGCGCTGCAGCGAGCAGTCGCGCTCGCCGAGATGGATGGCATTGCCTTCGCCGTCGCCGAACACCTGGATTTCGATGTGGCGCGGTTTGCCAAGATATTTTTCCATATAGACGGCATCATTGCCGAAGGCGGCTGCCGCTTCCGTGCGCGCCGTCGACCAGGCCTCGATCACGTCGGCCTCGCTCTTGGCGACTTTCATGCCGCGTCCGCCGCCGCCGGCGGTTGCCTTGATCAGCACGGGATAGCCGATTTCGGCGGCTGTCTTCAGCGCATCCTCTTCGGTCTTCACTTCGCCGTCCGAACCCGGAACGACGGGAATGCCGAGTTCCAGTGCCGTCGTCTTGGCGGTGATCTTATCGCCCATGATGCGGATATGGTCCGCCGTCGGCCCGATAAAGGTGATGCCGTGGGCTTCGAGGATATCGGCAAACTTGGCATTCTCCGACAGAAAGCCGTAGCCGGGATGCACGGCGTCAGCGCCAGTGATCTCGCAGGCGGCGACGATCTGGTGGATGTTGAGATAGCTTTCGCGCGAGGAGGGTGGGCCGATGCAGACACTTTCGTCGGCAAGGCGCACATGCATGGCATCGGCGTCGGCGGTGGAATGAACCACGACGCAGGCGATGCCGAGCTCCTTGCAGGCCCGAAGCACGCGAAGGGCAATTTCCCCGCGATTGGCGATGAGGATTTTCGAAATCATGGGCATGGGCCTATTCGATGACGACGAGGGCTTGGCCGTATTCGACGGGATGCCCGTCATCGACGAGGATCTCGGTCACCTTGCCTGACTTGGGCGAGGGGATCTGGTTCATCGTCTTCATCGCTTCGATGATGAGGAGCGTCTGGCCTTCCTTGACGGTCGCGCCGACTTCGATGAAGGCACGCGCGCCCGGAGCCGGCGCCATGTAGACGGTGCCCACCATCGGTGCATTGACCACATTGGCCGGGTTGCGGCCGGGAGCTGCGGCCGGGGCGGCAGCGACTGGCGCAGCGGCGGCTGCAGGCGCGGCATAACCAGGTGCTGAGATCGGCGCCTGAACATATTGCGGCGTGCCGGCGCGCGAAACCCGGATACGCAGGTCGTCCTGCTCGACCTCGATCTCCGTCAGATCCGTTTCGTTGAGAATATTGGCGAGATCGCGGATCAGTGCCTGGTCGATACCCGATTTCTTTTCAGCCATGGTGTTGCCCTGTCTTCTTCTTATGCCGTGATGTTCTTCAGCGCGTGGAGCGCCAGGATGTAGCTGTGAGGCCCGAAGCCGCAGATCACGCCTTTGCATGCCGGCGCGATCATCGACTTGTGGCGGAATTCTTCCCGTGCATGCACGTTGGATATGTGGAGCTCGACGACGGGAATGGAAATAGCGCGGATCGCATCATGCAGCGCGACCGATGTATGCGTATAGGCGCCTGCATTGATGGCAACGCCGACGGCCTTTTCGTCGGCCTCATGGAACCAGTCGACGAGCGTGCCTTCGTGGTTGCTCTGGCGGAAGTCGATATCGAGGCCGAGTTCGCGGCCTGCGGCCTTGCAGTCTGCCTCGATGTCCTTGAGCGTCTTGCCGCCATAAATGCCGGGCTCTCGTTTACCCAGCATGTTCAGGTTGGGGCCGTTCAGGACAAAAATCGTTTGCGTCATCGAATGTTCCGTAAAATGTACGACGGCAACCTATAGACTCCGCGAAGGCTGAATGAAAGCCCTTACGGATTGGCCAGCAGGAATCGCGCCACATTTGTCCACATGGTTGAAACGCTTCGATTTTGGCGATTTGATGGGCGGCCGGGAGCTCAAGCATGTCGCGCAAAAGTGTGCAGCGGTTTTGCGACAACGACATGCGCAAACATAAATATCTAAAGCGCGAGGGGCGCAAACTGAAAGATTGCGACGCGCTTTGGTTTGCTCAGCAGGCGGTCTTGCCGCAGCTGCGCATGTTCTTGACCTTGGCTTCGAGATCGTCGAGCCCGACGGCGCCTGGCACCAATTCATTGCCGATCACATAAGACGGCGTGCCGCTGATGCCGAGACTGGAGGCGAGCTGGTAGGTCGCCTGGACGATTCCGTCATTCGGGCTCTTTGCCATCTCGGCGCGGATCTTGTCCTCGCTGACGCCTAGCGAAGCGGCGACCGCGATCGCTGTTTCGTCGGAGGCTCGGCCTTCGGTGCCGAGAAGGGCGACGTGGAAATCGGCATATTTCTCCGGTGCCAGCTTGCGGAAGGCGTCGGCCACCTTGTGGGCGGCGACCGAATCAGGCCCGAGGATCGGGAATTCCTTGAGGACGAAACGGACGTTCTTGTCCTTTTTCAACATGGCCTGCATGTCGGGAAGCGCATGACGGCAGTAGCTGCAATTGTAATCGAAGAATTCGACGACAGTGACATCGCCCTTGGGATTGCCGAGCGTGACGTCGTTCTTCGACTCAAAGATGTCGGTGGTGTTCTCTTCGATCGCCATATTGGCCTTCACCAGGCGCTGGGCTTCCTGCTTCTTCTGCAGCGCATCCTGGACTTCCAGCATGATCTCGGGATTCTCGATCAGGTATTGCTTGATGAATTCGCCGAACTCCTTCTTCTGCTGGTCGTCGAGCGCTGCCGCCGGAAGCGGAAGGGCGATCGATGCGGCCAGCGCCAGTGCGGTGAAGGTTTTCGAGAAGAAGGCCATGATATCCTCGTCATCGGCAATGTGGTCGTCTTGGTCAAGAAGACCATCGCCGGGTTATGGACTTGAATGCGTCGCGTCAAGGTACGGTGCGTTCGGTTCTGCTCAAACAGGAATTTTCACCCCCGCGCGACCCTCGCGGGATTGTGATGAGCCGATTAATGCGGCAATTGTCTGGCCGTCATTGAAGAAGCTGAGCGAGAAACGATCTTGTTTTCCATATCCAAACGCAGCGAAGTCGAGCCTTTTCACGCCATGGACGTCTTGGCGGAGGCGACGAAGCGGCGTGCGACCGGCCATCCCGTGATCTCGATGGCGGTCGGTCAGCCCTCGCATCCGGCACCTCAAGCGGCACTCGAAGCGGCGCGCACAGCCCTTACCGAAGGCCGGATCGGTTATACCGATGCGCTGGGAACGGCGCGGCTGAAATCGGCGCTTGCCTGGCACTACAAGGATCGCCACGGCCTGGAGATCGATCCCACGCGCATCGCCATCACCACCGGCTCCTCGGCAGGTTTCAATCTCGCCTTCCTGTCACTCTTCGATGCCGGCGATGCGGTGGCGATCGCAAGACCTGGTTATCCCGCCTATCGCAATATTCTCGGCGCGCTGGGCCTGAAGGTTCTCGAAGTGCCGGTAACGGCCGAGACCCAGTTCACCCTGACGCCGCAAAGCCTCGAGGCCGCACAGAAGGAAAGCGGCATGACGCTGAAGGGCGTGCTGCTCGCAAGTCCCGCCAACCCGACCGGCACCGTGACCGGCCACGATGGGCTGCAGGCGCTTGCAGATTATTGCGCGGCCCATTCCATCGCCTTCATCTCCGATGAAATCTACCACGGGCTGACCTTCGCCGGCGAGGAGACGAGCGCGCTGGAACTGACCGACGAGGCGATCGTCATCAACTCCTTCTCCAAATATTATTGCATGACCGGTTGGCGAATCGGCTGGATGGTGCTGCCGGCACGCCTGGTGCGGCCGATCGAGCGGGTGGCGCAGAGCCTCTACATCTCCCCGCCGGAGCTCTCCCAGATCGCCGCCACGGCCGCTCTGAGCGCTGGCGCGGAGCTCGATCGTTATAAGGCGAGCTATGCCACCAACCGCGACTTGCTGATGCGGCGACTGCCGCAGATCGGGTTTTCGATCGCGTCGCCGATGGACGGTGCGTTCTACGCCTATCTCGACGTCACCCGCTTCACCAATGACAGCATGGGCTTTGCCAAACGCATGCTCGCGGAAATCGACGTCGCCGCGACGCCCGGTCTGGATTTCGATCCGCTGGAGGGAAATCGAACGCTGCGTCTGTCCTATGCGGGCTCGCAAGCGGAGATCGCCGAGGCGGTGGAGCGAATCGCAGCCTGGTTGAAGTAGCGTCCGCTGCCCGGCAAGCGGCAGTGCGCTCTCCAATCCTCAACTGCGTCGCGAAAACAACGAAGCAAAGGTCGAAGACGGTTTGTTGTTCAGCCGCGGCACCACCACGAGCTGCTTGATGTCGCCGCGCTTGTAGGCGGCGAGGAAACGGCGGTAGTCCTTGAAGGAGACACAGCCGTTGGAATCGCCGTTCTTGCCGAGCATGTAGGTATGGGCGAGAAGGCCGACACGGTCATAGATGGCGTCCGAACCCTCGACCGGCGTCAACCGCAGCGCCTCGACACCATGGAAAAGGCTCTCGCGCATGGTGAGGACATAGGTGTGTGGCGGCGTCGGTCCGCGCATCTTCTTGTTCACAAAACGCGGGTTGTCACGCATCTTGCCGAGCCCGGAATGGGCCTCAAGCCGTTCGCCGTTCGGCAGGTAGACGGTGCTGTTTTCGATATCGTAGATCGCCACGCCTGCGCGCAGCTTCGGCGAGAAGACCGGCTTGTCGTAGCGCGGCACTGCGTCGTCCTCGTCATCCTCGATCGGCGAGTTCGGCTGGGCATAGGCAAGCGCAGGCTCGCCAGAGCGCTGCGAGCCCTTGGAAGCCAGTGCCGGTTTGCCGATGAGTCCGTCAGGACGTGCCATCGGCAGCGGCACAGAACCTTCATCCGGCGCCAGCACGAGATCGAAGGGTGGCGCGTCGTCTACGGCGGCAACGACCACCGGTGCAGGTTCCGATGCGGGAATGGAGGCCGTTCTGACAGGAGATGCGGTTGGCTCGACCGGAGCCGGCGCGATTTGCCGGGATCCGGCATCGGCAAGTGCAAGCAGGGCCGGGAGTTCAACTGCGGCGACGGCCTCCTTCGAGGGAACGATGATCCGGTCGCCGTCGTCTTCTTCCGTCTCTGCCGAGGCGAGTTCGACCGGCGGCGGCGCGATCACATCGTCCTTGCGGAATTTGACGCTATCGGAAATCGCGGCCACGACCGGCTGTTCGGCAGCCATGGCGAGCCGATTGTTTTTGGCGAGAACCGCGAGCGCCGTTGCAGCGGCGGCGGTCTTTTCGGCATGGGATTGAATGAGGCTCGCCGTCAGCGGTACCTTCGGCTTCGCATCGAAGGCAGCCAGCCGATCGGCCTTGCCGACATGGATCAGCCGCTCATGGCGCGGTGACGGAGCCACCTTCGGCGCAGTGCCGACCTGTGCCAGGCGATCGGACGGAGAATAGGGAGCGGCTATCGAGTGCATCGTCGCGAAGGTCGCGATCAGCCATGTGGAGGTCAGAAATCCGGCGCCGACAACACCGTAAAGGAAACCGCGAGATCTGCGCCAACGGAAAGCAGATCCGCCAAGAAGGGTGACGTCATCGAACGTCCCGACCGCACACGCCATACTACACTCGTCTTTCAAACTCGCTACGCAGGCCGGCGGCACTGACTGACTTAACTTCGCCGGGGCCGGTACAGGCGCAAATGGGCCGAATTTAGACCACCCACGACGTCCGACTGTCTCGCAAGGATGACGAATTATGGTTTCTAATTTGTTTACGCGGCGTTGCAGTTTTTCACGGCGTCTCAAAAAGAGATGCGTTGGGCGTCTCAGGCGCGCTCCATCACATAACTTCCCGGCGCTTCCTCGATCGCGTTCAACGCATCGCCGCCGGGTTTGCGGGCAGGTACGCGTCTGCTGTCATGCGTCTTGATCCAGGCCTGCCAATGCGGCCACCATGACCCGGGGGTCTCCGTCGCCTGGTCGAGCCAAGTCTCGTAGTCTCCCTTGGCGGGGCCGCCCGTCCAGAATTGATACTTCTTCCTGTCGGGCGGATTGACGACGCCGGCGATATGTCCCGAGCCGGTCACGATGAATTCCACCTTGCCGCCGAAGAACCGGCTGCCGAGGAAGACGGACTTGGCAGGTGCGATGTGATCCTCGCGGGTGGCGAGATTATAGATCGGGATCTTCACGTCCTTCAGCGACACGGGCTTGCCATCGAGGATCATCTCGTTCTGCGTCAGCGCATTGTTGAGATAGCAATTGCGCAGATAGAAGGCATGGTTTGCCGCCGCCATGCGGGTCGAATCGGCATTCCAGAACAACAGGTCGAAGGGCAGGGGATCCTGGCCCTTGAGGTAGTTGTTGACGAAATAAGGCCAGATCAGTTCCGAGGCGCGCAGCATGTTGAAGGCCATCGACATCTTCGTGCCGTCCAGATAGCCGGCCGCCTGCATATGCTCTTCGAGCGATTCAAGCTGCTCCTCGTCGACAAAGACCTTGAGGTCGCCGGCATGGGTGAAATCGACCTGGGTGGTGAACAGTGTCGCGGTCTTGATGCGCTTGTTCTTGTCCTTGGCATGCAGCGCCAGTGTCGCGGCCAGCAGCGTGCCGCCGACGCAGTAGCCGACGGCGTTGACGTCCTTCTCGCCTGTCGCCTTCTCGATTGTATCAAGCGCGAAATCGATGCCTTCGCGGGCATAGGCCGTCCAGTCCTTCTCGGCGTGGCGCGCATCCGGGTTGACCCAGGAAATGACGAACACCGTCTGACCCTGGTCGACGCACCATTTGATGAAGGATTTTTGCGGGTTGAGGTCGAGAATATAGAACTTGTTGATCCAGGGCGGGCAGATCAGCAGCGGTCGCTTCAGCACGGTTTCGGTCGAAGCCTCGTACTGGATGATCTGGCAGATGTCGTTCTGGGCGATCACTTTGCCTGGCGTCAGCGCCATATCGCGGCCGACGGCGAATTTCGTCATGTCGGTCTGGCGAAGACGAAGGTCGCCATGTCCGGCAGCGATATCCTCGGCCAGCATCTTCATCCCGCGCACCAGATTGGCGCCGCTGGTCGCGATCGTCTCGCGGTAGAGCTGCGGATTGGTGGCGATGAAGTTGGTCGGCGAGAGCGCTGCCGTGATCTGCTTCACGTAGAAGCCGGCCTTGTGCTTGGTGTGCTCGTCGAGGCCATCAGTCTCCGACACCATCTTTTCCACCCAGTCGGTGGTGACGAAATAGACCTGGCGGAGAAAATCGAAGAATGGATTCTTCTGCCAGTCCTCGTCCGAGAAGCGCTTGTCCTTGCGGGTGTCCGGCTCGGGAGGCGTGGGATCACCCTGCATTCGTTGCATCGAGCGCATCCAGATGCCGAAGAACGAGGACATCAGCTGTGTCTGTGCCTCGAAGGTGCGGCGCGGATCGGAAATCCAGTATTCGGTAACCTTGGAAAGCGTCTTGACCATGTCGGTCATCGGATCGACGGTGCTTTCGGTGATCTCGCCGCGTTCGCGCGGCGCAAGCCAGGCAGACGCTGCTTGTCCGAGATTTTCGAGCGCCCGGGCGAAATTCATCGCCATGGCCTCAGGATCCTTCAACAGATAGGGATCGAGATCGGTCGCGTCGAAGCCGGCCTTGCCGCCATTCTCCTGCTTGCTGTCGGTCACCATTTCCTCCGGCGGCAGCACCACTCTTTTTATCCGTTCGTTGTACATCGTGATTGAACGAGAAAACAAGTTCCACCCGCATCGGCTCATGCTATTGCTTTGTGGCTGCGACAAATTTAACAGTCGAAGCAGTCAGAACTGGATTTTGAGGCATGACGAAGAACGGCATTCGGCGCATCGCAACCTTCAACCGCACTGCACTGATCTGCGCCGCGGCGGCGATGGCCCTTGCCGGATGCAATCTGACGGCGGAACAAAAGGCCGCTGCCGCTGCCAAGCGAGCGGCGCCGACCGCCGTCGTCATGCCGGCCACCAAGGGCGAGGCGGCCGAGGGCGGTCTTGCAAAATACCCGGACGGCTATCCGAATTTCGGCGCGCCGCTGACGGCCGCCAACGTCCAGATGAGCGACGAGCAGGCTGCCGAACTGCAGCATCAACTGACGGCACTTGCCGCTCGGCGCAAGGCCGGCACAATCTCGGAGGCCGAATATCAGGCCAAGGTCGCCGAAATGCGGCGTCTCGCCGCCGAGCACGGCACTGATACGCTCTCCGAAATCTCCAAATAGACCTTGCCTTTCAGGCAATTTGGACGCAAAGCCTTCCGGATGGATCGGAAGATATAATTTTCCCGATAAAGCGCGTTACGCGGCCTTTCCGTCAAAGATTTGCCGCGTCGCTTGGGTCTGATGAATACGGCGTTGCGATTCTGAAGTTCGTGTCGCAGCCGCCGGGAGACGGAACGAACTTCGACAGCGGCCCGAAATGCCGCCTTTCCATGGGGAATGAGATGGAAGAGTTTCACAAAGTCCGGCGTTTGCCGCCTTATGTTTTCGAACAGGTCAACCGTTTGAAAGCAAGCGCGCGAGCGGGCGGCGCCGATATCATCGATCTCGGCATGGGAAACCCCGACCTTCCCACTCCCCAGTCGATCGTCGACAAGCTGTGCGAGGTCGTGCAGGATCCGCGCACGCACCGTTATTCCTCTTCCAAGGGCATTCCGGGTCTGCGCCGCGCTCAGGCCGCTTATTATGCCCGCCGTTTCGGCGTCAAGCTCAACCCGGATACCCAGGTGGTCGCCACCTTGGGCTCCAAGGAAGGCTTCGCCAACATGGCGCAGGCAATCACCGCGCCTGGCGACGTGATCCTCTGCCCGAACCCCACCTATCCGATCCACGCCTTCGGCTTCCTGATGGCGGGCGGCGTGATCCGTTCCATGTCGGTGGAGCCGGATGCGAGCTTCTTCGAGCCGCTCGAACGCGCGGTCCGGCATTCGATCCCGAAGCCCTTAGCGCTGATCCTCAACTACCCCTCGAACCCGACGGCCTTTGTCGCGACGCTCGATTTCTACAAGGACGTCATCGCCTTTGCGAAAAAGCATGACATCATCGTGCTCTCCGACCTTGCCTATTCGGAAATCTACTTCGACGGCGCTCCGCCGCCGTCGGTTCTCGAAGTGCCAGGCGCAATGGACGTGACTGTCGAGTTCACGTCGATGTCGAAGACCTTCTCCATGCCCGGCTGGCGCATGGGCTTTGCCGTCGGCAACGAGCGGCTGATCGCGGCGCTCACCCGCGTCAAGTCCTATCTCGACTACGGCGCCTTCACGCCGATCCAGGTGGCGGCGACGCACGCGCTGAACGGCGACGGCTCCGACATTGCGGAAGTCCGCAACGTCTATAAGCGCCGTCGCGACGTCATGGTCGAAAGCTTCGGCAAGGCCGGGTTCGAGGTCCCGCCGCCGGCTGCCACCATGTTTGCCTGGGCGAAGATCCCGGAAAAGTTCCGTCACCTCGGTTCGCTGGAATTCTCCAAGCTGCTGGTCGAGAAGGCCGACGTCGCCGTTGCCCCGGGCATCGGCTTCGGCGAAATGGGCGACGACTACGTCCGTCTGGCACTTGTGGAGAACGAACACCGTATCCGCCAGGCTGCGCGCAACATCAAGAAGTTCATGTCGACGGCTGACGAGACAATGCACAACGTCATTTCGCTGAACGCACACCGCTAATCCAACCGTTGGGCAGCCGCGTCAAGCGGCTGCCGCCACACAGACATTTCAGGATCGATCCATGGCAGATGCCCTCAAAATCGGCATTGCGGGCTTGGGCACCGTTGGCGCCTCGCTTGTCCGCATCATTCAGCAGAAAAGCAACGAGCTTGCCGTCACCTGCGGACGTCCGATCACCATCACGGCGGTCTCCGCGCGTGACAGGACAAGAGACCGCGGCATCGATCTTTCCACTGTTACCTGGTTCGACCGGCCGGAAGAGCTTGCAGAAAAAGGCGATATCGACGTCTTCGTCGAGCTGATGGGCGGCGCCGAAGGAGCTGCCAACATCTCCGTGCGCGCCGCACTTCAGCGTGGTCTCCATGTGGTGACAGCCAACAAGGCGCTGCTTGCCTATCACGGCGTCGAGCTTGCGACGATCGCCGAGGAGAAGGGGTCGCTGCTGAACTTCGAGGCGGCGGTCGCCGGCGGCATCCCGGTCATCAAGGCGCTGCGTGAATCGCTGACGGGCAATTCCGTCTCGCGCATCTATGGCATCATGAACGGCACCTGCAATTACATCCTGACCAAGATGGAGAAGGAGGGGCTTTCCTTTGCCGAATGCCTCAAGGAAGCGCAGCGGCTGGGTTATGCCGAGGCTGATCCGGCCTTCGATATCGAGGGCAATGACACGGCCCATAAGCTTTCCATCCTGACGACGCTCGCCTTCGGCAATCAGATCGCAGCCGACGACATCTATCTCGAAGGCATCACCAACATTTCGATCGAGGATATCCACGCCGCTGCCGAGCTCGGTTATCGCATCAAGCTGCTGGGCGTTGCCCAGCGCACCGATACCGGCATCGAGCAGCGCGTCCATCCCACCATGGTGCCGGTCGATTCGGTCATCGCCCAGGTCGACGGCGTCACCAATGCGGTGGCGATCGAATCCGACGTGCTCGGCGAACTGCTGATGGTCGGCCCCGGCGCCGGCGGCAATGCCACGGCCTCGTCGGTACTCGGTGATATCGCCGATATCGCCAAGAGCCAGCCGGGCGCCCAGCGCGTGCCGGTGCTCGGCCATCCCGCAACGACGCTGGAGCCCTACCGCAAGGCGCAGATGCAGAGCCACGAGGGCGGCTATTTCATCCGCCTGACCGTGCTCGACCGCACCGGCGTCTTTGCCAGCGTCGCAACGCGCATGGCGGAAAACAACATCTCGCTGGAATCGATCGTTCAGCGCTCCAAACAGCATCTGGCGCCATCGCACCACCAGACGATCATTCTCGTCACCCACGCAACGATGGAAGAATCGGTGCGCAGGGCGGTCGCCTCGATCAAGTCGGAAGGTTATCTCTTCGGCGAGCCGCAGGTCATTCGCATCGAACGGCCGAAAGAGGAAGGCTGAGCCTTTTTCCCGTCCCGGAGGACCGTTGAGCCGCCCTGTCTCTGCAGGGCGGTTTTTCTGTTATTTGTTCAACCTTCCCTAACGGAAGTCTATATTAACAGATACCGAAATATTGATATAACTAAACCTAAGATGGTGAGTCGTCTGGGTGGAGAATTTCATGAGCAAGGACAGCCACGCCGGGAAGGGGTATGGCTACCCGAGCGACGTGCCGCCGAACCATCCTGATAAGTCTGAGAAAATCCCCAAGCCGGCCTACCGTGAAATTCCTCAGGAGGTCTCTGAGGAGGCTGATGGCGAAGAAAACACGGAAGGCCGCAACTGGGCCATTCTGCTGACGCTGTTTTCCGTCATGTTGGTGCAACTGGCCGGCATCGCCCTGATTGTCTGGGCGGTATTCTAAAGCGTGTCGCGATCTTTCAGATTCGCTCGCGCTTTAGGGGCTTTATTTTTACGCATGCGTTACCGCAAAACCGCTGCACACTTTTGCGCGACATGCTTTGGTAAAAACCCGTGTCTGCAAATCCATCGCTATGTTATCTCCGCTGCTCCTGTAGAAAGAGCAGATGAAGTCAGCGGAGTGTGGCATGGCAGATCTCGTCGATCCGGTACAGCGCGCGTTTCTCGGTGTGGAGAAATCCGCGCTCGACAATCGCTGGGTGGCGCGGCTCGACCAGGCAGGGCAGAACCGCGCGCTGGCTATGTCGCAGATCCATGGATTGCCGGACCTGATCGCCCGGGTGCTGGCCGGGCGCGGCGTGACGGTAGACGAGGCGATCGAATTCCTAGATCCGACGATCCGCAGGCTGATGCCCGATCCCCATAAGCTGACCGATTGCGAAAAGGCCGCGATCCGCCTGGTGAGTGCCATCGAGCGCGGCGAGAGCGTCGCGATCTTCGGCGACTACGATGTCGACGGCGCGGCCTCCTCGGCGCTGATGTACCGGTTTCTCAGCCATTTCGGCGTCAGGGCGACCATCTATATTCCCGATCGCGTCTTCGAAGGTTATGGCCCCAATCCGGCGGCGATCAATCAATTGATCGACAATGGCGCCCAGCTGATCGTCACCGTCGATTGTGGCTCGACCAGTCACGAGGCGCTGGCCGCCGCTGCTGCGCGCAATATCGATGTCGTCGTCATCGATCACCACCAGGTGACACATGAGCTGCCGCCCTGTCATGCCCTCGTCAACCCGAACCGTGAGGACGATCTCTCGGGGCAGGGGCATCTCTGCGCGGCCGGCGTTGTCTTCATGGTCCTGGTCGCAACGCTGAGGCTACTGCGCGCGGCCGGCAACAAGCGGATCCTGGCGATCGACCTGCTGCAATGGCTGGATATCGTCGCGCTTGCGACGGTCTGCGATGTCGTGCCGCTGAAGGGCCTCAACCGCGCTTATGTGGTGAAGGGGCTGGTCGCCGCCCGGCACCAGAGCAATGCCGGGCTTGCCGCACTCTTCCGCAAGGCGGGGCTTGCAGGCCCGGTGACACCCTATCATTTCGGCTTCCTGATCGGCCCGCGCATCAATGCCGGCGGGCGGATCGGCGATGCAGCACTCGGAAGCCGCCTGCTGACGCTCGACGACGCCGGTGAGGCAGAGGTGATCGCGCAGCGCCTCGACGAGCTCAACCGCGAACGCCAGGCGATGGAGGCCGTCATGCTGCAAGAGGCGGAGGCCGAGGCGCTCGCCGAATATGGCGACGGCGAGGGCGCATCCGTCATCGTCACCGCCCATGAGAAATGGCATCCCGGCATCGTCGGCCTGATCGCGGCGCGGCTGAAGGAGAAGTTCAAACGGCCCGCCTTCGCAATCGCCTTCGATCCCTCCGGCCGCGGCACCGGCTCGGGCCGCTCCATCAACGGCTTCGATATGGGCAGGATGGTGCGAGCTGCGGTCGACGAGGGGATACTCGTCAAGGGCGGCGGCCACGCCATGGCCGCCGGGCTGACGGTCGAGCGCGCCAATCTCGGCAGGCTGAGGACCTTCTTCACGGAGAAAGCCACAAAGACAGTGGCCAGCCTTGTCGCCAACGAGACACTGAAGATCGACGGCGCGATCGGTGCAAGCGGCGCCACGCTCGAACTCATCGACCGCTTGGAGGCCGCTGGCCCCTATGGCTCCGGCCACGCCCAGCCGCTCTTTGCCGTGCCGGCGCATCGGGTGCGCGACGCGCGCCTGGTCGGCGAGAAACACGTGAAGGTGACGCTGGAGGCAATGGACGGATCGCGGCTCGATGGCATCGCCTTCCGCGCCGCCGATACGGCGCTCGGCAATCTTATCATCAATTCACGCGGCGCCAGCCTTCATGTCGCGGGTTCGCTCAGTGCCGAGCATTATCAGGGTGCGCGCCGCATCCAACTGCGCGTCTGCGACGCAGCTCCGGCGCGGTAATCTACCAGTCGGAAGAGAGTCTCGTCAGGTACAACCGGCGGTCATGACGCTCATCAGCATGGCCGCTTGCGATCGGCTCTCCATGGCCGCAAAGCCCTTCGCGGCGACGGAATCACGCTCCGCGGTATCTGCGATCAACTTGTGGCAGCGCTCGATCATCTTGTCATAGGGCTCGACCGCCAGGCCGCCGCTGAAGGGCTGGAGATCCGGGTCGCGGATATCGCCTTCGGTCAGCACGCAGACGCGATTGGCGAGCAGATAGGAAATGCGCACGATCTCGAAGACGCCGCTCGCATAGTGATGAATGTTGATGACGATCTTGGAACGGGCAATCGCCGCGTCACGTTCCGCGCCATAGATGTTGAAGAGGTGCGCGACCTTAAGCCCGCCTTGCTCCAGCGTCTTCAGGATATGGTGGCGGCGTTCGTTCATCGAGCCGTAGAAGAGCACGTCGATATCTTTGACGGGGGCGTGTTTTATCTGGCTGAGGCAGCGGCTATAGCCGATTTCGAGCACGCCAGCATGATCAATGCCCTTGGCGGCGAGATTTTCCCGGTTGCGCGGGCTGTAGTCGAGAACCGGAAGCGACTTCAGGATCGAGGTGTAGCGCGAATTGATCCAGATGCTTTCTTCGGACACCTGCTCAAGATTGACGACGACGCTGTCCTTCGGCAGATGGCTGACGATTTCGGCGGGGAGAAGGTTGCCGCCGTAGATGATCGGCGCACGACCCGCGAACGCGGTCATGTCGCGGACGATCGGTGCCGAGCCGCCGAGTTCCTCGAAGGCGCCCTGGAGGCCGAGCGCGACTTCGTCGAAGGCGTGGCTGTGATTGTAGTTGGCGGGCGTCACGATCCAGATGCAATGACGGTCCTTGTGTGCCTGCCATCCGCCGGCAAAGGGCTGCAACGGGTTGCGGAGCGGCTGCTCGATCTTCGGCGCGGCTGATATAGCGGGCCTTTCCGTCCGTACCGGCTGCTGCGGCACTGGAGAGGCGCCTGAAGCCTGCGGAGCATAGGCGCGCATCAATTCGCGGCGGCCGATGAATTGGCCGCGCGGCATCCAAGCGGGCGGATCATCAGCGCCCCAGATCAGATGCGGCTGCTTGATGAGCGGCTGGCGGCCTTCCTGCCACGAGGTCAGGAGAGCCTGGTCACGGCTCTGCAGAAAGGCTTCCTTGGCGGCGAAGAGACCATGCAGCATACGGCCGAGGCGGACACCGAACTTCCATTCGAAATCGGCAACGGTCGGTACGAAGGCGGCGATCTTCATTCCGGAGACGGCAGCCTGCTGGACATAGAGCCCGAGCAGACGCTCGATCACGAAGGGGCGCATCTTCGCGTTGGCATCGCGTGAATAGTGAGCCACACCGGCATAGGCGGTCCCTGCCGGCGAGCCGGCGAGCGCTTCTCTTTCCAGCGATTCGAGAATGCGTTCGCAAAAAGCGAAATACCCGGACCAGAATTTCCGGTTGCCGCAGAAATAGTTGCAGAACATGAAGGCCGTCTTGTCCTGCGGCGGCGCGATCGGATGACCGAGCGCCTGAATATGCAGGAAGATCGGGTCCATACCGGGATGACCGCCAAGCAGCGAATGTTCCCAAACGTTGCTGTAGATCGCCGCGTGGCCGATCAGCGGATTGTAAAGATAGGCGTCCGCACCTTCCGCCCTGGCCTTTTCCGCCTCTGTTACAAAGGACGGGAAGCTCGTCACCGACTTCATCTCGAATTTGCTGGAGAGCAGCCCCCAGAACACGTCGTCGCCGAGGCCGATCGCCTCGTGATGCTGATGCAGGATGAGGAAGAGCTCATATTCGCGGGTCGTAGCCTGCGTATTGAACGAAATGTCGAGCGGCACGGCAGCCGCATCCAGCTGGCTGCGCTGCGAAGGATCGAGATAAGGCTGATAGACAATGACGGATCCCGTGCTGGCAGCTTTCTCCGTGAGAAGTGCCAGATCAGGAAGACCGGACGGCAGAGCGGAAATGGGCTGATTGATCGTCAAGGAATCGTCCTTCGTGCATGGCCGCCGTCTCCATGATTCACGAAACGGCATTCGGGCTGGTTTGGGTGCCGACTATTGGACGTGAAGCTTGCGCCACACTGTTGGCAGGAATTTCGCTAGAACAGGATGTCGTCCGAAAACCGCTCACACTTTTCGGCATCATGTTCTGGTCAGCCTGGGAACAGGTTAAGCCGTGATGTTCGGACCAGGCCCATTGCGCGATAATGCCCAACTCCTCGACGGCGTCATGAAAAACGAAAAGATCTATGTAACGAAGCCCAGCCTGCCGCCGCTCGAAGAATTCATTCCGTCGCTGGAAGCAATCTGGAACAATCGCGTCCTGACCAATGGCGGGCCATTCCACCAGCAGCTGGAGCAGGAGCTCTGCAACCATCTCGGCGTGAAGCACATCAGCCTCTTTTCCAACGCCACGGTCGCGCTGCTGACGGCGCTTCAGGCGCTCCGCGTCACGGGCGAAGTCATCACCACGCCTTATTCCTTCGTCGCCACTTCGCATTCACTTCTCTGGAACGGCTTAAAGCCCGTCTTCGTCGACATCGATCCGGTGACGCTCAATGTCGATCCAGCGAAGATCGAGGCGGCGATCACGCAGCAGACGACGGCGATCATGCCTGTGCATTGCTACGGCCACCCCTGCGACGTCGATGCTATCCAGAAGATCGCCGATCTCTACAATCTGAAGGTCATCTATGACGCCGCCCATTCCTTCGGCGTGGAAGACGAGCGGGGAAGCATTCTCAATCACGGCGACCTTTCCATCCTGAGCTTCCATGCGACGAAGGTTTTCAACACATTCGAAGGCGGGGCCATCATCTGCCCGGATGTCAAGACGAAGACCCGCATCGACCAGCTGAAGAACTTCGGTTACGTCGACGAAGTGACCGTGGTGGCGCCAGGCACGAACGGCAAGATGAGCGAGTTCAACGCTGCGCTCGGCCTGTTGCAGCTGAAATACATCAAGCTCGCGCTCGAAAGGCGTGGTTTGATCGACAGCGCATACCGTGAGCGGCTCCGCGGTGTGGCCGGCATAGAATGCCTGGACCGTTCCGGCGAGACCGTCTCCAACTTCTCTTATTTCCCGATCCTCGTACGCCCTGACTATCCCATTTCACGCGATGGGCTCTATGAACGGCTGAAGGAAAACAGCATTCATCCGCGCCGCTATTTCTATCCGCTGATTTCAAGCTTCTCGATGTACCGCAGCCTGCCTTCCTCGCAGCCCTCGAACCTGCCGGTCGCAACCGAGGCCGCACAACAGGTGCTCTGCCTTCCCATCTATCCGGACATGGAGATGGAGATCGTCGACAGGGTCTGCGCGCTGATCGAGTCGGCTTAAAAACACGGTATTCCGACAGTCATCTCGCACCGCTAGGCCGACCGGGCCTAAAATCATCCTGTTCTAGCCGCCTCACTTGTCATCAAAGACTTGAAGCGCGATCCCTGCCTGCCAGATAAGAAATCGCGAGCCGGCGCATTGCAAGTGGCTGCTCATACGAAAGCGGCGTGACCATCGATCACGCCGCTTTCTTCATCTCATAGACGCTAAATTAAAGCGCCAGTTGCGGAGGTCGGATGCGAAGCATCTCTCCAGCCCCGCCGGCGAGTGCGGTTACGCGAGGCTTGCGCAGAAGGAGGGCACAAGCGGCAAATAAGCCCGCTGATCTGGCCCGAATCGATGGATGAATTTCTGGGAGCAAGTGGCACGCCCTAGGGGAGTCGAACCCCTCTTTACAGAATGAAAATCTGTCGTCCTAACCGATAGACGAAGGGCGCGTGCTGTGGCGCCCTTATAGTCAGCACCTCAGAAGGCCGCAAGCGCCAAGGCGCGAAAAAATCATCGTTTTCGGCAATCTTTTGCTGTTGTGGAAAACCACCGCGCCGGATACGCCGAAGCGGAGAAAGATCGAGCCTGCGGGTTGGGTTGGGCAGCATCGTGCAAGCGATTGGTACGCCCTAGGGGACTCGAACCCCCAACCAAGCGGTTATGAGCCGCCGGCTGTAACCATTGAGCTACAGGCCCTCGCGTCGGGTGTCCGGCGCCTTGGTGCCGGAGGCCGGCACCGTAATGCCGGGGCAATGGTTCCCGCAGCACGGGTTCCGCTCTAACGCAAATCCGAGGGAGCCACGATCACTTCGGCCTGCGCGTCGTCCGGACGCCTCGGCCAGACCTCGTCGATCGGCGGTCATTACCGGGACTGCCGCTCCAAGACGCCAGATAGCCAATCCCACCGCCCCCATCATCAACTGGCGAGGTTGAAGGGATCCACGGCTATGTCGGCTTCACCTAAAGAACTAGGCTTGGTGAAATGGCCGCGCAAGGCACCAACTATCGATGATCTAGCCACTGGTTGCCAATTCACGGAGGATGGAAAAGAAGGAGCATGCCGCTCGATGAGCGGATAGCGCATGCGTTCGCGTTACCGGGAGCCTACATGCTTCATATCGCTAATATTGCGCCACCTCGGTTCAGGCTATGGACGCGCGCTTCACGAGAATGGCGCCGTGGTGAGCCCGAGCTTCGGATCCTCGACAGATTATGCCGTCGGAACCAGACTGCAATCGATATAGGTGCGAACTACGGTGTCTATTCTTGGTTCTTGACCAAGTATGCGCGCGATGTCGTCGCCTTCGAACCTCAGCCTAACATGGTAGCTTTTCTGAAGGCTGCGCTTGGTTCGTCGGTTCGGGTCGAGCAGGTCGCACTTTCCGACAGCGATGGCGTTGCAACGATGCGGATCCCCAGTGATCAGCTCATGGATGGCTGCGCCACGATTGAGGAGCAGAATACGCTTTCGACGCAAAATGTCGAAGAAATTTCCGTTCCAACCCGGCGTTTGGACAGCTATCAGTTCGGCACTGTAGGCTTCATTAAGATCGACGTTGAAGGGCACGAACTAAAAGTACTCGAAGGCGCAGAGGCTATATTGAACCGGTATCGCCCAAACCTGCTCATCGAAGCGGAAGACCGACATCGACCCAACGCTGTCGCCAGTGTGATCGACTATCTTAAGCCGTTTGGATATTCTGTATATTGCCTGAAAGATCGAAAATTTCGTTCCCTGTCGATCGACGACATCCAGAAGGGCTCTGCCGGAACGCCTTATAACTACGTCTTTTCTATCCGCGAGGATCTATAAAGAGCCTTTCGTGTGCCCCCGTGCTCACCACCCCGACGACCGAGCGGCTGCAAGAAGCATCTGCGCCAGGATATTTCATCGGCCGTTGAGAACGGTTTAAACGCTTCTTGAGCCGCTCTTAAAACCTGATTGGGCTTTTTCAAAGATTCCGCAACCTCGTGTCAAAATTTCGCAAAAATGCGTCCGGCTAGATTGAGACGAGAGGAATAGTGGTACGCCCTAGGGGAGTCGAACCCCTCTTTACAGAATGAGAATCTGTCGTCCTAACCGATAGACGAAGGGCGCAAACCGTTCGCTAAAATAGGCGCGCGCGCCGGCTTCTGCAAGCGGATGCGATGGCTTCTATATGGAGAGAAAATGGCACGCCCTAGGGGAGTCGAACCCCTCTTCCCAGAATGAAAATCTGGTGTCCTAACCGATAGACGAAGGGCGCTTCCTTCGTGGTGGCGCCCTTATAGTCAGGCATTTTGAATCCCGCAAGCGGGAAATGCGGTTTTCTTTCAAAAAAATGACAAGAAATCCTGCTGCGTTGCAGACGCCGATTATTGAAGCTGAATCAATAGGCTGCCGGTTATTTCTTGAACAGGACGAGGCGGCGCTGCCCTTACGTGATGCGAAAAGCGCGCGGCCGTCAGATCGCTCTTGCGGTCGTCAGCGGCGCGCGTTTGCCGCCGCAGCCCCAGTTCCAGTCACGGGTTTTGCCGGTATCGAGGTGGACCGAATCCGTATGGCAATAGGTGCCGACGCCGCCGCGGTCCGGCAACGAGCGGATATAGGCGGCGATATCCCATTTCGTCACACCGTCGATCTGGATGTCGGCGGCCTCGCAGCTCTTGTGCATCGATTCGTCAGCGCCGCCGACGAGGCGGTTATGCTCCTCGTCGCGATAGCCGGAGGTGACGATAACCGGTCGGCCGAAATGGTTTTCGACCGTCTTGATCACTTTCAAGAGGTCGGGCTTGAAGCAGCCGACCTCGACCTTGTCGTTTTGAAGATGCAGCCCATTCGGCGCGATACGCGTCATGCCGGGCAGGGCGGCCTTGTGCAGCAGGCCGGACAGACTGCCGAGCAGGTTCTGCTTCGGCGCGCTGTAGAGCGCATTCATTGTCGAGGCCGGAATGCTGCCCGTCGTCAGCGACGCCGTTTGCATGGGCACAAGCTGCGTGCTGCTATTCTGCGAGGATTGCTGCGGCAGCACCGGTTCTGCCGGCTGTGTGGGCGCGGGCGGCTGGCTGTAGACGCTGCTTCGCGCCGGTGCTGCACCTTCCACCGGCGCATAGGCCTGCGGCTGAATGACGGTGGACGTGCTGTTGTTCTGTGGCGCCGGCTGGTGATCGGAAAAGATGCTCATCGCCTGCGCGTTGATCCGGGTCGACTGCAGGACGAGGCCGCCGATATTGGCGGGCGCCGCCGTTGCCGAACCGGCGGGCGGGGCGGCGGCATTCGGATCCTGTGCCACGACCTGAGGCGCGCCCTGGGCGCCGGAGACGTTGACGAGCCGCGGATCCGTATAGACCGAGCGTGGGGCAGGGCTTGCAGGCGCTGCCGTGGCAAGCTGTGGTACTGCGGCCGGTGCCGCCGGAGCAGCTGCGGCGGATTCGAGCGCCTTCTTGTCCGACGCGCAGCCCGACAGCGCCAGCACCGAGGTGGCGATCAGCAAAGCGCCCGTTACGGGCATCCGCATCTGCATGTTAGGCAAGCGACAGTCTCCAGTTGATGCGGAAAAATGGCGAAAAACACCATTCCTCCGCTTCGAGTCGCCAGGAGATTGCCTGCGGGGCCGGATCGCGGCAAGCGTCAAGGCGCCGGCCGGACCCGAAATCGAAAAAGCCGCAAGCCTCGCAAAAGCCTTGCGGCGAAAACCCTTACCACGCGCCGGTATTGCCCATCGAGGCCCAGGGTTCGGCGGCCGGAAGCGGGCTGCCCTTTTGCAGGATTTCGATCGAGATGCCGTCGGGCGAGCGCACAAAGGCCATGTTGCCGTCGCGCGGCGGCCGGTTGATAGTGACGCCGTTGTCCATCAGATTCTGGCAGGTCGCGTAAATATCGTCGACCTCATAAGCAAGGTGGCCGAAATTGCGTCCTCCGCTATAATCTTCCGTGTCCCAGTTGTAGGTTAGTTCGAGGCAGGGAGCTTTTTCGCTGCGCGCACGGTCGAGATCGTCGCGAGCGGCTAGAAAAACCAGGGTAAAGCGGCCTTTCTCGTTTTCGTGGCGGCGAATCTCCTCCAGCCCGAACAGCGTGGTGTAAAAAGCGAGCGAGGCGTCTAGGTCTTTGACGCGTACCATTGTGTGGAGATAACGCATTCTATCTACTCCTTTATTGGGGCTGGCTTTTTTCAGCAAGCCGAGGTCAGCTTCGGGCAAGTCATCTTTATAAAATGTGCAGCTGGGAATAACCGAAAACTAGGACTTGCGCTTATCCGTTACCAAGATGTTAATCTTGATTTGAAGAATCAGTTAACCGTAACAGTGTGACGCGTATTCGAGGGGCTGGCGACAATGGCTGATAGGATTTCATCGAACGAATACTCCGACCTCGACGAGCTATCGGGAGAGCCAGTCGATCTTGTTGAAATCACCGGCGTCGTCAAGTGGTTCGACGTCGCCAAGGGTTTCGGCTTCATCGTGCCCGACAACGGCTTGCAGGATGTTCTCCTGCACGTCACCTGCCTGCGTCGCGACGGTTACCAGACGATCCTCGAGGGAACGCGCATCGTCGCACTCATCCAGCGCCGCGAGCGCGGCTACCAGGCTTTCAAGATCCTCTCGATGGACCAGTCGACCGCGATTCATCCCTCGCAGCTGCCGCCGGTGCGCACCCATGTGCAGGTCACCGCAACGAGCGGACTCGAGCGTGCGCTGGTCAAGTGGTTCAACCGCACCAAGGGCTTCGGCTTCCTGACGCGCGGCGAGGGCACAGAAGATATCTTCGTGCACATGGAAACGCTCCGCCGCTTCGGCCTGACGGAACTGCGCCCCGGCCAGGTGGTTCTTGTCCGCTTCGGCGACGGCGAAAAGGGCCTGATGGCCGCAGAGATCCATCCCGACGTTCCGAGCCCGGCCAGCCGGTCTCACTGATATGAGCAGCCTTACCCTGTTTCATGCCATCAGAAGCGCCATATTGGCGCTTTTTTTCATGGTCACGCTGCCGGCTTTGGCCGAGGAGCAAATGCGGTTCGACAAGGAGCCGCTGCTCATCCAGACCGCTGCGGGCAAGGTGCTGCATTTCACCGTCGAGATTGCCTCGACCCCTGATCAGCGCGCCCGCGGACTGATGTTTCGCAAGGTCATGGCCGACGATGCCGGCATGATCTTCGATTTCGATGAGCCGCGGCGCGTCACCATGTGGATGGAAAACACCATCCTGCCGCTCGATATGCTCTTTGCCGATGACACCGGCACGATCCGCCACATCAAGGAAAAGGCAGTGCCCTATTCGCGCGACATCATCGATTCGATGAGCGCGGTGAAATACGTCGTCGAACTCAATGCCGGCATCGTCGCCAAACTGGGTATCAAGCCGGGCGACAGGATCGTCAGCGCCACGACGACGAAGAAGGCCAAGTAACGGCGCGTACAACCGCGAGCACGCAACCTGCGCTGCGACTGTCCAGGAATTCAACAATATCGGGATATTGAATGGTCGGAGTGGAGAGATTCGAACTCCCGACCCTCTGGTCCCAAACCAGATGCGCTACCAGACTGCGCTACACTCCGTGCCGTGAATGGCAGGGGAGATACACGGTTCACTTCGCCGTCGCAACCCATAAATCCAGCTCTGGCCGAAGATTCCTCGCCGGACCTGTGGATGCAAGACAGAAAAATCTTGATAGGTCGCCAGTCTGCTTGCCGGGCGCACGAGTCCATCCGACTGGCGCAATTGGACGTCAGGACAAGGCTGCCTCAGCCGTGGGCGATCAGGCCGATATATTGAGCGTAGCTGATGGCAACGTAGAAGAACGCCGTGATGCTCGCGCCAATCACAATGGCATTGAACTCCGCCGAACGTTTGATCATGAATGCAAATCCACTGAAAGCGATTGAGCCGTAAACTAGTGCCGAGGGCTGGCAGCGGCAATCGGGTTGTGATCAAAACATGAGACAATCGGTAATATTGCGCAATCCGGGTGGCAATCCGAGGGTTTCAAGAGATGGCTGCCGCCATCTCCGTCGATATCCTTGTTTCCCAAATGCATCGGCTCGTTATGGAGTCGCCAGCAGCGTCGTACACCGCCTTTTTTCTTGAAAAAGCGGGGATTCGCGGCTAAGCAAAATTCATCTCTTTGCGTTATCTCTAGCGATGAAGCAAAAGCCCCGGGAACGGGGATCGAGCCATGTAAGGCGGGCGCTGCCCGCATAGTCGGAGACGCTGCAGTCATGTCTGCCAAGATCTATCGTCCAGCCAAGACCGCCATGCAGTCCGGCAAGGCCAAGACTCATCTCTGGGTGCTTGAGTTCGATCAGGAGTCGCCGCGCAAGATCGATCCGATCATGGGCTACACCTCCTCCGGCGATATGCGCCAGCAGGTGAAGCTCACCTTCGAATCGCAGGAACTCGCCGAAGCCTACGCCCAGCGCAACGGCATCGAATACCGCGTCATCGCGCCGAAGGACCCGACACGCCAGGTTGTCGCCTATCCCGACAATTTCCGCTATACCCGCACGCAGCCTTGGACGCATTGAGATTTCTCGTCCAGATATGCCGCATCCGGTCGCGCTCACGAGACGCGGCCGCCGGACGGCCCCTTAGCTCAGCTGGATAGAGCACCTGCCTTCTAAGCAGGTTGTCGCAGGTTCGATTCCTGCAGGGGTCGCCATTTTTCAAGTGTCCATCCATGCAGCATGCCGTTCGCCAAACAGCTAGAGCGGCTTCCGTAAAACGAAGTTGCTGGGCCGTGGACCGTCTATCCGATTGGAACACGCATTTACGGCCATGTCTTCGGGCGACATGATTATCAACGAAAACTATGTAGGTGTCGCGAAAGATGGGTGTCCGCATCGTGCTCATAGGCTTCCCGGCCGTTGGGAAGTTGACCATCGCGAAAGAGTTGAGCGCCATGGTTTCGGCAAAAATTGTCGACAACCACTGGGTCAACAACCCGATTCTGCGTCTGCTGGGTGAGGATGGAACGGCCCCGCTTCCAAAGGGAATATGGGAGTTTACAGGTCGAGTTCGACAAACGGTCCTTGATGCAATCACCGCTTACGCGCCGTCCGCCAATTTCATTTTCACGCATGCCGGCTTGGAGGGTGATGAGCGGAGCCTTCGTACCTTTCAACAGATCGCCGGTGCTGCCGAAGGCTGCGACGCCGTTTTGGTGCCGGTGCGATTGCTGTGATGAAGAGGAGCTGGCTCGCCGGGTTTCGAACCCCGAGCGACCGCCAAAGGTTGAAATCCACGGATGTGGCAGCCTCGAGGGATCGCAGTCGGAGGGCGGGGGTTTCGATCCACTCCACCCAAACACATTGGTGCTCGACGTCACTTCCGCATCACCGGGAAAAATGGCCATCGCGATCCGAGAACATATTCTAAAGGTCCTTGGCGACCTGTCAGCCTGAAATTCGTCGGAGTTGATTCTATTCGCGCTACGATCGTCGATACGCCTGATGGCGGGAGGTGAGGCGTTCTGACGAGCTATCGGTTTACGCAAAGCCGGCCCGAAAGGCCGGCTGACGCCTGTCGAAAAATTGCAGCGCGCGGATGGGGCTCCCTCATCCGCACGCCGAAGTAGCCGACTTTTGCGGCCAGCGTGTTGTGGCGATCGGACGACCGCCACAACGCTATCGTTACAGGAGAAAATCGCCTGCCCCCAGGTGGACGAGGCCCTTCAGCTGAACCTCGAAGTCATGAATGCCGTCGCCGTTCATGTCGGCCTGGATAACGGTAACATCGCTGGCGGTTCCGGCGTGGTCGTCATAGTGCCAAGCGAGCGCGCCAGCCTTGTGATCGAACAAGGCATTCTCCTGTGCCTGGAAATGGAAGGTACCATTGCCCGCCGCAGAGCCATTCGCATCGATCGCCGAGATGTCGATCTTATCCACGCCGTGCTGGAAGTCGGTGATGCCGTCGCGGTTCAAGCCGGACCCGGTTTCCGTCGGTGCCTTCAAGATAAACGTATCCTCACCGATGCCACCGGTCATAATGTCCTTTCCGGCACCACCAATGAGGACATCATTGCCGGCGCCGCCGTCCAGCTTGTCCGCGCCAGCCCCGCCAGTGAGAACGTTGCCGCCGCCGTTGCCGCCGATCAGCACGTCGTTGTAGCTTGAGCCGGTCAAGTTTTCGATGCCGGCGATCTTGTCACCGGTCGCCTGGCCGCCCGATGCCGCCTTAGTCGCCAGGTCGACGTTGACCGCGTCGGAGCCCGCATAGCTGGCCGTGTCATTGCCAGTACCGCCGTCGAGCACGTCCGCGCCGGCGCCGCCCTTCAACACGTCACTACCGCCGAGACCCTTGAAGGTTTCGTTGCCGCCGTTGGACTGGCCGGTGTGTGGCAGGATGTCGTCACCGTTGGTGCCGATGAATTCCTTTGTCGGCGCCGTTGGCGTTGTCGGTTGCGTCGGCGTGGTCGGCGTTGTCGGTTCCGTCGGGGTGGTTGGCGTTGTCGGATTCGTCGGCGTGGTTGGCGTTGTCGGTTGCGTCGGCGTGGTTGGCGTTCCCGGTGTCGCACTGGAGCCCGATTCGTAGGCACCCATATCGACAGTTCCAACGACGCGAGCGTGGCCGTCCAGATCGACCGAGCCGACGCCGTACTTGGCGGTTCCGCCGTCGATCGCTGCCGAGCCGGAGCCGAGGTGGAAGTTGTCGCTCGCTGCTCCCGCGAAATGCGGGTCGACGCCGAGCTTGTTGCCGTTCGCCGTGCTCGGCATAGCGTTGCCGCCGTCGGTCCTGACCGAGGCCTGGCCGGCCGTGCCGTTGTAGGTGTCGTTGTTGGCCCAGACGACGTTGGCGTTGGTATAGCCGCCGTACGACGTGTTATCGACCGCAGTGTTGTTCTTGTTCACCGACGGGTCGGCTACGGCGATGTTGTTGATCCAGGTGTTGTTGCTCGACTGCGCGTTGCTGAGTTCGCCGCGCCAGGTGCCGTCGTTCAGCGGGTCCTGATTGTTGTGGTATGCTGTGTTGTTCTGCACCGTGACGGAGTCGCTCCAGGCAACTTGGATGCCTTTGCCGCCGTTCTCGTAGACCAGGTTGTTGTCGACAAGGGTCTTGAACGTATAGTTTGGATGACCATCCGTCTGTGTGCTCTGAAAATCGTCAATGATGATGCCGTTGCCATCGGTGTGCGCACCCGTCTTCGTGACGTTGTCGTGCGAGATGTTGTTTTGTACGATATTCCGGTAGCCGGTCGTCGAGGTATCGCCAGTGATGTTCCGGTTCTCGTAGATCGAGATGCCCGAGAACCAGCCTGACGACGCGTTATTGTAGGTCTCGTTCCCTACGATCTTGACGAAGTCAGAATAGTTGAACTGAATGCCCGACTCCCCGCTGTCGTGGACCTTGTTGTTGAGAATTGAGACGTGATGGACGTTGTTCGCTTCGATGCCGTCACCGTTGCCGCCCTTGATGTCGAAGCCGTCGATTGTCACGTAGTTGGCGTTGACACTGATCCCGGTATACGAGCCTGCGGGCGGCCGGATCAGTGCTGCGCCAGGCACTTCCGAGCGCAGCGTGATGTCGCCTGCCGCCGAGCCGTCCTTGTCGATGTTGATGCTCTCGTTGTAGGTCCCTGCTTTCACCACGACCTCGTCGCCGGGCCTAAGGTTCGCCGACATCGCCTCGCTGATCGTGCGGAAGGGAGAAGTGGTACTGCCGTTACCGCTGTCGCTGCCAGTCGTCGCTACATAGTATGTCGTCATGGTCTTGTTCCTCAACCTTAGCGTTGTCTTTGCCGGTTACTATTTTTAGTTAATCAGGCGTTACGGCGGCGGGTTATAGGGCGACATTCTGGAAGGCGCAACAGCAACGCGACAGTAAGTGCTTGAGAAACATAGCCATATTGCTGCCACATTATCCCGATCACTCCGAAGTTACATTTTGAAATATTTGCGGAAATTCGAGTCGCCCAAATTACGGCAGTATAAAGGTCCCGCATGCCGAGAATTATTCTTTCTGCAACTATAGCGAAACGCATCCATTGAAAACATTAGAAAAATCCAGGGGGGCGTGACTGGATTCCTCTCGCCTAAGGCGGAATCGACATTTTTTGTGATTTTCGCAATTTTGGGCAGCGTCGCCTTACCAATTCGTACTGATCGAGATGGTAATGGGGGCATGACCGTAGCTGATTCGACCAAACCCATTGCGCAGCATTTCAAGCGCTACCGCCGCGAATATGCCTCGGTACCCATCGCTCATACTCTTGCCCTCGAGCAGCCGGGCGACAAATCGAAGACGTTCCTCCATGACCGAAGTCTCTCTCCACGGCATGAGAAACACGAAAGCAGTCATCGTCTCGCTACCGCCTCACATCATCTCTGAGTATGACAAATGACGATGCAGACTGAGCGACTTCTCGGATATCGCGCAATGACCGCAGCGGGTGCAATCTGGCCAATTGCGTTGCGGGAAAAAGGCTGCTTTGCAACGACACGGTAAAGGTTGCCAGCAGATTGCGGCAGGTGAACATGAGGATATCGATGACAGCCAGCTAACGGTCTGCGATGCGCGGTGACGCCAATCCGCACGCCACGCACCAGACGGCCAGCCCGACGTGCCCCCCGACAACTGGCCAAAACGCGATGCCGGAAATGCCGAGACGGAGCCAGGAAAATGCCAGGATTGCGGTGACGGCAACATTGTAGAGAAGCATTGCCGATACCAGTCCTCTGACGGCCTTGCCTCCCGCGTCGTGCCGCCCAAGCCAGCAGGCGACGGCCAAGGCGAGCACTGCCGCACCAGCGACACGGGCGACGGTCATGTCGACAGGGGTATCTGGCGCTGCCCCGAGCAGCACTTCAATCAGAAGAGCCGGTACCAGCAGCAACGCCAGGCCCGTGGCTGCTTCAACCACGCCCGTCACCGAAAGCAGGAGCTTGGAATTCGCTCGCATGGTTTCAGGCATGTCGGCTCCTTGAACATCTCGGCGCTTGCGTCGGAGACCCACGGAGTGGGCCTCGTTCGCTTCTACTGGTCGAGTTTGAAAGTCAGCTCGTTGATCTTGCCGGTGAACTTGAACGGAGCGTCGTACCGATACTCGACCAAGGCGACCCCGGTGCGCGTATCCTGCCCGACATCGAAGCTTTCATCCTCCGGAAAGGTGACCGGGATCGTGTGTTCGACCGAGTTCGTCGCCACGTCCTTGCCGTCCACCGACAGCACGCCCGTGCCGCCTTTTCCCAGGCCTGGACCATCGGACTTGAACGTGAAGACGATTTCGTGTTTGCCGGGTTCCAGTTCGGGCCCTTCCCACATGGTGCGCTTCAGGTCGAGAAGGTTGTAGAGAAACACGACCCTGCCTCGCCCGACGCCGAAGTCGCCCTTGCTGAGGAACAAGCCGTAGCCGCCGAACCGGCCGCCCTCGGTGACGATCATGCCCTCCGCGCCGCCTTCGGGTATCTCGACCTCGGCCGTGATCGTATAGGACTTGTTCAAGACACTCGGCGCTGCACTGGGCGGCACGCCGCTGAGTTCTCCCGAGTAGGCAAACTCGGTTCGTCCGGCAGTCAGGTTCGGGCGCGGCGTGTTCCAGCGGGAAAGCGTCGAATTGTCCAATGGCAGGACGTTGTACTTCTTCGCCTCGGAATAGAAGAGATCCTGCATCTGCTTGAGCTTGTCCGGCATCTTGGCGGCAAGGTCGTTGAACTGGGTCGGATCATCGTTGACGTTGTAGAGTTCCCAGTTGTAGCCGCTGATGACGTCGGGAGGCGTCGCGGTGCTCAACTCCCATGGACGGGTCGCCGGCGTCGTCGCAGCCACCCAGCCATTGTCGTAGATGGCGCGGTTGCCGAGCATCTCGAAATATTGCGTCGTGTGCCGGGTGGCTGCGTCGACATTTGCCTTATCCCAGGTGTACATCATGCTCACCCCTTCAATGGGGCGTTGCTCGATGCCGTTGATTGTCTGAGGCGTCGGGATGCCGGTCGCTTCGAGGATCGTGGGCACGATGTCGATGACGTGGTGGAACTGGCGACGGATGCCGCCGACGTCATCGATATGGCCAGGCCAGGACATCGCCACACCTTGAGAGGTTCCGCCAAAGTGCGACGGCACCTGCTTCACCCACTTGAAAGGCGTGTCCATCGCCCATGCCCAGGCCGCGGCGAAATGCGGGAAGGTTCGTTCCGATCCCCAGAACGGATACCAGAGCAACTGGTCCTTCACCGGCACGGGGATTCCGTTGAAGGTGGTGAACTCGTTCGGCGTGCCGTTCAGCATGCCTTCAGCGCTCGCGCCATTGTCGCCGCCGATATAGATGATCAGCGTATTGTCGAGTTCGCCGAGATCGTCGACGGCCTGGATGACCCGACCGATTTCATTGTCGGCATAGGCGAGATAAGCGCCATAGATATCTGCCTGCTTGATAAAGAGTTTCTTCTCTTCCAGGCCCAAGCTATCCCATTCCGGCAGTTCCTTCGGCCACGGCGTCAGTTGCGCGTTCTCGGGCATGATGCCGAGCCGCTTCTGGTTGGCGAAGATCGTCTCGCGCAGCTTGTTCCATCCTTCGTCGAAGAGGTGCATGTCGCTGATCTTCTTGACCCATTCCGGTGTGGGGTGATGCGGTGCATGGGTGGCGCCCGGGACGTAATAGACAAGCCAAGGTTTCTCGGGGGCAATCTCCTTCAATTGCTTCATGTAGTGGATGGCCTCGTCGGCCATCGCCGTTTCCAGGTTCCAGGTCGGATTTCCTTCGAAGGGATAGATCGCAGTCGTATTGCGGTAGAGGTTGGGCTGCCATTGGCTGGCGTCACCGCCGACAAAACCGTAGAAATATTCAAAGCCCATACCCGTTGGCCATTGATTGAACGGCCCTGCCTGGCTCGATTGATAGGAAGGCGTGTTGTGGTTCTTGCCGAACCACGATGTCGCGTAGCCATTCTCCGTGAGGATCGTGCCAATGGTGCCTTTCTCGATCGGGATGATGGAATCATAACCCGGATAGCCCGTCGCAATTTCGCCGACGACCCCGGCGCCGACCGAATGGTGGTTTCGCCCCGTAATCAATGCAGCCCGTGTCGGCGAACAAAGTGACGTCGAATGGAAATTGGTGAAGCGCAACCCCTGGTTTGCAACGCGGTCCATTGCAGGGGTGGGAATGACGCCGCCAAAGGTGCTGGGTGCACCGAATCCCTGGTCGTCCGTCATGATCAGCAATACGTTCGGCGCACCCTTTGGCGGCACGACGCGCGGCGCCCACCAAGGTTGAGACTCTGAGGCTTTCTCCTTGATGACGCCGCCGAAATTCGGTGGGGGAGGCGGAAGCTGCTTGCCGTCGAGGGTGATCGTCGCTCCGGGCGCTCCTGTGACCGCCTGCGCGAATGCCGCAGGACAGCCCAACCCGGTCAAAGCTGTGAAACCCAGCGCGGCAAGCGCGCCGCGAGAAAAGTGCAACGCATTTCGACGGCACATGGAATTTCTCCTCCTGGATAACGTCGCGGCGCGGACCGGTATGGTGGCTGCCAATGGTGGGCACGACGGCTTCGCGCCCATCGCGACGGGGGCGGACGTCCGCGATGATCGCTCACCGCGATCCACAATCAACGTATGTTACCGTAACAACGGCAGTAACTACGCGGCAGCGCCTTCACCCTGATGCGGCAGCCGATGCCGCACGATCATTCCGACCGCCGAAGCAAGTTCGAGGCAACTGAAGACAATTGCGGCGATCGTCGATGCGCTCATGCGGCAAGTCTGCGGCTATTGACGACGCCATCCCGATTTTGCCGTGTCATCGTCATACCTCCCCCTTGATGAGCGGCGGGTCGGAGGTCGACCGCCGATTGCATCCTGGCCAGGGCACTGCAAAAAGCAACATATCTAACGGTAACACACGGTAAGCCCGCATCTGCCGTGCAGGCAACGCCAAGGCGCGTCCACGACATCTCCGTGGACGCGGATGACTTTGTGAAGTAGATTACACTAATAAAATTTCTGGTAGTGGCGCCCTCAAGAGCGGTGAGGAGCATGGCATGCAGAATGCGATGGCAGCCGATGCTGCACGACCTTCCACGCGACCGCCTCCCGGACCTGATGATATTCGCAGGCAGCTTGAGCGCATCATCGCGAATCCGGAGTTTCCCCACACTGGCCGTAGCGCCGATTTCCTGCGGTACATCACAGAGGAGACGCTGGCAGGCAACGCCAAGCGCATCAAGGGCTATTCCGTTGCGGTGGAGGTGTTCAAGCGCTCCCAAGGCTTCTCGCAGGACGACCCGGTCGTGCGGATCGGGGCGGGACGGCTGCGGCAAAGCTTGGAGCGCTACTATCTTGTAGCCGGACAGGATGATCCTGTTCGAATGGACATTCCGAAAGGGGGGTATGTTCCAACGTTCGTCTGGAGCAGCCCTGGAGACACCAAGTCTTCCGTTGGCGCATCTGCGCCGGCAGATGGACCAGTCGGTATTGGCAGGTTTCAAGGGTATGGAAGGTGGCTTGTCGCCAGTCTGTTGATTCCAGCTCTGATATCGACCTTCCTGTATCAGATGCAAAGCGGATCACCGTCTTTTGCCCGCAATCCGACGGCGATGCCGGAAATGCATACGGCAAGTCTGGTCGTTGCCCCGTTTGCGAATCTTGGTGAGGATCCTAAGGCGGAGATTTTTTCGGCCGGCCTGACCGAGGAGCTTCTCACAGCCTTGCCACGCTTCAAGGAGATCAAGGTCTTCGGCCGTGAGACGTCCAGATCGTTGTCGCCCGAAGTCGATGCTTCTCGCGTCCGGAACGCACTCGGTGCCGGCTATCTGTTGATGGGAGGAGTGCGTATTTCGGGGGACAAGATGCGGGTTACCGCGCGGCTGCTTGATACGGACAACGGCGAAATCCTGTGGTCGCAGATCTATGACGAGAACATGGGTTCGGGCGATCTGTTCGCGATCCAGGCAGACGTCGCAAACAGGGTGGCGACGGCCATTGCTCAACCCTATGGAGTTATCGCGCAGGAAGATGTCGCCAATCAACCTCCCGACGATCTCGGCGCCTATGCCTGCACTTTAAGCTTCTACACCTATCGAACCGAGTTGAGTCCGGAACGGCATCGGCAGGTCAGGGATTGCCTTGAAAGTGCGGTCGCTCGCTATCCGTCGTTCGCGACCGCATGGGCGATGCTGTCGATCGTCTACCTCGACGAAGATCGGTTCGACTTCAATGCGCGGCGGGGATCGTCCATTCCAATCGAGCGTAGCCTCGTCGCGGCGCGGCGCGCAATCCAGCTTGATCCCGGCAGCACGCGCGCGCATCAGGCATTGATGATGGCACTGTTCTTCAATCAGCAGCTGGATGAGGCTTTACGCGTTGGCGAACGGGCGCTCGCAACCAACCCGAACGACACGGAACTGCTTGGAGAGTTCGGGACACGCGTGGCGATGGGCGGGGATTGGGCTCGCGGGGCAGCACTTCTTGAGCGGGCCATCGTTCTCAATCCGGGTGGCGGCGGTTACTATCACGGGACACGAGCGCTTGCTGCGTTCATGCTGAACGACGGCAAGACGGCGGTCGCGGAAATCAGACAGGCCGATTTGCAGAAATTCCCGCTATTCCACCTCGTTGCCGCGGTTATCTATGCCGAGAATGGATTTGAGGCTGAGGCACGGCGCGAAGGCGCAAAGTTCGTTGAAATGCGCCCGGACTTCCTGCCCAACTTAGCGGCGGAACTTCAGTCCCGAAACGTCCGCCCCGTGGATCAGGAGCGGTTTAGCGCCGCAATCCGAAAGGCGGGACTGGCCATAAGCAGTCGAACCGCAACCACCGTTTCGGCCGTCGGGTCAGGTCTTTGATCCCACAACCCTCAGGCGTTGTCCGTATCTGCTTTACGGTGCGTGTACTACAGAGCATACCCGATGTTACGAGCGCCGAGCTCGTCTTTGCCGCACAATAGCTGATGCAACAGGACAAAGGGGCGGGGCGAATGAGGCGGTCATCCTTGGATCGCGATCTCCATCCTCTCCCGACACGTTTGACTTCGCTCGCCACCAAGACGCAAGGAGCACAGGTCGATGGTAAAACTCTCCTGCAAGCATTGCCTGACGGCAAACTGGCGATCGTCCGTAGCGCTTGCGCTGGCCGTCACGTTGATCTCACCTTTGGCCGCCCGTGCCGAAGAGCCCGATGCCAGGAAGCTCGTCAAGGCGATGTCCGACTATCTCTCGGCCCAGAAGGCGATTTCATTCGCCTACGACACCAATTTTGAGATTGTCACCACCGAGCACCAGAAATTACTGCTCGCAAGTTCCGGAAAGGTGGAGATGGGCCGACCCGACAAGCTCCGCGTTACTCGCACCGGTGGCTTTGCCGATGTCGAGATGACCTTTGATGGCAAGACGGCGACGGTCCTTGGAAAACATCTCAATCTTTATACTCAGGCTGATCTGCCCGGCACGATCGATCATCTCGTCGATGAAATGCGGGATAAACTTCACCGCCCGGTTCCCGGCGCCGATCTCCTGCTGCCCAATGTCTACGACGAACTGATGCGCGACGTTGTTGACGTCAAGGATCTCGGAAGCGGCGTGATTGGCGGCGTTGAATGCGATCATCTTGCATTCCGAACCAAGGAACTCGACTGGCAGTTATGGATCGCGCAAGGCGAAAAACCATATCCTTGTCGATACGTGATCACCGCCACGCAGGTCGATCTGGGACCGCAATACAGCATCCAGATCAGCGACTGGAAAACAGGCACCGATGTCGTTGCCGAAGACTACAGTTTCAAGAACACCACGGATGCAAAGAAAGTCGAGCTGGAAAAGCTCGTGGACATTGATGAGCTTCCGGATCGCTTCGCCAAGGGAGACAGCAAATGACCTCGTTGCAAAAAATCAAAATCCTGTTGCTGACCATCGTTGTGGCCATGTCCGGTCTTGAACTCGGCGAGCGGCTGGCGGTCCCCGGAATGACGGGAATCTTTACGCCGGCCGAGGCGCGTGTCGGGCGGCCCCTCACGCCCGTCAGCGTGGCAGGTGTTGCACGACGCACCGTCAGGCGATGCGCGGTCGGTGTCTATTACTGCTGAAAGCAAAGGGCACCTATGGGGATCAACGAATTGCCTACCAACCTCCTGGTGATTCTCTGCATTTCGCTCATTTTTCTTTCTGGTTGCGGTGGCCATCCCAAAGGGGTCCTTACGCCGATCGCCGATACCTCTTCACCTGGTTTGAGCCGGGTGAACCTCCTTGTCGCAACGACCAGGAGCCGCTCGACCGTTCCCGGCGAGATGTTCTCGGGCGAACGTGCGCTGAAGCCCACCTTTGCGGAAATGACTATCTCCATCCCACCTGACAGTGCCCGCAAGGTGGGAAGTGTCGCATGGCCAAGAAGGTTGCCTCCGAATCCTTCCAGGGATTTCGCGACGCTGAAGGCCAAGGAGATAGATATCGACGCCGCAAAATCCTGGCTCAGCGCCAGCGTGCGCAAGACACCGGATGGAAGCGTCCTGGTGTTCATCCACGGTTTCAACACGCGATTCGAAGATTCCGTTTACCGCTTTGCCCAGATCGTCCATGATTCCCGCGTCCACAGCGCGCCCATTCTCGTCACATGGCCATCGCGCGGCAGCCTGCTTGCCTATGGCTATGACCGGGAAAGTACGAACTACACCCGCAATGCGCTTGAAACGCTGTTTCAGTACCTGGCCCGCGACAAAGAGGTGAAGGAGGTTTCCATCCTCGCCCATTCGATGGGGAACTGGCTGACACTGGAGTCACTGCGTCAGATGGCCATTCGCAACGGCAGGCTGCCGGCGAAGTTCAGGAACGTCATTCTCGCCGCACCCGACGTCGATGTCGACGTGTTCAGCCAGCAGATCGTGGATATGGGCAAGCAGCACCCGCAGTTCACGCTGTTCGTATCACGAGACGACCGGGCGCTTGCCGTCTCGCGCCGCGTTTGGGGAGATGTGTCGCGCCTCGGCGCGATCGATCCGGAGCAATCGCCCTACAAGGAAGAACTGGAAATCAACAAGATCAGCGTGATCGATCTCACCAAGGTCAAGCAGGGCGACCGCCTCCACCACACGAAGTTTGCAGAATCTCCCGAGATCGTTCGGCTGATCGGTTCCAGGATTTCCGACGGGCAGACGCTGAGCGAAGACAAGGTGGGGCTGGGTGACCACATACTCGATGCGACGATCGGAACGGCCGCGGCAGCAGGTCACGCGGCGGGTCTGATCCTCACCGCCCCCGTTGCGGTCGTCGATCAGAATACAAGAGAGAATTATGGGGACAGGGCAAACGCGCTGATAGGTGGCGACAAGCGTGCCCGCACGGCGGCAACGGCCTGTGCCGCGGGACATTCGACGCAGGAATGCCAAAAGCAGTGATTGCTACCGACGGCACACAATTTATGCGCGCTTGCGTAATGGAAATTTATTTATAATTTTATTAGTTATCTGGAATATTTTGTTTTGGGGGAACTGTCAGGCGGGATTCGCACTCGCTTGCTGATTGAGGGATAGGACATGAAAGCCATCTATATCGCCACCGTCTGCGCCGCGCTTGCAATTGCATCACCTGCGAGGACGGCCGACATCACGCCGCTGACGCCCGATGCAAAGCAGGTGGAAAGCTCAAGCGGGTGGACCTTCACGGTCGCCCCCTATTTCTGGGCGGCCGGCATCTCCGGCGATACCGCACAGTTCGGATTGCCCGAGGTCCACATGGACGCCGACTTCAGCGACCTGTTGTCAAATCTCGACTTTGCCTTCATGGCGGCAGGCGAGGCGCGTTACGACCGCTTCAGCATTTTCGGCGACGTCATCTATACCAAACTCGGGGCGGATGCGAGCACGCCTGCCGGCATCCTGGCCGACAGTGTCGACGTCACCTCGAAGACGTTTGCCGGCCTGCTCGGTGTCGGCTACTCGGTGCTGGAGAGTCCGTCCGGCCACCTTGATATCGTCGGGGGCATCAGGGTCTGGTCGGTCGACACGACCATCGGATTCAACGGTGGGCTGCTCGACGGCGTGGAGGGCGACGATGGTGATACCTGGGTCGATGGCATCGCGGGTTTCCGGGGCAATTACTTCTTTACGCCGGAAATCTACATGACCGGATGGGGACTGGTCGGGGCAGGCGGCGCGGATATCGACTGGGACGTCGCCTTGGCTCTCGGCTACAAATTCAACGAGACGGTGTCCGCGGTCGCGGGGTACCGGGCATTGGGGGTTAACTACAGCAACGACGGGTTCGTCTTCGACGCCGTGCAGCAAGGGCCGATCGTTGGGCTCGCTATCCATTTCTAGCGAGCGACTTGGATGGTCGCGATGGGTCGACAAGCGGCTCTCGCATTGTTCGAACAGACCGTCAGGTGAATTGTGATGCCGCGGTTCCCGCGGCACCATCAGTTCAAAACCAGTCGGAGTTTGTCAACGAACGGCAATAGCTTGTTGTCCGTCCTAAAGCGTCGATAAGGTCGGTCATTGAAGGGCGACCGTTGCGGGAGCGGCTTCCTTGATCGCCAAATAGGGATGCAGATATGGTTGAGCTGAGCGGGTACCCGCCGCGCGATGCTCGGCCGCCACACCACGGAGGCGGCGATGGCCTTGGAATTCGAAGCGGAAGACATGCCCGACGATCTGGTATGGATCGAGGGCCGTACATTCACCATGGGATCGAACGACCACTATCCGGAGGAGGCGCCGGCCCACCCGGTGAAGGTCGACGGCTTCTGGATAGAGCGGACACCGGTCACGAACCGCAAGTTCATGGAATTCGTAAAGGCGACCGGACATGTGACCGTCGCCGAGACGGTGCCCGATCCGAAGGACTATCCCGGCGCGCTACCGGAGATGCTGAGGGCGGGATCGCTGGTGTTCACCCGGCCGAAGTCGGTGAATGGTCCCAATATCTCGCAGTGGTGGACGTTCAAGTTCGGCGCGACCTGGCGGCGGCCTCTCGGGGGCCTGAGCGACCTTCGCGGCAAGCTCGACCATCCCGTCGTCCACGTCGCGTGGTCCGACGCCAAGGCATATGCCGACTGGGCTGGCCTCGACCTGCCGACCGAGGCGGAGTGGGAGCTCGCAGCGCGCGGCGGTTCGGACGACACGGAATATGCATGGGGCGACGAATTCATGCCGAACGGCGTCGCCATGGCCAACACCTGGCAAGGCATCTTCCCCACGACGACGACAAAGCCGAAAGGCCATGAGCGCACCTCACCCGTCGGCTGGTTTCCAGCGAATGGCTACGGCCTCCACGACATGATTGGAAACGTCTGGGAGTGGACGTCCGACTACTGGTCGACACGCCATCCGGAGCCTGCCAGCCATTCGTGCTGCATTCCAAGCAACCCGCGCGGCGGCGATGCCGAGGCGAGCTTCGACCCTCGCCAGCCCGAGATACGCATCCATCGGCGTGTGCTAAAGGGCGGATCGCATCTCTGCGCTCCGAACTACTGCCGTCGTTATCGCCCGGCGGCTCGTCATGCTGAGCCGGATGACACCTCCACCAGCCATGTCGGGTTCCGTTGCATCAAGAGAAAACCCGCGACCGGAGAAGCTAAGACCGCACCTTGATTTCAGAACGATACCCGTTCGACGGCGATAAGTTCTATGAAGTTCGAGATGACATGAAAGTCCATGCAATCTCGACTGTCGGGTGAGGTTGGGGATCTCTCCGCGCGCGGCCGCGGCTCGATCTGGGAGGGTTCAAGAACCCGGTGCTATCCCGCACTTCCCCCAGCCCCTATACGCGGCAGGCTGCAGCTTTCCGCCATCCGTCCAAGCGGTGTATTCGGCTTCGGCGATCAGCGTCGGCTGCGCGCCTATTGCGTCCTGCCTGATCCAGGCAGTGATCTCAGTGAACCACCGAGAGGTAGCGGATGCCGGCTTCATCAGCCGCTCTCATCAGCGCTTCCCGCGCGGCGTTTGGGGGCGTGGTGCCGCGGATGGCGTCGAGGCATGTCCTCACTGCCACGACATACTCCTCGCCATCATCCCCAGGCCATTCGGAAATGAGCATGGTGGCTGCGTCGCCGAGGGTCCTGACGACGCTGTATTTATCTTGGCCGCTCATGAGGATCCTCAGCGCGGGAAACTGATGCGATGTGTACCGATTCATGACATTTGGTCCTTGCATCATAAACATATTAGTAACTCTGCAAGAAGTGTTCCAACCGGAGCTGAGCATGGCCATCCTCTATGAATCGGGCAAAAGCTGTCGGTAATGCCTCTTCAGCCAGAAGCCGGGAACTTGTTTTAAACACATTGCCGTCCTATTGATTCTTCTATCGAAATTGCTTGTCGAGCTTGGTTTGCGCCCCGGCGTCCCAGCTGATCTTTCCTTTCAAAATCGATTTCTGCGCCGTCCGGCAGCCGCCGGAGGGTGATTGTCATGCCGGTTGAGGGGGAATCGTCATGAACGCAGGCAATTCTTTGATCGACGCAAGCCTCCGCCAAACACCCATCGTCGCTGCCTGATAAGCCTTCGGTCTTTGACCGCGGATGTCAGTGGCGGCATTCCGGCTGGGTTTTCCAGCCATTGAGGAGAATTTCATGAGCAAGACCAATGCAGAGGCACTGTTGCGCAAAGCGCAGCGCCAGGTTGCCAATACCAGCGGCGGTGGCCATCTCGGCGGCACCAACTTCGGTCAGGGCAATGACGCCAAGACCTCGTCCGGAAGCGGCAATCGCCCGGCAGGCAAGGGTCGCCCACCAACTGGCGGCAAACGCTGACGACAGCGCCGCGCGTCTTTCCGATTTAAGGAATTATGCAGAGGTCGCAGCATCTCGATTGAAGACATCCCCGCCAAAATGGCGGGGTTTTTGTTTGATGGGCCCTGAAGGGCCAGTCTCTTCTCAGCGATCCAGGAAGTGATCGAAGTAGACCTGGGGGATGGGGTACGCGTAGACGCCTCTGTCGACGAAGCTGTACCTATAGAGGCAACTTCTGAGAGCCGCGTTGTAATGCAGGCTTCGCGGGTCCGGCGAGCCTCGTCGCCATGAGCCTGCTTCCGGCACGCAGCGTTGAAGCGCTTTATCGTATCGAGCCAGGAGCGCCGGGTCGGTATCGACCCGAATGCCGCTGTAGGAATGATAGTTTGAAGGAGATTCTGCGGCCGATATACAGCCGAGGCTAAGTGCAAGACCAACGACTACCATCAATCTCATCGGATCTAATTCCCCCTGATCGATTATCGAAGTATCGAGCGGAACATTATTCGTTCCAGTGCCTGCGGGCAAGGGGACTCCCCGGCCCCCGGTCTGATCGGCCGTGACCTCGGCGGAACAGCAATCGCATAGCTGCCACCACAAAAATGGCGGCAGCCATCCGTCATCGATCAATCCAGGAGATCGGCAGGTACCTTGCCGCCATTTTCCGAAAGCCGCTTCATCAGCGCCTTGTGCAGCCACATATTCATTTTTGCGGAATCGTTGGTGTCGCCCGTATAGCCGAGCTCAGCGGCAAGTTCCTTGCGCTCGGTCAGGCTTGCATCCATCCCGACGGCTTTCATCAGGTCCACGATCGAGCGGCGCCAATCGAGCTTCTGGCCGCTCTTCCTCACTGCCGCGTCAAGGATCGGGACGATATCGACTGTGCCTGTGCCTGGAGCAGTGGCCGTGGGGGCCGGCTTGCTCTGCGGGGCAGGGGCCGCAGGCGTCGGACTGGGCGCTGCCGACGGTGAGGCAGGCGCTTGCGCCGGCTCTGTCTTCGGCGCGCCGGCAGCAACCGGTTCGGCTGCTTTCGCCTCTCCGAAAATTGCATGTTTGATCTTGTCGAAAATGCCCATTCTAAACCTCCAGTTCCATCAGATGAGAACAAGCTGAAACATGGACTTCCCGCCTGATATATCCAGACGGAAGGGGAGTTATTTTTAGCAATCTAAATCTGAGGTGGAAAAGTCAATTCGGGGGAAGGGTGTAGTCGATCTGCGCGAGAACGCTGCAAATGGATTATTCGCCGCCAATCGTATCGCGAACTGAGATTTGCTTGCTGGCTTTAAGTTTCCTGCCGCAATGGCGGAGGAAATACTCCGTCGGCTCTCTAGCCGCTGCGATATATGTTCGCTTTTGGCACAGTCTGTCAGATAATTCGTATTTCAATAACCGTGAAACATCATCGCACGCTGCCGAACCGACTTGCCGCGCCGTCTCGTGAAACATTCGTCATCCCTTCACGTTGCCTTGCCATGGACGTCCTGGAGTTGCAGGCGATCCGATCGATCGAAGGCACGCGCGTTCCTCGATTTTCGACTGCCGGGCAGATCGTCCGGCAGAATGGAAACGGAGGAAAACATGACCCGTAATCACAAGACACTATCCCTTGCAGTGCTCGCGTCCAGCTGCGCCCTCCTTGCCATGCCGGCAAGCGATGCGCGTGCGCTCGATGTCGGCGTGTCGGTGAATGCCGGCAATGCTGTCAGCGCCGATGTCGGCGCGTCACTCGGCGGCGGAAGTGGCATCAGCGCCGATGCCGGTGCTTCCGTTGGCGGCTCGAACGGCGTCAATGCCGATGCGACCGCCAATGCTGGCGGCGGCCGGGGCATCAATACCGATGTCAATGCACGCGTCGGCGGTTCTAGCGGAATCGATGCCAAGGCCACGGCCTCGGTTGGCACCGGTAATGGGGTCGATGCCAATCTCGCCATCGGCGGGGTGGATGAAGCTGGCGGCAGCAATGCCACGGCCGCGCCCGGCAGCACGCTTAGCGCGTCGCAGGCACGTACGCTGGAGGCCTTCCGCAGCATGCCTGTCAATGACCAGCGCAAGATGCTCGTCCGTTGCGCCGACATCTCCGCCTCCGGCGGTGATTCCGGCCTTGCCGGTCTCTGCAGTCTGCTGCAGGCGACCGCCTCCCGCTGAACATACAAAACCCGCCGAGCCAGCGGCTCGGCGGGTCTTTTTCAAAGGATGATTCGATCTAAAGCATGTCGCGCAAAACTATGCAGCAGTTTTTGCGACAACGACATGCGTAAAAGCAAAGACCTAAAGCGCGAAGAGCGAATCTGAAAGATCGCGACGCGCTTTAGTGCAGGATCTGGCTGAGGAACAGCTTGGTGCGTTCGTGCTGCGGGTTATCGAAGAAGGCGGCCGGTTCGTTCTGTTCGACGATTTGGCCTTGGTCCATGAAGATAACCCGGTTGGCGACCTGGCGGGCAAAGCCCATTTCATGCGTGACGCAGAGCATGGTCATGCCTTCCTCGGCAAGCCCCACCATGGTGTCGAGCACTTCCTTGATCATTTCGGGATCGAGTGCGGAGGTCGGCTCATCGAACAGCATGATCTTCGGGTTCATGCATAGCGACCGGGCGATCGCCACGCGCTGCTGCTGGCCGCCGGAAAGCTGTCCCGGATACTTGTTGGCCTGCTCCGGAATCTTGACCCGCTTCAGAAAATGCATGGCCACTTCTTCGGCCTGCTTCTTCGGCATCTTGCGCACCCAGATCGGCGCCAGCGTGCAGTTTTCGAGGATCGTCAGATGCGGGAAGAGGTTGAAGTGCTGGAACACCATGCCGACTTCGCGCCGCACCTCGTCGATCTTTTTCAGGTCGTTGGTGAGCTCGGTGCCGTCGACGATGATGCGACCCTTCTGATGCTCTTCCAGGCGGTTGATGCAGCGGATCATCGTCGACTTGCCCGAGCCCGACGGGCCGGCAATGACGATCCGCTCGCCGCGCATGACCTTCAGGTTGATGTCGCGCAGCACGTGGAAATCGCCGTACCACTTGTTCATGTTGACGATCTCGACCGCCACTTCCGTCGCGGAAACGGTGAGCTTTTTCGCTGGAGCTTCAGCCATGATATTTTCCCTCATTCTTATCGTTTTAGCGTTCTTATCGTTTGTGGCCGGTATCGAGATGGCGTTCCATGAAGCCTGAATAGCGCGACATGCCGAAGCAGAACAGCCAGAAGATAAAGCCCGCGAAGATCAGACCCGTGATCGGCGTGACGGCGCTTGCCCAGTTGGCATCGGAGAAGTTCAGCTTGACGATGCCAAGCAGATCGAACATGCCGATGATGGTGACCAGCGACGTGTCCTTGAAGGTTCCGATGAAGGTGTTCACGATGCTCGGGATGACCAACTTGATGGCCTGCGGCATGATGATCAGCCGGGTTTTTTGCCAATAGCCGAGGCCAAGCGAATCGGCGCCTTCGAATTGGCCCTTCGGGATCGCCTGAAGGCCGCCTCGGATCACTTCCGCCATATAGGCCGAGGTGAAGATCGACACACCGATCAGCGCCCGAAGCAGTTTGTCCACGTTCCAGCCTGTGGGAAGGAAGAGCGGCAGCATGACACTTGCCATGAACAGAACGGTGATCAGCGGGACGCCTCGAATGACCTCGATGAAGGTAACGCAGAGCATCCGAATGACGGGCATCTTCGAGCGGCGCCCCAGCGCAAGCAGAATGCCGCAGGGTAAGGAGACGGCAATACCGACAAAGGACAGGACGAGCGTCACCATCAACCCGCCCCAGAGCGGAGTGTCCACCACTTCGAGGCCGAAGCCGCCGTGAAGAAGCCAGAAGGCGAGGACCGGCAGGACGGCGAACAGAAGAATGGCGTTCAGGCCCTTGCGCGGCGCCGAAGGGATGAGCATCGGAACCAGCAGAACAATGAACAGGATCCCGACGATCGCCGGTCTCCAACGCTCATCCAGCGGATAGCGGCCGAATATAAACTGATCGTACTTGGCGCTGACGAAGGCCCAGCATGCACCACTCCAGCCGTCAGGCTGGACGCCGCCCTGGATCGTCGTCGCGCAGAATGTGCGGTCCGGCCCGGACCATACGGCCTGGATGAACAGCCAGTTGACGAGATGCGGCACGGCCCATGCGATGAGCGCAAGAGCCAGGATTGTCAGGATCACGTCCTTCGGGGTTGCCAGGAGATTGCGGCGTATCCAGGCGACGGCTCCCCTCTCGCCGGGGGGCGGTGGTTCGGCGGCAAGGATGGACGTTCTGACGAAGGGTTTATCGGCGACCGACATCTTATCTCTCCACCAGTGCCATCTTGGCATTGAACCAATTCATGAACAGCGACGTGAGAATGCTCAAGCTGAGATAGACGATACCCCAGATGCAGACGATCTCGATCGCTTGACCGCTCTGATTGAGGATCGTGCCACCGACGGCAACGAGATCCGAGAAACCGATCGCGATGGCGAGTGAGGAGTTCTTGGTCAGGTTCAGGTACTGGCTCGTCAGCGGCGGGATGATGATGCGCAGCGCCTGCGGCACCACGACAAGTCTCGTCACGCTCGACGGATGCAGCCCCAGCGCGCCGGCTGCCTCGGATTGTCCCTTTGGAACGCCGCGAATGCCGCCGCGAACGATCTCGGCGATGAACGAGGCGGTATAGAAGGACAGAGCGAGAAACAGCGACATGAATTCGGGACCGACGACGGAGCCGCCCGTGAGGTTGAATTTTCCGGCAACCGGAACGTCGAAGGTGAGCGGAAAGCCGGAGACGACGAAGACCAGCAATGGCAAGCCGACGATCAGTGCGATCGACGTCCATACCGTGTGGAACGGCTGGCCGGTTGCGGCTTGGCGTTTGTGGGCCCAGCGCGCGATGATGATGGTGGCGACAATCGCAATCACCAGGGCGATGCCGACCGCTATCATACCTGTCTCGAAGATCGGCTTCGGGAAGGCCAGTCCTCTGTTGTTGAGGAACATGCTGAGCGGCAGACCCACCGACTCGCGCGGCTGCGGCAAAACGGAGAGAACGCCGAGATACCAGAAAAAGATGACGAGCAGCGGCGGAATGTTGCGGAAAACCTCGACATAGACCGTGCAGAGCTTGGCAATCAGCCAATTGTGCGATAGCCGGCCGATCCCGATCAGGAAACCGATGATGGTCGCCGTGAAGATACCGGTCACCGCCACCAGCAAGGTATTCAGAATGCCGACGACAAGTGCGCGCGCATAAGTCGAGTCACTCGAAAAGCTGATCAGCGACTGGCCGATTTCGAAACCGGCGCGACCGCGAAGAAAGCCGAAACCCGATGCCGTATTGCTGCGGGCAAGGTTCACGGCCGTGTTGTGGGCCACCCACCACACAATGCCCACGAGAATAACGATTGTTAGAACCTGGAAAAATATGCTCCGGTATTTCGGGTCGTACATTGCCGACCGGAAACTCCAGCCGGTGCCATGCAAAGGTGTCGTATCCACAGCCCCATGCGTCATGCCGCGCCAATCCCCTTGTGCCCGTTTTCGGGCTTTCTTTTTGCTTTTTGGAAGATGGGAGGGCGGCTCGGCCGCCTTCCCGGGATTTCATGCCAAAGCTCGATTAACGAACCGGCGGTGCGTACTGGATGCCGCCCTTGCTCCAGAGAGCATTCAAGCCGCGTGCGATCTTGAGCGGGCTGCCCTGGCCGATGTTGCGCTCGAAGATTTCGCCATAATTGCCGACGCCCTTGATGACATTGGCGGCCCAATCATTGGTCAGGCCGAGATCGGTGCCAATCTTGGTGTCGGTCTCGCTGCCGAGGAAGCGCTTGATGTCCGGATTCGGCGAATTCTTCATCTCGTCGACATTTGCCTGGGTGATGCCGAACTCTTCGGCATTGATCAGCGCATAAGCCGTCCAGGAAACGATATCGAACCACTGATCATCACCCTGACGGACGGCCGGGCCAAGCGGCTCCTTGGAGATGATCTCAGGAAGGATAACGTGTTCGTCGGGATTCTTCAGCGTCAGACGCAACGAATAGAGACCGGATTGGTCGGTCGTGTAAACGTCGCAACGACCAGCGTCGTAAGCCGCGTTGACCTCAGGAAGATTTTCGAAGACGACCGGATTGTACTGCAGATTGTTCGTCTTGAAGTAATCAGCGAGGTTCAATTCGGTGGTCGTGCCCGACTGTACGCAGACTGCGGCGCCGGAGAGTTCGAGAGCCGACTTCACGTTCAAGCTCTTGCGCACCATGAAGCCCTGACCGTCATAATAGGTGACAGGACGGAAGTTGAAGCCGAGTGCGGTGTCGCGGTTGATCGTCCAGGTGGTGTTACGCGAGAGAACGTCGATTTCACCGGACTGCAGAGCGGTGAAGCGTTCCTTCGCGTTTGTCGGCGTGTACTTGACCTTGGTGGGGTCGCCGAACACGGCCGAAGCGACGGCCTTGCAGAAGTCGACGTCGAAGCCGGCCCAATTGCCGGAAGCGTCAGGTGCGGCAAAGCCGGTAAGGCCGGTATTGACGCCGCACTGAACGAAACCCTTTGCCTTGACATCTGTGAGTGTCGTGGCCGAAGCAGCCGAAGCGCCAAGAGCGAAAACTGCTGCGCCGATCGTTGCGGACAGAAGCTTGTTCTTCATTTTTTCCCAACCTTTTCCGTTGTCTTGTATTTTCTTGTGGGAAGTTCCAGCGGAAAAACTCTGCCGCCTCCCCATTTTCTCGACACCCTCCCGGCGCGAGTTGTTCTATCACAGTCGCAAATGTCACCATGGTCAAGTGTCGCGGTCAATAATTGCGGCAAATTTCAGCATTTTGGTAGATTGCGCTGCGTTCGTGGGCACTTGGCTATGAAATAGGCGCCTGATTGCGGAAAAATAGCGCGAAAATCGTGGCTTCCACCGCTTCGCCACGTCGCCGGCGATCAGCGCCTAGGGGTTGACCTGATATGGCGGGGCGTCCAAAAGTCCGGGTTTGCGTCTCCGTCGCCAAAGGCTATTCCCGACATGAAAGACAAAGACAGCTTGCTGCAGAATGCCGGCATCAACACCCGCCTGACCCATATCGGCAACGACCCTTTCGACTATCACGGCTTCATCAATCCGCCGGTCGTGCATGCCTCGACGGTGTTGTTTCCGAATGCGCGGGCGATGGAGACGCGCACGCAGAAATACACCTACGGAACGCGCGGCACACCGACGACGGATGCGCTCTGCGAGGCGATCGACGCACTCGAAGGCTCGGCCGGCACGATCCTCGTGCCCTCGGGCCTTGCGGCCGTCACCATTCCGTTTCTGGGTTTCGTCGCTGCCGGCGATCATGCGCTGGTGGTCGATTCGGTCTATGGCCCGACGCGCCATTTCTGCGATACGATGTTGAAGCGCCTCGGTGTCGAGGTGGAATATTACGACCCGGCGGTCGGCGCCGGCATCGAGGCTCTGTTCCGGCCGAATACGAAACTCGTTCACACCGAGGCGCCCGGCTCCAATACCTTCGAAATGCAGGATATTCCGACGATCTCGGCGGTTGCGCACCGTCACGGCGCCGTCGTCATGATGGACAATACCTGGGCGACGCCGCTCTATTTCAGGCCGCTCGATCACGGCGTCGACATCTCGATCCATGCATCGACGAAATATCCGTCCGGCCATTCCGATATTCTGCTCGGAACGGTTTCGGCCAATGCCGAACACTGGGAGCGGCTGAAGGAATCGAACGGTGTGCTCGGCATCTGCGGCGCACCCGATGACGCCTATCAGATCCTGCGCGGATTGCGCACCATGGGCCTGCGCCTCGAACGGCATTATGAAAGCGCGCTTGATATCGCAGAATGGCTGGAGGGCAGGGAGGACGTCGCCCGCGTGCTGCATCCGGCCCTGCCGAGTTTCCCCTCGCACCATCTCTGGAAGCGGGATTTCAAAGGCGCCAGCGGCATCTTTTCCTTCGTGCTGGCCGCTGAAGGCCCCGAAAAGTCCAGAGCAAAGGCGCATGCCTTCCTCGACGCGCTCAGGATTTTCGGTCTCGGCTATTCCTGGGGCGGCTATGAAAGCCTGGCTTTGCACGCCTATCTCAACGACCGCAAGGTCGCCAAGGCGCCGACGGACGGTCCGGTCATTCGCCTGCAGATCGGCATCGAGGACGTGGCCGACCTCAAGGCCGATATCGAACGGGGGTTTGCCGCCGCAAGCGCGGTCTGACCGGACACGGTTTGTCGTGGCTGGCAATGCCTCACGGCAGATCGACAGCCCGATAGCCGTAGATCCAGTCGAGATCCGCCGCCAGGCTTAGCGGCGGCTTGAGGCCGAGCACGAGATCGCGGCCGATCCGGATCGGTCCTTTCGCATGATAGGCAAACCGGTTGAAGGCGCCGCGCTGGCGAAGCTTGGCGATGCGGGGCGTCCGATGTCTTTCGAACAGCGCCAGCGCTTCCGCCGCGGAGCGGTTCGAAAGAAACGCAGCGAGTTCATAGGCGTCTTCGATCGCCATCGCCGCTCCCTGGGCGGCAAAAGGCATCATCGCATGCGCGGCGTCGCCGATCAGAACCGTCTTGCGGCCATCCTGCCAGGAGCCTGTCGTGGTTTCGAACAGCGGCCAGAACGTCAGCTTCCGGTTTTTTTCGAGCAGCGAGACGATCGCGGCATTCCAGCCGGAAAGGCGCGCCCGCAGCTGCGTCCGCTGTTCTTCCGTCGGCTCGCTTTGCCAGGCCTGCGGCGCAATATTGCCGGCGGTGATCGCCACCATGTTGAAGCTGCCGGTCTCCCTTAGCGGATAGCAGACGAGATGCGCCGAACCGCCGAGAAAAGCCGAAACGCTTGCCCGGTCGAGGAAGCCGGGCGCCTCAGTTTCGGCAATCGTAAAACGGTAGGCGATATTGCCGGAAAAGCGCGGCGAGGGGCTGCCCGGAATGGATTGCCGAAGCTTTGACCAGACGCCGTCCGCGCCGATCACAACATCGGCCGCGCGCTCGAAAGACGGTAGGGTCGAATTTATCCGCACGCCGAGGTGAAGCCGGCAGAGCGGATCGGCGCTAACCGCAGCCAAAAGGACTTTCTGCAATGTGGTGCGATGCAAGACGCCATAGGGAGCGCCCCAGCGTTCCCGCGCGAATTTGCCGGCCGGCACCGCCGCGAGCTGGCGCAGCGATCCGCCCGATATCAGCCGGATTGCGTCGGGCTCTAGCCAGACCTTTGACAGTCTTTCAAGGATACCGAGTTCGGCAAGGATGCGCGAAGCGTTTGGCGAAACCTGTAATCCGGCGCCGACGTCGGTGAGTTCGCCCGCCTGCTCGAAGATCTCCGAACTGATGCCCCGGCGCGAAAGCGCAAGGGCAACTGTCAGCCCTGATATCCCGGCGCCGATGATGGCGGCATGTTCGACCGGCATTGTCCGTCCGATCCGGATCTGGACCGACTACGCCGCCTTCACGTGGAAAACGCAGCCGGCCGGATTGGTCTGGCTAGGCTTGAGCGTGGAATTGAAGCGATAGAGCGTCGAGCAGTAGGAACAGACCTTCTCATTGTCGTCGCCCATGTCGATGAAGATATGCGGATGATCGAAGGGAGCCGATGCGCCGGTGCACATGAATTCCTTGACACCGACTTCGATAACGCGGTGACCGCCGTCGTTCTGGAAGTGGGGAATGTTGTGGCCGGCCATGTCGCTCTCCGAATGCTTTGAAATGTGCGCGAACCTTATAAGCCTTCGCCGCAAATGTGTAGAGCCAAACCGCCGCGCCGGGCACAGTTTTTAGCCGCAGTTTTTGGCTTCACGATGAAAGGCCGCTCGACTATGTTCGCGCCAAAAAGGAAGGCCCGATGAACCTGAATACACCCGCATTTTCAAGCTTCACCCATGATGGATTGCAGCTCGCTTTCTTTGATGAGGGCGATCCGGCCGGTGTGCCGGTGTTGTTGATCCACGGCTTTGCCTCGACTGCAAACGTCAACTGGGTCCATCCGGGCTGGCTGAAGACGCTCGGCGATGCCGGCTACCGGGTGATCGCCATGGACAATCGCGGCCACGGGGCAAGCGACAAGCCGCACCATGCCGAAGCCTATCGTCCATGGGTCATGGCCAGCGATGCGATCGCCTTGCTGGATCATCTGGGCATCCCAGAAGCCAATGTCATGGGCTATTCGATGGGCGCGCGCATTTCCGTATTTGCCGCACTTGCCAATCCGCATCGCGTCCGTTCGCTGGTTCTTGGTGGCCTCGGCATCGGCATGACCGATGGTGTCGGTGACTGGGACCCGATCGCCGATGCGCTGCTGGCGCCCTCGCTGGACGCGGTGACCCATGCCCGCGGCCGCATGTTCCGCGCCTTCGCCGAGCAGACGAAGAGCGACCGGGTCGCTCTTGCGGATTGCATCCGCGGTTCGCGCGATCTCGTCGCCCGTTCTGATATGGCCAAGCTCGACATGCCGACGCTGATCGGCGTCGGCACGAAGGATGATATCGCCGGCTCGCCGCAGGAATTGGCGGCGCTGATGCAGAATGCCGAAGCGCTCGATATTCCGGGCCGCGATCATATGCTCGCCGTCGGTGACAGGGTTTTCAAGCAGGCGGTGCTGGCCTTCTATGCAAGGGTCGCCCATCGCTAACAACATCGTGATGCCGAAAAACCATGCTAAAAAACCATGGCGACGGCACCCATTTATGTTATTGGCGTTTTCCTTTATATATCGGCATTCCGAAAACGGCATTCCGGCTGGCAGCGAGGAGAGCGGCGATGGTCGCAAAGACTGACATTCGTGCTTTTGACACAGGCCATCCGCTGAAGGTGATGGATCCCATCTGGGACAGCCTGCGTGAGGAAGCCCGGCTCGCCGCCGAACGGGACCCGGTTCTCGCCGCCTTCCTCTATTCTACGGTGATCAACTACCATTCGCTCGAGGAATGCATCGTCCACCGCATCTGCGAACGTCTCGATCACCCCGACATGCAGGCGAACCTGCTGCGCCAGACCTTCGAGGAAATGCTCCTCGACTGGCCTGACTGGAGCTCCATCCTGCGCGTCGATATCCAGGCGATCTATGACCGCGATCCCGCATGCCTGCGCTTCATGGAGGCGGTGCTTTATTTCAAGGGCTTCCATGCGCTGCAGACACATCGTCTGGCCCATTGGCTGCTGAACCGCGGCCGGCGTGATTTTGCGCTCTATCTGCAAAGCCGTTCCTCCAGCGTCTTCCAGACCGACATCAATCCGGCCGCCCGTATCGGCAAGGGCATCTTCCTCGACCACGCCACCGGCCTCGTCGTTGGCGAGACGGCCGTCATAGGCGACAACGTCTCGATCCTGCACGGCGTCACACTCGGCGGTACCGGCAAGGAGGGCGCCGACCGCCATCCGAAGATCGGCTCCGGCGTCATGATCGGCGCCGGTGCCAAGATCCTCGGCAATATCGAGATCGGCTATTGCTCGCGCGTCGCCGCCGGCTCCGTCGTATTGAAGGCGGTGCCGCCCAAAAAGACAGTCGCGGGTGTGCCGGCCAAGGTCGTTGGTGAGGCCGGTTGTTCTGAGCCGTCGCGCAATATGGACCAGGTGATCGGCGCCGATATCTGAGCGCCCGTTGGAAACAAGGATAGGAAAAGTCGGCGGGATCCGAGCGGGGAGAGCCATGAGCAAACGGCAACCTTGCCTTTACACCGCTGCATTTCCTGTGCAAGAAGCGGCCAATCAAGACCGCTTACGGAGATGACAGAGTGAAGCCAGAAGAAATCAAGAAGCTCGACGCCTATTTCAAGCGCATGTTCAATCCGCAGATGATCGTCAAGGCGCGTCCACGCAAGGATGATTCTGCGGAAGTCTATCTCGGCGAAGAATTTCTGGGTGTCGTCTATATCGATGACGAGGACGGCGACCGCTCCTACAACTTCTCGATGGCGATCCTCGACGTCGATCTCTGATCGCGCTCGAAAGCTTCAAAAGGACCGAACGGCGCGATCCGTTCGGTCCTTTTTTCGTTTTTTCGATTCGGAACGAGAATTTTTTCAAAACTTCCGGTTGTGGCATTCTGATATATTTTAGCAAAATCAGTTAAAGACGTACGTGCCCCGGCGCGCGGGCTTTGTTATATAATTGTAATGCAACTCATGGATGTTTTGCGGCGCACAAGACTACTTGACTATTTGTGCATTGCAGCTACCCTGCCGCCATCAACAGCCCAACGGAGGATGGCTCATGTTCAACTTTGAAGACGCCAACAAGAAGAGCAAGGAAGCCGTCGACACGGCCCTGAAAACCTATTCCGACACGACCAAGGGCTTTCAGGCAATCGCCGCAGAAGCCACTGAATATTCGAAGAAATCCTTTCAGGACGCGGTGACGCATTTCGAAACGCTGGCCGGCGTCAAGAGCTTTGAGGCTGCCTTCGAGTTGCAGACGAGCTACGTCAAGGCGTATTTTGAAGGCTTCGTCTCCGAGACGACGAAGCTCGGTGAGATGTATGCCGATCTCGCCAAATCAGCCTACAAGCCCTATGAAGCGCCGATCGCCGCTGCCGTCGTCAAGACCGCCAAGTCGGTGTCGGCGGCGACGCCTGCTGCTGCATGAACTGATTTCAAAAGGCGCAACCTGCGCTACATATTGAAAAAAGAAGACCGGCTACGCATCTGTAGCCGGTCTTTTTGTTTCCACTTTCGCTGCAGCGCCCGCATGGGATCGGCCGGGGACTTTTTTGGTCTTTCCCGTGCATGCCGGCCATTTCTTGATTGCAGTGTCTGACAGGGGGCTTAAAATCAGCCTATTATGAACTAAGTTAGTGTTTCAGATATTCGGCGGGAAAAGCACCCTCCCATGCTCCGCTGGATTGCTTGAGGAATAAATGACAATGATCGCAAAGCCGATCCGGATGCAGAACGACAGCGAAAGGAACGGGGACAACGCAAATCGAACCTCGGTCATCACGCGCACCAAGCCGAAGACCAAGAAGCCCAATCTTTATCGTGTGCTGCTTTTGAATGACGACTACACTCCCATGGAATTCGTCATCCATATTCTGGAGCGTTTTTTTCAGAAGGATCGTGAAAGTGCCACCCGCATCATGCTCCATGTCCATAACCACGGCGTCGGCGAATGCGGAATATTCACATACGAGGTAGCGGAAACGAAGGTCAGCCAGGTGATGGACTTCGCCCGGCAGCACCAGCATCCGCTGCAATGCGTCATGGAAAAGAAGTGAGGATCTGAACGTGCCAACATTTTCGCCTAGTTTAGAGAAGGCGCTCCATCAGGCACTGACCTTTGCCAACGAGCGGCACCACGAATATGCGACGCTCGAGCATCTGCTGCTTGCCCTGATCGACGATGCCGATGCGGCCGCGGTCATGGGTGCCTGCAATGTCGATCTCGACGCGCTGCGCAAGACGCTCGTCGAATATGTCGATAACGAACTTTCCAACCTGATCACCGGTTATGACGAGGATTCGAAGCCGACCTCCGGCTTCCAGCGCGTCATCCAGCGTGCCGTCATCCACGTGCAATCGTCCGGTCGCGAAGAGGTGACCGGGGCCAACGTGCTCGTCGCGATCTTCGCCGAGCGCGAGAGCCACGCCGCTTATTTCCTGCAGGAGCAGGAGATGACCCGCTACGATGCCGTCAACTACATCTCCCACGGCATCGGCAAGCGCCCGGGCGTTTCCGAAGCGCGTCCCCCGCGCGGCGCCGAAGACGAAGCCGAAAGCAGCAAGCCGACGGCGCGCGGCGGCGAGGAAGAGGGCGGCCCCAAGAAGCAGCAGGATGCGCTCAAGGCCTATTGCGTCAATCTCAACGAGAAGGCCAAGGGCGGTAAGATCGATCCGCTGATCGGCCGTCACGCCGAGGTGAGCCGCACGATCCAGATCCTGTGCCGCCGTTCGAAGAACAATCCGCTCTATGTCGGTGATCCCGGCGTCGGCAAGACGGCGATCGCCGAAGGCCTTGCCAAGCGCATCGTCGAAGGCAAGGTCCCGGAAGCGCTCGCCGATGCGACGATCTTCTCGCTCGACATGGGCACGCTTCTGGCCGGCACGCGCTACCGCGGCGATTTCGAGGAGCGCCTGAAGCAGGTCGTCAAGGAACTGGAAGAATATCCGGGCGCTGTGCTCTTCATCGACGAGATCCACACGGTGATCGGCGCCGGCGCCACCTCGGGCGGCGCAATGGATGCGTCGAACCTCCTGAAGCCGGCCCTGTCATCGGGCGCGATTCGCTGCATCGGTTCGACCACCTACAAGGAATACCGCCAGTTCTTCGAGAAGGACCGGGCGCTGGTCCGTCGTTTCCAGAAGATCGACGTCAGCGAGCCGTCGATCGATGATGCGATCGAGATCATGAAGGGCTTGAAGCCCTATTTCGAAGAGTATCACCACCTGCGTTATTCGAACGACGCCATCAAGTCGGCCGTCGAACTGTCGGCCCGCTACATCTCCGACCGCAAGCTGCCCGACAAGGCGATCGACGTGATCGACGAAACCGGTGCGGCCCAGATGCTGCTGCCGCCGTCCAAGCGCCGCAAGCTGATCACCGAAAAGGAGATCGAGGCGACGGTCGCCACGATGGCGCGCATTCCGCCGAAGACCGTCTCCAAGGACGACGAGGCCGTGCTCGCCAATCTCGAGCAGGAACTGCGTTCGGTGGTCTACGGCCAGGATATCGCCATCGAAGCCCTTTCGACCTCGATCAAGCTGGCGCGTGCTGGTCTTCGCGAGCCGAACAAGCCGATCGGCGCCTATGTCTTCTCCGGTCCGACCGGCGTCGGCAAGACCGAGGTGGCAAAGCAGCTGGCATCGTCGCTCGGCGTCGAACTCCTGCGCTTCGACATGTCGGAATATATGGAGCGGCACACGGTTTCGCGTCTGCTCGGCGCGCCTCCCGGCTATGTCGGCTTCGACCAGGGCGGTCTTCTGACTGATGGCGTCGACCAGCACCCGCATTGCGTGGTCCTGCTCGACGAAATCGAGAAGGCGCATCCCGACATCTACAATATCCTGCTACAGGTCATGGACCACGGCACGCTGACCGACCATAACGGCAAGAAGATCGATTTCCGCAACGTCATCCTGATCATGACGACCAATGCGGGCGCATCCGAAATGGCCAAGGCGGCGATCGGCTTCGGTTCGTCCAAGCGCACCGGCGAGGACGAGGAGGCGCTCACCCGCCTGTTCACGCCGGAGTTCCGCAACCGTCTCGACGCGATCATTCCTTTCGCGGCGTTGCCGACGGCCGTCATCCATAAGGTCGTGCAGAAGTTCATCATGCAGCTGGAGGCCCAGCTTTCCGAAAGGAACGTCACCTTCGACCTGCATGAGGATGCGATCGCCTGGCTGGCGGAAAAGGGTTACGACGAGAAGATGGGCGCCCGCCCGCTTGCTCGCGTCATTCAGGATACGATCAAGAAGCCGCTCGCCAACGAAATCCTCTTCGGCAAGCTGAAGAAGGGCGGCGTCGTCAACGTCACCGTCGGCCCGAAGGAAGATGGCAAGGCCGGCATCGTGCTGGAAGCCATTTCGGAAACGGCGCCGATCAAGCCGAAGCCCGAAGCCGAGGTCGTGCATCCCGAAGGCGATGATGGGGATGACGGCGAGCTGAAGACGAAGGCGGCCCGCAAGACCCGCGCCAAAGCAGTGCCGCAGGCCGAGCCTGAGGTCCGCGACGCCCCGAAGAAGGGAAGCGCGGTTCCGAAGGTTCCACGCAAGAAGTAAGATACCGTCACCGAATTGGAAAAGGCCGCGTTCTCAGCGGCCTTTTCGTTTTCAGGCATCGGCAGGGACCGGTTACGCCAGCGCTGCCCTGATCTTTTCGGCATTAGCGGCGAGCACGGCACCGTCCTCCATCTTGCCGGAATGCGGCTTGAGAGCCACGCCCTCATGCCTTGGGATGACGTGGAAATGCAGATGGAACACCGTTTGCCCGGCCGCCGGTTCGTTGAACTGCGCGATGAACACGCCATCGGCGTCGAAGACGTCCTTGACCGCATTGGCGACCTTCTGGACGACTGATATCGCATGGGTGAGGGTGGCTGGATCGGCATCGAGGAGATTGCGGGACGGCGCCTTGGGAAGGACGAGCACATGGCCCGGCGCCTGCGGCATCACATCCATGAAGGCGATAGTATGCTCGTCCTCGTAAACCCGGTGCGAGGGGATTTCGCCGCGGAGGATCTTGGCGAAGATGTTGTTGTCGTCATAAGCGGCCGGGCTGGTCATCACGAAATCTCCTCGTTTTTCACAGCGCGGTGCGTCTTTTCAAACGCGCAAAGGACGCTGTAGCACTTTGAATTGCTGCATAGTTTTATCCTTAAATCGATTCCGATTTAAGGAATATGCGTCGTTGAGCGGGTAGCGCGGCCGGTGCGGCGGCGTCAATCCTCCTGCAGACGTTCGCCCTTGCGGAAAGGACTGTGCTCGGTCAGCAATTCGCTCATCTGTTCGACATCGGCGCGCTCGCGCGCGAGATAGTCGCCGATCGCCCGGCGAAGGCCGGCATGAGCGACATAATGGGCGGAATGCGTCGTCACCGGCAGATAGCCGCGGGCGAGCTTGTGTTCGCCTTGCGCTCCGGCCTCGACCCTTTTCAACCCTTTCGAAAGGGCGAAGTCGATCGCCTGGTGATAGCAGACCTCGAAATGCAGGAAGGGATGGTCCTCGATGCAGCCCCAGTGGCGGCCGTAGAGCGTATCGCCGCCGATGAAGTTGATCGCGCCGGCGATATAGCGCCCGTCGCGCTTGGCCATGACGAGCAGGATGTCGTCGGCCATGCGCTCGCCAATCAGCGAGTAGAACTTACGGGTGAGGTAGGGCCGGCCCCACTTGCGCCCGCCAGTATCCATGTAGAATTTGAAGAACTGGTCCCAGATGCGTTCCGTCAGGTCGCGGCCGGTCAGCCAGTCGATGCCGATACCGTTTTCGAGGGCGGCGCGGCGCTCCTTGCGCAACGCCTTGCGTTTGCGCGAGGCAAGCGTTTCGAGAAATTCCTCGTGATTGGCATAGCCGTCATTGATGAAATGGAACTGCTGGTCGGTGCGATGCAGATAGCCGTCCATCTCGAAGACGCCGATCTCTTCGTCCGGCACGAAGGTGATGTGGGCCGAGGAGATGCCGAGCCGCCGCACCACCTCCTTCAGGCTTTCGGCGATCGCGCTCTGGATCGGTAGCCGTTGCAGCCCCTCGGCGACAAGAAGACGCGGGCCTGTCGCCGGGGTGAACGGGATCGAGCACTGAAGTTTGGGATAATAACGCCCGCCGGCCCGCTCGAAGGCGTCGGCCCAGCCATGGTCGAAGACATATTCGCCCTGGCTGTGGTTCTTGAGATAGCCGGGCAGGGCACCGATCAACTCGCCGCGATCGGTCTCGAGCAGCAGATGGTGGCCGAGCCATCCCGTCTCTGCGTCGGCCGAGCCGGATTCCTCCAGCGACGATAGAAAAGCGTGTGAAACGAAAGGGTTGTAGGCAATCGTAGCGCAGGCCTTCGACGCTCCGGAAAGCTTGGCCCAGCTCTCCGGGGAAATCGCGGTAAAGGAGCGTTCGACGCGAATGGATAGTTCGTCAGTCATGGGACAAATGCGAAGCCTGTGGGAGGATGGTTTCGGCTCTGTCTCAGTCTGCGCATGATCTTGGCCAAAAAGCGAGCGTCAAGCAGCCACACGCGGATCGAAGCCTTCGAAGGTCATCTGGTCTGCGTTTGCGAATGTAAGCCGGCGCGCTGCTTCGTCACGCACCGTCCAGGTGATGACAGGAATGCCCTTTTCGCGTTCGCTGGTGATAAAGGCGTTCGGCAGATCGCCATAATGATAGGAGATGAAATCGAGACCGATCTCCATCGCCTTCGCATGCGTCTTGAACGCCTCCGGCGTGTTGCCGTCGGCCGTCAGCCCGAGCGGGTAAGGTGCGCCAAGCGCCTTCAGATCGCGCAGCAGCCAGTGGTCAAAACTCATCAGCGCCACCTTGCCCTCATAGCCTTCGAGCACCTCGAGCACGGCTTCGGCGAAACCTTCGTCATCGGCCTCCCGCCCCTTGAGCTCTAGCACCAGTGGCACCTTGCCCTTGACGAGATCGAGGAGCTGGCGCAGCGTCGGCACCTTGTCGCTGGTGCCGCCGATGGCGATCAGTCCGAGTTCCCGGGAGGTGCGCTCGCGGATGTCGCCGTGGAGGTTGCACAGGCGCTGCAGGTCCTCGTCATGAAAGATGACCGGTACGCCGTCGGAGGCGTAGTGCAGGTCGCATTCGATCGCAAACCCCGCTTCGACGGCGCGCGAGAAGGCGGAAAGCGTGTTTTCCCAGACATGCGTGTTGAGATCGTGATAGCCGCGATGGGCGACCGGCAGGTCCCTGATCCAGGCAACATTGGTCATTCTGCGATTTCCATGATAGCGTCTATCTCGACGGCGGCATTCAGCGGCAAGGCCGCCATGCCGACAGCGGCACGCGCATGTTTGCCGGCTTCGCCAAGCACGCCGGCAATCAGGTTCGAAGCGCCGTTGATGACGAGATGCTGCTCGACGAAGTCGGGCGCCGAGGCGACGAAGCCGTTCAGCTTGATGACGCGCCGGATACGGCCGAGATCGCCGCCAAGTGCCGCCTTTGCCTGGGCAAGGATGTTGATGGCGCAGAGTTCTGCGCCGCGCTGGCCCGTTGCAACGTCGACGGTCTTGCCGAGATGGCCCGAGACAGTGACCTTGCCGCCTTCGAGCGGCAGCTGGCCGGAGATGTAGAGAAGATTGCCGCTGATCACATAGGGAACGTAATTTGCAGCAGGTGCTGCGGCTTGGGGCAGGGTTATCCCCATCTCAATCAGGCGCGCTGCAATTTCATCGGACATTTTCGTCTCCGCTTTTGTTGTCAATTCTTCAAAAATTATGCATCAAGACTAGAATCTTTAATATGACAGTTTCGAGCCTCGATTTGGCCGAAAGCGTTCTTATAACATCGCGACCGAGTCCAACAGGAGTTAATGAATGTTCCGATCGAGTCTTGTCGCTCTGCTTCTCGCCAGCGTTTCCGCCAATGCATGGGCGGCTGCGCCCGCGGTTAGCGCTGCGATCGCGACCGGCCTCGTCGCACATCGCGCCGTCTACGATCTGGAACTGAAGGACGCCTCGGACCGCTCTGGCATCGCCGGCATGTATGGTCGTATGGTCTATGAGTTCGACGGCAGCTATTGCCAGGGCTTCACCACCAATTTCCGCTTCGTGACACAGATCGACACCGGCGACAGCGTGCGTGTCAGCGACCAGCAGACGAAGACCTTCGAGAACCTGAAGGACGGCAAGTTCACCTTCGACACCAAATCCTTCACCGACGAGCAGCTCGACAAGGAGGTCAACGGGGCGGCGCAGGACCAGCCGGATGGTGTCAAGGTCGATCTCAAGCAGCCGGCGAACCGTGAACTGCAGCTTGCTGAAAGCCGTTTTCCCACTGAACATATGCTCGATGTGATCCAGCACGCCAAGGACGGCAAGCGCTTCTTCGAGGCGCGCGTCTTCGACGGTTCCGATGACGGCGACAAGTCGCTGGCGACGACGACGATCGTCGGCAAGCAGGAGACGCCGATCGCCGAGGAAGCCGATGCCGGCAATGCCGGCGCCTTCTCGAAGACGGCCTTCTGGCCGGTGACGATCGCCTATTTCAACGAGAATGCGAAATCCGATGCTTTGCCGGTCTACCGCATGTCTTTCAAGCTCTATGAGAACGGCATCACCCGCGACCTGACGATGGATTACGGCGATTTCGTCCTGACCGGCAAGCTCGCCAAGCTGGAGCTGCTCGACCGCAAGGCCGAGGTTTGCAAGTAGGCGACGAGCTCTCGCCCGCATAAAACTGTTTCATAAAATTCACTATGGTTCGGCGATCAGCGATGACTGAGTCGCCGTCTGTCGTCCTGCTTTTCGGGTCGGTGCGATCCTGCTGCCGGCCGAGGTCGATGCCATCCTGCCGATGCCGGATGCAGGCGTCATGCTGTCGCTGCAGCCGACGCTTGCAAGTTGAGCCGCCAGGTTTTTTCGGCATAAGTCTTGCTTTTGTGCCAAATCGAATGTATGGGCACCGGCATTCCACACGTAAGGCATGGGATCGTCCGGGAGAAATCCGGGCTGTTCCGCCCGGTGGCATCCTCGAAGAGGGTGCTGTTCGCCTTGCGGAGGTTCAACCGGAAAAGGAGTAACAAGGCATGGCATTGCCTGATTTTTCTATGCGCCAGCTTCTTGAAGCAGGCGTCCACTTCGGCCACCAGACGCATCGCTGGAACCCGAAGATGAAGCCTTACATCTTCGGCGATCGCAACAACATTCACATCATCGATCTGGCCCAGACCGTTCCGATGCTGTCGCGCGCCCTTCAGGTCGTCAGCGACACCGTTGCCCGCGGCGGCCGCGTTCTCTTCGTCGGCACCAAGCGCCAGGCGTCTGAGATCATTGCCGACAGCGCCAAGCGCTCGGCCCAGTACTACGTCAACTCGCGCTGGCTCGGCGGCATGATGACGAACTGGAAGACGATCTCCAACTCGATCCAGCGCCTGCGCAAGCTCGACGAGATCCTGAACGGCGAAGCCCAGGGCTTCACCAAGAAGGAACGCCTGAACCTCGAGCGCGAGCGTGAAAAGCTCGACAAGGCCCTCGGCGGTATCCGCGATATGGGCGGCACGCCTGACCTGATGTTCATCATCGACACCAACAAGGAAAAGATCGCGATCGACGAAGCCAAGCGCCTCGGCATCCCGGTTGTCGCCATCATCGATTCGAACTGCGATCCGGACCTGATCGACTATCCGATCCCGGGTAACGACGACGCATCGCGCGCGATCGCTCTTTACTGCGAGCTGATCTCCCGCGCTGCCATCGACGGCATCGCCCGTCAGCAGGGCTCTTCCGGCCGCGATCTCGGCGCATCCTCCGAACTTCCGGTCGAACCGGCTCTCGAGGAAGCAGCCGAAGGCTGATGAAAGCGGGCGGATCGAAAGATCCGCCAAAGCTTACAGAGACAGGGCTTGCAGAGACTGGGAAAGGCCGCTCGCGACTCATCGAAGTTCGGCGGCCTTGCCTGTTTCAGGGCGAAGGCATCAGGCTCTTCGCCAGAGAAGTTTCGTTATGGCGCGTCTTCATCACGCTGTCATACATACAGGTACATTTCGTGCCTCAATCCGGTGCTGAGCCGCGCTTTACGGCCCACCGTATGAACCGACAAGAGGAAGCTAATGAGCGAGATTACGGCTGCAATGGTGAAGGAACTGCGCGAAAAGACCGGCGCAGGCATGATGGACTGCAAGAAGGCTCTTGCTGAAACCGGTGGCGACATGGAAGCGGCGATCGACTGGCTGCGCGCCAAGGGCATCGCCAAGGCCGACAAGAAGTCCGGCCGTACCGCTGCCGAAGGCCTCATCGGCGTTTCGAGCCAGGGCACCAAGGCCGTCGTCGTCGAAGTCAATTCCGAAACCGACTTCGTCGCCCGTAACGATGCCTTCCAGGGACTCGTCCGCGGCATCGCCAAGGTCGCCGTCTCGACCGACGGCACGGTCGACGCCGTTGCCGCTGCGACCTACCCGGCATCCGGCAAGTCCGTTTCCGACACGATCAAGGATGCGATCGCCACGATCGGCGAGAACATGAACCTGCGCCGCTCGACCGCTCTCTCCGTCGAGGACGGCGTCGTCGCCACCTATATCCACAATGCTGTTTCCGACGGCCTCGGCAAGCTCGGCGTTCTCGTGGCGCTGAAGTCGACCGGCGACAAGGAAGCCCTGAACGCCATCGGCCGTCAGGTCGCCATGCACATCGCGGCGACGGCGCCGCTGGCGATCCGCCCGGAAGAAGTCGATGCCGCCGTCGCCGAGCGCGAGCGCAACGTCTTCATCGAGCAGTCGCGCGCTTCCGGCAAGCCTGACAACATCATCGAAAAGATGGTCGAAGGCCGCATGCGCAAGTTCTTCGAGGAAGTCGCTCTTCTTTCGCAGGCTTTCGTCATCAATCCGGATCTGACGGTTGCCGCCGCCATCAAGGAAGCTGAAAAGGCCGTCGGCGCGCCGATCGAAGTTGCCGGCATGGCCCGTCTGCTGCTCGGCGAAGGCGTCGAGAAGGAAGAGACCGACTTCGCGGCCGAAGTTGCTGCTGCCGTCAAGGGTTGATCTTCCAGTCATAATTGGGAAAACACGAAGGGCATCGCGTGACAACGCGGTGCCCTTCGTGTATCGGGCATTCACGGCAATTTACGAGGAGCCAAGATGTCTTTAGAGCCTGTCTATAAACGCGTTCTACTCAAGGCTTCCGGCGAAGCGCTCATGGGTGGCCAGGGTTTCGGGATCGATGTGACGGTGGCGGACCGCATTGCATCCGACATAGCCGAGGCACGGCATATGGGCGTGGAAGTCGGCGTCGTCGTCGGTGGCGGCAATATCTTCCGCGGTGTCGCGGTGGCGTCCAAGGGCGGCGACCGGGTCACCGGCGACCACATGGGCATGCTCGGCACCATCATCAACGCGCTGGCGCTGGCGACCTCGCTGCGCAAGCTGAACATCGATACGGTGGTGCTTTCGGCCATCTCCATGCCCGAGATCTGCGAGAGCTTTTCGCAGCGCGCAACCCTTTATCATCTGTCGATGGGACGCGTGGTGATCTTTGCCGGCGGCACCGGCAACCCCTTCTTCACCACCGATTCCGCCGCAGCACTTCGCGCCGCCGAAATGGGCGCGGAAGCGATCTTCAAGGGTACGCAGGTGGACGGCATCTACACCGCCGACCCGAAGAAATATCCCGATGCGACTCGCCTCGACCGCTTGACGCACCAGGAAGTGCTGGACAGGGGGCTTGCGGTGATGGACGTTGCCGCCGTGGCGCTCGCCAGGGAAAATTCCATTCCGATCATCGTCTTCTCGATCCACGAGAAGGGTGGTTTTGCTGAAATCTTGACGGGCGGTGGCCTCAAGACCATCGTCTCCGACAACTGATAAAGCTGCGCCGCGGTTTCGGCGCAGCCCTCGCCAGACGGGAGCATCGACATGAGTGAAGGTATCGATATCAAGGAACTGAAGCGCCGCATGGACGGCGCCATTTCCGCATTTAAGAGCGACATCGCATCGCTGCGCACCGGCCGTGCTTCGGCCAACATCCTCGACCCGGTGACGATCGAGGCCTATGGTTCCCGCATGCCGCTGAACCAGGTCGCCAACATCACCGTGCCCGAGCCGCGCATGCTGTCGGTTTCCGTCTGGGACAAATCGATGGTCAGTGCTGTCGAGCGCGGCATCCGCGAATCCAATCTCGGCCTCAATCCGATCGTCGACGGCCAGAACCTGCGCATTCCGCTGCCGGAACTGAACGAGGAGCGCCGCAAATCGCTCGTCAAGGTGGCGCACGACTATGCCGAAAAGAGCAAGGTGGCGATTCGCCATGTCCGCCGCGACGGCATGGACGGCTTGAAGAAAGCCGAAAAGGACGGCGTCATCGGCCAGGACGAGAGCCGCGCGCAGTCGGAACGTGTACAGAAGATGACGGACGAGACGATTTCCGAAATCGACCGCTTGCTTGGCGAGAAGGAAAAGGAAATCATGCAGGTCTAGTGGATCTGTGCCTTTGCCTGGAAAGACCGGACGGGAAATGTCGGAATCTATATTTGTGACTGTGCCAGAGCATGTTGCCATCATCATGGACGGCAATGGCCGTTGGGCCAAGCAGCGTGGTCTGCCGCGCACGATGGGCCATCGCAAGGGCGTCGAGGCGGTGCGCGAGACAGTACGCGCCGCCGGTGCGGCCGGCATAAAATATCTGACCCTCTTTGCCTTCTCCTCGGAGAACTGGCGCCGGCCAGAAGCCGAGGTCTCCGATCTGCTCGGCCTGCTCAAGGCTTTCATCCGGCGCGACCTCGCCGAGCTCCACCGCCAAAACGTGCGGATCAAGGTGATCGGCGACCGCCACAGCCTGCGCAGCGATATTCTCGGCCTGCTTCTGGAGGCGGAGGAGACGACCAAGGACAACACGTCGCTGACGCTCGTCATCGCCTTCAACTATGGCTCGCGCGACGAGATCGCCCGCGCCGTGGTGAGCCTCGCCAGGGATGTCGAGGCCGGCCGCCTGAGGGCGCAGGATATTACACCCGCGCTGATCAACGCCCGTCTCGATACCGCAGGTATCCCCGACCCGGATCTCATTATCCGCACCAGCGGCGAAGAGCGGCTTTCCAACTTCCTCCTATGGCAGGCCGCCTATTCGGAATTCATCTTCCTTCCGGAATACTGGCCGGATTTCAGCCCTGAGATCTTCCGCTCGGCGCTCGAGACATTCGCCTCTCGCGACCGGCGCTTCGGCGGCCTGTCGTCGCAGGCGGCTGCGGTCGGCACCTGATGCAGAGGGAACTGAAGCTCCGCATCGTTTCAGGACTGATTCTTGCGGCCATCGTTCTTGCCGCCACCTGGTATGGCGGCCTTGCCTTCCGTATCCTGGCGGTCGCCATTGGCCTGCTGATCTACTATGAATGGTCGAAGATCACCGGCATCGCGCGGGATTGGGTCGTCAATGCCGTCGGCTGGATCGGTGAGGCGGCGGTCGCCTTCCTCGTGCTTGTCGGCAATTTCGAATTCGCCGCCGGCATGTTGGCCGGCGTCACCGCCGTCGGCATAGCCCTGGTCATCCTGCATGGTACGAGCCGCTGGTTGCCAGTGGGCCTGTTTTATGCCGGCGTCACCGGCCTGGCGCTTGCCGCGATCAGAAGCGATGACCGGCTTGGCCTTTACGCCATGCTCTTCGTTTTTGCCGTCGTCTGGGCGACCGATATCCTTGCCTATTTCGTCGGCCGGGCGCTCGGAGGACCGAAGCTTGCTCCTTCGATCTCGCCGGGAAAGACCTGGTCCGGCGCAATCGGCGGCGCCGTTTCGGCGGTCGCAGCCGGCGTCGTTCTCGTCCATTTTCTCCTTCCGGGCGCTGAAATCATCGCCGCCTTCGCAGCGCTTGTTCTCTCCATTTGCAGCCAGTCCGGCGATCTTTTCGAATCGTTCATCAAGCGGAGATTCGGCGTCAAGGATTCCAGCCGTCTCATTCCGGGCCATGGCGGCGTCATGGACCGTGTCGACGGACTGATTTTTGCCTGTTTTTCGGCGTTCTTGCTTGCAGGGCTTTTTTCCCTGATAAAGGGGACCGGAATGACGTCGCTTGGCGCGGCATTGTTCGGACTCTGACAACGCGGCAGTCTGACGGAAGGCACTCATGGAAACGCTGAGCGGCATATACGCATTTTTGATGGGGAATATCGTTACCTTCATCCTCGTGCTGTCTCTGCTCGTCTTCGTGCATGAGATGGGCCATTACCTCGTCGGGCGTTGGAGCGGCATTCGCATCCTTGCCTTTTCCGTTGGCTTCGGTCCGGAGATATTCGGCTTCACCGATCGCCACGGAACGCGTTGGAAGATCGCGGCGATCCCGCTTGGCGGCTACGTCCGGTTCTTCGGCGACGAGGATGCCTCGAGCAAGCCCGACACCGACAAGATCGCCGCTATGTCCGAGGAAGACAGGGCGCGCTCCTTTGCTGGCGCCAAGCTGTGGAAACGCGCTGCAACCGTCGCGGCTGGCCCGATCGCCAATTTTCTGCTGGCGATCGCCATCTTCACCATTCTTTTCTCGGTCTACGGCCGCACGATCGCCGATCCTGTCGTTGCCGAGGTCAAGCCTGATGGCGCCGCGGCTGCCGCTGGCGTGCTTCCAGGCGATCTATTGGTCGCCATCGATGGCGGCAAGGTCGAGACCTTCGACGACGTGCGCCGCTATGTCAGCATCCGTCCGAGCCAGAAGATCGTCGTGACCATCGAGCGTGGTGGGCAGAAGCTCGATCTGCCGATGGTGCCGCAACGCGTCGACATGACTGACCAGTTCGGCAACAAGGCTGAGGTTGGCCAGATCGGCATCGTCACCAACCAGCAGGCCGGCAATTTCCGCCTGCAGACCTATACGCCGCTGCAGGCGCTGCGTGAGGCTGTGCTCCAGACCCGGGATATCGTTACCGGCACCTTCAAATATATCGCCAACATCTTCAGCGGAACGATGCGCGCCGATCAATTGGGTGGGCCGATCCGCGTGGCGCAAGCTTCGGGCCAGATGGCGTCGCTTGGGATAGGCGCGGTGTTGCAGCTTGCGGCGGTGCTTTCTGTTTCGATAGGATTGCTTAACCTGATGCCGGTTCCGGTACTTGATGGCGGCCACCTGATGTTCTATGCGGTGGAAGCGGTGAGGGGAAAACCGCTGGGCTCTTCGGCCCAGGAAATTGCCTTTCGCATCGGCCTGGCGATGATACTGACATTGATGGTTTTCACGACCTGGAACGATATTGGCTCGTTGAGAGGGTAAACGAGCAAGGCGAGGGTAATTACTATTTATTTACGATGTTTCAAGGCTGTAGTGGCGAATGGGTCACGCTTGCAAATGAAGTAAACAGAAATTAACGACCTGCCTTGCTTGTATGTCAAAAGCGGGTAAAACGACACACGTGACCGGAATCGGGTTCTCCTGGAACCGGGGACGAGGGAAACAAAAGGTAATGGGTGAAATGAAGGCTGGTTCAAAGTTTTTGAACGCAGTATCGGCGGTTGCGCTGTCTGCTAGTGTTGTTGCTTCGGGCGCAGGTGCTTTGACGTTCGTTTCCGCTACGGCCGCTGAGGCCGCGGTTATCCAGCGCATCGATGTGCGCGGCGCAAGCCGTGTCGGCGCGGAAGCCGTTCGGTCGAACCTCACCATCGCTCCCGGAAAGAGTTTTTCGAACAGCGATATCGATGCATCGGTCAAGCAGCTCTATGGGACGGGTTACTTCTCCGACGTCAAGATCTCGGTCTCCGGAAGCACGCTCGTCGTCAACGTTCAGGAAGCCCAGCTCGTCAATCAGGTCGTCTTCAACGGCAACCGCAAGATCAAGGACGACAAGCTCGCGACGATCGTCCAGACCCACGCTGCTGGTCCCTACAGCGACACCCAGATCCAATCCGACATTCAGTCGATCAAGGAAGCTTACGCTGCCACCGGCCGCAGCGAGGTCGAAGTCACGACGCAGGTGGTGCCGCTCGGCGAAGGCCGCGTCAACCTCGCCTTCGTCATCAACGAAGGTGATCGCACCAAGATCGATTCGATCAACTTCGTCGGCAACAATGCCTACAGCGCCGGCCGCCTGGCTGCCGTCATCAACACCAAGCGTTCGAACTTCCTGTCGTTCCTGACCCGCAAGGATGTCTATAACGAAGACAAGCTCCACGCCGACGAAGAAGCGCTGCGCCAGTTCTATTACAATCGCGGCTACGCCGACATGCGCATCGTTTCTTCCGATGCCGCCTTCGACGACGCGACCAACAAGTACACGCTCACCTTCAACATCGAGGAAGGTCAGCGTTACGACTTCGGACCAGTGACCGTCCAGTCGACCGTCGAAGGCGTCGGCTCCGACCAGTTGCAGCCGCTCGTACGCACTCGCGAAGGCCAGGTCTACAACGCCAAGGAAGTGCAGAAGTCGATCGAGGCGATCTCCGATCAGGTGGCGTCTGCCGGTTATCCCTTTGCGCGCGTCACGCCGCGCGGTAACCGCGACCTCAACAACAACACGATCGGTGTCGAATATCTGGTCGACCAGGGCGAGCGCGCCTATGTCGAGCGCATCGAGATTCGCGGCAACAGCCGCACGCGCGACTACGTCATCCGCCGTGAATTCGACATGAGCGAAGGCGACGCCTTCAATCAGCAGATGATCACCAAGGCCAAGCGTCGCCTCGAAGCGCTCGGCTATTTCTCCTCAGTCAACATCTCCACCCAGCCGGGCAGCTCCCCGGACCGGGTCGTGGTGGTTGTCGATGTGCAGGATCAGTCGACCGGTTCGTTCGGTGTCGGTGCGGGTTATGCCGCCGGCGGCGACGGCCTGCTGCTCGAAGCCTCGATCGAGGAAAAGAACTTCCTCGGCCGCGGCCAGTATATCCGCATCTCGGCCGGCGGCGGTCAGGAAGGCTCGCGCGCCTACGGCGTCAGCTTCACCGAGCCTTATTTCCTTGGCTACCGTTTGGCGGCAGGATTCGACGTCAACCGCAGCGAAACGTCGAGCAATGACAACTACGATTACGAGGAAACCAGTGTCGTCCTGCGCGTCACCGCGCCGATTACCGAGGATCTGGCGACGACCTTCCGTTATAACTACAAGCAGATGAAGTATGACGCTGATAACAGCGATCTTTCCGATCTGTCTGCTCCGTATCAGCACCTGGTAGAGGACAGCCCGTGGACACGTTCTTCCGTCTCGCAGACGCTGACCTACAACACGCTTGACGACACGGTCCTGCCACGCGAAGGCATCTATGCGACGGCGACGCAGGAAATTGCCGGTCTCGGCGGTGACTCGCAGTTCTACAAGATCTACGGCAAGGCTCGTTACTACCGTCTGCTCGCCGACGATGCCGATATCATCGGTTCGGTCTCGGCTTCGGCGGGTTATGTCATCGGCTTTGGCGACCATCTGAACGTCTTCGACCAGTTCACGCTGACCAACGGTGACATTCGTGGCTTCGAAAACAAGGGTATCGGCCCGCGCGTTTCCGGTACCAACGACGATCCGCTGGGCGGTACCACTTATTTCACAGCATCGGCCGAAGCGACCTTCCCGATGCCCGGCTTCCCGCGTGACTTCAACCTGCGCGGCGCGGTCTTCGCCGACGCCGGCACGTTGTTCGGCAACGACGTTGACCTGAGGGGCGACGGCATCGAAGGCGAAGACGCCTCCCTGCGCGCTTCCGTCGGTGTCGGTGTCGTCTGGCAGTCTCCCTTCGGTGCGTTGCGTCTGGATTACGCGATCCCGGTCCTCAAGGAAGACTTCGACAAGACGCAGAACTTCAAGTTTGGCATCAACAACCAATTCTGATATCGGCAGTCCGGAACTGTAAGACTCAATTCCGTTCTGGAGCATTGCCGATGGAGCAAAACGTTTTCTTTCTGCCCCATGAAGGTCTGAAGCTCGCTGAGCTGGCAGAGTTTCTTGGGGCGGAACTTGTCAATTCCGACCATGCCGGTGTTATTGTCAGGTCCGTTGCCCCCATCAGCCGGGCACGGGCAGGCGATGTCTGTTATATCCTGTCGCGCCGCAGCCGCGATGAGCTGGCGACATGCGAAGCCTCGGTGGTGATCTGCGACAAGGCGCTTGCTGATCTCGTACCTCAGCATATCCCGGTCATTCTGTCGTCCAATCCGCATGCGGCCTTCGCGATGGCGGGCGGCCTGCTTTATCCCGCAGCCTTGCGCCCGGTCACCTTTTCGCCAGGTGAAGGCGAGATCGCGCCAAGCGCGGTGATCGATCCGAGCGCCAAACTCGAAAAAGGTGTGATCGTCGAGCCGATGGCCGTCATCGGTGCGCATGCCGAGATCGGCGAGGGGACGCGCATTGGCGCGCAGAGCATCATCGGTCCGGGCGTCAAGATCGGCCGGGATTGTTCGATTGCGGCCGGTGCGAGCATTCTCTGTGCACTGCTCGGCAATGGCGTCATCATCCACAACGGCGTCCGCATCGGCCAGGATGGTTTCGGCTACGCGCCGGGTCCTCGCGGCATGATCAAGATCGTCCAGATCGGCCGGGTGATCATTCAGGACAATGTCGAGATCGGCGCAAACACCACGATCGACCGCGGCGCCATGGACGATACGGTGATCGGCGAGGGCACCAAGATCGACAACCAGGTCCAGATTGGCCACAACGTTCAGATCGGCCGCCATTGCGCCGTCGTTGCGCAGGTCGGCATCGCCGGTAGCGCGAAGATCGGCAATGGCGTGCAGATCGGCGGCCAGGTCGGCATCAAGGGGCACGTGACGATCGGCGACGGCGTGCAGATCGCCGCCCAAAGCGGTATCATGACCGATCTTGCCGCCGGCGGACAATATGGTGGCACACCTGCGCGTCCGCTAAATGACTATCTGAGAGATGTCGCGCAAATGATGTCCAAGACGAGAGTGCGCGGGAAGAAACCTGGAGGCGAGCAAAATGACTGAGGAAGCCACGACAACGCTTTCTTCGGCTGACATCATCGAGATCATGAAACTGCTGCCGCATCGCTACCCGTTTCTCATGGTCGACAAGATCATCGAGATCGACGGCGACAACACAGCGATTGGCATCAAGAACGTCACCGTGAACGAACCGCATTTCACTGGCCACTTTCCGGAATCTCCGATCATGCCCGGCGTTCTCTTGATCGAGGGCATGGCCCAGACCGCGGGTGCGATCTGTGCCAAGAAGGATGGACAGCCCGGCAACCTCGTCTATTTCATGACCATCGAGAATGCGCGCTTCCGCAAGCCCGTCGTACCCGGCGATCGTGTTGAATTCCATGTCAAGAAGCACAAGCAGCGCGGCAATATCTGGAAATTCCATTGCGATGCCAAGGTCGACGGCGCGCTCGTCGCCGAAGCCGATATCGGCGCGATGATCGTTCGTAAGGATCAGGCATGAGCACTATCGCCGAAAGCGCCCGCATTCATCCGATGGCCGCCGTCGAAGACGGTGCTGTTATCGGTGAGGGCGTCAAGATCGGTCCCTTCTGCCATGTTGGGTCGCACGTCGTCCTGCATGCGAATGTCGAGCTTTTGTCGCATGCGGTCGTTACCGGCCGCACCGTGATCGGCAAGGGCACGCGCATCTTCCCGATGGCGGTCGTCGGCGGCGATCCGCAGAGCGTGCATCACGGCGGCGAGGAGACGACGCTGACCGTCGGCGCCCACTGCACGATCCGCGAAGGCGTGACGATGAACACCGGCACGGCCGATTTCGGCGGCCAGACGATCGTCGGCGACAACAATCTCTTCCTTGCCAATTCCCATGTCGCGCATGACTGCCGGGTCGGCAATCACGTGATCATGTCGAACAACGTCATGCTCGCCGGTCATGTCGTCATCGAGGATCGTGTCATCCTGGGTGGTGGCTCGGCCGTTCACCAGTTCACCCGCGTCGGCCGTCAGGCCTTCGTCGGCGGGCTCTCGGCAGTGAGCTACGACGTCATTCCCTACGGCATGCTGAACGGCAATCCCGGGCTGCTGAGCGGCCTCAACGTCGTCGGCATGACGCGCGCCGGTGTCGACCGCGCCGTCATTCATAGAGTGCGCCGCGCCTACAAGTCGATCTTCGAAGGAACGGGCTCGGTCCGCGAAAACGCCGCCGCCATCCGCGAAGAATATGCCGATTGCGAGCAGGTGGTCCACATCCTCGATTTCATCGCCGCTGACAGCGACCGCGCCTTGTCCTCGCCGACCCGGGGACAGAAGGGCTAGTCCGTGACTTTATCCGGCGACACCGCTGCGGGCCGGCTGGCGATCATCGCCGGCGGCGGCCTTCTGCCTTCCTATGTCGCCGAAGCCGCGCGAGCGGCGGGCGAAAATCCCGTCATCGTCGCGCTGAAGGACGAAAGCGACCGGCGCTGGGAAGGGTATGACCATGCCGTCATCGGCATCGGCGATTTTGCAGCTCTCGAGGGCCTCTTGAACCGCTACGGCATCGGCCGTGTCGTCATGTCCGGCAGCGTGCGGCGCCGGCCGGAATGGCGCGAGGTGCGCCCGACGCTGCGCACTCTGATGAAGATGCCGGCCGCGATCCGCACCTTGCTGTCCGGCGGCGACGATACGGTGCTGCAGATGGTGATCCGGCTGATCGAGGGAAACGGCCGGCGTGTCGTCGGTGCCCATGAGATCGCCCCGGACCTTCTTGCCGCCGTCGGCCCGCTCGGCACGGCGATACCGGGCGAAGAAGACCGGCGCGATATCAACCGCGCGGCGGAAGCCGCCGAAATGCTCGGCCGGCTCGATGTCGGCCAGGGCGCCGTCGCCATCGGCGGGCGTATCGTCGCGCTGGAGGGTCTTGAGGGCACGGACGAGATGCTGGAGCGTGTCGCGGGTCTCAGAGCCGCCGGGCGCATCTCGCCGCGCCGCCGCGGCGCGCTTGTCAAGCTCTGCAAGCCGCAACAGGATATCCGTGCCGACCTGCCGGCGATCGGCGTTTCCACGGTCTTGAACGCGAGGAAAGCCGGCCTTGCCGGCGTCGCCGTCGAGGCCGGCCGCTCGCTGGTGCTCGATCGCGCCGCCGTCATCAAAGCCGCTGATGAGGCCGGGCTTTTCGTCTGCGGCATCGATCGCGGCCTGCCGTCATGGGGGCTCGAATGAACGGGGCGCCGCTGAAGATCGCCGTCATTGCCGGCGAGGTGTCGGGGGATCTGCTTGGAGCAGATCTCATTGCCGCCCTGAAGCGGATTCATAGAGGACCGGTGGAACTCGTCGGCGTCGGCGGCGAGGGGCTGCAGGCGGAAGGCTTGCGGTCCCTGTTCGATTTCTCCGAGCTGTCGATCATGGGCATCACCCAGGTGCTGAGTCGGCTGCCGAAGCTCTATACCCTGATCCGCCAGACGACGGCTGCCATCATTGCCGCAAAGCCTGATATTCTTCTCATTATCGACAGCCCGGATTTCACCCATCGCGTCGCCAAGCGTGTCCGCACCGCGCTGCCCGATCTGCCTGTTGTCAATTACGTCTGTCCGAGCGTTTGGGCCTGGAAGGAATATCGCGCCACGCGCATGCTCGGCTACGTCGATCATGTGCTCGCCGTCCTGCCCTTCGAGCCGGCAGTGATGCGCACGCTCGGCGGGCCTGAGACCACCTATGTCGGCCATCGCCTGACCGCCGATCCGGCGCTGCTCGAAGCGCGGCGGTTGCGCGCCGGGCGCGCACCCGTCGGCGAAGCGGGTAAGACGATCCTGATGCTTCCTGGGTCAAGATCCTCCGAAATCAGCAGGCTGCTGCCGTTTTTCGAGGACGCGGCCAGGGAACTCGTCGCCCGCAACGGCCCGATGCGTTTCCTGCTGCCCACCGTGCCGCACAATGAAGCGCTGGTGAAGGGTCTCGTCGCCGGCTGGGCCACGCCGCCGGAGGTCGTGGTCGGATCCATGCAGAAGTGGAAGGCCTTTGCCGAAGCGGATGCCGCGATGGCGGCTTCCGGTACGGTCATCCTCGAACTCGGCCTTGCCGGCGTGCCGACGGTGTCCGTCTATAAGACGGATTGGATCATCAGCCTGCTGACCAAGCGCATCAAGGTATGGACGGGCGCATTGCCCAATATCATCGCCGATTATGCCGTCGTGCCGGAATATCTGAACGAGGTGGTCCGCGGCGCAAGCCTGGCGCGCTGGATGGAGCGGCTGTCGGCCGATACGCTCCAATTGAAGGCGATGAACGAGGGTTACGATCTCGTCTGGCAACGCATGCAGACCGAAAAGCCGCCCGGCGAGCACGCCGCCGAGATCCTTCTCGACGTGCTGGAAAAGAAAAAACCCGGTCATTTCTGACCGGGTTTTCTTTTGGGTTCTTTTAAAGCGATCAGCGCTTCGAAACCGGGATGTAATCGCGCTTCGGTTCGCCGACATAGAGCTGGCGCGGACGGCCGATGCGCTGTTCCGGATCCTCGATCATCTCGTTCCACTGCGCGATCCAGCCGACGGTGCGGGCAAGCGCGAAGAGCACTGTGAACATGGTCGTGGGGAAGCCCAGCGCCTTCAGCGTGATGCCGGAATAGAAGTCGATGTTCGGATAGAGCTTCTTTTCGATGAAATATTCGTCGGTGAGCGCGATGCGCTCCAGCTCCATCGCCACTTCGAGCAACGGATCATCCTTGATGCCGAGTTCGCCAAGCACTTCATGCGTCGTCTTCTGCATGATCTTGGCGCGCGGATCATAGTTCTTGTAGACGCGGTGACCGAAGCCCATCAGGCGGAACGGATCGTTCTTGTCCTTGGCGCGGGCGATATATTCCGGAATGTGGTCGACCGAGCCTATCTCGTTCAGCATGTTGAGCGCTGCTTCGTTGGCGCCGCCATGCGCGGGGCCCCAGAGGCAGGCGATGCCGGCAGCGATGCAGGCGAACGGGTTGGCGCCCGACGAACCGGCGAGACGGACGGTCGAGGTCGAGGCGTTCTGCTCATGATCGGCATGCAGGATGAAGATGCGGTCCATGGCGCGGGCAAGCACCGGATTGACCACATATTCCTCGCAAGGCACGGCAAAACACATTCGCAGGAAGTTCGAGGCATAGTCGAGGTCGTTCTTCGGGTAAACGAAGGGCTGGCCGATATGGTACTTGTAGGCCATGGCGGCAAGCGTCGGCATCTTGGCGATCATGCGCAGGCTGGCGACCATGCGCTGGTGCGGATCGGTGATGTCGGTGGAGTCGTGGTAGAAGGCCGACAGCGCGCCGACGCAGCCGCACATGACCGCCATCGGATGCGCATCGCGGCGGAAGCCGGTGAAGAAGCGGCTCATCTGCTCGTGCACCATGGTGTGGTGCGTGACGCGATAATCGAAATCCTTCTTCTGCACGGTGGTCGGCAGTTCGCCGTAAAGCAAGAGGTAGCAGACCTCGAGGAAGTCGCCATGTTCGGCGAGCTGCTCGATCGGATAGCCGCGATGCAGCAGGACACCTTCGTCGCCGTCGATGTAGGTGATTTTCGATTCACAGGATGCAGTCGACGTGAAACCCGGATCGTAGGTGAAGGAAGCCGTGTTCTTGTAGAGGGCACCGATATCGATGACGCTCGGTCCGATCGTGCCGCTTTTAACGGCAAGGTCGACTGATTTGTCACCGATTTTTATTGTAGCGCTTTGATCCGTCATGCTGATCCTCCGAAATGGCGGTGGCGCCATAAAAGCGCCATAGGGGTTAAGCGTCCTCACCGATAGCTATATGATCGCGAGGCTAATGCCAAGTTACCGTGATGGCATTTTGTGCATTGCAGTATCACCTTTTAGGCACTGCAGCGATGAGCCGCATGCATATCGGAAGCCGATGATTCGACTGCTCTTTTGGCTCTTTCAATTTTCCCTCACTTTTCAATCGATTATTCTTGCCGGATTTGATTGGCGGTTGCATTCTGGCTGTCTGGGCGAGTGACCTTGGGCAGCACATGCAGGAGTTGACGACAGTCGAATTGCGGCCGGAAGCAGGCGCCGGCCTTGCCGACTCCGCCGGTTTTTCTCCGCCTGTCGTGGTGACGCGGCCTGCAAGGACGCAGTCGGCGACACCGTGGCGCCACCGGCTGCCGGCAGCAGCCTCGCAATCGCTGCGTGGTGGCATGCGCATGCTGGGCGAAGAGGCGGACCATGGCCGCCTGCTGCTGTTCTCACCGGTCTTCCTCGGCGCCGGCTCAGCCTTCTGGTTTCTAGCGGCATCGGACTTCCCGCTCGTTGCATCGCTGCTCTGCCTGTTGGTGCTGACCGTCGCGGTTCTCATCGCCAGCCGCAGCCGGGCGGCATTGCGGGCAACGCTGCTGGCGCTTGCACTTGTCGCCTGCGGCGTGGTCTCGGCGCAGCTCGAGAGCCGACGGGCTTCGACCGTGATCCTCGATTCATCAGTGACGACGACGGTGACCGGCCGTGTCGAGCGGCGCGAAGGCGATGGTCGCGGGCGGTGGCGCTATATTCTTGCCGTCACCGGCACTGAGGCGCCGGAGGTGAAGCGGCCGCCGGGGCGCATAACCGCGATCGCCCGCGGCGCGGACGCGCCTTTCGAGATCGGTGATATCATAACCGGCAGGGCACGGCTGACGCCGCCAGCAGGTCCAGCGCTTCCGGAGCTCAACGACTTCTCCTTCGGTGCCTATTTCGATGGCATCGGCGCCAACGGCTTCTTCTACGGTGCGCCGACAAAGGTCGATTTGCAGGCAGGTCCGCAAGCGGCCAGATCGACGACGGAAGCGCTGCTCGAAGGTCTCTATCGGCTGCGCAGCGGTATCGGCGACCGCATAAGGTCGATCCTGCCCGGCGACACCGGCGCTTTTGCCGCTGCTCTGGTGACGGACGAGCGGCGCGCCATCTCGAATGAGACGACGGAGGCGCTGCGCCAGTCCGGTCTGGCTCATATCATCGCTATCTCCGGCCTCAACATGGCGCTGTCAGCCGGCATCTTCTTCGTCGGTTTCCGCATGCTGCTCAGCCTCTTTCCCGGTGTCGCCCAAGCCTATCCGACCAAGAAGATCGCTGCTGCCGGCGCGCTCATCGCCGTCACGGCCTATTTCCTGATCTCCGGCTTTGCCGTCTCGGCCGAACGCGCCTTCATCATGATGGCGATCATGTTGATTGCCGTCTTCTTCGACCGGCCGTCGATCAGCCTGCGCAATGTCGCTCTCTCGGCGCTCGTCATTCTCGCCATTTCACCGTCCGAGGTCTTGGGTCCGAGCTTCCAGATGTCCTTTGCCGCGACATTGGCGTTGGTATCTGGCTACCAGCTGTGGAAGGACCGGCGCGTCCGCGAAAACGCTTTCCTGAAGCTGCCGGTTTTTCGGCCCGTCGTTACGGTTGCGGGTTTCTTCGGCGGCGTCTTCCTGACCTCGCTGATCGGCGGCTTTTCCACCGCGCTGTTTTCGATCGAGCATTTTCATCGCCTGACTGCCTATGGCCTGCCGGCAAACCTCGCGACGATGCCGATCATCTCCTTCATCATCATGCCGGCCGGGTTGCTGGCGATGCTGCTCATGCCTTTCGGTCTGGACGTTTTGCCTTGGAAGGTCGTCGGATTCGGCCTCGATCTGGTGATCGCGATCGCAAAGACGGTGTCCGGCTGGGGTGGCGACATCGGCATCGGCCGCTTGCCCGCTTGGTATTTCGCGATAGCCGTCGCAGGCTTTCTGCTGCTGACGCTGCTCCGCACCCGGCTGCACCATATCGGCACATCGATCATCGCGGTGTCGACGCTCGTCCTCTTGCTTCTGCCGGTTCCCCGGCCGCCGGATCTGGCGATTTCGGAGGATGGTGGTCTCGTCGCAATCGTCGAGGCGGGGGCCATGGCTTCCAACCGTGAAAGACCGCCGGATTTCATCTTCGACCAGTGGCAGAGAGCGCTGGTCCTGCCGACGCATCACCCGCCGAAGATGCTGGATGGTCCTGCTATCCCGCCGGAGGGAGAAGACCGCCGCGTCAGGCTTTCCCGCGATCAGCAGAACGAAGCAAGGTCGGCGATGCGGGCGGCTGCAGCTGGTGGTGAAGCAAACCGCTTTTCCTGCGTCAAGAAGGCCTGGTGCATATCAAGGCTTGGCAATGGTCACGTGGTTGCTGTCATCGACAATGCCGCCTATCTCGGTCCGGCATGCGACGCGGCCGATATCGTCGTGACGTCGGTCCGCCTGCGCTTCAACAGCTGCCGCTCAGGGGCGACGCTCTTCACCGGCGAAACGCTGCGCAGGACCGGTTCCGTCGAGTTGCGCTTCGCCGACGCCGGCCTGGAGGTCGCAACCGCATTCGATGCATTGTCGCGGCCATGGATGCGGCATCGCGCCTATGACTGGCGCAGCAACAGTTTTGCCGAATCCGGACTGCCTGATGTCAGTGATAGCGGCGAATGAGGCCGACGAGCTTGCCCTGAACCTTGACGCGGTCCGGCCCGAAAATCCGGGTCTCGTAAGCCGGGTTGGCCGCCTCCAGCGCGATCGAGGCGCCTTTGCGGCGGAAGCGTTTGAGTGTCGCTTCTTCGTCATCGACGAGAGCAACGACGATGTCGCCAGGACTTGCGGTGCTGCCGTTGCGAATAATCACGGTGTCGCCGTCGAAGATGCCGGCGTCGATCATCGAATCGCCCTTGACCTCGAGCGCATAATGTTCACCGGAACCGAGCATGTCCGCCGGAACGACGATTTCGTGGGTGTTGTTCTGGATCGCCGAGATCGGAACACCGGCGGCGATACGGCCCATGACCGGCACGGATACCGAGTTGCCGTTGTCGGCGACGGGTTTTGCCGGAGCAGGAGTGGCGACCGGCTGCGGCTTGCCAAGGCTGCCCTCGATGACGCTGGGCGAAAAGCCCCGCCGGGGCTGAATGCTGGGGCTGTAGGCCTCCGGAAGCTTGATAACCTCGAGCGCACGGGCGCGGTTCGGTAGGCGGCGAATGAAGCCACGTTCCTCGAGCGCCGTAATCAGCCGGTGAATCCCGGACTTGGAAGCGAGGTCCAGGGCATCCTTCATTTCGTCGAAAGATGGCGGAACGCCGGATTCCTTCATGCGCTCATGAATGAAAAGGAGAAGCTCCTGTTGTTTGCGCGTGAGCATCGACGTTGTGACCTCGTGATTGAAACAAATCCAGAACAGACACTATATGTTCCATATGTGTTCCGCAAGTAGCTAAATTTCCGTAAAACTTGGCGCCAACTCGTTGAGATTTTTATTTTCATTCGCCGGATTGGGACACATGTCTTGCATTGAGGGGCGCGCCATCGCACATCTCTTGCCGCTTCCAGGAGGGATATCATGAACGAGCGTTCCGCCAAGCCGCACCCGCTGGATCATGTGGTGCTGCCCGTCGTCAATATCGATCTGGCGCGCGAGAGGCTTGGCAAGCTCGGCTTCACCGTTGCCGCCGATGCACGCCATCCCTTCGGAACGGAAAACGCCTGCGTCTTTTTTGCCGACAAGACTTATCTGGAGCCGCTCGGGATTGCGAGTGTCGAGGAGAGCGAGGCCTCAGCGCGGCAAGGCAATGTTTTCACCGCCCGCAACCGGGCCTTCCGCTTCCGCTGCGGCGAGGAGGGGCTTTCGGGGCTTGCTTTCGGTAGTAAGGATGCCGGCATCGATCATCAGAACTTCGTCGGCAACGGATCGAGCGCCGGCGAGATGCTGCAGTTCACCCGGCCGATGACGATGCCGGACGGTTCTGAGAGCGTCGCCGGCTTCAAGCTGGCTTTTGCCGGCGACCTGCGAGCGCCCGATCTCTTCCTTTTCAGCGTCGAACGCGTCAATCCGCTGCCGGCCGACCGCGGCGCGCTGGAGACGCATGCCAATGGCGTCACCGGCATTGCCGAGATCGCGCTCTGCGCGCCTGATGCCGCCGCTTTCGGAGCCTTCGTCGGCCTTGCCGTGGCGCAGGCGGCAGTCGAGAAAACCGGTTTTGGCGTCAATGTTGCTGCTTCGAACGCGAAAATCAGCCTGATGACGCCGGAAGGGCTAGAAGCCTATTTCGAGATCGCCGGCTCATCCGCCGATCGCGGCCTCCGTGGCCGGGCAATCCTCTTCATTGTCGCCGATCTTGCCGTGACAGAAGCGCATTTGGCTGCTAACGGGGTGACATACACGCGCAAGAACAATCGCATTCTGGTGAAGCCCGCGCCCGGGCAGGGCACGCTCTTCGCCTTCGAGGAGACACGATGAGCACTGAGACGAATTCCGAAGTCAAGATCGGCGAAGGCCAAGGCCAGGTGACCTTTTCCAATACCGGCCGCCTGTCGCTAATTGCCGGTCCCTGCCAGATGGAGAGCCGCGACCACGCCTTCATGGTTGCCGGTACGCTGAAAGAGCTTTGCGCAAAGCTCGGCATCGGCCTCGTCTACAAGAGCTCCTTCGACAAGGCGAACCGCACCTCGCTCTCGGCTGAGCGCGGTATCGGGATCGAAAAGGGCATGGAGGTCTTTGCCGACCTCAAGAAGGAGTTCGGCTTTCCTGTCCTGACCGACGTTCATACCGCCGAGCAATGCGCGGAGGTGGCAAAGATCGTCGACGTCCTGCAGATCCCGGCCTTCCTTTGCCGCCAGACCGACCTTCTCATCGCCGCCGCCAAGACCGGCCGCGTCGTCAATGTCAAGAAGGGCCAGTTCCTCGCCCCCTGGGACATGAAGAACGTCCTGAAGAAGCTCAACGCCAGCGGCAATCCGAACGTGCTGCTGTGCGAGCGCGGCGCCTCCTTCGGCTATAATACGCTGGTTTCCGACATGCGCTCGCTGCCGATCATGGCGGCGATGGGCGCGCCCGTTATCTTCGATGCCACCCATTCCGTTGCGCAGCCGGGCGGGCAGGGCGATTCCTCCGGCGGTCAGCGGGAATTCGTGGAAACACTGGCGCGCGCAGCAGTGGCTGCCGGTGTTGCCGGTGTCTTCGTCGAAACCCACCAGGACCCCGACAATGCACCTTCGGACGGCCCGAACATGGTCTATCTCGAGGACATGCCGCGGCTGCTTGAAAAGCTGCTTGCCTTCGATGCGGTCGCCAAGGCTTGACGTTCAACAGCCTGACATGATCGTGCTATAGGCATGTCGCGAAAAAGTGTGCAGCGGTTTTGCGACAACGACATGCGGAAAGCCAAAGACCTAAAGCGTGGCAAGCGAATCTGAAAGATCGCGACGCGCTTTAGGCGAGATCCAAACACTGGTTCGAAGGCTGGAAATTGCAGCATTGTAATTTGCACGCCTTCGACTAAGACAGGTTTCGAACCGACTTATCACCACCCACCGAGCAGGAAGAACCCATGACTGCAATCACCGATATCATCGCCCGCGAGATTCTCGATAGCCGTGGCAACCCCACCGTCGAAGTCGATGTCTATCTCGAAGATGGCAGCATGGGCCGCGCGGCCGTTCCCTCGGGCGCCTCGACGGGCGCGCATGAGGCGGTCGAACTGCGCGACGGCGGCAAGCGCTACCTGGGCAAGGGTGTCGAAAAGGCGGTGGAAGCCGCCAACACCGAGATCTTCGACGCGATCGGCGGCATCGACGCCGAAAACCAGATCCAGATCGACAACATCATGATCGAGCTGGACGGCACGCCGAACAAGTCGCGCCTCGGCGCCAACGCCATCCTCGGCGTGTCGCTCGCCGTCGCCAAGGCTGCTGCCCAGGCGTCCGGCCTGCCGCTCTACCGTTATGTCGGCGGCGCTTCCGCCAGCCTGCTGCCGGTGCCGATGATGAACATCATCAACGGCGGCGCCCACGCCGACAATCCGATCGATTTCCAGGAATTCATGATCCTGCCAGTCGGCGCCGATTCGATCGCCGAAGCCGTGCGCATGGGTTCGGAAGTCTTCCATACGCTGCGCAAGGAACTTGCCGCGCAGGGCCATAACACCAATGTCGGCGACGAAGGCGGTTTCGCACCGGGTCTGAAGAGTGCTTCGGAAGCTCTCGACTTCATCATGAAGTCGGTCGAGAAAGCCGGCTACAAGCCAGGCGAGGACATCTACCTCGGCCTCGACTGCGCCTCGACCGAATTCTTCAAGGACGGCAAATACGTTCTCGAAGGGGAAGGCCGCACGCTGGAATCGGGCGCCATGGCCGAATATCTGGCTGAGCTCGCCGCCAAGTATCCGATCATCTCGATCGAGGACGGCATGGCCGAAGACGATTGGGACGGCTGGAAGACGTTGACCGACCTGACCGGCAAGAAGACCCAGCTCGTCGGCGACGATCTCTTCGTTACCAACTCCGCCCGTCTTCGCGACGGCATCCGCATGGGCGTCGCCAACTCGATCCTCGTCAAGGTCAACCAGATCGGCTCGCTGACGGAAACGCTCGATGCCGTCAACACGGCGCACAAGGCGGCCTATACCGCCGTCATGTCGCACCGCTCCGGCGAGACCGAAGATTCGACCATCGCCGATCTCGCCGTCGCCACCAACTGCGGTCAGATCAAGACCGGCTCGCTGTCGCGTTCCGACCGTCTTGCCAAGTACAACCAGCTGATCCGCATCGAAGAGGGCCTCGGCCCGCAGGCCCAGTATGCCGGCCGCTCGATCATTCGCGGCTGATCGGATCTGATGTTCAATGGTTTAACCCGCGCCTTCCCGGCGCGGGTTTTTTATTGCCCGGTTTTTAGAGTCAACGAACGGTTAATCTCTGCGCGTTAGATTGAACGAATTGGTAATGCGTTCAAGAGCATGCGTGTATGTGGACAAAGCATCATAAGAAGAGAAAGATCGGTCGCTTCGTCATTCCGGCCATGACGGTCGCCTTCCTCTCCTATTTCGGTTATCATTGCATCCATGGCGATTACGGCCTGCGCGCAACGGAGACGTTCGAGCATCAGCGTGTCGCGCGTGAAAAAGAGCTTGCAGTCTTGAAGGCGAAGCGCGAACATCTGGAAAATCAGGTCGCGCTCCTCAGTGACGGCTCGCTCGACAAGGATATGTTGGACGAAAAAGCGCGTTATCAGCTCAACATGTCGCGCGCGGACGAGATCGTCATATTCAACCATTATTCCAATTAACCGAAAACAGGTTAATTGGAATTTTCATAGTTTTTCCAATAATTTAGCAGCGAATACGAGCCATGCAATTATGGCATTGCTGTGGTCATATTTCTTCCCTATGGTACGCCCCACCAAGAAACGACAAACCCATAGGGAGGGTTGAATGGCGCCGCGAAAGACCGCGACCGTTTCCAGCCGCAAAACTGCAGCAAAACCGGCAGCCAAAGCATCGAATGGAGGCCCTGTAGCCGACTTCGATCGCAATGAAGAGCTCAAGGCCTATCGCGAGATGCTGTTGATCCGCCGCTTCGAGGAGAAGGCCGGCCAGCTTTACGGCATGGGCTTCATCGGCGGCTTTTGTCACCTCTACATCGGTCAGGAAGCTGTCGTCGTCGGCATGCAGATGGCGCAGAAGGAAGGCGACCAGGTCATCACCGCCTATCGCGATCACGGCCATATGCTGGCAACCGGCATGGAAGCACGCGGCGTCATGGCGGAACTGACCGGGCGTCGCAGCGGCTATTCCCACGGCAAGGGCGGCTCGATGCACATGTTCTCGAAAGAGAAGCATTTCTACGGCGGTCATGGCATCGTCGGTGCCCAGGTCTCGCTCGGAACGGGTCTTGCCTTCGCAAACCGCTACCGCGGCAACGACAATGTCTCCATCGCCTATTTCGGCGACGGCGCCGCCAACCAGGGCCAGGTCTACGAGAGCTTCAACATGGCTGCTCTCTGGAAGCTGCCGATCGTCTATATCGTTGAGAACAACCGTTACGCCATGGGGACGTCGACCGCGCGCGCCACTGCGCAGTCGAACTACTCGCTTCGTGGATCCGGCTTCGGCATCCCCGGCATTCAGGTCGACGGCATGGACGTCCGCGCCGTCAAGGCTGCGGCCGACGAGGCGCTCGAACACTGCCGTTCCGGCAAGGGCCCGATCATTCTCGAAATGCTGACCTATCGTTATCGCGGTCACTCCATGTCCGACCCGGCGAAATATCGCTCCAAGGACGAAGTGCAGAAGATGCGCTCCGAGCATGACCCGATCGAACAGGTCAAGGCTCGCCTCGTCGAAAAGGGCTGGGCTTCCGAAGACGATCTGAAGGCGATCGACAAGGATGTCCGCGATATCGTCGCCGACAGTGCCGATTTCGCCCAGGCCGATCCGGAGCCGGATGCATCCGAGCTCTATACCGACATTCTGCTCTAATCGGGGAGGGAACCCATGCCTATCGATATCCTCATGCCCGCCCTCTCTCCGACCATGGAAGAAGGCACACTGTCCAAATGGCTGAAGCAGGAAGGTGACAAGGTCACCTCCGGCGACGTGATTGCCGAAATCGAAACCGACAAGGCGACGATGGAAGTCGAAGCTGTCGATGAAGGGATCATCGGCAAGTTGCTCGTCGATGCCGGCACTGAAGGCGTCAAGGTCAATACCAAGATCGCCGTTTTGCTGCAGGACGGCGAATCCGCTTCGGACATTTCCGCCGCCAAGCCCGCTGCCGCGGCAGCGCCCGCGGTTGCCCAGGAAGAGAAGCCGACCAACACCGGTTCCGCCTCCGCGCCGCTTCCGGCCGAGCCGAAGGCTGTCGTTCCGAACGACCCCGAAATCCCGGCCGGCACTGAAATGGTGTCGACGACCGTGCGCGAAGCGCTCCGCGACGCCATGGCCGAAGAAATGCGCGCCGACGAAAACGTCTTCGTCATGGGCGAGGAAGTCGCCGAATACCAGGGCGCTTACAAGGTCACGCAGGGGCTACTGCAGGAATTCGGCCCCCGCCGCGTCGTCGATACGCCGATTACCGAGCACGGCTTTGCCGGTGTCGGCGTCGGTGCCGCAATGGCCGGCCTTCGCCCGATCGTCGAATTCATGACCTTCAACTTCGCCATGCAGGCGATCGACCACATCATCAACTCCGCCGCCAAGACGCTCTATATGTCCGGTGGCCAGATGGGTGCTCCGATCGTCTTCCGCGGTCCGAATGGTGCCGCGGCTCGCGTCGGCGCCCAGCACAGCCAGGATTATGCAGCCTGGTACAGCGCCATTCCCGGCCTGAAGGTCGTCATGCCCTATACGGCATCCGACGCCAAAGGCCTGCTGAAGGCTGCGATCCGCGATCCGAACCCGGTCATCTTCCTCGAAAACGAAATTCTCTACGGCCAGCACTTCGACGTGCCGAAGCTCGACAATTTCGTCCTGCCGATCGGTAAGGCCCGCATCCATCGTCCGGGCAAGGACGTCACTGTGGTCTCCTTCGGCATCGGCATGAGTTATGCGACCAAGGCTGTCGCCGAACTCGAGAAGATCGGCATCGACGTCGAACTGATTGACCTTCGCACCATCCGCCCGATGGACCTGCCGACTGTCATCGAATCGGTGAAGAAGACTGGCCGTCTGGTCACCGTCGAGGAAGGTTATCCGCAGTCCTCCGTCGGCACCGAAATCGCCACCCGCGTCATGCAGCAGGCCTTCGACTATCTCGATGCGCCGATCCTGACGATCGCAGGCAAGGACGTTCCGATGCCTTACGCCGCCAATCTCGAAAAGCTTGCCCTTCCGAACGTCGGCGAAGTGGTCGATGCGGTGAAGGCTGTTTGCTACAAATAAGGGGAGGGTGTTTCGATGCCGATCAATATCACGATGCCCGCCCTCTCTCCGACCATGGAGGAAGGCAATCTTTCCAAATGGTTGGTCAAGGAAGGCGACAAGGTCAAGTCTGGCGATGTGATCGCCGAGATCGAGACCGACAAGGCGACGATGGAAGTCGAAGCCGTCGATGAAGGCACGGTCGCCAAGCTCGTCGTTGCCGCCGGCACCGAAGGCGTCAAAGTCAATGCGTTGATCGCGGTTCTCGCCGCCGATGGCGAGGATGTCTCCGCTGCCGCAAGCGGTGCGGGTTCCGCCGCCCCAGCGCCGAAGGCAGACGGTGCAGCCGCGCCGAAGGCCGAAGCTGCACCGGCTCCGGCCCAGTCCACTCCGGCTGCGGCACCTGTAACCGCCGCCGCGCCGGCCTCGGTTTCATCGGATGGCAGCCGCACCTTCTCTTCGCCGCTTGCCCGCAGGTTGGCCAAGGAAGCCGGTATCGACCTTTCGGCAGTCGCAGGCTCCGGCCCGCACGGCCGCGTCGTCAAGAGCGACATCGAAGCCGCCGTTGCCGGCGGTGGCGCCAAGGCTGCTGCTGCGCCCGTATCCGCTGCCGCCCCGCAGGCTGCCGCGCCGGCTCCGGCCGCCGCTGCGAAGGGCGCGTCCGAAGAAGCCGTGCTCAAGCTCTTCGAACCGGGCTCCTACGAGCTCGTGCCGCATGACGGCATGCGCAAGACGATCGCCAGGCGACTGGTCGAATCCAAGCAGACGATCCCGCATTTCTACGTCAGCGTCGATTGCGAGCTCGATGCGTTGCTGGCGCTACGCGCCCAGCTGAACGATGCGGCTCCGCGCAAGGACAACGCTCCGGCCTACAAGCTCTCGGTCAACGACATGGTCATCAAGGCCATGGCGCTGGCGCTGCGCGACGTTCCGGATGCCAACGTCTCCTGGACCGACAGCAACATGGTCAAGCACAAGCACGCCGATGTCGGCGTCGCCGTCTCGATCCCCGGCGGCCTGATCACCCCGATCATCCGCAAGGCCGAGGAAAAGACCCTGTCGACAATCTCCAACGAGATGCGCGATCTCGGCAAGCGGGCCAAGGATCGCAAGCTGAAGCCTGAGGAATATCAGGGCGGCACCAGTTCCGTCTCGAACATGGGCATGATGGGCGTGAAGAACTTCGCAGCCGTCGTCAACCCGCCGCATGCGACGATCCTCGCGGTCGGCGCCGGCGAACAGCGGGTCGTCGTCAAGAAGGGCGAAATGACGATTGCCACCGTGATGTCCGTCACGCTCTCGACCGACCATCGCTGCGTCGACGGCGCGCTCGGCGCCGAGTTGCTCCAGGCCTTCAAGGGCTACATCGAGAACCCGATGGGCATGCTTGTCTGATAGCGGCGCGGAGGCGGAAATGACCAAGACCGTTCTTTGCTATGGTGACTCGCTGACCTGGGGTTATGACGCCGAGACGATCGGCCGTCATGATTACAAAAATCGCTGGCCGAGCGTGCTTCAGGCAGCGCTCGGCCATGAGGCGCGCGTCATCGCCGAAGGCTTGAACGGTCGCACCACCGCTTTCGACGACCATCTCGCCGATTGCGACCGCAACGGTGCGCGCATCCTGCCGACGATCCTGCAGACCCATGCACCGCTCGACCTCGTCATCCTTCTGCTCGGCACCAATGATATGAAGCCGGTCGTGGCAGGCTCGGCCTTTGCCGCCTGCCAGGGTATCAGCCGACTCGTGCGGCTGATCCGCAATCATGCCTGGCCCTTTGAATTTGATGGGCCGGAGATTCTGATCGTGGCGCCGCCGGCGATCCGCGCGACGGGCAACGTGCCCTTCGCCGCATCCTTTCCCGGCGGTATCGAGGAATCGGCGAAGCTTGCAACGCTTTATCGTGATCTTGCCGACGAACTCGGTTGTGGCTTCTTCGACGGCAATTCCGTCGCCAAGACCACGCCGATCGATGGCATTCACCTCGATGCGGACAATACGCGTGCGCTCGGACGCGGGCTGGAATCGATCGTGCGGATGATGCTGGGGATCTGACCATGGCCTCCTTCATCGCCCTCCGGCAGGCCTCACGGCGGGATGCCTCGGAGCTGGCGATTCTGGCGGATATCGCATCGCGCGGGTTTGCCTCCTGGCTCTGGTTTGCCGGTGTGGAAAACGGCGTGAGCGATACGCCGCTGGAGCGGGGCCGGCTGAAGATGAGCGAGGAGGAAGCCGTCGGCGGCTGGCGGGATGCCGTGATTGCCGAGGCCTATGGCGAGGTCGCAGGTGTGGCGATCGGCCATGCGCTGGGTGAGGGGATAGGCGATATCGAGGCGACGATTCCGGCAACCGCACCGATGCTCGCCTTGCAGAAAACGGTTGTGGGAAGCTGGTTCATCGGCAGTCTCGGCGTCTATCGCCATCTGCGCGGCATCGGCATCGGACGCAGGCTGCTGGACGATCAGATCGAAAGGGCCGATCGGCGGCCCGTCAGCCTGATCACCGCAAGCGACAACGAAGCGGCTTTGTCGCTTTATGGAAGAAACGGATTCCTGGAGGCTGCGCGCGCCGATGCCGTGCCGCTCTTCGAAAACAGCAAGAGACACGCGTGGGTGCTCATGACCCGCAGCGCAGCATAACAAAGGCAGGAAACACATGGCTGAATCCTACGACGTCATCATCATCGGCTCGGGTCCCGGCGGCTATGTCGCTGCTATCCGTGCCAGCCAGCTCGGCCTCAAGACCGCGATCGTCGAGCGCGAGCATATGGGCGGCATCTGCCTGAACTGGGGCTGCATCCCGACCAAGGCGCTGCTGCGCTCGGCCGAGGTGCTCGACCACGCCAATCACTTCAAGGATTTCGGCCTCGTTCTCGAAGGCACGGTCAAGCCGGATGCCAAGGCCGTCGTCGGCCGCTCGCGCGCCGTCTCCGCCCGCCTGAATGCCGGCGTCGGCTTCCTGATGAAGAAGAACAAGATCGACATCATCTGGGGCGAAGCGAAGATCACCAAGCCCGGCGAGATCGTTGTCGGCAAGGCGTCGAAGCCCGTTGTCGAGCCGCAGCATCCGCTGCCGAAGAACGTCAAGAGCGGCGAGGGCACCTATACCGCCAAGCATATCATCATCGCGACCGGCGCCCGTCCACGCGCGCTGCCTGGCATCGAGCCGGATGGCAAGCTGATCTGGACCTATTTCGAGGCGCTGAAGCCGGATGTTTTGCCGAAGTCGCTGATCGTCATGGGCTCAGGCGCGATCGGCATCGAATTCGCCAGCTTCTATCGCTCGATGGGCGTCGATGTGACCGTCGTCGAAGTCATGCCGACCATCATGCCGGTCGAGGATGCCGAGGTAACGGCGATCGCCCGCAAGCAGCTTGAAAAGCGCGGCCTCAAGATCTTCACCAGCGCCAAGGTCACGAAGGTCGAGAAGGGCGCCGGCAGCGTCACCGCCCATGTCGAGACGGCTGATGGCAAGGTGCAGCAGATCACCGCCGACCGACTGATTTCTGCCGTCGGCGTTCAGGGCAATATCGAGAATCTCGGCCTCGAGGCGCTCGGCGTCAAGACCGACCGCGGCTGCGTCGTCATCGACGGCTACGGCAAGACCAATGTCGCCGGCATCTATGCGATCGGCGATGTCGCCGGCCCACCGATGCTGGCGCACAAGGCAGAGCATGAGGGCGTCGTCTGCGTCGAAAAGATCGCCGGCCTGCCGAACGTCCATCCCACAGACAAGGGCAAGGTCCCGGGCTGCACCTATTGCAATCCGCAGGTCGCCTCTGTCGGCATCACCGAAGCGAAAGCCAAAGAGCTGGGCCGCGACATCCGCGTCGGCCGCTTCTCCTTCGCCGCGAACGGCAAGGCGATCGCGCTCGGCGAGGACCAGGGCATGGTGAAGGTGATCTTCGACAAGAAGACCGGTGAACTGCTCGGCGCCCACATGGTCGGCGCCGAAGTCACCGAGCTCATTCAGGGCTTCGTCGTCGCGATGAACCTCGAAACGACCGAGGAAGAGCTGATGCACACGATCTTCCCGCATCCGACCGTGTCCGAAACGATGAAGGAAGCGGTGCTCGATGCTTACGGCCGTGTGCTGAACGCTTGAGAATTTCCGAAGCTGCCCTTTATCCCGGGGTGGAGAATCCATCCCCTCGGAGTGGAAAGCCACGCCGCTAGGGTGGAAAAAACGAAAGGAAATCATCATGTCTATGGAGACGCAGGCGTTGCTGGTATTTTTGCTGATTGGCCTGGTTGCAGGCTTCCTCGCAAGCCTGGTCGTCGGTGGTGGCGGGCTGATAAGATGCCTGCTGAGCGGCATTATCGGCGCCTTCGTCGGCGGTTATCTGTTCAGCGCGCTCGGTATTTCGCTGGGCATTGAAAACGCGCTGGTGGTGCAGATCATCCACGCCACCGTCGGCGCCATCATCGTGGTTCTGATCGCAAGGGCGGTCGCTTGAGGCGTAACTGAGGGCAGGGCATGGAAAGCGTCGGTTGGATTTCGGCAATCATCATCGGTGGGCTTGCGGGCTGGCTCGCCGGCAAGCTGATGGAAGCGCGATACGGGATTTTTCTGAACATCGTGCTCGGCATCGTCGGTTCGGTCGTCGCAAGTGCCGTCCTCGCGCAATTCCATGTCGAGGTGGTCGGCGGACGGCTCGGTTATTTCGTGACGGGTTTCCTCGGAGCCTGCCTGTTGATATTCCTTGCGCGGCTGGTGCGGCGCTAGATCCGATCGATTTGCCGCATAGGGGCGGTAGAAAGCTGAAACTGCAATGGTGACGATCCTCGATACGATCAATCCCGACGCCAAGCGCGTGCGGCATCCCGAGAAGGCGCATCGGCCTGATACGGAAGTCATGCGCAAGCCGGACTGGATTCGCGTCAAGGCGCCGACCTCCAAGGGTTATGCCGAGACGCGCGCGATCGTGAAGGAGCACAAGCTCGTCACCGTCTGCGAGGAGGCCGGCTGCCCGAATATCGGCGAGTGCTGGGACAAGAAGCACGCGACCTTCATGATCATGGGCGAGATCTGTACCCGCGCCTGCGCCTTCTGCAACGTCGCCACCGGCAAGCCGAATGCGCTCGACATGGCCGAGCCGGAGAATGTCGCCAAGGCGGTCAAGGAGATGGGCCTCAGCCACGTCGTCATCACCTCGGTCGACCGTGACGACCTGGAGGACGGCGGCGCCGAACACTTCGAAAAGGTGATCTGGGCAATCCGTGCGGCCTCGCCGATGACGACGATCGAGATCCTGACGCCCGACTTCCTGAAGAAGCCGGGTGCGCTGGAGCGCGTCGTCGCCGCCAAGCCCGACGTCTTCAACCACAATATGGAAACAGTGCCCGGCAACTATCTGACGGTTCGCCCCGGCGCCCGCTACTTCCATTCTGTCCGCCTGCTGCAGCGGGTGAAGGAACTCGATCCCACCATGTTCACCAAATCGGGCATCATGGTCGGTCTTGGCGAAGAGCGAAACGAAGTCCTCCAACTGATGGACGATCTGCGCACCGCCGATGTCGACTTCCTGACGATCGGCCAGTACCTGCAGCCGACGCGCAAGCACCACAAGGTCGAAAGCTTCGTCACCCCCGACGAGTTCAAGTCTTATGAGACCGTCGCCTACAGCAAGGGCTTCCTGATGGTCGCCTCCAGCCCGCTGACCCGCTCCTCCCACCATGCCGGCGACGACTTTGCCCGGCTGAGAGCGGCGCGCGAGAAGAAGCTGCTGATGGCAGCCGAGTAACATCTGGTACTTGCTTTTTGATTGAACCGCGGCGATTTTCGCCGCGGTTTTTCTTTGGGAGGCCGACGATGAACATCACCTCCGGATTGAAATCGCCGCTGATCGAAGCCGACCGTATCCTGGTGATCGGCTGCCCCGGCGGCGGCAAGAGCACGCTCGCAACGCGGCTTTCGCGAGCGCTCGACCTCAACTACATCTCCATGGACCGCGATTTCTACTGGCTACCGGGCTGGCGAAAGAGGCCGCGCGACGAGATCGACCGCCGGATAGCCGAGGCGGTGGCGGAACAACGCTGGATCATGGATGGAACCGGCCTCAGCTCCTTCCATCTTCGCCTGCCGCGCGCGGACGTCGTCATCTGGCTTCGGCTGCCCAGATATGCATGCCTCTACGGCGCCCTATCGAGAGCGTTCCGCTACTTTGGGCGCAACCGCCCCGAACTGCCTGCCGGCTGCCCGGAACGCCTCTCGCTGGACGCGCTTGCCTATATCTGGAATTTCGAACGGCATGCCGCACCTCTGATCGAGGCAGCACTTCGGGATCACGGGCTTTTCAATTCCACCGTCATCATAAGATCGCGCAAGGCAGCTAACCGGTTCGCCGCTCTTGGCGCTTAAGATCGTGCCGGCGAAACGCATGTCTGGCTCGAGGGAGTTGCATGATGAATCAGAGAGTAGACCTGCCGCCGCGTCAGCAGATCACCGATCTTAAACAGGCTGCGGAGCATATCCGCACAGCCCGCCGCATCCTCGTCATGGGTTGCTCGGGCGGCGGCAAATCCACGCTGTCGCTGAAGATTGCCAAGCGCTTCGGGCTTTCCTACATTTCGCTCGATCGCGACGTATTTTGGCTTCCCGGCTGGGTGGTGCGCGACAGGGTCGAGCAGAGAAATATCATCGCCAGCCGGATCCTCGAAGAACGTTGGATCATGGACGGCACGAACCCATCCTCCCTGGACATTCGGCTGCCGCGCTCCGATTTCGTCATCTGGGTCCGCATGCCGCGGCTTCTCTGCATCTGGGGCGCAATCAGCCGGTGGGCGAAATGGATCGGCCGCGCTCGCCCCGAAATGGCGCCGGGCTGTATCGAGAAGGTCGATTTGGAATTCCTCCGCTTCATCTGGACCTTCGAGGAGAAATTTGCGCCGCGCCTCGTCGCCGGCATCGCCGCACATGGCCCTGACGTGCCGGTTCTTCAGCTAAAATCCCGCCGCGAGATGCGCGAGCTTCTTGATCTTCTCGGCCGGCCCGATTAATTGCCGCCTATGCCGCAATTCGAAACGCACCGTCCCGTCCCGCATACGCCCGAGCAGATGTTCGACCTCGTCGCCGATGTCGAGCGCTATCCGGAATTCCTGCCGCTCTGCGAAGCGCTGGCCATCCGGAGCCGCAAGGAGCGCGACGGCAAGATCCTGCTCGTCGCCGACATGACGGTCGGCTACAAGGCGATCCGCGAGACCTTCACGACGCAGGTGCTGTTGAACCGGGCCGAGCACGTCATCGAGGTCAAGTATATCGATGGCCCGTTCAAATATCTCGACAATCGCTGGCATTTCGCCGAGACGCCTTCTGGCGGCTGCACCGTCGATTTCTTCATCGACTATGAGTTCAAGAGCCGCATTCTCGGCGCGCTGATGGGCTCGATGTTTGACCGCGCCTTTCGCATGTTCACCGAGGCCTTCGAGACCAGGGCAAACAGGATCTACACGCCGGCTTGATGAGCGAACCCGCGTCAGGCAGCAAGGAGCGAGCGTACCATCTCCAGCGCCGTCCTGATCGTCGCCAGCCGAACCTCGCTGCGGCCGATATCGCCATAGAGCATTTTCCGATGGATGAGCGCGCCGGCGCGCGATTTGGCGGCGAGATGCACGAGGCCGACCGGTTTTTCCGCCGATCCGCCGCCGGGGCCGGCAATACCGGTGACAGCAACGGCGATCTCGGCGCGTGAGCGGAAGAGGGCTCCATGCACCATCTGTCGCGCCGTTTCCTCGGAGACCGCCCCGAAACGCAGCAGCGTTTCCGCCTGCACGCCGAGCATCTCGATCTTTGCGGTATTCGTATAGGTGACGAAGCCTCGGTCGACGACGGCTGATGAACCCGATATCTCCGTCAGCGCCCCGGCAATCAGTCCGCCGGTGCAGGATTCGGCTGTGGAGAGCATCAGCCCTGCAGCCGTGAAGTCACGGATGGTCGCCTCCGCCATCGACATTATATCCTGAGGAAAAAGGCTCATCATTTCCTTCCGCGATAGACGACGGTGGCAGTCGCGATCGCCGCGATGCCTTCGCGCCGGCCGACGAAGCCGATCGTCTCGTTGGTCGTCGCCTTGACCGAGCAACGCTCGATATCGATGCCGAGATAATCCGACAGTTTCGCTCGCATGGCCTCGCGATGCGGGCCGACCTTCGGCGCCTCGGCGATCAGCGAGACGTCGGCATTCATGATCGTGCCGCCGCGCTCGCGCACGATCCGGGCGGCATGCTCGATGAAGATCCGCGAGGCCGCCCCTTTCCATTGCGGGTCGGACGGCGGGAAATGATCGCCGATATCGCCGGCGCCGCAGGTGGCGAGCAGCGCGTCCGTCAGCGCATGCAGCGCGACGTCGGCATCCGAGTGACCTTTCAGCTTCTGATCATGCGGAATGAACACGCCGCAGAGTGTCACGCCATCGCCGGCTACGAGCTGGTGCACGTCGTAGCCATTGCCGGTGCGCACGTCTGGAAGCAGCGAAGTCGACAGCTTGTCGTCGGCCATGGCGATATCGTTCCTGACCGTCAGCTTGACGTTGTCGGCCGTGCCCTCGACGATCGTCACCGGAATGCCCAGCCATTCGGCGATCGAGGCATCGTCGGTGAAATCGCTTCGTCCGCTCGCCGCCGCCTTCTCGTGCGCCTCGAGGATCGTTTCGAAGGCGAAGGATTGCGGCGTCTGCGCCGCGTAGAGATGCTCGCGTGAAACCGTCGTCAGCACGGTGCCGGCGCTGTCGGCGCGTTTCAGCGTATCGGTGACCGGGATTGCCGGCAGGACCGCCTGTGCGCCGGCGTCAAGGCTCTCGGCAATGCGGTCCAGGAGCACATGGTCGAAGAACGGCCGCACGGCATCGTGGATCAGCACATGGCTGATTTGCTTGTCCTTGAGGTATCTGAGGCCGGCAAGCACGGATTGCTGCCGGGTGGCGCCACCATGCACCGTTTCGATCGGCGTTGCCGAGATGATGTGGCGGAAGGCTCTTGCAAACAGCGCCTCGTCATCGGGATGAATGACGACGACGATCTGCTTTGCTGCTTCCCATGTCATGAAGTTTTCAAGCGTATGCACGATAACCGGCTTGCCGCCGATCATGCGATACTGCTTGGGGCCCTCCGTGGAGGATCCCGCGCGCTCGCCGCGGCCGGCGGCCACGATGACAATTCCAGCCGATATCGGTTGCTTAGAAGGCATTTGCAGCATAAATCCCCTAAAATATGCGGAATTGACCCGAGTGCTCTAACGTCTTGCTTTGGCCTTTTCCAGCATCTGCCCGAAAAATATCAATTCCCATCCCAGCCCCCTTGGCAAGCTAGGGAATAATGGCTAAAAATAATGCAGTTCTATTGTGTGCCCGAAAGATAATCAATTGATTTCCAAGGACCTCGCAGCGCCTTTCCGAATCGGACCCGTGTCCGTGCGGAACCGCGTTGTGCTGGCGCCGATGTCCGGCGTCACGGATATGCCCTTCCGCGAGCTTGCGTGGCGCTTCGGCGCCGGCCTCGTCGTCACCGAAATGGTGGCGAGCCGCGAACTGGTCAATGACACGGCCGAGTCCTGGTCGCGGCTGCGGGCTGCGGGCTTCCGGCCGCATATGGTGCAGCTTGCCGGGCGCGAGGCGCACTGGATGGCCGAGGCTGCCAAGATCGCCGCCGATCATGGCGCCGATATCATCGACATCAATATGGGCTGTCCGGCAAAGAAGGTGATCGGCGGTTATTCCGGCTCGGCGCTGATGCGCGATCCCGATCATGCGCTCGGCCTCATCGAGGCGACGGTCAAGGCCGTCGACATTCCGGTGACGCTGAAGATGCGCCTCGGCTGGGACGAGAATTCGATCAACGCGCCTGACATTGCGCGCCGCGCCGAGGCCGCCGGCATCCAGCTTGTGACCATTCACGGGCGCACCCGCATGCAATTCTATGAAGGCCGGGCCGATTGGGACGCGATACGCGCCGTCCGCGACGTAATCTCAATCCCGCTGATCGCCAATGGCGATGTCGAAACCGCAGGCGACGCGCAGGAAATATTGCGCCGCTCCGGCGCCGATGCCGTGATGATCGGCAGGGGCTGCCAGGGCAGGCCGTGGCATGCCGGCGTCATATCAGGTGCGCCTGCACCGCAATCCCTGAAGATCGCCGAGCTCGCCGTCGAGCATTACCGCATGATGCTGGATTTCTACGGCGAAGCGGTGGCGATCCGCCACGCCCGCAAGCACCTTGGCTGGTATCTCCAGCGTTTCGCGCCTGATCTGTCAGGCGCGGAAAAGGCGGAGATTATGACCTCGCGCGACCCGCGCGAGGTGGCCGCGCGCCTCTACGATGCGCTTGCGGCGAGTATTGTCGACAGCCGGGAGGCGGCATGACAAAGGATATGACATCTCCGTCCGATCACGCCGGCGGGACCGTCGCCATGGCCGTGCTGAACGCCATCCAGAACCCCGTCATCATGGTCGACGAATCCGGCTTTGTCGTTTTCGCCAATTGGGAGGCGGAGGCCTTCTTCGGCGCCAGCGCCTCGCATCTGGCCCGTTACCGTATCTCGACCTTCATTCCCTTCGGCAGCCCGCTGCTCGCCTTGATCGACCAAGTGCGCGAGCGCAAGGCGCCGGTTAACGAATATCGCGTCGACCTGAGTTCGCCCCGCCTCGGCCAGGACAAGCTCGTCGATCTCTATGTCGCCCCGGTGCTCAGCGAGCCCGGCGCCGTCGTCATCGTTTTTCAGGAACGCTCGATGGCCGACAAGATCGACCGGCAGCTGACACATCGCGCCGCCGCCCGCTCGGTGACCGGTCTTGCCTCGATGCTGGCGCATGAGATCAAGAACCCGCTCTCCGGCATACGCGGCGCCGCCCAGCTGCTTGAGCAGTCTGCGATCGATGACGATCGGGCGCTGACCCGGCTGATCTGCGACGAGACCGATCGCATTGTCTCGCTGGTCGACCGTATGGAAGTCTTTTCCGACGAACGCCCCGTCGACCGCATGCCGGTCAATATCCATTCCGTGCTCGATCACGTGAAGGCCGTCGCCAAGGCAGGTTTTGCCCGCAACATCCGAGTTACCGAAAGTTATGACCCGTCGCTGCCGGCCGTTTATGCCAATCGCGATCAGCTCGTCCAGGTCTTCCTCAATCTGGTGAAGAACGCCGCCGAAGCGGTCGGCGATCGGCCGGACGGCGAGATCATGCTGACGACGGCCTATCGCCCGGGCATCCGTCTTTCGGTCGCCGGCACGCGCGAAAAGATCTCGCTGCCGCTGGAATTCTGCGTCCATGACAACGGTCCCGGCGTTCCCGCCGATCTGGTGCCGCATCTCTTCGATCCCTTCATCACCACCAAGCCGAACGGCAGCGGCCTCGGCCTGGCGCTGGTCGCCAAGATCATCGGCGATCACGGCGGCATCATTGAATGCGACAGCCAGAACAGCCGCACGACATTCCGCGTTCTCATGCCGGCGTCGAAGGACGCCTCGCTTGAGGACGCCTCTATAGCAAGCTCGACAGGACCTTCTCGATGACAGCCACGATCCTCGTTGCAGATGATGATGCGGCCATCCGGACCGTGCTCAACCAGGCTTTGAGCCGCGCCGGCTATGACGTTCGCATCACCTCCAACGCCGCTACCCTCTGGCGCTGGATTTCGGCAGGCGAGGGCGATCTGGTCGTCACCGATGTGGTGATGCCCGACGAGAACGCCTTCGATCTGCTGCCGCGCATCAAGAAGGCGCGGCCCGACCTGCCCGTTCTCGTCATGAGCGCCCAGAACACCTTCATGACCGCCATCAAGGCCTCGGAAAAGGGCGCCTACGACTATCTGCCGAAGCCCTTCGATCTCACCGAGCTGATCGGCATCATCGGCCGGGCGCTTGCCGAGCCGAAGCGCAAGCCTGCCAAGCTTGAAGACGACATGCAGGACGGCATGCCGCTGGTCGGCCGGTCGGCGGCGATGCAGGAAATCTACCGCGTGCTCGCCCGCCTGATGCAGACGGACCTGACGCTGATGATCACCGGCGAATCCGGCACCGGCAAGGAGCTCGTCGCCCGCGCGCTGCACGACTACGGCAAGCGCCGCAACGGCCCGTTCGTCGCAATCAACATGGCGGCGATCCCACGTGATCTGATCGAATCCGAACTCTTCGGCCACGAGAAGGGCGCCTTCACCGGCGCGCAGACCCGCTCGACCGGCCGCTTCGAGCAGGCCGAGGGCGGCACCCTCTTCCTCGACGAGATCGGCGACATGCCGATGGACGCCCAGACACGGCTTCTGCGCGTCCTGCAGCAGGGCGAATACACCACCGTCGGCGGCCGCACGCCGATCCGCACCGATGTGCGCATCGTTGCCGCCACCAACAAGGACTTGAAGCAGGCGATCAACCAGGGCCTCTTCCGCGAGGATCTCTATTACCGCCTCAATGTCGTGCCGCTACGCCTGCCGCCGCTGCGCGACCGCGCCGAGGATATTCCCGACCTGGTGCGCCATTTCATCCAGCAGGCCGAAAAGGAGGGCCTTGGCTCCAAGCGCTTCGATCAGGAAGCCCTGGAGCTGATGAAGGCCTATGCCTGGCCGGGCAACGTCCGTGAGCTGGAAAATCTCATCCGCCGTCTGATGGCGCTCTATCCGCAGGATGTGATCACCCGCGAGATCATCGACGCGGAACTGCGCTCCGACGTGCCCGACAGCCCGATCGACAAGGGGCCGATCCGCAGCGGCTCGATGACGATCGCGCAAGCCGTCGAAGAGAACATGCGCAGCTACTTCGCAGGCTTCGGTGACAATCTGCCGCCGCCCGGCCTCTATGATCGTGTGCTGACCGAAATGGAATATCCGCTGATCCTCGCCGCACTGACGGCGACGCGCGGCAACCAGATCAAAGCCGCCGATCTTCTCGGTCTCAACCGCAACACCTTGCGCAAGAAGATCAGGGAACTTGGCGTCTCGGTCTACAGAAGCTCTCGCACCGCCTGAGCGTGTTGGGCTTGCACGGTGCTGCGGAGGGATGTCGGACGCGCATCCTCCCGGTCGCGATGACGCTCATGAATGGCTCATCAGCGCACGCGCCGGCTGAGCTGGCCCGATATCAGATAGTGCTTCATGAGCATGGTGACCTTGCAACTCAGGCTTCAAACGACTGAGCGCAAGACTGACAGAAAGGTGTGTGGGGGACGGCGTCAAGCCTCTTCTCGCCGATCGGCTTGCTGCATTTCACACATGTGCCAAAAGTTCCGGCTTCAATCCGGTCCAACGCCGCTTGCACGGCGAGGAGCTCCTTTTGTCCAGCTTCGCCGAGTTCTTCCAGGACTTCATCGTTATTTCGCTCTGTGGCACGATCATCATCGTCAGGATTCCGAGGTTCTTCGAAATCATTCTCGATCGCTTGCAGGCGGGTTTCTAGCTCGCGCCGGCGTTGCTCAAGGATCGCTTTGTGCTTTTCGATATACTGCCTCGTTTGCGAGGAGGACTGCTTCTGCATGATCGCTCTCCAGCCGGCCTATGTTCGTGACCGACACCTTGTTTTGCGGGGAATTTCGTCCCTGACGGGAAGTAGCTTTCGGTCCGCGAGTGTCCAGGCTTCCTTGTCCGAAGAGCCAACTTTCAGGATACTACTTTACATTGGCTTCGCCCACGGCCGTGACTCGGAAACGGGCAGAAGAAGGTCACAGACCCATGCGGGCAGTTTCCTTCAATGTGACATAAGCACCGGCAGCAGAGGCTTTTCCAAGACGCCATCGGTTGCTCCGCCCAGGACGAAATCTCGCAACCTCGAGTGTCCAAATCCTCCCATGACCAGCATATCGGCGCTCAGTTCCAGTGCTGTTTGTTGAATGCTCTGACCGGTCGATGACGAAGTAAAGCGAGTGACCGTTGCGCTTGCATTGACGCCGCTCGAAACCAAGATCTCAGCGAGATGCGCCCCGGTTGGCTCCGGCAGCGGCTTTTCGCCCGTCAGAGATAGGACCGAAACCCGCTTGGCCTTGTGAATGAATGGGTTTGCATCGCTGACGGCCCGAGCGGCGGCTCGACTTCCGTCCCAGGCGATGACCAGATGGTCGATTGGGCCCTCAAGGGTCTTGTTGGGAAAGATGATGGCTGGCCGGCCGGATCCGAATATGACCGCTTCGGCGACAATACGGGTATCCGGAACGTCCGCGATACATTCGAGAATGGCCAGATCGAAGAACCGTGCTTCCGTGGCCACCGTCTCGTGCAATAGAGGCAAGGTGGTTTTGACCGTTCGACAAGATAATTCAACCATGGCGTTCGCTGCGAGGTTGGTCGCCGCGGCAACCAGGGTTGCGGCGCGATCGCCGCTCAAAGTCTCGGCATGCTCGATCATCTGTGGAGTATCGAGCAGCAACGACGACCAGGCGTTGGGAATGTGCGGGATCTCGACCCTTAGCGCGCAGGCGTGAAGATTTGCACCGTAGTACCCAGCAAACGCTACAGCGTTCGAAATGATCAATCCGGAACTTGAATCGGGATATGTTGCCAGCGGGAGAAAATATTGTGCCGTCATGTCCTGCTCCATCTCTCGCGGACTGCCGCGATCGCAATCTATTCCATTCGTCGCAAGTCGGCATTGATGTAACGCAATTGCCGGCGCTCCGGCTTCTCTGGCCTTGGCACGGCGCCGCGTAAGGCTAGCCCCGAAGGAGCATTGCACCTGGAGTTGGTGGTCGCTGCTCACATGGGGTGGCAAATGCCGAGGCGCCGGTCACATGTCCTGCATAAACGCCTGCATTTCTTCAGGTGTGACTTTGCCGTCATTGTTTGCGTCGACCGCGTCGAAGACGCGTTTGTGGATTGCGGTCAACTCTTCGAAAGAAATTGCGCCGTCCCCATTGGTATCGGCGACGACGAACATGATCTTCATCATATGACCGCGCATTGGCCCCATCATCCTTCATTCATGTCCGATGACATCATGTTGCGGCTCATCATGCCGGGCATCATTTCCGATCCTTCGGCCGCGGGCTTAACCTCCGACTGAGCCGAGTCTGGACTTTTCGTCTGGGCGGACGCGATGCCCACCGCACCGACGCCACCGAGCAAGGCCAGCACAGTGATAGTTGGCAGTCTGAACATGGACATTCTGCGTCTCCTCTTTGAGCCATTATCCTCCATGACGATGGAGCTGCTTTTAGGGATACGACGTATGCCGGATTCAAGCGTTGCGTTGGATCAAACTGCCTGTGCTACTTCGCAGGCTTCGGGGACAATCTGCCGCCGCCCGGCCTCTATGATCGTGTGCTGACGGAAATGGAATATCCGCTGATCCTCGCCGCACTGACGGCGACGCGCGGCAACCAGATCAAGGCGGCCGATCTTCTCGGTCTCAACCGCAACACCTTGCGCAAGAAAATCAGGGAACTTGGCGTCTCGGTCTACAGAAGCTCTCGCACCGCCTGAGCTCGCTCGGGGGCGCGATAAAAAGAAGGCGGCGGGCCCTCATGTTTGCCCACCGCCCACCCCTCCCGGCGTCCGCCGCCACGGTCGGGAGGAAAGGTGAGCCTATCTGAGCCAGGTCGCGGTTTATATCCAAGCAGACAAACAAAGGTGCGGTGTCATTCAACAGTCACATAAGCATTTGTGAGGAGTGATTTGGCGCCAGGCGAATGTCATTGAAGTTGCTGCGGTCGTCGTCGCCATGCCTGTGGATAAGCTGTGGATATCCGGTGGACGACACGATCAACCAGCGGGCGATAACGTCGCAGATTCCAATCGCATGTTGCCTATCCGTTCCGAATCTCTTCATTCTGCGGTCGCTGCTATCGACCTCCGCCGCAAACGTCGTCGATCGCATGCCACGGGCGCTCCGACTGATGTCGTGGAGCGCCCTTTTCTTTACGGTCGGGCTGACGGGAACTGCGACATTGTGTTTTGGTCAACTTGGCGGGCTGAGCCTCGCATATCGTTGAGCATGCCATAGATTACGCGAATCGGTCGTCGATCAATCGGGCGACGCCGACCCCGGTGACAGGCCGGCACATATTCATAATTTACGGGAGTTGCATGATGGAATATCGACGTTTGGGAAAGTCGGGCCTGAAAGTGAGCGAGTTTTCCTTCGGCTCATGGGTCACGTTCGGCAAGCAGGTCAATGGAGGCGACGCCGTCGACCTCATGAAGCTTGCCTATGACAACGGGGTGAACTTCTTCGATAATGCCGAAGGATACGAGAGCGGCAAGTCCGAAATCGTGATGGGCGAGGCGCTCAGCAGGCTTGGCTGGAGCCGCGACAGCTTCGTCGTTTCCAGCAAGGTCTTCTGGGGAGGCCAGAAGCCGACGCAGCGCGGCCTGTCGCGCAAGCATGTGACCGATGCCTGCCATGCGGCGCTCAAGCGGCTTCAGGTCGACTACCTCGACCTTTACTTCTGCCACCGCCCGGATATCGACACGCCGATCGAGGAAACCGTTCGGGCAATGCATGATCTCGTTGCCCAGGGCAAGGTGCTCTATTGGGGCACGTCGGAATGGTCGGCGCAGCAACTGACGGAAGCCTACGCCGTTGCCCGGGACTTGCGCATCACCCCGCCGACCATGGAGCAGCCGCAGTACAACATCTTCGAACGCCAGAAGGTCGAGTCCGACTATCTGCCGCTCTATGACCTGATCGGCCTTGGCACCACGATCTGGTCACCGCTCGCCTCGGGCGTCCTGACCGGCAAGTACAATAACGGTGTGCCGGCCGACAGCCGTATGAACCTGCCGGGCTATGAATGGCTGAAGGAAAAGTGGTCGAGCGATGCCGGCCTGGCCCAGCTCAAACAAGTTGGCGAACTCGCAAAGCTCGCGGACGAGATCGGCATATCGATCACGCATCTCGCCCTTTTGTGGTGCCTTGCCAACCGGAACGTCTCGACCGTCATTCTTGGAGCCTCGCGCGCCAGCCAGCTGGAGGACAATCTCGCGGCCCTCTCACACCGAGAGAAGGTGACGTCTGACGTGCTGGACCGGATCGACACGATCGTCGGAAACAAGCCCGAAGGACCACGTCGGTTCTAGAGGAAACAAACCACTGGCGACGGGCCAGATTGAGGCCCGTCGAGCCGCGGTCAATGGTTCAGCACTATAGCGCGCGGCAGGCCGTGGCGGTGGGTCCGCAAACTGGGTCGGGTCGGCAACGAGGTTTCTGCAACTGTGAGAAGCGGGATGCATTTTCTTGAAGTTTTCGGTATTGCAAGTCTTATAGCCGCTGGAATTTTTCACGTCTGCATGCTCTTCGCCTTCGAGCATCTGACCAGTAAGATTAACAAATATGGCCCGAACCTCGTAACGAAAAGGGGAAGGGCGCTCCCCGAAATTGATCCACACAGCCGGCTTGTACCGACGGAATTGAAGAATAAATTCCTTCTTTATCGGCAGGCTTGGACGTTGGTCATGACGATCCTTATTGTTCCTTTCCTGGCCTACTTGATAAGCAAGGCATTCTCCTAACTCAGAACGCGGCCTGAACCGACACGTTGTCGCTCAAACTCCAGGTCATCCGACGAAGATGTTCTAAATAACGGTCGGGCTTTTGCACAACCACGCAGTAAGTTTATGCAACCGCAGGGCCACCGGACCCGCAGCGTCAAGCGGCGTTCCTGAGTAGGCCACGGGTCATTCCTAAAGCATTTTTGCGAGCGATATATTGAGAATTTTCCTGATTTTGCTGGCGGCAATCGTGCTCCTTACAGGTGCCTGGACGGTCATCATGTTCAAAACGGCCGGCCACAGTTGGGAGGCCTCGCACGATTGCGGAGACCGTGGGACGCTCAGCGACAGTGAATTCATAACAGCCGCTATAGCTCAATCCATCCGAGCATCTGAAAACTCACCTTATTTCATCCAGACATCGAGAAGGACGTCCAACTATAAGTTTGCGCCAGAGTTCCTTATGAGGCACCCGGATTGCTGCAGTATATACCGCGGATTCCCGAACGATTATTTTTCTCCTGAGACGTTCGAGCAGTACATGACGAGAACATTTGCGAAGGTCGTCAAAATAAACTTTATGAAGGAGAATATCGTTAACGGAGCATACGTTGGGAGACTCACCTCCCCACTATGTGAAGCTCGATGCATGCGCAAATCAACTGGACTAGGGACGCAAAATGACGGCGTGGAAAACACGTCGACAGGCGCGACTCGACCAGTTTTCGTGGGCGAGGGACGAGTTCACATGGCTTGACAATGTGACTGCGTGCGTTGCATTTTCGCCACAATGCGTTGCTTAAAGGTCACGCAAGGGTTTAGGTATTTCGCTCCCGATCGAGTCGTTGCGACGCTGGCTTTCTGAGCCGGCGTTGCTTGGTTTCGATTGATGGCGAGGGCGGCAGGTGCCGTCCGAAGAGAGGCCGAATGACGCAGGATGGGGTATCGCCGGCGGCGGCGGGCGAGACGGTGACGACGGTGACCGATCGCCGCGCCCTTTTTGCCGTGCCTGGCCTTGTGCTCGCCGGCGGCGCGCTTCTCTGCGCCACGGCCACGCTTTTCGTGCTGCTCGGCCTGACGCCGATCGCGCCGACGTCGCATGTCGTCATCACCTCGGTGATCGTCAATTCCTTCTTTGTCCTGACGCTGCTCGCCTTGATCGCTCGCGAGGTAGCAAGGCTGCTGAAGGCGCGCACCCGCGGCCGTGCCGCAGCCCGCCTGCATATCCGCATCGTCGTGCTCTTTTCGATCGTCGCGATCACGCCGGCGATCCTCGTCGCCATCTTTGCCAGTATCACGCTGAATGCCGGCCTTGACCGCTGGTTTGCCCTGCGCACCCAGTCGATCGTCAGCTCGTCGCGCAATATCGGCCAGGCCTACATGATGGAGAATGCCAGCTACCTGCAGGGGCAGACGGTCTCCATGGCCAACGACCTGGAGCGCAACCGCGCGCTCTACAGCCTCGACAGGACGGGCTTTGCCGACTTGATGACCCGCCAGGCGAGGGGCCGCGGCCTGCTTGGCGCCTTCCTCGTCGAGCGCGACGGCTCGGTGATCGTCCAGGCCGATATCGCCACCGAAAAGCCGCTGCCGGCCATTCCGCAGGACGCATTGGAAAAGGCCGCCGCCGGCCAGCCGACGCTGATCCCGCCCGGCGTTACCAATCTCGTCGGCGCTATCATCAAGCTCGATGCCATCCAGAGCACCTTTCTCTATACGGTGCGCGCCGTCGATCCCAAGGTCATGGGCGCCATGCGCATGATGGAGGAGAACGCCACCGAATACCGCTCGATGGAGGCCAACCGCTTCTCGCTGCAGATCGCTTTTGCCGTGCTCTACATCGGCTTCGCGCTGATCGTGCTCCTGGCGGCGATCTGGACTGCGATCGCCGTCGCCGACCGCATCGTCCGGCCGATCCGCCTGCTGATCACGGCGGCCGACAGCGTTGCATCGGGCAATATGGATATCGTCGTGCCGGTGCATGCCGTCGACGGCGACGTCGCCAATCTCTCGCGCACCTTCAACAAGATGATCTCGGAAATCCGCACCCAGCGCGACGAGATCCTCGAGGCCAAGGACGAGGTCGACGACCGACGCCGTTTCATCGAAGCGGTGCTATCGGGCGTCACCGCCGCCGTCATCGGCGTCGAGCAGGACCGCCGCATCGCCATCGTCAACAGCTCGGCCGAGACGCTGATGTCACTGTCAGCCGACGAAATGCTCGGAAAGCAGTTGGTCGACATCGCGCCGGAGGTCGATCAGGTGCTGACCGAGGCGGCGGTGCGTTATCGCGGCGATTTCCGCAAGCAGATTGCGCTGGTGCGCGGCGGCACTGTGCGGACGCTGAGCGTGCAGGTCACCCGCGAGGAAGTGCGCGACATGAGCGAATCCTACGTGATCACGCTCGACGACATCACCGATCTCGTCATCGCCCAGCGTTCGACCGCCTGGGGTGACGTGGCAAGGCGCATCGCCCATGAGATCAAGAACCCGTTGACGCCGATCCAGCTTTCCGCCGAGCGCATCCAGCGCCGCTACGGCAAGCAGATCGATCCGGGCGACCGGACGGTCTTCGACCAGTGCACGGATACGATCATCCGACAGGTCGGCGATATCGGCCGCATGGTCGATGAATTCTCCGCCTTTGCCCGCATGCCGAAGCCGACCAAGGAGCCGAGCGACCTGCGCAATATCCTGCGCGACGCGATCTTCTTGCGTGAGATGGGCAACCATCACGTCACCTTCGAACAGGATTTCGGGGAGCAGCCGCTGGAGGGCCTGTTCGACAGCCGCATGCTCGGCCAGGCCTTCGGAAATCTCATCAAGAATGCTGTGGAATCGATCGAGGCGGTGCCGAGCGACGAGCGGGACGAACGCAAGATTCTCGTCCGCGCCGCACTCGATACCGGCCGCGACCGCTTCACCGTCGACGTGATCGACAATGGCCGCGGCCTCCCGGTGGAGAACCGCCACAGCATTCTGGAACCCTATATGACGATGCGCGAGAAGGGCACCGGCCTCGGCCTCGCCATCGTCAAGAAGATCATCGAGGAACATGGCGGGCAGCTCGAGCTGCATGATGCGCCCGCCGATTTTGACCGGGGAAGAGGGGCCATGATCCGCGTGCATCTGCCACGCCTGGATCCGACGCCTGCTGCCCCCGCAGCCAATGACAAGGAAAGCGTTTATGGCTTCTGATATTCTCGTCGTCGACGATGAGCATGATATTCGCGAGATCGTTTCCGGCATTCTCTCCGACGAAGGGCACGAGACGCGCACCGCCCATGACAGCGACAGCGCGCTGGCGGCAATTTCCGATCGCGTACCGCGGCTGATCTTCCTCGATATCTGGATGCAGGGCAGCAAGCTCGATGGTCTATCGCTACTCGACGAGATCAAGACCCGCCATCCGGAATTGCCGGTCGTGATGATATCAGGCCATGGCAACATCGAGACCGCCGTCTCGGCGATCAAGCGCGGCGCCTTCGATTTCATCGAGAAGCCTTTCAAGGCCGACCGGCTGATCCTGATCGCCGAACGCGCGCTGGAGAATTCCAAGCTGAAGCGCGAGGTTTCCGAGCTGAAGCGCCGCACCGGCGACGCACTGGAGCTGATCGGCACATCGGTCGCCGTTTCGCAGCTGCGCCAGACGATCGAGAAGGTGTCGCCGACCAACAGTCGCATCATGATTCTCGGCGCCTCTGGCTCCGGCAAGGAGCTGGTGGCGCGAATGATCCACAAGAAGTCGGCCCGCGCCAACGGCCCCTTCGTTGCGATCAACGCCGCCAACATCACGCCCGAACGCATGGAGGTGGCGCTGTTCGGCACCGAGGGCACGCCCGGCCAGGCGCGCAAAATCGGCGCGCTCGAGGAAGCCCATCGCGGCATCCTCTATCTCGACGAAGTCGGCGAAATGCCGCGCGAAACGCAGAACAAGATCCTCCGCGTCCTGGTCGATCAGCAGTTCGAGCGGGTCGGCGGTTCCAAGCGTGTCAAGGTCGATGTCCGCATCATCTCCTCGACCGCCTACAATCTCGAGAGCCGCATCGCCGAGGGCTGGTTCCGCGAGGATCTCTATCATCGCCTCGCCGTCGTGCCGGTGCGTGTGCCGGCGTTGGCCGAACGGCGCGAGGACATTCCTTTCCTCGTCGATCAGCTGATGCGCCAGATATCAGAGCAGGCCGGCATCCGTCCGCGCCGCATCGGCGACGACGCCATGGCCGTGCTGCAGGCGCACGACTGGCCCGGCAACATCCGCCAGCTGCGCAACAATATCGAGCGACTGATGATCCTTGCCCGCACCGACGGCCCGGATGCGCCGATCACCGCCGACATGCTGCCGACCGATCTCGGCGACATGCTGCCGAAGGTGTCCGCCAAGAACGACTATCACATCATGACGCTGCCGCTGCGCGAAGCCCGCGAGATGTTCGAGAAGGATTATCTGATCGCCCAGATCAACCGCTTTGGCGGCAATATCTCTCGCACCGCGGAATTCGTCGGCATGGAGCGTTCGGCGCTGCACCGCAAGCTGAAGTCGCTCGGCGTCTGATTGTATCCGGCGCGGCCGAGGCCGCGCCGCGTCCCATATTGCTTCCCGGAAGACCAGGTTTCCCATGCCGAGAATTGCCTATGTGAATGGCCGTTACGTCAAGCATTCCGATGCCAGCGTGCATATCGAGGATCGCGGCTACCAGTTTGCCGATGGCGTCTACGAGGTCTGCGAAGTGCGCCACGGCTACATCGTCGATCTCACGCGCCATCTGAACCGTCTCGACCGTTCGCTCGGTGAATTGCGCATCGCCTGGCCGATGGGCCGGGCGGCGCTGACGCAGGTCATTCGCGAGACGCTGCGCCGCAACCATGTCCGCAACGGGCTTTTCTACATGCAGGTGACGCGCGGCGTCGCCCGCCGCGATCATGTCTTCCCGGCCGAGGGAACGCCGCCCTCGCTCGTGATCACCGCCAAAAGCACCGATGCCAAGATCATCGCCGCCAAGAACGCCAACGGCATCAAGGCGATCACCCTTGTCGACAATCGCTGGGACCGCGTCGACATCAAGTCCGTCGGCTTGCTGCCGAATGCCATGGCCCGCCAGCAAGCCAAGGAGGCCGGCGCCCAGGAAGCGATCTATGTCGACGGCGACGGCATGGTGAAGGAAGGGGCGGCGACCAATGTCTGGATCGTCGATCCGGACGGAACGCTGGTGACGCGCCCGGCCGAACACGGCATTCTGCGCGGCATTACCCGCACCACTCTGATGGATGTCGCAGCCAAGTTGGGGTTGCAGATCGCCGAGCGGAGCTTCTCCGTTTCGGAGATGCTCGCAGCCCGCGAAGTCTTCCTAACTGCAGCCACAAGCATTTGTTTTCCGGTCGTTTCCGTTGATGGCCAGGCCATTGCCAACGGCCATCCGGGCAGCGTTTCGCAGAAAGTTCGCGAAGCCTTTTTCGACGTTGCGGAAAAGATTGCGATTTGATACCAAGATTTGCTGGACAGGTGGAATGAGGATGCCACCGGTCTTCGCATGGTGAGGTTGATTGATATTCTACCGGCCAGATCAGGTCGGCAATAAAGAAAGAAGCGGCGCGATGGCGGAACGTTCTCAGAATCTTCAGGACTTATTTCTCAATACTGTTCGCAAGCAAAAGATTTCCCTGACAATCTTTCTGATCAACGGCGTGAAACTCACGGGCGTTGTTACGTCTTTTGACAATTTCTGTGTTCTTCTTCGCCGTGACGGCCATTCGCAGCTCGTGTATAAGCATGCGATCTCTACGATCATGCCGGGCCAGCCCATGCAGATGTTCGAGAGCGAAGAAGCAGCGTCCTAACAGGATCAGCCGTCATTTCGACACGCGATACCAAGAACGATTCGATCATCCCTGAGGCCGCCAAGCACAGGGACGACATGCGCGCGACTGTCGTTGTGCCGGTTCTGAAATCGCGCAGTCGCGGCGGCCAGAGCGAATCGGCCTCGACCCGCACGCCGGAAAGCCGGCTCGAAGAGGCGACGGGCCTTGCCCAGGCGATCGACCTCGATGTCGTCAATGGCCAGATCGTCCCGGTCAATGATCCGAGGCCGGCCACATTGCTCGGCACCGGCAAGATCGAGGAGATCAAGGCGCTGCTCGACGAGCGCGATTCCGGTCTCGTCATCGTCGATCATCCGTTGACGCCGGTACAGCAGCGCAACCTGGAAAAGGAATGGAACGCCAAGGTCATCGACCGGACGGGCCTCATCCTCGAAATCTTCGGCCGCCGCGCCTCCACCAAGGAAGGCACGCTGCAGGTCGATCTCGCCCATCTGAATTATCAGAAGGGCCGTCTGGTGCGAAGCTGGACCCACCTTGAACGCCAGCGCGGCGGCGGCGGCTTCATGGGCGGCCCCGGCGAAACCCAGATCGAAGCCGACCGACGGATGCTGCAGGACCGCATCATCAAGCTCGAACGCGAGCTGGAGCAGGTCGTGCGCACCCGCCAGCTCCACCGCGCCAAACGCCGCAAGGTGCCGCACCCGATCGTGGCGCTCGTCGGTTATACCAATGCCGGCAAGTCGACGCTGTTCAACCGCATCACCGGCGCCGGCGTGCTGGCCGAAGACATGCTCTTTGCCACGCTCGACCCGACGCTTCGGCGCATGAAACTGCCCCACGGCCGCACCGTCATCCTGTCCGACACCGTCGGCTTCATCTCCGACCTGCCGACCCATCTGGTCGCCGCCTTCCGGGCGACGCTGGAAGAGGTGCTGGAAGCCGATCTCATCCTGCATGTCCGTGACATGTCCGATGCCGACAATCAGGCGCAGAGCTCCGACGTGATGCGCATCCTGAACGATCTCGGCATCGACGAGGCCGAAGCCGAAAAGCGTCTGATCGAGGTCTGGAACAAGATCGACCGGCTGGAGCCCGAGGTGCACGATGCCATGGTGCAGAAATCGGCCGGCGCCAGCAACGTGGTGGCGGTTTCAGCCGTCAGCGGCGAGGGCGTCGACACGCTGATGGAAGAGATCAGCCGCAGACTGTCAGGCGTGATGACCGTGGCGACGATCCGCCTTCCGGTCGACAAGCTGGCGCTGCTGCCATGGCTTTACGACCATGCGATCGTCGACGGCCGCGAGGATAATGAGGACGGCACGATCACGCTTGATCTGCGCCTGTCCGAAACCGAGGCGACCGAACTCGAGCGCCGCATCGGCAATGGACCGAAGTCTTCAAAGGAAGATTGGGAGCGGTAAGGCGTTCAAGGGGATGTGGCAACGTTCCGCTCACTCCGCCCCCGACGTCACAGCCCGCTCGATCGCCTTCGCTGCCTGCCAGATTTCCTCCATCCGCTCCAGCGTTGCGTCTTCCAGCGTCTCGCCTTCTGCTTCAAGAACCTGTTCTATATGGCTGAACCGACGACGGAATTTCGTATTCGTTCCGCGCACTGCCTGTTCCGGATCGGCCTTGACGTGACGGCCGATATTGACGACCGCGAAGATCAGGTCGCCGAGCTCGTCGCTGACCTTTGCCTGATCGCCTTCGCGAAGGGCTGCCCGCAATTCGCCGATCTCCTCCTCGATCTTGTCGAGGATCGGCTCCGGTGCTGACCAATCGAAGCCGACCTTGGCGGCGCGTTCCTGTAGCTTCAGGGCTTCCGTCAAAGCCGGGAAGCTGCGCTGCACCGAGCCGAGGAATCCGCTGTTGAAGTCCTCGGTGATGCCGCGCCGTGAGCGCCGTTCGGCACGCTCGCGTTTTTCCGCCTGCTTGATCTCGTCCCATTGTATCTTCACCGCGTCTGGCGTATCCGCCGCCGAGCGGGCAAAGACGTGCGGATGGCGGCGGATCATCTTGGCGGTGATGGCGTTGACCACGTCGCCAAAGGAAAATTCGCCGGCCTCCTCGGCCATGCGGGCATGAAAGACCACCTGCAGCAACAGGTCACCCAGTTCGTCGCAGAGATCGTCCATATCGCCGCGCTCGATCGCATCGGAGACCTCATAGGCCTCCTCGATCGTATAGGGTTTGATCGTCTCGAAGTTCTGCACGATGTCCCAGGGGCAGCCGGTTTCGGGATGGCGCAGCGCCGCCATGATCTCGATCAGCCGCGAAATGTCTTTGGAAGGTTGCATGTTGCCTCGGTTCAGCGGGCTTAGTTCAATGGAATGTCGTTGGCGCTCTTCGACGACTGGTAGCTGATCGACAGCGCGTCGTAGCGCGCCTTGATGCGGGCGGTCTGCGCTTTCAGCGCGTTTTTCAGGAGCGCGTCTTCGGTCTCGACGAGATCGGCGATGGCAAAGCTGTTCCAGAAGGCGTTTTGCCTGCGATAGCCGCCGGGTTCAAGCCCGAAGACTTCCTTGAGGATCTTCAGGTCGTGCGGAATGGCGAAGGCGTCGCGGGAATCCTCGTGGCTGAAAAAATAGTAGAAATTGTCGAAGCCGGCCCAGGCGATCGCCGACATGCACATCGTGCAGGGTTCGTGCGTCGACAGGAAGATCAGATCCTTGGTCGGCGGCTTGTCGCCAAGCTCGTAGAAGCGCTTCAGCGTATGCACCTCGCCGTGCCAGAGCGGATTCTCCAGCTCGTTATTGGTCTCGGCGACGACAAGCGAAAGATCGGATTTCCGCAGGATCGCCGCACCGAACACCTTATTGCCAAGCGAAACGCCACGCTCCGTCAGCGGCAGGATATCGTCTTCCATGACCGAAAGCAGGCGGGAGGCAATGGTCTTATCACGCATGAGGGCCCTCCAGTTTTCGTCAGTCTATCGCCTTGGCGGCGCGAGTGAAATGCGTGAAGCACCGGTGGACGTCTTTTGTCACAGGCTTTATACTGCACTGCAGCAAGCGGGCTGGGAATATGCGGCTTTTTGGCAGCACGGGTGACTTTTCTCAAATCACTGACGGCACGAGCAAAAGAATACCTGCTTGCTTGGGCTTTCGAATTTCTGTTCCTTCAATCCCTTGTCGATCAAGGGCATATTCCGGCAACTTCGAAGTGGATTGATGATGCCTCCCAAGACTGAACAGCTTTCGGTATTTCCCGCCTTCTTTCGCGTGGAAGGCCAGAAGACGGCTGTCTTCGGCAATGGTGATGAAGCTTTCGCCAAGGTGCGGCTGCTGCTCAACACAAAGGCACGGATTGTCGCCTATGCCGACCGGCCGGAAGCCGATTACCACGCGTTCCTGATCGCCAACCGCATCGAGACCGTGCGCGCTGCCTTCTCCGCCGAACAGGTCGAGGGTTCGGCGCTCGTCTTCGCCGCAACTGGCAATGAAGCCGACGACCGCAGCATCGTCGACGCTGCGCGCGCCGCCAGAATTCCGGCCAATGCCGTCGATCAGCCCGATTACTGCGATTTCTTCACGCCGGCGCTGGTCAACCGTGCGCCCGTCGCCGTTGCGATCGGCACCGAAGGGGCAGGGCCGGTTCTGGCGCAGATGATCCGCGCGCAGATCGACCAGCTTCTTTCGCCCTCGCTCGGCCGCCTTGCCGGGCTGGCGACGAGCTACCGCAAGGCCGTCGACCAACTGATTCCGAGAGGCGTCTCCCGCCGGGTCTTCTGGCGCCGTTTCTTTTCCGGTGCCGTCGCCGATGCGGTCGCCAATGGCAACCTGCCGCAAGCCCGCCATGCCGCCGACCGGCTGCTGCACGCGATGGACAAGGTCGCCGGCCACGTCTGGCTGGTCGGCGCCGGTCCGGGTGCCGAGGATCTGCTGACGTTGCGCGCCCAGCGCGTGATGATGGAAGCTGACGTCATCGTCTATGACGCGCTCGTGCCGCAGGCGATCGTCGATATGGGCCGCCGTGATGCCGAGCGGCTTTCCGTCGGCAAGCGCAAGGGCTGCCACTCGAAGTCCCAGGAAGAAATCAACGACCTGCTGGTCGATCTCGGCCGTCAGGGCAAGCGCGTCGTCCGCCTGAAATCCGGTGATCCCCTGGTCTACGGCCGGGCAGGGGAAGAGATGGCGGCATTGCGCGCTGCCGGCATCACCTATGAGGTCGTGCCTGGCATCACCTCGGCTTTCGCAGCCGCTGCCGATTTCGAGCTGCCGCTGACGCTGCGCGGCGTTGCCTCCTCGCTGGTCTTCACCACCGGCCATGATCTTACAGGCGACGTGCTGCCCGATTGGGCAAGCCTTGCCGTTTCCGGCGCGACCATCGCCGTCTATATGGGCCGCACGGTTGCCGCCTCCGTCGCCGAGCGGCTGATGCAAGCGGGCATTCCGTCTGAGACCACCGTCGCCGTCATCGAAAATGCCAGCCGTGCCGATCGCCGCCTGCTGCATGGCACGCTCGCCGATCTGCCCGATCTGCAGCGCCGCGACGAATTGACCGGGCCTGTCATGGTCATCATCGGCGATGCGGTCGCCGGCGCCAATTTCGAACTGTCCGAGCCCCTGGTGCGCGCAAACGCCCGGCTCGAGGAACTTGCAAGGAGCTGAATATGGGTGACAAGGTTCTGACCGCCAACCGGCTGACGGACGGCATTGCCGTCTGGCTGGATGCGAACGGCAAGTGGTCCACCTCGCTGCAGGAGGCGCTCGTTGCCCGTCATGCCGAGGCCGTTGCCGCGCTGGAGGCGATCGGCAAAAAATCCTATGCCGACAACGAGGTCGTTGACGTCGCCGTCGTCGACGTTCAGGAAAACAACGGCATTCTCTGGCCGCTTCGCCTTCGCGAGCGCATCCGCGCGCAAGGCCCGACCATGGAATATGCCCCGGGCTACGCTCCTGCCGATCCCGAATTCATTGCAGTCTGAGGAAGACGATGTACCGTTACGACGAATTTGACCATGCCTTTGTTACCGAGCGCGTCGAGCAGTTTCGCGATCAGGTCGAGCGCCGCCTCTCCGGCGAGCTCGCCGAGGACGCATTCAAGCCGCTGCGCCTGATGAACGGCGTTTACCTGCAGCTCCACGCCTACATGCTGCGCATCGCCATTCCCTATGGCACGCTGAGCTCTCGCCAGCTGCGCATGCTCGCCCATATCGCCCGCACCTATGACCGCGGCTATGGCCACTTCACCACGCGCCAGAACCTGCAGTTCAACTGGCCGAAGCTGTCCGACATTCCCGATGCGCTCGCCGACCTTGCCAGCGTCGAGATGCATGCCCTGCAGACCTCGGGCAACTGCATCAGAAACGTCACCGCCGATCACTTCTCCGGTGCCGCCGCCGATGAGATCGCCGATCCGCGCCCTTACGCCGAAATCCTGCGCCAGTGGTCGTCGGTCCACCCGGAATTCTCCTTCCTGCCGCGCAAGTTCAAGATCGCCGTCACCGGCGCCGAGCGTGACCGCGCCGCAATCCAGGTCCATGATATCGGGCTGCACGTGAAGAAGAACGACAAGGGCGAGATCGGCTTTGCCGTCTATGTCGGCGGCGGCCAGGGCCGTACGCCGATGATCGCCAAGCTGATCCGCGACTTCCTGCCTGAGGAAGATCTGCTCTCTTACACCACGGCAATCGTGCGTGTGTACAATCTGCACGGCCGCCGCGACAACAAATACAAGGCCCGTATCAAGATCCTCGTGCACGAAACCGGCACCGAGGAGCTGACGCGCCAGGTGGAAGCCGAATTCGCCGCGCTGAAGGATACGGAGCTCAAGCTGCCGGAAAAGGACGTCCAGTCGATATCTGCCTATTTCGCGCCGCCTGATCTGCCCGAACGCGCCGAAGGCTGGGAAAACCTTGCTCGCTGGAAGAAGGCTGATTCCGGTTTCTCCCGCTGGGTCCAGCAGAACGTGCAGCCGCACAAGAACCCTGATTACGGCATGGTGACGATCTCGCTGAAGCCGATCGGCGGCATTCCGGGCGATGCCTCCGACGCGCAGATGGATGCGATCGCCGATCTGGCCGAGGAATATGCCTTCGACGAAATCCGCGTCAGCCATGAGCAGAACCTGATCCTGCCGCATGTGGCGCTTGCCGATCTCGAAGCCGTCTATCGCGGCCTTGTCGCCATCAATCTGGCGGAAGCCAATGCCGGCCTGATTACCGATATCATTGCCTGTCCGGGGCTCGACTACTGCGCGCTTGCCAATGCGCGCTCCATCCCGCTGGCGCAGGAAATCTCCCGCCGCTTCGGCGATGCCGAACGCCAGGCAGAAATCGGTGAGCTGAAGATCAAGATTTCCGGCTGTATCAATGCCTGCGGCCATCACCATGTCGGCCATATCGGCCTGCTCGGTGTAGAGAAGAAGGGCGCCGAACTCTATCAGATCACGCTCGGCGGCTCCGGCGACGAACATACCTCGATCGGCGAGATCATCGGCCGCGGCTTCGAGCCGGACCGGGTGACCGACGCGATCGAGACGATCGTCGACACCTATCTCGGCCTGCGCCTCGATCAGTCCGAGAACTTCCTCGCCGCCTATCGCCGTGTCGGACCGCAGCCGTTCAAGACTGCGCTCTACGGCTCGGCCGCCGAAGCGGCATAAGGAGGGGATGATGACGAAGATCTGGAGAGAAACCGGTTTTGTCGAAAACGATCCCTGGGTGATCGAAACCGACGAGGTGAAGGCGACCGAGGAGCAGAAGCCGCTGCTCGGTCTCGACGAACTGATCGCCAAGGCCGACGAAAGCAACGATGTCGGCCTCGGTGTGCTGATCAAGCCAGCCGACGATGTGCGCCGGCTGGAGCCCTATCTCTATCGCCTCGCAATCGTTGCCGTCGCCTTTCCGGCTTTCAACGACGGCCGCGCCTTCAGCCATGCCTCGCTGCTGCGCCAGCGCCTCGGCTACACCAATGAGCTACGCGCCGTCGGCGACGTGCTGATCGATCAGGTGCCGCTGATGCTGCGCGTCGGCATCGACAGCTTTTCCGTCACCAACGCCACGGCGCTGAAGCGGCTGGGCGAAAACCGTCTTCCCGCCATTCCCCATCATTATCAGCCGGCGGTGCGTGACGCCGAAGCCGGCAAGGGCTATAGTTGGCGCCGTCAGGCGAAGCCGGCCGCATAAGCGACCGGTCCGCCGTTTTACGATGGCGGAATGATAGCATGAAGACATTCGAAGTGGCGGTGATCGGTGGCGGTCTCGCCGGCATGATCGCCGCAATCGCGCTGGCGCGCGGCGGTCGCAACGTGGCGCTGGTGGCACCCCTCGCTCCCAAGGAGGATCGGCGCACCACGGCGCTGATGGATCAGTCGATCCGTTTCCTCGATCGCCTGGCGCTCTGGGAAAAGCTCCGCCCCGCAGCCGCTCCTCTCACCAGCATGCGCATCGTCGACGGTACCGATCGGCTGCTGCGCGCGCCGACGACCACCTTCCGCGCGGCCGAGGTCGGTCTCGATGCCTTCGGCTACAATTTCCCGAACAAGGCGCTGACCGGCATTTTGGAAGAAGCTGCGGCCGGCGAGGGCAATATCACCCGTTTCACCGATATGGCCGAATCGATCGAAATATCAGCCGTTTCAGTCTCGATCACGCTGACCGGCGGCGAGACGCTGTCGGCCGATTTTGCCGTCGGCGCCGATGGCCGCGGCTCGAAGCTGCGCGAGACATCCGGCATTACCGTGCGCAACTGGTCCTATCCGCAATCGGCGATGGTGCTGAATTTCGCCCATTCGCTGCCGCACCAGAATATCTCGACCGAATTCCACACCAAACACGGCCCCTTCACCCAGGTGCCGCTGCCGGGAAGCCGCTCCAGCCTCGTCTGGGTGCAGGATCCCGCGGAAGCCGCGAGCCGCATGGAATTGCCGCTTGCCGAACTCGGCGCCCTCGTCGAGGCGCGCATGCAGTCCATGCTCGGGAAGGTTGATGTCGAGGAGGGCGTCCAGCTCTGGCCGCTCTCCGGCATGATGGCGCATCGTTTCGGTAAGGGGCGAATCGCGCTGATCGGCGAGGCCGCCCATGTCTTCCCGCCGATCGGGGCACAGGGGCTGAACCTCAGCCTGCGCGATATCATGGCGCTTGCCGATATCCTCTGCGACCGGGCGGAATTGCCGGTGCCGGCCGATGCCGGCGAAAGCTTCGACCGCAGGCGCCGCGCCGACATCATGACACGCACGGCCAGTGTCGATATTCTCAACCGCTCGCTGCTCTCGGATTTCCTGCCTGTCCAGATGCTGCGGGCTGCCGGCCTGCATATCCTCTCGGCCATACCGCCACTGCGCAACATCGTCATGCGCGAGGGCATCGAGCCAGGCCGCGGCTTCCGCGATATTCCGGATGCGCTACGGGAAAAGCTGAAGCGGAAGAAGGCCTGATCGGATCAGGATCAGCCAGAGCGAAACAGTCACCACCGATAGCACCGTCGTGATCAGGATCGTCGCCGAGGCGCGCTCCTGCCAGACGCCGTATTGCTGGCCGATGACGAAGACGTTGGTCGCCGTCGGAAGGCAGGCGAGCAGCACGGCGGCCTGGATCCAGACCGGCTCGAAACCGCCAACCGCCGTGAGCGCAATGAAAACCGCGATCGGATGCAGGACCAGCTTCGCCGGCACGATATAGGAGATCTCGGCCGGGATTCGTTTCAGCGGCCGGAGCGCCAGCGTCACGCCCATGGCAAAGAGCGCGCAGGGCGCCGCCGCCTGGGCGAGGTAATCGACCAAGCGCTGAAACGCCGGCGGCTGGTCGATGTGCAAAGCGGCCACCACAAAGCCTGCCGCCGTCGACAGGATGAAGGGATGCAGCGCGGCCTTCCGGACGATATCAGCGACAAGCTGGCCTGTTGAACGCTTGTCGTCGCCGGCTGCCGCCATCAGCGCCGGCGCGACGATGAAATGCAGTGCGTTTTCGAAGCAGATGATCAGCGCCACCGGCACGGCTGCGCCTTCGCCGAGCGCCAAGAGTGCCAGGCCAGGCCCCATATAGCCGATATTGCCATAGGCGCCGGCAAAGGACTGGATGGTGCAATCGGCAAGCGAATTGCCGCGCACGAGACGGCCGATGACGAAAAGCAGGATGAAGACGGCATAGGTCGCCGCGATATCGGTGACAATGAAATCGACGCGCGTCAGCTCTTCGATCGGCGTGCGCGAGACGAGCTTGAAGAACAGAGCGGGAAGGGCGGCATAGATGATGAAGGTGTTCAGCCAGCCGAGCGCTTCGGCCGGCTGCTTGGTCGCCTTGGCGGCGATGTAACCGATCAGGATCAGGCCAAAGAACGGCAAAAGCAGGCTGATGATATCGGCCAAGAGGTCTTCCAGTGCGCGGGGATGGTCGGCGGGTCAGGATCTGACTTAAGCAATTCCAGCAAAAGTGTGTAGCGGTTTTGCGTTCGGAATTGCGCAGAAACAAGAGCAATTCCAGCAAAAGTGTGTAGCGGTCTTGCGTCCGGAATTGCGCAAAAACAAATCGATAGAGCGTGGACTCGTTGAGTACACGCTCTACCGCCGACCGAACACGCGATCAGTAATCCCAGAAGGCCGCTACCCAGCGAAAGGCGTCGCCGTCGACCGCCACCCGGCCGACGGAGGGGAATGGCAGGTGAGTGGCCACCAGCTGCTCGCCGGTCTCCGCCAGTTCCCGCAGAAGACGGACCCGAACGCGCGCCGCCTCCTCGGGGTCGTGTTCGAAGCCGTTGTACCAGTCCGGATGTTCAAACCCGACCGCGAACACGGCGTCGCCGGCAAACATCAGCCTGTCGCCGCCGGACGCCACGCGGATCACGCTGTGCCCGGGGGTGTGGCCGCCGGTGCGATGGACGACCACGCCCGGCGCCACCTCGTACTCGTCATCGAACAGCCGAAAATAGCTGCGATACTCCTTCGCGAACCGCTTGGCGGTCGCCCGAAGCGCGTCCGGGAATCCGGGCGGCATGGAGACCCGGGAGAAATCGGGCGCCTCCCAGAACTTGACCTCGGCGGCGGCCACATGGATCCGCAGGTCCGGACGCAGCTGGTCCTTCACCCCGTCGACGAGCAGCCCGCCAATATGGTCCATGTGCATGTGGGTCAGCACCACGTCGGTCACCGACGCAAGATCGATGCCGGCGGCCTCCAGGCGCTTGATCAACTGCCCGGCCCGCGGCAGGTGCAAGTCCGGGTCGATCCCCAGCCCGGCATCGAGGAGTATGGTCTGGTCGCCGCTGCGCACCACGACCACGTTCAGCGCCCAGTCGAAAGCTTCCGCTGGCAGGAACATGTCTTTCAGCCAGGTCGCTCGGACGGACGGATCGATGTTGTGGCCCAGCATCGCGGTAGGGAGCGGTAGCACTCCATCGCTGACCACCAGCACCTCAATCTCGCCGACCCGCACCGCGTAGCGCGACGGAACCAATTCGTCGAGCCGAGGTCTGCCGGTGTGTGCGGTGTTTTCCCGGCTCGTCTTTGTCTCAAGGTTCATGTTCGTCTCCTTCTGACCGCCGCCTTAAACACGGCATCGACGACGCTACATCGAGGCGTATTTGCGATCGATTGGGTCGAGGGATAAGGGCGGGTGGGGCCGAGGGACAGGGCAAGCCATACCAGGGCATAGGTGCAGGCGTGGCTTTTTACTGCCGGCGGCGTGCTGAAGAGCGCGGAGTCGATCAGATCGGCGAACGCGTCAAGCCTGCCTGCTGCATAGCCTGGAAAATCGGCAACCCGTGGCCTAGCCGATCTGCATCAGGATCGGAAAGGTCTGCTGGAACCAGATCGCCACGTTGCTGACCCAACCGAACAGGAAGGCGAGGCCGGTAAGCACGAGGAAGAGACCCATCACCTTTTCCACCGTGCCGAGATGGCGGCGGAAGCGCGAGAGGAAGCGCATGAAGGCGCCGGAAAAGCCGGCGGCGATCCAGAAAGGAATGGCAAGGCCGAGCGAATAGATGGCGAGCAGCCCGGCGCCGGAGCCGACCGTTTCACGGGAGGCGGCAACGCCGAGAATGGCGCCAAGCACCGGGCCGATGCAGGGCGTCCAGCCGAAGGCGAAGGCAAGGCCCATGATATAGGCGCCCGTCAGCGTCGCCGGCTTGCCGCTGCCCTGGAAGCGCGCCTCGCGGGCAAGCACCCCGATTCGAAATAGGCCGAGAAAGTTCAGCCCCATGACGATGATGATCAGCCCGCCGATCTTCGACAGGAGGTCGAGATGCTGGCGAAGCGCCATGCCGATGCTGGAGGCGCCGGCGCCGAGCGCCACGAAGACGGTGGCAAAGCCGAGCGTGAAGAAGAGTGCCGAGAAGAACACGCCGCGTCTGACGTCGGGCGCGACCACAACCGCACCGCCGCCGCGGAACTGCTCGACTGAAATGCCGGCCATATAGCAGAGATAGGGCGGGACGAGGGGAAGCACGCAGGGCGATAGAAAGGAAAGCGCTCCGGCAATCAGCGCGCTCCACAGGGAAATATCGGCAATCGACACGCATTCTCTCCGGCTGCAATCTGCGTGATGTTCCTAGCTTTGCAGCTCCGGGATTGCCAATCACCTTTTTGCGCGCAAGGCAAGATGCCTTTGCCCGCAAGAAATGTGCCGACCGCCGGAAAAAGACAAATTTTTCGGTTGACCGCAATGGGTCGCCTGCCTATGTTCCGCCCACTTCCAGCCGGGGTGGTCACACCCGCGGAGAGGGAGAGCGTAGCTCAGCCGGTAGAGCAACTGACTTTTAATCAGTAGGTCTCGGGTTCGAACCCCGACGCTCTCACCATTTCTAGTCTTCAAGACACCTGCCGCGATCTTAGATCAACAGTCGCAGTAATGCGCCCTCATCCTTCACTCCATGCTGGTACGAATGGATCACCCGCTGAGCCAGATCTTCGCGCTCGGTGTCTGTTGTGATTTGTCGCACCGAGATGACGTGGTCAAATACTCTCTGGCAGAGGGCGACTTCTTCGTCGCCCAATACGGTTTGTGCGTCGGCTATCTGGGATCGGATCATGATCGCCCTCGCTTCCTCGGATCGATAGGAGGATGGAACATCTGCTTTTTAAGCGCATGAAGGGAGACACAAGGTCGTGAGGTCTCACCCCCATGGTCGGGACAGGTCTTTGTCCCGCCTGGCAACTAATTCTCGTTCGGCCCGCTCCACACATAGGCAGAAGCCGGCTTTCTCTGGGCATTCCAGATCACTTCGTACCCTATCTTTTCAAGCGAGAGTAAAGTGCCAAGCCTTTCGTCATCGGACAGGCTTCGCAGAGAAACGTTAAGTGCGTCCAGGCCCCCTAAATTGTAGAGGTTCACGAATACATCGAGTGCCATTGTTCTTCTCCCCGTGGAACAGTATAACACAAGAACAGGGGAATATTTGCTTCATACATAAATAAATATTTTATACATCTATTCGTTCTTCACGAATTATTTATGCTTTTCTTCATTCGGGTGTGGATATTTGACATGGGCAGCGCTTGGCGTCTTTGCCGCAGGAATTGAGCTTCGCGGAAATCCGCTGAGGCACAGGAACCAACTTCCACTGCGGTCCGTTTTCTTCTCATCAACACAGAGGAGAAATCGACCATGGATTGGAATCGGATCGAAGGAAACTGGAAGCAGGCGAAGGGCAAGATCAAGGAGCAGTGGGGCAAACTCACTGACGATGATCTTGACCAGATCGCCGGCAAGCGCGACCAGCTGGAAGGCAAGATCCAGGAGCGTTATGGCATCGAAAAGGACCGTATCAGACGCGACATTGATGACTGGACCGGTCGCCAGAGTTGGTAGTGCCTGAACAAAAACCCGGTGAAAGCCGGGTTTTTGCCGAAGGGGCTAAGGCGCCAAGACCTGTCGGATGTCAGGAGTATCCACCAAAAGCCAATAGAAGTGCGCCGATCGCGATAAGGGCCAGCGCCGGCCAGTTTTGGGATATCCCGAGGAACCTGAGGCCTTGGCGCCGTGGCTCCAGCGTGGTGCCGCCTTGCGGCATTTGATGCGGATCACTCGGTCTTCGACCAAGCGCCGAGGTAAAGAGAAAAAGAAGTCCGCCGATGATGAGAGCGGCTCCGGTCAGGATTGCCCACATGGTGACCTCCATAGCAAGCGGGGTGTGGGGTAAACCAGATCGGGACCGGATCGTTCCGTGAATGGCTGCTCCCTTGAACAACCTCCGCGTCGGAACCGAAAGCGCTCGCATTGAATTGACCGCTGAGCAATCTTGGAGATCCTGATGGACAAGACACCGAAGACGGCTATCCGCGGAATGATGCTGTACGTCCTCGCTCTTCTCGTCTTGGGGGTGCTAGCGGGGGCCGCCTACACAATCTATGGCCATCCCGCCGATCCGTCTGAGCGACCAGCGGCTGAGACGATTCCGCAAAAAGCTCCAGCTCCGCAGTGAGATAGGTCGCCAAGCAATTGATTGATCCCTTCGAGAGAATCGACCCCGGACGGCGCCTGCCACATCCGGCGCCCACCCGGTCAGGTCGTATTGAAAAGCCTGAGCTCCACAGCAAGAGATCCGCAAGTGGCAGCGAATAGGGCTTTGGAGAGCAAGCCTGAAATCCTGTCGCAAGTCCTTCCAACCAGTATGGAGCTTATATTTATAGGGAGAACAACCTGCGACAGAGAAAATCGGCATCTGCGCAGGGCTGATTGGATCGGAGAGATGCAAAGGGGCCAGGTCTGTCTGGACCCCGAGAGATCGCATTGGAACAGCCGGAACATGGGAGTTTGCGGATGAGGGAACATGCAGTCGTGGTTGCCGGGGCAGGGCCGACGGGACTGATGCTGGCAGGCGAACTGGCCGTGGCAGGCGTCGACGTCGCCATCGTCGAACGGCGCCCTGACCAGAAGCTTGCCGGTACGCGTGCCGGCGGTCTGAGTGCGCGGACGCTCGAGGTTCTCGATCAGCGGGGCATCGTCGACCGGTTCCTCGCGGAAGGGCAGATAGCCCAGGTCACGGGTTTCGCGGTCACGCGTCTGGATATCAGCGATTTTCCGACCCGGCACAATTATGGGCTGGCGCTGCGGCAGAAGCATATCGAGCGCATTCTGGCCGGCTGGGTCGGCGAGTTGGCGGTGCCGATCTATCGCGGCCTTGAGGTAACGGGGTTCGCGCAGGATGATACCGGCGTCACCATTGAACTCTCCGATGGGGCGTCGCTCAGGGCGGGCTATCTCGTCGGTTGCGATGGAGGCCGCAGTCTGGTTCGCAAGGCTGCCGGCATTGCGTTTGAAGGATGGGATCCGACGACCAGCAACGTTCTCGCCGAGGTGGAGATGGAAGAGGAGCCGCCATTGGGCATCCATCGCACCGCCCTTGGCATCTATGCCTTCGGCAGGGAGCAGTACGAAATCCACGACGGCAAGATCGTCTTTGCCCAGGAAGGTCCGATCGGCGTGATGGTGCCGGAGAAGAATGCCGGCGCGACAACCGAGCCGACGCTCAGCGATCTAAGGGAAGCGCTCATTGCTGCATTCGGAACGGATTACGGACTCCATCGCGTCAACTGGATTTCCAGGTTCACCGACATGTCCAGGCAGGCAACGGCCTACCGCAAGGGCCGGGTACTCCTCGCTGGCGATGCCGCCCATGTGCATTCACCGGTGGGCGGGCAGGGCCTCAACACGGGCGTGCAGGATGCCGTCAATCTCGGTTGGAAATTGGCCCAGGTGGTGAAAGGCACGTCGCCTGAAACCTTGCTCGACACTTATCACGCCGAGCGGCATCCGGTTGCGGCCCGCGTATTGCGCACGACGATGGCGCAGGTCGCATTGCAGCGCACCGACGATCGCACCGAAGCCTTGCGTGACATCGTAACGGAGCTGCTTGCCATGGAGGAGCCGCGCAAACGCATCGCGGCCGAGATGTCGGGACTTGGTATCCATTACGATCTCGGCGACGGGCATCCGCTGCTCGGCCGCCGCATGCCTGACCTCGACCTGCTCACATCAGATAGTCCCGTGCGTGTCTTTACGCTGCTGCAAGATGCGCGACCGGTGTTCTTGAACCTCGGCACGCCCGGCAGCATCGGCCTCCCGCGGTGGTCGGACCGCATCAGGTTGGTCGACGCCGGATATGCCGGTGCATGGGAGCTGCCTGCGCTGGGTGTGGTCTCCGCGCCAGCCGCACTGTTGATCCGGCCCGATGGATATGTGGCCTGGGTGGGCGACGGGACTGAGGATGGTCTACAGGAGGCTGTGAATAGCTGGTTCGGACCATCCGGCTAAAAGCCGAAAAGTTCTGACCTAAGCGGCGAGCGAGATCGAACCACAGTCCGATATCGTCTCCGGATCCGGCATCGGCTTGCCACGGCGTTCCCAGGTCCGGCGGCTGATGCCGAAAGCCTCCCAGGGGCGCGCTTGGCTGAAAGAATTGGCGAGATAGTCGGCTCTGGAAAGCGCGCCGGCGGCACGGCGTTGCTCCTCTTTTCGGGCTCGGTCGCGCTGGCGCCGCTTTTCCTTTTGCAGTTTTGCTCTTTTCCGCTTCGGCACGTCGAAGGCACCGATGGTGCGAATATTGAGGGCGCTCCGTTCCGCGTAGCTTAAGTGCAGAGCGTGGCCGAGCGCGTCGGCGGACAAGGGAGAAAAGCGCAGCTTTGTCCGCTCGTAGATGACTTCCTCTATCTCGGCTTTCCCAGCCCATGGCAGCCATCGCGTCGCCCAGTTTAGAACCACATCGACGAACTCTTCCTTGAATTCGATCAGGGCGAGGCTGGCAATCACCTCGACATAGATCAATGCGTCGTCGGTCTCGGGCACGATGTCTCCATGACGATGCCGGATCAATTTCTCGATCTCGCGCATCCGGCCGCGGAAATGGTTCCAACGGCTGGCCCGCATGCGGCGCTGGACGGCCTTGTAACCCAGCAGACAGTCGCCGACCTTGATGGCCGAAACATCCCGCGCCAGGCCATCCGGCCGATCCGCTTTTACAGCCGGCTTCTCCGATTGCGTCGCTTCATCTGCGCCAACAAGGCAAGCCATCGATCTTCCCTTACGATCTGCCTTGAGAGGCCGAAACGACTGATTGTAAAGGAAGACCGAGGGGGTGATCATCCACTTTTTCGCGCTGATCACACGTCAATCGGCGGATTTTCGAAGAAACGGCGGTAGTCTCGATTAGACCCTGACGCTTTCAGGAAGTGGGCTAGAGACAATACAGCTACACTCGGCGGGACGTCGCTCGACGTGCAGATATCGGCCGCAGCCCGGCTAAGCGGCCAAGAAGGACAAGGCGCTCTTAATCCTTATAGATCCACCGGCACGGAGGATTCATCGTCCATCCGATCGCCGGGAAGGGAAGACGTGGTTGGGCCACGACATTTCCATCAGTATGCTTCTGCAATCAGCGGAAGCCGAAGAAACTCAAAATCGCGAGCACGATAACGACAGCGCCGACAAGCCAGATCAAATTGTTCATGGGGAACCGTTCTCCTGTTTAGCATCGGGCCAACTGTGGCCCGATCACATAACGGTGAAGCAGGGTTAGGAGTTCCCGACCGGTCCCATTGCTGTCGCCTGCCACCTCCGGCGCAAAACCAATTCCGGCTCTATGCCTTCAATAACTGCACGAGCGGGCATTGCTGGGTCTGAACCCATCCGCGCATGCCGGGTTTGTTGAGCTATCCCGCTGATATTGAAAATCCTGGTGATCCTGCCTTGCCGGCGATGTGCAGGAAGACGTGATCGCGGACACACCGATCAGCACGCCCGCTACCAATGTAAAAAATCGGTTCATCTGAACGTCTCCTCGCAAGGTTGTCATGGTCGCAATATACCATGCCAACACGAGAATATACGAAACTTCCGGTGCATTTGATCACGCTCGCTTGACCCACAACATTCGTGTGATTGATCAATCAATCTATATTCGTGATGCGTCGACCCTCAGCCGATGATCAAATACGCTTAAGTCTAATCTGATAGGGTTATTCTGTCGTTATGGAAGTAGTTGCACGGCGTTAATAGCCAAATTGACACGATTTTGACTTGAATAAGTCACGGTTTTTCAGTAAAATTACAGCATAAAAAAGTAATATAAATGGGAGGATACTATGTCGTCAACTCGGTTTGATCCGATTCTGCTTCATCGCCAACATTTCATCGATGAGGTCACGTGCCTCGATGAAATCTTCGATGTTCTGGACGGGTGGCCGGAGGACAAACGGGGTTTGGCATATGACACGCTGTTGAAGGCGTGCAGAGATACGGCCAACGGGCGTTTCCCGCTGAGCGCTGCACGCGAGAATTTCCGGCGTTTCCTGAAAATGTCGGGCGTGTTGGCGAAGGTCGAGGGCGGCCCCAAATTCGAGCGGCTGATGAACGAACATATGGGCAATGCTTAGAGCATGTCGCGCAAGAGTGTGCAGCGGTTTTGCGATAACGACATGCGTAAAAACAAAGAGCTAAAGCGCGAGGAGCGAATCTGAAAGATCGCGACGTGCTTTAGATCGTCGACGCATAAGCGCGCAGCCATAGCGGATTGAGGTGAGTTGGAGCATTGCGTGGGGGTGGCCTCGCGGCCGTTTGATCACGGCGAAGTTGACGCCCAAAGCGGGGGTGAGCGGGATGCCGCCGAGCATTGGTCAACTGCTCGGCGGCATCCTGTTTTTGAACCCGCTTTCGGCTCGGCTTATGAGCTCATGATTGAGCTGGACGATGGGGCGTTGATCGCAAATTGCGCGGCGAAAGCCCTGGCATAAGCGGGCCGAGATTCCCCGCGCGCGACATAGGCAGCCAGGTTTTGATATTCGTCCAAAATGCCTGACATTCTTAGTCGCAGCAGCACTGAAACCATCAACAGATCGCCCGCGCTGAACGCCTCGTCGAGCCAGTCGGCGCCGCCTAAGTAAGCCGAGAGCCTGTCCAGCCGAGCGCGGACACGGTCCTTGACCAACGGCAAGCGCTCCTCGCTCCAAGGCTTGTCTGCTTCGAATATTCTTGCCGTCGTCAATTCGAGGATCGGCGGCTCGACAGTGTTAAGTGCGGCAAACATCCAGGTGATCGCGCGCGCTCGGGCATCGCGATCCCTGGGCAGCAGGCCCGCATGCTGCTCAGCAAGATGAAAGACGATCGAGCCGGTCTCGAACAGCGAAAGAGAACCTTCCTCATAGGTGGGGATCTGGCCGAAGGGATGGATGGCCAGATGGTCAGGCGTCTTCATCTCCGCGAAGGAAAGAAGGCGAACCTCATAAGGCTGCCCCACTTCTTCGAGCGCCCAGCGAATGCGCGTATCGCGCGCCAGTCCCTTGCCGCCATCGGGCGATCGTTCAAATGCTGTGATCGTGATTGTCATCGCATCGTTTCCTTGCTTGGGCGAATTTCTTTGGCTTCCTATCGTGACGACGCATGAGCCTGCGGGAAGCCGACATCGGTCTTGAACTATTTTGATTGCCGGGTGCAAATCGCGAATGCCGCTTCCGATCAAAGGTCGTGAGCGCGGTGGCCAATTCCGCAAGGCCGCAGGTCGTTGGCGCAAAACCGCGGCACAGTTTGCGCGCCATGCTTTGATGATCGCCTATTTCTTGGCCACAAAACGCCGCAGCAAGCCCTGCCTGGAGCCAACTCGCCATGCGGGTGTCGGATCTCAGCCGATCTTAATTTACGCCGGCATCCGCCCACTCGCATCGGAACACCAGCATGGGCTTCGAAAACCCCTTGAACCGTCGGCGCGTTGCGTGAGCGAAGAGATCGGCGGCGCCGTATTCCCGAAAAATATTCTCCGAGACGAGGATCTGGTCGCTGGAGGCTGCCGCACAGAGACGCGCGGCAAGTTGCACGGTCGAGCCGAACAGATCGTTGCTGTCCTCGACCGGCTCGCCGCAGTCCAGTCCGATGCGGATATGGATCGGCTCGGTGTTTCCGCCGTTGTAACGCTCGAATTCCCGTTGAATCGCCATGGCGCATTCGACGGCTGCCGTTGTCGCGGCGAAGGCCGCCATGATGCCGTCGCCGGTGTGTTTCACCTCCCGGCCTGAATTCTGACTGAGGCATCGGCGCACGATAGAGTCATGGGCGCGGACCATTTCGGTCGCAATCCGGTCGCCGAGGCGCGATGTCATCGCTGTCGAGCCGACGATATCGGTAAAGAGGATTGCCCGGTGGCCGGGATCCACCTGAGCGGAGGATTGGCCGGGCGCCGGCTCAGGGTCATGGATTCGGCCTAGAAAAGCCTCGACCGCTGACAGGGCGACCTCGACGATCTCGCCGGCGACGAAGCCGTGCGCTTCACGATGCACACATTGCGCAGTTTCCGCATCCGGCGCATCCACGAGGCAGAAGGCGGTCCCGCGCCGCTGATCGAACCAATAGGTCAGGAACTTGACGCCGTACTTGTCCTGAATGTCGAGATCCATGCGATGTGCTTGAGCAACGTCAGCCGCTGACGTTCCTTCAAGAAAGTGCCGGTCCATGAAGATAGGCATCGCGCGCTCCTCCGAGATCCGCCGCGTGCAGGATAGATCGCATTGTACGATCCGGATGAAACTCCGTCCACCTCTGGCACAATCCATGAATGATTATGAAGGTTCTTGCGTCCAGCAATGCATATGAGTTGCTGTAATCCTTATAGAGTATAAAAGGAAAGACTGAGTTTTAATCAGCAGGCGTGGGATGGGAAGCCCGATATTTACCATAATCAGTCGCTTAATGACTGATCGCAGGACTCCACTTCAAGCTCCATGTTCTCAAAAGCACCGGCTGCAGGGGATCTGGAGGCGACGAAGAGGAACGTCTACACTGCGAGCCTCGCCGAAAATCAAGTCTCGTAGGGCCGTGCTTCGGCTGGTGACGCGGCCCGCCGACGGCACGCAAATTGCATCGTACCCATGAGCGCCACCGAAATTGGGAAAAGCTGTAGCAAAGTGAGACAGACGGCACATTTTCGACCGGTTGGCTTGGCCTCAATGGGGCTCGGCCATTATGCCGTTATTAACTCTGTGTGGGACGCCGCGCGCACGCTCTTGCGCGACTGGCCGGTAGATGACGGCGAAGAGTATTTCGAGGCCGTCAAGTCGTGCCTGGATGCGATTATCGGCGATCTCCCACCGGAACATGTGCGGGCGGCCTTCATCAGGGCTGCGCAGGAGGCCGGCATCGCCGTCATAGAAGCAGCGGACTGACTATCGGCCGCGCATCGACGCCAGACTCCGGCTGGCAATGCTATCCTCAGCCAGATCGTCCCGGCGCTTGACTTTTCCTGCCAAAGTTCTAACTTAGAACAAAACAGGAACATTGGAGATGATCATGACGCATACGGAACAGGTGATCGCCAACGCCCTTGCGCTTGTCGAGGCGTCCCGCGCAGCCCGCGAGCGAGATCAACAGCGACGTGCCGCCTGGCAGAGAAAGGTCGAACTCAGCCGGCCGCTGCCGCCATTGCCGCGTCCGGTTCAATTGCCGTTGGCGCTGAACTGATGCGGCCGGCAAGGATCTTGGAACCCGGTCAGGCACGCCCAGAACAAGCTGAGGCCGATCAAGCCTGGCCCGATCAAACCTGGCCCGATCAGGCCTGGGAAGTCGAAGCCGTGCTTGCCTGGCATGACGACAATGCCAAGGCGGCGATACGCTCGCTGCTCGATGACTGCAAACATCTCCGCCAGCAACTGGCGCTGGCGGAAAGCGTGATGAGCCGCGGGATGGCCCGCGGCTGGGCGCCGCGATACGAGCGGGATGCTCTCTGAAAGATCGATGCCGCCTGGTCTATGATACGGCATCCTCCGATGCTCCTCATCGCGAGGTGCGTAGCCCATCGGGCGGAGCCTCGAAGGATCTGCCGCAGCGCTGCTTCTTGCCATCTCACATCTGGTGCCGAACACCCGCCTCGTCCTTCGAGGCTCCGGCTTTTGGCCTGCTCTCTTGGGCCTTGTGCGGCGGCTAACAACGAAAGCGCGCTACTCGTGGTGGCGGTTGGCTACGGCGCCCGTCTTTCAGACGCGCCAACAGCGCCGTGGCGTTTTGAGTTGCCGCTTATGCAGCAAGGCCGACATTTGCGAGATAGGCTTCCAGCGCCCAGGCGTGAGCGGAGGCAATGATGGCGCCGACATAGCCATCCGGACGCACGAGCACCCAGTCGCCCGATGCCAGACCGTAGGCATCATGGAAGTGCCCGCCTTCGTCGATGACGTCTCCGCGCCGGCCGATCCTGTGGATGTGCAGGCCTGGGCGCGGCGGCATGGCGGCTTGCTCGACCTCATAGCCCAGCAGCGTCCAGTGCGCGCCCTTGAACAGTTCGAACAGCCGCGTCGTCTGGCCGCCCACACCTCTGAGCGGTGCATCGGGGGCACGGTCGCCGGCAAGCAGGCCGCCGCGTCGTTCCGGCTTTTCCACCGCAAAAGAGGAGGAGGGGTAGCCGATATCGAGTTGATGGACCTCGCGGCCGCGCCGCATCTCGCCTCGCTTCAGGGCGTCGAGAAGATTGGTCGCCAGACCAAGCATGGCGGCGGCGACCGGGCGGCGCTCCTCCTCATAGCTGTCGAGCAGCGCGTCGGGGGCGCCTGCCGCAGCCGCCGCCAGTTTCCATCCGAGATTATAGGCGTCCTGAACGCTGGTATTCAGACCCTGTCCGCCGGTCGGCGGATGCGTATGGGCGGCATCGCCGACCAGGAACACGCGGCCGAGCCGGTAGCGATCGGCAAGCCGGGCGTTCATGTGGAAGGCCGACGCCCAAGAGACCGAGTGGACCTCGATGTCGTTCCGGCCGGTGCGCTCCTTGACCAGGGCGGTCAAGCCCGCCGCGGAGAGATCGACTTCACCTTCGAGCGGGATGGGTCCCTGGATCTGGAACAGATCCGTCCCCGCCAGCGGGCAAATCGCGATCTGCCGCTGCATGTCGCCATCGCCGAAGCGATGCCAAGCGTCGCGATCCAATCCCGTCAGAATCACATCGGCGACGATGGCGCGCACGCCGAGCGTCTTGCCGGGAAAGCCGATATCCAGCGCATGGCGCACGAAGCTGCGGCCGCCATCGGCGCCGACGAGCCAGCGCACGCGGATGGTCTCTTCACCGGATATGCCCTTAAGCCGCGCAGTCACGCCCGTCTCGTCCTGTTCGAAGCCGATGAGTTCACTGGCGAATTCGGGCCGGTGCCCTAGCTCGAGCAGGCGCTCGCGCATCACCCCTTCGGTCAGGAACTGCGGCACCATCAGGGGAAGATGGTAGGGCTCGGCCGGTGTCGGCTCCCCACCCACCACGGCGTCGGATTCGCTGAAGTTGCCGTCGTCGCGATATTGCCGCTGCCGGGGATAGATGCCGCCGAGCGCGACGATCCGGTCGAGAATGCCGAGATCTTCGAACACCTCCTGGCTTCGCGGCTGAATACCCTTGCCGCGGGAGCCGCGGAATGGGTCGTTCAATTTTTCAATCAGGCGGAAGGATACGCCGCGCCGCGCCAGCTCGATCGCCAGCGTCAGGCCGGCCGCACCGGCGCCTGATATCAGCACGTCGACTGTGGAATTTTCTGTCATTGGTTTCTCCATATGTGTATTATGCACATAATAGGAGAATCGGCATGACGTCAACAAAGAATGTGCAAAATACACATATCAGCGAAAAACTGCGCGAACTGCATGGAGCTTTGATCGAGATCGTCAGCGTCATGAACCGCCCGCAGCGCGACGAGCAGATGGTCCGCGAGGCGGGCATTTCGCTCGATCGCGCCCTGTTTCCGCTGCTAGTCACGATAGAGCGGCTCGGCCCCATCGGAGTGGTCGAACTCGCCGACCGCGCCGGCCGCGACTACACCACCGTCAGCCGTCAAGTCGCCAAGCTCGAAAGCCTCGATCTGGTGGAGCGCCGCGGAAATGCCGCCGATCGCCGCGTGCGCGAGGCGGTCATCAGCCCAAAGGGCAAGGCAATGACCGATCGCATCGACGTCGCCCGCGAGCGGATGGGCCGCGCCATCTTCGAGAACTGGGAGGAACATGACTTCAATGAACTCGTGCGGCTGATGCGGAAGTTTGCGGAGGATATCAGCGGCGATATCGGCAATGGCGCGGGAGAAACTGAGGGCGAGGGCGGACCGCAGGCGGATTAGAGCCTTTCCTGGTCAGATTGCAGCATTCTGTTGGCTCAAACGGAGGCGGATGGTCGACCGGCCGGCGCGCGTCGTAGCTAGGCTCTACGGCCAAGCCGGCCGGTCGATCAGCCGGCCCGTTTCAGCCAACCTTCCCGCAGATTTGCCTGGCAAATCTGCAAGACTTAGAATCGCCGGACGCACTTATCGCTTCGCCTTGGCGAAGCGGTGCGGCCGGTGGGCCGGGCATCTTTCCGCCAGGATCAGAGGCGATCGGCTCGGACGTACCTTGGGGTATGCCCTTCGCCAATCGCCTCTGCCCTGACGAAACCTGCTCCGGCAGAATGCTGCAATCTGACCAGGAAAGGCTCTAACCTCTGAATCACTCGGGAATGTGCCGGGTGAATTCACCGCAGCCATTGCGCCGGCGCGTCTGCGATGATTTTGTAGCGTCCTGCAATCGCAACGCTTTCCGGTGATTCCCAATGTTCGATATTCTGTGGCGCGGCCTGGTGATCGGCGCCGGCGCAACCATCCTCATGGACCTCTGGGCGATCCTGCTCACCCAGTTCGGTCAGGCGGCGCCCAACTGGGCACCTGTGGGACGCTGGTTCTGGCATCTCCGCCGCGGCAAGGTCTTTCACGACAGCATCGCCGACGCCGAACCCTATGCTCATGAGTTGGCGCTCGGCTGGATCAGCCACTACGCCGTCGGCATTCTCTATGGGGTGATCTTTGCCATCATCATGGGCTCTGCCTGGCTGGCGGCCCCGACATTTCTTCCCGCCTGGATCTTCGGCATCGTCACCGTCGGGGCAGGGTGGTTCCTGCTGCAGCCGGGCCTCGGCATCGGCTGGGCCGCCTCCAAACACCCGACCCCGAACAAGGTCCGGTGCTTCAATCTGCTGGCTCATACGGTGTTTGCATTGGGGCTCTACGGCACGGCGTTGATCTTGCGCTGAGATCGCGGGCTGCCCCTCATCCGCCTGCCGGCACCTTCTTGGATGACAGGAATGTAGGATACTAACGCTTCCGGGCGGGTGGCCGCCCGCCCGGAAGCTGGTTGTCGGATCGTCACCTTCTTAGCCGTTTGGGGCTGTGGGGAGCAGGATCGCAACCGGCTCTTCATCTGGCCCGTGTGGTTGCAGGAACCTTGGGATTCGTATCCAAGACAGGGACGACGAAGATGACAGATAATAGCATGATCTGTGCCGGAATCGATGTCGGCAAAAGCCATCTCGACATTGCCATCCATCCCGACGACGCAAGGCTGAGGGTGACGTACGACACCGCTGGTCTGAAGGCGCTTGACGCCTTCCTTCAAGAGCATGACGTCAGTCGCATCGGCTTCGAAGCCTCCGGTGGCTATGAATGGCGGCTGATGGTGCATCTGCGGGCCGGCAAGCGACCGGCGGCGCGTCTGCAGCCAGCGCAATTGCGGTTCTTCGCCAAGAGCCGGCTTCGGCGGGCAAAGAACGACCGGCTCGATGCCGCGCTGATTGCGCTCTTCACTGCAAGTCTCGAGCAGTTGCCGGCACTGCCGGACGCACGCTTCGACAGGTTGGCGGCCGAACTGACCTATGTGGAACAGATCGAGCAGCAGATCGCGCTGGTGAAGACCTTTGCCGAGACCGCCTTGTCGGAGGCCGTCAAACGCCGTCACGCGCGCGAGATCGCCCGGCTCGAAACCTGCCGCAAGGCCCGTCTGCTGCGGCTCGAAAAGACGGTTCGCGACGATTGTGACCTGGCCCGGCGGCTCGATCTGCTGATCTCCATCAAGGGGATCGGGCTGCGCAGCGCGCTGTGCCTGATCATTCGGCTGCCCGAACTCGGCCATGCCGGCCGTGCCGAGATCGCCGCCCTTGCCGGCGTCGCACCCTATGACGACGATAGTGGAAAACATCATGGCAGACGCCGCATCCAGGGTGGCCGCGAACGCCTGCGCAAGAGCTTGTTCATGTGCGCCTTCACGGCAACCCGGCACAATCCGGATCTCGCGTCGTTCTATGCGCGCTTGCGCAGCAACGGCAAGGAACACCTGTGCGCCGTCATAGCCGTCGCCCGCAAACTCATCATCCTCGCCAATGCCATCCTCATTCGAAACACCGAATGGACGCCACAATACCAGCAAAATTGAAACATGGTTGCTCCCCGCTTGCGGGGAGAAGGGGACAAGCCGCGACCTCTCCGCTACCCACCAACCCCTTGCGGGGCACGTCCCCTCTCCCCGTTTTTTACGGGGAGAGGGTTAGGGTGAGGGGCAGCGTCCACCTCAATCGAACAGCCTCGCCTCACCGCGCCGCCCAGTTGGCGCCGCGGCGGAAGATGGTCTTCATTTGGGGAACGTCGAACTCCTTGGCCTGATGGCCGAGCGAGGAATAGAAGACGCGGCCCTTGCCGTATTTCCGCTTCCAGACGACAGGCATGACGACGCCGTCGATCCAGTAGGCGTGTTCGCCGGTGAACTTGGTCGTCGCCAGAACCTCGTTCGAGGGGTCGACATGCATGTAATATTGCTCTGACGTATAGGGGAAATCGGCAATGCCCTCCATGAGGGGATCGTCGGGCCGGGTAATGTTGACGGTATAGTCGATGATGTTGCCGGGGTGAGCCACCCACTGGCCGCCGATGATGAACTGGTAGTCGACGGAGTCGCGGAAGGCATCGCCCGCGCCGCCGTGATAGCCGGCGATGCCGACGCCGCTTTCGATCGCCGTGGCGAGATTCTTGACCTCCTCCTTCTCGATCTTCGACATCGTCATGATCGGCACGACGAGGCTGAGATCATGGACAGAAGGGTCGGCAAGCGCCTCGGTGCCGTGCTCGAGATAGACCTTGAAGCCGTCTTCCTCGAGCATGGTCTTGATGATTTCGGCGCACTCCTGCGGCTCATGCCCGCTCCAGCCGCCCCAGACGATCAGTGCTTCACGCATAGTCTTTCCTCCTGAAACTTATTTCGCCAGCCGTCCGTCGACGATGGAATCGGACAAGGGGGCAGGGCGCTCCGTTGCCGTGGTGATCGTGACCGTTCGGCCGGTCGCGGCAGCGGTGTGGAACGCTTCCATGACTTCGAGCACATGCAGCGCCAGATCGCCATTGGCGCGATGCGGCCGGTTGGAGCGGATCGCATGCGCCATGTCGGCGACGCCGAGCGAGCGGTAGTTGCCGTCGGCATAGGGTGCTGTGACCGGCTGGTCCTCGAACGCACCGCCCTTCTTCAGATATTCCACAGGGCCGGCGAACTTGTTCGGATCGGGCACAACAAGCGTGCCCTCGGTTCCGTAGATTTCCAGCGGCACATGCTTGTGGCCGGCGACATCGAAGCTCATGGCGATCTGGACGACGGCGCCATTGGCAAAGGCCATCATGCCGGTGACATGGGTCGGCACATGCACGGGAATACGCTCGCCATTGCGCGGTTCGCTGGTGATCAGCCGTTCCGATCGCGGCGTCGTCGCAAAACCCGCCACCTGGGAAACCGGTCCGAGAAGATTGACGAGATCGGTGATGTAATAGGGCCCCATATCGAGCATCGGCCCGCCGCCGACTTCGTAAAAGAAGGCCGGGTTCGGATGCCAGCGCTCATGGCCCGGGCACATGAAGGTTGCCGAGCCGCCGACCGGCTGGCCGATGACGCCCTTGTCGATCAGGGTGCGGGCCGTCTGGTGGCCGCCGCCGAGGAAAGTGTCGGGGGCAGCGCCGATGCGAAGATTTCTCGCTTTGGCGGCTTCCGCCAATTTTTTCCCTTCCGCGAAATTAATCCCGAGCGGCTTTTCCGAATAGGTATGCTTGCCGGCCTCGAGCGCTTGCAACGCCACGGCAACATGGGCCTTCGGGATTGTCAGATTGACGATGATCTCGACATTGGGGTCGGCGAAAAGCTCCTCGACCGTCTTGACCGGAACGTTGAATTCCGCAGCCTTTGCTTCGGCCAGCTCCCGGTTGAGATCGGCGACGCCGCGGATGTCGAGAATGGGAAAGGATGCCATCGCCGTGAGATAGGCGCCCGAAATATTGCCGCATCCGATGATGCCGATACCGACCTTGTCCATGAATTCCTCCATTGATCGTGCTATTGATGGTGATTGGGGCGCCCGTCAGAGCGCCGGCCCCGTCGTGCTCCAGGGCGATTCGTAGAGTTCGTAGAGCGCCACCGCAGCCGCACCCTGCGCCCAGAAATCATCGGTCGAATCGTCGAAGACGAGTTCGCTCACGCCGCGCAGCGACGGCGGAATGGCGAGTGCATAGGCATCGCGCAGGCTGTTGAGAAAGGGTTCGCCGAGCGCCAGGCTCGACCCCACAAGAATGACCCGCGGCGGCGCAAACAGCGTGACGATATTGGCAATGGTCAATCCGACCGCTTCGCCGGCGCGGATGGCGGCACTGATCAGCCGGTCATCATCGGCCTTGATCAGCGCCTGGGCATGGTTCATGCCGCGGCCGAGACGGATCGCTTCGGCAAAACGCCCGTCGGCCTGCTGTTCGCCGAGGATCGCGCTTTCGCCGGCCTGGCTGAAAAGCCGGACGACGCCATTCGGTCCCATGCCGAGCACGAGGTCGCCGAGATTGTGGCTGAGGCCGCCGGCGCCACGAAACAGGCTGTTGCCGTGCAGGACGCCGAGCCCCAGCGTCTGCTCCAGCGAAATCAGCACCATATCCTCGAGATCGCGGGCCTTTCCGAACCAGTGATGGCCAAGCGTGATCGCGTGGGCGTCGCTTTCGACAATGGTCGGCGTTGCCAGCCGCGTCGACATTTCGGCGGCGAAATCGACATTGGTGTCGCGAAAGATCGGGCTGCTTCTTATATAGCCGGTGCGGTGCTCGATGACGCCGGGAAAGCCGAGGCAGACGCTGTCGACATCCTCCAGCGACAGCCCGGCATCGACGACACAGCGCCTGACCCCATCCTCGACCAGATCGGCGATGACGCCGATCGGCTGCCGGTCGATCCGGATCGGCAAGGCGAGCTTCGACAGCACGTCGCCGCGGAAATTAGTCACGACGAAAACCATCCTGTTGGCGGCGATCTTGGCGCCCACCACGCGGGCCGCATCGGGATTGAGCTCCAGCATCACCCGCGGCCGTCCGCGCACAGCCTCATTGCGGATATCGCCTTCGTGACGCGGGAGGATCAGCCCGTCGTCGAGCAGCGAGGCGGTGATGGCCGAAACGGTCGTGGTGGAAAGTTCGGTGCGTTCGCTGATCTCTATCCGCGAGATCGGACCATGGCGCCGGACGGTATCGAGCACGTTCAAGCGATTGATCGCGCGCATTAATTCTGGATCTGCGGTCTTCATCGGAATTAGCCAGGCGATCGTTTCGTTGGGGCGGAACCCAAATATTTTTAACGGGTTACGAAATAAATAGCGGGCAATTCTGCGGTCCTGTCAAGCGCATTTGATAAAAATAGAGGCATTGGGTTGACATTGGGTCAAAGCTCCGTTGAATTAATCCGCATAGGGGAAAAATTGTGAGGACAGCCCCCTGGGAGGAAAAATCATGAATTTTATGTTGAAGAGCGCCGGTCTTCGCGGCAGGCGCATCGCATCCATGGCCGCGGCTGCCGGCATGTTGCTGGCCGGGGCAGGTGCAGCCTCGGCGACGACGGTGGTCAAGTGGCTGCATCTCGAGCTCGACCCGAAATATGTCGCGGCCTGGGAAGACATCGTCAAGAAATACGAAGCCCAGCACCCTGACGTAGATATCCAGATGCAGTTTCTCGAAAACGAGGCCTTCAAGGCCAAGCTTCCGACATTGCTGCAGTCCGACGACGTGCCGGATTTCTTTTTCAGCTGGGGCGGCGGCGTCTTGAAGCAGCAGTCCGAGACCGGTGCGCTCCAGGATGTGACGCCGGCCCTCGATGCCGATGGCGGCAAACTGCGCAGCGCCTATAGCCCGGCTTCGGTCAGCGGCCTGACGTTCGAAGGCAAGACCTGGGCCATTCCCTATAAGGTCGGTCTGGTCAGCTTTTTCTACAACAAGGCGCTGTTTGCCAAGGCCGGCGTCAAGGCCGAGGACATCAAGAACTGGGCTGATTTTCTCGCCACGGTGAAGAAGATCAAGGCAGCCGGCATCGTGCCGATCGCCGGTGGCGGCGGCGAGAAGTGGCCGATCCACTTTTACTGGAGCTATCTCGTCATGCGCGAAGGCGGACAGAAGGTCTTCGAAGCGGCAAAGACCGGCCAGGGCGAAGGTTTCCTCGATCCCGCAATCATCAAGGCCGGCGACGACCTCGCCGAACTCGGAAAGCTCGAACCTTTCCAGCCCGGCTATCTCGGCTCGACCTGGCCGCAGGCGCTCGGCGTCTTCGGTGACGGCAAGGCTGCGATCATCCTCGGCTTTGAAAATACCGAGGCCAACCAGCGCAAGAATGCCGGCGACGGCAAGGGTCTCGCACCCGACAATATCGGCCGTTTCGCCTTCCCGGCAGTCGATGGCGGCGCCGGCAAGCCGACGGATACGCTTGGCGGTCTGAACGGCTGGGCCGTTACCAAGAAGGCATCCAAGGAAGCGATCGATTTCCTCGCTTTCCTGACGAGCGCGGAGAACGAGCGGGCGATGGCCAAATCAGGCATGCTTCTGCCTGTAGCCGTCGGCGCCGGTGACGGCGTCACCAACCCTCTGCTTGCCGAATCGGCAAAACAGCTGGCCGCCTCGACTTGGCATCAGAACTATTTCGACCAGGATCTGGGTGCGGCGGTCGGCCGTGTCGTCAACGACGTGTCGGTGGAAATCGTCTCCGGTCAGATGAATTCCAAGGACGGCGCCCAGATGATCCAGGACGCTTTCGAGCTGGAACAATAGCCAGCGCCTGCAGACCATTCCCGGCGCTCCCAACCAAGAACGGAGCGCCGGCATTGCTGCCGAAATGCCGAAAGCAGGATCCATGGCCAATATTTCAGTCCCGTCGATAACCACTGCCGCAAGGCCGGCAAAAAGAGCCGCAAACAGCAAGAGTTCAGTCGCACACGACCGGCTGGCGGTGCTGTTGATCTTCCTGCCGCCGGCGCTGCTGCTTTTCACGCTCTTCGTCATCATGCCGATGGGCGAGGCGGCCTGGTACAGCCTCTACAAGTGGAATGGCTACGGTACGCCGACCGAGTTCATCGCGCTGCGCAATTTCCAGGTTCTGTTCCGAAATGCGGCCTTCACGCAGGCGCTGGTCAATAACGGCCTGATCATCGTCATCTCGATTTCCATCCAGGTGCCGCTCGCCATCTGGCTGGCCACCATGCTGGCGCACCGCATTCCGGGTGTCGTCGGCTACCGCCTCATCTTCTTCCTGCCCTATGTGCTGGCGGACGTTGCCGCGGGCCTCATCTGGCGCTTCGTCTATGATGGCGACTATGGCCTGTTTGCCGCCGTTTCCAACTTCTTCGGCTTCGCCAACCCTTACGTGCTCGCCGACAAGGACGTGGCGATCTATGCCGTGCTTGGCGTGATCGTCTGGAAATATTTCGGCTTCCACATGATGCTGTTCATCGCCGGCCTGCAATCCGTCGACAAGAGCGTGCTGGAGGCAGCCGAAATCGACGGCGCCACTGGCTGGCAGAAGTTCCGTTACGTCACGCTGCCGCTGCTCGGCTCGACCTTGCGTCTTTCCATCTTCTTTGCCGTCGTCGGCTCGCTGCAGCTCTTCGACATGATCATGCCGTTGACGGGCGGCGGGCCGTCCAACTCCACGCAGACGATGGTCACCTTCCTCTATACCTACGGCGTCATGCGCATGCAGGTCGGCCTCGGCAGCGCCGTCGGCGTCGTGCTCTTCATCATCTGCGTGACGCTCGCCTTCGGTTACAAAAGGATATTCATGCGCCATGACTGATATGAGCTCTTCCATCCGCATGAGCACGTCGACACGCGTCTATCTCTACGTGTCGCTAAGCCTCATTGCCGCGATCGTGCTCGTGCCGCTGCTGACGACGGCGCTCGGCGGCTTCAAGACGCTGGGCGACCTGCGCACCAATCCCTTCGGCCTGCCGACAGAGTGGCAATGGGCAAATTACACCGATATTCTTTTCGGTGAACGCTACTGGCTGCAGATCGGCAATTCGCTAGTGATCGCCTCGCTCACCGTCCTGCTGACGCTGATCGTCTCGTCGATGGCGGCTTTCGCCTTTGCCCATGTCCGGTTTTTCGGATCGTCCTTCCTGCTCAATTATTTCCTGCTCGGCCTGATGTTTCCGGCGGCGACCGCGATCCTGCCGCTCTTCATCCGCATCCGCGATCTCGGCCTGCTCGATACCTATTGGGGTGTGGTGCTGCCGCAGGTGGCTTTCGGCCTTGGCATGAGCATCCTGCTGTTTCGAAACTATTTCCGCAACCTTCCGGAAGAATTGTTTCAGGCGGCCTTCGTCGACGGTTGCGGTTATCTCAGATTCTTCTGGCACATCTCGCTGCCGCTTTCGCGCCCGATCGTCGCCACTGTCAGCATCATTTCCTTCGTCGGCAGTTGGAACAGCTACATCCTGCCGCTGATCATGCTGAACTCGGAATCGAAATATCCCTGGCCGCTCGGCATCATGGTCTATCGCGGCGAGTACGGCACGGAGTGGCAGCTGGTGCTGGCCTTCATCACGCTGACCATCCTTCCCACCATCATCGTCTTTTTCGTCGCCCAGAGACACATCATCGCCGGTCTGACCGCCGGCGCCGTGAAGTCCTGAGCCGAACCGTTGGAGTGCAATCATGGCATCCGTTGAACTCACCGATATCAGCAAGACCTATGGCGCCGTCGACGTCATCCACGGCATTTCGCTTCATATTGAGGATGGGGAATTCGTCGCGCTGGTCGGCCCGTCCGGTTGCGGAAAATCGACGCTGCTGCGGATGATCGCCGGCCTCGAAGAGATCACCGACGGCGAAATCGCCATCGGCGGCAAGGTCGTCAACAGCTTGACGCCGCGCGAACGCAACATCGCCATGGTCTTCCAATCCTACGCGCTCTATCCGCACATGACCGTTGCTGAAAACATGGGCTTCAATCTGAAGCTCGCCGGCATTGCCAAACCCCAGATCGAGCTCCGGGTGGCAGAGGCTGCCCGTATGCTGGATCTCGCCGAGCTCCTCGACCGCAAGCCGGCCCAGCTTTCCGGCGGCCAGCGCCAGCGTGTCGCCATGGGTCGCGCTGTCGTGCGCAATCCGGCCGTCTTCCTGTTCGACGAACCGCTGTCCAATCTCGATGCCAAGCTGCGCGTGCAGATGCGCTCTGAAATCAAGACGCTGCACCAGAAGGTCAGGACGACGTCGATCTATGTCACCCACGACCAGATCGAAGCAATGACGCTTGCCGACCGCATCGTCGTGCTCAATCAGGGCAGGGTGGAGCAGCAGGGCACGCCGCTCGAACTCTACAGGAAACCGGCCAATCTCTTCGTCGCCGCCTTCATCGGATCGCCGGCGATGAACATGCTGGACGGCACGGTCGACGGCGAAAACGGTGAGCCGGCCGCCCGCCTCGGTGACGGCACGGCGATCCGCATCGCGCCCGACCGCAGGGTCAAGCCCGGCCAGGCCATCACCATCGGCCTGCGCCCCGAACATCTCGTTCCCGGTGTTGCCGCCGGCACGCCGCTCGCCGGCCGGACGATGCTGGTGGAACCGACAGGCGCCCAGACCCACGTGGTCTTCGATCTTGCCGGACAGCAGGTGACCGCCATCGTCGATGGCGAATATCCCGCTCGTTACGGCGCCGTGTTCGAGGCAAGTATTACCAGCGATCAGGTGCACGTCTTCGACCGCGGCACCGGTGTGGCGCTGTAGCCGGGGCGGTTTGCCCTACGGCTGTCCGATTTGCGGCGACGAGCGGGGAACGCGAGGGTGCGGCATATCCTCTTCTCCCCTCGGGGAGACGTGCCGGCAGGCGGATGAGGGGGCTGCACGGCACGCTCTCTCCTCATAACCTATCCCGCCATTCCGCCGCAGGCGTATGACGCGTTGTTGAAAAGACCAGCTTCGCCCCCTTATCCGCCCTATGGGCGCGTTCTGGCCGAGGGGAGAACGGATGAGCGGCTAAGCCATTTGGTTTCTCAACGATTTCCCCCGCCACCGGACGTTGCCAATGCCACAAGTTGCACTATTGTTTGTCCGGCACGCGAAAACCTGATGGTGGTTATGCCGGTAGTAACGCGACATCTCATTAACCGGGGTGACGGAGCCACGGTCGAGCTTTTTCATGCTCAAGCCGTAAGCGAAACGCCCGCAGGAGCAATCCTATTTGTCCACGGCAATCAGGGTGGCCGTCTGCTTGGAGGGATAGAGGCGGTCAACAGCGGCGCGTTGCTTCGGTTCTGTTCTGGTTTGAATATCACTGCGGCGGCAGTCTCGCAGCCTGGTTTTGGGGCGTCGGATGGCCCTCCGGATTTCTGCGGTCCCAAAACCCAGCAAGCGATCATAGCTGCTCTCGCCTTCCTGCAGGGCCAGCCTTTCGTCGATCCTGACCGAATTGTTCTCTATGGAAACAGTCGTGGCGCCGTTGCATCGGCAATGGTCGCCACCCAGGTTTCTGATCTGCGAGCAGTCATTCTGTCCAGCGGCGTCTACGATCTTGAAGTCGCTTATCACGAGAGTTCAGACGGTTTGCGCTGGGCTATCGAGAAAGAGGCGGGTCTATCGAGAGAGGCGTTTCTGGCTCGCTCTGCATTGCATTATGCGCCCGAAGTTCGGTGTGAGACGCTGTTGCTGCATGGAAAGCATGACGACCGTGCTCCTGTTGCCCAAGCCGAACTCTTCTCAAAAGCTCTGTCCAATGCCGGAGTCCTGGCGACGCTCCACGTCTTTGAGTGTGGACATCAGATTCCGAGGAACGACATGCAGGGAGCTCTCAGGCCCTTCCTGCAAAGGGTGTTCAATCCCGTCGTGACGTACCACTAAGGCCGCATGACAGCTTCGGGCAGCGGGAAAGTGACGAAAACCTAAAAGAGATCAAGCCCAAACCCGCCTCTTGAAGGAGGAGAAAAAAATGAAACGCATCGAGATGGAGGCGAGCGGCGGCTGCCAGTGCGGTGCCGTTCGCTACCACGCAACCGCTATGCTTGACAATTCGCATCTCTGCCATTGCCGCATGTGCCAGAAAGCCTCGGGCAACATCTTTGCCGCGCTCGTCGCCGCGCCCGATGATGCGCTCAGCTGGACACGCGGCAAGCCGAGCGTCTGGAAGAGTTCGGAGCTTGTCGAGCGCGGCTTCTGCGCCAATTGCGGCACGCCATTGTTCTTCCACCATCTCGAAAACGGTCGCACCAACCTGATGATCGGTTCGCTTGACGATCCGCACGCCTTTTCGCCGCTGGCCAATACCTGCACCGAGAACATGGTGGGATGGTTCGATACGATCACGGGCATAGAAAATACCGGTGCGACCGAAGACAACGGCGCCGACTGGGCCGCGGCGATCAAGGAGAGCAGCAACCAGCACCCCGATCACGATACCGCATCATGGGCGGTGAGGCGGCGTGATGGCTAAGTCCTATTCCGGCGGTTGCCAGTGCGGCGCTGGTCTGTTGTTGCTGCGAACCGGACAGCCGCCGGGCCACCCCGGCGGCCTAATGCCGCGATATATTATTCCGCCGCGATCCGTGTGACGCCGTTGGCCTGGACGATCTTTTCCAGCAGCGCGAGCTCTTCCTGGGAAAGATCCGTCAGCGGCGGGCGCACGGGGCCTGGGTTCTGCCCGAGGACGCGAAGGCCGGCCTTGATGATCGAGACGGCGTATCCCTTCTTGCGGTTGCGCAAGGCGACGAAGGGGAAGAAGAAGCCCTTCAGGATCTCATCGACAGTCGCCTGATCGCCGGTGCGCAAGGCGCCGTAAAAGCGCTGGGCGAGGGCGGGGACGAAGTTGAAAACGGCCGATGAATAGGTCGTCACGCCGGCCGCAAAATAGGCCTGCGCGTAAACCTCATGGGTCGGCATGCCGCCGACATAGACGAGACGGTCACCAAGCAGGGTGGTAATCTCGATCACCTTATCGACATCGCCGACACCGTCCTTGAAGCCGATCAGGTTCGGGCATTCCTCCGCCAGGCGCGCGATGCTGTCGGCCGAAAGAATGGCGTTGTCGCGGTTATAGACGATGACGCCGATGCCGACCGATTGGCAGACCGCCTTGACATGGGCGATGAGACCCGCCTGTTCGGCAAACATCAGATAGGGCGGCAACAGCAGCAGTCCGTCGGCGCCGGCCTTCTCGGCCGCGACGGCGATCTCGATGGCGAGTGACGTGCCGTAGCCGGTTCCCGAAATGATCGGCGTCTTGCCGGCCGACGCTTTGGCCGCCCGGACAACCTGCGGAATCTCGGCCGGATTGAGAGAGAAGAACTCCCCGGTGCCGCCGGCGGCAAACAGCGCAGCAGCGTCGTAACCGGAAAGCCACTCGACATGACGCCGGTACTTGGCTTCGTCAAATTTGAGTTGATCGTCGAAATGGGTCACCGGAAACGACAGGAGACCACTACCGACGGCCTTCTTCAATTCAATCGGGTTCATCATGAAGTCCTATTTATTAGGTGTTGAAAACCGGGTCACTCGCTGTCGAGCACTTGCAGAAGTGCAGCGATATAGCCGTAGCAGAAGGCAAATGCGGTGGCGGTTGGGTCCTTGCCGCTGACGGTCGGCACATGGTCGGGCATCAGCATGTATTTGAAGCCCACCTCCTTGTAGATCCTGGCCGAACGGACCATGTCCATGTCGCCTTCCTCAGGGAAGGTCTCCATGAAGGACAGCTTGCCGCCGCGAATATTGCGGAAGTGAACATTGAAGATCTTGCCGCGCTGGCCGAACCAGCGGATGACATCGTCGATCTCCTTGCCGGGATTTTCCAGCATTTCGCCGATCGAGCCCTGGCAGAAATTGAGGCCGTGATAGGGGTTTTCGCGCATCAGCACGAACTTCTTCAGGCCTTCCACCGTACCCAAGACACGCGTGACGCCGCGATAGCCCGGCGGCGTATAGGGGTCGTGCGGATGGCAGGCGAGCCGGACGCGGTTGCTTGCAGCGACGGGAACGACACGTTCCAGGAAATAGTCGATCCGTTCCCAGTTCTCGTCTTCGGAAAGCACGCCGGCAAGGCCGGGCTCGGCCTGCTGATCCGTCTTGTCCCAGCGGAAGCTGGCATTCAGCGATCCGCCGCGTCCCGGTTCATCCGGCGTGCGGGGAATGCCGATCAGGTTGAGATTGTACTTCACCGAAGGAATGCCGGCCGCCGCAACATTCTCGATCAGCTTGCAGACGGCGTCGATCTGTCTGTCGCGCTCGGGGCCGGCAAGCAGGATATCGGGATAGGAAGCCTTCTCGATCGGCTGCGAGGGCAGCGGCAATTGAATCATGTCGAGGATCAGGCCGAAGCTTTCGACCTTGTCGCGATGGCGCTCGAGGTCGGACAGCGTCCAGCTGCTCGGCTTTCCCGGCGGGTCGGCATTGATATGCTTCACACCCAGTTGCGCGAAGATACGATAATCGTCGTCATCCCGCGCGGCGACCTGTGTTCCCAGATACATTTGAGTCTCTTTCGAAATTACATAATGTCATATGACATAATATGAATTTTGAAGAGTGTCGAGCCCTATTGCTGCTCGGCGAGCATGCGGTAGCGGCGTTGGCTGGCCAGCATATGTGCGCGCATTGCCTGGCGGGCGCGTTCGGGATCCTGATCGGCGATTGCCGACAGGATTTCGACATGTTCGGCATAAACCTTCTGAAGATAGCTGCGGTCATTGGCCTCGGGGAGTGTTGGAAACTGGCCGCGGGGGATGGCTCTGGGGCCGAAATGGCGCAGGACATCGACATAGAATCGGTTGTTCGTGGCGGCGGCAATCGCCATGTGGAAGGCGTAATCCGCTTCCACGGTTTGCTGTCCGGTTTCAATCAGGTGCGCCATTCTGCGGTTGGCCTCACGGATTGCCGCCTCCTGCTCGGCGGTGCGGCGATAGGCGGCAATTGCCGCCGCTTCACCCTCGGCCGCCATACGAAACTCCAGCAACTCAAGGGTTTCCGGAATGCTTTTGATTTCCACCGGCGTCAGCGGCAGGACCGAATGCGCCTTCGGATCCGCGACAAAAACGCCTTTGCCCTGGATCGGCTTGACGAAGCCTGCCGACCTCAGATCGGCTATCGCCTCACGCACCACGGTGCGGCTGACGCCGAATGTCGCTTCAAGCTGCGGCTCGGTCGGCAGTTGATCGCCGACACGCAGCGTCCCCGTCTCGATTTGCGCCCGCAGTTGATCGATGACCTGTTGCGCCAGTCTTTGCCGGCCACCGCCGAATGTTGTCATTGTCCGTTCCCCCAATCCCTTTGCATCAAGTCTCCCGCTCGGGTCTTGCAAATCATATCAGACTTCGATAAATCATAATACGACATACGGGCGACATAATATGTCTTTTATAGTAGTCTAGGGAGGACTTACAATGAAGCATTTTTCTAAGGGCTTGTTCGTCGGCGCCGTCATCGGCGCCCTCACGATCGCTGCACCGCTCTCGCAGGCTGCCACCCCACAGGACCAGCTGGTGGTCGGCACCTCACTGGCGCAGGTTTTGTCGCTGGATCCGCAACAGGCGACCGAAGGCAAAGCGGTCGAGATCATGTCGAATCTTTACGATCGGCTGGTCGCCAGCACAGCTGACGGCAAGATTCTTCCGCAGCTGGCGGAAAGCTGGAAGGTTGACGACAAGGGCATCACATTTACGCTGCGCAAGGCCAATTTCGCCTCCGGCAACCCGGTCACCTCCAAGGATGTCGTCTACTCGCTGGCGCGGCTCCTGAAGATGGATCAGGCCGCCGCCGCCAATCTCAAGCGCGTCGGTTACGACAAGGACAATGTCGAAAAGCTCGTCAAGGCCGTCGACGACCAGACGGTGCGGATCGATCTCTCCGACCAGGTGACGGCGGAGCTTCTGCTCTACCGGCTGACGACGACCACCACCAGCGTGGTCGACAGCGTCGAGGTCGAGAGCCACGCCGTTGATAATGACTACGGAAACGCCTGGATGCGAACCCATTCGGCCGGCTCCGGTCCGTTCACCCTCAATCGCTGGTCTCCGAACGAACTGGTGATCCTCGATGCCAACAAGGACTATATGGCCGGGGCGCCGAAGATGCGTCGTGTCATCGTCCGGCATGTGCCTGAAAGCCAGGTCGAGCGGCTGATGCTCGAACGCGGCGATATCGATATTGCCAGCGCCCTGACCGCCTCGGATCTCGCGACCTTCCAGAGCAAGAAGGGCTTTGCCATCCAGCGTATTCCGACGGGCGGTTTCTATGTGCTGTCGATGAATGCCGGCAACAAATACCTCTCCAACCCGAAGGTTCGCGAAGCCATTGCCTACGGCATCGACTATAAGGGCATCGAAAAGACCATCATGGGTCCTTACGGCCGGGCCAGAAACGTTCCCGTTCCGGAGAATTTCGAATATGCGATCCCCAATCCCGATTGGCATCTCGACGTCGAAAAGTCCAAGCAGCTGCTGAGCGAGGCAGGCTTCAAGGACGGCTTCTCGCTTTCGCTGAAGACCATCGCGCAAACGCCGCGGATCGATCTTGCCACCGCCATCCAGGCATCGCTTGCCCAGGTCGGCATCAAGATCGACATCCAGCAGGGCAACGGCTCGGAAATCATCGCCGCCCATCGCGCCAGGGATTTTGATCTGCTGATCCCGCAGACCAGCGCCTATATGCCGAACGTGCTCGGCTCGATGGAGCAGTTTTCCTCCAATCCCGACAACTCGAAGGAAGCCAACAATGCCGGCAATTTCGTCTGGCGCTCGGCCTGGGACATCCCGGAACTTACGGCCTTGACCGCGAAAGCATCGATGGAACCGGACGCCAAGAAGCGCGGCGAACTCTACGTTCAGATGCAGAAGATGTTCGTCGAACAGAAGCCGGCGGTGCTTCCGCTCTTCGAGCGCTTTGAGCCGATCGTCCTGTCCAGCAAGGTCGAGGGATATGTGGGGCATCCGTCTCAGTTAACGCGTCTCGAGAACGTGACGAAGGTCGAAACCCAGTAATACTTCCCAGGACAGCCGATCATGAAGGAACTCTCCGTAGCCGAATTTGGCCGACGCCTGGCGCATTTGCTGGTCAGCCTGTTCATCCTCTTATGTGTGACCTTCGTGATCGGCCGCGTCTTGCCCACCGATCCGGTCGGCGCGATTGTCGGCGAGCTCGCCGATCCCGCCGCCTATGCGGCGATGCGGGCGCGCCTAGGGCTCGATCTGCCGATCTACCAGCAGTTTTTCCTCTATCTGAACGGCCTGGCGCATGGTGATTTCGGCACGGCCGTCCTCACCGGCAATCCCGTCTCTTCGGACCTCGCCCAGGCCTTTCCGGCGACGTTCGAACTTGCGACGCTGGCGGTGATCATTTCGACCTTCGTCGGTGTCCCGCTCGGGCTTGTCGCGGCGCTGTTTCGCGATAGCTTCATCGACAAGACGGCCCGGGTGGTCGCGCTCGTCGGTCATTCGATCCCGGTTTTCTGGTTCGGCATCGTCGGCCTCGTCATCTTCTATGCCGGCCTCAACTGGGTCGGCGGGCCGGGCAGGATCGATGTGTTTTACGAAGGCCTCGTCACACCGCGCACCGGCTTGTTGTTGGTCGACAGCCTGCTGCAGGGCGAGACCGAAATCTTCTGGAATGCGCTCGGCCATATCATTCTGCCGGCCGTCATCCTCGCCTATGCGGCGATGGCCTACATCACGCGCATGACCCGCAGCTTCACCCTGGAGCAGTTGAGTCAGGATTATGTCATTGCGGCCCGAGCCAAGGGTGTGAGCCCCCTCGGCACGATCTGGCACCACGTCCTGCCGAACATTGCGGTGCAGCTGATCACCATCCTTGCCATTTCCTATGGCGGTCTGCTCGAGGGCGCTGTCGTGACCGAGATCGTTTTCTCCTGGCCGGGCATTGGCCAGTACATGACGAACGCGCTGATGATCGGCGACATGAACGCCATCGTCGCCGGCACCATCATTGTGGGATTCATTTTCATGTTGTTGAACTTCCTGGCCGACGTCGCTTACGCCGTCTTTGATCCGCGTATGCGGGAGGCGGCCCGATGAGCGATGTCATCCGCAGCGAGATTCAGATCCGCCCTCCAGGCGTGTTGACCCGTATCGCGGCGTCGTTTGCGCGCGCCGGCCGCAAATTGGCGGCCGAGCCGCTTGGTCTTGGAGGCTTCGTCATCCTCGGTCTGCTTTGCCTGATCGCGATCTTCGCGCCGCTCCTGGCGCCCTACGATCCGGCGATACAGGCGCTTGGCGATGCCTTGCAGCCGCCGAGCCTCGCGCATCTGGCGGGCACGGACGAATTCGGCCGGGATATCTTGAGCCGCCTCATCTTTGGCACGCGCATCACCATCCAGACCGTGCTTTCGATCTCCTTGATCGTCGGCCCGATCGGCCTGTTGATCGGCGTTGTCGCCGGCTTCTTCGGCGGACGCATCGATGCGCTGCTGATGCGCGCCACCGATATCGTTCTCTCTTTCCCGTCGCTGATCCTGGCTCTGGCTTTTGCTGCAGCACTCGGCGCCGGCTTGACCACGGCAATCATCGCGATCTCGCTGACCGCATGGCCGCCGATTGCCCGGCTCGCGCGCGCCGAGGCCCTTGTCGTCAGAAACGCCGATTATGTGGTCGCCGCCCGTCTTTATGGCGCCTCGCCGATCCGCATTCTTCTCCTCTATATCGCGCCGATGTGCGTCCCGTCGGTCATCGTTCGTCTGACGCTCAACATGGCGGGTATCATTCTGACGGCAGCGTCACTTGGCTTCCTCGGCCTTGGCGCCCAGCCGCCGGCGCCGGAATGGGGCGCAATGATCTCCAGCGGCCGCAAGTTCATGCTGGATTATTGGTGGGTTGCCGTGATGCCAGGTATCGCCATCCTCCTCACCAGCCTTGCCTTCAACATCGCCGGAGATGCTCTGCGCGACATTCTGGATCCCCGCCATGCAAGATCGTGATCTGCAGCCCGTTCTATCCGTCGAAGGATTGAGCGTCCGTTTCGGGCGAGGCGCCGTGCCTGCCGTCTCCAATGTCAGTTTCGACGTCGGGCGCGAACGCGTCGGGATCGTCGGAGAATCCGGTTCCGGAAAATCGACGACCGGTCGCGCCATCATGCGTCTTCTGCCGCCGGCCGCGGTGGTCTCGGCCGAACGCCTGGATCTCGCCGGCAGTTCGTTGCTGTCGAAGACCGAACGTCAGATGGGCGCGCTGCGCGGCAAGGACATCGCGCTGATCATGCAGGATCCGCGCTATTCGCTGAACCCGGTGCTTTCGATCGGCAAACAGATCGCCGAAGCCGCCCGCCTTCACCTCGGTCTTCACAAGAAGCAGGCGCATGAGGCTGCCCGCGCCATGCTGGAGCGCGTGCGCATCAGCGATCCGGAGCGGGTCATGGCGCTTTATCCGCATCAGATATCGGGCGGCATGGGCCAGCGCGTGATGATCGCCATGATGCTGCTGGCGCGCCCGAAGCTTGTCATCGCCGACGAGCCGACCTCGGCGCTTGATGTCAGCGTCCGCAAGGACGTGCTGCTGTTGCTCGATGAGCTGGTGCGCGAGAACAATTCCGGACTGCTGTTGATCAGCCACGACATTCGCATGGTGGCAGCTTTTTGCGAGCGCATCATCGTCATGTATGCCGGCCGGATCGTCGAGACCTTGACTCGTCTCGAAGACGCCCGCCATCCCTATACCCGCGGGCTGATAGCGGCGCTGCCCGACCCCAGGAACCCGGTTCGCCGGCTTGCGGTTCTCGACAGGACGAAACTCGATCTGGAGACGGCGCAATGATCAATGTGCGTGACCTCGATGTCGTCTTTGCCTCCGGCAAATCAAGCAACCATGTCGTCAGGGGCATCAGTTTTCAGGTCAACCAGGGGGAGACCCTTGGCATTGTCGGTGAATCCGGATGCGGCAAATCGACGGTGCTGCGGTGTCTCGCCGGCATGGAGGCCGGCTGGACCGGTCACATCGAGCTTGGCGGCAAACCGATCGGCAAGAAGCGCTCTCGCGAGGAGCTGAAATTTGCCCAGATGGTGTTTCAGGACCCATACGGATCCCTGCATCCGCGCCATCGTATCGGCACCGCCTTGGCCGAGCCGCTGCGCGCCATGGGCCATTCCGATATCTGGTCGAAGGTCGAGAGGGCGTTGATCCAGGTGGGTTTGCCGGCGAGCTTCGCAAACCGTTTTCCGCATGAGCTTTCCGGCGGCCAGCGTCAGCGGGTGGCAATCGCCCGGGCCCTGATCCTGTCGCCGCCCATCCTGTTGCTCGACGAGCCGACATCGGCGCTCGATGTCTCGGTCCAGGCAGAGATCCTCAACCTGCTTGCTGATCAGCGAGAGGAAAAGGGCCTGACCTATCTGCTTGTCAGTCACGACCTCGCGGTCATCGGCCATATGTGCGACCGGGTGCTGATCATGAAGAATGGTTGCTTCGTCGACGAACTCACCAAAGCGGATCTGCAGGCCGGCACCACGCATGATGCCTATGCGCGAGAGCTGTTCGAAGCGAGCTTTATCGAAGCTTGATATCCTCGAACGTGGTGTGGTTCAGCGATCCTCTGTTGCGACATGGACGCGGTTGATCGCTGCGACGCTACCCCTTTCGACGAGATGGCAGGCAAGCTCTATCCGCCGCCGTGGGGCGGCAAGGCCGAGCATCATGTCGCGCAGCAGATCGAGCGCGGTGGCGCCGAGTTCGCGCATCGGAATATGCACCGTCGACAGCGGTGGATTGAGAAAGGCCGACTGCGGCAGGTCGTCTATGCCCATCACCGAGATGTCCTGCGGGACGGCATAACCCATCGCCTGCAATCCGCGCACCGCGCCATTGGCCAGACTGTCGCCCGCCGTCAGGATGGCGGTGAAGGAGAGGCCTTTCTCGCGGACAAGACGGGTGACCGCCTCGGCGCCGAGTTCCGGCAGCCAGTCGTCGACCTCGAGCACCAGATCGGCATCGGCCGTCAGCCCATGATGCTGCAGGGCGTCGCGCCAGCCCTCCAGGCGCCGCTCGATCGTCCGCCGCCCCGGCCTCAGCATGAACAGGATACGTTGATGTCCCGCCTTGATCAGCCGCTCGGCGGCGATGAAGGCGGCCGATCGGTTACAGGGCGTAACACTCGAAAGCCGCATATAGGGATCGTCGCTGTTGACGAGCACGACGGGCTTTCCGAGATCGGCGGCCGCCGCCAGCATCTCCTCCTCGTCGACGGTCAGGATCAGCATGCCGCCAAAACTCGGATCGTCACGCATCTCGGCGACGACGCGGGCTTCATCCCCCTTGTCGGCGATAGGGCGCATCGCCAGTTCGATGCCGAGAGCGGCTGCGCGCGCATTCAATCCTTCGAGCACATAGAGCGTGAACTGGTTGCGGACATAGTCGATCATCGCCGCGCCGGAGGCGACGAGCATGACCTTCTTGCCGGCAACGCTCGCCGGCAGGGCGTAGCTGACCGCACTCGCCGTTTCCAGCACCAGCTTGCGAATCTCCGGCCTGACGCCCTTTTCGCCAGCCAGCGCACGCGACACCGTGCTGATCGAGACACCGCATCTGGCGGCAATGTCGTCGAGGCGCGTGCGCCTGCCTTTTTTCTCTTCCGCCGCCATGTCCTCTCCTCGCTCCCGACTACTATGCAAAAATCTTTCAGATTGCGCAAATGGAATGCCTATGCACAATTGTTGCCTGAGGAGTCCGCGACAAGCGGCAGAGCAGGGAGGCTTTGAAATGTGGCTAGGCGGCCAGTCCATGCGTCGGCGTTTTACCCGGCGTCCCAAGGCTTGAGCATGATGCCGAAAAGTGTGAGCGGTTTTCGGGCGACATCATGCTCCAACTGTTCTGGGGCGGGCTGAAATATGACCACTGAGCAGCAATCCCATCTCCGCCGCGCAACGGCGAAGGATAGCCCGATCGTCTACTGGCAGCTCGCCAACCTGTGGCAGGAGCGCTATGACGTCGCCGACCGTCCGATGGACGGCAACATGGATCCGTTTTTCTTCGTCACCAAGACGAAGAATTTCATCCCGCATGAATATCCCTGCCGCACCGAATTCAAGAAATCCTTCTCCGGCCGGCGGCCGCAGCCGGCTGCCGAGTTCGACGCTGTCCGCTGGTGGCTTCCCTTTGCCTCCCCGCGTGTCGATCTCTCCGGCTTCTGGTTTCGCCCCACGCGCATCGGCTGCTGGGCGCGCACCTTCCTCGATGCCCGCTCAGTGGGGCCTGCGACGCTTCGCCTGTCGACCTGCGGTGGCGCGATCCTCTTCGTCAATGGCCGCGAGCAGGGCTTCATGGCGCCGTATCAGCGCAATCTTGAAGCCCAGCAGCTCTTCGAGATCGAACTGGCGGCCGGCCTCAACGAGATCCGAGTCTATTTCGACGATCTCGCCGAGCGCGACGCGCGTTTCTATTTCCAGCTGGATTATGTCGAAGGACCGGAAGTTGAAGCCGCCGTGCCCGTTCCCATCGCCGCCGGCGACGCGGATGCGCTGGAGGTCATCCTCGAGGGCATGCGCTTCGACCGCACCGCCTATCTCGGCGAAGATGTCACGATCCTCTTCCCCGTGCCGCTGCCGGTGGCGCTGAGCTGCCATGTCGAGATCGAAGGCGACTTCATGTCGATCGAGCGCTTCGACTATGATTTCGAGCTGGAAGCGGGAGCAACCAAGCTGGAACTCGGAACCTCGGCGGATATGCCCGCCGATTTCCGCCATTTCCGCATCACCTTCAAAACAGGCGAGCTCTCGCTCGGCCGAACGCTCGGCGTCGAGATCTGTCATCCCCAACGCCAGGGGGAAGCGCCCGCCGCTCTGGAGGACCGCGTCGCCGAGGCGCTGGCCGAGGTCGCCGCCCATTCCGAACCCGACACGGTCTGTGCTTTCGCGCGTCTTGCGCAGGGGCAGGGCGGCGAGGAAACCGAGGCGATGATCTCGGCCATGCTGCCGGTCATCGAGGATTGCCACGACTGCGCCGATTTCGTGCTGGTGCCGCTGCTCTTTGCCTATACGCGCTGGAGCGATCTGCTGTCACCGGAGCTGCGCGACAGGATCGAGCACGCCGTCCTCAATTACCGCTATTGGATGGACGAACCGGGCAACGACGTTCAGTGGTATTTTTCGGAAAACCACGCGCTTCTCTTCCATACCGCCGCCTATCTCGGCGGCAGGCTTTTCCCCGATGCCGTCTTCGTCCGTTCCGGCCGCACCGGCGCCGAGCAGATGAAGATCGGCGAAGAGCGTGTTCGCGCCTGGCTTGACCATTTCGAGCGCTGGGAAATGGCCGAGTGGAATTCCGTTCCCTATTTCCCGATCGACCTCAAGGGCCTGACGGCGCTGGCCGCCTGTGCCCCGGATGAGACGATCCGCGACCGGGCGAGTGCCAGCATCGTCCGCCTGATGGAGATCGTCGCCCGCTCGGCCCATCACGGCATGCTGACCGGCAGCCAGGGCCGTTCTTACGAACATACGCTGCGCCCCGGCCGCTCGGTCGAACTCTCCGCTATTGCTCGGCTGCTCTGGGGCCGCGGCTGGTACGGCCGGCGTGTCCACGCTTTGCCGCAGCTTGCCGTCTGCATTCGCGATCATGGCCTGCGTTTTCCAGAAGCGCTTGCGGCGATTGCGGCGCACCAGTCCGACGACGCACAGGAATGGACCTTTTCCCAGGGCGAGAACCGTTTCGCCGCTCTCTACCACTATAAGACCCGCGACACCGCGCTTGGCACCATCGCCCATTATCGTCCCGGCGCCTGGGGCTACCAGGAGACGGTGCTGCATCTGCGCTTGGGCGACCGGCCGGAAGCGCAGATCTGGATCAATCATCCCGGCGAAACCATCCAGTTCGGCTACGGCCGGCCGAGCTTCTGGGGCGGCTGCGGAACGCTGCCGCGCGTGCATCAGTATCGCGATCTGGCGATCCTCGATTTCGAGATCCACGAGGGCCAGCCGGATTTCACCCATGCCTGGTTCCCGCTCGAGGCCTTCGACGACACGGTGGTCGACGGCAATCTGGCGCTCGCCCGCTCAGGCAACGGGATTGCGATGCTGATCGGCAACGGCGCGCTTGAGCCGGTGAAGCAAGGTCCGACGACGGATATCGAGCTGCGGCTGGCTGGCCGCAAGGGCCGCTGGATCGTCCGTCTCTCCGATGTCGGGCGCGAGGGTAGCCTTGACGGCATGCAGGCGCGTTTCGCCACGCTTTCGGCCCGCCGCGACGACGAGGGCGCCTTGATCGTCGTCGATCCGGATTATGGCCGGGTCGTCTTCGAAGAAGACGGCACCGTGCGCGCCGAAGGCCGTATTCTTCGACCGACGGACTGGTCGGTGCGGGGAGACGCGGTACATCTGAAGATACCGGGCAGGCAGCCTCGGCGTGCGGCCTCGTAGACGACGTGTCCGGCAGGAGGAGGACCGGCCGGGCGCAGGAATTCATCGGTCAAGTGGAGGAGAAAATGACCAGAATGAAATCGATCGGCGCGGCTTTTGCTGCGGTTCTCTTGAGTTCAGTTGCCGCCCATGCCGGTGACGTGCGCATCATGTGGTATTCCGACGGCGGCGAAGGCGAGGTAATCAAGGACCTGCTCTCGCGCTTCTCCAAGGCCAATCCCGACGTCAACGTCATCCTCGACGAGGTCTCCTACGACGTCGTCAAGGAACAGCTGCCGGTGCAGCTCGAAGCCGGGCAGGGGCCGGATATCGCCCGCGTCACCAATCTGAAGGCGCCGGCGCAGCACTGGCTTGATCTTCGCCCACTCCTTGCCGATGCGAAATACTGGGACGAAAATTTCGGCGCCCAGGCCGACTGGATGCGTCCGGACGGCTCGAATGCCATCACCGGCTTCATGACGCAGCTGACGCTGACCGGCGGCTTCGTCAACAAGACGCTGTTCGAGCAGGCCGGCGTCGAGATCCCCGGCCCGAAAGCCACCTGGGACGACTGGGCGGCGGCCGCCAAGAAGGTCGCCGACAGCCAGAAGGTCTTCGCCATGGCGATCGACCGCTCCGGCCACCGGGTCTCCGGCCCGAACATCTCCTACGGCGCCAATTACATCGCCGCCGACGGCAAGCCGGCGCCGATCGATCAGGGCGCCAAGGACTTCCTCAGCCGCTTCGTCAAGTGGAACGAGGACGGCACCATCAACAAGGATGTCTGGGTGAGTGCTGCCGGCACCACCTACCGCTCCGCCGCCGAGGACTTCATCAATGGCGGCCTTGCTTATCTTTATTCGGGCAGCTGGCAGGTTTCGGGCTTCGCCCAGAAGATTGGCGACAATTTCGACTGGGTGATGGCGGGCAGCCCCTGCGGTTCGGTCGCATGCTCCGGCATGCAGGGTGGCGCCGGTCTGGTTGCCGTCAAATACACCAAGAACCCGAAGGACGTCGCCAAGGTGATGGACTACCTGGCAGGTGCCGACGTGCAGAAGGAATTTGCCGAACGAAGCCTGTTCATTCCGGCGCATAAGGGTGTTGCCGCCGGCCAGATGGACTTCAAGACCGATAATCCGCATGTGCAGGCGGCGCTGAAGGCCTTCGTCGAAGCGGCCGGTCAGACGGCGGCACCCGCCATGAAGCTGCCGGGCTGGAAGTGGTCGGACGCCTATTACAGCGCCATTGTCGCCCGCATCAGCCAGGTGATCGCCGGCGAGATGAAGCTCGACGACGCCTATGCCCGCATCGACGAGGACATCAAGGCCAAGGTCGCCGGCAACTGACGGAAGAACAGATGACGGCGAAGACGGTTTCTTCTGAACCACCTGTCAAAACCGGTCTGCGGCAGGCGCTCTCGGCGCCTGTCCGGCTTGTCATGGGGCTCGTCGACATTCCCATGCGCGCCTGGCAGAAGCTGACCGGGCTGAACGGCATGGCGGGCGTCTTCCTGGCGCCCAACATGGTGATCTTCACCGTCTTCGTGCTGCTGCCGCTTGTCATCAACTTCATCTATTCGACGACGAGCGGCAGCGCCATCTTCCTGCAGAACAGGACCTATGTCGGCGCCGACCAGTACCGCATCCTCTTCGATTGCGGCAGCTATCTCGACCCTTCGACCTGCGCTGCCGACACCTTCTGGGCGGCCGTGCGCAACACCGCCGTCTTCGTCGTCTTCCAGGTGACAGTGATGCTGGTCGCAGCGCTCGCAACGGCGCTGATCCTCAACCGCGAGCTTTCCAATCGCGGCTTCTGGCGCGCCGTCTTCTTCTTCCCGGTGCTGCTGTCGCCCGTCGTCGTCGGCCTGATCTGGAAATGGATCCTGCAGCGCGAGGGCCTGTTGAATTATGCGCTGAGCCCCTTCGGCTTCGAGCCGTTTTCCTGGCTCAGCGATCGTTTCTGGGCCTTCTTCTTCGCCGTCTTCGTCTCGGTCTGGGCGCATATGGGCTTCTATGCGCTGATCCTGCTCGCCGGCCTGCAGGCGATCCCGCGGGATCTCTACGAGGCGGCGGCGATGGACAGCGCCCGTCCAACCCGCATCTTCCGGCGCATCACCCTGCCGCTTCTGATGCCGAACCTCATCGTCGTGCTGGTCTTGGCGCTGATCCGCGCCGTGCAGATCTTCGACGAGGTCTTCGTTTTGACCGGCGGCGGGCCGGGCACCAGCACCATGTACATCACCCAGTATATCTATGAGACCGGCTTTGCGAGTTCGCTGCGCAATCCGGGGCTGGCTTCCGCTGCCTCGATCCTGATGGGCATCGTGCTCGTCATCCTGACGCTGGTCCAGCTCGGCGTCAGTAGCCGCAACGAGAAGAAGGGAGCACGCCAATGAGCGCTGTCTCTGCCTTCCTGCTCCGCCGTCGCGGACGAGGCTGGCACTGGACGGATGTCGTCACCTGGATCTGGCTGATCTCAGGCGTCTTCCTGATGTTCGGCCCGGCCGTCTGGCTGGTCTTCTCCTCGTTCAAGACGCCGGCCGCCCTTGCCGAGTTCCCGCCTTCCTTCCTGCCCTATGTCACCGAGCAGGCAGTGGTGCCGGGCTACGACAAGCCGTTGCCGCTCTATAATGTCGCAATGCCGGATGGCAGCACGCGCGTGCTCGCCGAAGTGCGCCGCATCGGCATCATCGGTCAGATGGTCGATCCGAAACAGCCGGGCGAAATCGTCAAGGCGAATATCAAGGACCGCACACCGGTGCGCCAGGTCGAATTCGCCGGCGGCAACTACACCGAACCTTTCCAGCGCTTCGATTTCTTCCTCTTCCTGCGCAACTCCGTCTTCGTCACCGTCGTGGCGACGGCCATCACGCTGCTCGTCAATTCCATGGCCGCTTTCGCGCTGTCGAAATACCAGTTCCCCGGTCGCACCGCCGTCATGCTGATGATCTTGGCGACTCTGATGGTGCCGCTTTCGGTCATCGTCGTGCCGCTCTATTCCGTCATCGGCACGCTGAACCTCTTCGACAGCCTCTGGGGCGTCATTCTGCCGACGGTCGCCACCCCGACGGGCGTCTTCCTGCTCAGGCAATACATGCTGACGATCCCCGACGAATTGCTCGACGCCGCGCGCATGGACAAGGCCAGCGAATGGCAGATCTACTGGCGCATCATCCTGCCGCTGTCGGCGCCGGCACTGGCGGTGCTGGCGATCTTCTCGGTCGTCTGGCGCTGGAACGACTTCCTCTGGCCGTTGATCGTGCTCTCGCGCAAGGAACTCTATACGCTGCAGGTCGGCCTCAACGTCTATGCCGGCGAACTCAATGTGCAATGGCACTACATCCTCGCCATGACCGTCGTCTCGATGATCCCGGTCGTGCTGATCTTCGTCTTCCTGCAGCGCTTCATTACGACGGGCATCGCCGGCTCGGGGCTCAAATAGGCCAGCTATAATTTGAATAGGAGAGTGCATGAGCGGGCTCGAGCTCAGGAACATCGTCAAGAATTTCGGCGCCGTCGAGGTCATTCGCGATGTCTCGCTGCATGTCAATGACGGCGAGTTCGTCGCTTTCGTCGGCCCTTCCGGCTGCGGGAAATCGACGCTGCTGCGCCTCATCGCCGGCCTCGATAAGCCCACCCGCGGCAGCATCGCCATCGACGGCAAGGATGTCACCGCTATCAGCGCCGCCGATCGCGGCCTGGCCATGGTCTTCCAGTCCTATGCGCTCTATCCGCATATGAGTGTCAGGGAAAACCTCGCCTTCGGTCTCGAGAACACCAAGGTGGCGAAAGCCGAGATCGAAGCGCGCATCACGGACGCCGCCCGCATGCTGGAGATCGAGCCATTCCTGCAGCGCCGTCCGGGCCAGCTCTCCGGCGGCCAGCGCCAGCGCGTCGCCATCGGCCGCGCCATCGTGCGGCGGCCGGATGCCTTCCTGCTCGACGAGCCGCTGTCCAATCTCGACGCCGAACTCAGGGTCAGCATGCGGGCCGAACTGGCGGCCCTTCACGCCCGCCTGAAGGCGACGATGATCTATGTCACCCATGACCAGGTCGAGGCAATGACGTTGGCCGATCGCATCGTCGTCTTGAGAAGCGGCAGGGTCGAGCAGGTGGGAACGCCGCTGGAACTCTATAACAACCCGGCCAATCGTTTCGTCGCCGGCTTCATCGGCGCGCCGCACATGAATTTCCTCGAAGGTGCGATTGTCGGTCACCAGGGCGGTTTCGCTGAGGTCGAAACCGTTGGTGGCCATCGTCTCTCGGTGATTGCCAAGGAGGCACGCCCGACGGGCGAAAGGGTCAGCATCGGCATCCGCCCGCAACACATCACCCTGGCCGATGCGGCCTCAACGAGCAGACTGGACACCCGCGTTACCCTTGTCGAGGAACTGGGCTCGGAGACCGTCGTCCACGCCGACGCAGGCGGGAAGAAGCTGATTGCGGTCTTTGCCGGCCAGCAGCGGATGAAATCGGGCGACAGCCTGCCGCTGCATCTCGATCCCCATGTGCTGCACCTCTTCGGCGAGGACGGGCGGCGCCTGTCCTGATGGGCTGCGAGAGCTGGTCTCGCGCTCGCGCAGACAAACGACGCCGCCCCCCATCATCCTGCGACATCGGCGCAGGCAAGCCAGCCGTCCGACGCTGACGACGGGACGATGGGGCCAGGTCAGGGATCCATGCCCGGCGGATCCGGCATGATGCCCGACGGAATGATGGGGCGGAGCATGATGATGCCGTCCGGCATGATGGGCGGCATGCCGATGATGTCGATGCGCGGACACATGATGAAAATCATGTTCGCGGTCGCCGACGCCGACGGAGACGGCGCGCTGTTCTTCGAGGAGGTGACGGCGATCCACAAGCGGATCTTCGACAGCGTGGACGCGAACAAGGACGGCAAGGTCACGACCGACGAATTGCAGGCGTTCATGCGGCCGTAGCGGGGCCTGGGATCCAGCCTCGGCTCTGCGAATAGTCGCGGAGCCGCCGAGGATATGATAGGATCGCAATGCATTGACCACGGGAGAGGTAAATGCGCCGAGTCCTTCTGTGTCTGATCCTTTGTGCGCAATCCGCATCGACGGCGGCGGCGTCCGAGCTCGCCATTTTCCACACCGCTTCGTTTGGCGGCAGCCGGTCGGTCAGCCTCAGTCTGGCAGAGGGCGGTCCGGCCCGCGATCGCGCCTTTGATTTCGATGTCGTCATCACGTTGTCGGAATTCGACGGTGGCGGGACGGTGCTCTATCGGGACGGGGGAAGACACCAGGCGAGCGTGCGCTGCGTTGCGCCCGCCATGGTGCGGATCAATTCCGCCGACTATGTGATCGACCTGTCGACGCGGCCGGGAACGGACTGGAAGCACGATCTCTGGGCGGCGCTCTGCACCGCTCCGGTTTCCTGAGCGGCAGCTCAGCGTGGCTTGATTGATCGAGGCGTCAGGCCTTCCGGGGGCGGACCTCCATGAACACGTACGGCGCGCCGGTTCCCGAGGGGATCGCATAGACGTCATAGACCGCGGCCGGATCGACACGCATTCCCAACGAGCCGGGCGGCATCCCCGGCACGGCCAGCCCTCGGACCGGCGGCCGCTCTCGGAGCAGGCGCTGCACGGCCTCGAGCGGAACATGTCCCTCAAGGTAGTATTCCTCGACGGCAGCGGTATGGCATCCTTCCATTTCGGCAGGCACGCGAAGCCGTGCCTTGACTGCGGCAAGGTCGTCGGTGTTGCGGAGATCGACGGAATAACCTGCCTCTGCCATTGCTTTCGCCCATTCGTGGCAACAACCGCAATTCGGGTCCTTATAGACAGTCATTTCCGCCGGAGCCGTGGCACGGGCCTTTCCGCTCAGGAACACCAGGGCAGAGCCCGCCATTGCAATGAAACTTCTTCTTCTGTGCATCGTCTGCGCTCCTCGATGTCCTGCCGCCCGGATCGACCCGGGCGGCAGGAGGTGGCTATTTTACATTGGTGACGGTCAGCTTGCCATTCACACGCTCGGCAACGAACTCGACATTCGCACCTTCTTTCAGTTTTTCGATCAGAGCCGGGTCTTCGACGCGAAAGACCATCGTCATCGCGGGCATGTCGAGGTTCTTCAGGTCCTCATGCTTGATGGTGACCTTCTTTGCCTTTGTGTCGACCTTGTTGACGACACCCTTGGTGAATTCCTCGGCGAATGCGCCGAAGGCTGCGCTGGTGCAGAGCAGGGTGGCGAGGCCGATTTTGATCATTGCAGTTTTCATGCGTGTAGCTCCTTTGTTGCAGATTACTTGCCGGCGACGGTGACGTCGCCGTGCATGCCGGCCTCGTAGTGGCCGGGGATCAGGCAGGCGAACTTGAACTCGCCGTCGGTGGTGAACTTCCAGACGATCTCGCCGGATTGGCCGGCCGGAAGACGGATGGAGTTGGCGTCGGCATGTTCCATTTCCGGGAACTTCTCCATGACCTTCTTGTGCTCCAGGATCTTGTCTTCCTGATCGAGCACGAATTCGTGGTCGACGGTTCCGGCGTTCTTGATCGCGATCTTGACCGTCTGCCCTTTGCGGACGTTGAAGACGGCGGGGGTGAACAACATTTTCCCGTCGTCGGTTTCCTTCATCGTGACGCGGATCGTCTGCGTCGCCTTGGCCTTGTCGCCGGGTTCTCCGATGGCCATCTTCTCGCCATGGCCGCCGGCGTGGTTGCCTGAGGCAAGTGCTGGTGACGCGATTGCTGCGAAGGCCAGTGCCATGAGATAATTCTTCATCCGTCATTCCTTTTCGATGTTGAGATTGGACCTCAGCCGTTTGTCGGCTTCGGCGTGATTTGCGTTTCCGCGTCTTTGGCCTTGGTCGCGTCCGGAAGTTCTCTGGTCCACTCCCAGGCCTGCGTTCCGGGCGGGTTTTCGTACCAGCCGGGATCTGAGTAATCGTCTGCCGAGATCCCCTCGCGGACCTTGACGACCGAGAACATGCCGCCCATTTCGATCGGACCATGCGGTCCCCAGCCGGTCATCATCGGAACGGTGTTCTCGGGGATGGGCATTTCCATTTCGCCCATATCTGCCATGCCCTTTGTGCCCATGGGCATGTATTCCGGCTGCAGCTTCCTGATCTTCTTGGCGACCTTCGACTTGTCAGCCCCGATGAAGGTTGGAATGTCGTGACCCATGGCGTTCATCGTGTGGTGCGATTTGTGGCAGTGGATCGCCCAGTCGCCGAGATACTTGGCGTCGAATTCGTAGGCACGCATCGCGCCGACGGGGATGTCGATGCTTACCTCCGGCCACCGCGCCTCCGGCCGCACCCAGCCGCCGTCGGTGCAGGTCACTTCGAAATCGTAGCCGTGCATGTGGACCGGATGGTTGGTCATCGTCAGGTTGCCGACCCGAACGCGCACCCGGTCATTCCTGGACACGACGAGAGGGCTGATGTCCGGGAACACGCGGCTGTTCCAGCACCACATGTTGAAGTCGGTCATCTCCATGATCCGCGGCACGTAGGAGCCGGGGTCGATGTCGTAGGCGTTGAGCAGGAAGACGAAGTCTCGGTCGACGCGCATGAACTTGGGATCTTTCGGATGGATCACGAAGAAACCCATCATGCCCATCGCCATCTGCACCATCTCGTCGGAATGCGGGTGGTACATGAAGGTGCCGGATTTCACGAGGTCGAACTCGTAGACATAGGTCTTGCCGACTGGAATGTGCGGCTGCGTCAGGCCGCCGACGCCGTCCATGCCCGACGGCAGGATCATGCCGTGCCAGTGGATCGTCGTGTGCTCCGGCAGCTTGTTGGTGACGAAGATGCGGACGCGATCTCCCTCGACAGCCTCGATCGTCGGTCCCGGTGACTGTCCGTTGTAGCCCCACAGATAGGCGGTCATGCCGTCCGCCATCTCGCGTTCGACCGGTTCGGCGACGAGGTGGAACTCCTTGACGCCATTGTTCATCCTGTGCGGCAGGGTCCAGCCGTTCAGGGTGACGACCGGCTGATAGTCCGGGCCGGAGGTAGGGAGGAGCGGCGGCTGCATGTCGGCCGATTCCATCGTCGGGGCCTCGGGCAGACCCATTGCCGAGGTCTTCGTCCAGGCGGCTGTGGTGAGCAGAGCAGCGCTGGCGCCAAAAAGTTGTCGTCTGTTGAACATGGTGTGTCCTTTCTCAATGACCGCCGCCAGCGCTGCTTTCGGAAACAGCGGCGACCTCGGTCTCTGCCGCCGCCTTCGTCGCGCCGCCGCCGTAGATCGCAGGCGCCAGATCGGCTTCGGCCAGCCAGAAATCTCGCTTCGCGTTGACGGAAAGCAGGGTGGAGTTGATCTTGTCGCGGGTGTCCGTCAGCAGCTCGAAGGTGTTCGAGATCATGCCGTTGTAGGTCAGCAGGGATTCCTCCTCGACCTTGGTGCGCAGCGGCACGACGTTGTTGCGGTAGTGTCGCGCGATATCGTAGTGCGAGCGGTAAGCCTCGTAGGCGGAGCGTGCTTCCGAGCGGACGTTGACGGCTTTTTCGGCCAGCAGGTTCGCCGCCCGCATGTAGGCCAGCTCGGACTTGCGCATCCGGGCCTTGCCGGTGTCGAAGATCGGGATGGCGAACTCAAGCTCGACCTGCGCAGTGGTCCTCGTTTTCGTCTCGTCGTCCTCGATTTCGCGTTCCGTATCGAAACCGGTCAGGATCTCGAGGTCGGTCACATAGCGCGTCGCCTCGGTGAGGCCGTAGGATCTGGCAGTGGCCTCGAGGTCGAGCTTAGCAATCTGCAGGTCGATGCGGTTCCTGAGGGCTTCGGCCTCGATGGTGTCGCGTCTGACGACGGACTTGGGGAGCGGCGGCAGGCTGTTCGGGACCTGGTAGTCCAGATCGGAGCCCCAGAGGCCCATCAGCCGCGTTAGATCCTCCTTGGCGAGACGGGCCGCCAGCCGGGCCTTAGCCGTTTCTCCGGCGAGTTCGGCGACGAACACATGTTCACGGGCCTGGGCGCCCTTGGCCATCGCGCCTGTCTCGCCGAGTTTCTCGGCGAGTTCCGAGGCTGCGTCGGCAGCCGCCTGAGCGTGCTGGAGCTGCCCGGCATTCTCCCATGACGCGACCGCGCCGATCCAGGCGCGCCGGGTGTCAGCGGCGACCTGAAGCGTCTTCACCGCCGCGATCAATTGCGCCTGGCGGAAGCGGGTGTCGGCGATCGCCACCTCCCGGTTCCTCGTCGCGAGCGCCAGGATGTTCGTCGTGATCATCCCTTCGATCGTTTTGAACGCCCCCAGCTCCGGCGTCCCCATGCCTGTCGTGCCGATGGAGACGGTCGGATTGATGAACATCGTCGACTGCCAGGCGTCGGCGGCGCTGTCGCCAAGATCGGCATAGGCGGCCTGAAGGCCCTTGTTGTTGAGCAGCGCGATCTGGACGGCAGTCTCGACGTCGAGAGGCTTCGTTCGAGCAAGCAGGCCTTTGACCTGCGCGGCCGCCGATCGGGCCTGGTTCTGGTTCTGGATCCAGACGGTCTCTTTCGCCGTGACCGTGGCGGTTTTGTTGGCAACGGAGGTGAAACCCGCCTCCTTGCGGGAATAGTCGGCGCCTGTAACGCAGCCGCTCAAGGCGAGCGGAAATGCCAGCGCCGCGATCAATCTTGTGGTGCCGATCATGAGCCGTCTCCATTCATCGGAGACTGCAGATCGTTCTGTCTGCGCCAGGGTTTGGGATCGACCGGCTGGCGGGCGACGTAACCTGTGATCGGCGACCTGTATGCCGCCGGAAGCGCGGACGGCTGAATGACCGCGGTGGGAAATGCCACCACATCGGGAGGAAGCGTGGATGCGCAGCCACCGGCAACAAGCGGCAGCCCCACCACGAAAAGCGAGGGTTTCATTTTGAAATATCCGAATAGGAGATAGCCTACGGCGCGCTCGCCCAGAAACAGGCAAGCGTCCGACTAGACCCGATCAAGCGGGTGCGTTTCTATTCAGATATTCGGGGGACGGTTGAGGGTCGGCAGTTCGCCAAGGGTCGTCCGGTCGTCGATGAACTGCCGGATCAAGGTTACGACGGGTCCGCCGACGTCCTGGCCTTCACAAATAATGCCGAGCCCGCCACAGAAATCCTTGCAGCATTCTTGCTTGACGGGCTTCGATACGCCATCGGCGTCACCGCTGGCCTCGCCTTGGGAGTGGTCATGGACAGCCATCTTCGTCATGTCATGGCCATCGTGATGCTGCATGGCATCGGTTTCTGACACGGCCGCTGCCATTTCGGGGAACGAGGAGCCATGCATGGCGGCGCTGGCGTTCGACAGCGAGTACCCCGCCAGTGATACGATCATCACCAGCCGCATCATCACGAGCAGCCTGCTCATTGCGATTCGGTACATCTTGCCCATGCTCCTCGAACTACATGCAAAGCAGCTCGATTTCAATTGCAACTCACCTGTCGTCAATGTTCGAGTCCTTTATGTGGCACGAACATCATCCCGTTCACGATCCCTGTGTTCGCCGCCAAGGCCAGCCGCTATGTCGTGCTGACGCTGGCCACTCTAGAAATTCTCGGCTGACCGCTTCCGGCGCGAGAACACCATGCGGTCGACTGTCTCGTCACGGGCGACCAGCGTGTGCCAGGCCGCTGCGGCGAGGTGCAGCGCGACCATCGCCAGGATAATCTTCGACCCGATCACGTGATACGGCGCGATGGCGAACGAGAGATAGCTCGCGACGAACCCCATGCAGGCCTGTCCGATGATTGCGGCGTAGAAGCCGTAGTGAAGCGCCTTCGCGGCTCGCCCGGCCCATGAATCCGGCCCGCTGGTTTCGGGCGATTGAAGGAGACGAAGAACCAGCCGCACGCCCATCAGCAGGCCGATCACCATTCCCGCATAATTGTGAAGCTGGTGCTGGACGACGTCCCAATAGGACGGCGTGAGACCCATGTGGACGGCGTGATGGATTCTCTCGATGCTGCCGCCGGTCAGATACTGGACCGGCACCATGAAGGCGACGAGCCAGTGGAGTCCTATCTGGGCGAGCGAGTAGCCACTCTTCATCGATCCTCTCCGAGCGAGAGGCGCAGACTAACCGGCGACAGTTAATGCTTTCTCATCGCTCGGTTGCGAAAAGATCTACGTGCTGCAGATCAACCGCCGATTGGAAGCTGGGAATGCGCCCGCCGCCTGACGGGCGCGCATCCGCCCTCTTGCTGCCCAGATAAAGACGGATATCCGGTCACGGCATCGGATATCCGTGCAGCATCATGGTCACCAAATCCAGACGGCTTCGTCGATGAGATTAACAGCTGACACCAGCAAATTCGGACTGTTTGCCTTCATGGCGGCGGTCCTGATGACGGCGGCCATGGTTTCCGCCGAGGAGGACATCGTCGCGATTCGGCAGGCGGACATGAAAGCCATGGCCGCAGCGGCAAAGACGATCTCCGGCATGTTCAAGGATTCGACGACCTACAAGGCCAGCGAGTTCCAATGGGCGGCCGACACCATCCGCGACAAGTCTGGAGGCGTTCTCTCTGCACATTTCGCGTCCGCGACCGATAGTCGGCAGTCGAAGGCCGGACCGAACATTCTTAATGAGCGCGACCGGTTCGACCGCATCGCCAACGACCTGCGCGACTACGCCGTCGCGCTGGATGCCGCCGCGCAAAAGAACCCCGGGCCGATGACTGCCAGCATGCGCATGAAGCCCGGAGAGGCTATGGGTGGTGGTCCTTTCGGCACTCACGTCCGCAACGAGCACGAGCTATCGGCGATGCCGGCGGAACACACGTTCCACCTCATGCTGCAGACCTGCGCGACCTGCCACAGCCGGTTCAGGATGGAATGACGGCGGCCACTCGCGGGACGCGTCTACGTGCAACACGCCCGAATACTGATTGAGGACAGATCGGCTTCCCGGCAGCGGTCGATCCCTAGTCGTAGTGACTCGACAAAGAAAAGCCCGCGCCGACGCGCGAGCCTAATTCATATCAGAGCAGCTTTAGTGGCTGTTCTTGTGGCTTTGTTGACCAGCCTTTACATGCTGTTCTTGGCTGCCGCCGCGGGTTCCGCTGGACTGCGCGTCGCGGCCGGCTGAGGCGTCGCGGGCATCGGAGTCGTTCTTGTGACTCTGCTGCCCAGCCTTGACGTGCTGTTCATGGGATCCACCTTGGTTTGCCATTCGGTTCTCCTTGGTTGTTGAACGAGGCCACGTCGCCTCAATGGGAAAACCTCGCTCCGGCGCATGCGTTCCGCATTTTAATATTTCGTGATCTCCGCTCGAAAACAACAGGATGAGGAAGCGAACCGGGCGGGTAGGGAGCTCGCCTGCCACTGCGTTGGCCACCGGGAGAAAGCGGAAAAACCCCCGATGTTCTCCAGCATCGCCGCGTCCGCTTGGCGCGGCCCGCAACCTCGATCAAAAAATACGCATGTCGACGAAAAGGTTCCAGGAAAACAACCGCATCCATCCATGCCGGAAGCCGCTATGCGGCTTACGGGCTCTTTCCAAATCGACGGGTCGCTCTAGCTTAAAGGGTACCTGACGAAAAGGAGAAAACCATGACCGACGCACCGAATACGGCGACCCCGGCGCGGAGAGTGTTGCGTGGCCGCCCCTATAGCATCGGCGAATTTGCCAGGAAATATCGGCTCGACGACAAGGAGGCAAAGCGCCTCTACGAGAAGTTCGGCCCGTCCGCCACCGAACTCGACCTGTTGATGGCGGCAAAGCGGCGCCCACCGGGCCTGCCGACCAATCTCGACGCCTGACGGGCGCCATGGGGATCCGAACCGGAAGCTGCCTTTGCGGGGCGGTCGCCTACAGGGTGGAAGGCGAGCCGCTTCGCACCGGCCTCTGCCACTGCGCCGATTGCCGCAAATCGAGCGGCTCCGCCTTCGTCTTCTTCGCGGTCTGGCCGCGTCAGGCTTTCTCCCACAGCGGCGAGATCGCCACATTCGCCGGCCGCAGCTTTTGCCCCGTCTGCGGCGGCAGGCTTTTCTGCCTCCGGGAAGATGAGGCGGAACTCCGCCTGGGGTCCCTAGACACTCCACCGACCGACCTTGCGCCTAGCTATGAGGTCTGGATCAAGCGGCGTGAACCATGGCTGCATCCCTTGCACGGCGCGGCCCAATTTGCCGAGGATGCGAACTGACCGGCGCTAAAGCGCGTCGCGATCGAGCTTGCCGCGCTTTAGATCTTTGATTTTCCGCATGTCGTGATCGCAAAACCGCTGCACAGTTTTGCGCGACATGCTCAGTCGCACCGAAACTTGACTTTCCTTACCAATATTTCATTTCACCCATCTGCAATTCCGTGCCAGTTCGGCGGCAGTGCTAATCGCCGGTTCATCTGCGTTGTGATTATTTCGCCGCAGAGGCCGCAAGCGGCCACTGACTGATTGAGGACGACATGAACAAAATCGTAAGCGGCAGCGAAACCGGAGCAAAGACAGGCGCAGCGTCCAATCTCGCCGCAGTCCTTGCGGCATCGGGACGGCAGGGCAAGCGCAGCCGCTGGCGCGGACGCCTGATCATCCTGCTGATCCTCATCGCTGCTGCCGCAGTCGCCGCTTATTTCTACATGGGTCGTGGGCAAAGCGAATTGAGCTATGACACCCAGCCAGCAAAACGCGGCGACCTGACGGTGCTGGTCACTGCCACCGGCTCCGTGCAGCCGACCGAGCAGGTGGATATATCGAGCGAGCTTTCCGGCACGGTTCGCGACGTCAATGTCGATTACAACAGCACGGTCAAATCAGGCGAAGTGCTCGCTCTCCTCGATACCAACAAGCTCGAGGCGGATGTGAAGAGTTCGCGCGCCAAGCTCAATTCGGCCAAGGCGAACGTCGTCAAGGCCAATGCCGATATGCAATCGGCAGGCACATCGCTCGAGCGGTTGAAGAGCCTGGTCAGGAGTAACGTCTCGACCCAGCAGAGCCTCGACGACGCCAGCTACAAATATGATTCCGCCGTCGCCGCCAAACAGATCAATGAGGCCGAGGTCCTCGCCTCGGAGGCCGACCTGCAGCTCGCCGAAGTCAATCTCGCCAAGGCGAAGATCATATCGCCGATCGACGGCGTCATCCTCACCCGTTCCGTCAATCCGGGCGCCACGGTCGCAGCCTCGCTTTCGGCGCCGATCCTTTTCACCATCGCCGGCGACCTGAAGAAGATGGAGCTGCAGGTCGATGTCGACGAGGCCGATGTCGGCCAGATCGCCGTCGGCCAGAAGGCGAAATTCACAGTCGATGCCTATCCCGACCGGTCCTTTCCCGCCGAGATCGAGCAGATCCGCTTCGCTTCCGAGGTGGTCAACAATGTCGTGACCTATAAGGCGGTTCTATCCGTCGACAATGCCGATCTGCTGCTGCGCCCCGGCATGACGGCGACGGCCGACGTCACCGTCGAGGCCGTCAAGGATACGCTGATGGTGCCGAACGCCGCGCTGCGTTACGCCCCGGCGCAGGCCGAAAGGCGCGGCCGCGGCATTTTCGGCATCTTCGGCCCGCCACGCCAGCGCAACAACAATGCCGGCCCGGCGCTGAAGGGCGCTGAGCGCCGTGTCTGGGTGCTGCGCAACGGTCGCCCGGCGCCTATTGTCATCCAGGTCGGCTCATCCGACGGCCAGTTCACCCAGGTCGTCTCCGGCGACATCAAGGAAAACGACGCACTGGTGACCGACGCCACGACGCGTGCGAACTAGGCGGAGAGACGGATGGCAAGCCCGCCGCTCATCGAATTCAGACAGGTCTCGAAAATCTACGGCGAGGGCGAGGCGGCGATCCGCGCGCTCGACCACGTCGACCTTGCGATCAACGCCCATGAATTCGTCGCGATCATGGGGCCGTCTGGCTCCGGCAAGTCGACGGCGATGAATATTCTCGGCTGCCTCGACGTGCCGAGCGCCGGCGACTACATTTTCGAAGGCATTCCGACCAGCGGCTTCGACCGCAGCCAGCTGACGCTGCTGCGCCGCCACATGCTCGGCTTCGTCTTCCAGGGCTTCAACCTCCTGTCGCGCACCTCGGCCGTCGAAAATGTCGAGCTGCCGCTGATCTATCGCGGCATGGCGGTGCGCGAGCGGCGCGAGCGGGCCCGCGAAGCCCTGGCGCTGGTCGGCCTCACCGGGCGCGAACATCACAAAACACAGGAACTGTCAGGCGGCCAGCAGCAGCGCGTCGCTATCGCCCGCGCCATCGTTACCGAGCCGGCGCTGCTCCTCGCCGATGAGCCCACCGGCAATCTCGACACCAAGACCAGCGTCGAGATCATGGATCTGATGACGCGGCTGAACCGCGAACAGGGCATCACCATCGTCATGGTCACCCATGAGCCCGATATCGCCGCCTATGCCCAGCGGCTGCTGCGTTTCGTCGACGGCAAGCTGGAGACTGAAGTCGAGCACCGGAGGAGGGCGGATCATGTTCTTTGAGACGCTGAAGCTGGCGCTGCGGGCCATCAGCCGCAACATGCTGCGCTCGTTCCTGACCGTGCTTGGTGTCGTCATCGGCGTTGCCGCTGTGATCGCGCTGGTGACGATCGGCAACGGCACGACTGCACAGGTCTCGACCGAGCTGTCGCGGCTCGGCACCAACATGCTGTTCGTCCGCCCCGGCCAGTTCGGCCCCGGCCGGGCGAGCTCCGAGGCCAAGCGCTTCAGCGTCAAGGACGTCGCGGCTATCCGCGACCAGATCGGCGGCCTCAGGGCCGTGGCACCGCTCAACCAGTCCACAGCGACCGTGATTTTCGGCGGCCAGAACCATTCGACCAGTGTCTCCGGCACCACGAATGACTATTTCATCGCACAGGACTGGAATCTGGCGCTCGGCCGCAATTTCCTGCCCGCCGAGGAACGCGGCCAGGCGCGCTGCATCATCGGCGAAACGGTGCGCTCGCAGCTCTTCGGCAGCGCCGACCCTACAGGCCAGCAGATCCGCGTCGGCAAGGTCTCATGCCCCGTCATCGGCGTGCTTGCCAAGCGCGGCCAGTCCGGCATGGGCAACGACCAGGACGATGTCGTCATCATGCCGGTCAAGGTGTTTCAGCGGCGCATCAGCGGCAACAGCAACGTGCCGCAGATCATCATCTCGGCGCGCGACGGCGTCTCCACAGCCAAGGTGCAGTCCGATGTCGAAAATCTCCTGCGCGAGCGCCGCAAGATCGTGCCCGGCCGCCAGGACGATTTCAACGTCAACGACATGACGCAGATCGCCGAGGCGATGACCGGCACGACGACGCTGCTGACCGGCCTGCTCGGCGCCGTCGCCGCGATCAGCCTGCTCGTCGGCGGCATCGGCATCATGAACATCATGCTGGTCTCCGTCACCGAGCGCACCCGCGAAATCGGCATCCGCCTGGCGATCGGCGCGCTCGAAAACCAGGTGCTCACCCAGTTCCTGGTCGAAGCGGTGGCGCTGTCGCTGTTCGGCGGCATCACCGGCATCGTGCTCGGCTTGAGCCTAGGCTTCGGCGCCGTGACGCTCCTGAAAGTGCCCTTCGTCTTCAGTCCGCTGATGGTCGCCGTCGCCTTCCTGTTCTCCGCGGCGATCGGCATGATCTTCGGCTATTTCCCGGCGAGAAGGGCAGCGCAGTTGAACCCGATCGAGGCGCTGCGGCACGAATAAATGCGCCGTGGCAAAACGGGTGATGTCCCTCTACTCCTGTTAATCGAACGCAAGCGCTATCGGAGGGCGCCATCATGCCGCTCAACAGACTGGTGATCTACGCTGGGAACGTCGAGGAGACGGCGCGGTTTTATGAGAAGCACTTCGGTTTCAAGGCGACCAGCCTGCCTGGCGACAGGATCATTGAACTGGTCGCTCAGGACGGCGGTGCGAATATCATGCTGCATCAGGCCGCCAAGGGGCAGCGGAGCGGTCAATCCATCGTGAAGCTGGTCTTCGACGTAGAGGATGTCGAGGACTTTTGCAGGCGATGCGCGGAGAATGGCCTGGAGTTCGGTGCCATCCATAGAGCCGATGGCTATCTGTTCGCCAATGCAAAAGACCCGTGTCAAAATTCGATCTCGGTTTCCAGCCGAGCGTTCCGCAAGGGGTGATCTGCCGGCCTGATGACGCAGCCGACGCGAAATGCCTCTGTAGATCGGGGCGGGTGGCAACAGCCTTCACGGCGCAGACGTCAATGCCTCGCCGGCTTTCAGCAGCCTCGCCTTTGTTATCTATCTGTCTCTATTCCGATATTCAGTGCCGCCTTGTCTTCGGTTTTCGACCGTGCGACAAGGTGATATATCAGATTTGGCGACGGAGCTCCGTATTGCAGACTTCACAAAGCCATCTTGCCTATCTCGCGCTGGAGCATCTGATCGTGACGCTGGCGCTGAAGCCCGGCGCGCTTGTCACTGAAAAGCAATTGATCGATATGGCCGGCCACGGGCGCACGCCGGTGCGCGAGGCGATCCAGAAGCTTGCCTGGCAGGGGCTGATCCTGGTGAAGCCGCGCGTCGGGCTGCAGGTGGCCGAAATCGCACCGGACGATCACGGCAATGTCATGCAGGTGCGCCGTGAGTTGGAGCCGATCGCGGCAAGCCTTGTCGCCGAACATGCGAGCGACGAACAGCGCGCGCGTCTCATCGACTGCGCCCGCGCGATGGAGGAATGCGCCGTCACCGGCGATCTCGCCGGCTTCTTCGCCGCCGACAAGGCTTTCGACGAAATCCTTGAGGATGCCTGCCCGAACGGCTTCATCACGGCAGCACTTGGCCCGGTGCAGACGCATTCACGCCGCCTCTGGTACTCCAAGGCAAGCCCGGAGCGCACGGATCGCGCCATCGCGCTGCATGTCGCCGTCATCCGCGCCATCCATCAGGGCAGGCCGGATGAGGCGCGCGCCGCCATGGCGGTGCTGATCGATTACCTCAGCCAGACATAGAAACGGCTCCGTTTCCGGAGCCGCCACAGGTCTGATTGTCACAAATGCTTTAGCCGACGAAAGCGCGCTCGATGACGAATTCGGCGGGCTTGCTGTTGGCGCCTTCATCGAGGCCGGCCTTTTCGAGCAGTTCCTTGGTATCCTTCAGCATGGCCGAGGAACCGCAGATCATGCCGCGGTCGATTTCCGGATCGAGCGGCGGCACGCCGAGATCGGTGAATAGCTTGCCGGAGGAGATCAGGTCGGTGATGCGGCCGCGATATTCGAAATCCTCGCGCGTGACTGTTGGATAGTGGCGCAGCTTGTCGCCGACGACTTCCTTCAGCAGCTCGTCATTCTGGATCTCGTGCACGAGGTCGAAGCCGTATTTCAGCTCGGCGACATCACGTGTCGTATGGGTGAGAATGACTTCCTCGAACTTCTCATAGGTCTCGGGGTCGCGGATCAGGCTGGCGAAAGGCGCAATGCCGGTTCCCGTCGAGAACATGTAGAGACGACGGCCGGGCGTCAGCGCGTCGAGCACCAGCGTGCCCGTCGGCTTCTTGCGCATCAGCACCTGGTCGCCCGGCTTGATCGCCTGCAGATGTGAGGTGAGCGGACCGTCCGGCACCTTGATCGAGAAGAATTCAAGCTCTTCGGCCCAGGCGGGGCTGGCGATCGAATAGGCGCGGAAGACCGGTTTGCCCTCGACCATCAGGCCGATCATCGCGAATTCGCCGGAACGGAAACGGAAGCCCTGCGGCCGGGTCATCGTGAAGCGGAAGAGCCGGTCCGTATAGTGCGTGACATCGAGCACCGTCTCGGCATAGACGCCGGCGGGGATGGACGAGGCGAAGTCTTCGGTCTTTGCAGGCGCGTTCATTTCGGTAGCGGATCCCGTTTCGTCGGATGAACAGTCGGATGCGAGCGAGATATTACAAATCGGGCCCGAATTAAAGGCATTCCATTCCACGCGACGCTTCTAAAGGGAAATATGCATGTCATTGTCAGGATTCAATGGCTGGCGGGGAATGTCGTATTTCCCGCTGGCGAAGCCCGGCAAAGGATGCATATTAGAGCAGCACGCCGGAAACGGATGCCGGTTTTCGGCAAAAATGGTGCGACAACAAAGACCTACGGCGTCGAACCCGATTCAGCAACAGGGTTCGGCGATGGTGGCGAAAAAAAGATGCTTGCCGGGGCGAGCGCGATAGGGCGGTCGGGGGAATATGAAGATTTTCAACTACAAGCGTGTTCCTTATGCGGAGATGCGCGCCTTTTCCGTCCATATCCTGACGGCATCCGGCTCCTTCCTTGCCTTTCTCGGCGTCGTTGCCGCCGCCGAACACCGCTTCATCGACATGTTCTGGTGGCTGGGCCTCGCCCTTCTCGTCGACGGCATAGACGGGCCGATCGCCCGCAAGGTGCGCGTCAAGGAAGTGCTGCCGAACTGGTCGGGCGATACGCTCGACAATATCATCGATTACGTCACCTATGTGCTTCTGCCGGCCTTCGCGCTCTATCAGAGCGGCATGATCGGCGAGCCCTGGTCCTTCGTCGCCGCCGGTATGATCGTCGTCTCCAGCGCCATCTACTATGCCGATATGGGCATGAAGACGGACGAGTATTTCTTCTCCGGCTTCCCTGTCGTCTGGAACATGATCGTCTTCACGCTGTTCGTCATCGATGCCAGCGCCACGACGGCGCTCACTGTTGTCATCGTCTCGGTGGTGCTGACCTTCCTGCCGATCAATTTCCTCCACCCGGTTCGGGTCAAAAGGCTGCGCCCGCTCAACCTCGGCGTCTTTTTCCTGTGGTCGGCGCTCGGCATTTTTTCGCTACTGATGCATTTCGACACGCCAGAATGGGCGCTCATTCTCTTTATCGTGACCGGAATCTATCTTTACGTCATCGGCGCGGTGTTGCAATTCTTCCCTGCCCTTGGACGCGAAGCTTAGGATAGGCAGATGACCAAAACGCAGGCGGTTTCATTTTCGAGGACGGGCGGGCCGGAGGTTTTCGACTATGTCGAGATCGATCTTCCGCCACCCTCGGCGGGCGAAGTGCAGATCAGGCAGGCGGCGGTCGGGCTCAATTTCATCGACGTCTATTTCCGCAACGGCACCTACAAGACCCCGCATTTGCCCTTCGTCACCGGCAAGGAGGGCGCCGGTACCGTGACAGCGGTTGGCCCCGGCGTCGAGGATTTCAAGGTCGGCGACCGCGTCGCCTATGCCGGCGCCGACGGCGCCTATAGCGCCGAACGCAATATCGAGACGCGGCACCTGGTGCTTGTGCCTGACGGCATAGAGCTCGAAACGGCAGCGGCGATGATGCTGAAGGGCATGACCGCCGAATATCTCTTGAACCGCACCTTCAAGGTCGGCCCACAGACGGTCCTGCTGTTTCACGCCGCTGCCGGCGGCGTCGGCCTGATCGCCGGCCAATGGGCAAAGGCGCTCGGCGCCACCGTCATCGGCACGGCGGGCTCTGAAGACAAGATCGAGCTGGCGCTCGCCCATGGCTACGACCATGTGATCAACTACAAGAACGAAGATTTCGTCGGCCGTGTCCGCGAAATCACCGGCGGCAAGGGCGTCGATGTTGTCTACGATTCGATCGGCCGCGATACTTTTCCACAGTCGCTCGATTGCCTGAAGCCGCGCGGCCTTTTTGCCTCCTTCGGTCAATCCTCCGGGCCGATCGAGAATTTCACCCTTGCGGCACTGGCGCAGAAGGGCTCGCTCTTTGCGACGCGGCCGACGCTCTTCACCTACATCGCCGCGCGCCAGGAACTGATCGACAGTGCGAAAGCGCTATTTGATATTGTGCAAAGCAACAAAGTGCGTATCAATATCAATCAAACCTATCCGTTACGTGAGGTTGGGCAGGCTCACGCGGATCTGGAAACAAGAAAAACAACAGGAACGACGCTGCTGATTCCATGAGATCCGAACGGACCGGTTGGCAGAAGAAATGAGGGGAACGTGTCGCCATTGAATGTGCCGGATTCCGGTGCGTTATTATCGGTTCAGAAGCTGACGAAGTTCTTCGGAAGCTTTGCAGCCTGCAATGAAATCGATCTCGATATAGCGCCGGGCGAAATTCATGCGCTTCTCGGCGAAAACGGTGCAGGCAAATCCACCCTGGTGAAGATGCTGTTCGGCGTTCTCGAGCCGACGGGCGGGCATATCCTCTGGCAGGGCCAGCCGGTTGCGATCGCCTCGCCGGGGGAGGCCCGCAAGCTCGGCATCGGCATGGTCTTCCAGCATTTCTCGCTGTTCGAGGCGCTGACGGTGGCCGAAAACATCGCGCTGTCGCTCGATGACGCTATCCCGATCGACAAAATCGCCGAGGAGGCGAGGGCGCTGTCGGTCGCCTATGGCCTGCCGCTCGATCCGCATGCCCATGTCGCCGATCTCTCGGTCGGCGAACGCCAGCGCATCGAGATCGTCCGCGCACTGCTGCAGAACCCGAAACTCATTATCCTCGACGAGCCGACCTCGGTGCTGACGCCGCAGGAAGCCGACAAGCTGTTCGAGACGCTGTTCAAGCTGCGCGCCGAGGGGCGTTCGGTTCTTTATATCAGCCACCGTCTGGAGGAAGTGCAGCGCATCTGCGATCGCGCCACTGTGCTGCGCCATGGCCGTGTGACCGGCGCCTGCGATCCCAAGCATGAAACGCCAGCCTCGCTCGCCCGCATGATGGTCGGCAGCGAGGTGGCGACCGTGACGCATCCGGAGCGCAGCGACAAGGGCGAGGTGCAGCTTGCCGTCGCCAACCTTTCCGTCGCAGCCCGCACCCCCTTCGCCATGCCGCTGCGCGATGTGTCGATGGCGGTGCGCTCGGGCGAGATCCTCGCCATCGCCGGTGTGGCGGGCAATGGGCAGAGTGAACTCTTCGACGCTCTGTCCGGCGAATATCCGGTTGCTTCGGCCGAGGCGATCGTCATCCGCAAAAAGCACGTGGGCAATCAGGGCATTACCGCCCGCCGTCTTCTCGGCGCCGGCTTCGTGCCGGAGGAGCGCCATGGCCATGCCGCCGTCTCCGCCATGAAACTGTCCGACAATCTCGTCCTTGCCCGCAGCCAGTCGGACCGCAAGGCGTTCCTGGGCCTGCTCGGCATCATCCGCCAGGCGGCAGTGAAATCTGCCGCAAGGCGCATTTCCGAGGCCATGGATGTCCGCAAGAGCGGCGATGACCCGGCCGCCGGCTCCCTGTCCGGCGGGAATCTGCAGAAGTTCATCGTCGGCCGCGAGCTCGACCGCCAGCCCGCAGTACTCGTCGTCAACCAGCCGACCTGGGGCGTCGATGCCGGGGCTGCAAGCCGCATTCGCCAAGCGCTCGTCGATCTCGCAAGAGCTGGTTCGGCCGTCGTCGTCATCAGTCAGGATCTCGATGAGATCTTCGAAGTGGCGACCGATATTGCCGTCATCTGCGAAGGCCGTCTTTCCCGCCCGTTTCCGGCAGGCGAACTGACGCGGGAAAGGATCGGACTGCTGATGGGCGGACTGCACGAGAGCAGCTCCGCCCCGGAGGCGCCCCATGCGCATTGAACTTGAAAAACGGGCCGACGTCTCGAAGCTCTTTGCCTTCGCCTCGCCGCTGCTTGCCCTTGTGCTGACGCTGGTGTTCGGCGCCATCATGTTCGCCATGCTCGGCAAGGACCCGGTCGAGGCACTCGACGCCTTCTTCATCGAGCCGCTGCTCGAGGTCTGGTCGCTGCACGAACTGGCGATCAAGGCCGCGCCCCTGATCCTGATCGCCGTCGGGCTGGCCGTCTGTTATCGCTCGAACAACTGGAATATCGGCGCCGAAGGCCAGTTCACCATCGGCGCCATCACCGGCTCCTATCTGCCGATCGTCGTCTACGACTGGCATTCGCCGCTCGTGCTGCCGCTGATGCTGATCCTTGGTGCGCTCGGCGGTGCGCTTTTCGCCGCCATTCCGGCGCTGCTGAAGGCGCATTTCAATACCAACGAGATCCTGACGTCACTAATGCTGGTCTATATCGCCCAGCTCTTCCTTGACTGGCTGATCCGCGGCGCCTGGCGCGATCCGAAGGGCTTCAACTTTCCAGTCTCGCGCGATTTCGCACCGGAAGCGGTGCTGCCGGCGATCTGGGAGGAATCGGGCCGGGCCCATTGGGCCTTCATCTTCGCCATTGTCGCCGCAATCGGCGTCTGGTTCATGTTGCGCTATACGCTGAAAGGCTTTGAGATCGTCGTGCTCGGCCAATCGGAGCGGGCAGGGCGCTTTGCCGGCTTCTCCTCCAAGAAGATGATCTGGTTCAGCTTTCTCTTTTCGGGCGCGCTTGCCGGGCTTGCCGGCATAGCCGAGGTTTCCGGCTCGATCGGCCATTTGCAGCCGGCGATCTCGCCGGGCTACGGCTTCACCGCCATCATCGTCGCCTTCCTCGGCCGCCTCAATCCGCTCGGCATCATCGCATCCGGCCTGGTGCTGGCGTTGACCTATCTCGGCGGCGAGGCAGCACAGCTTTCGCTCGGCGTTTCCGACAAGGTCACCCGCGTCTTCCAGGGTCTGCTGCTCTTCTTCGTGCTCTCCTGTGATACGCTGATCTATTACAAAATCCGCATTGTCTGGTCGCGGCTAAGGGGCAGGGCGGCATGAGCATCTTCGAAGCCATTCTGCTGACGGTCATCACCGCCTCGACACCGCTCGTCATCGCAGCACTCGGTGAACTGGTGACCGAGCGCTCCGGCGTTCTCAATCTCGGTGTCGAAGGCATGATGATCATGGGTGCGGTCGGCGCCTTTGCTGCGGCACAGCTCACCGGTTCGGCCTATATCGGCATTGTCGGGGGCATCGTCAGCGGTGCGCTGTTTTCCTTGCTCTTCGCCTTCCTGACGTTGACGCTCGTCGCCAATCAGGTGGCAACAGGCCTTGCGCTGACGATCCTCGGCCTCGGCGCTTCCGGCATGCTCGGCGAAGCCTTCGTCGGCGCCCCCGGCATCCGGCTGCTGCCGATCGAAATCCCGGTGCTTTCAGCCATTCCCTATATCGGAACGGTCCTCTTCAAGCAGGATCTGATCTTCTATCTGTCGATCCTGCTCGTCATCGCCGTCAACTGGTTCCTGTTCAGGAGCCGTACCGGCCTGAAGATCCGCGCCATCGGCGATAATCACGCCTCCGCACATGCGCTCGGCATCAACGTCATCCGCATGCGCTACCTCGCCGTGATGTTCGGCGGCGCCTGCTCGGGCCTTGCCGGCGCGCAGCTATCGCTGATCTATACGCCGCAATGGACCGAGAACATGTCGGGCGGGCGCGGCTGGATCGCACTTGCGCTGGTGGTCTTCGCCTCCTGGCGGCCGTGGCGTCTGCTGGCCGGTGGTTATCTCTTCGGCGCGGTGACGATCCTTCAGTTGCATGCGCAAGCCTTCGGTATCGGCATTCCCTCGCAGTTCCTATCGATGCTGCCCTACGCGGCGACGGTTGTGGTCCTCATCATCATCTCGCATAATCGACGCACGACGTTGATCAATACGCCGGCATCGCTCGGCAAGGCCTTTGTGCCCGACCGGTGAGCAACAACAAAAAAGACGGGTTTCGAAACTTCCAACCAACAGGGATCAAAATGAAAAAACTAGCACTTGCTCTCGCAGCAACCGCTGCCCTCGTCCTGAGCATCGGCTCGGCCGCCGAGGCCGCCGACAAGACCAAGGTCTGCTTCGTCTATGTCGGCACCCGCACCGACGGCGGCTGGACGCAGGCCCATGAGAACGGCCGCCTCCAGGTCGAGAAGGAATTCGGCGACAAGATCGAGACGCCCTACCTCGAAAGCGTCCCGGAAGGCCCGGATGCTGAACGCGCCATTGAGCGCATGGCCCGCTCCGGCTGCTCGCTGATCTTCACCACGTCTTTCGGCTACATGGACGCCACCGTTGCCGTCGCCAAGAAGTTCCCGAAGGTGAAGTTCGAGCATGCGACCGGTTTCAAGGCCGCCGACAACGTCGCGACTTACAATTCGCGCTTCTATGAAGGTCGCTATATCAGCGGCATCATCGCCGGCAAGCTCTCGAAAACCGGTACGGCAGGCTATATCGCCACCTTCCCGATCCCTGAGGTGGTGATGGGCATCAATGCCTTCGAAGCCGGTGCCAAGTCGGTCAACCCGAACTTCAAGATGAAGGTCATCTGGGTCAATACCTGGTTCGATCCGGGCAAGGAAGCTGACGCCGCCAAGGCGCTGATCGACCAGGGCGTCGATATCCTCGCCCAGCACACCGACACCACGGCTCCGATGCAGGTCGCCGAACAACGCGGCGTCAAGGCATTCGGCCAAGCTTCCGACATGATCAAGGCCGGCCCGAATGTCCAGCTGACTGCGATCATCGACACCTGGGGCAATTACTACTCCAAGCGCGTCAAGGCGCTTCTCGACGGCACCTGGAAGTCCGAGCAGAGCTGGGACGGCCTGAAGGACGGCATCTTGACGATGGCGCCTTATACCAACATGCCCGACGACGTGAAGAAACTCGCCTCGGAAACCGAAGCCAAGATCAAATCAGGCGAGCTGCATCCCTTTACCGGCCCGATCAACAAGCAGGACGGCACGCCCTGGCTGAAGGCCGGTGAAAAGGCCGATGACGGCACTTTGCTCGGCATGAACTTCTACATCGAAGGCGTCGACGACAAGCTGCCGGCGCAGTAAGCCATCTCCAATTCGCAGTTGCGAAGGGCGCCCCCTGTGGGCGCTCTTTTTTTGCTGCAACGCATCCCAAGATTCCGATTTACAAAAGTAATACTATATGATTTTTTGACCCTGCGCCGCGAGATGCGGCATTGGGAGGAAATCATGAAATTGAAGACTGCACTTTTGAGTGCCACGATTCTGGCTGCCTGCATGTTCGGTTCGGCTTCGGCCGCCGGCCTCACTGTCGGCTTCTCGCAGATCGGCTCGGAATCGGGCTGGCGTGCGGCTGAAACGACTGTGACCAAGGAGCAGGCCAAGAAGCGCGGCATCGATCTGAAGTTTGCCGATGCGCAGCAGAAGCAGGAAAACCAGATCAAGGCTTTGCGCTCCTTCATTGCTCAGGGCGTCGATGCCATTCTCATTGCTCCGGTCGTCGAAACCGGCTGGGACGACGTTCTCAAGGAAGCCAAGGAAGCCAAGATTCCGGTCATCCTTCTCGACCGTACCATCAAGGCTCCCGACGATCTCTACCTGACGGCGGTGACTTCAGATCTGGTCCATGAAGGCAAGGTCGCAGGCGACTTCTTGGTCAAGACCGTCGGCGACAAGAAGTGCAATGTCGTTGAACTTCAGGGCACCACCGGCTCGTCGCCGGCCATCGCCCGCAAGAAGGGCTTCGAAGAGGCGCTTGCCGGCCACGACAACCTCAAGATCGTTCGCAGCCAGACCGGTGACTTCACCCGCACCAAGGGCAAGGAAGTCATGGAAAGCTTCCTGAAGGCCGAGAATGGCGGCAAGGATATCTGCGCTCTCTACGCCCATAACGACGACATGGCCGTCGGCGCCATCCAGGCGATCAAGGAAGCTGGCCTGAAGCCCGGCAAGGATATCCTCGTCGTCTCCATCGACGCCGTGCCCGATATCTTCAAGGCGATGTCCGAAGGCGAGGCCAATGCCACGGTCGAGCTGACGCCGAACATGGCAGGTCCGGCCTTCGATGCGCTCGAAGCCTACCTGAAGGACAAGAAGGCTCCGGCCAAGTGGATCCAGACCGAGTCGAAGCTCTACACGCCTGCCGACGAACCGATGAAGGTCTACGAAGAGAAGAAGGGTCAGGGCTACTGATCTGATGTGACACCGCTGCATAATTCCTTAAATCGGAACTCGATTTCGGGATAAAATCATGCAGCAATTCAAAGCGCTACAGCGTCCTTATGCGTCTCGAAAGACCAGGCGGCGCTGTAGAACCGCACCGGCCCGTCATGGACCGGTGCGGAACTGCCTTTGCCGCCTTGGGACGTCATGTCCGGCCGCGGCGCGGCTTTTGCCGTCAATATCAGGAAAACAGACCCTTATGATTCACGATTTCGAGAACGTTCTCGCGGCCTCCGGAATATCGAAATTCTTTCCCGGCGCAGTGGCGCTGGATAAGGTCGATTTCACGCTCCGCAGAGGCGAGGTGCACGCATTGCTGGGCGAAAACGGTGCCGGCAAGTCGACGCTGATCAAGTGCATCACCGGCGCCTATCATCGCGACGAGGGCAGCCTGACGCTGGACGGCCAGGAAATCAATCCGGCCAATACGCTCGCCGCCCAGAAGCTCGGTATCGGCACGGTCTATCAGGAGGTCAATCTCCTTTCCAATCTGAGCGTCGCCGAAAACCTCTTTCTCGGACGCCAGCCAAGGCGGTTCGGCATGACCGACGTGCGTTCGATGAACCGCAAGGCACGCGATCTGCTCGCCGGCTATGGCGTCGATATCGACGTCACCGCCGAACTTGGCCGTTTCTCCGTCGCCGTCCAGCAGGTGGTTGCCATCGCCCGTGCCGTTGATCTTTCAGGCAAGGTGCTGATCCTCGATGAGCCCACGGCAAGTCTCGACAATCAGGAGGTGGCGCTGCTCTTCCGCATCATCGAAGACCTCAAGAAGCGCGGCCTGGGCATCGTCTTCATCACCCATTTTCTCGAGCAGGTCTATGCGATCAGCGACCGTATCACCGTGCTGCGCAACGGCAAGCTCGTCGGCACCCGCGACGTCGCCGATCTGCCGCGCCAGGGCCTGATCGCCATGATGCTCGGTCGCGAACTGGCGCATGTCGAGGAGACGGTGAGGGAACGTAGCCTTGCGGCCGGCGACGTCCGATATCATTTTGCAGGCTACGGCAAACGCGGCAAGGTCAAACCATTCGACCTTGAGGTGCGCGCCGGAGAGGTGGTCGGCGTTGCGGGACTGCTCGGCTCCGGCCGCACCGAAACCGCCGAACTGCTTTTCGGCATCGAGCATGCCGACAGCGGCAGCGCCTTGATCGACGGCCAGCCGGTCACGCTTTCGAGCCCGCGCGCCGCGATCGCAAAGGGTTTCGGCTTCTGCCCCGAGGACCGCAAGACCGATGGCATCATCGGCGACCTGTCGATCAGGGAGAACATCGCACTTGCGCTGCAGGCTCGCCGCGGCTGGACGCGGCCTCTCTCGCGCGCCGAGCAGAACACGCTTGCCGACCGCTACATCAAGGCGCTTGATATCCGCACCACCGATCGCGAGAAGCCGATCCGGCTGCTCTCCGGCGGCAATCAGCAGAAGGCGATCCTCGCCCGCTGGCTGGCGACCAATCCCAAGTTTCTGATCCTCGACGAGCCGACCCGCGGCATCGATGTCGGCGCCCATGCCGAGATCATCCGGCTCATCGAAGAGCTCTGTGCCGGCGGCATGTCGCTGATCGTGATTTCCTCGGAACTTGAAGAGCTTGTCGCCTATAGTTCACGTGTCATTGTACTTCGCGACAGACAGCATATCGCTGAACTGACAGGCGAGCGTATCACCGCTGCCGGCATCGTCGAAGCGATCGCCGCCGCCGAGCACAAGATGGAGGATGCATGAGGTCCTCCCTGAAAGCGCTGGCATATCGCCTGGCGCCGCAATTGATTGCGCTCGTTGTCATTCTTTTGTTGAATTTCATAACGTCACCGCAGTTTTTTAATGTTGTTGTTCAGAATGGCCGGCTCTATGGCAGCCTCATCGATGTGCTGAATCGCGGCGCGCCGGTGGCGCTGCTGGCGATCGGCATGACGCTGGTCATTGCCACCAAGGGCATCGACCTGTCCGTCGGTGCGGTCATCGCGATCTGCGGCGCCGTCGCCGCATCGTCGGTTGTTTCAGGAAATTCAGTTTCTTACACCATTATCCTGACACTTGCGATTGGGCTTGCCTGCGGCGTCTGGAACGGGTTCCTGGTGGCAGTCCTCAATATCCAGCCGATCATCGCCACGCTGGTGCTGATGGTGGCCGGCCGCGGCATCGCCCAGCTGATCACCGAAGGCGCCATCCTGACCTTCAACGATGACGGGCTGACATTCTTCGGCAGCGGTTCGCTGCTGCTCCTGCCGATGCCTGTCGTCATCTGGCTTCTCGTCGGCCTGCTCGTCATCCTGCTCGTCCGCCGCACGGCGCTCGGCATGCTGATTGAGGCCGTCGGCATCAATCGCCGCGCCAGCACGCTCTCCGGCATTCAAACGCCGGTGCTGCTGATGGCGGTCTATATGCTGAGCGGGATCTGCGCCTCGATTGCGGGCATCATCGTTGCAGCCGACATCAAGGGCGCCGATGCCAACAATGCTGGCCTATGGCTGGAACTCGACGCGATCCTCGCCGTCGTCGTCGGCGGCAATTCGCTGCTCGGCGGCCGCTTCAGCATTCTCGGATCGCTGATCGGCGCGATGATCATCCAGGCGGTGAATACCGGCATCCTATCCGCCGGCTTCCCGCCTGAATTCAACCTGATCATCAAGGCCGTCATCATTATCGTCATCCTCGTCATCCAGTCGCCGGCGGTGCAATCGCTCGCCATCTTCGCCAGCCGCCGGCAGGGCGGTAGGGAGCAGCCGAAATGAACTCAAAATACCTGCCGCTGCTTGCGACCATCGTCATCTTCGTGCTCGCCTATGCCGGATGCGCGCTGCAATATCCGAACATTCTGTCGACGCGCGTCATCGGCAATCTTTTGACCGACAACGCCTTTCTCGGCATCGCCGCCGTCGGCATGACCTTCGTCATCATTTCGGGCGGCATCGATCTGTCGATCGGCTCGGTCATCGCCTTTACGGGCGTGTTCCTCGCGGTGATCCTGCAGAAAACCGCGATCCATCCGCTGCTCGCCTTTGCGATCGTGCTCGTCATCACCACCGCCTTCGGCGCCATCATGGGCGCGATCATCCACTATCTCGAAATGCCGGCCTTCATCGTCACGCTTGCCGGCATGTTCCTGGCACGCGGCATGGCCTTCGTGCTCTCGATCGACAGCATTCCGATCGATCACGAATATTATTCGACGCTGACGAGCCTCTATTACCGTCTGCCCGGCGGCGGGCGGCTGACGCTGATCGGCGGCATCATGCTTCTGGTCTTTGCGGTCGGCATCTTCATCGCCCAGCGCACCCGCTTCGGCACCAACGTCTATGCACTCGGCGGCGGCACGCAGACGGCGCGGCTGATGGGCGTGCCGGTCGGACGCACGACAATCCAGATCTATGCGCTGTCGGGCTTTCTTGCAGGCCTATCCGGGATCGTTTTTTCGCTGTACACCTCTGCCGGATATTCTCTTGCAGCAGTCGGCGTCGAACTCGATGCCATCGCGGCGGTGGTCATTGGAGGGACGCTGCTGACCGGAGGAGCGGGATTCGTGGCGGGAACCTTGATCGGTATCCTGATCCAGGGGCTCATTCAGACCTACATCACCTTCGACGGTACGCTGTCGAGCTGGTGGACCAAGATCCTGATTGGCCTTCTGCTATTTGCATTCATTCTGATGCAGAAAGCCATCCTGTTCGTATCCAGTCTGAACAAGAGGTACGCCTGAGGGGGAGACGGATCGCTTGCGCTACAAATTGGACGAGACACGCAAGACGGGGCGCAGAACCCGGACGAGCCACGCCCAGGTCGTCGACGAACTCGGCAAGGCGATCGTCGCCGGCACCTATCCCGTTGGCTCGATCCTGCCAGGTGACACGGAACTGGCGCAGCGTTTCAAAGTGTCCCGCACCGTCTTGCGTGAGACGATGAAGACGCTTGCCGCCAAGGGCATGGTCGTCGCTAAGGCGCGGGTCGGCACGCGTGTGACCGAGAAGAACCTCTGGAACATGTTCGACAGCGAGATCATTGCCTGGCACTTCGATAATGGTGTGACCGAAGAGTTTCTGCTGCAGCTCTACGATATTCGACTCGCCTTCGAACCCTTCGCCGCTGGTCTCGTCGCCGAGCGGGCGAATGCCGAGGATATCGAGATGCTGCGTGGGCTGGCGCTCGAGATGGCCGCGGCCGGTCATACGGCCGACAGCCTCGCACTCGCCGACCTTCGTTTTCACCTGGCGATCGCCGAAGCCTCGCACAATCCCTTCATGCGGACGCTCGGCAGCCTCATCGAAGCGGCTCTCGTCGGCATGTTCCGCATAAGCACGCCGCCAACCGAAAACGGCTTCGCCAATATCGCCGACACCCATATGCGCATCGTCGATGCGATCGTTTCCGGCGATAACGCCGCCGCGCGCCGCGCGATGGAGGACGTCATCTTGGATGGCCGCGTTCATGTGCACGAAGCCTTCGTGGCCCGCGGTTCCGACGCCGTCACAGGGCCGATTTCGGCCGCAATTTCACCTTTGTGAAGGCTTTGCTTATCTATAGCGCCGCGCGTCTTTTCGAGAGCCGCAAAGGACGCTGCAGCACTTTGAATGGCTGCATAATTTATCCTTAAATCGATTCCGATTTAGGGAATTTTGCAGTATGAGGCGATAAAGCCGCCTCATGGCGCGGATTCGCGGAGCAAATCATGGAACGCACTTGTCTTGCCGTCATCCTTGCCGCCGGTGACAGCACGCGGATGAAATCCTCGAAATCGAAGGTGCTGCATCCGGTCGCCGGACGGCCGATGATCGCCCATGTGGTCGAGGCGGTCGCCTCCGCCGGCATCTCGTCCGTCGCCCTTGTCGTCGGCCGTGACGCCGAGGACGTGGCAAAGGCGGCAAGCGTCGCCGGCGTCAGCATCGAATCCTATCTACAGAAGGAACGCCTCGGCACCGGTCACGCGGTGCTGGCGGCGCGCGAAGCGATCGCCAAGGGTTACGACGATATCCTCGTCACCTATGGCGACGTGCCGCTCCAGACCGACGGGCCGCTCAAAGCCGCCCGCCAGGGCCTTGCCGATGGCAGCGATGTCGTCGTCATCGGCTTCCACACCGACCGCCCGACCGGCTACGGCCGCCTGCTTGTCAAGGACGGCGAACTCATCGCCATCCGCGAGGAGAAAGATGCGACCGATGCCGAGCGCACCGTCACCTGGTGCAACAGCGGGCTGATGGCGATCAACGGCAGAAAGGCGCTCGATCTTCTCACGCGCATCGGCAATGCCAATGCCAAGGGTGAATTCTATCTGACCGATCTCGTCGAGATCGCTCGTTCGCTCGGCGGACGCGTCACCGCGGTCGACGCTCCCGAGATCGAGATGACCGGCTGCAACACCCGTGCCGAACTCGCCGTCATCGAGCGTTTCTGGCAGGAGCGCCGCCGCCACGAGATGATGCTGGCCGGCGTCACCATGATCGCGCCGGAAACGGTTTTTCTGTCCTATGATACCGTCATCGGCCAGGATGCGCTGATCGAGCCGAACGTCGTCTTCGGTCCCGGCGCGGTGATAGACAGCGGCGCCGTCATTCATGCTTTCTCGCATATCGAAGGCGCCCATGTCAGCCAGGGTGCGACCGTAGGGCCCTTCGCCCGGCTGCGGCCGGGTGCCGATCTCGCCAACGGCGCGAAGGTCGGCAATTTCTGCGAGGTCAAGAACGGCCGGCTGGGCGAGGGCGCCAAGGTCAACCACCTGACTTACATCGGCGATGCCGTCATCGGCGCCGGCAGCAATATTGGCGCCGGCACGATCACCTGCAACTATGACGGCGTCAACAAGAGCGAGACGGTGATCGGCGAAAACGCCTTCATCGGTTCCAACTCCTCGCTGGTCGCGCCGGTGACGATCGGCGACGGCGCCTATATCGGCTCCGGCAGCGTCATCACCGTCGATGTGCCGGCCGACGCGCTGGCGCTCGGCCGCGCCCGGCAGGAGATCAAACCCGGCCGCGCGACGCTGCTGCGCGAACGCGCGCTCGCCATCAAGGCGGCGAAGAAGGCGAAAGCCTGACCGGCCTTGCGTAACCGGCGGAAATTCAAAGTGACCGCCGAGGTGATTGAGAAATAAGCAGGAATCGTTAGGACTGGCCTCGTCATCGAAGCCTTCATGGGGATACTATATGTGCGGCATTGTGGGGATCGTCGGAACTGCGCCTGTTGCCGGGCGCCTGGTCGATGCGCTGAAGCGTCTCGAATATCGTGGTTACGATTCCGCCGGTGTCGCCACCATTCATGACGGCGTGATGGATCGCCGCCGCGCCGAGGGCAAGCTGTTCAATCTGGAAAAGCGCCTCGACAGCGAACCGCTGCCCGGCACCGTCGGCATCGCCCACACGCGCTGGGCGACCCACGGCGTTCCCAACGAGACCAATGCCCATCCGCATTTCGTTGAAGGCGTCGCTGTCGTCCATAACGGCATCATCGAGAATTTCTCCGAGCTTCGCGACGAATTGACCGAGGAGGGTTCGGTCTTCCAAACCCAGACCGACACTGAGGTGGTCGCCCATCTGTTGGCGAAATACCTGCGCGAGGGCCTCGAGCCGCGCGACGCCATGCTGAAGATGCTGAACCGGGTGACCGGCGCTTATGCGCTGGCTGTTATGCTTAAGGCCCATCCCGGCACGATCATGGCTGCCCGTTCCGGACCGCCGCTTGCCGTCGGCTACGGCCGCGGCGAGATGTTCCTCGGCTCGGACGCGATTGCGCTCTCGCCCTTCACCAACGAGATCACCTATCTCGTCGACGGCGATTTCGCCGTTCTCACCCGGGACGGTGTCGCAGTCCTCGATTTCGCCGGCAAGCCGGTCAAGCGCGCCCGCCAGATCTCGCAAGCGACCGCCTATGTCGTCGACAAGGGCAACCACCGCCATTTCATGGAAAAGGAAATCTACGAGCAGCCGGAGGTGATCTCCCATGCGCTCAGCCACTATGTCGATTTCGCCGAGAACACGATCGGCGCCAATGCCGCCGCGATCGACTTCAAGGCGTCAACCGGACTTGCGATCTCGGCCTGCGGCACCGCCTATCTCGCAGGCCTCGTCGGCAAATACTGGTTCGAGCGTTATGCCCGCCTGCCTGTTGAGATCGACGTTGCCTCCGAGTTTCGCTATCGCGAAATGCCGCTGTCGCCGTCGCAGGCAGCACTCTTCATCTCGCAGTCCGGCGAGACCGCCGATACGCTGGCATCGCTGCGCTATTGCCGCGATAACGGGTTGAAAATCGGCGCCGTCGTCAATGTCCGCGAATCGACGATCGCGCGCGAATCCGACGCCGTCTTCCCGATCATGGCCGGCCCCGAAATCGGCGTCGCCTCGACCAAGGCCTTCACCTGCCAGCTTGCCGTGCTGGCAGCGCTGGCAATCGGCGCCGGCAAGGCGCGCGGCACGGTGAGTGCCGACGAGGAGAGGGCGCTGGTGCGCCATCTCGCCGAAATGCCGCGCATCATGAGCCGGGTGCTGAACCTTATCCAGCCGCAGATGGAAAGCCTGTCGCGCGAGCTGTCGAAGTGCAAGGACGTCCTCTATCTCGGCCGCGGCACCAGCTTCCCGCTCGCCATGGAAGGCGCGCTGAAGCTCAAGGAAATCTCCTATATCCATGCCGAGGGTTATGCCGCTGGCGAATTGAAGCACGGACCGATCGCGCTGATCGACGAGAACATGCCTGTCATCGTCATCGCCCCTTACGACCGTTTCTTCGAAAAGACCGTCTCGAACATGCAGGAGGTCGCAGCCCGCGGCGGCCGCATCATCTTCATCACCGACGAGGCCGGCGCGGCCGCCTCGAAACTGCCGACCATGGCGACGATCACCCTGCCTGTGGTCGACGAAATTATCGCGCCGATGATCTTCTCGCTGCCGATCCAGCTGCTCGCCTATCACACTGCCGTCTTCATGGGCACGGATGTCGACCAGCCGCGCAACCTGGCGAAATCCGTGACCGTGGAATAAGCCTGTAAGGCCGGGACCGTCGCGCCGAAACATATTGTGCCAGGCCCCGAATTCTGGCAATTTTGGTCTACGGACAAGGGGGAAGGGCCGGCGTACCGGCCCGTCCACGACTGAGATGGAGATCATCAGGAAACGATGACCGACAACACCCCCAGAATGCCGGTCGCGACCCGGCTGAGGAATAATTTTCTCGCAGGGCTGATCATCTGCGCGCCGATCGCGATCACCATCTGGCTGACCTGGACCTTCATCCATTGGTCGGACAGCTGGGTCCGGCCCTATATTCCGGCGCGCTGGAATCCGGAAAGCTATTTGAATTTCGCCATTCCCGGTTTCGGTCTGCTGACCGCCGTTATCCTGATCACCGTCGTCGGCTTCCTCGGCAAGAACCTCATCGGCCAGAGCATCGTCCGGTTCGGCGAATCGATCGTTCAGCGCATGCCGCTGGTGCGCACGGTCTACAGAAGCGTGAAGCAGATTTTCGAAACCGTGCTGAAGGAACAGGCGAACTCCTTCAAGAAGGTCGGCCTGATCGAATATCCGGGTCCCGGCCTCTGGGCACTGATCTTCATCGCCACCGACGCCAAGGGCGAAATCGCTTCGAAGTTCAATGCCATGGGCCAGGATATGGTCGCCGTCTTCCTGCCGCCGACGCCGGTGCCAACAGCCGGCTTCCTCATCTTCGTGCCGCGCGAGAAGATCGTCATGCTCGACATGTCGCCGGAAGACGCCGCCAAGTTCCTGATTTCAGGCGGGCTTGTGGCGCCCGAACACAAGCCGGCCGATCCGAAGCAGAAGCATTTGCCGCGGCCGAAGCCGGTGGCGGTATCCAAAGCGGATTGATGCATGTCGCCCAAAAGTGTTCAGCGGTTTTGGGGTAACGACATGCATAGAACAAAGAACTTAAAGCGCGCCGCCGCGCTTCATCCAGCCCTGAGAAAACGGATCGCCTCGTCGCGGCGGAAAAGATAGAGCAGGGTGCGGACCGCCGTTCCCCTCTCGGTGGTCAGCTCCGGATCGCGCTCGATGAGGTAGGCGGCATCCTTGCGGGCGATCTCCAACAGATCGGCATGCGCCTCGAGACTGGCGATGCGGAAACCCGGCGTGCCCGATTGCCTCGTGCCGAGCAATTCGCCTTCACCGCGCAGCTTCAGGTCCTCCTCGGCAATGCGGAAACCGTCTTCCGTCTCCCGCATGATCGAAAGCCTGGCATGGCCGGTCTCGCCGAGTGGTCCCTTGTAGAGCAGGATGCAGGTCGAGGCCTCGTCGCCGCGCCCGACGCGGCCGCGCAGCTGATGCAATTGCGCCAAGCCGAAGCGTTCGGCATGTTCGATCACCATGATCGTCGCATCCGGCACGTCGACACCGACCTCGACGACGGTGGTGGCGACGAGGAGCCGGGTCTCGCCGTTCTTGAACGCCATCATCGCCGCGTCCTTCTCCGGTCCGCTCATGCGGCCGTGGATCAGGCCGACATCCGGGCCGAGTGCCGAGACCAGCGTCGCGTGCCGCTCCTCGGCCGACATCAGGTCGAGCTCCTCGGACTCCTCGACCAGCGGGCAGATCCAATAGGCCTTCTTGCCCTCGGTAATCGCGCTTTGCAGTCGGTCAACGATTTCGCCGGTCCGTTCCATCGGCACGGTGATCGTCTGGATCGGCTTGCGGCCGGCCGGTTTTTCGGTGAGCTTGGAGACGTCCATATCGCCGAAGGCGGCGAGCACCAGCGTGCGCGGGATCGGCGTCGCCGTCATGACAAGCATATGCGGCGAGAGGCCCTTGGCGGTCAGCCGCAGGCGCTGATGCACGCCGAAACGGTGCTGCTCATCGACGACGGCAAGCATTAGATTGGCGTAGGCGACGCTGTCCTGGAACAGCGCATGCGTGCCGATGATGATCTGGGCAGCACCCGAGGCGATGCGCTCCAGGATTTCCTCCCGCTCGCGTCCCTTAGTGCGCCCGGTCAGCACCTCGATGCTGAGCCCGGCGGCGGCGGCGAATTTCGAGATCGTCGCGTGGTGTTGCCGCGCCAGGATTTCGGTCGGCGCCATCAGCACGGCCTGGCCGCCGCTCTCGATCACCGCCGCCATCGCCATCAGCGCCACCAGCGTCTTGCCGGAGCCGACATCGCCCTGCAGCAGCCGCAGCATGCGCTCGTTGCCGGCCATATCCTTCAAAACCTCGGCGATCGCCTCGTTCTGGCTTGACGTGAGCGAGAAGGGCAACGCCTTCAGGATCTTGCTGCTGATGGCGCCGGTCGCATGCACCGGCTGGCCCGCAACCTTGCGCAGCCTCTGCCGCACCAGGCTCAGCGACAGCTGGCCGGCGAGGAACTCGTCATAGGCAAGCCGCCGCCGGGCAGGGGCCTGCGGGTCGATATCTCCAGGGTCGCGCGGCTCGTGCAGCATGTGGAAACTGTCGCGGATCGACGGCAGGCCCTGTTTCTCAGTCAAGGCCAGGTCGATCCATTCCGGCAGCTCGGGAAAACGCGGCAGGCCGGCGTCGATGATCTTGCGCAGCGTCTTCGGCGAGAGCCCCGCCGTCAGCGGATAGATCGGCTCGACCAGCGGCAGGCTCTCCGTCTCGTCCGCCCTGACGATATAATCGGGATGCACCATCGAGGCGCGGCCGTTGAACCAGTCGATCTTGCCGCTAACCGTCACTTCTGCGTCGATCGGCAGCTGCTTTTCCAACCACGCGGCCTGTCCGCGGAAGAAGACCAGCGTCAGCTCGCCGGTCTCGTCATGCAGGAAGACGCGATAGGGAATGTTGCTTTTGCCGCGCGGCGGCACCTGGTGGCGGTCGACGCGCGCCGTGATCGTCACGATCGCGCCCTGCGGCGCGCGGGCGATTCCAGGCTGGTTGCGCCGGTCGATCAGCGAGAAGGGCGCGTGGAAGAGCAGGTCGATGACCCGGCAATCTTCCAGCGTCTCGCGCCCGAGCAGCTTCACCAGCAGGTCGGCGATCTTCGGGCCGACGCCCGGAAGACCCGAAATGGGGGAAAACAGAGGATCGAGAATGGCGGGGCGCATGTGGCCAAAATGCGATGAACAATGCGGCCTTGGCAAGGCTGACAAGCCGCTTTCCAGGGTCTATAGAGGCGCATCAACAGGAAGGTAATGCCATGACAGGTGTCACGCTCACGAGTGCCGGTCTTGACCCGCGCCGCCGCAGAATCCTTTTCCGCTGCTGGCATCGCGGCATTCGCGAGATGGATCTGGTCTTCGGCCAGTTCGCCGAAGCCGAGGTCGCGAATCTGTCGGAAGCCGAGCTCGACGAGTTCGAGACGATCATGGCGGAAGAGGACAATGATCTCGTCCGCTGGATCATGGGAACATGGCCGGTGCCTGAGCGTTTCCAGACACCGATGTTTGCCCGCATCGCCGCCTACAAGCCCGATTTCGACAAGCCCCTCAGGACGCCGGAATGATCCCTGGTTTCGATGCGAAGAAGCTTGCGGCCATTGCCGAGCCGCTGACGATCGGCAATGTGCCGGCAGGTCTGGAGACGCTGCTGCTCGCCGAGCTCGCCCGAACGGGAGAGCCGGTCGCCTATGTCATGTCCGACGGCCACCGCATGGCCGATCTGGAACAGATGCTGGGCTTTGTCGCCCCCGACATTCCGGTTCTCACCCTGCCGGCCTGGGACTGTCTGCCCTATGACCGCGTCTCGCCGAGTGCCGACACCTCGGCCCGCCGGCTTGCCGCACTCGGCGGCCTCATCGCCCATCGCAAGAAGCCGCACGCGGCAATCGTGCTCGTCACCGCCAATGCCATGCTGCAGAAGGTGGCGCCGCAAGATGTCATCGAAAGCCTGACTTTTTCGGCTCGTCCCGGCAACCAGCTGCGCATGGACGATCTCGCCGGTCGCCTGGAGCGCAATGGCTTCGAGCGGGTCGCGACCGTTCGCGAGGTCGGTGAATATGCCGTGCGCGGTGGCATTCTCGACGTCTTCGTGCCGGGTTCCGAAGAGCCGGTCCGCCTCGATTTCTTTGGCGATACGCTGGAAAGCATCCGCAGCTTCGATCCGGCCAGCCAGCGTACGACCGGGCAGGTGCGATCCCTCGATCTCAACCCGATGAGCGAAGTGACGCTGACGCCGGATACGATCAGCCGCTTCCGCAAGAATTACCTCTCCGCCTTCGGTGCGACCACACGCGACGACGCGCTCTATCTCGCCGTCTCCGAAGGCCGCCGTTACCCCGGCATGGAGCATTGGCTGCCGCTTTTCTACGAGAAGCTCGATACCGTCTTCGACTATCTCAGCGGCTTCCGGATCGTCATCGACCATACGGTGCGTGAGGCAGCGGAAGAGCGCTCCAAGCTCGTTTTCGATTATTACGACGCCCGCCTGAATTCCGGCCAGCCGACCAAGGGCCAGATGACGCAGGGCACGCCTTACAAGCCGGTGACGCCGGGCCAGCTCTATCTCGACAGCAAGCTTTTCGTCAAAACCCTCGACGCGCTCGGCGCGATCCGTATCAGCCCCTTCAATGAACATGAGGGTGAGGCGCGGCGGGTCGTCAATGTCGACGCCCGCCAGGGCCAGCGCTGGGCGCGTTCGAACGCCGAAGGCGGCGGCGATGCCGAACGCATCAACATCTTCGACGTCGTCGTCAAGCATATTGCCGATCGCCGTGCCGCCGGCGCCAAAGTGCTGGTCACCGCCTGGACCGAAGGTTCGCTGGAGCGGCTGCTGCAGGTGCTGAACGAGCACGGCCTGGAAAAGGTCAAGCCGATCGAGGCGCTGAAGGATGTCGGTTCGCTGGCGAGAGGCGAGGCGGCCGCTGCCGTGCTCAGTCTCGAAGCCGGCTTCGAGGCCGGCGACCTCGTCGTCATCGGCGAGCAGGACATCCTCGGCGACCGCATGGTGCGCCGCTCCAAGCGCCGCAAGCGCGCAGCCGATTTCATCTCGGAAGTCGCGGGCCTCGACGAGGGCTCGATCGTCGTCCACGCCGAACATGGCATCGGCCGCTTTATAGGGCTGAGGACCATCGAGGCCGCTGGTGCTCCGCATGCCTGCCTCGAACTGCAATATGCCGACGAGGCCAAGCTTTTCCTGCCGGTCGAAAACATCGATCTTCTCTCGCGCTATGGCGGCGAGGGCACCGAAGCCCAACTCGACAAGCTCGGCGGCGGCGCCTGGCAGATGCGCAAGGCCAAGCTCAAGAAGCGCCTGCTCGACATGGCCGATGCGCTGATCCGCATCGCCGCCGAGCGCCTGACGCGCCATGCGCCGATGCTGACGACGCCTGAAGGCCTTTACGACGAATTCGCCGCCCGCTTCCCCTATGACGAGACCGAGGACCAGGATAACGCCATCGAGGCGGTGCGCTCCGATCTCGGCGCCGGCCGGCCGATGGACCGTCTGGTCTGCGGCGACGTCGGTTTCGGCAAGACCGAAGTGGCGCTGCGCGCCGCCTTCGTCGCGGCGATGAACGGCGCCCAGGTCGCCGTCGTCGTGCCGACGACGCTGCTTTCCCGCCAGCATTTCAAGACCTTTTCCGAGCGTTTCCGCGGTCTGCCGGTGCGCATCCAGCAGGCCTCGCGCCTTGTGGGCGCCAAGGAGCTGGCGTTGACCAAGAAGGAAGTGGCTGAGGGGAAGACCGATATCGTCGTCGGCACCCATGCGCTGCTCGGCGCCGGCATCAAATTCGCCAATCTCGGTCTGCTCGTCATCGACGAGGAGCAGCATTTCGGCGTCAAGCACAAGGAGCGACTGAAGGAGCTGAAGAGCGACGTGCATGTGTTGACGCTGTCGGCAACGCCGATCCCGCGCACGCTGCAGCTTGCCATGACCGGCGTGCGCGAACTATCGCTGATCACCACGCCGCCGGTCGACCGCATGGCGGTGCGCACCTTCATCTCGCCCTTCGACAGCCTGGTCATCCGCGAGACGCTGATGCGCGAGCATTATCGCGGCGGTCAGAGTTTCTATGTCTGCCCTAGGCTTGCCGACCTCGAGGACGTGCATGCCTTCCTGCAATCGGACGTGCCGGAGTTGAAGGTTGCCATCGCCCATGGCCAGATGCCGGCCGGCGAACTCGAAGACATCATGAACGCCTTTTATGAAGGCCGTTACGACGTGCTGTTGTCCACCACCATCGTCGAATCCGGCCTCGATGTGCCCACGGCCAATACGCTGATCGTCCACCGCGCCGACATGTTCGGCCTTGCCCAGCTCTATCAGCTGCGCGGCCGCGTCGGCCGCTCGAAGGTGCGCGCCTTCGCCCTCTTCACCCTGCCGGTCAACAAGGTGCTGACGGCCACCGCCGAACGCCGCCTCAAGGTGCTGCAGTCGCTAGATACGCTCGGCGCCGGTTTCCAGCTGGCAAGCCACGATCTCGATATCCGCGGCGCCGGCAATCTGCTCGGCGAGGAGCAGTCCGGCCATATCAAGGAGGTCGGCTTCGAGCTCTACCAGCAGATGCTGGAAGAGGCGGTTGCCGAGGTCAAGGGTGTCGACGAGATCCACGACACCGGCTGGTCGCCGCAGATCTCGGTCGGCACGACGGTGATGATCCCGGAAGGCTACGTGCCCGACCTGCACCTGCGCATGGCGCTCTATCGCCGTCTCGGCGAAATCACCGAGCTCAAGGAGATCGATGGCTTCGGCGCCGAGATGATCGACCGATTCGGCCCGATGCCGATCGAAGTCCAGCATCTGCTGAAGATCGTCTACATCAAGTCGCTCTGCCGCACCGCCAATGTCGAAAAGCTCGATGCCGGCCCGAAGGGCGTCGTCGTGCAGTTCCGCAACAAGGAATTTCCCAACCCGGCAAACCTCGTCGGTTATATCGGCAAGCAGGGCACGATGGCGAAGATCCGCCCCGATCACAGCCTGTTCCTGACCCGCGACCTGCCGACGCCGGAAAAACGCCTGCAGGGCGCAGCTGTTATCATGACCCAGCTGGCCGAATTCGCGAAATAAACGGAGGGAGACAAGGATGGCAAAATACGGCGCAACGATCGCCTGGCAGCGCAACGGCGAGACCTTCACCGACAACCGCTACAGCCGTGCCCACCGCTGGACCTTCGACGGCGGCATCGAGGTGAAGGCATCCTCATCCGCGCATGTCGTTCCGCTGCCCTATTCCGCCGAGGATGCCGTCGATCCCGAAGAGGCTTTCGTCGCCTCGCTCTCCAGCTGCCACATGCTCTGGTTCCTGTCGATCGCCGCCAAACAGCGCTTTTGCGTCGACAGCTACACCGATGCCGCCGAGGGCCTCATGGAAAAGAATGCCGACGGCCGCCTCGCCATGACCGTCGTGACGCTCCGTCCGCATGTCGTCTTCAGCGGCGAAAAGCAGCCCTCGCTCAGCGAGTTGGAAAGCCTGCATCATCGCGCCCACGACGAATGTTTCATCGCCAATTCGGTGAAAACCGAGGTGCGCTGCGTTCCGGTTCTTGGCTGAGCCTGGGTCTTTGGCCTCAGTTGAGGCCTGATCGTGCCTCGGCTTTCGCCTTGGCAATGTCGCGCAACGCGTTCGCCAATACGTCAGGCGTCTGTGCACCGCTGACGGCATATTGCTGGTCGAAGATGAAGAATGGCACGCCGTTGACGCCCATCTCCTGCGCTGCCTTGATCTCGGCGACGATCAGATCGCGATCGGCCTCGGAAGCAAGCAGCGAGGCGATGACCGAACGGTTGAGGCCGGCCTTCTCGGCGATATCGAGCAGCACCGCATGGTCGCCGACATTGCGGCCTTCCTCGAAATTCGCCTTGAACAGTGCGGCAACGACCTTGTCCTGCTTCTCGCGCCCTTCGATCATCGCCCAGTGGATCAGTCGATGCGCATCGAGCGTATTCGGGCCGATCTTGATTGCCTCGAAATCGAAGGCAATGCCGACCTCGCGGCCGTAATCGGAGAGCATCTTGTGTGCCTGCGCCACGCGCTCCTCGCCGCCGAGCTTCTCCGCCAGCGCCTTCTTCTGGTCGACGCCCTCCTTGGGATAGTCGGGATTGAGCCGGTACGGCCGCCAGTTGATGTCGACGCCGATTTGGTCTTGCACCTCGGCGATGGCGAGCTCCAGCCGCGCCTTGCCGAGATAGCACCAGGGGCAGACGACATCCGAGACGACGTCGATGGTGATACGCTCCATGATGATTTTCCTTATTCTGTGCGTCTCCTAGGGAGACATCGTGGCCGAGCGGTGCGTCTCGCTTCTTACTGCGCGCTTGTATCCCACCATACCGGCAGCTGGTAGCCGTAGAGCGGCACTGTGTCGGGATGGCTGATGCGCTTGCTGCGCGCTACCCATTGCTGGTCGATGTGATAGAGCGGAACCACATAGTGGCTGGAGAGCAGGAGCCGATCGTGGGAGCGCACCGCCGCGATGAAGTCTTCGGTTGAGCGCGCCCTGAGCAAGTGGTCGATCAGTGTGTCGATATCGGGATCCGCGGCACCGGCGAAACTGTCGGCACGCTCGCTGGTCTTGGCGGCCGAAGACCAGCGGCCGAGTTGTTCGTTTCCGGGCGACAGCGAAGACGTGTAGGATTTGATGATCATGTCGTAATCTCGGCTGTTCGTCCGGCTCTGATATTGCGAATCGTCGACCGTGCGGATCGAAGCGGCAATGCCGATCGCCTGCAGTGAACGTTGATAAGCAAGGGCCAGCTTCTCCTGGTCGGCATTCTGCGTCATGATCTCGAAGGCGAGCTGGCGGCCGGAAGCATCAAGCATCTTGCCGCCCTGGATCGCATAGCCGCCCTCTTTTAGAAGCGCGACCGCCTGCTTCAGAACATTGCGGTCGCGGCCGGAGCCATCGGTCACGGGAAGCTTGTAGGTGCCGTCGAGAATATCCGGTGCGATCCTGTCCTTGATCGGGCCGAGCAAGGCAAGTTCCCTCGCATCGGCGGGAACGCCGAAACTCGAAAATTCGGAATTCTGCCAGAAACTCTGGGTGCGCTTGTAGGCGCCGGAATAGAGGTTCTTGTTCGCCCATTCGAAGTCGAACACCAGCGACAGGCCCTCGCGGACCTTGAGATCGCCAAAGATCGGCCGGCGCGTGTTGAACACGAAGCCAAGCATGCCGCTCGGCAGTTTCGGCGTGAACACGTCCTTGACCACGGCGCCTGAGGTGACGGCGGGGAAATTATAGGCATTGGCCCAATGACCGGGATTGCCGTCGGGATAAAGGTCGACATCGCCTTTCTTGAAGGCCTCGAACAGCGTCGTGTCCTGCAGGAAATACTGGACGGTGATCTGGTCGTAATTGTCGGTGCCGACCTTGGCGGGAATGTCCTTGCCCCAATAGTTCGGATCGCGCTCATAGGTGATGCTCTCGCCGGGCTTCACCGTCTTCACCTTGTAGGGACCGGAGCCGACTGGCGGCGCCAGCGACGTGCGGTCGAAGGTCTCCCGATCAACCGCATGTTTCGGCAGCACCGGGAACAGGCCGAAGATCAGCGGCGTCTCCCGGTCGGCCTTCTCGTTGAAGGTGAAACGCACACTGTGTTCGCCGACCTTCTCCATCTTGGCGACGACTTTGAGTCGGTCGGAGTAGGGCGGCCGGCCCTTGTCGCGCATCAGTTCGAAAGTGAACATCACGTCTTCAGGCGTTACCAGCTGGCCATCGGCCCATTTCGCCTTCGGATTGAGATTGAACTGAATGAAGCTCCGTTGGTCGTCCCATTCCACCGTTTCGGCCAGCAGGCCGTAGAGCGTGAAGGGCTCGTCCCTGGAGCGCTGCATCAGCGATTCGTAGACGAGATTGCCGTAGTCCGGATCCCACATGCCGCGCGCCGTCGTCCGGTTACTCTTCACGATGAACGGGTTGAGGTTGTCGAAAGTGCCGACGACGCCATAGGTGATCTTGCCGCCCTTTTTCACGTCGGGATTGACGTAAGGGAAGTGCTTGTAATCGGCCGGCAAAGCCGGCTCGCCGTGCATCGCGATGCCATGCAGCGGCTCGGCGGCGACAGTGCCGCACAGCAGCGAGAGGACGAGGGGGACGACGATCCGGAGCATTCGGCAATCCTTGATCCGTAAAACGGGCATGATTCACCGCGGAGATTATCATGGGGTCGACCGATTCCAACACGGAGCGGCGATTTCTTTGGCATCGCGACGAAATGCACCTCAAATTGCCAAAGAAATGCTGGATATATTGAACGCTGCGATGTAACAGGTGAACCCGAAGTTTCGGGGTCATGCATTTGCCTTATTTTTTTAAGAGGTGGAGTGCCGAACGACCCGATGGTTGGGGCAGCAAGACGCTGCCCCGAACGGATATCAGGAGACGGAATTCGTTATGATGTTCAAGTCTGAAAAGAAAATGCGGGCAGCACTGTCCGTTCTGGCGGTGGTGTTCGGCGCTTCGGCTCCGGTCTCCTCCTTTGCACAGGATGCGGCGGCACAAGCTCCGGCCGATGCCCCGGCACAGGCCGCAGGAGCGCCGAAGCTCGGCTGGTACAAGACCTGCAGCAAGCAGGAAGACAACGACATCTGTGTTGTCCAAAACCTGATCCTCGCCAATGGCGGCCAGCTCGTTACGGCCGTCGGCCTGATCTCGGTTTCCGGCAAGATCAACCGCAAGCTCCTGCAGGTCTCGGTTCCCACGGCACGCCTCGTTCCTCCCGGCGTCATCATGCAGATCGACGGCGGCAAGGGCCAGAAGCTCGACTACGCTGTCTGCCTGCCAGACAAGTGCACCGCCGAAATTCCGCTGACCGACGCGATGATCGCCAGCCTCAAGAAGGGCAGCGACGTAATCTTCACCTCGATCAACTTCCGCCGCGCTCCGAACCCGATCAAGATTTCGCTTGAAGGCTTCACTGGCGCGTATGACGGCGAACCAGTTTCCGAATCCAAGCTTGCCGAAAGCCAGCGCAGCCTGCAGGACAGCATGCAGAAGAAGGCCGAGGAAGCCCGCAAGAAACTGGAAGACGCCCAGAAGGCAGCCAAGGCGCAGTAATCCTGCCGCCATTTCTAAACAGAAACCCGGCTTTTGCGCCGGGTTTTTTGTTGGGCAAAGAAAAGGCCTCGCCGGGAGAAGCGAGGCCTTGATTCAACGATCAGCACGACTGAGTTAGTGGGCGAAGCTCATCTTGGGTTTGAACTGCCCTGACGGGGCTTGATCGAAAATCTGGTAGATCTGTGGGTTGCGAAGCGGCGTGCCGCTTTCGTCGTTCATCAGGTTCTGCTCGGAGACATAGGCGACATATTCGCTTTCGTCATTTTCAGCGAGCAGGTGATAGAAGGGCTGGTCCCTGCTCGGGCGCACCTCGGCTGGAATGGAATTCCACCACTCCTCCGTATTCGCGAACTCCGGATCAACGTCAAAGATGACGCCGCGAAACGGAAATACCTTGTGCCGAACCACTTCGCCAATACTGAACTTTGCTATTCTTTCTTTCATGGTACGACTTCCTTTCATCACCAAATTTGGTGATTGGTGTCGCGCAAATCAAGATTTTTGCGCGAGTTCGTCACATGAACGTCATATCCTCCTAGTGGCGTCCATGACCTGGGAGGCGAAAGCCCCGGCGAGCCGGGACTTTCTGTGTTCAGAGCCCGATCAGGCCGAATAATACATGTCGTATTCGACCGGATGCGGCGTCATTTCGAAACGCATCACCTCGGCCATCTTCAGCTCGATGAAGGCATCGATCTGATCGTCGTCGAAGACGCCGCCGGCCGTCAGGAACTTGCGGTCCTTGTCGAGGCTTTCGAGCGCTTCGCGCAACGAGCCGCAGACGGTCGGGATCTTCTTCAATTCCTTCGGCGGCAGGTCGTAGAGATCCTTGTCCATGGCCTTGCCGGGATGGATCTTGTTCTTGATGCCGTCGAGGCCGGCCATCAGCATGGCGGCGAAGGCGAGATAGGGGTTGGCAGTCGGATCCGGGAAGCGGACTTCGACGCGCTTGGCCTTCGGGTTGGAGCCGAACGGAATGCGGCAGGAGGCTGAACGGTTGCGGGCCGAATAGGCGAGCAGCACAGGTGCTTCGTAACCCGGGACGAGACGCTTGTAGGAGTTCGTCGACGGATTGGTGAAGGCGTTGATCGCCTTGGCATGCTTGATGATGCCGCCGATATAGAACAGGCAGCTCTCGGAGAGGCCAGCATATTCGTCGCCGGCAAAGGTCGGCTTGCCGCCCTTCCAGATCGACTGGTGCACGTGCATGCCCGAGCCGTTGTCGCCGAAGATCGGCTTCGGCATGAAGGTCGCCGTCTTGCCATAGGCGTTGGCTACCTGGTGCACGACATATTTGTAGATCTGCATCTTGTCGGCGTTGCGCACCAGCGTATCGAACTTGATGCCGAGTTCGTGCTGGGCGGCAGCGACTTCATGGTGATGCTTTTCGACGACGACGCCCATCTCGGAGAGCACCGTCAGCATTTCCGAACGCATGTCCTGGGCGCTGTCGACAGGGGGAACCGGGAAATAGCCGCCCTTGACGCGCGGGCGATGGCCGAGGTTGCCGGTCTCGTAATCGGTGTCGTCATTCGACGGCAGTTCGGTCGAATCGAGCTTGAAGCCGGTGTTATAAGGATCGGCCTTATACTTGACGTCGTCGAAGACGAAGAATTCGGCTTCCGGGCCGACGAAGACCGTATCGCCGATGCCGGATGCCTTGAGATAGGCTTCGGCCTTCTTGGCGGTGCCGCGCGGATCGCGGTTATAGGCCTCGCCGGAGACCGGATCGAGGATGTCGCAGACGATGACCATGGTCGACTGGGCGAAGAACGGGTCCATATGCACCGTTTCGGTGTCGGGCATCAGCACCATGTCGGACTCGTTGATGGCTTTCCAGCCGCCGATCGAGGAGCCATCGAACATCACGCCGTCAGCGAACATGTCTTCGTCGACGCAGACAACGTCCATCGTCACATGCTGCAGCTTGCCCTTCGGGTCGGTGAAACGCAGATCGACGAACTTTACGTCGTTCTCCTTGATCTGCTTCAGAATTTCGCTTGCGGTCGCCATTAATGAGTTTCCTCCGATTTGCGATGACGGTCTAGGTCGGCGATGACGGTAACGGACTTTGCGCGATTGGCAAAGTGGTCAGATGGCATCAATGCCGGTCTCGCCGGTGCGGATGCGGATAACCTCTTCGATATTGGAGACGAAGATCTTTCCGTCGCCGATGCGGCCGGTCTGCGCCGCCTTGCGGATCGCATCGATGACGGCCTCCGCGTTCTCGTCGGCCAGTACGACCTCGACTTTGACCTTCGGCAGGAAATCGACGACGTATTCAGCTCCGCGGTAGAGTTCCGTGTGGCCCTTCTGACGGCCGAAACCCTTGGCTTCCGTGACCGTGATACCCTGCAGGCCAACTTCCTGAAGGGCTTCCTTCACTTCGTCCAGCTTGAAAGGCTTAATGATCGCTTCGATCTTTTTCATGAGAAAATGTCTCTCCGCTTCTCTTGTTATGGCAGGAATTTTCCCGCTCGCCGGATATGATGCAGATATCGTGCCAGTTTGAAATCCATCTTATCGAAAAAAGTCGTCGATTCTGCCAAAACCGGCGCGTTTGCGGGGAATTCCATGTCGTTTTGGTGCCGGAATAGGTGGAAAAACATTGTCTCCGATCAAAATCACATCCGAAACGGAAAAAGTCAGGTATTTTCGCAACTGCGAATACACATCTCAGGAAGATGAAAATATAGGCAAATGCTTAAATTGCGTCCTTCTCTTTGGTGTTTCAGGCGGTTGTTTTTTAGGCGTTTTTTGATTGAATAGGGTGATGATCAAACATCTGTCCGACCTTCTTCTCACGCCTGCCGAAATGGCCGCCGTCGATGCGGCCGCTGCCGCATCCGGAATCGACTCCTTCGGCCTGATGGAGAGGGCAGGCGCCGCGGTCGCGGCCGCTGCTCTGCACCTTCATCCCGGAGCGTTGCGCTTCGTCGTACTCTGCGGACCCGGCAACAATGGCGGCGACGCCTATGTCGCAGCACGTCATCTGCATGAGAGCGGGGCGAGGGTGGCGCTCTTCCACCTCGGCGATCCGTCCAGGCTGAAGAGCGATGCCGCCCGTGCCCAAGCCGGTTGCGTGCTCCAGGGGCAAAACCTCGACCTCTATCGGCCCGAAACCGGCGACGTCGTCATCGATGGCCTATTCGGGGCGGGGCTTGGCCGCGAGGTGCCGGCCGATGTGCGCGCGCTGATCGGCCGCGTCACCGAGGCCGCTATTCCCGTGCTCGCCATCGATCTGCCCTCCGGCCTCGACGGCCGCACCGGCAAGGTGCTGGGGGCTGCCTTCCGGGCCTGCAATACCATCACCTTCATGACCCGCAAGCCCGGCCATCTCCTGATGCCGGGCAGGGAGCTTTGCGGTGAACTGCAGGTCTTCGATATCGGCATTCCCGCCCGCATCATCCGCGCTGAGGCGGGCGGTGTCATCGCCGAGAACACGCCGGATGCCTGGAAGCGTGCGCTGCCGGCCGAGCAGCTGGAAACCCACAAATACAAGCGCGGTCATCTGGTCGTCTTCTCAGGCGAGGCCGACAAGACGGGGGCCGCGCGCATGTCGGCAATCTCGGGCCTGAAGGCCGGCGCCGGCCTGGTGACGATCGCCGCGCCCCGCGCGGCCATGGCCGCCAATGCTGCACATCTCACTGCCGTCATGCTGCATGCCATCGACGACGAGGCCGACCTCGGCGACTGGCTCTCCGACAAGCGGCTGCAAACCTTCGTCCTCGGCCCCGGTTTCGGCATCGGCGCCAGGGCGCGCGGCTTCGTCTCGGCCCTTGCCGATCGCCATCTGGTGCTCGATGCCGACGGCATCTCCTCGTTCAAGGACGATCCGCAACAGCTGTTTGATCTTTTCCGGGGTGAGCCGCGTCTGGTGCTGACGCCGCACGAAGGCGAATTCGCGCGGCTCTTTCCCGATATCGGCGGCGACGAGGGGCTCGGCAAGGTGGACAAGGCCTTGGCCGCCGCCCGCCGCGCCAATGCTGCGATAATTTACAAAGGCGCCGATACCGTCATCGCCGCGCCTGATGGACGGGCGCTCATCAATACCAACGCTCCCATCTGGCTTGCCACCGCCGGTTCCGGCGACGTGCTTGCCGGCATCATCGGCGGATTGCTCGCCCAGGGCCTGCCTGCCTTCGAGGCAGCGGCTGCCGGCGTCTGGCTGCATGGCGAGGCAGGTCAACGCGCCGGCAAGGGGCTGACGGCGGAGGAGCTTGCAGCCCGTGTATTGCCGCTTTAGAGCCGCGTGCGTCCTTTCGGACGCGCAAAGGACGCAACTCCTTTAATCCTCGCATCGTGCTTTCCGGCAATCGATTCCGATTTTCGGGCCGGTGCGCGCGCGCCTCCGCATGGGCCAGGATTGAGGAGCGCGCGGACGCCGCAGATCCAGCCATCTGGCGGATCTGCCCGCTGCTGGCTTCCTGCACCTCGAACGCGGAAGCATTCCGCATCGTCACCCGACATGTGTGGCCGTGGCGCAGGCTGGGTTGTTTTACAATTGTAAATGCGGCCAGGGTGTTCTGTCGCGGGTTTCCAGAAACGGCTACGGGCGGGTCCGTCCTCCGTTGGACGAGGGCGCTTGCGCCCGATGCCGGCTGAATAACGGCCATTGTCGTCACGCTTCTTGCGTGGCATCTTCCCGGCGGAGGATTCCACCTCTCGTTGACGGGCTTTCCGTTTTTTACAGCGTAAGTCTGTCTTTTCGACGGAGGCTCGAATGAGTATAGGCCTGATCGCCCTTCTTGATGATATCGCGGCATTGGCCAAGGTGGCTGCGGCGTCGCTCGACGATATTGCCGGCCAGGCTGCCAAGGCAGGCGCGAAAGCGGCTGGTGTCGTCATTGATGATGCGGCAGTCACACCCCGCTACGTCACCGGATTTTCGGCAGCACGCGAATTGCCGATCATCGGCAAGATCACGCTCGGCTCGCTGAAGAACAAGCTTCTGATCCTGCTTCCGGCAGCACTGATCCTGAGCCTTGTCGCACCGCAGGCGATCACGCCGCTGTTGATGATCGGCGGGCTTTATCTCTGCTACGAGGGTGTGGAAAAAGTCTACGAACTGGTGATGCCGCATGCAGCCCATGCCCATGAATCGGCACTCGAGACGACAAGCCTCGATGCCAAATCGCTAGAAGACGAGAAGGTTGCCGGCGCAATCAAGACGGATTTCATCCTGTCGGCCGAAATCATGGCGATTACGCTCGCTGCGGTGCCGTCAGGCAGCATGTTCACGCAGGCCCTCATCCTTGCCGTCGTTGGACTGGGGATCACGATCATGGTCTATGGCGGCGTGGCGCTTATCGTGAAGGCCGATGATCTGGGTCTGATGCTGGCGCGTCTGCAGACGGCATCTCCAATGGGCGCCTTCTTGCGTTCGATCGGGAAGGGGCTTGTCACGGGCATGCCTTATTTTCTGAAAGTGCTCGGCATCGTCGGAACGGCGGCCATGATCTGGGTCGGCGGCGGCATCATCGTTCATGGCCTCGAAGCCTATGGCATCAGCGGACTTGCGCATCTGATCCATGATGCCGGCGAGGCGACGGCGCATGCAGTTCCCGTTCTGGCATCAGTGCTGCGCTGGATCGTCGAGGCCGCAGGCGCGGGCATCGTCGGTATCGTCGTCGGCTTGATCGCAATTCCGGTCACAGGCTACGCCGTCTCGCCGATATGGCGGTACCTCAAATCGCTCCTGCCGCGCCGGCGAAAAGAGGCGCTGGCGGACGGGAAAAAATAAAGCCAGAGTCCGTCGACGAGCAAGGCGTCATATCCAGCCTCATGGAATGCGTGACCGACGATGTGATACCCACAATGTCACGATCCCTGTTGTGACTATCCAGCCTCGCCTATTTCGCTAGCGCCTGCTGCAGGGCGATTGCCCCATGCGGCGCATTGACCTTGCCCTCATGGATCATGAAGGCGAAGACGTCGCGCGGCTCGGTCTTCACTTTGCGATCGCCATCGATCAGCGGCAGGTCATCAGGAACCTTGCCCTCGGCCCAGGTCTTGAGCCGGTCTGCCCAGGCCTTCAGGTCCTTTTCCGGATAGCAGGTCGCAATATCGTCCGAGCCCTTCTGCAGCCGCGCATAGACGAAATCGGCGGTCACGTCGGCGATCATCGGATATTCGAAATGTTCGGCGCAAACCGGCGCCACGCCGTATTTCGAAAGCAGCGCCACGAACTCCGGCACCTTGAAGGAATCGTGCCGTACCTCGACCACGTGGCGGAGCGTCAGCCCGTCCTGTTTTGCCGGCAGCAGCTTCAGGAAGGCTTCGAAATCGTCTGCATCGAACCTCTTCGTCGGCGCGAACTGCCAGAGCAGCGGCCCGAGATGATCGCCGAGTTCGCTGATGCCCGATGACAGAAATCGCTCCATCGATTCACCGGCTTCGGCAAGCACCCGCCGATTGGTGACGAAACGTGTCGCCTTCAGCGAAAAGATGAACCCGTCGGGCACGTCCGCCGCCCATTTGGCAAAGACCGCAGGCTTTTGCGTGCTGTAATAGGTGCCGTTGACCTCGATGACCTTCAGTTGGCGGCTGGCGTAATTCAGCTCGTCCTTCTGTTTCAGGTCATCGGGAAAGAAATGCCCGCGCCAGGGCTCGAAGGTCCAGCCGCCGATGCCGGTGCGGATAGTGCCGGATTTCGTCATGTTGTCCTCCCCATTCGCAGCCGCTCAGGCCGCATCGATCTCTTTGGTCATATCGACGAGTGTCCATCCTGGCCGATATGGGCTCGGCCGGCGACCCGTTTCCTGAAACCCGAAGGCGCTGTAGAGAGCGATGTTCCGCTCCATCCGCGCATTGGTGTAGAGCCGGATCTCCGGCACGGCCCATTCCCGCGCCTTGCCCTCCAGCCAGCGCAGCATCGCCACTCCATGCCCGGCACCCTGAAAGGCCGGCGAGACCGCGATGCTGAACAGCATGAGGTGATCGGCATGCCGCTCGACGACCACCAGGCCGGCCGTTTGCCCGCCGATCTCGCGCAGCCAGACCTCGCCGCGTTCGATCCGCGGCGCGTAATCCTCTGTCACCGGGATCGGCGGAGCGCCAAACAACTCGGTGTAGGGCTGATAGGCGGCGGTTGTCAGCGTCGCGATCGTTTCCAGATCATCGAGCGACGCTGGCCTCATCGTCATTCCGCCGCAACCGCCTTCTTCACCGGCCGTCGCTCCAGCAATTCCTTCAGGAAGTGTCCGGTATAGGACCGCTTCTCCTTGACGATCGCCTCGGGCGTTCCGGTCGCGACGATCTCACCGCCGCCGTCGCCGCCTTCGGGGCCGAAATCGAGCACCCAGTCGGCCGTCTTGATGACTTCGAGATTGTGCTCGATCACCACCACCGAGTTACCCTGGTTGACCAGTTCGTGCAGCATTTCGAGCAATTTGGCGACGTCGTGGAAATGCAGGCCGGTCGTCGGTTCATCGAGAATGTAGAGCGTGCGCCCCGTCGAGCGTTTCGACAGCTCCTTGGCAAGCTTGACGCGCTGCGCCTCGCCACCGGAAAGCGTATTCGCCTGCTGGCCGACCTTGATATAACCGAGACCGACATCCTTCAGCGATTGCAGCTTGTCGCGCACGGCGGGCACCGCAGCGAAGAAATCGACGCCTTCCTCCACCGTCATGTCGAGCACCTCGGCAATCGACTTCTGCTTGAAGGTGACATCGAGCGTCTCTCTGTTATAGCGCTTGCCGTGGCAGACGTCGCAGGTGACGTAGACATCGGGCAGGAAGTGCATCTCGATCTTGATGACGCCGTCGCCCTGGCAGGCCTCGCAGCGTCCGCCCTTGACGTTGAAGGAGAAACGGCCCGGCTGGTAGCCGCGTGCCTTGGCCTCCGGCAGGCCGGCGAACCAGTCGCGGATCGGCGTGAAGGCGCCGGTATAGGTCGCCGGGTTCGAGCGCGGCGTGCGGCCGATCGGCGACTGGTCGATATCGATCACCTTATCGATATGCTCGAAGCCGTCGATGCGATCATGATCGGCCGGGTTTTCACGCGCGCCCATGACGCGGCGTGCCGCCGATTTATAGAGCGTCTCGATCAGGAAGGTGGATTTGCCGCCGCCGGAAACGCCGGTCACCGCCGTGAAGACACCGAGCGGGATCGACGCCGTAACGTTCTTCAGATTGTTGCCTCGCGCCCCGACCACCTTGATCTCGCGGCCCTTCTTCGGCTTGCGGCGCTCGTCGGGAACGGGAACGCCGAGTTCGCCGGAGAGATATTTGCCGGTCAGCGAGTTCGGACTGTCCATGATATCCTGCGGCGTACCATGGGCGATAACCTGACCGCCATGAATGCCGGCCGCCGGGCCGATATCGACGACGTCGTCGGCCGACAGGATCGCATCCTCGTCATGTTCGACGACAATGACGGTGTTGCCGATGTCGCGCAGGTGCTTCAGCGTGTCGAGCAGCCGGGCATTGTCGCGCTGATGCAGGCCGATCGACGGTTCGTCGAGCACGTAAAGCACGCCCGTCAGCCCGGAGCCGATCTGCGAGGCGAGCCGGATACGCTGGCTCTCGCCGCCCGACAGCGTGCCGGAATTGCGCGAAAGGCTGAGATATTCCAGTCCGACATCGTTGAGGAAGCGCAGCCGGTCGCGGATCTCCTTGAGGATGCGCACGGCGATCTCGTTCTGCTTGGCATTGAAGCTTGCCGGCAGTGTCTCGAACCAGTCGCGGGCGACGCGGATCGACATACCGGTCACTTCGCCGATATGCAGCGTGTCGATCTTCACCGCCAGGGCCTCTGGCTTCAGGCGGAAGCCGTTGCAGGACGGGCAGGGGGCCGCCGACATGAAGCGCTCGATGTCTTCGCGCGCCCAGGCGGAATCGGTCTCCTTCCAGCGGCGCTCGAGATTGGTGATGATGCCCTCGAAATTCTTCTGGGTCGTATAGGAGCGGGCGCCGTCGGCGTAGTGGAATTCGATCTTGTCGTTGGTGCCATTGAGGATGACGTCCTTGGCCTCGTCGGAAAGATCGTTCCAGCGGGTGCCGAGCTTGAAGCCGTAATGTTTGCCGAGCGCTTCCAGCGTCTGGTTGTAATAGGGCGAGGTCGATTTGGCCCAGGGCGCGATCGCCCCGTCGCGCAGCGTCCGCTCGGGCTCGGGCACGATCAGATCCGGATCGATCTTCTGCTGGGCGCCGAGGCCATCGCAGGTCGGGCAGGCGCCGAACGGGTTGTTGAAGGAGAACAGCCTGGGTTCGATCTCGGGAATGGTGAAGCCAGAGACTGGGCAGGCGAACTTCTCCGAAAACAGCACGCGTTCATGCGTCTCGTTCAGCGACTTGTTGGCGGATCCGCCGGCCGACGTCTCTTCCGGCGGCAACGGCTTGTCGGCGAATTCGGCGACCGCCAGCCCGTCGGCGAGCTTCAGGCAGGTCTCCAGACTGTCCGCCAGCCGCGCCGAGACATCCGAGCGCACGACGATGCGGTCGACGACCACGTCGATGTCGTGCTTGTATTTCTTGTCGAGCACCGGCGCCTCGGCGATCTCGTAGAACTGGCCGTCGACCTTGACGCGCTGGAAGCCCTTCTTCATCAGCTCGGCCAGTTCCTTCTTGTATTCGCCCTTGCGGCCGCGCACGAGCGGCGCAAGAATATAAAGACGGGTGCCTTCGCCGAAATCGAGGATGCGGTCGACCATCTGGCTGACGGTCTGGCTCTCGATCGGCAGGCCGGTCGCCGGCGAATAGGGAACACCGACGCGGGCAAAGAGCAGGCGCATATAGTCGTAGATCTCGGTGACGGTGCCGACCGTCGAGCGCGGGTTGCGCGAGGTGGTCTTCTGCTCGATCGAGATGGCCGGCGACAGTCCGTCGATCTGGTCGACATCCGGCTTCTGCATCATTTCGAGGAACTGGCGGGCATAGGCCGACAGGCTCTCGACATAGCGCCGCTGGCCCTCGGCATAGATCGTGTCGAAGGCGAGCGAGGATTTGCCGGAACCCGACAGCCCGGTCATGACGATCAGCTTGTTACGCGGCAGATCGAGATCGATGCTCTTGAGATTATGCTCGCGCGCGCCGCGGATGGAGATCGTCTTCAGTTCGCTCATCGTCTCTGCTTTGGTTTTCTGGATGACAGCCCTTATTTAGTGATGCCGACGGGCGAGTCGAGGCTGAATATCCGCAAGGGCTCAAGGTTTTCGATTCTGTTGACAGGATCATACGGATAAACTAGAACAAATAAAGAACAAAATTCCTGATGAATGCATGCGGCTTTCTGATGGGATAAACATGTGGATTAAATGCCGCCCATGCGCATCGGCGGTCCGTGATGGTTTAAGGTGCGCCGATCGATTAAACGCCGCCGGGCAGGGCGGCAGGCAGGGTGAGAAGTATGGCTGGTAGCGTGAATAAGGTAATTCTGGTTGGAAACGTCGGTGCAGACCCCGAAATCCGCCGCACTCAGGATGGCCGGCCGATCGCCAATCTTCGTATCGCGACGTCGGAGACCTGGCGCGATCGCAATTCCGGCGAGCGCCGTGAGAAGACCGAATGGCACACTGTCGTCGTCTTCAACGAGGGCCTCTGCAAGGTCGTCGAGCAATATGTGAAGAAGGGCGCCAAGCTCTATATCGAAGGCCAGCTGCAGACCCGCAAGTGGCAGGACCAGCAGGGCCAGGATCGTTACAGCACGGAAGTGGTGCTGCAGGGGTTTGGTTCGACGCTGACGATGCTCGACGGCCGCGGTGAAGGCGGCGGCGCGAGCGGCGGCCGTGGCAGTGCCGCTGGCGGCAACGATTACGGCGACGATTACGGCGCCCCGGCTCCCTCCTCATCGCCGAGCCGCGGCGGTGGCGGCGGTGGCAACTTCTCGCGGGATCTCGACGACGATATCCCGTTCTGATCGATAGCCTTTGCTGGCTTTGTGAAAGAGGTGAGAGAGCATGATGCCTTGGATGGCGTCATGCTCTTTTTCTTTGATTTCGCGGCAGATGCCGCGATTTTCAGTGCGGTGTCGCGCTGATGAGGTTGAGCGCCGATTTTGCCCCGTCGACGACGAATTGTGCGGCAAGGGCGGCGAGGATGACGCCGAGAAGGCGTGTCAGGATGGCCCGGCCAGTGACGCCGAGGAAACGGTCCAGCCTTTCAGCGACGAGCAGCATGAGGAAAGTCAGCAACAGATTGGCGGCAAGGACGCCGATCAGCTGCGCCTTTCCGACGGATGTCGCCAGCGTGCCGGCAAGCAGGATCGTCGCCGAGATCGCGCCCGGGCCGGCGATCAGCGGCAAGGCGAGGGGAAAGACGGCGATATTCTCGATGTGATCCTTGGTGATCGCCACCTCGGTCGCCTTCTCCTTGCGGTCCTGGCGCTTTTCGAACACCATCTCGAAGGCGATCCAGAACAGCAGCAGACCACCCGCGATGCGGAAGGCGCCGATCGAAATCCCGAGCACGCTGAGCACGCCGGCGCCGAACAGAGCGAAGACGGCGAGGATGATGAAGGCGATGGTCGAGCCACGCAGCGCCACCTGCGTGCGCTCACTGCGGCTCATGCCTGTCGTCAGCCCCAGAAAGATCGGTGCGAGCCCCGGCGGATCGATGGTGACGAGAAGCGTCGTGAAGGCGTTGATCAATTGGTCGGCGCTTGCCATCGGCTCTCCGGAACCCCATATGAGTGCGTGGTTTTTATGATTGTGAAGCGGGGATTCCGATTTGGCAAATATCCCGCAGCGGCCCGCGGCGGATTTGTCCGGTCCGGCCGCGCAACTTGCATGTTTTACCGTCTTTAAGCCGCAAAAGCCTGTTCAAAACGCGCTGTGAAATTGGCGCGGGAACAGGCTTTCCGCTATAAATCTTCAAGTGATTCTAGAAGAGATCGTGATCTGTTTTGACTGAGCAAACACCCCCCGGCGGCGGGAAGCTCCCGCCAGGCATCGAGCCCATCTCCATCATGGAGGAAATGCAGCGGTCGTATCTCGATTACGCCATGAGCGTCATCGTCAGCCGCGCGCTGCCCGACGTGCGCGACGGCCTCAAGCCCGTGCACCGGCGCATCCTCTACGGCATGTCCGAGCTCGGCATCGACTGGAACAAGAAATACGTCAAATGCGCCCGCGTCACCGGTGACGTGATGGGTAAATTCCATCCGCACGGCAATTCTGCGATCTATGATGCGCTCGCCCGCATGGCGCAGCCCTGGTCGCTGCGGCTGCCGTTGATCGACGGTCAGGGCAATTTCGGCTCGGTCGATGGTGATCCGCCGGCGGCCGAACGTTATACCGAATGCCGCCTCGAAAAGGCTGCCCACTCGCTGCTCGACGATCTCGACAAGGAAACCGTCGATTTCCGCGACAACTACGACGGCACTCTCTCCGAGCCGGTCGTGGTGCCCGCCAAGTTCCCGAACCTGCTCGTCAACGGCGCCGGCGGCATCGCCGTCGGCATGGCGACCAATATCCCGCCGCACAATCTCTCCGAAGTCATCGACGGCTGCATCGCGCTGATCGACGATCCGGCAATCGAGCTGCCGGAACTGATCCAGATCATTCCCGGCCCCGATTTCCCGACGGGTGCGAAGATCCTCGGCCGTGCCGGCATCCGCTCGGCTTATGAGACCGGCCGCGGCTCCGTCATCATGCGCGGCGTCGCTGCCATCGAGCCGATGCGCGGTGACCGTGAGCAGATCATCATCACCGAGATTCCCTACCAGGTGAACAAGGCGACGATGATCGAGAAGATGGCCGAGCTGGTGCGCGACAAGCGCATCGAGGGCATCTCCGACCTGCGCGATGAATCCGACCGCCAGGGTTATCGCGTCGTCGTCGAGCTGAAGCGCGATGCCAATGCCGAAGTCATCCTCAACCAGCTTTATCGTTATACGCCGCTGCAGACGTCCTTCGGCTGCAACATGGTGGCGCTGAACGGCGGCAAGCCCGAACAGCTGACCCTGCTCGACATGCTGCGCGCTTTCGTCTCGTTCCGCGAAGAAGTTGTTAGCCGGAGAACCAAATTCCTGCTGCGCAAGGCGCGTGATCGCGCCCACGTGTTGGTCGGTCTCGCCATTGCCGTCGCCAATATCGACGAGGTCATCCGCGTCATCCGCCAGGCGCCCGATCCGCAGTCGGCCCGCGAAGAGCTGATGACCCGCCGCTGGCCGGCGGCAGATGTCGAAAGCCTGATCCGTCTGATCGACGATCCGCGCCATCGCATCAATGACGACCTGACCTACAATCTGTCGGAAGAGCAGGCGCGCGCCATCCTCGAACTGCGCCTGGCCCGCCTGACGGCCCTTGGTCGCGACGAAATCGGCGATGAACTCAACAAGATCGGCGAGGAAATCAAGGACTACCTCGATATTCTCTCCTCACGCGTCCGCATCCAGACCATCGTCAAGGACGAACTTCTCGCCGTCCGGGACGAGTTCGGCACGCCGCGCCGCACCGAGATCGTCGATGGCGGCCTTGAAATGGACGACGAGGATCTGATCGCCCGCGAAGACATGGTCGTCACCGTCTCGCATCTCGGTTACATCAAGCGCGTGCCGCTCACCACTTATCGCGCCCAGCGCCGTGGCGGCAAAGGTCGCTCCGGCATGACCACCCGCGACGAAGATTTCGTTAGCCGGCTATTCGTCGTCAATACCCATACGCCGGTTCTGTTCTTCTCCTCGCGCGGCATCGTCTACAAGGAGAAGGTCTGGCGCCTGCCGATCGGTACGCCGACCTCGCGCGGCAAGGCGCTGATCAACATGCTGCCACTCGCACCCGGCGAGCGCATCACCACGATCCTGCCATTGCCCGAGGACGAGACGAGCTGGGACAATCTCGACGTCATGTTCTCGACGACGCGCGGCACGGTTCGCCGTAACAAGCTGTCGGACTTCGTCCAGGTCAACCGCAACGGCAAGATCGCCATGAAGCTCGAGGAGGAGGGCGACGAAATCCTTTCCGTCGAGACCTGCACCGAAGATGATGACGTGCTGCTCACGACGGCGCTCGGTCAGTGCATCCGCTTCTCCGTCGACGATGTCCGGGTCTTTGCCGGCCGCAACTCGATCGGCGTGCGCGGCATCACGCTTGCCGGCGGTGACCGGATCATCTCGATGACCATCGTGCGCCATGTCAATGCCGAACCTTGGGAGCGTGCTGCCTATCTGAAGCGCGCCGCCAACGACAGGCGCCTGACAACGGGCGAGGCCGAGGAGATCGCGTTGGTTGGCGAGGAAGTCACCGAGGAGGGACAGCTGAGCGACGAGCGTTACGAAGAGCTGAAGCAGCTGGAGCAGTTCGTCCTGACCGTCTCCGAAAAGGGCTTCGGCAAGCGTTCGTCCTCCTACGACTTCCGCATCTCCGGCCGCGGCGGCAAGGGTATCCGCGCCACCGATACGTCGAAAACAGGCGAGATCGGCGAACTGGTGGCGGCTTTCCCGGTCGATGACGGCGACCAGATCATGCTGGTCTCCGATGGCGGCCAGCTGATCCGCGTGCCGGTCGGCGGTATCCGCATCGCCAGCCGCGCCACCAAGGGCGTCACCATCTTCTCGACGGCCAAGGACGAAAAGGTCGTCTCGGTCGAACGCATCAGCGAGCCGGAGGAGGATGAGACGGAAGAGAACGTCGAGGTCGCCGAAGGTACTGCTGCTGCTATCGAGGAAGGTGCTGCCGACGAAGGTGGCGGCGACGAGGCGCCGATTGCCGATGGCGATCCGGCCGGGCCAGCCGAGGAATGATCAGATGAACGGGGCGGCTTCGAGCCGCCCTTTTCTTTTCAGACGCCCTTTTTCTCAAGTCCGAGGCGGATTGAGATCACGCCCAAAGAAAAAGCCGAACGCTGGGTGCATCCGGCTTTGAATAGCCCTGGCGACGGAAGGGTGCCGCTCAAGGGTGGGAAGAGGAGAGGAAGGAACGTCAGAACGCTCTATGTTTTTCGTTCAGAGCTTTCACCTCTTCGCCTTCGCGCCGGAGCGCTGAAATCGTAGAGGCCACAGACACGATGAACATGACGCTGATGAGGGCGGTGAGCACTGTCAAGATCGTGAACATAGGCATTCCTTTCCTGGGGAGTTGCGTTCTCGCCCCTCAGTACTGGCCCAGCACGGCCGTGCGGGCCGAAGCATAGGGACCATAAACCTTGGACGTATCGACCTTCTGATCATAGAGAGCGACAGTTGCGGTCAGCATGCCCGTGACGATTACCATCCAGAGCACGTTAATCATCGTAATCTTACCGGGCATCTTTAGTCCTTCCTGCCGCGCTAATCGCATCTATGGGGTCGGTTGAATGAACGCATCCGTTTGAAAATGGTTCCGCCGGATGTTGTGGGGTGTTTACCAATGGCGATCTGAAGCCTCCTTGAATGTCTCGTTCATCTGGCGTTCAGATTCGAAGTCCGTTTTCGCGCAGCCGGCCTTGGGCGCGCACGATTGCCGCATGTTCGGCAAGCTCTGGCCGCACCCAGTTCACCTCGTATCGATCGGCGAAATAGCCATAGGCCATCTCGGCGGCGAGGGAGAAAACGACGGCAACTGTAACGAGCACGATCAGCATGGGACCTGGTCTTTCGGGGAGCGCCTGATGCCGGAATGGCATCGGCTGCGTGAATGACAAGAATTAAGCAGATCGCATCTGAAACGGCCTTGAACGGGCCATTCATCCGCCGTTTAACCGCCCGACGCGTAACGTCCTTTCCGTGTCTGAAAAGACGCGAGGCGCTCTAGCCGGAGCTGGGCAAATCACTTGCGAGAAGGCGTCATCCGTGACAAAAGGCGTCAAACCAACGGTCGGGCCACATGACGACAGCTTTCTATCCGGGGTCCTTCGACCCGATCACCAATGGGCATGTGGATGTTCTGGTCCAGGCGCTGAACGTTGCCGAAAAGGTGATCGTCGCGATCGGCATCCATCCCGGCAAGGCGCCGCTCTTCTCCTTCGAAGAGAGAGCCGAGTTGATCCGCCGTTCTCTGGCGCAAGCGCTGCCCGGCAAGGCCGGCGATATCACCGTCGTCGCCTTCGACAATCTGGTCGTCGATGCCGCTCGCACCCATGGCGCCACGCTGTTGATCCGCGGTCTTCGCGACGGCACCGACCTTGATTACGAAATGCAGATGGCCGGTATGAACCGGACGATGGCGCCCGATCTCCAGACGATTTTTTTGCCGGCGGGTACGGCCTCGCGGCCCATTACCGCCACATTGGTCCGCCAGATCGCCGCCATGGGCGGCGATGTCAGCGCTTTCGTGCCGGCCGCCGTCTTGCAAGCCCTCACATCCAAGCGCCCAAACTAGTAAGAACAAAGACTAGCAAGCGCAAAGACCAGGCGGACCCCGCCGCAATGGAGCTCATATGAAACTCTTCTATCTCGCATTTGCCGGCGTGTTGTATCTCGCTTCCTTCGCGGGGGATGCCTTCGCCCAGTCGTCCGATCATTATCTCACCGTCCAGCTGAAGAACGGCCCTGTCGTCATCCAGCTCATGCCTGAGGTTGCGCCGAAGCATGTCGCCCAGATCGAGGCGCTGGTAAAGAAGGGCGAATATGACAACGTCGCCTTCCACCGCGTCATTGACGGCTTCATGGCTCAGACCGGCGACGTCAAATACGGCAACATGGAAAAGGGCTTCGATGCGAGCCTTGCCGGCACCGGCTCTTCCGACCTGCCGGATATTCCGGCTGAATTCTCCAAGACCCCGTTCGTGCGCGGCACGGTCGGCATGGCCCGTTCGCAGGATCCGAATTCCGCCAATTCGCAGTTCTTCATCATGTTCGCCGACGGCTCTTTCCTGAACGGCCAGTACACCGTCGTCGGAAAGGTCGTCTCCGGCATGGAGAACGTCGACAAGATCAAGCGCGGCGAAGGCCAGAACGGCGAAGTCAAAAGCCCAGACCGGATGATCAAGGTCACCCTGGGCAAGAAGTAAGTTAAGAGAGAAAACTAGAGGAGAAGATAATGGCCGAGATCAAGGATCCCGAAAACACCGTCATTCTGGAAACCACCAAGGGCAAGGTTGTCATTCAGCTTTTGCCGCAGGTCGCCCCGGAGCATGTCGCCCGCATCAAGGAACTGGCCCGCGAGAAGGCCTATGACGGCGTCGTCTTCCACCGCGTCATCCAGGATTTCATGGCCCAGACGGGCGACGTCGAATTCGGCAAGAAGGGCTCGGAAACCTTCAATCCCGGCCGCGCCGGCATGGGCGGCTCGTCGAAGCCGGATCTGAAGGCCGAATTCTCCGCGACCACGCATACGCGCGGCACCTGCTCGATGGCCCGTTCGCAGAACCCGAACTCGGCCAATTCGCAGTTCTTCATCTGCTTCACTGACGCGCCGTGGCTGAACAAGCAGTATTCTGTCTGGGGTCAGGTCATCGAAGGCATGGATAACGTCGACAAGATCAAGCGCGGCGAGCCGGTTTCCGATCCGGATTCGATCGTCTCCATGCGGGTTGCCGCCGACGTCTGATTGTGATTTCTGCTGAAACCCGCCCTTGCGTGTCAACCGCGCGGGGGCGGGTTTCGCTTTGCCTGAAAGTGCCCTGATGCGCGTAGACCTTTTCGATTTCGATCTGCCCGATGAACGCATTGCGTTACGGCCCGCCGAGCCACGCGACAGCGCGCGCCTGCTCGTCGTCGATCCGAATGCGGAAAGCCACCTGTCTGATTATCGCGTCGGCGATCTCACGTCCTTCCTGCAGGCTGGCGACGCGCTCGTTTTCAACGACACCAAGGTCATTCCCGCTCAGCTCGAGGGTATCCGCCATCGCGACGGCGCCGGTGGCCAGCAGGTGTCTGCCACGCTGCATGTGCGCATCGGCCCCAACCGCTGGAAGGCCTTCGCCAAGCCGGGCAAGCGCATCAAACAGGGCGACCGCATCTCCTTCGGCCATTCCGGCGAAAGCTGCTTCCTCGGCTCGCTCGATGCCACCGTCGAGGAGAAGGGCGAGGCCGGCGAAGTGACGCTGCTGTTCGATCTCTCCGGCCCGGCGCTCGACGAGGCGATCGCCGCCGTCGGCCATATCCCGCTGCCGCCTTATATCGCCGCCAAGCGCCCCGAGGACGAGCGTGACCGCGCGGACTATCAGACGATCTATGCCCGCGAGGAGGGCGCCGTTGCTGCACCCACCGCCGGCCTGCACTTCACGCCTGGCCTGTTCGAGGCGCTTGATAGGGCCGGCATCGAACGCCATTTCGTCACGCTGCATGTCGGCGCCGGCACCTTCCTGCCCGTCAAGGCTGATGATACCGCCGATCACCGGATGCATCTGGAAAGCGGTACCGTCAGCGCTGCGACGGCTGCACGGCTGAACGCCGTCAAGGCGAACGGCGGGCGCATCGTCTGCGTCGGCACGACCTCGCTGCGTCTGATCGAAAGTGCAGCGGAAGAGAGCGGCGAAATCCGCGCCTGGAGTGGCGCCACCGGCATCTTCATCACGCCGGGCTACCGCTTCAAGGCCGTCGACATGCTGATGACCAATTTCCACCTGCCGCGCTCGACGCTCTTCATGCTGGTCTCGGCCTTTTCAGGCCTCGATACCATGCGCGCCGCCTATGACCACGCCATCCAGACGGGCTACCGCTTCTATTCCTATGGCGATGCCAGCCTTCTCTTCCGGAAAGACTAGATGACCGAGACCTTCCAATTCACCCTGAAGAAAACCGATGCCGGCGCCCGCCTCGGCCAGATTTCTATGCCGCGCGGCGAGATCCGCACGCCGGCCTTCATGCCGGTCGGCACTGTCGGCACTGTTAAGGCCATGTATCTCGACCAGGTGCGCGAGACCGGCGCCGACATCATTCTCGGCAATACCTATCACCTGATGCTGCGCCCGACGGCCGAGCGCGTCGCCCGCCTTGGCGGCCTGCATAAGCTCATTCGCTGGGAACATCCGATCCTGACGGACTCTGGCGGTTTCCAGGTCATGTCGCTGTCGGGCCTGCGCAAGCTCGACGAACAGGGCGTCACCTTCAAGTCGCATGTCGACGGCAGCCTGCATCACATGTCGCCAGAGCGCTCCATCGAAATTCAGGGGCTACTCGGCTCCGATATCCAGATGCAGCTCGACGAATGCGTGGCGCTGCCGGCCGAGCCGAAGGAGATCGAGCGCGCCATGGAAATGTCGCTGCGCTGGGCCGAGCGCTGCAGGGTCGCCTTCGGCGACCAGCCAGGGAAGGCGATGTTCGGCATCGTCCAGGGCGGCGATATCCCGGCACTGCGCATCCGTTCGGCCGAGGCGTTGAGCCAGCTCGATCTCAAGGGATATGCGATCGGCGGCCTTGCCGTCGGCGAGCCGCAGGACGTCATGCTGCAGATGCTGGAGACGACACTGCCGGTACTCCCCAGCGAAAAGCCGCGTTACCTCATGGGCGTCGGTACGCCTGACGATATCCTGAAATCGGTTGCGCGTGGCATAGACATGTTCGACTGCGTCATGCCGACCCGCTCCGGCCGTCATGGCCTGGCCTTCACCCGCCGCGGCAAGGTCAATATCCGCAATGCCCGCCATGCCGAAGATATGCGCCCGCTCGACGAACAGTCGAACTGCCCGGCCTCACGCGACTATTCGCGTGCCTATCTGCACCATCTCGTCCGCTCCAACGAAGCGCTCGGCGGCATGCTGCTCTCCTGGCACAATCTCGCTTATTACCAGGAACTGATGCAGGGCATCCGTAAAGCGATCGCCGAAAGCCGCTTCGCCGATTTCATGGCGGAAACACAGGAGGAATGGGCGAGGGGTGATCTCCAACCGGTTTAGGCTGCTCGAAAGGTTCAAGCTGTGGAAGCTGAAGCAGACTGGAGCTGCGCTAGCTGAAATGCGGATTGGCTCGCAATTTTCCGACAGCAAAATCAAAAAGCTTTTGACCTTTGTTGAGGCATTCCGTCCATCGGGATGGAATGGGTAGAGCCTCCTCGCCGTAGTCGGACAAGACAGTCTGCAACTCCCCCGATTCGAGCTGAGGCGCAATCTGGTAGGAGAGAACGCGCGTCAAACCCCAGCTTCGGACTGCCGCCGCGACCGCAGCCTCGTTGGTGTTGCAAAAGAGACGGGGGTTAACGCGCACGGTAGCCTTTCTTTCTCCTGCAAAGTGCCATTCCAGCGATGTCCATGCACTGTTGGACGCGACGATCTGATGGCGCGCGGGATCATTGGGCGCTGCCGGCACGCCGTACTTCTCAAAATAAGCAGGCGATCCGCAAATGACTCGCTTTATTTGGCCGACATGCGTCGCGGTGAAACCGGACTCGCTTAGATGTCCGATACGGACAGCGACATCGATACCCTCGTCGACGATGTTCACTACGCGGTCAACAAAGAGACCCCGCGCGGTGACTTCGGGGTAAAGATCGAGATATTCGGTCATGACGGGCAAAACGAACATCGTGCCAAACATCACCGAAGCGGTGACGGTGAGCGTGCCGGTCGGCTTGCCGTAAGCCCCCGCAGCAGCCGCGTCTGCTTCGGCGAGATCAGCAAGCAGCCGCTGACAATCCCGAAATATCTAGCCCGGCTTCCGTCAGCTTCACCGATCGGGTCGTGCGGGTCAGGAGGCGCGTTCGATAACCGCTTCCAACGAGGAAACGATGTGCGTCACGGCTGGAGGACTCATATGCATTTGCCGCCCGGCCGCGGCGAAGCTCTCTGTTTCCGCGACTTTCACGAACACTCTCATCGCCTGCCATCTGTCCACGCGCGCCGCAATCATCCCGTACATCGTTTTTCTGGAATTCTCGTGAAGCAGATCGCACGAAAAAACTGCAGGCTGCCAATCGCAAGCGGTACTGTCAGGAACTGATGCAGGTCATCCGCAAAGTGATCGCCGAAAGGCCGCTTCGCCGATTTCCTGGCGGAAACGGCAGAGGAATGGGCGAGGGGCGACCTCGAACCGCTGTAGGCTAATTCGCTCCCGCGTTGCTGACCGCCGAGACCGCAGACGCCGGATTTGGCGCAACCATCATCTTGAGCTTTTTGCGCACAGGCTCGTCGACGTAAATGGCGACGATGCCTGCCACAATGAAAATCGCTATTACGACGACCATACCAACTGCCGGAGAGGCCGGAAGGTCAAAGCCCTTTTGCCGCAGTGAATGCAGCAGACTGAAGATGGGCGCATGTAGGATATAAATCGGATAGGAAAGCCTTCCCAACCAACAGAATGCCAGCTCGACCATTCCGGTCTGTCTCGTGCGCATCGCAAGCCAGACAATGGCCGGAAAGACCACCAAACATATCAAGAAGTCAAAATAGGGGAAACCGAAGAACGTGCTGGCCGATATGCCCGTGATGAAGATCAGGCATCCACACAGAAGAAGGCCGATAATATTCCCGTTGTTGGCCGTATTCGGTTTCTGGATGTCATATTGCCTGTAGAGGCAGATCCCGAACGAGAACGAGAACAGCACTCTTGAAAAGCCAAATATGAAGTAGGTCGGCTGGTAACCGATATCGAGGTTGCCTTCGACCAATGCCCCGTAAAAGGTTATGCCCGCAGCCCCCAGGGCGATGGTGAGCAAGCTTCTGAGTGACAGTCGTACCAGAAGTACGGAGAACAGCGCCCCGGCCCAGAGTTCGAAGAAGAGCGACCAGCTGGGCCCGTTGAAAGGAAAGAGACTTTCCAGATTTGTGCTTGGGATGAACAGGATCGCCTTCAGCAGAAGTTCTGCCAGCGTGGAGCAGTCCAAGCCGTTTTGAAGCGCATAGCTGAAAAGGCCAATCGGAAGCGTAAGAAGATAAAGCGGATAAAGCCGAATGACACGCTGCAGCAGAAATCCGGCAGGCGAAATCTGTCCCGTTGCCAGCCGCTTCTCATATGAATTTGCCAGGACGACGCCGCTCAGCAGAAAGAACAGGTCGACGGCTAGGTAACTGACACTTGCGGGAAGCGGGCCAAGCGCACCTTCCGTATGCCGGAAGATGACCATAACAGCCGCAATTCCTCGCAAGGCCTCAAGAGCTGTGAAAAACTGCCTGCTAGTGTTCAACCTAACAATCCCCCATCAGCAGTTTCTTACTCTGGGAGGATTTCGAAATTATTAGCGCGACGAGTCCGCGCCGCGGCGCGTCAGATACCCTTGCTGTCCGCATCCGGCACGATCTGCACGCCGTTGATCCTGTAGCTGCCGTCCGGCTGGCGCATGATCTGGTAGATCGCCGTCCAGTCCTTGCCGTCGCGGCCTGAGATCAGCACCTCGTGATAGATCAGCGCGCCGTCGTCGATCGAGCGGCTGCGCCCGAAGGCGTAGTTGCCGGGATGATAGACCGGCTCGTAGCTCTTCTTCACCATGGCGAAGAACAGGTTCTTGTCGGGATACATCGCCTTGATGCCGGGGGCGGCGAAGGAATAGGCGGTCTCGGCATCGTCCTTGAGGAAGGCCTTGATCTGTTCCTCGATCATCGTCCGCGTCGTTTCGATCGGATCTTCGGCGCGGGCCGATACGGGGGAGAGGGCGGATGCGGCACACAGGATGAGAACTGCGAAGAAGGCGCGCATGGATTGATCTCCGGCTCCGTCAGGGAAACGATCCCCCGACGGGCAGAAGTGTAGGCGATTTCTGGCGCAAGAAAAGCGGACTTTACGACCAGCGCCGGAAGAGGGCGCTGGCATTCACCCCGCCGAAGCCGAAACCGTTGGTTATCGCGTAGTCCATCGCCAGCGGCCGCGCTGTCTTGCCGACGATATCGATGCCGTCGGCGGCCGGATCCGCATGTTCCAGGTTGCGGGTCGGCGGCGCGATCTGGTCGCGCAGCGCAAGGATGGTGAAGATCGCTTCCAGCCCGCCGGCGGCGCCAAGCAGGTGGCCGGTCGCCGATTTCGTCGCGCTGACGGCAATGCCGCCATTGCGGCCGAACACCGTGCCGATCGCAGCGATCTCGCCCCTGTCACCGACCGGTGTCGAGGTCGCATGTGCGTTCAGATGCCTGACCTCCGAAGCCGGGATCTTCGCCTGCTTGAGTGCTGCCTCCATCGCCCGGCGGGCGCCGTTGCCGTCTTCGGGGCCTGAGGTCATGTGGTAGGCGTCCGCCGCCGTGCCGTAGCCGACGAGTTCAGCGAGCGGCGTCGCGCCGCGGGCAAGCGCATGCTCCAGTGTTTCGATGACCAGGATGCCGGCGCCTTCGCCCATGACGAAACCGTCGCGCGCCGTATCGAAGGGGCGTGACGCCAGCTTCGGCGTCTCGTTGAAACCGGTGGAAAGCGCACGCGCAGCGGCAAAGCCACCGAGGCTCACCTTGTCGATGCAGGCCTCGGCACCGCCGCAGATCGCCACATCCGCTTCGCCGGAGCGGATCAGCCGCGCCGCATCGCCGATCGCCTGGACGCTGGCCGCACACGCCGTCACCGGAGCGCCGAGCGGCCCCTTGAAGCCGTAGCGGATGCTGACCTGGCCGGCGGCAAGGTTGACGAGGAAGGACGGCACCGTAAAGGGCGACAGCCGCCGCACGCCGCGCGTTTCGCCGATCCGCACCGCTTCGGCGATCGCCGGAAAGCCGCCGACCCCCGACGCGATGATCGTTGCCGTGCGTTCACGCTCGCCTTCGTCGGTCGGCATCCAGCCGGCCTGCTTTACCGCTTCTTCCGTCGCCGCCATGGCGAAGTGGATGAAGCGGTCCATCTTCTTCTGGTCCTTCGGCGTGATGTAACGGTCCGGATCGAAGCCAGCCTCTGCATCCTCAGCGATGTCGGGAACGATACCACCTACCTTGGCCGAGAGGTCGCCGACGATATCCTCCGCCAGCACCCTCAGCCCGGAACCGCCGTCGAGAAGGCGCTTCCAGGCGGGCTCGACGCCGGTCCCGAGTGGCGAGACAAGTCCCATGCCGGTGACAACGATGCGATCCATTGTATTTTCCTCCGACAGCGCCACGCGTCTTTCAGACGCGCAAAGGACGCTGTAACTTTTTGAATTAATGCATCATTTCATCCGCAAATCGCTTCCGATTTTGAGGATGAAATGATGCATCAGGCGTCGATGCCGAGATACCAGGCGCGCATGCGGGCGATCCGCTCGTGCACTTCATCATCGGCGGCGGGGCCTGCAAGCAGGCTGGTGTTTTCGGGTGTCATTTGTTCGCCGGTCCGCGCATCGACCAGCATCGTCTCGCGCTCTCTGCCGGAAGCGGCATCGCTCAAGAGAAAGGCCAGGTCCTCTGCGGGGATGTGCCGGCTTCCCCAGGAAAACAGCGTCATCAGAACAGGAAAGAAATCACGGCCCTTGTCCGTCAGCAGATATTCGTAGCGGGCAGGGCGCTGATGGTAGAGCCGCCGTTCGAACACCCCCTTTTCCGTCAGATGTTTGAGCCGCCGCGTCAGGATGTTCGGCGCCACGCCGAGGCTTTTCTGGAATTCGTCGAAGCGCGAAAGCCCCTGGAAGGCGTCACGCAGGATCAGCATGCTCCACCAATCGCCGACGCTGTCGAGCGCGCGCGCCGCCGGGCATTTGAAATCGCTGAAGCTTGTTCGCTGCATGGCTGCTGTCATTATAGCAGTGACTATCATCATGCAAGTTACTATCTGGCGTCGCCCCCGAAAATGCGGGCGAGCAGAATGCCGGTGACGAGCATGCCGACCGCCACGAAGATCGTATCGCCCGGCGTGCCGATATAGAGCGGCCCGACATTGGCAAAGAGCAGGAAGGCGACGAGGAAATTCGCCCAGCCCCAGACGACATTGGCCGTCGGCGAGCCAAGCTTTGCCCCTTGCACGAATGGGATGCGGAACGGCCTGCCACTGACGCCGTTGACGAAATGTGGGACGCCGTTGGTCAGAAATGCCGCGGCGATGAGATGGGCGATATAGGCGATCCAGGGCAAAAGCTTCTCCTGAGCTGCACGAGTGGCGTCAACGGAGAATGTGGCCGGGATTTCGGCTCCGGCAAGAGGAGGAGGCGCGACTGCCCGTGACGCTGTAGGCCCGCCGCCTGAAAGGCGATGGGCCGACCGGGTCAGACAAGCAGGATGTCTTTGAAGTGAAGTGCTGCGGAATTATCGAGATCCGCGACGTGGATGGCCGTGCCTGCTGCGCTTCCATCTGCGTCAAAGGATAGAATGCCGCTCGCCTGATCGTAGATCAGCTTGTCATCAGCCTCCAGCGCTTTCGTTCCCAGCACGAAATTCTCATCCGAAAATCCGGATAGGCTGAGCGCGGCGAAAATCGAATGATCGAGCATCAGCTTGTCGCCCGCCGCGGAAGAAAAATCCCGGATCTTGTCGACGCTGACATTGTCGGGCTTCACATCGAAGACGAAGGTATCGCCTCCTCCGCCACCGGTGAGCGTGTCTGCACCGGCTTTCCCGAACAGCTTGTCATTGCCGAGGCCGCCGGTCAGCTGGTCGGCGCCTTTGCCGCCATTGATCGTGTTGCTTCCATCGTTGCCGGTCAAAACGTTGGCCGTGTTGTTGCCTGTCGCGCTGAGATTGGCGGTGCCGGTCAAGGCGAGATTTTCGATCGTTCCGGCTGTGTGCTTCTGGTCGGCCAGGTTGAACGAGGTCGAAGCCTTGACGGTGTCCTTGCCGGCCCCGCCTGTCTCATCGGCAAAATCGCCGGCATTGTCGACCACATAGGTATCGTTGCCGGCGCGCCCCGACATATGGTCCGCGCCGGTGCTTCCGTCGAGAATATTGTTGCCGGAATTACCGACGAGAGTGTTTGCCAGGCCATTTCCCGTGCCGTTCAGATTGGCCGTGCCGGTCAGCGTCAGGTTCTCGACGTTTCCGATCGTGTGCGTCGTATCCTTGAGGCTGAAGCTGATCGACGACATGACGGTATCCGTCCCGCCACCCCGGCTTTCGTCGACGATTTGCGCGGGGTTGCTCACGGTGAATATGTCGTTGCCGGTGCCGCCATAGATATGGTTGGTTGCCGGCGGCGTGCTGGCACTGCCGCCTCCGATGTCGATGATGAGGGGATGGTCGACGACGTCAAGCGTCAGGGACGAGACGTTGCTGAGGCTTTTGATCGCCGTCGTTCCGGTCAGAGGGTCGAAGACCTTCACGGAGCCGAAGGATGCGCCGAGATTGACCTTGACGCCTGTCGTCGCGGCCTGGATGGCCGTGTCGGTGGACTGGTTCCAGATATCGGGCTCGTTCCAGATGATGATCTGGTAGCTTCCGTCCGATTTCTCCGTCAGCAGGCTGCGGGCCGAGGACGGCATGCCGTCGATCGAATAATTGAGGGTCCCCGCGCTGAAACTTGCCTTCTGAGCGCCGTCGTCCGCAAGGATTTCCGTTAGATTATGGATCGCCGTCGCAGCCGGCTTGGCCGAGTAGTCGAGATGAAAAAGGCCGAAATGCTTTTCCTGATTGGTGCCCTGAGGATCGGAATAGGCGTCCAGCAGCTCGTAGATGAATGTATTTTTCGATCCGAGTGCGGCGCCGTCCATCAGCGTGTTGAGAAGGAGCTTTGCCTGCGTCGCTTCACTGACGCCCTCCCAGCCGCCATTGGTGTCGGCAGTCAGCGAGGTGTGGTAACCGGTCTCGGTGATTGCCAGGGGCTTGCCCGGATCGGCAGCGCGCTGAACGCCGGCTTCTCGGGAAAGCCACGAGTACGGCTGGTCGCCATCCTTCGCATAGGTATGGATCGTCGTGTAGTCCGAGGCGGAAGCGACGGTATATCCGGTAAAGCCGAGCACCGGGATATTTTTCAACAAGGGATCGGCGTTGACGGCGGCTGAGAGGTCCTTCTGATAGGCGACCGCTGCTGCCTGCCCGCTCAGGCCGTGATAGCTGACCGGCCAGTTGTTGACTTCGTTCGGGCCTTCGATGCCGACGACCGACCCGGGATGGGCCTGCACGAAATCATGCAGCCGCTGGGCGACGGTGGCGGGGTCGACTTCCCGCTGGGCGCTGAAGACGAATTGCACGCCGGCCTTTGCCGCATCGCCGAGATGCGTTTGGCCGTTGGGATCGGAAGCGGAGTTGGGGGCGTGATCGCGAACCGTATCAAGGCCAAGATAATCGAGAGCCTTAACAACTTCTCCGACATTGGAATATTTTCCGTCGGTGTAGTCGATATGCGTATCAATTCCAAAGGAACGAACAATATCGTTTATTCTAACGGCTTGAGCCATAAGCTTTTCTCCCGGTTTACGAGGGAAGTGGCAATGGGAATTAATCCCCATTTGTTGGCGCCAATTCGATTTAATACACGAGGAGGGTCGTGCGGCGATGACTCGTTATCCATGATATATTGTTGCGAATGTGGCTCAATTCGGATTGTATTTATTATGTAATCTGCGCTTGCATTTTTTCGTTCGGCCGGCTGATCATGCGCGAGTGGGACGGCCCATAGGCAGAGTCTGGCGAAATCCGACATGGTTTTGGAGGATGCGATGACCGTCAATGTTCAATTCCGGTTTCGCAGCGGCTTGCCATTATTGGCGTTCGACAATGTCCGTCTCCGCGGAAGTTGGGACGAGCAAGGTCACCCCTCGAATGATTGGACGTCTGTTCCTATGCAGCGCTCTCGTGACGAGGATGGCTATGATGTCTTTGTCATCAGGGTTCCCTTTCCCGATGACGAGATCGGCACGCATTTTCGATGGGGGATCGAACCGGGTCGACCCGGCGCTTCAAGCCTGTGGGCGATCGCCGGCGAATTAGACGACGAGGCCTCGTCGCGTCGCGAACGCTCGTTCGATCTCCAGCAGGGGATAGGGCCGCAGACCTATTATCTGACATGGATCGGCCGCCTGGGAGCGAACCGGGTTGAAAAGCGCGACGCAGCCGATGGCATCCGCTTTTCGGTCTGGGCGCCGAACGCCCGGGATGTCTTGCTGGTCCTGGCCGATCCGGCCATCGGCTATATCGCCGATGACGGCACCGGAGCGGTAGCAACCATCAAAATGCGAAGAACCGTCGACGGATTCTGGATCGCCGAAACCGGCGACGATGATGGCCTTTTAGATTTCGACAGCATGGTCGGCACGCCGTACATGTACCGCGTTACCAAGGATGATGGATCGCTCGTCTACCGCACCGATATCTGGTCCCTCATGCAGATTGGCGCCGGAGACTTTGATCCCGATGGAGCAACCTATCACGGATCACCGGCGGCATTGGACGGACCGCAAAGCTGTTCGGTCGTCTGCGACCCGAAGCGGGTGGTGCTCCCGTCCGGGCAGGAGCTTGCCGCCGAGGCGTTCTGGGCTGACGAATTCGCCGGAGGTCGAAAGCTTCCGGATCGGCTCGAGGATCTGGTGATCTATGAACTGCACGTCGGCGCCCTCGGTTTCGGCAAGGCCGCGCCCGGCTCGCTTGATGATGCCATCGCCTTCGTCGAGCATCTCTCGGCGCTCGGCGTCAACGCCGTGGAATTGCTGCCGATCGCGGAATTCGAGACCCGGGCCAACTGGGGCTACGGCACCTCGCATTTCTTTGCCGCCGACCAGGGGGCCGGCGGCACCGACCGGCTGAAGATGTTCGTCAAGGTCTGCCACCAGCGCGGCATCGCCGTCATCCTCGATGTCTGTTACAACCATTTCGATCCGGATGGCGAGCGGGCGCAATGGTCCTATGATTCCAACGATCACACCCGCAATATCTACTATTGGTATGAGGGAAATCCCGGCGACTACGCCGATCCCAGAGGCGGCTACATCGACAATATCTCCACGGGGTGGGCGCCTCGCTTTGATGAGGAAGCCGTCCGCCAGCTTTTCATTTCGAGCGCGGCATTTCTCGTCTCCGTCTGCCACATCGATGGTTTCCGGCTGGATCAGACGAGTTCGATCCATCAATATCCGGTCCTCCATGCCGACGGCCGGCGCGCCGATCGGGCTGCCGCCTTCGGCGCCAAGTTTCTCAAGCAGTGGACCCGCACGATGCGGCTGATCAAGCCACAGCTTTTCCTGACGGCTGAAGACTATTCGGATTGGTCGGCGATGACGGAACCAAGCCTGACCGGCGACGGACTCGGCTTCGATGCCACCTGGTACGGCGATTTTCATCACAACCTCGTCGAATATCACGGCGGCGCACAGGCGCAGCTATTGAAGAATGCCGGTTTCGGAGACAAGCGGGCTTTGACCATGTCGTCTTTTGCCGGCGCATTGCAGACGAGCGCGCGATCCAAGGTGGTCTACAACCAGTCGCATGACGATTGCGGTAATCGTGAAGGATCGGCACGAACCGCGGTTATTGCGGTCAATTTCGCGCCTATTGTCGGCGAGACCCGGGCATGGGCGGAGGCGAGATCGAGGTTCGCGGCGGCGATGACGCTGCTGTCGCCGGGGACGCCGATGTTTTTCATGGGCGAGGAGATCGGCGCCCAGAAGCCCTATCGCTACAATGATTTCCTCGAGAACCGGGAGAATATTCTCGGCGAAGCGGAAGGTAGCGGCGCAGGGATGGTCAGCTGTTATCGCGATCTGATCGCGCTCAGCATCCATCAGGACGCCATTCGCTCGCGCAATATCGCCATTCCCCTGGTTCACGACGAAAATCGCGTGATTGCCTTTCATCGATGGGATGACGGCGAGGATTTCCTTGTCGTGGGGTCGCTGAACGACGCTCCCTTCGAACACGGCTACCGGCTGCACAGCGAACGTCTGGGGGATGATCTCTGGGAGGAGATCTTCAATACCGATGCTCACAAATATGGCGGCTGGAACGTCGGCAACGGCGGCGGAAGAATTCGAGCCACAGCAGGAGTGCTCGATGCCGTGCTGCCGGCATCAGGCGTTCTGGTCTTTCGCAGGCTGTGACGCGCCACGACCGGAACGGTCAGACGAAGCCGAACGGTAGATTTTCGACCTTCCTGTCTTTGCCGTAGTCGCGCTCATGCGGTGAGCGGCGGCGGCCGTCGCCGCGAGCGGACAGATCGATCCGGTTTTCGGCGAAGATCCCGTCGGGCCAGGTGCCGGTGTCATGGCAATCGGCATCGAGCTTGGGGGCAAGAATTTTCAGGATCATCAGGGTTCCTCCACGGCGCACCATCAACACTCGAAAAGGCCGTCTGGTTCCGTTTATAAACCCGGAATTATTAATAAATTAACCATAAAACTTAAGGGCAAGGGTATCGCCGCATCGATCCCGTCATTCTCGCAAGGGTGACGCTAGTGGACGATTGATGACGAGGACATCGATGCCAGCATCCCTTCGGTCGCGCGGATCAGCCGCGCTGCGCGCGCCATCACCTCGGCTCCGGCCTCCGTCTCGGCAATCGCGGTTGCCATACTGTCCAGCCCGTCCGCCACCTGGATCAGCTTGGGGAGCATGTCGGCTCGTCCGACCGCTTCGGTCGATCTGGCGAGCTTACGCAGCGCCTCCGAATAGCTCGATATCAAAGCGAGTTTCTGGTCTGCGGGAATATTGGAGAACGAGCGTTTCTCGGAAGGCGACAGCGGCAATTTCGGCATGGATGCGACCTGTTGAACTGCGTGTGAACTCGAATAGCCGCTTTTTGTTCCGAGCTGGCCCATTGTCCCGAGGGCCGATCGCTAGCTTTGAAATGGAACTCCGGAGCTTGCTTGCCGTTGAGAGGCATGAACACAGGAGGTTTCCATGCAGTTGATCGATACGCGAGTGACACAGGCCGGCGACATTTTCACCGTAGAATTTTTAGGCGAAGGAGGAGAATCGATTTCGGTCAAAATTGATAACTCTCACGGCGAACTCGACGACAAGACGGCGGTCGATCACGCCAAGGTCATGATGGTTCAGCTGACCTCTTTTGCCGACCGTGAAGCAGATGGCAGCATCAACCGGTACGATGCCTTGAGCAACGGCAATTTCGACGAAGGCAGCAAGGGTTTGATCGGCCAGCCGAGTGCGCGTTCGGCCGGCGACAGGCAAACGCTGGAGGAGGAGCTCAACGAGGGCCTCGAGGACAGCTTTCCTGCAAGCGACCCGGTCTCGGCAACGGTGTCGTCCATTCCCGCCAACGCGCCACGGCATTGATTTCGCCGCGATCTCAATTCCAAATGCAGGCGAAGGCTGCCCCGGTTCCCGCGGGCAGCCTTCTTCTTACGTGACAGATTGATGTCAAAACTGAGAAACAGCTGAAAACATCAGGTGTGTGATTGACATGGGAGCCTTCTAGAGAGGGCACGAGAAGGGGCGCGGGTGACGCGCTGCCGACGTCTCGGAGACGCGCCCATGAAAATCATTCAGATCACCGACACCCACTTCAGCCCAGACAAGCCGCATTTCAACGGCAACTGGGCGCCGCTTCTGACCTGGATCGAAGAGACCGGCGCAGACCTGATCGTCCATACCGGCGATCTCACCGTCGACGGCGCCGACAAAGACGCAGACATCACCTTTTCGATGGATCTGATGCGCCAGCTGTCGATCCCGATGCTGATCGTCCCCGGTAATCACGATGTCGGCCACCTCAAGGGATCGGACCAGCCCGTCAATGCCGAGCGGCTCTCCCGCTGGCGCAGCCTTGCCGGCGACGACCGCTGGCTGGAGGATGCGGCCGGCTGGCGCTTCATCGGGTTGAACTCATTGCTTCTCGGTCATGAGGATGACGAGGAGGAGGCTCAGTTCGATGACAATGATCTGACACCCAGAGCATGATGCCGAAAAGTGTGAGCGTTTTCGGACGACATCATGCTTAACTCTTTAATTGAGAACAGGATTCAGATTTTAGGCCGACCGGGCCTAAAATCATCCTGTTCTAGGCAGAGTTATCGACTTCTTATTTATTCATACACATGGAAGTTGCTGGGGAATGCAACCTGTGGAATAGTCAGGTTGACGCCATCTACCCACTTCATTCTCATCACCTGGACAAGAATGTCTCACAAAAAAATGGAATGCTCCACGGCGTGGCGGATTTTAGCGGCGGCCTCCCTTGTCGCAAACTTCGCGTTGCCAGCCTATGCGGACACCCCGTCCGTGCCCTGGCCGCAAACGCAAAGCGACATCCAAGCCGAGTCCGACGTGCATTTTGGCACGCTCGCCAACGGTATGCGGTTTGCGATCATGCGCAATGTCACGCCGCCCGGACAGGCAGCTATCCGCTTTCGCATTGGCTCCGGTTCGCTCGACGAAAACGACGACCAGCAGGGCCTGGCGCATGTTCTCGAGCACATGGCCTTCAAGGGTTCGACACATGTCGCCGAAGGGGAGATGGTCCGTATCTTGCAGCGCAAGGGCTTGGCCTTTGGACCGGACACCAACGCCCATACCTCTTATGACGAGACCGTCTATGCGCTCGATCTGCCCGAGGTCGATGCAGACACAATTTCGACGGGTCTGATGCTGATGCGCGACACCGCGAGCGAGCTGACCCTCGATGCCAGCGCCTTTGATCGCGAACGCGGCGTCATCCTGTCGGAGGAGCGGTTGCGCGACACGCCGCAGTATCGCGCATCACTCGGAATCATGAATTCGCTGCTCGCCGGCCAGCGCGCGACCATGCGCGCACCGATCGGTAAAGCCGACATCATCAGCAATGCGCCCGTAGACCTCGTCCGTGATTTTTACCTGGCCAATTACCGACCCGACCGGGCAACCCTGATAGTGGTGGGCGATATCGACCCCGCCGCCATGGAAGTCGAAATCCGGCAGCGCTTCGGCGACTGGAAGGCCGTGGGTCCGGCGCCGACAAAACCGGATCTTGGCGCGCTTGTGACGAAACGCGAAAGCGCCGAGGTCATCGTCGTTCCCGGCGGCATGACCAGTATACAGATCGCCTGGACGCGTCCCTATGACGCCGCGCCTGACACCTTCGCCAAGCGCCGCGCTGGGCTTATTGAGGATCTCGGTTTCCTGGTGCTCAAACGTCGGGTGAGCGCCATCGCCAGCAAGGCGGATGCCCCTTTCATCAGTGCGGACGTCGGCTCCCAGGATCTCCTCGATTCCGCCCATGTCGTCCTGATCGCGGCGAATTCGGAGCCGGACAAATGGCAGGCGGCGCTCACTGCCATTGACCAGGAACAGCGCCGGATCCAGGAGTTCGGCGTTGCGCAGGCGGAGATCGATCGCGAAATCCGCGAATATCGCTCGGCCCTGCAAGCTGCTGCGGCCGGAGCCGCGACGCGGATGACCACCGACATTGCTTCCATGCTGGCTCGCAGCGTCGATGACGATCAAGTCTTCACCTCACCCGCCGAAGACCTCTCGATGTTCGAGACGATGACGAACGGCGTCACGGCGGATGAGGTCAATCAGGCCCTGGAGCGTGCTTTCTCCGGCAACGGTCCGCAGGTCGTGCTGCAGGCGGACCAATCACCTGAGGGCGGAGCCGACACGGTTCGGCAGGTCTATGACGCTTCAAAGGCCATTGCCGTCTCGGCACCATCCGGTGCAACTGACGTGGCCTGGCCCTACACCCATTTCGGCGAACCGGGCGCTGTCGTCAAACGTCGTGCGGTTGAAGATCTCGGCTTGACCATGTTGCGCTTTTCCAACGGCGTACGGCTTACCGTCAAGCCAACCAAGCTGCGTGCCAATGAAGTGCTGGTGCGCGAAGATATCGGCCGCGGTCGGTTGGACCTGCCGCACGACCGTTCCGCCGCGATCTGGGCATCTCCGGCCGTCGTGCTGTCTGGCGTAAAGGCTATGGATTACCAGGATATACAGAAAGCGCTGACGGCCAACATTGTCGGCGTCGACTTCTCGGTCGGCGACAGTTCCTTCAGGTTCGACGGTCGTACACGGACTGAAGATCTTGCGACGCAGTTGCAGCTGATGAGCGCATACACCTCCGATCCCGCCTATCGCCCCGAGGCGTTCAAGCGTGTGCAGCAGGCCTATTTGAGCGGCCTCGATCAGTATGACGCGTCGCCCGGCGGCGTTTTCAGCCGCGACTTCGCAGGTCTCGTGCATTCCGGCGACCCGCGCTGGACCTTCCCCGACCGCGCGCAGTTGTCCGCCGCCAAGCCAGACGAATTCGCGGCGCTGTTCCGGCCTATGGTTTCCAATGGCCCGATCGACATCACCATCGTCGGCGACGTAACCGTGGACGACGCAATCCGCCTGACGGCTGAAACCTTTGGCGCTTTGCCGCCGCGCCCGGAGACGGCCTTGAGCAACGATCGGGACGACGTGCGCTTTCCGGCGACGACCGAGAAGCCCGTTTTGCAGACCCATAACGGCAGGGCGGATAACGCCGCCGCCGCGGTAGGAGCTTCCATCGGCGATTTGCTCTCCGATCTGCCCCGGTCCTTCACCGCCAATATTGCCACCCAGATTATCCAAAACAGGCTGATCGACCAGTTTCGCATTGCAGAAGGCTCAAGCTATGCCGTGCAGGGCGACGTTGACCTGTCAAGGGAAATCCCGGGCTACGGCTACGCATATTTCTACGTCGAGACCGACCCGGCAAAGGTTGCGCGCTTCTATGCACTTGTCGACGAGACCGCCAATGATCTGCGGTCGCATGACGTCTCCGAAGACGAGCTCGCGCGCGCCCGGGAACCCATCATCGAGACATTGAAGCATCAGCAGCAGAGCAACGAATATTGGATCGCATACCTGCACCACGCCCAAGAGGATTCTCGTCGTTTAGACCGGATACGCGATAGTCTCAGCGGCTACGGCAAGGTCACTGCCGGGGATATCCGCGCGTTTGCCACGGCCTATTTCAGCCCTGAAAAATTCTGGAAATTCGAGGTGCTGCCGGCGGCGGTACGATAGGTCGTGAGCTCCGCTCACGAACGGCGTTTGACCACGCGCATGTTCATTTCCGAGCGAAGAGCGAAGCGCTGGGTTTCGTAGAGGGAAATGGCCGAGGTATTCGCCGCATAGGCATGTAGATAGGCCGTGTCGCCGGTGGACGCGATTTCGCCGGCGACGAAACGGAAGAGCAGGGTGCCGAGGCCGCGCCCCTGGAAATCGGGATGGGTGCAAAGTCCGCTAAGCTCGGTAAAGCCAGTCTGCCGCATCCGCTGCCCGGCCATCGCCACCAGGCGGCCCTCGCTTCTGATCCCCCAGAAGCTGCCGAGGCTCTGGGCTCGCAGGGTGAACGGCCCGGGTTTGGTCAGTGTCGCCAGCGCCAGCATGTCGGCGGCATCGGTCTCCGTCAGGGGCTCGATGCGGGGATCTGAAATCCTCTCATGGGGCCGCTCGGCCACCATCTGGACCACCGATGCCTCTGTGACGATAGCCAGGCTCGGTGGAATGGCGATCGGCCCGGCTTCGACGAGGATCATGCTCTCCTCCGGCGCCGGCAGTTCCTCCAGGGCGTCGAGGCTTTCCGGCGCATCGTCGGCGGACGCCGCGAAGGGGACGATTGACGGCGGGTATCGCCGTGCCTTCTCATTGCCTTCGGCAAGGTCGGCATGCGCGGTCTCCAGTGCGCTCCAGATCGGCCGGTCGAGAATATGTTTCATCATCCTTCCTCCTTAACAGGGCTGCGGCGCGCAAGCGGCGCCACCGCAAGCCCGTCCTCGATGGCGGCCAGCTGTTCGAGGATCGGCCCGTCGAGATCGCCGCAGAGATCGGCAACGGCGGCGGCGATGCGCGGCCAGATCACCTTCTTCGAATGATCGACGAACTCCTGTCCCTTGTCGGTCAGCGAGACCAGCCTGCGACGCTGATCGTCCGGCGCCGGCTGCATGTCGACGTAACCGAGTTCGAGAAGCTGGCCGGTGGTCCGCGTTGCGCCGGGCTGGGTGATGCCCACCGCCTGCGCAAGCTCTCCGATCGTCAGCGGTCCGGCCCGGTCGATCGCTGCAAGGAACGGATACTGGCCCGCCTGGATGCTGAGACCGGCCTCGTCGATGACCTGCTGCGTATCGGCCTGCAGCCTTTCTCCGATGCGCCGCAGCCGGCTGCCCATGCAGAGAAACCCCAGCGTCCGGACCACATCCTCGACCATGCCGACTCTCCATTTGCATTGGATGTTATATAACATGTTATGAATTAAATTGCAATTCTTCGAAGGTGGTCGGCAGATGAGACCAGGGGAAGGGTAGCACGAGCAAGTGCCTCTATCAGCCCCGCCATTTCCTGGTCATCAGAAACACCGCCAGCACGCAGCTGAGCAGGCCAAGTGACAATGGCAGACCCTGATGTCCGATCAGTTGCATCGCCAGTCCTGTCGCGGGCGAGCCGACGATGCCGCCGATGCCCCATACCAAGGCGAAGGCCGCGTTACCGGCGATCAGGGCCTGACCGGTGAAACGCTCGCCGAGCTGGATCAGCGACAGGGTGTAGATCCCGAACGAGACCCCGCCCCAGACGAACACCAGCGGCCAGATAAGCCACGTGGTGAAGACCGACGGCAGCAGCAGGCAGCCGGCCAGGCAAGCCAGGACGCAGAATAACATCATCCGCATCGAGCCAAACCGTTCGGCGACCCGCCCGAGCAAAATCTGCAGCGCGGCATTGCCTGCGATGAAACAGGTGATGAGCGACGCGATGCGTCCCTCGGCGCTGCCGAGTGCGGAGCCATAGACCGCGAACAGGGAAAGCAGAATCTGCTCGAAGGCGGCGGCCGTGAAAACCGCAAACAGCAGCAGCGGCGCCAATACGAAGAAGCCTCCGACCGAGGTTGCCTCGCCTTCGTTAGGCATCTCGGGCAGGCGAGCGGCGACGGCAAGCACGATCAGGCCGCAAAGAAGAAAGGCCGTAATGCCGATCATGAAGGGCGGCCATCCCTCGGTGCCAGTGAGGCCGAGGGAGAGCGGGCCGATGGCGAAGCCACCCGAAACGATCGATGAATAGAGGCCCATGATCCGGCCCCGGCGCGGCGCCGGCGTGATCGAAATCAACCAGGTTTCGCTGATCACGTAAAGCGGATTGGCGAAGAAGCCGAGCAGGAAGCGCAGCGGCATCCAGGCCCAGATGTCCTGCATCCAGGCAATCGTAATCAGGGTGAGGGCAGTCAGGATCGAACAAAGGATCGCCAGCCGCGCCCCGCCCAGGCACTGCGACAGCGCCGGAATGAAGGGCGCGGATAGGATAAAACCCAACGGCGTCATCGCCGCCGACAGGCCGATCAGGCCAAATGTCGTTCCCTGCCGCTCCAGGATGAAGCTGAGCAGCGGATAGGTCAGCCCCTGTGCCACGGCGAATACCGTGACGGTCGCGATGATACCCGCCATCGCGGCCCATGGGATCCGATCAGTGCGCGCTGATGTGATGCTTTCGGCAGTCATGCAGATGTCCTCGTCAGACCGTATGGTTTGAAGGGCCGAGAAAGCCACAACGTCAAAGAGGATGAATTCTGCAGGAGGCCGGGAATGCCGTACTTAAGTTTTCCCAAAAAGTTCTCAAAAACGTCCAAAGGGACTATAGATGCGCCCCATGCAGGGATCGCGTTTTGCCTTTGGACCATTCGTGCTTGATCCGGCCGCGGGAACGCTTCTTCGGAACGATGATCCCGTTGCCGTTGGCCACCGCGGGGTAATGCTGCTTGCCGCACTCGTCGGGCGGCCCGGCGAAATCCTTGGTAAGGCCGAGTTAATGGATGCGGCGTGGCCGGGCAGGGCGGTCGAGGAAGGCAACCTCACCGTTCAGATCGCGCAACTGCGCAAGCTGCTCGGTCCGACCGGTGACGGCGGCGAATGGATCTCCACGGTGCCGCGCGTCGGCTACCGCTTCATAGGCGCCATCAATCAACTTGGCGGCGTGAAGCGAAAACCTTTGCCGCTGCCTGACAAACCATCGATCGCGGTGCTGCCCTTCGTGAATATCAGCAACGATCCCGAACAGGAATCCTTCACGGATGGGCTGACCGAAGACCTGATCACCGACCTGTCCAGGATACCGGGCCTGTTCGTCATCGCCCGCAACTCGGCCTTCGCCTATAAGGGAAAGGCGAGGGACGTAGGCGAGATCGCCGAGGAGCTCGGCGTGCGCTACCTTCTGGAGGGAAGCGCAAGACGCGTAGCAGGGCACGTGCGCGTCAACGCTCAACTGGTCGATGCGGCAAGTGGCGATCATCTATGGGCGGAACGCTTCGATCGCAGCCTCGAAGATATCTTTGCCGTTCAGGACGAGGTGACTGGCAAGATCGTCGAAGCGCTGCTCGGGCGGCTGCGGGCACCGCCATCGCGCAATCGGCCCAATAATCTCGAGGCTTACGATCTCTGCGTGCGGGCGCGCAGGCTGATGGATGATACGCCGCAGACGGCGCGGGAAGCGCATCTGATGCTGACGCGCGCGATTTCCCTCGATCCCAACTATGCCGAGGCCTATCGCTGGCTTGCCATGAACCACTGGATGGGAGAGGTGCATTCCGGCGGACCAACGCAACCCACCCGTAGCCTAGCTTTGGAGCTGGTGCGCAAGGCCGTCGCGATCGATCCTAATGATGCCGGCTGCCGCTGGATCCTGGCTTACCTGCTTGCCTATGAGCGCAGCTTTGCCGAGGCGGATGCGGAATTCGCCAAGGCGATCGAACTCGACGCGAACGAGGCCGACACCTTTGCGGCACTATCCGACATTGCGGTCTTGGCCGGGCGGGTCGGGGAAGGTCTTGAGCATATTGCCAAGGCCTTCCGGCTGAACCCGTTTCCGGCAAGCTGGTACTATCTGGCGCTCGGCCAGGCGCAATATGCCGCCGGCCAATACGAAGCCGCCGTCGAGACGCTGCGCAGGGACGAGACCTATCGGACAAGCTCACGCCGTTTTCTGGCGGCAAGTCTTGCCCAACTGGGCCGGCTCGATGAGGCTCGCGCCGAGGCCGAACTGTTCCTCGTCGCCAACCCGCATTTTTCAACCCGCCACTGGGCCGCGACGGAACCCTTCCGCGACGCTCGGACGCTTGCGCATTTCGTTGACGGCTACCGCAAGGCGGGGCTTCCGGGGTGACGCCGGCGTGCCTCGAAGACGGCTCGATCTAGACGGTGCCGGGCCGCGCAGTTGATTGGCTCGCGGAAGACAAAAAGTCCTCTTCGGCGGTGGGCAGTTTTCCGTTTGGGGTCAGGTCGTCGACAGCCTTGGGAAGATCGCGCTTCAGTCGCCCAAGAATCTCCTGATGCGAAAGGCCGGTATTGGCAGCGATCTCGTTGAGAACGTCCGGACCTAGTGCTTCCGCGAGCTGGCCGTCATCGATGTCGGCATTCGGACCGGGCTGTATCCACGACTCCACCTTGTCACCCTGACCATTCTGCTGAAACGTCTTCAGCAGGTCGCCGAGACCACCGCTGACGATACCGCCTGATGTCAGCCCACCGAGAAGGCCGCCGAGACCGCCCGAACCGCCCAGTCCGCCAAGAAGGCCCCCAAGCCCGCCGGGCTGCTGGTTTCCTGCGCCCGCCTGCTGAGGGTTCTGGATGCCCCGCAGGAGCTCCCCGATCTTGCCTCTGTTTTGGTAGCCGGCAACGGCAAGGACGGCGAGAAGCGCCTTCAATTGACCGCTCATCATGATGAATCCTCCTATGGTGCTCCTGCAGCGCGGCGCGCCGCAAGGACGCAATGTCCTGAGTGCTCAAAGGTTCCGCGCCGGTTTGGAAACAAGGCCGCGCCGTCCGCATTCGTTTGCGGCCTCGAAGGCCCGGCCGTCCACCTCGTTGCTCACGCAGCGGTCATATTTCCGGGCAACCTCGCCTGTTTGCAAAGGTCATTCGTTCCGGTCCACGGCGCGTCATCCCTTGCACTACGATAGTGCGGGAAGACATGCGTACGATCTGTGCCCTGCGAAACCCTTCGCTGCGTGCGATGTCGAGAGCGTCATCAGGATCGCAGCCCCGTGGTCCGCGCCGGTCATATCGGTCGTATCGATCAGGGTCGCGATCACGTTCGTAAACGCCGAGGCCACCGGGGCCGACACGCAACTCCAAATCTTGCGCCGCCGCGATCGTCGGCGAGATCGTCAACCCGGTTAAGGCCGCCGAGCCGATGAGTATGAACTGAAGTGATTTCCGCATGAGTACCTCCCATGGCCATGCCATCGCAAGGACAACATCGACATGCGAGTTTTGTTCCTCAAGATAAGTGGAATGGGCGCGGGCACGCCGCGCCGTCCCAGATCATTCGCTTCAGACAGCCATATTCGACGCTGCCGACATCACTTCCCGAGGGGCGGGACCGCCGAACATATGGCGACCATCCTCCTCCACTTCCGTGAAACACCAGCGCACGATTCCATCCCGATCGAGCAGGAATTCGCCGACAAGTTGGCCGTGGCCGGTGGCGATCATCTGCTTGTCGTCCTCGGTGAATTCATAGCCGTCCGCCTTGTCGAGGTAGTCCACCGCCGCCATCAGGTCCATGGGCGCTGGAAGCTCGTCCGGCATGTCGATGCGCATCGACGTCACCGCACTCATGCTGATTTTGTGCGGCCAGTCATTCTCGTCTTCGGTAAACTGAAGGTTCGGCAGGCCGAAGGCCTTGTGCGATACCCGTTCCGGATCCGAGGCCGCCAGCAGATTGGGAAGCGGATGGTAGCGGAAATAGAGGCGAGCGCGGTCGATCGGCGTGTTGACAACGGTCAGGCTGTCGATGCCTTTCTCCTGCAAGGCATCGGTGAGTTCGGCCATGGCGGCAATCTGCCGGCGACAGAACGGGCAATGCAGTCCGCGGAACAAGCCGACGAGCACCGGTTTCTGGCCGCGAAAATCGTCGATGGCGACCTTGCCCTGGCGGGTGATTGCGTCCAGCACCACGTTCGGCGCGCGATCTCCCGGCTTTAGCGGTCTTCCGGCGTGGTTCTCATGCATGTTTCGTTCCTCCCTTTATATTGTTGAATCGATTTGCCTAATCGATCTCCGGCGATCACTGAAACGAGGGCAAGTCAGTCGAGAAACGGCAGGACGACGAGCGTGCCAGGATCGAGGTTGTGGCGGATGCACACATCCTGTGCCAGGGTGAAATACCGTTCCGCCTCGTCCATGTCGTCATGCTCAAGGCTGAGTGTCGCCAAGCCATCATAGCACGGAAAGAGCAGTTGAGGTTCATCAATTTCCTTCGCAACCTCAAGGGCTTCCTCGTAATACTTACGAGCTAGCTTCGGCTGCCCGTGGCATTGATGAATTTGGCCCAGCACGATCAGCGGTACGGAGAGATGGTCGCGCTGATCGAGTGCCCGGTCGATTTCGACGGCCTTTTCCGCAGCCGGTACACCCTCGGCAGCGCAGCGATCGGTGAAGGTGCAACAGGCAACTGCGAGGTTGGCGAGAAGCCGCGCCTGGAAGCCGAGATCGCCGATACGGGTCGCAAGCTCCAGTCCGCGCCGGCAGATCTTGATGGCGTTGGCCGGATCGACAATCGTGTAGAGAACGCCGAGATTGGAATAGGCACGACAGGCAGCACTTTGCAGATCGGCCTTTTCGGCGACCGAGAGGCTGCGCTCCACTTCCTGCACGGCCTCGCGGCGACGTCCGAGCCGCGCAAAGGCCGCACCCTTGGTGTTCAGCGCCTCCGCCATCGCTCGCGCCGTCTCCCGTCCGGCCTCGGTCGTCCCGTCGATCGGCAGCGTTTGCAGGGATTGCAGTGCCAGCGTCGCCCACTCGGCGGCAGCGGCCTGATCCCCCATGCGGAAGGCCAGATGGCCGCGCTCCTGCAGGACATGTGCACGTTCGACCGGCGCATCGATTGTTGCGATTATTGCTTCGGCTTCGGCCAAATGTGTCTCCGCTTGATCGCGGCGTCCTGCATCGAGATGCAAACGGCCGACCTTGCGCAATATCCGCGCTGCGGCGATAGGGTTGTTGTTGCGGTGGATCGCAAGCGCTCGCTGATAGTGGTTCAAGGCAGCGTCGCGGAGACCGGCGGGACCGCAGAGATCGGCAAGACGCTCCAGCAGCGCGAGTTGCTCTGGTGTAACCTCCACCTCGTTTGCCAGCGCGGCAAGGGCCTGACGATAGAGGCGCATCGCATCGTCATTGGCGTAGGTTTTGCGCGCCAGATCGCCCGCCGCCATCAGATAGCTGGCCCCCTTGGCCCTTTCTGTGGTCAGGCTGAAGTGATGGCCGAGCTGCGCCAGGTGTTCGGGCCGGTCGGGTGCTGCGCCATATTGACGTTCCAGAACCTGGCCGATCCGTCGATGAAGTTCCATGCGCCGTTGCAGCAGGAGATTGTGATAGATGACGTCGTGCATCAGCGTCTGGCTGAAGCGATAGCCCGGCGATTGCCCCGCATCGGGCCCGCGCAATTCTTCGATGATATTGGCATCGCAGAGATGATCCAATGCAGCATCGATGGCGGCCGGCTCTGTGGCGACGGTGCGGAGCAGGGCGGTATCGAACTTCGGGCCGACCACTGCCGCCTCTTGCGCCAGCCGTCTGATCTCCTGTGGCAGACGATCGACGCGGGCAAGCAACAGGGCTTGCAGGTTCACCGGGATATCGACATCCGTGTCTTCCGCTGCGACATGCCAGCGCTGGCCGTCATTGTGCAACGTGCCCATGTCGATCAACGCCCGAAGGATTTCTTCGATGAAAAGCGGATTGCCGCCGGCGCGGTCGAGGATGCGCTTGCGCATCGTGGCCGGCAACTTGCCATGATCCACGCCAAAAAACGCAGCAAGCAGCTTCTGCCCGTCGGCCACAAAGAGTGGGGCAAGACGCTGCACGGTGACGCTGACACGATTGGAGTCCAGAGGGTCGGTCTGCGATGTCGGCCGGTAGATCGCAAGTAGCATCAACCGGCTGCGCTCCAGCCGGTCCATCATGAAGCGAAGCACTTCCAGGGAGGTGGCGTCCGCCCAGTGCAGATCCTCGATGACAAGCAGCAGCGGACCTTGCGCCAGCCGCCGCTCGAAGACGGTGCGGACGGCATAGAAGATCTGCCGCCGCAACTGCTCCGGCTCGATGTACCGCAACGCGCCATCGGGATCGCCGAGGCCGAGGACATGTAGAAACAGCGGCAAAAGTCCCTCGACCTCATCCTGGGTCAGATCGAGCGCGCGGAACCCCGTTGCCAGCAATTGCCGCGCCCTGTCGAGATCATCCCGCTCGCCGATGCCGTAGGCGCTGCGCACCACCGCGCCGAGCGTGCCATAGGATTGTTCGCCGAGCGGAGAGCAGGTCGCTTTGCGGATGGCGAGGCCCTGGAAACGGGCAGCACTGCCGGCAATTGCGACGAATTCGTTGACCAGCCGCGACTTGCCGATGCCCGCTTCGCCGATCAGCCGGACAAGCTGCGCCGCGCCGCCGCAGGCAAGGTCGAGGCATGTCAGCAACCGCGACATTTCCGTATCCCGTCCGATCAGCGGTGCCTGAAGGCCGAGACTCTCGAGCCCGCGCGCCGTATGCGGCGCTTCCGACAGCCCGGTCAGCCGATGGACAAGGACGTTTCCGCTTTTGCCGCGCAACGCCTGCGCGCCGAGACTCTCGAAGGCAAAGGCGTGGCGGGTGAGGCGATAGGTCAGCGGCCCGACGAGGATATCGTTTTCGCCGGCCATGGACTGCAGGCGTTGGGCGGTGTTCACCGTGTCGCCGGTCACGGAATAGGATTTTGTACTGACCGCACCGAAGCCACCCGTGACGACAGGGCCGCTATTGATGCCGATATGCAGACGCAGCGGCACACCGGCGCGTGCATGCCAGCGCTCGCCGACCTGCGTCGCCCGACCGATCATATCAAGTGCGGCACCGAGCGCCCGGACGGGATCATCCTCATGAGCGACCGGCGCGCCGAACAGCGCCAGCAGCGCATCGCCGACGAATTTGTCGACGAAGCCGCCATAGGCTTCGACTGCCTGGGTCATCTCTTCGAACAATTCGTTCTGCAGCACCCGCATGACTTCAGGGTCGATCTGCTCGCTCAGCGTCGTGAAGCCGCAGAGATCGGCAAAGAGCACGGTCACCGGCCGCCGGTCGGCGTCACCCTCCGATTTCGACAGGACCGCCTCGATCTTCGGCTTCGATGCGGGCTGCGCTGTGCCTGGTATCGACGCACCACATCGGGGGCAGAAGGCAAAATCGGGCTGACAAGGATGGCCGCAGGCAGCACAGGAGAGTGGTTGCTTTGCGCCGCATCGCGGACAGAAAGCAAAACCGCTCTGAATATCGAACCCGCAGCCGCTGCACTCCATCGGACGCATCTCACGAAACCCCGATGTACGGCTATTTCAGCCGCAACCAGCAGGCCTCAGACAGGGGACAAGCATGGACCTGCTGCCCCAGGCCCGCAAGCACTAAACAAGCCGCGGATCTGGGGACAGCTTCGGCAGCTCGAGAACGGCGATCTTGGCGTCATGAGCGTTCACGAACGAATGGACTTACCGTGCGGCGGCTGCTGGATCGCACGGCTTGCTTTTGGGGTGTCGATCATCCGCCGTCACTGCGGATGGGCGTCGGCGAGCCTTGCAACCCGGCAGTCAAAGAGCACCGGCCGGTCCACGTTGATCATCTCCTCAATCCTGGCATCGAGTTCGCGAGGGCTCTCGCAACGAAGGCCGATGGCACCATAGGCTTCGGCGAGCTTGGTGAAATCGGGCAGCGAGGCCGAATAAGCGCGCGATCGACCATTGCCATCCGGCACTTGACCCCATTCTCGCGCCATGCCCGGATGCTCGTCGCTCAAGATGAAGATCTTGATCGGCGCTTGATGCTGTATCGCCGTCGACAGCTCTTTCATCGTCGTTTGCACCGACGCGTCGCCCGCAATGTCGATGACAAGGCGGCCGGGATTTGCGAGCTGCGCCCCCAGGGCGGCAGGAAGACCGAAGCCCATGGTCCCCAATCCCCCTGAGGTAATCCAGCGATTGGGTTTGTCGAACCCGAAGAACTGCGCCACCCACATCTGCTGACCGATCTCCGTGGCTATGATGGGGTCGTGTGGCTTTGTCAGCGCATGCAGACGCTCCAGGGCGTGTTGCGGCATGATTGTATGGTCCAGCCGCTCGTAGGAAAACGAATGGCGGGCTCGCCAATGGTCGATCTGTGTCCACCACGCCCGCAGCCGCTTCTGGTCGGGGACAGAGGAAAGTGACCGCCAGGCATGGAGCATATCCGCCAGCACGTGCGCGGCGTCGCCTTGAATGCCGATATCGACGGGAACGCGTTTGTTGATCGACGAGGCATCGATATCGATGTGGATTTTCTTCGAGTGAGGCGAAAACTCATGGATGCGCGAGGTCGCAAGGTCGTCAAAGCGCGCGCCGATGGCGATCATCAGGTCGCAATCGCCGATTGCCATATTGGCTTCGTGCGAGCCGCCCTGTCCGGCGACGCGTAGCCAGTTCGGCCCGGTGGCGGGGTAGGCTCCAAGTCCCATGAGCGTGGAGGTGACGGGAAAGCCAGTGAGGTCGGCGAGCTCACGCAGCAATCGCGACGCCGCCGGCCCCGAATTGATGACACCGCCGCCGGTATAGATGATGGGGCGCCGGGCTTCGGCCATCAATGCGACAGCCGCCCGGATCGCGTTTTGATCGCCTTGCATTGCGGGCTGGTAGCTGGGCAGAAGAGCTACCTTGTCAGGTGAGACGTAGGTGCCGCTGGCGAAGAGCACGTCCTTCGGCATGTCGACGAGAACAGGGCCGGCTCGACCGGCCGCCGCGATCCGGAACGCCAGATGGATCGTTTTGGCCAGATCGTCGATGTGTTGGACCAGGAAATTGTGCTTTGTGCAGAGGCGGGTGATGCCGACCGTATCGCATTCCTGAAAAGCGTCCGTGCCGATCAGACTTGTCGGCACCTGACCGGAGAGGCAGACGATCGGAATGGAATCCATAAGCGCATCCTGCAGCGCCGTGACCGAATTTGTGACCCCTGGTCCCGATGTCACCAGCATGACGCCGACCTTTCCCGTCGAGCGGGCATAGCCTTCGGCTGCGTGTCCGGCGCCTTGCTCATGGCGCACCAGGAAATGTTTGATGTCCTCCTGTTGGAAGATTTCGTCATAGATCGGCAGCACCGCTGCGCCGGGGTAACCGAAAATGTGTTCGACACCGTTGTCGCGCAGCGCTTGCAGAACGATCTCGCCGCCGTTCATGAGACGATCAGGGTTATTGAGGGAAGAGTTGGCTTTCTCGCCGGTCATATCTGGGTTCCGTCGTGAGTGAAGTGATAGGTGCGACGGGGCATAAAAAAGGCCCCGTCAGGGACCTGTTTTCGGCGCATGGGTGGCTATTGCCGGACGATCAGACCGTCCTGCCCATGCGCGATATCACCACTACGAGAACCATTGCGATTTTCATGGCCGATAGAGCTAGCTCCAAATCTACACGTCGTCAACGACGTCTCTGCGCAGATTTTATCTGTGGTTGAGAATTTTTGAGATCAGTGGTTCGGTCAGTGGCGACGCAAGGGCAGGGGGCGAACCGCTCGCAATCTATCGACCAAAGGCAAACTCTGCTCGTTCTATCGCCCGCGAAGCGATTTCGACCACTTCCTCCAACGTACGCCGGTCAGGCGTTCCGAGCCAGCCGGCGACGAATTGAAGATCAGGCAGTTTGGGGGAGATATCGAGGGCCACCAGTCTTCCGGCCGCGAGTTCGAGCGCGACGATGGCGGGCGGAATAACAGCAATGCCCAAACTGTCCAATGCCATGCGGATCAGCGTGGCGAGCGACGAACTCGCGTAGATTCTGGGCATCGGCAGGGCGGGATCGGAAAACAGTTCGGTTACCTGCACATAGGGCTGGGTGTTGCGCGCGAAGGTGAGGATGGGCCAACGCGCGATTTCCTCTAGCGAACCGTCCTTGAGATCGGCCTTGACCTTCGGACTGGCGACAAAACTCACCGGAAACCGGCACAATTGGCGTTGAATGACGGCAGGAGCGCTCAATGGCCCGACCAGAAACGCCAGATCGATTTTCTGCTGGATCAACCGCTCGCGCAGATTGGTCGAAATATCGACCTCGATCTCCAGCGCAAGCTTGGGGTAGGTGTTGCTCACCTGTTCGAGGAAGTTCGGAAGCCACGTGTGGACGATCGTCTCTGCCACACCCAGCTTGAATGTACCGCTGAGATGAGTTCGGTCGGCGACTGCGTGGAGCATTTCGGCCCGGAGCCGAAGCAGCCGGTCGGCATAGGTCAGCACCTGTCGTCCGGCGGGCGTGACCGACAAAGTCCGGCTAGACCGATCGAATAGCTGGGTCCCGAGTTCCTCCTCCAACTGCGCTACACGAACGGAAATGGCCGGCTGGGTCGTGTTCAGCTTTTCGGCGGCGGCTCGGAAGCTCTCAAGCTGCGCAATCCACAACACCGTTTCCAGCGCCTTGAAATCCACCATGCACAACTCCTCCGATAAATGGAATTTATCGATATTCATGAAAAATGACAATTTGAAATTATCACGTTTTTGCCGATGCTTGTATCCGAAGAAAACGAGGTGTCTCCATGAACATAGTATCGACCCGTCAGGAGCAGGCTTTCTCCAATCCACTCGCCATGCGGGCCGCCTCCAGGAATGGCAGCTGGACGAAGGAAACAAGCGGCACCGCCCCCGGCTACGTCCAAGCCAATCTCGCCATCCTGCCGAGCGCGCTGGCGGATGATTTCCTGCGCTTTTGCGTGCGCAACCCGAAGGCATGTCCGCTTGTCGGCATATCCGAAAAAGGTTCGCCGCGCATTCCGGACCTGGGCGTCGATCTCGACATCCGGACGGATGTGCCGAGATACCGCGTCTGGGAAGGTGGCGAACTGGCCGCCGAGCCGACCGACATCAGCGATCTCTGGAGCGACGACCTCGTGGTTTTCGCTATCGGCTGTTCGTTCTCGTTCGAAGAGGCGCTGATCGCAAATGGCATAGGGCTTCGCCACGTCGCCGAAGGGCACAATGTCGCCATGTACCGGACGAATATCGAATGTGTCCCGGCGGGACCGTTTTCCGGCCCGATGGTCGTCTCCATGCGGCCGCTCGCCCCAGCCGACGCCATCCGGGCGGTTCAGATCACCTCGAGAATGCCCGCAGTGCATGGCGCACCCATTCACATCGGCTTGCCCGCGTCCATCGGCATCGAGAACCTCGACCAACCGGACTACGGCGATCCGACCCGCATCATGCCCGACGAAATGCCGGTCTTCTGGGCATGTGGGGTGACGCCGCAAGCCGTCATTGAGGCCGCCCGCCCGAAATTCGCAATCACGCATGCGCCCGGCTGCATGTTGGTCACGGACAAGCCGAACGCGGCCCTCATCGCTTTCTAGGGCGCGATGCCGAAAAACATGAGCGGTTTTCGGATAACACCATGCTCCAACTATCTAATTTAGAACAGGATTGGACAATCACGCCCCGCCAATAAGAACTGGGAAAATCGCGGGGCCATGGCAAACTCAACAACGAAAAGGGGAATGACATGACAGACAATTACGCCGTCTCAACGCGTGCCGAGCCGCGAAGCTGGTATGGTGAACTGACGCAGCCGGGGAAACGCACATTCTGGGCGTGCTTTTCCGGATACGCGCTGGATGCGTTCGATGTCCAGATCTACAGCCTCGCAATACCGGCGATCATTGCCACGCTTGCAATTTCCAACACCGATGTCGGGATCATCGCCACGGTGACGCTTCTTGCCTCCGCACTCGGCGGCTGGTTTGCCGGCATTCTCGCCGACCGCTTCGGACGGGTACGCACCTTGCAGATCACGGTGATCTGGTTCGCCGTATTCACCTTCCTCAGCGGCTTTGCCCAAAATTTCGAACAGCTTCTCGTATGCCGTGCGCTGATGGGGCTTGGTTTTGGTGGCGAATGGTCGGCCGGCGCGGTACTGATGGCCGAGGTGATCGCAGCCAAGCACCGTGGGAAAGCGGTCGGCATGGTGCAGAGTGCCTGGTCTGTCGGCTGGGGTGCGGCCGTTTTGCTGTCCACCGTCCTGTTCAGCCTGATGCCGCAGGAAGAGGCCTGGCGCGGGCTCTTCTGGGCTGGGCTGGCACCGGCCATTCTCGCCATTATCGTGCGGCGGTTCATTCAGGAGCCCGAGGTCTACACCGCCTCGCAGAAGAAGCTGAAAGCCTCCGGCGAGGTCGTGCGCATCACCGAAATCTTCGCACCCTCGATGCTCGGCCGGACCATGCTGCTGTCGTTAATGACCACCGGTGCGCAAGGCGGCTATTATGCAATCGCCACCTGGCTGCCGAGCTTCCTCAAAACGGAAAGGCACTTGAGCATCATCGGTAGCGGCGGCTACCTCGCCGTCATCATCATCGGCTCGTTCTTCGGCTATGTCACCGGCGCCTATTTGTCCGACATCATCGGCCGCCGCAAGAAGTTCATGCTGTTTGCGATCGGTGCGATCGTCACTGTCGTGATCTATACCTACCTGCCGATCAACAACACGCTGATGCTATTTCTCGGCTTCCCCCTGGGCTTCTTCGCTTCCGGCATCTTCGCGGGAATGGGCGCCTTTCTGACCGAGAATTTCCCGACCCGCACGCGTGCGGCAGGGCAGGGCTTCACCTATAATTTCGGCCGCGGCGTCGCCGCCCTCAACCCGACGCTGGTGGGCATCGCGACGGCTACCATGCCGCTCGGCAAGGCAATCGCCATATTCGCCGTCGTCGCCTACCTGCTGGTCATCGTCGCCGCTTTCATCCTGCCCGAGACCAAGGGCAAGGAACTGGCAGCCGACTGACGCCTTGCCGGATTGCGGCAGGCGCTGCAATCCGCCTCTTTCCCAAATCGATGAAACAAGGACCGTGCTTTCCGCGCGGATGGTCAAGTCATGAGTGAATCACACTGGGATTTCTGGATCGATCGCGGCGGCACGTTCACCGATGTCATCGGACGCGACACCGAAGGCCGCCTGCATGCCCGCAAAATGCTGTCCGAAAATCCCAGCGCCTACCGGGATGCGGCCGTCGCCGGCATAAGGGCGTTGATGGGCCTTGATGCGAGTGAACCGATACCGGCCGGCGCCATCGGCGAGGTGCGCATGGGAACCACCGTTGCGACCAATGCCCTCCTGGAGCGCAAGGGCGAGCCAACTGCCCTCATCACAACGCGCGGCTTCCGCGACGCGTTGGAGATCGGCTACCAGGCCCGGCCCGATATTTTCGCCAAGCACGTCGTCAAACCGGAACTGCTCTACGGTATCGTCGCCGAGATCGACGAGCGCGTTCTGGCCGATGGCGAAGTCGAGAAGGAATTGAACGAAGCGGAGGTCCGCAAGGCCGTCGAAAAGATCGCCGCACGTGGCTTCAAATCCATTGCCATCGTGCTGATGCATGCTTACCGCTATCCAAGCCATGAGCAGGCGATCGCTGCCATCGCCCGCCAGATGGGCTTTCCGCAGGTTTCCGTCAGCCACGAAGTTTCGCCGCTGGTGAAGTTCGTCGGTCGCGGCGACACGACGGTCGTCGATGCCTATCTTTCGCCGATCCTGCGCCGCTATGTGGCGCAGGTAACGGAAGAACTCGATATCGAACGGACCGGGGCCCGGTTGACCTTCATGACCTCGTCGGGCGGATTGACTGCCGCCAGCCTGTTCCAGGGCAAGGACGCCATTTTATCCGGACCTGCGGGCGGTGTGGTCGCCCTTGCGCAGACCGGCGCGGAAGCCGGTTTTGCAAAAGTGATCGGCTTCGACATGGGCGGCACCTCCACGGATGTCGCCCATTTCGACGGAGAATATGAACGGACATTCGAAACCCAGGTCGCCGGCGTTCGCATGCGCGCACCGATGATGCAGATCCACACAGTCGCAGCCGGCGGCGGATCGCTCCTGCGCTATGACGGCGCGCGTTTCCGCGTCGGCCCGGAATCTGCCGGCGCCCATCCAGGCCCCAAGGGTTACCGCAGGGATGGGCCACTTGCCGTCACCGATGCTAATATCATGGTCGGCAAGCTGATACCCGACATGTTTCCGGCGATCTTCGGTGAAAGCCAGGATCAGCCTCTCGACTATGCTGCGGTCAAGACCGCCTTCGACGCACTCGCCGAGGAGATCGGCGATGGGCGCAGCGGCGAGGAGGTGGCCGACGGCTTCCTGAAGATTGCCGTCGCCAATATGGCGGAAGCCGTGAAGAAGATCTCGATCGCACGGGGATACGATGTCAGCACCTATGCCTTGAACGCCTTCGGCGGGGCGAGCGGCCAGCATGCGTGCCTGGTGGCGGATGCACTCGGGATGACGAAAGTCCTGGTCCATCCATTCTCAGGCCTGCTGTCCGCTTATGGCATGGGGCTTGCTGACATCCACGCCATGCGCCAGGCCTCGCTCGATCTGCCTCTTCATACCGAGAGCATCCCGGCAATCGTCACGGCAGCGCAGCCCTTGTCAGAAGAGGCGTTCCGCGAGGTCCGCGAACAGGGCATCGATGCCTCCGAGATCACTGTTCATCTGCGGCTGCATATCCGTTATGCCGGTGCCGACACCGCATTGGAAACCACCGCTGCCCGGATCACCGCGACAGAAGCCGGCATCGCGCCAAGCCATTTTGACGTCGATGCGCTGAAACAGAGCTTCGAAGTCGCGCACAAGTCCCGCTTCGGTTTTGTCGATCATGACAAACCGATGATCGTCGAGACGCTCGCCATCGAGGCGGTCGGGGGAGGCCGGAGCGTGGCACCGGAGGCAAACGCAGTCACCAGCAATGTCCGTCTCGATCCCGCCACCCGCACGCGCTTCTTTTCTGAGGGGCGGTGGCACGCGGCGCCGGTCTATCGCCGCGAGCAACTTTCCTCCGGAAATGTCGTCGAAGGTCCTGCCCTGCTGATCGAGCCTAACCAGACCATCGTGATCGAAGACGGCTGGACAGGCACGCTGACAGCCAAGGATCATATTGTCCTCGAACGCAAAATCGCCAGATCGCGGTCACTGGCGCTCGGCACGGCGGCTGATCCGGTCATGCTCGAAATATTCAACAACCTCTTCATGTCGATCGCCGAGCAGATGGGCTTCACGCTGCAAAACACGGCATCGTCCGTCAACATCAAGGAGCGGCTCGATTTCTCCTGCGCGATCTTCGATCGTCATGGCGCGCTCGTCGCCAATGCCCCGCATGTCCCGGTGCATCTGGGATCGATGGATCGCTCGGTGGAGGCGATCATCACCGGCAATCCGGTCATCCATGCCGGCGATGTCTTCGCCATCAACGCACCCTATAACGGTGGCACACATTTGCCTGACATAACGGTCTGCACCCCGATTTTCGACGCCGAGGGCAATGAAATCTTGTTTTGGGTGGCATCCCGCGGCCATCATGCCGACATTGGCGGCATCGCGCCGGGATCGATGACGCCGAACGCCCGCACCATCGATGAAGAGGGCGTCTATATCGACAATTTCAAGCTCCTGGACCGGGGCCGTTTTCGGGAGGCTGAACTTGCCGAACTGCTGACGGGAGCACTCCACCCGGTGCGCAATCTCGGCCAGAACATCGGGGATATCAAGGCGCAGATCGCCGCCAACCGGAAGGGCGCCGACGAACTCGGAAAGATGGTCGATCAGTTCGGCCTCGACGTCGTCGAAGCCTATATGGCCCATGTGCAGGACAATGCGGCAGAAAGTGTCCGCCGCTTGATCGCTCGCCTTGGCGATGCCGAATTCACCTATCCGATGGATCAGGGATGCGAGATTAAAGTCCGCATCAGCATCGACCGCACGAAATGCGAAGCGACGGTCGACTTTACCGGCACATCGCAACAGCAGCCGGACAATTTCAATGCCCCGGAACCGATCACCCGCGCGGCGGTCCTCTATGTCTTCCGTGTCCTGGTGGAAGACCATATCCCGATGAATGCCGGCTGCCTGCGGCCGATCAAAATCATCGTCCCGGAAGGGTCGATGCTTGCACCCCGCCGTCCGGCAGCGGTCGTGGCCGGAAACGTCGAGGTGAGCCAGGCCGTCACCAATTGTCTCTTTGGGGCGCTCGGCAAGCTGTCGTCGTCGCAAGGGACGATGAACAATCTGACCTTCGGAAATGAGACGCACCAATATTACGAAACGCTATGTTCGGGCGCTCCGGCAGGCGAGGGGTTTTCAGGCGTTGCCGGCGTTCAGTCCCATATGACGAATTCGCGCCTGACGGATCCGGAAATCCTCGAACTGCGCTTTCCCGTCGTGCTCGAGGATTTTCACATACGCGAAGGTTCAGGGGGCAAAGGACACTGGAACGGCGGCGACGGCACCAGCCGCACGATCCGTTTCCGGCGCTCGATGGATTGCGCGATCCTCTCCGGGCACCGCACCGTCAGGCCGTTCGGCCTCGCCGGCGGCGAAGCGGGCGAAACCGGCAGAAACCTCGTGCGCCGGCTCGACCAGAAAATCGAGGTGCTGCCAGGCTGTGCGCAGACGCGGCTTGATGAAGGCGAGGCGATTACCATCGTCACCCCGACCGGCGGCGGCTATGGGGCTCCTGCCACCGGATGAGTGGCCGGCGCGAACCCAAGTTCTATGGCGAGGTATGGGCGCCATCGAGGATTTGCCGCGCCTCGGCCCGCGGCGCGGCTACGGAGTGACGATTAACCAGCGAGCATTCGAGCTTCGCAATCGGATAGCGCTTGCCGGGCGTACTTTCCGGGTTGAGATGTTCGATCGCCCATTGCCCCATGGCAAGATGTGGAAGGACCGAAGTCGTCAGCGGGGGTACGAGATGTCGTGAAATTTCTTCGTCGTCATAACCCACCACCGACATGTCCTGGGGAATGCGAAGCCCTGCATCCTTGAGCGCTTCGTAGCACCCGATGGCGGTGCGGTCGTTCTGGCAGAAGATCGCGGTGGGCGGCTCTTTCAAAGCAAGCAGTTTCATCGTGGAGGCATAGCCGGCACTGGCCGACCAGTCGCCTTCAATGACCAATTCCGGATCGAAGGGTATATCGGCGGTCGCCAGCGCGCGGCGATATCCCGTCAGCCGGTCCTGCGCAGCCTGCATCCAGATTTCGCCGGTGATCGTCGCGATACGATGGTGTCCATGCATGATCAGATGTCGCGTGGAGCTCTGCCCTCCCGCGATCTCGCTCGGCACCACGGCGGGAAAAGCATGGTCCGCCGTATAACAGTTCAGCAGGACCGTCGGGATGTTAAGCTTGCGGACATAGGAAGGAAGCTCCACCTGGCGGGTATAGATTGTCATATATATGAGCGCCGATATGCCTCCGCTCGTCAACGCCTCGATTGCTTTCGGCTCCATGACGGGATCACTGAGCGTCTGGGTTACCAAAAGGACATTGCCGGCGTTCCAGGAGGCTTGCCGCGCGCCTTCGATCGCCACGATCGCTTCCGGGCTGGTGGCGAGCTGATCGACGGCGAAACCGATGACGTTGTCCAGTCCCGAATAGGAGGCCTTCGTCGTATAGGTCTTCTCCATGTAGCCGAGCGCGCGCGCCGCCTCCCATACGCGGTCGCGCGTCTGCTGTGAGATACGGGTGCCGGGCGTGTCGTTGAGGACGAAGGAGACGGCCGCCTGCGAGCAGCCAGCCGCCGCGGCGATGTCCATCATCGTCACGCGCGCAGGCTTATTTTGGGTCTTGGGTTTTCGCATTCGTGGAAACTGTCTCTCTCGGGATAATAGGGTCGGGTGGATTGATCGTCGTTTCGGCTAATTAATATTAGCATCTATCTGAAAGCGCTGGCAATTGCATGAATTGTTGCAACACTATCAGTTATTGGCCATTGCCAGTACAAAATAGCCATCCTGGCCACTGCGTGATGAAATGTTTTGATCTGCATTGATAATACTATTTACTAATTAAATTTCTTGTATACCGTCAGGGAGCGATCGGAACCTATGCCACTCGTCGCTTGGCGACGGCCCTAGGAGGGGGCGCGCATCCGGCCGGCCGTAAATCGGAAACGGGCCCGTGCAAACCGCGGCCCCTCGGGAGGTGTATTATGAAACAGCTGAAACGCAACGCAGCCTTGTTCTTCGCCGGGTTGATGCTGAGCGCGGCGCCGATTGCCGTATCGCATGCTGCCGACAAACCGACACTTGCATTCGTCGTCAACGGCGCATCCGACTTCTGGAAAGCCGCAGAAGCGGGCGTGAAGAAGGCGCAGGGCGAGATGCCTGACTACCAGATGGAGCTGAAGTACCCTGAACAGGCATCTGTCGCCGTTCAGCAACGGCTTATGGAAGACTTGGTCAGTGCCGGCGTCAAGGGGGTCATGGTCTCTGCGGTCGATCCCAAGACCCAGACGGACGGCTTGAACAAGATCGGCTCGCAGACTGCTCTCTTCACGACCGATAGTGACGCGCCGCAGACCAACCGCGTCGCCTATATCGGTTCGTCCAATATCGACGCCGGATTGCAGGCCGCCGAAATCGCCAAGAAGGCGATGCCGGACGGCGGCAAGTGCATCGGCTTCGTCGGCCTGCTCGGCGCCGACAATGCCAAAGAACGCATCCAGGGCATGAAGGACGGCTTGAAGGGCACGAAGATCGAGCTGACAGATGTACGCGGAGACGATATCGACCAGACGCGCGCAAAGAAGAACGTCGAGGACGCGCTGGTGGCCAGCCCCGACGTCACCTGCATGGTCGGCTTCTACTCCTACAATACGCCGCGCATCTATGAGGCGCTGCGCGACGCCGGCAAACTCGGCCAGATCACCGTCGTCGGCTTCGATGACGATCCGATCACGCTCGGCGGTGTCAAGGAAGGCACGATCGCAGCGACCGTCGTGCAGCAGCCATTCGAGTGGGCCTATCAGGGCATGAAGCTGATGGCGGCCTACCTCAAGGGCGACAAATCAGGCGTTCCCAGCAACGGCTTGATCATCATCCCGACGGTGATCATCGGCAAGGATGACGTCGACAAATATGCCGCCAGCCTGAAGGCTATGTCTGGAAAATAATCCTCCTTCGCGGCGGTGGCACTTGCCGCTGCCGCGAAAGACGTCTCATGCCGACACAGCCATTGGCAGCCATGGACAGGCGATGAACCACAGCTCCGACATCCCGTCACCGGACGCGCTTGCAACGCCATTCCTGTCGCTTTCCGGCGTTGGCAAGACCTATCCAGGCGTCGTTGCGCTTGAGGGCCTGTCGATCGACATCATGCCGGGAGAGGTCATCGGCCTCGTCGGCGAGAACGGGGCTGGAAAATCGACGCTGATGAAGATTCTCGGCGGCGTGATCGCCCCCGACCGAGGCACGATCCTGCTCGACGGCGTGGAGCTTCGTTTCCTTACTGTGGAATCGAGCATCGCATCCGGCATCGCCTTTGTGCACCAGGAACTCAATCTCTTTGAGAATCTCGACGTTGCCGCCAATATCTTCCTGGGCCGCGAACCGCTGAAGGCCGGACCTTTCAGGCTCGTCGATCGCGATCGGCTGCGAGACATGGTGAAGCCGCTCTTGAAGCGGGTAGGGGCTCATTTTTCCGCCGACACACCCGTGGCAGCGCTTTCGCTTGCCGAGCAGCAGATGGTGGAAATCGCCAAGGCGCTGTCGATCAACGCCAGGCTCGTCATCTTCGATGAACCCACGTCCAGCCTGCCGCTGGCCGAAACCGAGCGGCTCCTGAGCATTATCAAATCGCTGAAAGCGGACGGCATCAGTGTAATTTTCATTTCGCATCGCCTCCACGAGGTTGAACGCGTCGCAGACCGCGTCGTAGTCCTGCGCGACGGCACGCTCGTCGGCACGCTCGCCAAGAAAGACATCGGCCACGACCAGATGGTCAAGCTGATGATCGGCCGGGTGCTTGCGGCCCGGACCGCAAAACCGCAGCGCTCGCCCGGCTCAGTTGCGCTGAAGGCAAGCGGCGTGCGCACCGAGGCCTATCCCGGGCGTCCCGTTGATCTGGAAATCCGCTATGGAGAAATCATGGGGCTTGCAGGGCTCGTTGGGTCGGGCCGCACCGAGCTTGCAAAAGTACTCTTCGGCATCGACCGGAGCTACGGCGGAGCCATTCTTCAGGACGGGCGGCAAATTGCGATCGGGTCTGCCCGGGACGCCGTCGCTCGCGGCATTTTCCTGGTGCCGGAGGATCGCAAGCGCAACGGCATTCTTCTTGATTTCCCGATCGCCCAGAACATAACCCTTGCCGATCTCCCCAAGCTCTCCAGCCGCTTCATGCTCTCCGCTGAGCAGGAGAGGGCGGCGGCCGAAAAGCAGCGCGTTCGCCTGGGTATCAAGGCACCCTCCGTGTCGACGCGAACCGGCACTCTGTCCGGTGGCAACCAGCAGAAGGTGGTGCTTGCCAAATGGTTGTCGATGAGCCCGAGGGTGATGATCTTCGACGAGCCGACGCGCGGCATCGATATCGGCGCGAAGAACGAGATCTACGGCCTGATGCGAGCGCTTGCCGATGCCGGAGTGGCGATCCTGATGATCTCCAGCGACATGGAAGAGGTGATCGGCGTTTCTGACCGCATCGCCGTCATGCACGAGGGCCAGATCGCCGGCATATTGGAAGAGGACGAAATCAGCCAGGAAAGCGTCCTTTTGCTTGCTGTCGGCAAACGGGTAAAATAGCGGCTGCGGCCAATATAAATAAGTATCGGGGATGGATCTCGAATGATCAAAAAAGATCTCGGACTGCTGCTTTTGATCGTCGTCGTCGGCATCGTCGTCGCCATCATCAATCCGCGCTTCCTGCTACCGATCAACCTGGCCAACACCGCCAACCTGATCGGCCTGTTCGGCATCCTGTCGATTGGCCAAGCCTTTGTCATCATTACCGGCGGTATCGAGCTTTCCGTGGGCTCGCTCGTCGCGCTTCTCGGCGTGCTGTTCGTCGATTTCATCGCGGTCCAGGATATGTCCTGGATGCTGGCGCTGCCGCTCATTCTCGTGCTTGGCGCGGTCATAGGCGCCGTCCACGGCTGGCTGATCACCCGGCTCAACCTGCAGCCCTTCGTCGTCACCCTCTGCGGCCTCCTGATTTATCGTGGGGCAGCGCGCTTCTATACGGCCGACGGAACGGCAGGCTTTGCTTTCGGCCAGAATTTCCCAGACCTCGAGTTCCTCACCGCTGGGCGGTTTTACGGCGTTCCCAACACTTTCATCGCACTCGTCATCATTGCCGTGGTCATGTGGGTCATGCTGCATCGCTCTGTCTTCGGGCGTTATCTTTACGCAATCGGGAAGAACGAGGAGGCGGCCCGCTATTCTGGTATCCGTACCGGCCGCATGGTCATGTCGGCCTATGTCATCTGCGGGCTGCTAACGGCGCTTTCGGCGATTTATTTCGCCATGTACACACGCTCGATCTCGCCGGCGAGCCATGGTCAGTTCTACGAACTCTACGCGATTGCCGCTGCCGTACTCGGCGGCTTTTCGCTCCGCGGCGGCGAGGGATCAATCGTCGGCGTCGTGCTGGGGACGGTCCTGCTCCAGGAGTTGCAGAATCTCGTGAATCTACTTGGTATCCCTTCGTCGTTGAATTTCGCTGTCATGGGTGGCGTGATCCTCATCGGCGTTCTGATCGACCAACAATGGCACGCGATCCGCGCAAAGCGCCGCCTTGTCTCTGCCGCCCGGCAGACCGATAACCGTCTTTCGAACGAAAGCAGTTTGCCGGTGGTTGCCAATCAGGACTAGGTCAGTGGATGGGGCAATGAGTATCGTGACCTTGCCCCGTTGAAATAATCCGTTTCAGGAGGGCAGCATTCAGCCAGCTTTCGCAACTTGGCACGACGCTCACAAGCCATGTCATGGGCGGTCACGCAGTAATAGCCGTTGAGATCCGGTATCAACTTGTCGACGAACATGTTGCGCTTGAGCTCACGAAAGATCGTTGAGCGATGCCGTCCAAGTTTTTCAGCGATGATCTCGACGCTGATGCCGCCCATCCGCCAGCGAGCGATCTTGCGGCGTTCATTCAGGTCGATATGGGAGTAGGTGTGTCTCATTGCACTTTCCTTGCGATTGTTAACCCGTTGGCATCATTCGCAAGTCGCAGTTCAAACTTAAACCCACCCTCCTGGAGAAGCTAACCCAAGTGCATCATGCCCATTTTGCAGGGTAGGGGATCACGCCTCATCCTGCAAATGCGCCATGAACACCTCGGCTGGTGTCTTGTAGCCGAGGCATTTACGGGGTTGGTCGTTGAGATGACGTGCGAGTTGGATCAGGTCGTGTTGTGACACGGCTGCCAGATCCGTAGCGCCTGGCATGAAACGGCGAATGCGCTTGTTGGTATTCTCGACTGTCCCTTTTTGCCACGGTGCACTCGGGTCGCAGAACCAGCTACGCGCACCGATCCCTTCTTCCAAAGCCCTGAATCCGGCAAACTCGGTACCGCGATCAAATGTGAAGCTTTGACGCGCGAACGCCGGTAAAGGAGAAAACGCTCTGATGATCTTGTCCATGATCGGGCGTGAGTGCCGGCTCGGATTCTTGATGAGAACCGTATAGCGGCTTCGGCGCTCCACGAGGGACGTGACATTGGCATGTCCGAGTGGGCGTTCAAAGATGAGGAGGTCGCCCTCCCAATGCCCAAACCGTGATCTATCTCCAATAAAATCAGGACGTTGGGATATGCGATGCGTGGCTGGGAACGCACCGTCGCGCGGCTTCCTGGAGCGCAGTGGACGACGTTTGCGGCGCGCTTCCGGTAGATACTGATAGAGGCCTAGCCCATAATCTTCCTTGCTGTAGATGAAGCGATAGATTGTCTCTTTGCAGACGCGAACAAGACTGAGCCTCTCCGACAACAGCCGCCCGGCGATCTGCTCTGGAGACCAGCGTGCCTCCAACTGGTTGATGATCTCCGAGCGTAAATTCGGGTGGCGCCGCAGCTTTCTCAGCCGGCGTCGCCGCTCCTTAGAGATATCGTGAGCAACCGTGCTGTAGTAGCCGTCGTAGTCCGGCAGTTCGCGATCACGAAACGTATTGCGCTTGATCTCGCGGTAAATCGTCGAGCGGTGACGGCCAAGCTGACGGGCCATCTCGTTGACGGGAACTTTTGCCGCCACCAGTTGATGTAGGCGTCGCCGGTCGGCGAGGGTGATTTGCGTATAGCATCTGGACATGCCAAAATCTCCGAAGTGAAGCCATTGAAATTACTGGCATGTCGCACTTGGAAATAGAATGTACCTCCCTACATCAAGCGATCGCATAAGATAGATTATGGAACAAGGGGATGACGTTTGATTACAATGGCATACCTTCGTCATACATCTCAAAGGCCCACTCTTTTAAAATCGACCTGCTCGAATTTGCGTCTTGACGATCCAGCACATCGACGAGTTCATCGGCGAACGTGCCCACATGGAACAACTGATCCCAGCCGACAAACTCTTTCGAAACCCGTGTCTCGGACGACGCGCTTGGCCGCAACGTCCGGGTCAGAGAGTTGCCTTGCGGTATTCGACGGAAAGCTCGCCTGTCCGCTCACCGTTGCTATTCCTCAAGTGTCGAGATGACTTTCGATGGTCTTTGCAGCTCCGTTGCGGCAGCAGAAGCCGCGGCATCGGCGGGACCGCCGGAAACATGAACGGTCGGCGTTGCAAATTGGATGCCCTTTTCCGCGAATGTCTTCTTGAGCATGGCGAGAGCCTTTCGGCGAACGCCGAACTGTTCGCCGGGTTTTGCCATGAATTTCAGCCGAATCTGCACGCCGTAGTCCGCCATCTGCTCAATCCCTTGCATTTTCAAGGGCTCGATGATGTTAGGACCGAGTTCGGCATCCTCCAGAAGCTCAACGCCGATGCGCTTGATGGTCTTGCGGACCTCCTCAAGGTCGCTGTCATAGTTCAGGGTGAGCGTAATGATGTCGATGACCCAGTCGCGGCTGAGGTTTTGCACCGCGCCCAGTTCGCCGAAGGGAACGATGGTGACCGGACCGCGATGGTGGCGCAAGCGGATCGATCGCAGCGAGAAACCTTCGACCGTTCCTTTATATTTTGCCGCCTGGATGTATTCGCCGATGCGAAAAGCATCGTCGAACAGATAGAAGACGCCGGAGATAATGTCCTTGACGAGTGTTTGGGCGCCGAAACCGACGGCTATGCCGACGACGCCAGCACCTGCCAGCAACGGTCCGATCTGGATGCCGACGGCATCCAGGATCATCAGGAAGCCGACGGCTCCGATCGCCAGGAACAGTACATTGCGAAGAATGGGCAGGAGGGTATTCAACCGTTGACGCCGTCGTGCATCGGGTCCTTCCTGATGCCCTTCCTGCACGCTTCGCGACGCCACCGCCATCTGACTGTCGATCAGCGTGCTTGCGAGCTTCCAGATAACGTCGGTCACCAGCAGCACGATAACGATGCGGATTCCGGCGCGGATCAATCGCGTGGTCACCGTTTCGGCTGCGGCGAGGTCACTGAGATTGACATTCCACGCGCGGGCAATGAGGAGAGCGGCGACCACAATGAGGCCATTCCGCAGCGTTTGCATGATGACAACAGACCATCCGACGATGGCCGGATCTTCGACCGCCTGCCCCTCCCCGGATTGAATAATGCGACGAATGATATCATGAGCCACCGAAACGGTAAGCGGCAGAAGCGTAATGATGATCACCGTCCAGAATGCAGCGCGGAGCCCGGATACCCATAACAGCCACGATAGCAGGATGCTCGCGCTGAAGGCGACACAGACCAGCCGGCTCACGGGCGGCCCATCAGAACGAAAGTGCCGCAGCCAGATCATAACGATAAAAGCGATTGAAACGACACCAAGCCATGCTGCGGTAAAGAGGTCGGCCAAGATGGGTGAAGCCCCGATCGTCCCGATCACTTCGATGGTGGCCCAGCCAGCCGCCAGCACTGCGACGATTCCGAGGAGCCAGTAGTACCAGAACCACGCAAGCGAGGTGACAAGCGTCAGAAGCCGCATATGCGGCAGGCGGGCGCCTGGCGCGATGACAATGCGGCCCACAAGCACGCCAAGGCGCACCATGAGCGCGGCCGATAGCAGGATGAGTGCGATATCGCGAAACACGGCAGGCCATGGAAAGAGGATAAACGCGCCGAGACTTCCGATCAGGTAACCGACCAACGCGAGAAGACCCATTGAAAGCCGGGCGGCGTGGAGCTTGATCCGTTGCCGGACGGTGTCGGCAGGCGCGTTCAGCACAAAATGGAGCAGCCCTCGCCCTGACCACCAGGCAAGGCGCTGCGCAACGAACCCGCCCGCGACGAAGAGTATGACCGCCAAGATCAGGCCGACAGGTTCGATACGATCATCCGTTTGGAAGACCCGTATCGCCGACTGGATCTGCCCGGGAAGGGTCGGAACGGCATCGACGAGTGTCAGCAACCTCTGGCGCAAATCCTGTAGTGACGTGGCAATCGAAGTCGGTGCCGCCTCTTGCGAGACTGCCATCGGCTGCGCCGGTTCCTGATTGCCCGGAACGATCCGGCCGACCAGCGCTCGTCCGGAATCATCATTCGGCAATTCGATAATAACCCGGATCGGCGCCGAGGAATTGGTCGGCTCAGCCGCCGAGGCGGGGTTTGCGCTCGCCAGCAGAAGCGTTGAAAATACCACCGCCACGAATGCACACACTCTGCGGAGGGGATGACGGTCGTCGATGATGCGCATGTGGCCGTGGTCCCCGCGATCGTGTCGTCGCTTTTGCCGGATTGGTCGAAACTTCGGACTTTGTGAAGCGTTGCACGACCAACGTCAATCGACGAACCGGTCTCGGGGACGCTGACTGCGAACCAAAGGCCAGGCGGCGTTAAGACCGCAAGCTTCTGAAGGCCTCCCTGATCTCCTGACTGAAGAGTTCCGGCTCCTCCCAGGCAGCAAAGTGACCGCCCTTGGAGGCGCGATTGTAGTAGATGAGCTTCGGATAAGCCTTCGACAGCCAATGCCTTGGCGGCTTGTAGACCTCGCCGGGGAACACCGTGACGGCGACCGGTACTTTGACGGCCGTGAGCTTGGCGCCCGACATGACGTTTTCCCAATAGATCCGACCACTTGAAGGGCCGGTGTTCGTCAGCCAATACAGTGTGATGTTGTCAAGGATGGCATCCTTGCCAAGAACCTGTTCGGGATCGCCGCGTGTATACACCCAGTCGGCGATCTTGTCGTAAAGCCAGGCGGCGAGGCCGACTGGAGAATCCGCAATCCCGTAGCCGAGCGTCTCCGGCCGTGTGCTCATGATCGCTGCGTAGCCGAAGCCGTTGTTGAGGAAGTCCCGGGCCTCGTCGAAGACGACCTTCTCATCCTGAGACAGGCTATCGGGAGCCGGCCCTCCATTTTTAAGAGCCTGCGCTGCGTCCGCTGGGAAAGTCGTCGCACGCTCGACCCTGTTGACGTGGATCGCTAGTAGCCCATCGGGCGCCTGGCGACCCAGGGCGTCGCTGATGATCGCGCCCCAGTCGCCGCCTTGCGAGACATAGCGGTCATAGCCAAGCCGCTTCATCAGCACGTCCCAGGCAGCCGCGATCAGTTGAGGGTTCCAACCTGTTGCTGGCGGTTTCCCGGAAAAGCCGAATCCTGGAATCGAAGGGATCACCAGATGGAAGGCATCATCAGCCCTGCCGCCATGCGCCGTCGGATCCGTGAGCGGCCCGATGACGTCAAGCAGCTCGAAGACCGAACCCGGCCAGCCGTGGGTCATGATCAGCGGCAGCGCGTTTTCATGATGGGAGCGGACATGGATGAAATGGATGTCCAGTCCATCGATATTGGTAAGAAACTGCGGAAAGCTGTTCAGCCTGTTCTCTGCCTTCCGCCAGTCATAAGACGACTGCCAGTAACGCGCCAGTTCCTTCAGCCTGTCGGTCTGGACGCCCTGCGAACGATCCCTGACGGTTTCCCCGTCGGGCCAGCGGGTCTCGGTGAGACGCCGCCTGAGGTCTGTAAGCGCCGCCTCGGAGACCTCAACCTTGAACGGTCGGATCTCCCCGGATGCGGCGACGACGACATCTGCGGCGGCGGACAAGCGTGGAAGGAGAGCGGCGGATATGCCGGTCGCGGCAACCCCCAACAACAGCGAGCGTCGCGATATATCCCTGTGTTTCAAAGAGTTCGGCAGTGCCATGGCACGTGTCCTTTCATGACATCGAGGGTCGTCCTGGGGCGGGAGGGGAAACGATGGCCCTGCCCCGCTTCAATGCCGAAAACGTCAGGCCTCGTCAGCTCCGGAACGAAAGATCAGAAACTTGTTGCCTTCCGGATCGCGAAAATAGGCACAGTAAGGACCCGTGCCATTCTCGCCACGTGGGCCAGGCGCTCCTTCGTCCGAGCCACCCGCCGCCAATGCCGTTGCATGGGCTTCGTCGACCTTTGAACGGGACGGAGCTTCGAAAGCAATCATTCCGCCGTTACCGACGGTGGCAGGGCGGCCATCGAACGGCTTGATGATGCCGAATTCGAGCGTGCGATGACCGTAGTAGATGGCTCGGTTGGGCTGGACGAGGACTCGTCCGATCCCGAACACGGCCAGAAGCTTGTCGTAGAATACCGACGCGGCATCCAGATCATTCGTGCCGACAGTGGCATGGCCGGGGAGGCTGCGGACCTTGTCGGGGGCGGCCGCAACTTGTCTGCTTTGGGAAATGTCGTTCATATCAGTTCTTCCTTATATTGTCGCGGCCGACGCTCTGCCTTCCGCACGCAAACGCCAACGAGCTGTCTCAAATCGGCGGCTGGTGGATATTTGGGCGGGTCGATGGCCGGCCGGCACCTCGCCAAAGTGAGAGGCACCCTCTCGTTCAGATGTCAGCCTTGGGCTGCCGGGTTTCAGCGTGCCGCCGTCGAGAGGGTTCCTCTCACTTTCTCCGGCTACCGCGGGCTGACGCCGTGCTCAATTATTTGTGGCGACAGCCGGCTTTTGGGCTTTGGCTGACCGCCGTTCACAAAGGACATCCTATGTCTAAGGACAAAACCGTAAATGCTGCATCGGCCGCAGCAACTCTCTCTTCCCAGGCGGCTGGAGCCTTCACTTCCGCGTCCAGAGAGGCCGCGCAAGACGCCGTCGACTTCATCGAGATCGATGAGGTCCTCACGCTGAGGAGGATGATTGTCCGCGCCCACGCGCCAAAAGGCACCGTGCTTTTCCTGCATGGGTTTCCGGAAACACTGACGGTATGGAAGGACATCGCGACAACGCTTGCTCACGACTACGACGTCCATGCCTTCGATTGGCCGGGCTATGGGCAGTCGTCGCGCCCGGCTTTGGAGCGGTTTTCCTACGCGCCGAAAGAGTACGCTCAAGTGTTGAAGGCTTACATCGAGCGGGCAGGCATCGACCGGTCGACCCTCGTGATCTATGCGACTGACATCGGTGCCCTCCCCGTCCTGCTGCTTGCTCTCGACGAGCCGACGATCGCCAGGCAGATCATCGTCGGAGACTTCGCGCCGTTCGACCGGCCGCACTACATGTGGGAGAACTTGCAGAACCTCAAAGCCGAGCCGACCGCCTCGCCGACCCGTGCCTACATGAACAAGACGAGCGACGAGATCCTCCAGAACGTGCACAGGCGCGGCCTCTCTCCCGCTGAACAATTCGATCTGCCGGCTGACGTCCAGCAGGACATGACCGGTTCGTGGAGCCTTGACGGGATGACTTCAGCGGATGCCTTCGCCCACTACTACGCGAATTTCACCGGCGATCAGCATTATCTCGAGGCTAACCTCTCCCGGCTGAAGACGCCCGTGAAGGTGATCTGGGGCGAGAAGGACATCTACATTGCAAGGGAGATGGGCATCGAGTTCGCCGGCAAGATCGGTGCAAGAGTCGATATCCTGTCAGGTATCGGCCACTTTCCGCATCTTCAGAACTCGAAACAAACGGTTGAAGAGATCCGCACATCATTCAGATAATGTTTGATTATTTTATTTTTCAGATAGCGCGCAAGTGAGGCAATGCCCAGTCGACGAAAGCCCGTACCTTCAAGGCGAGAAGCCCCTGGCGGGCGTAGACGATATGAATAGGCTGCGGCGCGCCGTCGAAATTGCGGAGGATGGGAACGAGCGCGCCAGACGCCAGCTCGTCGGGAACCTGATAATCGAACAGCCGCGCGATCCCCGCCCCGCCGACGGCCGCCGCAACACAGTTCGCCGCCGTATTCACCTCCAGCCGGTTGCGGGGCACCGCCTCAAGCGGCGTGCCGTCGACGTCGAAGGTCCAGAAGAATGTCCGCTTGTTGAAGATGATCCCGTCGCGATCGATGAGATCGCCGGGACGCTCCGGCATGCCATGCCGCTCGAGATAGGCAGGGCTCGCGCAAGTCATCAGGCGGAATTCCCCGACCTTGGCGGCATGGAGCGAACTGTCGGCGAGGTTGCCAAGACGGATCGCGATATCCACCTGCTCGGACACGAGATCGACCGTGCGGTCGAGCGACAGCAGGTTCAGCGATACCTCGGGATATTTGTCCATGAAGCTCAGCGCAACGGGCAGCACGTAGCGGCTCCCGTATTCGATCGGCATCGTGATCGTCAGCACGCCTCTGGGCGTCTGGTATTCCCCGGACGCCCTTCGTTCGGCCTCCTCCAGATCCGCCATGATCTTTCGGGCGGCGTCGACATAGTCGCGCCCCGCATCGGTGAGCTGAAGATTGCGGCTGGTGCGGACGATCAGATTCGCCCCAAGATGTCGTTCAAGGTCCGCCACCTTGCGACTGACGCTGGGTAAGGGCGCGTTCAGCTTCCTGCTGCCGGCAGAGATGCTTCCGGCATCGACGACGGCCAGTAATATGCGCATCGCTTCTAGACGATCCATCGGACACCGCCAGTAAGATATCGCTTCTGTTCAGCCCAGCTTAAGGGTTGGCTTTAGAACAAGATGATTTTAGGCCGGGTCGGCCTAAAATCTGAATCCTGTTCTACATTATATAGTTAGAGCATGATGTCGTCCGAAAACCGCTCACACTTTTCGGCATTATGCTCTAGTCAAGCAGCTTCCGTATGGCCATGATCCCTTTTGCAGCGTCCGACCAGGATTGACGCCAAATCAACACGCCGACGCTGAGGATGGTCGCAACAGCGAAAGGGATTGGCCCGATGAACCAGAAGGCGGCTGCAACGGTGAAGTAGTAAGATCGGACACCGACGCTGAAGGATCGAAGAGCAGGATTCAAAACCAGGGTCAGGGCGTTCGTCCAGCTGGCGATGTCCCTGTCTTCATCGCGGGACGGGCTCGCCCCGATCGCCGCCAGGCAGTAGTTGATCTGCCGGACCGCCCAGATGAAATCGGATAGTCCCCGCAGCAGTGTGGCCATGATCAGGAGGACCTTGCACTGGAAAAACCATGCCGGATCCTGAGCCGCAAACATCGCAATCAGGCCACCCGATCCATAGTTCGGCTCCATGAATAGCGCGCCGCTGAGCCCAACGATGACGATGAGATTAGCGGATCCGAAGAAGGATGCTGAATTGATCGTGTGTCCCAGGATCGCGGCGTCGCCGATGAAGTTGTTGTCTCGCGTCAGGACCTCCCGCATCCAGGCCGCGCGAACGCGCACCATATCAACGGAAAGGCTATCGTTCCTCCTCGGCCACCCTGCTGCCATCAAAGGCTCGACCGCCACCCAGACGAGAATGAAGAAAACGATCGCCGCGACGTTCAGAAAATCCATGGTGCCCCCGAACTGAATCTGGATTTTCTGAACACTACTTCGAGCTAACGGCAGCTCCAAGCCTCTATCGCCGCCCTGCCCTTCAGATCGACACGCCTATATAAAGGCGTTGCATGGTCCGTCGCGGACTGCCGCGAGGTAACGGGACATCGTCGCAGCCCGAAGCCGAATTTGCTCGACCGCCTGTTGGGGTGTCACGGCCAGGAAACCGACATGGTCGCGTGGGCGGAGCTGGACGAAGGCGTCCAGATCCGAATCCACCACCGTTGCGATCTTGGGATAGCCTCCGGTCGTCTGGTGATCGGCCAGTAGAATGGTGGCGACGCCATCTCCGGCCACCTGCACCGAGCCCCGGACGATCGCTTCCGATGGCATGTCCAACGCGACGCTTGGCGCAAGCGACGGACCTTGGAGGCGTACTCCCATGCGATCATAGGCGTCGCTCAGGCGGAAGGGCGACGATAGGAAATTCGACAAGGTTTCTTTCGAGAAGAACCGATCCTGTGGACCAACCACCACACGCAGCTCGGATCGCGGTCTTGCGATGACCGGACATGGGATCGGACCATTTCGATCATCTCGCACTTCCGGATCGGCGAGAGTGAGCGTTTGACCGGCCGCAAGGCGCCCGCCGCCGAGGCCGGAGAGACTGTGAGTCGACATGCTGCCCAGCCAGGTCTTCGCCTCGATATGACCGGCGAAGGCCAGATAGGTCCAGCTTCCCCAGTGTCCCGGACGGATTGCCAGCCGTTCCCCGGCCTTCAAGGTGGCGACCATCCACGCGCCGCGCTTGTCGCCGGCATGCTCTATGATGAAGCCTCCTCCCGCGACGGCGAATGTAACCTCTCCCGACACGCAGTCGAGAACCAGGCCGCCCATGGAGACTTCGATTGCCGGCTGACCAGCAGGATTGCCGACGGCGGCGTTGGCGGCTGCAAACGAGGTCCTGTCCATCGGACCGGAGGCCGGAACGCCATACCGCATCAATCCGTGACGTCCTCCGTCCTGGACCGCGACGTGAGGACCCGCGAAGTCGATTGCAAGGACGGCTTCGCTCATTCGGGGCACCTCGCGTCGAATTCGGCTCTCGATATGCGGCGGAAACGCACCGCGTCGCCGACGTCGAAAAGGAACGGACGGTCGTCGGACGCGGCGTCGAGGATCTTCGTCGGCGAGCGGCCGATGATCCACCAGCCGGTCGGCATGGTGAGCGTGCTCACCAGGCACTGCGGCCCCGCGATCAGCACGCTTCCGGCAGCTATGCCGCGAATGGGCGCCGGCTTCCTCGGCTGTTGAATGGCTTCGGGCACGCCTGCAAGATATGCATATCCCGGAGCGAAGCCGTACAAGAAGACGCTGTAGTCGCCCGAGAGATGGGCGGATATAACGTCTTCCGGCGATAATCCGCTTGCCTTGGCGACGGCGGCAAGATCGGGCGCAAGATCAGGATCGTAGCAGACTTCGACTTCGCGCATCGCTCCAATCGTCGCTGGAACCTCAGCTCCCAGACGCTCGGCAATGGCCGCCTCCGTCGTGCGGTGATCGGCCACGAGCGGATCGAAGCATACGAGAATGCTGGCATAGGCCGGTACAGCTTCGACGAATCCTTGAAAGGGTGCCGCCTTCAAGGCGGCATCCAACTTGACGACCCGATCGTGGATCCGTTTATCGATGGTCGCGCCGAATTCGACGAGCACCGCGTGGCCGCCCACCGGACGGTAGTTCGGACCGGTGCCGGACGCTGCGAATGGGGTCTGTGACACGTCAGTCGGCGCCTTCGATCAGAATGAAATCCGCATCCGCGGCTCGCGCGCAGGTCCCGTAGGCATCCGGCTCGGTAACCCGGGCGATAAGATAGCCTTTGGCCATCACCTGTTTTCCTGTGTCGGTTGGAGGAATGGAGCCACCTCGATGCCTGCCTTTTGCAATTCCCTTCGCACGTGGACGGCCATGGCGAGCGCTCCTGGGCTGTCCCCGTGAACGCAGATCGAGTGCGCATCGAGAGGGATCGGAACGCCGTCGACCGTCGGCATGAGGCCGCTGGACAGGTACCCGATCAATCTCGATGCCGCCTGTGCTGGATCATCGATCATCGCTCCTGGCAAGTTGCGCGGAACGAGCCGACCCGTGGAGAGGTAGCCGCGGTCGGCAAAAATCTCGCTGAAGACGGTCATCCCGGCATTGCGGGCCGCATGTTCCAGCTCTGTCCCGGAGATCGCCAGTACGGCAAGTTCCGGCGAAACCGCTCGGGTTGCACGGATGATGGCGTCGGCGACCGGCCGTTCGTCGGCCGCCCAATTGGCGAGTGCGCCGTGCGGTTTGATGTAACGGATGCGGGTGCCCGCCAGAGCCGCAGCGCCCATCAGCGCCCCTGTCTGCGTCGCCACAAGCTGCTCCACTTCCCGGACGCTCAAGGGGATCAGGCGTCGTCCGAAGCCCTCGCGATCTGCAAAGCCCGGATGGGCCCCGGCGACGACGCCCCGTTCGCTTGCGAGCGCCAGCGTCTCCACCATGGTCGCCGGATCTCCGGCATGGCCGCCACATGCGATGTTGGCACTGGAGACGACGTCAAGGATCGCCTTGTCGTCGCCCATGCGCCAAGGTCCAAACGCCTCCCCGAGATCAGAATTGAGATCGATTTTCGTCATGATTTCCCTCAACCCTTCGCGCCGGTCTTGTCAGCTTCGTCGCATTCTGGAACGTCGAAGCCGAGGTGGAGCACACCTTCGCCGTACGCGTCAAGAAAACGACGCTGCTGGCTGCGCGTGGCGAGCTTGTGTGGCGGTCTCGGGCCGCCTTTCGCGCAGAGCTTCGGTGGCAAGCTTACCACTCATTCGGCACAGATCGAACCCATCAAGCGTAGGTTCCTGCCAAGCGAAGACTCCTTAAATCGATTCCGATTTGAGGAATTATGCAGTAAGATCGGCGGCGAAATGGTCGAGCACGTCGTATTCTCTGAAGAGCCGGGGTGACGTGATCGGCCGGCAGCATTGGCGCGCAGACTGGGGATGCGGAATGAACCTTGTCGACAGAGCTTTCGGAGCGTCCGAATTTTCGGATGCCGAAGAGCCTGGGATTTTCACCTGGGAGTTGGCGACCGACAAGGTTTATGCGGATTCGGCGCTGGCAAACCTCTTTGGGCTTGATCCGGAACAGACCCTCACAGGGCTGCCGGTCGTACGATACCTCGACCGAATTCACCCTGACGACAAGCCATCTGTGGCCAAGGCGATTTCCGAATCGGTGATCACAGGAAATCCGTATCGCTGTGACTATCGGGTGTTTGATCGAAGCGGGCAAATAGTAGCCGTGGCTGCCTTAGGTCGCTGCTTCAGGGATGAAGACGGAAACCCGTCGCAATATGCGGGCATCGTATTTCCGACGAATGATCACGTCCAGCAGGACGCATTGTCTGCTCACTGCAGTGCGGCACTGAAAATCGCGCGGTCATCCGGCTTGCAGGCGACGGCCGATGCGCTTGAAGCGATTCTCAAAGAGCTTGCCAAGCCGATGCCTTGAGACGTCGCGCAGGTTCATTGATTCCTTCCCAAGTGCTAGTTGTCGCATCAGTTTTTTGGCGACTGCGATGGTCTGTGCGAGCCTTTGATACTTGACACCCGCAGAGGACGCTCTTCTCCGGGCAGTGATCGATGTTTCGGTCATCAGCAACGCGCCGCGCGCACCGCAGTCAGTGGCAAAGGACAGTGGGCATTTCGAGGCGGGTCAACAGGGACCGTGTAACCCCACCCAGGATGAATTCGCGTAGCCTCGAATGGCCGTATGCGCCGGCGACGAGCAAATCTGCCTTGCGTTCCAGGGCTGCGCCTTGAATGACGTTAGCTGGCGAGTCTCCCTTCGCTTGCACGGCGGCGACATCGACGGCAAGACCAGCCTTGCGGAGCGCCGTCGCAAGGTGATCTCGGCTGCCCTCGTCAATCTGCTTATCATCGGTGATGGAAATCAGGACGATACGCGAAACCCGTTCCAACAAGAACCTGGCACCGGCCAGTGTCCGCGCGACAGTGGCTCCTCCATCCCAGGCGACGGCAACAGCATCGATCCGGCCGGAGAAATTATCCGGGGGAAAAAGCAGGAGCGGTCTACCGCTTTCAAACAGCACGCTCTCGATCAGCGGCTTCATCAGCTCAGATGCTTCCAAAATAGAAAGATCATATGCGCGCGACAGCTCGGCAAGCGTTTGTGCGACAAACGGCTGCCTCACATCGAATGGCTGGATCTCGACCTCGACCTCGGCTTTTTTCGCATAATCACGGAGCGTCTGCCCGAGAACGGTTCCATTGTCTTTACTCAAGCGCTCCGCCTCCGCACGCATGTTGGCGACGTCAAGGAGTGATGGAAATCGCGGCTGAACGGGTTCGATCCTGACCAGCGGTATACTTGCCGTCAAACCGGCCTTTTGGTGAAGGGAAAAATCGACAGCATTCTGAAGGAGCGAGAAGGAGCTTGCGTCTGGATAGGTGGCCAGCGGTAAATGGAATTGCGCTTTCATGGCTGAAGTCCTCCGAATGCTTGCAGGTATCATTACATATGGGGGGTCTCTCGTGCTTTGACGAAGATCAAGGTCGCGAAACCGCGAAAGCGCGAGCGTGATAATGAACGTCGTCAACCGGAAGGAAGCGGAATTCGTTGGGCGAAGCGGCAAAGATCTATGCTAAGCGATGAAGTGCGATGCGCGATTGAATATCAGCACTTCGCAGAGCAGCTTGTGGATGAACAGCAATGGCATATACGGCGCAGCTGCCTTCGATGAATCGGCCGGCGCACCTGGACCCATCGGATGATGACATCATTGGTGACGACAGAAGCATTCCAGCGCCTCAGTCTGGCGCTTGCAATCGGCATTCTTGTCGGCATTGAGCGCGGCTGGCAGGATCGTGAGGCTGCGCCAGGCAAAAGAGTTGCCGGTATCCGCACCTATGGCCTGTCAAGTTTCCTCGGCGGCTTCTGCGGTTTCCTGCAGCCGGTGACAGGGCCGATTCTGCCGACAGCTATCTTTATATTCTTTTGCATCACGGTACTCCTCTTCAGCCGCATGCAGGCGGCACAAGAAGAGGATTACAGCGCCACCGGCACCATCGCCGCCCTGGCGGTCTTTGCGCTCGGCTTTGGTGCGGTCGTGGCGGATATGACGGTAACGGCCGCAAGCGCTGTGGCAATAACGGCCCTTCTTGCAGCGCGGGAGCCGTTGCATGGATTTCTTCGCCGATTGACCTGGCTTGAACTCAGGGCCGCTCTGATCCTGCTGACGATGACCATCGTCATCCTCCCTATCCTTCCCAACGAACCGATTGATCCTTGGCAGACAATCAATCCTTTCGAGCTTTGGATGATGACAATCCTGGTGGGAGCCGTTTCCTTTGCCGGTTATATCCTCATCAGGCTGAGCGGCGCCCGCGCCGGAATACTGCTGACCGGGACCAGCGGTGGCATCGTTTCCTCGACGGCCTTGACGCTTTCCTTCGCCCGTCAGTCGAAAGAGATGCCTGCCCTCTCGCCACTCCTCTCTGCGGGAGCAATGCTGGCGGGAGCCGTTTCTCTCGCCCGCGTGCTTTTGATTTGCGGCGTCATTGCACCAGCTGTTTTCAGGGAGCTTGCTCCATTACTCGCTCCGGCTGCTGCCACCCTCGCCATAGCAGGCGGCTTCGCCGCATTGCTGCAACGCCCGGATGACAGCACCGATTTTTCACCCCGAAACCCGCTCGAGGTGATGGTCGTGCTGCGCTTCGCACTCGTTCTCGCCGTCGTGACAGTCCTGACGCGAATGACCTTGATCGTCTTTGGAACTCAGTCGCTGATCGCCCTTTCATTCATCACAGGACTGGGCGATCTCGATGCGATAACGCTTGCCGTTGCGAAGCTGTCATCCATCCAGGTGCCTGCAGATGCGGCCGCTCGAGCCATCGCGGTCGCCGCTTTCGCCAATCTTCTGGCGAAAGCCGTTCTTGCAGCAAGTATGGGGACCATCGCCTATGCGGTTCGTTTTGCGATCGCAGGTGGTGTCGCGACCTTGGCCGGAATTGCCGGCTTGGTTTTGACATGAGCGCCTGTTCGCATGTCGGTCACCGGCTCCAATGACGTTCGTCCAACCAATCGGTGCCTGGGGACACCATCAACGATCGTCACCGCGGTCTCGCCTCAGAGAGATGACCGGCAAACCCCGCAAGCAGCACGCCGAGCGGAAGACGTCGAACCAGTCTGGCCGCAATGAAGGTTGCGCCGATCGCCGCGGCAAGTTTCAGCCAGGGATAGTCGCCGAGCTGGACATGGGCGCTTGCATCGACCGATGTGGCCTTGGCTTTCAGCGCCGCTTCCGCATCCTCGCGCAGCATGCCTATGCGGGCATTCAGCAGCCTGACCTCATGCTGCAGAGCGTTCAGGCTCTCGTCGGCCTTTTCACGCGCGGTTTGCTCAGCGGCATCGGCAAAGGGCGGATCGCCTTCCGCGATCAGTTCGTCGGGATCTGGCGGAAGGCCGTGGCGGTTGATGGATGATTGCATGGACGTATCCTCGAATAGGTGAGCGAGAGGCAATAAGGCCCGGCATTGCGGCCGGGCCTCATAATATCAGTGGTCGCGCCGGAAACCCTGGCTCTGGTGAGATCCGCCTTGAGATTGGGTCTGCGATTGGCGATTGGTTTCGTCCGATGACGGGGTGTCGGGGTCGGGCAAGGTATAGGCACGCACCTTGGCGCTTCCATGGGTGGTGTCGCGCATTGCAACCGGGCGCGCATCGTCGAACGCGCTCTCTGACACAGCGAGATCTTCCGACGATTTGCCGCCAGAGGGTTGGCCGGCAAAGCCGGTATTGGATGCGCCTTGCTGTCTGTCCTCCAACGACCAGAGATCTGCCCGCTCATCCATGTCGATGCTGCCCTCGTCGTCCAGAATATCGTGGACGGTCTCATAAAGCGCGTCATCGATATCATTGACCTGGACGAGGAAGCCGCCGCGCCGCAGCCCTTCTGCGTAGACCGCACGATCCTCGTCGGGGAAAAAGAAGTCTGCCAGCGCGTCGAAGAAGCCGCTGCGGTCGTCGCTCATCGCGCCGGCATTTTTTCCATCCGCCTCATATCCAGGCATCAGCCTTATTCTCGCAACCGGCACGCCCGCATCTTCAAGACGGGAGACGGCGGATTCGGCCGCCGATCGGCTGTCGAAGAATGCAGTAAGGCTGCTGCCGCCTGTCGGTCCTGAAAAGGCCGGGTTGGTATCGTTGTAAATGCTGCCCATGGGACTCTCCTCTCGATGTCTGGCCCAGCCGCCAATCCGAAGTTTGGCGAAGTCTGGTGTCCTGAATTGAAGAACCGGCGGCTGAGTTGAATGTTCCAAGGGAATGGCATGGGAATGACTCCGCATGTCGCGCGCGTTCCATAACGTTGCCGCCTGCCATCAGATACGCAAAGTCGCAAATTGCGCTGCTCGCGAAATCCCTCAGCGGTTGACGTCAAACCGTCGAGACGCTAGCACGGCTTTGACGCATTGGGGATAATTCATATGGACATGTTTACGGCAGCCGGTCTGACGGCTTTGCTGCAGGTCATCGCTATCGACCTCGTTCTCGCCGGCGACAACGCCGTGGTTATCGGTCTTGCCGCTGCCGGCCTCGAGGCCACGCAACGCCGCAAGGCGATCATCGTCGGCATTCTGGCCGCGACCGTTCTGCGTATTCTCTTTGCCAGCGTCGCAGTCTATCTGCTGGCAATCGTCGGCCTGCTGCTGGCCGGCGGCTTGCTGCTGCTCTGGGTCTGCTGGAAGATGTGGCGCGAGCTTCGCGCCGGCCATGGCGAGAACCACGAAGCCGCAGGTGCCGTAGGCGCGCCGAAAAAGACCTTCTTCCAGGCGGCGACCCAGATCGTCATCGCCGACGTTTCGATGTCGCTCGACAACGTTCTGGCTGTTGCCGGTGCGGCGCGCGAACATCCGAGCGTGCTGGTCATCGGTCTCGGCCTGTCGATCGCGCTGATGGGTATTGCCGCAAACCTGATCGCCCGGTTGCTCACCAACCATCGCTGGATCGCCTATGTCGGTCTGCTGATCATCCTCTATGTCTCGCTCGACATGATCCACCGCGGCGCCGCCGAGGTTCTGCCCTACATGCAGTGACCCTGCATGCAGCGACCGGGCATGCGGTAACGCGGCTCAGGTCTCGATCCTGACCTCGGTCTCGAAGCTCATCTGGTCATACGCCGGCACCACATGGTCCGGCGTCTCAGCCATCACCACGTCGTAGTCGAGCGGCGTGTGCATATGCGTGAGGATCGCCTGTTTCGGCTTCAGCCGGCCTATCCAGTCGAGCGATTGTTCCAGCGACAGATGGCTCGGATGGTAGGTATATTGCAGCGCGTCGATGATCAGCATGTCGAGATTTTGAAGCTTCTCGACTGTCTGCGGCGGGAAGTCGCTGATATCGCTGCAATAAGCCACATCGCCGATGCGGAAGCCGAGCGAGTGGATGTCGCCGTGCTGCTGGATATGCGGATGGAAGGCAATTGTGCCTCCGGGGCCGCGGATTTCCAGAGGTTCGTCGAGATTTTCGATGACAATCGGCAGCACGATCGGCGGATAATTGCTGCCCGGCGGCGTTTCCAGGCAATAGCCGAAGGCTTCCCGCAACCTGTCCATCGTAAATTGGTCGGCAAAGATCGGGACCCGGCGGCGGGTATTGTGAAAATAGCCGCGCAGATCGTCGATGCCGTGAATATGATCGGCATGCGGATGGCTGTAGAGTACGGCGTCGACATGGTCGGCCCCTGCCCTGATCATCTGCTCGCGGAAATCCGGCCCGGTGTCGATGACGATGGTGGTCACCCCACCATCCGGTGCGAATTGCTGCACCATGAAGGCTGCACGCGTGCGCCGGTTCTTCGGATTGTCGGGATTGCAGGCGCCCCAGTCGCCAGTGATGCGCGGCACGCCCGGTGACGACGAACAGCCGAGAATGGTGAAACGCCGCCGGTAGAGCACGCCGCTAGATCCTCGGCATCTTCGAGAACAGCCGGAAAGCGTTCTCCGTCGTGATCCGCGCGACCTCTTGGTAGGACAGGCCGATCGTATCGGCGAGCACCTCTGCCGTGTTGACGACGTAGGACGGCTCGTTGCGCTTGCCGCGCCAGCGCTTCGGCGCGAGATAGGGCGCGTCTGTTTCCACAAGCAGCCGCTCATGCGGGATCGTCCTGGCGATCTCGCGCAGCTCTTCCGACTTCGGGAAGGTCAGGATGCCCGAGAAGGAAATATAGCCACCGAGTGCGACACCGGTCTTGGCAAGCTCCGGGCCGGCGGAGAAGCAGTGGAGAATAAAGGGGAAGGCCCCCTTCCCGCTTTCCTCTGTCAGTATGTCAGCCATGTCCTCGTCGGCGCTGCGGCTGTGGATGACGAGCGGCAGCCGGGTCTCGCGCGCCGCCGCAATATGCCGACGAAATCCGGTCTGCTGATCCTCAGGCTTCTGCGTGTCGTAGAAATAATCGAGACCGGCCTCGCCGATCGCGACCACCTTCTGATGGGCATTGGCGAGACGCACCAGCTCTTCCGTCTGGATATCCAGCTCTTCGTCGGCATTGTTCGGATGCGTGCCGACCGAGCAGAACACCGAGCGATATTTCTCGGTGATGGCAAGCAGCGCGTCGAGCTTGCGCACCCGCGTCGAGATCGTCACCATCTGCTTGACACCGGCCTGATGGGCGCGCGTGACAATCTCGTCCCGCTCCGCCTCGAAGTCGGCGAAATCAAGATGGCAATGCGTGTCGATCAACACGGCCTCAAGCCTCCGGAGCCACGTAGCGCGGGAAGACCGGCGTCGGCGCTTCGAGCGCCGTTCCGGCAACCAGACGGCCGGCTTCGCCGAGGGCAGCAAATTCGCGCTTGTCTGCAGGTGCTGCAACAAGATCGAGCAGCTTGCCGGATGATTCCGGCATGAAGGGCTGCAGCAGGATGGCAATCTGGCGCACGACTTCGGCGGTCACGTAGAGCACCGTGCCCATCCGCTCCGGATCGGTCTTCTTCAGTGCCCACGGCGCCTGGCCGGCGAAATAGCGGTCGGTCTCGGAGACGACCGAAATGATCGAGGCGAGCGCCCGATGGATCTGCTGCTTGCCCATATCTTCGCGGGTCGAGGCATGCAGCGCATCGACCTGTGCCAGCATCGCCTTGTCTTCGTCGCTGAGCGCCCCGCAATCCGGGATCTTGCCGTCGCAATTCTTGACGATCATCGACAGCGAGCGGCTGGCGAGATTGCCGATGCCGTTGGCGAGGTCGGAGTTGATGCGGGTTCCGATCGCCTCTTCGCTATAGCTGCCGTCCTGGCCGAAGGACACTTCGCGCAGGAAGAAGTAGCGCACCTGGTCGAGGCCGAAATGGTTCACCAGATTGACCGGATCGACGACGTTGCCGAGCGACTTCGACATCTTCTCGCCCTTGTTGAGCAGAAAGCCGTGGGCAAAGACCCGCTTCGGCAGCGGCAGCTTCGCCGACATCAGGAAGGCTGGCCAGTAGACGGCGTGGAAGCGAATGATGTCCTTGCCGATGATGTGCACGTCGGCCGGCCAGTATTTCGCCCGCGGGCCGTTCCTGTCCTCGATATAGCCGGTCGCGGTGATGTAGTTGGTCAGTGCGTCGACCCAGACATACATGACGTGGGCCGGATCGTTCGGCACCTTGATGCCCCAGTCGAAGGTGGTGCGCGAGACCGAGAGGTCCTTGAGGCCCGACTTGACGAAGGAGATCACCTCGTTGCGGCGCTCGGCCGGACCGATGAAGTCGGGGTTCGCCTCATAATGCGCAAGCAGCTTTTCCTGGTATTCGGAGAGCTTGAAGAAATAGCTTGCCTCTTCCACCCACTCGACAGGCGTGCCCTGCGGCCCGTAGCGCACGCCGTCAGCGCGCAGCTCCGTCTCGTTTTCCTGGTAATAGGCCTCGTCGCGCACCGAATACCAGCCGGCATAGCTGTCCTTGTAGATGTCGCCATTGTCGGCAATCAGCTTCCAGATGTTCCGCGAAGTCTCGTGATGACGCTCCTGCGTGGTGCGGATGAAATCATCATTCGAGGCGTTGAGCAGCGTCGCCATCGCCTGGAATTCGCCGGAGTTGCGGTCGGCGAGCGCCTGTGCGGTGATGCCCTCGGCGCGCGCCGTCTGCTGCATCTTCTGGCCGTGTTCGTCGGTGCCGGTCAGGAAGAAGACATCCTTGCCATCCAGGCGCTGATAACGCGCCATTGCATCGGTCGCGATCAGCTCGTAGGCATGGCCGATATGCGGCTTACCGTTAGGGTAGGAAATCGCGGTGGTGATGTAGAAGGGTGTCTTGTCTGTCATGGCGGCCAATGTCCGGCTAACTCTATAAAAATGGTCAGCCGCTCTTAGCGCATGTCACCGCCGAGCGAAACCTCAACTTTCCAGCTGTCGATGATTTCCCAGACGCTGGCGTGGCGAACTTGACTCGGCTTCTCGCCCAATCTACCCGTCTTGGGAAAGAGGGCGGGACAAGAACGAGGTGCCAGTTTTCATCTACCGGATTTGTCGCGGCCCCGCGCAGCCAGGGGCGCTTGTTTGACATTCGAGCCGCTCTATTCGCTTTCCGGTCTGTGTGTCGGCGCCCTCGTCGGTATCACCGGCGTTGGCGGCGGTTCGCTGATGACGCCCCTGCTGGTGTTGCTCTTCGGCGTTCATCCGGCCACTGCCGTCGGCACCGATCTTCTCTATGCGGCGATCACCAAGACGGCGGGCACAGCCGTTCACGGCATGCATGGGCGGGTCAACTGGAAGATCGTCGGCAGCCTCGCAGCCGGCAGCCTGCCGGCCGCCCTGCTGATGCTGTGGCTGCTGGCAGGCGTCGATCGCAAAAGCATCGGCGTGACCAATACCATCACCACCGCGCTCGGCTGGCTTCTCGTCATGACCGCGATCATGCTGGTCTTCCGTGGCCCGATCCTCGAATTGGCGCGCCGCGCCATCGGTGATCGAACGCCGCCAAAGCCGACGACCATCCTCGCCCTCACTGTCATTCTCGGGTTCGTTCTCGGCGTACTCGTCACCTTGACCTCGGTCGGGGCCGGCGCGCTGGGTGTGACGATCCTGCTGGTCCTCTATCCCCGGCTCGATGTGCGCGAGATCGTCGGTTCCGATATCGTCCATGCGGTACCGCTGACCTTGATCGGCGGCACGGGCTATTGGCTGATCGGCGAGATCGACTGGCCGATGCTGCTTGCCCTGCTGATCGGCTCTATCCCCGGCATCATCATTGGAAGCCTTCTGGCGCCGAAGCTGCACGAACGCACCATCCGCATCGTCCTTGCCGCCACGCTTGCTGTCGTCGCATTGAAGCTGTTGACCGGCTGATCAGAGCATGGTGCCGAAAAGTATCAGCGGTGACGCGCTTTAGAGGCCTGGCTGCTTGATATCGGCGAGAATGCTGATGATCGTCTGCTTTCGGTCGAGGTTGTAGGCATCGGAAACGGTGAGCCGTTCGGTGATCTCGGAATAGAGCCGCGCCAGCCGCTCCGCAGCAGTGATCTGCCCTTCGCCCGCTGCCACGCGAGCCCGGTTCATGATGTCGTCGCCGACGTGGCTGACGAAGAAATCGAAAATCGTGTCGCTTTCCCTCCCCGAAAGCGCGTCGGCCAGCCGATGCATTGCCTTGCGTGCTGTCGGTCCCTCGGCGGATAGCATCTCGTCATAGGCGGCGATGATCTCGCCGCCGCCGTAGTTCAAGAGTTTCAGCGCCTCACCGACGCTGCCATTGGCGGCCGAAAGCACCGCCCCGCCTTCGCCTGATATGCCGAGATGGGCAAGGGCCGCGACGAGTTCATCGTCGGCGAGCGGCGCCAGCTTCAGCGGCAGGCAGCGCGAGCGGATCGTCGGTAGCAGCCGTCCCGGCGCATGCGAGAGCACCAGGAAAAGCGCCCGCTTCGGCGGTTCTTCCAGGATCTTCAGGATGGCGTTGGCCGCATTGCGGTTCATGTCGTCGGCCGGATCGATAATGACGATCCGCCAGTTGCCGGTACCGGAGGTCTGCGAGAAGAATTTGCCGGCGCGGCGCACCTCGTCGACTGTTATCGCTGATTTCACCTTGCCTGTCTTTTCGTCCACCGGCCGGGCAAGGTGCAGGAGATTGTGCGAGGCGCCCGACGCGATCTGCCGGCTGACTGGAGAGGCAGGATCCGGATCGCCGATCGTCTCCGGCGCTGTCTCGGGATCGGGATGCGAGAGCACGTGATTGGCGAAGCGGAAGGCGAGCGTCGCCTTGCCGATGCCTTCCGGCCCCTCGATCAGGATGGCGTGGTGGCCCTTGCCGGACCGGTAGGACTGCGCGAGGAAGGCTTCCGCATCCTTATGGCCGAACAGCCTGGTATTTTCTCCCGGCCAGATGGCGCCGTCGAGCAGTCCGGGCCTTTCCTCACTCATACTGGGCCTCACTCATGATGTGCGGCTTCCGGCATTCGGGCACGGCCTGCGGGCGATAGCAGCTGTTTGACGATCGCCAGGATCTCGGCGCCGATCGTCTCTTCCGCCTGCATGGCGTTGACCACGTGGCAGCGCTCCGGCTCGCGGGCGGCGATATCGAGAAAGGCCTCGCGCCGTTTCTCGTGCGTTTCCAGCCGCTCCTTCTCGAAGCGATCGGGAGCATCGGCCGCAGCACGCTTTTGCGCCCGCTCCAGCCCGACCTTGGCGGGGATGTCGAGAATCACGGTGCAATCCGGCATGACACCGTTGATGGCGATGCGCTGCAGGGTCTCGATGAAATCGGGCTCGAGATTGCCGGTGACGCCCTGGTAGACCCGGGAGGAATCCATGAAGCGGTCGCAGAGCACGACCTTGCCTGATGCAAGGGCCGGCCGGATCACCTCTTCGACATGGTCGTTGCGGGCCGCGGCAAAGAGGATCGCCTCCATTCGCGTGCCGAAGGCTTCGGCAGCCCCCGACAACAGCACATGGCGCACCGCTTCGGCGCCCGGCGATCCGCCTGGTTCGCGCGTCACCAGCACGTCGTGACCTTCGCCCTTCAGCGCCTCGGCGAGGCGGCGGATCTGCGTGGATTTCCCAGCGCCTTCCCCGCCTTCAAACGTAACGAACAATCCCGTACCGGATGACAATGACAACTTCCCGCATTCCAGGCGCCGCACGCGCCCTGCTCCTTCTATCTATCCGAAGATATCAGGTAGGAAAACCTTTTGCCGCGGCGACATATTCACCTTTCCCGGCAAATTGCATGAAAGGACCGGGCTTTTAGCCGGGCGCGGACTTATCCCAGAGCCAGGAGAAGAACAGCGATTCGCCGAGTTCCAACACGGCGTCGACCGCCCGGCTGCTGAGCGAGCCTTCGCCGACCGCCTGCACGGTATAGAGCGGCACTTCCCTGAGCAGCCGGCTGCCGGCAAAAATCCTCAGCGTGCCTGCCTGGGTATCCGGCTTGACCGGCGCCGTCAGCGGCCAGCGATAGATGATGCGCGCCGACAGCCGGTCGGGATTGCTGATCGGAATATAGACGCTGACCGGCGCCTTGGCGACGAGATCGACGGTGCGTGCCGTGCCGCCATAGACGCTGGCGGCACCGATCACTTCCTTCTCGGCGAAGATCTGCCGGTTTTCGAAGGCCGTCAGCCCCCATTCGAGCACCCGCTTGGCCTCCTCCGTCCGCTCCTTGTCGGAATCGATGCCGGCAAGCGCCAGAAACAGCCGCCGGCCGTCGCGCTCAACCGACGCGACGATCGAATACCCCTCGCCCTCGGTAAAGCCGGTCGCAAGCCCATCGGCGCCGAGATCGAGCCCGAGCAGCGGGTTGCGGTTGCGCTGGAAAATCTTGTTCCACTCGAAATCCGGCTGGGCGAAATAGGGATAGAGATTCGGATAGGTCTGCTGCAGGGTCGCGGCAAGCGTGACCATTTCGCGCGCCGTCACCTTGCTCTTGCCGTCGGGAAGGCCGGTGGAATTGCCGAACTCAGCTTTCTCCATGCCGAGCTCGTGGGCCCGGCGCGTCATCGACACGGCAAATTGCTGCTCGCTACCGGCCATGCCTTCGGCGAGGATGATGCAGCTGTCATTGGCGCCCTGGATGGCGACGCCCTTGATCAGGTCCTCGACGCGCACGTGCGATTTGAGGCTGGCAAACATCGTTGCCGTCCGCGACGGCGCGCCGCCCGTCCGCCAGGCATATTCGGAAACGGGATATTCGGTATCGAGCGTGATCTGGCCCTTCGTCACCGCCTCGAAGACGAGATCCATCGTCATCAGCTTGGCGAGCGAAGCCGGCGAAAAGCCCTGGTCCTCGTTCTTGGCGAGAAGCACAGTGCCGGTGGCAGCCTCGATCATATAGGCCTGCGCCGCCTTGGTAGCGAAACCGGCGGCACCGCCATCGGCTGCAAACGCGCCGGTGGCAAACGGCATCAGGCATGCAAGCAGGCGAAGCGCAGGCTTCAGCATCGCAATTTCCATTTATGGAGCGGCGTATGTCGGGAGGTTAGAGCCAGGGAGAATCCGATGCAATGCCATGCTCAGCGCGCGACGGATTTGGCCTGATGACGCTTGGCTGCGGCAAGGATCGAATCCTGCGTCAGCCCGTCATTGCGCACCATCACCGCATCGAAGGCGAGATCGACGGTCACCGTCTTCACCTCTTCGTTCTGGTAGCCGAGCGCCAGCGAATTCTGAGGCCGCTCATAAGGCATCGGACCGATCTCGGGCAGTACGACCATCTGCTCCATGGCCTGCGCGCCATTGTTGAAGGACGGCGCCGATGGCGCGACCAGAACATGGGCAGCCGGTGCCGGAGCGGGTGCTGCGTTGTAGCGTGCGCTCGGCGTCGAGCCGGCGTAGGAGGTTGCCGACATCGGCACCGGCACGTTGGCCGGCGTCTCGTAATCTTCCGAACTCTGCAGCTGGTCGCGGGTGATCTTGCGGCTGTTGGAGGCGACCATCACGCCGGTTGCGATCTGGCCTTCCGGATTGACGCCGGGAATACGGCTGCCCTTCGGCACGTAGGAAGCCATCAGATAGGGCATGTCGTGGCCGTCCATACGGGCGCGGCCAACATATTGCACGCGCACCTTGCCGGTGCCGCTGTGCTGCAGATCGAGCATATCGGCCGTCTTGTTGGAAAGGTCGATGATACGGCCTTCGTGATAGGGGCCGCGATCGTTGACGCGCACGATGACGGAGGAGCCACTTTCGAGATTGGTGACGCGCGCATAGCTCGGCAGCGGGAAGGTCGGATGCGCGGCGGAAAGATGCATCTGGTCGTAGACTTCGCCGTTCGCCGTTAGACGCCCGTGAAAGGCCGAACCATACCAGGAGGCGACGCCGACCTTGTTATAGGCGAAGTCTTCCTTCGGGTAATACCACCTGCCCTTCACCTCGTAGGGATTGCCGACGATGTAGCGGCCGCCGCCCTTGGGGATGTTGTTGCCGGTGGCGACCCGCGGGCTCGCCTTCACGCCATATTCGGATTCGGAGAAATATTCTTTGCCGTGGGATTTTTTCTTCGGCACTGCCTGCGTCGTGCCACACGCCGCCACCGTTGCACACATCGCCGAGATCGCCAGCCACCGTGCTGTCGTTGCGAAAGACGCCGCCCCGTAATCCAGTTTCATATGCCCCACGCCGCTCAAAGATCGTTATGGTTAAGGAACCTTGCCCCATCCTGGGCCAATAACGCCTTATCCCCACCCGCCTAACGAGGCTTTAATCTTGTTAAGTTCATGGCAAATTTACGAACGATTTCGCAGCGATAGCGACAATTCTAATGATTATGGTTTATAAATCACTAACGCGAGCCCTTTCCGCCTACCCTTCCGCCGCCGCAATGAGGCCCGAAATCATCGTGCCGATGCGGGGCATATGGTGAACATCTGGGCGCTTCCGGATGCCCCAAAAGCTCCATATTGAAACACGGTCTGCGCGTATTTCGCGAGCGGCAGCGCGGCACTCCTTGCCTATCCCGGCGATATGACGCTATGCACGCTCATCGCGGGTTGGGGGCATAAGAATGGGCCGAACTTTCAAAAGCTTGATCCTGTTGGTGGTGATGTCAGCCCCATCGGCGGTCGGCGCCGCCACGGAGGGTTTCCCCGCCTATTGGCGCAAGACGATGACCAATGATCCCTCGACGAATTTTTATCTTGCGGAGACCTTGAAACCCTTGCCGAACAAGGATGCCGAAACCCTCAAGGTGCTCCGCCTGTCGCTGATCGCCGGCAACCTATGCCTCGGTGCCGCCGTCGATAGGAGAACAGGCGAAGCCTATCTGCAGCGGGCCGGCTATGACCGCATCCGCGGAAAGACGTGGGACGAAGCCGCCTTCCTTGCCGACGACTGGTTCAAATATTTCAACTACCGCTCCCTCGCCCATCTCTGCGCCGGCATCGACTATATTTTCGGGCCGAAGGGAAAGCTGGTGCCCAATCTGGTAAAGGCCGGCAAGGGTGAACCGAAGGGACCCTACGATCCCCAAAATCCCTACCTGCGGCTTCCACCCCTGCGCAAGCCGAATGGGTAGGTCACCCCGCCGACTGGCTATGATGCAACGCGGATCGCGTATTTGACGCTTCGTGGCTGTATGGGAACGAAATGGCCGCCGCAGGCTTTGAAGGTTTAGACCTTTGGAGGATCACCATGAACGATGAAACCCTGACGCAGCTCGACACGGTCAGCCAACAATTGCATGCCCGATCTCTCGCGCTTTCCCAACCAGATAAAGACAACGACATCGCAATCCTGATGTCGGCACTCGCCGTGACGATGGAGGCGGTTCGCTCTCTCTGCGAGGATATGAACCAGCTCAACGGTCCGAAGGGCCTCGGATCCGACGGGGGCTAGCTGCTACTTCCCAAAGCAGTTGGAATTGCGTCTATGCGCAGCATCCCCTCCAGAATCACGCCAAGGGCGAGAACGACACGCGCGCCTCAAAGACCTTCAAAACGGTTCGCCAGCCAGTCTCTGAAAATCAGGGCGACCTTTCTGCGATTTGGGGCACTTGGCGTTACCGCGTAGAAACGCCTCCCTGTCTTCAGGCTGCGGTCAAGAGCAATGACAAGGCGGTTTTCTCGAAGGGGCCGATCGATGAGAGGTCGCCAACCGAGCGCGATGCCTTCGCCATTTTCCGCAGCTTTCATCGCGACAAGGGAATCGTTGACCTGCAGCGATGTCGGCAAAGTTGGCGGAGCGCCGACGCCTGTGGCCCGCAACCACTCGGCCCAACCGATCCTGAAGCGATACGGGTCAACGTAGTGTATAAGCCGATGGCGCAGTATATCGCTCGCGAGTGACAGAGGCTTGCTCTTCGCCTGGTAAACCGGGCTGCAAACAGGCAATATTTCCTCGTCCCACAGCGGAATGGCATCACAATCCGGCCAGTTTCCATCGCCGAGCCGAATGTGAACATCGATGTTGCTCGTCGTCATCGCTGGATCGCGGTCCAGGCATCTCAGGTCAATCATCAAGTCGGGATGGATTTGGCGAAATTCCGGCAGCAGCGGCATCAGCCACTCTGTCGCCATGACCGTCGAGGCGCTGATGACGAGCGTGTCTCGGCGAGGCATACCGGCGATATCGTCAAGCGTCTCGGCGATCGATGCAAATCCCCCCGATACCGCCGAATAGAGGCGTTGGCCTTGCGTTGTCAGGCTTAGCGCCCGCCTTTCCCGGACGAAAAGCGCGTGGCCGAGAGACGACTCGAGTTGTCTGATCCCGTGGCTGACCGCAGGCTGAGTGATGGACAATTCCGTGGCGGCTTTCGAAAAGTTCAGATACCTCGCCGCAGCCTCGAACAGGATCAGGCTGTGAAGGGAGGGAATTGTCCGTCGTAACGACTGACTGTCATGACTCATGGTTTCGAGTTCTTCGCCGTTCGAAAATTGCAGCGCACGGAATCGCCGTCCCACACGGTGCAAGACTGCGCACCGGCAAGAAGCGAACACCTTATCGTTCGCGTGGTCAACAAGCGTGGCGGACGATCACCCACTCGCGTGCCTGCCGATCCGACCTCGAAGGTCTTTATCGATCCTGCCTCATACTTCCATGAATTTATTTGCCCTTTACGGCCTCACGCCCTCGCCGGACATTGTCGTTCGCCCGCCACAACCCGACGTCGGGAGAACAGGCGACAACGACAATAGGCCGTCACGGGAACAATTGAGATGTCAAACGATCCATTGCTCCAGCCTTTCCAACTCAAGCATTTGACACTCCGAAACAGGATGATGTCGACGGCGCACGAACCGGGATACACTGAAGACGGCCTCCCGAAGGAGCGCTACCGTCTCTACCATTCGGAAAAGGCCAAAGGCGGGATAGCTATGACGATGATCGGCGGTTCATCCGTCGTTGACATCGATAGTCCCCAGGCGTTCGGCAATATCCAACTCCACAAAGACGAGTCCGTGAAGTGGCTTCGAGAGCTTGCCGACGACGTTCACGAGCACAGCGCTGCCGTGATGATTCAAATCACTCACCTTGGAAGCCGAACCAACTGGAACAAAGGCGATTGGCTTCCGACAATCGATGCGTCCCACATCCAGGAGCCTGCGCATCTGCCTATCCCAAGGCGATGGAGGATTGGGACTTCGAGCGCGTGATCATGGCGTATGCCGACAGTGCGGAGCGGATCAAAGCGGCAGGGCTTGACGGTATCGAGCTTGAGTGCGCCTCGCATCTCATCGCGCATTTCTGGTCTCCGGCAACAAATAAGCGGGACGATGACTACGGTGGCTCGCTCGAGAACCGGATGCGCCTTGTGAACGATATTCTAACCGCCATCCGCAAGCGTATCGGCCACGAGTTCATAGTCGGCGTCCGTATGGTCTGCGATGAGGTTTGGGATAAAGGACTCTCGCGCGACGAAGGGGTGGAGATTGCCCGTCGATTGAAGGCCAGCGGATTGATCGATTTCGTCAACGTCATTCGCGGCCACGTCTCAGAAGACGAGGCCTTGAGCCATGTGATTCCGAACATGGGAGCCGCATCTGCTCCCCATCTCGATTTCGCCGGAGAGGTTCGTCAGAATGTGAAGTTACCGACCTTTCATGCGGCAAGAATTCAGGATGTGGCTACCGCGCGACACGCAATTGCGAGCGGTAAGCTTGACATGGTCGCCATGACACGCGCGCACCTTGCCGATCCTCACATCATCCGCAAGGTGATCGAAGGGAAGGAGGATCAAATTCGCCCCTGTGTCGGCATGGGGTTCTGTATCGACTCCATCTACCCTGCCGGCAACGCCGCGTGCGTGCACAATGCGGCGACTGGTCGGGAGGGCAGCCTCGCGCATGTGATCCGGAAGACCAGCGGGCCAATCCACAAGATTGTGGTCGTCGGAGCGGGACCGGGCGGTCTCGAGGCTGCACGGGTCGCAGCCGAGCGGGGCCACAAGGTCATGGTTTTTGAGGCTGGACCCAAGGCGGGCGGACAAATTCTAATAACCGCGGCACTGAAACGACGTCGCGAAATCCTTGGGATCGTGGACTGGCGCTTGTCTGAATGCGAGCGCCTCGGCGCCGAATTCCACTACAATCGCTTCGTCGATGCGAGTGACGTTGTGGCTGAAGAACCCGACGTCGTCGTCGTTGCCACGGGCGGGCTGCCTAATGTTGACTGTCTTGAGGAAGGACAGGAGCTCGCGACGACCAGTTGGGATATCCTCGGCGGAAGCGTTCAGCCCGCGAAAAATGTGCTGGTCTACGACGACAACGGTTCGCACCCCGCCATGACGATCGCGGAGTTTCTGGTCGATGCGGGCTCGAAGCTTGAAGTTGTCACGCCTGCACGAACCCTTGCGCCGGACATCGGGGCAACGAGCTACCCCGCCTATTTCCGTGCTCTCAACAAAGCAGGCGCAAAGATTACCCTGAACCTGCGCATTGAGCGCCTCGAACGTCGCGGAAACAGGATCGCAGTCATACTTTTCGACGAGTATTCCAAGGTCCGGGTCGAAAAAGAAGTGGACCAGGTTGTCGTCGAAAGCGGGACGAAGCCGATGGACGAACTCTATTTCTCGCTCAAGCCGCTCTCCCGGAACCAAGGTGAAATCGACTATCGGGCTTTCATAGCGGGCAAGCCGCAAGTTGTAGCCAATAACCCCGGTGGCAAGTTTCAGCTGTTTCGGATTGGCGATGCGGTCGCAAGCAGGAACATCCACGCGGCCATATACGACGCGCATCGATTCATGGCCGCGGTTTGATCAAGGCCGTAGAGTTGAATTCCCGCCAATCAGTTCGATTTCGGCCAGTCCTCCACCGATCGATCTTAAAGGCATACGCAAAGTTAAGGCACGCCTGAGGTCCCGAAAGATGTGGGCCGCGCCGTCTGCAAGGTCGTGGCCATGATGGCTGCGAGCGGGACTCGGTGATCTGATTGCAGGAATTGCGCGCAGGGATGACCCCTCGCCGCGCAATCATGAAGGCCAGGCCGAGCGCTGGTGTTTCATGAAAAGGGGAACGAAAACTAGGAGCAAAAAATGATGAAGTTGTGGAAAATGCTTTGTGCAGCGGCCATGTTCGGAATGACCATGCTGCCCGCGCACGCAGAAGAAAAGACCATCACCATTGGCACGATGCAGTGGGAAGATCTGGGAGCGATCAGCGGTGTCACCAAGAAGGCGCTGGAAGATTCCGGCTACACCGTGAAGGTCGTGTCGTTCTCCGAATGGGGCATCGCTTATACCGCACTCAGCAAGGGTGATATCCAGATTCTCGCCTCGCTGACCGACTACGTCGCACAGGACTATTGGGATAAGAACAAGAAGAAGCTGGAGAAGATATCGCCGGTTTCGTTTGGCCTGTACCAGGCTATTGCGGTTCCGAATTATGTGCCGATCGACTCCATGGAGCAGTTGAACGCTAACGCTGACAAGTTCAGCGGCAAGATCGTCGGTATCGAGCCGGGCTCAGGCCTGATGCGCGATGCCGCCAACTCGGTCAAAGCCTATGACCTCAAGCTACAGCTTGTCGAAGGCAGCACGGCTGCGATGACGGCTGAATTGAAGTCGGCCATCGACCGAAAGGAATGGATTGCTGTGACGCTCTGGGAGCCGTCGTGGATGATACAGAAGTACCCGGTCAAGTTTCTGAAGGACCCGAAGGCAATATTCCCGCTGGCGCAGACCTACAATTGGATAGCTAAGAGTGGCTTCTCCGCCGAGAACCCGCATGCGCGCGAAGTCATCGCCAGCGTATATCTCCCGCTCGCAGATATCACCGCGATCGCCGGGGCAGTCGCCGACGGCAAGACAATGGACGAGGCGGTCAAGGGTTGGACCGACAGCCATACCGACCTCTTGAAGCGTTGGGAAAACATCAAGTCGAAGTGACGCTTAACGGCCGGGCCACTGAGCAATCGGCGGTCCGGCTCAGACTTTACGCGGAGAGCCGCGGAGGGCTCGCTGGCATCGGACCGCCACCTACGCTGCCGGTGGACGATATCGGATCGACTTCGCCTTTTCCAAGGCTTCGATCGTATCCTCGACGCTGAGGAGGACAGTGGTCTCCATGGAGCTGAGCGCGCCTCCTGCACCGATCGCAAGCGCGACTGCCGCCATCGATACGTTATCAGGCGCCTCCCACAGATTCCAACCATCATGCTCGCCGAAGGCGTACCAGAATCCATGAAGCTTTCCGCCCACAGACTCGATGTAACTGCGTGCCGCCTCTCGGCGATCCTCGGGGTTTTCGATCATTCGCGCCCACGTCTCGGGCGTGTAGCTAAAGCGCGTGAGATACATGGCCATGGTTTGTTTCCTCCGCCAGAACAACACAGTAAACGCTCAAGCCGGGGCGAACGCCAGTCATTTCCAATGTACGGAACAGGCCGCTCTGCCTGTTTCCTATCGCAAAGAGGCAAAGACTTACGCGCCGGAACTGCGATCGGCGAAGATGCTGGCAAATGCTGCAGAGCAAGTTGACGCTGCTATCAAAGCTGCTAAAAAGCCAGCCATCGAGTGATTGGGTAGCAAATCGGCGGCAATGGCCGGTTCGCAGAAATCAACAGAATGTCGATTTCACCACCTTTTCAAGCAGATGGAAGAGTGTCCGAGTGGTTTAAGGAACCGGTCTTGAAAACCGGCGTGCGGGAAACCGTACCGTGGGTTCGAATCCCACCTCTTCCGCCATGCAACATTGAATTTGCTGCATAATTTCCGCTTTCTGCCCAAAAGTTGTACGCTTATCATAACGATAGGATGCCATCTAAGCGGAACCGGCGCGCAGTGGTCGGGCTTCCGTATTGCTGTCGCCCCGATGATCGACTGGACGGATCGGCCCAGAAACAAGGTGACTTCGTGTTAGGTCGTACTTTTCGTCGTACCGTGGGTATTGGGCCTCCTTCACCTAACCCTAAATCGGCACCCCCTAATCCTTGCAAAAATTCACAAGGCGAATAGATTCAGTCCATCAGATAGCTTTTGCTGGTGACCACGGATGTACTGGCACCGTGCTGATGCAATCAAAGAAGGGTCGGCGCGAGCATTCGCCCCGACCTTTTTCTTTGCCGGCGCCGACAGCAAAAAAAGCCTCGCCCGAGGGTGAGGCGATGCCAGCTGGTGAGGCTGACAGCGCTAAGGGAGGGCTTCCGTTTTGCTGTCGCCCCGATGATCGACTGGACGTATCGGCACCGAAATAACGACCTCTGATGCCCGTGTCGTACTTCTCGTCGTCCTGCGCGGACGGCTAGAAATTAAAATACAGGCTCACACCTGACCTACGTTGGTAAGGGTAATAGTCGCGATAGCCGTAGTGGGGGTATTCATAATTTCGGGGATAGCCATAGTTCCGCGGACGGTAGCATGAGCCGTAATACCGACAGTCTCGGTAAGCGTATCGCCGGTGCTTCCAGTGGCCGTTCGCATGCTTTTTGCCATGGCTGCGGTGTTTGACCTGCTCGATGTCGGCGGCCTGCATTGGCACTGCTTTCGGCACGACGATCGGTGTGGCGTTTAGCGGCAGGGCGAAAGATGCAGCCAGGACTACGGCTGCAAGTGCGGGAAAAAGTTTCTTCATCATCGGCGCATCCTTTCAGGCGTCTAGCCTGGGTTAATAAGCATTAACCTAGGATGAACGGATGGGCGCTGCCTTGATCTAGCCATCGCGGCGGCTTGTAACGCCGCGTCTAGCCACCTCTTTCACAAACCAAAGTGAAGCCTTTTCTTTCGATTACGAAAAGTATCCAGCATCTCCTCCACGAAAGCATCTTTGTCCACCGGCGTGCCGGGATGCAATCGATGCTCCTGTACCCACTGGTCCCATTCCAATGCTTTGATTGCGTCTCTAATCATCCTGTAGCGCTCCGCCAGGCGCTCCCTTGTTAGCTCGACAGTTTGGATCTTCAGGAGCTCGACCTGTCTCCATGCAGGTCGAGCCGCCAACCAGACGCCGGCTATCGCCAGCACCGCCACAAACGCCACACCATTGTCATTTGGTGAGTCGTGAGATCGAATTCTCCGTGAACGGCGAGGCTGGGAACTAACGTCCGCATTGCGGCTGGAGCAATGAGAGACGACCAAGACCGACCGGCGACCTTTGCGTCGATGATGAGATGATGTACAGGCTGCGGCAGGACGCGACTGCCATTAACTCAAGAATGGGGTCGGGCGGCAGATTGACGTCACGTCGCTGCCACGAGATCACGTGGCCGTCCTCTGAGCCGGAGTCGTAAAGACGTCCTGACATGACACGGCAACCTTGCGCCGCTTTAGGGTCTCGGCTTTCGCGCAGCTTGATCCTGGGCCAGAACCAGCAGTCACCTATCGTGGCTGATTTGATATCATTGGGGCTTCAACAGCAAGGGAAACAGCCGTGATAGCGGCGGCGCCAAGGTTCTTCGAATTTTCCAGATTTTGGTATACCCAGTGTCTTAAGCGGCCCAACAAGCGCGAGGCTCCCTTATGATCGTTCAAGCTTGCATCAACGGCGCACGGCCGAGGGATTTCCATCCGCTCATTCCGCTGACGATCGATGCCATGGTGCGCGATGCCGCCGCTTCGGTCGCGGCGGGTGCCGCGGAGCTCCACATTCATCCGCGCGGAGCCGACGGCAAGGAGAGCCTTGCCGCCGTAGACGACACGCTTGGCGCGATCCGCCGCGCCTGTCCGGGAACGCTGATCGGTGTGTCCACCGGCGCCTGGATCGAAGGCGATCGGGAGAAAACGCGGGCAGGCATCCGCTGCTGGCGCGTTCTGCCGGATTATGCGTCGGTGAACCTGTCGGAAGACGATGCGCCTGGTGTCATCCAGCTGCTCCGGCAGAAGGGCGTCGGGATTGAAGTCGGGCTGGCATCGGTCGCCGATGCGGAGCGCTACACCAGCCTCGAAGATCATGAGCGGGTCTTTCGACTGTTGATCGAGCTTGACGACGAACAGGATCTGCAGCGCGCATGCGCTATCAGGGATGGCATCATCGAGGTGCTTGAGCGCAGCCGCGTCAATCGGCCGATCCTCCTGCACGGCTTCGACGGGACTGTCTGGCCCTTCGTCCGATCGGCGCGCGAACGCCGCTATTCCACCCGCATCGGCCTGGAAGATGGCAAGCACCTCCCGGATGGAACGATTGCGAGTGACAATGCTGCATTGGTCGCGGCGGCCGTTGCAATCTTCCGCGGCCAATCGAACTGATCCCACTGTCGAATTTTCGCCGTCGTCGGTCCCCTTGATCCCGGCCGATCGTTGCTCGCGAACTAGAACCATGACAACTGAATAGAAGCTTTCCGGTTTTCGGAATTCGGGGCGCCTGATAAATATTCACGAAAAATACGAGTATATGAGGACGCCAATAGAACCCCAGAAGATAAGCGGTGCCAGTATCATCCCGGCGACAATAATCTTAGTCACAGCAAAAACTCCGCAAACTCCGCCCCGGCGCAAAATCTATGGCAGCGGCCGAAGCGTTAGTATGGGCATGAAGTCCGAGACAGGTCGGACCTTGGTCTGAGCTTGGCTGCGGCGGATGAGTGCCGGGCTCATTTATCCCCGCGCACTGAGCGCAGCCGGTAAGGGATCGCCGGCGTTCGGGAGGCCTGCGCATCAGTTGATTGAAGAAGGGTCGCGTAGGACTGAAGTGCAGCCTGGCCGGCCCCTTCGCATTGACTATCCCATGCCAACATGATTTCCCGTCCGGATCACGACAGCGCTGTGCGTCTTTTCAGACGCGCAAAGGACGCTGCAGCACTTTGAATTACTGCGGGGACATCATGGCCGACATCATTGTAAAGGACAGCAACGGGACTCAGCTTCAAGACGGCGATTCCGTGACGCTGATCAAGGACCTCAAGGTCAAGGGAACTTCGGAGACGCTGAAGCGCGGAACCCTGGTCAAGGGCATTCGCCTGACCGACAATCCTGGTGAGATCGAGTGTAACACCAAGCAGGTCAAAGGCCTCGTACTGAAAACCGAGTTTTTGAAGAAGGCATAGGATCTCCCTTGCCCATCATCAATCGTCCTTGAGTGCCTCCTGCGGCAGTTCCTCGGTGATCACCTCGAAGCGGGAAAGCGTTGCCGGGCCGAAGGCCGTCGACATGGCGACGTCGGTAGCGTCACGCCCGGTCGCCATCAGGATCCGGCCGATGCGCGGCGTGTTGTGGCGGGCATCGACCGTATGCCAGTGCCCCCCGAGAAAGACCTCGAACCAGGCGCTGAAATCCATTGGATTGGGATCGATCGGAACGCCGATATCACCGAGATAGCCCGTGCAATATCTGGCTGGGATATTCATGCATCGGCAAAGCGCGATGGCGAGATGGGCAAAGTCGCGGCAGACGCCCGCCTTGTCGGTGAAGCCGCCATGCGCGGTCCGGAGAACGTCCGCCTTCAGGTAATCGAAGGTGATGTGGTCATGGACGAAATCGCAGATCGCCTGGACGCGCGCCCAGCCGAGCGGCGTCGATGAGAATGTGGCCCAGGCAAAATCGGCAAGCCTGTCGGTGTCGCAATAGCGGCTGCCAAGCAGGAAGACCAGCACATCATCTGGCAGGTCATTGATCGCGTGCTGGACGGCATCGTCGGGAACGATGTCGGGCTGACCGCTGTCGTAGATCTCGAACTCCGTCGAGATCGTCGTCAGGCCCGGCGGGGCGACGATCCGGCTGCAGGCATTGCCGAACACATCCGTATAGCTCCAGGCCTCGATCGGCTGGTCGAATGTCAGGATCTGATCGCTGAGAAGATCGGCACGACGGGATGGGTGGATATTGAGGACGAGCAGCATTGGCGTTGGCTGCATGCATTCGTAGCCCAGATGAAACCCGGCGCGTATCTTCATGGTGGCTTCCTTGTCGCGTCTCCGCATTGGCAGAGGTGAGTAGGGAACGCTGATCGCGCTACCCGGTTCCCGCAAGACCGGGACTGTCACCGCCTGGCTAGCCAGATTGCCTTGTGGTGACGTTCACCTGCACCGTCATGCTATCGAAATCCTTCCCATCCCCGTCGTAACTGCCGCTCAACGGGACTGCCTGGCGCGGATCGCGGGCAACCGCGACACGAATGAGATCGCGGTTGCCGACGATGCCGTTGGTCGGATCGAACTCCGTCCAGCCGGCGCCGGGAAGATAGATCTGGCACCATGCATGCGTCGAACCGCCGCCGAGCACGGTGGAGCCGTCCCGGTCGGGAACATAGACATAACCCGTGACGAACCGCGCCGCGAGGCCGAGGACGCGTGCCGCCTCCATCATCAGCAGCGCAAAATCCCGGCAGGTGCCGGAACGAAGCTGCAAGGTCTGCACCGGCGTCTGCGTCCCATGTTCCTGGCGCCGCGCATAGACGAAGCTTTCCCGAATGGCATAACAGAGCGTCATCAGCAGGTGCCCGGTCTCCGTCGGACGTCCAACGCGCACGAACTGGCGCGCCCAGCGTCCGACCTCGTCGTTCGGATCGGGATAATGGCGCTGCATCGCCGGCGTCAGATCGGCAATCTCATCCTTGTCGTAGGAGAATGGATAGGTCAGGGCCTCGTCGTCGACCTTGAGATCCAGGGCGACCTGCGGCGTATGATCGAGCGTGATCCAGGTTTCGAAACGAAGCTCGGACGCCGGCCTCGAAATATTGATGAGCGCCACGCAATTGCCGAAAACATCGTGGATCCAGCGCACATGACTTTCCTCAGGATAGATCGTCAACGACGCTTCGATCAGCCGCTGGTCGAAACTGTCGCGCGGTCGGAACATCAAGCGGTGCTCGCCGAATTCGACCTCCCTGACGTAACGATAGGACGTGATGTGGCGGACGGAGAAAATCGTCATGAGCCGCCGTCCGGTAATCTGTTCACTTTGCTGCTCCAAGACGGCGATGCCGCCCCTCCTCTGCGGAAGCGCCCAGCCCGCTTTCCCGCTCATCCCGATTTCTTGTCATATAAGCACATTCGAAAGATTGCTATTGTATCTTCAACCGATCGACGGCAGGGCCGTCCAACCTAAGAGGATAACATGCATATCATCTGGGACGTTCTGACGCTTCTGCTGACAATTGGCTCGCTCTATGGCGGTCGCGAATACCGGATTATTCGCGCCCGTGCCCGCGCTCAAAACTGGGGCAACTTCTGACCTGATCCCAATATCATTGATTCGATCCGGATATCTCTGATTCAATTTTGAATCATGGTGCGCATCGGATCGTTGCCGGTCGCGGTTACGTCGAATGACGTAAAGCCACACGTTTAAGAAAGTGCTTTATTAGCTGAGACGGAGTCTATCCGTCCATTCTCCCTGTTATTCTAAGCCCGCCTCACCCCAGGCGGGCTTTTTTATTCAGTCGCCTGCGTCACTTCTTTGCGCCGGCGGAAAGCACCCGATGGGTCGCGTTGTCCATGGCGTGGCTCGCTTCCTGTCCATCCTTCTTCAGCCCGTATGCGGTATTGCCGCAACCGGAAAGTGTCAGCAGGCAGATGCAGGCGATGGCGATTGCAGCTTTTGGCATCAAGTGTTTTCCCCCGGATTGAATGGCGATTCAGAGCATGATGCCGAAAAGTGTGAGCGGTTTTCGGACGACATCATGCTCTAACTCTTAATTTAGAACAGGATTCAGATTTTAGGCCGACTGGGCCTAAAATCATCCTATTCTAGAGAAAATGATGCACTCCTCGCCAAAATCAATCCGCAGGAGAGCAGGAGATAAGCGCGAACGGACGGTATGGAACTCCGTGACGCGGATTTGCGTTAACGCGAGCTATCCAACCGGGGTTAACGACATGGATTACCAGATTGCCTTCGCCGCGACGGTCGCAACAGCATCCTTCCTCTTCTTCATGTTGATCGTCCACCGGACCTGATTGCCAGGCGGCGGCGGATTGGGCTTGAGGCGCTCGATCACTTGACCATCGCCGACCCAGTTTGCGATCCGGAGAGATGGCAGCACCAAGTGCTATTGCGTCTGCAGTCGGCGTTGATCAGGCGGCGTAGACCGGAAGGTCTGGCGAGCATAGATCGCCGAAGATCCGTCAGCAAACACGGGAAGCGTGAAGAAGAAGTGTTTCGACATCCGAAAGTATTACGACAATAAAAAATGTGTTAAAGTTTAATCAATTGTGAGGCTTAACTATCTGTTAACAATATAGTTGCGCTCCTTCCGCTTCCGCTTATGCTTTACGCAAAAGGGGAGAGGAAAGATGTTTAGCAAAAGCCTGATCATGCCTTTCGGATTCGCAATGCTCGCCATTGCCGGCCTGCTCTTCCAGATTGCCGCCCACGCGCTGAACTCTCCGGTCACCTTGCTGCAGCCGTGAGTCACATAAGTTGCTGAACCTGCAAGCAATCTCAGTAACTGGGAGTGGAACTTCCTTTCGTTTCGTGCATTCTGTGACTCGTTTTGCCAGGAGGGAGATAACCATGGAAGACGCAGGCGTGGGTTGGATTGCAGCCATCATTATCGGCGGTGTCGCCGGATGGCTGGCGGAAAAGGCCATGCGCAGCAGCATGAGCCTGCTCATGAACATATTGCTCGGCATCATCGGCGCGATTGTCGCCAACTGGATCCTGGGTCTGTTGCACATCCAGCCGCTCGCCGGTTGGCTGGGTTATCTGATCACCGGTTTCGTCGGTGCCTGCATCTTGATCGCGATCGGGCGCGTCATCCGCCGTTGACGGTAGCTTTTGCCGTCATCGGAAATATTGAAAGCCGGGCGTTCATGACGTCCGGCCTTTCTTCACCTATATTCCCGTTCAACGGCGGCTGAGCAGGCCGAACACGTAGGCAATGCCTGCCGTCACCGCGAGTGCCATGAGCGGTTCTTCGCGCACCTTGTCGCGCAGTTGCTCCGTCATCAGCGAAGCCTCGTCGGTAACCGCCGACTTCGCCCCCTGCCCCAGCGCCACCACGCTTTCCGTCAGCCGGGAAAGATCGTTGCGAAGGGCTGCGACCTGCGCCGACAGATCGTCTGCTGCTATGTCAGCCTTGACGCGCGCAGCGGTGGATTCGGCGGAAGCGGTTTTCAATTCTGCCATGGTCTGCTCCTGTTTCATGGGATGCCGCTTCAACGAAATGGCGGCCAAAAAGGTTCCGTTGGAGCCGATCTTTTGTTCGCCGCAAAGCTGCTGCCGCGCTGCCGTCGGTCCGCGCAGCTTTTCGCGTGACAAACCCTTCATTTCCTGTCGGGTTTGTTTTAAGGAACGTCGAATGTCTGCCCGCGCGCGGGTCAATGATACTGCGAGGTTTGCGTTTCTATGTTCCATATCCTGAGAAGGGCCGCTCAGACCTGGGTCGCCAAGCTGCTGATGCTTCTGCTGGTTGCGTCCTTCGGCATCTGGGGCGTCTCCCGGTCGCTGATAACGGGCAGCAATAGCACCACGGTCGTGACCGTCGGCGATCAGCATGTGGACGTCAACGAATTCCACCTCGCCTATCAGCGCCAGGTGGCAAGCGTCAGCCAGCAGTTCGGCACGCGCCTCACCCCCGAGCAGGCCCGCGCCTTCGGCATCGAGCAGCAGGTGCTCGCCCAGCTCGTCGCCGGCGCCTCGCTCGACCAGCTCGCCGAAGACATGAACCTTGGCCTGTCGCAGGATCGCCTCGCCCAGTTGATTGCCGACGATCCGGCGTTCAAGGCGGTCAACGGCCAGTTCGACCGCGAGCTCTTCGTCTCGCGTCTTCGCAATGCCGGCATCCGCCAGGACGATTACATCAAGGAGCGCAGCAAGGTCGCTGTCCGCAGCCAGGTGGTCGATGCCATCTCCAACGGGTTCACGGCCCCGAAGACGCTGGTCGATGCCCTGAAACTCTATGGCGATGAAAGCCGCAGTATCGACTACCTGCTGCTGACCAACGCCAATATCGAGCCGATCAAGGCGCCTGCCGACGACGTGCTGGCGACATGGTTCGATGGCGTCAAGCAGCGCTACCGGGCGCCGGAATACCGCAAGCTCGTTTATCTCAAGCTGCAGCCCGCCGATATCGCCGATGCGGCGACCGTCACCGACGACCAGATCCACGAAGCGTTTGACAAGAGCAAGGATACCTATCGCACGCCGGAAAGCCGCACCATCGAACAGCTGACCTTCACCAGCAAGGATCTCGCCGTCGCCGCCGAAACGGCGCTGAAGAGCGGCACCGGCTTCGACCAGCTGGTTTCCGACCAGGGCAAGACGGCAAGCGACGTGCTGCTCGGCGAGTTCACCAAGGACAAGGTTCCCGACCAGGCCGTTGCCGATGCGGCTTTTGCGGTTTCGCGCGATGGCGGCACGACGCCTGTCGTCGATGGCTCCTTCGGCCCCGTCATCCTGCGCGTCACCAACATCAAGCCTGAAACGACGAAGAATTTCGACGAGGTGAAGGAGGATATCCGCAAGCAGCTGGCACTCTCCAATGCCTCTCAGGAAGTGATCAACGTTCACGATCGCATCGAGGACCTGCGCGCGGGCGGTTCCACGCTCGAGGATATTGCCGGCCAGCTGAAGCTCACCGCCGTGGCCGTCGACGCCGTCGATATGACCGGCGCCGACAAGGACGGCAAGGAGGTCAAGGATCTCCCCGCCAAGCAGCAGCTGCTCGGCGAAGCCTTCAAGACCGAGGTCGGCGTCGATGCGCCGCCGCTGCCGATCGGTAATGACGGCTATGTCTGGTTCAACGTCCGCGAAATCACGCCGGACCGCGAGCGGCCGGTGGCCGAGGTGCGCGAAAAGGCCGTCGAAGACTGGACGGCGGAGCAGCAGAAGGCCGAGCTCGCCAAGAAGGCCGGTGAATTGAAGGCCGAAGCGGCCAAGGGCACGGCACTTGCCGATATCGCGACGCCGCTCGGCATCGCCGTCGAGAGCAAGAGCGGCGTCACCCGCTCCACCGATGATGCGGTCCTCGGCCGGGCAGGCATCACCGCCGCCTTCTCCGGCCCCGTCGACACGGTCGCAAGTGCTGTCGGCGCCGATCCCTCGACGCAGATCCTGCTGAAGGTCACCGAGGTCAACACCCAGCCGACCGGCGATGTGCTGAACAACCGCGATGCCCAGATCACAGCCATGGCCAATGCTGCCGGCGATGATATTCTCGATCAGATGGTCAACCTGTTGCAGACGCAATACGGTGCGCAGATCAACCAGACCCTCGCCGAACAGGCGACGGTCCGCTAGGAGGCTCTATGACCGATCTGAAGCCGTTCCTGGCCAAGGCCGCAAGCCGCGAGCCGCTGACGCGAGAGGAGGCCCGAGCCGCCTTCGACATCCTGATGTCGGGCCAGGCGACGCCCTCGCAGATCGGCGGCTTCCTGATGGCGCTGCGCGTGCGCGGCGAGACCGTCGATGAGATCGTCGGCGCCGTCACCGCGATGCGCTCGAAGATGCTGACCGTCGAGGCCCCGGCCGATGCGATCGACATCGTCGGCACCGGCGGTGATGCCAGCGGCACCTACAACATCTCGACGCTGGCGGCGCTGATCGTCGCCGGCGCCGGTGTTCCTGTCGCCAAACACGGCAACCGGGCGCTGAGTTCGAAATCGGGCGCGGCCGACAATCTGGCAGCACTCGGCGTCAAGCTCGACGTCGGTCCCGAGATCATTTCCCGCTGCATCGCGGAAGCCGGCGTCGGCTTCATGTTCGCCCAGCTGCATCATTCCGCCATGCGTCATGTCGGCCCCTCCCGGGTCGAGCTTGGCACGCGCACGATCTTCAACCTGCTCGGGCCGCTTTCCAGCCCGGCCGGCGTCCGTCGCCAGCTGCTCGGCGTCTTCTCGCCGCAATGGCTGGTGCCGCTTGCCGAAGTCATGCGTGATCTCGGTTCCGAATGCGTCTGGGTGGTCCATGGTGATGGCCTCGACGAGATCACCACGACCGGCATCACACACGTCGCGGCACTCGAAGACGGCAAGATCCGCACCTTCGAGCTCTCGCCCGCCGATTTCGGCGTCAGCCCTTGCGTGCTCGCCGACATCAAGGGTGGTGACGGTGTCGCCAATGCCGCAGCCCTTCGCGAGGTGCTCGGCGGCGCCAAGAATGCCTATCGCGATATCTCGCTCGCCAATGCGGCCGCCTCGCTCGTGATCGCGGGCAAGGTCGCGACGATCCGCGACGGCATGACGCTGGCCACGCAATCGCTGGATAGCGGCTCTACCGCGCTCGCTCTCGACAAACTCATCGCCGTTTCCAACGATATCGACTAGGATTGCCCGATGACCGATATCCTGAAGAAGATCGAACTCTACAAGCGCGAGGAGATCGCCGCCGCCAAGGCGAGAGTGTCGCTTGCCGACTTGAAGGCGATGCAGGCTGATCAGTCCGCCCCGCGCGGCTTCCACAAGGCGCTCGTTGCCAAGCGTGATGCCGGCCGCTTCGGCCTGATCGCCGAGATCAAGAAGGCGAGCCCGTCGAAGGGTCTCATTCGCCCGGATTTCGATCCGCCGTCGCTGGCGAGCGCCTATGAGGCCGGCGGTGCCGCCTGCCTTTCGGTGCTGACCGACAGGCCGAGTTTCCAGGGCGCGCCGGAATTTCTGACAGCCGCCCGCGCTGCCTGCACGCTGCCGGCGCTGCGCAAGGATTTCATGTTCGAGACCTATCAGGTGCACGAGGCCCGCGCCTGGGGTGCCGATTGCATCCTGCTGATCATGGCTTCGCTTTCTGACGACGAGGCCGAACGCCTGCAGGACGAAGCCTTCAGCCTCGGCATGGACGTGCTGGTCGAGGTCCACGAAGCCGAGGAGATGGAGCGGGCGCTGAAGCTTTCCTCGCCACTCATTGGCATCAACAACCGCAATCTGCGGACCTTCGAAGTCAGCCTCAGCGTCAGCGAGACGCTTGCCCCCATGGTGCCGGACGACCGGCTGCTGGTCGGCGAAAGCGGCATCTTCACCCATGCGGATTGCAAGCGCCTGCAGGCCGTCGACATCAATACCTTCCTTGTCGGCGAGAGCCTGATGCGCAAGGACGACGTAGCCGCCGCCACCCGCGCGCTGCTCTTTGGCGAAGCCGCCATCGCGGCCGAATGATATGAGCGGCCAAAAGCCAGGGCTCACTCATATCGATGCCTCCGGCGAGGCGCATATGGTCGATGTCTCCGATAAGGTCGAGACGGTTCGCATCGCCACTGCCGAGGGCCATGTGAAGATGGCGCCGGAAACGCTCGCTCTCATCCGGCAAGGCAATGCCAAGAAGGGCGACGTGGTCGGCACGGCGCGCCTTGCCGGCATCATGGCGGCAAAACGCACCGCCGATCTCATCCCGCTTTGCCATCCGCTGATGCTGACGAAGGTCACGGTCGAGATCGCGGAAGATGCCGCCCTGCCCGGTCTGCGCGTTACGGCCACCGCCAAGCTGACCGGCAAGACCGGTGTGGAGATGGAGGCGCTGACCGCCGTCTCGGTCGCTTGTCTGACGATCTACGACATGGCCAAGGCGGCCGATAAGGCAATGGAGATCGGCGGTATCAGACTTCTAGAAAAGTCCGGCGGAAAATCCGGCGATTTCCGTCATCCGGAGGCAAGATGAACCTTCTCCCGGTCACCGAGGCTCTGAACCGCTTGCTCTCTCGCGCAAAGCCCGTCGCGGCGTCCGAGACGCTGTCGCTTGCCGAGGCTGAGGGCCGCGTCCTGGCCGTCGATCTGACGGCCGGCCTGACCCAGCCGCCCTTCAATGCCTCCGCCATGGATGGCTATGCGCTACGCCGTGAAGACGCGCCGGAGCCGGGCGCCGTGCTGAAGGTCATCGGCATGTCTTCCGCCGGCCACGGCTTCGAGGGAAGCGTCAGCCAGGGAGAGGCCGTCCGTATCTTCACCGGCGCGCCTGTTCCGCCAGGCGCTGATAGCGTCCTGCTGCAGGAGGATGTGGAGAAGATCGAGGGCGGCATCAGGACCAATTTCCCTGTGCGGCATGGCCAGCATGTGCGTCCTCGCGGCCAGGATTTCGCCGAAGGCGAAGCCGTGTTGTCGGCCGGCACCGTGCTCGATTTCTCGCGGCTGACGGTCGCTGCGGGCATGAACCGGCCTGATGTCGAGGTGCTGCGGCGCCCGCTGATCGCCATCCTCGCAACCGGCGACGAACTGCTGCCGCCCGGAAGCACGCCCGGCCCTTCGCAGATCATCGCATCCAATACGTTTGGTATTGCAGCCCTTGCCCGCAAAGCCGGCGCCGATGTGCTCGATCTCGGTATCGTGCCTGATGACAAGGCCAAGATCACCGCGGCGATCGGCACGGCGCGGGACGCCAAGGTCGATGTGATCGTCACGCTCGGCGGCGCTTCGGTCGGCGACCATGATCTGGTGCAGGCCACGCTGATCGAGGCCGGCATGCAGCTCGATTTCTGGCGCATCGCCATGCGCCCCGGCAAACCGCTGATGGTCGGCAGCTTCGGTGAGACGCACGTGCTCGGCCTGCCCGGCAATCCGGTCTCTAGCCTCGTCTGTTCGCTGCTCTTCCTTGAGCCGCTGATCCGCAAGCTCGCCTCCCTGCCGCCGGTGCGGCGCGAGGCAACGGTGGAGGCGGCCGTCACACTGCGCGCCAATGACCACCGGCAGGACTATATCAGGGCGAAGCTTTCGAAATCCGCTGCCGGCGACTGGCTTGCCGAGCCCTTCGGCAAGCAGGATTCCTCGATGATGAAGGTCTTCGCCGCAGCCGATTGCCTTGTCATCCGCCCGCCGCATGCGCCGGAACTGCCGGCCGGAGCGCCCTGCCCGGTCATGCTGCTGCGGCCGGACCTTCTAGCCTGATTATAGTTGCAATTTATTTCCACGTCTGAGCGTAATTCGCTTCTGGCTGCTAATGAACGCGCAGGAGCAACGTTTGTGTTTGTAGGTGATGCCAATGTTATCTAGCTACATGATGTCGGCTGTCGTCCTTCTCACGGCCTATTCGTCCGCCGTTGCCGCGGTACAAGGAGGTCCCGCGCTGGAGCCACCGTCCGATCCCGGTGCCCCCTGGGCGATCGAGTGGAGCATGCCTGATCGCAAAGACGAGATGACACCCAAAACTCTTATTCTCTGCTCGGATCATATGGACGAGCATCTCAGGCGGTATTGGTCGCTGATTGAGAAGTCAGGTGTGCTGAAAGGCTATACGATCTTGGATGGAAGCAAACTTGGGGCGTACAAGTCGGCGACCGGCAGCGTCGGCTACATCGTCTCGGCACACAAAGGCAAGCAAGATCAGACAGTAAGCAATTGTGTCGCGAATTACCCGGAACTCCAGCCGCTTGTGAGTGACTTCATCGAAAAGGGAATATCGGCCCAACAAGATGAGTTTAAGAACCTTATAAGGATTGGAATACTTCCCAGGGAAGTACGGCCGCGGCAATGTTATTCAAGATTCTACTATCAAACCGAAGACTATTATCCGACTAGGAATACAAAGAAATGGCTTGCGCTGATCGACGTGGACGACTCCCCCGACAACAGATGTTTTGATGTGACGCTTCCAGCAACTTTCGGCATCCATCCTTTTTCCTGTGAGTCTGCCGGAATCTGCGTTCACGACCGAAAATAAAAGCATGGTGTCTGCATTGAGCACGCAGTCATTTTATAGAGGGTAACGCATCAGCCAAAGCGAGTTTAAATCTTGCCTTCAGCTATTGCCGAAGAGCGAGAATACGCCCGCCGGCACCGCCCCGCCGCTGCTGCCTCCGCCAAAATCCGCAACTGCATGGGTGGCGATTCGGCTGAGTTCGCCCTGCGGCAGGTGGGCCCGTTCGGGATCGCCGATCAGCACCTCGATGCCGCTCGCCTGGCAACGCCGCAGGAAGGCCATCACCCGCAAGGCTAGCGCTGGATCGTAGAACAGGTCGCCGACAACGAGGAGGTCTATCTCCGGTGGTGGATCCTCGATGATATCGGCGGCCCGGGCTATGATATCCACGCCGTTGATCGCCGCGTTGAGGCCGATCGCGGCAACGGCATTGGCATCGATGTCGACCGCCGTCACCGCCGCTGCGCCGGCCTTCGCCGCCGCGATGGCGACGAGCCCCGAGCCGGCGCCGAGATCGAGGACGCGGCGACCCACGACTATTTCCGGCCGGTCGAGCAGATAGCGGGCAAGCACGGCGCCGCCGGCCCAGGGATAGGCCCAATAAGGTGCCGGATCGGCTTCTCTGCGGCCTGCAAGCCGCCAGAGCCCGCTTGCGGGGCCTGCCGTATGAAGCCGGATCTCGGGAATGGACGGAACGGGTGAGATCGGCAGATAAGCTTTGATAAAGGCGACCGGATCGGGTTGCTGCATGCCCGGGCGTTTCATCGTCGTCTGCTCCTGCCGCCACCGAAGCTCAATAGTTCTTCATGGCAAGATGCGGCATGCCACCGTCGAGGAATTCAGTGCCATAGGCAACGAAGCCAAAACGCTCGTAGAGCGGCAACTTGTCCGCCTGCGCTGTGAGATGGAAGCGGTTGTCGCGTGCGCCGCGATGCAGTTCTATTGCACGCCCGATCATATCAGCCGCAATGCCGCGGCCGCGCCATCGGCCAGCAACCGCAACCCGGCCGATCTTCACATGTTCCTCGGCGTAAATGGCTCTCAGCGTGCCGGAAACCTCGCCCGCCGTGACAGCGACGAGATGATGGGCGCTGAGATCGTCGGCATCGAATTCCTCGGCTTCGGGAACCTTCTGCTCATATACGAAAACTGCGCGTCGCAGCCGGAAGGCCTCATTGCAGAGCGTACTGAAAACCGGAACGCTGAGGATTGCCGTTTCCACCATCATCCTTGCCTCGCTGAGGGATACGACCCAAAGCCCTCCGCCAGGACCGGCGAAGGGTTGCTGCATAATTCCTCAAATAGGAAACGATTTTAAGGACAAATTATGCATTAATTCAAAGCATTACAGCGCGGTGCTGCAGCGACAAAATCAGCCGGGCCTCTTCTTCGAAAACTTGCCCTTCGGCCCGGCGCCGCCTTTGCCGTCATATTTGGCGCCTTCGAATTTCGGCTTGTCGAATTTCGGCTTGTCTGACTTCGGGCCATCGAAGCCGGGTTTGCCCGGCTTCTTGCTCCAGGGCTTGCTATCCTGTCTCTCCTGGCCTGCATTGTCGGCTGCGGCGTATCCGCCGCCCGGACCCTTGCCGAACTTGTTCTTCGGCGGCTCGCCGCGGAACGTATCGTCCGGCCGCTCGTCGCGGGATGGCCTGCCGGCATAGGGCTTCGGCGACGGCGCCCGGCTAAAATCCGGCGTGCCGGGAAGCCTGGTCACGCGGATGCCGCGTTCGAGCGCCTTGTTCGGTCCGATCGCCGCCTGGAAGCTTTCGGCGCTCGCCGCGGCGATTTCCACGAAGGTCTCCTCAGGCTGCATCTTGATCGCGCCGATCTCGCGCTTCGTCACATTGCCGTTGCGGCAGAGCATCGGGATGAGCCAGCGCGGCTCGGCATTCTGCTTGCGCCCGACCGAGACCGAGAACCAGACGCTAGCGCCGAAATCCTCGCGCGGTCCCTTCTGCGCCGGCTCGTAGGGCTCGGCATTGTCGCGGCGCTTGCGGCTGCGTTCGTCCTGCACGGTAACTTCGATGAGATCTTCCGGCGCCGAATGATTGGTGCGGTAAAGACGCAGGAAGGCGGCGGCAAGCTTTTCGGCGCCGTGGCTGGCGAGAAGCTGCTGTACCAGCCCCTGCTCTTCCTCCTGCGGCGTTTCGTTGAAGATCGGGTCGGCGAGCAGCCGCTCGTCGTCGCGTTCGCTCACCTCCTCGGCCGAGGGCGGTCGCGCCCAGGCAGCCGAAATACCGGCATTCTCCAGCAGGCGCTCTGCCTTGCGCCGCGCGTTCAGCGGCACGATCATGGCGCTGATGCCCTTGCGTCCGGCCCGGCCGGTACGGCCGCTGCGGTGCAGCAGCGTTTCCGGGTTGGTCGGCAGGTCGGCGTGGATGACGAGATCGAGGCCCGGCAGGTCGATGCCGCGGGCGGCGACGTCGGTCGCGATGCAGACCCGGGCGCGCCCGTCGCGCATCGCCTGCAGCGCATGGCTGCGTTCGTTCTGCGTTAGCTCGCCGGACAGCGCCACCACGGCGAAATTGCGGTTGTTGAACCGCGCGGTCAGATGATTGACGGCAGCGCGCGTTGAGCAAAAGACAATGGCGTTGGTCGCCTCGTAATAGCGCAGCACGTTGATGATCGCATTCTCGCGGTCGCTCGGAGCCACCATGAGCGCGCGATATTCAATATCGATATGCTGCTTTTCCTCGGCCGCGGTGCTGATGCGCACGGCATCGCGCTGGTAGCTCTTGGCAAGCTTGGCGATCGCCGCCGGCACCGTTGCTGAAAACATCAGCGTCCGGCGTTCGTCCGGTGCCGCATCCAGGATGAATTCGAGATCCTCGCGGAAGCCGAGATCGAGCATCTCGTCGGCCTCGTCGAGCACGGCAGCCTTCAGTTCCGACATGTCGAGCGCCCTGCGGCGGATATGGTCGCAGAGCCGACCGGGCGTGCCGACGACGATATGGGCGCCGCGTTCGAGCGAGCGGCGCTCGCTGCGGATGTCCATGCCGCCGACGCAGCTGACGATCACCGCGTCAGTCATCTCAAAGAGCCATTCGAGCTCACGCTTGACCTGCAGGGCAAGTTCGCGCGTCGGGGCGATGACGATGGCGAGCGGCGCGCCGGCATTGCCGAAGCGCTCCCTGCCTTCGAGCAGCGTCGGCGCCAGCGCCAAGCCGAAGGCGACGGTCTTGCCGGAACCGGTCTGGGCCGAGACCAGCGCGTCGGAAGCGGCAAGCGCTGGATCGAGCATCGCCTTCTGCACCGGGGTGAGTTCGGCGTAACCGCGCTTCTGCAACGCCTTGGCGATCGCCGGGACGACGCCGTTAAATTCTGTCATGGATTCGATCTTTCGGAGCTGTCAGGCGCGTTGCTGCGCCATGGCCGGAGCCAGCCGGCGGGGTATTTGCGCCGTTCCTAGCCGCTCCCGCGGCGATTGTCAAAGCGTACGGCTACGCCACAGCCAAACGTCGATGCGGCTTGCCCGGCCGCGTAGCGCCGTTTCCAACGGTCCCTCCATGCGGCCGGACTGCGTGAGCACGCTATCGGCGCCGGCAGCGCGGACGATTTCGGCGCTCAGCGCCAGTTCGACACCATGGCGGGCAGCCACCTCCATCAGCCGGCTGCCGACATTGATGGTGTCTCCCGCCGCCGTGATCTGCTGCCGGTCGCCGGTGCCCAATCGCGAGGCGACGATCGGGCCGCAATGGGCGCCGACCTTGAAGCCGATCTTTTTCGGGGCAAAGCCCGCATGTGCTTGAAGCCAGGCTCGCGTGCGCTCGCAGAGGCTGACCGCGCAGGCAGCGGCGCGGGCGGCATCGTCATCGGCCGGCTCCGGTAGGCCGAACAGGATCATCGCGCCGTCGCCCATGAAGCTGGTGATGGCGCCGCCATGGGCGCGCGCCTCCTCGTCGACCAGTTCGAAGAAGCCGCTCAGCATCTCGCTGACCGCCACCGGCCCGACATTTTCGCTGAGGCCGGTGAAACCCGAGAGATCGATGAAGATGACGGCGGCGTTCTGGCGCACCGGCGCAGCAAGGAAATTCGGATCGCGCGCCAGCCACTCGCCGAGGCCGGGCGCCTCGATGCGCTGCAGGAGCGCGCTCTGCTCGGCGAAATGGCGGGCGCGGCCGCGGTCGAGCCAGAGCTCGGCCGCCCCGTAGATCAGCGCCGGCGGCAGCGCTGCGGCGATCGGCAGTGCCGCACTCAACCAGTAGCCATGCGCAAAAGCCGACAGATTGATCATCGCCCAGACGATCAGCGTCAGCACGATGATGATGTAGCCTGCCGCACTGCGGCGCCAGGCAATCAGCGAAACGAGCACGAGCGTCAGACCGACGGCAATGCCGGCATCGATCAGCCTTATCCTACGGTCGCGCACCATGCCGTCGCCGGTGACGAGATGGGTGATCGCGGTCGACATCACCTCGACGCCCGGCATGACGGGATCGAACGGCGTCGGAAAAACGTCGCCACCGCCAGTCACCGTCGAACCGATGACGACGATGCGACCAGTGATCGCATCCGCCGAAAGCTTGCCATCTAGCGCATCTGCGGCGCTGAAGGTGGCGATGCTGCCATGCCCGCCATAAAAAGTCACCGGCAGGCGTTGGCCGATATCGGTGGGAATACGCAGCTTTCCGAGCATGATGGCATCGGGTTCGATGGTGGGGTCGACGCCGAGCGCCACCGACGCGACACGCAGCGGAAAAGCCGGATCCAGCCGGTCTGCGGAACGCGAGATCAGCGGAATGAAGCGCGGCGTGCCGGTCTGGTCGGTTGCGACATTGACGATGCCGACCGCGGCTGCCTCGGCAAAGCGCGGAAGCGGCAAGAGCAGCTGGTTTGCCTCAGGGATGGCGGCAAGCGGATCGCCTGCCGCATCCGTGACCCGCTGGCTGCTTTGCGCGAAAGTGGCAGCAGCCGCAATCACGCTCGGCCCCTGGCGAAGGGCAACAGTCAGCGCAGCATCACCCGCCTCCGGCCCCGGATCGACGAGCAGAATGTCGATCGCCAAAGCCTTCGGCTTCAACGCGGTGATCGCCTCGGCGAGGCGCGCAAGTGTCGCCCGATCAAGCGGATAACCGTGCGCCCTAGCGGTGCGGTCGTCGATCGCAACGATCGAGACGACGGGCGGCGGTGTTTTCGCGCCGACGATGGCGCTGCGGATATCGGCAAGAGAGGCCTCCATCCGGTCGAGAAGGCCGCTTCCGGCATTGAGATGGGTATAGCCGAGCGCAGCCGCCCAAAGACCGGCGAGCAGCAGCGCGATCACGGTCAGTAGACGATGGTTCATGGGATTTATTGGCCGAGGCGGGCAAGAAGGGCGGCGGCGCGTGGCGCCGGCCAGCGGCGCACGACGAGGGGTTCTGTTCCGTCGGTAACGTCGACGCCCTCGCCCGGCGACAACACCACTGCCTCGCCGGCCGGTCGGCGGACCGCGACACTGCCTCTGACGACCAGCACCGAGGTCTTGCCGCCAGCGACATCGACAGCCCATTGCGTACCGCGCACGGCAGCGATCGCCTGCGGCGTCACGACCTGAAAACCACCGGCGTGCTGGTTGCTGTCGACATCGACGAGAATGGCCTTGCGCCGCAGCGATGCCGAATCAGGGCTGCCGTCGCGGTTGCGGTCGACGAGGCTGTAGGCGGCGCCGGCCTCCGCCGTCACCGTGACGCCGCCTGGACAACTGAGCACCTGGCGGGCGCCGGCATCACGCGATACCGTGCAGCCGGCAGACTGCGCAAAGGCCGCCCCATGCGGAATGAGGCCGAGAACGAGTGCGGCGGCAAGCAGGCTGCGAAGCGTCGTATTCATGGAAAGTCCCCTTGACCATGCGGAACAGCTCTTTTCGAAAGCGCCCGCCAACCGTCTTCTTCCATGTGAGGGATGATAGACGAATTCAAATATTTCCCTAGGCAAAAAAAGTAAACCGGCGCAATCGCCGGCGGAATTCTTACGTTCTACTATCCGTTTCAAGCACGGGTCCGGCATAACGCGCCCGCGGCCGGATCAATTCACCGCTGTCGATCTGCTCCATCGCATGTGCAAGCCAACCGGCGGAACGGGCAAGCGAGAAGATGATGATCGGCGCCTCCCTCGGGAGGTCGAAGGCGGCGGCCATTGCGGCAAGCGCGAAATCGACGTTGACCTTCTCGCCGACCATCTCTTCGCCGGTTTCCCGGATCTCGGCAAATTGCGGCGGCAAGTCAAAGTGCGAAAGCAGCGCCAGAGCCCTGACATCGCCGTCGGGATAGAGCGGATGACCGAAGGCCGACAGGCGATTGCCCTGGGCGAGCGTGCGGCGGATCGCCTGCTCCGCCCCGAGGGCGGAAGCGTTCTCGATCAAGGCGTCGACGCCCTGCCACGCGGCGCCGTGTAACGGCCCTGTCAGCGTCGCCAGACCGGACAGCACGACGGCCGAAAGGGCTGCACCCGCCGATGCCGTGACCCGCGCCGCAAAGGTCGAGGCGTTGAGTTCGTGATCGGCAAGCAGCACCAGCGCGCGACGCAGGCAATCGGCAGCGTCCGGCCTCTGCCAGCTTGCCGCAAGCCGCAAATGCAGCGGCTGGTCGGAAGGATCTGGCGCCAGCGCATCGGCGACGGTGCGGAGAACGCCACTTGCTTCGCGGCGAAGTGCTGCCTGCGAGCGGCCGAGCGATGGCAGGTCCGATGTTACCCGCCCTGCCAGTGCCAGGAAAGCAACCTGAAGCGACGGAGAGGCATGTCCGGTCCCGCTGCCGGAGGAAAGTATTTCCGCGCCGTTCCAGAGCAGTGCCGCCGTCTGCTCCAGCGTCGCGACTTCAGCGAAATCGGCGGCATCCTTTCCGCGATAGAAAAGCCGTCCGCCGATGATGGTGGAAATTGCCGAGGAGAGAACCGGATCGCCCCAGCGGATCGCCTCGGCGGCGACCGTTTCGGTCTTGCGGCGGCCGGCATGGCGCTCGGCAAGCCGCTGTACGTCGGAAGCCTGGTAGAGGCTGCGGCGCGGGTCGGTGGGATCGGGCTTGGCACGGATGCGCCCGCGACTGACATTGGCGTAGAGCGTCTGCGGCTTGGTCTTCAGCGCCCGCAACGCCTCCTCGGCAGTCAGCCACGACATTGGAGCCTCACATTGATCAATTACGTCAAGATTGACGTCAATGAGACTAGGTTGGATCATCCCGATCGTAAAGGAGAAAACAACATGAAAAATGGCTTGGAAGACGTCATTGCCGCCGAAACGCAGCTCTCGGATGTCGATGGCGAAGCGGGACGACTGATCATCCGCGGCGTAGCGCTGGATCATTTGGTCGCAGACGGCACCTATGAAGGCGTCGCAGCCCTGTTGCTGGACGGGTTGATGGAGCGAAGCTTCAATGAAGTGGAATTGCGCGACTGGCTGGCGCAGGCGCGAACCGGGGTGTTCGACCACATCAAGGCCGCCGATGCCTCTTTGCTCACCCTGCCTCCGGTCGATGCGATGCGCGCGCTGATCGCCCGGCTGCCTGACGGCGAAGATTTCGATACCGCGCTCAACCTTCTGGCGGCGCCTGCCGTCTTTCTGCCGGCGGTTTTGCGCCTGCAACGCGGTGAACAGCCGATCGCACCAGACGCCTCGCTGCCGCAGGCCGCCGATATCCTGCGCATGCTGACCGGAAAATTGCCGACCAGGGAGCAGACGGCGGCACTCGATGCCTATCTCGTGACGATATCTGACCATGGCCTCAATGCCTCGACCTTCGCGTCGCGCGTCATCGCCTCGACTCAGGCTGGCCTCACCTCTTCCGTGCTGGCGGCGCTGAGCGCCCTGAAGGGGCCGCTGCATGGCGGTGCGCCCGGTCCCGTGCTCGACATGCTGGATGCGATCGGAACGGCGGAGAATGCTTACCCGTGGCTCGGCGAAGCGCTTGATCGCGGCGAAAGGCTGATGGGCTTCGGCCACCGCATCTATCGCGTCCGCGATCCGCGCGCCGATGCGCTGAAGGGCGCGCTGAAGCCGCTGATATCAACCGGACAGGTAAACAGCGCCCGCGGCGCGCTGGCGGAAGCCGTGGAGGCCGCCGCATTGGCGATCCTGAGGGCGCGCAAACCGAACCGGCCGCTTGACGTCAATGTCGAATTTTATACGGCGCTGCTGCTCGAAACGCTCGGCTTTCCCCGTGAGGCCTTCACCGGCGTCTTCGCGATCGGCCGCACTGTCGGATGGCTGGCGCACGCGCGTGAACAGGCGCTCAACGGCCGGCTGATCCGCCCACGTTCGGTCTATATCGGGCCACTACCTGCCGCTGCCTGAAAAATGAATTCGGCGGCAGAGCATCTTTCTGCCGCCGATCATTAACCGCCGACGAAAGCGGCGAGGTTGTCGAGCGTCAAACGGCAACCTTCCTCATTGTCTTCGAGGCGAATGCCGGAGGGGATGTTGTCGCAGACCATCGTCACATCGGTGCCTCCATCTGCAGGCGACAATATCGTGGTCACGGTCATCTCGCCGGAAAAGCCCTCGTCCTCGGAATCGAAGGCCGTGGCCCAAACGATTCGTTCGTCCGGCACGAGCTTGGCAAAGCGGCCTTCGAACCTGTCGGTCTTGTCGGAGCTCTTGCCCGGCTGCGACGCCTCGTCGTCGGGATAGACGAGCGACATGCTGAAGGCGCCGCCTTCCCTGCCCTCGAAGGCATGGACGATGCCCTTCATCGAACCGGGCGGAAGCCAGGTGGCGACGGCATCTGCATCGAGGAAGGCGCGGTAGATGCGCTGGCGTGGTGCTGCGATGAAGCGTGAGACGGTGGTGCTGCGTCCGGTGTTCATGCCGGCGAGATAGCGCAAGCACGGATGTTATCCAGATCGTGCCAGAGCAATTCCAACAAAAGTGCGCAGCGGTTTTGCGTTCGGAATTGCGTGAAAACAAAGAGATAGAGCATTTCCGTTACTCGAAGAAAACGGAAATGCTCTAACCGCGCGATCTGGTGTTGGCATTCGTCAGACGAGACGGCTCTGTTCCGTCGCCGCTTCGATGAAGCTCGCAAACAGCGGATGCGGATCGAGAGGCCGGCTCTTCAGTTCCGGGTGGTACTGCACGCCGATGAACCAGGGATGGTCGGGATATTCGATCGTCTCCGGCAGCACGCCGTCCGGCGACATTCCGGAGAAGACGAGACCGCAGTTTTCGAGCCGATCCTTGTAGTCGACATTGACCTCGTAGCGGTGGCGGTGACGCTCGGAAATATCGGTGGAACCGTAGATATCCGAGATCTTCGTGCCCTTCTTCAGCGCCGCCTTGTAGGCGCCGAGGCGCATCGTGCCGCCGAGATCCCCGGCTGCCGTGCGCTTCTGCAATTCGTTGCCCTTGACCCATTCGGTCATCAAGCCGACCACGGGTTCTTTCGTCGCGCCGAATTCTGTCGAGGAGGCACCAGCCACGTCGGCGAGATTGCGCGCCGCCTCGATGACCGCCATCTGCATGCCGAAGCAGATGCCGAAATACGGCACCTTGCGCTCGCGGGCAAAGCGGGCAGCGTGGATCTTCCCTTCGGAACCGCGTTCACCGAAGCCGCCGGGCACGAGGATGCCGTGCACCTTTTCGAGATAGGGTGCCGGATCTTCCTTTTCGAAGACCTCGGATTCTATCCATTCGAGGTTGACCTTGACGCGATTGGCGATGCCGCCGTGATGCAGCGCCTCGATCAGCGACTTATAGGCATCCTTGAGGCCGGTATATTTACCGACGATCGCGATCGTCACCTCGCCCTCCGGTGTGCGGATGCGATTGCAGACCTCTTCCCACTGGTCGAGCCGTGGCTTCGGTGCCGGCTCTATGCCGAAGGCGGCAAGGACTTCGTCGTCCAGGCCTTCCTTGTGGTAGGCTATCGGCACATCGTAGATGTTGGCTACGTCGAGCGCCTGGATAACGGCGGACGGGCGAACGTTGCAGAACAGCGAGAGCTTGCGGCGTTCGGCTTCCGGAATTTCGCGGTCGGCGCGCACCAGCAGGATATCGGGATGAATGCCGAGTGCCTGCAGTTCCTTGACCGAATGCTGCGTCGGCTTGGTCTTGAGCTCGCCGGCCGCCGGAATATAGGGCATCAGTGTCAGGTGGACGTAGACGGCGGTGCCGCGCGGCAGGTCGTTGCCGAGCTGGCGGATCGCCTCCATGAACGGCATCGCCTCGATGTCGCCGACCGTGCCGCCGATCTCGCAGATGACGAAATCGTAGTCGTCATTGCCCTCGACAACAAAATCCTTGATCTCGTTGGTGACGTGCGGAATGACCTGCACCGTCGCGCCGAGATAGTCGCCGCGCCGTTCCTTGTCGATGATGTTCTTGTAGATGCGGCCAGTGGTGATGTTGTCGGTCTTGGTCGCCGAACGCCCTGTGAAGCGTTCATAGTGACCGAGATCGAGATCGGTTTCCGCGCCGTCGTCGGTGACGAAGACCTCGCCGTGCTGGGTCGGGCTCATCGTGCCCGGGTCCACGTTCAGATAGGGGTCGAGCTTGCGAAGCCGAACCCGATATCCACGGGCCTGCAGCAACGCTCCGAGAGCCGCGGCCGCAATTCCTTTTCCGAGAGAGGAAACCACGCCGCCAGTGATGAATACGTATCGCGCCATGGGATTCACCGGATACCTTTTCAAAAACGATTCCACCAGCCCAAAAATTCTTTTCCGGAACTTTCGGAGCGTGGCGTGGGAATCTGAACAAAAGAAAACCGGCAGACCCTAGGGCCTGCCGGCGGTTTATGTCGAAGACCGGCTTACTGTCCCGTCGGGACGCCGGAAGGCTGAGCCGGTGCCGGCGCGGCCGGAGCTGCGGGCGTTGCCGGAGCCGTCGTCGCCGGGGCAGTCGTAGCAGGTGCGGTGGCCGCGGGGGCCTGAGTTGCCGGAGCCGCAGTTGCCGGAGCTTGAGCGGCGGGAGCCTGCGGTGCGGGCGTCGCTGCCCCGCTGCTCGGAACGCCGTTGCCGGCCGGCTGATTTGCCGGAGCCTGCGCGCCGCCGAGCGAATCGAGAATGCCGTTGCCCTGGCCGCCTGTTGCCGGAATGCGGTCGAGAATATCGCTCGGACGGCCCTCGTAACGCGTCAGTATGCCGAGGCCGAGCGAGGTCAGGAAGAACAGGGTCGCAAGGATCGCGGTCGTGCGCGTCAGCGCATTGGCCGTGCCGCGGGCCGACATGAAGCCCGAACCGCCGCCGATACCAAGGCCGCCGCCTTCAGAGCGCTGGATGAGCACGACGCCAACAAGGGCGAGCACGATCATGAGATGGATGACAATCAATACTGTCTGCATGGGTCCAGTCCTGCCCGTCTGGAGACGGGCATAAATAAGAATTCTGGCGGCTCTTTACATGAGGCTTTCATCTATTCCAAGCCCTTCGGCCCGGAATATGCCCTGGGGTAAACGAATAAACCCAGGAATAAACAATGCCTCAGGCGAGCAGCGCCTCATAGGCCCGGTAGATGGCGAGGAAGTCGGCCGCTTTCAAGCTCGCCCCGCCGATCAGCGCGCCGTCGACATTGGCGATGCCCATCAGCTCATGGGCATTGGCCGGCTTGACCGAGCCGCCGTAGAGAAGACGCATCTTGCGGCCCTCATCGCCGAAGCGCGCTACAAGTTCTGCCCGCATGAAGGCATGCGCCTTTTCGACATCGCCTGATGTCGGCGTCACACCAGTGCCGATCGCCCAGATCGGTTCGTAGGCGATAACGGTATTTTCGGCCGTCGCGCCATCGGGAACGGAGGCGGAAAGCTGGCGTTTGATGACGTCGAGCGCCTGGCCTGTCCGGCGTTCATCCGCCGTCTCGCCGATGCAGATGATCGCCGTCAGCCCTGCGGCGAAGGCCGCCTCCGCCTTGGCGCGAACCAAATGGTCGGTTTCGGCATGGTCGGTGCGCCGCTCGGAGTGACCGACGATGACATAGGTGCCGAAACAATCGGCAATCATCTCGGCCGAGATGTCGCCGGTATGTGCACCGGACGGGTTCTGATGGCAGTCCTGAGCGCCGATCGCCAACGGGCTGTCGGTGCACAGCGCCGTCGCCACGTATAGCAGCGTCGCCGGCGGGCAGATCAGCGCTTGGACCTTGTCGGCCAGCGGCGGGCGAACACCCTCGGCGATCGCCTTGATCTGATCCAGGGAGGCACGCATGCCATTCATTTTCCAGTTTCCCGCCACAAGCGGGCGCACATCAGGTGTCATGCTGGCCTTCCACAATCTGCTTATGCCTTGGGCAATATCAAAAGCTTGCAGCAAAGAAAAGCATCACGCCCTTGACGTAAAGGGAATCTCTGCGATCCCGCGCATATTTCTGCCGAATATCGTCCGCTCCAGCGCCGCGCGTCTTTCAAGACACGCAAAGGTAGTATTTCTGAATTCATGATCGTGCTATTCCGAAAAATAGTCTCCGATTTTCCGACAGAAGCGCTAGCCGGAAAGAATCCAGTTCACCACCCTGCGCCAGTCGATCATCCGGATCGGCGTCCCGTGATTGCCGGTCTCAAACAGCGTGAAACGCGCCGGATATTTTGCCTTGTGCAGGCTTTCAAACAGCGCCTGCTGGTCGGAGGCGGCATAGACCGGGTCGCGGCTGCCATGGGCGAACCAGAGCGGCAGCCTTGCCTTGTAGAACGCGCTCCTGGTGAAATCGGGATCGGTGACTCCGCTCATGATCAGCATGCCCTTCAGCCGCTTGACGCTGTCACCATCGCGCGCAATGCCCCAGCAGACCTGGCTGCCCATCGAGGCGCAGGAAAGGATGATCGGTCGGCCGGGCGATTGCGCGCTGGCATAGCGGATCAGGCCGGCGATCGCCGCAACGCCGCCGCTGTCGAAGCTTTTGACGGTCGGCGAATAATAAACCCCGCCATTGCCGGCAACGAGGTTCTTCAGCCGGTTGAAATTGCCGCCGAAGCTGTAATCGTTGGCGCCGAGCCGCCGGTCGCCGTCGCGGCCATGGATGAAAATCACCGTGAAAGCGGCACTCTGAGCCGGTCCCACCCTGGTGACATCGAGCTTGATGCCGTCGAGAGACAACGTCTCGTCCGCCTGGGCCTTGCGGATGCCGAGCGCCACATATTTCTGCTGCACCCGCTTTTGCGGGATCTGGTCGCGGCCGTTGATATCGCGCATCTCGTCATAGTCGATGACCTCGAGGGCGCCGTCATCGCCTGTCTGCAGCACGGTCTGCTTCGAAAACAGATCGTCCTTGAAGGGCGCTAGCACATCGGCTGCCTGTGCCGGGCCAACAGCGGAGAACATGGCCGCAGACAAGAAAAACGCCGCAATTGCGGTGATGATGGTGCAATGACTTGTGGACATTCGCATTCGGATGGTTCCTGAAGCCTGCCGCCGCTTGCCATTCCGCGTCCGGCAACGCAAATCATTTGGGAAAAGCCCGCCAAAACTGGCGGTGTCGCGTATAGAGGTGCTTTCTGGCAAAATCTGTCTGATTCGCAAACGTGGCATGAAATGCGGTGATTTTGGGTCGGCGGCGGATGCCCGCCCAAGACAGGATGAAGATCTGAACGGCTCCATGGACGATAGCAACGACCTCTTTTCCGGAATGCCCCTCTCTGAAAAACGCGAGGAGGCGCAGAAGCCTGCCGCTCCGGCCGAGCGGCCGCCGGTGACGGCTGCGCCCACCGCCGCCGCAGCACCTCCTGCCGGAGCCTCCGCGCGCCCGGCGCCCGCCGCGTCGAACTCCGATGACTACGGCGCCTCGTCGATCCGCGTCCTCGAAGGCCTCGAGCCGGTGCGCATGCGCCCGGGCATGTATATCGGCGGCACCGATGAAAAAGCGCTGCACCACCTGTTTGCCGAAGTCATCGACAATGCGATGGACGAGGCGGTCGCCGGGCACGCCAATTTCATCGAGGTTTATCTCGACCTCGAGGGTTATCTCACCGTCTCCGACAACGGCCGCGGCATCCCGGTCGAGAACCATCCGCAGGTGCCGGGCAAGTCGACGCTCGAAGTCATCATGACCAAGCTGCATGCCGGCGGCAAATTCGACGGCAAGGCCTACGAGACCTCGGGCGGCCTGCACGGCGTCGGCGTCTCGGTCGTCAACGCACTCTCCGACGACCTCGAAGTCGAGGTGGCGCGAAACCGCAAGCTCTACCGCCAGCGCTTCTCCCGCGGCCTGCCGCAGGGCGGGCTCGAAGAGTTGGGCGACGTCCACAATCGCCGCGGCACCCGGGTGCGCTTCCACCCAGACCCCCAGATCTTTGGGGATCACATGAAGTTCGATGCCGCCCGCGTCTTCCGCATGGCGCGCTCGAAAGCCTATCTCTTCGGCGGCGTGGAAATCCGCTGGAGCTGCGAGGCGGGCGTGCTGCCCGAAGGCTCCGAGGTCCCTGACAAGGCCGTCTTCCACTTCCCCGGCGGCCTGAAGGACTATCTCCAGGCGACGATGGGCAAGGAGTTCACCGTCACCCGCGAGATCTTTGCCGGCAAGACCGAGAAGACCAGCGGCCATGGCTCGATGGAATGGGCGATCACCTGGTATGGCGGCGATCCGCAGGTCCATTCCTATTGCAACACCATCCCGACCCCCGAGGGCGGCACGCATGAGGCGGGGCTGCGCATCGCGCTGACCAAGGGCCTGAAGGCCTACGCCGAGTTGACGCAGAACAAGCGCGCCGCGCAGATCACCACCGACGACGTGATGATCTCCGCCGTCGGCATGCTGTCTGTCTTCATCCGCGAGCCGGAATTCGTCGGCCAGACCAAGGACAAGCTCGCGACCGTCGAGGCCCAGCGCATCGTCGAGAACGCGCTGCGCGATCCCTTCGACCATTACCTTGCGGACAATCCGAACGAGTCGGCCAAGCTGCTCGACTGGGTGATCGAGCGCGCCGAGGAGCGCTTGCGCCGCCGCAAGGAAAAGGAAGTCAACCGCAAGACGGCGGTGCGCAAATTGCGCCTGCCCGGCAAACTTGCCGATTGTTCGCAGAACACCGCGGAAGGCGCCGAACTCTTCATCGTCGAAGGCGATTCGGCAGGTGGTTCGGCCAAGCAGGCGCGCAACCGCTCCAACCAGGCCATTCTGCCGCTGCGCGGCAAGATCCTCAACGTTGCCAGCGCCGGCCGCGAAAAACTCGGCGCCAACCAGCAGCTCGCCGATCTCATCCAGGCGCTCGGCTGCGGCACGCGCTCGAAATACCGCGACGAAGACCTGCGCTACGAACGCATCATCGTCATGACCGATGCCGACGTCGACGGCGCCCATATCGCCTCGCTGCTCATCACCTTCTTCTATCAGGAAATGCCGGAACTCGTGCGTGGCGGTCATCTCTTCCTCGCCGTGCCGCCGCTTTACAAGATCACCCAAGGCTCGAAATCCGCCTATGCCCGCGACGACAATCATCGCGCCGAGCTGATGCAGACGGAGTTCAAGGGCAAGGCCAAGGTCGAGATCAGCCGCTTCAAAGGTCTCGGCGAGATGATGCCCGCCCAGCTCAAGGAAACCACCATGGATCCGTCCAAGCGCACCCTGCTCAAGGTGCTGATCGATGAGGTGGATTTCGAAGGCACCCGCAGCGCTGTCGACGATCTGATGGGCACCAAACCGGAAGCCCGCTTCCGCTTCATCCAAGATCGCGCGGCCTTCGCCGAGAACCTCGATATTTAATGCGTCGCCACGCATTTTAGCATCGACGATTTCACGGAACTGACGAAGAACCGTAACAACTCCGTCAAACAACCGGCGCATGAAGCGGTCGGCGCGCCTTCCCCTTGAGGGAGCGGCAGCGCCGATTCGAACCGTTTTCAAACCCCTTGCCGGATATTTGTCATGACCAAGCGTTTTCCCGCGGCTGCCGCTTTTGTTCTCCTGTCCAGCACCGTCAGCGCTACCGATATCGGCGCCACCTTCGAGACCGCCTGCCCCTTCGGTGATTGCGCCGCCGGCATTTCGCTCTCCTATCTCGGTGAATTCGTCATCCCCACCGGCCACATGGAAAACGGCGTCGAATTCGGCGGCATTTCCGGCCTCGATTTCGATGCCGCCACCGGTCACTATCTCGCCATCAGCGACGACCGCTCGGAAAGAGGCCCAGCCCGCTTCTACGAACTCAACGTCGATGTCGACGTATCCGGTCTCAAGGGCGTTTCGGTCGTCAAGCAGGTGACGCTGAAGGACAAGAACGGCGCACCCTTCGCCGCCAGGACCGTCGATCCGGAATCGATCCGCCTCGGCAAGGACGGCATCTATTGGGGCAGTGAAGGCGACGGCAAGGCGCTGCTTGCGCCCTTCGTCCGTGTCGCTTCGCCGGACGGCTCCTTCGTCCGCGAATTCAAGCTGCCGGAGGGCTTTGCGCCGACCGCGGACAAGTCGACCGGTATCCGCGACAACCTCGCCTTCGAAGATCTCGCCGTCGCGCCCTCCGGCGATGTTTTCGTCGGTGTCGAAGCCGCCCTCTATCAGGACGGCCCGAACCCTTCGCTGACGTCAGGCAGCCTGTCGCGCATCGTCCGCTACGACGGCGCCACCGGCGAGCCGAAGGCCGAGTACGTCTATCCGGTCTCGCCGGTCCCGCAGGCCGCCACCAAGGCCGACGGCGGCAACGACAACGGCATGTCGGAGATGCTTGCCCTCGACGATCACCGCCTGCTCGCCGTCGAGCGGAGTTATGCCCAGGGCTTCGGCAACAGCATCAAGATCATGATGATGGATCTGACTGATGCCACCGATGTATCCGCCATCGCGTCCCTCGCCAAAAACGACCAGCGTGTCGTTCCCGCCCGGAAGAGCCAGGTCCTTGATTTGAGGGCGATCGGCCTTGTTCCCGACAATATCGAGGCCATGTCGCTGGGGAAGGCCAAGGACGGCACCGACGTCCTCATTCTCGGCTCCGACAACAATTTCTCGACCAGCCAGAAGACGCAATTCTACGCCTTCAAGATTCTGCGCCGCCCGCAGCAGTAAGACGCCCGGGTCTGAGCGTCGAATAGCGACGCTTTGTATACGCTTTCATGGTGCGGACCTTGAAACCGCCGGGTTGATGGCCCATAACCAGAGTACAAGAAAAAGAAGAGGCGCGCGTGGGTGTGTTCGACCGTCAGAAAAGCAATCATGAGCCGCGATGGCTCGGATCATCGGCGCAGACGCGCACGCCGCTGATTCCCTCCATTTCGGCGGCGCGCTGGCTGCTGGTCCTGGTCGTCGCTGCCGGCGTCTATTTCTTCTACGGCTTCCTCGTGCCGGTGCTCGCAGCCCTCGTCATCGGCTTTGCCAGCTGGCCGCTCTACCGCAAGCTTCTTGCCCGCGTCGGCGGCAATACGACGATCGCCGCGACCATCGCCATCATCATGATCATCACTTTCCTGGTCATCCCGATCGGGCTTGCTGTGACCTATACGACCGGCGAAGTACGCACCTGGGTCACCTGGGCAATCCACGCCAACCGCGCCGGCGCCCCGACACCCGACTGGATCGTCGCGCTGCCTTGGGCCGGCGCCTACCTCGATGAAGTCTGGACAAAATATATCGGCAGTCCCGGCGCCTTGGGCGAAGTCATCCAGGCAGTCAGCGGCGCCAATATCGGCAACATCTATCGTGCCGTGCTTGCGGCCGGCGGCGGCGCCTTCCACCTGCTGCTGACGCTGCTCTTCATGCTGATCGCGCTATTCTTCGTCTATCGCGACGGTTTCTCCTTCTCCAAGCAAATCGACATGCTGGGCGAGCGTATCCTGCCGAACCGCTGGGAGCGCATTTCCCGCGTCGTGCCGGCGACGATCAGCTCCACCGTCATGGGCATGACGTTGATCGCGATCGGCGAAGGCATTGTGCTCGGCCTTGCCTACTGGATTGCCGGCGTGCCCTCGCCGGTGACGCTCGGCGTTTTGACGGGCGTGATGGCGCTGATACCGGGCGGTGCGCCGCTCTCCTTCACGCTGGTCTCCATCTATCTGCTGGCGAGCGGCTCGCATGTCGCCGGCATCGGTCTCTTCGTCTGGGGGACGGTCGAGCTCTTCATCGTCGACAAGACGCTGCGGCCGAAACTCGTCGGCGGTCCGATCAAGCTGCCCTTCCTGCCGACCTTCTTCGGCCTCGTCGGCGGTGTCAAAACGATGGGTTTCCTCGGGCTGTTCATCGGCCCTGTGCTGATGGCGCTGATCGTCGCCATCTGGCGTGAATGGATCCACGAGGCCCGCAGCGCCGACAAGAGCGAAACGGGGCCGCAGATCATCATCGACGAACCGGCCCCACCGCCGGTACCGCGAGTCGCCGAAGGCTGAACATACCTTCGCAGACGGGGCTACCCCAGCCGCTTTTCCATGAACAGGCTGAGCGGGTCCGGCAGGTAGGCGCCGAAAGGTTCGATTTCCCGATATCCGTATTTGCGATAGAGCGCGATCGCCTCGGGTTGGTAGATGCCGGTTTCGAGCCGGATCGCCGTCAGCCCCTTTTTTTCTGCGATTGCTTCGAGCGCATTCATCAGGCTGCTGGCGATCCTCAGCCCCCTTGCCTCGGGATCGACGAACATGCGCTTGATCTCCGCCGTGCCGTCACCGGCCTCGACCAGCGCGCAGCAGCCGACGATCGCATCGTCGCTGCGCGCGACGAGGAAGCTCACCGCAGGTTTCTCCAGCACGGACAGGTCGACCAGGTGGTTGCTTTCCGCGGGATAGAGCGATTGCGCATAGGCATCGGAAAGATCGAGAAGGCGAATGACGCCCTCCTGGCGCGGTTGCTCCAGGGCGATGGTCACGGACATGCTGACTTCCTCTGCTGGCGCGGGGCACAATTTTTCCCGACATGACGAAGAGTTAATGCCGTTGCCTTCATTCGGTTGGAATTGCACCCTCTAAGACGATGAGGTGCTCAATAATCAAGGAAGCAGAATATGCAAGCGGTGCTGATCGCGATGACCATTCTCGGCTGCGACGATTCGATCAGCCAGTGCAATTATGTCGCGACGGTCGATAAACGCTGGGAAACCGTTGCCGCCTGCGATGCGGAAGCCGAACGACGCCTGAAGACCTATGTCAATGTCAATTATCCCTCGGTGATCGCGGTGTGCGAGGCGCCGAAAGCCATCGCCGCCGCCGAGCCGCCGAAGCCGGCGCCCGTGCCTGCCGCTGCGCCCGAGGTCGCTGTCGCAGCGCCCGAGGAACCGGCAGGAAGGATCGCCGGTTTTGCTGAAGGCATCGCCGGGCAGGTCCGCGCCCATCTGCCCTCAGGCAAAAGCGTCAGGGACACACTCACCAAACCCGTGCACTTCGTATCCGCCAGCTATTCCTGGGTGGTGACGCGGCTCGCTGATTAGGCGGCCGCAAGCGCCGCGTAGACGCGGGCCGATTGTCGCTGCTCGTTAACATGCAGCTTTTCCACCAGGTCGAGCAGTTCGCCGATCGCGCCATGCGCATCATGATGGCGGAATTTTTCGAGAAGACGGCCGCAGACATTGCCGAGCACGCTGCCCGGCGCTTTTCTGGCGGCGTCGCGCCACAGCATCGTCGCCTCGACAAAGATCACGCTGATATTCCTCGGCAGGCCGGCGGACTCGTAGAGCGCACGCACGGCATGCATACGCCCGGTTGCCAGGATCGAACGCACCCGGCGCTCGCTGCACGCGGTCAGATCGACGATCGCGCCGGCGAAGAAGTCCACCTTGCCGGCGCAGAGCGCATGCATCAGGAAGGATGGCGTCAGCCGGCCGTTGAGGCGCAGATGCTGGACGAGGTCGGGGATTTCGCGCGGGGCAATATCGCCGGCGATCGAGACGATGGCAGCCTCGGTCGCCTCGCGGCTGATGCGCTGGAGCCGCTGCAGGCCGATCGCCGCCTGCACCAACGGCAGCCCGATCAGCGCATTGCTGACATGCTGGGTGAGCAACTGGCGGGCATCGGCCGGAAGGTCGCTTCGGTCGAGAAGCAGGTTGCGGATATCGCAGCAGTCCCCGAGCCGTTCGGCGATGCGCTTCAACGACAGGCTGGAGATCACCGCGCCGTCATTCTCGAGCAGGCAGAGGAGTTCTTCCTCGTCGCCGACCTCCGCAAGCGCGGCGGAGACCGGGCGCGTCACATGCGCCCTCGCCGCGATCAGCATGCGGGTCGCGCCATTGCCGCGCGCGGCAAGGTCGACCAGATCAGCGTCGCTCAAAAGTGGCGAACAGGTCACCGCATGGCAGGCAACCTCGGGCTGGTCTTCGGCAAGCGAAAGGATCAGGCTGCGCGGCGCATCGGGCGACCAGGCGATCGCCTCGGCAAGCGCAAGCCGCACACGTGGCGACGGATCGTCGAGAAGAAAGGTCATCGCCATTTCGGCCGCCGCCCGCTCGTCCGCAGACATTTCGGACTGCAGATAGGCGCGCCCGAGTGCGTTTGCGGCCCGGGCCCGGTCACCGGTCTTGGCCGTTTCGATCCAACGAAGGAAAGCTTCTACGATCACGCGACGCCCCAGCACTTGAACGCGATTCCCTCGCGCTCCATTCAATGCTGCGACCGTAGCGGCAAAAGGTTTAAGATTGGTTCACCATATTTCTTAAGTCTTTTTACGCCTTACCGGTTCGGCTCAGCCTTGCTGCGGCTTCGGCCGAACCATCTCGAAAACATCGCTGCCTTCGCTGTAATCCATGTAACCCATGCGGGCGACAGGTCGGGCGATCGACATGTCGAGGCGGCCGTCCCTGACGATCGCTTCGTCGATGCGTATGCCGACCACTTCGCCGAAGACCAGGACGTTTTCGGACGGTTCCCCCGACAGCGTCTTCGGCTCGATGATCTCCGTGACCTTGCATTCGAGCACCGCGAAAGCCTCGCCGACATAGGGCGCGTCGATCAGTTCGGCCGGCTTCGGCGTCAGGCCGGCGAAATCGAATTCGCTGTCGCCGTAGGGCAGCGCCGCCGAGGAGAGATTCATCTTCTCAGCGAGATCGCGGCTGACGAAATTGCAGGTGAAGACGCCGGTCTCGGCCGCATTGCGCTGGCTGTGCTTGCGCCCGGCCGAAGAAAACATCACCAGCTTCGGCCGGTCGGCAACGGCATTGAAGAACGAATAGGGCGCGAGATTGATCGAGCCATCCCTGCCCTTGCTGCCAATCCAGCCGATCGGGCGCGGCGACACGATCGCCTTGAACGGATCATGCGCGAGCCCGTGCCGATTGCTCTCGGTGGTGTAGAACATCAGTTGTCTCCGCCGACCCAGGTCACAGTATCGGCAAGTTCCGGCCGCGGCCGCTCGATTGCCGGAAATGTGGTCGAGCCGATATGGATGAAGCCCGCCACCTTTTCATCCGAACCGACGCCGAGCAGCGGATAGGCGCGCTCGTCATAGGCGAACCACTCCGTCAGCCAGTTGGCGACATAACCATTGGCGTTGGCGGCGAGAATGACGTTGAAGCAAAGCGCGCCGGCCGACATCAGCTGCTCCCATTCCGGGATCTTGATATGCGGTCCTGCCTTGCTGACGACGGCGACGACCACGGGCGCGCGGGTGAAACGGCTGCGCTCGACCTGGATCATCTCTTCGGAAAGTTCGGGCTTTGTCTGAAGTGCCAGCGTCAGAAGCTCCTCGCCGAGACGCACGCGCTGCTCTCCGCGATAGACGATGAACCGCCACGGCGCGATCTTGCCGTGATCGGGAACACGCGAGGCGAGACGCAGGATCTCCTCGATCTCGGCCTTCTCGGGGCCTGGTTCGCACATTTGGAAAGCGGGGATGGAGCGGCGCACGGCGAGGTAGTCGATTAGCTTGATATCGGATTTCATGCGGGAGAGGCTCTCATTATTTATGCTGCTGCAAAGGGTGGGTCTTGAATTTGCCATCGCGTTGGTCTTGAAGTGGCCTTTGCGATTTCAGAAGTCAATCGGTTCACGAAACAGATGTTTGGCATTTTGCCTTTTGCACGCATCGGCCTTGCCATTGCCCTGATCATACTGACGCCCTTCGGCGCCGGCGCTCAGGATGCCTTCAAGGGATTCAAACAGCTTGAATCGACGCCGAAGATGCCGAAGCTCGATGCCTTCATCGCGCCCGGTGCTGCGCCCGAAGGGGTCAAGCTGCGCGACGTCCCGATGGAGGCCAAGCTGACGGCGGACGGCACTCCGATTGAGGAAGGCCTCTCCTGGTACGTCTTCAGCCCGATCGCCGGATCCGACGGCAAGCTGCCGCTGATCGCCAGCGCCAAGGGCGGGCCCGCCGCCTTCCAGCTCGCTCCGGGCGATTATTTCGTCAACGTCTCCTTCGGCCGCGCCGGCGTCACCAAAAAACTGACCGTGCCCGCTGAAGGCGAGGTCGACAAGCAGGTGATGGTGCTCGATGCCGGCGGCCTGCTGCTCAATGCCGTCTCCGGCACCGATGCCCGCATCCGCCCCGACCAGTTGAGCTTCTCGATCTATTCCTCGGAAGTGCGCGACGATGGCGAGCGCGGCCTCGTCATGGCCGATGTCTCGCCGAATACCGTTGTCCGCCTCAATGCTGGCACCTACCACATCGTTTCCGAATATGGCAGCGTCAACGCCGTGATCCGCGCCGACATCCAGGTCGAGGCCGGCAAGCTGACCGAAGCGACGATCCAGCATCGCGCCGCGCAGATCACCTTCAAGCTGGTCTCGGACGCCGGTGGCGAGGCGATCGCCGATACGGCATGGTCGATCCTGACGGCGGCCGGCGACAGCGTCGGCGAAAGCGTCAGCGCCTTCCCGACCATGGTTCTCGCCGAAGGCGGATATTCCGCCGTCGCCCGCAACAAGGACAAGATCTACCAGCGCGATTTCACCGTCGTCGCCGGCAGGAACACCGATGTCGAGGTCCTGATGAAGGACCAGCAGCCGCAGCCGCCGGCGGATGCTGCCCGCACGGTGCAGCAGGTGCCTGTGGGCACACCGACACCGCCGGGCGTCCAGCCGGCCCCGGTGGCGCCGCTGCCGTCCTACGAACAGCTCGTGCCGCAGGGCGGCGACGACACCAGCCTCGATTGATTTTACCGCGCGCGGTTTCGGCTCAGCCGAGACGCTTGGAAGGCGCGCTTCTGCGGCGCCATCGTTAGGACGGCCTCGTTATCGCGACTTAGAAGCCCCCGGCCGCACAAATCAGCAGGTTTCATCATTGGTATGGGGAGATTCGTTGAAGCGCCGCTCGGACTCGGGCGACGCGCAGACCGGATTTCCGACAGCGCCGAGCCTGGCGCTGTCGGATCCCTGCTATTCAGGCCGCCTTGGCTTTTTTTGCTTCGGCCTTGCGACGAATGTCGGGCGGTGTCGCTTCGAGGGCAAGGCTCTCGACGGCGGCGTCTAGCCCCATCGAAACCTGTTCCTGGCTGCCCAGGCGGCGGATATTGACCGTGCGCTCCTCGGCCTCCTTCCTGCCGCAGACGATGATGACAGGAACCTTGGTGACCGAATGTTCGCGGACCTTGTAGTTGATCTTCTCGTTGCGGAAGTCGGTTTCGACGTTGAGACCGGCCTCGCGCAGCGCCTCGGCCACTTCAAGCCCGTAGGCGTCGGCTTCCGAGGTGATCGTTGCGACCACCACCTGAAGCGGCGATACCCAAAGCGGCATGTGGCCGGCGAAGTTCTCGATCAGGATGCCGAGGAAGCGCTCCATCGAGCCGCAGATGGCGCGGTGGATCATCACCGGCTGCGTCTTTTCGGAGTTGCTGTCGATATAGAAGGCGCCGAAGCGTTCCGGCAGGTTGAAGTCGACCTGCGTCGTGCCGCACTGCCATTCGCGGCCGATCGCATCCTTCAGCGTATATTCGAACTTCGGCCCGTAGAAGGCGCCCTCGCCCGGCAGAATGCCGGTCTTGATGTCATTCGACTGCTGCTGGATCGTCTCCAGCACGCCCATCATCACGTTTTCGGCGCGGTCCCAGAGTTCGTCCGAACCGACGCGCTTGTCCGGCCGGGTCGAAAGTTTGATGGTGACTTCGTCGAAGCCGAAATCCTTATAGACCGAAAGGATCAGGTCGTTGATCTTCAGGCATTCGGCGGCCATCTGCTCGTCGGTGCAGAAGATATGCGCATCGTCCTGCGTGAAACCGCGCACGCGCATCAGCCCGTGCAGCGCGCCCGACGGTTCGTAGCGATGGACATTGCCGAATTCGGCAAGCCGGATCGGCAGCTCGCGGTAGGATTTCAGCCCGTGCTTGAAGATCTGGATATGGCCGGGGCAGTTCATCGGCTTCAGCGCAAAGACACGGTCGTCGTCGGTGTCGTCGCCGGCAACCGTCACCTTGAACATGTTATCGCGGTACCAGCCCCAGTGACCGGAGGTTTCCCACAGCGATTTGTCGAGCACCTGCGGCGCATTGACTTCCTGATAATCGCCGGCCAGCCGGCGGCGCATATAGGCGACCAGCGTCTGGAAGACGCGCCAGCCCTTGCCGTGCCAGAAGACGACGCCAGGACCCTCTTCCTGGAAATGGAAGAGATCCATCTCGCGGCCGAGGCGGCGGTGATCGCGCTTTTCAGCTTCGGCAAGCATATGCAGGTAGTTGTCGAGTTCCGACTGCTCGGCAAAGGCCGTGCCGTAGATGCGGCTCAGCATCGGATTGTTGCTGTCGCCGCGCCAATAGGCACCGGCCACCTTCAAGAGCTTGAAGGCTGAGCCGATCTGGCCGGTCGAGGCCATGTGCGGGCCGCGGCAAAGGTCGAACCAGTCGCCCTGATAATAGATCTTGAGATCCTGCCCTTCCGGGATCGCGTCGACGAGTTCGACCTTGTACTGCTCGCCCTTGTCGGCGAAGACCTGTTTCGCCTTCTCGCGCGACCAGACCTGCTTTGTGAAGGCGGCGTTGCGGGCGATGATTTCCTTCATCTTCTTTTCGATCTTCGGCAGATCGTCGAGTGTGAAGGGCTCGTTCTTGGCGAAGTCGTAATAGAAGCCGTTTTCAATGACCGGACCGATCGTCACCTGGGTGCCGGGCCAGAGTTCCTGCACCGCTTCGGCCATGACGTGCGCCGCGTCGTGGCGGATGAGTTCCAGCGCGCGGTCGTCATTGCGGGTGATGATCTCGATCCTGCCCGTCGCCACGGGATCGGAAAGGTCGCGCACGGTGCCGTCGATTGCAACGGCGACTGCCTTCTTGGCGAGCGACTTGGAAATGGATTCGGCGACATCCCGGCCGGTTGCGCCAGCATCGTAGCTGCGCACGGAACCATCGGGAAATGTCAGGGAAATAGCTTGGGACATCGAAATTCTCCTTGTCCAGTCCCGCCAACGAATGCGGGTGGTTGCAACGACAGCGCCTCCGTCCTTGGATGCGCCGCCGCCTGATAGCCAGATTTGCTGCCCGAGTAAAGAAAAAGCGGGGCGATCCGGCACCGAAACGAGGTCGTGCGTCTATCCGCCGTAGGTCATTGCGTAATCCCTGAGCGCCGATTTCAAGGGCTGGTCAATCTCATCGTCCAGTGGCCCATCGTAAAGGCCGCGTCGCGAGAGGCTTCTTTTCAGTGCCGTGCGGGTGAAAGATGAAAACGCCTTCAACTCATCGGCAATCTGCCGGTCTCCCTGCCGCATTGCCAGAAGGATGTTTTCGGCTGCGTTATCCGAACTGAAGGTCGCATCATAGGCATAGGCCAGCCGATAGGCGGCTCTGTTGTAGCCAGTGTCCATCGCCCGCAGATACCACTTGATGGCCTCTTGCCGGTTGACAGCAATTCCGAGGCCATCGTCGTAGAAACGCCCGAGCGAGAACATGCCGCCGGCCGAATTCAGCTCGGCGGATTTTTTGTAATATTGGAATGCGATAGCCTGATCTTGATCCTTGCCGTTCTCGTAGTACCACCCAAGATTAAGAGCGCCGGCCGCAGATCCCGCATCGGCCGCCTTCTGATACCAGTTGCGGGCGATGGTCTGGTCCTCTTTGGTGCCGATGCCATTCTGGTAGTAGTAGCCGACGGCGTTCATCGCTTCAGGATATTGCTTGAAGGCCGCCATCATGAACCAGCTGAGCGCCTTGGAGCGATCAATAGGCACGCCCTGCCCGTATTCGTATATATCGCCCAGGGAGTATTGCGCTTTCGCATTGCCATGGGCCCCGGCCTTCGTCAGCCATTCCAGAGCTTTGCCGAAATCCTTCAGGTTTCCATCCGCTCCTCGATAGAGCGTCCCGAGCCTGTACATCGCGTCAGCAGAGTTCTTGTTCGCCGCCGCCTCGTACCACTCGATCGCTTTCGCATAGTCGCGGGCGACCCCATCGCCATCCTCATACTTGATGCCGAGCAGGATCATCGCCGTGACGTTACCGGCGGCCGCGCCTTTTTCCAGATAGTCGATCGACTTGCCGTCGTCCCGCGGCAGGTTGGCATCATTGGCGTACATTTCGCCAAGCTCGGCGAAGGCATCGATAAATCCGTTCTCTGCAGCGGCCTTAAACCAGTGTACGGCTTCTCTCGAATCCTGAGCCGTACCCTCGCCTCTTTCATACAAAAGCCCAACACAATACTGGGCCTTGGCCGAGCCATTTTCGGCCGCCTTGAGATACCAGACAAAGGATTTTTGAGCGTCGGCAGTCGTACCCGAACCGTCATAGGAGCGGTCAGCGACTTCGAGAAATGCGTTGGTATCTCCTGCCTCCGCCGCCTTCTGGAACCATTCGAAAGCTTTGACCACATCCTTGGGAAGGCCGCCGCCTTTTTCATAACCATAGGCAAGCACCCGCATGGCGTCTGTCTCGCCGGCGGCCGCAGACTTCTCCAGCCATTTCACGCCGTTTTCGACGTCACGAGGACCACCCGTTCCCATATAGAGCGATTGACCGAAACGTCGGGCGCCGCTGGAATCTCCGAGTTCGGCAGATTTTCCATACCAGATGCGGGCTTCGCTCTCGTCTACCGGCACACCTTTACCTTGCTCATACATGGCGCCCACATCTGCCATGGCACGGGCATTCCCACGAGAGGCAGCTTCCTTCATCCAGTACATGGCCTGGTCATAGCGCGGATCGGGCATCTTCAATAAAAGCAAAGCCTTGCTGCGATAGGCAGCGAGTATGTCTTGCGCAATTGCCTGATCCAGCAGGCTCTCGGCCTTTGCGAAGTCACGCTTCGTCTCTCTGCCCGCCACGTAGACGTCTGCCAGCGTCCTCATCGCATTGCCGTCGCCAAGTGCCACGGCTTTCTCAAGGAGATCGAGCGCGGTCTTTCTCTGCGTCTTGTCCCCATCTCTCAGATAATATCGAGCAAGCGTCCTCATTCCATCGGCGGAACCTTTCCGCACCAGGTCGTCCAGCATGGCAACGGCGCGGCTGGCATTCTTCTCCGTTCCGATGCCTTTCGTGTAAAGGAATGTGATGTCCGTTGTCGCTCTCTCATGGCCCAGTTGTGCTGCGGCTGAAAGCAGTCCAAAACCCCGCTCGGCGTCAACGGGAACACCAATCCCGTCCAGATACATCCAGGCAAGCGACCTCTTGGCGGGAATGTAGCCCAGCCGATCTGCAAGTTCGAAATAGGAGCGCGCCATGACAAAGTCCTGCGCAACGCCCCACCCCAACATGTACATCTCTCCAAGATAGTCGGCGGAGCGCGGATCGTTTGCTGCTCTTGCCTTTCTCAGCCAGGCCAGCGCGGCTTTGAAATCACGCTCACGCCCGAGACCGTAAGCAGATGCCTTCGCCAGGTAATCCATGGAGGGTGCGTGCCCCTGGGCCGCCAACTCCTCGAATCCGGCAAGGGCCGGTTCGAATTGTTGAAGGTTGAACTTGCTGGCGAGCCAGAAATAACGGGCGTCGATGGAGCTTGGTTCTGCCTGCAAATAGGCTTCGCAAGCGGCAAGCGCATCCCGCCAGTAAGCGAGATTGTCGATTTCTACGCCATCACGCGCCAGATGGCGGCACGTGGCTTCCGATGCTGGGTCAACTGCGGTTGCAGCAGCTGCCGGGGAGTTGGCAATAGAGACGGCGAGAAAAAGCGAGGCAGTCGCGAGATAGTGAAAGAGCTTCATCAGTGACGGAATTTCAAAAATTAGGACAGGAAATACACTGATATCTGTCACTTATTCAACTGCAAGTACATTTTTTCTCGAGTGATAAAAACCTTTGAAGACGTGTTTTCCTTGCATCTAATCCAGCATATCCATCAGAGTTCGCACCGTGTTCCAGTGCGCAGCATACCGACCGTCAGTAGCGGCATCATTTCCTGTCTGAGTAAAGACGAAGCCGGCCTACATGATCATTTCGGTGAGGCCGCGCACGGTGTTCCAGTTGCGCATCGTACCGACGCCGAGCTGCTTGGTCGTCAGCGCCGAAAGCAGCTTGGATTGGCTCGGCTTGCCGGCGAAATCGATCCAGAGATCGCCGCCGACGACGGCGATGCGCTGTCCCTCCGTCATTAGCGGCTTCAGCGCCTCCACCTTCTTCGGGTCGACCGGCAGGCGCATCACCCGGACGATCACCTGGTCGCCGTTGCCGTCCTTGAAGGGATTGGTGCTGCAAAGCGCCATCCAGGTGCAGTCGCTGCGCACGATGATATCGACATGTTTGCCGAACTTTTCTTCAAAGCCCTCTTCCAGGGTTACTTCGAGTTCGTGCGGCCGCATATCGTCGGCCTCGAAGACGAGATTGCCTGTGGAAACCAATGTGCGCGGCTCGCGATAGCCGAGCTCCTCGGCAAGGGCGCGCAAATCCTGCATGATGACGCGGCGATCGGGCGTCAGGACAATGCTGTGCAGAAGGGCGATGAAGGTGCTCATGGCACGCGCCCTCTCTTGCGTCCGAGGGTGAAATAGCGCCAAGGGGTCCACCAGCGGAAGCCGTCGCCGAGTATTTCCGGCACCTGGTCGAGGCCGCTGGTGCCGCCCGGGCCGCAGCGGCCGACGCGAAACAGCGTCATCCAGCCGCCGGCCCAGAGGCCGTGGCGGGCGATCGACTCGTAGCCATATTCGGAGCAGGTCGGGATATGGCGGCAGGAATTGCCGACAAAGCCGGACAGCGTCAGCTGGTAGAGGCGGATGAGACCCATGCCGAGCAGGCGGTCGGGAGTTTTGCGGAAAGGACCGGTGTAATTGCGGGAAGTGCGTGCGGCCTTTTCACGCGGCTTGTCCGATCCGGCGGCGCCACCGTCGTCCTCATCGTCAGCCTGCTGGGCGCAGAACTCGCACATGTTAGTTAAGCCTCGACAACTTCCGCCCGTTTCGCCTCGATCTGCCCGATCGCGTCAACGACCGCATCGAAGGTCAGCATCGTCGAAGCATGGCGCGCCTTGTAGTCCCGCACCGGCTGGAGATAACGCATGTCTTCGAACCGTCCCTGTGGCCCCGCTCCATCCGCCTTCAACATGGCGAGCATGTCCTGGCGTGCCTGGCGCAATTCGCCCGATGTGGCGCCGACCACATGGCGGGCCATGATCGAGGACGAGGCCTGGCCGAGCGCGCAGGCCTTTACCTCATGGGCAAAACCGGTCACCGCATCGCCATCCATCTTCAGCCAGATCCGCACCTTCGAGCCGCAGAGCTTGGAATAGGCCTGGGCGGTCGCATCCGCATCATCAAGCGTGCCGGTCAACGGAATATTGCCGGCGAATTCGAGGATTTTGCTGTTGTAGATATCGTCCATGCTGGATTTCCGCTCCAAAATCACTGCGGATCGGCCTTTATGGGGGCGTTATTGTCATCAAAACAAAAAACACACCGTGTCGTCTGAGGATACTTACATACGATGGCCGTCTTCCTATATGTATGTCGTTCGAAGGCCATGAAAATGCAATGGCCTCGTGTAAGTTTGATTGGGAAACCGTGCCGGACGGGCTGAACTTGCCCTGAAAGCCCCGGAGCCTGCCAAAGGTGCATGAATTCCCGCATGGGATTGACCAGTGGCGATTCCGACAGATGGGTCCGCGGTGCGGACCAGGAGACCATTGTTCATGGACGCCATCGTAAAGAATTTTCCGCAGACGAACCGCGACTCGGATCGCCCCTCCCAGCAGGAGGCGGAGGAAGCCGTTCGCGTTCTGCTGCGCTGGGCCGGTGATGACCCGACGCGTGAAGGCCTGCTCGAAACGCCGGCCCGCGTCGTCAAATCGTACCGCGAACTCTTTTCCGGTTACGACATGGCGGCGGAAGACGTGCTCGGCCGCACCTTCGAGGAGGTCGCCGGTTACGACGATATGGTCCTCGTCAAGGACATTCCGTTTTACTCGCATTGCGAACACCACATGGTGCCGATCATCGGCAAGGCTCACGTCGCCTACATGCCGGACGGGCGTGTGCTCGGCCTGTCGAAGATTGCCCGTGTCGTTGAGATCTATGGCCGCCGCCTGCAGACGCAGGAAACGATGACCGCGCAGATCGCCCGGGCAATCGACGATACGCTTAATCCGCGCGGTGTCGCCGTATTGATCGAGGCCGAACACATGTGCATGGCGATGCGCGGCGTTCAGAAGCAGGGCTCGACCACGTTGACGACGACGTTTACGGGAACGTTCAAGACCGAGCCGGCCGATCAGGCCCGTTTCATGACTATGGTGCGGAGCCGCTGATACCGGCTCCCTCAGGAGGGCCGCGATGAGTCAACTGATCTTCAATCAACCATCCGAGGACAAGTCGGCGTTGGAAGACGCCGGCGATTTCACGCCCCGTTTCGACGACCGCGGCCTGATCACCGCGATCGTCACCGATGCTGGCGATGGCGAGTTGCTGATGGTGGCGCATATGAATGCCCAGGCATTGGCGCTGACCATTCAGACCGGCACGGCGCATTATTTCAGCCGTTCGCGCGGCAAGCTCTGGAAGAAGGGCGAGACCTCCGGCAATCTCCAGACCGTGAAGGAAATCCGCACCGACTGCGATCAGGACGCCATCTGGCTGAAGGTCGAGGTCGCCGGCCACGACGCCACCTGTCACACCGGCCGCCGCTCCTGTTTCTACCGGACGATCACGCTTCGGGACGGAAAGCCGATGCTTGATATCGTTGACGACGAGCTTCAATTCGATCCGCAGGATGTCTACGGAAAATAGCCCGAATTTCCCGGTACTTGCTCCTTATTGCGCCAGAAACCGCTTCTATATACCATTTGGAAACTGATCGGGCACACTATCGGAAATCACGTGTTCTGCTGGGAGGGGAGAGCGCCATGTTGAGCTGGAGTCTGCATCGTCAAAGCTCTGAAGGCGAGGGTTCTGGTTCCGGCATGTCGACCACGCTCGATATGCTCCCGCCTCCGGCGCCTCAAAAGAAAATCAAGATTGCGCTCGCGCTCGGCGGCGGCGCTGCCCGCGGCTGGGCCCATATCGGTGTGCTGCGCGCACTCGACGAGGCTAAGGTCGAGATCGGCATGATTGCCGGCACCTCTATCGGCGCGCTGGTCGGCGGCTGCTATCTCGCCGGCAAACTCGATGAACTCGAAAGCTTCGCGCGCTCGCTGACGATGCGCCGTATCGCAAGTCTCCTCGACCTCACCATCGGCGGCAGCGGCCTGTTCGGCGGCATGCGGCTGACCAAGCGCATGCAGGAACATCTCGAAGGCCTGAACGTCGAGGATCTCGACCGGCCATTCGTCGCGGTCGCGGCCGAGGTCAATACCGGCCATGAGGTCTGGATTGCCAATGGTTCGCTGATTACGGCGCTGCGCGCCTCCTATGCCCTGCCCGGCATTTTCGAGCCGGTGCGCAGCAATCATCGCACGCTGGTCGACGGGGCGCTGGTCAATCCCGTCCCCGTCTCCGTCTGCCGCGCCTACGAGCAGCCGCTCGTCGTCGCCGTCAATCTCAATTACGATCTCTATGGCCGCTCGGCCGTCGTCCGGCACAATGCCAGCCTCTCTCCTCAGGAAGTGCAGAAGCAGGAAGAGGCGCCCTATGCGCGCCTCGGTATGACCGGCGTCATGGTGCAGGCCTTCAACATTATCCAGGATAGGATCGCCCGCGCTCGCCTTGCCGGCGACCCGCCGGATATTTCGCTGCAGCCGCGTCTCAGCTATATCGGCCTTTCCGAATTCCACCGGGCTGGCGAGGCGATCGAACGCGGCTACGAGGAAGCCCGGGCCCGGCTCCCCGAGATCAAGCGCATGCAGGAAGTCTACGCGAGCCACCCCTGATGCAGGCCGTCTAAAAGCCTGGATCGGTTGTGCGATAACGACATCGGTCAACCACGGCCGGCTAAAACCTCAGCCGGCGATATAAGCCTTGATTTCCTCGGCCTCACGCTCGACTTCGGCGATGCGCGATTTCACCACGTCGCCGATCGAAATGATGCCTGCAAGCTTGCCATTGCTTTCCACCGGCACGTGACGGAAACGGCGGCTGGTCATCAGCTCCATAAGCTCGTTGACGGTCGTCTCCTCATGGCAGCGGTAGACCTTCGCGGTCATGACCTGGGCCAGCGACTGGTCGAGGCCTTCCTTGCCGTGTTTGGCGATCGCATGCACGAGATCGCGCTCGGTGAACATTCCCGAAATCCTGTTCTCCATGCCGACGACGACGATGGCGCCGATCTTTTTCTTGCTGAGGATCGCGGCCGCCTCGGCGACGGTGGTGCTCGGCCCGGCAGTGATGACGTCTCTGCCCTTCAGGTCGAGGATTGCTTTGACTGAACTGGTCATTCGAACCTCCTATGTCCGTGAAACACTTGTCACAGGCATCCGCGGCGGTTTCTCCCCCCATCGCGGATAGGTAGATCGTGCACTGCCCGGCTCAGGATTGCAACATATCCTTCTCGGTTCCGTCAGGTTCCATCACCGGCGGGCGCGGCGCCCGGTCGAACAGTGAAAACAGCAAGAAGCCGAAGACGAATCCGCCGATATGCGCATCCCAGGCAATCGCCTGATCGCTGTCGCCGACGAGCGGGATGCCGACGGCGATCAGCGCGTTGCCGACCAGCCAGAGCAGCATGAAGATGATGACGGTGCGGCTCTTCAGCGCCCCGACGATGGAAAGCCGGGGATTGAGATGCGCCGGCGCCATCGGCCGCCGTTCGGCCGGAAAGGCGAATCGGCAGGCAGCGCCCATCAGCCCGGAGATGACGCCCGACGCGCCGATCAACAGTGACACATCCCCCCAGTTCAGCACCGCGTGCAGAGCGGCGGAGGCGACGGCGGAAAAAACCCAGAAGAGCACGAAACGCAGCGTCCCGATGCGGCGCACGACCGGCGCGCCGAAGGCCATCAGCCAGAAGGCGTTAAAGAGGATATGCTGGACGCTGCCGTGCAGCAGCGAATAGCTGACGGGCGTCCAGAACAGCTCCAGCCCTTGCTGCGACAGCGGAATCACATAACGGGCGGGAACGAAGCCGAAGGTGAAGAACAGCCAGTTCAGCGCATCGTCGGAGAGCAGGAGTTCCTGCACCGCATAGATGACCCCAAGCAGGCAAAGGCTGAAGAACAGCGCCGGAGGAAGGTTGAAGACCGGTTCGCGCGGTGGCCGTGCCGGCGGCTGGACCTCGGGAGGTTCGGGCGCCCTATGCGGCTCGGCCGTCTGCTCATTCATCTGTGTTTCGCCTCGTTGAGGCCACAGCCATACAGGAGCGACTGTCAAAAAAAAAGCCGTCCGAAGTGCCGGACGGCGTACCGGGAGCTCCAGGAAAGACCTCGGCCCGTAGGTTGTGCTGAACTTCGAAAGTCGAAGCGATGCGGAACAGTGTCACGACGGGCACCGCATCTCAACCGAAACCCTTTCTTAACCTTAACCGCCGCGATCTGGCATGAAATCCGCATAGTAGAGCCTGTACGGGCAATGACTGCCCGAAAATGATCCGGAATGGGACAGGTTGGTGTGAAATGCGTGTGCAAACGACCATCGAAATTTTTGACTACTGGAACCGTATCCGCGGCGCTGCCGATGCGCCGCTGAAATCACAGGTCGAACCCTCCGCCGTCCCCCACCTGCTCCAGAGTTTGTTTATTCTTGAGAGGCGCGAGGGCGGAGATATCGGTTTCCGGCTCGCCGGCACCCGCATCTGTGATCTCTTTGGGCGTGACCTGCGCGGCGAACGTTTTTCGTCTCTCTGGGCAAATGGTCAGCTCGCGGACATCGAACGCACGGCGATGGGCGTCATGGACCATGCGATGCCGGCCCTGTTCAACGCCACCGGCTACAGCACCGTCGGTCATCAGGCCTCCTTCGAGATTATCATGATGCCGCTGCGTTCGCCGGACGGCGCCTGCGACCGGCTGCTCGGCGCGATCGCGCCGGCCGCGGCCGCGAGCTGGCTGGAGATCGTACCGCTCGAATTCCTGGCGCTCGACCGCAGCCGCCTGCTGCCCGGAAAATTCGACAAGCCAGCACCGGCCGACCTGCGCCCCATCAACAGGATCGTCGCCGGCAAAAGCATCCATTTCGGGCAGGTCATGCGCCGCATGGTGTCGCAGCTGCTGAGCGTGGAGGCTCGCTGACGGTCCCATTTTAGGACATCGGATATACTCGTTTTCCGCTATGTCGGGACTGGGCGAAACAACCTTCTGTTAATGGATTGTGGGTAAAGATCGGTCTCTGAGATTTTGATGAAGAAGCCCTTTGATGCACTCGTTCCAGCCAGCTCAGACGCAACGACCTGCGCCGCGCCCTGAACAGGGCGTTTTCCAGCGCGTGCCCATCAATATGCAGGGCCGGCTGATGCTTGCGAACTACGAGGAATTCGAGTGTATGGTGATCGACATGTCGCCTGGCGACATGTACGTCACCTGCCCCGGCCGGCCGCGCGCCAACGAACGCGTCGTCGCCTATATCGACCATCTCGGCCGCGTCGAAGGTTATGTCCAGACGATCGATGGCCGTGGCTTCACCATGTCGATCAACGCCACTGACCGGAAACGCGAGAAACTCGCGGCCCAGCTCACCTGGCTTGCCAACAAGCATGAACTCGGCCTGCCCGAGGATCGCCGCCACGACCGTCTGACGCCACGCGACACGAAGACCGAACTGACGCTCGAGGACGGCACGCGTTATTCCTGCCGTATCATGGACCTTTCGCTGTCGGGCGCTGCCGTCGACGTCGAGATGCGCCCTTCGATCGGAACGGCCGTGCGCCTCGGCAACATGCGCGGTCGCGTCGTGCGCCACTTCGTCGAAGGCGTGGCGATCGAATTCCTCTCGATCCAGTCCCGCGAGACGCTGCGGGAATTCCTTTAAGACTGCTGAAAATGGGCGATGCCGCGGATTCCGTGGCGGGTGCCAATTCTCGACAGACTTCCATCGAACGCGATTGCCAGGTCCGGTGCGCACCCGGTCAGGTCGTGTTGAAAAGCCTGCACTTCACGGCGACAACTTTGCAAGCGGCTACAAATCTGGCTTTGGAACGCAGCGTGAATTCCTGTCGCAAGTCGTTCCACCCAGTCGGTAGACTATATTATGTGTGGAACAAGCTGCGACACCGATCGGCACCCAACGAGGTCGCCCAAAATTGTGCGGTGATTTTGCGTCCCGGAGCGCTCCGCCCTCACCCGTCTTCCCTTTGTCAGCGAGATGATGGATAAGGTCCGCTTCGACCCAGGCGCACCGATGTCAGCTCTCTATCCGGAAATCGAACCCTATGATCATGGCCTGCTCGATACCGGCGATGGCAACCTGATCTACTGGGAGGCCTGCGGCAATCCGGCGGGCCGCCCGGCGCTGGTGTTGCATGGCGGCCCTGGCTCCGGCTGTTCGCCCACGGCGCGCCGCTATTTCGATCCCGATGCCTACCGAATCATTCTGTTCGATCAGCGCAATTGTGGCCGCAGCCTTCCCAGCGCTGCCGATCCCGAAACTGATCTCTCCCTCAACACCACCTGGCATCTCGTTGCCGATATCGAGCGGCTGCGGGCCTGTCTCGGCATCGGCACCTGGCTCCTTTTCGGCAATTCCTGGGGTTCGACGCTGGCGCTCGCCTATGCCGAAACCCATCCGGAGCGTGTCTCCGCGGTCGTCCTGTCAGGCGTGACGACCACCCGGCACTCGGAAATCGACTGGCTCTATCGCGGCATGGCGCCGCTCTTTCCTGAAGAATGGCACCGTTTCCGCCAGGCGGTTTCCCCAGGCAGCCAGGGACGAGATGAGGACATGGTTGCCGCCTATCATCGTCTCCTCAACGATCCGGACCCGGAGACGCGCCTCAAGGCGGCGCGCGACTGGCATGATTGGGAGGCGGCCTCGATTCTGCTCGCCGATCCCCAAGGCCTGCCGCGCCGCTGGGCCGATCCGGCCTATTTGCTAACACGGGCCCGCATCATCACCCACTACTTCAGCAATGGCGCCTGGCTGGAGGACGCCCAGCTTTTGAAGAACGCCGCGCGGCTCACCGGCATCCCCGGTATCCTGCTGCAGGGACGGTTCGACATCGAGGCGCCGCTCGTCACCGCCTGGGAACTGGCCCGCGCCTGGCCGAAAAGCGAGCTCAGCATCCTTGCGCATGCGGCCCATTCCACCGCAAATCCCGATATGAGCGCGGCGATCGTCGGTGCCACCGATCGATTTCGCGATATTTAGCAAAAATAATTTCCTGCCGGAATCGAGGATCTGAGCGACATTCTGCTTTTGAACCGGCCGAATCGGCCCATTCCAGCGGCATCGCCGGTCGGCTGCGCGTTGCCGCAGATCGCCAGCCGGCAGCTGAGATTTACCCGGCTCAACGAAAATCCTTAACATGCGGGCGGCAACGCAACCTTTTCGCGGGCGAAAGCCTTGTTGCGTTGATTACAATTTTAATCGATTTCGCGACAAATCCGCGTCAAATTTTATGCGCATTCGAATCTGTTTTTAGCCAAGTTTTATCGGCATTTGAATCAACTAAGCCTTTAATTCTATTACGTAATTTTGCGTGAGATAAAAACGTCTGTGCCATTGTCACCTCAACTTACGGGGAGACGGCAATGACAACTGCGAATATCCTGAAAGGCGGCCTTCTGGCCGGCGCCATCATGATGGCAATGGCGGGTTCGGGACAGGCAATGCCCGCCAGCATGGTACTGGCAGGCAATGCCAGCCCGCCGATCGGACACTACGAATTCTGCAAGGCGAATCCGACGGAATGTGTCGAAGTTGGCGGCGATGCCGGACCGGCCATCCTCAACGAGGATCGCTGGAAGGAAATTCTCAAGGTCAACTACACCGTCAATTCGACGATCCAGCCGATGACGGATGAGCAGATCTACGGGGTCGAAGAGCGCTGGGCCTATCCGCGCACCGTCGGCGACTGCGAGGATTACGCCCTGCTGAAGCGCAAGATGTTGATCGACGACGGTTTCTCGCCGTCCGACACGCTGATCACCGTCGTGCTGCAGCCGAATGGCGAAGGCCATGCCGTGCTGACGGTCCGCACCGATCACGGCGACTTCATCCTCGACAACATGCGCAACAAGGTGCTGCTGTGGTCGGATACCGAATACACCTATCTGAAGCGCCAGTCCGCCGACGATCCGGCCCGCTGGTCGAAGCTTCAGGACGGCCGCGCTGTCGCGGTCGGTAGCGTCAAGTAAGAACAGCCTGCCGGCCAATGCCGGCTGCTGCCCTGCGGCCCGGTCAGTCCCCGCATCCCGTCCCCGACCGGTGCCCAAGAGCCGTTCCCGCTGTCCCGGGAACGGCTCGCTCCTTTTTGAGCCTTACGTCATCAGCGCATTAGCGAATTATTAACCCTGCTGGTCCGATCATGACGATGAGATTCATCATCGGCACCGGCGGCTCATGTTCTTCCTGCGGCGGACCGAAACCCGAAGAACCGCCATGAGCCATGCCGCGCACAGCGCACCCGACGAGCAGCCGCTTCTTTCCATGGGGTTTCTCCTCCGCACGATGGCGGTGATCGCCGTTCTGGCGGTCCTGACTGTTGCCATCAGCATTGGCGGCCGTTGGTTCGGCCGGCATATCTCGCTTGCCGGCAACACCGACAGCACGGTTGAAATCAAGCTGGCCATCGGCCGCGATACGGTGAAATTCCCCGAGAATGCCATCCGCTTCCCGAGTCAAAGACACGAAGGCGCCGCCGAGCGCGTCGATCTCTACCTCGCCTGGCCTGAGATGCAGGGTTACGGCAAGGAAAACCACCTTCGATTCGACGATATCGCCCAATCCTCCGGGCTGATCTTCCTGCAGATCACCCAGAGCACCATGTCGCGCGACATGTCCGGGCGGCTGGAACCGATCTATTCGCATCTGCTTGAAGGCCCGGCCGAGTCCTTCCGGGACGGGCTGACGCTGCACCGTCTTCGCGCCGATGCAGGTTACGGCGATGAAGTGCTGCTGACGGCGCCCGTCAAGGGTGGGCAGGATTACGTTGTGCGCTGCATATTGCCTTCAGCCCCAGATAAGGCTGCGGGCGGAGATTGTCAGCGCGATATCAAGGTCGGCAGGGATCTCAGCGTTCTCTACCGTTTCTCAAGCAGCCATCTCGACGACTGGGAACATATTGATGCCGCTATCCGCACCTTTGTGGACGCGCGTCTTGTGAACCGTTCTGCGACAAGTCCCTAAAATGCTCTCCGGACAGCGAAATAAACGATTCATCATAAACGGATTGGTAACGCCCAACCGGTAATTTTAGAAGACGAGCTGTACGGCGGGAGGTGTGCGGTTCCTGCCAAAATCTGAAGTGCCAAATATCTGAAATGCAAGCGAAGAGTGGAATAGTGTCAAGGTCAGTCTCCTCCGTATCATCGTCCCGATCCGGCAGTTTTTTCGCAAAGCTGCTGGCGATCCTTTCGGTGGCCGTCACGATCGTCCTGGTCGATTCGGTGAATGCCGACGCGGAAGCGGCAAATCCGAAATATGCAGGCATCGTCGTCGACGCCAAGACCGGTAGCGTTCTCTACAGTGAGAATGCCGACCGGCTGCAATACCCCGCCTCCCTGACCAAGATGATGACCCTATACATGACCTTCGAGGCGTTGGAGCAGGGTCGCATCCGCCTCGATACGCCGGTCCCCTTCTCCGCCCATGCGGCAGCCCAGGCGCCGACCAAACTCGGCGTGCGCGCCGGTGGCACGATCACCGTCGAGCAGGGCATTCTCGGTCTCGTCACCCTGTCGGCCAATGATGCCGCAACTGCGCTCGGCGAAATGCTGGGCGGTGGCAGCGAGGATCGCTTCGCCCAGCTGATGACCGCCAAGGCGCATGCGCTCGGCATGACGCGCACCACCTATCGCAACGCCAACGGCCTGCCCAATACGGCGCAGATGACGACGGCGCGCGACCAGGCCCGCCTCGGCATCGCCCTTCGCCAGCATTTCCCGCAATATTACGGCTATTTCTCCACCCGCGCCTTCAAGTTCGGCAGCCGCACGATCCGCAGCCACAACCGCCTGGTCGGTTCGGTGCGCGGCGTCGACGGCATCAAGACCGGGTACACGCGCGCTGCCGGTTTCAATCTGGTGAGCTCGGTGCAGGTCGACGGCAAGTCGATCGTCGGCGTCGTTCTCGGCGGAGCGTCGACGCCTGCCCGCGATGCCCAGATGCGCAATCTGATCGCCAGTTACCTGCCGAAGGCATCGAGCCGCGGCGGATCGTCGGCGCTGATCGCCCAGGCAGCCCCTGCCCCGGCGATGATCGAGACGCCCGCTCCGGTCCTGCCGCAGAAGGCCCAGCAGAAAGCTCAGCCGCAAATGGCCCAACAGCAGGTCGCAAAGACGATCACCGCAGCGCAGCCGCCGATTTCAGCAGCGGCTGCCGATCTCAGCCTGCCGCACAAAGGCCCGCTGCCGGATGCGCGCTATCAGGTTGCCGAGACCGAAGTCGCCTATGCCGAGAGCGCTCAGTCGAAATCCGACAATCCGCTGGTGGCGCCGATGCCGGCGCCGACCAAAGTCAAGACCATGACCTTCAAGCAGCAGGCATCGGTCGCTGTGCCGACGCCGGCACCCGCCTATATGCCGCCGGAACAGGGCGATACTTCGGTCGATGAGGTCACAACCGCCTCGACCACTCCCTCCCCGACCCGTGCTGCTTCAACCAGCAACGGTCCGGCCGGCTGGGTGGTGCAGGTCGGCGTCTCGCCCAGCCGGCAGATGGCCATGGATCTTCTGGAAAGCGCCAAGAGCAAGGGCGGCAAGGCGCTGGCCTCGGCAAAGCCCTTCGCGGTTGCCTATGCCGCTGGCGGTGACCAGCTTTATCGCGCCCGCTTCGGCGGCTTCGATGACCAGCGCGACGCCGTCAATGCCTGCAAGGCCTTGAAGAAGGCCGGCATCAAGTGCTGGGCGGCTGCCCAATGAGCTATTCGATGCTGCCTGCAAGATGGCCGGCGGCATCGGTGACGGCCGGAATCGGTGTTTGCGTTTCCGGCCACCTTTCTTGAACTCGATCAGTATTGCGTACGGGGAAAACAATGGCGATCAATGAGAATTTTCCAGGAGTGCCAGCCGACCGCCGCATGGCGGCTAAAGGGCGCTCATCCCTCCATCCGCTGCACGAGGCGGCCTTACGCCTTGCCGAGATCGGCCTGCAGCGGCCGAAGGCGAAGTCTCCGAAGACCCGGGATCTCATCAATCTGCTGCTGTGCCATGGCGCCCGCGCCTGGCGTTACTCCCAGCCCGAAGCCCGCATCCATCTGCATGTGACCTCGCCGGACGGCAGCGCGCCGGTGCAGTTGCGCCTGCGCTGAACTGCAGAGCGCCGCGCGTCCGAAAGGACGCGCGGAAGACGTTCAATCCACGCATAAACCTTTCCGGAAATCGGCTCCGGTTTTCGGGGATTAGAGCAGACCAAGGTCCGTAAGTTCGCGGCGAAGATCAGCGGGCATTTCGGCAATGCCGGCGCCAAGGCTTGTCAGGTCGCGCGGCACGTCATCCTCAGTGTAATAACGCCAGCCCTGGAACGGACGCTTCGGCTGCACGACCGTCTCGATGACCTCCGGGCCGAGCATCAGGCGGCAGCGCGAAATCCCCTCGCCGTCGGTGAAGGTCTCGATGTCGAGCAGCTTCTGCCTCGCCTGCACCTGCCCCTTGATCACCCAGTAGAGCGAGCCGCCGTCAAGCAGCTCCTCCATCCGTTTCGGCGCCATGCGCGTCGTATGCACCGAATGCGGCTCGAGTCCGGCGGCGATGGCGCGCAGTGAGCGTTCCGCCACCCATTCGCGCAGATCGTCTATCGAGTCGGCGCCGACACAGAGTTTGATGAGATGCAATGCCATGCTGCCGTTGAAATCCTTTTGGCAGCGAGCGTCAAGCTTCAAGCATCAAGCATCCACAAACTCAGCATTCGACGACGTTGACGGCGAGCCCCCCGGTCGAGGTTTCCTTATATTTCTCGCTCATGTCGTGCCCGGTCTGGCGCATTGTTTCGATGCAGGCGTCGAGCGGCACGAAATGTTGGCCGTCGCCCTTGATCGCGAGCGAGGCTGCCGTGACGGCCTTGACGGCGCCGAGCGCGTTGCGCTCGATGCAGGGTACCTGCACCAGGCCCGCGATCGGATCGCAGGTCATGCCGAGATGATGTTCGAGCGCGATTTCGGCGGCGTTCTCGATCTGCTCCGGCGTTCCGCCCATGACCGCGGCAAGGCCCGCGGCAGCCATTGCCGCTGCCGAGCCGACCTCGCCCTGACAGCCGACCTCGGCGCCGGAGATCGAGGCATTGTGCTTGATGATGCCGCCGATCGCAGCGGCCGTCAGCAGATAGTCGCGGATGCCGTTCTGATCCCAGTCCTCATGGAAATGCTCGTAATAGCGGATCGTCGCCGGGATGACGCCGGCCGCGCCGTTGGTCGGCGCCGTGACGACGCGCCCGCCGGCTGCATTCTCCTCGTTGACCGCCATCGCATAGACGCTCAGCCAGTCGTTGGCGAGCAGCGGGTTGATGCGGTTGCTGCGCCACTCCTCTTCCAGCTTGTCGTGAATCCTGCGGGCGCGGCGCTTGACGTTGAGACCGCCGGGCATGATGCCCTCGACCTTGAGGCCGCGCTCGATGCAGGAACGCATCGCCTCCCAGATGCGGTCGAGCCCCTGATCGAGCTCCTCTTGGCTGCGCTGGCTCTCCTCATTCGCCCGCTTCATCTGCGCGATCGACAGCCCGGAGCGCGCCGCCATCTCGAGCATCTGTTTGGCGGTGGAGAAGGGATAGGGTACGCGCGTGCCGCCCGCCGCGTTCTTCTTTGCCCGCATCTGCTCGAGCTCGGTGTCAGTAACGACGAAGCCGCCGCCGACCGAATAATAGATGCGCTTGACGAGCAGCCGGCCGTCCCTGTCATAGGCGGAAAAGACCATGCCATTGGCATGCCCCGGCAGCGGCTGTTTCTTGTCGAAGATCAGGTCGGTTTTCGGCTGGAACTGATAGCCGGGATGGCCCTCCGGCGTGATGCGGCCGGTGCGCTCCACCGTGTCGACGATGCCGTCCATTTTGTCGGGATCGACGCTGTCGGGCGCCTCGCCCATCAGCCCGAGAATTACAGCCCTGCCCGTGCCGTGGCCGATACCGGTATGGGCGAGCGAGCCGTGCAGGCTGACCTTGATCGCTGTGACCTGTGCACCCGATGACGGGCGCGGCCATTCGTTCGACAGGATCAGCTCGAGAAACCGGTTGGCCGCCGACATCGGACCCATCGTGTGCGAGCTCGACGGCCCGACACCGATCTTGAAGACATCGAATACCGAGAGAAACATGGGTGCGCCTTCCGAATATGAGGATGCAAGCTTAAGCGAGGCCGGTTTCGAATCCGTGCGGCGCACCGACATCGCATGGAGCCGGTGCGACATTCGGACTGCAGACTAGAGCGCCGCGACTCCAATAGGACGCGCTAGCACTTTGAGCTTGCGCATAATCCTTTCCGAAAATCGAATCCGATTTTCGGAATCGCGATCTGGCCGTAAGCGCTGGGGTGATGAAGACTATGCGGCGGAAGAACTGGTTGCCTTATCTTGACAGTCTGCACCGGCTCCCAATGTCCTACAGACGTCGATGCAACAGGACTGACGGAGGCCGGCCTGGACAGCGCCCGGCAAGTTGAACTCCTTCGTTGATGGGGGCTCCCCGGATGGGGGGCCGGGCAAGGTTGAGCAACCTGTCCGTTCTTAGACGAGACGACACCTTGCAGATTGGGAGATTGGACATATGGCGCTCAAACGGATGGACAACATCGGAATCGTCGTCGAAGACCTCGGAGTGACGATTGATTTCTTTCGCGAACTCGGCCTCGAGCTCGAAGGGCGGGCCACGATCGAAGGAGAATGGGCCGGACGTGTCACCGGACTGGGCGATCAGCATGTCGAGATTGCCATGATGCGCACGCCGGATGGCCACAGCCGGCTCGAGCTCTCCCGCTTTCTCACGCCGCCTGTCGTCGAGGATCACCGCAATGCCCCGGTGAACGCTCTAGGCTACCTCCGCGTCATGTTCACCGTAGACGACATCAATGAGACGCTTGAAAGGCTCCGCAAGCGCGGCGCGCAGCTCGTAGGCGACGTAGTGGATTATCAAGACACATATCGGCTCTGCTACATCCGCGGGCCCGAAAGGCTTCTCATCGGGCTCGCCCAAGAACTCAGCTGAGCGCTATGCGCGAAGCTTCCCGTTGCGATTATCCTGAATGACCGTGCCGTCGGCACCATCGGGTTCGGGCGTCGTCGAGATTTGCCGTTGATCGGCCATGGTTGAAGTTTCGCCGCGCAGCAGGCGCTTTTCGATCTCTTGCAGGTTGAGGATCGCGCGGTCCATTTGATCAGCCGGAGTTTCGCGCGGAACCATCCGCAGGCGATTATCCTGCCATAGCTGGACCAGCCGCCGCCGACCGGGAACCTCGATCGTCTCGTGGATGAACCATGCCCCGATTGCCGCAACGAAAAGCGTCACCACGATGAGCGCCGGTTCTGGCATCAAGGCATCAAAAGTCAGACGCGTCAGGAACATTATGGGCACATGAAAAAGGTAAAGTGAAAAGCTGATCTTCCCTAGAAACCGTACTGGTGCAGCTGCCAGGACATGTGCAGCGATGGGCGGCTGTCGAGCGACGAGCCCGACAATGACGGCCGCGGCCACCGCACTTTGCAGGCTCCAAAATTCAGGGGAAAAGCCCGACGAGACATGCCTGTAAGTGAAGAACACCGCCAGAAGGAAAAGCGTTAAAATTCCTGTGAGGGCAGATGGATTCCATTTATTCCAATGGGAATGCATCATCCCGGCAATTGCGCCGAAAAGAAAGTAAGGAAGCTTGGAGACGAGCATTATTCCCGGGCCTGGCAATTCAACCAGGCCATCCACGATGACGACCACCGTGAGGCCCACAATCACGCCGCTATAGCGGTGCGGTCGGGCCAGGCAAAGCCACAGGACAGGAAAGAGCAGATAGAATTGGATCTCGGGTGGTATCGACCAGAAAACACCGCTCGAGCCGAGAAGAAAGACATGACGCACAAAATCTGTGACGCCAACGATAGGCTGAACAAAATCCAGATTTTGCATGATCGACAGCATCGCCACGAAAACGACGGCCGCCAGGTAAACCGGATAGATGCGAGCAAAGCGGCTCACAAGAAAATCCAAGACGTTTTCTCTCGTCACCGGCCGTGAACCATAGAGATGAGCCATCAGGAAGCCACTGAGAGCAAAAAACAAACCGACAGCTTCGTCGCCCAGCGTCACGAGATGCGGCGCTGTGATTGGAAAGATAAAGCCAATATGGGCTTCAACGACCAGGAGCGCAGCGACACCGCGCAGGCCATCGAGACTGGGAATGTAATCCGGCCGGCTCATGGGTCACTTTTGAATCAGGTTTTCAGTCCTGAACATTGGCTATTACGACTTTACAAGCGGTTAACGCGGTGCCCTGCCCGTGCACCTCTAGACTGGCGTTACGCTAAAGCATGTCGCGCAAAACTGTGCAGCGGTTTTCCGACAGCTACATGCGTAAAACAAAGGCCTCAAGCACGAGAAGCGGATCTGAAAGATCGCGACGCTCTAACTCTCGCATCGTGCTTTCCGATAATCGATTCCGATTTTCGGGCCGATGCGCTAGGGTGCATCTCCAAGACGGCAAATTGCTTTGGAAAACGGAACCGCTTCTCCATGACAGCCACCAACCGCATCGCCCTCTCCAGCGACCACGCCGCCATTCAGCTCCGGCAGGCCATTGCCGGTCATATCGCGGCGCAAGGCTGGATAGCGGTCGATATCGGACCGACGACGCCGGAGAGCACACACTATCCTAAGCACGGTGAAGCGGCGGCGCGGCTCGTCGCCTCCGGCGATTGCCGGTTTGGCATCATTCTATGCGGCACCGGCCAGGGCATCATGATGGCGGCGAACAAGGTAAAGGGCATCCGTTGCGGCGTCTGCGTCGACACATTCTCGGCCCGCATGATCCGCCAACACAACGATGCCAACATGCTATCGATTGGCGTCCGCGTGGTGGGCGAAGGGCTGGCGCTCGATATCGTGGATGCGTTCCTGACCGCCCAGTTCGAAGGCGGCCGGCATGCAACGCGGGTGGAGATGATTGAGGCGCTGGAGGGGTAGCGCCGTCCTTTTCTTCTTCTTCTTCTTCTTCTTCTTCTTTGGGTCCCGCCCCGAATTTCCAAGCTGACGGATCACCGCATTGCTACATTTAGGTCCAGAAGATGCCGGTCGGCTATCCACCAAGCCTCGTCGTTTCCCGACGACTCGATTATGCCGAACTGCCGCATGGCCAAAAGCCCGCGTCAAGCCGCCCAACTCGGCCATGCGGCAAAATTCAACTTGCGGCATACTAGCCGCATTCATGCGGAGACTGGATCACTGATGACGAAGGCGGACTATATCGCTCTGGCCTTCTTTGCCTGGGTCTGGATGGGCTATTCCTGGCTGCTGCGTGGCCGTACCTTCTTCGGGCGCACCAGCCTCACCCATGCGATGACCGAGCGGCGGCGGGAGTGGATCTATAATTCGCTGCGCCGCGACCTGAAGATGATCGACACGCAGATCATGGCCGGCCTGCAGAACGGCACCGCCTTCTTCGCTTCGACCTCGATCTTCGCGATCGGCAGCTGCTTTGCTTTGCTCGGCGCGACGGAGAAAGTCGACGCCGTCTTCGCCGACCTGCCCTTCGTCTTCCATGGCGGCCATGCCGTTTTCGAGATGAAGGTCGGCGGGCTGGCAGCGCTTTTCGGCTATGCCTTCTTCAAGTTCGGCTGGTCCTACCGGCTGTTCAACTATTGCACTATTCTCTTCGGCTCGATCCCGATGATGCGCGACAGCGAGCGCGACATCATCGCCGCCGAGCGGGCCGCCGAACGCGTCATCCGCATGAATGTCATTGCCGGCAGCAATTTCAACGAGGGCCTCAGGGCGATCTTCCTGTCGATTGGTTATCTCGGCTGGTTCATCAACCCTTATGTCTTCATGATGACGACGGCGATCGTCATCTTCGTGCTGGCGCGGCGGCAATTCTTCTCGGAGGCGCGGCTGGCGATCATGGATGCCGGCCCGCCATCAAATCTCCACCTTTCTGCTATTCGCCGCGATATGCCGTCGAGCGACGGACGTGATTTGCCCGAGGGACTTTGATGACATTGCCGGCAACGGAAACCGATGCGGCGGCAAGGCCACCGCGCATCGGTCTATTGGATACGGCGCGCGGCGTCGCGCTGATCGCCATGGCGAGCTACCATTTCAGCTGGGATATGGAGTTCATGGGCTATCTCGCGCCGGGCACGGCCGAGACCGGCTGGCTGAAGATCTATGCCCGGGCGATCGCCACGACCTTTCTCTTCATCGTCGGCATCAGCCTGGTGCTGTCGAGCAAGCCCGAGATTCGCTGGCCCTCCTTCTGGAAGCGCTTCGGCATGATTGCCGCGGCAGCCGCGGTGATCTCGATCGCCACACGCATCGCGATGCCGAACGAGTGGATCTACTTCGGCATCCTGCATTGTATCGCGGTGCTCACGCTCATCGGCGTCGTTTTCTTGAGACTGCCGCTCGCCTTCACCCTCATCGCCACGCTCGCGCTCTTTGCCGCCTGGATCACCGACAATTTCGGCCCACCCGGCCTGCTGCGCTCATCCTTCTTCGATCCCCGATATCTCGCCTGGATCGGCCTTGCGGTGATGCCGGAACGGTCCAACGACTACGTGCCGCTATTTCCCTGGGCAACGCCCTTCTTCGCTGGATTGAGCATCGCCTCGATCGCCATCAGAACCAGGCTGCTGCACCGGCTTGCCGCCATTGGCACCGGGTCCTGGTGGCCGGCAAGGCTTGGCCGCCACAGCCTTGCCTTTTACCTCATCCACCAGCCGGTGTTGATCGGTATCGCCTATGGGCTTTCCCTCGTCGTCCCACCGCAGGCGCCGGATCCGGTTGCGACTTACCTAAGGCAATGCAACGCCTCTTGCGTCATGCAGCAAGGCGAAGCGCTCTGCCGCAGCTTCTGCCAGTGCACGCTGGAGAAATTGCAGGCGCAAGCCCTGTTCACGCCGCTTCAGGCGGGCGCGATCGATATACAGAACGACGAGCGGGTCCAGACCATTGCCGCCGAATGCAGCGCCGAGGCAGAATGAATTCGCCGACAATACGGCGCTTGATCAGGTGGTGACGCCGATTTCGGCGAGGCGGCCGAGGCAGGTCTCTTCGATAGCGTCGAGTTCCGCCAGCGTGTCGTCGATATCCTTGCGCTTCTGGCGAAGGTCGTCGCGCTTCTCGTCGACGCGCTTCATCAGGAGCTTCAGCTGGCCGAGTTCGCCCGGCGGCTCCTTGTAGACCTGGATGATCTCACGGATTTCGGCGATGGTGAAACCGATGCGCCGGCCGCGGAGGATTTCGGCGATGAGCCGCCGGTCGGCTTGCCGGAACAGACGGGTGCGCCCGCGCCGCTCCGGATGGATCAGTCCCTCGTCCTCGTAGAAGCGGAGCGTGCGCGTCGAGACCCCGAATTCGCGCGTCAGCTCCGTTATGCTATAAAACTTGTTCACCGGCATGTGTTCCCCGTCGTCGGACAGACGATAATATTGACTTTTACGTAATAGTCAATTTTTGACGGTTCAGATGCCGAACCACCATGTGGCGATGCCGAGAAAGGCGAAGAAGCCGGTACAGTCCGTCACCGTTGTGACGAAGACGGAAGAGGCGATCGCCGGGTCGGCCCCCATCTTGTCGAGCAGCAGCGGCAGCAGGATGCCGGCAAGGGCTGCCGCTATCAGATTAATGATCATCGCCGCCGCAATCACCCCGCCGAGCTGGTAGTCGTGGAACCAGGTGCCGGCGATCGCGCCCATGATCGTCGCAAAGACGATGCCGTTCAAGATGCCGACGCCCGCCTCCCTGCGGATGATGCGGCCGGCATTGTAGATGTCGAGATCGCGGGTGGCGAGCGCGCGCACCGTCACCGTCATCGTCTGCGTACCGGCATTGCCGCCCATCGAGGCGACGATCGGCATCAGCACCGCGAGCGCGATCATCTTCTCGATCGAGGCGTCGAACAGGCCGATGACGCTTGCCGACAGCATCGCCGTGCCGAGATTGATCAAAAGCCACAGGAAGCGCGAACGCACCGTCGACAGCACATTGTCCGACAGCTCTTCGTCGCCGACGCCGCCGAGGCGCTTGATGTCTTCGTCCGCCTCCTCGTGGATGACGTCGACGACATCGTCGATGGTCAGCACGCCGACCAGCCGGCCGTTTTCGTCGACGACGGCAGCCGAGAGAAGGTCGTACTGCTCGAAGAGCTGGGCCGCCTCCTCCTGGTCCATCTCGGCCGGAACCGGATGGTTGGTCTCGCGCATGATCTGCTCGATCTTCGTCTGCCGTTTGGTACGCAGGATCTGGTCGAGATCGACGGCGCCGAGCAGCTTGAAGGTCGGATCGATGACGAAGATCTGCGAGAAGGAATAGGGCAGATCCTCCTCGTCGCGCATGTAGTCGATCGTCTGGCCGACTGTCCAGAACGGCGGCACGGCGACGAATTCCGTCTGCATGCGGCGCCCGGCCGAGCTTTCGGGATAGTCGAGCGCCCGGCGCAGCCGCACCCGCTCGGTGAACGGCAGCTGGGCAAGGATTTCCTCCCGGTCCTCCTTGTCGAGGTCCTCGAGAATGTAGACGGCATCGTCCGAATCGAGCTCGCCGATCGCGGCGGCGATCTGCGCGTTCGGCATCTGGTCGACGATTTCGCGGCGGATCGCCTCATCGACCTCGGTCAGCGCCGTCATGTCGAAATCGTCGCCGAGCAGGCGCACCAGCGCCAGGCGCTGATCCGGCTGGATCGATTCCAACAGGTCGCCTATTTCCGATTCATGCAGGCGAGCAACGTTCTGACGCAGGAACAGCGTGTCGCGGTCGGCGATCGCAGCACCGACGAGCGCCAGGAAATCGCTGCGGACATTGCCGTCCTCGTCGTAGATATCAGCGTCCTCGTCATCAGGACGCCTGCGGATGCGGTCTTCCTCATCGGTCGTCGTCATCTGCCGCCCTCGCATCTGGTTCGAATTTCAACGACTGCCGCACCGCATTCGCAAATGTCGGCTGAAAACACATTATCAACAAGCGGATAAGCGAATCCCGCGCGAGGCTCCCGCAGCCGGAATTCTTGGCCCCTGCTAGCCCAAAGCACCCGTGTCGTAAAGCGGCAAACCGCGCTTCGTGATGACAATGCTCGTGGCCGGCGATAGTTTCCTCACCCGTCCAAGCAGAGGAAGCCTGCCCCATGCCCATCCGTCCAATTTTGTGCTATCCACATCCGGGCCTGAAGACTGTCTGCGCACCGGTGACGGCCTTTGATTCCTCGCTCGCCGCGCTTGCCGACGACCTGCTGGTGACGATGCGCGCTGCCCCCGGCGTCGGTATCACCGCCGCCCATATCGGTGTCTTCAACCGTGTCACGGTGCTGGAACTCGACAAGGCCGACGGCGTGCGCCTCTACGTCAATCCTCATATCACCTGGTTTTCGAAGGAGACGATGAGCCATACCGAAGGCAGCGTCTCCATGCCCGGTGCGACCGACGAGGTCACGCGCCCGCGGGCGATCCGATTCCGCTATCAGGATGCCGAGGGCGCCGTGCACGAGGACGGTGCCGAAGATTTCCTTGCCATCTGCATTCAGCACGAAGTCGACCAGCTCGACGGCATTTTCTGGCTACAGCGCCTCTCACGGCTGAAACGCGACCGTCTCGTGAAAAAATGGGAGAAGGCCCAGGGCTGACAATCACGGCCGACAAATCGCCGTCCATGCCGAACCATTCGCCGTTGCCGGCGTTTCCAGCAAAGAAACAAGGAGCGACTGCAATGGCAAGAATCGGTGACAAGACCCCGATTTCCCGGGAGGAAGATTATCGCGACCTCGAAGAGCGCAATCTCGACGACGGCTGGCCCTATGCCGACAGCAGCGGCGCCGACCCCGCCAACCGCCCTTATGGCGAGACCGTAGCCAATTTCGACAGCGATCCCAACAGGGGCTTCCGGGTCGATGGCACGGATGAGGACGGCAACGAGAATCGCCTGAAGGATTCGCTGCGCGCCGATACGATCGACCGCGATGAAAGCGACGATCTCGAAGCGCGGGTGAACGACAATCTCGAAAACATTCCTGAGGTCGACATCGACAGCATCGAGGTTCATGCAGATGGTCACGTCGTCACCCTGGAAGGGTCGGTGGAGACGATCGGCATCGCTCGCAAGGTCGAACTCGGCGCGCTTTCGGTCGATGGCGTCCGTCACGTCCGCAACAAACTGCAGCTGACCGGTGTCGATGCGCATATCCCGAACGACGACTGAGTTCACGCCCAAGGCGCAGATCACCAACCGAAGGCGGGCTGCCGCCTGCCGTTGGTGATCTTTCCCAATATTACCAAAAGTTAACAATTTAAGATTGCAGCACCAGCTGTCTTATTCGTGACACCAATCGCCTATTTTTGTTAGGCGGCTTCTGTCACGCGAAGGTCAATTTCGTTGACAACACTGTGATTTCATTTGGACAAAAGGTCGCGGGTGCGTCGCCATATTATCACAAAATTGCCTGAATTGGGGCGCGAACTCGTGTGTGCCGAGGGTTAGTTTATGTTGTGGAATTCAACAGCAGATTGAGGAGATAAACCCATGCGCATCAAATTTGCCCTTGCCGCGTCCCTGTTCGCCGTCAGCCTTGCAGGCGCTGCCTTCGCCCAGCCGACCTATTCCGACGACTACACCAACGACAGCGACGGCTTCGCGCCGAGCCCCACCTCGAAGCCGGCCCCAGTGCACTACAGCAGCCGCAAGGCTCCGTCCTATTCCAGCGACTACACCAATGACAGCGACGGCTTCGCACCGAGCGCCATGGCAGCCCCTGCCGTCGACAAGACCGCAACGGCCAGCATCACGCCGCTGCCCCCATGCCATAGCATGATCGGCCCGAAGGGCTCCCATACCAAGGGTGCCGACAGCGGCGCTTCCCGCACTGAAGCATGCCGCGCAACGCATTGATCCGACAAAAGAAAGGGCCGGAAACCGGCCCTTCTCTTTTCAATCCATCTTTATGTCGTCTTAGAATACGAATGGAACGAGCCGGTAACGGGTCGTGGCCATGAAGGCCTCGTAGGCAGGATCCTGCTTGAGCAGACGCTCCTCCGCCAACAAGCGGAAACATTGGGCGGTGAGGGCCGTCGCATAGATGGCAAAATTCCAAAGGCTCGGATGGACCAGGAAGAAGCCGATGTGTGTCATCAGATAACCCGCATACATCGGATGGCGGACAAATTTGTAAGGCCCGCCGATCTTGACGCCGCGATTGGCCGGCACCAGGCCGAAGCTTCGCAGCAATGTCAGCTTTGCCGATATCTGCAGGACAAAACCGAGTGCCATCGCCGTCCCGCAGAACGCGAGTGGCGCTAGCGGCTGTGTCGCGGAGGGCGTGGCAAGCAGCGGGAAGATCGTCCCGATGGCGGTGACCGTCCAATCAAAGAGGCGCAGCGACGCATTTCTCGTCGTCCGGCGGGTCAGGATGAGGAAGGCGGCAGCTCCCTCCGAAACGATCAGCAGGCAATCGATGATTGCCCGATTGTCCTGCATCTGCGGCAGGACACGCATGACAATCCCGACGAAGAAATAGCCGATGAGAACCTTCTCGATAATATCGAGAGCGAAATACACATCGAGGAATGACCAGCTTGCCGCTGCTTTTTTTCTCATTGTCCTCGGACTTCCATATTCACACAGCTGTAGTGTCGTATATATTTTCAATCGCTAATTATGGGTTAAAACGTTGGCTCTGACAGTGAAGCGGTTGCCGAGTCTGACGGCAGAATGCGCCCGGCGAGCGTTTCGCCGAAGGAAAATGGTGGGTCGAGAAGACTCGAACTTCCGCGGATTCTTCCACAGCGACCTCAACGCTGCGCGACCGCCAAATCTGCCACGAAGCATTGTTTCACTTAAGAAAAGACCGAAACCAGCCTTTCTTTCTGATACAAATTGCCCCGGTCGCCGTGGTCAGTCAGGTTTCGCCGGTCGTTTCGCCGAAAACCGCCTCAAAGGCGGCGCGCAGCCGGATATCGACATCAGCCATCATCACAGGCAAGCCAAGATCGACGAGGCTGGTCACGCCATAGGCGGATATCCCGCAGGGCACGATGCCTTCGAAATGATCGAGATCCGGATCGACGTTGAGCGACAGTCCGTGGAAGGTCACCCATTTCCGCAGCCTTATGCCGAGAGCGGCGATCTTGTCCTCGGCCATCGTCCCATCGGCCAGCAACGGCTTTTCCGGCCGGCGCACCCAGACGCCGACGCGATCTTCACGTCGCTCACCGCGGACATTCATCATGTCGAGCGTGCGGATGACGACATCTTCAAGGGCGGCGACAAAGGCGCGCACGTCCTGGCGCCGCCTTTTCAGGTCGAGCATGACATAGGCGACGCGCTGGCCGGGTCCATGATAGGTATATTCACCGCCACGCCCTGTCGCAAAGACCGGAAACCGGTTCGGCTGGACGAGGTCCCTCGCATTGGCGCTGGTGCCGGCAGTATAGAGCGGCGGATGTTCGACGAGCCAGACGAGTTCATCGCCGCCATCTGATATCACCGCCACCTCGCGCTCCATCGTCTCCACCGCCTCCTCATAGGGAACGAGGCCATCGGCGATGCGCCAGCGTACCGGCCGGGTTCCGAGTCGGGGAAGCATAGAGAATTCGAGATCGGTGCGAAGCATGGTCATTCCTTGCCGCTCTCCCCGAAATGCCTGCGAAAAAGGGGCGGCAGGACAGCTATATGGACCTGTTTCGGGGCCAATTCAAATGCTGTGAGCGGTTTTCAAAAAAACTGTCATATCGCCCTTGTGCACCCCAGATGCTTTTGCTACATGCTGCCCCGCCGACGCAAATCGGCACCTACCACGATGCGGTCGTGGCGGAATTGGTAGACGCGCAGCGTTGAGGTCGCTGTGGGGCAACCCGTGGAAGTTCGAGTCTTCTCGACCGCACCATTTCCCTTCAGGGAAACGCTCTCTAAGCGATGATTTCGATTTCACCTCGAAGCTATTTGCGGTTGCTTGGCTTGATTGCCTGGCTTTCCCGTGATTGATGGCGTCATCCTCGCAAGAATCAGCAGCCATGTCAGAGCCCCATCAAAATTCCCTGCAGGGCATGGCCATCATGTCCGGCGCCATGCTCATCCTGCCGACCATGGATGCGATCGCCAAATACATGGCGACCTTCGAGGCGATGTCGCCGGGCCAGGTGACCTTCTACCGATTCTTCTTTCAGATCGCCTGTACCCTGCCGATTCTTTTCGCCCTCTTCGGGCTTAAGGCGCTTTCGGCCAAACGGCCATGGATGAATCTGCTGCGCGGCGTGCTGCATGGCGCTGCGAGCCTGCTTTTCTTCGTCGCCGTCAAATACATGCCGCTCGCCGATGTCTTCGCCATCTATTTCGTCGAGCCCTTCATGCTGACCGCGATGTCGGCACTGTTTCTCGGCGACAAGGTCGGCTGGCGGCGCTGGATGGCGATCATCGTCGGCTTCGGCGGCGCAATGATCGTCATTCAGCCAAGCTACGAGATCTTCGGGCTGAAGGCGCTGCTCCCGGTCGCCTGCGCCTTTCTGTTCTCGCTCTATCTCTTCCTCAACCGCGCCATTGGCGAGGCCGATTCGCCGCTGACCATGCAGACGATGGCCGGCATCGGCGGAACGATCTTCATGGCGGCTGCGCTTTTCGTCGGAAACAGTTTCGGCAATGCCGATTTTGCCGTCTCTCTGCCCTCCTCCGGTCTCGGCCTTATCCTGCTTCTCGCCCTCGGCTCGATCTCGGGATATGCGCATATGCTCGTGGTCCGGGCTTTCCGCCTCGCTCCGCTGTCGCTGCTTGCGCCGTTCCAGTACTTCGAGATTATCTCGGCGACCGTTCTCGGCTATGCGTTGTTCAACGATTTCCCGAGCTTTTCCAAATGGATCGGCATCTTCATCATCGTTGCATCAGGCCTTTTCATCATCTGGCGCGAGCGGCTGCAGGCGCAAACGTTAAAATCTTCCTGACCTCGGGAATATCAGATTAACTCCTCTTCTTGAGGGATCGTCAATTCGCAGGCGCTAAAACTGTCTGCGGTTTCATGATGAAGCCTGGAGTTAAAACATGAGCGAATTTCGTCTCGCTTTTCCGGCCTGTGTCGTGGCCGGCAAGCATCGGCTGACGGCCGAAGATATAGTATTGCTGCGCAAACATAGTTTTCCGGAGGGTATCCGGACATCCGACGACGTCGTGGCGATGTTGGCGCTCAACAATTCCTGCCCTGAAAAATGTGCCGACTGGAACGCTTTCTTCGTGGAGCAGCTCGCCGGTTTCATCGTCCATTACACCTATCCGCAGGGCTCGCTGGATGAAATCAACGTCGCCTGGATCATGCGCATGTTCACGACCAATGGTGTCGTCAACTCGGCGCTCGAGCTCGAGCTCATTCTCCACGTTATGGAGATTTCGACCGATGTCCCAGTTGAGTTGAGAGCGCTTGCCCTCGATCAGCTTCGTCTGGCGATCACCGACAATATCGGTGGCTACAAGCTGTCGCGCGCCATCGATCGCCGGGGCATCACCCGCCAGGACGTCGACTACGCAATGCGCATCTTCAGAAGCGTCGCCGAAGGCGGCATCATCCCCGTCTCGTCGGTCGAATACGGCGTTCTCCAGCAGATCGAGCAGGCAACGCTGTCCGGCGCCAATCATCCGCACTGGGCGGGGATCATGGCTGCCGTCGAGCTGCGCGATTATGCCGAGCCGCGTCGCAGCCGCTGGCTGCGCATCGTCGACGAGGAACCTGTCTCCGAAGCTGCCGTCGCCTGACGCTCCGCAAGCCTGATTGTGCGTTCCGGTGTTTTGTGCGTAAAACTCCGGGATGCATTTCTGGGTGGAGTCTCCATGTTCAAGAAAATCCTGATCGCGAATCGCGGCGAAATTGCCTGCCGCGTGATCAAGACTGCGCGCCGCATGGGGATTCTGACCGTCGCGGTCTATTCGGATGCGGATCGGGACGCGCTGCATGTCGAAATGGCCGACGAGGCTCTGCATATCGGCCCGGCCGCGGCGTCGGAGAGTTATCTCGTCGCCGAAAAGATCATCGCCGCCTGCAAGGCGACGGGGGCCGAGGCCGTCCACCCCGGTTACGGCTTCCTCTCCGAACGCGCCTCCTTCTGCGCTGAACTCGAAAAGCAGGGCATCATCTTCATCGGTCCGAAGCCGAAGGCCATCATGGCGATGGGCGACAAGATCGAATCGAAGAAATTCGCCAATGCCGCCGGTGTCTCCACCGTGCCCGGCCATCTCGGCATCATCGAGGATGCCGCCCATGCGGAAGTGATCGCTGGCGAGATCGGCTATCCTGTCATGATCAAGGCGTCGGCGGGTGGCGGCGGTAAGGGCATGCGCATCGCCTGGAACAAGGCTGATGTGGGCGACGGCTTCGAGCGCGCCCGCTCGGAGGCAAAAAGCTCCTTCGGCGACGACCGCGTCTTCATCGAGAGGTTCGTCGTCGAGCCGCGCCATATCGAGATCCAGGTGCTGGCCGACGCGCATGGTAACGTCGTCTATCTCGGCGAGCGCGAATGCTCGATCCAGCGGCGGAACCAGAAGGTCGCGGAAGAGGCGCCCTCGCCCTTCCTCGATGAAGCCACCCGCAAGGCCATGGGCGAACAGTCGGTGGCGTTGGCGAAGGCCGTCGATTACCAGAGCGCCGGCACCGTCGAGTTCATCGTCGACCGCGACCGCAATTTCTATTTCCTTGAAATGAACACCCGCCTGCAGGTCGAGCATCCGGTGACCGAACTCGTCACCGGTATCGATCTCGTCGAGCAGATGATCCGGGTGGCAGCCGGAGAGCCCCTTCCCTTTGCTCAGGAGGACATCAGGCTCGACGGCTGGGCGATCGAGAGCCGGCTCTATGCCGAAGATCCCTACCGCAACTTCCTGCCCTCGATCGGCCGCCTGACGCGTTACCGCCCGCCGGCGGAAGGCAGGACCGGCAATGTCGTTATCCGCAACGATACCGGCGTCTTCGAGGGTGCCGAGATCTCGATGTACTACGATCCGATGATCGCTAAGCTCTGCACCTGGGCGCCGACCCGGCCCGAGGCGATCGACGCCATGGGTCGGGCGCTCGACGGCTTCGTCGTCGATGGCATCGAGCACAATGTGCCTTTCCTGTCGGCGCTGATGAAACATCCGCGCTGGCGCGAGGGCCGGCTGTCCACAGGCTTCATCGCCGAGGAATATCCCGATGGTTTTGCGCCGATGAAACCGGACCCGGCGGAAGAAGCCGTGCTTGCCGGCATCGCCCTCTCCGCCTCGCTGATCGAGACAAACCGCCGCGAACGTTTCGCCGATCGTCTGCGCGCCGCATCGGGCGCGCTGCGCGAGGAATGGGTGGTCAAGATCGGCGACAACCACGTCGCTGCAAGATTGCTCGACGGCCTCGTCACTATCCCCTTCGATATGGACATCGCGATCGAGGGGGCGATAGAGGGCCAGAGCAAGAGTGTTGTCACCGATTGGAGACCGGGGGATCCTGTCTGGAGCGGCAAGGTCGGCGGTCGCGACATCATCGCGCAGATTCGCCCCGTTCTGAACGGGTTGCGTATCGACTGGCAGGGGCTTTCAGTGATTACCAAGGTCTTTTCGCCGCGTCATGCCGAGCTCGACAGGCTGATGCCGGTGAAGCTGCCGCCCGATACCTCCAAGCTCCTGCTCTGCCCGATGCCTGGCCTCGTCGTCGCCATCGCGGTTGCCGAGGGCCAGGAGGTCAAGGCCGGTGAGACGCTTGCGATCGTCGAAGCGATGAAGATGGAAAACGTGCTGCGCGCCGACCGCGATCTCGTCATCTCGAAGATCAATGCCGCGGCCGGCGAAAGCCTGGCCGTCGATGCCGTCATCATGGAATTCGCCTGAGAGGAAAAGACCGGGCGACCGGCCGTTTTCGCTTGAGCCGAGTTCGCCGACCATGCCAAGCTCAGCCCGATAAATCAGCTGGGAACCAACAAAAATCGTCAGGGAGATATCAAGATGGACGTTCGCGCCGCCGTTGCCGTTCAGGCCGGAAAACCGCTGGAAGTGATGACCGTGCAGCTGGAAGGACCGCGGGCCGGCGAAGTGCTGGTCGAGGTCAAGGCGACGGGCATCTGCCACACCGACGATTTCACCCTGTCGGGCGCCGATCCTGAAGGCCTGTTTCCGGCCATCCTCGGCCATGAGGGCGCCGGCATCGTCGTCGATGTCGGCCCTGGCGTCACCTCGGTCAAGAAGGGCGATCATGTCATTCCGCTCTACACCCCGGAATGCCGCGAGTGCTATTCCTGCCTTTCCCGCAAGACCAATCTCTGCACCTCGATCCGCGCTACCCAGGGCCAGGGGCTGATGCCGGATGGAACGAGCCGCTTCTCGATCGGCAAGGACAAGATCCACCACTATATGGGGTGCTCGACTTTTTCGAACTTCACCGTGCTGCCGGAGATCGCCCTTGCCAAGGTCAATCCCGACGCACCCTTCGACAAGATCTGCTACATCGGCTGCGGCGTGACGACCGGCATCGGTGCGGTCATCAACACCGCCAAGGTGGAGATCGGCTCGACGGCGATCGTCTTCGGTCTCGGCGGCATCGGTCTCAACGTGCTTCAGGGCCTGCGTCTTGCCGGTGCCGACATGATCATCGGCGTCGATATCAACCCTGACCGCAAGGCCTGGGGCGAAAAGTTCGGCATGACCCACTTCGTCAATCCGAAGGAGGTCGGTGACGACATCGTGCCTTACCTCGTCAACCTGACCAAACGCAACGGCGACCTGATCGGCGGCGCCGACTACACGTTCGACTGCACCGGCAACACCAAGGTGATGCGCCAGGCACTGGAAGCCAGCCATCGCGGCTGGGGCAAGTCGGTTATCATCGGCGTTGCCGGCGCCGGCCAGGAAATCTCCACCCGTCCGTTCCAGCTGGTCACCGGCCGCAACTGGATGGGCACCGCTTTCGGCGGCGCGCGCGGCCGCACCGACGTGCCGAAGATCGTCGAATGGTACATGCAGGGCAAGATCCAGATCGATCCGATGATCACCCACACCATGCCGCTCGAGGACATCAACAAGGGCTTCGAACTGATGCATTCGGGCAAGAGCATCCGCGGCGTGGTGGTCTACTAATGCATGACACAAAGACTGCGGGCTTGAAGTAAAACCGCTCGATACCCCAAAAATAACGGGCCTGATCTGCAGAGGGCTTCACCAAGTGTGAAGCCCTTTCATGTTACCGCTTCGGTGCTTGGCAATCATGCTTCGCCAAAAGGGGGGCCTTATGATTTTTCGGACTATTATTTCGGCCTGTGCATTTGTGTTACTGCCCGCCATTGCATTTGCGGACCCCACAGGTTCCTACAAGGTCGCTGGCACCAGCGAGGACGGCAGCAAATATCAGGGCACCGTCAAGGTGCTTCGCAACGGCGAGACCTATATCGTCGACTGGATGATCGGCAAGAACGAGTCGATCGGCACCGGTCTCGGCGCAAAATTCAGCGGCGATCGTTTCGAAATGGGGCCGGCAAGCGACGAGGATACGGCGATCTCCGTCGGCTACGTCTCCAAGGAGAATTTCGGCATCGCCATGTATTTCGAGCAGCCGGACGGCAGCTGGCAGGGTGTCTGGACCTATGGCGGCTCGGAAAAGGTTGCGAGCGAAATCTGGACTCGCGAGTAATCCGCGCGTATCAGGCGTCGGCATTGAATGAGGTAAACAGCCTTTGATCTATGTCGACGCCGATGCCTGCCCGGTGAAGCCGGAAATCCTGAAGGTGGCCGAACGTCACGGCCTCGAAGTCACCTTCGTTGCCAATTCCGGCCTGCGCCCCTCGCGCGATCCGATGATCCACAACGTCATCGTCTCCAACGCCTTCGACGCCGCCGACAACTGGATCGCCGAACGCGCCGGTGCGGGCGATGTTGTTGTCACCGCCGATGTGCCGCTTGCCGTACGCTGTGTCGCCGCTAGCGCCTTCGTCAGCGGACCCACAGGGCGCGTCTTCAACGAGACCAATATCGGCATGGCGAGCGCCATGCGCGATCTTGGCGCGCACTTGCGTGAAACCGGCGAGAGCAAGGGCTACAACGCCGCCTTCAGCCCGAAAGACCGTTCACGCTTCCTCGAAACCTTCGATCGCCTCTGCCGCCGCGCCAAGAGCCTTTCCGCCGAGGCTGGCGGGCAATCCTGATCCGGCTCCCAAGCCCGCAAGAAACGGGTGGCATGGCAGCCGTGCCGATTCCGACCTTGAACACCGCCGCCGCCTCACGCATATAGACGTTATCGCAGACGACTGCGGCATCCTCCAGGATGCAACTGTCGCGGGGACGGCCTCGCTCTTGAACAAGGAGAGTCGCATGGCCTGGTTTCTGCTTTTTCTCGCCGGTCTTTTTGAATGTGGCTGGGCAATCGGCCTTAAATATACCGATGGTTTCACGCGGCCGCTGCCGACGGCGCTGACCGTCATATCCATGGTGGTGAGCATCGTGCTGCTCGGCCTGGCGGTGAAGCACCTGCCGATCGGCACCGCCTATGCGGTCTGGACCGGCATCGGCACGGTCGGCACCGTATTTCTCGGCATCTGGCTGCTTGGCGATGAGGCAAGTGTCTCCCGTCTTGCCTGCATCACTTTGATCGTCGCCGGCATCGCCGGTCTCAAGCTTACTGCCTGATGTGAAGGTTGAGGGGCGTCGCGACGCCCCTCAGTCTATCGTTCAGGCTGTCTTGCGGTTATCGACGGCAAAAGCGCCGGGACCAGAGAAGAACAGGTAGAGGAAGACGAAGCAGAACAGGATCGCGGCGTCGCCCTGGTTGACGGCCGGGAAGAAGCTGTTCGGAGCATGCGCCATGAAATAGGCGACGGCCATTTCACCGGCGAGGAGGAAGGCGACAGGGCGCGTCAGCAGGCCGACGAGAATAAGGATACCGCCGATAAGCTCAAGAAGGGCGGCGAAAAGCATCAGCGGCGGCAGCGGGCCGGCCATCTGCGCAGCCGGGAAAGCGAAAAGCTTCATCGTGCCGTGTTCGATGAACAGCAGCGCAGTGATGATTCTGAGAGCGGCCAGCCCATAGGGGCGATAGGCAGAAAGACGCTCGAAAGTTGACATTAAACCTCTCCATTAAAACAATAAGAGCCGAGCGTTAACCTGTCCCTCGCAAGGATTGAACACACGGATCGCTGACGGCCGTTCACTTTTTCGACAGCGGGTAAACACCCGATCGCGCAGCTTTATTCGGCGGAAAACGTTAAAGCGGGATGTTGTCGTGTTTCTTCCAGGGATTGGCGAGATCCTTGTTGCGCAGCATCTTCAGCCCGCGCGCCAGCCGCCGCCGGGTGGAATGCGGCATGATCACCTCGTCGACATAACCACGCTCGGCGGCAACGAAGGGCGAGAGGAACCGGTCCTCATACATTTTCGTATGAGCGGCGATCTTTTCGGGATCGGCGATATCCTTGCGGAAGATGATCTCGACGGCGCCCTTGGCGCCCATCACGGCGATCTGCGCCGTCGGCCAGGCATAGTTGAGATCACCGCGCAGATGCTTCGACGCCATCACGTCATAGGCGCCGCCGAAAGCCTTGCGGGTGATGACGGTGAGCTTCGGCACCGTCGCCTCGGCATAGGCAAAGAGCAGCTTGGCGCCGTGTTTGATGAGGCCGCCATATTCCTGCGCCGTACCCGGCAGGAAACCCGGCACGTCGACGAAGGTGACGATCGGAATGTTGAAGCAGTCGCAGAAGCGCACGAAACGGGCCGCCTTGCGCGATGCGTCACTGTCGAGCACGCCGGCCAGCACCATCGGCTGGTTGGCGACGAAACCGACGGTGGAGCCTTCGACGCGGCCGAAGCCGCAGACGATATTTCCGGCAAAACTCGCCTGGATCTCGAAGAAATCCCCCTCGTCCGCCACCTTCCGGATCAGTTCCTTGATGTCGTAAGGCTTGTTGGAACTCGCCGGCACCAGCGTGTCAAGCGAGGTGTCGATCTCTGTCACCGACTGGTAACATTCGATCTCGGGCAGTGGCGCGGTATTTGAAAGCGGCAGGAAATCGATCAGCCGCCGTACCTGCAAGAGCGTTTCGACATCATTGTCATAGGCGCCATCGGCAATCGACGAGCGCACCGTATGCACCACGGCGCCGCCGAGTTCTTCGGCCGTCACCGTCTCGTTGGTCACGGTTTTCACCACATCGGGACCGGTGACGAACATGTAGGAGGTATCACGCACCATGAAAATGAAATCTGTCATCGCAGGCGAATAAACGTCGCCGCCGGCGCAGGGACCCATGATCACCGAGATCTGCGGAATGACGCCGGAGGCGAGCACATTGCGCTGGAATACCTCGGCATAACCGCCGAGAGCCGCCACGCCCTCCTGGATACGGGCGCCGCCCGCATCATAGATACCGACAATCGGCGCGCGGTTCTTCAGCGCCATGTCCTGCACCTTCATGATCTTCTCGGCATGCGCTTCCGATAGCGAGCCGCCGAAGACGGTGAAGTCCTTGGCGAAGACGAACACCGTGCGGCCATTGACCGTGCCCCAGCCGGTGACGACGCCGTCGCCGGCAATCCGGCTCTTATCCATGCCGAAATCGGTGGAGCGATGTTCGACAAACATGTCGAATTCCTCGAAGGAGCCCTCATCGAGGAAGAGGTCGATACGCTCGCGCGCCGTCAGCTTGCCGCGTTTGTGTTGGGCGTCGATGCGTGCTTCGCCGCCGCCAAGGCGGGCAATGCCGCGGCGCCGTTCCAGTTCCTCGAGAATTTCCTTCATGCGATCTCCCTCGCCGCTGCGGGCGGCAATCCGGCGGTTGGATTATGCGCTAGAGCATGATGCCGAAAAGTGAGCGCGGTTTTCGGACAACATCATGTTCTAACTATTTAGCGCCCGCGCCCGCTGAGTGAGAAAACCGAGCGTATCCTTGCCGCGACGTCCTCGGCCAGGATCTCGTCGGCAAGCTTGGGATCGGCAGCAATGCTGGTCACGTCGAAGGCGCTGACGGCGATGACCGAGCCGTCCTCGACCGAGGCCGCGTCGATGCTGATCTTGGCGACGTTGCGGTCCTTCTGGAAGCCGAGGCCTTTTTGGATGGAAACCACGCGGATTGTCAGCACCACCCGCGGCAGCACAGTGTCGCGCACGGTGGCGTTGATCGCTGCGTTGACGCGGTCGTTGACGCCGGAAAGCAGCTCGGCCGGCATGTTCGGACCGGAGAGAACGACGGCGCTGCGCACATCATAGACCGGTGCCTCCGGCTTGGTGGCCGAGAGGCCGACGCAGGCCGTAAGCGCGATACAGACAAGTGCGGCCCGGCAAAAACACGACCTCAGCCAATTCATTGCAAAATCCCGCACCACCCCGTTGGAGTCGCAGACTTCGTCATAATGCATTGGAAGGCAATATGTTTCAGGCGCTTAGGGCGAAAAAAACATCCGCTGCGGCTTTGAACTCGGCAAAGCGCTTGGCCCGCCGCTCCTCGGCTTCCTCGTCTCTGCCCCAATGCTCTATCGTCCAATCCTCGTCGAGATGGGCAAGCGACCAGGCCTCCTCAGTCGTTACCCGGCCCTCGGCGAAGGCGAGCGCCAGGATCGCCGAGCCGGTCAGCGTGGTGACCGTGTGGAGCGCTGCAAGTGCCATCGGGCTATCATATCGCGCGAGCGTGACAGCGAAGGCGGCAGTCGCCTCGCGCGGCTGCTCCTGAGGCATCACCCCTTCGACGAGGATGAACCGGGCGCCGAGATCATTCGCCGCCCAGTCGATCACGGGATCCCAGTGCTCGGCCTGGCGTTCGACCAGAAGTTCCGGCTCCCCGGCGCGGTAGCAGATGAGGTCGCTGGAGGAAAAGCGCAGGATATCCTCGAAGATCGCCTGCGCGTTGGCGGCAACGCCGTCGAGTGCGGTGTTGACGAGCCGCGTTACCGGCATGCTCACGGGATTGATCTCCTCGCCCTGCGCCTGCCATTCGGCAGCGACAAGCTGCGCGAGCGCCTCTGTCGGCACGGCGAGAACCTGCCGTGCCGGCGTGCGCACCATCTTGCCGTCGAGCGTGATCGCAAAACCGCCCTCGTGTTCGGCAACGGAGACGCCGGTATAGAAGCGCTTCGGCAGCGGCTTCTTCATCTGAATCTGCGCGCGGCGGATGGGATCGGGATGGCTCAGGCCTTCGGAAAGGTCGTTCAGCAGATCGCGCATGGGCTCACCTCAAGAAAAATGACGCAATATCTCGTTCGGATGGTAGGCGATCGCATCAGCGCCGTTGGCGATCAGCTCATCCACGCTGGCATAGCCCCAGGCAACGCCGATCGCCTTGGCGCCGGCAGCCTTTGCCATCTGCATATCGTAAACCGCATCGCCGATGACAATGGTGTCGGCAGCATTCATGCCGGTTTCATCGCAGCATTCGCTCACCATGGCTGGATGCGGCTTGGAGGGGCAATCGTCGGCGGTGCGTGCGACGATGAAATGCGCGTCGAAACCATGTGTCTCCATCACGAGCTTGAGCCCGCGGCGGGATTTACCCGTCACCGCGCCGATCAGCAGGTCATCGCGCCCGCTGATCGCGTCGATCATCTCGCGGATGCCGGGAAACAGCGGCTCCTTGTAATCGAGATCCTGACGCACGATCGAGAACAGCGATTTGTAGTGCGCCGTCATGTCGATGTCTTCCTGCTCCACATGCTGCCTGCCCTGCATGCGGGCAATCGCAATATCGAGGGACAGGCCGATAATGGCCTTGGTGTCTTCAAAGCGCGGTTCCGGCCTGCCGAACTTATCGAAGGTCCTGCGCATGGTTTCGTGGATCAGGCCGGCGCTATCGACCAGTGTGCCGTCGCAATCGAAAAGCGCCAGTTTCATTCGGCGTCCCTTTCGGCACTGGCGAGATCGAGGCCGAGAAGATTCCAGGTCTGCACCATATGCGACGGCAGCGGCGCACTGATGCGCAGGCGCCCGCCGGAGGGGTGCGGGATGTCGATGTGACGCGCGTGCAGATGCAGCTTCTTCTGGACGCCGCCTGGAAAATCCCAATTCGGATCGTCGTCGAAATATTTCGGATCGCCGATGATCGGATGGCCGATATGCAGCGCGTGCACACGCAGCTGATGGGTCCGTCCAGTATAGGGTTCCATCTCCAGCCAGGCGAGGTTCTGGGCGGCGGTTTCGAGCACACGATAGAAGGAAACGGCGTGATCTGCTCCATCCTCGCCGTGCTTGGCGATACGCATGCGGTCGCCGTCAGCCGTCGGCTCCTTGACGAGCCAGGTCGAGATCTTGTCCTCGTGTTTGCGTGGCACGCCCTTGACCAGCGCCCAGTAGGTCTTCTTGGTATCGCGCTCGCGGAAGGCCGCCGTCAGCTTCTGCGCGGCACCGCGGGTGCGGGCGATGACGAGAACACCAGACGTATCGCGGTCGAGACGGTGGACGAGCCGCGGCTTCTCGCCCTTCGGGCTGGTCCAGGCTTCGAGCATCTGGTCGATATGCCTGGCGACGCCGGAGCCGCCCTGCACGGCAAGACCGGGTGGCTTGTTGAGCACGATCACCTTTTCGTCCTCATGCAGCACCATGCGCGACAGCAGTTCGAAATCCGTCGAATGCTTGAGATCCTTGCCGGCGATCGGTCCTGACTTCAGCTTGGCATCGACATCCAGCGGCGGCACGCGCACCGTCTGGCCGGGCTGCACGCGCGCATCCGATTTGACACGTCCGCCGTCGACGCGCACCTGGCCGGAGCGCAGCAGCTTCTGCAGCGGGCCGAAACCGAGCCCCGGAAAGTGTACCTTGAACCAGCGATCGAGCCGCATGCCGGCTTCGTCGGGTTCAACCTTGATATGTTCAATGCCAGCCATAAAAAATCTTTCGGAAATTGCTGCGCGGGCCAAGCCGGCGTTCTTGCCGCAGCCTTTAGAGCATTTTCACGCAAAACGGAAACCGGAAAAGAGATCAGGCCAAAGCGCGCATGACAGCAAGGCCTGCGATGACGGCCGCCATCGATAGTCCGACGCTCGCAGCGATATAAATGCCGCCGGCAACACCCTCGCCGCGTTCGAATAGCGAGATGGCATCCAGCGAGAAGGCCGAAAAAGTGGTGAAGCCACCGAGGAAGCCGGTGATCAGCAAAAGGCGCAGTTCCGTCGAGGCGTTAAACTTCCGCGCGATCAGCTCGGCGAAGACGCCAATGACGAAGCAGCCGACAACATTGACGGCAAGCGTTCCCCAGGGAAAGGCCGGCCCCATGAGACGTAGCGTCCACTGACCGACGTAATATCTGAGAACGGAACCGATAGCGCCGCCGAAGGCGACAAGGAGAGCCTGGATCATGAGCCGGATTTACCGCGTTGCGAAAGTGATTCCAATCGAGCTCATATGAATTCTTACCATTTTGTAAAATGCCAATGATTTTCTTATGATGGCGCCAAGGTCATGCCGATACGGTGACTGGCATGACCCAGCTCCTGTCCATATCGGCCAACACCGCCGCGGTTGCTTTCGAGTCGCTCCGAATCCCGCAGCGTGTCGCGACGAGCACTGCGGCGCGCGACGCACGGCGGGCTGTCGACCGGCAGTTGAAGGCCGAAGGCACTGAGGAAATAGACGAGCCCTCCAGCATCATCCAGTCAACCGAAGTTGCGCTCGACTTGATGGCGAAGGGCAACCGCCAGCCGCAGTCCGGCCTGAAACAGGCGCTGCGATCCTACGAAGACTTCTGAGGCTATCGCCTTCCAAACGAAAGCCCGCGACTGCGATTGCTGTCGCGGGTTTTTTTTAACTACAGCGCCGCGCGTCTTTCCAGACGCGCAAAGGACGCTGTAGCACTTTGAATCGCTGCTCTCACTTGCCTTGAGCGGAGAGCACCTGCAGGACCAGATCGACCTTGCCGGCCCTTTCGAAGGTCAGCGTCACCGGCACCGTGTCTCCCTGCTTGAACGGCGTCTTCACCTTCTGGAACATCAGGTGCAGGTTGCCGGGCTCAAGCTTGACCGTCTCACCAGCGGCGATGGCGATGCCGTCCTTCAGCTGGCGCATCCGCATGACGTTGTCCTTGGTCTCCATCTCGTGGATCTGAACTTCGCCTGATACAGGCGAGGTCACGGACAGCAGGCGATCGTCCGTCTTGCCGTTGTTTTTCACCGTGAAAAAGCCGCCGCCGACCGGCTGGCCGGGCAGCATTGCCTTGGCGAAGCCGCCGGAAATTTCGAGATCGCCGGCCTTGACCGTTTCGCCAGCCGGTGCGGCAGCGGCCATGCCAGCCATGCCAGCCATGCCGGACATGTCCATGCCGGCCATATCGTCATGGTCGTGACCATGGTCTTCGCCGGCGACGACCTTCAACAGCGGCGCCGGGCTTTTCAGTCCATGCGCGTCGCCACCTTCCTTTGCCACCTGATCCCAGGCCGTGACCGTATCGCCGCACATCTGCGTCACCGGAAAGGCGAGCGAGGTGCCGGCCTCGACTCCTGACACTTTACCCTGGATGACGAAAGTATCGTAGAAATCGTCGGAGAGATTGCCGTTCTTCCAGCGCACTTCGATCGCGCCCGTCTTCACCTTGTCGCCGTGATTGTCGTAGGTCTTCTGGTAGTCGCCCTTGATCACGTCGAGCTCCCAGCCTGCCTTCGGCTGCGGCTTGGCGAAGACGAAGCCTTCCGGCAGCTTGACCCGCACTTCCGTGGTCGCCTTGCCGTCGCAGCCGTGCGGCACCTGCAGCGTGGCAAGAATGGTGCTGTCCTGCTTCGCCTCTCTGTCGAGGAAGGTCACGTGCGCCTCGGCGCCGGCAAAGGCGGTCGCGGAAAGAACGGCGGCAAGCCCGAATGTCTTGCCAAATGTCTTGATAGTTTTCATCGGATATCTCCTCGCCGGCCACGGACCTCTCTCGGGCGGACCGGCATGCTGCATCATGGGTTGCGGAAGCAGATCAGGCGAGGACGGGAGGTGCGCGGGAATTCGGCCGGCTGACGGCGCTTACGCTGGCAACTGCTGAGGTTTCGATCGGCGCGTTGATCAGCGCGGCGAGCTTGCGCTCGAGCCAGGAGCCCGCATCCGGCGCCGGCAGGATGACGGAGGCCGACAGCCGACAGGCTTCGCAATTCGGCTTGAAGGCGACGGTCTTACCGTCGGTGTCCTTCACGGTGACGCAGAGCGAGGCGAAGGTACCGTCAGGCAGCACATAGGCCGCTGCATCGTAGCCTTCGGAGGCGACAGCCTGAGGTGCCTGATGGGCGAGGCCAAGCAAAAGCAGGCTCAATGCGCAAAGCATGCGCAGGAAGAGCGTCGCTTTCAGTCCGGTCTGCCGCATGAGATCCCCTTCAACAGCATGTCGCGATAGCCGGTTTCCCCACGGAATGCAAAAGCAGATTTGCCGCAGATCAGGGCTTGGCATGGATATGGCGACAAAAAATTGTCCGGTCACGACATTTGGCCTTGCCAAGCGCTACACCCGCCGGATAATTGCGCCAACCTTGTTGGGAGAAGCCGGTGCTTTCGCCACCGGTGCCGAAGGAGCAACCGCCCCGGAAACTCTCAGGCAAAAGGACCAGCAAGGGGCAGACGGAACTCTGGAGAGAAGCGTTCTCGAAACGCTCGCCGAAGGGATAACAATCTCAGGCAAAGGGACAGAGGGGGCTCAGGAGAGAAGTGCGCAGCCGCGCCTTCAGATTTGAGCCCGCGCCTTCGTGAGAAGGCGCAAACCCCGGAGGCGTCTTTTGGACGATACTGCTGCCCTGAAGAAAACCCCGCTGCATGCCCTGCATCTTTCGCTCGGCGCCCGCATGGTGCCGTTCGCGGGTTACGACATGCCGGTGCAATACCCCGCAGGCGTCATGAAGGAGCATCTTCATACCCGCGCCGAAGCCGGCCTCTTCGATGTCTCCCACATGGGCCAGGTCATCGTGAAGGCGAAATCTGGCAGCTACGAGGATGCGGCGCTGGCGCTCGAAAGCCTGGTGCCGGTCGATATCCTCGGCCTTGCCGAAGGCCGCCAGCGTTATGGCTTCTTCACCGACGATACCGGCTGCATCCTCGATGATCTGATGATCACTCATCTCGACGATCACCTTTTCATCGTCGTCAACGCTTCCTGCAAGGAGGCCGATCTCGCTCATCTGCAGGCCCATATCGGCGACCGCTGCGACATCACGCTCCTCAATCGCGCTTTGATCGCGCTACAGGGACCGCGCGCGGTCGAAGTTCTTGCCGAGCTCTGGGCCGACGTCGCGGCGATGAAATTCATGGACGTGCGCCATTGCCGCCTGCACGATGTTTCCTGTCTGGTCTCACGCTCCGGCTATAGCGGCGAGGACGGCTTCGAGATTTCGATCCCCGTCGACAAGGCCGAGGATGTCACCATGCGGTTGCTCGAACATCCCGATGTCCAGGCGATCGGCCTCGGCGCCCGCGATTCGCTGCGCCTCGAAGCCGGCCTCTGCCTCTACGGCAACGATATCGACACGACCACCTCGCCGGTCGAGGCGGCGCTGGAATGGGCCATGCAGAAGGCAAGGCGCGGCAACGGCGCGCGCGCCGGCGGCTTCCCGGGCTCTGGCCGCATCCTGTCCGAACTCGAAAACGGTGCTGCGCGCCGCCGCGTCGGCCTGAAGCCGGAAGGCAAGGCGCCGGTGCGCGGCCATGCCAAGCTCTATGCCGATGCCGAAGGCAAGGTCGAAATCGGCGAGGTCACCTCCGGCGGCTTCGGCCCCAGCGTCGAAGGCCCCGTCGCCATGGGCTACGTACCGGTCTCCCATGCTGCGGCCGGCACACTGGTCTATGCCGAGGTGCGCGGCAAATATCTGCCGACCACCGTCAGCGCCCTGCCCTTCGTCACACCGACCTACAAACGCTAAACCTTTTCCAGAGAGGACGAACAATGCTGAAATTTACCGAAGAACACGAATGGCTGAAGATCGAAGGCGGCGTTGCGACGGTCGGCATCACCACTTATGCCGTCGATCAGCTCGGCGACCTGGTTTTCGTCGAACTCCCGGAAGTCGGCGCAACCTTCTCCAAGAACGGCAATGCCGCGACCGTTGAATCGGTCAAGGCTGCTTCCGACGTCTATTGTCCGCTTGACGGCGAGATTACCGAGGTCAATCCGGCCATCGTTGCAGATCCGTCGCTGGTCAATTCCGATCCTCAGGGCGCTGGCTGGTTCTTCAAGCTGAAGCTTGCAAATGCTGCCGACGCCGATGGTCTGCTCGACGAAGCGGCCTACAAGGAGCTCACTGCGTAATGACGACGCCGACAGAATTCCAGTTCACCGACTATCAACCCTACGATTTCGCCAATCGCCGTCATATCGGCCCCTCGCCGGCCGAGATGACCGACATGCTGAAGGTGATCGGCTACAACAGCCTCGACGGCCTGATCGACGCGACGCTGCCGCCCTCGATCCGCCAGAAGGCGCCGCTCGTCTGGGGCGCGCCGATGACCGAGCGCGAGGCGCTCGACAAGCTGCGCGAGACCGCCAACAAGAACAAGGTGCTGGTCTCGCTGATCGGCCAGGGTTATTACGGCACGATCACACCGCCGGTCATCCAGCGCAACATCCTGGAAAACCCGGCCTGGTACACCGCCTATACGCCTTACCAGCCGGAGATCAGCCAGGGCCGCCTGGAAGCACTCCTGAACTACCAGACGATGATCTGCGACCTCACCGGCCTCGACGTCGCCAACGCCTCGCTGCTCGACGAGGCAACCGCCGCCGCCGAAGGCATGGCGATCGCCGAGCGTGTCGCCAAGTCGAAGGCAAAAGCCTTCTTCGTCGATGCCGACTGCCATCCGCAGACCATCGCCCTCATCCGCACCCGCGCCGAGCCGCTCGGCTGGAGCGTCATCGTCGGCAATCCCTTCACCGATCTCGATCCTGTCGATGTCTTCGGCGCGATCTTCCAGTATCCCGGCACGCACGGTCACGTGCATGATTTTACCGGCCTGATCTCGCGCCTGCACCAGGCGGGCGCCATATCAATCGTCGCCGCCGATATCCTGGCGCTGACGCTGTTGAAATCGCCCGGCGAAATGGGTGCCGATATCGCCGTCGGCTCCTCGCAGCGCTTCGGTGTCCCGGTTGGTTACGGCGGCCCGCATGCAGCCTACATGTCAGTCAAGGATGCCATCAAGCGTTCCATGCCCGGCCGCCTCGTCGGCGTCTCCGTCGATGCCCGCGGCAACCGCGCCTATCGCCTGTCGCTGCAGACTCGCGAACAGCATATCCGCCGCGAGAAGGCGACGTCGAACATCTGCACCGCCCAGGTATTGCTTGCCGTCATGGCCTCGATGTACGCCGTCTTCCACGGCCCGAAGGGCATCAAGGCGATCGCCCAGCAGGTGCACCAGAAGGCCGTGCTGATGGCCAAGGGCCTGGAAAAGCTCGGTTACAAGGTCGAACCCGACACCTTCTTCGACACGATTACCGTCGATGTCGGCCACATGCAGGGCCTCATCCTGCGTGCCGCCGTCGCCGAAGGCGTCAATCTGCGCAAGGTCGGCGAAACCGGGATCGGCATGAGCCTTGACGAACGCACCCGGCCGGCGACGCTCGAAGCCGTTTGGCGGGCCTTCGGCGGCAATTTCACGATCGCCGATTTCGAGCCCTCCTACCGCCTGCCGAAGGGCCTGCTCAGGACCAGCGATTACCTCACCCATCCGATCTTCCACATGAACCGTGCCGAAAGCGAGATGACGCGTTACATCCGCCGGCTCTCCGATCGGGATCTGGCGCTCGACCGCTCGATGATCCCGCTCGGCTCCTGCACGATGAAGCTCAATGCGACGGCGGAAATGCTGCCGATCACCTGGCCGGAGTTTTCCGACATCCATCCCTTCGTGCCGGCCGACCAGGCGCTCGGCTACCGCGAGATGATCGACGACCTGATCGAAAAGCTCTGCGCCGTCACCGGCTACGACGCCTTCTCCATGCAGCCGAATTCCGGCGCGCAGGGCGAATATGCCGGCCTGCTGACGATCCGCAACTATCATATCGCCAATGGCGACGGCCATCGGGACGTCTGCCTGATCCCGACCTCTGCGCATGGCACCAACCCGGCCTCGGCCCAGATGGTCGGCATGAAGGTCGTGGTCGTCAAGGTGCGCGAAAATGGCGATATCGATCTTGACGATTTCCGCGCCAAGGCGGAGCAGCATGCGGCAAACCTCTCCTGCTGCATGATCACCTACCCTTCGACGCATGGCGTCTTCGAGGAGACCGTCAAGGAGATTTGCGATCTGGTGCACGAGCACGGCGGCCAGGTCTATCTCGACGGCGCCAACATGAATGCCATGGTCGGTCTGTCCCGCCCCGGTGACATCGGCTCCGACGTTTCGCATCTCAACCTGCACAAGACCTTCTGCATCCCGCATGGCGGCGGCGGACCCGGCATGGGCCCCATCGGTGTCAAGGCGCATCTGGCTCCCTACCTGCCTGGCCATCCCGAAACCGACGGCCGTTCGGGTGCGGTCTCGGCCGCTGCCTTCGGCTCCGCCTCGATCCTGCCGATCTCCTGGAGCTATTGCCTGATGATGGGCGGCGAAGGCCTGACGCAGGCGACCAAGGTGGCGATCCTCAACGCCAACTATATCGCCACCCGGCTGAAGGGCGCCTACGACGTGCTCTACAAGTCGGCTGCCGGCCGCGTCGCGCATGAATGCATCATCGACACCCGTCCGCTGGTCGACAGCTCGGGCGTTACGGTCGACGACGTCGCCAAGCGCCTGATCGACTGCGGCTTCCACGCGCCGACCATGAGCTGGCCGGTCGCCGGCACGCTGATGATCGAGCCGACGGAAAGCGAGACCAAGGCCGAACTCGACCGCTTCTGCGAGGCGATGCTGGCGATCCGCGAGGAAGCCCGCGCCATCGAGGATGGCCGCATGGACAAGGTGAACAACCCGCTGAAGAACGCCCCGCACACGGTGGAAGACCTCGTCGGCGAATGGGATCGTCCTTACAGCCGAGAACAGGCCTGCTTCCCGCCCGGCGCCTTCCGCGTCGACAAATACTGGTCACCGGTCAACCGCGTCGACAACGTCTATGGCGACCGCAACTTGATCTGCACCTGCCCGCCGGTGGAAAGTTACGCAGAGGCAGCGGAATAGCGGTCAAGCCCGATGCTGTAGCGAAGGGCCGAACAATCCGAGCCCCTTCCATCATGGGAGGGGCTTTTCTAATTCTGATAGAGATGCGCGGTTAACCTTCGCCTCTAACCGTCTCTCGAAGCTCCGTTCGCCTGCGAACGTCATCTCTGGAATAACATGCTACGCCCTGCGTAGCTCAACGTCAGAGCAGCTGTCTGGTTAGCCGCTGATCCAGGTTCAACTCCTCGGCAGGGGCACCAGTTTCCCAGTTCCCCTGCTCTCTATCAGCTCGAAGCGTGCCGGTTTACGGCCTAGAAGCGCTCGCCGACCATATCCTCGCTTTTGGCCCACAATGCCCTGGCCGTCTCGGGATCGAGCGCGTAGGTGCGCACGCCTTCGGAAATCGGGCTGATCTCCGCATCCGTCACTTCGGAGATGTGGCAATTCTCGCAATATTTGCCGCCGACCGCGTCTGCCGGGGCGACGAAACCTGCCCAGACGGAGGTAGCCGCACCCTGAGGAATCGTCTTCCACTGGAAGGACGGCTTGCCCTCGGCGGCGAGTGCTGCGTTGATCTGCGTTATCATGCCTTCAATCATATTAGGGTCGAGATGACGGTCGAGTTCGGTCTGGATGCCGCCGGGATGCAGTGCCGTTGCACGGATGCCGCGCTCCTTGAGGCGCCGGTCGAGTTCCACTGCGAACAGGATATTTGCGGTTTTCGACTGGGCATAGGCCGCCCAGGGCTCATAGGTCTTGCTCTCGAAATTGAGGTCGTCGAGGCTAAAGGGCGCCATGCGATGGGCCGAGGATGCGACGATCACCACTCGGCCGCCCGATTTGACCAGCGGCGCGATGCGGTTGACCAGCACGAAATGACCGAGATGGTTGGTGCCGAACTGCGTTTCGAAGCCATCGGCGGTGCGGCCGAAAGGAGCCGCCATCACGCCGGCATTGGCAATGACGACATCGAAGGGCCGGCCATCCCCAATGAGCGCATCGGCGCAGGCGCGCACGCTTGCCAGAGAGGCAAGATCAAGATCGACGATATCCAGGCTGCCGCCATTGGCCGCACCGGCGCGCACGACTTCCGTTGCCGCCCTCGCCTTTGCAAGGTCACGTGCCGTACCCACCACCTGCGCTCCATGGGCTGCCAGCACGCGCGCGGTTTCCACGCCGAGGCCGGCCGAAACACCCGTCACCAGAACGCGCTTGCCCTTGAGATCGACGCCGGCGAGCACCTCATCGGTGGTTGATGTCGCGCCAAAAAGTCCACTCATGATTATCTCCTTGATTATGGACGCACCGCTCCGGGCTGGTGGACCATTGCCCGCCGGCCTCAAATGAAATAAAAGGAGGATGCCTCCAGATAAATATGGAGGGTGCCTCCGGTTATCAAGGGGACTTCTCGGAAATGGCTGAAAAAAGTGACGGACCCACCGTCCGAAAGCCGCGTGCGGATGCCGAACGCAATCGTCTTCTGCTGATGGAAACGGCAAAGACCGTCTTTGCCGACAAGGGTTCCAGCGCCAGCCTGGAGGAAATCGCCCGCATCGCGGGCGTCGGCATCGGCACACTCTATCGCCATTTCCCGACGCGCGATGCACTGGTTTCCGCCATCTACCGCAACGAGACGACGCAGCTTGCCGCTGCCGCCAAAAGTCTTGCCGATACACATCCGCCTGTCGAAGCGCTTCGCCTATGGCTGGTGCAGTTCGTGGATTATGTCGTGACGAAACACGGCATGTCCGAGGTGCTGGATTCTTTGGTCGGCGGCACCTCCGAGCTCTATGCCGATTCTGCCGATTTGATCATAGGTGCCGTCAATCTGCTGGTGGATCGCGCAGTCGCCACCGGAGAAATCCGTCTGGCGATGGACCCGCTCGATATCCTGCGCGCCCTGGCGGGCGGCGCGAGCATCAGCTGTGGCCCCGCCTGGCGGGATGCGGCAAGGCAACTCATCGATATTCTGATAGCGGGCATGAAAGCCAGTCGCTGAGGCTGTCGTACCATCCGGCACGGCCGTCTCAGATGGAGCTGCGCAAGAATGGCAACATCGACATGGAGGATCTCCGCGCACAAGCTGGAAGAACCTCGTCGGCGATTGGGATCGCCCCCATAGCCGCGAACAGGCCTGCTTCTCGCCCGACGCCTTCCGCGTCGACAAATACTGGTCGCCGGTCAACCGCGTCGACAATGTCTAAGGCGACCGCAACCTGATCTGCAGCTGCCCGCTGGTGGAAAGCGACGCCGAGGCGGCTAAGTGGCAGTGTTAGGCAAAGCCCCTTCCACAGGTTGGGAAGGGCTGCATGCCTTTTGGGCCAAAGGATCAAATTTAACCTTTCTTAGCAAGTCTCTGTTAGCAATTCATAAAGTGGCTTCCATCAACATGGATCATCGTCGGTCCCTTGTTTTGCGTGCAGGTTCTTATGCGTCCATCGGCTGTGCCAGCAATCCTCCTCGCCGCCTTGATCCTGTCGGGATGCGCCGCAAATTCTGGCGCCGAAGATGTGCTCACCCCCGTACCGTCGCGGGAAACGACCAACGCCATCACCCAGCCGAGTGGCCCGATACCGGCAGCCGCCGTGGGCGATCCTGCGCCCCAGGCAAGCCCGCCGCAGCAGGCGTTGAGCTGGACAGGAGAGGTTCCAGAGCCGCAGGCGCTCGTGCCCGCAGACAGGCCGGTCGGCATGCCGATGCCGACGGAAAAGCCGGTCGCCCTGCTGATGCCGACCAATCCCGCCGACAATACAATGCCCGATGTCGGCACGAGGTCGCCGACACGCGGGCAAATTTACGGCCACCGGTTCCGCGATGCCAAGCCGATCAACTTCGGCTCCACCTCGCCGAGAAAGCTAGCCGTCCACGGTGTCGACGTGTCGCGCTGGCAGGGCGAGATCGATTGGGAGACCTTGCGGCGGCAAGGCGCGAACTTCGTCTACATCAAGGCCACCGACGGCGGCGATCACCTCGATCCGATGTTCAAGAAGAACTGGCGCCGGGCCAAGGAAGCCGGCCTGAAACACGGCGCCTATCACTTCTTCTACTGGTGCCGGACAGCCGGCGAACAGGCCGACTGGTTCATCCGCAACGTGCCGAAGGAAGCCAACGCTCTTCCACCCGTCATCGACGTCGAATGGAACGGCGAATCGAGCTGCAAGAGGCGCATCTCGCCTGCACGTGTCCGGGAAAAGATGCAGGTCTTCATGGACAAGCTGGAGCGCTATTACGGCCAACGCCCGATCATCTACACGGCGCCGGACTTCTACCGCGACAATTTGAAGGGTCAACTGCTCGACTATCCCTTCTGGCTGCGCTCGGTCGCCGCTCATCCCTCCAAGGTTTATCCCGGCCGCAAGTGGCTCTTCTGGCAGTATTCCGGCTCCGGCCTTTCCGATGGCGTCGACGGCAAGATCGACCTCAACGTGTTCAACGGCAACGAAAGCGACTGGCACGACTGGGTGGCGTCGCGGTAGCCGAGCCCGCTAGGCCGCTTGCCTGACCTCACGCGGACTTCTGCACCTTCACCGGCACGCCCTTGTAGGCAGGCGTTCCCGATCTCCGGTCGTAATCACCAAGCGCGATGACCCTGTTCATCTCGGGATAATATCCGGCGATGGAGCCAACAGGGATGTCGTAGGCCACTGCGGTGAAGCCTTTGACCGCCCTGCTGCCGGTTTCAGCGACCGACTCGATATCGACCTTGTCGCCGTCGGCGAGGCCGCGTGCGGAGAGATCCCCGCTGTTCATGAAGATCACGTCACGGCGGCCGAAGACACCTCGATAGCGGTCGTCAAGGCTGTAGATTGTCGTGTTGTACTGGTCGTGACTGCGCAGCGTTGTCAGAACCATTGTGTCTGCGTCTGCAAGGCGCGGATCTTCCTCCAGTCCGGGCGCGATGAGGAACTGCGCTTTTCCTGAGGGCGTGCGCCATTGCCGATCGGAGGCGGCCACCGTCAGCCGGAAGCCGCCGGGTTTCCTGACCCTTGTGTTGAAATCATGGAAATCGGGAAAGACCACCTCGATCTTTTCCCGAATGCGGTCGTAGTCAGCGACCATCCCGTCCCAATCGATATCGTATTTGGCGCCGAGCGTTGCCTTGGCGATGCCGGCGATAATGGCCGGTTCGGACCTTAGTTCGTCGCCGGGCGGCTTCAGAAAGCCGCGTGAGGCGTGCACCATCGACATGGAATCCTCGACGGTCACCGATTGTGGTCCCGTCTTCTGAATGTCTTGATCGGTACGACCGAGGACAGGAAGGATGATGGAGTTTCGGGCGATCAGCAGATGCGAGCGATTGGGTTTTGTCGCGAGATGGACCGCAAGGTCGAGCTTGCGCATACCTTCGAACGTCGCTTCCGGATCGGATATGGCGACGGCGAGATTGCCGCCGAGACAGATAAGCGCCTTCGACCGGCCTTCGATGATCGCCTCGATGGCCTCGATGGCATTATGGCCTTTCTCCTCGGGCGGGCGGAAACTGAAGGCCTTCTCCATACCATCGAGAAGCGCCTTGTTGGGGATCTCGGTGATCCCGACGGTCCGGTCACCTTGAACGTTCGAATGCCCCCGCAGCGGGCAGATACCAGCACCCCGGCGGCCGATATTTCCCCGCAACATCAGGAAATTGGCAAGCTGCTGGACATTGGCAGTGCCGTGGCTGTGCTGGGTGATGCCCATGCCATAGCAGAGGATGACATTGCGGGCGTTGAGATAGACATCAACGGCGCTATCGAGCGCTTCGAGCGTCAATCCTGATCTCTTCAGGATCGACGCCCATTCCGTCTTTGCAATATCGGCCTTTACAGCCTCCAGTCCGATCGTGTGGGCTTCGATGAATTCCCGGTCGAGAAAGCCTTTGCCGCCTGCCGCGATATCGGCATCGTCGCGCTCGAATATCCGCTTCATCAGACCCTTGAGGGCAGCGAGATCCCCGCCGGTGCGCAACTGATGATAAGCCGATGCGATCGGCGTCGAAGACATCGTCGCCATTTCCACCGGGTTCTGCGGTGCCGCAAATTTCTCGAGTGCGCGTTCTTTCAGGGGATTGAAGACCACGATCGGGACGCCGCGCCTCGCGGCATCATGCAGAGTGGTCATCATCCGCGGATGGTTGGTGCCAGGATTGTGGCCGAAGCTGAAGATCGCATCGGCATGATCGAAATCTTCGAGGGTCACCGTGCCCTTCCCGACCCCGATCGAGTGTGGCAGGCCGACGCTGGTTGCCTCATGGCACATGTTCGAGCAGTCGGGAAAATTGTTGGTGCCGTAGGCCCTGACGAAAAGCTGGAACAGGAATGCAGCCTCGTTCGAGGCGCGTCCCGATGTGTAGAATTCAGCCATGTCAGGATCGGGCAGTTTGCGCAGTTCCGCGCCGATCAGCGTGAAGGCTTCCTCCCAGCCGATCGGCAGGTAACGGTCGCTGGCGTGATCATAGACCAGCGGGTGTGTCAGGCGGCCCTGGTCTTCCAGCTGATGGTCGTTCCATTGCCACAGTTCGGCGACCGTATGCGCCGCGAAAAAGTCGGGCCCGGCACGTTTCGCCGTGGATTCCCAGGTGATCGCCTTGGCGCCATTTTCACAGAACTCGAACGAACTCGTATGTTTGGGATCGGGCCAAGCGCAGCCCGGACAATCGAAGCCCTCGGGCTGATTGGCTTTCAGCAGCGTCGCAGCCCCCTGCGCAATGACCTGCTGGCGCGCAAGGGTTTCGGCAACGGCTTTGAGTGCACCCCAGCCGCCGGCGGGGGCCGTGTATTTCTCGATGCCTTTCGGCCGCTTCTTGGTCATCACCTGCTCCACAAATCCGCCGAGGGTCAGCGCCTATTATCAATGCAAAGGGATGCCATGCGATAGATGGCGCGGACATCCTCTTAAAAAAGATCGGACCGCTCCGAGGGGGCGGAGCGGTCCTGGCGGATCATCGGATCCACGAGACTTCGGCGCGGGAGGGGACATGCCGATGTCTATCGGCACATTCGCGGTGCCGGTCTCCACATGGAAGTCACTTCCGAGAGACACCCAGACCTTACCGTCCCGATAGCAGGCGACGAAACTATACATAGGTATTGGGGATGATCTTGTTGATCCTGTCCCAACCTCGTCATGCCCGTTGAAACCTAGACAGAAGTATAGGCCCAGCTACACCAGCATTGAATGTCCTGCATTTCAAACCTGCTCGACGATTCTTTCAAGGCCAGCGAACAGGAACGCAAAACTGACAGCCGCGCAACCAGATCGCCCCATTCCGAAATCCGTTCATTCCAGCCAAGGAGAATAGCCATGGACCATATCGAACTTGAAAATCGTCGCAAAGGCGCTCCACTGCCGCCTATCCTGGATATAGTCCCGTGCCGATCCTGAACAGAGGCGACGGCACAAGGCCCTGACCTAAGGCTTTTGCTAACGCAAAGCCTTCAGCATTTCCTAAACCCTCGCAGCTAGAAGGTTACCATCCAGTTGTGGGGAAACGGCTGATGAGCATATCGGGTATTACGAGCATTGCTCTTTCGGGAATGCGGGCGCAGACCACACGTGTCGGCGCCATTGCCAACAACATCGCAAACAGCAGCACCCCGGGCTATACAAGGCTGAACACCAGCCTCACCTCCGTTGTATCAGGCGGCGTCCAGGCCCTCGTCGACCCGACGGCATCCGATGTCGATCCGGCCACTGAACTGACCGATCTGACCGAAGCCGAGCAGAGCTACAAGGCGAACGCCGTGGTCTTCGAGACCGGCGCTGACATGTGGGAAATGCTGATGAGCATCAAGCGCGACTGAGCACGCCCGAATTTCATCGAGAATTGGCTGCCTGAGAATTTCCCGCCAGCCTGAAAGTCGCGGCTATCAGGAATGCGCCGGCTCACCCTGGCGCTGTGCGGCAAGGGCCGCGAGATCGGCAGGCTTCAGCTCGACGGATTCGCCGCAGCCGCAGGCCGACGTCTGGTTCGGATTGGTGAAGGTGAAGCCGGAGCGCAACGTCGTCGTCTCAAAGCCCATTTCGGTGCCGAGCAGATAGAGGGCTGCCGACGGCTCGACCCAGACTTTGGCACCATCGCGCTCGATCAGATCGTCCTTGGCATTGGGCTCGGTCACCAGGTCGATGGTATATTCCATCCCGGCGCAGCCGCCCTTCTTGATGCCGACGCGCACGCCCTTGGCATCAGGCCCAGAATTCTCGACGATCGCTTTGACGCGGGCCGCAGCCCCGTCCGTCATGCTCATGATTGCAAAGCCCATCGGCTCATTCTCCTTCCGCAACCGGGGTCAAGATCCGGCGCATCGTGACTCAAATGTAGTACCCTGAGGTAAACGGATCAATACCGCGGGATCTCAGTACCAGCCGACGGCGACTTGCGCCTCTTCGGACATGCGATCCGGCGTCCACGGCGGATCGAAGGTCATGGCCACCTCGACGCCTGATACGCCTTCGACGGCGCCGACGGCGTTTTCGACCCAGCCGGGCATCTCGCCGGCAACCGGGCAGCCCGGGGCGGTCAGCGTCATCATGATCTTCACCATCCGGTCGTCCTCGATGTCGATCTTGTAGATCAGACCAAGTTCGAAGATGTCGGCTGGAATTTCCGGATCGTAGACGGTCTTCAGCGCGCTGATGACGTCGTCGCTCAGCCGCGCCAGCTCATCGGCCGGAATGCTGGAATGCACGATGCCTTCGCGCACGTCGATCTTCTGTTCGCTTTCGTCCAGGCTCATCACGGACACTCCTCAAGCAAAGAACTTGCGCGCATATTCAAGCGCATCGGCCAGGGCATCGACCTCGGCGCGGGTATTGTACATGCCGAAGGATGCACGGCATGTGGATGTGACGCCGAAGCGTTTCAAGAGCGGCATGGCGCAATGCGTGCCGGCCCTGACCGCAACACCCTGCCGGTCGATCACCATCGAGACGTCATGGGCATGGATGCCGGCAAGCTCGAAGGAGAAGATACTCCCCTTGTCGGGCGCCGTCCCGAAGACCCGCAGCGAATTGACCGATTTCAGCCGCTCGACCGCATAGGCAGAAAGATCCGCCTCGTGGCGCGAAATCGCCTCGCGTCCGATCTTCTCCATATAGTCGAGCGCATAACCGAGCCCGATCGCCTGCACGATCGGCGGCGTGCCGGCCTCAAAACGATGCGGCGGGTCGTTATAGGTCACCATATCCTCGGCAACTTCGAAGATCATCTCGCCGCCGCCCTGGAACGGCCGCATCTCGAAAAGCCGCTCCTTCTTGCCGTAGAGCACGCCGATGCCGGACGGGCCGTAGAGCTTGTGACCGGTCATGACGTACCAGTCGCAATCGATATCCTGCACATCGACCGGCAGATGCACGGCGCCCTGGCTGCCGTCGATCAGCACCGGGATGCCGCGCTCATGCGCGATCCGGCAGACTTCCTTGACGGGAACGATGGTGCCGAGTGCATTCGACATATGGGTGATGGCGACGAGCTTGGTGCGCTCCGTCAGGCTTTTCTCGAAATCTTCGATATGGAAAGCGCCCTCGTCGTCGACGGGCACCCAGACAAGCTTGGCGCCCTGCCGCTCGCGGATGAAGTGCCAGGGCACGATATTGGAATGGTGCTCCATGATCGTCAGGACGATCTCGTCGCCTTCGCCAATCCTAGGCATGCCCCAGCCATAGGCGACGGTGTTGATCGCTTCCGTCGAATTCTTGGTGAAAACGATGTCGTTGACCGAAGGCGCATTAAGGAAGCGGCGCACCTTTTCGCGCGCTGCCTCATAGGCGTCCGTGGCCGCATTCGAGAGATAGTGCAGGCCGCGATGCACATTGGCATATTCATGGCTATAGGCATGCGAGATGGCGTCGATTACCACCTGCGGCTTCTGCGCCGAGGCACCGTTGTCGAGATAGACCAGCGGCTTGCCGTGCACCTTCTCCGCAAGGATCGGAAAATCCCGACGAATGGCTTCGACGTCGTATTGGGTGGCCGGGGCTATCTTGTCCATTGATATATCCGATCAGGCGTGCTTTTCGAGCCAGGCCGAAATCACGCCTTCCAGCGCCTCGACAAGGGCTTCGTCTTCCAGTTCCTCGACGATCTCGGCGACGAAGGCGTTGACGAGCATCGCCCGCGCCTTGTTCTCCGGAATGCCGCGCGCCATCATGTAATAGAGATGATTGGCGTCGATATCGGTCACCGTCGCGCCGTGGCCGCACTGCACGTCGTCGGCGAAGATTTCGAGCTCGGGCTTGACCGAGAATTCGGCATCGTCGGACATCAGCAACGTGTTGCAGGCCATCTTGGCATCGGTCTTCTGCGCATCGGGCGCGACCCGGATCATGCCCTGGAAGACGCCCTTGGCGCGGTCGAAGACGACGTTGCGGATCACTTCGGTCGAGCCGGTGTTCGGCACGTCGTGGCCGAGCACCATCGTCACGTCGGTATGGCTGTCGCCACCGAGCAGGTTGATGCCGCGCAACGTCAGATCGGCGCCCTCGCCCGTCACCTTGATGTTAAGCTCCTGGCGCACCAGCCTGCCGCCGGCATTGATGACGAAAAGCCGGAGCTTGGCGTCAGCGCCGAGATCAATGCGGATCTGCCCGAGATGCGTATCGTCGGGCCCCTGCTGCTGCAGGATGATCCACGTCAGTTCCGTGCCTTCGCCGACCGTGATGTCGCTGACGTGGGACACGAGGGCCGCATCACCGGTCACCGTGAGGTGACGCTCGATGACGGTCGCCTTGACACCGGCGCCGAAGGCCACGGGAAGACGCGTATGTGCCTGCCCACCCGCATGGATGAACTGGATTTCAAGGGGGTTTTCAAGCTCGGCATCGGCAGGCACGTCGATGACATAGCCGTCGCGCACGAAGCTGCCATTGATCCGGCCGACGGCGTCGTCGCTGCCGAGCGCATCGAGCCCGCCTGCGGCAGAGCCGTCAAGCAGACGTTCAAAATAGGCCGAAACGCCAAGACCGTCGGCCGTAGCCTTCTGGTTGGAATGGCCCTGGATCACCGCCAGCACCGTGGCATCAGCAACGAGCGGCTCCAACGCCTCCGAGCCGGCATCGCCTGCCTGCGGCGGAACGGTGCGCAGCAGATTCTTGAGGTCGGTATAATGCCAGGCTTCGATGCGGCGCGTCGGCAGGCCGGCCTTCTTCAGGTCGTCGAGAAGCCGGTCGCGCAGGGCCGTCACCGCACCATTGCCCGGCAGTTCGCCGATCTGCTGGTTGAAGGCCTCGATCAACGCCGTCTCGGCCGCAGTCAGGCGGCTCGTCGTCTGCATGTTCATGGACGTCGTCCTTTCCACCCGAACTCAGGCTGCCGTGCCGATGATGTCGGCATAGCCGTTGGCTTCCAGCTCATGCGCCAGCGTCTTGTCACCCGACTTGATCACCTGGCCCTTGTAGAGCACGTGGACGGTATCCGGCACGATATAGTCGAGCAGGCGCTGGTAATGGGTGATGACCACAACCGCGCGGTCCGGCGAACGCAGCGCATTGACGCCGTCGGCGACGATCTTCAGCGCATCGATGTCGAGGCCGGAATCGGTTTCGTCAAGCACGCAGAGCTTCGGTTCGAGCAGCGCCATCTGCAGGATTTCGGCGCGCTTCTTCTCGCCGCCGGAAAAGCCGACATTCAGCGGCCGCTTCAGCATCTCGGTATTGATCTGCAACTTGCCGGCAGCATCCTTGACCCGGCGCATGAAATCCGGCGTCGTCAACTCGTCTTCGCCGCGCGCCTTGCGCTGCTCGTTCATCGCCACTTTCAGGAACTGCATGGTGGCAACACCGGGGATTTCGACCGGATATTGGAAGGCGAGGAAGATGCCCTTGGCCGCACGCTCGGCCGGATCGAGCTCGAGGATGCTCTCGCCATTATAGAGAATGTCGCCCTCGGTGACTTCGTAATCGCTGCGGCCGGAGAGCACATAGGAGAGCGTCGACTTGCCGGAGCCGTTCGGCCCCATGATGGCGGCAACTTCGCCGGCCTTCACCGTCAGGTTCAGGCCACGGATAATCTCGGTGCCGTCCTCGGCGATGCGGGCATGAAGGTTTCTGATTTCAAGCATAGTCTCGATCTTTCACTTGGGGCTTTTCCATCCAGGGAAAATGCGTTCCATCAATTCTAACAATTCACCGACCAGTTCGGCTGCTCTACCAAGCAGCAGCACAACGGCACACAGGCCAAGAGACGAAAGGACGATCAGTTTGCCGATATTCCAATTAGCGAAAGCGACAAACATTCCCACGATGACACCGGCCAGCGCCGTGGAGAACAAAAACATCAGAGCATCTGCTGTCCAATGCCTTTGTTCGCCCGTCTGCGAAAGCGGCGACTTTTCGTCCATTACCCCACCGAGCCCTCGAGCGAGATGCTGATCAGCTTCTGCGCCTCGACGGCGAATTCCATCGGCAGTTCCTGCAGGACTTCCTTGACGAAGCCGTTGACGATCAGTGCGATCGCCGCTTCGGTCGGGATGCCGCGCTGCAGGCAGTAGAACAGCTGGTCCTCGGAGATCTTCGAAGTCGTCGCTTCATGCTCGAACTGCGCCGTCGAATTCTTCGCCTCGATGTAGGGCACGGTATGGGCGCCGCACTTGTCACCGATCAAAAGCGAATCGCACTGGGTGAAGTTGCGCGCATTCGCCGCCTTGCGGTGAGCCGAGACCTGGCCGCGATAGGTGTTGTTGGAAACGCCGGCGGCGATACCCTTGGAGACGATGCGGCTCGACGTGTTCTTGCCGAGATGGATCATCTTGGTGCCGCTGTCGATCTGCTGATGGCCATTCGAAACGGCGATCGAGTAGAATTCGCCGCGGCTGTCGTCGCCGCGCAGGATGCAGGACGGATACTTCCAGGTGATCGCCGAGCCGGTTTCGACCTGCGTCCAGGAGATCTTCGAACGGTCGCCGCGGCAATCGCCGCGCTTGGTGACGAAATTGTAGATGCCGCCCTTGCCGTTCTTGTCGCCCGGATACCAGTTCTGCACCGTCGAATATTTGATCTCGGCGTCATCGAGCGCAACCAGCTCGACCACGGCGGCATGCAATTGGTTTTCATCGCGCTGCGGCGCCGTGCAGCCTTCGAGATAGGAGACGTAGGCGCCCTCTTCCGCAATGATCAGCGTGCGCTCGAACTGGCCGGTGCCCTTCTCATTGATGCGGAAATAGGTGGACAGCTCCATCGGGCAACGAACGCCCTTCGGCACGAAGACGAAGGAGCCGTCGGTAAAGACCGCCGAATTCAGCGTCGCGTAATAATTGTCCGAGGTCGGCACGACCGAGCCGAGATATTTCCGGACGAGATCGGGATATTCGCGGATGGCTTCCGAGATCGACATGAAGATCACGCCGGCCTTCTTCAGCTCTGCCTTGAAGGTGGTGACGACCGAGACGCTGTCGAAAACGGCGTCGACGGCGATCTTCGGCTTCTCGACGCCGGCAAGAATCTCCTGTTCACGCAGCGGAATGCCGAGCTTCTCATAGACCTTCAACAGCTCCGGATCGACCTCGTCGAGCGACTTCGGACCCGGCGTGCTTTTCGGCGCGGCGTAATAATAGATGTCGTTGAAATCGATCTTCGGATAATTGACGCGCGCCCAGGTCGGCTCTTCCAGCGTCAGCCAGCGACGATAGGCCTCGAGACGCCATTCCAGCATCCACTCCGGCTCCTGCTTCTTGGCCGAAATGAAACGAATGATGTCCTCGGACAGGCCTTTTGGCGCCTTGTCCATCTCGATGACGGTCTCGAAACCGTATTTGTACTGGTCCACATCGATCAGGCGGACCTGGTCGATTGTTTCCTGCACGGCAGCCATCTCATTCTCCAATCTCGCCGGATACAAGGTCCGGCAGCTTGTAGCGTTTGGGCAATTGTCCTGCCCTTTATGTAAGAGGCCAAAAGGGACTTTTCAGCCCGATTGGCAAGCAGAAATTTGCGTTTCCGCAAGTTTTGACGGGTCAAGCCGCCTCGCCCGCCGACCTCCGCCGACAGGCAATCTTCGCGAAAGCCGCAATCGCCCTGTCGACATCGTCTTCCGTCGTCGAAAAGCCGAGCGAGATGCGTAGCGCTCCGAGCTTGGCGTCACGTCCCATTGCCGTCAGCACGTGGCTTTCCCCGAGCCGACCGGATGAGCAGGCCGAACCTGCAGAAAGGGCAACGCCTTCGAGATCGAAGGCGATCTGCCCGGTCTCAGCCTTCAGCCCCGGCAGGGTGAAGAAGATCGTATTGGCGACGCGCTCGCCGCCCTCGCCGTGGATCATCACATCGGATGCCGCCTCACGCATGCCGGCTTCCAGCCGCTCGCGCAGCGCGCCGATCGTCGCATTGCGCGCCTCGAGTTCGTCGGACGCAGCTTCTGCCGCCGCGCCGAAGCCGATCAGCGCCAGAGAATTCTGTGTCCCTGAGCGGTGACCCCGCTCCTGCCCGCCGCCCTGGATCAGCGGCCTGGGCATCAGCGCCTCGCCGCGTGCGATGAGCGCGCCGGCCCCCTTCGGCCCGCCGATCTTGTGCGAGGAGACGATCATGAAATCGGCGCCGATCTTCTCGATATCGAGCGCGATGCGGCCTGCCGCCTGCACGGCGTCGACGACGAAGAGCCCGCCATGGGCGTGGACGATCTTTGCCGCCGCCTCAACCGGCTGCACGATGCCCGTCTCGTTGTTGACGAGCATGATAGCGACCATCGGCAGGCCGGCGGCCTTGTCATGCGCATCAAGCCGGAGGCCGAGCGCATCGAGATCGACGATACCGGCTTCCGTCACCGGGATCTCCGTCATACTCTCCCTGGCGAAGCGGCCGCCTTCGCGCACAGCCGGATGCTCGATCGCCGAAAAATAAAGATGGCCGAGCCGAAGCGGCGTGCGGCCCATGCGGAAATCCGGTGTCAGCACCAGGTTAGCGGCCTCGGTCGCACCGCTGGTAAAGACCACATTGCCAGGACCGGTGCCGGCAAGTGCCGCCACCTTGCGCCGTGCGCCTTCGATGGCGGCGCGCGCGGCGCGGCCCTCTCCGTGCACGCTGTTCGGATTGCCAAACACATCGATGGCGCGCATGATCGCCGCGCGTGCTGCGGGGTGCAGCGGCGCTGTGGCATTCCAGTCGAGATAAAGGCGTGGCGGCGCCATGATCTTCAGTCCTGCGCTTGACGAGCTTGCTTCAGCGGCCGCGGTTCATTTTTCTTGAAATTTCCGCCGGGCTTGCCTTATGACACGTTCCACGATGCGTGGATCGCCATGCAAGTTTCGAATTGTTCTAAACTGCGTTTTAGAAAAGCTGACAACACTAGTCAAGTCATGTTGTCATCCAGCGCAGCGCGAACGCGAAATAAAACCCGGAGTACCAATGCCCGAAGTTATTTTCAACGGCCCAGCCGGCCGTCTTGAAGGCCGCTACCAGCCCTCCAAGGAAAAAAGCGCGCCCATCGCCCTGATTCTGCATCCGCATCCGCAGTTCGGCGGCACGATGAACAATCAGATCGTCTATCAGCTCTTCTACATGTTCCAGAAGCGCGGGTTCACGACGCTGCGCTTCAACTTCCGGGGCATTGGCCGCAGCCAGGGTGAATTCGACCATGGCGCCGGCGAACTCTCGGATGCCGCCTCGGCGCTCGACTGGGTGCAGAGCCTGCATCCCGATTCCAAGACCTGTTGGGTCGCCGGTTATTCCTTCGGCTCCTGGATCGGCATGCAGCTCCTGATGCGCCGGCCGGAGATCGAAGGCTTCATGTCGATCGCGCCGCAGCCGAACACCTACGACTTTTCCTTCCTGGCGCCCTGCCCCTCTTCTGGCCTGATCATCAACGGCGAAGCCGACAAGGTGGCGCCAGAAAAGGATGTCAACGGCTTGGTCGAGAAGCTGAAGACCCAGAAGGGCATCCTCATCACCCACCGCACCGTTGCCAACGCCAACCACTTCTTCAATGGCCAGGTGGAAACGCTGATGGGCGAATGCGAGGATTACCTCGACCGTCGCCTCAACGGCGAACTGGTGCCGGAACCGGCCGCCAAGCGGATTCGCTGACACCACAAAATCTCGGCCTCATCGACGCCGTGACGGTCCGGAACACCACCGGGCCGGATGTGTCAGAACAGATCACCTACCGTGTTGCAATGTATGTTGCAGTGCGGTAGGGTCCTCGCGATCCTAACAAAAGCGAGGTCCGCAATGACCAAGTCGTTCGGGGAAGTCCTGGATAAGTATAGGGGAATTGGTCCGGGGTTCGATTTTCTTCGAATAGGGCTCGCCTTTTCCATCGTATTGACCCATTCCTTTTTGTTAACCGAGAACAATGACTTCATCAGGGGGTCGGTATTCTGGTTTACTGAATACGCTCTTGTTCCGATGTTCTTCGCTTTGAGCGGATTTCTGATCGCCGGCAGCGCCCAGCGACTGAGCCTCCGGAATTTCCTGATCAACCGAGGCTTGCGCATCGTCCCGGCCCTTGCGGTCGATATTGTCGTCTGTTCGTTGATTATCGGGCCGATCATAACGGTCGTTTATCATTCCGAATATTTTACCGATCAGCGATTTTTCAAATACTTCCTGAATATCGTCGGCTGGATCCATTACGAGCTTCCGGGCGTGTTCGAGAATAATCCGAGTCAACGGGTCAATGGCGCTCTCTGGACGGTTCCCTGGGAGATTTTCTGCTACATCATCATGTCGTTCCTGATGATCACCGCCATCGTCAAGACGCGCTACAAGCTGCTTGCGGTGACGATCGCCTACATCGCCATCGGCCTTGTCGTGCAAAAGATGCCCTATCTGTTACCTGATACAATCAAGCCGATCGCTCGCTTCCTGTTCATGAGCCGAGGCTCCCAGCTGATAACCGCCTTCATGATGGGCATCGTCGCCTTTCAGTTCAAAGCGGTCATTCCGCATTCCCGCTGGCTGTTCGCCGCCGCCTGCCTGATTTGCATCGTCGCCATTCTGACCCTGGACAGCCGGGCGACGGAGTCGGTGATGAACCGACCCCTGGTCATCCCCTCTCTCGTTTACATCACCGTCTTCGTCGGCCTGTCCGAGGTGCCCATTCCGGCCTTTTTCAGGAAGGGCGACTATTCCTACGGCGTCTATCTCTATCACGACCCGTTTTTGCAGATCTGGATCAGCTCGTTCCCGTCGGTGTTTCTCTATCCGAAATATGGTGCGCTGGCGCTCTATCTCGTCGGCCTGCCATCGGCTCTGGCCGTCGCGGTGCTGTCCTGGCATTTCATCGAGAAGCCGATCCTTGGCCTTCGCAAGAAGTTCTCGTTCATTGCTCAGGTCAGGGGCGTCGAGGATGGCAACCAGGCTGGTCGCGAATCAAATGTCCGGCCGGTCGCGGTAAAAAGTTAGGGCATTGGCGGCCGCATGTCGGCGGTGAGTTCGAAAGCCGTGCCAAGCACTCCGTCGATCGGGATCGGCGCGCGTTCGCGCATGCTGATCTTTCTGAGGACGCGTTGCGAGACGATTTTTTCGGGATGCGTGAAGGCGATGAAGCCGGATGCAAACTGCCTTTCGAAGAACCAGTCGGCCAAAGCGCCTGCCGCCTCCGTTGCCAGGCCCTTGCCCCACGCCTCCTCGCGCAGGGAATAACCGAGTTCGAATTGCTCGCTCCTGAACTTCGAAATGCCGGCGCGGCCGACGAAGTTGCCGTCCTCGGCGAGGAGCTTGTATTTGGTCGTGCCGTCGCGCGCCTGCTCTTCGAACCAGCCCTTCAGCCGCTGCTCAGCCTTCTCGAGGCTCCACGGCGCATTGCCGGACAGATAGCGGGTCGTCGCCATCGTCGAATGCAGTTGCTGCACCAGGGCCGCATCGCCTTCGTCCCACATGACGAAGCTCAGCCGCGGCGTCTTCAGTATGACCCTCTGCTCTCTCATGGCGTTGCCAGCACCCCGCCGCTGACTGGGACGCCCACTCCCGTTGTGCCAGGAAATGTCAACGGCAGCCCGTCCAGCGACCGGACGGCGAGATAGGCCCAGGCCTCGGCTTCCATCGCGTCGCCATCGAAGCCTGCCTCCTCGGCGCTCACTACCTTCGAGCCGAACCTTTCGGCCATGACCGAAAATTCCGCCATCAGAGTGGCGTTCAGCCGCCCGCCGCCGCAGACGATATAGACCGCTGGGGTCTCGGGCAGGAAGCTGGCGGATTTGATGATCGAGGCGGCGGCGACATGCGCCAGCGTCCGGGCGCCGTCTTCAAGGCTTGCTTCCTCGGGCCGAAGCGGGGCGAAATCGCCCCGATCGAGGGAACGGCGAACATTGCCGCGAAAGAACGGGCTTTGCAGATAACGCTCCGCCAGGCTGGCAACGACCTTGCCGCGCCCGCCAATCTCGCCGCCGGGATCATAAGTTCTGCCGGTCTGCATCTCCACCCACTGGTCGATCAGCGTATTGCCCGGCCCGCTGTCGAAGGCCGATATCCGGCCGTCCGTGCCGATAGAGGTGAGATTGGAGATGCCGCCGATATTGACGAAGCACACCGCCTGTCCCTGCTGCTGGAATTTTCCCGCAAGTGCTGCGTGATAGGCCGGCACCAGCGGCGCACCCTGCCCGCCATGGACCATGTCGTTGGCACGCATGTCGTAGACCACCGCTATGCCGGTTCGGCGCGCCAGTTCCGGGCCGTCGCCGATCTGGATCGTCAATCCCTCATCAGGGCGATGAAGCACCGTCTGGCCATGGAAGCCGAGAACATCGACGCCATCGGCTAAAAGCTCGAAACGCTCCATGAATGCCGTAACGGCAATTACATGCCGTAAGGTCAGTTCAAGCTCGATAGCACGAAGCTCAGCGGGCCGTTCGTTCCTGTCGCTCAGTGGACGTGCGATTTCCAGCGCCCGTTTGAGCTGCCCACGAAAATCGGCATCATAGGGCACGCCCATGAACGGCCCGCGCTCGATGAAGCTGCGACCGTCTGTCCTGATCAGCGCGACGTCGATTCCGTCCATCGACGTGCCGCTCATCAAACCGATCGCGGTCCTGATGACATTCATGAGGCTTGCCTCCCATGCGATTCCCGGATGCACTTTTGTAAAAACAGTGCTAAACGCGCCGCGACAGATCAACAACAACGAACTTGCGTGAGGCCCACTCGGGTAAGCGCAGACACCAAGAGACGAAACCCATGTCCGAGTTCAAGTCCGATTTCCTCCGCACGCTGAAAGAGCGCGGCTTCATTCATCAGGTCTCCGATGAAAGCGGCCTCGATGACCTGTTCGCCAAGGAAACCGTGACGGCCTATATCGGCTTCGATCCGACGGCGCCCAGCCTGCACGCCGGCTCGCTGATCCAGATCATGATGCTGCACTGGATGCAGAAGACCGGTCATCGCGCCATCTCGCTGATGGGCGGCGGCACCGGCATGGTCGGCGATCCCTCCTTCAAGGAAGAAGCGCGCCAGCTCATGACCGTAGATACGATCGAAGGCAACATCGCTTCGATCAAGCGCGTCTTCTCCAATTACCTGAACTACGGCGACGGTCCGAGGGACGCGCTGATGATCAACAATGCCGAATGGCTGCGCTCGCTGAACTACCTCGAATTCCTGCGCGATGTCGGCAAGCACTTCTCGGTCAACCGCATGCTGTCCTTCGACAGCGTCAAGACGCGTCTCGACCGCGAACAGTCCCTGTCCTTCCTGGAATTCAACTACATGATCCTCCAGGCCTATGACTTCGTCGAGCTTGCCAAGCGCTACGATTGCCGCCTGCAGATGGGCGGTTCGGACCAGTGGGGCAATATCGTCAACGGTATCGATCTCGGTCACCGCATGGGGACACAGCAGCTCTATGCGCTGACATCGCCGCTGCTGACGACGTCATCCGGCGCCAAGATGGGCAAGTCGGCAACAGGCGCTGTCTGGCTGAACGCTGACATGCTCTCGGCCTATGATTTCTGGCAGTACTGGCGCAACACCGAGGATGCCGACGTCTCGCGCTTCCTGAAGCTCTACACCACGCTGCCGATGGATGAAATCGCCCGTCTCTCCGCACTCGGCGGCTCGGAGATCAACGAGGTCAAGAAGATCCTTGCGACCGAGGTGACGGCAATCCTGCACGGCCGCCAGGCCGCTGAACAGGCTGCCGAAACGGCACGCAAGACCTTCGAGGAAGGTGGTCTCTCGGAAAATCTCCCGTCGGTCGACGTGCCCGCCTCCGAGCTCGACGCTGGCATCGGCCTTCTGTCGCTGATCGTACGTGCCGGCCTTGCCGGTTCGAACGGCGAAGCACGCCGTCACGTCCAGGGCGGCGCAGTCCGCATCAACGACGAGGCGGTCAGCGACGAACGCAAGATGATCGGCAGCGGCGAAATCACCGCCGACGGCATCATCAAGCTCTCGCTCGGCAAGAAGAAACACATCCTGATCCGCCGCGCGGCGTAAGCGGCTTTACCGAACAGATACCAAAGCCGGCGCCCGCGCCGGCTTTTCTGTGCCTCACTATTCAGGTCGGCGAGCAAGATCATTCAGCTCCCCGTCGGCATTCCGCGTCATCTCGTTTGGTCTCTCGGAAAAGATAGCCGGCGGATCGACACTTGAATCAGGCTTCACCCGCGACCACCAACTGATCGAGAAGATCGGCGGCGTCATCATCGCGTCGAGGGGAACCATGAGGACGTGGTCGGACCGGATGACCGCCTCTTGCGATTTCAGCCGCACGACCTTTTCCGCGGCAAGCGAAGTGTCGGCAATTGTCACAGCCATCATGGCGACCGATGCGAAAGAAACTGTCCGGGCGCACTGCATCGCATCCTCCGACATTGCACCGGCCGTTGCTTCCTGGCCGGGACAATATAGTACATCAGATTTTCCTAAAATAGGCAAAGCATCAATGTCGGACTTGTCAGGATAGGTCGGAATTGGCCTTGCCGAGAACGAACCTGCGCATTCCTCTGCTGCGATCCGGCAACAAGTCACACACCGGACGCTTTGTCGGAACCTTTTGCACCTGTCGGGATTTGCGACCTCCCGGCTTCACCTGCCTCACTGGAACTCAAAGATCTGCCGGAAAACGCCAGGCGCGATGATCGACAGCGGGTTGATCTGCAGGTTCGGCTGGTCGAACTTGCCTGTCAGCTTGAAGGTGATGCCGATCAGGCCGCGGTCGCTGCCATTGCCGAGAATGACGCCGATCAGCGGCAATTCGGCAAAGAGCCGGTTGAGGCCGTAGGCCGGCATGAAAGTGCCGGTCATGTCCATGTTGCCCTTGCGATCGCGCACGATGCCTTGGAAGGTTGCGCCGATCTGGTCGCCGCGCAGCACGCCGTTCTCGATGCCGACCATGCCATTGCGCGAGACGACACGGGCAAAGCCGCGCTGGAAGCGCTGCGACGAGGTATCGATATCGCGTTTGACGGCTTCGTTGAGGCTGCGCTGCTCATTTCCGACAGGCGTCGAAACGATCGACCGCAGGCGTTGTTCGTTGACGATCGCGAAGCGGCGCACGTCGAGCGAGCCATCCCAGCCGCCCTCCGCCCCCAGCCGGATCGCCAGATTAAGCAGGCCGCCCTGCATGTGCTGGTAGAGATCGGCGAAACGTGACACCGCGCCGGCATCGCCACTGGTGATGTTGATGACGCCGCCGTCCTTCATCTGGCTGACCACGGCCTCGCCGCTGTCGGTAACGGCGGAGAAATTGAGCGCCTGCAGCTTGTCGCCGCGCAGTGATATTTGCGCCTGGAAATTGCCGACCTTCTCGTCGTTGAAGCCGATGACGTTTTTCAGCCTGGCGCGCACCGATACGCCGGTGTCGCCGGCATCCCCATCACCATCGCCGTCAGAGCCCGATTTCAACCGCGCGATGACCGGCCGCGCATCGGCGCTGTCGCCGGAGACCGAGACGTCAAAATTGCCCTTGCTACGTTTCACCGACAGGGCGAAATCGTCGAGCGAGGACAGCTTGACGCTGTCGAAATCAGCCGAGATCAGTCCGCCTTTGCCAATGTTCAGCGATCCGTTGGCGCCGAAACCATCGCCCTTCAGTCGAAAATTCTTGATCTGGGTATTGTCGGCCGGGCCGGACGTTTCGAATTCGGCCGTGGCGGCAATGCCGCTGCCCTTCGACCAGCCTATCCAAGGCAGTTCGAGCAGCGACTTGGTGAGGTCGAGCTGGACGTCCTGCCGGTCGTCATCGATCCGCGTCAGCACCATCTTCACGCTGCCGCCGACGATGCCGGAAAGGCCGGGTATCAGCTTGTTGCGCTGGTCTTCTGAAAGCGTCGCGGTGATCACCCGCTGCCGCACCGCCGTGTCGGATGCCTCGACCGGTTCGGTAAGATCGATATCGGCCGGGACACCGTCGATCTGGGCCTTGGCGTCGAGCGTGATCCGTTTCGGATTGCCGTTCAGGGTGCCGTCGAGATTGCTGATCGTGCGGCCGGAAAACGGCTTGGCAAGATCGATATCGGTGAGCTTCATTGCCGCCGTCCATTCGGCCGGCGGCGGGTTTTGCGAGGAGAGCAGGCCGAAATGCGCCTTCACATTCGCCTCGATCCGGCCCTTGAGATCGTCGGGCGTAAAGCCGGCGCGCTGCAGCACCCGGATCGGCCTGTAGGTCAGAAGCTCGCCAACGGCGTCCGCCGCTCCGGAGACCGCAAGATCGATATCGGCCATCAGTGGTTTATCGTAGGTGGCAGGCAAGATGAACGTCCCCTGCCCGAGACCGACGGACCGGCCGGAGGGGAAATAAGACGTGCCGCTCTTGATCGCGATCGTCGCAACCGGGCCGGTCAGGTCGAAATGTGCTGACGTGTCGCGGATCGGCGGAATGTCTCCGGCGACGTTCATCCGCGCACCCGTGATGTCGAAGCCGATGCGGATCTGGTTGGCGTCGAGCTTCAATCCCTTGCCGCCGGCTGCCTCGTCCAGCCTGCCAAAGGGAATGAAGACGGAAATGGCGGCATCGGTGACGGTGCCGCCGAAGAGATTGCCGTGCACCCAGTTGCGCACCTTGGGCGCCATCCAGAACGGCCAGAGCTGCTTGATCGCTATCGTCTGCAACTGTGACGACTGGCCGGCGAAGCTGATCTCCGGTGATTTTTCGCCGAGCTTGACATCAAGTGATCCGTAGAGCGCCCCAAGCGGGCTGGAAACCGTCATGTTGGGAAACTGGAATTCGCGGCCGGCGACCATGTAGCGCCCCGTCGCCTGGATGTCGAAGGAGAGCGGCTGCTCGCCGGAGCCGCCGGGGGCTGCCGTGCCGCCGCTGACGAGCAGGTCGATGCCGAAGCCTTTGCCGGCCTGCGGGTCGAGCTTGTCGAGATCGATCAGGGCGCCGTTGATGGGAAGCGTGGTCGCGCCGAATCGGGCGTTCGACCTGGCGATCTCGAGCGTCTGCTTGGAGAAATCATAGACGAGATTGATTTGGCCGCCCGACAGCTCCTGCGGATCGCCATCCGCATAGATCTGGCCAGGATCGATGTCGATCGTCGCCGCAAGCGCCGGCGGCGCCCCATCGCGCGCTCTGGTGGCCGACACCGTCAGGTCGACAAAAGCGCTGAGCCCCTGCCGGATCACGCCCTGATCGTTGCGTTTCAGCGCAAAGGGCGTGAGGTCGGCATGCTTGAGCGTCGCCACGACCTTCGACACGTGGCCGTCTTCCTTCTCGGCCAGCATGTCGAGCTCCGCCACCTCGCCGTTGAGCGCGACTTCGCCGGTCAATTGCAACGAGGACGGGCCGGCATGGGCAAAGACGAGATTGTCGATGACAAGCGACAGCGGACCGTTGGCGGTATCGGCAAGCTTGATGTCGATGCCGGAGATGCGCACCGAATTCGTCGAGCCGCGCGTCACGATGCTGTCGAACATGTCGAACTGCGAGAAGATCCTCTCCATCGCAGCCGGCACGGCGTCGATGCGCAGATCGTCGAGCTTGACGGGATTGCCGGAGGGCAGAAGCGCGGTATCGAGCGCGATATCCTCCGCTTCGATGTCCGCGACGGCGATGCGGCCGCGGAAAAGCTGCAGCGGATCGAGCCCCAGCCGCACCGAACCCGTCGTCGACAGGTGCTGGCCGCTCTCCTGGTCGATCATGTTGACGTTGCGCGCTTCAAGTGCCAGCCGAAAATCCGAAGTGAAGCGGATGACGGTGGAGCCGACCTCGGCGCGGTAGCGCGGTCCGGCCACACCATTCAGCGCCGCCTGAGCCTGCTGCGACAGCGGCTTGTCGAACATGCCGCTCTCGACGGTGAAAACGATGCCAGCGAGAATAAGGAGAATCAGTCCCAGAAATCCTGAGGTCAGCTTCGCCGTGCGGCGCATCGGCGAACGCGGCGGCGGGCAATGAACGATGATCGGATCCTCGGCCTGGGCGGACGGCAAGCGGTCCAGCGCAACGATATCCTTCTTGCGAAACGTGACCTTTTCGCCGCGGATGGCTGACATGCGCCCTCGGGCTCTCCCTTTAAGTGAAGAATTGAACCCGGCCATGCTGGACGGGTATCCGTCCACTATATAATTCGGGGAGAGAAAGTGTCATCCACAAACCCGGCAAAAGAAAGGTTTTCCCAATGGCGGTTCCCGGCATCGGCGTCTCGGCCCCTGATTTCAACCTTCCCCGCGACGGCGGCGGCCGCGTCACGCTGGCCGAATTCCACGGCAAGCCGCTCGTATTGTTCTTTTATCCCAAGGACGACACGACGGGCTGCACCGCAGAATCATTGGCTTTCACCGCGTTAGCAAGCGAGTTCGAAGCGGCCGGTGCTGCCGTCATCGGCATGTCGCCCGATTCGGCCGCGTGCCATGACAGGTTCATCAAGAAGCACCGTCTTTCGGTGGCGCTTGCCTCGGACGAGGAAAAGACGACGCTGCAGGCCTATGGCGTCTGGAAGGAAAAGAGCATGTACGGCCGCAATTTCATGGGCGTCGAGCGTACCACCTTCCTGATCCGCCAGGACGGCACGATCGCCACCATCTGGCAGAAGGTGAAGGTGCAGGGCCATGCCGAAACCGTACTCGAGGCCGTGAGGAATCTGGCGGCGTGACCGGGCATCTGGCGATAAGCTCGCTGCGCGGCGGCGCCATCGATGCGATCAGCTCGGCCGATCTCGACCGCAAGACGGCACTTGCGCAGGAAAGCGCCACCCGCTGGTTCGCTCGCCGGGTGTCGCTGCGCTCGCCGCTCGATGCGGCCCTGCCCGACAGGCCCGGCCGGCCCGACAAACCGGTGCTGACGCCGCCGACCCAGGTGGAGAAGCGCTCGCTGCATACGCTCAAAGGACGGATCGCTCTGCTCCACGCCATCGCTCATATCGAGCTTAACGCCGTCGATCTGGCGCTCGATATCGTTGCGCGATTCGCGACCGAGCAGGTGCCGAATTCCTTTTTCGACGGCTGGATGCAGGTCGCATTCGAGGAGGCGAAGCATTTCCGCATGGTGCGCGCCAGGCTCAACGATCTCGGTGCTGATTACGGTGACCTACCCGCGCATGACGGGCTCTGGCAGGCCGCCCATTCGACGCGCAACGACCTGACGGCAAGGCTGGCCGTCGTGCCGCTGATTCTGGAAGCCCGTGGCCTCGACGTTACGCCGTCGTTGCAGACAAAGATGCGCCAGACCGGCGATCTCGAAAGTGCCGATGTCCTCGACGTCATCTATAACGACGAGAAAGGCCATGTCGCCGTCGGCGCCAAATGGTTCCGCTTCCTCTGCGCCCGCGAGAAACGCGACCCGGCAAAAGCCTTCCAGGAGCTGGTACGGGCCAATTTCCGCGGACCGCTGAAGCCGCCCTTCAACGACCTTGCCCGCGCCGAAGCCGGGCTGACGCCGTCCTTCTACAGATCGTTGGCATCGATCAGCCACGCTTGAAGTCACTGAAATTTATGATGCGACGGCGGCAATGAAAGCATTCATTAACCATAACAGTGTCTAATTTTCCGAAAGAGGCGTAGAGCATCAATCGGGAGAGCCTGCGTGAACAGCGGACATCAGCACCGGGTATTCGGCAGGCGGGCACAGGAACATATCCTCATCCTGGCAAGCGGTGACAAGGTTCGCCATATGACGGTCCGGCCCTGGATGGCTGCGGTGGCCTTCTGCTTCGTCGGCGTCTTCTCGATCGGCTACCTCTTGGCCACGTCCTATCTCGTGCTGCGCGACGACCTGATCGGCGCCACCATGGCCCGACAGGCCCGCATGCAGCACGACTATGAAGACCGCATCGCTGCCCTCCGCGCGCAGGTCGACCGCATCACCTCCCGCCAGCTTCTCGACCAGCAGGTGGTCGAAGACAAGGTCGACAAGCTGATGGAGCAGCAGATGGCGCTCACCTCGCGCCATGGCAAGCTCGACAATCTGCTCGACCGGGCCGAAAGCTCCGGCCTGACGGAAAAAGATGGCGTCCTGCCTGCGCCGTCTTCGCCCGTTCAGTCCTATGCCCCCGATATCAAGGACAAGCGTGCTTCACTCACCGGCGGCGGCATCGAGGCGATCGAGAAACAGCTGGCAAGCGGCGCGCCCGCCGATGCGACGCCCGACAATTCTACGCTTGCCTATGTGCCGGCGACCGACACGGTCGGCGACCGTGCCGACCGCATCTTCTCCAAGGTGACGCTATCGCTGAAAGATGTCGAACAGGACCAGCGCAGCCGTGTCGAACAGCTGACGAGCGATGCCGGCAATGCCGCCAACGCCATCGAGACCGTGCTGACCCGCTTCAAGATTCCGATGCCCGAGACCGCCGCCAAGAAAGACGATGACGATGCCGTCGGCGGCCCCTATGTCGAGCCCGAAAGCAACGACGACTTCAACAATTCTCTGGTCGCGCTCGACGGCGCGTTGACCCGTCTCGAAGAGGTGCGCAGCACCGCCGAATCCCTGCCTTTCCGCAATCCCGCTATCGGCAAGGACGTGACGAGCCCGTTCGGCAATCGACGCGACCCTTTCCTCGGCCGCCTCGCGCTCCATTCCGGCATCGACTTCCGCTTTTCGCCGGGCGAAAGGATCCGCCCGACGGCCCCCGGCAAGGTGATTTCGGCCGGTTGGACCGGCGGCTACGGCAACATGGTCGAGATCGATCACGGCAACGGCATCTCGACGCGCTACGGGCATATGTCCCAGGTCCTGGTCAAGGTCGGCGACACGGTCGATCGCGATGACGTCATCGGCCTTGCCGGTAGCACCGGCCGCTCGACGGGCACGCACCTGCATTATGAAGTGCGCCAGGACGGCCACGCGGTCGATCCAGTATATTTCATGAATGCCGGCCTTAAACTCGCCACCTATATCAAGTAACTCCTGCCCGGTAACCAACGCTTCACTCTGCAATGGGTGCGGCGTCTCTATTTCTTGACTTGCCGGCCATTCGGGGCTATGTCGCGCTGCATTGCGGCATGCAATCCCGCCGACTCGTTCAGAGCTCGGCCGAACGGAATGGAAACAGTTTTCCCTTTGACGACATTTGCTGACCTTGGCTTAAGCCAAAAAGTGCTATCCGCTGTTACGGACGCGGGCTACACGATCCCAACGCCTATTCAGGCGGGCGCCATCCCGTTTGCGCTCGAGCGCCGCGATATTTGCGGCATCGCGCAGACCGGCACTGGCAAGACGGCATCCTTTGTTCTGCCGATGCTGTCGCTTCTGGAGAAGGGCCGTGCGCGTGCGCGCATGCCCCGCACGCTGATTCTCGAACCGACGCGCGAACTCGCCGCTCAGGTCGCCGAGAATTTCGAGAAATACGGCAAGAACCACCGCCTTAACGTCGCCCTTCTGATCGGCGGCGTTTCCTTCGAGGACCAGGACCGCAAGCTCGAGCGCGGCGCCGATGTGCTGATCTGCACGCCCGGCCGCCTGCTCGACCATTTCGAGCGCGGCAAGCTGCTGATGAGCGGCGTCGAGATCCTCGTCATCGACGAGGCCGACCGCATGCTCGACATGGGTTTCATCCCCGATATCGAACGCATCGCCAAGATGATCCCGTTCACCCGCCAGACGCTGTTCTTCTCGGCAACCATGCCGTCGGAAATTCAGAAGCTCGCGGACCGCTTCCTGCAGAATCCGGAGCGCATCGAGGTCGCAAAGCCGGCTTCCGCTGCAGCGACCGTGACTCAGCGCTTCGTCGCTTCGCACGGCAAGGATTACGAGAAGCGAGCGGTTCTGCGCGAACTCGTCCGCGCCCAGACCGAGCTCAAGAACGCTATCGTCTTCTGCAACCGCAAGAAGGATGTCGCCGATCTCTTCCGGTCGCTTGAACGCCACGGCTTCTCCGTCGGCGCCCTGCATGGCGATATGGACCAGCGCTCCCGCACGATGACGCTGCAAAGCTTCCGCGACGGCAACCTCCAGCTTCTGGTTGCCTCCGACGTCGCCGCCCGCGGCCTCGACATTCCCGATGTCAGCCACGTCTTCAATTTCGACGTGCCGATCCATTCCGAGGATTACGTCCACCGCATCGGCCGCACCGGCCGTGCCGGCCGCTCGGGTGCCGCCTTCACCTTGGTCACCAAGCGCGATACCAAATTTGTCGACGCCATCGAGAAGCTGATCGGCGAAAAGGTCGAATGGCTGAGCGGCGACCTGAATTCCCTGCCACCGGCAGAAGAAAGCCGGGAAACTGAACGCCCGCGGCGCAACAGCCGCGAGCGTGGTGCCAGAGATGGCGCAGCCCGAGATCGCGCGCCGAGAGAGAATGGCGACAGGGATCGTGGCCGCGGACGCGGCAGTCGCAGCGCTGCGAGTCATAAATCTGACAACGACATCCAGGATAATGGCGTAGACGTGATCGAAGCAGCACCAGTAAAGGCCGACATCGTGAAGAACGAGCGCAAAGCAGAGCAGAAGCCGCAGAACAATGCGCGTAACAATCGGCCTTACCCGGCAAACGACGACAGCCGCGACCGCCGCCGTCATCGCGATCACGACGACGGCCCGACCCCGATCGGCTTCGGCGATGATATCCCCGCCTTCATGCTGATCGCCGGCAGCGCCAAGGTCTGAACTTCCAATGGGCAGGCCCGGTATTGATTTTCCGGGTCTCGGCGTCGGCTTGGTGATTCTGCGCGACGCCAGGATCCTTCTCTACAAACGCATGCGTCCACCTGAAGCCGGCTATTGGAATATCGTCGGCGGCAAGGTGGATCACATGGAGCCGGCTGAGGAAGCTGCGCGCCGCGAGGCCGAAGAGGAAACCGGCCTGACGATCGGCCGCATCGAGCGCCTCGGCATGAGCGAGCAGATCATCGAGGCCGATCGCCAACACTGGATTTCGATCCTCTATCTCGCCCGTGACGTCGACGGCGAGCCGCAACTGACCGAACCGGACAAGCTTTCGGATTTCGGCTGGTTTCCTCTGACCGATCTGCCCGAGCCGCTGTCGGCCTTCACCAAGGCTGCCATAGCAGCCTTGCCGACCGCCGAACGCGGCTAGTCATTCGGCGCGAAGCGACGCCTCATAGGCAAGCCGCACCCATTTCGCCATTAGATCGGGATCGTCGTAGGCCTCGTCGGGGATTGACCAATAGGGCATCTTCACCGGCTTGCCGTTCTTGCCCTCATACGTCCATTGGGTGGCGCCGGCAGCGGCAAATTCCGGGGCGCTCGTCTCGTCGGCCTTCAGCAGCATCTCGTCACGCACTTCCAGCGCGATGATGCGCCCGAGATGATAGATGCCTTTGCCGCCGAACATGCGCTTGACCGTCACGGGGCCAAGCCCCTGAAACATTTCCTCGATCCCGGCATTGTCCATTCTTTATTCCTTCGAAATCCCGGCCACTCCAATCACAGCGCGTGATAATCCCGGTTCAGATAGATGAGCGCCGGGTGTTTTTCGCTGAAACGGACGGCCGCGACCTCGCCGAAGATGACGTTGTGCGTCGGCAGTTCCTTGATATCGATCACCCGGCAATCGAAGGCGGCAAGCGCGTCGGCGAGCACGGGCGCGCCGGTGGCAAGCATCTCGAAACGGGCGCTGGCGAAACGGTCGTCATTGGCAAGCGACGTGCGCCCGGAAAAGGCATCAGCAACGCCCTGATGATGGGCGCCGAGCGTGTTCAGCGCGAAAATGCCGCTGCGAAAGAAGATCTCGTTCTTCGGATTGGTGTTGTTGAGGCAGACCAGCACCGAGGCCGGATTGTCCGAAACCGAGCAGGCGGCCGTGATGGTGACGCCGCGGCGCAGCTCGCCCATCGCCGTCGTCACGAGCTGTACATGGCCGGCATAACGGCTCATGGCATCGCGATAAAGGCCAGGGTCGATATGCTGCCTGTTCAACACCTGCTTCTCCCGTACGCGCTTATTCTGCCTACTGCATAAATCCTTAAATCGGAATCGATTTAAGGACAAAATTATGCAGCCATTCAAAGTGCTACAGCGTCGTTTGCGCGCCTGAAAAGACGCGCGGCGCTGTAGTTCGACTTGCTATCGCGCCAATATGGCGAGCATCGGTTACCTTTTCTACAATAGGACCGGTGAAAAGCGCTGTGTTGCGCTTGTTTTTCTTTGACGATCGCGGCCTTGCGGATAAAAGGGCATGGACGATGGCTAGGGATCTCCGCCTTTCATGATCAACCTGCGTGGCATAGCAGCTTTTCTGGCGCTGCTGGGAGCGGCGGCGCAAGGCCATGCGGCCGGCGTGACAATCGGCGTCGTCGCCCCCCAGAACGGCCCGCTCGCCCTGCTCGGCGCCCAGATTACCGCCGGTGCCGGCTTCGAGATTCAGCAGTCAGAAAATACCCTCGTTGCCATCAACGAGACCTGCGAGGACAATAGCGGTGCTGCGGTCGCCGATGCGCTTGTCAATGCCAAGGTGCAGGTCGCGATCGGCTTTCTCTGTAGCGAAACGCTCGAAGGCGCGCTGCCGAAGCTGAAGGACGCCAGCATTCCCGCGATCACCGTCTCGGTGCGCTCCCGCATCCTCATGGAGGATGCGTTGAAGAACGGCTGGCCGCTCTTCCGGGCAGCACCCGCCGACGGTGCCGAGGCGGCAAAGATCATCGAGGCGATCCTGAAGGACTGGGCCGCCGATCCGATCGCCCTGATCGAGGACGGCACCATTCATGGCCGCGAACTGACGGAAGCGGTGCGCAATGCGCTGGAGCAGAACGGCCTGAAGCCGGTCTTTACCGATACCTACCGGCCAGGACAGGAGCAGCAGATTGCCCTTGTCCGCCGCCTGAAACGGGCCGGTGCCACCAGGGTCTTCATCGGCGGCGACCGCAATGACGTCGCCGTCATCGCCCGCGATGCCAAGGCTGAGAATATCCCGCTGTCCATCCTCGGCGGCGATGCCATGCGCGCTGCCGACCAGCCGCTGCCGTTGAATGAAGGCGTGCGCGCTGTCGCCCTGCCCGAATACGCCGTTCTGCCGGAAGGCACGGCTGCGGCCGACGCACTGCGCGCCAAAGGCATCGAGCCGGAAGGGTATGTCCTGCCGTCGCTGGCCGCGGCACTCATTGCCGGCCAGGCGGGGCAAGCCGCCACTGCGGCGGGCAAGCCCCTGCAGGAGACGCTTCTCGGCACGACATTCCAGACGCCGGTCGGCGCCATCGCCTTCACCGATGCGCATGAACTTTCGCAAAACCCCTACCGCCTGCTCGAATGGCGGGGCAACGGCTTTTTTCCACCTGGCGCACCGACACAATGAGCGGCGCGCCAGCCTTGAATTCGGGGCCCGCGGTCAAATGGCGGCCCATACGGAGTAAGATTTGATGACGCTGCCCATTCGCATTGCCCCCTCGATCCTCGCAGCGGATTTCGCCAGGCTTGGCGAGGAGGTGCGCGACGTGACGGCCGCTGGCGCCGACTGGATCCATCTCGACGTCATGGACGGGCATTTCGTGCCGAACATCTCCTTCGGCCCCGATGTCATCAAGTCGCTGCGCTCCTATACATCAGCCACCTTCGACTGCCACCTGATGATCTCGCCGGTCGACGACTATCTCGAAGCCTTCGCCAAGGCCGGCTGCGACCGTATTACCGTCCATGCCGAAGCCGGACCGCATCTGCACCGCTCGCTGCAGACCGTCCGCAATCTCGGCAAGAAGGTCGGCGTGACGATCAATCCGGCGACATCGCTCAGCGCCATCGAGAACGTGCTCGACGATGTCGACCTCATCCTGATCATGTCGGTCAATCCCGGTTTCGGTGGACAGAAGTTCATTCCTGCGATGGCGGCAAAGATTGCCGCGGCGAAGTCACTGATTGGTGACCGGCCGATCGAACTCCAGGTCGACGGCGGCGTCACAGTGGAAACGGCGCCTGATATCGCCCGGGCGGGCGGCAACGTTCTCGTCGCCGGCTCGGCAATTTTCAAGGGCGATACGGTCGAGGATTATCGCCGGACTGTCGCCGATCTGCGTCAGGCAGCCGAAGGGGCACGAGCATGAAAAAACGTCTGATCATCGGCGGCATGCTTGCCGTTGCATTTGCCGGCCTGCCCGGCCTGTCACTTGCCGGCGACATCGCCAATATCCAGCCGATCGGCTTTTCCGCCGACGGCAAGGTTTTCGGATTCCAGGAATTCGGCATCGAGCAGAGCGGCGACGTCCCCTACTCCAACACTTATTTTGTCGATACCGACAGCGGCCAATATCTGGAGGGCACGCCCTTCCACACGGAACTGACCGATAAGGACGCCAATCTTTCCAAGGCGCGGCGGCAGAACCTGACGGCGGCGCGCAGCCAGATGGACAAATACGATCTTCTGACCAATCCGGGCCTGATCGCCGCATTCAATCCGCCGACCGAACTCGGCTCCCCTTCGAAGACGATCCGCTACACGACGCTTGCGACCGACGGCCCGCCGAAATCGCCCTATACGCTCTCGCTCGGCGAGATGCCGGTGCCGACGCCGAAGGATTGCGCTGCGGCCAACAAGCGGGTCATCGGCTTCAGCCTGCAAATGATCGAAAAGGAAGGCGCTCCGAACCGGCAGGCGGCGCGCCAGGCGATGGCGGTTCCGGCCGAGCGCGTATGTTCCATCGAATACCGGATCGGCGGCGCTGTGGTCTACCAGCCGGAAGCCGGAAACCAGGTCCATATCGCCCTTGTCCTGGCCTTCGATGCCGAACGGAACGGCCGCTGGATCGCCGTTCCGGTTCATCCCTGAGCACGGATCACCCGAGGACGGATCGCCCCAGGATGGATCGTCTAAGAGCTGCACGGCCGCCCTACCCCGATCTGATCGCCGGCGCGTTGCTTTGGGGCATGCAGATGCTTGCCGCCGCCATGCTCGGCCTTTACCTGCGCAACGGCCTGCAGACGAGCCGCCTTGCCGAGGTCGCAGCACTCTATTTCGCCGGCGGTCTGTTCGCCTGGCCATTCGCCCTGCCGGTCGCCCGTTTCTTTGCTTATGGCAGGCCGCCGGAGGCGCGTTTTGCCGCATTTTTCGTGACGCTGACAGCAGCAACGATCCTGATGACCGCCTTCCTCTTCGCCATGGAATACCGGATCTTCTACTCGCGCTGGCATGCGCCCTTCGGAAGCGTCGTCTGGGCTTTCCAGTTCGTCTTCACCGGTGCCAGCGCCGTCTACCAGTTCCTGGTGATCGGCCTGCGCCTTTTCCTGCCGCTTGGCCTCGTCTGCCTTGTCGCAAGCAGCTATCATCTTGCCAAACGCATGCGTTGAGATTGCCGCCCGTCTTTGCTACAGGGGCGCTAACCTCGATAAAGCAAACCTCTTGAAGTGAAGGCAGCCGCTCATGATCCCGCGTTATTCCCGGCCCGAAATGGTCGCCATCTGGTCTCCCGAAACCAAGTTCCGCATCTGGTTCGAGATCGAGGCGCATGCTTGCGACGCGTTGGCCGAACTCGGCGTCATCCCAAAATCGGCGGCAAAGACGATCTGGGAGAAAGGCGGCGCCGCCACCTTCGACGTCGACCGCATCGATGAGATCGAGGCCGTCACCAAACATGACGTCATCGCCTTCCTCACCCATCTCGCCGAGATCGTCGGCCCGGATGCGCGCTTCGTCCACCAGGGCATGACCTCGTCCGACGTGCTCGACACCTGCTTCAACGTCCAGCTGGTCCGCGCCACCGACATCCTGATTGCCGATATCGACCGGCTGCTCGAAGCGCTGAAAAGCCGCGCCTTCGAACACAAGGACACCGTCACTATCGGCCGATCGCATGGCATCCATGCCGAGCCCACCACCTTCGGCGTCAAGCTGGCGCTCGCCTATGCCGAATTCGAACGCTGCCGCCAGCGCCTCGTCGCCGCCCGCGAGGAAGTCGCGACCTGCGCCATATCAGGCGCCGTCGGCACCTTCGCCAATATCGATCCGCGCGTTGAGGAACATGTCGCCGAAGCGCTTGGCCTGAAGGCCGAGCCGGTCTCGACACAGGTCATCCCGCGTGACCGCCACGCGATGTATTTCGCCACGCTCGGCGTCGTTGCCTCATCGATCGAGCGGCTGGCGACCGAGATCCGCCACCTGCAGCGCACCGAGGTGCTGGAAGCCGAGGAATATTTCTCGCCTGGCCAGAAGGGCTCCTCGGCCATGCCGCACAAGCGCAACCCGGTTCTGACCGAAAACCTGACCGGCCTTGCCCGCATGGTCCGCTCTTACGCAATGCCAGCGATGGAAAACGTCGCCCTCTGGCACGAGCGCGATATCTCGCATTCCTCGGTCGAGCGCATGATTGGCCCAGATGCCACCGTGACGCTCGATTTCGCCCTGTCGCGGCTTGCCGGCGTCATCGAAAAGCTGCTGGTCTATCCCGAGAATATGGAGAAGAACCTCAACAAATTCCGCGGCCTCGTCCATTCGCAGCGCGTCCTGCTGGCGCTGACCCAGGCCGGCACCTCCCGCGAGGATGCCTACCGCCTCGTCCAGCGCAACGCCATGAAAGTGTGGGAACAGGGCAAGGACTTCCTGGAAGAACTGCTTGCCGACGCCGAAGTCCGCGCTGCTCTGTCGGAAGAGGACATCCGCGAAAAATTCGACCTCGGCTACCACACCAAACATGTCGACACGATTTTCCGACGGGTGTTTGGCAACGCGTGAGCGGTTCGAGATCAACGATATGGCGGCGCCCTTGCAGGCGCCGTTTTTATGTCTAGCTTTTCTCAAGCGGCCGTTGTTTTTGCTTCGGTGCTTTGGCAGCCACAGGACGCTTGCGTGCCTCCGACTTTTTCAACGGCGCCGCTTTCACTGTCTCCGCTGTCCGGCAAGCCTCCGTCTCGCCCCTGCCTTTGGCGGCCTTGGCGACCAGCTCGTCGAGACGTTTCAGCTCTTCCTCGTCGAGATTCTCGATACCGATGAAACGGTTCTCGGCATGGCTGGTCAGGATGATTTCATTGAGCTTGGCCTGGATCGCCCGCGTGTCGCGTGTCTGGGCGTTCTGCAGCACGAAAACCATCAGGAAGGTGATGATCGTCGTGCCGGTATTGATGACCAGCTGCCAGGTTTCCGAATAATCGAAGAAGGGGCCGAGGGCCGCCCAGATAGCGACGGCGATCAGTGCCAGGATGAAGATGATGGGTTTGCCCGCCCATTCCGATACCTTGGTTGCGAAGTGGGCAAACAGATGCTTCATCGTCACCTCAAAGATCCTCCCTCGAAGTCTCCGGAGCATGAGGTCGACGGACATCATGCTCTGGCTAAACAAACTCCGAGGCAGGTTCGAGGTTCCCCAGGGATCCGAGATTCCCTGCTGAAAGGGCTGTGGTTACGCTGTGGTTTCCCGCGCAATCAGCTTGCGATAGAGATGCCAGGTCGCATGGCCGAGGATCGGGATAACCAGCGCAAGCCCGGCAAAGACCGGGATGGTGCCGATGACGAGGAGTGCTGCGACGATCAGGCCCCAGAGCAGCACCGGCACCGGATTGAGAATCGTCGCGCGGATTGACGCCGTGACGGCGGCTACCGCCCCGACATCGCGGTCGAGCAGCAGCGGAAAGGTGATGACGGTCATCGCCAGCACCACGAGCGCAAAGACGAAGCCGATGAGATTGCCCCAGATGATCAGCTGCATGCCCTCTGACGTGCCGAAGACCTGGCGGAAGAAATCCGCCATGCTGCGCGGAAAGACCTCGCCGAGCAGATTGCTGTAGAGCGTCTGTGCGGTCACCAGCCAGACGACGAAGAGGCCGCAGAGCATCAGCCCGACCGCCACAATCGACGGCAGTGCCGGCGAATGGCGCACATCGAGCGCATGCGTCCAGGACGCGTCGAGGCCGGCCTCGCGCCGGCGGCTGATTTCATAGAGGCCAATCGCAGCGATCGGGCCGATCAGCACAAAACCCGCCATAAGCGGGAAGACCATCGGCAAAAGGTTGGCGCCCGAGGTCCACAGCGTCAGGAAGACGCCGGCGATCGGATACATCAGGCACAGGAACACATAGTGGGACGGTTTCTCCATGAAATCCTCGTATCCGCGCTTCAGCGCGTCGAAGACGTCAGCTATACCGATGCGATTGACGACGGGCCGCGCCAAGCTTTCGCTAGCACCCGTCATGACATGAAATGCCGCCATGGTTTTCTCCTCCTCAGCCGAGACCTGATCGGCGGCGGACAGCATCGGCGGGCAAGCCGACACGAAATCCGCAACCGGCACTGGAGCAATATAGCAACTTTCAACGCCCGTGTCGCTCTCTCCCTTGGCACCCCCTCTTGACATCTTGGACCAGCTTTCTCACATCGGCGACACTATGAAAGCCTCAGACGCAGATATCCTCATCATCCCCGGTTACACCAATTCCGGCCCGAGCCACTGGCAAAGCCGCTGGGAGGCAAAGCTCAGCACGGCGCGGCGCGTCGAACAGGCCGAATGGACGAAGCCGGTTCGCGAGGATTGGATCGCCCGCATCGCCGAGGAGGTGAACGCGTCGACCCGTCCGGTCGTCCTGGTCGCCCATTCGCTGGGCGTGCCCTCGGTGATCCACGCCATCCCGCATTTCCGCAACCGCGTGGCAGGCGCTTTCTTGGTCGCCCCGCCCGATGTGGCCAATCCCGACATCCGCCCAAAGCACCTGATGACTTTCGGTCCCTATCCGCGTGATCCGCTGCCCTTCCCGTCGATCACGGTCGCCAGCCGCAACGATCCGTTCGGCAGCTACGAGCATGCCGACGAGATTGCCAGCAGTTGGGGCTCCTTCCTCGTCGATGCCGGCGAGTCCGGTCATATCAATGCCGATTCCGGTCACGGTCCCTGGCCGGAAGGCACCATGGTCTTTGCCCAGTTCCTCGGCCGGCTCTCCCCCTGATCGAGGAAAAGGCGCTATCCCGCTTGTTGAGCAAGTGCTTTCTAAGTCTTTCTTAATGGAATGACCGCAGACTGCGCCGAGGTGAGATAAGCGAGAATGCCCGTGAAGAAAGCCCATTCAGAGGCCGGTGATCCGCATGGCGATGCCGCAGCGGCTGAGGCAGGTATCGGCAATGGGGCGACCGACGATTGCGACCTGGCAGAGCGGGAAAGCCGCTGGAACCATGCGCTCGTCGGCTCGGGCCTTGGCGTATGGGATCACAACTACCGTCTCGACCGAAAATATTACTCGCAGACGTGGAAAACTATCCGCGGCATGGCGCCCGACGAGGAAGCCGCCGGCGATTACGATGCCTGGCTGCAACTGGTTCATCCCGATGATCGCGATTTCGTCGTCCATGCGATCGACCGGCAGAATGCCGGCGATCCCAATTACCAGATCTTCGAGTATCGCGAGCGCCACAAGGATGGCCACTGGGTCTGGATCGAGTGTCGCGGCGCCTGCGTGGAATGGGACGAGAGTGGCGTGCCGACGCGCATCGTCGGCACGGATACGGATATCACCGCCCGCAAGCAGGCCGAGGAGACGCTGTCGCGTTTGTCGCGCCGGCTCGATCTGGCGCTGGAGATTTCCCGCATCGGCGTCTTCGAGGCGGATATCGAGCATGATGTCGTCGAATGGGACGAGCGCCTCATTGCCATTTACGGCCTGCAGGGCGCCTCGCGGCAGATCGGCAGCGACGCCTGGGCGAAAAGCCTGCATCCCGACGACCGCGAGCGCGTGCTTGGCTTGTCCGACCGTAGCGTCGAAAGCGGCAGTGATTTCCAGCAGGAATACCGCATCATTCGCGGCGACGGCGTCGAACGCGTCATCCGTGCCCGCTCGGCCTTCTTCATCGACGGCAACGGCCACCGCAAGCTGATCGGCGCCAACTGGGACGTCACCGAGGAAGTCGCGCTCCGCAACGAGCTGCAGCGCGCCAAGGATCTGGCCGAGGCGCGCAACCGCGAGCTCGAAGCCGCCAAGGAGAGCATCGAGCACCTGGCGCTGCACGATTATCTCACCGGCCTGCCGAACCGCCGCTATCTCGACAAGATGCTGGGCGAGCGTTCGGCCGAATGCCGGGCAAAGGGCCTGGCGCTGGCGATCCTGCATATCGATCTCGACCGCTTCAAGCAGATCAACGACACGCTTGGCCACCGGGCTGGCGACGCCATGCTCCAGCATGCCGCAAGCGTGCTGAGAAATTCCGTCCGCGCCACCGATTTCGTCGCCCGTATTGGCGGCGATGAATTCGTCATCCTCTGCGCCGTCGATCCCGCGTCGAAGAAGATCGCCGGCCTTGCCGAACGTGTTATCCGCGAATTGCGCAAACCCGTCAGATATGAGGGTCACGATTGCCGTTTCGGCGCCAGCATCGGCATCGCCATCGATAGCGGATCGACGCTCGACGCCAAGCAGATGCTGCTCGACGCCGATATCGCGCTTTATCGGGCCAAGGGCCTGGGCCGCAACCGCTTCGAATTCTTCTCGGCCTCTGCCCGCCGCGACATCATCTCCGCCAAGCACCTCGCCGACGAGATCCTGATCGGCCTCGAGCGCAATGAATTCGTGCCCTTCTATCAGCTGCAGTTCGATGCCCGCACGCTCGATGTCGCAGGCATTGAAACGCTTGCCCGCTGGCAGCACCCGGTGCACGGGCTGCTGACGCCCGACCGCTTCCTCGATATCGCCGAGGATCTCGACGTCGTCTCGACCATCGACGCCCTGATCCTGGAGCGAGCGCTGGCCGACCGCAGCGTCTGGATCAAGGACGGGCTGCCGATCCCGAAGATATCGGTCAACGTCTCCGCCAGGCGGCTCGCCGACCCCGATCTCGGCAAGAAGCTTCGCGCCCTGAAGATCGAGCCCGGCACCATCTCATTCGAGCTGCTGGAATCGATCTCGCTCGACGATTGTGACGAGGCGGTGGCCGCCAACCTGAAAAAGCTGCGCAAGCTCGGCATCGACATCCAGATCGACGATTTCGGCACCGGCCATGCCTCGATCGTCAGCCTGCTGCGCCTGAGCCCGAAAACGCTGAAGATCGACCGCGAACTGATCCGCATGCTGCCGCAATCGTCCGAGCAGCGCAAACTGGTCGGCTCGATCATCGATATCGGCCGCTCGCTGAACATCCTGGTCATCGCCGAGGGCGTCGAGACGGTGGATCATATCCGCATTCTCGAAGAACTCGACTGTGACACACTGCAGGGCTACGCGCTCGCCCGGCCGATGCCGGCCATGCAGATCCCCTCCTTCATCCGCGCCGGAAGCTGGCGCCACGGGCAAATCGCCGCTCGCGCCTTGCAGACGCAACTTCGTCGCGCGCTGCGAAGCAGAGCCGCCAAATAAAAACCTGCATAAGCGGCCCGCCATTTTGCCTTCATTCCACGGTAGAGGAAAAGGCGCTACACTTGTCTTGCGAATTCATTCGATTCTCTTGGCGGTATTCCGTAAAATTGGAAACCAGGGCCGCGAAATCCGGAAACCAGGGAAGGAGCGACAGGCGGATTGTGAAACCCTCTCTTTTCCTTTAAGGGGACGCCACGAGATCGATCCACTCGCGCTATCCCAAGAGCGCCAACAACAGAGAATGACCACGATGAACCGTCGCCGCCGTATTTACGAGGGCAAGGCAAAGATTCTGTATGAAGGCCCGGAACCGGGCACTTTGATCCAGTTCTTCAAGGACGATGCCACTGCCTTCAACAAGAAGAAACACGAAGTCATCGATGGCAAGGGCGTCCTCAACAACCGCATTTCCGAGTATATCTTCAGCCATCTGAACAAGATCGGCATCCCCACTCATTTCATCCGCCGGCTCAACATGCGCGAGCAGTTGATCAAGGAAGTAGAGATGATCCCGCTTGAAATCGTCGTGCGCAATGTCGCGGCCGGTTCTCTCGCCAAGCGCCTCGGCATCGACGAGGGCGTCGTGCTGCCGCGCTCGATCATCGAATTCTATTACAAGTCCGACGCGCTCGACGATCCGATGGTCTCCGAAGAGCACATCACCGCCTTCGGCTGGGCAAATCCCGCCGAACTCGATGACATCATGGCGCTTGCCATCCGCGTCAACGACTTCATGACCGGCCTCTTCCTCGGTGTCGGCATCCAGCTCGTCGATTTCAAGATCGAATGCGGCCGCCTCTTCGAAGGCGATATGATGCGCATCATCCTTGCCGACGAAATCTCGCCGGACAGCTGCCGGCTCTGGGATATCGAAACCCACGAGAAGATGGACAAGGACCGCTTCCGCCGTGACCTCGGCGGGCTGCTCGAAGCCTATTCCGAAGTTGCGCGCCGTCTCGGCATCATCAATGAAAACGAGCCCGTGCGCGGCACCGGCCCGGTTCTCGTCAAGTAAGGCAGGAAAGACAAAGTGATCAAGGCTCGTGTCACCGTCACGCTGAAAAACGGCGTTCTCGATCCGCAGGGCAAGGCTATCGAGGGTGCGCTTGGCGCCCTCGGCTTCTCTGGCGTCGGCCATATAAGACAGGGCAAGGTCTTCGACCTTGAGCTGGAAGGCGCCGACAAGGGCAAGGCCGAGGCCGACCTCAAGGCCATGTGCGAAAAACTGCTCGCCAACACGGTGATCGAGAACTACGCAATCGCGATCGACTGATGATCACAGACCCGTCGCCTTTCAGGATTTGGCGTCATGATGAAAGCAAAGCTGGAGACGGAAGTCTCGAAATATATGAGCTATGTTTTGCGTCATGCGCCGGAATCTTCGGGCTTGACGCTTGATAGCGAGGGTTGGGTGGCGTTCGACGAACTCGAAAAAGCGTTGTCGTCGAAATACGACGTTTCCCGCGCCGAGATCATCGAGATTGTCGAAAACAATCCAAAGAAGCGCTTCTCGCTCGCCGACAATAGAATTCGCGCAAACCAAGGTCATAGTGTCGACGTCGATCTCGCATTGAACCAGGACGAGCCGCCTGCCGCTCTTTTTCACGGCACGTCTCTGACGAACTGGCAGTCGATCGAGCGCGAAGGCTTGAAGAAGATGCAACGGCACCACGTTCATCTGTCAGCAGATGTCGAAACGGCGAAAATCGTCGCAATGCGCCGCAAGGGTGAACATCTCATCCTATGCGTAGACGCGGCCCGCATGTTTTCAGAGGGTCATTCTTTCTTTGTCTCCGACAATGGAGTATGGCTCGCCGAAAGCGTTCCAGTTCAATATCTTTCGCGAAACGCAGGGACCCCATGAAATCAGCCGTCGTTCAACTTCCGGGCCTCAACCGCGACCGCGACATGATCGCCGCCTTGACCAAGATCTCCGGCCAGCCACCGGTGACGATCTGGCAGACGGAAACCGAGATCCCCGATGTCGACCTGATCGTCATTCCCGGCGGCTTTTCCTATGGCGATTATCTGCGCTGCGGTGCGATCGCCGCCCGCATGCCGGTCATGCAGGCAATCATCGACAAGGCTGCGAAGGGTGTGAAGGTGCTCGGCGTCTGCAATGGCTTCCAGATCCTCGTCGAGGCCGGCCTGCTGCCCGGCGCGCTGATGCGCAATTCCTCGCTGAAATTCGTCTGCCGCGAGATCAAGCTGGAAGTCGTCAATGCCGAGACGGATTTCACCCGCGCCTATGCGCAGGGTCAGGTCATCCGCTGCCCGGTCGCCCATCACGACGGCAATTATTTCGCCGACGAAGCGACACTGGCTGCAATCGAAGGCAATGGCCAGGTGGTGTTCCGTTATGCCGAGGGCACCAATCCGAATGGCTCGATCAACAATATCGCCGCCGTGATGAATGAAAAGGGCAACGTGCTCGGCATGATGCCACATCCCGAAAACCTGATCGAGGCCGCCCATGGCGGTTCGGACGGCCGTGGCCTGTTCGCCTCGGCGCTCGACGTCATCGCCGCCTGAGCCCTGCACGTCGCCCAAAAACCGCGCAGCGGTCTTGGGCAACGGCATGCACCCGAAAATCCTTCCGTCCGGATCTGGAGCAAGATTAATGCGCCCTCGCCTCGCAAACGCCGCCCTGTTGACCGCTCTCGCAGCCATGGTGACAGCCTGCCAGACGCCGGCGCCGACGACAGGCCCGAACCGCGCCGCACTACCGACGATGGAACGCGTGGCGCTCGGCGCCAATGCCTGCTGGTTCAAATCGGGCGATCCGGCCTTTGCAGCCTACAAGCTGGCGCCGGAGCTCAACTCCTTCTCCGGCCGTCCACGCATCCTGCTTGTCCACAAGGGCAGCCCGGAAAGCCGGCCGCTGCTCGTCGTTCAGGCCGAGGGAAGCCCGTCGCGCCTGCAGGCCTTCGGTCCCATGATGCAGGAGCCGGTCGCCGGCCGCATCACCACCGACGTCAATCGCTGGTCGGCAGGCAACAAGGCCTGCAGCTGATCGCCCATCAGCCCTGCAAGAATGATCTGCCCGGAAGCATGATCAGTCCCAGAAAAACGACTTGCTGACTTCGCGCGCGGCTTCGGACTGTGACACTCCGATATCCTTGAGCTCGGTCGCCGTCAGGCCCCTCAGAGCGCGCCGGCCTTCCCGCTTCTGATGCCAGAGAAGAATGGCAGCCCAGATTCGGCCCAAACGCGTCGTCGCCTCGGCGGGCGCGACGGGAAGGACAATCTGTCTCCTGTCTTCATAAGAGACAATCGGTACAATCGGCATTTTGATCTCAGGTAAGGCAGACATTCCAGGAATCCTCTCGGCGTGCCGTTGGAATTGACTCATACGCTTGACCGATACAATGTGCCAATATATACAATTGTCACCATGACAAATTGGCTTCCCGATATTTCCCGCGGTTCCGGGCCGGTCTATCTCCGGCTTGCCGACAGCATCGAATCCGCCATATCAAGCGGCGCCCTGCCCGCTGGCAGCAAACTGCCGCCGCAGCGCAACCTCGCCTATGATATCGGCGTGACGATCGGCACGATCGGCCGCGCCTATGCGCTGGTGCATGAGCGGGGTCTGGTCGCCGGCGAAGTGGGGCGCGGCACCTATGTGCTGAACCGCTCGGAGACGGCGCCCGGCGAACAGATCGATCCGCTGACCGTCTCGCTCGGCGGTACCCGCGTCCAGGATGCGCCGGCGAACAAGATCCGCTTCGACACGACAGCCGCGCCCGATCTCGGCCAGGGCAAGATCATAGCAGGCATTCTCGCCGAGATCGGCGAACAGCATCTTTCTGAAATCTCCTCTTATTCCCGCAGTTTCCCGCGCAACTGGTTCGAGGCCGGTCGCCTCTGGCTTGCCCGCAGCGGCTGGACGCCGGAGGTCGACAACATCGTGCCGACGCTCGGCGCCCATGCGGCGGCGATATCAGTTATCGCCGCCGTTTCTGCGCCGGGCGACAAGATCGTCTTCGAAGATCTCACCTACACGCAGGTCAGCCGCAGCGCCCGCCTGCTCGGCCGCCGCACACTCACGGTCGATTCCGATGAGCTCGGCGTGATCCCCGAGGATTTCGAGCGGCTCTGCCAGCAGCAGCATCCGAAGATCGCCTTCCTGATGCCGACCGTCCACAATCCGACGCTGGCGATCATGCCCTATGAGCGGCGCGCTGATATCGCCGCAATCGCCAGGAAACACAGTGTCTGGCTGATCGAGGACGACCTCTACGGCGGCATGGCCGACGACGATACGCCGCTGCTCGCCTCGATTGCGCCCGATCGCACCTTCCTCGTCAACGGCCTGTCGAAATCGGTCGCCGCCGGCGTGCGCGGCGGCTGGGTCGCCTGCCCGCCGCATTTTGCCCAGCGCATCAAGGTGACGCATAGGATGATTACCGGCGGCCTGCCCTTCATCCTGGCCGAGACTTGCGCGCGCCTCGTCGAAAGCGGCATGGCGCACGAGATCCGCAAGGCAAGTGTTGAGGAACTTTCACGGCGCGTCCGTCTCGCCCGCGAGCAGCTGCAGGGCTTCGATTTCGAATCGCACGTACACGCGCCCTTCCTCTGGCTGAAACTGCCGGAGCCCTGGATGTCCGGCACATTCAAAAATGCCGCCTTCCGCGACGGCGTGCTCGTCGACGATGAGGACGAGTTCAAGTCGGCGCGCGGAGAGAGACCCTATCATCGCGTTCGCATCGGCTTTTCCTCGCCGAAGACGGGCCAGGAACTGATCTCGGGCTTGATGATCCTGCGCCGGCTGCTGGAAAATGGCGGCTCCGCCTATGACGGCGAAATATGACGTGTTGCAATTACACGTCATAATTTGGAAAAAACGCCGGAGCTTATTCGGAGCGCTTCACCGACTCAACCTCCATATTACCTCCTTGTTGTTCCCGTCTGACGCGAATCAAAGGACAGCAAATGAGGTCGACTTCGGAAAGATCCCGTTGCGTTTTTTGGGTATGGCACCTCGTGTGCATCTCGGCACCTCGATCGGCACGTCAGGCGAGGCCAGCCAGTTCTTCACCGACTTCACCTGGACCGGCGATTTGAACGAGAAGCTTTTTTGCCGAAGCCGGCTTCGGCGGCGTCATTCATACCGGCGATCTCGAGGGCGATGGTGACTGCCCGGAACTCGGCTGTCGCGTCCACTTCCACGAATATCTGGGCGCCGGCTATCGTTTCAACGCCCACTGGAACATCATGGCCCAGATCGCCCACTCCTCGCATGCCAATCTCTGCGATGGGCCGAACGACGGCATGACACGTGCCCGTCTGCAGATCGGCTACAAATTCTAGGCAGCGACCGCATTTCATCGTCAGGAAGAAGTTGACCGCCCGCTGTTGACGGCGGGCATTTTCCTGTCGCGCGCCGTCCCTACATAGGCTAAAGAGCGGAAAACGCGCAACGGCAGGGACTTTCGAGAGCTCATGACCATTCCAAACACCATCCCGATCACGCCGGAACTCATCGCGGGTCATGGCCTGAAGCCCGACGAATACCAGCGTATTCTGGATCTGATCGGCCGCGAACCGACCTTCACCGAGCTCGGCATCTTCTCGGCCATGTGGAACGAGCACTGCTCCTACAAATCCTCGAAGAAATGGTTGCGCACGCTGCCGACCAAGGGGCCGCGCGTCATCCAGGGCCCGGGTGAAAATGCCGGCGTGGTCGACATCGATGACGGCGATTGCGTCGTCTTCAAGATGGAGAGCCACAACCACCCCTCCTATATCGAGCCTTATCAAGGTGCTGCGACCGGCGTCGGCGGCATCCTGCGCGACGTCTTCACCATGGGTGCGCGCCCGATTGCCGCGATGAACGCCCTGCGCTTCGGCGAGCCGGATCATCCGAAGACCCGCCATCTCGTCTCCGGCGTCGTCTCCGGCGTCGGCGGCTACGGCAATTCCTTCGGCGTGCCGACGGTCGGCGGCGAAGTCGAATTCGACGCTCGCTACAACGGCAACATCCTCGTCAACGCCTTTGCTGCCGGTATTGCGAAGTCCAACGCCATCTTCCTGTCCGAAGCCAAGGGCGTCGGTCTTCCGGTCGTCTATCTCGGCGCCAAGACCGGCCGCGACGGCGTCGGTGGCGCGACGATGGCATCGGCCGAATTCGACGAATCGATCGAGGAGAAGCGCCCGACCGTTCAGGTCGGCGACCCCTTCACCGAGAAGTGCCTGCTGGAAGCCTGCCTCGAGCTGATGAAGACCGGCGCCGTCATCGCCATCCAGGATATGGGTGCAGCCGGCCTCACCTGCTCGGCCGTCGAAATGGGCGCCAAGGGCGATCTCGGCATCCTGCTCGAGCTCGACAAGGTGCCGGTGCGCGAAGAGAGAATGACGGCCTACGAAATGATGCTGTCGGAAAGCCAGGAGCGCATGCTCATGGTGCTGCAGCCGGAAAAGGAAGAGGAAGCCAAGGCGATCTTCGTCAAGTGGGGCCTCGATTTCGCCATCGTCGGCAAGACGACCGACGATCTGCGCTTCCGCGTTATGCATCAGGGCGAGGAAGTCGCCAACCTGCCGATCAAGGATCTCGGCGACCAGGCGCCGGAATATGACCGCCCCTGGCGCGAATCCGGCAAGCATGGCCCCCTGCCGGCAAATCTCGTCGCCGCACCCGAGGATTATGGCCAGGCGCTGCTTCAGCTCGTCGGTTCCGCCAACCAGTCGAGCCGCCGCTGGGTCTATGAGCAATACGATACGCTGATCCAGGGCAATTCGCTGCAGCTTCCGGGCGGCGATGCCGGCGTCGTGCGCGTCGACGGCCATCCCTCCAAGGCGCTTGCCTTCTCTTCCGACGTCACCCCGCGTTATGTCGAGGCAGACCCCTTCGAAGGCGGCAAGCAGGCGGTCGCCGAATGCTGGCGCAACATCACCGCGACAGGCGCCGAACCGCTCGCCGCCACCGACAACCTCAATTTCGGCAATCCCGAAAAGCCCGAGATCATGGGCCAGTTCGTTCAGGCGGTGAAGGGCATCGGCGAGGCCTGCCGCGCGCTTGACTTCCCGATCGTGTCAGGCAACGTCTCGCTCTACAACGAGACCAACGGCGTCGCCATCCTGCCGACCCCGACGATCGCAGGCGTCGGCCTGCTGCCGGATTGGCGCAAGATGGCCCGCATCGGCGCTGCCAACGATGGCGATAAGGTCATAATGATTGGCGTCGACGGCAGCCATCTCGGCCAGTCCGTCTATCTCCGCGACGTGCTTTCCAGCCGCGAGGGTCCGGCGCCGGAGGTGGATCTGTTTGCCGAGCGCCGCAACGGCGATTTCGTCCGCTCCGTGATTCGCAACGGCCAGGCGACCGCCTGCCACGACATCTCCTCGGGCGGCCTTGCCGTGGCGCTCGCCGAAATGGCGATGGCCTCAGGCAAAGGCCTGACGATTGATCTGAGCGAAGGCAAGGGTGCGCCGCATGCGCTGCTCTTCGGCGAGGATCAGGCGCGCTACGTCCTGACGTTGCCTGCCGATGTCGCCGATTTCGTCTGCGTCAATGCAGAAGGTGGCGGCGTTCCCTTCCGCCGTCTCGGCACGGTCGGGGGAACGGCGCTCATCGTCGGCGATCTCATCTCGCTGCCGATTCAGCAATTGCGCGATGCCCATGAATCGTGGTTCCCTGATTTCATGGAAGGCCGCGGCGAACTTGCTGCGGAATGATGCGCAAGGAGTAACGATCATGGCCATGAAACCCGGCGATATCGAAGACATGATCAAGGCTGGGATTCCCGGTGCCAAGGTGACGATCCGCGATCTGGCGGGCGATGGCGATCACTACGCCGCCGAAGTCGTCGCCGAAGCCTTCCGCGGCAAGAGCCGCGTGCAGCAGCACCAGATGGTCTACGAGGCGCTGAAGGGCAATATGGGCGGCATACTACACGCGCTAGCGCTGCAGACCTCCGCGCCGGAATAGAGCCCGACGCGATCCCGATGACGATGCCCGGCCCTCAGCCGGGCATTCTCTTTTCGTCGGGATTGGCAAAGACCGAGGCCGGCATCGGCCCAGATGTCAGCAGCGTGAAGTCGAAGGGTGCCTGCAGATCAGGCCCAAGCACATATTGCCGGTGGACGCGTAGCTGGTCCTTGCGGATCTTGCGGTAGTGCTCGCGCGTCAGCATCTGCTTGACGCGGATCAGGATCATTTTCGCCTGAGGCGCATCCCTATGGCCGGAGACAGCAACGACCGGTACCTTGTAGAAATTGATCGAATCCGTCAGGCACTGCACATCGAGCCAGGAAATGTCGGGACAGCGGGCGATCAGCCCGACGCGGGCGCGAAGCAGTGTTGCCGATGACATGAGCGCACATTGCAGGATGGCGCTGCCGAGTGTGGCAAACACCACACGCTTGCCCTTGAAGATCTCCGGCTCCCTTTCCAGCAATATGCCGATGACATGGGCGGCGACGCTCGATCCCATGCTGTGCGAGGAGATCACATATTCGTCCGCCTGTTCGTCAAGCGCCTTGCGCACGGCAGTGGCCCGGCCTTCCAGCCAGTCGTTGAAATCTGTCCGGTCCATGCGGCCGAGCGCCACGGCCATTGCCCAATCGGCGAACAGATGCAGCGTATGGAAGCGTTCGGAAAACGGCAGGAAGGCGAAGATGAAGAAACAAACGGCCAGCGGTCCGCTCCAGAGCATGTGCCACGGCGAAAAGCCGAGACCATAGGGCAGGATGGCAATCTGCGCCGTCAGTGCGATCGCCAGCGCCGTCAGCAGGAACGGGAAGAGGAAGAACAGGCCGAAGCGCCAGGCGTGGCGGAAATATCCGCGCATGCCGCCTTCGAGCATGATCTCGGCGCAGCTCCGGAAGCCTGCCATGATCTGGCTCAGCGTGTTTCCGCCGCGCAGCCTGCTTACCAGCGTATCGTGATCGACCATGTGGATCCGGCTCTTCGTCTGCCAGCCGTGGGAACCGGTCCCTTCCCCGGTCGCCGCCTTGTCGGCTGCCACCGGCGCCCCTTCGGCTGCCACGGGCGCCGCTTCGGCTGCCACGGGCGCCGCTTTGGCTGCCCGTTCACCCGTCGTGACCACGAAACTGAGGGGATCACTTCCCGCCTCCGGCGCGCCCGTTTCAAGCGAATAGCCCCAGACGGCGGCACTCTGCCTGGCCGAACGCTCGTAGCGCGCCCTGTGGGCAACGCCGTCGAGCGGCTCGAAGCCCGTGAAATGCAGGACGACCCGCTTCTCGATCAGTTTCATTCCACTCTTCCGGCCGGGCAAATGGCCGGCATGTTGCTGCGATCCGGCTGCTGCGCCGCGGATAGGGGCAAAAAAGCAGCTATGGTCTCGAAGCCGTCTTGCTAACCGAACTCTTCCGGAATTCAATAGCATCCATGTCGTTTCCATCACGAACGGAGGGGTTTTGTGGCCGACCTAGTCAAAGAATTGATATCAGGCGTCGTCGACAGCGTGCTGAAGGAGATCCTGAAAAAAACCACCGGCCGCGCCACGACGAAGCGCAGGAGGCGTAAGACACGCCCCGCCGCGACGACGAAGGTTGCGCGCAAGACGACCTCGGCCAAGCCTAAGCCCGCCCGCAAACAAGTCAGCAAGCGCCGCACCGCCGCTGGCCGCAGCCGTCAGCGACGCAGCTGATATCTTTCGAGCAAAAGCTGCATCTTCGGGACACTGGGGGACTGAACCGATGAAACGCATTCTGAAAATCACTCTCGCGGCCGTCGTCGCGATCTGTCTCACCGCCGTCGCCGGCGTCTACGCCCTGTCGGAGATGCGCCTTTCCAGGACCTATGACGTTGCGGTTGCCGATTTCACCGTCAAGACGACGCTGCCTGCCGAGGAAGTCGAACGTCGTGCCCGCACGCTGATGTGCGGCGGCTGTCATCACGATGCCGGCAACGTGCTCATCGACGAGCCGGGCATCGGCCGCATCGTCGCGCCGAACCTGACCCGCTTCGTGCCCATGTACAGCGATGCTGAACTCGTGCGCCTCATCCGCCATGGCGTCAAGAAGGACGGTACCGGCGCCTTCATCATGCCGGCAAGCAACTTCGCCAATATCACCGATGACGATATGGCGGCGATCATTGCGTGGATGCGCAGTTTGAAGCAGCTTCCCGATGCTGTGGCCGGAACGACGCAATGGGGACCGCTCGGGCGAATCGGCCTGGCGCTCGACAAGATCCCCTTCGAGGCCGATCTGGTGCCTGCCGTCGTCTCCCCTGCCGCGACGCGTCCGACCGATATCGGCGAATACGCCTTCAGGACCGATTGCAGCCACTGTCATAATCTCGATACGGCAAAGCAGTCGGAAGCCTTCCTGGTGCCGGCGCTTAAGCCCCTGGCGCAATCCTATTCAGCTGCCGATTTCAAGACGCTGCTGCGCACCGGCAAGGGCGTCGGCGGCCGGGATCTCGGCGTGATGACACAGGTTTCCCAATGGGATTTCAGCCATTTCACCGATGTCGAAATCGAACAGATTCAGACCTATCTCGCCATTCGACCGTAACGCGACGGCAACAACCCCGGCAACGGCCTGCGCGAACTGGTCTTTTTTTGGTTCGGGCGGCTGGAATTCCTGCCGTCGCATGCTATCTAAAGGCAACGATTGAAACGGTGGGCCTTTAACCCGCCTGTTGAAAGGATTAGATCCCATGAGCGGCATTCACGAATTCATCGGCAACGAAATCAAGACCAACGACGTCGTCCTCTTCATGAAGGGCACGCCGCAGTTTCCGCAGTGCGGTTTCTCCGGTCAGGTCGTGCAGATTCTTGATTACATCGGTGTCGACTACAAGAGCGTCAACGTGCTCGCCGATTCGGAAATCCGCCAGGGCATCAAGGAATATTCCAACTGGCCGACAATCCCGCAGCTTTACATAAAAGGCGAGTTCGTCGGCGGCTGTGACATCGTCCGGGAAATGTTCCAGGCTGGTGAGCTGCAGCAGCATCTTCAGGAAAATGGCATCACCGTTCGCGGCGCCGCCTGACCGGTCACCGGACGTCCGCCCGGTTTCCAAATCTGTTTCTTGAGTTCGAGGCGCTGCGGCCAGCAGCGCCTTGACCTGTTTATGGGAATTTCATTGTGACAGATTCATCACAAGCCGTGTCCGCGGGCCGCCTGCCCATGGGCAAGCGTGAATTCATCGCGCTCGCAGCCTTCCTGATGGCCGTCAACTCGCTGGCGATCGACATCATGCTTCCGGCCCTGCAGCAGATCGGCGCGAGCCTCGGCGTCGAGAGTGAGAATCACCGGCAGTTCGTCGTCTCCACCTATCTGCTCGGCTTTGGCTGCGCCCAGCTGTTCTACGGCCCGCTCTCCGATCGCTTCGGCCGCCGCACGCCGCTTCTGGTCGGTCTCGTCATCTATATCGTTTCCGCCATCGGCATCGTCTTCGTCCCCACCTTCGCCGGCTTGCTGATGCTGCGTTTCATCCAGGGTGTCGGCTCAGCCGCAACCCGCGTCATCACTGTGTCCATCGTTCGCGATATCTATGGCGGCCGGCAGATGGCCGAGGTCATGTCGCTCATCATGATGGTCTTCATGATCGTGCCGGTCATTGCGCCCGGCACTGGCCAGATCGTCATGTTTTTCGGCAACTGGCACCTGATCTTCCTTTTCATCGCCACCATGGCGACTGGCATCACCGTCTGGGCCTATCTCCGTCTGCCGGAAACCCTGCATCCGCAGAATGTCCGCCCATTTACCGCCCGCTCGATCTTCGGCGCCTTCAAGCTGGTGCTGACCAATCGCGTCGCGCTCTGTTACACCATTGCCAGCACCTTTATCTTCGGCGCGCTGTTCGGCTTCATCAATTCGGCCCAGCAGGTCTATGTCGGCATCTACGATCTCGGCGTCTATTTCCCCTTCGCATTCGCCGGTGTGGCGATCTTCATGTCGCTGTCGTCCTTCTTCAATTCGCGCTTCGTCGGTAAGCTCGGCATGCGCCGCCTGTCGCACGGCTCGCTCATCGGCTTCATCGCCATCAACACCATCTGGCTGATCGTCCAGATGGCCAGCACCGAGCCGATGCCCTTCGCTCTGTTCATCTCCTTCTTCGGCCTTGCCATGTTCCAGTTCGGTTGGATCGGCTCGAACTTCAATTCGCTCGCCATGGAGCCGCTTGGCCACGTCGCCGGCACCGCCTCTTCCGTCCTCGGCTTCATGAGCACGGTCGGCGGCGCCATCATCGGCGCCGGCATCGGCCAGGCCTTCGACGGCACGGCGCTGCCGATGGTTGCCGGTTATTTCACCGTGTCGATCATCGGGCTCGTCTTCGTGCTGATCGCCGAGAAGGGTCGCCTCTTCCAATCGCAGAACCCCGCCGTCTGAACGGCCGCCCTCCTCCGCATCCGGGATTTCCAATCACATGACGCCGCCGCATAAACCGCACCAGGAAAACCAGGGCTCTCGCCGCATCGGCATGGGCTTTGGCGAATTCATCGTCACCATCGCCATCATGACCGCCAGCATCGCCATGGCGATCGACAGCATGCTGCCGGCATTGCCCAATATCGGCCATTCCCTCGGCGTCACCAATACCAACGACGCCCAGCTCATCATCGGCGTGTTCTTCTTAGGCTTCGGTGTCTCGCAGATCTTCTTCGGCAGCCTTTCGGATACGTTCGGCCGCCGCAACATCCTGCTCGGCGGCTTGGCTTGCTACATTGTCGGAATGTTTGCCGCAGCAGCAACCGGCAGCTTCGAAATGCTGCTGGTCATGCGCTTCGTTCAGGGCGTGGGCGGAGCGGCGGTGCGCATCACCACCATGGCCATCGTCCGCGACTGCTTCGGCGGCCGTGAAATGGCCCGCGTGATGTCCTATGTCATGATCGTCTTCATGATCGTGCCGATCGTTGCCCCTTCCGTTGGCCAACTCATCATCCTCTATGCCAACTGGCATTGGATCTTCATCCTGCTCGGTATCATCGCCACCATCCTGTTCGTCTGGGCCCTTCTGCGGCTGAAGGAATCGCTGCCACCGGAAGAGCGGCTGCCGCTGTCGGTCAGCTCTGTCTTGGACGGCTTCAAGACCGTGCTCACCAACCGCATCACCTGCGGTTACATGATCGGCCTCACCATGTTCACCGGCGTCATCAGCGCCTATGTGATCTCGGTGCAGCAGGTCTTCGGCGAGGTCTATGGCCTTGGCGACTGGCTGCCGATCGCCTTTGCGGCCACCGCCGGCGGCATCGCCGTCGCCAATTTCGCCAACGGCTTCTTCGTGCGCAAATTCGGCATGCGCCGCATCTCGCACGCCGCCCTGCTGATCTTCACGGCCCTGTCGGCCGCCGGCTTTTTCCTCTCACTGGCCGGCAAGCCGGATTTCGCCGTCGCCTACGGCATCTTCACCATCGTGCTGATGATGTTTGCCGTGATCGCCACCAATTTCACCGCCATCAGCCTCGAGCCGATGGGCAATCTCGCCGGCACGGCGACCGCCATCACCGGCTTCGTCTCGACGACGGCCGGCGCCATTCTCGGTGGCCTAGTCGGTCAGATGTTCAACGGCACGGTGCAGCCGCTCTTTGGCGGCTTCGCCCTCTTCGGTGCGGTCACCATCGCAGCCACCCTCTGGGCTGAGAACGGTAAGCTCTTCACCCATCCGGGAGACAGCCCGCAGCTCGATCCGGGTGCTGCCCACTTCTGAAATAGGAAATATGCCGGAGCGATTGATCCCCGGCGGCATCGCATTAGTTGGCAACTCGGCACCTTCCTAAATCTGGATGCCCCCCTGGAAGAAGGAGCCTGGTTTTGGATGCAGGATATCAACGTCTCCCCCCGCCATTGCAGGGCGAGATATTTCAAGTCAAACCAGATACCGGCACTGGCGTGGTGGTACTCGGCGGCTCCAGTGGCCGGGTGGATGTGGCCCGTGCCAGGCTGTTTGCCAGCCAAGGGGCAACGGTCATCGCGCTTCGCTGGTTCGGCGGCGAAGGCCAGGCGCCAGGCATTTGCGAGGTGCCGCTGGAAACCGTCTTCGCTGCTACTGATTGTTTGATCGAACTCGGTTGCAAACGCATCGTCCTGGTGGGGACATCGAAAGGCGCCGAAGCTGCGCTGCTCACGGCGGTATACGATCCGCGCATCAGCGCGGTCGTCGCGATGAGCCCTTCGTCAGTCGTCTGGGGAAATATTGGTCCAGGGCTTGATGGCATTAGCTGGCCGGAACGCTCGTCGTGGACATTGCGAGGCACACCGCTTCCCTTTGTTTCGTCGGACCCAGAATGGGTGCGAGAATACAGAGACGAGCTGGTCTCCTATCGAGGCCTGTTCGAACGATGCCTTCAGGTGCACGAGTCTGAGATCGACGCAGCGGCTATCCCTTTGGAGAGAACGAATGCCGAAATTCTGCTCGTAGCAGGATGCGATGACGCGCTCTGGCCATCAGACAAATTTGCCGCGTCACTTGTTCGGCGGCGCGCAGCTTCGGGCTTACTCACCCAGCTTGTGTTGGGAGAAGATGCGGGCCATCGCATTCTGCTGCCGGGCGAAACCACCCCCCGATCATCGCTGCGCGCTCATGGTGGAAGTGACGAGGCCGACGCCAAATTGGGACGACTCGCCTGGGAACATATTCTTGAGATGCTGTAGCGTGAGCGCTGCAGTGATTTGATCGATGGTTCAATCCATCGGATTGGCGCAGCATTGCGCGAAAGGCGCCCTCGATGGACGACCGAATTCTGATCAGGCCTTACGCGCCAGGCGACGTGGACGCGACGATTGAAATTTTTCTGAGCGCCATACGAGAGGTCGCGTCGAAAGACTACTCACCCGCTCAGATCCAGGCTTGGGCAAAGGTGGAAGATCGCGGACTATGGGCAGAGCGAAGGATAAGCAGGCCTGCCTGGATCGCAGAATTTGACGGACAGCCTGCCGGGTTTTCCGACCTGACCGGCGACGGATGCCTGGACATGATGTTTGTGCACCCCGAGTTTCAGGGGCTTGGAATAGCAAGCCACCTGTTAAGCAGGGTCGAAGGCGAAGCTCTGAAACTGGGGTTTAGCCGAATTTATACCGAAGCCAGCCGAACGGCCCGACCGTTTTTCGAGCGCAAAGGATTCCGCGTCATAACGAAGCAAATCGTCGAGAAGCGTGGGCAAGGCCTGGAAAACTTTCTCATGGAAAAGCTCTACCAGTAATATGCGGCAGGTCGAGCGATTGTTCAGACCGTGAAAACCTCGCGCCGCAGCACCTCCCACGAGGCCTTGTCGGGGGTAATCAGCAGCCCGCCATCGAGATGATGCGGCAGATAGGGCGAGCCGTCGAAGCGCGCCGCATAGGCGCCTGCCTCCTGCGAGATCAGCGTGCCGGCAAGGTGATCCCAGGGCATCAGCTTGTTGTACATGAGGTAATGCACATGGCCGCCGGCAAAGGTGCGGTATTCGTGGGCCGCACAGCGGTAATTGGTGAGGAAGCGCACCTTTGCGAGATTGCCCAGCACTTCGGCGCGTTTCTCCTTCGGCAGGTAGCCGGTCGAGGCCATCCCGACCATATGCTCCAGTCCCACGGGCGCTGCGACCGAGAGCCGCTCGGCGCCGCCTTCCGGCCGCCGCAGCCAGGCGCCGCCGCCCTTTTCTGCCATCACCCAGTCGTCGCCCATCGGATCGTAGATGATACCGGCAACCGTCTCGCCGCCGGAGATGACGGACGCCATGACGCCGAAGGCCGGGATGCCGGCGGCAAAATTGAACGTGCCGTCGACCGGATCGACGACGATCGCAAAATCGGCATGGTCGAGGCTGCCGAGCAAATCAGGATCGGCCGCGACCGATTCTTCGCCAAGGAACAGCGCGCCCGGCCAGAGCCGCTGAGCTTCCGCCTTGATCATCCGCTCGGCCTGCTCATCGGCCTCGGTGACGAGATCGGTCGCCTCGCTCTTGGCGCGCACATCGTCCTGACCGAGCCGGCGGAAGCGTGGCAGGATCTCTGCCTTCGCCGCGCGGCGCAGCAGATCGGCCAGAACGGTCACGTCAACAGTCGAAGTCATGTCAAATCCTCACGCTTAGGTCCCTCCGGAGAACCTTGAATCAGATGCCGACGATCTCGCGCCGGATGAGCTGCCAGCTCTCCCGGTCGGGCGCAGAGATGATGCCACCCGTCGTCTCGCCGGGGCGATAGGGCGTACCGTCGAATTTCGCCGTATGGCCACCGGCCTCCTGATGCGCGAGCACGCCGGCCAGGTGATCCCAGGGCATCAGCTTCGCATGGCCGATGAAATGCATCTTGCCGGAGGCGACCATCCAGTATTCGTAGGCCGAGCAGTTGAAGGCGAAGGTCATCCGGATCTTTGCCATGTTGGCGCAGATACGCGCGCGATCCGGTTCGTCCATGTGGCTCCATGACAGGCCACCGACCATCTGGTTGAGGCTAGCAGGCTCAGCGACCTTCAGCTTTGTCGACTGCCCGTCCCGACGTGTCAGAAAGGCGCCTGCGCCCCTGATCGCGGTCACTGTATCGCCGAGAACGGGATCGTGAATGATGCCGGCGACCGTCTCGCCCTTGATCGTCACCGCCAGCATCGTCCCGAAAACGGGAAGCCCGGCGGCGAAATTGAACGTCCCGTCGACAGGGTCGATGACGAAGGCGAGCTCCGCATCGGCAAGGGCCGGCACGACCGACCGGTCGGCATCATAAGCCTCCTCGCCGACGACGAGTGCTGCGGGAAAGCGCTCTCTCAGCGCCGCGGTGATCCGGTGTTCGGCAAGCACGTCCGCCTGCGTCACCAGATCAATTGCCGAAGTCTTTTCCGAAACATCGGCAGCGCCGAGATTGCGGAAACGCGGCATGATCTCGGCGCGCGCAGCCTCCTTGACGCAGTCGCCGAGAAAGAGAATATCCTGGTCTGAAATAGTCATGCGAAATCCTGCCTTCATTCAATAGCCAGCCTCCATAGCCGGCCCTTCATGAAGGATCGGTGACACCAAGGGTGGAAAAGTTGAAGAGTTTTGGGTCGAGCAGATGCGACGGGTTCACATGCGAAAGCGCCCGCAGCATTGTTTCCTTACGGCCCGGCATGCGCCGCTCGATATCGGCGAGCATGTCCTTCATCGCATTGCGTTGCAGCCCGTCCTGCGATCCGCAGAGATCGCAGGGGATGATCGGAAACTGCATGGCGGCGGCGAATTTCGCGAGATCGTCCTCAGCGGCATAGGCGAGCGGCCGGAGCACCATCAGATCGCCCTCGTCGTTCAGAAGTTTCGCCGGCATCGAGGCGAGCCGGCCACCATGGAAGAAATTCATGAAGAAGGTTTCGAGAATGTCCTCGCGGTGGTGGCCAAGCACAAGCGCATCGCAACCCTCTTCCCGCGCGACGCGGTAGAGATTGCCGCGGCGCAGCCGCGAACAGAGCGAGCAATAGGTGGCGCCTTCAGGCACCTTCTCCTTCACGATCGAATAGGTATCCCGATACTCGATCCGGTGCTGAACGCCGATCTTGGTGAGATAATCCGGCAGCACGTGCTTGGGGAAGTTCGGCTGGCCCTGGTCGAGATTGCAGGCGATGAGTTCGACCGGCAACAGGCCGCGCCATTTGAGATCGAGCAGCAGCGCCAGCAGCCCGTAGGAATCCTTGCCGCCGGAAAGGCCGACCAGCCAGCGCTTCTGGCCCTTCAGCATGTCGAAATCGTCGAAGGCCTGGCGCACCTGCCGCAGCAGCCGCTTGCGCAGCTTGTTGAAGGAGACGGAACGCGGCGCATCGGCAAACAGCGCATGGCCGCTGGTGTCGGCCTCGCCACTCTCCAACTCGTCGGCGATATTAGCTGCGATATTCATTGCTTCGTCCTACAGAAATTCCACATTTGCTCTAGCAGAAACGCACCTCGCAACACAGCATCAATCGCCGAAAACCGACCAGCCGGTGCGCGCTGCGAGCATTTCCAGCGCCGCGGCGCCGAGCTGCGAATTGCCGACCTTGTTCAGCCCCGGCGACCACACCGCGATCGAGGCAATACCGGGCGCCACGGCGAAGATGCCGCCGCCGACGCCGCTCTTGCCGGGCAGGCCGACATGATAGGCGAAGTCGCCCGAGCCGTCGTAATGGCCGCAGGTCAGCATCAGCGCATTGATACGCCGCGCCCGCTTCGGCGAAACCACCGAATGGCCGGTCGTCGGATTGCTCCCGCGCGCCGCCAGGAACAGCCCGGCGCGGGCCAACTGCTCGCAGCTCATCGACAAGGCGCATTGATGGAAATAAACGCCGAGCACGTGGTCGACGGGATGGTCGAGATTGCGGTAGGCGCGCATGAAATTGGCAAGCGCGAAATTGCGGTATCCCGTCTGCGTTTCCGAGCGCGCCACCTTGTCATCGATGGTGATCGACTCGTCATCGGCCAGATAACGCACGAAGCGCAGCAGCTCCCCGATTGCCTCGCGCGGCGCATGGCCGGCCATGACGACGTCGCTGACGGCGATCGCGCCGGCATTGATGAAGGGGTTGCGGGGGATGCCGCTCTCGTGCTCGAGCTGGACGATCGAGTTGAAAGCCGATCCGGAGGGTTCGCGCCCGACCCGCTTCCACAGCCCCTCGCCGACCTTGCCGAGCGCCAGCGTCAGCATGAAGACCTTCGATATGCTCTGGATCGAGAAGGCAGTGTCGGCATCGCCGACGCGATAGACTTTGCCGTCGACAGTGACGATCGCCATGCCGAACTGCTTCGGGTCGACCTTGGCGAGCTCGGGAATATAGTCCGCGACCTTACCCTCGCCGATCCGCGGCTGGATATCGGCGTAGATGCTATCGAGGATCGCCTGCAAATCTGCCATCGCTTCTCTCCAGATCGCAAAAAAGCCGCTCGAAAGAGCGGCTTTCCGTATATCGACGCATGCTGTTGTCTCGCAATCGGTTTCGACTGCGAGACGAATGCATTAACGCGAATAGAATTCGACGACCAGGTGCGGTTCCATGACGACCGGGAACGGAACGTCGCTGAGCGTCGGAACGCGGCCGAAGGTTGCGACCATCTTGTTGTGATCGACTTCGATATAGTCGGGAACGTCGCGCTCTGCGAGGCTGACGGCTTCCAGAACGGTCACCAGCTGCTTCGACTTTTCGCGAACTTCGATGACGTCGCCGGCCTTGCAACGGTAGGAACCGATGTTGACGCGCACACCGTTGACGGTGACGTGGCCATGGTTGACGAACTGACGGGCAGCAAAGACCGTCGGAACGAACTTGGCGCGATAGACGATTGCGTCGAGGCGCGATTCCAGCAGGCCGATCAGGTTTTCAGAGGTGTCGCCCTTGCGGCGGTCGGCTTCGGCGAAGATCGCGCGGAACTGCTTCTCGCGCAGGTCACCGTAGTAACCCTTGAGCTTCTGCTTGGCGCGCAGCTGCACACCGAAATCCGAAAGCTTGCCCTTGCGGCGCTGGCCATGCTGGCCCGGGCCGTATTCGCGGCGGTTCACCGGGGACTTCGGACGGCCCCAGATGTTTTCGCCCATACGGCGGTCAATTTTGTACTTGGACGATTCGCGCTTGCTCATCGTATTTCCTTTCAAAGGTTTATGACGGTTTGTTACCAAACCGCACGAAGGAAACACGCCCTCCTCTGATCTCTGCCGAGATCTGACAGGATGTTCCGGTTAGCGAACAGGAACGATCCACGGGACATGTCAAATGAAACACCGGACATTGCTGCCCGGTGCTTGCCGCAGTCTTTAGAGGGCCGTCATGAAAATGTCAACAGCGGCAAACCCCGAAAGCGCCACTATTCCGCCGCCAGCGGCTGGTCGCCCGTGTCGGGGGCGTTGGCGTCGCCCGGCGCCGTCTGGCAGTCCATATCCGGGAAAGCGACGATACGCTTGCCGGAAAAATCGGCGTGCACGACGATGATGCCCTGCTCCTCGAAATAACCGAGCAGGCGGCGGGCGCGGCGGGCGGAATGGGTGCCGTAGGCGCGGGCGATCCGCGCATCCGACGGGCACGGCTCGCCGCAGACGGCGGCCTTGGCGAGCATCAGGAAGACGCCCTGCAGGTCGTCGGTGACACCCGATGACAGCGACAGCGCCGTCGCCCAGGCAACAGTCGCAGCTGTCGTCGCATCGACGCCGGAACGCGAGATCGCCACCCGCCGACGGAAATCCGGCAGCGCGATCGGCGGTCCCGGCACGCGGCGCATGCGCAGCCGCACGAGAAAATCCTGGTAGAGCACCGAATCGGTGCGGAAGGCGGAGGTGGGATCGTCGAGTATTTCGGCAAGAACGCCGGCTAGGCGCTCCTCCCGCTCCTCGGCGGAGACTTCCACCTGGCTCGCCCTCGCCTCGGCAGGTGCTGCCGATGCCGCCGGCGTCGAGCGCGAGAGCTCGGCCAGAATGTCGGTCGTCGGCCGCGGCGCCGGCGGGGCGCGCCGCACGGGCGGGCGCTGGAATTCCTCCGGATCGGGCGTGAAGATCAGGTCCTCGACATCCTGAGGCGCATCCGGCAGCGGCATCAGCTTCGGGCTGGAAGAGCGCGCCGAGGTCTCCACGGCGCCGATCTGGATCGGCAGCGGCCGGCGTGACAGTGCCGGTCCGAGAGCGACGAAATTGCCGCGCTTCAGGTCGCGGAACATCTCGGCCTGGCGCCGGTCCATGCCGAGCAGGTCGGCAGCGCGCGCCATGTCGATATCGAGGAAGGTGCGGCCCATCAGGAAGTTCGAGGCCTCGGCGGCGACGTTCTTGGCGAGCTTGGCAAGCCGCTGAGTCGCGATTACGCCGGCAAGGCCGCGCTTGCGGCCGCGGCACATCAGGTTGGTCATCGCGCCGAGCGACATCTTGCGCGCATCTTCCGAAACATCGCCGCCAACCGACGGCGCAAACATCTGCGCCTCGTCGACCACGACGAGAACCGGATACCAGTATTCGCGATCGGCATCGAACATGCCGTTGAGGAAAGCCGCTGCAGCACGCATCTGATCTTCGAGATCGAGGCCTTCGAGCGTCAGCACGCAGGAAACGCGATGCTGGCGGATGCGGTTGGCAATGCCGGCCAACTCCGCCTCTGTGCGCTCACCGTCGACGACGACGTGGCCAAACCTGTCGCTGAGCGTGACGAAATCACCCTCGGGATCGATGATGACCTGCTGTACCCATTGTGCCGATTGCTCGAGCAGGCGGCGCAACAGATGCGACTTGCCCGATCCGGAATTGCCCTGCACGAGCAGACGGGTCGCCAGCAGCTCCTCGATATCGAGCGTCGCCGGGCTGCCGGACGCCAATCCCATATCGATGCCAACCTGCACGTCCCATTCCCCTTACAAATTCCCGGCCCGTCTGTAGCAGATTCGCAGGCACTGTTGTCGTCAAACCTTCAAGAACCCACAGGGAAAGCCAGCCCTAAAGCTCGGCCCGAAAATCGGAATCGATTTTCGGAAAGCCTACAGCGTAGATTCAAGAAGATAGTGCGCCTTGCGTCCAAATGGACAGCGCTCTAGGAAAATAACGCTTCACACCGCCTCGCGCTCGATGAGGTCGCCCGCCATGTCCTTCTGCGTCGGAATCAGCAAACGTGTGCAGAGCAGGCTGACGAAAAGCGGTACCAGCAAGACCGCAAGCCCCGCGCGCAAGCCCAGGAGTTCGCCGAGAAAGCCGATGATCGGCGGCCCGATGAGAAAACCGGTCAGGGCTGCGAAGGAGAGCGTCGCAACGCTTGAAGCGGGCGGGCGGTCAGTCAGCGAAGCAACGGCCGTCACCGCAAGCGGAAACCCGACCGAGACACCGACACCAACTGCGGCAAAGCCGAGTAGCGCAAGCGGCGTCGCCGGTGCAAGGAGAACGACGAGCATGCCGGCAAGCGAGGCGATGCCGCAACCACGGGCAATGGCAATCGCGCCGAAACGGCCTTTCATGTAATCACCGCTGAAGCGCCCCGCCGCAACCATGAAAGCGAAAACCGAATAACCGAGGCCGGTTTGCGCGCCTTCTGCATTCATGACATCGCGGAGGTAGACCGCCGACCAATCGGCCATCGCACCTTCCGTCATCGTCACGCCGAAGACGAAGGCGCAGATCCCGAGCAGAGCGAGACTGGGCAGCTTGAAGCCGGTCATTGCCTGCGAATTCTCCGCATGGTGACTTTCCGGCAATTTCGGCAGGCGCAGGCTGGCAATCAGCGCAGCCGGCAGGATGACGAGCGCCGTGATCAGAATCGACCAGTGCGGCGAAAGCCCGATGGCTATGGCACCAACGCCGATCAGGCTGCCGGCCATGATGCCAAAGCTCCAGAAGCCGTGGCAGCGGCTCATGATGATCAGCCCCGTCGCCTTCTCCGTCACATCGGCCTCGACATTCATGCCGAGTTCCACCGTCGAAAGCGCGACCCCAACGACAATCAAGGCGAAGAATAGAAGCATGGCGCTGGGCGCGAAGGCTGGAAGCGAAACCACGGCAAGAAAGAAGATGAAACCATAGATGATCGCCATGCGCCCGCCGATGCGCGAGACGAGGCGGCCGGCAAACGGCAGGGTGATCAGCGTGCCGATCGGCAATCCCAGAAGTGCGACGGCGAGATCGGCGGTGCCGAGTTCAAGCTTCGCCTGGATATCAGGAATGCGCGGTAACCAGGCGCCAAAGGCTATCGGCTGCAGAAAAAAGATCAGCATGACAAGTCTTTGCAGCGGCACGGCGCATCCCTTTTAAGTCTTGAGCGGTAAACACCCGCCCGCGATTCCCCGCGGAGATCTTGCGCGATGAGATCAGTGAAATAAAGCGTGCAGTGCCTTATCGCGTGCTGAGGCCAAAACCCTGCATCAGTCGGCGCGTCGCAAAGTCGGGATTGCCGGATGTAAAGGCGGCAAAGTCGAAATTATCGGGGTGAACGGCATCGGCGATCTGCGGAACGAGTGTGCGCGCCCGCCGGGCAATGGCTTCTGCCGGATCCAGCCAGTCCACCGGCCAAGGCGCCAGTCTGCGGAATAGATTGGCCATGAAGGGATAGTGCGTGCAGGCAAGCACGACGATATCGGTCCTCTGACTGTCCTTCTCGACGAAGCATTGGTGGATTTCGGCAAGCACGGCGTCGTCGGAGACGGCGTCACCGCGTATATAGGCCTCTGCCATGCGCGCAAGGTTCTCCGAGCCGACGAGGCGGACATGGCATTGCTGGGCGAAGGACTGGATGAGATCGCGTGTATAGGCCCGCTTGACCGTACCCGGCGTCGCGAGCACCGAGACCAGGCCGGAGCGCGTGCGCTCCGCCGCCGGCTTGATCGCCGGCACGGTGCCGACGAAGGTCATCTGAGGAAAGGCGGCGCGGAGATCGGCGCCAACCAGCGTGAAGGCGGTGTTGCAGGCGATGATGCAGACCTCGGGATCGTGTTGTTCGAGCAGCCGGCCGAAAAGCCCGATGATCCGTTCCTTCAGCGCCTGCTCCTCCCAGCCGCCATAGGGAAAGCCGGCGTCGTCGGCGACATAGATGAAGCCGCGTTCCGGCATCAGCACGCGCGCTTCGCGCAAGACGGTCAGACCGCCGATGCCGGAATCGAAGACGAGGACGGGTTTCAGCTCATGCGTCGGCGCTGTCATCTGGCGGTGTTTCCTTGGTCGCGGTCGGGAACCTGCCGCCGCGCGGGCTCTTGCGCGAGAAGCGGTCGAGAGAGGAGATGACGCCGCGCAACACGCTGATTTCCTGCTCCGTGAAGGCCCGGCGGGATAGAACAGCGCGCAGATTGTCGACCATTTTCGGCTTTTTCCCGGCAGGATGGAAATAACCGCGCGCATCGAGCGCCTCTTCCAGCTGATCGAACAGGCCGAACAGCTGGTCCTTGGTCGAAGGCGTCTGCCCCATCGCCTGAAAAGGCACGGCGCCGAGATCCTCCATGCCGGATTTCATCCATTCATAGGACATCAGCAGCACCGCCTGGGCGATGTTCAGCGAGGCAAAGGCCGGATTGACCGGAAAGGTGACGATCTCGTCGGCAAGCGCCACCTCCTCGTTGGTCAGCCCCCAACGCTCACGCCCGAAGAGGATGCCGGTGCCCTCACCGGCGCGGAACCTCGCCCGGAGCGTCTCGGCGGCGATGACGGGAGAGCGCACCGGCTTATAGCCGTCGCGCTCGCGCGCGGTCGTCGCATAGACAAAATTAAGATCGGCGACCGCCTGTTCCAGCGTGTCGTAGACCTTGGTCGCCTCGATGACGTGATCGGCCTTGGAGGCAGTCGCCAGGGCTTTCTCGTTCGGCCAGCCGTCGCGTGGATTGACGAGGCGCAGTTCAGCAAGGCCGAAATTCGCCATGGCGCGCGCCACCATGCCGATATTCTCGCCCATCTGCGGCTCGACCAGGATGATGGCCGGGCCTTCGGCCAGAAGTTGACGCTCGCTGTTCGTGCCTGCCATGGTCCTATCCCTGTTTCGAGCGCGCAATAGCCTCGCCTGCTGCAAACGGCAAGACGTCTGCGTCAGGATAAAGCCTTTCCAGCGCCGAACCGATCATTTCGAGCCCGAGTCTCGCGCCCTCGCGCGACAGCGGCAGGTGCCGGCCTGTTGTCCGCGATGCCTTGCGCTGAATGAGGAAACAGGTCGAGCCGCGCGGCGCTGCATTGTCGATCAGCGCCAGATCCGCCGCGATCAGCGTCTTCAGATTGGCGTCGGCGGCCGGCGCGTCATAACTCTTCGCCAGGATACGCGCCCAATAGGTGCAAGAGAGGAAGATCGCCAGCGTCTGGCGGATCTGGCCTGGGCGCGTCACCACCGACCAGGACGAGCCAAGCGGGCGCGCCGCCACCGTTACGTCGCGGTAGCAGGCATCGATCGTCTGCGACAGCGCCATCAACTCGAAACCGCTTTTGCCCTCGCCGATCCCGGCAAGCAGGTCGCGCAGCGCCTGGAACCAGTGCGCGAGTGCAGTATCGAGCGCGCCGCGCGTGCGCGTGGGGAAAACGACGAAGGCGACCGCCGTTCCGGCCGCCGCCCCGATCATGGTCTCCCCGATGCGCAGCTTCAACAGATCGAGCGTCAGCACGCCGGTCATCCCGTAGACCAGGCAGAGCACGATCGAGATGAAGAAGGTCATCGTCGCATAGGAAACTTGCAGGAAATAGAAGGCGAGGAAGATGCAGATGGCGGCGACCGGAATGGCGATATCAGGCTCGCCCGAAATCATCGTTGCCAGCACGAGGCCGATGGCGATGCCGAATACCGTGCCGAGTGAGCGCGATAGGGCCCTCATCGCCGTATCGCCGCGCGAATTGGTATTGGTGAATACGAGGAAGGAGGCGAGCACCGCCCAGAACCAGCGCTCGCGCGACAGCAGCAGACCGAAACCCATGGCGATCGCCGAGGCGAGCGTGATCTGTAGCGCCAAGCGCAGCAGCGGATTGGCGAACGAAAAGTCGATAGGCTGAGGTTGCGCCGTATCCATGACGGCGTCAATGCCGGAGAAACCGGAGGCCTGCCCCTCGCCGATCGCCTGCGTCAGTTCCTGCCGGGCCTTACCGAGCCAGAGAAGCGCACGCACGGTCTCGCCCTGCGGCTGGTCCTTGATGGTTTCGGCCATTTCCTCATATCTTCCAAGTTCCACCGCATCCGCCTCGATCACGGCATGCACCAGCGCAAAGGGCGGCGGACTCTGGAAGCTCAGCACGATCGCGCTCTCGGCAGCAAGATGCGCATCGAAGAGCCGGATCGCCAGCTCTGCGGCGGGATCAGCGGTGGCATCGAAAACCCCGCCGGGCGGGCGCGGAATAAAGGTCTCCGCCATCAGCACCACTTCCTTCAGCCGGTCTTCCAGCTGGCGCAGCTCCTGCCGGTCGGCTTCGCCGATCTCAGCGCCGCCGGCAAGGGCGGCGAGCTTGAAGAGGACCTGGTTGATCCGGCCGCGCACGCTTTCGAGCGAGCGCAGCAGGTCCCGTCGCCAGTCGTCCGGCAGCAGCACTGCTCTCACCAGATGGCCGACGAGCACCGAGACGACGGGGCCGATCGCCACATCAGGCAGCTCGGCAAGGGAAGGCCGGAAATAAGACCCCATGAAATAAGAGGTGAAGGCGAACATGCCGATCGCAAAACCGCGCGGCCCGAACACGCGGCCCGCCGATGCGAGCGCGATCACCACCAGGAAGACGAGATCGGAGAGAAAACGCTGATCTTCGAGGCCCGCCGCGATGGCGACGACACCAAGGCTTGCGACGCAACCGAAGAGCCGCGTCACCAGCTGGCGCGTATTGCCCTTGTCGCGAACCGCCACCCCGCCCTCGATCGACAGCACGATGCCAAGACCGAAGGCGGCCGTCGGCAACGGCAGAATGAACATCTGGATGGCGAGCAGGACTAAAAACGAGAAAACGATCGTCAGCGTTACACGCGAGGCCATGCGCAGACGCGAAAGCGCCGGATCGTTGGCAAGCAGCCAGTCGCGGAACTGAAAACCGGAAAACAAATGCGAGAGCCCCTCATGCCGCCCAGGGATCAACAGATACCGCCGCAACAGCGGAAATCAAACTGCCCGAAATCGAATCTCGATGCTCTCGAATGTCGCGCGCCTATTGGCCCTTGGCAATCAGCGCCATGGTCGTCTTCAGGGAATCGCGCGCCTGCGTTTCGATATTCTCCGTGACGATATCGTCGATGACGGGCTTACCACCTTCCTCGACCACTTCGAAACGAACGGTCGTATAGTCCTTGGCATCGGGCGCATCCGAGCAGGCGGATTTCCTGAAGCGCACCGTCACCTCGGCCACGCCGTCGACCACAGGCGCTGCCGCCATCGTCAGATCCTCCAGCGGGCACGCATCCTGGCCGTTGACGATGACATCGTAGTCGAAGGGCGATATGCCGTCGTCGTCGATGGCGGGAAACTGCGCCGCCGCCTGGTATTTCGCGACGAAATCGCGGCTGTAGAGATGGTCGAGCCGGCCCGCATCGAAGATGTCGGTCCAGTCGCTGTTGTTGTCGGCCCAGTTGCTCCTTGTCGCCTCCATGATCTCCTTCACGGGAGCGGTAATGTCGGCGGCATCACCGATGCCGCCGACAGCGTGGCTGATGCCTGAAAAGGCCATAAGGCTTGCGATAACAACGGCGATTGTCTTCATGGTCGAATGTCCGGAGCGGCAGATCGCGGCGGACACTAGCTAAATTTCAGCGCTTGGCAATGGCGGCAAAAACGCATTGTCGAACCCCTTGCAGCTTTGCGTTCCCGGTTCACAATGCTATAGCGCTCCGGATCATATCACCCACCCGGGACCCCGTCCCCATTCAAGCTCGAACGAGGCAGATACATGAACAAGATCAAGGTCGCCAATCCCGTCGCCGATCTCGACGGCGATGAAATGACGCGCATCATCTGGCAGCTCATCAAGGATAAGCTGATCCATCCGTATCTTGACCTCGACATCGACTATTTCGACCTCTCCGTCGAAAACCGCGACGCCACCAACGACCAGGTCACCGTCGATGCCGCCAACGCCATCAAGAAGTACGGCGTCGGCATAAAGTGCGCGACGATCACGCCGGATGAAGCTCGCGTCAAGGAATTCAACCTCAAGGAAATGTGGAAGAGCCCGAACGGCACGATCCGCAACATTCTCGGCGGCGTCATCTTCCGCGAGCCGATCATCTGCAAGAACGTGCCGCGCCTGGTTCCCGGCTGGACCAAGCCGATCGTCGTCGGCCGCCACGCCTTCGGCGACCAGTACCGCGCCACCGATTTCAAGTTCCCCGGCAAGGGCAAGCTGACGATCAAGTTCGTCGGCGAGGACGGCACCGTCATCGAGAAGGAAGTCTTCAACGCACCGGGCGCCGGCGTCGCCATGGCCATGTACAACCTCGACGAATCGATCCGCGAATTCGCCCGCGCCTCGATGATGTACGGCCTGATGCGCAAGTGGCCGGTCTATCTGTCGACCAAGAACACCATCCTCAAGGCCTATGACGGCCGCTTCAAGGACATCTTCGAGGAAGTCTACGAGACCGAATTCAAGGATCAGTTCAAGGAAGCCGGCATCACCTACGAACACCGCCTGATCGACGACATGGTCGCTTCGGCGCTCAAGTGGTCCGGCGGGTACGTCTGGGCCTGCAAGAACTACGACGGCGACGTCCAGTCCGACACGGTCGCCCAGGGCTTCGGCTCGCTCGGCCTGATGACCTCGGTTCTGCTGACGCCCGACGGCAAGACGGTCGAAGCCGAAGCCGCTCACGGCACGGTCACCCGTCACTACCGCCAGCATCAGAAGGGCCAGGAAACCTCGACGAACTCGATCGCCTCGATCTTCGCCTGGACCCGCGGCCTGGCGCACCGCGCCAAGCTCGACGACAATGCCGAGCTCGCCCGCTTCGCCTCGACGCTCGAAAAAGTCTGCGTCGACACTGTCGAATCCGGTTTCATGACCAAGGACCTGGCGCTGCTGATCGGCCCCGACCAGCCGTGGCTCTCGACCACCGCCTTCCTCGACAAGATCGACCAGAACCTGCAGAAGGCCATGGCGTAAGCCGGCCTTTCCAAGATAACATCGAAGCGGCGGGGATTTCCCCGCCGTTTTCATTTTGGGAGAATGAACCGATGACGGTCATCCTGCGGCCGCTTGAAGCCTCGGACCGCGCCGCTTGGGAGCCCCTGTGGGAGGCCTATCAGCGCTTCTACGAAGTGGTCATCCCGCCTGAAACCACGGACCTCACCTGGACTCGCTTCCACGATCCTGAAGAACCGATGCACGCGCTCGGTGCCTTTGACGACGATGGCCGTCTCGTCGGTATCGTCCATGCCATCTTTCACCGTTCCTGCTGGCTGCCGCAATGGACCTGCTATCTGCAGGATCTCTATGTCGATAACAGCCAGCGCGGGCTCGGCACCGGTGCCGCTTTGATCGAGGCCGTCGCCGACCTCGCCCGCGCAAACGGCGCAGGCAGGCTCTATTGGATGACGCACGAAACGAATGCAACGGCGCGGCGGCTCTACGACAGGATCGCTGAGCGCTCGGGTTTTATCCAGTACCGCAAGGCGCTTTAAGGCCTGGGGTTGCACAAAGGCCCGGCCGCACTATTGATTCCGGGGAACGGCAAGGCCGTAGAATAACGGGAACACGAGGAGGATGTCATGACTGAAGAACTGGTATTCTATACGAACCCCATGTCGCGCGGCCGCATCGCGCGCTGGATGCTGGAGGAGATCGGCCAACCCTACCGCACCGAATACCTGACCTTCGGCGAAACCATGAAGGCGCCCGAATATCTCGCAGTCAATCCGATGGGCAAGGTGCCGGCGATCCGCCACGGCGATACTATCGTCACCGAATGCGCGGCGATCTGCGCCTATCTCGCCGAAACCTTTCCTGAGAAGGCGCTGGCGCCGAGGCCGGACGAGCGCGCCCGCTATTATCGCTGGATGTTCTTTGCCGCCGGTCCTCTCGAATCGGCGGTGACGATGAAGGCTCTCGGCTTCGAAATTCCGAAGGAACGCCTGCGCATGGCCGGCTGCGGCGGTTTCGGCGACGTCATGAACACACTCGAGAAAGCCGTCTCCGCTTCGACCTATGTCGCCGGCGAGCGCTTCACCGCCGCCGACGTATATGTCGGCTCCCATATCGGCTGGGGCCTCGGATTCGGCGGCATCGAAAGACGCCAGGCCTTCCTCGACTATGTCGGCCGCATCAGCGAGCGTGAGGCCTACAAGCGGGCCAACGCCCTTGATGACGAAGCCATCAAGACCATGCAGGCCGCCTGAGCGTGGTCTTTTGAGCATCTTGGGGGCGCGGCTGATCCGCCGGGTCCCCCCACGGCCTTAGACGAGCGGCATGTGAATATCCGTCAGAAGCTCGTTCGGCGGCACGTCGCGGGGATTGTTGAGATACTCCTCGAACATGACCCTGTCCTTCAACTGCCGGCCGGATTTCGGCAGCCATTCGGCAAACAGCCACTGATAGGACTTGGGCATATTGGCATAGGGACCCTTATGGCGTAGCACCGCATAATCGCCACCGTCGATCACGCGCCGCTCGAACGGCGCATCGGCCGGCACGTCGGAAGCGCCGGTGACGCAGGCGATCGAGCGCAGCTTTTCCTCCGGCACAAGATCGGGATCGTCGAGATAGACGCCAATCATCCGCATGTCGAGCTTGGCGAGGCCGCGGGCGTAAAGCGTGCCGAACAGCATCTCGAAGGCCTTGTCGATCTGCATGTAGGAGCCGGTATGGCCAACGCCGATCAGCTCGATCGGCGCGATCTCGCGTATGGTAACGTCTAACATGACATTGGTCTTTCCGTTAGGTGAGGGCTCATAGGCTGTGTGGCTTCCCTCTTTCCGGTAGCGGGCCGGCGGCATGCCGTAGACCGACTTGAAAATACGATTGAAGGATTGGAGATTGGGATAGCCTGATCGCTTTGCAATTTCACTGACGGCAAGTTCCGTGCGGACGATCTCGCCCGCCGCGTGATGCAGCCTGAGCCGCTTGACGGTTGCCGCCAGCGTCTCGCCGTAGATCGCCCGGTAGATCCTGTGCCAGTGATAGCTCGACATGCAGGCGATTTCGGCAAGGCGCTCCATATCCAGCTCCTCATCCAAGTGGTCGTGAATATAGGCCGAAACCCGTCTCAGACGGTTTTCATAAAGTGCCCATGCCGTTTCGCCATTCATGTCGGAACCTCGTGTAAATCGATCGGCTTGAGAGAACCATAACCCGATTTGACAAATCCTGCGGACTTGAACCTTCGGCGAATCCTGCGTAGACCGGAATTCCGGCTCGAACCCAAAAGGAATGATAGATGCCGGATTTTTCAACATTAATGCTCTTTGCCGCCGCAGCGCTGGTGCTGACAGCCACGCCCGGCCCCGACATGCTGCTGATCGCCTCCCGCAGTATCGGCCAGGGACGCGCTGCCGGTTTCCTGACCTATGCCGGCATCGCGCTCGGCACCTATTGCCACGCCCTTGCCGCAGCATTCGGGCTGTCACAGCTCTTCATGACCGTGCCTGCCGCCTATGAAACAGTGCGCTGGGCAGGCTGTTGCTATCTTCTCTATCTCGCCTACAAGACGGTCCGCTCGGAAGGCGCCGCCTTTCAGCCGGCATCGACGCTGAAGCGGCTGTCTGGCCGGCATATCTTCTTTGCAGGCCTTGCCACCAATCTGCTCAATCCGAAGATGGCGCTCTTCGTCATGGCGCTCTTTCCGCAATTCGTGAATGCGTCGGCCGGATCGCTGACGATGCAGATGCTGATACTTGCAAGCGTCCTGAACGGTATCGGCCTCGTCGTGAATGGCGCCGTGATTTTCCTCGGAAGCACGATCCGTTCGAGACTTCAATCGGCGAGCCGTTTCCCGAAGTTGCCGCAATATATCCTGGCAACGGTCTTCACCGGGCTCGCCTGTCGCCTTGCGCTGCAGCCGCGAAACTGAACATCGACTGACCACCGTCGTTGAAAACAAAACCGGCTGCGAAATCCGTGATCTCGCAGCCGGTTTGAATTTCAAACTGTTGTCAGGCGGCAGTTCAGCCGGCAAGTGCCACGGCAACCGCCTCGATCGCTTCATCGGCTTTCGATCCGTCGGGGCCGCCGGCCTGCGCCATGTCGGGGCGGCCGCCGCCGCCCTTGCCGCCGAGGGCGGCAGATGCGATGCGGACGAGATCGACGGCGCTGTAGCGCTGCACGAGATCCGGTGTCACCGCCACGACAGCACTTGCCTTGCCGTCGTCGGACACGCCGACGAGAGCAACGACGCCGGAGCCGATGCTGGTCTTGCCGTCATCGGCAAGCCCCTTCAAATCCTTGGGATCGACGCCCGAAATCGCCTTGCCGAGGAACTTGACGCCGGCCACTTCGCGCACGGCATCGACAGAGCCGCCCTGCCCGCCGCCCATGGCGAGTTTGCGCTTGGCGTCAGCCAGTTCCTTTTCGAGCTTGCGGCGCTCGTCCATCAGCGCCTCGACACGTGACAGAACTTCGCCCGGCTGCACCTTCAGCGAGGCTGCAAGCGTCTTCACACGCTCGTCCTGTTCGGCCAGATATTCGCGCGCCGATTCGCCGGTGACGGCCTCGATACGACGAACGCCGGCGCCGACGGCGCTTTCACCGAGAACGCGGATCAGGCCGATCTGACCAGTGGCCCCGACATGCGTGCCGCCGCAGAGTTCGATCGAATAAGGCTTGCCGGCCTTGGCGCCACGCACGCCCTCGCCCATCGCCACGACGCGGACTTCATCGCCGTATTTCTCGCCGAACAGCGCCATCGCGCCTTCGGCGATCGCATCGTCGACGCTCATCAGCCTCGTGGTAACCGGCGAATTCTGCAGCACGATCTCGTTCGCCATATCCTCGACGATCTTCAGCTCCTCGGCCGACATCGGCTTCGGATGCGAGACGTCGAAACGCAGGCGCTCGGGCGCGACCAGCGAACCCTTCTGCGCCACATGGGTGCCGAGCACCTCGCGCAAAGCCTCGTGCAACAGGTGGGTCGCAGAGTGGTTGGCGCGCAGCCGCGAACGGCGGGCATGATCGACCGTCAGCACGACCGCATCGCCGTCCTTGACCACGCCGTCGATGACAATACCCTGATGCACGAACAGGCCTTCGCCTCTCTTCTGCGTATCTGAAATCTCGATCTTGGCGTGGTCGGACGAGATCACGCCGGTATCGCCCATCTGGCCGCCGGATTCGCCGTAGAACGGCGTCTGGCTGACGACGATCTGCACCTTGTCGCCGGCCTTGGCCTCGGTCGAAACCGCGCCATCTTTGACGATCGCCTGCACGACGCCTTCGGCCGTTTCGGTGTCGTAGCCCAGGAATTCGGTCGCACCGTGTTTTTCCCTAAGCTCGAACCAGACGGTTTCCGTCGCCTTCTCGCCGGAACCGGCCCAGTGCGAGCGGGCTTCGGCCTTCTGGCGCTGCATCGCATCGGTGAAGCCGGAGATGTCGACGCCGATCTCACGGGCACGCAGTGCATCCTGCGTCAGATCGAGCGGGAAGCCGTAGGTGTCGTAGAGCTTGAAGGCGGTCTCACCATCCAGCATATCGCCCTTGGAAAGATCCGTCGTCGCGTCCGACAGAAGCGACAGGCCGCGTTCCAGCGTCTTGCGGAAGCGGTTTTCCTCCAGTTTCAGCGTTTCCGAGATCAGCGCCTCGGCGCGCACCAGTTCCGGATAGGCACGGCCCATCTGCTGCACCAGCGTCGGCAGCAGCTTGTAGACCAGCGGTTCCTTGGCGCCGAGCAGCTGTGCATGGCGCATGGCGCGGCGCATGATGCGGCGCAGAACATAACCGCGGCCCTCATTCGACGGAAGCACGCCGTCGGCGATCAGGAAGGCCGAGGAGCGCAGGTGGTCGGCGATGACGCGGTGGCTGGCGCTGCCTTCCGCCTTGGCGCCCATCGTCTCCTCGATGGTGCCGATCAGCGTGCGAAAGAGATCGGTGTCGAACACGCTCTGAACGCCCTGCAGAATGCAGGCCATGCGTTCCAGCCCCATGCCGGTATCGATCGACGGGCGGGGCAGCGGGTTGCGAACGCCGGGTTCGGTCTGCTCGAACTGCATGAAGACGAGGTTCCAGAATTCCAGGAACCGGTCGCCATCTTCCTCCGGTGAGCCCGGAGGGCCGCCCCAAACATTCTCACCCTGGTCGATGAAGATTTCCGAGCACGGGCCGCAGGGGCCGGTATCGCCCATCTGCCAGAAATTGTCAGAGGTCGGGATGCGGATGATCTTGTCGTCGGAAAAGCCGGCGATCTTCTTCCACAGCGTCGCAGCTTCTTCATCCTCGGAATAGACGGTCACCAGCAGGCGGTTCTTCGGAAGGTCGAAGCCTTCGGTGACGAGCTTCCAGGCAAGCTCGATCGCATTCTCCTTGAAATAGTCGCCGAAGGAGAAGTTGCCGAGCATCTCGAAGAAGGTCAGGTGGCGTGCAGTATAGCCGACATTGTCGAGGTCGTTGTGCTTGCCGCCGGCGCGCACGCATTTCTGCGAAGTGGTCGCCGTCGAATAGGGACGCTTTTCGAGGCCGGTGAAGACGTTCTTGAATTGCACCATGCCGGCATTGGTGAACATCAGCGTCGGGTCGTTGCGCGGTACGAGCGGGCTCGACGGAACGATCTCATGGCCGTTCTTCTTGAAATAGTCGAGGAAGGTCGACCGGATTTCGTTCACACCGCTCATGCTATGCCCTTCAATGCTGCCGGAGGCAGGTAAATTTAAATTCATCGGCTTTTAACGTTCGCCCCCGCCACTGTCCAGCAGACAAACAAAACCGGCCGCATTCTCATCAGGAATGCGGCCGGTTGGAACTGTCCGATGAGTTTAAGCGCGAAAATTACATTTCCGCAGTGGCATCGCCATCGCCGTCATCCGGGTCCGGTCCGCCATTCTGCAGGAAGCGGTCGGCGATCAGGCCGGCATTCTGGCGCAGCGACAGTTCGATCTCGCGGGCGAGATCCGGATTATCGCGCAGGAAAGTCTTGGCGTTTTCACGGCCCTGGCCGAGACGCTGGCTGTTATAGGAGAACCAGGCACCCGACTTTTCGACGATGCCGGCCTTGACGCCGAGATCGACCAGTTCGCCGGTCTTGGAGACACCCTCGCCATACATGATATCGAACTCGACCTGCTTGAAGGGCGGCGCCATCTTGTTCTTGACGACCTTGACGCGGGTCTGGTTGCCGATCACCTCTTCGCGCTCCTTGACCGCCCCGATGCGGCGGATGTCGAGGCGCACGGAAGCATAGAACTTCAGCGCATTGCCGCCCGTCGTCGTTTCCGGCGAACCGAACATGACGCCGATCTTCATGCGGATCTGGTTGATGAAGATAACCATGGTGTTCGACTTGGAGATCGAAGCGGTGAGCTTGCGCAGCGCCTGGCTCATCAGTCGTGCCTGCAGGCCGGGAAGGCTGTCGCCCATTTCGCCTTCGATTTCGGCGCGCGGCGTCAGTGCGGCGACCGAGTCGACGACGAGAACGTCAACGGCGCCGGAGCGCACCAGCGTATCGGTGATTTCGAGCGCCTGCTCGCCGGTATCGGGCTGCGAGATCAGAAGGTTCTGCAGGTCGACGCCAAGCTTGCGGGCATAGACGGGATCGAGCGCATGTTCGGCATCGACGAAGGCGCAGATGCCGCCCTTCTTCTGCGCTTCGGCAATCGTCTGCAGTGCAAGCGTCGTCTTACCGGAGCTTTCCGGCCCGTAGATCTCGATGATGCGGCCCCTCGGCAGGCCACCAACGCCGAGTGCAATATCGAGGCCAAGCGAGCCGGTCGAGATCGTCTCGATCTCGACAACATTCTCGTTGGAGCCGAGTTTCATGATCGAGCCCTTGCCGAACGACCGCTCTATCTGTGAGAGTGCCGCTTCAAGCGCCTTGCTTTTGTCCACCGATTTGTCCTCTACCAGCCGCAATGAATTCTGAGACATCCGATCCACCTTTAGGTTATTGAAGCCGCTCAAGCAATGTCGAGTTTGTACCCTATTTGTTCCATTCTCGCAATAGGCGATCAAATAGTTGAAAGAAAAAGGTAAAACGACACGTGTTCTGCATTTGTTTTATCAATGAAAAGCAACGACTTAGGCCAAAAGTGCCGACTCGGCCGCGGCAGGGCGCACCGTATCGATTCGTCCTTCGGGCATCGGGAGAGCGGATCGGATGAAGAAAAAGATTCTTGTTCTCGGCGGTGCGCATATCGACCGGCGTGGCCGAATCTCGGGCGGGACGGCGCCTGGCGCCAGCAATCCCGGCACCTGGTTCGAGGAGCCGGGCGGCGGTGGCTTCAATGCGGCGCGCAACCTCGCAAGGCTTGGTTTTCAGGTGACGATGATCTCGCCGCGCGGCGGCGATCCGATGGGCGAGACGGTCGGAGAAGCTGCCGATTTCGCCGGCATCGACGACCGGCCCTTCGTCTTCCTCGACCGCAAGACGCCGAGCTATACGGCGATCATCGAGAAGGACGGCAATCTGGTGATCGCCCTTGCCGACATGGATCTTTACCGCTTCTTCGTGCCGCGGCGTCTCTCCATCCGCTGGGTGCGGGAGGCCTTCGCCGCCCATGATTTCATCCTCTTTGACGCCAACCTGCCGGAAGAGACGATCGCGGCGATCGTCGCAAAGGCGCATTCGCTCGCCAAGCCCGTTGCGGCAATCGCCATCTCGCCGGCCAAGGTCGTCAGGCTGAAACCCTGCATCGGGGATATCGATTACCTGTTCCTGAATGAGGCTGAAGCCGCCGCCCTTGCCGGTGAGCGGCCGGAGGAGGCTGCGGGCTGGCCGCCGTTGCTGAACGATATTGGCATCAGGAACGCCGTCGTCACCCGGGGCCGGCGCGAGCTCGTCGCGCTTTGCGATGGCCGCGCCGTGACGTTGCAGCCGCCGATCGCCGACACTGTCGCCGATGTCACGGGTGCCGGCGATTCTCTTGCGGCCGGCACACTCGCCGCCTTGATATCAGGCTTGCCGCTCGAAGAAGCCGTCCGCCACGGCACCGCGGCCGCGATACTGACCGTGCAGTCGCGGCACGCCGTCAACGAAAATCTGACGCCCGAGCTGCTGAATGGGGCGCTTGCCCTTGTTCCCAAGGTCAGAATTCTGCATTGAAGCGGCTAATTAAATAGTTGAGCATGATGTCGTCCGAAAACCGCTCACACTTTTCGGCATCATGCTCTGTCGATCACAGGACAAGACCATGACCAAGCCCATCTCCCCTCTTTTGCCGATCGCCTATTCGAAGGAAGTCGCCAGCGCCAAGCAGCGCGGCGCGCCTGTGGTGGCGCTGGAATCGACCATCATCACCCACGGCATGCCCTATCCCGGCAATATCGAGATGGCCCGCAGCGTCGAGGCGATCATCCGCGAACAGGGTGCAGTGCCGGCAACGATCGCCGTCATTCACGGCACGCTGCATATCGGTCTTGAAGCCGCGGAACTGGAGCAACTCGCCAAGGCGACCGAAGTGATGAAGGTGTCGCGCGCCGATCTCGCCTTCGCCATCGCCGAGCGCCGCACCGGCGCCACCACGGTCGCGGCGACGATGATCGCGGCGGCGCGCGCCGGCATCCGCGTTTTTGCCACAGGCGGCATCGGCGGCGTGCATCGCGGCGCCGAGGAAAGCTTCGATATATCAGCCGATCTCGAGGAACTGGCGCGCACCGGCGTCATCGTCGTCTGCGCCGGCGCCAAGGCGATCCTCGATATTCCAAAGACGCTGGAAGTGCTGGAAACCCGCGGCGTGCCTGTCGTCACCTATGAGAGCGAGGAATTCCCCGCCTTCTGGTCGCGCTCCTCGGGCATCCGTAGCCCGCTGTCGCTGAACAGCCCGGCCGCCATCGCCAATTTCCAGACGGTGCGCGAGCAGCTCGGCGTCGACGGCGGCATGCTCGTCGCCAATCCGGTGCCTGAGGCCGACGAGATCGCGCGCGAGGAGATGGAAATCTATATCGAGCGGGCACTCGACAGCGCCGAGCGCGACGAAGTGACCGGCAAGGCGGTAACGCCCTATCTTCTGTCGACCATCTTCGACCTGACGGACGGCCAGAGCCTCAAGACCAATATCGCGTTGGTTGAGAATAATGCGCGGCTTGCGGCTGAGATTGCGGTTGCGTTGAGTGAATGAAGGTTGACGGGCTGGCAGGTATCAATTTTTAGCAGAGAGGTGGTGCCGTTCCAGCCCCCCTCTGCCCTGCCGGGCATCTCCCCCACAGGTGGGGAGATTACAAGCGGCAAAACCTTCGCATCGCATCAACGTTTCGCCGAGCTGCATGGATATTTGGTTAGGGAGCCAGTGCACCCAGCCGATCTCCCTCCTTGTGGGGGAGATGCCGGCAGGGCAGAGGGGGATGCGGCACGGCACAGCGTGCCCTCCGACAGCACCTCACTCACCCATCCAGCGTCTCCTTCACCACAACAGCGAGCTGCTTCAGCGAGAAGGGCTTCGGTAGGAAGCCGAATTTCGCCTCCGGCGGCAGGTTGCGGGCAAAAGCATCTTCGGCATAACCTGAGACGAAGATGAACTTCATGTCGGGATAGGTCTTGCGCAGCTCGCGCAACAGCGTCGGACCGTCCATTTCGGGCATCACGACGTCGGAGACGACGATGTCGACCTTGCCGTCGAGTTCTTCCAAGATGCTGAGTGCCTCGACGCCCGAGCCCGCCTCGTGCACGGTGTAGCCCCGCGTTTCCAGCATGCGCTTGCCGCCGCGGCGCACAGCCTCCTCGTCCTCGACGAGAAGGATGACGGCCGATCCCGTCAGGTCCTCCGGCTGCTGCGGCGATACCGGCAGCGGCACCACTTCGGCCCCGGCGATGGCGCCGTCGATCGAGCCCGCTTCGGCGGCCACCGCCGGCTCCGGAATGTGCCGCGGCAGGAAGACGCGGAAGGTTGTGCCCTTGCCGACTTCGGATTCCGGCTGGATGTAGCCGCCCGACTGTTTGACGATGCCGTAGACCATGGCGAGGCCAAGCCCGGTGCCCTTGCCGACATCCTTGGTGGTGAAGAACGGCTCGAAGATCTTGTCCATGATCTCGGGAGCGATACCGGTGCCGTTATCCGCGACTTCGACCAGCACCATGTCCTCGGCCGGCATGTAGGAGTAGTTGAAGGCGGAGACCTCGGCGGCGGTCAGATTGCGGGTGCGCAGTGTCAGCGTGCCACCCTCGGGCATCGCGTCGCGCGCATTGACGCAGAGATTGATCAGCACCTGCTCGAACTGCGAAAGGTCTGTTTTGACAGGCCAGAGGTCGCGGCCATATTGCACGTCGAGTTTGACATTGGTGCCGGAAAGCAGCCGGTCGACCAGCATGCGCAGGTCGCCGACGACATCGGTCAGGTTCAGCACCGAGGGCCGCATCGTCTGCTTGCGCGAGAAGGCGAGCAGCTGGCGCACCAGCACGGCGGCACGGTTGGCGTTGCGCTTGATCTCTATCAGGTCGGCGAAGCTGGCATCGGCGGGCCGCGCCTGCAGCAGCAGATGGTCAGAGGAAAGCAGGATCGCCGTCAGCACGTTGTTGAAATCATGCGCGATGCCGCCGGCGAGCGTTCCCACAGCATTCATCTTCTGCGTCTGCGCCATCTGTGCTTCCAGCGCCTTCTGCTCGGTCACCTCGACAGCGTAGACGATCGCCGCCTCCTCGGGCGCCTCGTCGCTCTGGTCGATGACGGCATTGACATAGAAGCGGAAATAGCGCGCCTCGTCGGTCGGTGTGCGGGTGTCGAGCGGCGCAATGTCGCCCTGCCGGTCCTTGGCCGCCGCCAGCGCCGCGGCGAGCTGTGGCCGATCGCTCTCCTGCACGATGGTTTCAAGATGCGGCGCCTTTTCGAGGTCATCGCGCGAGACGACACCGGAGAACATCTTCAGGAATGGTGCATTGGTGCGCAGGATACGCCCGTCGCCGTCAACCGAGGCGATTGCCATCGGTGTGTTGTTGAAGAAGCGGGTGAAGCGCATGGCAGCGGCCGAAGCGGACTGGCCGCCGGCATCGCTCTTTTCACGCGCCAGCACGATCGTCCGGCTTTCGCCGGGTGCGCCGTCGCGCATCGAGGTAACGCTGTGGATGATCTGCACAGGCAGGCTCTGGCCATTGCTCTTGCGCAGGTCGAGATCGAGCGTCACGGTCTTCTTCAGGCCGGGTTCGGCCTGCACCGACTGAATCAGCGCCAGCCCCTCGCCCGCCACGACGTCGCCGATCGTCATCGAGCCCGGCACGAATTTGGTGAGGTCGAGGCCCAGCCACTCGGCAAGCGTCGCATTCAGGTAGAAGATCTCGCCCTTCCTGCCGGCAGAAAAGAAGCCGGCCGGCGCATGGTCGAGATAGTCGATCGCGTTCTGCAATTCCTTGAAGAAGCGCTCCTGGTCGTCGCGCTCCGTGGTGATGTCGGTGATCTGCCAGATCTGCAGCGGCCTGCCGCCGCTTTCCTCCGGCTGCAGCAGCCGCGCCTTCAGCCGGTACCAGTGGGCGCCGGAGCTGTTGCTGCCAGGCCCGACGGCACGCAGCAGGCGGAACTCCTCGCGGCCCTCCTTGCCCTCGCGCAGACCATTGACCAGCCTGTAAAGCGCCTCGTTGGATTCGCGATGGCGCGACAGCAGCGTTTCCAGCGTCTGCACCTCGGTCGCCTTGCGCGCGCCGGTCAGCGCGCCATAGGCCGCATTGGCATAGATGATCCGACCTTTTTCGTCGGTGATCAGCGTACCGTCGGGATGGCTGTTGAGGAAAGCGCGCGCCAGACTGTCGGACTGGCGCTGCGGCATCACCTCGATGAAGCCGATGACCGAGGATACCAGGAAGAAGATGCCGACCATGGCGAGCACGCCGAGACCGCCAAGCACGACCTCGTTGTCGAGCGACTTTTTGAAGAAGACGAAGGCGCCGGCGGCAGCGATCAGCACGAGCGCCAGCAGAAGAATGCGCAAGACCGTGCCAGAACGCCCCCCACGATCCACAAGCGGTGCGTTATAGTCGTCGGCCTGACGCGGTTTCGTCATATATTCCTCACATAAGCCCTCCCGCTTCGTAGCACGAACACGAAGCAGGAATCAGGCACTCTTTCCTTCTTAGCAATTTGCTGCGTCGGCAAAAACACCGCTAGCCGGCAAGACTGCTTGAATTCACAGGCAACAGCGCCATCTGCCCCAGAAGCCCAGCTGCTGCCCGTGCGCAAGGTCGCCGAGTTCCTCTAGCAGCGGAACACGAAATCGCGTTCACCCGTGACTGGACAGGATCGGCGGCCCTTGCCTAAGGAACGGAAAAGTCGTCAATGTGTGCCGAATGCGAAATGGAGTGAGTGACTATGTTGGATGATGTTGTCGGAGCTTATGGCAGCCGTTTCCTGCTTGCCGCCGGTGGCGTCGGTCTGGCGCTTCTCCTGCTCATCATCGTGCTCTGGGTGATCCGCAGCCGGGCGCCCTCGCCCTTCGTGCGCGGCGGCCGCAACCGGCAGCCCCGGCTGCAAGTGCTGGATGCCGCAGCCGTCGATGCCCGTCGCCGTCTGGTGCTGGTGCGCCGCGACGACGTCGAGCACCTGATCATGATCGGCGGCCCGAGCGATATCGTCATCGAGAGCCGTATCCTCCCCGCAGCGGCCGAACAGCCGGACAGTGCCAGCCGCCCGCAGCCCGTCGAGCAGCGTCCGATATCCGTCGCGCGGCCGGAAACGCCGCCGATCTCGCCACCACGCCCGCCGGTCGCAGCCCGTGTCGAGCCGGCCGCCGAACCCACTTTCTCTGCGCCGGTTTCGCCGGAGCCGCGCCCGCGCCCAGAGCCGTCGGCCCAACCACCGGCCCCGCCTGCCGTGGCACCGCCGGTGGTCACGAGCCCTCTTCCGGCAGAGCCTGTGACAGCTCCGCTGTCGGCCGAACGCGACAATCCTCTGCGTGCCGTCCCGCCCCAGACGCGCCCGCCGGAGCGCCCCGCCGCTCCCCCAGCCGCGCAGCCAGCACCATTTCACGATGCCTCAAGTGCCGCCGAGATCCTCGATGCCGCCCGCCAGCGCGTGCTGCCGCAACAGCGAATCGAACCCGAGGTCTCGGCCCCGTCTGTCCAGGACATGCCGGCGGCCGCACGCGCCGCACCTGCAACGGCCGAAGACGAGCCGGCTGCGCAGCCGGCAGCGGCGATCCGTCATGAATTCCAGCGGGTGCTGGAAGAGGAAATGTCGAACAATCTGACGGCCGAACGCATCGTGCCGGCGCCGGCAAACCAGGCGCCTCGCCAAGCGGTGCCGCAGCCGGGCAACCTGCCACGCCGTGATCCCGAGCTTGCCCCGATCACCGGCGCCGATACCGAGCTGCAGAAGGAAGTCGCCCGCATCTTCGGCGAAATGAGTGTCAATCGCGACAAGTGAAGGCAAACGCGCCTGCCTGACATCGGATTGCCAGAGCCCCCCTTCCTTCATCATCACGTTGCATAAATGCCGCATTGCCCTGGCTTTCAGCACACGAACGGCTTGGGGGCTGCCTTTCATGCCAATCATTTGTTATCCCTAGGGTTGAAGAGCGTTGGCGCACTCGAGGTGGCACTTTGCCTAAGTAAATACCGGTCTCACTCCAGTTTCACCCGTACTGCCGCAGAGCGACACGCTGGCGGCATGCGAACATGTTCATCGGGTGGTGGCGAGAGACCGGTTTGGCATTGTTACAATGTGCCATGTGCAGCTCCGCTGTCTCAGCTCTTCAGCCGCCCACAACATCGCCACACCGCGCCCGCAAGGGGTTTTCTCATGCACCATCTTGGTGGACTTCCGAACGGAAGACCAAGACGGTATGTGCAATACGCTTCAGGTCCGATGGACCATTATTCCCAAGACAGCTCCCCAGCCTTGGATTGCATGCGGTGGATGCGGAGGCCTGAGAGCCTTCCAATCCAGCGGCAAGATCCGGCTCAACGCCAACGGTCGCAAGCTTGATGCTTGGCTTATCTACAAATGCCTGACCTGTGAAAGGCCATGGAACCGGCCAATCATCGAGCGCCGCAATGTTCGCGACATCGACCCTGCAATCCTTGACGCGTTACAATCCAACGATCCGGACTGGATCCGGGCGGAAACCTTCAACCTGGATGCTCTCCGGCACAAGTCGCAACGTGTGGACGAGTTTGCTGAATTTGAAATCGCGAAAGAAATCCAGCGCGAAACTGCACATTGGACGAGTTTGGCAATCGAACTGATAGTCCCGTTTCCAACCAGCATACGGCTTGACCGTCTGCTCGCGTCCGAGTTGAAAGTTTCGCGCTCGCGGCTGCAGGCTCTTCATGATGAAGGCATGGTTCGCACAGATCCTGACCGATCAGACGTCATGCGGCGACGAATCAGGAATGGCACCCTTATCGTGATCGACCTCGCCATGCAGGCCGATCGAGAGCAATCGTGGAAACCTCTGGCATCAGGAGATCGGCTGTAATCACGGAATCTGCGGCCACAACGGCTCGATCCCGGGCCTTTGTGGCTTGTTCCCCAACACGCGAGGACAATGGATAACAAAAAAGCGCCGCGATCTGATCGCGGCGCTTATTCTGCTCTCATGCCTGCATGAAAACTCTCATTCGTCGCGATAGACCTTTTCGCGGCGTTCGTGACGCTCCTGCGCCTCGATCGACAGTGTCGCGATCGGGCGGGCGTCGAGGCGCTTGAGGCCGATCGGCTCGCCAGTTTCCTCGCAATAGCCGTAGGTGCCGTCTTCGATGCGCTGCAGTGCCGCGTCGATCTTCGAAATCAGCTTTCGCTGCCGGTCACGGGCGCGAAGTTCGATCGCCCGGTCTGTTTCCGACGACGCCCGGTCGGCGAGGTCGGGATGGTTTGCGCTTTCCTCGGCCAGATGGTCGAGTGTCTCGCGCGCTTCTCTAAGGATATCATTTCTCCATGCAACCAGCTTCGCCCTGAAGTAGGCACGCTGGTTTACGTTCATGAATTCTTCCTCTTCCGAGGGAACGTAATTGCTAAGATCGATCTTCTCACTCAACGCGATTCTCCTGAAGAACATCTCATCTGGCCGGGTGTATATCCCAAGCGCTAGTCGCGATTCAAGCCAAATACGACAGGTAAACAGATTTTTAAATCTGTCACAGTTTTCGGCTAACAGACTATTTTCTCATCATTATTCCGGCTTGCGTTTTTTGCTTCGCCTTCAAAACGCCGTGTTATCAGCCGCGTTTTGGGCAGCTGGAGCATCGCTGACGGTTGACGCCGGCCGATTGCAACCGCTACTGAAAAAGCCCGCTGGATCCTGGATTTGCCCATGACCGTACCCCTGCCTCCGCCCAACCGCATCTATCTCCTGCGCCATGCCGAGGCCGCCTGGGCCGAACCCGGGCAGCGCGATTTCGACCGGCCGCTGAACGAAAAGGGCTTTGGCGATGCCGAAATCATCGCCGACAAGGCCGCCGACAAGGGCTATCGTCCCGATCTTCTGATCAGTTCGACCGCGCTGCGCTGCCGCGATACCGCCGATGCGGTGTACCGGGCGATGGGCCTCACGCTCGAGGTTCGTTATGTTGACGCGCTCTATAATGCCACGGTCGACACCTATCTCGAGATCATCGATGCGCAGGACGAATCTGCCGTCATGCTGGTCGGCCACAATCCGACCATGGAGCAGGCGCTGGAGGCGCTGATCGGTCACGAGGCGATGGTAAGCGCCCTTCCCGGCGGCTTCCCGACGGCAGGCCTTGCCGTCGTCGATTACGATGCTTCCGCCGCCGTCTGGCGCCTCACCGATTTCGTGGTCGTCTGAAGACTTTCGCGCCGCTTCTTTTGCGGGCGGCGCGCCCTCCCTATATTGCGAGGCAGTCACCAACCGGAATCGCGCCTTGCCGCCACGCCTGACATCTTTTGCCGATGACGCCCGCATCGCCTTCGACAATCTCGCCGATCGGGCGAGCGGCCTCGTCAATCCGACCGTGCGGCTCGGCGTCACCGGCCTCTCCCGCTCCGGCAAGACGGTCTTCATCTCCTCGCTGGTCCACAATCTCTTGAATGGCGGCCGCCTGCCGCTGTTCGAGGCGGTGCAATCCGGTCGCGTCTCAGCGGTGCGGCTGGAACCGCAGCCGGACGATGCCGTGCCGCGCTTTCAATACGAGGACCATATCCGCGCACTGGTGAAGGACCGTATCTGGCCGGATTCGACCCGGGCCATATCCGAACTGCGCATCACGCTGGATTATCAGAGCGCCAGCGGCTGGAACCGGCTTTTTTCGCCCGGCCGCCTGTCGATCGATATCGTCGATTATCCCGGCGAATGGCTGCTCGACCTGCCACTGCTCGGCAAGGATTATCGTACCTTCAGCGAAGAGACGATTGCGCTTGCCGAAACCGGCGTCCGCTCCGAGCTTTCACGCCAATGGCTGGCGCTGACGCGCACCGCCGATATCCATGCCGGCGCCGACGAGATGGTCGCCCGCGATCTCGCCACCTCCTTTGCCGATTATCTCAAGGCCTGCAAGGCCGACGAGCGCTCGCTTTCCACCCTGCCGCCCGGCCGCCTGCTTCTGCCCGGCGATCTCGACGGGTCGCCGGCATTGACCTTCGCGCCGCTAGCGCTGCCGCCGGACGGACGTCCCGGCCGCGGCTCGCTCTGGACGATGATGGAGCGGCGCTACGAGGCCTACAAATCGGTCGTCGTCAAACCTTTCTTCCGCGAACATTTCGCCCGGCTCGACCGCCAGATCGTCCTGGTCGATGCACTGCAGGCGATGAACCGCGGCCCCGAAGCCGTGCAAGATCTGGAACGCGCGCTGACCGATGTGCTCGCCTGTTTCCGCCCTGGCACCAATTCGCTGCTCTCCTCCCTGCTCGGGCGTCGCATCGACCGCGTGCTGGTCGCCGCCACCAAGGCTGACCATCTCCACCATGAAAGCCACGACCGGCTCGATGCCCTGACCCGCCGCCTAGTGGATCGCGCCATCGACCGCATCGGCATGGCAGGCGCCGGAATCGACGTCATGGCGCTTGCCTCCGTGCGCGCCACCCGCGAAGCGACCGTCAAACGTGATGGCCATGAACTGCCGGTCATCGTCGGCACGCCGATGGAGGGCGAAACCATCGCCGGCGAGCGCTTTGACGGCCAGAGAAAGACCGCGATCTTCCCCGGCGACCTGCCTGAGGATCCGGAAAGCCTGTTCGATCGCCTCGCCGCGGGCGACACCGGTCTGCAACTGCCCGATGTCAACGTCGTCAGATTCCGCCCGCCGCAACTCGAGGAAACCGGCGGCGGCATCAAGCTGTCGGTGCCGCATATCCGCCTCGACCGCGCCATGCAGTTCCTGTTCGGAGACCGTCTCGCATGAGCAAGCCCCCGTCCGATCCGCCGCGCCGCGCACCCGCTGCCTTCACCTATGAGGACGAGGCTGCCGAGCTGCGCGACAACGGCCGGCAAGGAGAGCGGCGGCGCAAGCCGGAAAGCTTCTCCGAAAATATCGTTGTCATACCTGACGAGGACGATCCCTTCCTCAATCCAGAGAAGGATCTGAGCGCGGTCCCCGTTGCAACGCCGCTGAGACGTCGAACCTCCTTCGGCAAGATCGCCGCCGGCGCCCTCGGCATCCTGCTGTCGCTCGCCATCGGCCTCTGGACCGATAGCCTGATCCGCGATCTCTTCACCCGCGCCGACTGGCTGGGTTATGCAGCCCTTGCCGTGCTGGCAATCGGCATTCTTGCCGTGCTGGCCCTCGTCATCCGCGAAACATCAGGCATGATGCGCCTTGCCGCCGTCCAGAAGATCAAGGCCGAAGCCGAGGCGGCGATACTCGAGACTCGGCCGGCCAAGGCGCGCGCAGTCGTCGCCCAGCTGACCACGCTGCTGTCGGCAAATCCTGAGACATCGAAGGGTCGCGCGACGCTGAAGGCGACCGAAGGCGAGGTCATCGATCCCCCACATCTGATTGCGCTAGCCGAACGCGAACTGCTCGCTCCCCTCGATCGCAAGGCCAGGGCGCTCATCGTCAACGCCTCCAAGCGTGTCTCGATCGTCACCGCCGTCAGCCCACGCGCCGTCGTCGATCTGCTCTATGTGCTCTACGAGGCGGTACGCCTCATCCGCGCCATGGCCGAGCTGTACGGCGGCCGTCCCGGCACGCTCGGCATGTTCCGCCTGCTCCGTGACGTGCTGGCGCACCTGGCCGTCACCGGCTCGATCGCCGTCGGCGACAGCCTGGTCCAGCAGGTGCTCGGCCATGGGCTTGCCTCGAAGCTCTCGGCCCGACTCGGCGAAGGTGTCATCAACGGCCTGATGACCGCCCGCATCGGAATCGCGGCGATGGATCTCTGCCGCCCGCTTGCCTTCCACGCCCTGAAGCGGCCGGGAATCGGTGATTTCATCGGCGATCTCACCCCCTCCATGTCGCCTCGCGGCAACAATCCTTGAACGAAGCAGCGATTCCGCAGCTTTCGCCTCCCCTAGGGTAATGCCAGAGAAATTTTAGCAGATTCAATGCTCTAGTGACGACATTTTAAAATCATCACCGCGCAAAAACCCTGTATTGCCTTGCATTTCGGCACAATCGAAAGGAAGGATTAACCATTCTTCGGCAAAACTTGCAGCCAGTTCGTGAGTGGTGTTTGCCAAGGAAAATCCATGTATTCGCGCAAGTTTCTCATCGTATGCGGCCTGGCCGCCGCGGCATTGTCTCCCGTTGCAGATGTCGCTCCGGCAGCCACCGCTGCAACCCGTGACAAGGCCTTCTTCGATTCCGTCGCCGGCTCCTGGAAGGGCCCCGGCGAAATCGTCGCCGGCAAGTACAAGGGCACGAAATTCACCTGCAACCTGATCGGTGAGCCCACCGGCGACAGCAGCGCCGGCATCAAGCTCGACGGCACCTGCCGCGTCGGCGTCTTCAAGCAGCCGATGACCGCCGTCATCTCGCAGTCGGGCTCTAGCTACAAGGGCAAGTTCCTCGACGGTGCCGCCGGCAAGGGCCTTGACGTCGTCTCCGGCGCCGTCAGCGAGGATACCGTCGTTGTCGGCATCAACCGCGCCAAGCTGAATGGTGCGATGATCGCCCGCGTGCGCGACGACAAGACGATGAACGTCACCGTTTCGGTCAAGGTCGAAAGCCAGATGATCCCGGTGATCGGCCTGACGCTGACCCGCCAGGTCGACGAGATGGCCGTCGGTTCTATCCAGTAGACAAACCGCACAGCGGATTTTCCTGAAGCGGCGGGTTTCCCGCCGTTTTCCGTTTCAGCTTCCCTGCTTCAGGCGCTCCGCCACCAGTCTCGATTGTTGTCGGCAACCTCGATGCCGGTCACCTCGGCATCATCAAGCCAGTCACTCACCGCCCTGCCCCTGACGAGAAGACCCGGCGCGATATCGGCAAGCGGCATCAGCACGAAACCGCGATCGGTCATCCGCGGATGCGGCAGTTCCAGCCGCGGCGCGTCCTGGATCACGTCGCCATAGGTCAGCACATCAATATCCAGCGTCCGTGGTCCCCAACGCTCGATGCGTTCGCGTTTCATCTCACGTTCGATCGACAGGCAGACATCGAGTAAAGCCTCGGGCTCCAGGCTGGTCTCGACGGCAGCGCAGGCGTTGAAGAAGAAGGATTGGTCGGTCTTTCCCCAGGGGGGCGTGCGATAGAGCCGCGACACCGCCGTAACCCGGCAGTCGTCCCGCCCGTCCAACCTCTGCAGCGCGGCCGCCATCGCCTTCACGGGATCGCCGATATTGCCGCCGAGACCGAGTGTGGCGGATTGCAATGCGGCCTCAGGCAAAGTGCTCAACGCTCACCTGCACGAAATCGAGCACGCCGGGCACCGGTGCGTTCGGCTTGCGCACCGTGATCTTCGCCCGCCGGATCTGCGGGAATGTCTCGCAAAGCCCCTTGGCGATATCGAGCGCCAGCGACTCGATCAGGTAGCGCCGCTTGCCGGTGACGATCTGCTCGATCACGGTGAAGGCGATGCCGTAATTGACGGTATCGTTGATCGAATCGCTTTCCAGCGCCTCGCCGGCGACGACATCGAGTTCGGCATCGACGAAGAAGCGCTGACCGAGGAATTCCTCCTCGTCATGCACGCCGTGGCGCGCAAAGAAGGCGCAGTTCTGCAGCGTGATCGTGTAGGTGGTCATGTCGGCCGCTTCCTCTCGAATTCCTGGCGCGCATTGAGCATAGCATCGACGATATCGAGCGCATCCCTGTTGATTGCGACATTGTGCACCCGAAAAACCGCAGCCCCTTGAAGTCTAAGCAACGCGCTGGTCACAGCCGTCGCCGCATCCCTGTCCTGTGCCTCACGGCCCGTCACCGCGCCGAGGAAGCGTTTGCGCGACGTGCCGGCGAGCAGCGGCAAGCCGAAACGGGAAAGTTCAGAAAACCGCGCCATCAGCTCCAGGTTCTCCTCCGCCGTCTCCTTGGCGAAGCCGAAGCCCGGATCGAGTACGATGCGGTCGCGGTTGACGCCTGATGCAGCGGCGATCGCAAGCGACCGTTCGAGAAAATGTACCTGATCGGCAATCACATCGACGAGTTTTACCCTATCGCGGCCGGTGTGCATGATGCAGAGCCCGGCTCCGGTCACCGCGGCGATATTGGCGATATCGGGCTCCTTCTGCAGCCCGAAGACGTCATTGACGATATGGGCGCCAGCTCCGATCGCAAGCCGTGCCGTCTCGGCGCGATAGGTGTCGATCGAAATCAGCGCCTGGGTGCGCCCGCGTAGCGCCTCGATGACGGGCAGCACGCGCGCCTGCTCCTCGGAAGGGCTGACGGTTGCTGCGTTCGGCCGGGTCGATTCGCCGCCGATATCGACAATGCCGGCACCCTCGCTCACCGCCCGCAGCGCCTGCTCGACCGCCGCATCGACGGTTTCAAAGCGACCGCCGTCTGAAAAGGAGTCCGGCGTCACGTTGATGATCGCCATGATCGTCGAACGACGGCCGAGTTCGATCTCCCGGCCATGGCCGACACGCCATATACTGCCTTCGAGCCCTGTCACCAGACTTATCCCCTTGAGGACGAAAAAAGCGCCATCCGATATTGCGCTTGCGGTGGCTATGCCCCAAGCTCCTGTCGATTTCAACACGGGTTGCGTTCAGAATGCCGCTTGCAGTGCGTTATATGGTCCTTCCTATCGCCTTTTCCATTGCTCTTTCCCTTTGCAGCCCCGTGGCAGCCGAAGTGATCGCATCGAAAAGCTATTCCTATTTCGACATTCGCGGCAAAACAGCGGATGAGCTCGATCGCGAACTCAGCCGGCGGGGCCCGACGGCGAGCGGTTCCTCTGCCCGCCATCCCGGCGCCACGAAGATCCGCTTCGGCGGCGAGGCAACCTATATCCAGGATAACGGGCGCTGCCGCGTCGGCAACGTCAAGGTCACGGTCCACACCCAGATCATCCTGCCGCGCTGGAGCAGCCGCAAGGGCGCCAGCAAGGAGCTGTCGATGATCTGGGACGCGCTGTCGAGCGATATCAAGCGCCACGAGGAGCGCCATGCCGAGATCGCCCGCGATCAGGCCCGCGCCATGGAGCGCGCCATTCGCGCGCTGCGCCAGCAGCGCAGCTGCGAAGCCATGCAGGAACTCGTCTCCAACGAATCAGCTCGCGGTATAGAGGAGCACGACCGGCAGCAGGCGCGATTCGATCGGGTCGAGGCCGTCAATTTTCAGAAGCGAATGTTGAGGTTGCTAAATAATCGAATCAACGGTCGAGCCGGCGAAAAATAAGGCTTTTTCAATCTGGTTGCGAGCGGAAAACCTGAGCTGCACAACGAAACTTGTGCGAAACTTGCACCCTCCCCAGCGATTGAATGGTCATTTTTCATCCTGGCAGACTCAACCGGAACGCGTTAATATGAACACATTCGAAAGTTCAGCTACGGCATCTGCACTTTCATCGCTGGGTTCTCCTGGCGCGTTCCGAAGCCGCGGATGTTCCTCCCTCATCCGTAGGTAATGCGCCCGCCTCGCCTCGCTCGCTCAAGCGCGCGAGGCGTCTTTTTTGATATCGAATGTTTCGGCGACGTTTGAAGCGTAACGTGCTTCAGGCCTGGCGTTCCGGCACGTGGACCACGAGCCCGTCATAGACAGCCTTCATCCGGATCTGACAGGACAGCCGCGAGGTCGGGCGCACATCGAAGGCGAAGTCGAGCATGTCCTCTTCCATCGCTTCCGGCTGGCCGACCTTTTCCGTCCACTCCTCATCGACATAGACATGACAGGTCGCGCACGCGCAGGCGCCGCCGCATTCGGCCTCGATGCCGGGCACCGAATTGCGCACGGCATTCTCCATCACGGTGGAGCCTTGGTCGACGTCGAGGTCGAAGCGCGTGCCGTCGAAGGCGACGATGGTAAGTTTGGGCATCAGGACTATTTCCGGTCTTCAGGTGGGTGGGCGAATTTTCTTCCGACAATTCGACGCGTCAGTCAATATTGGCGAAATCCGCCATAGCCTCGCAGATCGGGCCTTCGCCCGCCGTCTTCAAAGCGTCATACGGGACGTCGCAAAAAGACCCGCGGTTCCGCAATGGAACAACGGGCCTCGTTAAAACACTATCTCCTGCACGTCGTCCAACAGTGTGCAGCGGTTTTGGGACAATGACATGCATTAAATAAAGACTTAGAGATCAGCCGCGGCAGAGCTTCAGGATGAAATTCTCGGCGTCGATGACGGCGGCACCCAGCGCTGCCGTCGCGCCGGCATCGCCGCCGGTTTCCTCGACCGCTTCCGCCGTCTGCGACACGCGGAACGCGCCGACTGAGCTTGCCGCGCCCTTCAGCCGATGCGCGGCTGCCCCGATACGGATGGTTTCACCGCTCGCAATATCCTGTAGACATGCACGGGCCTGGCGCGCAAACATCTGAAGGACTTCGATTTCCAGCGTCTTGTCGCCCATCGTCTGCTTTGCGAGATGGACCAGATCGATCGGCCGGACCTTCGAGGGACATGGTCCCTTTGCATTATCCGGCGCCTCGAATACGATGTTCAATGCTGCCATCTGGGCTGCCATTGCCAATTCTCCCGTCTCTGTCGTCCGCAGTTGCAACAGTTCTGCGTCAGGAGGGTGGCTATCACGTTAAATTCCGGCACACTCAGGGTGGAAATCTCGCCATATGGTTAACGTCCGTTAAACATCCCTAAATTATTGGTTTTTAAGCGGTGTCTAGGATTCAAAGATGTTAACAACGGGTTAACGGGCCGTGAATCTCAAGCCTTCATTAATTGTGTGAAGAGCCCAGATGTGTCACTACGATACTGGTGGAGCGGGTTTATGGTACGCGCCTTTGCCGAGCGAGTGGATAATGGTAGTGTTTTGATACCTTCCGTTTGAAAAAGCGGCTATCTACTCTGAAATGACATGCTTATCCGTCCTTCGTTGGGATGGGAGGCTGGAACGGCAAAGTTGTTCCCGGGTGAGGCGGAAGCCCCGGATGCGCGGTTGGGCCGGCTGACAGTAACGAGGCATACCCGAATGGCGAACAACAAATATAACGAGTCGATTGAGGACAAGGCGTTCAAGGCATTGGACGAGGCGCTCCAGATCGACTTCAGCAAGGATAACGTACCGTCTCGCCGCGGCGACGCGCCCCAGGCCCCGGAGGCTAATGTGTCTGATCCAGTGAATGCGCGCAATCAGCAGGCCCAGGAAGAAGCGCAGCGCCGCAGCCGCCGCGGTGCCGCCGGCGAGCAGGCTTCCAGGGGCCCGACCTTCGCGCCCGCCAACGATGCCAGCCGCAATACGCCCGCCTCGATCCTGAAATCCTTTGACGGCGCCTCCAGCCGCTCGGCGGTGCGTACCGCCACCCTGTTTTCTGTGCTTTGGGTCATGGCCGGCCTCGGTCTGATGTCGCTGCTTTATTCTCCGCAGATCTGGCAGATCCGTTCGCTCGCCGATCTCGTCGCCCTGCCCGGCGTCATCGCCGGCCTCGTCGGCATCGTCATTCCCATGATGATGTTCTATGCCTTCGCCATTATGATCTCCCGCGCCCAGGACATGCGCAACGCCGCCCGCTCCATGGCAGAAGTGGCATTGCGCCTTGCAGAGCCGGAAACCATCGCCTCCGAGCGCATCATGACGGTCGGCCAGGCCGTGCGCCGTGAGGTCTCGGCCATGAATGAGGGCATCGAGCGCACCATCGCTCGTGCCTCCGAGCTGGAAACGCTCGTCCATTCCGAAGTCAATGCCCTTGAACGTTCCTATGCCGACAACGAGTTGCGCGTGCGCGGTCTCGTCCACGAACTCGGCTCCGAGCGCGAAGCGATCGTCAACCATGCCGACCGTATCCGCACCTCGATCGGCAGCGTACACGATCAGTTGAAGGAAGAGCTCTCGCTTGCGACCGAAGAGATCGCGGTACGGCTTGCCACATCGGGCGAAGCCTTCGCCTCGCTCATCGATACACGCGCCGCGACGATCCTGGAAAAGTCGGACAGCGCCCTGCAGTCGATGGGCAGCCTGCTCGCAGCCAAGACAGATACCCTGTTGCAGACACTGAACGCATCGGGTTTTGCGCTGGCTACCGAATTCGACAACCGCCTCGAAGCCCTCTCCGTCAATCTCAACGATCATGGCGAAAGGCTGCTCAGCCAGTTCGAGACGCGCGCCTCGACCATGGACAGCAGCACGGAAAAGCTGAATGCGGCGCTGAACGAGCGTACGCACCAGCTCAATGAGATCCTGATCGCCCGCACCCGCGAGATCAACGAGAGCCTGACGTCAGGCGAACGCACGATCGGCGGCACGCTTGACGACGTGCTGTCGAAGTTGAACAGCGCGCTCGACGAAAAGGGTGCAAGCTTCCGCCAGAGCCTGCAAACGACCGCCGACGACGCCGTCATGGATCTCGACGTGCGCTCCGGCTTCTTCGAGGAGCGGCTGCAGACGACTGTCGCCCAGTTGTCGACCGCCTTCGACGAACGCGTCGCCGAATTCACCAGCGCCTTCGACAAACGCACAGGCTCGCTCGACACCAAGCTGATGGAGAGCCTCGCTCGTATCAACGAGACGCTGACCGGCGGCTCGGATTCGATCGACGGCATCCTGAATTCCGGCATCGACCGCCTTGGTTCGTCGATGACCGACCAGTCGCTGGCGCTCGCCACCACGCTCGCCACCGGCCACGAAGTCCTGGAAAGCACCCTCGGCAGCCGCGCGGACGAAATCACCACAGTACTCACCAGCCGCACCGGCGAACTGACCTCGGCGCTGCAGAGCGCTACGTCTGACATCGCGCTGACGCTTGCGACCGGTACCTCCGAGCTGCAGAACAACCTTCAGACACGCTCGGCCGAATTCCGCGACACTCTGCGCACCACCACCACCGATCTGACGACTGCCGTTGCCGCCGGCACCGAGCAGGTGACCACTGCCTTCGGCGGTCGCGCCGAGGAGCTAAGCGGCGTGCTTACTGCCCGTGCGGCAGAAATCAGCGAAGCGCTCGGCACGGCCCACGGCCGTATCGACAGCGTCATGGCAGAGCGCGGTGGCGCGCTGGTCGAGGCGCTGACCACCCATCACGGCCGCTTCGAGGAAGCCTTGGCGACGCGCTCCGACGCCATCATCAATGCCGTCTCCGGTACCCATGACCGTCTTGCCGAGACGCTCGACGAAAAGGCGATGACGCTGGCCATCTCTCTGAACGAGAGCCAGGCCCGCATCGAGGACACGCTCGAGACCCGCTCCGAAGCGCTGCTGCATGCGGTATCAAGCACGCATGACCGCCTCTCCGAGACGCTCGACGAAAAGGCGATGGCTCTCGCCATTTCGCTCAACGAAAACCAGGCTCGTATCGAGGATACGCTCGAGACCCGCTCCGAGGCCTTCCTCAACGCCGTATCAAGCACGCATGATCGCCTGTCAGAAACGCTGGACAGCAAGGCGGCCGCCCTTACGACCTCGCTCGACCAGCGCCATGCCCGCATCGAGGATGCGCTTGGAGCGCGCGCCGAGGCGCTGCTGAACACCGTGTCCGGCACGCGAGATCGCCTTGCCGAGACGCTCGACGAGAAGGCCATGGCGCTGGCCAATACCTTGAACGAGAGCCAGGCCCGCATCGAGGACACGCTCGAAACCCGTTCCGCGGCCCTTCTGAACGCCGTCTCCGGCACTCATGATCGTCTCTCGGAGACTCTGGACGGCAAGGCGGCAGCTTTTGCCACCTCGCTGAGCGAAGGCCAGGCCCGTATCGAGAATACGCTTGAAACCCGCTCCGCAGCTCTCCTGAACGCTGTCTCCGACACCCATGATCGCCTCTCCGAGACGCTGGACGAAAAGGCGATGACGCTCGCCATTTCGCTCAACGAAACTCAGACGCGTATCGAGGACACACTCGACGAAAAGGCGACGGCGCTCGCCGCCTCCCTGAACCAAGGCCAGAGCCGCCTGCAGGACACGCTGGAGAGCCGCTCGGAATCCTTCCTCAATGCGGTCTCCGCCACCCACGACCGCCTGTCCGAGACACTCGACGACCGGGCGATGGCGCTTGCCATCTCGCTGAACGAGAGCCAGAGCCGTCTCGAGGAGACGCTGACAACAGGCGCCGAAGCGATCACCAATGCGGTCTCCGGCACGCACGAAGGCCTGAACGGTGTGCTCGACCAGAAGGCCGCCGCCCTTGCCGCCTCGCTGAATGAAGGCCAGGCCCGCCTCGAGGAAGCCTTGGGGCACCGCACCGCCGCGATCATCGGCGCCGTGACGGCAACCCACGACCGGCTCACCGATACGCTCGATGAAAAGACCATGGCGCTCGCCATTTCGCTCGACGATAACCAGAGCCGCTTCGACAGTGTGCTCGAAGCCCGCAGCAACGCCATTATGGAGGCCGTCTCCGGTGCCGAGGCACGAGTCGCCGGCGCCTTCTCCGACAAGACCGATGCGATCCGCACCGCCTATACCGACAATCAGCAGCGGCTCGAAAATGCGCTTTCCGAACATAGCGCCGCCCTCTCGGGCGTTCTCGATACGGGCGGCGCCCGCTTCGAGGATCTCGTCGGCGGTTTGACCGGCCGCATCGAAGGCCGTCTGACCGATGCACATACACGGCTCGGAGGCCTCGCCGACGAGGCCGCAGCGCGCATCGAGGGTGGGCTCGCCTCTGCCCATGAGCGCATCCGCACGACGCTCGAAGACCGCGCCAACGCCATCGACCTATCGCTGAACCAGGCCCATGCGCTGATCAGCGATACGCTGGCCGAACAGGCTACCAGCATCGGCACATCGGTGGCGACGAGTGTCGGCATGCTCGAATTGTCGCTGGAGCACCGTGAAGCCGCGATCCGCCAGGCGATCGATGCCGGCGCCCAGACATTGGAAGATCGCATGCATGCCGGCGCCGGCCAGATCGCCAGCCGCTTCCAGGAGGCGGCACATGCGATTTCGAGCTCCACCCAGAATTTCTCCGCCCATCTCGATCGGTCGGTCGAAAGCCTGACGGGCCGTTTTGAAGAAACCGGATCACGTGTGGAAACCGGTCTCGCAGCGATCGAGACCCGCATCCGCGACGGCGTCGGCGGCGTTGCCGAAAAGGTCGAAGCGGCCACCGGCCAGCTGTCCGGCGTGCTTGCCGACGGCGTCTCCCGTCTCGGCGCGCTCAGCGACGATACCACTCGGCGCATCTCGGCGACGCTCGAAGGCAGTGCCGCAAACCTCACCCAGGCGATCGACAGCCGCACCGCCAATCTGGCCGAGACGCTGGACAGCCGCACCACCAGCCTGACGGGCGCCATCGAGGGCCGCACCGCGAGCCTCGGCGAAACGCTCGACCGCGGCAATGAACGCATTGAGGAACGCCTCTCCACCATGGACCGTGCGTTGACCGTCGGTCTCGAGGCCGTCAACCGCACCATCGAAGGCAAGGCCGCCGGTCTCGCCTCGACGCTGCGCAGCGCGGTTGCCGACGCGGCCCAGGGAATGGAAGGCGAAGCGACGAGAACCACCGAACTGCTTGGCAAGACCGGCCAGCAATTCGCCGAGGATCTCAATGCGAAAAGCGACGAATTCACCCGCACCATGGATGAGCGTTCGTCGCAGATCGTCACCCGTGTCGCTGAAGCTCAGAACCGGCTGGCAAGCCAGGCCGCTGCCGTCGCCCAGACCTTCTCGGAAGCCGGTAACGCCATCGTCAACAAGGTCGCCGAGGCCGAGACCATCGTCGGCACGCAGGTCAATGCCATCTCCAAGGTGTTGTCGGATGCCGGCCAGTCTCTGGAGACACGCGGCAATGCCATCCGCTCGACACTGTCGGGCGCCGGCAGCGAGATTTCCGCCACCATGGCGGATGTCGACCGGGCGCTCGAAGCGCGCAGCAGCGCCATTCGCACCAATCTCGAGGAGCGTGCCCGCGAGATCGATACGACGTTCTCCGACATCGACCGGGCACTGGAAACGCGCGGCAACTCGATCCGCTCGACGCTCGAAGAGCGCACCCGCGACCTCAACTCGATGCTATCAGGCCGTTCGGTCGAATTGACGCGCATCCTCGACGAAACGGCCCGCCCGATCATCGACCGCTATACCGATGCCGGCGAGCAGGCCGCCGCCCGCATCACCGCCGCGGCCAATCTCAGCGCCGACCGTCTGCGCGCCGAAAACGAAGCACTCGCCAGCGCCGTTGCCGCCCGCACCGAGAATGTCGCCAATGCCGTCAGCGCCATCGAAAACAGCCTGGTCGGCAACGTCAACGGCCTCGTCCAGCGCATGTCGGAAAGCAGTGCGGCGATGGCGATGATGATGAACCGCTCCGCCGAACAACTGGCCAGCGTCGACGGCCTTCTCGGCGACACCACCACGCGCTTTGCCGACTCCGCCACCAAGGCCGCTGAAATGGTCTCCGCCTCGACCAGGCTCCTCGAAGGCAAGATCGACCGCCTCTCCGACATCTCGGGCCAGACGCTGGCGCAGGTCGGCGGGATCATCGGCCGCTTCGACGAACACTCCAAGGTCCTGACTCAGGCCTCGCAGCTTCTCGGCGCCGCCCAGTCCAACCTCGCCTCGACGCTCGAAGAGCGCGAGAGCGCGCTGCAGACACTCTCCGTCGGCCTCGTCCAGCGCTCCGCCGAGATCGAAAAGACCATGCAAGGCCTCGGCAGCATGATCGAGACTGTGTTCGAGCGGGCAGAGCAACGCTCCAACCAGGTCACCGGCAATCTGCGCCAAGGTGTGCAATCCTCCTTCGCCGATATCGGCCGCATTCTCACCGAAACCGAGAAGCGTGCCCAGGAAGCGGCAGAGACGATGCGCGAGGCGATCACCCGCGCCGGCGACGAGGCCAATACGACGATCGACGGCACCTTCGCCAATGTCGAACGCCGTTCCGGCGATCTCTCCAATCGCATTCGCGGCGGTCTCACGGCCTCGCTGTCGGAAGTCGAGCGTATGCTCGGGGAAGCCGGCCGTGCCTCCGACGGTGCCGCCCAGAACATGCGGGAAGCGCTGCGCGAAGCGATCGATGATGCCGTCGGCCGCTTCTCCGGCGCCACCGAGGATATCCGCCGCTCCGCCGCCGACATCCGTAACGAGCTCGACGCCACTCGCGCCGAGCTGAAGCGTGGCGCCTTCGATCTTCCCGAGGAAGCCAAGGAAAGCGCCTCGGCCATGCGCCGGGCCGTCGCCGAGCAGATCAAGGCGCTGCAGGATATCTCCCAGCTCGTCGGCCGCTCCAGCCAGCAGCTCGAGATCTCCGAGCCTGTCGCCCGTACGCTCGCTCAGGTGCAGCCTGCCCCACGTCCCGCCCAGCCGGTCGCAGCCCAGCCGCCGCAGCCGGCAGCACCCCCGCCGATCGAAGCGGCAGGTCTGCGCGGAACGATCGCACCATCTGCGCCGGCTGCCGCTCCCCAGCGCGCCGCCCCGCAGCCTGTCCCCACTCGCCAGGAAACAGGCCGTCAGGAGCCGGCGCGTCCGGAAAGCGGCGGCTGGATCAGCGACCTCCTGCGTGGCGCATCGCGTGAGGAGGCCGCCGACGAGGCGGCTGCCCGCGTTCCGGCCCGCCCGGCGGAAACTGCCGCACCGGTCGCGCGCAGCAACGACAGCCGCAATCCACGTCACGTCGTCGAATCGCTGAACTCGCTCTCGGTCGATATCGCCCGCGCCATCGACCATGACGCCTCGGTCGATCTCTGGCGCCGTTACCAGCGCGGCGAGCGCGACGTCTTCACCCGCCGCCTCTACACGCTGAAGGGCCAACAGACCTTCGACGAGATCAAGCGCAAATACGACCGCGAACCGGAGTTCCGCACCGCCGTCGACCGCTACATTGGTGATTTCGAAAAGCTGCTCGCCGACGTCGCCCGCACCGACCCGAACCGGACGGTGACGCAGTCCTACCTCACCTCGGATACGGGCAAGGTCTACACCATGCTCGCCCACGCCGCAGGCAGGCTCGGCTGAGCCTGACTGGTGCCCGCAATTGGAAAGCCGCTTGACCACGTGTCGGGCGGCTTTCGCTCTTTGAAGCGCGAGTGTTGTCCATTCGCCATCCAGCCGCGGAAACCTCGCCCGAAATGACCAAGGCCCTTCTGATCATCGACGTCCAGAATGCCATCCTCTCCGGCAAAGCCTCGCCGGAGCGGCAACCTGATATTGATGCCGCACTCGACGAGACCGTCGCACGGCTGGCCGTGCTGCAGGAAAAAGCTCGGCAGGCGGGCGCGCCGATCGTGCTCGTTCAGCATGACGGCGACAGCGGCCATCGACTGGCCACCGGCACGCCGGGTTGGGCGCTGCGCGACGAGATCGCGCCGAGGCAGGCCGACGTCGTTGTGCGCAAGAAAAGCGCCGACTCCTTCTTCGAGACCGATCTTGCAGAACGCCTGGGCGAACGATCGGTCACACACCTCGTCGTCGGTGGATGCATGTCGCAATTCTGCGTCGACACGACAGTCAGGCGAGCCGTGTCGCTCGGATATGATGTGACGTTGATTGCCGATGGCCACACGACAGGCGACACGGCGACCTTCACCTTCTCCGAGATCATTGCCCACCACAATGAAACACTCGATGGTTTCGATGCGGGCAAGGCGACGGTAGAAATCCGCCTCGCCGCCGAGATCGACTTTTCATAAATTTTCAGACCACCGGGAACCGGGACCGTTTGGCGGTCCCGGTTCCCGATATCTCATCGATCGGCGGCTACGCTCCAGTTATAAATGCACCGATCGAGGCCGATGGCGATCTCAAGCACCAGCACGTCGTGGTCGACGGCCGCTCCCTTCTTCGGCTGCGACCGGTAACGCTGGGGAAAATCCGTGCGTCGCGAGATCGAGCAGACCTCCATCCACTTGTCGCCATTGTCGACCTCGATATCCATCGTCACCTCGGAATAGGCCGGCAGCCGATCGGAGGGTACGATCCGCGTCGGCAGATGGATCAGCGATGCGATCATGCGGCGGACCGGCTCGAGGCAGGCGGCGTGATAGTCGTTGCCGCTGTCGGCCGTGAAGGCGCACTGGAATTCGAGCTGCCAGAATTCCTTCAGCCGCATTTGCTTGGTCGGCTGCTCCTGCTCGCGACGATAGGATCTGCCGGCCTGCCAGACGCAGAGGGGCAGCCGTGTTTTCGAGTGATTGCCGAGAATATGCTGCATGTAGATGTAGGTCGACGGCGTCGTCTCCGGTCTCAGCACCAGCATAGTATCGCTGGCGGAGAGCTGTTCCTGAACCCAGATATCGGCGTTCGAATAGGCGCTTGAAACCAGCGACCGCGGCATCAGGGCCGGCGCCTCGACCCTCCTGACATCCCAGGCCGGATTGACGGATCTAAGAAAACTGCGGACCTCTTGCGAGAGGAAGCCGACCATATGATCGCGCAGATTGATCTCGCGCTCCTCCCAATGGACGAGCGAATTGACATGATAAATATTGAGCACGGTGCCTGTCTCCCTGGCAGCCTTGATTGACGTGGTGAGGGGCTTTACGTCCAGCAGCGCGCCGGACGCCTGAGCGCCCCAACGTCACAGCAGGACGCGAAGACCTCGTCCGCCAAAAGCGCGCGCGATCGCGACCTGCAGGCAGGTGCTGATATGACGGGAGAAAGGCGCGCGCTTCATGCTCATGGCGAGTTTTCTACGAGCCGAGCGCATCATTGTCAAAACCGAAGAGGGTGAGACAAAAGGAATCAGTTGTGGATGACCCTTTTTTATTGCCCCCTGTCCTTCATTCCGTCACAAACTTTTCTGATCCGCTCACATTAAAGCGAATGGCTCACTCCACCATCCAAACGATAGAGACAGCAACATTGATGACCAAGACGACATCCCGGCTCCTTGCCACCGCGCTCTCTTCCGTTTTCCTGATGGGCGCTTTCACTCTGGCTCAGGCAGGCCAGGCAAGCTTCGTCGTTGATGTGCAGTCCGGTCAGGTCCTTGAAGGCTCCAATCAGGACGATCTGAACTATCCGGCGTCGCTGACCAAAATGATGACGCTCTATCTCGCCTTCGAGGCCCTGCATGACGGACGCCTCAACTGGGATCAGAAGCTCACCATGTCGGAAAATGCCGAGAGCAAGGAGCCTTTCAAGCTCGCCGTCGGCGCCGGCCGCAAGGTGACGCTGCGCGAAGCGGTCGAAGGGATTGTCGTGCTGTCCGCCAACGATGCGGCTGTGGCGATCGCCGAGCAGCTTGGCGGCTCCGAACCGGCTTTCGCCAAGGCGATGACCGACAAGGCACGTCAGCTCGGCATGAAGGATACGGTCTTCAAGAATCCATCGGGCCTTCCCGATCCTGAGCAGGTCACCACCGCGCGTGATATGGCGACACTCGGCGTTTCGCTGATGCGCGACTTTCCAGAGGAGTTCAAGCTCTTCTCCATGCGCGGCTTTCAGTTCCGCGGCATGAAGCTGCGCGGACATAACAACCTCATGTATCGCTATAACGGCGTCGACGGCATCAAGACCGGCTACACCGACGCATCAGGCTACAATGTCGTGACGTCGGCGCTGAAGGATGGCCGCCGCGTGGTCGGCGTCGTCATGGGCGAAAAGACCGCGAGCATACGCGACGACAAGATGGCAAGCCTGCTGGACAGCACTCTCTCGCCGTCATCGACCGCCACAGCTTCCACGACACCGGGCAGCCAGCCGGGAGCGACGATGACGGATTCGCAGCCGACCAAATAGGCCCGATGAGCAGACACCTGCCGGCAGGTTTTTGCTAGCGCATCGGCCCGAAAATCGGAATCGATTTTCGGAAAGCACGATACGAGGATTGAAAGAGTTAGAGCGTCCTTAATGCGTCCGAAAGGACGCACGGCGCTCTAACGGGTTATCTGAAAGCCACTTCCAGATGCTGCCGGTCTTGCGCGATCACCCTGCAATTCGTTTCGAATCCTTCGCCTTTGATGGCCAGAATGAATTCCGAAGGAATGCCTGATGTATTGGAGACCGAAATGCCGGCGCTCTCCGATCCAATGGATTTGACTGTGCAGTCGATGGTCGAGCGTCGATCGTTGAACAGGATCGAACCCGCCTTCAGCACCCGCCGTCGAGCGCCAATGGCGTGATCGGCGTGGATGGAACTCCACGACACGCAACGATTCCGTCCGCCATGCTTGGCCTGATACATCGCCGCATCCGCCTGAGCCAGCAGGGTTTCGATCTCTTTGCTTACGATCGAGAGTGCCGAAGTTCCGAAGCTGGCTGTAACGGTCAGAGCGCCATGATCGCCGCGAATGATCTGAGAGGCGATGGCGGCTCTGAGTTTCTCGGCGACGGCGACGGCACCTTCCCGATCGACATGCGGCAGGATGACGGCAAATTCCTCGCCGCCAAGACGGCCGAACAGATCACCGGCTCGAAGGGTCGCCTTGCAGGTCGATGCCACCACCTTGAGAACCTCGTCTCCGGCGGCATGTCCATGCGTATCGTTCACCTTCTTGAAATGGTCGATATCGAAGACGATGCATGAGAGGTCGTGCTTGTGCCGCAGAGCGAGCGAAATGAGCTGATCGGCCTCCTGCTTGAAGGCACGCCGCGTCATCGCCTCGGTGAGGCTGTCGATGGCGGCCGACTGCATGAGCTCGATGCGGTCCATCGCAGCCCCCGCCAGTTCCTCGAGAATGCCGAGATCTCTGTTGCCGAACGATCGTGGCCTGCGGTCGATCGCGCATACCGTTCCGATCATGTGCCCGACTTTTGTTCTCAACGGCACACCGGCATAAAAACGAATATTGTCCTCGCCCGTCACCGAAGGATGCTGTGAAAACCGCGAGTCCTTGGTAGCGTCCTGCACGACCACGGGCCTTTCACAGTCCACGACGTAGCGGCAGAACGTGTCTTCGCGCGACACTTCGTCGGCCGGAAGGCCGGAGCAAGCCTTGTACCATTGCCGATGCGCATCGATCAGCGACACGATGCCGATGTCGATGGAAAAGATTTCCTTTATCAGGCGTACGATGCGCTCGAAGCCCTCGTCCCTCGGAGTGTCGAGGAGATCGAGCTGCTGCAGCGCAGCCAGGCGATCATTTTCGCGTTGGATCGCCTCCAATGACGATTTCCCGAATACTCGTGCAGCCACCATGCAGCATGCCTCCTGACAGCGATAACATGATGCGTTCCACAAATTCATGAAGAAATTGAATACGATGACGACCCCTATGCCATGGGATCAAATAATTTTCACAATCGACAACCCCCGATATTCACGGGGTGGCCTCGGAATTCCAGTTCAGATTGAGCGCAGTGTCCAACTGACGATCTCGGAGGCAACCGTGGAGAAGGCGCGGTCGAGGCCTTTGACGAAGCCGTCATTGTCGCCGCCGGCCGGCGCCATGGCGCGGAACACCTTCTGAGTGCGCACCGAGCCATTGCGATCGTTGAGGATCTTGGCGGAGATCTCGACCACCGCCTGGTTGCCGTTCGAAGCATCGATCTCGAAGGAGCGGATATCGGTGACGATCTGGTAGTCGATCGCCAGCCCCTGCCCCGGCATGCCGACGCCGCCGAGCTTGCCCGAGTTCTCGAAGGCTTCCACCAGCTTCGACTGCACGATGCGCGGCAGCTTGTCGCCCCACTGCGCCTTTGAGAGATACTGGATTTCCGAAGGCGAAACACGGATGACGATCTGCTCACTGTCGAGCGACCTTAGCGCTGTGGGACTGGCGATCAGGATCTGGCGGGATTTGGCCGCGGGTCCGCTGCCATCGACGGCGGCGGGCAGGTCGTAGGTGTCGTTCTTGGCCGCGGTGCCGCACCCCGAAAGAATCATCGCCGTCAGCGGCAGCGCGATCACCGTTCCCCTGATCCGAGAACGGCGCGACAACAGATGCGATGCGACCATATTAGGCTACCCTTGATTTCCCAGTTAACGCCGCGTCCGGCCGTCATATTGCTTCACCGTGTCCCCGCCGAAGATCAGGCGCTGCGGATTGCGGTCGAAGTTGGTGATCGTATCGTTCAGATTGCTCACGGTTCCGCGCATGTCGTTGACGAGAGTCTGCACGTCGCGCAAGCCGCCGCTCGAGAATTTCTGCAGATTGTCGGCAATCGGCCCAATGCGCGAATTCAGGTTGTCGGCGACCTTCTTGAAGGATTCCAGCGTATCGCGCGCTTCAGTGAACAGCGATTGCGTATTGTCGGTGCCGAGCAGCGCATCGACCTTGATGAGAATGCCGTCGATGCGGGTCGAGGCCGAATTCAGCTTGTTGGAAAGCTGCGACACGTCCTGGATCGTCTGGTCGATATCTTTCTGACGCGCCGAAACCGTGTTGGCGACATCGCGGATCGAGGCGACGGCGGCGCGCGCATCCTTGGTCGCCTGCGAGATATCGTCGACGGAGCCCTTCACCTTCGCCGGATCGATCTGGGCAACGAGCGTATCGACGCGGTCGAGTGTCGCCTGCGCCTGCTTGCCGAAATCATTGAAGGTGGTGGCCGTTTGGTCGAACTTCTGGATCGCGCCCTTGAGGTCGCCCGAGGCATCGGCGACATTGGCGGTAATCTTCTCGGCATTGGAAACGATGTTGTCGATCTTCTGCGCATCGACCGCCTTGACCAGCGATTCGACGGCTTGAAGCGTCGAATCAACACGACCGGAAACCGCCTTCACCGTCTCCGAGAGCTGGCCGACGCTCTGCAGGAAGGAGTCGATATTGCCGGAATTCTTGGCCAGTGCATCCGAGAACGTTTCGGCATTCTTGAACGTCTCGGTCAGCGGCCCGCGCGAATCCTCGATGAAACCTTGAAGTTCACCGACAGCGTCGTTGGCGCGATCGAGAATCTTGTCGGCCGTCGCCAGAAGATTGGTGACGCTCGACTGGTCGGCGACGATGACGGCGCGTTTGCCGTTGTCGATCGCATGCTGGAGGATGCTTTCCTCGCCCTTGCGGCCGCCTGACAGTTCGATATAGGCAGCCCCGGTCAAACCCTGGATTTCCAAGGCGGCCTTGGTGGAGGGGTAGATCGGCGCATCGGTGCGCACCTGGGTGAAGGCCAGCGAATATTGCGGATCGTCGGCATCGATCGACAGCGTTTGCACCGAGCCGATCTGGATGCCGTTGAAGCGCACCGGCGAGCCGACGCTGAGGCCGTTGGCCGAGCCCGGAATACGAACGATCAGTTCCGTCATCGGGCCGCCGCGGCCATATTCGGCCATCCAGTAGACGAAGCCGAAGGCAGCTGCGATCACCAGTACCGTGAAAAAACCGACAATCGTGTAATTGGCTTTGGTTTCCATCTTATCCGGTCACTTTCCGCTGCTGTCGTGCCGCGCGGCAGCAGCGTTCTGCGGCACGATCGACCGCGCGCGTTTGCCCTTGAAATAGGCCTGCACCCACGGATCGTCATAGGCCAGCATGTCGTCGATCGTGCCTTCCACCATTACTCGCTTCTTTCCGAGCACGGCAATACGGTCGCAGACCGAAAACAGGCTGTCGAGGTCGTGCGTGACCATATACACGGTCAATCCCAGACTATCGCGCAGGTTGGCGATCAATTCGTCGAATTCGGCCGCGCCGATCGGGTCGAGGCCGGAGGTCGGCTCGTCCAGGAAGACGAGTTCCGGATCGAGTGACAGCGCGCGCGCAAGGGCTGCGCGCTTGATCATGCCGCCGGATAGTTCGGATGGATATTTGTCGGCGGCATCGGCTGCAAGCCCGACCATACGGATCTTCAGATGCGCCAGCTCGTCCATCAGCGAGGTCGGCAGGTCGAGATACTCGCGCATCGGCACCTGAATGTTTTCCTTGACTGTCAGCGACGAGAACAGCGCCCCCTGCTGGAACAGCACGCCGAGCCGCATGTCGAGCGCGTTGCGCTGCGGCTCGTCGAGTTCGTCGAAATCCTGGCCGAGGATCTTGATCGTGCCGGAGCGGCGCGGCAGCAGCCGGAGCACGGTGCGCATCAGCACCGATTTGCCGGTGCCGGACGCGCCGACGAAGCCCAGGATCTCGCCGCGGTAGATATTGAGGTTCAGATTGTCGAGCACGACCTTGGAGCCGAAGCCGACGGTGACGTCGCGCGCCGACAGCACGATGTCCCTTTCGTCCTTGTCTTCCGTATCGATCGGTTTCTCGTCCACGCGGTCCGCCATCCTAGAAATCGATCGCTGCATAGAACATCGCAAAAAGCCCGTCCATCAGGATGACGACGAAAATCGCCTTCACCACCGCGGCCGTCACATGCTGGCCGAGCGATTCCGCGCTGCCACCAACCTTCAACCCCTCGACGGCGGCGACGATGCCGATGACCAGCGCCATGAACGGCGCCTTGATCATGCCTGAAAGCACCGTCGACAGGGTCACCGCCTCATGCAGGCGCGACAGGAAATTGGCGAAGGTGATGCCGGAATAGCCCCAGGCGACGGCGGCAGCACCCCCGAGCGAGGCGAAATTTGCGAGCACCGTCAAGAGCGGCAGCGCGATGGTCAGCGCCACCAGCCGCGGGAAGATCAGCACGCCGATCGGGTTCAGCCCCATCACCTTCAGCGCGTCGATCTCCTCGCGCATCTTCATCGAGCCGATTTCGGCGGTGATGGCGCTGCCCGAACGGCCGGCGATCATGATCGACGTCAGAAGCACGCCGATTTCGCGCAATTGCAGGATGCCGACGAGATCGACGACGAAAACCTCCGCGCCGAAATAGCGCAGCTGGAAGGCGCCCTGCTGGGCGATGATCGCCCCGATCAGGAAAGACATCAGCAAGATGATCGGAACGGCGCGAACGCCCATATGGTCGATCTGGTTGACGATGGAGGCTGGCGAAACGCCGCTGCCGCGGCCGAACTTCATCTGCGCGCCGCGCACCGCCGAGCCGAGGATATACATGGAGGCGGCGAAATTGTCCCAGAGGTCGTAGGTCATCTTGCCGATCGGCGCGAAGATGCGCGCGGCAAGCGATACTTTTTCCGTCTGCTCCGGCTCGGGCTTGGCCGGCTCCTCGGAAAACATCTCCAGCATTTCGTCGATATGCGGGTTGGTGCCTTCGAAGCGAACCGTACGCCCGCCAGCCTCTTCTTGTTTCTTCAGCCGGCACAGCAGCCAGATGCCGGCTGTGTCGATCTCCGCAATGTCCGAGAGGTCTACCGTCAGGTCGCCGGTCTTCTTCTGCAGGAGCTTTTCGAAATCGCGCAGCACCAGATGGATGTAGGCGCTGCGCCAATTTCCCTGAAGACGCACACGCTGTCCCGAGCCATCAGCCTGGTCGTCCACTTGCAGTGAGGCGGCGTTGCGATTCTCGGCGTTCAAGATACTTGTGTCTTTCAAGGCTTACAGCGACATTGCGCGAATCGCGAAGCAGATCGTTCGCCCGGCGCGTCAATATACAGAAGCACCGTGCAATTTCCATGCTTGCAGGAGAGCAATAATGCCGCGCACCCTCGATATCCAGATGAATTCCTTTCCGATTGCCGGGACCTTCACCATCTCGCGCGGGGCAAAGACCGAAGCCGAGGTCATCACCTGCACGCTTGTCGAAGAGGGAGCGCAGGGGCTCGGCGAATGCGTGCCCTATCGCCGCTACGGCGAGACGATGGAGAGCGTTTTCGCCCAAATCGAGGCGGCTCGACCGCTGATCGAGGCCGGCATCTCGCGCAGCGACCTGCTGTCCGCCATGCCGCCGGGTGCGGCCCGCAACGCCGTCGATTGCGCCCTCTGGGACCTCGAGGCGAAGCAGACAGGAGACAGCGTCGCCGCCCGCCTCGGCCTTTCCGCTCCGCAGCCGCTCACCACCGCATACACCATCTCGCTCGGCGAACCGGAGGTGATGGCCGCCCAGGCGCGCGAGCATGCCGGCCGCGCCCTGCTCAAGGTCAAGGTCGGCACCGGCGACGATGAAAGCCGCATCCGCGCCGTCCGCGCCGCCGCGCCCGATGCCGAAATCATCCTCGACGCCAATGAAGGCTGGCCGGAAGCGGTGTTGGAACGTCACCTCAATATCGCGGCGCAAGCGGGTGTGGCCCTCGTCGAGCAGCCGCTGCCGGCCGGCCGCGATGGGCTGCTTGCTGAAATCCGCCGCCCGCTCCTCGTCTGCGCCGACGAGAGCGTCCACCACACCGGCGATCTCGCAAGCCTTGCCGACCGCTACGACGCGATCAACATCAAGCTCGACAAGACGGGCGGCCTGACGGAGGCGCTGTCGATGAAGGCCGAGGCCGAACGGCTTGGATTCAGCATCATGATTGGCTGCATGGTCGGCACCTCGCTTGCCATGGCGCCCGCCGTTCTGCTTGCTCAGAATGCCGATTTTGTCGATCTCGACGGTCCGCTGCTGCTTGCCCGCGACCGCGAACCCGGTCTTCGTTACGCCGCTTCCCTGGTCTTTCCGCCCGAAACCACCCTCTGGGGCTGAAGATAATAGGCTGAGATGACGAGGCCGAGGCCGGAGAACGCGACCACGGCCATGACGTAATAGCTGACGACGCCGAGCCAGGCATAGAGATAACCCGACGCCAGGGTCATCAGCGCCATCGCCATGCCGACATAGAAGAAATAGGCGCCCTGCGCCGAGGATTCCTGCGTTTCCTGCACGGTCGCCACGATCCGCCGCTGCACGCCGGTATGCACGAAGGCGTAGGTAAAGCCATGGAAACATTGCAGCAGGAAGAAACCGGCAAAGCCTGTATTCATCGGAAACAGGATCCAGCGGCAGACGCTGATGGCGCAGCCGAAGCGGATCAGCGTCCAGGCATCGAAGCGACGGTTGAGACGCTTCGACAGGAAGAACACAGTCACTTCCGAAGCGACGCCGGCGCTCCAGAGCAGGCCGACCTGCGTGCCGGAGAAGCCGAGATGATGCCAGTAGATCGAGGAAAAGGCGTTCAGCACCGCATGGCTCGACTGCTGGATGGCGACGCCGATCAGAAGCAGCAGAAGGTGCGGCTCGCGCAGACCGCTGCCGGTGGCTGCCGGAATGTTGATCGGCTGGCCGCGCCGTCGCGTCGGTCCGATGCGCGGACAGAAGATCGCCATGACAACGGTCATGATAAAGCCGAACACCATGACCGGCAGCACCATTTCGCCGCCCCACCGGCTGATCAGCTGGCCACCGACCAGCGTCGAGACGATGAAGGCGATCGAGCCCCACACGCGCATCGATCCGTAATCGAGCCCCCAGCGGCGAACGCCCGAGATGACGATCGATTCGACGACGGGCACATAGGGCGCAAAGGTGGCGCCCTGCAGCGCATAGACGATCGTCACGGGCCAGAAGGTCGTCGTCCAGAACAGCGCGATCGCCGTCAGCAGCGACAGGCAACCCGACCAGAGCAGCACGTCGGCGCGCTCCTTCAATCGATCGGCGATCATGGCGACGACAGGCGCCACCAACACGCGAACCACCATCGGTATGGCAAGGATGATGCCGATCTCGTGGTCGCTGAAGCTGTGGGTTGCGAGCCACACGGGAAAAAACGGCAGGACGATGCCGTTGACGAGCAGCGGCGCGCAATAGGAAAGCGCGCTGAGCATGCGGAAGCGCGGAGGCGCTCCCTCACCCGTCGGGGAATTTTGAGCGGGAATCATGGGTGGACCTGAAGGAAACTGGACGTTGTCCTAACACACCACCCTGGAGGCGACTATTGCGAGAAATAGCCGTCCTGAAACGTTTTAGAAAATAAATAGGGCCTGTCGCCTAACGGTAACGGCTAAATTCGAGGGAGCGCAGGAGCGGATGCGCCGGCGCCAAAATCAGGCGGCCTGTGGAGCCAGTTCTGCGTCTTCCCGCTCGACGGCGGCAAGTGCTGTCACACTGCTGGCGAGCGCCCGCCAGGTGATCAGTTCGAACGTACCGTCCTCGTGCTCGGCGACCGCCGTGCAACTTTCCACCCAATCACCAGTGTTGATGTAACGGATACCGTCCATATCCTGGATGATGGCATGATGGATATGTCCGCAGATCACCCCATCGGCGCCATTTTTGCGGGCTTCCTCTGCCACGACGCGCTCGAATTCGCCGATGAAATTGACGGCATGTTTGACCTGCAGCTTCGCCCAGGCCGAGAATGACCAGTAGGGCATGCCAAGTCGACGCCGCACCGCCGCCAGGATGATATTGATGCGGATCGCCGTGTCATAGGCCCAGTCGCCGAGATAGGCGAGCAATCGGGCATTGCGGACCACGACGTCGAACTCGTCGCCATGCAGGATCAGGTATTTTCTGCCGTCGGCGCCGTCATGCATCATGCGCTCGACGACTTCGATGCCGCCAAAATGCATGCCCGGGAAGGCCCGCAGGAATTCGTCGTGATTGCCGGGAATATAGACGACGCGCGTGCCCTTGCGCGCCTTGCGCAACAGCTTCTGGACGACGTCGTTGCAGACCTGCGGCCAGTACCAGCTGCGCTTGAGACGCCAGCCGTCGACGATGTCGCCGACGAGCACGATCGTATCGGCCTCGTGGTGGCGCAGGAAATCCAGCAGGAAGTCGGCCTTCGCGGCCTTCGAGCCGAGATGGACATCGGAAATGAAGAGCGTGCGGAAATGTCTGGGTTCCATCATGTCTTTCACGAGCTGCCGCTCATGTCCCATCTTTCATCTAGCCTTCCAAAATCAGACTCGTGTTTCAGGAAGATGACAAGGCCAGGAAAAGCGCTGCAAACCTGTTCATTCCGCGCTGGCAGGATGCCTGTCGCCGCACGGGCAGGAGCCCCGTCGCCGCCAGGCCTACCGGCCATGTTGCCCTGCGCATTCAGGGCGTTCATGATGGCGGCGATTCATATCCGACAATGCGGGATGGCTGATGCGTCTTTTTCTCGTTCGCCACGGCGAATCCCTCGGCAACATCAACGAACAGGCTTACCGCCAATTCGGCGATCACAACGTGCCGCTGACGCAGTGGGGCCATCGGCAGGCACTCGAGGCAGGCGGCGTGATCGCCTCCTATCTCAAGGCATTGCCGAGCGCGGGTTTCGGCAAGCTGCAGATCTGGTACTCGCCCTTTCTGAGGACGCGGCAGAGCAAGGATGCGCTGCTCGAAGCCCTGCCGGAAAGCGTCGTCGGCGATATCAGGGAAGATTATCTGCTGCGCGAGCAGGATTTCGGTCTCTTCACCGAAATCTATGACCACGCCGAACAGAAGCAGAAGTTTCCCGAGGAGTTCGAGAAATGGGCGAGGCTGCGCAGCAACAGCGGCAAGTTCTACGCGCGGCCGCCGGATGGCGAAAGCCGGGCGGATGTGGCCCAGCGGGTGCGCCTGTTCCTGCAGACCGTTATGCACGATGCCGAAAATAGCGACCACAACGTTGTGATCGTCGGTCATGGCGTCACCAACCGGGCGGTCGAAATGAATTTCCTGCACCGCCCCGTCGAGTGGTTCGAGCGCTCCGACAATCCTGGAAACGCCGATATCACGCTGATCGAGGGGACGCGCTCGCAAGGATACGAGTCGATCCTGCTGCATCAGGCCGCCGACCGGCAGCGGGGACAGGAGGGCGAACTGCGCGATGCCTATGGCGCAGACGTGACGCTTACGCCGAAGCCCGGCGGTTAGCTCCTTACATCGAACCGCCGCAAAGGTCTGTGGCGGGTTGCGTAAGGCAACCCGCCAACTCTTCACCTCAGCTCGGCGACGTCACCGGCGCAGCTTCCTGCCCGGCCGGAGCCTCATCATTCACAGTCTCCGGCCGCTTCGTCCTCAAGAGGCGCAGCACGAAGACGAAGAAGACAGGAACGAAGAAGATCGCCAGCACCGTCGCCGAGATCATGCCGCCAAGCACGCCCGTGCCGATGGCATTCTGGCTCGCAGCACTTGGCCCGGTGGCGATCGCCAGCGGCACCACGCCCAAGGTGAAGGCAAGCGAGGTCATGATGATCGGCCGGAAGCGCAGACGGGCGCCTTCGATCGCGGCATCCATCAGCGATTTCCCCTCGGCAAAACCGTCCTTGGCGAATTCGACGATCAGGATGGCGTTCTTCGCCGACAGCCCGATGATCGCGATCAGGCCAACCTTGAAGTAGATGTCGTTGGACATGTCGCGGCTCATCACCGCGAGCACGCAGCCGATGACGCCGAGCGGCACGACCAGCATCACCGACAACGGGATGGACCAGCTCTCGTAAAGCCCCGACAACAGCAGAAAGACGAAGAGAATGCTGAGGCCGAACAGGAACGGCGCCTGCGATCCCGATCTGAGCTCTTCCAGCGACTGGCCGGTCCATTCGAAGCCGAAGCCTTCGGGAAGTTCCGAGGCCAGCCGTTCCATTTCGACAATTGCCGCGCCCGATGAATATCCAGGCGCCGGAGCGCCCGAAATGCGCACTGAGGGGTAGCCGTTATAACCGACGATCTGCGCCGGCCCTTTCTGCCATTCGGCGACGGCAAAGGACGACAGCGGCACCATGCCGCCGCTCGCATTGCGGACATTGAGCTTCATCAGGTCTTCCGCCTGGAGCCTGCTCTTGTCCTGCGCCTGCACGATGACGCGCTGCATGCGGCCCGAATTCGGGAAGTCGTTGACATAGCTCGAACCGAGATTGGCGGTGATCGTGCTGTTGATGTCGGCGAAGGCAACGCCGAAGGTATTTGCCTTTTCGCGGTCGATGACCAGCACGAGCTGGGCCGAATCAGGCATGCCCTCAGGGCGGATACCGGCGATGATGGGATTCTCAGATGCCTTGCCGAGCAGCATTCCCGCCGCCTCGGTCAGTGCCGCCTGGCCCTTCGCGCCACGATCCTGAAGGCGGAAGGTGAAGCCGTTGGTTGTGCCGAAGCCTTCGATCGGCGGCGGCGACAGCGCGAAGGATGTCGCATCCTTCAGGCCGAACAGCTGCATATTGGCGCGGTTGGAAATCTCCTGCACCGAATTGCCGGCGCCGCGTTCGGCCCAGTCCTTGAGCGTGACGAACACCAGGGCGGCGTTCGGTCCCTGCCCGGAGAAGCTGAAGCCCTGGATCGCGACGACATTGGCAACGGCCGGCTCCTTCTTGAAGATCGCCTCGATGCTTTCGAGCGAGGCCACCGTGCGGTTGCGGCTCGCCTCCGGCGGTCCCTGCACGTCGACGATCAGGAAGCCCTGATCCTCATCCGGCACGAAGCTGCTCGGCAGGTTGACGAAGAGATAGCCAAGGCCGACGAGCAGCGCGACATAGACGGCCATGACCCGCCAGGAGCGCTTGGCCAGTCCCCCGACGGTACGGGCATAACGGCCGGTCAGCCGGTCGAAGTTGCGGTTGAACCAGCCGGCGATGCCCTTCTTCTCGTGATGTCCTTTGATCGGCTTCAGGAAGGTGGCGCAGAGCGCCGGTGTCAGTGACAGCGCCAGGAAGGCCGAAAACAGGATTGAAACAACCATGGTCAGGCTGAACTGGCGATAGATGATGCCGGTTGAACCCGGGAAGAACGCCATCGGCACGAAGACGCAGGAAAGAACCAGCGTAATCCCGAGGATCGCGCCGGTGATCTGCCGCATCGCCTTCTTGGTGGCTTCCTTCGGTGACAGCCCTTCCACCGCCATCAGCCGCTCGACGTTTTCCACCACCACGATGGCGTCGTCGACGAGAATGCCGATGGCAAGCACCATCGCGAACATTGTCAGCACGTTGATTGAGAAGCCGGCGGCATACATGACAGCAAGCGTCCCGAGCAGCGCGACGGGAACGACGAGCGTCGGAATGATTGTGTAGCGGAAGCTCTGCAGGAAAATGAGCATGACGACGAAGACGAGCGCGACGGCTTCTGCGAGCGTATGCGCCACCTTCTCGATAGATGCCGAGACGAACGGGCTGGTATCATAGGGAACGGAATATTCAACTCCCGCCGGGAAGAAGCGTGAGAGCTCCTCCATCTTCGCCTTGACCAGGTTGGACGTGTTGACGGCATTGCCCGTCGACGACAGCTGGATGGCGATGGCAGCACTCGGCTGCCCGTTCAAGCGGGTGGAGAAGCTGTAGCTCTCGCTGCCCTCTTCAATGCGCGCGACATCCCGCAGCCTGACATTCGATCCGTCGGCATTGGCGCGCAGCACGATGTCTCCGAACTCCTTGATGTCGGTCAGTTGCCCCTTCACCAGCACCGTCGCCGTCAGGTCCTGCGAGATCGGATTGGGCGCCGCGCCGATCTGGCCAGCTGCGACCTGGGCGTTCTGCGCCGATATCGCCGCGCTGATGTCGGATGCGGTGAGGTTCAGGCCGACCATCTTGTCGGGATCGATCCAGATGCGCATCGCCCGCTGCGACGCGAACAGCTGCGCGCGGCCGACGCCGTCGAGACGGCGCAGCTCGCCGATGACGTTCCGGTTGAGATAGTCGCCGAGCGCCACCTCATCGGTCTTCCCGTCCGTCGAGGTCAGCGAGATGAACATCAGGAAGCCGGACGATGCCTCCTCGACGGTGATGCCCTGATCCTTGACGGATTGCGGCAGCCGCGGTTCGACGCGGCGGATGGCATTCTGAACGTCGACGGAGGCCTGGTCGATATCGGTGCCGGCCGCAAAGGTCGCGGTGACCGTCATTGCGCCCGATGTATCCGACGTCGACTCGAAATAGGAAAGGTGCTCGACCCCGTTCAGTTCTTCCTCGATCTGGCGGGTGACGCCCTGATAGATATCCTGCGGCGATGCGCCGGGATAACTGGTGGTTATACTGAGCTGCGGCGGCGCGACCTTGGGATATTGGGCGACCGGCAGGAACGGCAGCGCGATCAGGCCGGCGATGGAGATGAAGATCGCAAAGACCCAGGCCAGGATCGGGCGATCGATAAAGAAACGTGCCATCGACCTTACTCCGGCTTCTTGGCGTCACCGGACGCGAGCTGGCCATCCCGCCATTCTTCCGACGCGACCTTTGCGCCCGGCTGCAGTTTCTGCACGCCGTCGACGACGAGACGTTCGCCTGATGACAGGCCGCTTTCAACCACCCATTCATTGCCGGCGGATTGACCAAGCTCAACGTCGCGCGGTTGCGCCACGTCTCCCTCCTGGACGACATAGACCTGCGCCTTGCCGTCAGCCGTGCGGATGACGGCGCGCTGCGGGATAAGGATTGCCTTCTCCCGGACGGCCTGCTCGATGCGGACCCTGATATAAAGGCCCGGCAGCAGGTCGCCCTTGGGATTAGAGAATTCACCGCGAAGGGTGACCTGGCCCGTCGTCGCATCGACGCTGGCACTGCTAAAGAGAAGCTTACCGGCTTCGCCATAGACCGTGCCATCGTCGAAGACGAGCTTGATGTCGGCCTTGCCTGGTTCGGTCGATGTGAGGCGGCCGTTCTCGACCGCCCGCTTTAGCGCCAGCAGGTCTCCGGAGGATTGCGTGAAGTCGGCATAAACGGGGTCGATCTGCTGGATCATCGCCAGCGCGTTGCCGGCGTCGGCCGTCACCAGCGCGCCTTCCGTCACCAGCGCGCCGCCGATGATGCCTGATATAGGCGCACGAACTTCGGTATAGCCGAGATTGATCTTCGCTTCGTCGAGTGCGGCCTGCGCCAGCGCAACATCGGCATCGGCCTGGGCAAGGGCGACGGCTGCCGCATCATATTCGATACCGCTTGCAACATCGCGGTCGCGCAGCGACTTCTGCCGGTCCAACTGCTGGCGGGCATTCAGCTGCGTCGCCTTGGCACGCTCGAGGCTTGCCTCGGCACTTGCCACCCGAACCCGGAACAGCGCTGGATCGATACGGTAGAGCACATCGCCTTGCTGAACGAGGCTGCCCTGCTCGAAGATCCGCTGCTGCAGGATGCCCGAAACCCTGGACCGCACTTCCGAGACGCGCGTTGCGGCAATGCGGCCGGGCAGTTCGCTGACCACGGGAAGTGGGCGGGCACTAAGCGTCAGGACGCTGACGGCAGCAGGCGGCATCGCGCCGCCTTCCTGTGCGTGAGCCGGCAGGCCTGCGCCCAGAAAAAGTCCCAGCGTTAGCGCGTAACACAATGATTTCGTGTGAAGAAGCATGTTCAAAAGCCTTCCGATGGTCCCGCCGGGATCCAAAAAAGCACAGCCCGCCGAAATGACGTTCGGCGGGCCTCCTCAGCCGACAGATAGTCGATCTTTTTTCGCTTTGCAAGATACCTACCGGTCGGTATGATAGCATTATCATATTTGGAGTTCCCATGGCCCGGCGATCCCGGGAGTGATACTGATCCTCTCGGGCGCCTCGGCGCGAAGCTTATCTCGAACACAGGTCATGCATTGGTAGATAGCCCCCGCAACAGAAAGAAACAGCCGGACGTCGTGCGGCAAGCTCTTCTCGATTGCGCCACCAAGCTGGCGCTCGAGCATGGTCTGGCCGCCGTCAGCCTACAGGCGGTCGCCAGCGCAGCCGGCGTGACCAAGGGAGGGTTGTTCCACCATTTCCCCAATAAGCAGGCGCTTATAGAGGCCGTGTTCGACGGCATGATGGAAAACCTCGACCGCGAGATCGATCAGGAACTGGAAAGGGACAAGGGCGGCCACGGCACATTCACCCGCGCCTATGTCCGCACCCTGTTTTCTGACCGCGCCCTCAACAACAGCCCGTGGTCGGCGCAGACGATGACCGTGCTTGCCGACCCCTACTCTAAAAGCCTCTGGCATAGATGGATGAATGACCGGCTTGTCAGGCACGCCGAAACCGACGCCGGAATGCGGCTCGAAATCGTTCGCCTGGCGGCGGACGGAGCATGGCTTGCTCATGTTCTGAGGCCTGACGACCACACCGGTTCGGACGACACGGCGTTGTTGCAGGAATTGATCGAACTCACCGAAGGGTGACAAGCGATTGGCGCCTCATCCCGCGCCCGAGTTTATCACCCGAGCGCGGGGATGGTCGGGCTAGGCAGCTCGCACCGCCGCCATCGGTTTCACGTTCTGATTCATCCGGAACAGATTGTTCGGATCGTAACGCCGCTTGATTTCGGCAAGGCGACCGTAGTTGGCGCCGTAAGCACTTTCGACCCGATCGACCTCGTCTTCCGGCATGAAGTTGATGTAGGCGGTGCCGACCGAATGCGGCTTGGTTGCCTCGAAGAGTTCCCGCGCCCAACCGATACAGCTTCCATCCATCCCGGCTTCCCGCCAGCGCGCATGCACATTCATGACGAAATGCGAGCTTCGTTGCGGAAATGCGGTCGCCTCGGTGGGTACGCGGCCAGCGGCACCACCGACATGGCCGATGAAGATCTCGCACTCCGGTCCGGGCAGCTTGCGCACGGCGTTGAGCAGGACGTCGATCGCCGCATCCGAGAGAGAGGCGAAATCCTGGCTCTTCCAATAATTGCGCGCACCGGGCGTGAGCAGCGGGTCGAATGCCTGTTGCCAGCCGGTGAACGGCACTGGGCCGACGACGTCGGCAATCGGATTTCCGATCGCGCGCAATCTGGCCGTTGCCTTTTCGCCCGCCGCAATGTCTCCGCAATAGCACATGGCCAGCACCACGATCTCCTTGCCGTGCCATTCGGCCGGAAGGAACGGCAGCGGCGGCGCCTGACGCATCACCACCCAACAGGTCAGTTCGTCAGGGGCCGCCTCCAGCGCCTGCCGGTACTCCTTGAGCACCTTTTCAGCATCGGCGAAGGGATGCACGACGAGCCCGGCCAGAACCTCTGTGTTGAGAGGGTTGAGCTGGAATTCGAAAGAAGTCACGACGCCGAAATTGCCGCCGCCGCCGCGCAGCGCCCAGAAGAGATCCGGCATTTCTTTTTCGCTCGCCTTGACCAGCTCGCCATCGGCCTTCACCACATCAACCGAAAGCAGATTATCGAGCGTCAGCCCGAATTTGCGGGTCAGCCAGCCAAAACCGCCGCCGAGTGTCAGGCCGGCGATGCCGGTCGTGGAATTGATGCCGGTCGGCAGCACCAGCCCGAAGGCCAGCGTTTCCTTGTCGACGTCGGCGAGTGTCGCGCCCGGCTCGATCCTGGCGCGCTTGGTCTGTGGATCGACCCGCACCGATTTCATCGCTGACAGGTCGATGACGATACCGCCCTCGCAGACAGCATTGCCGGCGATGCCGTGGCCGCCGCCACGCACCGAAACGAGCAGATTATTGTCGCGTGCAAACCGCACCGCCCGCACCACATCGGCAGCACCGGCGCAGCGCGCGATAAGCCCGGGCCGGCGGTCGATCATCGCATTCCAGATCGTCCGCGCTTCGTTGTAATCCATGTCCTTACTGGTCAGGAGACTGCCGCGAAATCCGGCGGCAAAAGCATCGATGGCCACGTCATTGACCATCGTCTGCCCCCTTTGCAGGGTCGTGAGGTTCAAATTGTCCATGATTTCCTCCATGCGACCGGCGCCCCGCACCGTCGCAGCCGGCATCCTGCGCCTGTTGAGGTCGTCAAACAAGTTTTCCAAAAGGATTAGCCATTGGCATCAGGGTCGAATGGTCGTCCCGCGGGTCCCCCCGCCCATCTCACGAAAACTTCTCCCATCCCTCATTTCCATACTGTCGCCCGTATCCGATTGATGTATGGAGGGAACTCCCCAAAAGACGTGCACGGAGGCGGCGATGGATCACCCGGAAAAATCGAAGACGGAAAAGAATCTGACGAGCGGCGATCTCGACGAACAGGCGCTTTTCTTCCACCGCTATCCCCGCCCCGGCAAGCTGGAGATCCAGGCGACAAAGCCGCTCGGCAACCAGCGCGACCTGGCGCTTGCCTATTCGCCCGGCGTTGCCGCCCCTTGCCTTGCCATCCGCGACAATCCCGAAATGGCGGCCGAATATACCTCGCGCGCCAATCTCGTTGCCGTCATCTCCAACGGCACCGCCGTGCTTGGCCTCGGCAATATCGGTCCGCTCGCCTCCAAACCTGTTATGGAGGGCAAGGCGGTGCTCTTCAAGAAATTCGCCGGCATCGACGTCTTCGATATCGAGATCGACGCGGCAGGTGTCGACCAGATGGTCTCGACCATCGCTTCGCTGGAGCCGACTTTCGGCGGCATCAACCTCGAAGACATCAAGGCGCCGGAATGTTTCGACGTCGAGCGGCGCCTGCGCGAGAAGATGAAGATCCCCGTTTTCCACGACGATCAGCACGGTACTGCGATCATCGTCGCCGCCGCGATCCTGAACGGGCTGGAACTCGCCGGCAAGAACATCGCCGACATCAAGATCGTCGCCTCCGGTGCCGGTGCCGCCGCCCTCGCCTGCCTCAACCTGCTTGTCATTCTCGGGGCAAAACGCGAAAACATCTGGGTCCACGATCTCGAAGGCCTCGTCTATGAGGGCCGCACCGAGCTGATGGACGAATGGAAATCCATCTATGCCCAGAAGAGCGACACGCGTACGCTGGCCGAAAATATCGGCGGCGCCGACGTCTTCCTGGGGCTTTCCGCCGCCGGCGTGCTGAAGCCGGAACTATTGGCGCAGATGGCCGACAAACCGTTGATCATGGCGCTTGCCAATCCGACGCCGGAGATCATGCCGGATCTCGCCCGTGCTGCCCGCCCCGATGCGATGATCTGCACCGGCCGCTCGGATTTCGCCAATCAGGTCAACAACGTCCTCTGCTTCCCCTATATCTTCCGCGGCGCGCTCGATTGCGGCGCCGAGACGATCAATGAGGAAATGAAGATGGCGGCCGTACGCGCCATCGCAGCCCTTGCCCGCGAAGAGCCGTCGGATGTCGCCGCCCGCGCCTACTCCGGCGAGACCCCGGTTTTCGGCCCCGATTATCTGATCCCCTCGCCCTTCGATCCGCGCCTGATCCTGCGCATCGCGCCTGCGGTCGCAAAGGCCGCCGAACAGAGCGGCGTCGCGCGCCGCCCGATCCAGGATTTCGACGCCTATCTCGACCAGCTGAACCGCTTCGTCTTCCGCTCCGGCTTCGTCATGAAGCCGATCTTCACTGCGGCCAAGGCCGCCGAGCGCAAGCGCGTCATCTTCTCCGAAGGCGAGGACGAACGCGTGCTGCGCGCCGCCCAGGTGCTGCTCGAGGAAGGCCTTGCCGAACCGATCCTGATCGGCCGCCCGCAAGTCATCGAGACACGCCTGAAGCGCTACGGCCTGCGCATCCGGCCGCTGCAGGATTTCGAGGTCATAAACCCGGAAGACGATCCGCGCTTCCGCGAATATGTCGATCTCTATTTCTCCCTTGTCGGCCGCCGCGGCGTCATCCCGGAAGCCGCCCGCACCATCGTACGCACCAACACCACCGTCATCGGCGCGCTGGCGCTGAGACGCGGTGAGGCCGATGCGCTGATCTGCGGCCTGGAAGGCCGTTACGAGAAGCATCTGCGCGACGTCCGCCTGATCATCGGCAAACGCAAGGATGTCCGCGACTTCTCAGCCCTCAGCCTGATGATCTCGCAGCGCGGCGCCACCTTCTTCACCGACACCTACGTCACCTTCAATCCGAACGCCGAAGAGATCGCCGAGGCGACGGTGCTCGCGGCCGAGGAAATCCGCCGTTTCGGCATCACCCCGCGCGCCGCTCTGGTCTCGCATTCCAATTTCGGTTCGCGTGAATCCGAAAGCGCCACGAAGATGCGCAATGCGCTGCAGCTCGTGCGCGAAGCCGCACCCGACCTCGAGGTCGACGGTGAGATGCACGGCGAAAGCGCCATCACTGAAGCGTTGCGCAAGCGCGTCATGCCGGACACGACGCTGCACGACGAGGCGAACCTCCTGGTATTCCCGAACCTCGATGCCGCCAACATCACACTGGGTGTGGTAAAGTCGATGACGGACGGTCTGCATGTTGGCCCGATCCTGCTCGGCACCGCCCTGCCCGCCCATATCCTCGCCCCCTCGGTCACCTCCCGCGGCGTCGTCAATATGGCGGCACTCGCCGTCGTCGAGGCATCGCAACCGGCCTGAGCCGGCTCAGACTGCTGACAAAGTCGGCCACCCTTTCGTCATGCTCGGGCTTGTCCCGAGCATCTGCAGCCGGTTGATATGCAGCAGATATCAGGCCGGGGCCCGGGATAAAATCCTCTGGTGCGAGCGGCCCTTGAAGCCGCTCCGATACATGTCCTGATGCCATATCAGGCACCTCGTAACGACAGACGCCCTTTATCCGCAAGCGCATCCGCGCGCTCGTTGCCGGCAATGCCGGAATGGCCCTTGCACCAGGCAATGGTCACCAGACCATTCTGGGATAGTTGAAGATCGACCGCTTTCCACAATTCCGCATTGGCGATCGTTCGGCTTCGGGCAGTCCCGTTCGGATTGCTTTTCTTCCAGCCGTTGTTCTTCCAGATATGTCGCCGGCTGTTGCAGCCTTTGACGGCATAGACGGAATCGGACCAGATAGTCGCGGGCTCGCCGCTTGCTCCGCTGTTGATCCAGATTGCCGCCCGGAGGACGGCGGTCAATTCCATCGAATTATTGGCGGAATCCTCGACGCCACCGAAGCCGGAGGCGATCTCTGCGGCATCACGATAGGCGACAAATGCCCAGCCCCCGTGCCCGGAACCGGGTTCATAACAACCGTCCACGAAGAGGTGAAGGCCGTGTTGGGCTTCGGGTATCCCGACTGTCGCAGCAGGGGAGCGAAGTTCGTTGGAAATACCTGACATTTTCGCCGTCCTTCTCGCCTTCGCCGCGCCCACCGCAAGACCACTGCGGCTTGCGGCGACCTGCCCCATATCCCACGTCTTGATCACCTCCCGCGGCGGCGTCAACATCGAAGCACTGGCCGTGATCGAGGCGTGGTAAGTGCGGTATCATAAAGAATGCACCGTCTGTAACCTACCCGGCGCCAAGCGGCATTGCAGCGACCGGAGTTCTCCCTATCCCTCGTTGGGGGGGGTAGTGGCGGAGGTAGCTATGAAAGCTGATCTGGCGAGCGAGAAGAAGAATCAAGTCCCGGAAAATTGAAAGAAGAAAGTCCCGCTTTTGGCGGCACAACAAATTCTCCCCACAGATGGGTCGCCCGCATTTGCTGGATAAGATCGCGAAAATGCGCTAGGAATTTCTCCAAGCTTATTAAGAGAAACACGTTAAGAGACAACGCGCGGCGATCGAGGCCGCAATCGACCGATCGATTCTTTGCTCATTCCGGGACGACGCCGTGAAACGCCGAAACCTGTCTCTTGCCCTTCTCCTTGCCTTTGCGGCGCCTGCCGCCGCGCAAAACAGCGCCGTCTGTGAGGACCTGCGCGGTCGCCTTGCCGACTTGCCGCGATCGATCGGCAATGGCAACGGCCCGGAAGCCCGCCAATATTCCAGCGCCATGGCCGAGCAGAACCTCGAGCTGCGCAAGGTTCGCAACGAGCTGCGCAGCAATGGCTGCACCTCGGGCAGCATGGTGGTGATCGGCGGCGAGAATGACGATTATTGCGCCGAACTTTCGCAGTCCGAAGCGCGCATGATCGACAATATCCACTATCTCCAGGACCGCCGCAACGAACTGGCCGACCAGAACGGCGCCGATGACGACGCACGCCGCGAACTGGTCGCGGCTCTCGACCGCAATGGCTGCAACAGCGAAAACTTCTATGCCCCGAGCGATCGCAGCGCCGCCGACCCCGCGCCAAGCGTCGAGGAACAGGCGCTACGCACCGATACTTTCATTCCGCTCGGCGGCGGCGAAGAGGTCGATCCGCGTTACGGCCTGCCGCGGGCCGAGATGCTCTCGCCGGTCAGCACCATGTGCGTGCGCAGCTGCGACGGCGGCTTCTTCCCGATCAGCTCGAACGCCACGTCGGTCGATTTCGGCCGCGATGCTCAGACCTGCGCCAAGATGTGCCCGGGCATCGAGACCGAACTGTTCTATCGTGACGTGACGAGCACCGAAGCCTCGAACATGATCTCGGTCGCGACGGGCACGCCCTACAGCGCCATGAAAAATGCCTTTGCCTACAAGAACCGCACGCCCGGGGAAAAATCCTCCTGCGCCTGCAATCTCACAGCCTATTATGAGGAGATGCGCGGCAAGCAGGCGGTAAGCGAACCGCCGCAGCAGGGCTCGATCACCACCATCCGCACCAATCCCCCGGCGAAGGATGCCGCAGCCGCCGCGCCGCAACCATCCGTTCCCGAGCGCCCCTACGATCCCACACAGAACCGCGTCCGTCAGGTCGGCCCGCAGTTTCTGGCCGGCGATCAGGGCTCGATCGACCTCGCCAATCCGGCAACGCCAGGCCCGCAGCCACAACAGCAGCAGTGATTGAACAGCTGGAACTGCGGTGATGGAGCAATAGCGGCGTTGTGCCAGGCCGCATGAGATGACGGCGATGTCACGTGAACGTGCGGCGGGATGTGAATGCGGGTCGCTTGAGCATGGTCAGTAGGTCGTACGACCGCCGCTCAGGTCGAACGTCGATGCGGTCGTGAAGGAGTTCTCCTCGGAGAGCAGCCAGACGACCATCGAAGCGATCTCGTGAAGTTCAACAAAACGGTCGCGCGGAATGCGGACGCGCATATATTCGATAAACTCGGATGTCAGCCCGTCCAATATAGGTGTCTTTGCTGTGGTTGGCGTTACCGCGTTCACGGCGATTCCTGTCTTTGCGAGTTCCTTGCCAAGAGACTTGGTGAAGCCCAGCACACCAGCTTTCGCTGCGCTGTAGGCGGCGATGTTCGGATTTCCTTCTTTGCCCGCAACCGAAGAGATGTTCACAATCCGCCCGTAGTCGCGCTTTAACATGACCGGAACGACGTGCCGGCAACAATTGAAGGTTCCCGTGAGGCAGACATCGACGACGTCTTTCCATTCACCGAAATCGTATTCGATCGTGGGCTTGACCGGACCGGTAATCCCGGCGGAATTGACGAGGCCGTCGATACGGCCAAAAATCTCCTCGGTCGCCGCCGCCGCATTTTTCACTGATACGGGATCTGCGACGTTGACGCCGAAAGCGACCGTGCCAGATCCGAGAGCGGAAGCGCTGTCCTTCGCCATGTTTTCGTTCAGGTCCCAGATGGCCACCTTGCCACCGGACTGGATGACGCGCTCTGCGATAGCGTAGCCGATGCCGCGCGCACCGCCTGTGATCACGATGATCCGTTCCTTCAAGTCGATCATGTTCATTGGGCCGTTATCCTCCGAGTGAGCCACCGATAGCCGAATATCTATTGGAAATTCCGGGATTTCGCCTTCAGCGTATCGATATGAAGGTCAGGAATTTATCCCGAGTCCGAAACTATGCCGAGCCCATTCCCTAAAGCCCGAGATTTCCGGTAATCAAGGATTAAAAGCTCGGCATAATTTGAACGCTTTGGAAGACCGGGTATGCCCGAAGCGGAAATCTTTGTCTGCATCCGTTACTCCGAAAGGCATTCTGCAGCCCCCTTGTGTATAGACATTGGCGCACGCTATTCGAACAGTAGGAGATGCTATGAACAGCAATCTTAAAGAGCTATCGTTTCAACAGGTTGATGTTTTTTCCTCGGAGCGAATGGGTGGAAATCCACTTGCGGTGGTAGTGGATGCGGACGATCTTGATACATCAACGATGGCCAAGTTTGCCAACTGGACCAATCTAAGCGAGACGACCTTCCTCCTAAAGCCGACGGTCCCGGATGCTGATTATCGCGTCAGAATTTTCACGCCGCATCAGGAGCTACCCTTTGCCGGACACCCGACTTTGGGTAGCTGCCACGCATGGCTGACCTTGGGCGGAAAGCCAAAGCAGCCAGTTGTCATCCAGGAATGTCAGGCGGGTTTGATCCGGATCAGAAGAGACGGCGATATCCTCTCATTTCTGGCTCCAGATTTGATCAGGACTGGACATATCGATAACGATCTAATGAAACGAGTTATGAGCGGTCTAAGTCTGTCACCTGAGATGATAGTCGATGCGAGTTGGGTAGACAACGGTCCCTGTTGGATGGCCTTGCTCCTGAAAAGCAGAGACGATGTCCTACGCGTCCGTCCGAACTACCAGAGTATTTCCGGACTAAGGGTAGGCCTGATTGCACCATGTTTGGGGGACGTCGATGGTGTGGATTTCGAGGTCCGCGCCTTCACCGCCGCTGGTTACGAAGACCCAGTCACTGGTAGCCTAAATGCGGGTTTGGCAAAATGGCTCATTTCCGCAAATCTCGCGCCGCCTTCATACATAGCTGCGCAAGGGACGGTCTTGGGCAGGTCAGGGCGGGTACATGTCCGGCTCGAATCTGAAGATATTTGGGTTGGCGGCAATGTCGTTACCTGCATAAACGGAAAAGCTATCCTCTAAGACAGTCATCGACCTGAGGCCGATGACTGCAATTGGCGCTTTCCTGCCTACTGAAAGTTCCTCGATAATTGGTGGGGTCGGCATGGACGTCGCGGCCCTCACCGCGATGTCCCTAGCTCCGGCAGGGATCAGAGTTTGTCTAAAAACGCCAATAGCTTGTCGCCAGCCCTGAACCGGCCAGGCGATTGTCCATTATACGGATCGATCTTGGCTAGAGCGGCCTCCTTGATCCTGCTCTCATTGATCCTTTCACTTGGCAGCGCTTCGCGGTATAATTAGAGCGGGCTAAAATAGAAAATGGGACGGCCGTCAAAACAGAAAACCTTCCGTCTTTGGGCCGGGGATCAACTATGGGGGTCGAAAATGCTTAGCGGCTTTAGCAGGGCCTGCGCGCTAATCCTTTTGTCAGGGAACTTCGCTTTCGCCCAATCGGATCAGATAGAGCCAAACGCTGGAATGTGGAAGACGTGGGTAATCACGTCGGGCAAAGACTTCCGAGTCCCGCCCCCACCGGATACTTCTGCAACCGAGTTGGAGCAGGTCCGCGAACTTGTCGCAAAGAACGATGCGCAGGTCGCCGCCAAGATCACATTCTGGGACGCCGGTTCGCCCGGCTATCGATGGATTGACCTGGTCAACAACCGTCTTCTCGCAAACCAGACGATCCCCAATGCGCATCGCGTCTACACCTATTTGACGATGGCGGTCTACGACGCCACCATCGCGGCTTGGGAGTCGAAATACTTCTACAATCGCCCCCGCCCGAGCGAGGTGGATACGACACTGCCGACTGCGCTGCCTACGCCTCGGAGTCCCGCTTATCCATCCGAACACGCGGCCGCCGCCGCCGCCGCCGCGACCGTTCTTGCCTATTTCTTTCCCGACGAGGCGTCGTCGTTCCAGGCGATGGCCGAAGAAGCCGCACAGTCGCGTGTCCTTGCCGGTGTCCAGTTCCCAAGCGATTCATCCGCCGGCCTGGAACTGGGGCGACGCGTGGCAGAGCAAGTGATTGCGCGGGCAAAGGCCGACGGCTCCGATGCCGTCTGGACCGGCACCGTGCCGACCGGGCCGTGCATGTGGGTCGGAGACAAACCCGCCAATGCAACCATGCCAAACTGGAAGCCGATCCTGCTCGAGACAGCCGATGAATTCAGGCCACCGACTCCGCCCGACTGCAAGTCTGCGGCCGTGAAGGCCGAGACGGATGCAGTCCGCCAGTTTGAGCGAAAATTCCCCAACAGCTACAAGGCGTTCTACTGGCAAAGCCCATCCGGCCTGTTCACCGACTGGTATGACTATGCCAGCAAGTGGATGTTCGAGGACAAGACGGATTCGAACCCGCCGCGCGCCGCACGGGCTTACGCGATGCTCGCAACGGTCTACTACGACGCCTACATTGCAAGCAACGACGGGAAATACGCTTATTGGTACCTGCGGCCCAACATGCTTGACCCGAGCATCACTCCCCTGTTCGCAGTGCCGGCCCATCCCAGTTATCCGTCGAATCACTCCACGTTGTCGACTGCCCGATGCGAGGTGCTTGCCTATCTGTTCCCCGACCAGGCGGAGTTCATCCGAACGGTCGGCAAGGAAGCGGGCGATTCCCGCATCTGGGCCGGCATCCACTATGAAATGGACAACCGGGCCGGTGCCGCACTTGGCAAAGCAGTCGCCGGGAAATTCATCGAGCGGGCAAAAAAAGACGGGGCAGACTAGCGGAAGGGCCGCTAGCGCCTTTCTCCTGAAATGTCGCAATCCTAAGCGAGGGGTTCTCGGTGGAACGTTCCGTTCACTCAGCAGCCGACGTGCGAGGCAGCAACGTTTCTCAAACGATGCGGATGCGGCGCGTCACCTGGCCATTGCTTTCCCAGTATGTGTGCTTTTTGGCGATCAAGGGATCGTCCATCGCCGGTTGAATTTGCCCTGCGGTACTGATCGCGCGCGAGGTCACCGTGTGTTCTCCAGGCGAGGGATTTGGCCAATCCAGTGACCAAATCTTCCAGGCGTATTCGGCCTCCTCGCTGTGATCGATGACTGCCGGCATCCAGGGCCCTTGATCAATTTTCAGTTCGACCCGGTCGATCGGTGCACCCCAGGCTGCGCCGACGACCCGGTGACCCGAGTCGTTGCGCGTGACCTTGGCGGGCGCGGATTTCAGCAAGGCCCGGCCGACCGAGGTCTCGGCCCGCACGGTCTCGCCGTTGTGCTCTTCCTCCCGGATGGTGACATAGTCGCGGCCCATCAGCAGGCTCATGAAGCGGGTGTCGCGAACCTCGATGCCCTTCAGCCACTTGACGTTGGCAATCCCGTACCAGCCCGGAGTTATCAGCCGCAGCGGGAAACCGTTGGGGGCAGGCAGGGTCGCCCCGTTCATTTCGTAGCAGAGCAGATTGTCGGGGTTCATCGCGTCGGCGAGCGACATGCTGCGAGCGAAGTTCTGTTGCATCTTGATGTCGCGAATCGTGACCTCGCCTTTGTCGGTGCCGAAGAAGACGACCTCTAGGTGTTCAGTCCCCATCCATCATGGAAGACGAGTTCATCGAGCGGCAGCCGCTGCCGCCAGCCTTTGACGGACAGTTCCGGCTCGTCATAGAGCCGGTCGACGAAACCGGCACAGAGCCAGGCGACCACCTCGACATGCTGGGGTATGCCGAGAATGCTCTTCAGCTCGCCTTCATGAAAGATGCTGACCCAGCCGATCCCGACCCCTTCCGCCCGCGCCGCAAGCCAGAGATTCTGGATGGCGCAAACTGTGGAATAGCTATCCATCCTGGGATTGTGCGTGCGCCCCAGCACGACGCTGCCGCTGCGGGTAGGATCGCAGGTCACGCATATGCCGAGCGGCGCCTCGACAATGCCTTCAAGCTTGAGCGAGCGGTAGACCTGCCGCCGTTCGCCTTCGAACATCAGCGCCGCCTCCTCGTTGGCCCTCGCAAAAGCATCCCGGACGCGCGCCCGCACGGTTGCGCTTTTCACCAGAATGAAATTCCACGGCTGCATGAAGCCGACGGAGGGTGCATGATGGGCTGCCGTCAGCAGCCGCTGCACAAGATCATCCGGCAAGGGATCGGGCAGGAACTGGCTGCGAACGTCGCGTCGCGTCATGATCGCATGATAGACGGCCTCGCGTTCGGCCAAGGAAAAACCGGACGCCGCTGAAAGGGCATCCTCATCAAAGGGTCGCATCGTCAAATCCCCAACAACGCAACCGCCCCGCCGTCCGCGCGGATCGGTCTATCTAGCCAGGCCGGTCTTCTGACTCGGCGTCATCCGTCTGCCGCAGCCTTCCCGGCGAGAAGCCAGTGGCGTGATGAAGCGGCAAGCGTCGGCCTTACAGCGTTGGGCACGTTCCGGCTTTGCACCGGATTCCCGATTCTCCCGCCTGGACGGCGGGCACCTGACAGCGCATCTATTTCAGGAAAGCGCGGCGGCGGCAAGCCGGCCCTCATACCGCCGACACGTTGCATGCGACATCGACTTCATGGACAGAGGCGCATCGCTGCCTTAGAAACAAACCGATCCTGACCGACGCCCATGGCGCCGCACTTTTTCTCTTTGCACTTTGGTTGCCCGTGCCCCGCCTCACGCCCATGATCCTTGCGGTCGCCCTGTTCATGGAACAGATGGATTCGACCGTGATCGCCACCAGCCTACCGGCGATCGCAGCCGATATCGGCACCTCGCCGATCGCGCTGAAGCTCGCCGTTACCAGCTATCTCGTGGCGCTGGCGATCTTCATCCCGATCAGCGGCTGGATGTCCGATCGTTTCGGCGCACGCAACATCTTCCGCATGGCGATCTTCGTTTTCATGATCGGCTCGATCGCCTGCGCCTTTTCCAATTCGATCACGGCCTTCGTCATCTCACGCCTGATCCAGGGCGCCGGCGGCTCGATGATGACGCCGGTCAGCCGCCTGCTGCTGGTCCGGGGAACGCCGCGTCACGAACTCGTCGATGCCATGGCCTGGCTCACCATTCCAGCGTTGATCGGTCCGATCATGGGTCCGCCGATCGGCGGCTTCCTCACAACCTACCTCACCTGGCACTGGATCTTCTGGATCAACGTCCCGATCGGCGTGCTCGGCATCATCCTCGTCACCCGTTTCCTGCCGGCGGTTGAGCCACGCAGTCCCCGGCCGATGGATTTCCCCGGCTTCTTCCTTTGCGGCCTAGGCTTCTCCGGCTTCGTCTTCGGCCTGTCGGTGATCAGCCTGCCGGCCGTGCCCGTTGTCTACGGTTATGTCACGGTTGCGATCGGCATCCTTGCCGGCCTCCTCTACCTCCTGCATGCGCGCCGCGTGCCCTATCCGCTTCTCGATCCGAAGATGTTCCGCTACCCGATGTTTCGGGCGGCGATCCTCGGCGCCTCGAATTTCCGCATGGGACTTGGCGCCCTGCCTTTCCTGATGCCGCTGATGCTCCAGCTCGGCTTCGGCCTGACGCCGCTGCAATCGGGCTCGGTCACCTTCGTCAGCGCGCTCGGCTCCATGGGCTCGAAATTCGCCGCCTCGCGCACCTTCAATGCCTTCGGCTTCCGCACGGTGATCTCCCTCACCACCTTGCTGGCGGCGATCTTCCTCGGCATCAACGGCCTGTTCACCGCCGAAACGCCACTGTTCCTGATCATGGCCTGCCTGCTGATCGGCGGCCTGTTCCGCTCCATGGCTTTCTCGGGCGTCAACGCCATGGCCTTCGGCGATGTCGATGGTGCCGACAGCAGCCAGGCAACCGCAATCAATGCCGTTGCCCAGCGTATCTCCATGGCGATGGGTGTGGCGATCGCCGGCGGCATCCTCGAAATTTCCAGCAGCTTTCACGACGGCAGGCTGCTGGTCTCGGATTTCCACATCGCCTTCTTCAGCGTCTCGGCGATTTCGGCGCTGGCCTGCATCACCTTCCTGCGCCTGCCCCACGATGCTGGCGCTGAACTGACGGCGCACGGCCGCAAGCGCCGGCACGTCGAGCCGGAAGAGGCCGTGGCTGAAAATAGCTGATCTCCCTGACGCCACGGAAACCCTGCTACACCCACCGGTTCGCAAGGCTCGGCGCCGGCGGGAGCAGGCGCGAATGGCACGCGTGTGCTCAGCATTCCTTTCTACTTTATGATTTATTCACACATCAAATACACACTGCGTTTGCGCGTTTTGGGTTGCTATCAGGACATGGGCATGAGCGCTCGTGATGCGACCGTCAGCGTCGATGCCCGTATTGATACGCCAGTCGGGAACATGTCCGACTGAGCCGCAATTCTAGGCCGCCGCGGAATGTTCCATTTTTTGAAAACGATGCCTCTGACAGCCAAGCTGGCGGCGATTATCGTTGCCGTAAACCTCTGCGGCATTTCCGCTTTCGCCACCTATACCTGGATGTACGAAACCCGGGCGTTGATCGATGGCGCCAAGGCGAACTGGTCCAAGGATGCGGAGCAGTTTGCATCTCTGGCCGCCGGCGGCGTGAAATGGGGGAAGGCGAACGCCGTTCGCGAGGCTTATTCGCTCTACCGCGACGACCCCTCGCTCGATCTTGTACAGTTTGCCGCATTCAACGCGGAACCGGCATCAGTCGATACGTGGACACGCGACGGCATCAACGGTTTGCCTGCACCCGCCGATCTGGCGAAGCGTCTCAGCGCGAAACCGGAAAAGACGACTGTCGATGATAGCGGAACATCCGCCGGCGTGGTCACGATCATCGCGCCGCTTCCGCTGGATAAGGCAGGCAAGGCCACCGGCTACATCGTCACGAACTGGTCTGTCGAAAAAATCGCTTCCGAAGTCAGGCAGAAAGTTCTCATTTCGTTGCTCACGCAGTCCGCGATCACCGCCATGGCCGTCGTTGCCTTCCTTCTCGCCATGCGCAGCCTGGTCGGCCGGCCCATCAGGGTGATCAGCGAACGAATTAGCGCGTTGCAGAATGGCGATCTGGTCTCTCCCGTCACCTACAGGGAAAATGGCGACGAGATCGGCTTTCTGGCGCGTGCATTGGAAGTTTTCCGTCACGAGGCGATTGCGAAGGTCGAGAGAGAGCAGGCCGCTGCCGAGCAGAGTGCTTCGCTCGACGCCGAACGGGCGCGCAACGCATTGTTGACCGAAGAGGCCAGCAACACGCAACGGCTGGTCATGAACGCTCTCGCAAATGCATTGGAAGGGCTCGCCGCCGGCGACTTCTCGATACACCTGGCCGATGTCGGTCCCGAATTCGATAAATTGCGGCAGGATTTCAACAACATGGTCGATGCGGTCGCGGCCGCTCTGACAGAGATCAAGACCGCTTCCGTGGCGGTTGAAACCGGCTCGAGCGAGCTGGCGACCTCCGCAGATCAACTCGCCAGGCGGACCGAGCAACAGGCAGCAGCATTGGAACAGACCGCCGCCGCATTGGATGAGGTGACCACGACGGTCAGAACATCGTCGCAACGGGCTGAAAATGCCGGGCAGTTGGTCGAGGAGACAAAGCGGAGCGCCCATGTCTCGGCGACGGTGGTGCGTGATGCGATCGGGGCGATGGACCGGATTCAAACCTCGTCGAGCCAGATCGGCCGCATTATCGGCGTCATCGACGAAATCGCCTTCCAGACGAACCTGCTGGCGCTGAACGCCGGCGTCGAGGCGGCGCGCGCCGGCGAAGCCGGCAAGGGTTTTGCGGTTGTCGCGCAGGAAGTGCGTGAGCTCGCCCAGCGGTCTGCAAATGCAGCCAAGGAAATCAAGAACCTGATCAATGTGTCGGGCGACGAAGTTGCTGCGGGCGTCGGGCTGGTGAACCAGACCGGCGATGCCCTCCTGAAGATTGAGGAGCAGATCAACCGCATCAGCGACAGCATCGCTTCCATCGTCCAATCCTATCGCGAACAGGCGACGGGCCTGCAGGAAATCAACAGCGCGATCAACCAGATGGATCAGACGACACAGCAGAACGCGGCAATGGTCGAGGAAACCAACGCAGCCTGCCACGAACTGCTGTCGCAAGGACGCCTGCTGCAGGACTCGGCCGGCAGGTTCATCGTCGGCGCGTCTGCGGCAAGCCAGCCCAAAGCCGTTCAACCCACCCGCCAATCTCGTCCCGAGCCGAGAGCCTTCGTGCAGCGGCATGCAGGAAATGCCGCCGTTGCCGCTGCTCCCGGGGCCTGGGAGGAGTTCTGACGTCGTCTTCGCCCGATAAGCCTTAGTTCTCAACAACCTATAATCAGGAAGGAAACAGTTATGAAGAAACTCGTGCCCGCATTTCTTTCGGCCTGCACCGCATTTGCCATGCCGATGGGCGTATCCCTGGCACAGGATGCCAAGCTTGCCCCGATCTCCGACTACGTGACGAGCGACGTAAAGCCCTGGCTGAACGACCCTGCCATCATCGAGGCCGTCAAGGCGCAGAATGCTGCCAACGCCAATCTCAGCGCTGCCGATATCGACGCCCTCGACAAGAAGTGGCGTGCCGAAGTCGATGGCTCCGACCACGCCATGATCGACGGCGTGCTCAACAATGCGCTGTCGAAATTCCTTCAGGGCAAGAAGGAAGCTTCTGGCGGCAAGATCACCGAGATCTTCGTCATGGACGCAAAGGGGCTGAATGTCGGTCAAAGCGACACCACATCCGATTACTGGCAGGGCGATGAGGGCAAGTTCCAGAAGTCCTTCGGAGCCGGCAAGGACGCCGTCTTCGTCGATGAGATCGAAAAGGATGAATCGACCCAGACGCTCCAGTCGCAGGCAAGCGTCACGATATCAGACGACACGGGAACGCCGATCGGCGCCATCACCGTCGGCGTGAACGTCGACGCCCTGTGATCTCAGGAACTGCGTTTTCTAGAACAGTGCGAATGACCGTCGCCCGAGAGCATCTTTAGAGCGACAGGTTTAAACAAAGCTTAGAGCGCGTCGCATGCACGAGATCGAGCGCGACGCGCTTCTTGCCTCGCCGGGGTATCCCTCCGTAGAAGCCGTTGCCGTCCCCCGGAGCGCTGGATTTTCAGACAGAAAATTCTACGTGACATCACACAGGCGTGGCGCTACATACGCCCCATGTCGATCACATCAATCAACGCCTTGGGATTTTATTGGTACCGCTGCTCTCAGCGGATGCGGGTCCATGCGTAACTGAATTCGACGCGACGACAACCCGAACAGCCGCTAGTCTACCTGGCGGCTTTTTTGTTCCGCACGGTATGACCAAACAGGAGCCATACCGTGTCTGATACCATTGATGATCTGCGTATCGTCGAGATCACCCCACTCACCAAACCTGCCGATATCATCGCGGAAATTCACCGCAATGCTACTGTCACGGACACCGTGACCAGCAACCGTGATGCGATCCATAAGATCCTCCAGGGCGAAGACGATCGCCTGATCGTCGTCATCGGCCCCTGCTCCATCCATGACCCCGTTGCGGCTCGGGAATATGCCGCACGGCTGGAGGAACAGCGACGCCGCTTCGCCGACGATCTCGAGATTGTCATGCGCGTCTATTTCGAAAAGCCTCGCACGACCGTCGGCTGGAAGGGCCTGATGAACGACCCGCATCTCGACGGCAGCTACCGGATCGAGGAAGGGTTGAGGATTGCGAGACGCCTGCTGCTCGATATCAATGCGATGGGCCTTCCGGCCGGCGTCGAATTCCTCGACACGATCACGCCGCAATATATTGCCGATCTCGTCAGTTGGGGTGCGATCGGCGCGCGCACGACCGAAAGCCAGGTCCATCGTCAGCTTGCCTCCGGCCTTTCCTGCCCGATCGGCTTCAAGAACGGCACCGATGGCGGCGTTCGCGTCGCGCTGGATGCCATCCTCGCAGCCTCGCAGCCGCATCACTTCCCGGCCGTCACCAAGGACGGCCAGGCAGCAATTGCCTCGACGACTGGCAATGACGACTGCCACATAATCTTACGCGGCGGCAAGCGGCCGAACTATGAAGCGGCCGATGTCGAAGCGGTCACCGGCGAAGCCATCAAGCTCAGTGTCGCCCCGCGCATCCTCATCGATGCCAGCCATGCCAACAGCGGCAAGGATCCGATGAACCAGCCGCTCGTCGTCAAATCCGTGGCCGCGCAGATTGCCGCCGGCAACAGCGACATCAAGGGCATGATGATCGAAAGCAACCTCGTCGCCGGCCGCCAGGACCTCGTTCCCGGCAAGCCGCTGGTCTATGGCCAGTCCATCACCGATGGCTGCATCGACTGGGATATGTCGGTCGCGGTGCTGGAAGATCTGGGAAAATCAGCCCGCGAGCGGCGCCGGACCTAGTCAGCCGGAAAATAGCGGACATAGGCCAATTCTTCGCCATCAGGAGACCAGCAGGGCACGTTGATTGTGCCCTGCCCCCCGAAGAGCTCGAACAGCGTCTTCAGATTGCCGCCGTCCATATCCATCAGCCGCAGCCGCACGTCGAGATCGCGCGGATGGTCGAAAACCGAGGGGTCGTAGGAGAGGATCAACACCTTGTCATTCGAAGGCGACGGATGAGCGAACCAGTTGCCCTGATTGTCGGAGGTCACCTGCTCGAGCCCGGTGCCGTCGGGGTGGATGCGCCAGATCTGCATCAGCCCGGTGCGGCTGGAATTGAAATAGATCCATTGCCCGTCGGCGGAATAATCCGGCCCGTCATTGCGGCCTTCGCCATGCGTCAGCCGCGTCTCGGCACCGCCGTCGACGGAGATGGTGTAGATATCGAAGACGTCGTCGCGGATGCCGCAATAGGCAAGCTGGCGCCCATCCGGCGACCAGCCATGCCAGTAGGACGGCAGGTTCTGAGTGACAAGCCGCGGCGTGCCGCCTTCGATCGGCAAGGTATAGATCGCCGACTTGCCGAATTCGGTCTTGTCGGAGATGACAATCTTCGTCCCGTCGGGCGAAATGCCGTGATCATTGTTGCAGTTGACGGCAAAGCCGGTATCGACCCTGACCATCTCGCCGCCATCGAGCGGCAACCGGTAGAGCAACCCGTCGCCGTTCAAGAGCAGGTAGGAACCATCGGGCGAGAAATTTGGCGCCTCGACCAGTTTCTCCGTCTGCCAGACCTCGCGGGCCCTGCCCGTCTTGACGTTGTAGATCTCGACCGAGCTGCGCATGTTTCCTCCCGATATTTCTATGGTCTCAGCGGTCCCGGAACCGATTGGTGATGGGATAGCGCCGGTCGCGACCGAAATTCTTCTTGGTGATCTTTACCCCCGGCGCCGATTGCCGCCGCTTGTATTCGGCGAGATAGAGCAGATGCTCGACCCGGTGGACGGTCGCAACATCATGGCTGCGCGCGACGATCTCCTCGACCGCCATTTCCTTCTCCACCAGGCATTCGAGAATATCGTCGAGAACGGGATAGGGCGGCAGCGAATCCTGGTCCTTCTGGTCGGGACGAAGCTCGGCCGAAGGCGCCTTGTCGATGATATTCTGCGGGATCACCTCGCCCGACGGCCCTAGCGCACCCGGCGGTACGTTTTCGTTGCGCCAGCGGGAAAGCGCATAGACCTGCATCTTATAGAGATCCTTAATCGGATTGAAGCCGCCGTTCATGTCGCCGTAGAGCGTGGCGTAGCCGACCGACATTTCCGACTTGTTGCCCGTCGTCACCACCATCGAGCCGAACTTGTTAGAGATTGCCATCAGGATGACGCCCCGCGCCCGGCTTTGCAGGTTCTCTTCGGTAATGCCACTGTCCGTGCCTTCGAAAAGGCTGGCGAGCGCGCTGCTGAAACCCGTCACCGGCTGTTCGATCGGCACGATATCGTAACGGCAGCCGAGCGCCTTGGCGCAATCGGCCGCGTCCTTCAGCGAATCCTCGGAGGTGTAGCGGTAAGGCAGCATGACGGTGCGCACCCGTTCTTCGCCAAGTGCATCGACGGCGATCGCGGCGCAGATCGCCGAGTCGATGCCGCCGGAAAGGCCGAGCACGACGGTTTTGAAGCCGTTCTTGTTGACGTAGTCGCGGAAGCCGAGCAGGCAGGCGCGGTAATCGGCTTCCTCGCGCTCTGGAATATGCGCCATCGGCCCTTCGGCACAGTGCCAGCCGCTGTCGCCGCGCTTCCATGTCGTCACCGCCAGCGCTGTTTCGAACTGGCTCATCTGGAAGGCGAGCGACTTGTCGGCATTGAAGGCGAAGCTCGCGCCGTCGAAGACGAGTTCATCCTGGCCACCGAGCTGGGCGGCATAGATCAGCGGCAGCCCGGTCTCGATCACCTGCTTCAGCACCACCTGATGGCGGATATCGACCTTGCCGCGATAATAGGGCGAACCGTTCGGCGACAGCAGGATTTCAGCCCCGCTTTCAGCCAGCGTCTCGCAGACGCCGAGATCGCCCCAGATATCCTCGCAGATCGGAATGCCAATGCGCACGCCGCGGAAATTCACCGGCCCCGGCATGGCACCCTGGTCGAAGACCCGCTTCTCGTCGAACTCGCCGTAATTCGGCAGGTCGATCTTGTCGCGCACCGCAATCACCTTGCCGCCGTCGAGCACGGCGACGGAATTGTAGCGCCCGGTCGCGTCCTGCCTGGGAAAACCGATGATGACGCCCGGTCCGCCATCGGCAGTGTCCGCAGCCAGGCTCTCGACCGCCTTCCAGCAGGCACGGATGAAGGCGGGCTTCAGCACTAGGTCCTCCGGCGGATAGCCGGAGATGAAAAGCTCGGTCAGGACGAGCAGATGCGCGCCCTCCCGGCCCGCGTCAATACGCGCCTCGCGCGCCTTGGCGAGATTGGCTGCGACATCGCCGACCGTCGGGTTGAGCTGGCCGATGGCGATACGGAAGATATCAGAAAGAGCGTTTTCCTGTGTCATGTCATTTATTTAGCCTGCGCTTTTCGCGACCGCAACACGTTCGCGTCGAAAGCGACACTTCGCGACGACGAAAATTTTATGAACGGATCGCGCATGGCGCAGCGCGGCATCGATACGCATTGCAATTTGTTAGCGGAGCGGAATACTGGCGCCGAAAGCGACCGTATCGACAACCGGCATCGGAAACAGGCAATGTCTAATCTTTCGGACTTCGTGCACCATCATTTCGACAAGCCGGCCGACGAACTCGGCGACGTCGAAAAGCGCGTGCTGGCGAAAGCGCACGAACGCAAGGTCATCTCGACCGACGTCAACGCCGCCTTCTCAGCCGACGCCTCCTTCGGCGAGCGCATCGCCGACAGCATCGCCCGCATCGGCGGCTCCTGGTCCTTCATCATCGCCTTTTTTGTCTTCCTCGTCGCCTGGACGGTGATCAACACCATCATTCTGGTGAGCGGCGCCTTCGACCCCTATCCCTTCGTCTTCCTGAACCTGATCCTGTCGATGCTCGCCGCCATCCAGGCGCCGATCATCATGATGTCGCAGAACCGTCAGGCCGAGCGCGACCGCTTCGAGGCCGCCAAGGATTACGAGGTCAATCTCAAGGCCGAGCTCGAAGTGCTCTCCCTGCATCAGAAGATCGACATGCATGTACTGACCGAGTTGACGGGGCTACGCGAGGACGTGGCCCGCCTCAGCGCCGCGCTTGCCGCCAAGGGTTAATGCATGTCTCCCAAAAGTGTGCAGCGGTGGGGATAACGACATGCATCACATAAAGACCTAAAGGGCGTCGCATGAATCCAATGCGACGCCCTTTAAGTCGGATTCACCGCATATTGCGGCAAGCCGTCCGATATCTCGTAGAAATCGCCCTTGTCGGCGCAGTAGATATGGTGGCCGAAGGCAAGGCCGCTCGGCGAGTCAAAGGCGCCAGCCATGACCGAAATCTCCGCCGATCCGTCCGCCTGCCAGAAGAGCGCGGAGCCGCAATTCGAGCAGAAGCCGCGCTGCGCCTCCTCGCTAGACCGGTACCAGCGGACCGCTTCAGTGCCTTCCACCGAAAGAGCCGCGCGGGCTACGTTGACCGCAGCGTAATAAAGTCCCGTCTGCCGGCGGCATTGCGAGCAATGGCAGCCGACGACAGGCCCGGGCTTTGCCGCACTTGAAAATCGCACGGCGCCGCAAAGGCAGCCGCCTGTATGCTGTTCGGTCATCGTCGCCCCGCTGTTTCCAAGGGAACGTTGCCGCCGATCTGCTCCGGCGTCAAATCCATTTCCCTGAACGAACCATCAGGAATCTTGAAGGCCGCCGGCCCTGTGCCAATCACGCCAACACTTCGGCGCGGAGCAGGAAGTAGCATTTCCTTATGCGCGCACCTCCCCAGCCAACACGGAAACACACCGCAGGTTGTATCATAAGGAAAATTCCTCAATAAAATGCTATTTTTCTAACAAAACAAAGGCACTTCATGATAATCTAATACATCCAAAACGTTTATTAGATAATCCAAAATTAACCTCCGCGGCTCTAGAGTCACAACCGTTGATCGATACTCTGCACGGTCAGCCTGCGAGGTGAAAAATGAGAATTTTCCAACGTTTCCCTTCGAACGAACGTGGCGCCGCAGCAATCGAATTCGCCATCGTCGCGCCGCTCTTCCTTCTGGTGGTACTGACGATGATCGCCTACGGCATCTATCTGAGCGCATCCCATGCAGTGCAGCAGCTGACCGCCGATGCCGCGCGCACCGCCGTTGCTGGCATGACCAGCCAGGAGCGATCGCAGCTGGTCAATGATTTCATCAGCCAGTCGACCATCGACCATCCGCTGCTCGAAAAGAGCAAGCTGCATGTCACCGTTACCACCGACCCCGGCAATGCCAACCAGTTCACCGTGACGGCGGAATATGACACCGTCAATCTGCCGATCTGGAACCTCTACACCTTTCCCCTGCCCGACCACATGATCCGGCGCTTCGCGACCATCCGGATGGGGGGCCTGTGAGATGCCGATGTTCAGGGCCCGCCTAAGTCGCTTCGCCACCGATGCATCAGGCAATATCGCCATCATGGCAGCAATCTCAGCCCCGCTCATCCTCTATTCGCTCGGCTTGGGCGTCGATTACGGCATGATGACGCTGCAGCAGCGCCGCCTGCAGCAGCTGAGCGATATCGGCGCCATCGTCGCCGCCGCCGACATCAGCCACGCCGCCGACAACCTCGTCGCCAATTTCGATCAGAACGGCCTCAACATCGCCGTCCGCACCAACACGGGTTATGCGACGAAGACGGGCTCGCTGCCGGCAACGGCTGATCTCAAGCAATTCGACGCCGTCGCCGAATTCACTCCCGGCACCTATCTCGCCGATGCCTCGGTGCCGCTCGGCAGCCGTTTTGCCGCCGGCATCCAGCCCTATGACGCCGTCAAGGTCGGCATCACTCAGAAGGCGGAGCTGATCTTCGCCACCGCCTTCGCCGCCGCTCCCAACCTCAGGGCGGTCGGCACCGCCTCGGCCTCCAAACTCGCTGCCTTCTCGATCGGCTCGCGGCTGGCAAGCCTCAATGGCGGCGTGCTGAACACGCTGCTCGGCAGCCTGCTCGGCACCAGTCTCTCGCTGAAGGTCGCCGATTACGAGGCGCTCACGTCAGCCGATATCAAGCTGCTCCCCTTCCTCGATATGCTGGCGACCGATCTCAACCTCACCGCCGGCACCTATGACGAGTTGCTGGCAACCGACATCTCCTATCCGCGCCTGCTGAAAACGCTCGGCAAGACTGGCGGCCTGACACTCACCGTCACCAAGGCGCTCGACGCGATCGAAAAGGCGCCCGGCACCTCGCAGGTCAAGATCAGGCTCGAGGATCTCTTCAACCTCGGCCCGACCGGCGAGCGCCTCATCGGCAGCGGTTCTCACCTCTCGGCCGAGGCGAGCGTGATGGATATTGTTTCGGCGGCAGCCGTTGCGGCAAACCAGGAGAAGCAGGTCGCAGCCAATCTCAACGGCTCCGTGCCTGGACTTGCCACGGTCAAGCTGACGCTTGCGATCGGCGAGATGCCGAAGGGCGCCGCTTCGAGCGGGATCGGCGCCACCGGCGCCACCGTCCGCACCGCACAGGTGCGCCTGGCTCTCGATGTTTCGGCGCTCGGCGCCAATTCGCTTGCCGGGCTGAAGGTGCGCGTACCCCTTCATCTCGAAGTCGCCCATGCCGAGGCCAAGCTTGCGAGCATCTCCTGTCTTGGCGGCGGCGCCAGAAACGCCAGCGTCGGCGTCGATGTCGTGCCCGGCGTCGCGGAACTGTCCCTCGGCGACGTCGATCCCAACGCCTTCGTCAATTTCGGCAGCGCGCCGCGTGTCAGCCGCTCCACGATGATGAACGCGCCGCTGCTCAGCGTCTCCGGACTCGCCCATGTCAACCTGGCCAATCTCAGCAAGACCAAGCTGACCTTCCAGCCGGCCGACATCGCGGCAAAGACCATCAAGAACGTTTCGACCAAGGACACGCTGACCTCTGCCATGGCGTCGCTGGTGAAGGAGACCGATATCCAGGTCAGTATTCTCGGCCTCGGCATCGGCCTATCGAAAACAGTGGTGCAAAGCGCCGTCGCCGATACACTCACGGGGTTGACCAAGCCGCTCGACGAGCTGCTCTTCAACCTCCTGACGCTGCTCGGCATCAAGGTCGGCGAAGCCGACGTTCGCGTCACTGACGTACGCTGCCAGCAATCGGTGCTGGTGCAATAAGACCCCTTCCATCACCCGTACCTTGTCGAAAATTGCAGCGGGAACCTGTTGCCTGTCGACAACACCCGCCAACCTCGTCCCATCGCTGCATTGAATCGGCGGCGGTTGTCGGCGATACTGAGGGTTCAATCAACCTCAGGAGACTGACATGAGAGCGAACCTGTCCAAACAGAAAGGAAACATCCCCCACAAGGACACTCAGCTTCATGAACATTCGGTTCTCCCGTGCGAGGAAAAACTCGCGACGCCATAACCCCTTCGTAAACCTCCTTCGCGATCATCCGATTTCCGCCGACCGTGGGCGGCGCTGGTCGCGCATGCACAAATTCCTCTCCTACTATCGCCCGCATATGCCTCTGCTGCTGGCGGATCTGCTTTGTGCCATCCTCGTCGCTGGCACGGCGGTCGCCCTGCCGCTCTGCGCCAATGTCGTCACGAGCCGGCTTCTGGCTCTACCCGATGCGCCGCAGGCCTTCGGACAAATCCTTGCCATGGGCGGCATCATGCTCGCCGTTCTGGCCGTCCAGATCGTCGCCATCTTCTTCGTCGACTACCGCGGCCACGTCATGGGCGCCCGCATCGAGGCCACGGTGCGGCAGGAACTATTCGAGCACTGCCAGAAGCTCTCGTTCAGCTTCTATGACCGCCAGCGCACAGGCCAGCTGATGAGCCGCATCACCAATGACAGCCTGTGGCTGGGTGAGCTCTTTCACCACGGCCCCGAGGATCTTTCCATCGCGGTGCTGAAATATGGCGGCGCCATGCTGGTGCTGTTCTTCATCGATCCGCCCTTGGCAGCCCTGATCCTGATGCTCACCCCGGTGGCGGTGGCCTATGCGCTCTATTTCAACCGGCGTATGAACCGCGCGCTCGAAGCCAGCAAACGGCAGATCGCCGCCGTCAACGAGCGCGTCGAAGATGCGCTTGCCGGCATCCGCGTCGTCCAGTCCTTTGCCAACGAGGCGCTGGAGAAGGAACGTTTCGCCGAGCAGAACCGACGCTTCCTGCAAAGCCGCGCCGAGGGCTACCGCAGCGAAGCCTGGTTTTCGGTCGGTACCGAAACCTTCGCCCAGCTCATCACGATAATTGTTATCGTCATCGGTGGCCTGCGCATTCTGACGGCAGAACTGACCGTCCCCGATATGCTGACCTTTCTGCTTTGCGTCGCTGTGCTGGTCGATCCGGTGCAGCGGCTCGCTAATTTCGTGCGCCTCTGGCAGGAGGGCTACACCGGCTTCATCAGGGCCATGGAGATCCTGGAGATTGCCCCCGATATCACCGATCGACCGGCCGCGCGTCCGATGCCGGCGCCCAGGGGAGAGATCAGTTTTTCCGATGTCGCCTTCGGCTACGAGGCCGATGGCCCGCGGGTGCTCGAGCAGCTGTCGCTCACCATCGCGCCCGGTGAGTTCGTCGCCCTGGTCGGCCCGTCGGGCGTCGGCAAAAGCACGCTTTGCGCGCTGATCCCGCGTTTCTACGATGTCGAAGCAGGGGCGATCCGCATCGATGGCACCGATATCCGCGAGGTGACGTTGGCCTCGCTCCGGCGCCATGTCGGGGTGGTACAGCAGGATGTCTACCTCTTTGCCGGCACAGTGGCGGAAAACCTGCGCTACGGCCGGCCCGACGCCAGCGATGCCGAGCTGGAAGCGGCCGCGCGCGCCGCCAATGCGCACGACTTCATCATTGCCCTGCCCCATGGCTATGGCACCGATATCGGCCAACGCGGCGTCAAGCTCTCGGGCGGCCAGCGCCAGCGCATCACCATCGCCCGGGCCTTCCTCAAGAATCCGGAGATCCTGATCTTCGACGAAGCGACCAGCGCGCTCGACAACGAGAGCGAACGGGCGGTACAGCAGGCACTGCTCAGCCTGGCGAACGGCCGAACCACCCTAGTCATCGCCCACCGCCTGTCGACCGTCCGCCACGCCGACCGTATCCTGGTCCTGACGGCTGATGGAATCGTCGAACAGGGCACCCATGATGAGCTCATGGCGCAAGACGGCGTCTACGCCAACCTGCACAGCGTCCAGGCCAGCATCTGACAGCAAGTTCCACCTTCGCAGCATAAAAAAGCCCGGCATCGCCGGGCTTTTCTTCATCCATTTGGGGCTACTGCATAATTCCTCATATCGGAATCGATTTAAGGGTAAAATTATGCAGCAATCCAAAGTGCTACAGCGTCCTTTGCGCGTCTTTTCAGACGCGCGGCGCTGTAGTCTCAGCCGTTCGCGACCATGCGCTTTTCGTCGCGGCCGCCCTTCATGCGCTCGGCAAGCAGGAAGGCGAGTTCGAGCGCCTGGTCGGAGTTGAGGCGCGGATCGCAATGGGTGTGGTAGCGGTCCTGCAGGTCTTCTGCGGAAACCGCGCGAGCGCCGCCCGTGCACTCGGTCACGTCCTTACCGGTCATTTCGACATGAATGCCACCCGGATGCGTGCCCTCGGCGCGGTGGATCTGGAAGAAGCTTTCGACTTCCGACAGGATCCGCTCGAAGGGACGGGTCTTGTAATTGTTGAGCGTAATCGTGTTGCCGTGCATCGGATCGCAAGACCAGACGACCTTACGACCCTCGCGCTCGACGGCGCGGATGAGGCGCGGCAGGTTGTCGGCGACCTTCTCATGGCCGAAGCGGCAGATCAGCGTCAGGCGCCCGGCTTCATTGGCCGGATTCAGGATGTCGATCAGCTGCAGCAGATCGTCTGCCTGCAGCGACGGGCCGCATTTCAGGCCGATCGGGTTCTTGATGCCGCGGCAATATTCGACATGCGCATGGTCGGCCTGGCGCGTGCGGTCGCCGATCCAGATCATGTGGCCTGACGTGGCATACCAGTCGCCCGACGTGGAATCGACGCGGGTCAGCGCCTCCTCGTAGCCGAGCAGCAGTGCTTCGTGGCTGGTGAAGAAATCGGTCTCGCGCAGGCTCGGATGGTTTTCCGAGGTGATGCCGATCGCCTTCATGAAATCCATGGTTTCGCTGATGCGGTCAGCGAGCTTGCGGTAGCGCTCGCCCTGCGGGCTGTCCTTGACGAAGCCGAGCATCCACTGATGGACGTTTTCGAGATTGGCGTAGCCGCCCATCGCAAAGGCGCGCAGAAGGTTCAGCGTCGCGGCCGACTGGCGATAGGCCATGGCCTGGCGTTCAGGATTCGGAATGCGCGACTCCTCGGTGAATTCGATGCCGTTGATGATGTCGCCGCGATAGGCGGGCAGCGTCACGTCACCCTGCTTCTCGACATTCGACGAACGCGGCTTGGCGAACTGGCCGGCGATGCGGCCGACCTTGACGACTGGAAGCTGAGCGCCGAAGGTCAGCACGACCGCCATCTGCAGGAAGGCGCGGAAGAAGTCGCGAATATTGTCGGCGCCGTGTTCGGCAAAGCTCTCGGCGCAGTCACCGCCCTGCAGCAGGAAGCCGTTGCCTTCGGCGACGTTGGCAAGATGCTTCTTCAGGCGGCGCGCCTCGCCCGCGAAGACGAGCGGCGGATAGCTGGCGAGCGTGGCCTCCGTTGCCGCCAAAGCGGCTGCGTCGGGATATTCGGGAACCTGCAGGATCGGTTTTTGCCGCCAGCTGCTCGGGGTCCAATTGTCTGCCATCTCACTCACCCGTTCTCACATCCATACCTTAGGATGCCTCAATATGCGGCGGCTTATAGACCTTTAGGTCAGGCTTGCAAAGACCAATCGCCGACAGTTGTCGCCTCACCGGCGCCGCCCGGCATTCTCTGATTAAATCCGCATATACCATGTCGATTTCCCCATATTTTAGACTTTCAATGTAGAACCGCAAAGAGTTCAACATCGGGGACATGGCATGGCGATCCTTCCGTCCGGTTTCATATCGGATCGCTCGGGCAATTTCGGCGTCATGACGGCACTGCTGGTGGTGCCGCTCTTCGGTGCGGCCGGCATGGCCGTGGATCTCGCCCATGCGCTCAGCCTGAGGACACAGCTTTACGCCGCTGCCGATGCCGCCGCCGTCGGTTCGATCGCCGAAAAATCCGGCGCAGTCGCAGCCGCGATGACCATGAGCGGCAACGGCACGATCTCACTCGGCAAGGACGACGCCCGCAGTATCTTCATGTCTCAGATGTCCGGGGAGCTGACCGACGTTCATGTCGACCTCGGCATCGATGTCACCAAGACCGCCAACAAGCTGAATTCGCAGGTTTCCTTCAGCGCGACGGTGCCCACCACCTTCATGCGCATCCTCGGTCGGGACTCGATCACGATCTCGGGCTCCGCGACGGCCGAATATCAAACTGCCGCTTTCATGGATTTCTACATCCTGCTCGACAACACGCCTTCAATGGGCGTCGGCGCAACCGCGACCGATGTTTCGAAACTGCAGGCCAAAACAGGCTGCGCCTTCGCCTGCCATCAGATGGACCAGAGCACCAACAATTATACCATCGCCAAGAGTCTCGGCGTCGCCATGCGCATCGACGTCGTGCGCCAGGCAACCCAGGCGTTGACCGATACGGCCAAGACCGAACGCGTCAGCAGCGATCAATTTCGCATGGGCGTCTATACTTTCGGCACCAAAGCCGAAGACGCCAAGCTGACGACGATCTCCAGCCCTACCTCCGACCTGACGAAGGTGAAGAATTACACCAACGCCGTCGACCTGATGACCATTCCCTACCAGAACTACAATCAGGACCAGCTCACGAGCTTCGATAGCGCCCTGACCCAGATGAATACCATCATCGATCCGGCCGGTGACGGCACGTCGAATATCAGCCCCGAAAAGATCCTGTTCTTCGTTTCCGATGGCGTCGGCGACAGCTACAAGCCGTCGACATGCACCAAGAAGACGACCGGCGGCCGCTGCCAGGAACCGATCGACACCTCCTTCTGCAAGCCGCTGAAGGATCGCGGTGTCAAGATCGCCGTGCTCTACACCACCTACCTGCCGTTGCCGAGTAACGATTGGTACAACAAATGGATCAGCCCCTTCCAGAGCGAGATTCCGACGAAGATGCAGGCATGCGCTTCGCCCGGCCTCTATTTCGAGGTGACGCCGACCCAAGGTATCGCCGATGCGATGAAAGCGCTTTTCCTCAAGGTCATCCGGGCGCCGCGCATCACCAGCTAATGCATCGGCTCGAATATCGGAATCGCTTTTCGGAAAGCACGATGCGTAAGTTCAAGTGTTAGAGCGTCCTTTGTGCGTCCGCAAGGACGCACGGGGCTCTATTCGCCCGGAAGTGTGCAGCGGTTCCGGGTCAACGACATGCATAAAACAAAAAGCTAAAGCCCGTCGCCGCTTAAAGCCGCTTGCCGTCGCGGATCCGATAGCTCGGCGCATACATGGTGACGAGCTCTTCGGCGGCCGTCGGATGCAGCGCCATCGTCCGGTCGAAATCGTCCTTGGTGCAGCCGGCCTTCAGCGTGATGCCGAGCAACTGCGCCATCTCGCCGGCATCGTGGCCGAGGATATGGGCGCCCACCACCTTGCGGCTCGCCGCATCGACGATCAGTTTCATGATCATCCGCTCGGCCCGGCCGGAAAGCGTGGCCTTCAGCGGTCGGAACTGGGCGCGGTAAACCTCGAGCTCGCCGTAACGTTTGCCCGCATCCTCTTCCGAGAGGCCGACAGTGCCGATCTCCGGCTGTGAGAAGACGGCGGTCGGGATCAGCTCGTAATCCGGCCGGGTCGGATTGTTCTTGTATTCAGTCTCGATGAAACACATCGCCTCGTGAATCGCCACCGGCGTCAGCTGTATCCGGTTGGTGACATCGCCGAGCGCATAGATGTTTTCGACATTGGTGCGGGAATATTCATCGACGATAACGGCGCCGCGCTCGTCGACCGCGACGCCGGCCGCCTCGAGGCCGAGGCCTTGGGTGTTCGGATCGCGCCCGAGCGCCAGCATGACGACGCCGGCTTGCAGCGTGCCGTTGTTCAGCGTCTCCAGAATGAGCCCGTCCTCACCCTTGGAAACCTTCTGCAGCGTGTCGTGGCAGAGGATGCGGATGCCCTTGGCGACCATTGCCTCGTGCAGCCCACGCCTCAGATCTTCGTCGAAGCGCGACAGGATCTCGGCGCCGCGATAAATCAGCGTCGTCTCGACGCCGAGGCCATGGAAGATATTGGCGAATTCGACGGCAATATAGCCGCCGCCGGCGATGACGATCGATTTCGGCAGCTCTTCAAGATGAAAGGCCTCGTTGGAGGAGATGCAGAGTTCGTGGCCGGGAAGGGCTGCATGCGGGTTCGGCCGTCCGCCGGTGGCGATCACGATCGTCTTGGCCGTCACCGTCTGTCCAGTCTTCAGCAGCCGCACCGTATGGGCATCGACGACCTCTGCGCGCGTTTCCAGGATTTCGGCATTGGCGCCGGCGAGACCTTTCTTGTAGAGGCCTTCCAGTCGGGCGATTTCAGCATCTTTGGCCGCCACCAGCTTTTTCCAGTCGAAGCTGCTTTCGCCGACCGTCCAGCCGAAGCCCGCTGCATCCTCGAAATGCTCATGGAACTGCGAGGCGTAGACGAAGAGCTTCTTCGGCACGCAGCCGCGGATCACGCAGGTGCCGCCGTAGCGGTATTCCTCGGCGATCGCCACCTTCTTGCCGAGCGAGGCGGCGACACGTGCGCCGCGCACGCCTCCGGAACCGCCACCGATGACGAAGAGGTCGTAGTCGTAGGAAGACATGAGGAGCTCCGGAAGGGAATCGCAGGAAGGATATTGCTGATATAGGGGCGATCATCACGAAAACAAAAGCCCGCTCCTGCGTCATCCCGTTCCCATCGCCGAATCTTCATTGTAAACGGCTGCGATTGACCCGGTCGCCGAAGGCTGGCAGGCAATCCATAGGATGGAAAAGAATGCCGGAGCAAAAGATGGATCAAACTCTCTTCGCCAATCTGTGCCGGGCTGGCAAATTCAAGGAAGCGCTCGGCCTCGCCATTCAGGGCCATGAGGACGAAAAATACACCCCGAGCCGCTTCTCGATCGACAAAAAGACGAGACTGCCGATCTTCTACCGCGGCAACAAGCGCGTGGAGCCGGATGAGGACGGTGTGTGGCAACTTGCAAAGAACCCGAACGCGTAGGGACTGAGTTCCGGCGCATATGCGATGCCAATTGCGTCTGCCGAGCGATTGTTGCTGTCAGCGGGTAATGCGGAAATCCGTCGGGTTCTTCTCAAGCTGGGCTGCTTCCGTCTCGACGCCCGAAACCGACGCCCCCGAAGGCCCGCGCCTGAAACGCTCGATCATCGTCGAAATGGCGATGTCGGGTCCTGCGATCACAGCGACGACGGCCCCGTCCTCTTCATTGCGAACCCAGCCCGTCAAACCGAGCCGTACCGCCTCATCGCGCGTCCAATAGCGAAAACCGACACCCTGCACCTTGCCGGATATCCGCACTCGCACAGCCTTGTCATGATCGGACATCTGCAGTCACCTGAAACCTCGCCGGCGGCATTGGCCGTATCATAGCAAAAAAGCCCGGACGATACCGGGCTTTCGCAAATTTGATGGGCGAACTTTACTGCTGGGCAGCCGGTGCTGGAGCCGGAGCGGCCGGGCTGTCGGTTGCCGGCGGCGGCGCCTTGATGACCTTGGAAAGCTCGGCATTGCTCTGCTTTTCCAGGTCGCGGGAAATACCCTGCGCCCAGATATCGGCAGCCTTCGCCGTCTCGCGCGAGGCGACCGGGCCGTCACGCAGCAGCTTCTTGCCGACGTCGGAATTGTAGAAGTCGGCGATCGCCTTCAGCTCATCGACGGTGAAGGTCTTGGCATAGGTGAGCGCCGCCTCCTTCTCCAGATCGCCGCGGCGCGGCGCCAGCGCCAGCGCCTGCGCGTCGACCGTCGACGAAATGATGTCCTGGTAGTTCGGCGAATCCTGGATCAGGCCGGCCTTCAGGCGCTCGGCGAGACCGGGCAGAATGTTGTCGAACTGGGCAGTGGCGCCGATGGCGTCGATCGCCGCGCGAGACGCCTTCAGCTGCTCCTCGGAGACTTCCTGCGCGTTGACGGCGGAGCCGAAGGCAAGCCCGGAAAGAAGGACGGTCGCAGCGGCGAGACGGCCAAGACCTGCAATGTTCATCATGAGTATACGCTCCTGTTATCTGTTTGCCTGCAGTGTGCGCACACCCGCAGGACCGGCAATGATCGCAAGTGCCGCCATATTGATAAAGAGCCCGTGTTCGACGACGCCGGGTATGGAATTCAGCTCGCTCGAAAGCGCCTCTGCATCAGGAATGCGGCCAAAAGATGCATCGATGATGTGATGGCCGCCATCCGTGGTAAACTCTCCGTCACCCGACTGGCGCAGAGCGAGTTCACCCGATAGGCCGAGCCGGGCCGCGACCTTTTCGATCGCGATGCGCGTCGAGACGAGCCCGAATGGATTGACCTCGATCGGCAGCGCGAAGGCGCCGAGCGTTTCGACCAGCTTGCTCTCGTCGGCAATGACGATCATTCGCTCGGAGGCGGCCGCGACGATCTTTTCGCGCAGCAGCGCACCGCCGCCGCCCTTGATCAGCCTGAGCCCCGTATCGACCTCGTCGGCGCCATCGATGGTCAGGTCGAGTGCCGGCAGTTCGTCGAGCGACTTCAGCGGCACGCCGAGTTCGACGCAAAGCCGCGCGGTTCTTTCGGAGGTCGGGACGCCTTCGACCCTGAAGCCGCCCGCGACCTGCTCTGCCAGCAGGCGAACGAATTCTTCCGCCGTGCTGCCGGTGCCGATTCCGAGACGCATCCCGCTTTCGACATGGGCGAGCGCGGCCTCGGCGGCCTTGATCTTCATTTCGCGGGCATCCATGCGCCGCCAGCTCCGATTATTGCGTTGGATGTGCTGTTTACACGGCTCGCCTGGCAAACGAAAGTCAAAATCATCACGGAAAATGAAAAGCCGAAACAGAGGCCTGCGGCCTTCCCGGCCGTCGCCGGACGTTGCTTTCCGCCGCGCGATCGCCTACCTCAGGACGATCCATCGCTCCTCAAGACGACCATCGCTCAAAGAGACATGCCCTTGACCCCTGCCCCCGCTCGCCCGGCGCTCGTCGTCTTCGATCTCGACGGCACCCTTCTCGATACCCATGTGGACCTGGTCGAGAGCCTGAACCATACGATCGCGGTCCTTGACCTCGAACCGGTCAGCTACGACGACCTCACCCATCTCGTCGGCCAGGGTGCGCGCGTGATGATCGAGCGCGCCTGCCGGCTGCGCGGCCATCCGCTCGAAGGCGACGCCCTGCCGCTGCTGGTCGAGCGTTTCGTTGCCCATTATGCCGGCAACATGCCCGGCCGTACCGAGCCCTATCCTGGCCTGGTCACCGCCATGGACCGGCTCAGATCCGAAGGTTACCGCCTCGCAGTCTGCACCAACAAGATGGAAAGCCTGGCACTCGGCCTGCTCGACAAGCTCAACCTCGTCCGATATTTCGATGCCATCACTGGCGGCGACACCTTCCCCGTGCGCAAGCCCGACGCCCGCCACCTCACCGGCACTATCGAACGCGCCGGCGGCGACATCGCCCGCACGGTAATGATTGGCGACAGCATCAACGACATCGCCGTTGCCAAGAATGCCGGCGTGCCCTCGATTGCCGTGCCGTTCGGCTATTCCGACGTACCGGTTTCGAGCCTCGATCCGGATGTTATCATTACCCATTTCGATGAGCTGACGCCGCAGCTGGTAGAAAGGCTGCTACAGGAATATGCGGAGAAGGTTGCCGTCTGAAGTTTGGCGATCAGCCGTATGTCTTTGCGATCGCGGCCCCCTCATCCAACCCTTCGGGCCACCTTCTCCCCGCTGGGGAGAAGAGGGGAACTAGCGGCACGGCTGCAACCGCACGAAACAGTTTGATCAGAAGCGAGGCGTCTCCGCAACGTCCCTTCTACCCAGCGGGGAGAAGGTGCCGGCAGGCGGATGAGGGGGCCATACGGCGCGCCCTCTCCTCTTATTTCTTGCACGCAGACACCCCAAAACAAACCGGGCGGCCCAAAGACCGCCCGCCAGCATCACTAATCAGATCCGACTATCAGATCTGCGCGCCACGCGCCTTGGTCGTCGCATCGAAGGCCTTGTCGACATAGGCGTCGCGGCCGTAGACGTCGTCAAAATATTCCACCACGCCGTCCTTGTTCGGCCAGGCAGTGAAGTAGGATACGTAGACCGGGATCTTCTGCGGCACACGTACGGCATGGTTCTGCCCGCTGGCGATCTGCTTGGCGACATCGTCGACCGTCGTGCCAAGCACGGCAGCCGCCATCGCACGCGGATCGGCAAGGCGCACGCAACCGTGGCTCAGCGCCCGCATGTCGCGCTTGAAGAAGCTCTTCGACGGCGTGTCGTGCATGTAGATCGCGTGGCTGTTCGGGAACAGGATCTTCAGTTCGCCGAGCGCATTGTCGCTGCTCGGCGGCTGGCGCACCGAGACATTGTCCGTCGAGCCATACCAATCGACGCTCGATGAGGCGACGGCATGGCCGTTCACCTCGACTTCATAGCCGAGCTGGTCGAGATAGTTCGGATCCGAGCGCAGCTTCGGCAGCATCTCGTTGATGATGATCGACTGCGGCACGCCCCAGAAAGGGTTGAACTCTACCGTCTCGATCTCGTCATCGAAGAAATAGGTCTGGTTGTTCTTGCCGCCGACCACCACGCGCATCGACAGCTGTTCCTTGCCGTCATTGTGGTAGTAGACCATGTAAGCGGGCTGGTTGATCATAACATAGCGTGAACCGAGATCCTCCGGCAGCCAGCGCGCCTGCTCCATGGCGACGACGAGCTTGTCGATCTTCGAAGCATTGGTGTCGCCGCCGGTCATGGCGCGCACCGTCGCCTGGCCGATGACGCCATCGGCCTTCAGCCCGCGCTCCTTCTGGAAGTCCTCGACCAGGGAAACGATGTCAGGCGAATAGTCGCTGCTGCCGGCATAGGCGGCAATCGTTGCCGCATGATCGGTCCGCAGCGTTTCGGAACCGTGCTTGCCGATTGCCTTGACGATATTGGCGATCTCGGGCGAGCTCTCGCCAGGTCTCAGCAGCTTGTCGAGCGAAACGACGATTCGCTCTTCGTTCCCACCGTCGGCGGCACGAAGCTTTGCAAGCTCTGCCTTCAGCGCCAGGAATTGCGGGCTATCGGGCGAGCGGCTGGCGATATAGGCGCCGACGTCGGGGCTCATGCGAGCAAGCTTCAGCACCGGGGCCAGATTGACCACCTTGCGCTGGAAATCGTGATAGCCGGAGATCTTGTTCGGATCGATGCGGCCCCGCACCGTGTCCTGCACGAAAGCCAGCACTTTGGCAGAGAGTTCGAGTTCGAACTGCGTCAGCGCACGGTCGCGGAAGGCGGGATCGGGATTGGCCGGGTCGATATCAGGCGTCTGGACGACGTAATCCGCCGGGTCGAGGCCGACGAAGCCCGCATCGGCAAGCACCAACATCGCCGACTTGGCACGGTCGTTGATCTGGTTGCCATCGACCCAGACGAGCGGATTGCGGCTGTCACCGTAATAGGCTTCGAGCGCCTTTGCAACGTCAACATTTGCGCGCACCTTGGCCTGCGCCAGGAAGCGGCGCTGCACGGCGGGTTCGGCGCTGGCATCGCCGCTGCCCGAAACATCGGCGACTGCGCCGGTGACGACGGGATCGGCAAACTTGCCGGTATCGACGAATTGCAGCGTCTCGGTTTTGTAGGTGTAATAACGCGGACCGCTCACCTTCGGCAGCGGCGCTTCAGGGTCGAGCCCGCCGAGCGATCCGCCAATGCCGCCGCGCTGGCCCACACGGCCGGGCGGCATCTGGTCCATGAAGATGGTGCTCTGGGACCGCTGCCTGTCGCCGCGCAGCATATCCATCAGTGTATAGGCATGCGCGGGTGTGGCACTCATCACTGCCACGCCGCAGGAAATTGCCAATGCGGATGCCGCGCTTTTCAAAACGAACGTCATATATCTTCCAGTCCCGGTGTCATGCTGTTCTTGTCACGAGCGCAAGGCCCAAGCTCAAATCCCGCGAAACTCAAGCAGCGTAGGGCCTCATTGATCAGAAACCGGCCTGCGCCGCCAGCGCCGGCGGACTCAATTTTATGTGACGGAGATCCTGCATGGCGCCGCCCAGCAGTTCACACAAAATTATGAAATTATTAGTTAATTTTTTACCGAATTTTCTCCGGCAGACCAGTGGGGTGAAAACGCCCGGATGCATAAAATTTCCAAAGTGGCCTAAAAGGCACGCCGAAAAGCCTGCGGAAACATGACTTCCGATTTCAATATTTCGCACGGCGTCCAGTTTTCTTGTCGGGCTTTCCAACCTATAAGACCTCATCTTTCGAAAATGCCCGAAAACAGCATGTAAAGGGAAGGCAAGGCTGATGACCGCAACCCGCACCGAAACCGATACTTTTGGCCCGATCGACGTCGCCGCCGACCGATATTGGGGCGCCCAGGCCGAGCGTTCGCTCGGCAATTTCAAGATCGGCTGGGAAAAGCAACCGCTATCGATCGTGCGCGCGCTCGGCATCGTCAAGCAGGCGGCCGCGCGCGCCAACATGTCGCTCGACCAGCTCGATCCTGGCCTCGGCAAAGCCATCGTCGACGCCGCCCAGGAGGTGATCGAGGGCAAGCTGAACGACCACTTTCCGCTAGTGGTCTGGCAGACCGGTTCGGGCACGCAGTCCAATATGAATGCCAACGAGGTGATCTCCAATCGTGCAATAGAAATGCTCGGCGGCGTCATGGGTTCCAAGAAGCCGGTGCATCCGAACGATCACGTCAATATGAGCCAGTCGTCGAACGACACCTATCCGACGGCCATGCACATCGCCTGCGCAGAGCAAATCGCCCATCACCTGCTCCCGGCCCTCAAGCACCTGCATGCCGCCCTTGACATGAAGGTCACCGAATTCAGCCACATCATCAAGATCGGCCGCACCCACACCCAGGATGCGACGCCGCTGACGCTCGGCCAGGAATTTTCGGGTTATGCCGCCCAGGTCGGCTCCGCCATCAAGCGCATCGAAATCACCCTGCCCGGCCTTTGCGAGCTCGCCCAGGGCGGTACTGCCGTCGGCACCGGCCTCAATGCGCCGGTGGGCTTTGCCGAAAAGGTCGCCGAAGAGATCGCTGCCATAACAGGCATGCCCTTCGTTACCGCGCCGAACAAGTTCGAGGCGCTCGCCTCGCATGACAGCATGGTCTTTTCCCATGGCGCCATCAATGCGGCCGCCGCCGCCCTCTTCAAGATCGCCAACGACATCCGCCTGCTCGGCTCCGGCCCGCGCGCCGGCTTGGGCGAGCTGGCGCTGCCGGAAAACGAGCCCGGCTCCTCGATCATGCCCGGCAAGGTCAATCCGACCCAGTGCGAGGCGCTGACGCAGGTCTGCATCCATATCTTCGGCAACAACGCGGCTCTGACCTTCGCCGACAGCCAGGGCCATTTCGAACTCAACGTCTACAATCCGATGATGGCCTATAATTTCCTGCAGTCGGTGCAGTTGCTCGCCGACGCCGCCGTCTCCTTCACCGACAATTGCGTCGTCGGCATCGAGGCGCGCGAGGACAATATCAAGGCCGGCCTCGAACGCTCGCTGATGCTGGTAACGGCACTTGCCCCGAAGATCGGCTACGACGCAGCCGCCAAGATTGCCAAAACAGCGCATAAGAACGGCACGACGCTAAAGGAAGAGGCCCTCGCCAGTGGCTTGGTGACATCGGAAGAGTACGACGAGATCGTGCGCCCGGAAACGATGATCGGGCCGAAGTAGGAAGGTCGCATAGGCCACAGCCCCTCACCCGCCTGCCGACACCTTCTCCCCGCTCGCGGGGAGAAGGGGATATGCCGCAACGCCTCGACTCCCTCCAGCCTATAGCAAGGCAAACAGCGAAAAATTGTCCATCACGACAGAATTGCCCATGAAGTCGAAACGGATTTCTTCGATGTCTTCGAGATTGACCTCGAGAGTGGGGCCGGTGACCTCGAGCTCCTGCTGATAGACGATCTGGCCGTCGTTCAGCGCAGTGAGCGTCAGGTGAAAGGGCGCTGCCGACAATTCGGCAATCGAAACGCTCTGAAAGGTGAACTCCCCGCCATCGAGCATTTTCAGGCTTACGGGCGCAGAACCCGGCGATAGAACGGTATCGCTGAAACCGTCTTCGGTGATGGCGTCGACACCCGGGATGGTATCATAGACATACCCGTTCAGAAGCGTCAGGTCGTGGCTGCCATTCACTGAAAGTGCAAAGTTGCGATAGTCAGGCAGAGAGAAATTATCGGCCCTCGACAAGACGCCCATATCGTCGAAATCCAGGACCTCGTGGTATTTATCGCCTTCGTTGACGCCGTCGATCGCGAGCGTCAGCACGCCGAGGTCCGTGCCCCCTGAGCCATCGGACATCTTGAAGCTCAACTTCTCGATGAGCTGATCGTATTTCGTTAAATTTTTCACGACGTCGAGTGTGTAGTCCAACTCGTACTCGAAGTGACCGTCAGGTTTCAGTCTGAAGGTTCCGTATTCGCCCCTTATGATCGTTTCGTGGTCAGGCCCATGTTTGGCGTCGATGCGCATGCCATTGACGAAGCGAACATACATGTCCGCTCCCTCGGGATCGCTGGAGAGGCGCAGCAGATTCCCGCGGATCCAATTGTCTTCGAAAAAAACGAGAAGGTCGTCGACAGCAGTTGGCTTTGCATTTGTCATTCGAAGCCCCGGCAGGTTAACGCTGCCGGGAATATGAACTGGCCTCGAACAGAAGGCAACCTGGAGTCGTCTTTGTCGAGGCGATTACGCTAGCCTCACCCACTGCGCGCGGTGCAGCCCGCGCGACCCTGGCTTAACCGGCCGGACTCCGACGCATCCTGATTGCTTTTGCCCCGCGGCGGATTTAGACCGGTTCCAATCTAGCGACGCCCTACCAGAAAGGTCACTTCGATGGCTGACGATCTCTTCCCCCTCGGCAAGGATGCCACCCCCTACCGCAAGCTCAGTGGCGACCATGTCTCGGTCGATACGTTCAAGGGCCAGGAGATCCTGACCGTCGAGCCGGAAGGCATCCGCCTGCTGGCCGAGACTGCCTTTGCCGACATCAACCACCTGCTGCGCCCTGGCCATCTCAGGCAGCTCGCCTCGATCCTCGACGACCCCGAGGCCACGGACAATGACCGTTTCGTTGCTTACGATCTTCTGAAGAACGCCAATATCGCCGCCGGCGGCGTGCTGCCCATGTGCCAGGATACCGGCACGGCGATCATCATGGGCAAGAAGGGCCGCAGGGTCTGGACCGAGGGCGAGGATACGGCGGCGCTGGCCCGCGGCGTCATGGATGCCTACGAGAAGAAGAACTTGCGTTATTCGCAGCTCGCGCCGGTCAAAATGTTCGAGGAGAAGAATACCAGGAACAATCTGCCGGCCCAGATCGACATCTACGAGGAAGGCACCGACGCCTACGAATTCCTCTTCGTCGCCAAGGGCGGCGGCTCAGCCAACAAGACCTTTCTCTACCAGGGCACCCCCTCGCTCTTGACCCATGACCGGATGATCGATTTCCTTAAGGAGAAGATCCTGACGTTAGGGACGGCAGCCTGTCCTCCCTACCATCTGGCGATCGTCATCGGCGGCACCTCGGCCGAGATGAACCTGAAAACCGTCAAGCTCGCCTCCACCCGCTATCTCGACGAGCTGCCGACCGAAGGGTCCGAGAGCGGCCACGCTTTTCGCGACATCGAGATGGAGAAGGAAATCCACAAACTGACGCAGCAGATGGGCGTCGGCGCTCAGTTCGGCGGCAAGTATTTCTGTCATGACGTGCGTGTCATCCGCCTGCCCCGCCACGGCGCCTCGCTGCCGATCGGCCTCGGCGTCTCCTGTTCCGCCGACCGTCAGGCCAAGGGCCGCATCACCCGCGACGGCATCTTCGTCGAACAGCTCGAAACCGATCCGTCGAAATACATGCCCGAGATCGATGAGGCGAAACTGTCGGAATCGACGGTGCGCATTGATCTCAACCGGCCAATGGCCGAGGTGCTCGCCGAACTCTCCCGGCATCCCGTCAAGACCCGCCTGTCCTTGACCGGCACCATCATCGTTGCCCGCGACCTCGCCCATGCCAAGATCCGCGAACGGCTGGAAAAGGGCGAAGGCATGCCCGATTACCTGAAAAACCACCCGGTCTATTACGCCGGCCCCGCCAAGACGCCTGTCGGCTACGCCTCCGGCTCCTTCGGCCCGACGACGGCCGGGCGCATGGACAGTTACGTCGACCAATTCCAGTCCTTCGGCGGCTCGATGGTGATGCTTGCCAAGGGCAACCGCTCGCGCGCCGTGCGCGAGGCCTGCAAGAAGCACGGCGGCTTCTATCTCGGCTCGATCGGCGGCCCCGCCGCCCGTCTTGCCCAGGACTGTATCCGCAAGGTTGAAGTATTCGAATATCCCGAACTCGGCATGGAAGCGGTTTGGAAGATCGAAGTCGAAGACTTCCCCGCCTTCATCGTCATCGACGACAAGGGGAATGATTTTTTCCAGGAACTGAATTTGGGGTGAGTGGGCGGGCTGCGTTGCCGCCAGCTCTACCGCGGCGACGCCTTATCCGAGGCGCTTGTGTTCTGCGCTGTGACCGCCTCGCCCACGCTCACCACATCCCCGGCATCGACCCTTGCCAGGATCTCCGTGCGGAAAGCGCCGGCGAAGAAGCCGGTGTGCTCCAGCAGCAAGACGCCGGCGGCGACGACGGTGAAGGTCAGGATGGCGAAAGAAATATGACGGGAGGTTTCCATGATCTCACGCCCTGATTTGCGGGCTACGATCGGGTCCGTTGCAGAAAATACGATCCCAAAGATGTCGAGACTGCAATACGAAACGGCCAAAACCAACTGTCGACAAGATGAATACGGTCTCCGGCAGAGAAGAACTGTAAGTTTTTCAGACACTGTACCCGCTCAGCGAGTATGCACTGCGTCAGTAAAGATACGTTTTTCCATGGAGAATCATAGGCCTGATCGAAGTATTAGCTCATGGGGCATTTGTCGTATGTAATCTTTGGTATATATCGCTTTAATCTTTTCCCAAGAAATTTAAGCTAACAAATAGAATATTGCCTTTGAATATATGAGGAGTTCGCCGGATGAATACGGCTGTCGCGCCCAAGGTGCCGGTTCCCGACGTTGCGGGTCAGATCACCTATGCCATGCGCTCCATGGGCGTCGCGCCGATACCGCGCAATTACCAACTCTTCTACGAGGCCTATATCGGCTCCAATCCAGCCCTCACCCGCGAGCTGGCGGCCCTCGGCGGCCAGGTGACCCAGGCCGAACTCGATGCGCTCGGCGCACAGCACTTCACCCACAGCCCGGCCCGTGTCTTCGACGATGCCCATACGCGCATTGCCGGCGAACTCGATGGCCTGCTGCGCATTCTCAGGCAGGAGCAGAGCTCGCTGGAAAGCTACACCAGACTGCTCGGCGAGACCCACAAGCGCATCACCTCCAAGAGCAACGCCAGCGTCGAACTGATCGAAAACGCCATCGATCTCCTGAGCCAGGCGACCGGCGACACCATGGCGCATGGCGAACGCACGGTCGAGGACGTTGTCCAGCGCTCGCAGGAGATGGATCAGGTCCGCAAGGAACTCGACGAATACAAGCGCATCGCCAACACCGACTCGCTGACGCGCCTTTCCAACCGCCGCGCCTTCGACGACCGCCTCGCCGCCATTTTCGACAATTCGAGCATGCGGCCGGTGACGGCACTGCTGCTCTGCGACATCGACAATTTCAAGAAGATCAACGACACCTACGGCCATCCGGTCGGCGACAAGGTGCTCGCCACCGTCGCCTCCGTCATCCGCAGCAATGTCCGCCGTGACATCTTCGTTGCCCGCACCGGCGGCGAGGAATTCGCCCTTATCATCGATGGCAACACGCCCGAGGAAGTGACCGCGATCGCCGAGCGCATTCGTCGCACGCTGGAGACGACGCCCTTCAAGAACTCCCGTACGCGGGTGAATTACGGTCCGGTCACCGTCTCGATCGGCATCTGCATGGCATCCAGCGCCGGGGATGCCGGCGAACTCTATAGCAAAACCGACATCGCCCTTTACGGCGCCAAAAATGCCGGCCGCAACTGCACCATCCTCTATCAAGACGGCATGCAGAAGGATTTCACCAAGAGCTGGCTGATCTACAAGACCTGACGGCAGTCCCGCGCCGCACGCACGCTGTCACTGGCAGGTGACGGTTTAGTGTTGTCGACAAACCTCGTTGTTACTCGGCATCATCCTCGGCGCAGGGCCGAGGATGAAAGAGAAGTTGGCCGACTTTGTCAGTAGTCTGAGCCGCCGGTGACGATGCTTTACCACATCGTCTTTGCCGCCCGCCCCGGCCATTCCCGGTCGTAGGTTTCCTGGTCGAAATCGCCGGTCGCGGCCTTCAGCATCTGTCCTGGCGTCGGCAACGTCGCCGGATCGGCGAAGTGTTCTCCATTCCAGAGCTCGGCCCGCATCACGGCCCGCGCGCATTGGAAATAGACCTCGTCGATAGAAATGACGACGACGGTGCGCGGATGTTTGCCGTCCATCTCGAAGCTTGAAAGCAGCGCCTCATCGTCGGAAACGACGCCCCGGCCGTTGATGCGCATCGTCGTGTTCGAGCCGGGGATCAGGAACATAAGCGCCAGCCGCGGATCGCGCACGATGTTGGAGAGCGAATCGACCCGGTTGTTGCCGCGCCAGTCCGGCAGATGCAGCGTCTCGTCGTCGATGACACGCACCACGCCACCGAGATCGCCGCGCGGCGAACAGTCGAGTCCTTCCGGCCCGACGGTCGCAAGCGCGGCAAACGGTGAGATCTCAATCATCTCACGATAGAGCGGGGTCAATTGCTTCGTCACCTTGGTAACGGAGGCCGGCGAAAGTCCGGCGCCATAGATCGTGTTGAGCTCTTCGATGCTGCTGATGATTTTCATGAGGCGTCCCGCCGCGGCTTGATCTTCGCGACGGACGCTACAATGCCGCGCGCCTTGCCGGAAGCTCAAAAAACGGAATGATCTCCGCATCTTTTTTGATGCTTTCATCAAGAGCTTCACCCACGCCCCGATCGCCTTCGAGAAATGCCGCGATCGCGGCAAGAACCGGTGCGGCGCCGATGATGCGACGGTGGCCGAAGCCGTTCGCCCAGAGAAGCCGAACGCCCTTTCCCGCCGCGCCGTAGCGCCTGGCATGGAGAGACGACACCTCCTTGTCGTCCTCGGCATGGATGACGAGCACGGGGCGGCCGATCTCGCCCGCCGCCTCGCCGGCGTCGAAGTCCTCCAGTCTCCGTCCAGTGACGCGATGAACCTCATTCTCCAACGCCGCTTGCGCTGCAGGGAGAAGGCCGATCATCCCGCCGAAATCGGTAAACAGCCAGCCCATCTCGCTCGGCGCGCCGATCAGCACCAGTCTCTCGCCGGTGACAGGCGCCACGCCAGGCAGCAGCCCCGCTGCCGAGACCATCAGCGCCGCACCGCCGAAGGAATGACCGATCGCCGCATCGAATGCGCCAAACCGCGCTTCGGCCGCCGCAATCGTCTCGACCGCAAGCCCCATATGCAGGAAGCGCCCCCCGGAACGGCCGTGGCCGGGAAAATCGAGCGCCACGACCTCCGCTCCCGTTGCCGAAAGCATCGAGACGAGTTCGGCCATATATGCGGCGCTAGAGCCCCAGCCATGCGTCACCAGGTAGCGCTTGCGTTTGCCCCTCGCCCCGCCGTTCAGCCGATAGGCATGCGCTTGGCGCCCGCCGGCAAGCCTGAGGTTGAAGCGTTCGGCGCCGGCAAGCCGGGCCGCACCCGCTGCATGCGCCGCCTTCGCCTTTGCTCCCTTCGGCTTTGTCGACGGCGTCCGGCAGAACAGCTGGAACGCCGCTCTGCCTGCCAGATCAGGCGAAACCGCCTGTAGAGCCGAAAACCCGAGGCGGGTGACGTCAAGCACAAAGTTTGTCATAGTGGGATTCCAAAAGACTGTTCAACACTGAACAATAAAGTACAACGATGAACAAAAATCAATCCCTTCCCTGGGATCATCCGCGTTTTCGCAGTTGGATCGCGGTGGCTCGCGCCTGCCAGCTGATGCAGCAGTCATTGGCCCGCTCGCTTGCCGATCTCGACATCAAGCCGCCGCACCTCGATATCCTGGTCAATCTCTACCGTTTCGAAGGCATCTCGCAGCAGGAGCTGGCGCGCAAGCTGCTGGTCGGCCGCTCCAATATGAGCATGCTCTTGCCGCAGATGGAGAAGCGCGGTCTGCTCCTTCGCCGCGATGACGAGCGAGACAAGCGCGTGCTGCGCCTCTATTTGACACCAGAGGGTCGGAAGCTCAGTGAGGAAGCCATGGCCATCCAGACCGGCCTCATCGACCGCGTGCTATTGGACGAGCCGATCGAGCAATGCATGGCGACCGCCGATTCGATGGAGCGGATCATCACGGTGCTGATGAAAGATCTGCGCGACGAGGACTGATGCTCAATGCAGCGTCGGCGCAGCCGTCGTGCCGGTCAGCGAGCGATATTCCCAGGCGGCGACGATGATCAGCACCAGCGTCGCCAGAATGCCCATCAAATAGACCTCGATGAAGGGTGCTGCGAAGGCGAGCAGGATCAGAAACACGAGGCCGGCCAGATGTGATAGCGGCAGCTGGCCGCTGGTCGCGCCCTTGAACCAGAGATTGCCGATCAGGAACAGGCCGGAACCGCCGAGCACGGCCGCAGCGATGCCGAGATTGCCGGTCTCATGCGGATGCGAGAACATGAACTCGACCGCCACCGCATGGACGATGATGCCGGCAAGAATCGGAATATGCCCATAGGTGAAGGCCTGCCGCGCCAAGCTGCCCGGCGTCTCTTCATGCTCGATGCGGTGGGCGGCGCGCCCGTGGCCGAAGCGGAAATAGAGCCACCACATGGCGACCGTGCCGATGAAGCCGGTGACGAACACGACGCTGGTCAGCCCGGAGAACGGCAGCTCCGAAAAGGTGCGGCCGGAAACGAGGATCGCTTCACCGAGACAGATGATGACGAAGAGCGCGCAGCGCTCGGCCATATGCGCGCCGGAAACGTCCCAGTCCCGCGCCGTCGAGCGGCCGAGCCCCGGCACGGCAAAGCCCGCGGCCGGCCCGGCATATTCGATCGCCAGTGCAATCACCCAGGCGATCAGCCGGGCTTCATGCTCGAGCAGCCCGCCGGCAATCCAGAAGACCCCGGCAACCACGAGCCAGGTGGTGATGCGGACGAAATTCAGCGTGTTGGGGCGGTCGACGCGCGTCATCGCATAGGTCGTAAACAGCGAGCGCCCGACCTGCATCGCCACATAGGCGCCGGCAAACAGCAGCCCCTTGTCGCCGAAGGCCTCGGGGATGGAGGCAGACAGCAGCAACCCGAGCATCATCAGCGCCACCAGCATGCCGCGCACCGGCATTTTCTCGGGATCGAGCCAGTTCGTCACCCAGGCGGTGAAGATCCACACCCACCAGACGGCGAAGGTCATCAGCGCCGCTTCTGCAGCACCGAGCGGCGTATAGTGGGCGGCGAGCGCATGCGAGAGCTGCGAGATCGAAAAGACGAAGACCAGGTCGAAGAACAGTTCGAGGAAGGTCACCTTGCTGCCGCTGGCGCTGCCCTTGGCGCGCAGCCAGTTCTTTCCGTTCGTTTTCGCCATATGGCCCCCCGATGGCTGGAATTATGTGTGGATTGAAAGCGATAGCGGCGCTCTCGTTACCCTCAGCGCGGCTTCTCCGCCGTGTCGCGGTTCATGCCCTTTTCGCTGAGCTCGTCCTCGTAGGCGGAAAACAGCTCAGCGCCGCGTTCGCCGAGCTCGCGCAAATAGGTCCAGGTGTAGATGCCGGTATCGTGCATGTCGTCGAAGCCGATCCGAACGGCGTAATTGCCGGTCGGCATCATCGAGATGATCGCGACATTGCGCTTGCCGGGCACCGTCACCTTCTGCCCCGGCCCGTGGCCCTGCACCTCGGCCGAGGGCGACAGGACACGCAAGAGCTCTGCCGACAGGTCGAAGCTCTGGCCGTCGTTGAAGGTCACCACCAGCCGCTGCCTGTCTTTCGAGACGCGAAGTTCGCTCGGCCAGATATCGCTCATCATTTTGTCCTCTTCTCATGCGAGGAGTAGGCGCTGATCTTTTTCAGCGCAAGCTGAAATTGGCATGCTCGAGCGGGCTGTTTCCCTTGACGCGACAATAGCATATGCCCACATTGACTGGAGTACGGAGATACAGGTGAACAGCAGAGTTGGAACGATAGGCAATGCATCGCCGCTGGTGGCAGGTGCGGACCCGATGATCGACCCCTTCGGGCGGGCGGTCACCTATCTCCGTGTCTCCGTCACCGACCGCTGCGATTTCCGCTGCACCTATTGCATGGCGGAGAACATGACCTTCCTGCCGAAGAAGGATCTCTTGACGCTGGAAGAGCTCGACCGGCTCTGTTCCGCCTTCATTGCCAAGGGTGTCGGCAAGATCAGGCTGACCGGCGGCGAGCCCTTGGTGCGCAAGAACATCATGTATCTGGTGCGCCAGCTCGGCCAGAAGATTGGTTCCGGCCTCGATGAGCTGACGCTGACGACCAACGGTTCGCAGCTTTCCCGCCATGCCGAGGAGCTTTATGATTGCGGCGTGCGTCGCATCAACGTTTCGCTCGACACGCTCGATCCCGACAAGTTCCGCAAGATCACCCGCTGGGGCGATTTCGCCAAGGTCATGGAAGGCATCGATGCCGCTCAGAAAGCCGGGCTGAAGGTCAAGCTCAACGCTGTGGCGCTGAAGGATTTCAACGATGCCGAGATGCCGGAGCTCCTGCGCTTCGCCCATGGCCGCGGCATGGATTTGACCGTCATCGAAACTATGCCCATGGGCGAGATCGAAGAAGACCGCACCGACCAGTATCTGCCGCTCTCGAAACTGCGCGCCGATCTCGAAGACCAGTTCACCCTTGTCGACATCGATTACCAGACCGGTGGCCCGGCGCGTTACGTTAGGGTGGAGGAAACCGGCGGCCGCCTCGGCTTCATCACGCCGATGACCCATAATTTCTGCGAGAGCTGCAACCGCGTGCGCCTCACCTGCACCGGCACGCTCTACATGTGTCTTGGCCAGAACGACGCCGCCGATCTCCGCGCGGCACTCCGCGCCACTGAAGACGATGCCCTCCTCCTGGCCGCCATCGACGAGGCCATCACCCGCAAACCCAAAGGCCACGACTTCATCATCGACCGCACGCATAACCGTCCTGCCGTGGCGCGGCATATGAGTGTCACCGGTGGGTGAGGCGCGGTCCCGCAAAGCGGGAGCGATCGATCCAGTGAATCGATCGCAGCGCCGAACGCCCTGAGCCCCGCGAAGGGCCGGGATACGGTACGGCAAACTCCCCTAACCATAGCCGCCGCACCAAGACCCAAAAGAGGACGCGCGTCGGTGCCACATCCCGCTTCTCCCGAGCGGGGAGAAGTGCCGGAGCGATAGCGAGGCGATGAGGGGGTAAGCGACGACAGGAGCGCATGCACTGAGCGCAAGCGAAGGGCAATGAATGGTGTGCCGTGCAGCCCCCTCATCCGACCCTGCGGGCCACCTTCTCCCCGAGGGGAGAAGAGGGAGCAAGCCGCAGCGCCGCCACCAACCCCATCACCCAGGCTTACGCGCACAAATCGCAAACCGCTCCTGCACCATGCGCTCGAGTCCGCGCAGGAACGGCATCTTGCGCGCCTGCGCCCAATGGATATCCCTAAGCTTGCGGTCGACGACGATGTCTGTAAATCCGGCTTGGCGCAGAAGTTCGACGACCGCTTCGGCCGGCATCTGGCTGGAGAAATGCACGCGTGAGCGGATCTTCTGGTGCCGCGCCATCATCTCCGGCGTCATGTGGCTCGCCGCCGGCTTGCCGGTCACCTTCGTCCAGAGCTTCTGCAGGCCCTTGACCCAGGTTTCCCTACCCATATTGCCGTCGAGGATCAGCACCTTACCGCCCGGCTTCAGTACCGCGAACCATTCCTTGAAGGCAGCAGCCGGGTCCACCAGCGTCCAGACGAGATGCCGGTTGGTGATGACGTCGTAGCTTCCCCGTGGTTCCATCGTGTTTTCGGCGTCGCCGGACACGAAGCGGATATCGGTGCCGCGTTTCTTCGCCTTGGCGCGCGCCTGCGCCAGCATTGCATCCGACCAGTCGAGGCCGGTGACTGCAAAGCCGGCACCATGCATCAGATGCGAGATGACGGCGGTGCCGCAGGCAAGATCGAGTGCCGCGCGACCTTGGCCCTCACCCAGATGCTTTCTGATCAGCCGCTGCCAGCCTTTCCGCTCCGCTTCCGAAAAGATTTCATGGCCGACGCTCTGATCGAAGGTCGCCGCCCGTTCCGACCAGAAGTCGCGGATTTCATCGCGGATGGAGTAGTTCGTGTTCATGGAATTCATCTGAGGCACCCCGGCATCGGATCAGTTTGGAAACGCTCTAAAACATATAACTTGATTCATAAAGTCATATTTCTTATGCCTGCGGACATTATTCAGACCTCGGGGGAATTTCCAGATGAATTTCGTGAAAATACTCGCAGTCTCCGCAGCGGCGATTGCGAGCCTGATGCCGCTTTCGGCCTGGGCGCAATCCTTCACCGTCAAGGATGTCGCGGGCCGCGAAGTGACCTTCGACAAGCCGGTCGAACGTGTGATCCTTGGGGAAGGCCGCATGCTCTACGCCGTCGCACCCATCGAGAAGGAGGATCCCTTCGCCAAGATCGTCGGCTGGCGCAACGATCTCTGGACCACCGACAAGGACGGCTTCAACGCCTATGTCGAGAAGTTTCCGAAAGGCAAGGACCTGCCCTTCCTCGGTAACCTCACAGACGGCACGCTGCAGACCGAGACGGTCATCAAGCTTCATCCCGATGTGCTGCTGCTGCCGATCGGCAACAAGACGGCGGCTGACGAGGTGAAGCTCGAAGACATGCTGAACGGCATCGGCGTGAAGATCGTCTACATCGATTTCCGCGAGCATATCCTCGCCAACACCGAGCCGAGCCTGAAGATCCTCGGCCAGATCTTCGGCCATGAGGATCGCGCCGAAGCCGTCGCCAGCTTCTGGAAAGAGCAGATGGCCCGCGTCACCGACAAGCTGAAGGCCGCCAATCCGCCGAAGCCAAATGTCTTCATGTATCGCGCCGCAGGCCTGGTCGAATGCTGCGGCACCTTCGGTCCCGACAATTTCGGCCTGATGGTCGATTGGGCCGGCGGCCACAATCTCGGCTCCGATTTCCTGCCGGGCTATACCGGCTCGATCAATGCCGAGCAGGTCGTCGCCTCCAATCCTGACGTCATCGTCGTCACCGGCTCCAACTGGAGCCAGACCAAGAATGCCAAGGATTATGTGAATGTCGGTCCCAATGCTGCCGCCACCTTCGACGACAGCCGCAAAGCGCTGAACATGCTGATGGAAAACCCTGCCTTCACCGGCTCCAGGGCGGTTGCCGGCGGCAATGTCCATGCGATCTGGCACCAGTTCTATACCAGCCCCTACCAGTTCGTCGCCGTCCAGCAGCTGGCCAAGTGGTTCCATCCGAACCTCTTTGCCGATCTCGATCCCGATGCCACCTTCAAGGAATTCCACGAAAAATTCCTGCCGGTCGCCTATCAGCCGGGTTACTGGGTCGACGCCAAGGCGGGTCAGTAACCCGACATGGCCGAGATCGCCGCCATATCGATCGAAGCCGAAGCCGGGAGGGACCGCTACCGCGCCCTCGCCCGGCGCAAGCTTCTGATCCTTGCCGCCATGACGGCAGCGCTCTGCCTGTCCTTTGCGGTCGATCTCGCCTGGGGCCCGGCCCGCTATAGTCTCAGTGAAGTCGTCGCTGCCCTTCTCGACCCCTCCTCGGTTTCGGATCAGGTGCGCGCCGTCGTCTGGGGCATCCGCATGCCGGTTGCCGTGATGGCGATCGTCGTCGGTGCATCGCTCTCCGTCGCCGGTGCGCAGATGCAGACGATCCTCGCCAATCCGCTCGCCAGCCCCTTCACGCTCGGCATTTCGGCAGCAGCAAGTTTCGGTGCCGCGCTTGCCATCGTCACCAGCGTTCCGCTTCTGCCTGTGGCAGCCGGGCTGCTGGTGCCGGTCAATGCCTTCATCATGGCGCTGATCGCCACACTCTTCATCCATTTCATCTCGCAAGCCCGGGGCGTCTCGGTGCAGACGGTGGTGCTGCTCGGCATCGCGCTGGTCTTCACCTTCAATGCGGCTCTCGCGTTCCTGCAATATCTCGCCTCCGAACAGGCGCTGTCGGCCGTCGTCTTCTGGACGATGGGCAGCCTCACCAAGGCCACCTGGCCGAAGATCTGGGTGACGCTTGCCGTCCTGTTGGCAGCACTTCCGCTCTTTGCCCGCAACGCCTGGGCGCTGACCGCCATCCGCCTCGGCGAGGACAAGGCTGCAAGCTTCGGCGTCAATGTCCGCCGCATCCGGCTCGAAACCATGCTGATCGTCTCGCTGCTTGCCGCAGTGCCTGTGAGCTTTGTCGGGACGATCGGCTTCGTCGGCCTCGTCGGGCCGCATATCGCGCGCATGATCCTCGGCGAGGATCAGCGTTTCTTCCTGCCGGGATCGATCCTGTCGGGCGCGCTGCTGCTCTCTCTGACCTCGATCGTCTCGAAGTCGATCATCCCCGGCGTCGTCTTCCCGATCGGCATCATCACCGCGCTGGTTGGCGTACCCTTCTTTTTCTCGCTCATCCTCTCGAACAGGAGCCGATCGTGGTAGCGCTTCAATTGCAGGCGGTCGGCGCCTATCACGGCCGCAAACTCTTCGTCGAAGACGTGACGACGCCGGTGATGAAATCAGGCGAGGTCGTGGCGGTGATCGGCCCGAACGCCGCCGGCAAGTCGACGCTTTTCAAGCGCATCACCGGCCTGCTCAAAGGGCCTGGCCATGTCGTCGTCGAAGGCTCGAAGACAAAAAACGCCATCAGCTACATGCCGCAGGATACCTCGGCAAACGCGGTGCTGACAGTCTACGAATCCATCCTGCTTGCCCGCAAACAGGGCCAGTCCTGGGCTGTCAGCGACAGCGACCTGCGCTTCATCGACGAGATCATGAAGGCGCTTGATATCATCGCCATCGCCTTCCGCGATCTCGGCGCGCTGTCCGGCGGCCAGCGCCAGTTGGTCTCGATCGCCCAGGCCCTGGTGCGCGAGCCTGAGATCATGCTGATGGACGAACCAACAAGCGCGCTCGACCTCCACCGCCAGGTCGAAGTCCTCGACTTCATGCGCCGCCAGGCCCGCGCCAAGGGCATGATCGTGCTGATTGCCATCCACGACCTCAACCAGGCGCTACGTTTCGCCGACAAGGTCCTGGTCATCGCCAACGGCCGCATGCACGCCTGCGGCACCCCCCGCGACGTCGTCACTGCCGAGATGTTGCGGGAGATCTACAGGGTCGAGGCCCGGGTGGAGAAATGCTCGATGGACCATGACCATGTGATTGTGGATGGGACAGCGCATTGAGGTTGGCAAAATCAGTCTGCCTCATCAGTCGATCAATCGCTGCGCGGTAAACTTGTCGGTAACAAGCATGTCGATAACCCCCACACGGAGCGCCCCTGCGATAGCGTCAGTCTTTTTGGACCCACCGGCAAGAGCAATGACCCGGTCCACCCGTTCGAGATCCTCGAGTGGAAGCCCTATGACCCGGTCGTCCAGGGGTGTCTTGACCGGCTTGCCGTTTTTATCGAAGAAGCGAAGTGAGATATCGCCGACGGCTCCCGCTTCCGCGAGATCAGAGAGTTCGCGAGACGAAAAGATGTTGCCGGACCGTGCGAGAAGTTCGGACGGTTCGACTGCTCCGATTCCGACGATCGCAAGCGTTATGCTGCCGAACAAGTCCATCGTCTCCCGAACGTATGGATCGGCCTGCATAAGAAATTTTGCCTCTCTGGACGTCGTAACGCCCTGCACAGCGAGCAGTTTTGGCTCAGCGCCGGTCAGGCGAGCAAGCCGCGTGGTAAGCTGCGTCGCATGCGTCTGCACTGAAGGATCGCCCATGCCTCCAAGGGTTTGGACGACGTATTTCGCCTGAGCGCTCTTCAGCGGATGAATGTTCTCGACCATCTTGGAGATGGTCTGGCTCCAACTCGAAACGCCGATGATCTCCCCTGGCGCAAGCGTCACCTCCAAGAGATGAGCCGCTGCCTCTCCGATACGGGCCATGATGGCTCCGTCCCGATCTTCCGTGCACTCCACGACGATCGCCTCCGGCAAATCATATTTCTCGCGAAGCGCGCCCTCGAGCTCGCTGTAGGTGCCAACAGGGGGCGTCACGCTGGTTCGGACAATATCTTCAGCCTCTGCACGCTTGAGCATGCGCGACACCGTCGCCTGCGACAGGCGAAGGTGCTCTGCGATCTCCGCCTGTCGCCGTCCCTCCAAATGGTACATCTGGGCGACCCTTGAAATGAGGCGGAGTTCATTGAGGCGAGTCATCGCTAATCCTAGGGTGAATTTTTATTCATCATTAGCCGTTGTTTCGCGGGACGTCGAGCGGGCAAGTGCATCACTCCATGTATTCAGAAGCACCGCTCGATCCACGGGTTCCGGGTCAATGATATGCGAGCTCCGGGGCAGCTCTGCGATAACATGAAGATCGCTCCACAAGCCAAGTGAGAGACCCGCGAGATATGCGGCTCCCAAAGCCGACGCCTCGGGTGCTTCGCATTGGATCACGGGATGTTCGATGAGGTTCGAGACACACTGCATCAGGAACCGGTTTTGGCTCGGTCCGCCGTCTACATAGAGCGCCCCGAGCTCGCCGCCGCTTTGTGCACGCATGGCGGCGATCACGTCGTGCACCTGGAAGGCGATCGAGTCGGTTACCGACCGCGCCATTTGCGCACGTGTCGTATTGAAGTTGATCTGGGAGAACAGGGCACGGGCGTCCGAGTTCCAATAGGGTGCGCCCAGTCCCACGAATGCTGGCACGAAGCCCGGTCCGCCCGGTTCGGCGCTCGCCGCAAGTTCGACAAGGGCCGCCACGTCTGAAAGGCCGAGAATGCCTGCCATCCAGGGGAGACTGGCGGCGCAAACGAGAATATTGCCTTCGAAAGCGAAAGTCGGCTTTCCATGGAGACGCCATGCGACGGTCGTTGTGACGCCGTTGCGTGGGGGAATGAATCGCGGAAGCGTCGTCATGATAGAAGAGCCGGTTCCAAAGGTTACCTTGCCATCACCCGGCTTGAATGCGCCATGGCCGAACAGCGCAGCATGGCTGTCTCCGATCGCGGCCATTATCGGAGTTCCATCCGGCACGCCTGGCAACCCTTGCGTCCTGCCGAAGTCGGCAGAGCTGTCGAGTACCTCGGGGAGAAGCGCGATATCCACACCGAAAATCTCGCCAAGTTCCTTGCTCCATCTCTGCTCCTGGAGATCGAACAACTGGCTCCTGGCGGCATTGGAAGCATCGCAGACATGCCGGCGCCCACCCGTCAGGCAGTGGACGAGCCAACTGTCGACCGTTCCCAGCCGCACCGATCGCCCGGCCGGCATACGGTCGAGCAGCCATCGGAATTTCGAACCCGGGAACATCGGATCCAGTGGCAGGCCTGTGAGCGCCTGCACACGGTCAAGGTGGCCTTCGACAATGAGACGTTCGCAATCCTGTGCCGTTCGACGGCACTGCCAGCTTACCACCGGTCCAAGTGCTTCTCCCGTTTCGGCGTCCCAAGCCGTGACTGACTCGCGCTGATTGGAAATCGCCACGGCCTCGACAATGACGTCGGGGGCGGCCTTCACGCAGGCGTCGATCGCCTCGCAGACGGATGCGTAGAGCCGCCGTGGGTCTTGTTCGACCCAGCCTGGTTTCGGATAGGTGATGCCGACTGGAGCCGAACCTCTGCCAACAATTTCTCCCTTTTCGGAAACGAGAACTGCCTTTGAATTGGTGGTGCCCTGGTCAATTGCCAGAATTGCCCGCATTCTATCCTCCCCAGATCAGACGGCAGCCGGGACGACAAAAGGCATCCGGGCTGATCACGTGATCCCAGTTACTTGCGCCTGATCAGCGACTGCGCCGCGTCGGCGATTGCGGACGGCGCCATCCCGAATTCGTCGAGCAGGAACTCTGCCGAACCGGTCGGAGCATAGACGCCGGGAACTCCGAGACGTTTCATCGGGACTGGAGCATTGTCGACCACCACTTCGGCGACCGCGGAACCGAGCCCGCCAAAGATCGAATGCTCTTCGGCTGTGACGATCGCTCCGGTTTCCTTCGCCGCCGCGATGATGGCGTCCTCGTCGATCGGACGAACCGTTGCAAGGTTGAGCACTCTGGCGTTGATACCGCGTTCTGCGAGGATCTCGGCAGCCTTTAGGATTCGATGAGTCAAAGTGCCGTTTGCGATAAGGGTGACGTCAAAACCCTGGCGAAGGAGGTTTGCCTTGCCAAGTTCGAACTTGTGACCCTCCGGAAGGAGATCAGGCACACCCACGCGAGACAGGCGCAGGAAACAGGGGCCGTTGTAGGCCGCGGCCCACTCAACCGCAGCAGCTGTTTCGATGCGGTCACAAGGCGCAATGACCGGGAGATTAGGCAGAACCCGCGTCCAGGCGAAGTCCTCGATTGAGTGATGGGTCGGGCCGAGTTCGCCATACGCCATTCCAGAAGAAATGCCGACCAGCTTGACGTTGGCATTCGAATACGAAATATCGGCCTTGATCTGCTCCAGCGACCGTCCCGTTAGAAACGGAGCGGCGGCGCACACGAACGGAAGGCGTCCGCCATTGGCGAGGCCTGCTCCAACCCCCACCATGTTCTGCTCGGCGATACCGACATTGACGAGGCGCTCTGCAAACTTCGCCTTGAAGCCGCCGAGTTTGGAGGAACCTACGGAGTCGTTGCAGACGGCAACGATTGTTTCGTTTTCGGCTGCCAGCCGCTCAAGCGTAGTGGCGAATGCGTCGCGGCAATCGTAGAGCTTGGGTGCGTTTATTGGCGCGTTCATTACAGTGCCTCCGACAATTCTGCCAATGCGATTTCGTATTGTTCCTTGCTCGGTACCTTGTGGTGCCAGTCGACTCGGTCTTGCATGAACGAGATTCCATGCCCCTTGTTGGTGTGGGCGACGATGCAATGCGGCCTCGATCCCCGGTGTTCGAGGGCTGAAACGACTTCGCTCATATTGTTCCCGTTGATCTCGCTGACTTCCCAATCGAAAGCTTCAAGCTTCGGACGAAGCGGGGCGAGATCGTTGGTTTCCGCCAGGGCGGCGCCCTGTTGGAACCTGTTGTGGTCGATGACCAGCGTCAAGTTATCGAGCTTGAACTGCGCGGCCGCCATGATCGCTTCCCAGTTGGAGCCCTCCTGCATCTCACCGTCGCCGGTGACGACATAGGTGTGATATTTCGCGCCCGAGAGCTTGGCGGCTTTTGCCATTCCTATTGCGACTGGAAGACCGTGGCCGAGCGGCCCGGTATTCGTTTCGACGCCAGGGACCTTGTTGCAATTTGGATGCCCGTTCAGCCTCGAATGCGGCTGCAAAAAGGTCGAAATCTCTTCCTCCGGGATGAAGCCACGTTTTGCGAGCGTCACATACAGAGCGCATGCAGTATGTCCCTTCGAAAGAACGAACCTGTCGCGGTCGGGGTGCTTCGGCTGATCGGGCCAAACATTCAGCACACGAAAATAGAGGGCAGTCAAAATGTCGATAACCGACATCTCCCCGCCAATATGGCCGGCCCCCGCTTCAAAGACCGCCTGGAGATCGCGCAATCGGATCTCGCGAGCGACCCGCTCGAGTTCTGTCGTATTCATGGATTCCTCTCATGCATAAATATTCAGTTATCAATATTTTTGCACAAGACGCCGATTAGTCAAGCCCCTTAAGCGGTACACCGGCAGTTGCAAGCCCAGAAAATCCTATTGACAGCCGAAAGGCAACTTGTTAATGAATTTTCCGGCATAAGTGAATATTTATTCTCAGAACGAATTAGCGATCAGCCTACGCATAGGGAGGAACAATGGTGGCGCTTGATATCAATGAACACAGGCTTTCGTCCGGCGCCTGGTTGAGCAAGCTCAAGGGCGCCACCGGCCCACTCGTGGGGCTGCTCGCGCTTTGCGTCTTTCTGAGCGTCAGCACCGACACGTTTCTGTCGGTTCGGAACGGCCTCAACATCCTCGATCAGATCACGGTTCTCGGCATCATGGCCGTCGGAATGACCTTTGTCATTCTGATCGGCGGCATCGATCTCTCCGTCGGCTCGGCACTCGCTCTTGCGATGATGGTCATGGGCTGGACTGCGAATGTCGCCGGCCTACCGCTGCCGGTCGGGATCGCTTTTGCTCTGGTCGCATCGGGCGTTTCGGGGCTGATCGTCGGACTACTGGTGACGCAGTTCAGGGTTCCAGCGTTTATTGCCACTCTTGCAATGATGTCCGCGGCTCGCGGCGTCGCAAATATGATCACGGACGGCCAGCAGATCGTGGGATTCCCCGACTGGTTCATGATGCTGGCAATCGATCGCCATTTCGGCGTGTTGACCGCCACTGTGTTTCTCATGCTTGCGGTTGTTCTTGCGGCGTGGCTTTTCCTGCACTTCCGGTCCGAAGGTCGCATGCTCTACGCGGTGGGAGGAAATCCGGAAGTCGCTCGGCTGGCGGGTATCAACGTCCCGCTCGTGACGATTGGCGTCTACGTCGCAAGTTCAGTCCTTGCGGGGCTCGCAGGCATCGTACTCGCCGCCAGGCTGGACTCCGTCCAGCCGTCCAGTGGTCTGGGCTATGAGTTGGACACCATCGCTGCGGTCGTCATCGGCGGGACTTCACTCTCGGGGGGCGCGGGCGGTATCGGAGGAACACTTATCGGTGTTCTTATCATCGGCGTCCTTCGCAACGGGCTCAATCTTCTCAACGTCTCGCCCTTCCTGCAGCAAGTGATCATCGGCATCGTCATCGTGCTCGCGGTCGGCGCGGAGACTATTCGTCGGCGTCGCGCCTGACGAACGGGGTCCGCCGCATTGGCGGGCCTGGAATTCCGCTCCAAGGGTTTGGGGCGGATCAATACCCCGAGGGGGAGGACATACCCGAGGGTTCCATCAAACAACGGAGGAAATACAATGAAAATAGCGCGCACCATGCTCGCGTCTGCTGCACTGCTGGGTCTCATGCTCGGCCCCGTACACGCGGCGGAACTGAAGAAGCTCGGCTTGGCCGTTGCCAACCTTCAGGCAAACTTCTTCAACCAGATCAAGCAATCGGTCGAAGCCGAAGCCAAGAAGCGCGGCATCGAAGTCATCACGGTCGACGCAAAGGGCGACGGGCCGACACAGGTCAATCAGATTCAGGACCTCCTGACCCAGAAAATCGACGCGCTGATCTACATTCCGGCAGGTGCGGCCGCTGCGACCGTTCCGGTCAAGCTCGCGAAGAACGCTGGTATTCCGGTCGTGAACGTTGACCGCAACGCCGAGGGAGCACCCGGCGATACATTCCTTGCAACGGATTCCGTCGCGTCTGCCAAGGCCGTGTGCGACTACATCCTGAAGGAAGCCGGCGGCAAGGGGAAGATGGTCATCATCCACGGCCAGAAGGGCACGACGCCGGAAGTCGATCGTTCGAAGGGCTGCGCTGAATCTCTCAAGGCATATCCGGACGTCAAGGTTGTCGCCGAGCAGTTCTCGAACATCTGGAGCCAGGACGAAGGATTCCAGATCATGCAGAATATGCTGCAGGCAAATCCGGACGTTTCGATCGTGTTCGCCCAGGCCGACGGCCTCGCCCTTGGCGCCGCACAGGCGATCAAGGTCGCCAATCCTTCCCAGAAGATCGTGGTTGGCGGCTTCGATGGTGACACCGCAGCTCTCGAAGCGCTCAGCAAGGGCGTCTTCAACGTAACTGCGACCCAGCAGACGCAGAAGATGGGCCGCGATGCGGTTGAAAACGCCGCCAAGCTTGTCGCCGGAGAAAAGGTGCCGCCGATCCAGCTCATGGATGCCACGCTGACAACCAAGGAAAACGTCGCAGGCTTCATCGCCAACCATCCGTAATGAAGTTGAGGTCTTGAGGAGGTGTGCCATGACTGATCCAGTTCTTTCCCTGAGGGGCATATCCAAGTGGTATGGGCCGCTCCAGGTTCTGAAGAATGTCAGCTTGGACGTCTATCCGGGCGAAGTGGTTGCACTTCTCGGTGAAAACGGAGCGGGCAAGTCAACGCTATCGGGCATCATCGCCGGGTCCCGCACACCGTCCGAAGGATCAATGACATGGCTGGGGCAGCCTTATGCCCCAGCCACCCCAAGGGAAGCGATCGACAAGGGCGTTGTCCTGATCCACCAGGAGCTGCAGCTTCTGCCGCAACTGTCGATCGCGGAAAATGTCTTCATCGGACGCTGGCCGATGAAGAACGGCGTCGTCGATCGTCCCCAAATGGTTCGCCGGGCCCACGACCAGCTCGCTCGCTTGAACCTTCACATACCCGCAACGCGGACGGTCGCCGGCCTTTCCACAGCAAATCAACAACTCATCGAGATCGCCAAGGCGCTGGCTCTCAACGCCAAGCTACTGATCCTCGATGAGCCGACAGCCGCCCTTGGCGGCGCGGAGACGGAAGCTCTTTTCGAACAGGTTAGAAAGCTTCGGTCAGAGGGTGTCGGCATCGTCTACATTTCCCACCGCATGGAAGAGATCAAGCGAATAACCGACCGGATCGTCGTTCTTCGCGATGGCGAGCGTGTGCAGGAATTCTCCGACAGCGCGACACCGGTGCGAACGATCGTCGAGAGCATGGTCGGACGCCCGCTTGACCGCTTGTTCCCTGCCCTGCCGGTTCCGACAGACCATCCAGTACTCCAGGTGTCGGGGCTGAGCTCGCCGGACAACTCATTCCGTGACGTTACCTTCGATGTGCGCGCCGGGGAAATTCTCGGGATCGCCGGATTGGTCGGCGCCGGCCGCACGGAACTTGTCCGCGCCATTTCGGGCGCGGACCCAATCAGTGCAGGTTCGATCAAGCTGGAAGGCGAAGAACTCAGGCTGCGCGATCCGGCGGACGCGATCGCCAAGGGCATCGTGATGGTCCCGGAAGACCGCAAGGAGCAAGGCCTGGTTGTCGGGCACCGGATCGGCGAGAACATTATATACGCCAATCTTGACAAGCTGGGCGGGCGTTGGATTACGCCGCGCGTCAAGCGCTCGTTTGCGGAGAAGGCCGTTGCCAAGTTCGGCGTGAAGGGCCGTGCGGAGCAATATGCCTCGGACCTGTCCGGCGGCAACCAGCAGAAGGTCGTCATCGCGAAATGGCTGATGCGCGATCCTAAGGTCGTCGTACTCGACGAACCGACGAGAGGCATCGACGTCGGCGCCCGAGCGGGCATCTACGACATCATCGTCAATCTTGCCAAACGGGGCGTGGCGGTCATCGTCGTAAGCTCGGACCTCGAGGAAGTTCTCGGAGTCTCCAATCGCATTCTCGTGCTTGCGCAAGGCAAACAGGCAGGCATTCTCAATCGTGACCAGGCAAATGACGTTTCGGTCATGGAGCTAGCCACCATCTAAACAGACAGAGAAAGGAAGAGCGGTGTCCGACATCACTCTGAACGCCCCGAAGCTTTTCGATCTCAGCGGCCAGGTTGCCATCGTTACCGGAGCAGGAAGCGGCATTGGGCAGCGCATTGCCATCGGCCTTGCACAGTGCGGCGCCGACGTGGCGTTGCTCGACCGTCGAACCGACGACGGGCTGGCCAGGACGGCTGAACATATTCGCGCCGCTGGCCGCCGTTCGATCCAGATCGCGGCGGATGTCACGAGCAAGTCTTCCCTTGGAGAGGCAATAGCACGGACCGAGGCAGATCTCGGCGCATTGACACTTGCAGTCAACGCGGCGGGCATCGCTAACGCGAACGCGGCGGAAGAGATGGAGGAGGACCAATATCAGACGTTGATGGATATCAACCTGAAAGGCGTCTTTCTTTCCTGCCAGGCCGAGGCTCGCGCCATGCTGAAGAATGGACGCGGCTCCATCGTCAACATCGCTTCCATGTCGGGTGTGATCGTAAACCGAGGGCTGAGCCAAGCGCACTATAACGCCTCCAAGGCGGGCGTGATCCATATGTCGAAGTCTATGGCGATGGAATGGGTCGACCGCGGCATTCGCGTCAACACCATCTCCCCCGGATACACGGCAACGCCCATGAACACCCGTCCGGAGATGGTTCATCAGACCAAGCTCTTCGAAGAGCAAACGCCAATGCAGCGAATGGCAGCGGTGGACGAGATGGTAGGCCCGGCAGTGTTCTTGCTGTCGAATGCGGCAAGCTTCGTGACCGGCGTCGATCTTCTCGTCGACGGCGGTTTCTGCTGCTGGTGATGGCGAGGCGAAAGCTCATTGCCGGCAACTGGATAATGAACGGTCTCGCTTCCTCCCTAGCTGAGATCGAGGCGCTGAAGGGAATAACGGGCAAGACGGCGTGCGATATCGTCGTCTGCCCGCCCTTCACGCCGATCGAACGGGCTGTCGAACGGACGGCGCCCAAGACTGCCTGAATTCGCCGAGCTCCAATAATCATCGCAGGGCAGGTCACGCCCAGATTTGCTGTTTACCGGGAAGGAAAGAGCATGAAACGCTTCGAAGATAAGACGGTCGTGATCACGGGAGGCAGCCGCGGCATCGGCGCTGCCATCGCCAGACGCTTTGCGCGCGAAGGCGCCAATCTCGTCGTTTCGGCCAACGAGGAGCTGGTCCACGGCGTTGCCGAACAGATCCGGGCCGAAGGCGGCAAGGCGATCTCCTTCATCGGCGACGTTACCGACAAGGCAAGCGTCAAGGCCCTCTACGATGCCGCCGAGAAGGAATTCGGCTCGGTCGACGTCTCGATCCAGAATGCCGGCGTCATTACCATCGCCCGGGTCGAGGACCTGACCGAAAACGAGTGGGACAAGGTGATGGCCGTCAACACCAAGGGCGTCTTCCTCTGCGCCCAGGAGGCGATATCAAGAATGCGCAAGCACAAGCGCGGCGGCCGCATCATCAACACCGCCTCCGGCCAGGCCCGCGACGGCTTCATCTACACGCCGCATTATGCCGCCTCGAAAATGGGCGTCGTCGGCATCACCCAGAGCCTGGCCAAAGAAGTCGCGACCGAGAAGATCACCGTCAACGCCTTCTGCCCAGGCATCATCGAGACCGACATGTGGGCCTATAACGACCAGGCCTGGGGCAAGCTGCTCGGCAACTACGCCCCCGGCGAACTGATGAAGGAATGGGTCGAGGGCATCCCGATGAAACGGGCCGGCTCCGGAGAGGATGTCGCCGGCCTGGTCACCTTCCTCGCCAGCGATGACGCCGCCTATATCACCGGCCAGACGATCAATGTCGACGGCGGCCTGATCATGTCCTGATGCATGTCGCCTAAAAGTGCGCAGTGGTTTGGGACAACGACATGCATGGAAGGACCAAACCACCAACCAAGCACTGAAGGCGAGCCGGTCGTCGCCTCCATGTGAACAGTGTGTCCATCGGCGTTAGGGCAGCTTTGCATTTTTGCCCGGTCGACTGACCTTGCCATCCGCCTGTCTTTGATCCTATCTTTGAAATGTTCTCAGGGCGGGGTGTAATTCCCCACCGGCGGTATCAGGAGTGATCCTGGAGCCCGCGAGCGCTTCCGGCACCACAGCGCCGCGCGTCTTTCAGACGCGCAAACGACGCTGTAGCACTTTGAATTGCTGGAAGGTCAGCAGATCCGGTGAGATGCCGGAGCCGACGGTATAGTCCGGATGGAAGAGGACAACACGGGCAGTCGCACTCCATCCCGGAGTCGGCTGACGTTTGTTCGCCCAAGGGCAGAAGGCTCGCTCACGGATTGAGCCGAGCAGACCATGTCAGCCCGCTGACATAACCCTTGAAAGGCCAGACAGCATGACTATCGCAACAATTGAAGATGCCATATCAGCCATTGCCAGCGGCCAGATGGTCGTCGTCGTCGACGACCAGAACCGGGAAAACGAAGGCGATATCGTGGTCGCGGCCGACGCCGTCACTCCTGAGGCAATCGCCTTCATGATGACCCACGCCCGCGGCCTCGTCTGCATTGCCATGGAAGGCGAGCGCCTCGATGCGCTCGATATTCCGCTGATGGTGCCCAACAACACGGAATCGCACAAAACCGCCTTTACGGTCTCCGTCGATTATCTCAAGGGCACGACGACGGGCATCTCGGCTGCCGACCGCGCCGCCACCGTCCGCGCCCTCGTCGACGATCGCGCAAAGCCAGATGAATTCGCCCGCCCCGGCCACATCTTTCCGCTCCGCGCCAACCCCCGCGGCGTGCTCGGCCGCCCCGGCCATACCGAAGCCGCCGTCGATCTCGCCCGCCTCGCCGGAAGGGTCCCCGCCGGCGTCATCTGCGAAGTCGCCAACGACGACGGAACCATGTCCCGTCTGCCCGAACTCACGCTCTTCGCCGAACGCCACAACCTCCCCCTCGTCACCATCGAGGACCTGGTCGCCTACCTCGACCGCCTGGCGGAAAGAGACATACGCGAAGTCGCCTGATCGATGCCTTAGTTGCGGCGGCATAGCCCGCCGCAACTAAGAACGTGCCGCAGTGATGACACTGACGGCACCTTCCCTTGCCCGCTCTATGTCCGGCTGATCGAAACCCCACCATCCGCCAGCATCGCCGTGCCGGTCACGAAGCTCGACATGTCGGAGGCGAGGAAAAGCGCCGCATTGGCGATCTCTTCGGGTTGCGCCATGCGTTTCAGCGCATGCAATCCCTCCACGAAAGCGAGCACCTCCGGCGTGGCATCGGGCGCGTTGGTGATGCTGGCGGGCGTGTCGGTGCCTCCGGGAAGCAGTGCGTTGACACGGATCTTCTGCGTTCCGAATTCGGCGGCGAGCACCTGCACGAAGCCGATCAGCCCCGCCTTGCTCGCCGCATAGGCGGCCATGCCAGGCATGCCGACGGTGTGGCCGACGAAAGTCGAGGTGAAGATCAGCGATCCGCCGCCTTTTCCCATCGCCGCCGACTGGTGCTTGGCGCCGAGGAAGGCGGCGGTGAGATTGGTCTCGATCGTCTCGCGCCAGCCCTCCAGCGACAGCCCGGCGACCGGCCCCATCTCACCGAGGATGCCGGCATTATTGAAGGCGATGTCGAGCCGGCCGAAACGCGAAACTGCCGTCTCGACGAGCCTTGCCTGCAGCGCCTCGTCCTTGACATCGCCTAATATGGCGACGGCCTGACCACCCTCCGCCTCGATTTCCGCGATGACGGCATCGAGCGCATCCTGCCGCCGGCCGGTGACTACGAGCTTGGCGCCTTGCCGTGCAAAGAGTTTCGCCGCTGCGCGGCCGATGCCGGAACTTGCGCCGGTAATGATTGCGATCTTGTCGTTGAGAAGTGTCATATCGGTCTCTCCTGGGTTGTTACGAGACCTGAGATGCTCAAACATCAGGCGATGCAGCCACCCGTTTCCCGCGCAGGACGAGAAAAACGCCTATGGCCGAACCGGCAACGCGACGGACGTCCTCATCGACGCCTTGATCGCGGCGTCGGAAATATCGGAATTCACGTTATAAAACAGGCATTTGTCGGACTTCCGCCCACACGCCTGCATTGACATCAGTGCCATTGTGCACCGCATCATCGATTTATGCCTGGTGTGACATTCATCCGATTCCCTTCATGCATCTTCGCGACTAAAAGGGGCGCACAGGTAACGGGAATCTCTTCATGCCGCGGTCACGCAATACTCAGGGCGCCATCTATATGAGCATGGCGATGGCCGGCTTTTCCGCAAGCGACGCCCTATCCAAATCGGTGATCGCCCATATGAACGCCGGCGAGATCATGTTCCTGCGCGGCCTCTTCACCAGCCTGCTGGTCTATCTGATCGCCTGGAAAATGGGCGCGCTGCGCTCCTGGCGGGTCATGCTGCAGCCGATGATTATCTTCAGGATCATCTGTGAGACGCTCTCCGCCGTCACCTATATCACCGCGCTCGGCTTGATGCCGATCGCCAATGCCTCGGCGATCCTGCAGTCGCTGCCGCTGGTCGTCACCTTCGGTGCAGCGCTGTTCTTCGGTGAGCCGGTCGGCTGGCGGCGCTGGTCGGCGATTCTCGTCGGCCTCGTCGGCGTGATGATCATCATCCGCCCCGGCCCGGAAGGATTCACCGCCGCCGCCCTGCTCTGCGTCGCCGCGGTGCTGACGACGGCCGGCCGCGATCTCGCCACCCGGAGCATCAGCCCGGAAATTCCCTCGCTGATGATAACCGTCATCACTGCCATGTCGGCCTCCTTCTTCGGCGCACTGCTCATCCCGCTGCTCGGCGGCTGGCAGCCGGTCAGCGCCACCTCGCTCGGGCATCTCGTGCTCGCCTCGGTACTGGTGCTCGTCGGTTACCAGTCGGTCATTCTCGCCATGCGTACCGGCGAAATCTCCTTCGTCGCGCCGTTCCGCTATACCAGCCTGATCTTCTCCTCCCTGCTCGGCTTCCTCTTCTTCGCCGAAGTGCCTGACAGCTGGACGCTCGTCGGCGCCGCGATCGTCATCGCCTCCGGCCTCTATACGTTCTATCGTGAGGCCAAGCGCCGCGTATCGCCGATCGCGCAGGAATCCGCGCCGCGCGCGCCGGTCTGAGGAAGGATGATGGCTGAATTCTCGCTTGGCAGATCTGATATAGCAGGCGTCGTATTGGCTGGCGGCCGCTCGCAGCGCATGGGCCGCGACAAGGCAGGCGTGATGCTCGGGGCCGAGAGCCTGCTCCACCATGTGCTGACCCGCCTCGCGCAACAGGCCCCGCTCGTTGCCGTCAATGCCGATGCCGCCGCCGAGGGCGTGCCTGTCGTTCCCGACCGTTTTCGCGGTAAGGCCGGGCCGATGGCCGGCATCCATGCAGCCATGGTCTATGCCGCCGGCCTGCCCTCGATCACCCATGTCGTCACCGTCTCGGTGGATTGCCCGTTCTTCCCGGCCGATCTCGTCGCCCGGCTGGCGGCTGCGATCGAGCACCCGTCGCAGATCGCCATTGCCGCCTCCGAGGGCCGCAGCCATCCCGTCTTCGGGCTGTGGCCGGTGACGCTGGCCGCCGATCTCGAAGCCTGGATCACCACCGACGAGAAGCGCCGCGTACGCGACTTCCTGTTACGGCATGACGTTACGGAAGTGGCGTTTCCGCTGCATCCGACCCGCGCCAGCCTGCTCGACCCTTTCTTCAACATCAATACGCCCGACGATCTCGTCGAGGCGGAACGCTGGCTGGAGGCCCTTCGCGGATGACCGCACCGAAAATCTTCGGCATCGCCGGCTGGAAGAACTCAGGCAAGACGGGGCTCGCCGTCCGACTGGTGACGGAGTTCACCCGCCGCGGCTACAGGATCTCGACGATCAAGCACGCCCATCATGATTTCGACATCGACAAGGTCGGGGCCGACAGCTACCGCCACCGCCAGGCCGGCGCCCACGAGGTCACCATCGTCTCCGGCACCCGCTACGCCATCATGCACGAGCTGCGCGGTGCCCCCGAACCTGAGTTCGAGGAGATCCTCGCCCGCCTCGCCCCCTGCGACCTCGTGCTGATCGAAGGTTACAAGCGCGAGCCGATCCCGAAGATCGAGGCCCGCCGCCTGGAGGCGGCAAATCGTGAACCGTTGGCGCCGAGCGATCCCCATATCTGCGCTATCGCCGCCGATCATGCCGTCACGGATACGGCCCTGCCGGTCTTCGATCTGGACGACACAGGCGCCATCGCCGATTTCATTGCTGGCATCGTCGGCCTTGGACAGGCCACGGCTTAATTCTTAAATCGGAATCGATTTAAGGACACAATGATGCAGCGCTTAAAAGTGTTACAGCGTCCTTTGCGCGCCTGAAAGGACACGCGGCACTATGGGCGCTGAGCCCCGTGCACCACTGCCGGACCTGAGAAGCTGAATTGTTTCGCTTGCCATCGCCTTGGCGATTTCCTTGGCGAGCTGAGCCTGATCATAGGGCTTTGCCAATCTCGGAAGATCGATATCGGTGCCGGCGGGAAGATCGGCGTAACCTGTCGCCAGCACGATCGGCAATGCCGGATAAATGTCCCGTGCGGCCTGGGCCAGCTGTGCACCGGTCATACCAGGCATCGAATAGTCGGTTATGACAAGGTCGAAATGCTGACCGCTGCTGATCAGTTCCAGCGCCTGCGCGCCGGAGTTTGCTTCGACGACCTCGTGGCCGAGATCTTCAAGCATGTCGACCGAACTCATGGCGATCAAGGCATCGTCATCGACCAGCAGGATCTTCAGTCTGGATGCAGCTTGCGGAACGGGCAGTTCCGCTTCGATCACCCGCTCGGGGCGCTGTTCGGTTGCGGGAAGCCACAACTCAGCGGTCGTCCCGACCCCAAGTTCGCTTGTCAGACGAAGTGCGCCATTGAGCTGAACGGCAAGCCCGTGGATCATCGATAAGCCGAGGCCCGTGCCCTTTCCGAGTTCCTTGGTCGAGAAAAACGGATCGACCGCCTTCTTCAGCGTCTCCGCGTCCATGCCGGTGCCGCTATCGGCCACCGCCAACACAAGATAGGCGCCCTTGTCGAGAGTGCCGTCATCGCCGGCCACCTGCGCATCACGCAGCGATATGGACAGCGTCCCGCCATCCGGCATCGCATCGCGGGCATTGACCGCAAGGTTGAGCAGCGCCAGTTCGAGCTGGTTCGCATCGACCAGCGCCGGCGGCAGGGTTGCCGGCAGGATGGTTTCGATACTGATCGAGGATCCCACAGAGCGCCGCAGTAGATCTTTCATGCCGGAGACCAGCTCGGCCAGATCGATCGGCTTGACCTGCAGATCCTGCTGTCTGGCAAAAGCCAGCAGCCGCTGCGTCAGCGCCGCCCCGCGCCGCGCACCCTGAACCGCCCCGTCGACCAGACGCGTCGCCTTGGCATCTCCGGCAACATGCTTGCCGAGCAGCTCCAGATTTCCGAGAACGACCATCAGCAGATTGTTGAAATCGTGTGCGACGCCGCCGGTCAGTTGGCCGATCGCCTCCATCTTCTGTGATTGGCGAAGCTGCTCCTCGGCTCTTTCACGCTGGGACACTTCCTCGAGCAGGGTCTGGTGAGCCGCATTGACCTCTTTGGTCCGTTCCCTCACGCGCTCTTCGAGGTTTTCATTGAGCCGTCTCAGGTTTTCCTCAATGGTCTTGCGGACAGTGGTATCGGAGCAGACGCCGACGAGTTTCATGGCGGAACCATATCTGTCGGAATAAAGCTGCGCGTGGACCTCGGTCCAATGCAGCGATCCATCCGGCCAGATCGTCCTGTGCTCGATCGAATAGTCGCGCCCAGTATCGATCGTCTGGCGCAACCGTGCCAGCACAAGATCCCGGTCGTCGGGGTGGATACTTGCGATCAGATCGTCGCGTGTGACATCGTCATCGGGGCTTCGGCCGAAGATTGCTTTGCAGGTCGCCGAGGCCGACAATGCCATCGAGGACAGCTCCAGCTCCCATGCCCCGAGACGACCGGCGGCGAGAGCGGTCTGCAACCGCCGCTCTCCCTCGCCCAGAGCCTCAAGCCGGGTTCGCGCTTCATATTGGCGCAGGCGCCCCTTTAATGCGGTCCGGGCCACGCTGATGAACGAGGTCGCATGGAACGGCCTTTCCAGGAAGGTGACGTTGCCAAGAACCTCGGAAAGCCTGGCAGCGGCCGGATTTCGTTCAGGTCCGCCACCACGTGTGGTGAGCACGATGAACGGTAGGTCAGACCAGCTCGGCTGGGCCGAAACCCAGGCGGCGATCGGCTTGAGATCGCTCGAGCGAACGGCCTCCTCCGTCAGGACGCCAAGCGCGACGTCATCGCTGAGCGATGACGCGAACATAGGCAGGTCGGTGGTGGCAATCGATGCCAATCCGGCCTCATCGACCAATGATCTCGCCACCCAGGCATCGCGACCGACGGGGGTGTAGATCAATGCTTTCGGTTTGCCGGAATTAGGAATTGCCGCTATCCCCGCCATCGGTCGCAAGGAGCGGCGTTGAGGTCGTGACAAATTCGGGAACGCCGCGAAGCACGCCCTGGAACCCGACGAGAGGATCGCCGAACCTCAAGCCGGAAGCGTCGATGCGATACTCCCGGATGGTATCCTCGTGAAAGCCGGTCCTCTTCTTGATCACCGAGACTGCCCGCCGCACCTTTCCGGCCGCCTCGAAGTAACGCAGCAGAATGACGGTATCGGCGAGATAGGTAACGTCGACAGGTGCCTTCATGTCACCGACCAGCCCGTGCTGGGCCACGGTGAGAAAGGTGTTGGCGCCTTGCCTGTTCAAATATTGCAGCAGCTCATGCATATGAAGGATCAGCGAATTCTCGTCCGGCATCGAAGCCTGGTAACCGTTGATACTATCGATGATGACGGTTTTCGCATCCGACTTGTCGACGCAATTGCGCACGCGGTGGGCGAATTCGCCCGGCGACAGTTCGGCGGCATCGAGCTGTTCGATGTGGATATGACCCGCGTTTCGCATGGCTTCGAGATCCATTCCGAGCGCCTTCAGCCGCGTGAAGAGCAGGCCCAGCTCCTCGTCAAAAATGAAGGCCGCCACTTTCTCGCCGCGCGCGACCGCAGCCATCAGGAATTGAAAGGAGAACGTGCTTTTGCCGGTGCCGGCGGGACCAAGTATGAGTGTACTGGAACCTCGCTCCAGGCCACCTCCGAGAAGCAGATCCAGTTCTGCAATATTGCAGGAAATCTGATCACGGGCGTAACTCGACCTGTGTTCGGCGGCGACGAGCCGCGGAAAGACTTTAACCCCGCCAGTCTGGATGATGAAATCGTGATAGCCGCCGCGGAAGGCCTGTCCGCGATATTTTATGACCCTGAGACGTCGGCGTTCGGAGCCGTAGCTCGGCGCCATCTCTTCGAGATGGATGACGCCGTGCACGACGCTGTGCACTGTCTTGTCGAGCACCTCGGACGTCAGATCATCGAGCAGAAGGACTGTCGCGCCTTGTCGGGCAAAATAATGTTTGAGCGCGAGGATCTGCCGGCGGTAGCGCAACGAGCTTTGCGCGAGCAGCCTTATCTCCGACAGACTGTCGAGAACCACGCGACGTGGCTTGATCCGCTCGAAAGCGGCAAAGATTTCCTTTGTCGTCTCCCCGAGTTCAAGATCCGACGAATAAAGCAGGCTCTGCTGCTGGTCGGCATCCAGCAGGCTTTCCGGAGGCACGACCTCGAAGACCTCGATATTCCCATCGATCACCATGCCGTGCGATGCGGCACCGGCCCGAAGTTCGCTCTCGGTTTCCGAAAGGGTAATGTAGAGCCCCTGCTCGCCGAGCCGCGCACCTTCGATCAGGAACTGCAGCGCAATCGTCGTTTTGCCAGCTCCCGGATTCCCCTCCAGGAGAAAAACGTGCCCCGGCGAGAGGCCCCCCGCCAGAACTGTATCCAAACCGGACACGCCGGTCCGAGCTTTCGTGGCAGGTGCCGCAGTATTCATTCACTGTTTCCTTCAATTTCAAGTGTGAATTAGCGGCGAGTGATGGAATGTCAAATCACTGGCAGGCATGAGTTCGCTTCCGGCAAGAGCCGATCACTCCTGGTTCGGATATATGCCTGTCCGGGCGGCCCGACATAGTGGGCGTCTATCCTCGATAGCGAAGTGCATCGACGACGAGGGCGAATGCCGGCGACGTATGCCGGCGGCTCGGATAGTAGAGATGGTAGCCGGAAAACGGCAGACACCAATCCTCGAGGACGCGCACCAGCCGCCCGTCGGCAAGATGCGCCTCGACCAAGTCCTCCGGCATATAGGCCAGCCCAAGACCAGCCAGCACCGCGTTCAGCCGCAGGGCTATATTGTTGAAGATCAACTGTCCTTCGACCCGAACCCTGAGCTCGCGCCCGTCCTTCTCGAACTCCCACGCATAAACGCTGCCATAGGTCGGCAGACGCAGATTGATGCAATTGTGATCCGTAAGGTTCTGCGGCGTCAGCGGCTTCGGCCTGGTGTCGAAATAGGCGGGAGCGCCGACCACGGCCATCCGCATGTCGGGGCCGATGCGCACCGCGATCATGTCCTTCGCCACCTGTTCTCCAAGCCGCACCCCCGCATCGTAGCGCTCCGCGACGATGTCGGTCAGACCGTAGTCGACGATGATTTCGACATTGATATCGGGATAATCAGGCAGGAGCTTTTGCAAGGCGGGCCAGAGGACGGCATCGGCCGCATGCTCGCCGGCATTGATGCGGATGGTGCCTGCCGGCTTCTCCCGGAAGGCGCTCAAGGCAGCCAACTCACTCTCGATCTCGTCGAGCCGCGGTCCGATGGAGCCGAGCAGGCGTTCGCCGGCCTCTGTCGGCGCGACGCTGCGGGTCGTTCGGGTCAGCAATCGCAGTCCAAGCCGCTCCTCGAGCCCGCGGATGGTGTGGCTGAGCGCCGATTGCGACACACCCAGCTTGCCCGCCGCCTTGGTGAAGCTCTGTGCGCGTGCAACGGCGAGGAAGGCGATGAGGTCGTTGACGGCGGGGCGCGGCATTCATGAAACTTTCTCATGGGTTCTTGCCGTTTATACCATCTAATCGCGACCAAACACACGCGCTAAATACCTTGCTGCTCGAGTGGACCTGTCCACCCCGACATCGAAAGGAAGACAAAGATGGATATCAAGCGAAGCGGTTCGCAGCCTTCGGCCAAGGGACCAGCCGACTGGTTTACCGGCAGCGTGCGTGTCGACCCACTGTTTGCCGTGACCCGCCCCGCACGCGCGGCTGGCGCCAGCGTCACCTTCGAGCCCGGAGCCCGCACCGCCTGGCACACCCATCCGCTCGGCCAGACGCTGATTGTCACATCGGGCTGCGGTCGCGTGCAGCGCGAAGGCGGCCCGGTCGAGGAGATTCGCGCCGGCGACGTCGTCTGCTTCGCAGCGGGTGAACGCCATTGGCACGGCGCATCGCCGACGACGGCGATGACCCATATCGCCATCCAGGAACAGCTCGACGGCAAGGTCGTCGACTGGATGGAGCATGTCACCGACACGCAATACCAAGGTTAGAAGAGGAAACTTCTATGCAGAAACGTGAACTTGGAAAGAGCGGACTTCATGTCTCAGCCATCGGTCTCGGCTGCATGGGGCTGAGTTACGGTTATGGCCCAGCGACAGATATTCAGGAAGCGACCGCACTGATCCGGCGGGCATTTGAACGCGGCGTGACCTTCTTCGACACGGCCGAGGCCTATGGCCCCTATAAGAACGAAGAGCTTCTGGGAGAGGCCTTGGCGCCCTTTCGCGAGGAGGTGGTGATCGCCACGAAATTCGGTTTCAACTTCGATGCCAATGGCGGCCAGAGCGGCATGAACAGCCGGCCGGAACAGATCCGCGCGGTGGCCGACCAGGCGCTGAAGCGTTTGAAGACCGATGTCATCGATCTCTTCTACCAGCATCGCGTCGATCCCGATGTTCCGATCGAGGATGTCGCCGGCACGGTCAAGGCGCTGATCGCGGAAGGCAAGGTCAGACATTTCGGCCTCTCGGAAGCAGGCGCCCGGACGATCCGCCGCGCCCATGCCGTCCAGCCGGTGGCAGCACTACAAAGCGAATATTCGCTGTGGTGGCGCGAACCCGAGCAGGAAATCCTGCCGACGCTGGAAGAGCTCGGCATCGGTTTCGTGCCCTTCAGCCCGCTTGGTAAGGGCTTCCTGACTGGCGCGATCAGTGAAACGACCACCTTCGACAGCAAGGATTTCCGCAACGTCGTGCCACGCTTTTCTCAGGAGGCGCGAAAGGCCAACCAGGTGCTCGTCGATCGTCTCGGAGAAATCGCCGCCCGCAAAAAGGCAACCTCCGCCCAAGTGGCTCTCGCATGGCTGCTGGCGCAGAAGCCCTGGATCGCGCCGATCCCCGGCACTACCAAGCTGCATCGCCTCGAGGAGAACATCCAGGCCGCTGAAGTCGAACTGACGGCTGAGGACCTTGCCAGCATCGAAAGCGCGCTCGCCACGATCAAGGTGGAAGGCGATCGTTATCCCGCGCATCTGCAGGCAAGGGTCAACCGTTAAACGCGGCCGACGGGCCATGAAGGCTACGTCTCATCGCCAAGGCTAGAACACCAGAAGAGAATCGGCTGCAGTCACTTGCGGCCGATTCTTCATAGATTGGATCATCGTCTCGGCGCCGGCGCATTCTCCTGGAAAGCCGGTATCGCCTCCAGTCTGGCGACGATCTCCGCGATATTGGGCCAGCTGGCGAGATCGAAGCCGAGGCGCCGGGCGCTGATCGCCTGCGGGAAGAGGAAGATCTCGGCAATACCAGGCTGATCCCCAACGGCGAAGGCTCCCGGCCTGCGGCCGGCGATCATCGTCTCGACCGCGGCCATTCCCTCGCCGACCCAATGACGATTCCAGGCAGTAATGGCATCGGCATCCGCCTGGAAGACCTTGCCGAGATGCAGGCCGATCCGCGGCGGCAGCAGCGCATGGATCTCGGCTGCGATCGCAAGCGCGATCGACCGCGCCTGCGCCCGGCCTTCCGCGGTGTCAGGCAGCAATGGAGGCTCGGGCTGGATCTCGTCGAGATATTCGACGATCGCCAGCGACTGGGTAAGGAGGACACCGCTATCCGTCAGCAAGGCCGGCACGAGCCCCTGCGGATTGACGCTGCGATATCCGGCCTGCCGGCTCTCGGCATCCTCACCGAGGATGCTAACCGGCAGCGCTTCTGCCGTCAGTCCCTTGAGGGCGAGCGCGATGCGGACGCGAGATGTCGCCGAGGAAATTTCATTCTGATAGAGCTTCACGGTCTTTCTCCTTTGGTGAGGTCAGAAGAGGAGTTGTCGACCCCGGGATCGGCTGGAGCGGCCTCTGCTCCCCCCGAAGGCGAAGCTGCGGATGCCGCCGTTACGAGGCCCGCAAGCGGCGAAGGCTCCTGCGAGCTTACGTCGTAGATGCAGGGCGCGGCGAAGACCACCGCTCCCAGAATGCAGATGATCATCAATCTCATAAAAACCTCCATCGACGGGGCCCGATCGGCCTCGACCTGCTTGTTTTCGGCGCCGGTTCCCTGCCCGCCGCAGCCAAGGCCGGCGAAAAATCCATCCATCAGGCAACGGTCAATTCGACATGGATATTGCCGCGCGTGGCCTTCGAATAGGGGCAGGTCTGGTGAGCCTCTTCAATGAGGGTTCGTGCCACATCCGCTTCGATCCCGGGCAGGCTGACCTTGAGACGGGCCTGCAGGAAATAGCCGCCATCGGCGGTTCCCAAATCGACCTCGGTGTCAACGGCAAGATCGGCTGGAAGCTTGACCTTTTGATTAGCCGCGGCGAAACCGATCGCGCCGATGAAGCAGGCAGACCAACCGGCGGCGAAAAGCTGTTCGGGATTGGTGCCGGCGCGGTTGCTGCCCGGAGGCGAAAGCTTGATATCAAGCTGGCCGTCGTCGCTGTGCGACGCGCCGTCGCGCCCGCCCGTCGTGTGGGTCTTGCCGGTATAGAGAACCTTGTCGATCTTTGTCATGGAACACTCCTTGTGTTGCGTCGCTCCAGGCGACTGGCCGCGCTACGCGGCCGGGTTGACGGAGTGTGGTTTGACCGACGGATATATCCGCCATGTTTCCGAAATCGCCCGAAATGTCACAAAACGTAGCATCCGATATCGAGGACATCCTTACATACAAACATCTCGAAATTTTGCGGTGACTGCCGACGTCAACGGATGGTGACTTCTGCCGCCAGACCACCGCCGGCGCGATTGTAGAGCCGGAGTGATCCGCCGATCTTGGCCGTCAGCTGCTGGGCGATCGCAAGACCGAGACCGGTGCCGCCGGTCTCCCGGTTGCGGGATTGTTCCAGCCGGAAGAAAGGCTGCATGGCGGCTTCCAGCATATCGTCCGGAATTCCCGGCCCGCGGTCCATGACTGATATGACGATATCGTTCTCGGCGCTGCGCGCGACGCTGATCTCGGCAGCGCCGGCAAACTTCAGCGCATTGTCGATGAAATTCGACAGGATGCGGCGAAGAGCATGCGGCTTGGTGAAGGCAGCACCCTGAACCAGGCCGACCACGGTGACGGCCTTTCCAGTATCCTGGTAGTCGTAGGCTATGCTGTCGATGAACGAGGCGAGATCGATGCGGGCACTCTTCTCGCCATTGCCATGCGCGCTGCGTGCATAGGCAATGCCGTCCTGAACGAGGCGCTGGATCTCGCCGAGATCGTGCACCAGCTTGTCTTTCTCCGGCGAATCCTCCGCCATGTCGGCGCGCAGCCGCATGCGGGTGATCGGCGTCTGCAGGTCATGCGAGATGGCCGCCAGTATCTGGACGCGCTCTTCGAGGTAATGGGCGATCCGCTCCCGCATCGCGTTGAATGCTCTTGCCGCATGCGCGACCTCGCTCGGCCCCGCCTCACTCATCGCCGGACCGTCCTTGTTCGGGTCAAGCGCATCGGCGGCGGCGGCAAGCTCGCCGAGCGGCCGGATCGCCTGGCGAACCGCAAACCAGGTGCAGAGGATGAGCAGCGCCATCTGGACGACGAAGACGTAGGGCAGCCATGCGGCAATCGGCATGACGCCCTTCGGCGTGACGTCGATCGTCAACGGGCTTCCGTCGCTGAGCGTCAGATGCGCCTGCAGCCGGTTCACATCGCCAGGAATTCGTTCGATCCGGATCGGAAAGCGGTGCCCGATGGCCTCCTCGATCTTTCCTGAGATTTCCGCCCCTTTGCTTGACGTGTCAGGCACGCCGGGAAGGCCGGGCCCGAGCACGAAACGATAATTGCCGCGGCTCAGCCGATCGAGCAGATCGCCGCGTTCGCGGGGCGGAAGCCGATCGAGAACGGCAATCGACGTTGCAACGTCGCTCTCCAGCGTGCCGAGCATCACGGCTTTGGCCGACATGTAGCGCTCCATATAGAGCACACTGAACGACAGCCCGTAGGCCAAGGCCAATCCGATCAGCAGGATGAGAAAGATCCGCGACCGCAACGTGCTCGGCCACGTCAGGCCCGAACGCAAGCGGATTGCCGCCTTCATTGGCGCAGCTCCAAGATTTCGACCGGAACCGAAAACACATAGCCTTCGCTGCGCACCGTCTTGATGTAGGTCGGTTCGCGCGCATCGTCGCCCAGCCTCTGACGCAGGCGGCTGACCAGGAGATCGATAGACCGATCGAAGAGATCGGCGTCGCGGCCCTGCGTCAGGCTCAAAAGCTGGTCGCGATTGAGCACCCGCTGCGGATGGTCGATGAACACGCGAAGCAGACGGTATTCGGCGCCGCTGAGCGCAATCGCGGTCCCTTCCTTGTCGAGAAGGTGCCGGGCCACCGTATCGAGCCGCCAGTCGCCGAAAGTCAGCAATTGGCCGGCCTCGCTGATCTGCAGGTTGGGCGGCAACATCCGCGTGCGCCGCAGCACCGCCTTGATGCGGGCGAGCAGTTCCCGCGCGGCAAAGGGCTTGGGAAGATAGTCATCGGCGCCCATCTCCAATCCGAGGACTCTGTCCATCTCGTCGGTGCGGGCCGTCAGCATCAGGATCGGGATCGCCTTGTGCCGGCCGGCGCGCAGTTCACGGCATAGCACCAGCCCGTCATCGCCGGGCATCATCACATCGAGCACGATCAGGTCGACTGCATTGGCTTCGAGAAAACTGCGCATCTGGCGCCCGTCAGCGGCAACGCTCGTGCGCAGGCCGTTCTTCTGCAGGTAGCCCGATACCAGCTCGCGGATTTCGCGATCGTCATCGACGATCAGGATGTGATCGACATGATCCATATTTCCCTATTCCTTACCGATAGAAGCGGCCCCCGCCCTCCGCCTCGATGTCGAGGCGGTTGACGCGAGCTACGCATATTCCGCCGGTCGGAGCAACGAGGCTCCGCGACCGGCGGCGCCGACATTAGAAGCGATCGACATCTATGACAGCTTGCGCGAAGGCCTGCGGCGCTTCCTGAGGCAGGTTGTGGCCAATGCCGCCGTCGATCGTCCGATGCTCGTATTTGCCGGAAAATTTTCCGGCATAGGCGGAAGGCTGCGGATGCGGCGCACCGTTTGCGTCGCCCTCCATGGTGATGGTCGGCACCGAAATGACAGGCGTTGCGGCGAGCGTCGTCTCGTAGGCATCGTACTTGGCCTCACCTTCGACAAGCCCCAGGCGCCAGCGATAATTGTGTATGACGATCGCGACGTGATCGGGATTGTCGAAGGCAGCGGCCGATCTGTCGAATGTCGCATCATCGAAGTTCCACTTCGGCGATGCCGTCTGCCAGATAAGCTTTGCGAAATCATGCGTGTTGCTCTCGTATCCCTGACGACCGCGTTCGGTAGCGAAATAGAACTGGTACCACCAGGCAAGTTCGGCTTTCGGCGGAAGCGGCTTCTTGTTGGCCTCCTGGCTGCCGATCAGGTAGCCGCTTACCGATACCATCGCCTTACAGCGCTCGGGCCAGAGCGCCGCCATGATGTTGGCGGTCCGCCCGCCCCAGTCGTAGCCGGCAATGACAGCCTTCTCGATATCGAGCGCATCAAGCAGCGCGATCATATCGGCGGCGAGCGCTGACGGCTGGCCATTGCGCGGCGTCTGGTCGTCCAGGAAGCGGGTCGTCCCGTAACCGCGCAGATAAGGCACGACCACCCTGTAGCCTGCCGAGGCAAGCAGCGGCGCGACATCGACGAAACTATAGATGTCATAGGGCCAGCCGTGCAGCAGCAATACGACAGGGGCATCCGCCTTTCCCGCCTCGGCATAACCGATGTCGAGCACGCCTGCCTTGACCTGCTTCAGCGCTTCGAAGGACGTGTTGGTTCCGGGCTTTATAGCTGGCACCGATGCGGCAGTCGCAGACGACTGGGCGGCGGCCGTGCCGGCCACGCCGAACTCGACGGCCGCAAGGGCGACTGCCGTCATGCCGAAGAAACGGCGGCGGTGGTGGTTGATTTGCTCTGACATCGGTCTCTCCTGTCGAATGGATCACGGTCGCGAAAAGGCGCTCTACTTGTATCCCCGATATGTCGTAAGCAACCGTTTTTTGAATACGGATGTAGCTTCCGGCCGCCTGGATACATTCCGATACAATCGCGCTGCCTCGGCAAGTGGTCGCATTGGCCGCAGCCGTTTCCTCGCCACTGCAGCAGTTTGTATCGCTTTGTATCGCCGGTGCGCGACCCCGACACTTCGGTACATTTTCCCGCAAAGCCGGACACATCGCGGATACTTCACACCGGCCATATCCCGCCGTTGCTGGTTCAGGCCCATCGCCGTCCAGAGCCCGATCAATCGGTTTCAAAGGAAACGATGATGACACTTCTGATCATTGCCTATCTTGGAGGCGCGCTGACGATCCTCAGCCCGTGTATCCTGCCCATCCTCCCCTTCGTCTTCGCCCGCGCCGGACAGCCCTTCGTCAAGAGCACGCTGCCGATGCTGGCGGGCATGGCTGCCACCTTCGCGCTGGTCGCCACGCTTGCCGCAGTCGGTGGTAGCTGGGCCATTCGCGCCAATGAATATGGCCGGCTTGCCGCCATCGTCCTGCTTGCTCTCTTCGGCGCAAGCCTGCTTTCGCCGCGCATCGCAAGCACGCTTGCCCGGCCGATCGTCGACCTTGGCAACAATCTTATGAACGCCACCGGCGGCGGGCGCGGCACCACGACAGTGAAGAGCGCGCTTCTTCTCGGCGTCGCCACCGGACTGCTCTGGGCGCCCTGCGCCGGTCCGATCCTCGGCCTTGTGCTGACCGGAGCTGCATTGCAGGGCGCCAATCTGCAAACGACCTTCCTGCTGATTGCCTATGCCGCTGGTGCTGCAACTTCGCTTGCCGTCGCCCTGCTTGTCGGCGGCAAGCTCTTCGCCGCCATGAAACGCTCGCTCGGCCTCGGCGACCGGATACGCCAGGTGCTCGGCGCTGCCGTGTTGGCGGGTGTCGCCGTCATCGCGCTTGGACTGGATACCAGCCTGCTGGCGCGGATTTCCTATGCCAGCACCGCGTCCCTGGAACAGGCCGTGCTTGACAGGCTGCATGCGAAGCCCTTGGGCGGCGCATCCTCCGAAGTGGCGAGCAAAGACATGGTGATCGCAGCCGCCGATACGAAGAAGCCCTTCCGCAGCGATCTGCCCGTCGAAGGTTACGCGCCTTCACTCGACGGCGCGGTCGAATGGCTGAACTCCAAGCCGCTGACATCAGAGCAACTGCGCGGCAAGGTCGTGCTCGTCGACTTCTGGACCTATTCCTGCATCAACTGCATTCGCACCATCCCTTATGTCAGGGCCTGGGCGGAAAAATATGCGAACCAGGGCCTCGTGGTGATCGGCGTGCACGCCCCGGAATTTGCCTTCGAGAAGAAGGTCGACAACGTCAAGAAGGCGATCGGCGACTTCCAGATCGGCTATCCCGTCGCGATCGACAATGATTACAGCATCTGGCGCGCCTTCGAAAACAGCTACTGGCCTGCCGCCTATCTGATCGATGCCAAAGGCCAGATCCGCTACCACCATTTTGGCGAAGGCAATTACAACAGGACCGAAAAGGCCATTCAGGACCTGCTGCGCGAAGCCGGCAGTCAAACGACGGAAAGTGCGCCGGTCGTGCCGGATGCCAAGGGCGTGGAGGCGGGCCCCGACCTCCGCAACATCCGCTCCGGCGAAACCTATCTCGGCTACGGACAGGCGGCGAACTTCGCCTCTCCGGAAGGGCTGCAGCCAGACACGCCGCATAACTACTCGATCGCCGAACCCGGCCTCAACGGCTGGGGCCTGTCCGGAACCTGGACCGTCGGCCGGGATCAGGCGACGCTTGATCAGCCGAGCGGCGGCATCACTTATCGCTTCAGCGCCCGCGATCTGCATCTCGTTCTCGGGCCTGGCGCCGGCGGAAAGCCGATCCGCTTCCAAGTGAAGATCGACGGCAAGGCGCCAGGACCTGACCACGGCGCAGACATCGATGCAGACGGCAACGGTACGGTGACCGCGACCAGGCTTTACCAGCTCGTCCGCCAATCCGGCACGGTCGCCGCCCACAACTTCGAGATCAGCTTCCTCGATCCTGGTGTGCAGGCCTACGCCTTCACCTTCGGCTGAACCTGAGACGCATCAATATCCCGATCATCAACACGACCCAAAGGAGTAATAGTCATGAACAGACATCTTGCTTTCACGGCAGCCCTCGCATTCGCCACCACCACCATCGCATTCGCAGCAGAGGCTGCCGAGGTCAAGAACATCGTGATCGTCCACGGCGCCCTGGCCGACGGCTCTGGATGGCGCAAGGCGACGGACATTCTCCAAAAGCGCGGCTTCAACGTCACCATCGTCCAGCAGCCCATCACCTCGCTCGACGACGATGTGGCGGCGACCAAGCGCGTTCTCGACCTGCAGGGAGGACCGACCCTGCTCGTCGGCCACAGCTATGGCGGCATGGTCATCACCGAAGCCGGCAATGATCCCAATGTCGCGGGCCTCGTCTATGTCGCGGCGTTCCAGCCCGACAAGGGAGAAAGTCTGCTCAGCCTTGCCAGCTCGAAGCCTGCCGGCAGCATGGATATAAGGGAAACGAAGGACGGCAAATATCTCTATCTTGATCCGGGCGCCTTCGCCGCGGATTTCGCAGCCGACCTTCCGCAAGCGGAAGCCGCTTTCATGGCAAAGTCACAGGTCTTTGCCTCGAAGCAGGCATTCTCCGCCAAGATCACCCAACCGGCATGGCGGACCAAGAAAAGCTGGTCGATCGTCGCTACCGAGGATCGCTCCATCAACCCCGAGCTCGAGCGTGACATGGCAAAACGTGCCGGAAGCGACGTGACCGAGATCAAGGCCAGCCACGCCGTCTTCGCCTCCCAACCGGAAAAGGTTGCCGATGCGATCGAAACGGCAGCAAGGAAAGCCGGCGAGTAGCGCGCGCAGCCAGGAATGTTCCTAAGCAGTCGCGAGGATGAAGCCTCTGGTCGGAAGGGTACCCGACCAGAGGCGTGACGAAGTCGCCCCGTTGGCCCTGCCGGCCGAGAATGTCGCTCTCGTCGTCACCCCGCTCCCCGCAGCAGAAGTCGGCACCATCTATACAACTTTGTGACCATTCCATCAAAAAATGAAAAATAAGTCACGAATTCCCATTTCAAATTGACGGCTTTCCCTATAAAATTGCGACGATATTCCATGTCGCGCGCAACCGCCCGGTGCAGAAGCTGTATCTCGGCGCAAATGCCGGATCGTAGATCAAGGGAGAAACCAGATGGGAATGGCAGTCCCTTGTTAAATTTTCATCAGAACACTATTGCAGTGTGAACGATAAGGGAGACATGCGATATGGATAGTCGCAGGGGCCGGCGCATCGCAGTCTTATCCGAGGCCCTTTCACGACATCGCATTCTGCACATCAAGAATGCTGCCGAGATACTGGGCGTCTCGGAGATGACGGTTCGGCGTGATGTCAGCGCCAATGCAGGCCAATTCGCGTTTCTCGGCGGCCATATCGTTCCGGCTGTCGAAGCGGAAAACGATCCTTATGAAATTTCCAGGGCCGCCGACAGTCATGCCGCTGCAAAACGACAAATTTGCACACAAGCCATTGATTACATTCACCATGATGACACGGTCTTTTTCGATTGTGGCACCACCTTACCCTATCTGGTCGATCTTCTCCCAGACCGGATTCACATAACGGCGATCTGCTACGCCATGAATGTCGCCGATCGTCTAACGCGAAAACCAAACGTTCGCCTTGTTATGCTCGGTGGTCTTTACCACCCCGCATCGGCGAGCTTTTCCGGTGCCTCGGGGCTGGAAATGCTCGACCAGCTTGTGATCAACGTGGCATTTCTTTCTGCAGCCGGTGTCGATGCCCGGCGTGGCGCGACCTGCGCGCATTTTCACGAAGCGGAAATCAAGAAAAAGGCGATGTCTCGGGCACGAAAGAATATTCTTCTCGCCGACAGCAGCAAAATCGGCAAGCTGAAACCAGCCTTTTTCAGCGACATGAAGTCATTCGATGTGGTCATCACCGAAAACGGCATGAACGACTTCGACTGAGAAATCCGCATTTTTTCGGCGTCTGTCCGAAATCTAAACTTGACGCGGTAGGACAGTGATGCAAACCTAACAAACAATGAAAAGAAAATCACATTAGAGCCAGTTGTGAAGCTTCCGCTGCGTGCATCTGCACGGATGCAACAAGACCTTCACGCTCTGACCGGGAGGATTCTATTTGGAAACCGTTGCTGTTCACAATGCGGCAAACGCGACGCATCATGGAGCCCCTTCGCGATCGCCGGACGGCACCCATAACCGGCCGCGCAATACCGGTATGGAACTCGATCTGTCGTGGGTGCTTGACACCCGGGTCAACCTGTCTGCCACCGAGCGCCGCATAGCCTCGCTTCCCGGACGCCGCACCGTCAAAAAGGACGCACAGGCAGCTTGGCTCCTGAAGGCGGTGACCTGCATCGATCTGACGACATTGAACGGCGACGATACCCCCGAGCGCGTCAAACGGTTGTGCGCGAAGGCGATGAATCCGATACGCGCCGACATTCTGGATTTGCTTGGCATGAGCGGCCGTTCGATCACCACCGGCGCCATCTGCGTCTACCATCGTTTTGTCGCAACGGCCGTCGAGGCGCTTGGAGATTCCGGCATTCCGGTCGCCGCGGTTTCGACCGGGTTCCCTGCCGGTCTCAGCCCGCACCACCTCAAGGTCAAGGAAATCGAGGCGTCGGTTGCCGATGGCGCGAAAGAAATCGACATCGTCATCACCCGCGAGCATGTGCTGACCGGCAACTGGACAGCACTCTACGAGGAAATGCAAGAATATCGCGCCGCCTGCGGTAATGCGCATGTCAAGGCCATTCTAGCGACCGGCGACCTGAAGACGCTCCGCAATGTCGCCAAGGCCTCGCTGGTCTGCATGATGGCGGGAGCCGATTTCATCAAAACCTCAACCGGCAAGGAAGGCGTCAATGCGACGCTGGCCGTGACATTGACCATGCTGCGGGCGATCCGCGCCTATCAGGAGCGCACCGGCATCAAGATCGGCTACAAGCCGGCCGGTGGCATTTCCGCGGCGAAGGACGTGTTGAACTACCAGTTCCTGATGAAGGACGAACTGGGGCGCGAATGGCTGGAGTCTGATCTCTTCCGCATCGGTGCATCGAGCTTGCTTGCGGATATCGAGCGGCAGCTGGAGCATCACGTCACCGGTGCCTATTCGGCCCTCAACAGACACCCGATTGGATGATCCAGATGACTGTTGCAAAGTATTTCGACGAAATGTCCTACGGCCCTGCCCCTGAATCCGATATCGAAGCTCGCGACTGGCTAGCGCGCCACGCTTCCGGTTTCGGTCACTTCATCAATGGCGCGTTCGTGGCCTCCGCGTCGGGCAAGAACTTCGACACGTTCGAGCCGGCCACCGGCAAGGTCCTGGCGAAGCTCGCGATCGGCGGCGCGGCGGATGTAGACAATGCGGTTGCTGCGGCCCGCAAGGCACAGGCGTCATGGGCGCGCCTGCCGGGCCACGCGCGGGCGCGCCATCTCTATGCGCTTGCCCGGATGATCCAGCGCCATGCGCGTCTGATTGCTGTGGTCGAGGCTATCGACAACGGCAAGCCGATCCGCGAGACCCGCGATCTCGACGTGCCGCTGGCAGCTCGTCATTTCTATCATCACGCCGGATGGGCGCAAATCCAGGACACGGAATTTGCCGATCATGTGCCGGTGGGCGTCATCGGCCAGATCATCCCGTGGAATTTCCCATTCCTGATGCTGGCCTGGAAAGTGGCGCCGGCTTTGGCGCTCGGCAACGCCGTCATCCTGAAGCCTGCCGAATACACGTCGCTGACGGCGCTTCTCTTTGCCGAACTGGCATCCGCAGCGGGCCTTCCGCAGGGTGTGCTCAATATCGTGACGGGAGAAGGCGAAACAGGCGCGCTGCTCGTCGGGCATGAGGATATCGACAAAATTGCCTTTACCGGATCGACCGAAGTCGGGCGCGTTATTCGCGAGCGTACCGCGGGTAGCGGCAAATCGTTGACGCTGGAACTCGGCGGCAAGTCACCTTTCGTCGTTTTTGACGACGCCGATATTGACGGCGCCGTGGAAGGCGTCGTCGATGCGATCTGGTTCAACCAGGGACAGGTCTGCTGCGCCGGCTCGCGGCTACTGGTCCAGGAAGGCATTGCCGATCTTTTCCATGAGCGGCTGAAGCGCCGCATGCAGACATTGCGGGTCGGTCAGCCTTTGGACAAGTGCATCGATATGGGTGCGATCATCGCGCCCGTGCAGTTGACGCGTATTGAAGCGCTGGTGAAAAAGGGAGTTTCAGAAGGCGCGACACTGCATCAGGCTAAGATCGACCTGCCGAAGGGCGGCAGCTTCTACCCGCCGACGCTTCTCAGCGGCGTGCAGCCGACATCAATCGTCGCGACCGAGGAAATCTTCGGGCCGGTTGCGGTCTCCATGACTTTCCGCACACCGGAAGAGGCTATCCAGCTTGCCAATCACACCCGCTACGGCCTCGCCGCCAGCGTCTGGAGCGAGACGATCGGCTTGGCGTTGAACGTTGCGGCAAAGCTCGCAGCCGGCGTGGTCTGGGTGAATGCCACCAATCTTTTCGATGCCGCCGTCGGTTTTGGCGGCAAGCGCGAATCCGGATTCGGCCGCGAAGGCGGACGGGAAGGTTGCTACGAATATCTGAAGCCGAAGGCTTGGGTCGGCCGCAAGGCGCGAGCAGCAATGCCCGCCCTTTCGCAGGTGAAGCCGGTTGCCGGCGATTTTGCCCTGCCCAGTATCGACCGGACGGCAAAGCTCTTCATCGGTGGCAAGCAGGCGCGCCCGGACGGCAATTATTCCCGTGTCATCACCTCCCCCAAGGGCAAGGCGATCGGTGAGGTCGGCGAAGGCAACCGCAAGGACATCCGCAATGCAGTGGTTGCCGCACAGGCCGCCTCCGCCTGGTCGAATGCGACCACGCATAACCGCGCCCAGATTCTCTACTACATCGCCGAGAACCTCAGTGGTCGCGCCGACGAGTTCGCCTCACGGATAACAGCGATGACCGGAGCTTCCGCCGCCAATGCAAACGCCGAGGTCGACGCCGCGATTTCGCGTCTCTTCACCTACGCAGCCTGGGCGGACAAATATGAAGGCAGCATTCACCAGCCGCCGCTTCGCGGCGTAGCTCTGGCCGTGCCGGAAGCCATCGGCGTCGTTGGCGTCATATGCCCGCCGGAAGCGCCGCTGCTCGGCTTTATCAGTCTGGTTGCGCCGTTGATTGCCACCGGTAATCGTGTCGTCGCGGTGCCGAGCGAGCCCTTCCCGCTTTCGGCCACGGATTTCTATTCCGTTCTGGAAACGTCGGATGTGCCTGCCGGTGTCGTCAATATCGTCACCGGGTCGGCGATCGAATTGGCAAAGATCCTTGCCGCGCACAATGACGTTGATGCGTTGTGGGCATTCGGCTCCGCGGAACTTTCGACGACAGTGGAGAAGCTGTCTTCGGGCAATCTCAAGCGAACCTTCGTGGACAATGGCAAGGCGACGGACTGGATGGACAGAGCCGCTGCCGAAGGCGCGCAATACCTTCGCCGCGCAGTGGATGTGAAGAATATCTGGATCCCCTACGGAGAATAAGGGCACCGGAATGCCCCTCCCGAAGAATGGAGAGGGGCACCCATAGCATCACTTGTTGGCAGCGACCGGGCGGACCAGTGCCGTGACGCGGCGGATGGTGACGCGGCGGTTTTCCTGCTCAGGGGCCGACGTGTTGACCTTGAGGTAGTGCTCACCATAACCCTGCGTCGCAAGGTTCTCCGGCGCGATGCCGTAGACGTCGGTGAGCACGTTGGCGACGGATTCCGCCCGCTGGTCGGAGAGGATGAGGTTACTCTGGTCTGAGCCGACAGCATCCGTATGACCCTCGATCAGGAAGGTCTCGCTCGGATCCTTCTCGAGCACCTGGCTGATCGCATCGGCGACCTTGCGCAACGTGCGCGCCTGGGTCATCGGAATGTCCGCGCTACCAGTCGCGAAGGTGATCGTGTCGAGGTCGATGCGGCGCACCTTGTCGCGGATACGAGCCGAATACTTCACCTCATCCAGCGAATAGACGCGTTCCACCGGCTCGACCGGCGGCTCGCTCAGGAACTCGTAATAGTCCCGGTTCGGGTCGCTGCGGGTGTCGATGATGTAGTCGCTGAGCGGTACGCGCAGCCGCATCGGCGGCAGGTCGGCGCCCGGATCCTCGAAATAGTCGCGGTCCGGATCGTCATAGAGGTCCTGCGAATAATAGAGCACGTCCTCGCGCCCGCGGGCATCGACACGCGACCGCTGGATGATGTCGCCATAGCGGTTGCGGATCGTCACGATGCGATAGCCTTCCGGCCGCGTGATCGTCTCGCGGTAGCGGTCACCCGAAAGCTCCTCGTAGCTCGGCCGCTCGCCGTCGCGCAAGAAGCGCCTGTCGTCGTCGCCGCGCACGATCGTCCTGTTGTCGTACTGGATGATCACACGGCTGTCGTCGCCACGGTCGTCGAAGCGCGCGCCATCGGGACGGACGAATTGCGGCCGCTCATCGAGCTTCCTGCCCTTCTCGCGGGTCACCGCCTCGAGCTTTACCGGCGCCGTCGCCTGGCCGCCGGTGGCAGCCTGCGCATCGGCATCTGAGGTCGGCACCTTCACTTCCTGGCTGTCGGCGCGCTGCCTGTCGCGGTCGCGGCGGCCTTCGCGGCCCTTGCTGCGGTCGGCATCCTTGTCGCTGTCGAGCACGGCTGCGCCGTTCTCGACCGGCAGCACGACGGTTTCGTTGCTCTTGGCCGGATCTGCGGCGATCTTCTTGCGGCGCTCCAGCTCCTCGGGAGAAGCCTTTTCCGGTGCTGGAATGGCCTGCTCCACCTGCTGGCCGCCGCTGGCATCCGGTTGCGGCTGAGCAGTGTCAGTGGCGGGCGCGGCTGGCTGTGCGCCGGCGGGCTGTTCACCGGCGGGCTTTGCCGCCGTACCATCCTTGGGCTTTTCGGCCGGCGCAGCTTCCGGGGCCGCTGCCTTATCTTCGGTCGTCTTAGCCGCAGGGGCATTTTCTGCAGGTGCTGCAGTCTCACCCTTTGGCTTCTGCTTGGCAGGCGCCTCTGCTGCGGGTTTCACCTCTGGCTTGGCTTCGGGCTTGGCCTGTTCTTCGGTCGGTGTCACCGCCTCGGGAGCGGCAGTCTCAGCCTTGCCCTTGCCCTTGCCTTTATCTTTGCCTTGGGCCTTATCCTGCCCCTTCTCCCGCTTGCCGCCTTCCGGCTTGGCTTCAGGTTGTGCCTGTTCCGTTTCCGGCTGAGCTTCCTTTGCTGCCGGCTGCTGTTCGGGCTGCGGCTGAGCCTCCGGCTCGGCCTGCTGCGTCTCCTGCTTCTTCGGCTTCTTCGGCTTTTCCTGCGTTACCGGCTGCTCTTCCTGCTGCGGCGCGGCCTCCGGCTGGGCCTGCTGTTTGGCTTTCCGCTCGGGCTTGCTTTCAGGCTGCTCCGCGGGCACCTCCTTCGGTGCCTCCGCCTTCGGCGCTTCCGGCTCTGCCTTGGGTTCAGGCGCTTCCTTCCGCTCGGCCTTCGGCTTTTCGGCAGGCGCTTCCTGCTGCGCCGGCTTCTCGGCGGCCGGCGCCTGTTCGGCCGGGGCTTCCCCCTGTTCCTTGTGCTTTTTCTTCTTCAGCAACTCCTCCTCGGAAGGCGCATCCTGCGCCACCTCGAAGCTGCCCGGCTCGACCTGCCGCACGGCCGCAGCCTGCGTCGCAACGTCGCGTACGGCCGCCATCGCCGATGCCGGCTGCAGCGCCAGCGAAAGAGAAAGCAGCGGAAAAGTCGCGCTCGCGAACAATCTTGATTTCATGCCCATCGGGTTTCCTCGATCCTGTTTGAGCTTCTTGAAGGCCGCAAGGCCCTGGTTCCGCCCCTAGCTTCGCATTGAGGCGAAACGGCGGAATGGCAATCGCCGAGCCGCCGATTTGTTCCGGTTCTAGGGAGGTCGGGATTAACCTCGCGTGAATGTTGCAGTCTGCCGACGTTCATCTCGCCCGCTATTTGCACCGCCCAATTGCGGTGGGATTTGTGTTGCAATTCTATCAAAAAAAGTCTGATTATCGCCGCAAGGCGGTCTCAGCACCGTTGAACTGCGGCCGTCAGCCCAAGAGAAAAAGGAGCGGCGGCTACCAACAGAGAGGATCCTCATGCTTAATCCTACCCGTATTTTCGCGGCAGCCTCGATCGCGGCGATGTCCCTTTTTGCCGGCTCGGCCATGGCCGATGGCGAGAAATATGTGATCGGCACCGATTCGACCTATCCGCCCTTCGAATTCGTTGATGCCAGTGGCACAATCCAGGGCTTCGACATCGACATCACCAAGGCGCTCTGCGCTGAAATGAAGGCCGAATGCTCCTTCGTCAGCACCGACTGGGACGGCATCATCCCGGCGCTCAACGCCAAGAAATTCGACATGATCGTTTCCTCCATGTCGATCACGCCGGAGCGCCTGAAGCTCGTCGACTTCTCCAACAAGTATTACAACACCCCGCCGGCCATTGCCGTGCCGAAGGATTCGACGATCACGGATGTCGCCGGCCTCAAGGGCAAGGTGATCGGCGCGCAGACCTCCACGACGCATGCCAACTATGCGGAGAAACATCTCGCCGACACTGAGCTGAAGCTCTATCCGACCGCTGACGAATACAAGCTTGACGTTGCCAGCGGCCGCGTCGACGCCGTCATCGACGACGTCGTCGTTCTCTCCGAATGGGTGAAGTCCGACGCTGGCGCCTGCTGCAAGATTCTGACGACCCTGCCGGTCGACAAGGAAATCAACGGCAACGGCGCAGGCATTGCCATCCGCAAGGGCGACCCGCTGAAGGAAAAGCTGAACACGGCGATCGCTGCGATCCGCGCCAGCGGCGAATACAAGAAGATCCAGGACAAGTACTTCGACTTCGACGTTTACGGCGAATAAGAAATTCGTTATCTGGCCGATGAAGGTAATGGCGGAAGGCTTGCTCTTCCGCCATTTTTGTTTGACAAAGATGGCAAGATTAAAACGGCAAAAGCCGTGAGGGGAATTCTCGCATGGGCGGATTATTTTCCGCGCTGGGCTCCTTCTGGAGCTGGATTGTGCACATCTTCGATCCGCTGTGCGGACCCGTTGGCATCTTCACTTGGCTGGCGCCGTCGACAATTCTTAGCTGTGGTGATACCGGTTGGGGCGACGAGATCGCGCTTGGCCTGCAGATCACCGTTTCGGTGGCGATCGTCACCCTGCCGATTGGCCTTGCCATCGGTTTCCTGGTGGCGCTCGGTCAGCAGTCGGAGGAGAAGCCGCTGCGGCTGGCGGCCGGCATCTACACGACGATCTTCCGCGGTCTGCCGGAGCTTCTGACGCTCTTCATCATCTATTACGGCATGCAGATGCTCATTCAGTCTCTGCTGACCTTCGTCGGCTATGACGGGCCGCCGGTCGAGATCAATGCCTTCCTCGCCGGTGTCATCGCGCTTTCGGTCGTCTTCTCGGCCTACTGTTCGGAAGTGCTGCTCTCGGCCTTCCGCGCCATCCCCAAGGGACAATATGAGGCGGGAGACGCACTTGGCCTGCATCGCGGCCGCACGCTGCGCCTGGTCATCCTGCCGCAACTCGTGCGCATCGCGCTGCCGGGCCTGACGAACCTCTGGATGGTGCTGCTGAAAGACACCTCCTACGTCTCGATCATCAGCCTTGCCGATATCCTTCGCCAGACGAGTGTCGCCGTGCGCGTGACCAAGGAACCCTTCTTCTTCTATGGCCTGGCCTGTTGCCTCTATCTGGTGCTCGCCATCCTCTCTTCCTTCCTGCTCGTCTATGTCGAGCGTTGGGCCAAGCGTTCGGAGATCAGTCGATGAGCTATGCCGAAACGCTGATCCCACCGCAGCCCGCGCCCCGCGAGGTGATGAAGCCGATGACGCCGGCGCGCATGGCCGGCTATATCTTCGTCGCCGTCTGGGCTCTGCTCGCAGCGCTTCTTGTCTTTTCCGTCGTCAATGGCTGGGATCCGGAAAAATTCACCCGTTACGGGCCGCGCTACCTCCATGGTCTCTGGATAACGCTGAGCCTCGTTTTCATTTCCGTCATCTGCGGCGCCATCCTGTCGCTGCCGCTTGCCGTGGCGCGCATGTCGAAGAACCGGGTACTGAATGCGCTGGCCTACGGCTACATCTATTTCTTCCGCGGCACGCCGCTGCTTGCCCAACTGTTCCTGGTCTATTACGGCCTCGGCATATTCCGGCCGCAGCTTGAGGCCGTCGGCATCTGGTGGTTCTTCCGCGATGCCTGGTATTGCGGCCTCTTTGCCATGACCATCAATACCGCGGCCTACCAGGCGGAAATCCTGCGCGGCGCGATCGAAAGCGTGTCGCATGGCCAGCACGAGGCGGCCGCCGCACTCGGCATCCACAAGTTCATCGCTTTCCGCAAAATCATCCTGCCACAGGCTCTCATCGTCGCACTTCGTCCTTATGGCAACGAGATCATCCTTCTGATCAAGGGCTCGGCGGTCGTCGCCATCATCACTGTGCTCGACCTGATGGGCGAGACCCGCTACGCCTTCTCCCGCACCTTCGACTACCAGACCTATCTCTGGGCGGCGATCTTCTATCTCGTCATCGTCGAGGCCTTACGCCATCTCTGGGCCTGGATCGAACGCCGCCTGACCCGGCATCTCAAGCGCTGATGCGTGACGCCGAAACGCGTGTCGCAGTTTTGGGATAACGGCATGCATGCGACAAAGCCGACTTGGCAGCACTCTCGGCACGATGCTGCCAAGTCATTGATATAAAAAATAAATTGTCCTTTTATGAAGTATCTGTAAAGATTTCATTAACCACTCGCATGCTTCCATATCACGTAGCGCTAATAAGCGCGCGAGTGGGAACAAGAAGAAGTGGAATGCGATGCACAAGGACATGGAAAAACAATTGCAGGGCTACGGTCTGACGACCGCCCAGATCCTCTACCACCTGCCGGACCACCCGGCGATCCTGCAGACCTATGTCTGGCAGGACTACGACCTCGCCCCCGATTTTCCCGAAATGCGCGGCTTCCTGAAATTCTGGGAAGAGAAGCTCGACGGGCCGCTGCATTCGGTGCGCTACATCCACCGCAAGCTGATCTCGGCAACCGAGTGGCGGGCGCTGAAGGGCGAGTTCATCCTGCACTGATCGGCTCTGCAGCAGGATGCCGAAAAGTGTGAGCGGTTCGGGCGGCATGTTCTGGCCGCGTCAGACATGCGCCTCGCCATGGCCGAATTCGCCTTCGTCGCGATCCGGGCGAAGCGCGAAACCGAGCATGCCGAGATAGAAGGCGACGACAATGGCAATGACCGCAAGGCCGGGAACCGGCCCGAGCACGGCATTGTCGATGACATAGGCCCATGACTGCGCCTGCAGCGCCGGCATGCCCTCCGTCTGCAGTTTCGGCGTCGAGATCTTCAGGCACCAGGCGAGCAACAGGATGAAATACATCCAGCCGTAATTGCGTTTGAGCCGGCGGTGCATCGCCTCCTGATAGCTGAGCAGGAAGCGCGGTTTGCGCAGGCTGCGGGCGACCACCATCGCCCATTCGCCGCCGGCCCCGGCCTCCGGCGCCAGAATCTCGGCGAAATAGCAGCGCTCGATCTGGCGAATGCGGGCGCGGTAGATATCGAAGAAGCGGTAGCGCCGCGCCTCGATCATCAGCAGCAGCGTCACCAGCATCATCCCGAACAGCAGCACTCCGTGATGCGAAGTCGGCGTCGACAGCGAGACCGAAAGCAGTGCTGCGACCACGGTGATCGCCCAGTTGGAGGTCCGGTCGATGCGGTCGCGCCAACTTGTCATCCGTCCGAGTTCACCGCGGTAATAATGAATGAGCGTGTTGGTAACCTCGCTTGGAGTACTTGGCAGCAAAGGCCGTGCGTCCTCTCCTTCCCGTACCAATGACGTCCTGTCTTCCTCCATTTTCATGGCTCGTTCCTCCCTTCGTCTTCTTTTCGGCCATTCTGCGCCCGCAAGCGCACCATTGCAAAACATCGAAAGCCGCCTTAGACGCATGCCTGAAACAAAAGGACGATGGACTGCGATGGCAAAGAAGATCGACGAAGAAGCCCTTGGCGAGGCCTATAACCGCGCGCTGGCGCTGGAAAAGGCCGGTGATGTCGACGCGGCCGTTGCAGCCTATGAGGAAGTCCTGGCAATCGATCCCGACGATCACGGCGGTGCGGCCGTGCGCATTGCCGCGATGGGCCGCGGCGAAACGCCGGTCAAGGCGCCCGACGCCTATGTCGAGACCTTGTTCGACCAGCATGCCGAGGTTTTCGAGGACGTGCTCGTCGAGCAGCTCGGCTATCACGTGCCGATGCTGGTGCGCCAGCGCCTGCAGGCGCTGAAGCTCGGACCGTTCAAGCGGCTGCTCGATCTCGGCTGTGGCACAGGCCTCACCGGCGGCGCGCTGCGCGACCTCTGCGCCGATATGACCGGCATCGACATATCGGAGAAGATGGTCGAGATCGCCCATGAGAAGGACCTCTACGAAACGCTCTTCGTCGCCGAGGTCGAGGATTTTCTCGACGACAACGACGAGGAAGCCTTCGACATCATCTCCGCCACCGACGTGCTGCCCTATCTCGGCGCGCTCGAACCGCTATTCTTCGGCGCCGCCGAGAACCTGACACCGGGCGGCCTGTTCATCTTCTCCTCGGAAACCCTGCCCGAGGAAATACTCGCCGGCCGTGCCTATATGGTCGGCCCGCACCAGCGCTTCGCCCATGCCGACGCCTATGTGAGAGAACGCCTGACGGCCACCGGTTTCGAACTCGTCGAGATATCGGATATCAATGTGCGCATGGAAGACGGCCAGCCGACACCAGGCCATCTGGTGATCGCCCGATATATCGGCTGAAGCTAATGCACCTGATATTTGCCTGACGGAATAGTTTCGCAGTTGGCGAAGTATCTGTTGCATGATGCGCCATGACCTGATAGTTAGTCGATCGGTAAAGTTTACCGCAACGATAGGAAAGGTCGCCGCATGTCGCTCGTGCTTTATGGGCATCCGCTCGCCTCCTTCTGCCACAAAGTGCTGATCGCGCTTTATGAAAACGGTACCCCTTTCGAAAATCGCATCGTCGATCTTTCCGACGAAAGCTCGCGCGCCGATCTCTTCCGCTTCTGGCCGATCGGCAAGATGCCACTGCTGCGGGACGAGGCGCGCGACAGCACCATTCCCGAGACATCGATCATCATCGAATATCTTGAGCAATATTATCCGGGGCCTCTTCGCCTGCTGCCGGTGGAGATCGACCGGACGCTGCAAGTCCGCCTTTGGGATCGTTTCTTCGATCATTATGTCCAGGCGCCGATGCAGACGCTGGTTAGCAATCTCCGGCGTCCTGAGGGCACGGCGGACGAAATCGAGGTCACGGCCGCCAAGGCGACGCTTGCCACCGCTTACTCGATGATCGAAAAGCAGCTCGCCGACAAACCCTGGATATCCGGTGACAGCTTCACTATGGCCGATTGCGCCGCCGCCCCCGCGCTCTTCTATGCCGAGACGCTGATCCCCTTCACCGCGGAACAGCCGAACCTTCGCGCCTATTACGATCGGCTGCTGGCGCGCCCGTCCTTTGCAAGGGCACTGGAAGAGGCCCGCCCCTACTTCAAGTTCTACCCCTACAAAGAGAAGCTGCCGGCCCGCTTCCGGGATGCAGCGGGATGATCGACAGCCAGGCGGATCTCGACCGCATGTTTCATGCGCTTTCCGATCGCAGCCGCCGCGGCATGATCGATCGCCTCGGCCGCGGCCCGGCCTCCGTCACCGAACTGGCCGCGCCGCTCGCCGTTGCCCTGCCGACGGTGATGAAACATCTGCAAGTGTTGGAGGAGAGCGGCCTCGTGCTCTCCGAAAAATCCGGCCGGGTGCGAACCTACCGCCTGCAACAGGATGCGCTTGCTGCCGTCGAGCGCTGGGTAGAACAGCGAAAGATCCGCTGGACGAGCACCTTCGACAGGCTGGATCAATTTCTCGCCAATGAAACGGAGAGCCTTCCCGAATGACGACACCATCCGCCGAACACGCCACTCTCGTCATCGAGCGTCACCTGAAGGCGCCAGTCGCTCGCGTCTTCCGCGCCTGGTCGGCGCCGGAGGCCAAACGCCAATGGTTCGCCTGCCACGGCGAGTGGGTGGCGCTGGACTATGGGCTCGATTTCCGCCCCGGCGGCACGGAAAGGAACTACGTCGCCGATACCGACGGCCTTCTGCACGCCTATGATGCCCACTACATCGATATCGTGCCCAATGCCCGCATCATCTATGCCTATGAGATGAAGCTCGGCGAAACCCGCATCTCCGCCTCGCTCACAACCGTCGCCTTCGAAGCCGAACCCGGCGGCACCAGAATGGTCTTCACCGAACAGGTGGTCTTCCTCGACGGCTACGCCGACAACGGCGCCCGCCTCCAGGGCACCGAAATCGGCCTCGACAATCTGGAGCTCTTCCTCGAGCGCGAGGAAAGCCCGATTCACTGACGCATATCGCCAAATCGAGTTCGATGCGACGCGTTTCAGGCGATGTTGCCAAGCATCAAGCGCTGCTTGGTTTTTTTCGGGAGCTGGCGGGGCGAGCCGCAGCCCGCGTTGACGTGTTGAGTGCTGCGGCGGCGCGAACGAGCGTCTTCAACGCCTGCTCGTCAATCTCATCACCTTCGTGGAAATCGATGGCGCGCCTGGTATTGCCGTCAAGGCTGGAGTTGAAGAGGCCTGAAGGGTCCTCCAGCGAAGCGCCTTTGGCGAAGGTCAGCTTCACCACGCTTTTGTAGGTCTCGCCGGTACAGATGATGCCGGCGCGCTCCCACACCGGAACGCCTCTCCACTTCCATTCCTCGATCACATCGGGCTCGGCCTGCCTGATCAGAGTTCGGACCCGAGCGAGCGTCTGGCCTCGCCAATCGCTCAACTCCTCGATTCTCGCATCGATCAAACGAGAAGGAGAGTCTTCGTCCTTCTCTTCGCTGGAGCCGCTCTTCTTCATGGTTGCCGTGGCTTTCTTCATCGATATCGCTCCTCCATCCCTTAAGTGCTGATGACCTGGCGTCCGCTCACATTCGTTCACCGGGCAATTGGCTGGCTTGCTCCACCCAGGCGGCGAGCTGAGCCTCGTCGAGTTGGTCTGCCTCATGGATGTGGAAGTAACGCACTTCCTTTTGTTTGGACTCGCCGGGCGGGATGGGACTGAGCGACTTGCCGCGGAAGAAAGCGAGTTTGATGTAGTTCGCGAAGCAATGGACACCGAGGAACCAGCCCTGCCCTTCTATGCCATAGAGGGGCGAGTTCCATTTGACTGCCTTATGCACATCAGGAACGGTACGGGTGACGAGCGCGTCGAGACGGCGCCCGACATCGCTTTTCCAGCCCGGCATGGCCGCGATATAGGCCTGCACGGGAGCATCTCCGTAACCCTTGACGATCTGCGGATTGCCGCCTGAGAGAAGAACTGGATTTGTGATGGCTGCCTCGGCGGCAGTCTTTTTTGCGACTCTCGCAGAGGTCCTCGACGTCCTGCCAGCCATTCTGTTTACCCCTATCCGCTGCTGCGTCCCGCGCTGCGCCATCTGGCGGCATAAGGCAGGACGAACAAGTACAGACCGGTGGGTAATAGCAAGGCGAGCGGAAGAAGCGCCAAAAGCCCCACCCCGACGGAGGATCTCTCCTGCACCATGGCGATGATATTAATTATGACGGCCAGCGTAAAGGCAATGGACAGCCAACGGTGGATCTGCCGACACCAGTTATTCCAATTCACGGGAACCTCCTGCGAAAACGAGCCGAAGCCATGGCGTATCCGTTGGCATCTGTCTCACTCGATCCGCGCCAGCACCTGCTCCAGCTTTGCGAAGAATTGTTGCCAGCCGCTCCTGGCGCCCCCGTAAGCCTGCCGCTGATCCGGCCGGAAGCCCGATTGCTCCATACGCAGGTGCGTGCCCGCGCCCGTAGGGGTGAGAGTCCAGGTGACGACGCTTGCCAGATCATAGGCAGCCCACGTGTAAGACAGGGTTTTGTTCGGCTCGACTTCCAGGACCTGGCAATCGACGGATCCCCAATCCGCGCTGAGCTTAAAACGGTGATCCACGACCGGCACGAAGTCATTCTTCATCAGCCAGTCCGCGATCAGATGCGGCTGGGTGAGCGCGCGCCAGATCTTTTCCGGCGGAAAAGGGATCTCTCGCTCGACGACGACGGAACGGGTTTCAGTCGATGTTTCGGTCATTGGTCCATCCTTTTCAGTAGATCTTCCAGCTGGTCGAACCGATTTTGCCAAAAACCAGCCATCTCACTTGTCCAGTCGACCAGCGGCGCCAGCGCACCGAGCTGCGCGCTATAATGCGTCTGGCGACCTTCGTGACGGTCACGCACCAATCCGGCCTGCTTCAGGATTCCGAGATGTTTCGAGACGACCGGTTGCGAGACCCCAGCGCGTGCCGTCAAAGCCCCGACCGTCTTCTCTCCTTCGCGGCACAGCCGTTCGAAAAGAGCCCGCCGCGTCGGATCGGCGAGCGTTCTGAAGAGCAAGTCTTGAGCGTTTGACATCTACAATCCATACCCCACTGACTATGGATTAACGTATAGCCATAGAGGTATAGGTGAGTCAAGCTGGACGTGAGACGACTTAGGGAAACTGTTGTTGCTGATTTTAGCGCACGTGGCAGCGCGCCTCGGCAGAGACGGGTGAATGTCTCATACCCAGGCGCCTATGCATTTCCGCCATTGATCATGCAGCTTCGCAAACGGCGCTGGGATCAATGCCCGCCGTCGGTGCCGAGGATCGCGGCAAGCAGCCGGCCTTCGAGCTCGGCGAGGCCGGGATGGCCGTGCCGGCGCGGATGTGGATAAGGAATGGGAAGATCGAGCGCGATCCGCCCCTCGTCGAGCACGATGACCCGGTCGGCGAGATGCACCGCCTCGCTGACATCATGGGTGACGAGCACGGCGGTGAAACCGAGTTCGCGCCAGACGCGGTTGATGAGTTCCTGCATGCTGATCCGCGTCAGCGCATCGAGAGCGCCGAGCGGTTCATCAAGCGCCAGCACGCCCGGCCGGCTCACCAGCGCCCGCGCCAGTGCCACGCGCTGCCGCTGACCGCCGGAAAGGCGCGCCGGCCATTCTCCGGCCTTCTCGCCAAGCTGGACTTCGGCAAGCACGGCGTCGGCCGCCTTCAGCGCCGCCCGTCTATCGATGCCGTCGCCGAGCCCGACGACGACATTGTCGGCGACACTGAGCCAGGGGAGCAGCCTTGGCTCCTGAAAGACGATGCGCGCATTGGGGCTGGCCTGTGCGCCGTCGGCATCCTCGAAATGCAGCTCGCCGGCACTCGGCGCGTCAAGGCCCATCAGGATGCGCAGCAGCGTGCTCTTGCCGCAGCCGCTCTTTCCGATCACGGCAACGAACTGGCCGGCCGGAATATGCAGATTGATGCCGCGCAGTACGCGGTTGGCCCCGAAACTCTTTTCAAGCCCCGTCAGGCTGATCGCCGCTGCCCCCGCAGGCGCATTGCGCTCCGGCGCAGGTGTATAGGCTGGCTCTTCGGCGACGGCGTGAAAACGCTCATGCGCGATCGATGTCATGGCGTCTCTCCTATTTCTGATAGACCGGGTTCCAGGCGAGCAGCCGCCTCTCCAGCACTCGGGCGATGACATCGGCAAGTTTGCCGAGCACGGCATAGATGACGAGGGCGAGTACGACGACGTCGGTCATCATGAATTCGCGGGCATTGTTGGCCATATGGCCGATGCCCGAGGATGCGGCGATCGATTCCGATACGATCAGCGTCAGCCACATGATGCCGAGTGCATATCTGAGGCCGACGAAGATCGACGGCAGCGCGCCTGGAAAGATCACCTTGCGGAACAGCGTCCAGTTGCCCATGCCATAGACCTTGCCCATCTCGATCAGATCGCGATCGACATTGCGCACCCCGTGATAGGTGTTGAGATAAACGGGGAAGAGCACGCCGAGCGAGGTGAGAAACAGCTTCGATTCCTCCCCGATCCCGAACCACAGGATGACGAGCGGGATCATCGCCAGATGCGGAATGGTGCGCAGCATCTGCAGCGTCGTATCGGTCAGTTGTTCCGAAATGCGCGATACACCGTTGGCGATGCCGAGCAGGAAACCGATCGAGCCGCCGACGAGAAGGCCGGCAAAGGCGCGGCCGGCGCTCACCAGCACGTCATTCGGCAACTGGCCGGAAACCGTCGTCGACCAGAAGGCCAGGCCGACATCGGCCGGCGACGGCATGATGCGCGATGAGATCCAGCCGGCCGAGGAGGCAAGCTGCCAGAACGCCACAATCGCCACCGGCACCAGATAGGGCGTCAGCTTGTCCAGGCCGGGCAGCGGCAGGCGCAAACCCGCCTTTCCAACCTTTTCGGAAGCGACCGACCGTACGAACGGAGTATCGAAAGTCGACATGCATTGTCCTCGCGCTTATCGAAAGCAGGATGCCGCAAGCCGTAAGCGGCTTGCGGCGGTGTCACGCTCTGCGTCTTCGTTCGAACTCAGGAGCCGGAGACGACTTTCAGATTGCCGCCGTGGCTGCCGCCTGCGAAGATCTGCTTGCGGCCGAACTCGTTGTTGAAGCCCAGGCGCTGCTGCTCGCGAGTGATGCCAAGCTCGGGGAAAAGCAGCTCGGCGACGCGATAGGCCTCTTCGAGATGCGGATAGCCGGAGCCGATCACCGTATCGATGCCGATCTCCTGATATTCGCGAAGGCGCGCGGCCACCGTCTTCGGCGAGCCAACCAGCGCCGTGCCCGCACCGGCGCGCACCAGGCCGACGCCGGCCCAGAGGTTCGGAGAGACTTCGAGCTTGTCGCGGCGTCCGCCATGAAGGGCGGCCATGCGCTTCTGGCCGACCGAGTCGGACTCGTGGACAAAGCGCTCCTGCGCCTCGCGGATCGTATCGTCGTCGAGATGACAGATCAGCCGCTCGGCTGCCTCCCACGCCTCATCATCGGTTTCGCGCACAATGAAGTGCAGACGAATGCCGAAGCTCACCTCGCGGCCGCGTTCGCCGGCGGCCTTGCGCACCTTGGTGATCTTCTCGGCAACCTGTGCCGGCGGCTCGCCCCAGGTCAGGTACTTGTCGACGCGGCCGACGGAGAAATCGATACCGGCATCCGACGAGCCGCCGAAATAGAGCGGCGGGCGCGGGTTCTGCACCGAGGGGAAGCCAAGGCGCGCATTGGTCGCCTTGATATATTTGCCGTCGAAGCTTGCCGTTCCCTTTTCCAGCAGTTCCTCAAAGACGGTGAAGAACTCCTCGGCATGGGCGTAGCGCTCGTCATGCTCGAGATGGATGCCATCGCCGGCAAGCTCCGCCGGGCTGCCGCCGACGACGATGTTGAGCAGCAGCCGGCCGTTGGAGATGCGGTCGAGCGTCGTCGCAAGACGCGCGTAATAGGCAGGCGATGCCGTGCCGGGGCGGATCGCCACCAGGAACTGCAGCTTCTCGGTCTTTGCGGCAAGGGCGGCGGCGGTCACGAAGGATTCCTCGCAGGCAACCCCGGTCGGCAGCAGTACGCCGGAATAGCCGAGCCGGTCGACAGCCTGGGCGATTTGCGTGAGATACCCAATCTCTGGCGCACGGTTGAGCTCGGAGGAGCCGAGATAGGTGCCGTCGCCCGATGTCGGGATGAACCAGAGGAAATTGATAGGTTTGGATGTACCTGTATGGGAGGTGGTGGTCATGGAAACGGTCCTTTAGCTGCGAAATTCGAAAATCAACTCGCGCGGTGGAGATGGCCGCTGGCAAGCGGCAACAAGCAGACTGTCTGCCCACTCGGCGCCGCCGCCGCGCGAATGCTTGGGAGGATCGCGGTGGCGGCGGAGGCTGTAGTAAGGCCGGCTGTCCATCTATGCGTGAGCATCTGAAATATCCCTGTCGATCGGATGGTGGCTGGCCGACGCCTTTCAGTGTCCGCGTCGATCGTCAGGATACTGACATAGACCACTAATTAGATCGACAATATCAATTTGCTATTATAATCCGTTTTGGAGAATATTTTTCCGGTTCGGCGGCATGAAGACCCTCTCCATGCCGCCTCGCAGAAATCTTAGCCCTGGTCGAAAAATCAGCTCGCCTTGGGACGCCAGACGATGTCGCCGGTCGTAAGCTTCTTCGGCAGGATACCGAGTCCATAGAACTCGTCTGCGAGCGCCTGCTGATAGGCGGCGGCGGCATCGGTGATCGTCGAGACGCTGCCGAGATCGGCGCCCTTGCGCGTCAATGTCACGCGCGTCACGTCAGCCGGCACGCCGGTGATTTCGGAAAGCTCCTTCACCGTTTCGTCGAGATTGCTCTGTGCCGACTTTCCGACCTTGGCAAGCTCATCGATCACCTCGACGACCACTTGCCCGTTAGCATCGGTGAAATCACGGTTGGCGAGGAAGAAACTGTAGGAGTCGACGATGCCTTCGGCGGTCGTCAGGATACGTGTCTCCGGATCAGCTTCGGCAATCGCCAGATAAGGATCCCAGATCGACCAGGCGTCGATGCTACCATTCTTGAACGCGGCGGCAGCATCCGGCGGCGAAAGATCGACCTGCTCGACATCTTCGGGCTTCAGGCCTGCCTTGCGCAGAACCTTGACGGTTACATTATGCGCGCTGGAGCCGCGCTTGAAAGCGACCTTTTTACCTTTGAGGTCTTCAAGCGTCTTGATGGGCGAATCCTTGCGCACGAGGATGGCCGAGGCTGCCGGGCTACCCTTGTAGAGACCGACATAATAGAGCTGCCCGCCGGCCGCCTGGGCAAAGAGCGGCGGCACATCGCCGGTCGCGCCGAAATCGAGAGCGCCGGCGCCCAATGCTTCGAGAAGCGGCGGGCCGGAGGTGAATTCCGACCAGCTGACGGTAATGCCACGATCGGCAAGCCGCTTCTCAAGTGCGCTGCGACGCTTGGCGAGCGCCAGCACGCCGTTCTTCTGCCAACCGATACGGAACTCGCTGGCAGCAGCGCGTGCCGGCCTGACAGCCGGCAGGATTGCCGTGGCCGCGGCCGCTGCGAAAAGCCCGAGCGTTTGTCGACGTGAAATCATGACTTTCCCCTTTTTCATGGTGCCAAGCCTGTTTTCGGCTGGTCGACCTGTCAGTGATGAATGCCATGATGATGAAATCTATAATTTATATCGACAATTTTATTTGCGAGATTCGGCCTTTGCTGAAATTTTGCGGCCCGGAAATCGCCCTTAAGCGGATTTTTTTCGCGCGTCCGCTATGCCGGCTACTATTCCGCTTCCTTCCCAACCTTCGGCGGCCAGACGCTCCCGGATAAAGGTGGGGCCGCCGGCAAGACGGTTCGCAAGCAGGCTTGCGGGATCGACGATGCGCCAATAGGGCGTGACCGTCGAAACCGGCTCACCCTTCTCCAATGCGCCGAAGGACAGTTCGGCGATCGCGCGCAAATGCCGCTGCACGGTTACCGGGCAACAGGCATCCGCCCGATATTGGTCAGCGAGTCGACGGCGGAGAACGCCGACATCGGTAAGGACACCTTCCGGTGCTGATCGAATCTGCTCTGCGACCATCTGCAGCGATGGAATGAGCATAGCCTGCATTCCGCTGCGGCCTTTGCGCCGCGGCTTGATCGTCGGATTTTCGCTCATGTCACCCTCCGGAAACATTGTGCCCTCTCCCCGATCTAGGGCTGCTCCGAATGGTGGCCAGCCTCATATGCGTCAATCCGAAGGAAGTCCGTCTTCACGGGCTTTTCTGCTCCCGCCGTTTCGGTTAATCCTCGGACCCGCACTTGAGGAAAAGGATAGGACATATGGCTAAAGTCGCGTTCATCGGTCTCGGCGTCATGGGTTTCCCCATGGCGGGCCATCTGAAGACGAAGGGCGGCCACGATGTTACCGTCTACAACCGTACCGCCGAAAAAGCCGCCGCCTGGGCCGAGAAATTCTCCGGCAAATCCGCCTCCACCCCGGCCGAGGCCGCCGCCGGTGCCGATTTCGTCTTCGTCTGCGTCGGCAATGACGAAGATCTCCGGTCGGTGACATTGGGCGAGAACGGCGCCCTGCACGGCATGAAGCCAGGTTCGGTGCTGATCGACAACACCACCGCCAGCGCTGAAGTCGCCCGCGAACTTTATGCCGCGGCAAAGGAAAAAGGTGTCGATTTCATCGACGCTCCTGTCTCCGGCGGCCAGGCCGGCGCTGAAAACGGTGTCCTGACCGTCATGTGCGGCGGCGACGAGGCCGTCTTCGAACGCGCCAGACCTGTCATCGACGCCTATGCCCGCATGGTTGGTTTGATGGGACCGGCAGGCTCGGGCCAGTTGACCAAGATGGTCAACCAGATCTGCATTGCCGGCCTCGTCCAGGGACTTGCCGAAGCGCTGCATTTCGGCAAGCGTGCTGGCCTCGATATCGAAAAGGTGGTCGAGGTGATCTCCAAGGGGGCAGCCGGCTCCTGGCAGATGGAAAACCGCCACAAGACCATGAACGCAGGCAAGTATGATTTCGGCTTCGCGGTCGACTGGATGCGCAAGGATCTCGGCATCGTGCTCACCGAAGCCCGCCGCAACGGCGCCAAGCTGCCGGTCACCGCCGTCGTCGACCAGTTCTATGGCGACGTGCAGGCAATGGGCGGCAATCGCTGGGACACATCCTCGCTGCTCGCCCGCCTCGAAAAATGATCGGCCCCTCCTCCGATGCGGCCGAATTGATCGCGCATCTCGAAACGCTGCGCTCGGAGGAGAATGTTGCCGGCATGGCGCGCTTTGGCATCGTCACCGATCGCGCCCTCGGTATCTCCAATCCCGATATCAGGGCGGTCGCCGGACTGGCGAAGAAGGATCACGCCAGGGCAATGCAGCTCTGGCGAAGCGATATCCGCGAAGCCCGCCTGCTCGCCCTCTACACCGCCGAGCCGAAGCGGTTGACCATGGAAGAGGCTCGAAGTTGGGCCAATGATTTCAACTCGTGGGAGATCGTCGATTGCGCCGCCGATCTCTTCGTTGAAGCCCAGCTGGACGAGCTCATCTCAGACTTCGCCGCAGACGAGCGTGAATTTATCAGGCGCACCGCCTTCGCCATGATTGCCGGTGCCGCGGTTCACTTAAAAAAGGAACCTGATGCGACCATCCTTGCCTGGTTGCCGCTGATCGAGGCCCATGCCGGCGACCCGCGAAACTTCGTGCGCAAGGCGGTCAACTGGGCGCTGCGCAGCATCGGTAAGCGCAATCTCACCTGCCATGCGCCGGCACTGACGCTCGCAAAGGCCCTGGCGGAAAGCCCTGACAAAACTGCCCGCTGGATCGGCAAGGATGCCGTCAGGGAGTTGGCCGGCGAAAAGCTATTGGCACGGTTGATATAAGGCGAATGCCGGCTCGCGTGGCGCTGTAAGTCAATGCTGTTTTGATTTTTCGACCAGGAAATCGATCAGGACCCGCACCGCCGGCGGCATGCCCTTGGCTGTCGTGAAGACGATATAGAACTGGCTCTCCTCCGACTGCCATTCTGGCAGCACCCGCACCAGCTTGCCTGCCTGGAGATCGGCCTCGCAGGCACTTTCGAGCAAAAGCCCGAAGCCGAGGCCGGCACGGGCCGCGTCGAGGATAGCGGTCATGCTGCGGCAGGTGAGCCGTGGCTGATGCCGAATCACCCGCTTGGCGTCATTCGGACCGACCAGTTCCCAGGTATGGAACGATACCCATGACGTCATTGCCAGCGTCGGCAGGTCGGCGAGTTCGTCCACGTAACGCAAGGTGCCAGTGCGCTCGACGAGCGACGGACTTGCAACCAGGATACGCCTGATACGGTCGAGCTTGCGCATCGTCAGACTCGTCTGCGTCTCCGGCTCGTTGGTCGCTCTCACTTCGAGGTCGATTCGTTCGTTGATGAGGTCGGCCCGCCGGTCGGAGCCGATGATCTGCAGCTTGATCTTCGGATAACGTTCCAGGAATTCGGGCAGGATTCCCCCAACCGAGATGTCGACGAGGCCAAGCGGGCAGCCCATGCGCACCACACCTTGCGGGTCGGACTGAGCCTCGCTGACGATCGACTTGGCGCGATCGGCTTCCTGCAGGATGGTCTGGCATCTTTCGTAGAAAGCTTGGCCGATCTCAGTCACCCGGAAGTGACGGGTCGAGCGCTCTATGAGCCTTGCACCAAGCCCTTCCTCAAGCCGGCTGACCCGCCTGCTGAGTTTCGAACGTGGTATTTTGAGATCGCGACTTGCAGAAGCGAAACCGCCGCTGGAGACGACAGCGGCGAAATAATAGTAGTCGTTGAGATCGTCCATAAGAACAAGCTATCCGCGAGTAGGAATGAATGCCGGCCCCCAGCAAGGGTTGTATCCTCTCTCCCAAAAAGCGGTGATCACATTGTCGGCATTGGATTTTCTTTTCGCGACCTGTTGCGACAAAGCCAGCCAACACCGCATAGGAAGACAGACCAACAGCCGTCCGCGCGATAAATCTATCGGTGGATCCAGCTCGTTTGAAAGATTGAAAACGGGGTGCCTCAAGAAACGAGGCGGGCAGATGCCGACGTGCGATACGCAACGTACCTGTTCGGCTCACCTGAAAAGACGATCCTGAAAGACTGCCTTGAAGACTGTGCGTCAAAAACGCTGCAAGGACGGTCCGGCAGGGAAGACCGGACCCGTCCCCGTAGCTGATCGGAGGTCACTCGGATCAGAAACTGATTTAAGTGCTCCCGGTCCGAAGACCGGGAGCATATCCACCAAGTGGATTAGAACGAACGCTGCAGACGGAAGTAGCCCGTCGTGGAGTCGTCGCCATCATCCGGATCGAGGTACTGAACCGAAGCCTTGGCGTAGAAGTTGTCGACGATCTGGTAATCAACGGTCAGACCGACCTTCCATGCATCACCGGCACCGTCGTAATCGCTAGGAACGGTGTCAAACGCGCTGGCACCGCCGATGTAGTTGCCGTAGTACTGAACACCCGGGGTGATTTTCAGCTTGTCGGTTGCCTTGATGGCGTATTCGGCAGCAACTGCCCATTCAGCCGTCGAGTAGTAGGAGTTCGGGCCGGAAGAGTACACAGCAGCGAGGCCGAGCGTACCGGGACCGATGTCAACCGTACCCATTGCACGGACAGCGCCGTCTTCGTTGTCGACGTCCCAGCCGCCAGTGACCTGGTAGCTGAACGCGCCGGCAGTGCCGCCGATGCCGAAGGCAACGCCGACATTGTTCGGACCATCGTTCGGAACAAGGAGGCCGGTGACGGGATCCACGTCACCCTGATAAACGCCGTCTTCCAGTTCATCGACGCTGATACCAGCGTAGAAGGTGCCGCTTTCATACTGATAGCGGATGGAGTTGTGCAGCGTTACGACCGAGCCGATGTCGTCGGTTTCGCCAGAGAGACCATCGTCCCACCAGCTGTAGAACAGACCAGCGCGGAAGCCCGCGATGTCGAGGTAAGCGGAATCGAGAATGGCGTCCTGAGCCGTGGCGTTGTCAGCATTGAACTGCATGACGATGACGCCGGTCAGCGGACCATATTCGGTGTCGCTCTTGGCCGTGAACTGAACCTGACCGCGGGTGACGGCATCCCAGTCCGAATCGCCGCCGACGTCTTCGCCAACGTTAACCTGGAAACGGATGTAGCCTTCGATCTTGAGGCAGGTTTCGGTGCCCGGGATGTAGAAGTAGCCGGTGCCGTAAGCGTCGCAGACGCGAACATATTCAACCGGTTCCGGCTCAGCAGCAACAATAGCGTCAGCTGCAAGAACCGGCGTCGATGCAGCAAATGCTGCTGCTGATGCAAGCAAAACCATTCTGATGTTCATTTACCAATCCATTCCTTTGTCGATCGGGGCTGGCTTCAGATCGGGTAGTCGATTTGAAGCCGGCCCAGTTTGAACAGCCATCTCGGCGTGCGGATCGATCGAACCGCCAAACCGTCATCACATACAAGGCCCTATCAAGCAATTCTCGATACACGCCAGATGGGTTCTCACGGGCAAGTTTCCCCGACAACGTGATTTTTATACAACAATTTCAAATATTTATACGAAAGACATGCCAAACGGCTCCGCGACGGAAATCTTCCATCGCAAGCCGCAAACCCTAAACCCCTTTGTCAAATTCTCCACCGTCCGACCCCCGTCGAACATACTGGTGAAGCGCATAAATTCTACCGCCGGCTAATGAGCACAAACAAGGTGGCGGTTTAGAACATAGTGTCCTGAATTCGATACCAATGAGACAAAATTATGACATATCGCCCACTGGTTTCATCAAACATAACCCGGGAATCCTTACCAGGCTATTCACTTTTCCAGGAAATTCGGTCGATTTGAGCGTTTTTTCGCTATTTTTGAGGCTTTTTTTTGCAATAGCAGATCGCACATACTTAAACCCGGCCTTTGCCGAACCGGCAATCCCACGTGCAGCCGGAGTGCACACGCCGCCTCTAAGGGCATATCTGAGGTCGCAGACTCACGCCCGGTCTCAGTCCTCATTGGATTTTGCATTATCGCGTGCGGTCACGGCCGCACGCTTGACCTCAATCCTCGTTTGATTTGGCATTATCGAGAATCATGTAGTCGAGCGGCAACTGCGTCGAATACTTGATCTGCTCCATCGCAAAGGCGGAGGAAACGTCGCGAATCTCGATCTTGGCGATCATCCGCTTATAAAAGGCGTCATAGGCGGCAATATCGGGCACGACGACTCGCAGGAGATAATCGACATCACCGCTCATCCGGTAGAATTCGACCACTTCGGGGAATTCGGCGACCACCTCGGAAAAGCGGCGCAGCCATTCGATCGAATGAGTGGCAGTGCGAATCGACACGAAGACGGTGACCTTGGTGTTGACCTTCTCCGGATCGAGGATGGCGACTCGGCGCTTGATGACGCCGTCTTCTTCCATCTTCTGGATGCGCCGCCAGCACGGCGTCGTCGAAAGCCCCACTTTCTTGGCGAGATCGGCAACGGCAAGCGTCGAATCTTCTTGCAGAAGACGCAGTATTTTTCGGTCGAGGCGGTCCATGCGCACAACAGTCCTTTCGAATTATTTTCTTTGTATAACTCGATTCCGCGCAACTAAAAGAATTTTGTTTCAGGAAAGCAGCATTTTCGTCCGTTCCTGCAAGACCGGGAGCAATTCTTTCTCGAACCAGGGATTGCGCTTCAGCCAGCCGCTATTGCGCCAGCTCGGATGCGGCAGCGGCAGCACCGCCGGCGATCGGTTGGACAGAAGACAGTCACGCCATGCCCGCACCGTCTCGGTCATATTGTCCCGCCTTTCACCGGCCATATGCCAAGCCTGCGCATATTGGCCGATGACCAGTACCAGTTCGATCTGTGGCATGGCCGAGATCACCCTTTGCCGCCAGAGGGGCGCGCATTCGCGCCGCGGCGGCAGATCCGCGCCCTTGCCGTCGTAGCCAGGAAAGCAGAAGCCCATCGGGACAATAGCGAATCGGTCGCGGTCATAGAAGCTTGCCCTGTCAACGCCAAGCCATGACCGCAGCCGGTCGCCTGAGGCATCGTCGAACGGCAGCCCGCTCTCATGCACCCGAAGCCCGGGCGCCTGCCCGGCGATCAGGATGCGTGCGCTCGACGAGATCACGGCCACCGGGCGCGGCTCGTGCGGCAGCCGGTGCGCGATGCCTTTTGCCGGCGCGTCTCGACAGATGCGGCAGGAGGCGATCTCCCGCCGCAGCGTCTCCAGCATGGCTTCGTCGGTCATGACTTTACTCCCATCCGACGATCCGCCCGATGAGGTGCAGGGCGCCGTCGAAACCGGAACTCTGGCGCGCATGGTCGCGCACATCGCGTGGCCGCTCGAAAGTCCCGGCCCAGAGGCCCGCCTTTTGAGCCTTCGCGTCGGCCTCCTCCTTGGCATAACCGCCATAGGAGATGGCCATACCCTGGCGCACCATGGCGGCATTGATGTCGCCGCCCGCCCCGCTCCGGCAGATGACGAGCAGCCTGTCGTAGCGGTCGTGCCGGCTGCCCTGACAAAGCGTTCCAGATGCCAGCACCATGCCCTGCAGCGCCTCGCGCGCCGCGCGGCCACAGGCCCAGGCCTTCCCTTCCCGCTCGCAGCTCTGGTTGAGCTCCGGCGCATCGATGCCTTCGAGGCGCAAACGTTCGGCTCCCAATGTCAGACTGTCGCCGTCGGCGGCATGGAAAGCACCCATATGCTCGATTTTTGCCGCATCATTGAGCTTGGCGGCGATCAGCGCCACGAGCGCCAGCAGGGCAAAAGCGGTCACGCCGTCGCGAATCAGGCGCAGGCCCCGTGTCACGCTTTCGCCTCCTTAAAAAACAAATCCTTGGCAAAGATGGCAAACATCTTCTTAAGAATTGTCGATTAAGCTCTTATCCACCCTGGGATGAAGTTTCAACGTGCACATGAGTACCGGCGTAAGCACATCGACCGACAAGATCATCGTCGACAGGTCGCGTAGCCACCGCAATAAGGCCGTTTCCAAGGCCGTGCGGCAGACGCGCGAACGTCTTCAGTCCGGTCATGCGTCAAATTCCTCCTTCGATCGTGACGTGCTCAACATGTATGTGGCATCGGTGCTGCAGGGCGCGACGATCATGCCGCTCTTCGTCGTCATCATCACCGCGCTTGGCGTTTATTTCACCCAGAATACGCAATTGCTCTTCTGGGCGCTGCTGACACTCACCTGTCACACCGGCAATATCCTGCTGGCGCGGCGCGCGCGCCGGCAGGAAATCACCTCCGAGAGCGCCCGCAAATGGCGCCGCCTGCTGCTGCTCGGCCAGTTCCTGCTCGGCTGCTGTTGGGCCGTCTTCGCGCTGCAAGGCTGCGACACCTGCGAGCCGTCGAGCTTCATTCTCTATAAGGGCGCGACGCTGCTGATCGCGCTCTCCGTCACGGCGATGTCGAACTTCATGCTGACGCCCGCCGTGCTCGCCGCCTTCTCGCCCGCGGTCCTGGCGCTCGCCGCCAAGAGCGGCCTGTCGCGGGACCTCCTCGAAATCAGCCTGACTGGGGCCTTCACCACCACCCTGGTCTTCTTCAATTATATCAGCGACCGGCTCTTCAAGTCGAACCTCAGAATTCTCTCATACCAGTCGGAGAAGGACGACCTGATCGCCGAGTTGGAAGTGGCGAAATCGATGTCGGACGAAGCTCGCCGCCGCGCCGAAGAGGCAAACCTCGCCAAGTCCCGCTTCCTTGCCTCCATGTCGCATGAGCTCAGAACCCCGCTCAACGCCATCCTCGGCTTTTCTGAGGTGATGTCGGCCGAAGTCATGGGGCCGCTCGCCAATCCGACCTACAAGGAATACGCCGGCGATATCCACCGCTCCGGCCAGCATCTGCTCGATCTCATCAACGAGATCCTCGACCTGTCACGCATCGAGGCCGGCAAATACGAGCTGAGCGAGGAGGCGATTTCGCTGCTCGATATCACCGAAGATTGCATCGGCATGGTCCAGTTGCGCGCCCGCGCCAAGAACATTGCCATTTCGGACCAGTTCGAGCGGCAGCTGCCGGCCATCTGGGCCGACGAGAAGTCGATGCGCCAGGTGGTGCTCAACCTTCTCTCCAATGCCGTCAAGTTCACGCCGCAGGGCGGCGAGATCCACGTCAAGGTCGGCTGGACAGCTGGTGGCGGACAGTACATCTCGATCAAGGACAACGGCCCCGGCATTCCGGAAGAAGAGATTCCCGTCGTTCTGTCGGCCTTTGGCCAGGGCTCGATCGCCATCAAGAGCGCCGAACAGGGTACCGGCCTCGGCCTGCCGATCGTCCAGGCGATCCTTGCCAAGCATGATGGGCAGTTCCTGCTGAAATCGAAGCTGCGCGAGGGCACCGAGGTCATCGCCATCCTGCCTGCCAAGCGCGTGCTCCAGAGCCTGCCGGCCGTCGAGGAGGCTCAGGCCGTCTTGCGCAAGCGCAAGAGTTTTGCCTGATTCAGCTAAAGCATGATGCCGAGAAGTGTGAGCGGTTTTTCGGGCGACATCATGTTGGATTTTTTGATTTGGATCCGGATTCAAATTTTCGGCCGATCCAGCGTGAAATCATCCAGATCCAAAGAACAGGTGTTTGCCGAGGACGAAGCCGAGATAGAGGCAGCAGGCGGCAATCATGCAGGTTACCGCGAAGGAGCCGAGATCCTTGGCGTGTTTGCCGACGATCGAAATCTCCGGCGAAATCCGGTCGATCACCTCTTCAACGGCGGTATTCATCGCCTCCATCGAAAAGAGCCCGAGAAACAGAAGCACCGCGACGACGATCTCGCCGGCAGTGGCTCCCACCAACGCCAGCGCAGCGATCGAAACGATGAAGAAGCCAAGTTCCTGGCGGAAGGCTGCCTCTTTCAGCACTCGCAGGAAGCCCGCCCAGGAGTAGCTGGCGGCGGCGATGAAATGCCGAAGTCCGGTCTCTTTCGTCACCGCAGGCTTCGTCAAGATGCCCTCTCCTCTTCCCGTTGCATCACAGACCGGGAGAGGCTTTGCCGCCTCCCCTTCGATGAGCGAATACGCAAATACCGAATCCATTTGGGCGGCGCAAGCGAACGCGTGCGGATCGACGGCGCCGGCCGCGGCCTTAATGCTTATTCGACACACCCGCCTGGGCGAAGGTCGCCATGCCGGAATGGCAGGCGGCGGCGGCCTTGACGATGCCGGCGGCAAGCGCCGCACCGGTGCCTTCGCCAAGCCGCATGCCGAGCGCCAGAAGCGGCGTCTTGCCGAGCATCTCGATTGCGCGAAGATGTCCGGGCTCGCCGGAGACATGGCCGATCAGGCAATGATCGAGCGCGGACGGATTGGCGGCCTTCAGAATCGCTGCCGCCGCGGTCGCGACATAACCGTCGATCAGCACCGGGATGCGCTCCATGCGAGCAGCAAGAATGGCGCCGGCCATTGCCGCGATCTCGCGGCCGCCGAGCCGGCGCATGATCTCGAGCGGATCGTCGAGATGGTCACCATGCAGCGCCACCGCCTTTTCCACCGCCGCGATTTTGCGCTCGAGCATCTCACCTTCCGAACCGGTGCCGGGTCCCACCCAGTCACGCGCCGAACCGCCGTAGAGCGCATAGTTGATCGCCGCCGCAATCGTCGTATTGCCGATGCCCATCTCGCCGATGCAGAGCAGGTCGGTGCCGCCGGCGATCGCCTCCATGCCGAAGGCCATGGTCGCGGCGCAATCGCGCTCGGAAAGTGCTGCCTCCTCGGTGATATCACCGGTAGGATAATCGAGCGCCAGATCGAAGACTTTCAGTCCGAGATCATAGGCGACACAGATCTGATTGATCGCAGCACCACCCGCTGCGAAGTTCTCGACCATCTGTTGCGTCACCGTTGGTGGAAAGGGCGTGATGCCCTGCTTGGTGACGCCGTGATTGCCGGCAAAGATCGCCACCAGCGGCCGGTTGACGGCAGGTGTGCGGCCGGTCCAGGCGGCAAGCCAGAAGGCGATCTCCTCGAGCCGTCCGAGCGCGCCCGGCGGCTTGGTCAGCTGCGCGTCACGTTCGCGCGCGGCCACCAGCGCGCGGGCATCCGGCCCCGGCAGGTCACGAAGCAGGGTACGGAAATCGTCGAACGGCAGGCCTGAAACGCTCATCTGTGCGGTTTTCCTATAAATCCGGGTATTTCTTGTTTTTTCCACGCAAATCAGCTTCTTTGCGGATGGCAACTCTCTTAAAGCGGGCGGACGAGGCGAACAACTCCAAAAGCGCAGCCGCGACCATAAGCCGAGATGACCTCCGGCAGAACGAAGCAGAATGAAGATCAATGACTATGCGGTCGATACCGCCCGCGCCGTCGCCTTCCTCAGCCGCATTCCCATGCCGCAATCGCTGTTCAAAGGCTATGACGGCAGGCTCGGCCCGCTGGTGCGCGCCTTTCCCTTCGCCGGCATCGTCATCGGCTTCATCCCTGCACTCGCCCTCCTCCTGCTTTTGGGGCTGCGCGCCGATCCGCTGATGGCAGCCCTGATCGCGCTTTCCATCCAGGTCTTCGTCACCGGCGCGCTGCACGAGGACGGCCTGGCCGATACGGCCGACGGCATCGGCGGCGGCAAGAGCCGCGAGCACAGCCTCCTCATCATGAAGGACAGCCGGATCGGCACCTATGGCGCGATAGCGCTGATCCTCTCCTTCGCGATCCGCGCAGCCGCGCTTGCCGCCATCGCCCGCCATTCCGCGCCCCTCACTGCCGCGCTTGCCATTCCCGCTGTCGCGGCGCTGAGCCGCGGCGCCGTCGCCTGGCACTGGCAGCGGTTGGCGCCGGCAAAGGCCGATGGCGTGGCCGCCTCGACCGGCCAGCCGGACGAGGCGGCGATGCAGTTTGCGCTCGCCTCAGCCGGCCTCGTCGCAGCACTTCTGATCTGGCCGGCCTTCGGCCTGCGGCCGCTGGTCGCAAGCCTGCTCGCCACCGGCATCGCAGGGTTTGCCTTCACCGCCTTCATCCGCCGCAAGCTTGCCGGCCACACTGGCGACACGCTGGGCGCAACGCAGCAGATTTGCGAGATCGCTACCCTTTGCGCCCTTGCCACGGCTCTTTGAAACTCCGATATATCCACCATGCAAACACCCTGCGTTCACGTCTGCTCCCTGGTTTCAGCCACCGGATTCTGCGCCGGATGCGGCCGGACTCTTCAGGAAATCGGCAGCTGGATGAGCTACTCCGACACCGAGCGAAGACGGATCATGGCCCTGCTGCCGGCAAGGCTTGCAGGCGCCGTCAGTGTGTCGAACCACATGAAACCAAGCCTCGCCCGCGGGCCGGAGCGGCCTTTATGATCCGTTTGACCGTCTTCCTCGTCGTGATCGGCATCGGCCTTGCCGTGCTGATCGTCAACAATGACAGCGGCCGCATCCTCGGCCTGCAGAGCGATGACTTCGGACGCGTCGTCTATCTACTGCCGATAGCGCTGATGCTGTCGGCTGGCATCTGGGCGAGCCGGCGCAGCGTCGGCGAAACGATGCGCCAGATGATGATCTGGCTGGTCATCATCTTGGCGCTCGTGACTGTCTATCTCTATCGCCAGGAAGCGCTCGGCGTCGGCAACAGGCTGCTCGCCGGCCTCGTTCCCGGCCACGCCGTCGTCGTCACCACAAGCGAGGGCGGCCAGGAGATCATTCTGCACAAGCTACTGAACGGCCATTTCGAAGCCGATGTCGCGGTCAATGGCCAGACGATCGAGATGCTCGTCGATACCGGCGCCAGCATGGTGGCGCTGTCGCGCGAAGATGCCGAACGGATCGGCATCGACCTCTCCCGCCTCACCTATTCCATGACCGTCATGACCGCCAACGGCCGCGGCCGTGCAGCACCCGTCACCCTCGACCAGGTGGCGATCGGCCCGATCATCCGCAACAATGTCACAGCCAGTGTCGCCGAAGACGGCCGGCTCGACCAGAGCCTGCTTGGCATGAGCTTCCTGGAAACGCTGGGCTCGCTGCAGATGCAGACCGACGAACTCCGCATGCGCGACTAATGCGGCTCAGCCGCTTTACGGCGGCAACCGGATCTGGCAGCTTGGGCGCAAGAACAACAAGACCACAAAGAGCAAAAAGAAACTCCTAGTCGGGTGGCACCGCATGTTCGACCCGCCTTCGCCTTGGGCGAGGCCTTGATCCATGGGTGCGACAGGAGTTTCGCAATGAATTCAGTCTGGCCGATCGTCATTGGCGGCGTTCTGCCCGCCCTGTTCTGGGGCATCACCGCCATCTTCCAGAAGCAGAGCGCCACATCAGCCACCGGCTCCGCCGTCTATCTGATCGCCTTTGGCGCTGCCTGCGCGCTCGCCGGCCTGATCGCAGCACTGATCTGGCGCCCTGCCCCATGGACCGCCGAAGGTCTCGGTTTTGCTGCCACATCAGGCGCCTGCTTTGCCGTCGGCACCGGCCTCATCAGCTTTGCGCTTTTCACTTACGGTGTCCCCGTCTCGAAACTCGCGCCGATCTGGAGCTGCAACGTGCTGGTGACGCGGGCAATCGGCGCCGTCTTTCTCGGCGAAGCCTCCGAGCTCGACACAATGAAGCTCGTCGCCGGCACCCTCCTCATCATCTCGGGCGCCCTTCTCGTCAGCAGCGCCTGACGGGAACGGACGCAGCAGCATAAGATAAGCAGTTCGCCGCCAAATGCTCCTGCGTTGCAGCGTGTTCTGCTTTGTTGCTATCCTGCGTTCAAGGCGTCTCGGCGCGCCATACTGGAGCCCGATATGAATCCACGACAATTGAAGACATTCCTCGCAGTGATCCGGCACGAAAATCTCACGCGCGCCGCTGCCGAGGTCAGCCTCGCCCAATCGAGCCTCAGCGACCAGATCCAGGCGCTCGAAGAGGAATTGGGCGCAGAGCTCTTTCTCCGCTCCCGGCAGGGCGTTGTCCCGACGCCGGCAGGTGCGGTCCTCAAGGCCTACGCCGAAGAGATACTGGCGCTAAACGACGAGGCGAAGGACGCCGTCAATGCTGCAGCCGGCAGCGCCGAACAGTCGATTACCTTGGGCACGCTCGAAACCATAGCCGCCGAAAGGCTAGCGCCCTGGCTGTCACTCTTTCGCAAGAAGAACCCACGCGTCGGCCTCAAGCTTAAGGTCAACGGCAGCGGCGAATTGCTTGCGCAATTGCAACACGGCTCGATCGACGTCGCCTTCACCTTCGATCGCGGGCAGCAGGATGAACGCTTCTTGACGCGCCGCATCTGCAGCGAACCGCTGGTGCTGATTGCCGGCCGCGATGCGCAAGCCCGGCCACCGGAAAGCCTCACGGCACTCAGCACCGTGCCCTTCGTCGCCACCGAAACCGGTTGCGTCTACCGTCACCTGTTCGACACCGCCTTTGCCGAAGCACACATTGCAGCACCATCAATCGTCACGGAAGCTGACAGCATCGCGACGATCATCCGACTCGTTGCATCCGGCCCCGGTTATGGCCTCGTGCCGCGCCTTGCGCTCGGCCCGGCCGCCACACGGGGCGACGTCGTCGAACTGCCCTGGCCGGGCAAACCACCCGCAGCCTCGCTGGTGATGATGTGGCGGCGCAGGCGCGTGCAGTCGCCGGCGCTTACCATCCTGCTGCAATCTGCAAGCGAAGAACTCTCGCCGCTCAGATCAGCCGATGCCCGCCTTCGACATGCAGGATAGTGCCTGTCGTGAATCCGTTGCCGATCAGGAAGCGGATCGCATCGGCAATATCATCAGGCCGTCCAACGCGCCCCGCCGGCAGGCGCTGCGCCATCGCGTCGAGCGTCGCCTGCTTGGCGTCGCCGACCACGAAGCTCCAGATCGGTGTATCCACCCACCCGGGCGACACCGCGTTGATCCGGATCGGCGCTAGTTCGACTGCAAGTGCCCTGACCAGGCCCTCCAGCGCCGCATTGACGGCGGCGACCACCGATCCACGCGCCGCGGGCCGGTAGGCCGCAACACCTGACGTATAGGTGATCGATCCTGAGGGCGGCAAATGGGCGGCACCATATTTCGCCAGCATCAGCGGCCCGTAGAACTTGCTCTCGACCACCCTTTGCGCCGCCGCAAGCTCGATCGAAGGCAGCAGCTGATAGGCTCCTCCGATATCGGCCGCCGTGCTGACGATGTGATCGACCGGCCCGCCTTTGCGGAACAGCGCCGCGACCTCTTCCTCCCGCGATATGTCGACGGCAATCGTCGCCACTCCAGGATAGTCACCGAGAGCGCGGCGGGCCGCCGCAAGCCTATCTTCGCTGCGTCCTGCAATCGTCACCGCCGCCCCTTCCCCGAGCAAACGCCTCGCCAGCGCCAGCCCCATTCCGGAACTGCCGCCAACAATAATGATCTTCGCGCCTTCGATCCTGATATCCGTCATCTGCCGTCTCCTTCTTGGCTGACGCAGCAGATGCCTCAGGCCGGAGCGGAAGAAAAACGGAAGAAACCGATGACATCATCGAGTTTTCCGATGGTTGTTTCAGAGACGATCAGTTGCGCAGCCGGTAACCGGTCTTGAAGATCCAGGCGAGTGTTCCCAGGCAGATCACCAGGAATACCGTGATCATCGCCAGGCTGATCGCCGGATTGACATCGGCGATCCCGTAAAAGCTCCAGCGGAAGCCGCTGACGAGATAGAGCACCGGATTGAGGTGGCTGACCACCTGCCAGAAGGGCGGCAGCATGCTGACCGAATAGAAACTCCCGCCGAGGAAGGTCAGCGGCGGCACGACCAGCATGGGAATGAGGTTCAGCTGTTCGAAATTGCCGGCCCAGATGCCGATCATGAAGCCGAACAGACTGAAGGTGATCGCTGTCAGCAGGAAGAACAGGATCATCATGAAGGGATGCTCGATCCTGACGTCGACGAAAAGATTGGCTGTCAAGAGAATGATGAAGCCGATGAGCATCCCCTTGGTCGCCGCCGCCCCGACATAACCGAGCAGGATCTCCGTCATCGCCACCGGCGCCGAAAGTACCTCGTATATCGTGCCGGTGAATTTCGGGAAATAAATGCCAAAGGAGCCATTGCTGATGCACTGGCCAAGCAGCGTCAGCATGATCAAGCCGGGTGTGATAAAGGCGCCGTAGGACACGCCCTCCACCTCCTGGATACGTGAACCGACCGCGGCACCGAAGACGATGAAATAAAGCGAGGTTGAGATCACGGGCGAGATGACGCTCTGCAGCAGCGTGCGGCGCGTGCGCGCCATCTCAAAGAAATAGATCGATTTGACCGCCTCGACGTTCATTTGCCCGCTCCCACCAGCGCCACGAAAATATCCTCGAGCGAGCTTTGCCGCGTCGAGAGATCCTTGAAATGAATGTTGTTCTCGCCGAGTCGGGTCAGCAGTGCCGCGATGCTTTCCTGCTCGTTGTCAGAATCGAAATCATAGATCAGCCGGCTGCCGTCCGCTTGCAGCGTCAGCCCATTGCCGGCAAAACAATCCGGCAGCCGGCTGAGCGGTTCGGTGAGATCGAGAATGAGCTGCTTGCGACCGAGCTTGGCCATCAGCGCCGCCTTGTCCTCGACGAGCAGCAATTCGCCGCCGTTGATGACGCCGACGCGGTCGGCGATTTCCTCGGCCTCTTCGATATAATGGGTGGTCAGGATGATCGTGACGCCAGAGGCCCTAAGCTCTTCGACGACATGCCACATGTCCTTGCGCAGCGTCACGTCGACGCCGGCAGTCGGCTCGTCAAGGAAAAGAATATCCGGCTCATGCGAGAGCGCCTTGGCGATCAGTACCCGTCGCTTCATGCCGCCAGAGAGTTGGCGCAGCATATTGTCCTTTTTGTCCCAGAGCGAGAGCGCGCGCAGCACCTTCTCGATATGGGCAGGATTGGCCTTCTTGCCGTGCAGACCGCGCGAAAAGCTCACCGTATTGAACACCGTTTCGAACTGATCGGTGGTCAGCTCCTGCGGCACCAGCCCGATCATCCCGCGGGTGGCGCGGAAATCCTTCACGACGTCGTGGCCGGCGACCAACACCCGGCCGCCGCTCGGATTGGCGATGCCGCAGATGATCGAGATCAGCGTCGTCTTGCCCGCACCGTTTGGCCCAAGCAGCGCCAGGATCTCACCCTTTTCGACGTCGAGATTGATGCCCTTCAGGGCCTCGAACCCATTGGCATAGGTCTTGGTGAGGTTCTGAACGGAAATGATGGGGGCCATGCGGGACTCTTGCGGATTCTCGGAAGTTACTTCGGCCGCTATATAGTCCCTTTGTAACGCTTTAACATCCTTAAGCCATGAACACTGCATTCACGCTGCTAACACAGTTGGCCCGCTGACCTGTTGACGCGGGCGAAGTAGCCGGCGTCGGCTTTCGCGAAAGAAAAGCAGCGCCGGCTTCAGATGTCATCATCCGGTGATATTCATGCCCGATAAGGGAGCCGAGGCCAGCACCGGCATCCGCGCCCGCCGCCCACCCCTTTGCGGAGCCGTCTCCGGGTGTTCTCGTTGCGCCCCTTTTTCGCTGCCTCTGCATGTAGTCAAAGTTATTGTTCAGTCACGAAGTGCTTGGAACCGGCCAGTATCCCCTGTTCAGCCGCGTTCCGTCTTAGCCGGCCCTGCGCCGGCTTTCTTTTTATGTGCCTCTTCTCCGCTCCTCGCTCTTTCCGTGATCCATTGCGGATGAAAGCGACCAAGGGTGCACCCTTACAGCTCGTCGTAATTGAACCAATCGAAATCCGCTGCCTTCGCCCGGCCCGACGTATCGAAAGCGAATACGCCAGCGAAGGCGCCGGTGAAGGAGCCGTGTTCGCCACGTCCGCCCTCGTCGGAAATCACGCCGGCGTCAAGAATCGGGCCGATCGGCTGCCAGGCGCCCTTGCCTTCTGTCTGCCAGAAGAATTGCAGGTCGTTCTCGCGGATTTCCATGGCGAGCTGAACGCGGCCCTCGGCGGCGATCGAAACCCCGCTGTCGGCGGGAAAGCTCAGGCGTCCGTTCGGGTAGTCGCCGTTGCAGGAGAGGATCGTCACGCAGCGGCCGAGTGTTTCGTGCAGCGTCACAGCAACCGCGTGGAACTTGTGACGGTTGTAGTAATGCGTCAGCCCCGCCACCTGCTGATAGGTGTCGGGCGAGAACTCGATCACGGTCTCGGCGCGGAAACTGTGGTGTTCCTGGCGGCGGGCGACCAGCGACTGTTCGAACCAGGAGCCGATGCTTTCGCGCGCAATCAGGCGCAGATGGCCGGGACGATCCGTCAGGTTAAAGATGCGCTTGGGCTCGGGCGTGCGCAGCCACTGGAAATCGGCAGGCAATGTGCCGCTGTCGAAGTTGTATTCGCTGCGCATCGGCTTTTCCACGGGAACCGCGCCAAAGAGGCCCGGCACATCGACATCGGGCACCGCGGTGCCGTTTTCAAGATAGAGCCAGTCATCGTCGCGCCAGACGCATTTCTGTAAGGATGTCTCGCGCCCCAGCGTGCAGCGCCGTTTCGGCGGTAGCGGCCGGCCGCAGAGATGGGTGTGATAGGCCTCGCCCTCCGGCGTCTCGACATATTGGCCATGCCCTGCTCGCTGCAGCACTGCGCCCGGATGATCCTTGGAGGTGATGAGATGCATGTTCGGATGCATCTCATAGGGTCCGTCGATCTTTCGCGACCGCGCCATGGTGACGGCATGGTCGTAGCCGGTGCCGCCCTCGGCGGTCGTCAGAAAATACCAGCCATTGCGCTTGAAGAGATGCGGGCCCTCGACGAGGCCGAGCGGGCTGCCTGCGAAGATGTTCTTGATCGGCCCCTTCAGCGCCTTTGCCGCCGGATCCCATTCCTGCAGCAGGATGCCGTCGAAGGCCGGCGATTTCGGCGAGCCGCCATAGCTTTCGGTGCGGTGGTTCCACTGCATGTTGACGAACCACTTGCGGCCGTCATCGTCATGGAAGAGCGAGGGATCGAAGCCGGAGGAATTGACATAGACCGGCTCGGACCAATCGGCCTCGATCGTAGGTGCCGTGACGATGTAGTTCGGCGCATCCTTGAAATTGCCGTCGTAACGCTTGACGTCGGTATAGACCAGCCAGAACTGCCCGTCGGCATAGGACAGGCACGGCGCCCAGATGCCGCAGCTATCCGGATTGCCGCGCATGTCGAGCTGCGATCTCCGCTCTAGCGGCCGGCGCACCAGTGTCCAGTTCACCAGGTCCCGCGAATGGTGGATCTGCACGCCGGGATACCATTCGAAGGTCGAGGTGGCGATGTAATAATCCGCGCCGACGCGGCAGATCGACGGATCGGGGTTAAACCCGGGCAAGATGGGGTTGCGGATCATGACAGGGTCTCCTCCGACCGGCGGTGCTTTTTTGCTGTACGTACATCAGATTATAGCAGAAAAAGGCCCGGAAGACTTGCCTCCGGGCCTGACGTGACTATTCGCGTTCGGCGGACTTGGCCCAGAGGTTGATGTCGGCCTCGCGGGCATAGACGTCGATCTCGGCAAGCTCCTCGACACTGAATTCGAGATTGTCGAGCGCCTTGACGCAATCGACGATCTGCGACGAGCGGCTGGCGCCGATCAGCGCCGAGGTCACGCGGCCGCCGCGCAGTACCCAGGCGATCGCCATCTGCGCCAGCGTCTGGCCGCGCCTTTCGGCGATCTCGTTGAGCTTGCGGATATTGTCGATGATCGAGGGGCGGATGTAGTCGCGCTTGAGAAAGTGGTTCTGCGCCGCGCGGCTGTCTTCGGGAATGCCACCGAGATATTTCGTCGTCAGCATGCCCTGGGCAAGCGGCGAGAAAACGATCGAGCCCATGCCGACCTCATCCAGCGTATCGAGCAGCCTGTCGTCCTCGACCCAGCGGTTGAGCATCGAATAGCTCGGCTGGTGAATCAGGCACGGTGTGCCGAGTTCCCCAAGGATCTTTGCGGCTTCGCGCGAGCGCTGCGAATTATAGGAGGAAATGCCGACATAGAGTGCCCGGCCGGAACGGACGATATGATCGAGCGCGCCGCAGGTCTCTTCCAATGGTGTTTCCGGGTCGAAGCGGTGCGAATAGAAGATATCGACATAATCGAGGCCCATGCGCTTCAGGCTTTGGTCGCAGGAGGCGATCAGGTATTTGCGGCTGCCCCATTCGCCATAGGGTCCCGGCCACATGTCGTAGCCGGCTTTGGAGGAGATGATCAGCTCGTCGCGAAGCCCAGCGAATTCGGTGCGCAGGATCTCGCCAAAGGCAGTTTCTGCACTGCCGGGCGGCGGGCCGTAATTGTTGGCGAGGTCGAAATGGGTGATGCCGAGGTCGAAGGCCGTGCGGCACATGTCGATCTTGCGGTCATGCGGCGTGTCCCCGCCGAAATTGTGCCAGAGGCCGAGGGAGACGGCCGGCAGCTTCAGACCGGAACGGCCCGTGCGGTTATATTTCATTTTCGAATAGCGGTCTGCGGCTGGTTGCCAGCTCATAAGACTCTCCTTGCTAAAATATCTACACAGTCGTCATGCTCGCCTTGTGTCTAGCATCTGCCGCCCTGCCTGTAGATCCTCGGCACAAGGCCGAGGATAACGACTTTGACGGTGTCTCGCGGTCCAACGAGATACAGGCATTCTTCCTGTTACTTCAAGAGCGCCTGCGCTTCTTCGATGCCGAGGGCGGCCGGTTGCGTGCAGGTCGTCGTCAGGTCAATGAAACGGCCCTCCTCGCCCGATTTCAGGATCGAGGTCATGACGTCGACGCCGTGCAGCGTGCGGTCGAGCGAGCAGCGCGCATCGCGCCCCTCGATCAGCGCCATCACCATGTCGGCAAGGCCGGCGGTGCGGTAGTTGGCGCGCGCGCCGTTCGGGTTTTCCTGGTTGATCTTGCCGAACGGATGCTCCCAAGTCTCCAGCGGCTTGATGTCCTTGTCGCGGCCGCTGGCCTCGACGACGCCGCCGAAGAAGTTCGGGTCCGGTACGTAGAGCGAGCCATCGGTGCCGTAGAGCTCCATGTTGGCATGGCGGTGCGACCACACATCCCAGCTCGCCGTCAGCGTCACCGTGGCGCCGTTGACGAATTCGAGCAGCGCCTGGATCGTCGTCGGCGTCTTGACCGGGATGATCTCGCCATTGCGCGGCTCGCTGGTGATCGTGCGGGTGGGCGACGCCATCGAGGTCATGCCGCCGACACGTTTGACCGGGCCGATCAGATTGATCAGATTAGCGATGTAATAGGGGCCGAGATCGAGGATCGGGCCGCCGCCCGGCAGGAAGAAGAAATCCGGGTTCGGATGCCACATCTCCATGCCGGGGCTCATGACGTAGCAGGCGCCCGAGGTCACCCGGCCGATGCCGCCGTCATCGATGAACTTGCGGGCGAGTTGATGGGCGCCGCCGAGGAAAGTGTCGGGCGCGCAGCCGACGGCAAGGTTCTTCTGCTTGGCGATGCGGCGAAGCTCCTCGCCCTCTTCGAGCGAAAGCACCAGCGGCTTTTCGGAATAGACGTGTTTTCCGGCCTCGAGGATCGCCTTCGATACCCGGAAATGCGCATCCGGGATCGTCAGGTTGACGACGACGTCGATCTCGTCATTGACGAGAAGCGCGTCGATCGTCTGCGCTTTGACGCCATATTCCTGGGCCCGCGCCTCGGCCGCCTGTGCGTTGATATCGGCGCAGGCCAGCACCTTCAGCCCCTTGAAGAGCGGTGCCAGCGAGAAGTAAGTGGTGGAGATGTTGCCGCATCCGATGATGCCGACGCCAAGTTCCTTGGTCATGATGAAGCCTCAGTAGGTCTGGAAGGATGCGATCGAGCGGCTGATATTGCGGTCGATGTCATTCGGGTTATCGTGTTCGACGACGTAGTGCTTGGCCTTGGTGGCGCGCAACGCCGTCATCAGCCTGGCCCACTCGACCTTGCCGTGACCGACATCTGCCCAGCCGCTCTCATCCGTCGCCTCGCCGACCGGTGCGATGTCCTTGACATGGACCGCGGTGATGCGCGGTCCGAGCTTCTCGACCCAGGCGAAGGGATCGGCGCCGCCGCGGATAACCCAGGCGATATCGGCTTCCCAGGAAATGTCTGGCGCGCCTTCGAAGATGTGCTCGATCGGCCGCGAGCCATCCTGCAGCTTGAAGAATTCGAAATCATGATTGTGCCAGCCGAATTCGTAGCCGGCAGCCTTGTAGGGCTTGCTGATCTCCTGCAGGCGTTTGCCGAAGGCGGCCCAGCCGGCAGCGTCGGACGGGCGTTCCTCGGCCGCCAGATGCGGCGCATAAATCGAATCCATGCCGAGGATCTTGGCAATGTTCAGCGACTTCTCAACCTCCTTCTCGAGAAAGTCGGGGCTGAAATGGCCGCTCGCCATAACCAGGCCATTCTTGTCGAGCTCAGCGCGAAGGCTCTTCAGCCCGGCATCGTCGAGATCGGCATAGATACCGCCGAAGCCCTCGACTTCGGCATAGCCTGATTTGCCAAGTTTTTCGAAAATCGCCGAATAAGGCTGGAAGTTGCGGGCGCTATAGAGCTGGTAGCTGAGTTTCGTCATTATGTTCTCCTTGGGCCTCGTGCCCATTCTTGCAAGATCAATCCGCCGACTGGCAGGAATACAGGTCGTAGAATCGGAACTCCGGAAGCGCGCCACGATCAAGCGGCCGTGCCGGGGTAAAGGTGATGCGGCGGCTCTCGCCGGCCGCGAGATCGAAGGCATTGTCGGAATATTTTCCGTCCGTCTCGGTCTCGATCATCACGAAGAGCGCAAGTCCCCTAGCGGTGACGTTGATGTCGACGGAGCCATTCTCCTCGACATATTCGTGGGTGACAGCAAGCCCCGCGGGCTCCAGCTCCAGCGCCTTGTAGGTACCGTTGACGTAATGCCCCTCGCCGCCCGTGCCGTTCGACGCGGTGAAGTGCCAGGCAAGCAGCGTTCCCTCGGGAATATCGGAAACGTCGATGCTCGCGGCAGTGACGGCCGCATCCGGCGAACACACGGCCTGCACGTCCTTCAGGTGCCGGCGTTCGCCCTTTACCGTCAGGATCGAGACTGCAAGATCAACGCTGACATCGGCAAGCGTGTCGTTGACCAGCGAGAAGCGGATCGTCTTTCCGTCATCGGAAGGAATGGCAGCGACCGCGACCGGTTGGAAGAAGCGCTTGACGAGATAGTGCATCGCCTTCCAGCGGCCGCCATAGTCGAGGCTCGACCAGGAGGCGACCGGCCAGGTGTCGTTGAGCTGCCAGTAGATCGTGCCCATGCAATGGGGTTTGAGCGACCGCCAGTATTCCACCGCCGTCTTGATCGCCAGCCCCTGCTGGATCTGGGAGAGATAGACGAAGTTCGGAAAATCCTTGGGGAAGCGGAAATAGCGGAACATCGTGCCGGCGATGCGCTCGTTACCGCCGGCATTCTTCTGGTGCAGCTCCATGACGGGGGAAGCGACGTTCATGTCCTTCTCCTCGGCATAGGTCCTGATCACAGGCAGCGACGTATAGGACTGGAAGCCGAATTCCGAGCAGAAGCGCGGACGCACCGAACGGTAATTGTCGAACGACTTGTTCTCGTGCCAGACCGACCAGTAGTGCATGTCGCCGGACCCGTCCGCATGCCAGGCATCGCCGAAATCGAGATAGCCGGACGCCGGGCTCGACGGCCACCAGAGCGCGCCGGGCAACGCCTTCTTCACCGCCTGCTCGATGGTGCGGTTGAGGCGATCATAGGAGACGAGATAACGGTCGCGGTCCTTGCGGGATTCTTCGAACCAGGTGAGCGCCCCGACCAGCTCGTTGTCGCCGCACCAGAGCACGATCGAGGGATGCGAGGAGAGCCGGCGCACCTGGTAATCGACCTCGATCGTTACATTGTCGAGGAAGTCCTCGGTCGAGGGATAGAGGTTGCAAGCGAACATGAAGTCCTGCCAGACCATGAGGCCCAGCCGGTCGCAGAGATCGTAGAAATGATCCTGCTCGTAGAAGCCGCCGCCCCAGACGCGGATCATGTTCATATTGGCGGCTTTGGCCGATTGCAGCAGGTCCTCTGTCTTCTCGGGCGAAGACAGCGAAAAAAGCGCGTCGGCCGGGATCCAGTTGGCGCCGCGGCAGAAGATCTCGCGGCCGTTGACCTTGAAAGCGAAGCGGCTGCCTGATGCATCCGGCGTGGTGATCAGTTCGATGGTGCGAAGACCGATCTGCTTGGTCACCTCATCCGTCGGCAATTCGACGGATAGTCTGTAGAGCGCCTGCTCACCGCTGCCAGACGGCCACCAGAGGCGTGGATTGTCGATATGGAAGAGATGGTTGACATGGGTCTCGCCATTGACGCCGACATCCAGGCGCACGCGCTCGCCGTCGAGCTCGAAATAGACCTGGGCAATGTCCGGCCCCTTGGAAAACAGCGTCGCCGTCACTTTGAGATCGACCGAACCGTCATTATTGTGGGTCTGGCGGGTGACGACGTGTTCGATGCGCGCCGTTTCGAGCTTTTTCAGCGCGATCGTCCCGTAAAGGCCGAGCGGCGCAATGGCGATGTTCCAGTCCCAGCCGAAATGGCATTGCGGCTTGCGCAACATGTTGCCGTCGGGGATTGGCGAATTGCCGGTGCTGTAGGGAATGTAGAAGGGCTGCTGCTTCTGCCGCGCAGCGGCAACGGCGATGCTGGAGGCAAAGACGATGCGGATGCTGTTGTCGCCTGATTTCAGCATGCTGGAGATATAGGGCCGGTAGCGGCGGAAGCTATTATCGGCTTCGAGCGCCAGGAAGCCGTTGACGTGGACGCTGGCGACCGTGTCGAGATAGTCGATATCGAGATACCAGTCGCCTTCGACCTCAGGAAGCGTGAAGCTGCGCTCGACCGCCCATTCGCGCTCGCTGACCCACTGCACCCTTTCCTCGTTGCGGCCGAAATAGGGATCGGGGATCAGTCCTGCCCGGTGGAGCGCCGTGTGCACGTCGCCCGGCAAGATGATTGTAGTGCGGATCTCGCCATCGACAGAGGCAAGCTGCCACGAACCGGAAAGGTCGATGTTGAAACCGTTCTTCGGCAAGGATGTCATAGTCGTATCCCGATCGGGCCGCTCCTGGGATCGCCGGACAAGCCGGACCGCGGCCGAATTTGGCTGGCCTGATGGCCGATTGGAGGTAGGGCGGCGCCATTTCGGCCCCGCCCGCAGAGTTCTCTAGAGACGCAGTTCGCTTTCGGCATCGAAGACCGAGGCGACCGTCATGTCGAAGCTGAGCTTCACCTTGGCTCCGACGTTGAAGCGGCGTGCGCCGTTGACACGTACCGACATCGTGTGACCGGCATGTTTCAGCCACAGCAGATTGTCCGCGCCCATCGGCTCCTCGATATCGACTGTGGCGTCATGTTCTTCGCCGCCGGTATTCTCGTTGACCTTGATGTGTTCTGGACGGACCCCGAGCACCACTTTGCGGCCGGGCTGCAGCGTCTCGCTAGCGTCGTAGGCAGCGAGCGAGAAAATGACGCCGTTGGCCAAAAAGGCAATGCCGTCGCCTGATTTGACCAGCTCGCCATGCAGGAAATTCATTGACGGCGAACCGATGAAGCCGGCGACGAACAGATTGCGCGGCCTGTTGTAGATCGTCGTCGGATCGTCGAGCTGCTGGATGATGCCGCTCTTCATGATGGCGATGCGGTCGGCAAGCGTCAGCGCCTCGATCTGGTCGTGGGTGACGTAGATCATCGTGTTCTTCAGCGACTGGTGCAGGCGCTTGATCTCAACGCGCAACTCCGAGCGGAGTTTGGCGTCGAGGTTGGACAGAGGCTCGTCGAACAGGAAGACGTCGACGTCGCGCACCAGCGCCCGGCCGATCGCCACGCGCTGGCGCTGGCCGCCGGAAAGTTCGGCCGGCTTGCGCTTCAGGAGCGGCTGAATCTGCAGGATTTCGGAGGCGCGCGCCACGCGCTTGTCGATCTCAGCCTGCGGCACCTTGGCGACGCGAAGACCGAAGGACAGGTTCTTCTCGACGGTCATCTGCGGATAGAGCGCATAGGACTGGAACACCATGCCGATGCCGCGGTCCTTAGGCTCTTCCCAGGTAACGTTCTTGCCCTTGATGAAGATCTGCCCTTCCGACGCATCGAGCAGGCCGGCGATGCAATTCAGCAAGGTCGACTTGCCGCAGCCGGACGAGCCGAGCAGCACGAGGAATTCGCCGTCGTTGATGTCGAGGTTGAGATCCTTCAGCACGCTCACCGCACCGAAGTTCAGGGACAGATCCTTGATGGAGACGCTTGCATTCATATTCATGAGATCAACCCTTCACTGCGCCGGCGGCGATGCCGCGGACGAAAAGCCGTCCCGACACGAAGTAGACGATGAGCGGCACGAGACCCGTCAGGATCGTTGCCGCCATGTTGACGTTGTATTCCTTCACGCCCTGGACGGAATTGACGATGTTGTTGAGCTGCACGGTCATCGGATAGGTATCCGGCCGGGTGAACACCACGCCAAACAGGAAGTCGTTCCAGATGCCGGTTACCTGCAGGATCATCGCGACCACGAAGATCGGCAGCGACATCGGCAGCATGATCCGCAGGAAGATCTGCCAGAAGCCCGCCCCGTCGACACGCGCCGCCTTGAACAGTTCCTCCGGCAGCGACACGAAATAGTTTCGGAAGAGCAGCGTCAGGATCGGCATGCCGAAGATCGAATGCACGATCACGAGGCCGCTCAGCGTGCCGTAGATGCCGATTTCGCGCAGGATGATGACGATCGGATAGATCATCACCTGATAGGGAATGAATGCGCCGATGATCAGGATCGAGAAGAAAAGCTCAGATCCTCTGAAGCGCCAGTTTGCCAGCGCGTAGCCGTTCACCGAGGCGATCGCGATCGAGATGATGACCGATGGCACCGTGATGCGCACCGAATTCCAGAAACCGCGCGACAGGCCATCGCAGTTGAGCCCGGTACAAGCCTGCGCCCAGGCTTTCACCCAGGGCTCGAAGGTGATCTCTACCGGCGGCGAAAAGATGTTGCCGAGCCGGATCTCGGGCATACCCTTCAGCGACGTCACCACCATCACGTAGAGCGGCAACAGATAGTAGAGCGCTGCGATGATAAGCGTGCCGTAGAGCATGATGTTGCGCGCCGACACCGCCGGGCGCGGCCTGGGGCCGCTGGGGCCTTCGGCGAGTTTAGGCGCGACGGCGTCGATGCCGGCCGCGGTGGTGTTGAGAGTTCCTACATCAGCCACGCTTGCGCCCTCCGCCGAATTCCAGATAGGCCCACGGAACGATAATGATCGCGACTGTGACGAGCATCATGGTCGAGGCAGCAAAGCCCTGCCCCAGGTTCTGCGCCTGGAACATGTAATCGTAGACATATTTCGCCGGCACTTCCGAGGAGATGCCCGGTCCGCCCGATGTCTGCGCGACCACGAGGTCGTAGACCTTGACGATGCCGGAGGCGATGATCACGATCGTCGTGATAAAGACCGGCCGCATCATCGGGATCACGATGAAGAGATAGGTCCTCCACATCGGAATGCCGTCCACGCGCGCCGCTTTCCAGATGTCCTCGTCGATCCCACGCAGGCCGGCAAGCATCAGGCACATGACGAGGCCCGTTCCCTGCCACAGCGCCGCGATCAGAATGCCGTAGATGACGATTTCAGGCGTATAGAGCGGATTGAAGGTGAAACTCGTCCACCCCATCGAGCGCACCACCGCCTGAATGCCGAAATCGGGGTTCAGAACCCATTGCCAGACGAGGCCCGTCACGATGAAGGACAGCGCGAAGGGATAAAGAAAGATGGTGCGGAAAGTGTTTTCGAAACGGATCTTCTGGTCCATCAGTGCCGCGAGCATGAAACCGATGACCAGGCTGAAAATCAGCGAGAGGATGCCGTAGACAGCCAGATTCTCGATCGCCGTCACCCAGCGGGGTGCCGCCCAAAGGCGCTGGTACTGATCGAAGCCGACAAAGCTCAACCGCGGAAGGAGCTTGGAATTAGTGAATGAATAAAAGACCGTCCAAAACGTGCCGCCGACAAAGATCACCAGCGCCGTCAGGATCATCGGAATGGACGCAATCTTGGCATTCAGATTGCGCAGTAACTTATTTGGCCGGCCTGCTCGCGCTTGACCCGTCATGAATACTTCTCCTCAAATCGCAGCTGCGACCAGTGACAGATCGGCAAGGCGCCGCCTGTCGTCTCCACCTCTGAAACCTGCTGAAGATACCAGAGAGACGCCGCCGCCCGCCGGACCATCACCGACCGTCCGGAACGATCCGGCCCCGATGGGAGCCGGACCGCAAGGGCAGCGAATCTGCTGATCAGTCAGCTGAAGCGATGATCCCGGCGAAACGCTTCTGAGCGTCTTCCGGCGTCATCGACGGATTGGCGAAGAATTCGGAGAAAAGGTCTTCCTTCTGCTTCTGGCTGTCGGCCGAAAGCAGCTGGTCGGTGCCTTGGATCACGTTGCCCTTGGCCAGGATGTCGAGACCCTTCTTCATGCAATCGTTGGCGGCAGCGAGATCGACGTCGCCGCGAACCGGCAGCGAACCCTTCTTCAAGTTGAAGGCAACCTGGGTCTTGGGATCGAGCAGGGTCTTGGCAAGCACGGCCTGCGCCTTGGACTTTTCTTCGTCCTTCAGCAGCGGGAAGTAGAAGGCGTCGCCGCCAGTAGAGATGATCTCGTTCACGCCGAGGCCCGGCAGGCAGGTATAGTCGGTACCGGCCTTCTGACCGGCGAGCGCGAACTCACCCTGCGCCCAGTCGCCCATGATCTGGCCGCCAGCCTTGCCTGTGATGACAAGGTTGGTGGCCTGGTTCCAATCCTGGACGTTGCTGCCTTTGGCCATGCGCCGAGCGTCGTCGGCCGCCTTGAACACCTTGGCGATTTCGGGCCCGGCGGCAACTTCCGCGTCCTTGTCCTTGAAGACCTTGTTGAAGGTATCCTTGCCGGCAACCGCAACCATCAGCACGTCGAAGGCGCCTGTCGCCTGCCACGGCTGACCGCCGACGGCGAGCGGAATGATGCCGGCCTTTTCGAGTGCCGGAGCCGCAGCGACGAATTCATCCCAGTTCTTCGGAACCTCGACGCCGGCCTTCTTGAAGGCGGCGTTCGAAAGCCACAGCCACTGCCAGGAGTGGATGTTGACGGGAGCGCAGTAGATCTTGCCGTCGATGGTGCAGGAATCGAGCAGGCTCGACGGACGAATGATATCCTTCCAGTGCTCGGCGGTCGCCACATCGGTCAGGTCGCGCATCAGGCCGGCCTGGACGAGTTCCTCGGCCTGGCGGCCATGGTTGAACTGGGTGGCGCCCATCGGATCGCCGCCGGTGATGCGGCTGATCATGATCGGACGGGCAGTGCCGCCGGAACCGGCGATAGCACCGTCGACCCAGTGGTTGCCGGTGGCGTCGAATGCCTTTGCCAGCTCGGCGACGGCAGCGGATTCGCCGCCCGAAGTCCACCAGTGCGTGACTTCGAGATCGGTGGCGTTGGCGGCGCCGAACGGAAGCGCGACCGAAGCGGCAAGCACGGCCGCCATTATACGGATTTTCATGAGTTCTCCTCCCTCACTGAAACGTTGCCGGAAAAACTTAGATCAATCGATTTCTCCACGCAACTGCCCGCAGGCAAATTTTTCCGCGATAACGGGAAATGCTACTTCTGCCTGTTTCCATCGGAAGCGCCGCATCCCCTGAAGCGAAATGCAGTCGGCCGTTCTCGCACATGCGTTTTCAATTTATCTATTTGAATAACCATAATAATTTTACACGATAAATTGAGCCGTGCGATTCAGCCTCTTCGCAATCGCAAAAAAACAAAGCACGAATTGCCGATTCAACCTATGCGTACAATGTTGCAACGCACACCACAAAAAGCACTCGACATTTCTACTGTATCGTTACAGATTGCATTCCTCAGGGAGGCGCGATTTTGGCAGGCGGCGGGCTTACGACGCTGGAAAAAGCCTCTATAAGCGACACCAATTCGCGCGAGGCAGGCCTAAAGGGATGGAAAACAAGGGAAATTTCGAGAACACGGCATCGACGCCGGCAGCGCGCGAGCGCCCGACGTTGAAGACGATCGCCTACATGACCGGCCTTGGCGTGACGACGGTGTCGCGCGCGCTGAAGGATGCGCCGGATATCGGAGCGGAAACCAAGGAGCGGGTGCGCATGGTCGCCCGCCAGCTCGGCTACCAGCCGAACAGAGCAGGTGTGCGCCTGCGCACCGGCAAGACCAACGTCATTGCCCTCGTTCTCAGCATCGACGAGGAGATCATGGGCTTCTCGAGCCAGATGGTCTTCGGCATCTCCGAGGTGCTATCCGGCACGCCCTATCATATCGTCATCACGCCGCATTCCCACAGCAAGGACCCGATGCTGCCGGTGCGCTATATCCTTGATACCGGCTCGGCGGACGGCGTCATCATCTCCCGCATCGAGCCGGATGATCCGCGCGTGCGGCTGCTGAGCGAGCGCGGCATGCCCTTCGCCACACATGGGCGCACCGACGCGGGTCTCACGCACCCGTTCCACGATTTCGACAACGAGGCCTTCGCGCATCAGGCGGTGGAAAAGCTCGTCAAGCGCGGCCGGCGCCGCATTGCCCTGCTGCAGCCGCCGAGCAAGCTCACCTACTACGCCCATATCCGCATCGGCTTCCAGACCGGCCTGCATGATTACGGCGCCGAGGAAGTGCCGCTGCGCGTCAACACCGACGCCCCGCTCGCCGACATCCGCGACATCGTCGAGGTGATGATGCGCTCGGCCAACGCCCCCGACGGCATCGTCTGTTCGGCCGGTAGCGCGGCAATCGCCGTCAATGCCGGCATCGAGGCCGCCGGCAAAGCGCTCGGCCGCGATCTCGACATGGTTTCCAAGCAATCGGTACCGATCCTGAACTGGATCCGCCCCGAGATCATCACCGCCCAGGAAGACGTGCGCCAGGCCGGCCGCGAAATGGCCAAAGCCGTCATCGCCCGTATCGACGGCGTCGAACCGGAACTGCTGCAGAGCGTCAGCCAGCCGACTTGGCCGGAGAGCGGCAGGTAGGCGGTCGGTTGAGGGAACGGACCGCCGGGCTCAAATCCGACGATCAGCTTTGGATCATCACAGGTCTTCGACGACGAAATTCACCAGTCGCCCCGGGACCAGAACTTCCTTGACCACCATTCTGCCGTCGAGCAAGGCCATGACAGCGGGTTCCGATCGCGCCGCCGCCAGCAGCGCCTCGCCGAGGTCGGCTGCGGCTTCGAAGCGGTGGCGAACCTTGCCGTTGATCTGCACCACATATTCGCAGGTCTCAAGCTCGATCATCGCAGGGTCGAAGGTCGGCCAGGAAACCCATGTCAGTGTTACCCCGTGACCAAGCTTGCTCCATAACTCCTCCGCGATGTGAGGCGCAAAGGGTGCCAGCAACAGCACGAATGTCTCCACCACTTCGCGCGGACGCGCGGCTTCTACCGTCAGTGCATTGGCCAGTTCCATCAGCCGGGAAACCGCGGTGTTGAACCGCATTGCGTCGATATCCGCCGTCACGGTCTTCACCGTCTGGTGGCGCAAGCACAGAAGCTGCGGGCTCGGGGCCGCCTCCTGCACCGCTGAGGAGAGTCCGTCGCTCTCGTCGCAAACAATACGCCAGGCGCGCTCTAGAAACCGGCGCACACCGATCACGCCAGCGGTCTGCCAGGGTTTTGCCGCATCCAGAGGCCCCATGAACATTTCGTACAACCGCAAGGCGTCGGCCCCGAACTGATCGACGACATCGTCGGGATTGACGACGTTCAACCGCGACTTCGACATCTTCTCGACGGCGCGCTGCACTTCGACCGGCCCAGCGAACCATCTGCCCTGCTCTTCGACGACGGAAGACGGCGCGTAATACCGGCCCGCCGCATCGCGGTAGGAATGAGCAAGGATCATGCCCTGGTTGAACAGACGCTGGAACGGCTCTTCCGTCGAAACGACCCTGATATCGTAGAGAACCTTGTGCCAGAAGCGGGCATAGAGCAGATGCAGGACCGCATGCTCGGCACCGCCGACGTAGAGATCAACCGGCATCCAATAGCGCTCGGCCTCGCGCCCGACGGGCTCGCGGGCGTTGCCGGGATCGAGGAATCTGAGAAAATACCAGCAGGAGCCCGCCCATTGCGGCATCGTGTTAGTCTCCCGCCGTGCCGGAATCTCGGTGGCCGGCACGATCGTTTCGACCCAGGCATGCGCACGGGCAAGCGGCGGTTCGCCGTCCGGCGTCGGGGCGTAGTCGTCCAGCTCAGGCGGCAGCAGCGGCAGGCATTCCTCGGGCAGCGGCATCACCGAGCCATCCGCCAGATGCAGCACCGGTATCGGCTCGCCCCAGTAGCGCTGGCGGGAAAACAGCCAATCGCGTAGGCGATAGGTGACTTTAGGCCAGCCTGCGCCACTCGCCTGCAGCCAAGCAATCATGGCTTTCCTGGCCTCCGGCGCGGCCAGACCATTCAGGAAGTCGGAATTAACCATCCTCCCCTCGCCCTCAAAGGCCGCCTTTTCGATGTCGTCCGCACTGTCGATCACGCGAATGATCGGCAGGCCGTGCGCGCAGGCAAAGGTGTAGTCCCGCGCGTCATGGGCCGGCACCGCCATCAAGGCGCCGGTGCCGTAGCCCGCCAGGACGTAATCGGCCACCCAGATCGGTAGCCGGGCGCCGGTTGCGGGATTGACGGCATAGGCGCCGGTGAAGACGCCGGTCTTCTCGCGTCCAGCATCGGTACGCGTCGTTTCCTCCAATGCCTCGGCCTCGGCAATATAGGCGGCAACCGCCTCTCTTGCTTCGGGCGTGACGGTGGTGGCGACAGCGGGATGCTCCGGTGGGAGCACGATATAGCTTGCTCCGAATAGGGTTTCGGGGCGCGTCGTGAAGACGGTAATGCCCTCCGTGCCATGCTCGAGCGAAAAACGGATTTCGGCCCCTTCAGAACGCCCGATCCAGTTGCGCTGCATGGTTTTCAGGCTTTCGGGCCAATCGAGGCCATCCAGTCCCTCCAGCAGTCGGTCAGCATAAGCCGTGATGCGCAGCATCCACTGGCGCATCCTGCGGCGGATGACGGGATCGCCGGTCTCGACGTAACACCCGTCCTTGACCTCCTCGTCGGCGAGCACGGCGTTCTGTGCCGGGCACCAGTTGACTGCGACCTCGGCTTGATAGGCGAGGCCCTTCTCGAACAGCTTCAGGAATATCCACTGTGTCCAGCGCAAGTAGGCAGGATCGGTGGTGGCGAACTCGCGGCTCCAGTCATAGGAGAAACCCAACCTTTGCACCTGTCCGCGAAACGTCTCGATATTGCGCTTCGTCGTGACATCGGGATGCACACCGGTCCGCATGGCGTGGCGCTCCGCCGGCAGGCCGAAACTGTCCCATCCCATCGGATGCAGGACGTTGAAGCCGCGCATGCGTTTGTAGCGGCACATTATATCAGTGGCAGTGTAGCCAAGGGGATGGCCAACATGCAGGCCCGCGCCCGAAGGATACGGAAACATGTCGAGCGCGTAGAATTTCGGCCTGGCGGGATCGATTTCCGCGCGAAAAATATGGTGATCGGCCCAATAGGCCTGCCACTTCGGTTCGATCGTCCTGGGATCATAAGGCATGCATCACTCCTGGCGCCGACCGGCTCTGGCGGCGGCGTGTCCTGAAAAGTGGAGGCGTTCTTTGGTTCAGGAGCAGCTACGGCTGCCGGTGCTCCGGTGACGTCCGGCAGCCGCGGCTAAGTCGAAACGCGTGCGGAGTTGCGACGCAGAACGTCCGCGCGACGCTCCGGACGAAAAAAGCGCGATGTGGCTTTGGAAACGATCTGGTGTCCATGGACGGTGACTCAAGGCAAATAAGGAGAAAGCAAACGACGTGTTAACCCGGCTCCGATCAGGAGGCCGTGGTGGTAAGTCGTGCGTCGCGTGCGCGAACGTCTGCTGCTTGAGTTGCCATAACCATCAACCAAGAGTGCCCGATATGATCGCTTCTGCCAAGAGTGCATTCGCGCGAAAATCAGGATCTGTTCAAATCCCGCGGCGCGCTCTTTACCAGTTGATCGAGCACCGCCGCGACCTTCGGGTTGCGCACCTCGCCGCGCCGGCTAATCGCATGGATGCCGCGGTAGGCGGCTGGCGCCAGCGGCTTGACGGTCAGGCCTTCGCGAAAATCTCGAAGCGCCAGTCCGGGCATCACCGAAATCGAGCATCCGGCTTCGACAAGCGCGAACACGACTTCGAAACTGTCGCTGAAGCCATTGATGACGGGCTCGAAACCAATGTCGCGGCAAGCCTTGCGGATGGTCATGGAATAGGCGCTGGAGGCGACGTCGAGCGCCCAATGTTCATCCCTCAGCTGGGCAAGTTCGATGACGGGCTCGCTCTCCAACCTGTGGCCAGCGGGCAGCAGCACGAAGAGCTGGTCGCGGCAGAGGAACAACGTGTCGGCCGTGCCCTCCAGCGTATGCGGATCGAAGGATATGTCGTCGGCAACGACGATGTCGGCCTGCCAGGCCCGGAGCGCGGCCACGCCTTCGGCAGGTCCCATCGTCGTCATGACGATGTTGAGATGCGGATGGTGGATCGCGAGCTCGCGCATCGCGGCCGGGATGAAGGAGGACGCCGCGGAGGGTTGGGCGGCGATCCTCAAGTCGCCGGCGACGATGTTCTGCAGCTCGGCAATATCGGTTTTGGCTTCCTCGACGACGGCGAATATCCGGTCGGCATGCAGGACGAGCCTCTGGCCGGCCGGTGTCAGCATCACCCCTCGCCCGCGCCGCTCGACGAGCGGGATTCCCACTTCGTCCTCCAGTTGGGCGATCTGCTGAGAAACGGCCGATGAGGAAATACCCAGTGCGTCGGCGACCGCCGCCATCGTCTCGCGGCGCGAAAGCTCGCGAAGTGTGCGCAATCGGAAGAAATCCGGCCTGTTTCCCCGGCCGATCATTTGGCCATAATTTCTAACCTATATACTTACTTTAATTAAGTGGACCTGAAGAAAGCTGCACCTTAGCCTTGGATTCGCAAGCGGGCATCGGTTCGAAAAAAGCCAAGATTGCCGGCCATCTCATGAGACGAACCAGGGGGATATCGACAGGATGCAGCAAAGCGGCGTGCCCTATTTCAGCCAATGGGAAACACCCGGCATGACGTTGCCGGTGCTTGCCGAGGGACAACAGGCCCTGCTCGGCGACCCGCTCTGGCATCAATCGGGGGCCGCAACGATCGAGGAATATGCGCGCTGGGCAGTCAATGTCTGCGGCATGGCCTGCCTGAAGATGATTCTTGCCGCACGCGGCGAGATCCATCCGACACTCGAGCTTGCCCGCGCCTGCACCGCCTATGGCGGTTATGTCGTCAACGAAATCGATGCCTCGATCAAAGGGCTGATCTACGCGCCCTTCGTCCGCTTCGCCACCGACCGTTTCGCACTTAGCGCGGAGACGATGACCGGCGTCGAGACATCAGCCATTCCCGAGCTTCTGTCGAAGCGCCGGTTCTTCATCGCCTCGGTGAACTCGGGCATCCGCTGGCCGGAGCGCGAGCCGCCGTCGAAGGGCGGGCATCTGGTGCTGGTGACGGCGGCCTCGCAGGGGGCAATCCGATTCCACAACCCGTCCGGCCACGACGCGGCGAGCCAGGCCGATGTGACGCTGCCGCTTGCCGTCTTCGACCGCTTCTTCGCCAATCGCGGCATATCGGTCGACGCCTGACCTTTTCAACACCAGATCGTTTCGGAGGCTTTCATGACCCCTTCCCCACACAGGCTGCGCATTGCCGTGCTCTTCGGCGGACGCTCGGCCGAGCATGAGGTTTCCGTGCTCTCGGCAACCAATGTCATGGGCGCGCTCAAGCCCGAAAAATACGATGCCGTCCCCATCTTCATCACCCGCGCGGGACAATGGCTGCTGAGCAGTTTCGAAGACGGCATATTGGCGACACCTTCATCAGGCACGGGAATCTGCCTCGTGCCGGGCGGACGGGGCCGGATGCTGGCGATCCCGGCCCACGGCGCGCCGCATGAACTGGCAAGGATCGACATCCTGTTTCCCGTGTTGCACGGACCCCACGGCGAAGACGGCTCGGTGCAGGGGGTAGCGGAGGTGGCCCGCGTTCCGCTCGCCGGCTGCGGCATTCTCGGCTCCGCCGCAGCACTCGATAAGGACATCGCCAAGCGCCTGCTGAGGGCGGCGGGCCTGCCGGTAGCGCGTGCGGTGACGATCCATCAGGGTGCTGCCCCTTCGCTGGCAGCCCTCGAAGGTGAACTCGGCCTGCCGCTCTTCATCAAGCCGGCGCGGCAGGGATCGTCGGTCGGTGTCGCCAAGGTCCATGCCAGCCAGGAATTCGCGCCCGCCCTTACTGAGGCGTTCCGCCACGATCGCACGCTGCTCGCCGAAGAATTCGTGCGCGGCCGCGAGATCGAATTCAGCGTGCTGGAGGATGCGGCAGGAGAACTCTTCGTCTCCCGGCCGGGCGAGATCGTGCCGGCGGAAAGCCACGGCTTCTATAGTTACGATGCCAAATATATCGACGAGAAAGGTGCGGCGCTGAAAGTGCCGGCCGAACTGCCTGAGGAAGTCGAGGCTGCCATGCACGACGCGGCCGCAAGAGCCTTCCGGGCCGTCGGTTGCGACGGCATGGCCCGCATCGACTTCTTCCTGACTGATGACATGCAGTTCCTGGTCAATGAAATCAACACCATCCCCGGCTTCACCAATATCAGCATGTATTCCAAAGCTTTGGCGGCAAGCGGCGTCGGATACGCCGAAATCATCGACAGGCTCGTCGACCACGGCCTGGCGCGCGCCGGACGCGTCGCCTAGGCGGGAGCTCGAACATGAACAGGTCGGTCTTGATGTCGGGATGTTCCGGCGGCGGGAAATCGACGCTGCTTCAGGAGCTTGTTGCCCGCGGTCATGCCGTCGTCGAAGAGCCCGGCCGGCGCATCGTCAAGCAAGAACTTGAAGGCGACGGCGCAGCCCTGTCCTGGGTCGACATGGTGGCCTTTGGGCGCCGCGCGATCGAGATGGCGATCGCCGACCATGCAGCGGCGTGTGAGCAGACCGGCTGGATGTTTTTCGATCGCGGGCTGGTCGATGCGGCGGCAGCGCTTCAGCACCTCACCGGAGAACCTATCCTGGAAAAATTGAGCGTAGCCCACCGCTGTCACCAGACGGTTTTTCTGACCCCGCCATGGCCCGAAATCTACACGACCGATCCCGAGCGGCGCCATGGCTTCGACGAGGCTGTCGACGAATATGGTTGGCCGCGATCTATCCGACGCTCGGCTACGACATCATCATACTGCCGAAAATCGCGGTCGCAGACCGGGCGGATTTCATCCTCGACTGCCTCTCTCGGGAAACGAGGCAGCAGTAGACGCGATCATCAGGGTCGTGCCTCTCGGCCGCCCTCTCCGAGGGCTCAGCGCCTGCGAAAGACGCACCACTGGAACGACTGCCGGCCACCAGCGGGTGTCGTGTGCTCCTCGCGCCAGTCGCGCTGAAGCGCGAAGGTGGACGAGAATTCACTCGCAAGCGCTACCGCGTCGTAGCGCTGGACCGGCAGGCCGCTGCACCGTTCCGGCCCGTCCGGCGCGAAGGTGGCGATGATCACGGCGCTGTCCGGCGCCGTGCCGGTTTCGAGCGCATGCCGATAGGCCAGCCGCTGCTCGGGCTCGGTGAGGAAGTGAAAGACGGCGCGGTCGTGCCACACATCGTAATGCCGGTCGGGTTGCCATGAAGTGACGTCAGCAACCACCCAGGCGATCCGGCCGGCTTCATCCCGTAGCCGCGCCTTGGCGACCTCGAGCGCCGGCGCGGCGATGTCGACGACGGTGAGGTCGGACCACCCGCGCTCAATAAGACGGTCGACAAGGTTCGATGCGCCGCCGCCCACATCGATCAGCGAGGCCGTGACCGGCAGTTGCAGCTCGTCAAGCGCTCGCAAGGAAGGCCCGGGCGTCGGCTGATACCAACTGACGCTGTCGGCAGCTTTCGTGCGGTAGACCTCGTCCCAGTGTTCCCGCTTCGCGCCTGTCATCCGATATCCCCATCTCTTGCGGAGCCCGACATCCTAACAGATCAACATGTAGGGACTGAGACGTCCGCAACCAATGCAGTTCCCAAGACCACTTCCGCATTTCAGGAAGGGAGGTGCCGGTAAACGAGATCGGCGGGATCGGTTCGGGGTGCTGCGGGATCGAGACGCGCTCCCAGCCGTTCCGCAACCGCAACGGATGCGGCATTGCCGGGAGCGATATAGCTGACAAGCGATGGCAGCTTGAGTGTCGCAAAGGCCCAGTCGCGCAGCGCCAAGGCCGCTTCGGTAGCATAGCCCTTGCGCTCATATTCCGCATAGACGAACCAGCCGAGCTCCTTCTCTGGAAAGAGCGGCCCGTGATTGATCCCTACCTGACCGACGCATTCGCCAGTTTCGCTGAGCTCCATCGTCAGCGCTCCGTGGCCGAAAAGCTGCCAGAGAACGACGTCGTGACAGAACATCCCCCACGCCGCGCGCAGATCGAACGGGCCGCCCATTCCGAGCGATCGCGGCGACGCCATCAACTGCGCATAGGCGGCGAAATCGTCGATATCTGGCATGCGGAGCCTGAGACGCTCGGTTCGGATGGTCATCGCGCCCGTTTCGGACATCTCGCCGCCTTCTCTGTCAGCTTGGTTTTGAAGTTTCGGCCGTTGAACGGAATATCCTAGCTTTCAAATGCCGGGGCGAATTGCAACGTCCCGCTTGGCCGGGATCCGCGAAAAACAATCCGCTGCACGAGCCGCGTATCGAGGTCGAGATACTTCAGTTGCCCGTCGCTGCTGAAACCGACACGGCTATAGATGTCGGGATTGCCGATCAACGCGCATCCGCTGGCACCCATCTCGTTCAGCAGTTCGAGACCTCTTGCAATCATCGCCTTACCGATGCCTTGCCGTTGTCTCTCCGGCTTGACCGATATCGGCCCCAGCCCGAACCAGCCATCATGCGCGCCGTCGATCGTGACCGGGGAAAACGCGACATGCCCCAGGATCTCGCCGTGCTGCTCTGCGACCAGCGATATTGTCAGATCACCGTTTTCACGAAGTCTTCGAACAATCTCCGCTTCCGTCCCGTCGCTGTAAGACATCGGCTTGAAGGCGGTCGAGGTCAGATCATGGATCGCGTCGAAATCCTCCGGCGTTTCGTCTCGGATAAGCATCACGGTCAATTCCTCGGGCGCGTTGTAGCGTATAAATAACGTCTTATCCTATTGAAACGAAGTGTCGTAGACCCACGCGAATCTCGCGCGAATCGGTTGCCCCTCTTCCGCAGAGGATTTTCCGAGGCTATAGACGGAGAGGCGTGGGCACCGTCCTGCTGATCGAAACATCGAAGCGTGAAATCTCTGCCGGCACCGTCCGAAGGGTGTGAGCGTCTTCGCAACCAGAGGTTCTGCGATGAATAATATCGCCGATCACGGTGTTCGTTTCGGACGAATTGCCGCCATGCTGCCAGTCAAGGACATGACCAAAGCCTACGATTTTTATGCCAATGTCCTCGGCTCCCAGAAAATATTCGAGAACGGAAATCCTGTCGGCTTCATGATCCTGAAGCGTGATCGCGGGGAGCTGCATCTCACCTTGCAGCCGAGCCACAAGGCTGCGGACTTCAATGTTGCGCACCTGATGGTGGACGATGTCGATGCCCTGCACACGGTTTGCCGGCAATACGGGTTAAGAATCATCAAAAGCCTTCAGCACAAGAACTACGGATTGCGGGCATTCGTGTTTGAAGATCCCGACGGGAACCGCATCGACGTCGGTCAACCGATCTAGCCCGATCGCCGCAATTGGATGCCTTGCAGACTATCCGATCGGGCCTGCGCAGGGAGCGCCACCCCAGCGGATCGTAGATGGAGAATTTGAGGGCACAATGACGAAAAAGCCCGGCGCGACGGCCGGGCTTTTCCTCGATCTCTTCTCAGCGACCTCAGAAGGTCGACGCACCGCTGCCCCAGGGGCCGTGGTGAAAATCCTTGCCGTCCAGGCGGTCGAAACCGTGGGCGCCGAAGAAGTCGCGCTGCGCCTGGATGAGGTTTGCCGTTCCCCTGCCCTGGCGATAGGCGTCGAAATAGGTCAGCGCCGAGGTCAGCGCCGGAATCGGCAAGCCGGCGGCAATCGCGGCACCGACGACGCGGCGTAGCGCCGGGATCGATTCCTTGACCATGTCGGAGAAGGCAGGCGTGACGATCAGGTTGGCAGCATCCGGCGCCTTGGTGAAGGCCGAGGTGATCTCGTCGAGGAACTGCGAGCGGATGATGCAGCCGGCGCGCCAAATCCTGGCAATCGTCGGCATCGGCAGCGACCAGTTGAACTCGCGCGATGCTTCCGCCATCACCGCAAAGCCCTGCGCATAGGCGCCGATCTTGGCGGCAAACAGCGCCAGTTCCAGATCCTTGTTGAGTTCGGGGCCGTAAGCGATCGGGAAGGACACAGCCTGCGTGCCGAAGATCTTTTCAGCGGCTTCGCGCTGCGACTTCATCGAAGAGAGGCTGCGGGCGGCGACGGCGGCTTCGATCGCCGTTGCCGGAATGCCCATATTCTGCGCCTCGATCGCCGACCACTTGCCGGTGCCCTTCTGGCCTGCCTTGTCGAGGATCATGTCGACCATCGGCCCGCCGGAGACCGGATCAGTGGCCGCAAGCACCTTCTCGGAGATTTCAATCAGGTAGGAGTTCAGCCGGCCCTTGTTCCATTCGCCGAAGATGCCGGAGATTTCTGAGGCGCTCTTGCCGAGGCCGTCGCGCAGGATGCCGTAGATTTCGGCGATCATCTGCATGTCGGCATATTCGATGCCGTTATGGATGGTCTTGACGAAATGGCCGGCGCCGTCATTGCCGAGCCAGGCGACGCAGGGCTCGTCATTGTAGCGGGCGGCAATCGATGTCAGCACCTTCTCGACGCGCTTCCAGGACTCTTCTGTGCCGCCGACCATGATCGACGGGCCGTGGCGCGCACCTTCTTCGCCGCCGGAAACACCCATGCCGATGAAGGTCAGATCGGTATTCTTCAGCCGGTCGAAGCGGGCGACGGTGTCGCGGAAATTGGCGTTGCCGGCATCGATCATGATGTCGCCCTTGGAGAGATGCGGGCGCAGCAGCTCCATCTGCTGGTCGACAGGCTCGCCTGCCTTGATCATGATGATGATCGGACGCGGCGGCCGGATCGCATCGACGAACTCTTCGATCGTCTTGCAGGGAATAATCTGCTTCTTCAGATCGCCGGCGCTTTCGTAGAATTCGTCGGTTTTCTCCGGCGTGCGGTTGAACACCGCGATTTTATTGCCTTTCTCCGCGATGTTGAGCGCCAGGTTGGAGCCCATGACCGCAAGACCGATCAGTCCGATTTCTGCCTTTTCCACGACAAACCTCCGATGTGTCATTTGGACCGGTGTTGTGGCACTGTCTCGGTCAAACGGCAAGTCTCGCAAGGGTCTAATCGGTTCGCAAAAGCCAATGAAATGAAGCTTGCAATATCGCCGCTTGTCCGACAACCCGCCGGCTGGCGCCTACTCCGGAAACCCTAGTTTTTTTCGTGCGCCCCGCCCGCAATGCCCTATCTGTTATCATCAGTGCCTCGGGAGATATCGCATTGGCATCGGGAAGACGAAAAGATACGGCTCTCCTGGCGGCCCGCGCCGGCTGCTACCGCGAGTCTATGCCGCCGCCGGCGCTGCGACGCCATTTCAGCCGCCTCTGGTCGCATGCGCTTCATGACGGACCGCCGGCAATGGTGGCGATCGTGCCTGACGGCTATTGCGATCTCCTCTGGATCGACGGCCGGCTGGTTGTCGCCGGTCCCGACAGGACAGCGTCCTTTCCCGTCATCCGGCCGGGCGCGACAGTCATCGGCGCACGTTTTGCGCCCGGCGCCGCAGCACCCTGGCTGAAGACGCCGCTTTCGGCTCTGGTCGGCTGCTCGGTGCCCCTCGCTGACATCGGCCGGAAGGACACCGCCGAATTCGAAGCGCGGCTTGCGGATTGTCCCGACCCCTCGGCCGCCAGGGCGCTGTTTAGCCGCCTGCTCGAAGAGACCGCGCGCGATGAGGAGGAGCCCGCCCGCGATGCCGCCATGATCTTCGCCGCCGCCGACAACGCTCGCCCGGCGTCCAGCCTGCTCGAGCACCTCGGCATGAGTGAGAGGCAGCTGCGCCGCCGCTGCCACCACCATTTCGGCTACGGCGCAAAGACGCTGGAACGGATTCGCCGGTTCCAGCGTTTCCTCGACCTCTGCCACAGGTCGGGCGCGATGCCGCTTGCCCGCCTTGCTCTCGAAGCGGGCTTTGCCGACCAGCCCCACATGACACGCGAGGTCGGCGAGCTCTCGACGCTGACACCTGCCGTCATTCTCGACCAGCTCAGCATACGGCAAAGAGCCGATTGACCGTTTTGTTCAAGACGCTGCTGGCCGGTCTGTTATTCTGACGAAACCAAATGCCAGGGACCTGCAAGCCATGTCGACAATGCCCGCGAAAATCATCCACCTGTCGATAGAGCGCGACTGGCGCGACGTCTATGACTTCGCCGGCAAGCCGGAGAACATGCCGCTCTGGGCCTCCGGCCTTGCGACCGGCTTAGAGCCTCACGGCGCCGACTGGATCGCCCACGGCGCTCTCGGCAGCGTCAAGGTGAGCTTCGTTCCTGCCAATGAATTCGGCGTGATCGACCATACGGTGACGATCGAATCCGGCCTCAGGGTTTATAATGCTCTGCGCATCGTGCCGAACGGCGATGGCTGCGAGGTCATGTTCACGCTGCTGCGTCTGCCCGGCATGACCGACACGCAGTTTTCCGCCGATGCCGCCCATGTCGAGAAGGATCTCGCCATGCTGAAAGCCCTGATGGAGAGATAGATGGCCGAGAAGACAGAAAACCACGACCGCCGCATCGACTATGTCGAATTCAACGTCGCCGACATTGCCGCCGCCAAAGCCTTTTACGGCTCGGCCTTCGGCTGGCGCTTCACCGATTACGGCCCCAATTATTGCGAATTCGACGATGGCCGGCTGAAGGGCGGCTTTACCGATTTCGGACCCGTGCGGCCGGGCGGCGGCCCGCTGGTCGTCGTCTATGCCAGCGATCTGGAAGAAGTGCTGACCTCAGTCGAAAGAGCCGGCGGCACGATCTGCCGGCCGATCACCGATTTTCCCGGCGGCCGTCGCTTCCACTTCCTCGACCGCGATGGTTACGAGCTCGCCGTCTGGGCGGCGGCTTAGCCAGACTACCCAAGGCAGCCGAGTTGGTCAGGCTGCCTAAGGCTGCCGACCGGGATCAGGCAGCCTGCGACAGCCGATCGAGATCTTCCATGACGAGCAGGGCGCCAATCACCGTACCGCCCGCATCGCGCAGCGGCGACATGCGACAGCGCACCTGCCGCGATTTGCCGCTGCCGGCCGAGCGCTCATAGGAATAGTCGATCTGTTCGCCGGCAAAACAGGCATCGAGCTTATGCTTGGCGCATTCGGCAAACCGCTCCTCGCCGATGAATTCGGAAAGGTGGCGGCCGATGAGCTCCATCGGCTTCCTGTTGAGATGGGCGCTGTTGGCTGGATTGGAATAGAGGTAGCGATAGTCCCTTGTCAGCACCGCCACGCGATCCGGCAGGCTTTCAAGGATTACCGCGTTGAGGAACTGGCCATTGTCGGTATCAGGCACATAAGCCGGCGGCGGCTCGATGCGCACATCCTGCGGCGAAGGCACGCGCCAGTCCGGCCCATGCGCCCCGAAATAGCGGTCGAGCAGGTAGGAAAGCACCGACGTGTGCTCCGTGACGCTGGCGCTGTCGTCGGCATCCTGGCTGATCAGATGGCTCACAAACTGCAGTTGCATGTAAACTTCGAGCAGATTGACTGCCCGGTAGGCGAGGATTGCCTCGACCAGCGGCTCGACATGGCGGTCGAGCGCCGTGACGCGCTGGTCGTCGCCCAGGCGTATGGCTTCCTCGATTTGCACGCAACGCAAGGAAAAAGCTCGAAAAAGCTCCAGCAAGACGCCTCCACTCCCATTTTCCCAAGAGACGAGTCCGAAACCTCATATGGCTGCATTTCCCAAAAATGCGCCTTCCGGTAGACATTATTCGCGTCTTGGTGGTGACGGGTAACATGAAGTGCCCTCAGTTTCAATCCGAGAGCACCTGCCGCTTTTCACCGCTGATAAATGAGGGTGGACGTTTTTGGAGCATGATGCCGAAAGTGTGAGCGGTTTTCACGCGACATCGTGCTCTAATTATTTAATCATCCTGCTCTAAGGCGCGAGCGTCTGCTTGATTTGCCAGCGGTCGTGATACCAGAGCCACTGTTCCGGATATTCCCGCACCCAGCTTTCCACCTTGTCGTTGAGCAGCTGGGCGGCCGCCGGCAGGTCGAGATTGCCATTGGCGTCGCGCGGCATGTCCAGCCGTGGCTCGATTTCCAGCCGGTAGCGATTTCCCGGCAGACGGATGCAACGCGCCGGATAGACTTCGCAGTTGAACTGGCGCACCAGCTTTGGCAGCAGCGGATTGGTCTTCACGTCGCGGCCAAAGAAGGTGCCCTTCAGCCCCTTGCGGAATTTCTGATCGACCAGCACGCCGACGCCCTGACCTGCTTCCAGCTGACGGGCGAGCGCGAAGGAGGAGCCGGCATGCGAGGGCACCAGCTTGCCCATGCGCGCGCTCCGGAAGTCGAACACTTTCTTGGCGACATAAGGATTATTCGGCGGCCGAAAGAGCACGGTTACCGTGAGCCCGAAGGCGGCACCCGCCACCGGCAGCAGCTCAAAATTGGCGGTATGGCCGGTAAAGACGATGAAGGGGCGCGGATTGTCGCGCAGGTCGAGGAAGATAGGGATGCCCGACACCTCCACCCTGCCCGGCTCCGACTTTTCGGGATCATAGTCGAACAGCTGGTCGAGGAAGACGTATTCCGCAGCAAGCCGGCCCATATTGCCCCAACTGGCGAGCGCGATCTCCTCGATCTCGGCCTCGCTCTTCTCAGGAAAGGCGTTGCGCAGATTGGTCAGCATCAGTCTGTGGCGGCTGGTCAGCCGGCCGAGGCGGCGCATCATCCTGTCGGCGAAGCGGATCGCGCCATCGGCCGGAAACAGCTTCAGGAAATTCAGAAAGCCGAACATCATCTGCGCCACCAGCCATTGCTGGAAATTCCTGAGCGCCAGAACGATCCGGGTGATGAACAGCTTCACGCGGTCAATCCATCTTCAGGATGATCTTGCCGAAGATCTGGCGCGATTCCATCCGCTCCAGTGCCCGATCGATATCGCCGAAACTGACCTCGGTATCGATGACCGGATGGACGAGCCCGCGGCCCATCTTCTGCATCGCATCCGCCATGTTCTCCATGCGGCAGCCGAACGAGCCGAAGAGCTTCAGCTGCTGCTGGAACAGCATCATCAGGTTCATCTCTGTGGAAACACCCGAGGTCGAGCCGCAGGTGACGAGCCGCCCGCCCCGCTTCATGCAGAGCATCGAGCCTGCCCAGGTGTCCTTGCCGACATGTTCGAAGACGACGTCAACGCCCTTCTTCTTGGTGAGTTTGCGCACCACGCCCTCGAAACGGTCGGTGCGGTAGTTGATGACGTGATCGGCGCCGAGCGCCTTGGCCTTCTCGATCTTGTCGTCCGAGCCGACCGTGGTGATGACGGTGCAGCCGATCTTCTTGGCAAGCTGGATTGCCGCCGTGCCGATGCCGGAGCCGCCGGCATGGACGAGGATCGTCTCGCCCGGCTCAAGCTTGGCATTGTCGAACAGCATGTGCTCGACCGTGCCGAAAGTGACCGGAGCAAGCGCCGCGCCGATCGCGTCGACGCCGGGAGGAGCCGGCACCAGCAGGCGCGCCGGCAGGTTGACCTTCTCCTGCGCAAAGCCGTCGAGATGGAAGCCGTGCACGCCCGAGACATGTTCGCAGAGATTATCGCGGCCTTCGCGGCAGGGGCGGCAGAGGCCGCAGGTGCGCGCGCCGTAGATGGAGACGAGCTGGCCCGGCAGCACGTTGGCGACGCCCGGGCCGATCGATTCCACCACGCCGGAGGCTTCCGCACCGATGACCAGCGGCATCTTGCGCTTGGCGAATGCCATGCCGCGCCAGCCCCAGACGTCGATATGGTTGAGCGCCACCGCCTTGACGCGCAGCGTCACCTCGCCAGCGGCTGGAGCATCCGGTTCCGGCAGATCGGTGATCTCAAGCTTGCGGTCGTCGATCAGTTGCAAAGCGCGCATGGCAAAATCCCTCGCCTGAAGGCGTCATCTCGTCTCGAAAATTTGTCGGGAACCGCTTAAGCCGGTTCGAGCGCCATGACAAGGCTGGCATTCTGCCCGCCGAAGCCGAAGGAGTTGGAAAGCACGGCTGAAACCTGTGCTTCCCGCTTCTTGTTCGGCACGACATCGAGAACGATCGACGGATCGGGGTTGTTGTAGTTGATGGTCGGCGGCAGCGTTCCGGTCAACATCGTCTGCAGCGAGAACACCGCCTCGACGGCGCCCGCCGCCGTCAGCGTATGGCCGATCATTGACTTGTTCGACGAAACCGGAATCCCGACCAGCCGCTCGCCGAACACAGCCGACATCGCGCCATACTCCATCTTGTCATTCTCCGGCGTCGAGGTGCCGTGCGCATTGATGTAGCCGATGCCGCTCTCGTCGATGCCGGCATCGGCAAGGGCTGCACGGATCGTCGCGATTGCCGGGCCGCCATCGGGCGACGACCGGGTGCGGTGGAAGCTGTCGGCCTTGTCGCCGGCGCCTTTCATGATGCCGAGCACCTTGGCGCCGCGGGCGACAGCTGATTCCAGCGATTCCAGCACCAGGGTCGCCGCACCCTCGGCGATGACGAAGCCGTCACGATCCTTGCTGAATGGCTTGGAAGCCTTGGTCGGCGGATCGTTCTGCGTCGAAAGGGCTGACAGCAACGAGAATCGGATCAGTGCTTCGGCACTCAGCGATCCGTCGGTCGCGACCGTCAGCGCGCGATCCGTGCGGCCTTGGCGGATTGCCTCGATGCCAAGCTGGATCGCCGTGACGCCGGAGGCACAGGCTGTCGACAGCGTCACGGGAAGGCCGCGGGTGCCGAACCGGTCGGCAAGGCGCTCGGAAATCGCGCCGAACAGAGCCGCCTCATGGAAGGCTGGGTCCGGACGCTGGCGCAGCGCCGTCAGGAAACGCTCATAGGCATCACCCGGATGGTCGGAGGCCGGCGAACGGTCGGCAAGCTCGAAGCGCGCGCTCCATTCCGGCTCGATCGGCGGGGCGGCGAGGAATAGCGGACCGTTGAAATCACCGGAAAGGCCGGCATCGGCCAGCGCCTCGATCGTCGTCTCGCGCGCAAAGGCATAGGAGCGCTCGACGGCGTTCGGCACCGGAATGCCGATGAAATCGACGGTGCCGGCGATCCGCGTCGACAGGCCCTCGGTCGGGAAGCGGTTGATCTCGTGGATGCCCGACGTGCCTGACGAAAGCGCTGCCCAGTTGTCGCTGAGGCCCTGGCCGAGCGAGGTGATGATGCCCATGCCGGTAACCGCCACGATCGGACGGCCGAGGTGATCTCTATAAGCGGAAGCTGTCATATCTCTCACTCCTCACGCATCTGCGGAAAGAACGGCAACGCCCTCGCCGCGCTGGTGTCCGACCGTGGTCACGACGGCGGCGGTGGCCCCTGCCCGCATCGGCGCCTCATGGGCGGCATCGAAGGGCGGAACCTTGGCCTTGCCGTCGACGGCAAGGGCGGCGAGCGCAAGACCCAGCGTAAACTGCGTCTCAATCGTATGGCCGGTGACGCCGCCGAAGCCGCGGATCGCAAAGTCCGGCAATTGATGTTCGAGCACCGCCCGCTCACGGGCGGCAAGATCGTGCATGCCGGTCGATCCGGAAAAGATCGCCGTGCTTTCGGCCGCAAGCCCGGCAGCCGGTGCCAAAAGCCGCTCCAGCCGGACTTCGAGATTGCCGGAATTGCGGTTGCCACGGTCACCCTCGACCGCGTCGATGACCGCATAGATATGGGCGCCGCGGGCTTCGGCGTGTTTGCGCGATTCGAGCACCAGGAAGGCGCCTGCCGAACCGGTGATCATGCCGCCGCCGTCGCTCGGCTTGCGCGACCAGAGCGGCACCCAGTCGCCGCGCGCATGGGCGCCGATCGCTTCGGTGAGCAGGATCATATCCGGCCGTTCGGCCGCGAAGGCGCCTCCAACAAGCGCATGCGAGGATTCGCCTGATTTGATGCGGTAGAAGGCGGTCTCGACGGCGGATATGCCGGCCGCTTCCTCGCCCATGAAGGTGCGCGACGAGCCGGTGACCTTGTGCACGATCGAGATATTCCCGGCGAGCAGATTGGAAAGCTGGGCGAGGAACAGCGTCGGCCTGAGCTCCGTCGTCAGCTTCTCGTTGAGCAGCAGCTCGCGGTCATTGCGCTTCAGCGCTTCGTCGACGATTAGTGTGTCGACATTGATGTCACGCTCGCCGCCGCCGGCCGCCACGATCATGTCCATCGTGCCGCAGGCTTCGATATCATCCTTGAAACCGGCATCATCGAGCGCAAGGCCGGCGGCGAAGACGCCGATGCGCTGCCAGTTCTCCATCTGGCGCTGATCACCGCGCTTGGCGATCTGCTGCGACCAGTCGATCTCGGGCAGTGGATGCACCGGATAGGGCTTGAACTTCTCGATCTCGACGATCGCCTTCGGCGTGCTGGCGGCCGAAAGCAGCGCGATATGCGCATCCTTGCCGACGCCCTGACAGGTGACGATGCCGATGCCCGAGATGACGACGTCGTTTGCAGCCTTGCTCATCCAATCACTCCCTGCGCCGCGATCGCTTCGAGAAGCCCGATCTCGCCGGCACGTTTCTTCACGATATCGCCGAGCGGCACCTCGGAAAACGGCATAGTGCGGAGTTTCAGCTGCGCATCGCAGACCTTCTTGCCGCCGCTGGTGATTTTAGCCTTGGTGACCGCGAACCCCGAACCGTCATGCTCGAGCACCGCCTCGATGTCGAGCACGGCTTCCGGTTCAACGAAGGTGCGCATCTTGGCGCCGTCGACTGTCATCAGGAAGGGCATGGCGGCAAAATTGGTGACGGCAAGCACCAGCATGCCGGAGGCCTGCGCCATGGTCTCGATCAGGAGCACGCCGGGAACGAGCGGCATGCCGGGAAAATGACCCTCGAAGACGGGGCTCTGCGCCGGCACGACGGATCGCGCCCTAAGCGTGCCCTTCTTCAGGTCCACCGCTTCGACGCGGTCAATCATCTGGAAATATTCCAGCAGCATTCGGATCCTCCGGCCCGACGGGCCAGATCCGCCCGCCGGTGACGCCTACTTAGGAACAAAATCGCCCGGCCGCCATATTCAGGGCGGCAGGGCGTTCAAAAAAGACTGTTATATCGCTCAGGCCTTGGCTGCTTTGAGCTCGTCGATCTTGGCGCAGAGGTTCTTCAGCACGAAGTATTCTTCGGTGGAAACCTTGCCTTCATTGACTTCCTGCGTCCACTTTTCGAGCGGGATCTTGATGCCGAATTCCTTGTCGATCGCGAAGACGATGTCGAGGAAATCGAGGCTGTCGATACCAAGGTCGTCGATCGTATGGCTCTCCGGCGTGATCGTCGCGCGGTCGATCTCACTGGTTTCTGCAATAATGTCGGCAACTTTATCGAATGTAGCGGTCACGCGCTGTACCTCATGAAATGACGATTTAAACCCCCTCATAGGCAAATCCATTTCAAAAGCCAATGCTTTCGTCCCGGCGTTGGGGCAATTTGCCGGCTGGGTGTTGCCTAAACAGCAATGGAATGCCGGCCTTTGCCGTCACCCAAGGCGCGAGGCGATGCCGCTGCAGAGAACCCGTCTCGCCAGCGAGGGCGAAGAAGCCGTCCGAATCAACCCGCGGACGGCCTCATCTCGACGCCGCACTTTCAATAACAGCCAGGGCACGCAAACTTTGATCTGGATCAAATCGCGATCCCGGCGAAATTGATAATCATCAAGCCGCGCTGGAAGAAATCGGGATAGCCGAACCCGCAATCGCGGCGTAATCGTCTAGGGCATGCCCGGCATGCGCAGCTACGCCCGGCACATGCGGATTTCGAAGGGATCAGGATATGGACGTCGCACATAGTGGGGTTCTCGAGGTTGGTATCCCCGTCGCCTGCCGTTCCTGCCAGGCGCGGCACGGCGTCGTCTGCGGCGTACTGTCGAGCGGTCAGTTGAAGGACCTCGGCCGCCACTCGCTGCGCCGCAAGGTCGATGCCGGCTGCGAGATCATCGCACAAGGGTCGGAAAGCTCTTTCTATTCGAACATCATGCGCGGGGTGGTGAAGCTCTGCAAGGTGATGCCGGACGGGCGCCAGCAGATCGTCGGCCTGCAATTCGCTCCCGATTTCGTCGGCAGGCCCTTCGTGCGCGAAAGCACGCTGTCGGCCGAGGCTGCGACCGATGCCGAAATCTGCGTCTTCCCGCGCAGCCTGCTCGACCGCATGATATCGGAAACGCCGGAACTGCAGCGTAGCCTGCACGATCAGGCGCTGAAGGAGCTGGATGCGGCGCGTGAATGGATGCTGACGCTCGGCCGGCGCACCGCCGAGGAGAAGGTCGCAAGCCTGCTCCACCTCATCGCCACCCATGCCGAACCGCAAACCGCCACAAGCACCGCCTTCGACCTGCCGCTATCCCGCGCCGAGATCGCCGATTTCCTCGGTCTGACGATCGAAACCGTCAGCCGCCAGATGACCAGGTTGCGCAAGAGCGGCGTCATACGCATCGAGAACTTCCGGCATATCATCGTCCCCGACATGGATGAGCTGGAGAGGATGATCAGTGCGTAAACTGGGGTCAGCTGCCGATTTCGGGGGCAGGCGCTGATCTGAGATTAGCGCGTAAAACAGGATCCGATACCGAACCCGGATTCACGCGCTGATCCGAGATTAGCGTGTGATCACGACGCGGGTATTGGCAAGGCCGGCCTGCCGCGCCAGCGAGAAGAACTGCGCCGCATTGTCGGGATGCAGGCGAACGCAGCCATGCGAGGCCGGCCGACCCAGGCGTTTCAGGTCGAAGGTGGCGTGAACGGCGTAACCGCCGTTGAAGAAGACGGCAAAGGGCATCGGCGCGTTGTCGTATTTTCTGGAGCGGTGATCGCGCGACAGCCACTTGGCGCTCCACGAACCGGTCGGCGTGACATAGCCGTTGCGCGCGGTCGAAACCTTCCAGCGATACTTGACGAAGCCGTTCTCGGAAACGGTCATCATCTGCTTACCGATGCTGATATTGGCGACCAGCGTTGCTGCCTGAGCGGCAACGGGAGAAAACTGCAGCAATAAACTTGCGGCCGCAGCCGCCAAAATCGTCTTCATCATAGCCCTCTTCGAACTCGCGCAGCTTAATTGCGCCCTCACGAAAGAGAGACTACGGCAATACTTGTTATATTGCTTTAATCCGAATGGTAATCACAATTTTAACGAGCCAAAGCAGGAGCAAGCGCCGGAAGATAGTGGCACCTGCTCACTGGAGCTTGCGTGCCGCCGAAGGCTTCTTGAGCCCTTGGTAGGCCTTGTTCATCTTCTCGCGGATTGAGGCCATCGTGCCGAGATTATGCCCGCAGGCCGCACAGGTGATGATGTCGGTCTCCCGGATCTCGGGCCGCTCGAACTTCATCTTGGTGCTCTTGCACTTCGGGCACGGTAATTCAACCTGAACTGTCATCGCTCTACTTCCGGTCTGACGAGATATGAGGCGGTCGGAATAAACGTTTGAGCCTGACCTGTCCACTGGGGCATGCACGGCACAACCCTACAGAAAACACAAAAACAGCCCGAACGTAACACCGGCGAGCACCATGCAGCTGGCGTAGAACACCGATACGCCGTCCTCGATGTCGCCTGAGGTCGCCACGTCGCGGCCGGCGTCGTTGATCATCGGTTCACGCACGATGACGCCGCCATAGATGCGCGGCCCGGCGAGCTGGACGTTCAGCGCACCCGCCATGGCCGCCTCCGGCCGACCGGAATTCGGCGAGCGGTGTAAGGCCCCGTCCCGCATCGCCACGCGGATCGCTTCACGGCCCGCGCTTGTTCCCCGCCGGATCCAGGCGCCGGCGGCAATCAGCAGGATGGAGAGGCGAGCGGCCGGCCAGTTGGCGACATCGTCGAGCCGGGCGGCTGCCCAGCCGAAGTCGATGTATTTTTCAGACTTATGGCCGATCATCGAATCCGCGGTGTTCAGCATCTTGTAGGCGAAGAGCCCCGGCAGCCCGAAGATGGCATACCAGAGCGCCGGCGCCACAACGCCGTCGGAGAAATTCTCGGCAAGGCTTTCGATCGCCGCGCGGCAGACGGCCGGCTCGTCCAGCGTCTCGGGATCGCGTCCGACGATGCGGGAAACGGCGGCTCGTCCGCCGGCAAGCCCTTCGTGGCGTAAGGCGACAGCGACGGCCGCGACGTGATCGGCAAGGCTTTTTTGCGCCAGGAAGATCGCCACCAGCCCGGTCTCCAGCAAGATGCCGACAGGGCCGAACAGCGCGAAGAACCGGTTGAACACGAAGCCTGCGGCCACCGCCAAAAGAAGCAGCGCCAGGATGGCGGCAATACCGTTCATTCGGCGTTGCGAGCCCGTGAGGCTTGCCGGGTTGAGCTGCCGCTCGGCATAGGAGATCGCCGCGCCGAACATGACAACGGGATGCGGCATCCGCGACCACAGCCATTGCGGATCGCCGGCGATCCGGTCGAGCAGCAGCGCCAGAAGCAGTACGAGAAGGTTTTCGTCGATCGTCATCGCTCAAATCTCTGAAGGGCTTCGCCAAGCCGCCTGTCTGCCGCCGGATCGGGCGGCAGCCCGAAACGCAGCCACTCCGGCGCATAGTCGAACTTGCGGACGAGAATATGATGGCGGCAGAGATGTGTGTAAATGTCGTCGGCTCTCGCATCGGCGACAAGGGTGAAGAGCGCCGTGCCTCCTGAAAGCTGCAACCCGGCGCCCGTCAGCACCCCATGCAGGCCGGCGCAGCGTTCATTGATGCGGCCGCGAATCGGAGAAACGTCCGAGCGCAGCAGCGAAGCTGCAATCGAAAGAGCCGGGCCGGAGACCGCCCAGGGGCCGAGCCAGTCTTCGAAACGCGCGAGAATATCGCTGCGCGCAATCGCAAAACCGAGCCGCAGGCCGGCAAGCCCGAAGAACTTGCCGAAAGAACGAAAGATCACCAGATTGGAAAGCTGCGGCGCGCGGGATGCAAGGCTGAGCGCCGGATCGGTATCGCCAAAGGCTTCGTCGACGACGAGAAGTCCGTCCGCTGCCTTCATCCTGTCGTGCAGGGCAATCAGCGTTTCGGCCGGCCATATCAACCCATCAGGATTGTTCGGATTGACGACGACAGCCAGCCGATGTCCGGCTCCGATCGCGGCAATATCGTCGACCGCATCGACGGCAAAACCGGCCGAGGCGAAGGCGCGCGCATACTCGCCATAGGTCGGCGATACCACGGCAACCCTGTTGTCCGTCACGGCAACCCTGTTATCCGTCACCGCGACACTGTTGTCCGTGCCGCCAACCAGCCTATCCGCCTCGACGAGGCGCGGCAGAAGCTGGATGACCGACTGCGTACCTGGCACCGGCAGCGGCAAGATCTCGCCGCTGCGGTAATGATCTCGCGCCGCACGCCTTGCCTCATCGAGGAGATGCCGGTCCGGCAGGCGATGCCAGGCCCTTGCCGGAATGTCAGGCAGGGCGACGGGGCACGGATTGATGCCCGTGGAAAGATCGAGCCAATCTTCCGGTCTACCGCCGAAGGTAGCGGCAGCGGCGGTGATGCCGCCGCCGTGGACGATCGGTGCGCTCATCCTGCAGCTCCGGCAAGATCGATCAGATGCATGTAGGAGCCTGCCACCTGGTCGCGCCTGAGACCAGCGGCGCCCAGATCGGTTCCGAGCGCATCCTGCACCTGAAAAAGCCGTTTGCCCTCGCCCTCGGAAACGACGCTGGAATAGTGGAATTCATGGGCCGTCATCATCCGAGCAAAGAAGGCGCCGTCGAGGGGCACAACACGGCGATAGCCGAGATGGCGCTTTCGCTCGGCATAGGTGGTGACGACGGGCAGCAGGCCGAGCATTTCATGGCGATGCCCCTTTGCATCGATCAAGCCCTCGCCAAGCACCATGTAGCCGCCGCATTCGCCATAGATCCGGATGTCGCGCGCTGCCGCATCGAGCATGCCGGCGCGGAAATTCTGCGCCTCTGCCAGCCGCCCGGCATGCAGCTCGGGATAACCACCGGGCAGATAGATCGCATCGGCATCACCAGCCGGCGCCTCGTCGGCAAGCGGCGAGAAGAAGGAAATCGCAGCACCCCGGCGGCGCCAGCCGAGCAGCATATGCTCGTAGGAAAAGGCAAAGGCGACATCGCGCGCCACGGCGATGCGGGCACCCAGTGGCGGCAACCGGTCGATATTGGCGGCCGACGGCCGGTTGAGCCCCTGCCTGGCGATGCGCAGCAGGAATTCGAAATTACATTCCTCGGAGACGGCATCCGCCGCATGGTCGATGAAATTGTCGAGGGTTGCGTGTTCGCCGGCCTGGACGAGGCCGAGATGGCGCTCCGGCAGGGAAAGCGCCTTGTCGCTGCCGATGACGGCGATGACAGGCATCCGGATAGCTTCGAGCGCCTGCCGCAGCATCGCCTCGTGCCGGTCGCTGCCGACCTTGTTGAGGATGACGCCAGCAACCCGCACATCGGCACGGAAACCGGCAAAACCAGTAACCAGCGCCGCCACCGACTGCGACATGCGCGAAGCATCGACGACCAACACCACGGAAAGCCCAAGCTGGGCCGCCAGATCGGCCGCCGTCCCCCTTCCGTCGGCCGCCCCATCGAAAAGCCCCATCATCGCCTCGATGACGAGGATGCGGTCGCCGGAACGGTGAAGGGCCGCATTGGCCGAGATCAGCTCCGGGCGCATCGCCCAGGGATCGAAATTCAGACAGAGCGTGCCGCTCGCTGCCGCATGGAAGGCGGGATCGATATAGTCAGGGCCGGCCTTGCCGGGCGCGACCGCGATGCCGCGCCGGCGAAGCGCTCGGAGCAGCCCGAGCGTTACCGTCGTCTTGCCGGCACCGGAGGAAGGGGCTGCGATCAGGAGGCCGCTCATGCCCGCACCTTGCCGGACCGGCGGAATGGATCGGGTTGTAGGCGCCGCCCCGCCAGCGCACCAAGCCAGTCGAGCGAGGCTCGGAGCCGGACCACCTCACCGACGACGACCACCGCCGGCGGCTCCAGCCCGGAGACAGCGACGGCCTCGGTCGCCTCCCCGAGCGTCGTTTCCAGCACCTGTTGCCGGCCAGTGGCCGCATTGCAGACGAAGGCGACGGGTTCCGACGCCAACCGTCCCGCGGCGATCAGCCGGGCGCTGATCTCGGCGATATGCTTCATCGCCATGTACATAACGATGACGGGCGAGCCCTGGCCTATCGCCTCCCAGTTGATCCTGTCGGGCACGATGCCGGACGAATCATGGCCGGTGAGGAAGGTCACGGCATGGTTGATGTCGCGATGCGTCACCGGGATGCCGGCATAGGCGAGCCCGCCGATACCGGCGGTGATGCCGGGCACGATGCGGAAGGGGATGTTGTGCTCGACCAGCGTCAGCGCCTCTTCGCCGCCGCGACCGAAGACGAAAGGATCGCCGCCCTTCAGCCGCAGCACTCGCTTGCCGGCGCGCGCAAGCTCCACCAGCCGCAGCGAGATGTCGCGCTGCTTCGCCGAAGGCTTGCCGCCGCGTTTACCGGCATATTCCACAAGCGTTTCCGGCCGCGCCAGCGCCAGGCATTCCTCGTTGACCAAAGCGTCGTGCACGATGACGTCGGCCTCGGAAAGCGCCTTGGCGGCGAGCAGCGTCAAAAGCCCGGGATCGCCGGGACCGGCGCCGACGAGCCAGACGCTGCCCGGCTCAAGCGCCGGAAAATTGGAGAATGCGGCATCGATCATCCTGCTGATCTAGGCCCCGCAAAGGGCAAGGTCAACGCCGCGCCCATCGCCTCACTTGAAGTTGCTGAGAAGATCATGAATCACTTTGTGAAGCGTCGGATTCAAATCCTCGGAGAACCCGTACAACGCAATGAATATATTACAATATATCCCGAAGGCCGGCCGCGATGCTGCCGGCCCTCAAGCGTGTCAGGCTGCAAGCAGCGTATTACGGATGAGGTCCAGGACCCTTTCCGACTCGATGCCTGTGCAGACGATCTGGCTCGGCAAGCCATCCCAAGCGCCATCAGGCGGAAAACGCCGCCCATCTGGCCTGACGATCGTCTGGCCATCGGCGATGCCGCCGCAGACGACACGCACTGCACCCGATATTGACGAGAACAGCTCCGGCACCACGACATAGACGCAGGCGCAGCTGTCATGCACCATCATGCCGTCTTCAACCGCGTGCTTGTAGAAATCGATGTAGGACTGCGAGAGTGCGTCGAGCTGCTTGACCGCCTTGTCGCCCATAGCCGCCATATCGCCGAGATAGCTGCGGCTCATCGTGGTGATCGCGGTGACGTCGAGGCCAATGACGGCCACCTTCCAGGGCGCGGTCATGACGATGTCGGCAGCCTCAGGATCACCGTGGATATTGGCCTCGGCGACGGGCGAGACATTTCCCGGCACATAGAAATTGCCGCCCATGATGACGACGTCCTTGGCCAGCGTCGCAATCTCGGGATCCTCCTTCAGCGCCAGCGCCAGATTGGTCATACGGCCAACGGCGACGAGTCGCACTTCGCCCGGGTGGGCGCGCACCGTGTCGATGATAAAACGATGCGCCGGGCGCGGATCGAGCGGCAGGTCGATCGTCTCGGGCACGTCGATATCACCGAGGCCGTTCTCGCCATGCACCATGGCGGGCCATGGCCGCTCCGCGCGCGAGGAATCGATAGTGACGCTGGCGCCTTTGGAAACGGGTGCCGGTATATTCCATTCACGCTTGAGGAAGAGCGCATTGCGCGTCGTCGTCTCGACCGAGGCGTTGCCGAAGACCGTGGTGATGCCGAGAAGGTCGATTTCGGGATGACGATGCAGGAAGAGAAGCGCCATGGCGTCGTCGACGCCAGGGTCGGTGTCATAGATGACCTTGTGCATGAGATATCCTCTAGATGTGAACCGTGAAGCTGCCGGACGGTGCCGCGAATTGGCGCCACCATAACGCCCACTAGGCTTTCTGCAACCCGCTGCGGGCAACTGCCGCCGTCGCATGCGCAGATTTGATCTTGGCGACAGCAAGCTCGGCATCCGGCCCCGCAGCCGCCAGCGCAGCTGCCTCGGCGACCCCATGGCAGCCGACGCGGGCAAAGACGATCGCAGAGGGATTCGCGAGCCGCGGCGTCTCCTCCTCCAGCCGCAGCGCATCGAAGAAGACGCCAGGCACGGAAAAATGCGCAGCAACCGCAAGGATCGCCGGCTCCAGTCTTCGGCTGTCGATCGAGGCGATGGCTGCGAGTTCCGCCGCGCCGATACCGGCTACGTCGAGCGCCTCGATCGCAAGCGCCAGCACCTCGGCAGGCGACGTCCCGCGCTCGCAGCCGAGGCCGAGCACGTGGTGCCTCGCCGTATCGAAAGAGAGATCGCTCATGGAAACCGTCGAATGCGCCCTGCCCGTGTCGTTGCAGCCATTGCAGCTTGGCGCGGCAAATGCAACAAGGCCGTCTGAAGTCCCTCCCCCGGAATACCACCTTGCCCGATATCGCTTTCCATCTGCTTCCGCTGCTCTGCGCGGCGGCCTTTTTTGCCGGTTTCGTCGATTCCATTGCCGGCGGCGGCGGCCTCATCACCGTTCCCGTCATGCTGATCGTAGGTATTCCACCACTCCAGGCCCTCGGCACCAACAAGGTGCAGTCTCTCTTCGGCGCCGCCTCGGCCACGATAGCCTATGCCCGCAGGGGCCATGTGCAACTTGCCGAACAACTGCCGATGGCGCTGATGGCCACCATGGGCGGCGCGCTCGGCGCGGCACTCGCGACGATCGTTCCAGGCCAGGTGCTGCAGGCCATCATGCCGGTACTCCTGGTGGCGATCGCCGTCTTCTTCGCCGTCAAGCCGAACCTCAACGACCTCGACACCCACCGCCGCATGACTCCCTTCGCCTTCGGTCTGACGCTGGTACCTGTCATCGGCTTTTATGACGGCGTCTTCGGCCCCGGCACGGGCTCCTTCTTCATGTTGGCCTTCGTCACGCTCGCCGGCTTCGGCATGCTGAAGGCGACGGCCCACACCAAGCTTCTCAATCTCGGCTCGAATTTCGGCGCGCTAATCGTCTTCGCAAGCTTCGGCGCGATACTCTGGAAGATCGGCCTGTTGATGGGTGTCTGCCAATTCCTCGGCGCGCAGCTGGGCTCGCGGCTTGCCATACGCATCGGCGCAAAGCTCATCAAGCCGCTGCTTGTGATCGTCTGCGTCGCCCTTGCGGTAAAGCTGCTCGCCGACCCGGCAAATCCGCTGCGCCTGTGGCTCGGCGTCTGACCCAAACCCTCGACCATCTTCCATTACCTCTGGCGTAATTGATAAGGTGCACCGCCTTCCCGCATGATCGGGCTGCCTGGAACTGATGGGCGATCAGAAGGAGATGACCCGATGAACGAAGCAAACACCAACGCAGAGCGCTATCTCGCCATCTGGAATGAGACGGATGCCGCTCGCCGCCGCGCTCTCATCGCCGAGAGCTGGAGCGAAGCCGCAACCTATATCGACCCACTGATGCGCGGCGAAGGCCATGAGCAGATCAATTCGCTGGTCGAGGCCGTGCAAAGCCGCTTCCCCGGCTTCCGCTTCGCCCTGATCGGGGCGGCCGACGGCTACGGCGACAACCTGCGCTTCTCCTGGGGCCTCGGCCCGGAAAATGGCGCAGCGCTGATAAAGGGCACGGATTTCGCCGAACTCCAAGGCGGCAAGCTGAAATCCGTCCGCGGGTTCATAGATTTGCTGCCGGAAGCCGCCTGATGACGCCGACCGCCCGCTCGCTTGGAGACCATTTGCGCGAATGGCGCCAACGTCGCCGCATGAGCCAGCTCGAGCTCGCGCTGGAGGCGGAGATCTCGCAGCGCCATCTGAGCTTCATCGAGAGCGGGCGCTCGACACCGAGCCGCGACATGCTGCTGCATCTTGCCGAACGGCTCGACGTGCCCCTTCGCGATCGGAACCCGCTGCTGCTCGCGGCGGGTTTCGCTCCTGTTTTTGCCGAACGCGCGCTCGACGATCCCGCAATGGAACCGGCCCGTCTCGCCATCGACATAGTGCTGAAAGGGCACGAGCCCTTCCCAGCAATCGCCGTCGACCGCCATTGGACACTCATCGCGGCCAATGCGGCCATCGCTCCGCTGCTCTCAGCCGTTGCTGACCAGGCTCTGCTCACGGCACCCGTCAACGTACTGCGCCTCAGCCTGCATCCACAAGGATTGGCGCCCCATATCAAAAACCTTTCCGAGTGGCGCGCCCACCTTATCGGCAGGCTGCGCCAACAGTTCTCGGCTTCGGGCGATCCAATGTTGGACAAGCTTTTGAAGGAGTTGTTGTCCTATCCAGCGCCTAAAACTGCTGGCGAGGTCCATACCGACTATGCCGGCATCGCCGTTCCCCTTCAGCTTTGGACCAAGGCTGGCTTGCTTTCCCTGATCTCGACAACAACGATCTTCGGCACGCCCGTCGACATCACTTTGTCGGAACTCGCGGTCGAATCTTTCTTTCCGGCGGATGAGGAAACGGCTGCCATCCTGCGCAGCCTCGCGCTCAACTGACCGTCTCAAAACTCGACGCCCGGTTGGCCCTTGATACCGGAGCGGAAGGGATGTTTGACGAGTTCCATCTCGGTCACCAGATCGGCGATTTCGATCAGTTCTTCCTTGGCGTTCCGGCCGGTCAGCACGACATGCGTCATGGCGGGCTTCTCGCTCTTCAGGAAGGCGACGACATCGTTGATGTCGAGATAATCGTAGCGCAGCGCGATGTTGATCTCGTCGAGCAGCACCATGGAATTACTTTCGTCGCGGATCAGTTCCTTGGCCTTTTCCCAGGCGGCCGCGGCTGCGGCGACGTCGCGGGCGCGGTCCTGCGTTTCCCAGGTGAAACCCTCGCCCATCGTGTGGAACTGGCAGAGATCGGAGAAATGCTTCTCGATCAGGTCGCGTTCGCCGGTCCACATCGCGCCCTTGATGAACTGCACGACGGCCGACGGCTTACCGTGGGCGATATGGCGGAAGATCATCCCGAAGGCGGCTGATGACTTACCCTTGCCTTTGCCGGTATGGACGATGATCAGGCCCTTGCCGTCGGTCTTGGTCGCCATGATCTTGTCGCGCGCGGCCTTCTTCTTCGCCATCTTCTCGGCGTGGCGGGCGTCGTCCTTGCCGCTCCCGGCTTCTCCGATCTCGCTGTTCGTGGTCTCGTCGCTCATTGGTTCACCTCATTCTGTTGTCTGGCGGCCAGGTCGAACCGGGCCGAATTGCTGCGCGGCGTCCAGAGACTGCGGTCGATTGCTTCAAGCAGCCGCTCCTTCATCTCGTTATATGCAGCCGGATTCTTCTCGATCATGAAATCGCGCACGCCGGCATCGGCGACGAAGGCCTGATAAACGGCCTCGAAATGATGCGCGCCGACCGCACCCGTCGTCGCCGAAAAAGCGAAGAGATAGTCGACGGTGGCGGCAATCTCTGCCGCTCCCTTGTAGCCATGGCGCATAACGCCTGCGATCCATTTCGGATTGACGACGCGCCCGCGCACGACGCGGCCGATCTCCTCTTCCAGCGAGCGGATCACCGGATTTTCCGGCCTGGAATGGTCGTTATGATAGATCGAAGGGCGCGCGCCGGCGAGCTGCTCGGCGGCGGCGGCCATGCCGCCCTCGAACTGGTAATAGTCGTCGCTGTCGAGCAGGTCGTGCTCGCGATTGTCCTGGTTCTGGATCACAGCCTGCACCGAGCGCAGCCGCTCCTCGAACAAGCCGCGTTCGGCCCTGCCCTCCTCGCCTGCGCCATAGGCATAGCTGCCCCAGACGAGATAGGCCTCGGCGAGATCGGCGCGCCGCTCCCAGCCCTTTTCATCGATCAGCGCCTGCAGGCCGGCGCCATAGGCGCCGGGCTTCGAGCCGAAGACGCGGTAACCCGCCCGGCGCTTTGCCGAGACTTCGTCCAGACCGACGGCGCCAAGCCTTGCCGCCTCGCCGCGCATGCGTGTTGCGATCGGATTGTCGGCCTCGTCCTCTTCAAGCGCGCCGACGGCACGGATTGCCTTGTCGAACAGCGCGATCTGCTCGGGAAAGGCATCGCGGAAGAAGCCGGAAATCCGGAGCGTCACGTCAACGCGCGGCCGCCCGAGCATCGCCGGCGGAATGATCTCGTAGCCGGTGACACGGCGCGAACTCATGTCCCAGAGCGGCTTGACGCCGATCAGCGCCAGCGCCTGGGCGATATCGTCGCCGCCGGTGCGCATGTTTGACGTGCCCCAGGCCGTCAACCCGAAGGAGACAGGCCACTCGCCATGATCCTGCACATAGCGGCGCACCAGCAGTTCCGCCGATTTTTTGCCGAGCTCGTAGGCGGCCGGCGTCGGCACGGCGCGGCTATCGACCGAATAGAAATTGCGGCCGGTGGGCAGCACATCGGGCCGCCCGCGTGTTGGTGCCCCGGAGGGTCCGGGCGCCACGAACCGGCCGTCGAGCCCTTTTAGCAAACCTTCGATCTCGGCCGGGCCACAGGCGAGGATGGAGGGTTTGAGGCGGATCTCGATCTCGGAGAGCACCGCCCGTGTCGCCTTCCAGTCCTCGGGGCATTTGCTCTCGCCGGAAACGAACTTCGCCGAGAGTAGTTCGATGCGCTCGACAGTGTCTCCGTTGGTTCGCCATGGGGCATCGAGAACATCTGCGAGGATATCAGGACGTGGACCGGCCCAAACGGCAGCCATGTCGGTGTCGAGAGGGTCGAAGGAGGAGGCACCCCGCACGCCGCCGCCCAATCCCGCATCCGCCGCGATCGCCCGCTGCAAACTCGCATCACCGCCCTCGCCCAGCCCGCGCGGCACCCGCGCCAGCGCCACGGTCAGGTCAGTCAAGAGCCGTCCTTCAGGCGAGACCCCGAACACATGCAGTCCATCGCGGATCTGCATCTCCTTGAGGTCGCAGAGATAGGCGTCGAGCTTCTTCAGCGCCTCGCCCTCGCTTTCGCCGCTCGCGATACCGGCATCACGGTCGAGGCCGATATCGGCAACGAGCTCGAGGATCTGGCGGCTGAGCAGCCGGATACGGCGGGGATCGCCGCCCGACGCCTCGTAATATTCGTCGACCAGCGCCTCCAGATCCTTCAGCGGCCCGTAGCTTTCGGCTCGCGTCAACGGCGGCGTCAGATGATCGATGATGACGGCCGCACTTCGGCGCTTGGCTTGCGTGCCCTCGCCCGGATCGTTGACGATGAAGGGATAGAGATGCGGCAGCGGCCCGAGGATCGCCTCGGGATAACAGCTTTCTGACAGCGCCAGCGCCTTGCCCGGCAGCCATTCGAGATTGCCGTGCTTGCCCATATGTATGACGGCATGCGCGCCGAACTCGCGGCGCAGGAAAGCGTAGAAGGCGAGATAACCGTGCGGCGGCACGAGATCCGGCGAATGATAACTCTCTTTCGGATCGATATTATAGCCGCGTGCTGGCTGGATGCCGACGAGCACCTCGCCGAAGCGCGCAAAAGGCAGGGCGAAGACGCTTTCGCGAAAATACGGATCATCTTCGGGATCGCCCCAGCGGGCTCTCACCTCATCCTGAATCTTACTGGGAAGCGATTCCAGGAAGCTGTTGTACAGACTCAGGGAAAGCGTCTCGCGGATGATCTTTCCGTCGGAACCGGAATTGGTCGGTCCTTCCATCAGGTGGCGGATCAGCGCATCGCCGTCGGCGGGAATCTCGGCGACCGGATAACCCGCCGATCGCATGGCGCGAAGCACCTCGACGGTGCCGGCCGGCGTATCCAAGCCGACGCCGTTTCCGAGCCGGCCGTCGCGGTTCGGATAGTTCGCCATGACGAGCGCGATGCGCCGGTCGCCGGCGAAAGTCTTCCGCAGCCGCGCCCAATTGGCGGCAAGCTCAGCCGTATAGCGCACCCGGCCGGCATCGGCCTGGCTGGCGACGATGTTCGTCTCGACCAGCGCATCGTAGCGCGCCGCCGTCTTGAAGGAGACCGCCCGCGCCAGCACCCGGCCATCGACTTCAGGCAGTGCCACGTTCATGCCGAGATCGCGCGCCGACAAGCCCTGCGGAGAAGCCGCCCATGCCTCCTTCGACGAGGCCGACAGGATCGCCTGCAGCACGATCGCCTCATTCGCTTCCAGCACCGTCGGCTGCCGGTCCGCACCCGGTGCCGAGACCGCAAAGCCCGTCGTGTTGATGACAACGTCGGGTTTCAGCGCCGAAAACACGCTTTCGAGAATGCCGGTGGAGATGGGATCCTTGAGGCTATAGGCAAAGACCGGCAGCGGCCGGAGGCCGAGTGCGGCCAGCGCCTCGACAAGCGCTTCGATCGGCCCGGTCTCGCCGCTCTGCACCAGGGCGCGGTAGAAGCTGATGGCGACTGTAGGGGATTCAAATCCCTCCTCCGCTACCATCCCCGCACCCGAAGACATATCTAAAACGACCCGCCGCCACTCCTCGACCCCGATCAACCCCCGCCCCGGCCACCAAATACCTGCCTTCATCAAAGGCACAGCCGGTGCCGGCTTATCTGTGCCCGACAGCATCGCCCCGGCATAATCGAGAAACGCCCGCGCATTAGCATCGCCGCCCTCGATCAGATAGGCCCAGAGCGCGTTGAGATCGTCGAGATCAACATTGGAGAAAGGAACCAGCCCCGCATCTGGCCTGGCATCACCCGGCAAGACCGCAATCAGTGCACCGGCGCGAGCCGCAGCCGCATGCAGCGCTTCCAGCGCATAGTGGAAATAGCTGGCGCCGCCGAGCGCACGCACGATGATCAGCTTCGCATGCCGCGCGGTGCGCTCGACATAGGTATCGACCGACATCGGATGCTTGAGGCTCATCAGACTGGCGAGCCTCAGCGAAGGTGCTGTCCGGCGATCGCGATGGGCGGCTGCGATCGCGGCAAGCTCGCTGTCGGCCGCCGACAGGAACAGGATATCGCCCGGCGTCTGCCCAAGGTCGATTGCCTCCTCGCCGTCGCTGATCGTTCCCTGCTGGGCCAGAAGCAGATGCATCGGTCTATGCCAGCGCTTCGATCGCCGCCCTCACCGCGTCCTGGTCCATTTCGTGCAGGCCAATGACAACGAGGCGTGTGCCGCGCTTTTCTCCGGCTGCCCAGGCGCGGTCGAAATAATGGTCGATGCGGCTGCCGACGGCCTGGAGCTGCAAACGCATCGGCTTGCCTGAAACGTCGACGAAACCCTTGAGACGCAGCACGTCATGGGCTGATATGATGTCCTTCAGCGCTTCGACGAAACCGGCGGGATCGGCAATGGCTCCGAGATCGACGACAAAGCTGTCGAATTCGTCGTGATCGTGCGGCGCGCCATCCTCATGCTCCAGCTCGTGATGCGACTTGCGATTGGCGACATCGTCCTCCGTGCCGATGCCAAGGCCGAGCAAGATGCCGGCTGACACCTCGCCATTTCTCGCCTCGATCATCACGGGCTTGCGCACCGTGCGGGAGGCGACCTCGTCGCGCACCCTGATAAGGCCCGCGGCGTCGATCAAGTCGGTCTTGTTGAGCACGATGAGGTCGGCGCAGGTGAGCTGGTCCTCGAACAGCTCCTCGATCGGGCTTTCGTGATCGAGCGATTCATCCTCGGCACGGCGCGCATCGACGGCATCATGGTCGTCGGCGAAACGGCCGGCGGCAACGGCAGCACTATCGACCACCGTGATGACACCGTCGACGGTCACCTGGGTGCGAATGTCGGGCCAGTTGAAGGCGGCGACCAGCGGCTGCGGCAAAGCAAGGCCCGAGGTTTCGATGACGATATGGTCGGGCCGCTGTTCGCGTTCGAGCAGCTTCGTCATCGTCGGGATGAAGTCGTCCGCGACCGTGCAGCAGATGCAGCCATTGGTGAGCTCGATAATGTCGTCCTCAGTGCAATTCTCCGCACCGCAGCCCTTCAGCACGTCGCCGTCGACGCCGAGATCGCCGAATTCGTTGATAATCAGCGCAATCTTCTTGCCGCCGGCATTGGTCAGCAGGTTGCGGATCATCGTCGTTTTGCCGGCACCGAGGAAGCCGGTGATGACGGTTGCGGGAATCTTCTGCTGGTTCATGGACTTAACCCTTCATTTTCAGCGGCAGGCCTGCCGCGATGAAATAGACTTCGGCGGCCTTCGCCGCGATCGATTGGTGCAGCCGGCCGGCATGATCGCGAAAATCCCGCGCCATGCGATTATCCGGCACGATGCCGAGACCGACCTCGTTGGAAACGAAAACGAGCCGCGCCTTCGCGGCGGGCAGGAAATCGGCAAGTGCGGCAAATTCCACCGCCATCTCACGCTCCTCGATCATCAGATTGGTGACCCAGAGCGTCAGGCAATCGATCAGCACGATGCGCCCTTCGCCATCGATGTCGGTAAGCTTGCCGACAAGATCGAGCGGCTCCTCATGCGTCGTCCAGGACGGACCGCGATCGGCCTTGTGTTGCGTTATGCGCGCCTGCATCTCCTCGTCCCAGGCCCGCCCGGTGGCAAGGTAGTGGCGATCCAGATCGGTCGCGGTGACGAGGGATTCGGCGAACCTGGACTTGCCGGAGCGCGCGCCGCCGAGGATGAAGACAGTGTTGGAGGGGGCAGCCGTCATGCCGGCGTTGCCTTCTGAATAGATGCCGCGCAAGCCGCTACGGAAGACGCCGGCGGCTGTAAGGCCCCGCCAAATCGCGCCGCACCAGGCTGCGCTGAATTCAATCGTTCAGCCAAGACAACCTCCGTGCTGGCAACGGGCATAGTGCCCAGGTGTGGGCTTCGCGCCCGGCACGCATGGCAGGTCTCCTGGCTCGCGGTTATCGGCCGCGATCGGGGCAGACCGGAAACCGGTCGCCCTGATCGTGCCAGCGGATCATCCTCGCCTTCCCGGCTGCATCAGTGAAAAGGTGGACGATTCGTAGACTTGAGAGGCGTCCGACCCCGGTTGATCACCATGCATATCCAGTGGCTTTTCCGGCATGCCGCCCGTCCCGCCCGCCTGCACGATTGCAGGCTGCCGGCAGAAAGGGCTTAACGCCGGATGGAAGACCCTGACCGCTCTACAGTCGCGGGGTCGGCTGTGATGAAGGCGCCCGGCTTGGGTCCGCCGCGTCACATTCCCTTTTCATCCGGAAGGGCGTAACACCGATCCGGAACCATCCGTTATGTCGGGATGGTCGGGCGACCATCCGTTGAGGGATGGTTAGGCAAGCTCAGAGGTGAAGTCAACCGGCCTTGGCGACCGGGCAATGGCCGGCCAGAGGAAGCAACTCCGCCAACACGACTTACTCTACCTAAAATATCGTCATTTATCAGAGACTTACGTCATAAAAATTTGTCCCAGCCGCCGGCTTTTCGCCGCAATTGCGTCGCAAGCGGACTGCGCGACCATCTCCGCCCTTGACCGGGCCTCTCCCCGCCTAGTTGTCTAGCCATGCTTATGAAATTGGATCGGCGCCGTTTTCGTGCGCTGCGTGTTTTCTTCGATCCGGGACGCCTGCGGGCGCTGACCCGCCGTAGCGAGGTCGGTCTGTCGCTGGCGGGCGCCGTCGTCGGCATCATCTCGGGTCTCGCCGTCACCGGCATGAGTTACGTCTCCAACGAGCTGCATCAGCTGGTCTTCGGCATCGCCGACAGCGAGCGGCTGAGCTCGTCCGAGATCGAGAACAAGATGCTGCTGCTCACTGCCCCCGTCATTGGCGGCGCCCTGCTCGGCCTGTTGCTCCTAGTGCTGGCGAAACGACGCAAGAAGCCGATGGTCGACCCGATCGAGGCCAATGCGCTGCATGGCGGCCGCCTGTCCTTGACCGACAGCATCATCGTTGCCGTGCAGAACCTGATCTCCAACGGTTTCGGCGCCTCCGTCGGCCTGGAGGCCGGCTATACCCAGCTTGCCGCCGGCCTCGCCTCCAAATTCGGCCTGAAGCTGCAGCTTCGCCGCTCGGACCTGCGCACCCTCGTTGGCTGCGGCGCGGCGGGCGCCATCGCCGCCGCCTTCAACGCGCCGCTGACCGGCGCTTTCTATGCCTTCGAGCTGATCATCGGCACCTATACGATCGTGTCGCTGACGCCTGTCGTCGTCTCCGCCCTTGTCTCCACCCTGATCGCAAGGCTGCTTGCCGGCAGCGATTTCACCATCGATATCGGCAGCTTCGGCTCGGTCGTGCCAGCCGATTATATCCCGGCACTGCTGCTCGGTGCTTTCTGCGCCGGTGTCGGCATCCTGATCATGCAGGGCGTCGCCTTTGTCGAAGAGCTGGCGCGCAAGAGCTCGATCGCCCCACCCTTCCGCCCGGCACTCGGCGGCATCATCGTCGGGCTGTTGGCGATGATCTCACCGCAGGTGCTCTCGGCCGGCCACGGCGCGTTGCATCTGAACCTTTCCCGTGAGGTGGCGATCCCGACGCTGATCGGCCTCTTCCTCTTGAAATCCTTCGCCTCGGCGATCTCGATCGGCTCCGGCTTCAGGGGTGGGCTGTTCTTCGCCTCGCTGTTCATGGGCGCCCTGCTCGGCAAGCTCTTCGCCTATTGCGGCCCCTATTTTGCCGATGCGACGCTGACGCCCGTCATCTATGCCGTGGTCGGCATGAGTTCGCTCGCCGTCGCCGTCATCGGCGGGCCGCTGACCATGACGTTCCTGGCGCTCGAAATCACCGGCGATTTCCTGATCACGGCACTGGTGCTCGCCGCCGTCATCACCTCCTCGCTCGTCGTCCGCTCGACCTTCGGTTACTCCTTCGCCACATGGCGCTTTCATCTTCGCGGCGAAAGCATTCGCAGCGCCCATGATGTCGGCTGGATCCGCAATCTGACGGTCGACAAGCTGATGCGCGCCGATGTCAAGACGGCAAGGGCAGGCATCTCTCTGGAGGAATTCAAGCAGGCCTTCCCGATCGGCTCGACCCAGCGCGTCATCCTCGTCGAGGAGAGCGACAAATATGTTGGCCTCGTGCTGGTGCCGGAGATCTACGCCAACCCGACCGACGCCCAGGACGAGGGCAAGACGCTTGCCGATTTCATCCACTACCGCAACGATTTCCTGCAGCCGCAGATGAATGCCAGGCAAGCGGCGGCGATCTTCGACAAGAGCGAAAGCGAAGCACTCGCCGTCGTCAACAACCTGATCGAACGCAAGGTGATCGGCCAGCTCAGCGAAAGCTATACGCTGCGCCGCTACAGCGAAGAACTCGACCGCCGCCGCCGCGAGGTCTCAGGCGAGATCTGAGCGTCGTCGCGCCGATCGGATCGACGCTTCAGGATACGGCGTCGGCGAGCTTGAACACGTCGGCCCGCTTCGAAACGCCGCGCAGCTCGAACGATCCCAGATACTCGCAGGCCACGGCGCAGGTGGCCGCGAAGCTCTCCGACATCAGCAGGTGTTGTTCAAGCGTGCCGCAGAGCTTTTCTAGCCGCGAGGCCTCGTTGACGGCCCTGCCGATCACCGTGAAATCGAGCCTGCCACGGGCGCCGACGTTCCCGTAGAAAACCTCGCCGAGATGCAGGACGACATCGACGCCGATATCGGGGCCGCCGTTTTGCGTCCGCTCACGGTTCAGCGCCTCGTTTGCTTTCAGCAGATTCTTCGTAGAAGCCAGCGCGGCCATGCAGGCCTTCTGCGGACCCTCGGCGTCGGTCGGAAAGATCGCAAGCACGCTGTCGCCCATGAACTTGAGGATCTCGCCGGAATTTTCCTCGACATGCCGGTCGATCAGCTCGAAATGTTCGTTCAGAAACCCGACGATCTCGCTGGGTTGATAGACCTCGGTCAAGGCCGTAAAATTTCTGAGGTCCGCAATCAGGATCGCCGCATTGATGGAGCCGCCGGTTCCCCTCTGGGTCTCCCCGGCCAGAATGCGCGCGCTCGTCCTAGCGCCGGTATAGACCGCGAGGATATCGGTGGCGGTTTTCGATGCCGCCACACGGTAAGCCGCCAGACCCAGCGCCGGGACAAGCGCTTTGACGATCGCCAGCTGATCACCGGAAAATCCGCCCGGCGCATCGCTGGTCAGGGAGAAACCGAGCCCGCGCAACGCGACCTCCTTCGGAAATTCGCAAAGGCTGACCAGATGGTCCGTGCCGCCGGCAAGCGCAAATTCCGCGAGCTGCGGATAGTCGAGCCCCTCGCCCCTGGCCAATATCCAGCGCCCTGTTCTCTCGCCGCGGTTCAGCAGGTAAAATATCGGTGTTTTCTCGAAGTTGCGCTCTTCTACGCTGCCATGCGCTGCATTTTCGAGAACGGTTGCACCGCCCCGCACGAAATTGGCCGAGACGCCGCGATACATGGGATGAAGGGATGGCATGGTAATGCTGGCCCGCCAGATCGGAATGCCATCGGCGATCAGCCGCTCGCACAGGCCGGCGACGAGATCGCCAATATGCTCGCTGGTGAGTCCCTGCTCTATAAGCCACTGAATATGATCGTTAATTTTCGAACCTCCGCATGGGATCGGGACCCGGGAATGACCGTTTTCGCCACCAAAGCCCGGCAACACGAACCGCAGATACGCGCTGAAAGAGCGATATCACGCATCCCGTTCATTAGCCTGCTTCGCGTCGCTATACCACTCCTGGGCGAATGGAAGTGATACGGAATCCAATGATGACAACAAGGAGCGCCGGCGCTTTTCCTCAACCGTTCGGCTTCACTTCGATATGTAAAGGGCTGCTCGGTTAGCGGAATCTGTTCCAGTCTCCGTCCCGCGAGGCGACGAACGGGATCTCGCCTCTCGACACCGCAATGTCCTTCAGCATGTGGTCCGAAACGCCCCAAGCCGATTTTCCACCGATCGCCGTCGTCGCCACAGCATGAGGCTACGAGCCGGAGACAACAGCAGCAGCACCGCTTTGCGCAGTCGCAGTTCGAACCCGCCTGACAAGAGCTTCTCGTTCATGATCCTCCCCATCGAGTCGTGCGCCGATCATAAAGATCGGTGCGCCCTGCGAGCCGGTCGGCGCCTCGTCCGCCGGCCGGCTCCCGCGCCCCAGCGCAGACCTCGGAATCGAGATCGGTTTGGTGAAAGGGTTATGCGCGGATTGAAAAGCGACAGAGCGTGGTTGGCGCGCCCTATCGAACGCGGTCTTAACGCGCGGCCGAATGAGGGCCGATGAGCGTGGTGATCTCCGTCACGCGGTCCGCTGGAAAGCCACCCTTTTCTGCGTGCCGATAGACCGCATCGGCGCTCTCGGCCTCATGAACGCAGTACATCTTGTCCCCCGTCACATAGCTGGTGATCCAGGTATACGGTTCGCCGAGAGAGGCCACGACGGCGTTGGATTTCGCCGAGATCTCTCGCAGTCTTTCCTTGTCCATGTCCCCGAGACCTGGAATGTTTCGTTCGACAACGAATTGCGGCATTGTTTTATCCTTCCATGATGTTTTGAGTGACGCAGCGCTTCATCAACCGTGCGCATGCCGGCAGCTGACGTCGGGGTTCATGTCGGCGAACGGTCCCTTCGGATTGTTCTTCCAAGCCCAGACGTGCAGCTCGTAGAAAGCCGGAAGGCCGTAGCGGTTCGGTGCGTTCGTAAAACTGAACAGCTGGCCGCCGAGATTGGCGGGGCCTTTCGTCGTGATGTATTCGACAGCGACGAGTTTCATCTTGCCGTGTTCGTCAGGCTCGTACATCACAGCCTCCGGCTTGGAGAGATCAATGGCCTCATCTTTGATGAGGTCGGCACTGACATAGTGGATACCCATCGCACCTCCATCTATGCCGCTGGTGCATGGGATCGGCGAATAGCCTTCCTTGATGGCCTGGTTGACGTCCCGGAGGCGCGCATTGGCCTCCCGAACCAGTTCCGGCAGGCCGCCGCCGCCGAGCGCTGCAGCCGGAAGAACTGCCATAATGAGAAGCGCCGCGATTGGCGCTTTTGTCGCTTTCATGAAGATTGCCCTCCAATTTCTGGTTGTCCAAGCCGATTGGATTCCGGCCGGCATTGCGTTGTAAAAAATCCGCGCGATGAAACATCTCCCGCATGGGGGATGAAATCTTCCGCAAATCCCGGAAATGAAGGCGCCATGGCCGGCGACAATTGACCGTGCTGGCCGGGCTGATGCAGGATTGTGATCATGGAACAGCAGCTGTCGGAAATTATTGGCGCTATTTATGATTGCGTGGCCCGGGAGGATACCTGGCCAAACGCTCTTCGTCTGATCAATGGCCAGGTCAATGGTTTTCTAACCACGCTTGCCGTCTTCGACACGACCACGCGTTCCGCACGTCTGGCCCAGATCGCCTGCGACGACGGAGAGGCCATCCGCACCCTCGTCGCGCATGCGAAGGACGTCCCGTTCTTCCACCTTCTTCACCGAATGGAGATCGATCAGCCGGATACGCTGGAGCGGATGTTTTCCCTCTATGGACCCGATGGCGAAGCCGTCTGGAAGAGCGGTGCGCTATACCAGAACTTTCATGCCAGGTATGGGGTTCTAAACTCGATCGACATGGCCGTGCTGAAGCGCCCGACCCGTGTCGGGACGATCAACATTTCGGTGCAATACGAACCGAGCGAACGACGCGTCTTCGACATCGTCGGGCTGCTCGGCCCGCATATCCGCCGTGCCGTGACAATCCACGATATGTTCGAGATGGAGCGCGCCGAAGCCGCCGTCCTCAGGGAGGTCATCGACGCTCTCGACCATGCGGTCTTCATCGTTGCAGAAGACATGACGATCCTCTTCGCCAATGATGCCGCCGAAGCACGGCTGCGCGAGCAGCAGGTGGTGCACTCGCTTTCAGGCCGGCTGGCGGCTCGCTACAGTTATGCAGGCGCCGCCCTTTCCAACGCCGTGACGCTTGGCGCGCGCGACGAAATCAGTCTCGCAGCCGCTGGGATCGATGTTCCCCTTGCCTCGGCCGAACGCCCCGCCGTCGCTCACGTTCTGCCGTTGCAGCGGCGCACCGAAAGGGGACGCTTCGAAAGTCGGGCCGCGGCGGCTGTCTTTCTCGCCGCGGCTGGAACGGTGATCCAGTCGGCCGTCGAAGCCGTTGCCGCGCTTTTTGCTCTCACGCCTGCCGAACGGCGCGTGGTCGGCTACGTGTCCGAAGGCATGACGCGATCCGAGATCGCAAATGCACAGGGCGTTGCCGACGGCACCGTGAAATCGCAATTGGCCGCCATCTACGACAAGACGGGAGCGGAAGATCAGCGCAGCCTGCAGCAGCTCGTCCGCGAACTTAGCCCACCTGTCAGGCGCGCCTAAGAAGTCGACATTAAACTTCGGCCGACTGGCAGCAGACGCGAAAAAGCACGCCGGCGCCACGGCAGCTGCGGGCTCCGCTCACATCCTAACCGTCATGCCGCCGTCGACCGTCAGTACGTGGCCGTTGACAAAGGAAGCGGCGGCGCTTGCGAGAAAGAGCGCCGCGCCGGCGATCTCGTCCGGCCGTCCCCAGCGTTGAACCGGAATGCGCTGGCGCACGAAGGGCATCAATTCCTCGTTCGCAGCCATCGCCGCGTTCGTCTCGGTGGCAAACCAGCCGGGCGCAATTGCGTTGCTGGTGATGCCGTGCGGGCCGAATTCGACCGCCATGCCACGCATCAGGCCGGTCAGGCCCTGCTTGGCTGCCGGATAGACGCAGTCGCCGGGCATTACGACATGGCCGCTGATCGAGGTCACCGCGATCAGGCGACCGTGATTGCGCCGCTTCATCAACACGGCAGCGTCGCGCGAAAGCGTCATCGCCGCCGCAAGGTCGGTGCGCAGCAGCTCGATGATCGCATCATCGTCGAATTCGGCCAGCGGCCGCCTGTCGCGGGCGCCGACATTGTTGATCAAAATATCGAGACGACCATGGATCTTGTCGATATCGGCCATCGCAGCACGCTGTGCCTCGCGGTCGGCGACATCGAATGCGGCGGCCTCCGCCGTGCCGCCAGCGGCACGGATGGTCCTGACGGCGCCTTCCAGCGTCGCCGCCCTGCGTCCGTTGACGATGACATGCGCGCCGGCCTCGGCAAGGGCGCGCGCCATCTCTAAGCCCAGACCACGGCCGCCGCCGGTCACGAGCGCCACCTGACCTGCCAGTGAAAATCTATCCAATATGCTCATGGTTTTCGTCGCTCTCAACCGGGTCCGTCGCGACAATTAATGGACTCAGTCAACTAATTTGGCAATAGCCGAACGACGAGACCGGATGACGGTGAGGCAGCCCGTCCGGTACACATCCGGCCTAACCGAGCAGCCCGGCCAACCAGCGCGAATCGAGGTGGCGTTCCAATTCCCCGGCGACGTCGTCGAGCGCCTGCTCGACGCTCTCGCGGTAATTCCTCCGCCCACCTGATAGGCCGAAGCTTTGAAGCAGCCGGTCGCGATAGGCGTCGCTGCCGAAGAGCCCGTGCAGATAGGTGCCCATGATCCGACCGTCGGCCGACAGCGCGCCGTCGGGCGCGCCGTCAATGATCGCCGAGGGCCGATCGCAATCCGGGCCGCGAGTGATGCCGAGATGGATCTGGTAGCCGGCAAGCGGCGCGTCATATTCGGTCGAGCGAGCCTGGCTGTTGCGCACGGTCTTCTCCGGCGCCATCTCGGTCTCGATGTCGAGCAGCCCAAGCCCCGGCGTCTCGAGCGTCCCGCCCTCGATGCCGAGCGGATCGCCCACTGTCCGGCCGAGCATCTGGTAGCCGCCGCAGATGCCGATCACCCGGCCGCCGCGCCTGACATGCGCCTTGAGATCGCGGTCCCAGCCCTCAGCCCTGAAGTCGGCGAGATCCGATATCGTCGATTTCGAGCCGGGAAGCACAACGAGGCTCGCATCGGCAGGTATCCGCTCGCCTGATCGCACGAACACCAGCTCGACATCCGGCTCGGTCCTCAGCGGATCGAGATCGTCGAAATTGGCGATGCGCGGCAGCACCGGCACGGCGATCTTCAGCGCGCCCGTCCCGCCCCTCGCCAGCCGTTCGAGCACGACAGAATCTTCGGCCGGCAGGCGTCCCGCACCCGGCAGCCACGGCACGACGCCGAAGCACGGCCAGCCGGTAAAGCCCTCGATGGCGCGGATGCCGTCGTCAAACAGCGAGACGTCGCCGCGGAACTTGTTGACGATATAACCCGCAATCATCGCCCGGTCGCCATCGTCGAGGATTGCATGCGTGCCGACCAGCGAGGCGATGACGCCGCCGCGGTCAATATCACCGACAAGCACGACAGGCACGCCCGCCTGCGTCGCAAAGCCCATATTGGCGATATCGCCGGCCCTGAGATTGATCTCTGCCGGCGATCCGGCACCCTCGACGATAACGAGGTCGGCGCCCGCAGCCACTTTTTCGAAGCTCTCGAGCACGGCGCCGAGCAACTGTGGCTTCAGCCGCTGGTAGTCGCGCCCCTTCGCCTGGCCGAACACCCTGCCCTGCACGATGATCTGGCTGCCATTCTCCGATTGCGGCTTAAGCAGCACCGGATTCATGTGCACCGAGGATGGCGTGCGCGCGGCCAGCGATTGCAGCCACTGCGCCCGGCCGATCTCGCCGCCGTCATCGGCGACCGCCGCATTGTTCGACATATTCTGGGGCTTGAACGGCCGGACCGTCAGCCCGCGATTGGCCGCCAGCCGGCAGAGGCCTGCAACCAGAACCGTCTTGCCGACATCGGAGCCGGTTCCCTGCAGCATGATCGCTCTTGCCATGGTGGCCCGCATCCGCCTCTCGTTCAGGCGAGGCCTACAATAGGCGGTAATCCCGGGTCAAGACTTGCCCCAAAGTTCCGTGCCGCAAACGCGAAAACCGCGCATGGCCTTGGCTCTGCGCGGTTTGCCGAAAACTCAGGCGTCTTCGCCCCTACACGGCGAAGCTCGCTTTCTCCGGTACGCACTACCTGAACCAGAGAAGCGGCGGTCATTGCTGCCACGACCCAACTGATAACGGCACATTCTTACCGGAGGGTTATTGAAGGCTTACGCAAATGTTAATTTTGATCTTTTTTGACATTCTCGTCGAAATTTCTGCCGAAGATCCGCCGCCGATCGCGAAGAGCGTGCATTTCGCCCAGGGGCGCCATTTTCGGGATCTTCACATAAATTCTTCGAATTCAATCATTTAGTCACGCAACCATGAGCAGAAGATGGTTGATTTCTGCGAGCGAACGCGTAGGCTCCGTCATAATGCGCCATTGTTGAACATGGCCTGCGACGAGTTGCCGGAGCCGCAAGGACGGACGGTGCCATGAACCGGAAAGCCTGTTGCTGTATCGCCCGGCAGGCGTTTTCCCCTCAGGTGCCAGAGATTTATGTCGGTTGATTTCAGAGCCTGCGCGTCCGCCTAAGAAGAATTCGGGGAATGACGATGAAGACGTTTCTGATTCCGGCCGTCTTTGCCGCGGCTCTTTCTACCGTTGCGCCGGCTGAAGCAGCCGAATGCGGCACCGTTTCGATCGCCGAAATGAAATGGGCCTCGGCAGGAATTGCGGCGAGCTTCGACAAGATCATCCTGGAAAAGGGCTACGGCTGTTCCGTCACCATTGTCGATGGCGACACCCTGCCGACCTTTGCCTCGATGAATGAGAAAGGCACCCCTGACATCGCCTCGGAATACTGGATCAATTCCGTCAGGGCCCTGCTCGATCAAGCCGTCAACAGCGGCCGGCTGGTGCAGGGGGCCGAAATCCTGGCTGACGGCGCCGTCGAGGGTTGGTGGATCCCGAAATTCATCGCCGACGCCCACCCCGACATCCGCTCGGTCGAAGACGCGCTGAGACATCCCGAGCTCTTCCCCGCCGAGGACGACCCATCGAAGGGCGCAGTTTACAACTGTCCCGCCGACTGGAGCTGCCAGATATCAACCACCAACCTGTTCAAGGCGCTTGCTGCCGACAAGAAAAGCTTCGAGCTTGTCGAAACCGGCAGTCCCGAACAGTTGGATGCCTCGATTGCCCGCGCTTTCGAAAACAAGGTCGGCTGGCTCGGTTATTACTGGGCGCCGACCGCCATCCTCGGCAAATATGACATGACGCGCCTGAGCTTCGGCGTCGGCCACAACAAGAACGAATGGGACCGCTGTACCGCAGTTGCCGGCTGCGCCAGGCCGCAGCTGAATTCCTACCCGGTCTCGCGCGCCTTCACACTGATGACCCGGTCTTTCGCCAGCCGTGCCGGACCTGTTACGACCTATCTCAAGACCCGCAAATGGGACAATGAGACGATCAACCAGGTGCTCGCCTGGCAGGACGAAAACCGCGAAAGCAACGAGGATGCCGCGATCTATTTCCTTCGCAATTACGAGGGCCTGTGGACGAAATGGGTGCCTGTCGATGTAGCCGAGAAGGTCAAGGGGAGCTTATAACGACAAGACACGAGCAAGCATGGACGATTCGATGACAGGCAATGTTCCCTTTCCCGACCGCGATACCGTTGCGGAAAAGCTTGCCGCGCTGTCGGAGACCGACAAGTCGTATGTGGCGCTACTGATGGAAAACGCCGCCCAGGACGACAACCTGCTCGACGGCCTGCGCCGCCATCTCGATCTTGCCGCCGGATCGCGTTTCCTGAACTCGCTGAAGCTCGAAAATCTGGGAATTTGGCTCGGAACCCAGGCGCCGGACCGGTTACAGATCCGACTGATGGAAACCGCCCGCTCCAGCCAACATCCCGCCTACCAAGCCTTCCGGACCGGTCTCGACCGATCCGGCGGGCTGGAAAAGGTTTATCCCCCGGTCATCCGTTAGGATGGTCCGGCCCCGGTCATCCGTTAGGATGATCCGACTCCGGTCAGCACCTGATCCGGCGATTCTGGCAGCGATCTGAACGGTCGTTACTTCTTCGCGGCGCGGTCGACTGAGCGGCCGGCATCCTGCGTGGCGTTCACGGTATTTGCTGTATCCTTTCCTATGCCGCGGATCGTGTTTCCGCAGGAGGAAAGGGCAAGAAGAACCATCAAGGCTGCGGCAATTTTGGCCGTTGTCGTCATCTCGGATATCCTTGTTTGAAATCAACCCCGAACGGCGACAATTGCCGTCCGCGCCAATAACGCACGACAAACCAAAAGGTTCACCGGCTAGAAGGATACCTGTCACACTATCCGCGCATAATCCTTTGCGAAAATCGAATGGGATTTTCGGGGATTAGGCGGCGACCGCCTTTGCTCTCTCGGCAAAGGCGCCGCGAATGCTGTCGGCCACCGTCTCGATCGGCCCCGACACCTGCGAGGCGGTTAGTAGCCGGATATCGAAGGCGCCGAGTTCCGGCAGCCCTTCCTGAGGCCCCAGGATCGCCATGTCCTCGTTGACATAGGACAGCGGCAGTGGCGCGATGGCGAGATCGGAAAGCACGGCGGCGCGCTGCGCCATCGTGTGGCCGCTGAGATAGGCGACGCGATAATGCCGCTTGTTGCGTTCGAGTTGGGAGAGCGCCTCCTGGCGCCAGATGCAGCCATCCTCCCAGATCGAGATCGGCAGGGGATCTCGGCGATGCGCCGAACCGCACCTGGCGCCAGCCCAGACCAGCCGCTCGCGGAACACGACCTCGCCGCCCGTCGGGAACGGCCGTGTCGCACAGTTGATCAACGCGAGGTCGAGCCGCTGCTCCTCCATGCGCTTCTTCAGTCCGATGCTCATGTCGATCGTCACATCGACCATGATGCCGGGATAGCTCTCGGCGAAACTCTTCAGGATGCTCGGCAGCAGCCGTTCGCCGATATCCTCAGGCGCGCCGAGCCGCACGACGCCGCTAAGCTCCGGCATGATGAAGCGCGACACCGCCTCGTTCGACAGCGCCAGGATGTTGCGCGCGTAGGACAGCAACATCTCGCCGTGGCGCGTCAGCGACACCGAGCGGGCGTCGCGCAGAAACAGCGTTGCCCCCAGTTGTTCTTCAAGTTTCTTGATCTGCATCGACACCGCCGATGGCGTGCGGAAGACCGCCTCTGCGGCGGTCGAAAAATTGCCTGTCTCTGCGATAGCCACGAAGGTACGCAGCACCTCGTTATCAAGCAGCGGAATGGGACGGCGAAAGGGAATGCTCATCGTCGCATCTTTCAATTTTTCTGATTCATAACCCCATATCATTTTGTTTGATTGAATGTCAATTGACCCTCATATTTCGGGCGTCGGCAGCTAAATGCAGCAAAGGAGGCCCGACATGCCTCAAACAAACATCTGGAATATCGTACAGGCCCTTTCCGCATTCAAGTCGCAGAGGCGCAGGGATGCGAACCATGAGCATGCGCTCCGAGAGCTAAGGCGCTTTCCGCCACATCTGCTGGCAGATTGCCAGCGCGAGCTAGAGTTGACCGTCCCGGAGCGCCGCGCGTGCGATGGGACGCGGTAGAGACGCTTCATCCCTTTGAATCCGCTCAGGATCTGGGCACATCGATGCCGGTCAACTCGCAACGTCTTACTCGACTTGCGCCGCAGCGGATGATCGACGGTCGAACGCCGATCACATCCCGCCCAGCAGTTTGAACGCTATGATCCACATCGTGAAAGCGACGAGCGTTTCCAGCATGCGCCAGGATGAGGGTTTCGAGAAGATCGGCCTCAGCCGCTTTGCGCCATATCCGAGCGAAAAGAAGAACAGGAAGGAACCCGTCACCGCCCCTGCCGCAAAGGAAGCCTGCTCTCCCGGATATCGCGTCGATATCGTGCCGAGCAGCACGACCGTGTCGAGATAGACGTGGGGATTGAGCCAGGTGAGTGCGAGGCAGGTCGCCAGCGTCTGCCGAAAACTCGACGACTTTGCTTCCCCGGTCGTCAGAGCAGCGGACGACCGCAAGGCGGAATAGAGGCTTCTTGCCCCGTACCAGACCAGAAATGCGGCTCCGCCATAGCGCATGACCGGGTCGAGCCAGGGCATGAACCTGGCGATCTGCTGGAGGCTGGTCACACCAAGTACGATCAGCGCGGCATCCGATACCGCGCATGCGAGGCAGACAGCAAAGACATGTTCGTTTCGCAAGCCTTGCCGGAGGATGAAGGCGTTCTGCGCGCCAATGGCGACAATCAGGCTGAGGCCCATCATCAAGCCGGTTATATAGATCGAAAAATTCATCTCTTCGGCCAACGCCCCTCATTTCGGTAAGGTTGCGCTATCGCGATTGGGAGAATTAGGCTAGTTAATCTGACTTACCTAGATTAAGTGAAACTAATCCATGCTCGACTATTCCGCTCTTCGTGCCGTCGCAACCATTGTCCAGACAGGCAGCTTCGAGAGAGCCGCGACCGTCCTGAGCGTGACCCCGTCGGCCATTTCGCAGCGCGTGAAGCAGCTCGAGGAGCGTCTCGGCGTCGTCCTCATCGTCAGAGGCACGCCGTGCACGGCGACGGAAAAGGGAGAATGGCTCTGCCGCCATATGGAGAATGTCGGCATGCTCGAAGCAGAACTCTTCGGGCAGCTGCCGGCCCTCATCGATCCCGACGAACCTCGCCAAAGGGTCACGCTTCAAATCGCGACGAACGCCGACAGCCTCGGGACATGGTTCGTCGAGGCCATGTCGAGTTTCGCCAGGAGCTCTTCCTATCTGCTGAACGTCGCCGTCGACGACCAGGACCACACCGCCGAATGGCTAGAGCGCGGGCGGGTGATCGCCGCTGTCACCAGCCTGGAAAAGCCGGTCCGCGGATGCCGACGTTTTGCACTCGGCATTCTGCATTACCACGCAACTGCAACGCCCGATTTCGTCGCACGGCACTTTCCGCATGGCGTGACATCAGAGGCAATCCGCAACGCCCCGGCGCTGACCTTCAATCAGAAGGACAGGTTACAAAGCAGTTGGGTGCGGCGGATGTTCGGACGCGATCTCGACTATCCTACCCATTGGCTGCCGTCGCCGCAAAGTTTCGTCGAAGCCAGCCTACAGGGCATGGGTTGGGGGATGAACCCGACCCAGCTGACCCGCGAGCATCTCGCGTCCGGACGGCTGGTCGAGCTGGTGCCCGACACACCGCTCGATGTCCCGCTCTACTGGCAGATAAACCGCCTCGCCGCCGATCGCCTGGCGGATCTGACGCGCGAAGTCGTCACAGTGGCCAAGCGCCGTCTTTGACGCGTCACTCAAGAATGCAGCAGAACCGGGTCCCTTTTATCAAACGTAAGCCGTGCGGCTGCCGAACTCACTGGTCTCGTCAAAATTCGTCGTGCCGATACGCTCGCTTTCGCCGGAAAATTCTCCAGGAGCGTCACCGGCAGGCTTCGATGCAGCAGACGCCTGAGTTTGGCTGCTCTCGCTCGCTTCGAGCTTGGCAATCTTCGCTTCCAGCGTATCGATGGATTTTTCGATCGTGGCCTTCTCTTGCTCGTCCTGCGTTTCCGACAGGGCTGCCTTCTTTTCGGCAAGCTGTGCCTCGAGAGAGACAAGCTGATCCGACGAACTGGAAGACGAGGTTGTAGCGGCTGAACTCAAAATGGTGGATGCAGAACTGGAAATTGCGCTGACCATGAGCATGACTTTCGATGGTGGAATGTCATCGTTCTAGCCGCGGATGGTAAAGGTTCGATAAATAAAGTACCGGATAGTACCAAAATAACGGGGATGGCCACGCAAATAGCGCGCGCCTATGCGATGGCGATGATTTCCAGTTCCTGGCCGCCTGTCTCCACTACATCGCCGACAGCCTTGCCCATCAGCAACCGCGCCACCGGGGAAACGTAGGAAATCGATCCGGCCTTGGGATCGGCTTCGTCCTCTCCGACGATACGATAGGTCTGCACGCGCCCGTCGTCACGGCGGAAAGTCACCGTGCTGCCGAAGGCGACGGTGTCGATTGACGTAGGGTCAGGCACGAGCTGGGCGGTGCGAAGTCTTGCGGCTAAGTAGCGAAGATCACGCAAGGGACTGGCTGTCTGCCGCCGCCGTTCGTTCACGTCGTCGATGGTGCTCGCGCCATCATAGGCCTCGCGAGCCTCTTTGAAGCGCAGCTCGAGAGCCTTCAGTCCTGCTTCCGTAACAAGGTTCGGATGCGCCGAAATCGGACGATCGGGCAGCAGGGTTTCCGAAGCGGTTTCGAAACTCTCTTCCTTGGTAAAAGCGACGGCCAATCTCGGACTCCGTTTTAGCGCGATGCGCTCTTCTAGCTGATGGGCAATTGCCGCGAAACGATTGTCGGAACCATACACCGACCGCGGACGAACCGCCAATCTCGGTTGATAGGCGGCCGGCGCCGGCGGCAGAGGCAGCCCGCTTTCAAGGTCACCGCCCCGTAGCTGTTAAGCGGCGGAAACGTTCCGCACCACATGGCGGTGCTCGGCACCCTCATTTCGAAACATGCTGGGGTTTGCCCTTCCTCTTGGTTGAGGCGAACTCTTCGAGCTGCTTTTCGCTCATGGATTCGACCATTTGTTTCGAGGCGCCTTTGAGTTCACTCTTGGGTGTCTCGCCGCGCTTGGCCGAGAGGGCGGCGCCTGCGGCCTTCTGCTGGGCCCTGGACTTGGCTGGCATATCGATCTCCTATCGCTTGAACGGGCGGTGGCCGGCGTCAAAGTCATCATGCTCTAACTATCCTGTTCTAAGGAGGCTGCGGCCCGCAAGCCGCAGCCGACCGGCTGTCAGTTGATGGTGGCCCACTGGCTTCGAACATCCCTGGCGTTCTTCGACAGATGGACGTGAGCATCCACGTGATCGACCCAATCGATCGGGATCAAGTGGTGCTTGCCGTCCTCCGAATCGAGCTTCGTCAGCTTGATGCGCGTGGGGCCGTCGAGATGATCGACTGTGCCGACATGGGTGCCGTCGGCAGCCCGCACTTCCATATGTTCACGGATCTGCTCTGCGGAAATCATCGTTTCCTCCTTTGCATCATTGTCAGGTACGAAGCGGCAACGACGTGGAGCAGACTTGGTTCCCAACACGCGCGACCGTGTTCAATCAGCAGTCACGTCCCAATTGTCGTCCGGGTTGAAGGTCCGGATGCCAGTTCGCGAGGCGGGAGCGGCGGTGCCCGATAAATCGGCGTCGGCTGCTCCCACCGTCTCGGATCTGCAACCCCGCTGACACTGTCTCTGCGTAACATACCCCGATTATACGGGTAACGTCTCCGATCTTCGCGTAGTCTGGCCTTGTGCAGACTTCGACCGCCGCGGCGTGCGGCGTCGAGGCCTGCCTGAACTCGGCAGAGTTATGAGGAGCAGCCGCAGTGAGCACAGCAAGATGTCATAATGGCCGAATTCAACCGAGACTTTACCCAGGTCTGGAATGGATCTTGGCTCTCCTGCTGCTCTGCGTATTGGTCGGATGTGGCGGCCACCCGAAGAATGTGCTCATCCCCGTTGCCGACAGCGCGCCGAATTCCACCAAGGTCGACATGCTAGTGACCACGACGCGCAGCCGCTCCACGATACGGGGCGAAATGTTTACAGGCGAGCGCGCACTCGCCCCGGCCTTTGCCGACATCACCGTATCCATCCCCCCTGCAAACGTCCGAAAGGTCGGCGAAGTCGCCTGGCCGAAGAGGCTTCCATCCAATCCCGCAACCGATTTCGCAACCTTGAAAGCCGACGAGATCACGCGCGACGACGCCAAGAAATGGCTGAGCGCCTCGGTCAGGAAGAGCCACGACCGCAGCGTGCTGGTGTTCATTCACGGCTTCAACAACCGCTTCGAAGACTCCGTTTATCGCTTCGCTCAGATCGTCAAGGATTCCGGCGTCCATAGTGCTCCCGTGCTCGTGACATGGCCGTCGCGCGGCAGTCTGCTTGCATACGGATATGACAGGGAGAGCACGAACTACACGCGCAACGCATTGGAGATGCTCTTCCAATATCTCGCCAGGGATCCTGAAGTGAAGGAGGTGTCCATCCTCGCGCATTCCATGGGGAACTGGCTGGCGCTGGAAGCGCTTCGCCAGATGGCGATCCGCAACGGCCGCCTCCCTGCCAAGTTCGAGAATGTGATGCTGGCCTCGCCCGACGTGGATGTCGATGTCTTCCGCCAGCAGATCGTCGACATGGGCAAGCAGCATCCGCAGTTCACCTTGTTCGTCTCGCGAGATGACCGCGCGCTCGCAGTATCCCGCAGGGTATGGGGTGACGTCGCGAGACTCGGCGCCATCGATCCCGAGCAGGCTCCCTTCAAGAAGGAACTGGCCGACAGCCAGATCACGGTGATCGACCTCACCAAAGTCAAAGCGGGCGACAGACTGAACCACGGGAAATTTGCAGAATCGCCCGAGGTTGTTCAGCTGATCGGAGCGCGGATTTCCGACGGCCAGACGCTGACTGACAGCAAGGTCGGGCTCGGGGACAAGATCCTTGCCGCAACAACGAGCACGGCCGCCGCAGCGGGCAGCGCAGCCGGCCTGATCCTTGCCGCCCCGGTCGCAGTCGTCGATGCCGACACCAGAGATAATTATGCCGGCCAGGTCAGCGGCCTCACGGGTCCTATGGGCAAACAGCAGCGGGCGCCCGACTGCACTGCCGGAGGCCGATCGAAGGAGTCGTGCAGGCAATAACGGTTCAGGAATTGGCAACTGACAGTTCACAAAGATCAGGATAGACAATGCCACGAGTTTCCAAGATCCGCATGGTTAGATCGCTTCTCACGGCGGCCGCCCTGGCGGCCGTTCTCCTTTGTGCCTCCATTACCGTGGCTCAGACCGTGACGCCTGCGAACGCGCAGCCTGAAAGCGTTCAACGCTTCATTGGGATGTTCTCGGATCCTGACGTCCAGCGCTTCCTGCAACAGCAGTCCCAAGCAGCCCAGGCTGCGGCGAAACCGCCCTTGGCAACCCCGAACTCCGACCCATCATTCTCGGAATTCGCGATGCGATTCCGTGCCCACGCCTCCGGCCTTCTCGGCGCTATCCAGTCCTTTCCCCTGGAGACGATGCAAGGCGGGGCAGTGCTCGAACGGGACATCCAGGCGAATGGCGGGACGAGGCCGATCTTCCTGGTCGCGGCCTTCGTCGCCGTCGGTCTGGCCGCGCAATGGCTGTTCTGGTGGATCAGCGCCGGCTGGCGTGCATGGATGGCGCGCGCGCCCTTTGCCACGGTCCGCGAGAGGGTGGTGGCACTGGCCGCGAGGCTTCTGTGGGCGGCATGTTACGTCCTCTCCTTCGGGCTTGGCAGCATCGGCTTCTTCCTGCTGTTCCAATGGCCGCCTGTTATCCGGGAGATCGTCGTCGGCTATCTCTTCGCGATCGTCGTCTTCCGCCTGGCGAGCGCGCTTTTCGACGTGCTTCTCGCGCCCCGGGCAGAGGAAGAGGGTCGATTCCGTGTCGTCCCGATCACGAAGGATGCCGCCCGCCACTGGGCGAAACGCCTGGGCTATCTCGTCGGCTGGTATGCCTTTGGCTGGGTGACCATCCGCCTGCTCGGCACTCTCGGCTTTTCCGACCCGGCCCGGCAACTGGTCGCCTATTCGCTTGGCCTCGTGTTGCTCGTCATCGGCATCGAAGCTGTCTGGAGACGTCCGTCCCGATTGTCTGCCGGCCAAGCCAGCCGGATCGGACTACGCGCCCGGAATTGGCTCTGGACGGTCTATTTCGCTGGCGTCTGGCTGCTGTGGGTGGTGGGGGCCATGAAGCTGTTCTGGATCGCGGTGGTCTGCGCGGCATTGCCCGGCGCTATCGCCCTCACCAAGGCGTCGGTTAACAATATCCTGCACTCTTCCGCGGACCAGAAGGACGGCCAGCAAAGAAGCACCGTCGCTTCGGTGATTATCGAGCGCGGCATAAGGGCGGCGCTGATCGTCGGTGCGATCGTTCTGCTTGCGGACGCCTTGGACGTCAGACTGACGCAGATGACGATGCAGGATTCGCCGCTTCTCCGCCTCGTGCGCGGTCTCTTCAGCGCCGGGATCATTCTCCTGGTTGTCGATCTCGCCTGGAATGTGGTGAAAGTGCTGATCGATCGCAAGCTGGGCGACACCGAGGCCGTCCTTGAAGTCGGCAGCGAACGGGAGCGGCGACGCACGCGTCTCAGGACCCTGCTGCCGATCCTTCGCAATTTCCTCATGATCCTCTTCGTCGCCATCGCGATCATGATGGCGCTGTCATCGCTCGGTGTGGAAATCGGCCCCTTGATCGCCGGTGCCGGCGTAGTTGGCGTCGCCATCGGCTTTGGTGCGCAGACCGTGGTCAAGGACGTGATCAGCGGGATGTTCTACCTGCTCGACGACGCCTTCAGGGTGGGCGAATATATTCAGAGCGGCAGCTACAAGGGCACCGTCGAGTCCTTCAGTTTGCGATCCATCAAGCTCCGGCACCACCGCGGCGCCGTCTACATCGTCCCCTTCAGCGAGCTCGGAGCAGTCCAGAACATGAGCCGCGACTGGGTGATCGAGAAGATGACTATCACCATCACCTACGATTCCGACATCGAGAAGGCCCGCAAGATCATCAAGAAAATCGGCCTGGAACTGTTCGAGGATCCGGAATTCAAACCGACGACGATCGAGCCGCTGAAAATGCAGGGGATCGACAGCCTGGGTGACTCCGGCCTGCTCCTGCGGATGAAAGTCATGACGCTTCCGGGCCAGCAGTTCACGCTGAAGCGGCGCGCCCTGCGGATGATCCATCAGGCGTTCAACGAAAACGGCATCAAGCTCGCCGTGCCAACCGTCCAGGTCTCGGGCGGAAAGGACGACGCTGTTGCAGCCGCTGCCCAGCAGACGCTCGCGGCGCATAGTGCGGCGAGCGCCACGAACCCGGCCTGAGCGCGGCATTCTTCAGGCCCTTAAACAAGACACGAAAGCAATGGGAGGAAATGAAATGAAGTTCCCGGTCAACCTATCGCATGTGGTTGCGACACTTGCCGTGCTGATGACGGTCTGCACGCCCCTCCTCGTACCGGCGACGGCCGAAGCCCGTCGCGGCGCTGCGGCCTGCGGCCCGAGGGGCTGCGGCGCTGCGGCTTGCGGACCGCGCGGATGCGCTGCGGTCGGACGCACCAGTCCTGCCGTTCGGCCGCCCGTCCGGCGCGGCGTCGTGGTGGTGACCCCTCGCCGCTACTGGCGTCCGGGTACCGCCATCGCCGCAGGCGCCGCCATCGGCTTCGTCGCCGGAGCTGCCGCCGTTTCATTGGCAGGTACGCCGCCTCAGTCCGGTCAGTGCTGGTACTACACCTCACCCGACAAGACGACGGGCTTCTGGGACGTATGCCCGCGCTGAGTGGCTCGCAGAAGGCTCGCGAGTCGGCATCACGGCCACTATCATCGCCTCCGGCAAAGTCGTCTCGATCGCCAGCGCGATACTCGTCACCGGTCTGATCCGCCGCCCACTAAATCAAACAGAGCATGACGTCGTCCGAAAACAGCACACTCCTTTCGGTATTATGCTCCGCTCCGCAGATCTCCTTGCACGGAAAGCCAGGAGGCCCATGAGGATGACCGACCCTATAGTGGCCTCCAACGGGACTAGCGGGCGCACCGCCATCATTCAATATCTCTGATGTTATCCATAAGTTCTATTCGTTTGAATGATGAGTTCCCAAGGCCCATATTGTGATTATGGACATGGACGAACCTCCCATTGACGACCATGCCCCTGACCCTAGAAAGGAACCGGAAAATGACCACGCTCACCTATCGCGGTGGTGGTAAGTCCCTCACCTCCGGCCAAGGCCGCTTCGATCTGGCACATTATGCCCGTAAGCTCACCCTCGCCTGGACACGCTGGCAGACGGCTCGTGAAATCGAAGCCATGCCCTTCGACATCCGCAAGGACATCGGCTGGCCGAGCACGGACGACAGCAAACACCGGACCATGTAATGAATGCGACATTCCACCCAAGATAAGGGCGGCGTCTGCTTTGCGCAACGCCGCCTTTTTCGTGGCCTGACCGTCCATTCCCAAGCCCTTTTCAGTCTTGAATTTCAGTCGCCTATCAGCCCGTCATCAGCCCTATCCGCAGCCATTCCGGCAGTTTGATCGGCCAAATCGTGGCCGATGTCGCATATTTGCTCTTCCCGGCCGCATTTTTCCATGCCAGTGTCGCTTTCAGGACATCGGCGCGACGCATTCCGCGCAACGAATGTGTCATCGTCCCTCGAGCATGGATTTCGCTATGAACAGGATGCAGATCAAGAAGCGTTCGCTGGTCTTCTTTATGGTACCGCAATTCACCATGCTGCCCTTTTCGGCGGCCGTGGACACCTTGCGCATCGCCAATCGCATGCTCGGTTATCAGGCCTATACCTGGCGACTGACCTCCGTCGATGGGGAAAAAGTCTATTCCTCCTGCGGCATCGGCGTCGAGGCCAATTCCTCGCTTGCCGAGGAGCGCCGCCATCTCGGCGGCGAAAACCGGCCGGGCATGGTGCTCGTCTGTTCCGGCATCGATGTCGAGCAGTTCAACAACAAATCGGTCAATGCCTGGCTGCGTGAATGCTACAATCGCGGCGTCGCCGTCGGCAGCCTCTGTACAGGCGCGCATGTGCTTGCCCAGGCCGGCCTCCTGAACGGCAAGCGCTGCGCCATCCACTGGGAAAACCTGCCGGGCTTTTCGGAAGCCTTCCCGCAGGCGGAGGTCTATGCCGATCTCTACGAGATCGACGGCAATCTCTATACCTGCGCCGGCGGCACCGCCTCGCTCGACATGATGCTGAACCTCGTCGGCGAGGATTTCGGCGAAAGCCTTGTCAACCGCATCTGCGAGCAGCACCTGACCGACCGCGTGCGCAACCCGCACGACCGCCAGCGTCTGCCGCTGCGCGCCCGCCTCGGCGTGCAGAACGCCAAGGTGCTGTCGATCATCGAGTTGATGGAAGGCAATCTCGCCGAGCCGCTGTCGCTGATCGAGATCGCCGACGGCGCCGGTCTCTCCCGTCGCCAGATCGAACGGCTGTTCCGCCAGGAGATGGGCCGCTCGCCGGCCCGCTACTATCTGGAAATCCGCCTCGACCGTGCGCGCCACCTCCTGGTGCAGTCCTCGATGCCCGTCGTCGAGGTCGCCGTCGCCTGCGGTTTCGTCTCGGCCTCGCACTTCTCCAAGTGTTATCGCGAACTCTACCATCGCTCACCGCAGCAGGAGCGCGCCGAGCGCAAGATGACCATGGCGACCGCTCGCCAGGCCGTCGCCGCCTGAGACAATAAAAGACGGTCGCCGCCTGAGACAATAAAAGACGGTCGCCGCTTGAGATGATAAGACGGCCATCTGCCGCCTGATATGAAAGGCGGCGGCTTGGCTCTGCCCTTCGGATGGCGCTATTGCGCCGCCTCTTCCGTCATCCTGGCGTCGGAATAGACCTGGTTGCGGCCCCGGTGTTTGGCCATGTAGAGAAACTGGTCGGCGGCGTTTAGGTAATTCTCGAAGGTCTCGTAACCGCCGATCTCGGCGATGCCGATCGAAATCGTGACGCCGAGTTCCTCATCATCGGCCGTGACCTTCAGCCGCGAAATATCCGAGCGGATCTCGTCGCAGAGCTTGGTCGCGGCAGCGGAATCCATCTGCGGGAAGAGGATGGCGAATTCCTCGCCCCCGAGGCGCGACAGAAGATTGTCGCTGCCCTCGAAGATCGTAAACAGCCTGTTTGCGACAGCCTTCAGCACCTTGTCGCCGATCTCGTGGCCATAGGTGTCGTTCAGCCGCTTGAAATGGTCGATATCGAGAATGGCGACGGAACTCGGTACCTTCAGCCGCAGGCACTCGTTCACCAGCTTCGGGCCGTTGTCGTAGAAATAGCGGCGGTTATAGAGGCCGGTCAGGTAGTCGCAGGCCGCCGCCGCCCTCAGCTGCCGCATCTGCGCCAGCGTTTCGGCATTGTTGGCGATGCGGCATTGCAGCTCCTCGGCAACGAAGGGCCGGTAAACGAAATCGCTGGCGCCGGCCTTGAGGAAACTCGCCGAAAGCATGCGGTCGTTGGAGGAGGAAACGCCGATGACACGCAGCCTGTCCGAGCCGAAGCGATGGCGAATGCGCCGCGTCAGCTCGTAGCCGCTCATATCGGGCATATGGTGGTCGGTGACGACGAGCTCGATATCGCTGTAGGCCTCGAGCGCCGCCAGCGCCTCGAGCCCCGAATTTGCCTCGACGACGAGATATTGCTGTGCCTTGAGCAGGTCGACGAGCACCTGGCGCGCCGAGACGACATCGTCGACGACGAGCACCCGCGTCTTGCGGTTGGAGATCGCCCGTCGGACGGTGGCGACCAGATTGTCGAGCGCGAATTCATTGTCCTTCAGCACGTAATCGATGACATTGCGCTCCATGATCTTGTTGCGCGTGTTGAGATCGAATGTCGCGGTGAAGACGATTGCCGGGATATCGTGCTCGATCGTGCAGTCGAGCGCTTCACCATAGGGCGAATCCGGCAGGTTGAGGTCGACGACGGCCATGGTGTAGCCGTGCCCGTCCTCGGCAAGTTCCTTGCGAAGAGCTTTCAGCGACGGGCAGGATTTGACGGCAAGGCCGAGCTCCGTCTGGAATCGGTGACAGAGCACGGCGGAAAACATCCGGGAATCTTCAACCAGAAGTATCTTGAGCCCGCCGGAGCGCAGCCCGATACCATCCCGCTGGAAATCCGCTTGAAAAGCCACAGACCCTACTCCCCGATGCGTCCGATGGGCTCGACTCGGCCCTCTCCCCGGCGGGGACGATAACCGAGAGGCCTGTGCGCGTGAAGGGGACAAATAACAGCGACATTACCTGTAATTGCAGAAATTCGACGACTGTCCCCGACCGTGATATTCGTCCCTCTGGCGATACCGATACTGGAAGGGCCGTCAGGCAACCGCCCGCTCCTTGCGCATCGATTGAATCTGCAGCAGCGTATCGAGGTTCTGGTTGACGCGGCAATAGAACTCCTCGTCAATGAAGGGACGCAGCATGAAATCATTGCCGCCGGCCTTCAGGAATCGCGCCGAAAGCAGCCGGTTCGAGGAGGAGGAAACACCGATGATGCGCAGCTCGTGCGAGCCGATACTGGCGCGGATGCGCCGCGTCAGTTCGAAGCCGTCGATGTCGGGCATGTTGTAGTCGGTGATCATCAGGCCGATATCGCGGTTGGCCTTCAGGATCTCCAGCGCCTTGCCGCCGCTCTCGGCGACGCTGACACGAAAATTGTAGCGCTTCAGCCGGCTCGACAGCAGGGCGCGCGCGGTCGCACTATCATCGACGATCAGCACGTGGTGGCGGTGATTGGTGAGGAAGCGGCAGATCGATTCCGCCAGCAGGTCGACGGCAAAGATATTGTCCTTGAGGATATAGTCCACGATATCCTTGGCCATCAGCTTGTCGCGCATGCTTTCATGGAAAGTGCCGGTAAAGACGATTGTGGGTATAGAGAGATCGACCAGATATTCGAGCGCTTCGCCGTTTTCGGCGCCGGGCAGATTGATGTTCGAGATCGCCAGCGTGATCGGATCGGAAGACTTGTCGTAGGAAACCTGCAGATCCTCGAAGCTGCGGCAAATCTCGACATCGATGTCGAACAGCTCCTTGAGGCGTTTACTGATCATCGAGGTGAATACGTTGGAATCTTCCGCGACAATAATACGCGCACCAGCAAACATTTCCCCGGAATATTGCATCCCCGAAATACCTAGAAACGCCATAGCAAACCTTTGATGTAAAATCTGTCCCCGGATCAAACTGATACATCAATTGATTTGAATAATTATTAATCGGCGCGCCCAGTTCTAAACGAAGAGGCGGCTCAATGGCGCCGCCTCCGATTTCTTTGCGGATATGATTAAGAAATCAGGCGCGAAGCGCCGCATTCCAGGCATCGAACGGGCTTTCGCCGACAACCGTCGCATTATAGGTCGAACCGAGGATTTTGATCTTCAGCTTCGTGCCTTCGCTGGCATAGTCCGGCCGCGGCATCGCAAGCGCCAGCGCCTGACGCGACCACGTCGGATTTAGACGATTTCCCGTGGGCCTGTCCGGGTGGCACTGCTCAGCCGAAGCGATTATAAACGAGCCATCGACCCGATCCGCCGACAGGTTCGCCCCATGATCCAATCCGATCCGGTGATCGAATGGCTTCTCGACTCCGATCCGTCGATCCGGTGGCAGGTGATGCGCGACCTGCTCGATGCCCCAGATAGGGAATGGATGGCCGAGCGGGCCAAAGTCGAGACCGAGGGTTGGGGCGCCAGGCTGCTCTCTTGCCAGGACGAGGACGGGCAGTGGGCGGGCGGCGCCTTCCTGCCCGCCGGTTTCGACGCTCGCGAGTGGAGGGAGCGCGGCCAGCCGTGGACGGCCACGACTTTCTCGCTGTCGCAATTGAGGGAGTTCGGTCTTGATCCCGCCTGCGGGTGCGCCAGGCGCACCGTCGAATTGATCGGCGCCAGCGCCCGTTGGGAAGAAGGCGGCCAGCCCTACTGGGAAGGCGAAGTCGAGGAGTGCATCAACGGCCGCACCATTGCCGACGGCGCCTATTTCGGGATTGACGTCTCGCCCATCGTCGACAGGCTGGCCGGCGAGCGTCTCGACGACGGCGGCTGGAACTGCGAGCGGATCAATGGCTCTGTCCGCTCATCTTTCGCCAGCACCATCAACGTGCTGGAAGGCTTGCTGGAATACGAGAGGTCGACTGGCGGCACGCATCGGTCTCAAGAGGCGCGCAGGACGGGCGAGGAGTTTTTACTGGCCCGCAACCTCTTCCGCCGCCTCGGCACCGGCGAGCCGGCCGACGAGCGCTTCCTGCACTTCCTGCACCCGAACCGCTGGCGCTACGACATTCTGCGTGCGCTCGACTATTTCCGCTCCAGCGCGATCCTGACCGGCAATAATCCCGATCCGCGTCTCGGCGAGGCGATCGAGCACCTGCGTTCCAGACGCCTTCAGGACGGCAGCTGGCAGCTCGACGGGAGCCCTGCAGGTCGGGTGTGGTTCGAGATCGACGACGGGCAAGGCAAGCCGTCGCGATGGGTGACGCTCCGGGCTATGCGGGTGCTGAGATGGTGGAATGCCCAGCCCTCAATCAATGCCTGACGGCAAACCCAGCGCGCGCAGGAAATGCGCCTCGATCGCCCGCAGCAATTCGGCGCGATCGAATGGCGTCTCGCCGATGCCCGGCTGATTGACCACGCCGTGCAGGGCATTGAACAGGAACACCGCCGTGAAGCCAGGATCGCCGACCGACCAGGCATTCTCGCCCGCGCCAGCGGCGAGCAATTCGCTCAAATGGTCGATCAGGATGTTGCGCGAAAGCCCTTCCCTTGTTGCGGGAGGTGCTGTCACGAAGGCGAGATGATGCAGCCCGGCCGCGTCGAGATAGCCGGTGGCGCATGCCATGGACCAGGCCGCCAGTCTCCCGCGCCAATCCTCTTGTCTCCGTCCTTCGACCGCCGCGACGATGCCATCCAGCACGCCCTGCACGAAACGGGCGCGCAGCGCCTGGAGAACATCAGCCTTCGAGGAGAAGTGCAGGTAGAAGGTGCCCTTGGCGACCCCCGCCCCCGTCGTGATCTCCTCGATCGTGGTCTGCTCTACACCCTTTTCCAGAAACAGCAGTTCGGCCGCGGTCATCAGCTCGTCGCGTCGCTCCTCGGGAGGCTTGGTTCTCGGTTTAGAAACAGGATCGGCCGGCATCGACACGCTGCTCCACTCTCATTGACGGCGCGTGGGGTCGGTCCTGTGCAGGTAGCCGGTAAAAACGTCGCGCATGGCGGTGCTCTCGATTTCTGGCAGCAGGCGACCGACCTCACCGCGATGATAACCGGCATGCGTCACCACATGGGCCAGCATCTCTTCGCGGGACATGCGCCCGCGCCCACCATCGGTGAAGGTGAAGTCTATGACTTCCTCCATTTCCGGAAGCGTTATACGCGAGGTATAGTCGATATACCAACGGTCGGTTTCCCGGATATCGGACGACAGCTGCGCCACCGGCGGCGCTTCGCTGCTCCAGCTCGCCGCGTAGGAATGATTGAGCCGCTGAAGATTGGCGACGAAAATACGATCGACGAGATGGGCGTGATTGAGCACACGAAGGGCTGAGCGAAAGTCGTCAGATCGCGCCTCAGCCCCGAGCGCATTCAAGGCATCGAGAAGCTCATCGTCAACGCTGGCTTTGTATCGGAACAGAGAGTTCAACAGGGTCTGCGCGCTCATTGCGATCTCCGGGTGTGAAACGGGCGGCGCCGGCATCAAACCGACAACCTCCATTTATATGACTGACTGGCGGTCAGTCAATACGATCCAGGCTGCCCTGCCGCACAATCACGTGTCCCTTACGCGCAGCAGCCGCGCGTTGCCGTTCGCGGCCCACAGCAGGCCGCCGCCTTGCTGTTTTCCTCTGCCAGCCAGCGGTCGCGCGGCTTGCAGCTTGCCGGCCGTGGCGAAAGCGAAATACGGACGGTTCCAGCGCTGAGAACCGGCATCGCCGCACAATAGAGTTGCATCGGGCGCAGGCCATCGCTGACTTCGAAGGTCAGCTTCGCCGAACCATCCAGCTGCACGTGGTCGGTAACCTTGCGGATGATCGCCTGGAACTTGCCGGCCGGCATGTGTGTGCGGTCGCCCTCTTCGATGTCCCAGAGCTGGATGAAGATCTCCGTCCAGGCCTCAGGATTGGCGCCGCAATCGAGGGCCGAGAATTGGCCCGCTTTGACCTCGGTGATATGATAACCAGGCTTCACCGGCCGGCCGTCGTAATAGAAAACCAGCGGCGCGTCCCTTTCGCCGTCGAGCGTATTGAGCAGCAGGCCAAGGCTGATGTCGTCCTCTTGAATTTTTCCGTTGTCGATCGCGTTCATATCAGCTAATTCCTCATTTCAATAATTCAAGGATCATTGAAATATGGATCAACGTCAAGCCCTCGTCGCATTCGGTGCTCTCTCGCAAGAGACTCGCCTGCATATCGTCCGCATGCTTGTGGTCTCTGGCCCCAATGGCATGGCGGCAGGTGCAATCGCGGAGAAGGCGGAGGTCTCGCCGTCCAATATTTCCTTCCACCTGAAGGAGCTCGAACGCTCAGGCCTGATTACGCAACAACGCGAATCCCGCTCGATCATCTACACCGCCAATTACGAGGCGCTGGGCGGCCTGATCCGCTTCCTGATGGAGGATTGCTGCAGCGGAAACCCTCAGATCTGCGCGCCGGCTGCCGCCGTCGCCGCCTGCTGTGCACCTGCGACGAAAGAGGAATTGCAATGACCGCAGACCGCATTGGCGATGCGCCGTTCCGCGGCACGACGAGGATGGGCTGATGACGGGCTTCGATCTACCACGCCGGCTCGTCGCCGAGGGTCTCGGCACCGCCATGCTGGTCGCGACAGTTGTCGGGTCGGGTATCATGGCGACATCGCTGACGCAGGACGTAGGACTTGTTCTGCTCAGCAACACGCTCGCGACCGGCGCCATCCTGGTGGTGCTGGTCACTGTGCTCGGACAGATCTCCGGCGCCCACTTCAACCCGGCGGTCTCGCTGATCTTTGCGATGTCGGGCTCGCTGGCAAAACGCGATCTCGCCGGATATATCGCTGCGCAAATCTTCGGCGGCATCGTCGGGACCGTCGCGGCCCATCTGATGTTTGCCCTGCCACTTATAGAAATGTCGAGCAAGGTGCGCACCGGCGGCGCGCAATGGTTTTCCGAAGGCATGGCGACCTTCGGCCTGGCGGCGGTGATCCTCGCCGGCATCAAGTTTGAGCAGAAGGCGGTGCCGTGGCTGGTCGGGCTCTATATCACCGCCGCATACTGGTTCACCGCTTCGACCTCCTTTGCCAATCCGGCCGTCGCTTTGGCCCGCTCGCTGACCGATACCTTCTCCGGCATCCGCCCGGTCGATCTTCCCGGCTTCTGGATCGCCGAAATAACAGGCGCGGTCGCAGCCCTTCTCCTGTTCACCTGGCTGCTGCAGCCAGGCGCTTCATCAACCCTATCGTCAGAGGCAAAGCTATGAACGTCACCATCTACCACAACCCGGCATGCGGCACCTCCCGCAACACGCTGGCGATGATCCGCAATGCGGGCATAGAACCTGATATCATCGAATATCTGGAAAACCCGCCGTCACGGCAGGAACTGGTCGGGATGATTGCCGATGCCGGCCTCACCGTGCGCGATGCCATTCGCCAGAAGGATACACCCTACGCCGAACTCGGCCTCGACAATCCCGATCTAAGCGACGATCAGCTTCTCGACGCGATGCTGAAAGATCCGATCCTGATCAACCGGCCTTTCGTCGTCACCCCTCTCGGTACGCGCCTGTCGCGACCGTCGGAACTTGTCCTCGAAATCCTGCCGGAAACGCACAAGGGCGCCTTCATCAAGGAAGATGGCGAGAAGGTGCTCGATGCCGGGGGCAAGCGCATTGTCTGATCTGTATGGAACATCCCGGAAACATCAGCGCCTTTAGCACCTCGTCGCAAGCCGCGTGAGCCTCAGATCCCTATGACAATCAGCACCGAACGACCGCCGGTAGCGACCATTGTTGCACTCGGGCTTACGCAGATCATCGGTTATGGATCGCTCTATTACAGCTTCAGCATCCTCGCCCCTGACATGGCCCGTGATCTCAACTGGTCATCGGAATGGATCTTCGCTGCGCTCTCCCTAGCCCTTCTGATCGGCGGCCTGACCGCACCTCTCATGGGCACATGGATCGATCGCTTCGGCGCAGGCAGGATCATGACATCGGGCTCGGCGATTGCCGCCGCTGCCCTCGTCGTCTGCGCCTTCGCGCCGGGAAAGGTCGCTTTCGTCGCGGCATTGATCGGCATCGAGATCGCCTCAAACCTGGTGCAATATGGCGCCGCCTTTGCCCTGCTCGTGCAGATCAGGCCGCGCGTCGCCCAGCGCAGTATCACCTACCTGACGCTGATCGCCGGCTTCGCCTCGACCATTTTTTGGCCGATCACCACGGCGCTGCACGCGCATCTCTCATGGCAGAACGTCTATCTGATCTTCGCCGCGCTTCATCTCGCCATCTGCCTTCCCATTCATGCCTGGCTCTCCCGTGGTGTCAGCGAGACAAGGAGACGGACCGGAGAGGAGGCCGCCAAACGCGTCGAGCCGAGCCTTCAGCCGTCGGTGCGCCGGCCGGCCTTTATCCTGATGGTAACGGGCTTTGCTTTGGAAAGCTTCGTGAACTCGGCACTTCTGGTTCACATGGTGCCTGTCATGTCTGCACTCGGCCTCGGCACCATGGCAGTGGTAGTCGGAACGCTTTTCGGCCCGTCACAGGTGCTGAGCCGCCTCATCAATATGGTCTTTGGTGAGAGCTTGTCGCAAGTGTTGCTGGCGATCATCTGCGCGATCCTGCTGCCGGCGGCCCTTGTCATCCTCATCGCCACCGCACCCTCGGTGCCCGGCGCGCTGGCCTTCGCCGTCGTCTTCGGCCTCGGCTCCGGCCTTAACAGCATCGTCTACGGAACCTTACCGCTCGCGCTCTTCGGAAGCGATGGCTACGGCCGGCGGCAAGGCCAAATCATGTCGGCCCGTCTCGTCGTCTCCTCGATGGCGCCGTTCGCACTCGCCTTCCTGATGGGCAATCTCGGCATATCATGGTCACTGTCGATCGCAGCATTGCTCAGCACCATCGCCGTCGCCGCATTCTCCGCCATTATGCGGCTGGCGCGCCCGGTTGCCCGGTCGGAAACTGTTCCCAACCCCGGAGAAGCCTGAGCGCATTAATCAGTGCAGCCGCTACTTGACGACGGCCGAGCCCTTGACGATGTCGATCGTCTCGCCGCCGTCGAGCCCAATGCGGTCGCCGTCGGGCGTCGTCATGAAGCAGCCGGAAGGGCAGAGGCTTTCCGAAGCGCCGGCATCGACGACGACCTCGACGCGCTGGCCGCTCTCGGTGATGACGAGCACGACGGCGGCGGGGTCGGTGTTGGTGATGGATGCCGCTTCAACCGCGGACGCGGCAAGCAGCGGGACAAGCAGAACGGCGGCAAATCTTGCCATCATGTGCGGCGGCGCTGGCGCGCCCTCCCCTCGAACGATCGGTGCTGCCCCCGGCAGCGATCCCGATAGTGGAGATCATGCACATATAGCTGTGAATGATGGCTGAATGACCCGTTCAGCCTTTCAGACTGCCGTCTGCCGTCTTGCTGCGCAATTGCCGCACCGGCCGCTCTTCCTCCTCCACGGGCGTGTCCGCCGAGTTTTCCTGCTCGTTGGGTTGAACCCTGCCCGCATCGGCGAGCGCGGGACGAGCCTCCCGATGGATGGTAAGATCAGTCTGTGGCAGCGGGATCTCGATTCCCTCGGCCTTGAAGCGCTTAAGGATCTCGATCCTAAGATTGTTGCGCACTGCCATGCCGTCACCCATGTCGGCGAGGAAGAAACGCAGCTCGAAATCCAGCGAATATGGCCCGAAGCGCAGGAATTCGACATGCGGCTCCGGATTGCGCATGACGAGCGGTATCTTGGCCGTCAGTTCCAGCAGGATGTCCATCACCTGCTGCGGATCGGCGTTGTAGGCAACGGAAACCGGAATTTCCGAGCGGCCGATCTTGTTGCGGTGCGTCCAGTTGCCGACCAGGCCGTTGATCAGCTCCGAATTCGGCACGATGATCGACTGTTTGCGGAACGTCTCGATCTCGGTGGCGCGCACCGAGATGCGTTTGACGATGCCTTCGGCCGTGCCGGAAACGACATGGTCACCGACCTTGAACGGCCGCTCGACGAGCAGGATCAAGCCGGAGACGAAGTTAGAGACGATGTTCTGCAGGCCGAAACCGATACCGACAGAGAGTGCCGAGGCGACGAGCGCGAAGCTTGAGAGGTCGATGCCTGCGGCCGAAACGCCGATGATCGCCGCGATGCCGACGCCGAGATAGCCGATACCTGTCTTGACCGAATTGCGCACGCCGAGATCGACATGGCTTCGCGCCATCACATTGCCGTCGAGCCAGCGCTGCAGCCAGCGCGTCAGCAGGTAGACGCCGGCAAACAGCAGGATCCCGGTGCAGATGCCGAGCAGCGAGATGCTGATGCCACCGAGCCTGACCTCGGTGAACAGCCTATAGGCAAGCATCTGCAGGTCCTGCACATGGAAGCCCCAGAGCAGCAGGATCAGAGGGATGCCGACGATAAGCGCCACGGCATAGATCGCAAGGCCGACGAGCAGGCCGGCCTGGTCGATCGCCACCGGTCCGAGCTTGAAGCGGCGCGTCAGGAAGCGCGCGAAGAAAGTATCGCCGAAGCTTTCCTGCCTGGATATCGCCTTGCCGGAGAGCAGACCGACATACATGGTGACGACGACCGCGCCGGTGATGATGAGCTGCGTGGCAACGAAGCGTGCCAGCCCCACATAGCCAGTCAGCGCGGTGAGGATGAGACCGGCGCCGACGACACGCAGGATGATCGCCATGCCGCGGGGCCAATGCCGGCCCGGTGCATCTGGATCGCCGTTCTTCGCCAGCATCGGTTTGCCGAACGAGACCGAAATCAGGATCAGGCCGATGATCAGCGCGGCAATCAGGCTCCTGACCACGGTCAGCACCAGCGGCGAGCTCATCGCCTCGCCGATCGTACCGAACAGATAATCGAGCGCGTTGACGACGGCCATCGCCAGCAAGCAATAACCGATCGAGCGCGCGCCGAGATTGGAAAGCCGAACGAGCCGCCAGCGCGGTTCATTCGGCGCGAAGATGGCATTGACGAAGCGGCCGACGAAATAGACGAGCCCGATCGCCCCGAACAGAGCGCCGATGACGGGTGCGATGTCGGGTCGCAATACGTTGAAACCATTGAGGAAGAAGAACGACGTGACGAGTAGAACCGAGAGCGCCAGGGTGCGGATCAGCGTCGACCAGAAGGCGATCGACAGCCGGCCGATATAGGACGGGTTCTCGACTGCTTCGTCGCGACGGAGATACGAACCGAACAGCCGGTAACTGCCGGAAAGCAGGATGAGGGCCGAGGCGAGTGACAGGAAAATCGCGGCAAACAGCGGGAAACGCTTGAATTTCCAGACGAACGTGGCCCAACTTGACAGGGCCTGCAAGAATTCGCTGGCCTCATGCACGAAGGCACCGCCGGCGTCATCCAGCACCGAGACAGAGATCTCGGTGCGCCTGAGCAACGTGTCGGCAAACAGCCGCCGCCGCATTTCGGTGACCTCGTTGACGAGCTTCGTCACCGTGATCGACAGGTTTTCGGCGTCGCCCGTCACCGCATTGATCTGCGCGCGCTCGGCGGCGAGCGCGTTGCGCTCTTGGGTGACGATCTCGGCCTCCGGCGGTTGACCGTCCTTCGGCGGATCGCCGATCTCGGCAAGCCGGTTCTTGATCTGGTCCAAACGCGGCCTCAGATTGACCGATATGGTGATGACGGCGCGGCTGAGCTCGTCGGCCTTGGTCGCAAGCCCGACCAGGGCATCGTCATTGTCGGCATTCTGCTTGACGCCGTCCTGAAGAGCCGTCAGTTGGACCTTCGCCTTGTCGATCTCCTTTGTCGCCTGGTCGAGCGGCGTATCGGCAAGCGGCGCCTGCGCGGCCGCCGGTGCCTGTGGCTCCTGCGCAAAGGCCGCAGCACCCTTGAAATGCGCGCCAGCGACCGCCAGCGTCAGCAGAAGAATGGTGCGAAGCAGGATAGGTCTCAGCCGCAAAAGCGCCTCCGGAAGGGTTGTCGTCGAGGTAGAATGCCAGCTTGTCATAGTAAAGAAAGGCGACAGAAAGGCGGAAGCTCCCTGGAAAGGCCTAGAAACCGGCGCCGGGCTTGGAAAGATAGTCGCGCTCCCCAGCCGTCGACTCCCGCCCAAGCATGGCATTGCGGTGCGGAAAACGGCCATAGGCAGCGATCACGTCGCGGTGGCGGATCGCATAATCGAGATATTCTTCATCGCCGAGGGCGGTAAACAACGCCACCGATCGTTCCTGTTCGCCAAGATCTTCGGCATGTTCGAACGGCAAGTAGAAGAAGGTACGGCATGCGGTCTCCACCACCCGGTCGGCGCCGGATGCCAGCGCGAGTTTGGCTTCGCGAAGCGCCAGCCCGTCGGTCGCAACGGCAAGCGGCGTGCCGCGATAGATGTTGCGAGGAAATTGGTCGAGCACGATGACAGCCGCCAGCCGGCTCTCCGCATCCGCCCGCCATTCGGCGCCAACATCCGCGGAAAGGGCCAGATGAGTATCGCGAAAGACCGTGCTGATCTCTGCATCGAGGTCAGGCGTCGCGCGGAACCACAGCTCCCGGCCGCATCTGACGAACCAGAAATCATAGACTTCCTTCGGTGTGCGGATCGTCGCCATGTTCCTCCCCCAGCGTCATGTTTCTTGATGTATCGTCGGCAAGCTATTGTAGTGATTGGACATACGGCGTTCCGCATGGCGACAAACTCAGCACTGAACGGGGAATACCCTACTTCCCCTCATGCAACGAGAACACCAGCGTCGCCTTGGTTCCGTCATGGCCGGGGTCATAGGCGAAATCCGATTTCAGGCTGGCGGCCATGGCCGTCAGAATGCGTGTACCAAGGCCGGTCCCCCTGGCCGGGCTCGACGGATCGAAACCGGCGCCGTCATCCTCGACGATGACGCGCAATGCCTCGTCCGTCTGGTCGACGATGACGCGGATCTCGCCCGGCACGCTGTCCGGATAGGCATATTTGAAGGCATTGGTGACGAGCTCGCTGACGATCAGCCCGAGCGTGATCACCTTGTCGGTCGCCAGGTTGACCGGCTGCGCGGTGAGCACGATCCGATGCGGCCGCTTGTCGTCGCGCATCGAGGCTTCGAGTTCGGTGAGCAGGCTGTTCAGATATTCGTCGACCTGCACCGAGCCGACCTGCCGGTTGGTGTAGAGCCGACGGTGCACGCTGGCGATGGCGTTGATGCGCATCTGCGTTTCGTGCAGCGCATCGATCGCCACCTGGTCTTTGGTCATCGAGGATTGCATGCGGATCAGCGCGCCGACGAGGCCGAGGCTGTTGGCGATGCGGTGATTGACCTCGGCAAGCAGCATTTCGGCAAGGTCGCGCTGCTGGCGGATCACCTCCTGCGCCTGCGCCGTCTCGCGGCGAAAACGCGCCCGCTCCAGCGCCTGTTCGAGCGCGGCCGCGAGCAGGTCGAAATAATCGGCTGAGATCCCCTTGAGCATGTAATCGTCGGCGCCGGCCTTCAGCGCCGCGACCGCGATGCTGGTATCGTCCGAACCCGTCGCATAGATCACTGGCGGATGATCCGGCATCGCCGTGATGCAGGGCAGAATGTCGAGGCCGGTCTCGCCGGCCAGGATATGATCGAGCACGACGGCGTCGATACCGCCTTCGCCGAGTCTCGCAAGGCCGGCAGCGCCGCTCTCGGCCCACTCGACCGAAAAGCCACACCGACGCAGGTTTTTCTGCATCAGTAGGGCAAGCCCCTCGTCGTCGTCGATATAGAGGATGTGGATCAGGGCATCCGCATCGCCGCTAGAATTGCTCATTCAGTCTCCCGGCGTTCTCTCGCAGCGACGACCGCCCGCAAGCGTCCGAGTCGTCCGCATGGCAATGTCGTATTGCATTGGCCGCCTGGGGTAAACAGCAGTTATCCCTCGTTCTTGTCGCAGGCGGCGCGGAAGGAGGATGTCGGGAATCCGGCATTTTCAGAACATGACCCTGGCCTGGGGGATCCCCATGGAAGCCGCTGAAGGAGATGGGAAAACGAAGAACCTGAAATGAGATGCGCAAACGCCGAGCGGCCCAATTGGTTCCGCCCATAAGCTAATTTTTCTGGAATTTCCGATGGCCGGATACTTCGGCCCCTGCCTCTGCCGGCAATTGCAGGAAGCGCAGCGACGAGACGACGCCGATCGCGCCGACCGCGACGAAAGCCCAGCGGAAATCGGCAAGAACGGGATTGTCGGCGCCCCTGAGAGCCGAGCCGATGTTGAGCACGGCCGCCGCCACCGCCACGCCGAGCAGCATCGATACCTGCTGCAGCATGCTCGACAGCGTAGAGGCCGAGCTTCGCTGCGCCGGGCCGATATCGGCGAAGGCCAACGTGTTCAGCGCGGTGAATTCCATCGACCGCGACAGGCCGGCGAGAAAGAGCAGCGTATGGATGAAAAACGGCGGCGTCTCCGGCGAAAGGAAACCGCAGGCGGCGATCGAAAGCGCCGCTATCAGCCCGTTGACCCCAAGCACGGTGCGAAAGCCGAAGAAGCGCAGCAGCGGCGTCGTCACCGCCTTCATGCTGAAATTGCCGAGGAAATAAACGAGCAGATAGGTGCCGGCAGCAATCGAGCTCAGGCCGAAGCCGAGCTGGAACAGCAGAGGCAGCAGGAACGGCGTCGCGTTGATCGCCATCCGGCAGGCCGTGCCCGCCGACAGCGTCGACATCGAGAAGGTCTGGATGCGGAAAGCCGAAAGGTCGAGCAGCGGGTTGTCGACGGCGAGGAAATGCCGCGTCGCCATGACCGACAGTACGATGCCCGCCGCCAGCATTGATATGACGGGCAAAAGCCCGCCCTCCCATTTGACCGAGAGTTCGAGGGCGGCGAGCAGGAAGGTCAGGCCCGCAGCACTAAGGACGAAGCCCATGAGATCCAGCCGGCCGGGATTGGTCTCGCGCTGCTCCGGCACGAAACGCAGCACCAGGGCGATGCCGAGAATGCCGATCGGGATGTTGATGAGGAAGTTCCAGTGCCAGCTGGCATAGGTGGTGATGAAGCCGCCGAGCACTGGGCCGATCACCGGCGCCGTCAGTGCCGGCCAGGTGATCAGTGCGATCGCCTGGACCAGTTCCGATTTGCGGGCGTTTTTCAGCACGATGATACGCCCGACCGGCGTCATCAGCGCGCTGCCCGCCCCCTGCACGGCGCGCCACAGCACGAATTCCGCAAGGCTGCCGGACAGCCCGCAAAACAGCGAGGCGCCGGTAAAGACGGCAATCGACATCAGGAAGATGCGGCGCGCACCGAACCGGTCGCCGAGCCAGCCCGACAGCGGAATGAAGGCGGCCATCGTCAGCATGTAGACGGTGATGCCGATGCTCATCGATACCGGCTGCACGCCGAAGCTTGCCGCCATCTGCGGCAACGAGGTGGTAACGATCGTACCGTCGAGGATCTGCATGAAGAAGGAAACGGCAACGACCAGCGCCACGATCTTCGCCTGGCGGCCGCTCGCCGCCTCTTGCCCATTCTCGCTCGTCTCTGCCGTGGTCATGGATCTGCCAATAGAAATTCCGGAAGACGCGGCAGGGAAACGGGAAGAAGCCGATCGGAGATCTGCCGCGCGGGGAGCGCGGACATGGAAAGCCGCGCACTGGCTGAATACGCCCGTTGCAGCCGGGCGGAAAGGCTAAATCTCGCACTGCGCAGGAATATTCCCGATGCATCCGGATTACGGGCTGCTAAAGAAAAGATTCAAGAAAAAGGCCCCGCCGAAGCGAGGCTAAGCTTGATCCGCTCCGGGGAAAACAGGAACGGCGCGCAGTCCATACCGTGCGATCCATGTCGCAGCGAGGCCAGATGTCGCTGCATCGGTACGCTCGCCAAAGAATTTTTCGAGATCGGCCGAAAAGATCGGCTCCCAAAAATATCCGCCCATGTGGCGCCACGCTTGTCGCATTGCAGCAACGATTGAGGCTTGCAATGTTTATAAAAATAGATATCACTAAACATATTGCTAAACATGATGATTGAGGAGTTCATGTGAGCATTCTCTGAAGTGGGTGAACATGCGACGCCGGCGGGGAGCCGGCTTTTGGTTCTGGGAGGAACTTATGCAGAAAACATCGAAAGCCCTTTTGGGGCTGGCCACGGCATTCGTCATGTCGTCGGCATTGCCCAATCTCGCCAAAGCCGATGAACTGACGCTGTGCTGGGCCGCATGGGACCCCGCCAATGCGCTCGTCGAGCTGTCGAAGGATTTCACCGCCAAGACCGGCACGCAGATGAAGTTCGAATTCGTTCCCTGGACGAGTTATGCCGATCGCTTCCTCAACGAGCTGAATTCCCATGGCAAGCTCTGCGACCTCATCATCGGCGACAGCCAGTGGATCGGCGGCTCAGCCGAGAACGGCCACTATGTCAAGCTCAACGACTTCTTCGACAAGGAAGGCATCAAGATGGATGACTTCGTGCCGGCGACCGTCGTCGGCTACTCGGAATGGCCGAAGAACACGCCGAACTACTGGGCGCTGCCCGCCATGGGCGACGTCGTCGGCTGGACCTATCGCAAGGACTGGTTCGAAAAGCCGGAACTGCAGAAGGAATTCAAGGCGAAATACGGCCGGGATCTCGCAGCGCCGAAGACCTACGATGAGCTGAAGCAAATCGCCGAGTTCTTCCAGAAGCGTGAGATCGACGGCAAGACCGTCTACGGCGCCTCGATCTATACCGAGCGCGGCTCCGAAGGCATCACCATGGGCGTGACCAACGTCCTCTACGACTGGGGCTTCCAGTACGAAAACCCGAAAAAGCCCTATGACATGGAAGGCTTCGTCAACTCGGCCGACGCGGTCAAGGGCCTCGAATTCTACAAGTCCCTTTATGATTGCTGCACACCGCCCGGCAGCTCCAACGTCTATATGGTCGAATCCGCCGATGCCTTCAAATCCGGCCAGGTCGCCATGCAGATGAACTTCGCCTTCACTTGGCCTGGCCTCTACAAGGACGAGAAGGTCGGTGGCGACAGGATCGGCTTCTTCCCCAATCCGGCTGAAAAGGCGCACTTCGCCCAGCTCGGCGGCCAGGGCATCTCGGTGGTCTCCTACTCCGACAAGCGCGATGCCGCCCTGCAATACATCAAGTGGTTCGCACAGCCCGATGTGCAGGCCAAATGGTGGGAACTCGGCGGTTTTTCCTGCCTGAACTCCGTCGTCAATGCGCCGGGCTTTGCCAAGAGCCAGCCCTATGCCCAGGCCTTCCTCGACTCGATGGCGATCGTCAAGGACTTCTGGGCCGAGCCGAGCTACGCCTCGCTGCTGCAGGCCATGCAGAAGCGCGTCCATAACTACGTGGTCGCCGGCAATGGCACCGCCAAGGAAGCGCTCGACGGTCTGGTGAAGGACTGGAGCGACGTCTTCAAGGACGACGGCAAGATCTAGCGCGTGGCATCCCTGATGCGCGCCATCCTCGGCAGGATGGCGGCCCGGATCGGCAGACGAGCCGGGCCGCCAAATTTCCCATATCCCAAAAGACCGGGTGAAAACTTGACTATTTCCCCTTCCTCGATCGTCGAGAAAGCAGCCGATGCGACAGCAAGGGCGACGCCCGTCTCGGTCGCCCGGCGCGTCCGCGGCCTCTCCGACAGGGCGATCGCCTGGCTGTTCATTGCGCCGGCTATCACCTTGCTGCTGGCGATCAACATCTTTCCGCTGCTTTGGGCGGTCTACCTCTCCTTCACCAATTACCGCGCCAACCGGCCGAATGCGCCGGTCCAGGGCGTCGGCCTTGGAAATTACCAGCGCGTCCTCAACGATCCCGATATCTGGCAGGCGATGCAGACCACCGCGCATTTCGTTTTCTGGACGATCGTGCTGCAGACGGTGATCGGCTTCACGCTCGCCTATCTGATCGACCGCAAGTTTCGCGGCCATGCCTTCTGGACGACGATCATCCTGATCCCGATGATGCTGTCGCCTGCCGTGGTCGGTAATTTCTGGCGCTTTCTCTACGAGCCTCAGATCGGCCTCTTCGCCTATGCCGTGTCGATGGTGTCTGGCATCCCGACATCGGATATCCAGATGCTCGGTAATGTCTCTCTGGCGCCCTGGGCGATTATCATCGTCGATACCTGGATGTGGACGCCCTATGTGATGCTGATCTGCCTCGCCGGCCTGCGCTCCATCCCCGACTATATCTATGAGGCTGCCGAGGTCGATCGCGCTTCGCCGTGGCGCCAGTTCTGGTCGATCACCGTGCCGATGGCCCTGCCCTTCATCATGCTCGCCGTGCTCTTCCGCGGCATCGAGAATTTCAAGATGTTCGACATGGTGACGCTGCTCACCGGCGGCGGGCCGGGCTCAGTCACTGAGGTCGCCTCGATCACGCTGAAACGCGCCGCCTTCGAAAGCTGGGCGACCGGCCGGGCCTCGGCCTTTGCCATCATCCTCTTCGTCGCGGTGTTCGGTCTCGCCAACATCTACGTCAAGGCACTGAACAAGGTGAAGCAACGATGAGCGCCGCCAACTCAGCCCATTCGGTCGTCGAACCGAGCCTGTCCAGCAAGCGCATCGCTTGCACCATCGTCGTCATCTATGCGCTGATCACCCTCATCCCGCTCGTCTGGATCTTCCTGACCAGCATCAAGTCGCCGCCGGATTCGATCAGCTATCCCCCGAAGATCGTCTTCACGCCGTCGCTCGAAGGCTATTGCAACCTGTTCACCACACGCACCAGGCAGACGCCTGAATATATCGCCTCGCTGCCAGCGCCGGTCGGCGCCTGTGACGAGGTAACGCGCAGGCGCAACATGGTGATCGCCGGCCCGTCGAACTTCCTGCCGCGCTTCGTCAATTCGCTGGTGATCGCCTTCGGCTCCACCTTCCTTGCGGTCTTTCTCGGCACGCTCGCCGCCTATGGCTTCTCCCGCTTCAAGGTGCCGCTCGCCGACGACCTGCTGTTCTTCATTCTGTCGACACGCATGATGCCGCCGATCGCCGTCGCCATCCCGATCTACCTGATGTACCGCGAGCTCGGCCTGTCGGACACGGCGCTCGGCATGATCCTGCTCTACACCGCCGTCAACGTCTCGCTCGCCGTCTGGCTGCTCAAGGGTTTCATCGACGAAATCCCGCGCGAATACGAGGAAGCGGCGATGATCGACGGCTATACGAGACTGCAGGCCTTCCGCAAGGTCGTACTGCCGCAGGCGACGACGGGCATTGCCGCCACCGCGATCTTTTGCCTGATCTTCGCCTGGAACGAATATGCCTTCGCCGCCCTTCTGACCTCGGGCGAGGCCCAGACCGCGCCGCCCTTCATCCCGACGATCATCGGCGAAGGCGGGCAGGACTGGCCGGCGGTCGCCGCCGGCACGACGATCTTCCTGATCCCGATCCTCGTCTTCACCATTCTCCTGCGCAAGCAGCTGCTGCGCGGCATCACCTTCGGAGCCGTCCGCAAATGAGCCATCTGATCGAAACACCTGCGCCCGCCCGCCCAAAGCGTCCGTTCCTCCTGCGCCGCGGCCCGATGGAAACCATCGCGACCGTGCTGATCGGGTTGGGCTTCCTGATGCTGTTCCAGCCCTTCCTGCTGGTGCTCTACACCTATTCGCTGGTGACCCTGCTTGCAGGCACCGTCATGTTCATCATCGTTTCGAAATTCCCGGAGTGAACCATGGCGGACATCCGGATCGAAAATCTCCGCAAAGAATTCGGCAGTTTCGTCGCCGTTCAAGATTCCAGCTTCACCGTCCATGACGGCGAGTTCCTGGCGCTGCTCGGGCCTTCCGGCTGCGGCAAGACCACCACGCTGCGCATGATCGCCGGCCTCGAGCTGCCAAGCAGTGGCAAGATCTATCTCGACGGCGAGGACGTCACCTTCAACCGCGCCAGCGCCCGCGACATCGCCTTCGTCTTCCAACTCTTCGCGCTCTACCCGCATATGAACGTGCGTAGGAATATCGGCTTCCCGCTGCTGTCGCAGGGCATGGCCAAGGCCGAAATCCGTCAACGCGTGGAAGAGACCGCCCGCCTGCTGCAGATCGACCATATTCTCAACCGCTCGGTCTCCGGCCTTGCCGGCGGCGACCGGCAGCGCGTGGCGCTCGGCCGCGCCATCGTCCGGCGCCCGAAATGCTTCCTGATGGACGAGCCGCTCGGCACGCTCGACGCCGAGTTCCGCGAGATCATGGTCCACGAATTGCGCGAACTGCACAACCGCATCCACGCGACAACCGTCTACGTCACCCACGACCAGCACGAGGCAATGGCGATGGCCGACAAGATCGCCGTTATGAACCATGGCGTCATCGAGCAGTTCGGCACGCCGCAGGAGATCTATGCCAAGCCCGCAACCATGTATGTCGCCGATTTCATCGGCTCGCCGCCGATGAACTTCATGCGTTTCACCTCGGGTCTGAAGAGCGGCGACCGCTCCATCCTGCTCGACGGCGTCGATGTCGCCGTTCCCGAGATCCATCAGGACATGGCCGAAAGCGAGCTGGCGCTCGGTGTGCGGCCGGAGCATATCCGCTTCAGCGACGCCTCGGCACTCCGCGGCGCCGTCTATGGCAGCGAATATCTCGGCACCAACCAGGTCGTGGCTGTGGAAACCCCGGGCGGGCTGATCAAGGCCCGCGTTCCCGCCAATCGCAGCTTCCAGATCGGCGAGAGGGTCGGCCTGGAATTCAATCCGGCGAAACTCGCGCTCTTCGACTGCACATCGGGCCGTGCCGTCCCGTCCTCGCTCTATCAGGAGACCCGGCATGGCTGATGTCGTCCTCAGGAACCTCGCCAAGCGCTTCGGCGACACCCAGGCTCTGGCCGATCTCGATCTTTCGATCCGCGACGGCGAGTTCGTCGTGCTGCTCGGCCCGACCGGTGCCGGCAAAACCACGACGCTGCGGCTGATCGCCGGCCTCGAAAAGCCAGATAGCGGCCGCATCGAAATCGGCGGCCGCAATGTCGCCGCCGAAGCCCCCGCCGAACGCGACGTCGCCTTCGTCTTCCAGCAATATTCGCTCTATCCGCACATGACGGTTTACGAGAACCTTGCTTTTCCGCTGAAGGCGCCGGTCCGCAAACTCAGCGCCGAGGAAATCGACCGCCGCGTCCGCGAGGTCGCCCGCATGGTCAGGATCGACCACAAGCTGGAGAACCGCTCGACCAGGCTTTCCGGCGGCGAGATGCAGCGTGTCGCGATCGGCCGGGCATTGGTGCGCCGGCCGGCGATCTATCTGATGGATGAACCTTTGTCCTCGCTCGATGCCAAGCTGCGCGCCGAACTGCGCCTGGAGCTGAAGCGCATCCAGAAGGAACTCGGCTCGACGCTGCTCTATGTCACCCATGACCAGGTGGAAGCCATGACCATGGCCGACCGGATCGGCATCGTCGCCGAGGGACGGCTGATGCAGGTGGGAACACCGCGCGAGATCTACGGCAATCCCGCCAACCTGCATGTCGCCGCCCGCCTCGGCCAGCCGCACATCAACCTACTGCCTGCGGACCTCTTGCCCGGCGGCCAGCCGCCGCCCGGCACGAAGACCATCGGTGCGCGCACCGAACATCTCGACATCATTGTCGGCAAGAATGCCAATGCCGAAATCGACTGGATCGAACATCTCGGCGACCAGAACCATCTGCACATCAGGGCAGGCAATCACAAGCTCGTCACACTTGCGGATCCATATCTGGCGATCGCGCCGGGCGACCGGATCAGCCTGACATTGCGCGATCCGCTTTATTTCGACGCGGGTGGACAGCGCCTTTCCTGACCGGCAAACAGACATGATGATGGCATGAAAAACAAACAGACGGGTCTCAATCGATGAAACACTTCTTCAACCGCAGGGAAAACATCGTCACCGAAGCCTTGGACGGTCTGCTTCTGACGAGCAGCAATGGCCGTCTGGCCCGCCTCGACAGCTTTCCCGACATCAAGGTGATCCTGCGCGCGGACTGGGACAAGTCGAAGGTGGCGATCATCTCCGGCGGCGGCGCCGGCCATGAGCCCTCCCATGCCGGCTTCGTCGGCAAGGGCATGCTGACGGCGGCCGTATCCGGCGAGATTTTCGCCTCGCCGAGCGTCGATGCCGTGCTGACGGCGATCCGCGCCGTCGCCGGCCCGAAGGGCGCCCTGCTGATCGTCAAGAACTATACCGGCGACCGGCTGAATTTCGGCCTTGCCGCCGAAAAGGCGCGCGCCGAGGGCTTCGACGTCGAGATGGTCATCGTCGCCGACGATATCGCCATCCCCGGCATCAATCAGCCGCGCGGCGTGGCTGGCACGCTATTCGTTCACAAGATCGCTGGCCATCACGCCGAACGAGGCGAGGATCTGAAGACGGTCGCGGCCCATGCCGCGGCAGCAGCCGGCGACATCGTCTCGCTCGGCATGTCGCTGTCCACCTGCAGCGTGCCCGGCCAGGCGCATGAAGACCGTCTCGGCGCGGGCGAAGGCGAGCTCGGCCTCGGCATCCATGGCGAGCCTGGCGTCGAGCGCATCGCGCTGCAGCCGGTCACCGATATCGTCGCCACCATGGTGGCACGCCTGTCGCCAACGCTGCGTGAAGGGGGAAGCCACGCCCTTCTCATCAACAATCTCGGCGCCGTGCCGCCGCTAGAAATGACCGTCATCGCCAATGCAGTGCTGTCCTCGCCGCTTGGCCGCCGCGTCCGGCTGATCATCGGCCCGGCACCGATGATGACCGCGCTCAACATGAACGGTTTCTCGCTGTCGCTGATCTGGCTGGATGCCGAGCGCGAGGCGGCGCTGACGGCAGCGGTCGAGCCGCACGCCTGGATGCCGGCCGTCGAACGCCACGAGATCAGGATCGTCGCCGCACCGAGAACATCAGCCGGATTGAACGGCGCCAACGGCAAGGCCGGAGAAAATGATCGCAACCGGCGCCTCATCACGGCGCTCTGCGATCATCTGATCTCGCAGGAAAGCGAACTCAACCGGCTGGACGGGCGCGTCGGCGACGGCGATACCGGCTCGACGGTGGCCTCAGGCGCCCGCAGTGTGCTTGCCCGCCTCGACACGCTGCCGCTCGACCGGCCGGCGGCAACGCTTGCCTCGCTCGGCGAGATCCTCGGCACCAGCATGGGCGGATCGAGCGGCGTGCTGCTGTCGATCTTCTTCACCGCCGCGGCAAAGGCGATGGCTGACAAAGCCGATATATCAGCAGCCCTTCTTGCCGGGCTCGACAGGATGACGTTCTATGGCGGAGCCGGAGTCGGCGACCGGACGATGGTCGATGCGTTGTCGCCTGCCCTGCAGGCGCTCGCATCCGGCGATGTCGCTGCCGCGGCAAGAGCTGCGGCAGCCGGTGCGGAGTCGACGAAGTCGATGATGAAGGCGAAAGCCGGACGCGCCTCCTATGTCGGCGAAAGGGATCTGGCGGGTGTCGCCGATCCCGGCGCCGTCGCGGTTGCCGGCGCGTTCGGCGTGGCGGCAAGCCTCGCCTGACCGGCGTGAAATTCAGAAGCCCGCGGGAGGCGCGGCGACAGGGAGGACGGCAGTGCAGGCGGAACCGGTGCTTGTGGCAGGATTGATAGAGGTGTGCCGCGCGACGATCGCGGCAAACAGCGATCATCTCTGCGCGCTCGATCGCGCCATCGGCGATGGCGATCACGGAACCAACATGCGGCGCGGCTGCGAGGCAGTGAGCGCCGAAGGCGAAAACCTGTCCAGCCTGCCCTTTCCCGACGCCATGGAAAAGATCGGCCTGACGCTGGTGATGACTGTCGGCGGTGCCGCCGGGCCTCTCTACGGCACGCTGCTGATGGAGATCGGCCGCGAGCTTCGCAAAAGTCATGAAAAGGCCGATTTTTCGCAGGTGCTGAAACAGGCGATCGATGCCGTGGCCAGACGCGGTCGCGCGCATGCCGGCGACAAAACCCTGCTCGACGTGCTCTATCCCGTGCATGCGGCACTTGCCAGCCGCTCGCCACTCGGCGCAATCGCCCGCAGGGCCGAGCGTTCCGCCAACCGCACTGCTGACATGAAGGCAATGCGCGGGCGCGCGGCCTATCTCGGCGACCGCTCCATCGGTCATGTCGATCCCGGCGCGTCGAGCTGCGCGCTGCTGACCACGGCGATCTGCCGCTATCTCGGGGAGCACCGTCCGCAATGAATGGAAAGACCGCAAATGTGGGTATCGTGATCGTCTCCCACTCGCCGCTGGTGGCAAGGGGGATCGCCGACATGGTGCGGCAGATGGTCGGCGACTGCGTGCCGCTCGCCTGGTCGGGTGGCAATGTCCACGGCGACCTCGGCACCGATGCCGGCGGCATCCTGAAAGCGATCGAGGCCGCATGGTCCGATGCCGGCGTCGCCGTCTTCGTCGATCTCGGTGGCGCCGAGACCAACAGCGAGATGGCGATCGAAATGCTGGGCCTTCCGCGCGCGGCCCTCGTCTCCATCTGCAACGCGCCTTTGGTTGAAGGCGCCGTCATCGCCGCTGCCGAGGCGTCGGGGGGCGCGTCGCTGGCCAAGGTCGTCGCCACAGCCGAGGAACTGTCCCCCTGATGACGAGCGGATTGCGTAGTGAAAAACAGGAGCCCGACCCATTGCACGTGAATTGCCAGACGGAGGTGGAAGTCAAGCACGGTGTCGGGCTGCATGCCCGCCCCTCCGTCACCTTCACGCGGCTTGCCAAGTCCTTCCCCTGTTCGATCGAGATCGCTGTCAACGGCAGCGACGTCTGGCTGAACGGCAAGAGCATCATCAAGATCATGGGTGCGAGAATCCGAAAAGGGTCGATCCTCAGGATCCGCGCCGACGGCATTCTCGCCGAAGAGGCGATCCGCGCGCTGAAGGAACTCATCGAGCGCAACTTCGATGAGGAAAAGAAACATGGCCGAACCGCTTAGACTGAAAGCGAAGAGCGCATCCCCGGGCATCGCATCTGGCCCGGCCTTTCTGGCCGAGCGGCCGGACGCTGCCCCTGCATCCCGAGCCGTCGGTGGATACAGCGCGCTGGAGAAGGCGATCGACATCTCGATCGGCGAACTCGAGCACCTCGCCGATGGAGCCGATGCCGAAAGCCGGGATATCATCGATTTCCAGATCGAGGTGCTGCGCGATCCGACGATCGCGGAAGCGACGGGCGCGCGCATGGAGGCCGACGAGAATGTCGTCTTCGCCTGGGTCGCCACCCTCGACGCCTATATCGGTGAACTCGAAGCGGCCGACGAGGAGCAGATGCGGGCACGCGCCGTCGATATTCTCGACATCAAGAACCGCGTGCTCGGGGCGCTCGCCGGCACCCCGATCGCCGATTTCCCGCCTGGCTCGGTCTTCGTTGGCAAGGATATGGAGCCGAGCCGCTTTCTCGCCCATGACTGGTCGAAAGGCGGCGGCATCGCGTTGTTTGCGGGCAGCACCGCCGGCCATGTCGCCCTGCTTGCCCGGGCGAAATCGGTGCCGATGGTGGTCGGCACGGGTCGCTTTTCGGCAGCAGATGGAGATCCCGTTCGCGTGGATGGCGACGCCGGTGCGGTCGTCCTGAAGGCCGGCGGCATGCTGATCCCGGCACCGGCACAAGCACCTGCCAGCGACACGCAAACTGGCAGCAGTGAGCTGCGCACGGCGGACGGCGTGCCGATCCTGCTCTCCATCAATATCAACGATCCCGCCGAGATCGATGCGCTCGATCCGGCAACGGCGGGCGTCGGCCTGATGCGCTCGGAATTTTCAGTTGCCTCGGTCGCCGATGCTGCCAACGAGGAACGACAGCTGGCAATCTATCGCCGCGTGCTGGAGCAGGCGGGCGACAGGCCGGTGATCATAAGAATGCTCGATATCGGCGGCGACAAGCCGCTCGCCGGCCTGGAAGACCTGCTGGCTCTCGCCTCGGGCCTGCGCGGCATCCGGCTGCTGCTTGCCCGGCCGGAAATCGCCCGCGTCCAGGCCCGCGCCCTGTTGCGCGCTGCTGTCTTCGGCAGGCTGTCGGTGATGCTGCCGATGGTGACGTTTCCCGACGAGGTCGACAGGATGCGCGAGCTATTCCGCGAGGAAGCCGAAAAGCTGGGCCGCCGTGCGCTGCCCCACCGAATGCCACCGATCGGCATGATGGTGGAGGTACCATCAGCCGCCTTGATGCTCGACGCCTTCGGGTCGGCGGCTTTCTTCTCGTTCGGAACCAACGACCTAACCCAATATCTCGCCGCCTCCGCCCGCGACGATATGGACGCCGATGCCGGCAAGGCTGCACCCGCCGTGCTCCGGCTGCTCGCCCAGGCGGTGAAGCTTTCCGCCGGCAAGCCAGTCAGTATCTGTGGCGACATGGCCGGCGATCCCAGCTATCTGCCCAGGCTGCTCGCTGCCGGCCTCCGGCATTTTTCCGTGGCGCCGGCCCGGCGTCCCGCGATAAGATCGGCGATCATCGGCCTCAATGCCGATGGCACAAGGGCAGCCGGAGAGTAGGATGGCGCGCGAAGACATCGAAGACGCCATTATCACCTACAAGTCCATTCTGGCGCAGATCATCGACAACAGGCCATCGGGCACGCGCCAGCGACTGGCGACGGCGCTTGGAAAACATCGCAGCTTCGTCACCCAGATCACCAGCCCGACCTATGCGACGCCGCTGCCGGCGCGCCATCTCGCGACGATCGTCCGCGTCTGCCATTTCAGCGCTGCCGAACAGGAGCGCTTTCTCGAAGCCTATCAGGCCGCCCATCCCGGCAAGTTGCCGGATCTCGGCCATTCCGAGAAATTGCGACACCTGTCGCTGATGGTGCCTGATTTCGGCGACGACAGGAAAAACCGCCTGCTGGAAGAGGCGATCTCAGATCTGGTGCAGAAAATCGTCGCGATATCGGGTGCGGAATGACGAGTAAGCTGGTTGACGTAACGTAACGCTTTTGGCCTTGGGAGAGGCTTGATGAAGAAGTTCATGAACACTGCGGAAACCATGGTCGCCGAAAGCGTCGAAGGCTTCGTGCGCGCCCATGAGGCCTTCGTGGTGTTCGGGCCTGAGCGCAGATGCATCCGCCGCCGCCATCTCACCCCTGGCAAGGTGGCGCTTATATCAGGCGGCGGCGCCGGCCATGAGCCGATGCATATCGGCTTCGTCGGACACGGCATGCTGGACGCCGCCTGCGTCGGCCATATCTTCACCTCGCCGACGCCGAGTCAGATCATCGCCGCGATCGAAGAGACCGATACCGGCGCCGGCTGCCTGCTGGTGGTCAAGAATTACGACGGCGACCTGATGAATTTCGAAATGGCGATCGAAATGGCCGGAGATCGCCACAGCCTCGACATGGTGGTCGTCAGTGACGATATCGAAACATCGAAGATCGGCGAAGGCAGAGGCCGACGCGGCGTCGCCGGAACGCTGGTCGTCGAAAAGATCCTCGGCGCTGCGGCCGAACGCGGCATGACACTTTCCGCATTGAAGCAGCTTGGGGAAGGTTTGAATACGCGCATCCGCTCAATGGGTGTGGCGCTGAATGGCGTGACGGTGCCGCAGACCGAGCGCACCACATTTTCGCTCGGACCCGACGAAATGGAGATTGGCGTCGGCATCCATGGCGAACCCGGCCATGCCAGGCAGCCCTTCGCCGCCTCCGACACCATCATCGGCCATCTCTGCCAGACCATCGCCGGCGACATCGCGGCAGCGCCAGGCGCCAAGGCGTTGCTCTTCGTCAACGGCCTCGGCGGCACGCCGCCCGCCGAACTCTACCTCGCCTATAACGGCGCCCGCCGTTTCATCGAGGAAAGAGGCATCCCGATCGAGCGCTCACTGGTCGGAACCTACGTCACCTCGCTCGACATGCAGGGACTGTCCGTCACCCTTGCCTTACTGACCGACGAGGAAATCGCCCTCTGGGACGCGCCGGTGGCGACCGCAGCGCTGCATTGGCCGTGACAGCGTTCCAAGCGTGTCAGATATAAAGCGCCGCCATCTTCCGCCAGGCGCCGGCGCGGTGGGCGCGTCCATCCCAGACATGTAACTGATGGCCGACATTCTTGTCCGCGAGCAACCGGCTGAGATAGCGGTTATTGTCGAGGAAAGGGTCAGCATCGCCAATGGTGAGAATGATGTCGCTCTCACGCAGCCTGTCGAGCCGCCAATCGCCGCCGAGCCCAGGCAGAAAATGCGTCGGCGTGTGGAAATAGACGCTGTCGTCGTAATAGCCGTCGAACAGGTCGCCGAAGGATTCCACCTTCATCGTCAGGTCGTAGCGGCCGGAAAAGGCGACGAGCTTGCGGAAGAGATGCGGATGGCGAAAGAACAGGCTTGCCGCCTGGAAGGCGCCGAGGCTGCAGCCATGCACGATGGTGCATTCATGCGAATTCTTCGCCGCCATCAGCGGCAGCACCTCATTCAGGATGTAATCCTCGAGCGCACCATGCCGGCGGATGCGCTCGGCCGGGTGACGGTGGAAGCCATAGAAGGTTTCTGCCGCCAGGCCCTCGATGCAATAGAGCTGGAGATGGCCGGCCCCGAGCTTGTCTGCGAGGCTCGCGACCAGCCCGAGCTGTTCATACTCGAAGAAGCGCCCGTCCCGCGTCGGAAAGACCAGCACCTTGGCGCCGGCATGGCCGAACACTACAGCGCCGCGCGTCTTTTCAGACGCGCAAAGGACGCTGTAGCACTTTGAATGGCTGCATAATTTTGTCCTTAAATCGAGTCCGATTGAAGGAATTATGCAGCAGCATCTCCATGTCTCGATGCAGCCGCTGACTGTACCAGCGCAGATATTCGCGGTTCATGGCACCCTGAAAAACTGTCCCAACTTGTCGCGGAGAACCGCCTCTTGCTCAGCGCCGCCAGGATAGTCGAAATGCCCGGCATCCAGGATGAAGATTTCATTAAATTTCGGTAGCGCATTCGCGACAGCGAACTGACAGGGTGGCGCCACCGAAGGATCGAACAGCGCAACGGCAACCAGCATCGGCACCTTGATTCGCGAAGCGGCCGTTGCCGCATCGTAGAGCCGAAGCGTCTCGAGCACATCTGCGTGTTCCTTATGATACTCCTGCACCGATTGCGCGCTGCCGACGGTCGGCAAGATCAGCCGCAACGGCTGATCCCCGAAACTTGGCAGCGCCAGATGGCCGCGATCGATGCGCTGGTCGTAAGCGATCGCCATTGCCCCGACACCGCCGCCGAAGCTGATGCCGCTATAGCCGATATGCCCTGAAAGCCAGGGATAGAGTGCAACAAGCGTCGAGACGGCAAGCCAGATATCCTCGACGCAGCCGCCGATGATATAGGATTTAGGCTTGTCGATATCGTGCAGCACATGCCAGGAGGGATTCTGCGAGATCGGCGGACGAGCGCTAAGCGACAGCCCGCGGCAGCAGGGAAAAAGCACTGCCGTTTCCTTGACCGGCAGATCGAATTCAGGCCGATCCCGCCCGCCATAACCATGCCCGACGACGAGGCCGCGCCGCACCTCCCCCTGACGCGGCAGGATGAGCCAGCCGCCGATCCTGAATGACCCGGTCGAGATATAGACGAGATCGAGCACATGCCAGTCGGGATGGCTGATCTTGCTCCGGCGCAGCACCGGCTGCGGATCGACCGTCAGCGCCCTGAGATAACGCGCCTCCCAGAAATCGTCGAAACCCTCAGGCGCCTCGGGCTGCTTGACGGCAAGGAGGTCTGCGAGCTGCATGCCGTAGGTCGGATCAAAGTCGAAGGGATGTGTCGTCGGAATACTCATCCAAGGCTTGTCTCGTGAAAAGGCCGGCGGCGCAAGACTCTGCCTTAGCCAGCCGATAAACCTTACCGGAACTCGGGCACCTTTACGCGGTCAGTCGCCTCGTATCGCCTGGATGTGTCGAAGAGCCTGCGGCCAACGGCGCGCGCAGTCTCCAGATGGGCGGCCGCATGGTTCGGTCCGGCTTCGAGCAACAGCTCCGATGTCACGACGCGGGCGCCGCAATAGTCGAAGATCCCGTGATCGATCTGCGTCTTCATGGCGCCGAAATAGCCGTGCCGCACATAGGTCCCGGCATCGGCGCCGCCGAGGCCGACCAGATGCACCGGCAGGCGGCCAAGCAACTTCACCAGCCCGGTATCCGGGCGATCGTCGTAAGCCCAGCCATTGGTGAACACCCGGTCGATCCATCCCTTGATAAGCCCCGGCATCGACCACCAGTAGACGGGATAGACGAGCACCAGCGCATCGGCGCGGTCGACCCTTGCCTGCTCGGCGGCAACGTCGGCGGGCAGCACCCCTTTCCTCAGATGCAGAGCAATATCTGCCGCGGTGAACCGGGGATCGAAGCCCTCGGCCGCGAGATCGGCAAACTCGACGGAATGGCCGGCATCGGAAAGTGTGACACCTTCGGCAAGATGGGCGGCGACGCGGTGGGTGAGCGACTGGGGATCGGGATGCGCGACGACGATGAGCGCGTGCATGGCGAAAACTCCTGCTGAATGATTGCGGATGGAGGACGCAGCCTGTATACCTTTAGTAAGCTACTTTCAGTAAGTTACTTTTGGTATATAGCGATGTCAAGCGCCGAAACAACAGGTCAGCCGACCGATCCGCAGCCGCGCCGCCGCCTGTCGCGTCAGGATCGGCATCGCCAGTTGCTCGACGTCGCTTGGCAGATCGCCCGTGACGAGGGAACGGAAGCGCTGACCCTCGGCCGGCTTTCCGAGCGGGCGGGCGTAACGAAACCCGTGGTCTATGATCATTTCGAAACCCGCCCAGGCCTGCTCGCAGCGCTCTACCGCGAATTCGACGCCCGCCAGACGGATGTGATGGACGCAGCCCTTGCGGCAAGCCAGCCGTCGCTTGCCGACCGGGCCACAGTCATCGCCACCTCCTATGTCGACTGCGTGCTGCTTCAGGGCCGCGAAATCCCCGGTGTGATCGCAGCACTTGCCGGCTCGCCGGAACTCGAAAGGATCAAGCGCGAATACGAAGCGGCCTTCATCGAGAAATGCCGCATCGCGCTTTCGCCCTTTACCGGTGCCGGCACGATCGCCGCAGCCGGCCTCTGGGCCATGCTCGGCGCCGCCGAAGCCCTCTCCTATGCCGCCGCGTCGGGCGACATCACCGCCGTCGAGGCAAAGAACGAACTGTTCGAAACCATCGTCGCGATGGTGGCGAGAAGTATGGGCGGCGGCACGCATCCCGATCACCTGCGCAATACGGCTGGCCTCGCATCGAGATGATCCGGCGGGAATAGCTGTATCGAATCCACCGCCCGCTTCGCCATGGAACTCGGTTATTTCGCGACCCTGGTGAGCGACGCGACGGCCGCCTTCTCGCACCTAATGATGCGTGCGGCGCACAAGCTGAACGGCCCGACCTACGCCCATGCTATTCTGACGATGGCCGAACTTATCGAAGTCTTGCCCAAGGCGTCTGCTTCAAAGGACAATGCCATGACCATGCTCTTCAAACTGCTCACAAGTGCCAGCTCGGAATCCCTGAACCGCGACCGGCGCAGGTTCCTGACCACCGCGGCGATCGGGATTGCCGCCGCGGGCGCGACCAGCCTGTTTCCGTCCTATCAGGCATCGGCTGCCGCGGGAGATGCGATCCGCCCGTTTCGCGTCGACACTCCCGAGGCGGACCTCCTCGACCTTCGCCGGCGCGTACTGGCAACACGCTGGCCCGAACGCGAGACGGTCGACGACCAGTCGCAGGGCATACAGCTCGAAAAGATCAAGCCGCTCGTCGATTATTGGGGCACCGGCTACGACTGGCGAAAGGCGGAAGCGAAGCTGAACGCGCTGCCGCAATTCATCACCGAGATCGACGGCCTAGACATCCACTTCATTCACGTCCACTCGAAACATCCGAATGCCCTGCCCGTCATCATCACCCATGGCTGGCCGGGATCGGTATTCGAGAACCTCAAGATCATCGGCCCGCTCACCGATCCGACCGCTCATGGCGGACGCGCCGAAGATGCATTCGACGTGGTCATTCCGTCGATGCCGGGCTACGGCTTCTCCGGCAAGCCGACCGGCACCGGCTGGGGGCCGGACCGCATCGCACGGGCCTGGGCGGAACTGATGAAGCGCCTCGCTTACAACAGCTACGTCGCCCAGGGCGGCGACTGGGGCTCGCCGGTCTCCGGCGCGATGGCACGGCTCGCGCCACAAGGTCTGCTCGGCATCCACATCAACCTGCCGGCTGTCGTGCCGCCCGAAGTTGCCGCGGTGCTCGCCGCGGGCGGGCCGGCGCCGCAGCGACTCTCCACCGAGGAACGCGCGGCGTTCGATGCCCTCAGCGCCGCAGCCAAGATGGGGAACAGGTCCTATGCCACGATGATGGGCACGGGGCCGCAGACGATCGGCTACGCCATATCGGACTCCCCGGCCGGCCTTGCGGCATGGACGCTCGGTCATCCAGGCTTCACGCACTGGACCTACGACAGCAGCGATCCCGAAAAGTCTCCCGACGAGGTGCTCGACGACATCACGCTTTACTGGTTGACCAACAGCGCCGCTTCCTCGGCCCGGATCTACTGGGAATATGGCGGCGGGCGCAGTCCCGTCCTTGCGGCCGGGGAGAAGACCTCCAAGATCGCGCTTCCGGTCGCCATCACCGTCTTTCCTGGGGAGAGCTATCAGGCCCCGGAGACATGGGCCCGTCGCGCCTATCGCAACCTTATCTATTTCCACAAGGTCGACAAGGGCGGCCACTTCGCCGCCTGGGAGCAGCCGGAGCTCTTCTCCGCCGAGCTTCGAGCAGCGTTCAGGCCGCTGCGCCGACCGATATGAGAGGAGCGGCGGCCCCTCGCCGCTCCAGGGATGCTGCCGCGGCCCTGCCACTTCCAGGCCTCGGCATCAGTCCCTATTCTCCCCCGCCGCCGTGAGGATCAGCTTTGTGATCTCGTCCGGGTGGGAGATCAACGACAGATGGCTGGCCTGGATTTCAATCGTCTTTGCTCCCATGCGTTTGGCCATAAAGCGTTCGAGATCGGGATTGATCGTCCGGTCCTCGGTCGAGACGGCATACCAACTCGGCTTCGAACGCCAAGCGGCCTGTGTCGTCTTGCCGGTCAGCAGCGCCTTCTGGAACGGTTGCTGCACGGCATAGAGCACTTTCGCCTTCGCCTCCGGCAGGTCACCGGCGAAATCACGCAGGAAGGCTTCCTCGCTGAGGCGTCCCTCGTCGCCGTCGAAGACGATGCCGGCCGAAGCCGGCGGCGTCGGGAAGGTTTTGGCGAGAGCGGTATAATCCTCACCTGCATCCGGCGCCCGCGCCGCGACATAGACGAGCGCCGAAACATTGGGGTGCACGCCGGACTCAGTCACCATCATGCCAGAAAACGAATGCCCGACGAGAACCGTCGGGCCGTCTTGTCGGTCGAGCACCCGCTTCACGGCAGCGACGGCCTCGGGCAGCGTCGTCAGCGGGTTCTGCACCGCCGTGGCATTGAGTCCAGCCGCCTGCAGGCGCGCGATCACCTCGGTCCAGCACGAGCCGTCGGCAAACAGCCCGTGCGCCAGCACGACGTTGCGCGCCTTTATGGGAGCGGATGTCGCGGCCATGCCGCGTGTGGCAAGCAGAGAAGCGGCAGCGCCGGCAACAAGGGCGGCCGAGAAAGCCCGTCTGTTCATCATCATGATCTGGTTCCTTGTGCGTCCAGGAATTGAAGGATCGAAAGCATGTCGGCTCGGGACCGAAGAACGGAAGCCAAGTCAAAATTGGTTGGTCTGTAATGCCATGTCGGAACGGTTCGTTAGCCGGGCGCGAGGCACTGGCCTTCGTCGGGTTGCGCGATCCCGTCGTCAAACTCGGTATTTGAAGCGGCTTCGTGTATGCAGAAGCCTGCTTGCTGGAGATTTATGTATTCCCATTCGACAGAAAGTCAATTATTGAATACGTAACACCTTCGTGATGCCACACGTGCATACACAGAAGAGGCACGCAATCGCATTTGCATACACGGGCGCTTGGGGCCGATGCCTGAAACAGATCGGAGATGACGGAATGGCGAATGGTTTCGAAACCGAGGATGACGGCGATGATCGCGGCTTGCTCTCCGATCGCATTCGCAACGCCCTGACCGACGAGATCGCCGCCGGCACGCTGGCGGCGGGTGCAGCGTTGGACGAACAGCAGCTTGCCGATCGTTTCGGCGCCTCCCGCACGCCGGTTCGCGAAGCGCTGCGTCAGCTGGCGGCGGGCGGCCTCGTCGAGCTTCGCGCCCGGCGCGGCGGCGTCGTCGCCCGTATGACGCCGGAGCGCATCATGGAGATGTTCGAGACGGTGGCCGAGATCGAGGCCGTCTGCGTCAGGCTCGCGACCTACCGCATGACGCCGCTGGAGCGCAGCCGCCTGATCGAACTGCACGAGCTCTCACGGCCAATCGTCGAAAGCGGCGACGTCAACGCCTATGATAGCTTCAACCGTCAGTTCCACGAGACCATCTACTGCGCCACCCATAACGGCTTCCTCGCCGAACAGGCGATCGCCATCCGCAACCGCCTGAACGCCTTCCGGCGCACGCAACTGCGCCAGGGCGAAAGGCTGAGCCGCTCCCGCGACGAACACGAGGCCATCATGCAGGCGATCGCCGAAGGCGACGGCGAGATGGCGTCACGGCGCATGCGCGCCCATATGCTCAACGCCGCCACCTCGCTCAGCCGTTTCATCGAGGCCAACAAGCCGGCGTGAATCTCCCTAAGGAATCGGGCAGTGGTATTTATAATGAGCCATGGTGGTCATCAACTCGTCGCCGGTGGCCCCGCGTATGCCGGGATTCTCCTCCAGGAACGTGCATAGCGTATTGCCGATCGCTTCCGCCGTAGTTCCGACTGGGATACATACGTTGACACCAACGGCGATTGCAAAATGCGCCGAGTTCACCATCCTGCTGGGTCTGGGAGCGGCTTCGGTAAAAATGCGACGAGCGAGTTGCTCATCACTATTCCATTTGTCCAACCAACCGGCAACATACCCGACGACAAACTGCCGGGACTCGCTGCAATCAGAATAGAGAACGTCACCGCTGGAAAACCCGGCTGGAATCTTTGCAGAAACCGTTGCCAAAAGGGTGGCGACAAGAATGCCCGACATCACATCTCCAAAGCTCGCAATAACGCAGAGCTTTGATCGGGAACGTGTCGGAAATTAGCTTAAAACGTGTCTTCTTTTTTGCTGCAACCAAAAAACAAAATGACAGCTAATCTCACCTCAGCCTCAATCGAACCGACTGACCTCAAGCCCGCTGCCGACCGGCAGCAGCACGCTTGATATCCCTGGCTTGGCACGGACAGCCTCACCATAGCGTTTGAGATCATCGCCTCCCGGGCGCAGCATGTTGTCGGCGACGATGATCGCGCCCGGATTGAGCTTGGGATAGAAGGCTTCGAGGCAGGGAACGTAGAGATCCTTCCAGAGATCCACCAGCACGAAATCGATGCCGGAGGAAAGCGCGCCGATCATCTGGACGGCATCCCCGACCTTGAATTCCACATACTCGGCAAGCCCTGCCCTGACGGCCATGTCGCGTGCGTAGGCAGACTTGTAGTCGTGCATTTCCATGGTGATCAGCCGACCGCCGGAAGCGCGCGCGGCTTCCGCCAACCATATCCCGGAATAACCGAAGGAGGTGCCGAGTTCGAGGATCGTCGGCGCCTTGAGGCTCCTGGCGAGGATATTGATGAACTGCCCAGTCTCTGGTCCCACCGCGCGTAGCCGCTGATCCTGTCCTCCGTCGCGGCCGCCCGGAGGCAGTTCGCGCGGGCTGTTGTGCTCCGTCTCGATCATCGCGTGATAGATGTCGAGCACGTCCTGGATTTCGGTGTCCATTGTCTTCTCCATGACCGCCTGCACGAAATTCCTGCGTGTTGAGCAGATGATCATTGCCCGACCGAAACACCTCCGGAAAGTTAAACTTTGGCAATCATCGCCCTTGTTGGCCACCTTGCCGTTGCACATGCCGCCGGCGTCGGTTACATCATGCGCTCAATGGTCGGGTCACCCGGCCACGTAAGCGTTAACGTCACTCAACGCGTATGATCGAACGGCTTTTGCGGCTTCGATCTGCGCGACTATGTCCTGCGGATCGAGCTTCAAAGCCCCGGAAGGACACATGGATAACAATCAACTCAAAGAACAGACTTCACCCGCCCCTGTCATCGAGCGGATCCGCCACGACACGCGACGGCGCACCCTGATGGTCGAAAGCGTCATCGACATCACCCCCGGCATGCGCCGCATCGAATTGACCGGCGGCGATCTCGCCGACTTCACCAGTCTTGCACCCGATGACCACATCAAGATTTTCGTACCGGCCACCGATGGCGGGGAAGAACGCCGTGACTACACGCCGCGCCGCTACGACAATGCCGAACGCAGACTGACCATCGACTTCGCCTTGCACGAGGCAGGCCCCGTGACCCAATGGGCGATCGACGCGCGCCCCGGCGACAGGCTCGAGATCGGCGGACCAAGGGGCTCCGCCGTGGTTTCGAAGACAGTCAAACGATGGCTGCTGATCGGCGACGAAACGGCCCTGCCGGCAATCGGCCGCCGGATCGAGGAGAGCAGTGCCGGAACCGTCATCACCACAATCGCAGCCGTCACCGGCCCGTTGGAAGAGCAGGTCTTCGCGACATCAGCCGAACTGCACATCCACTGGGCGCATCGGCCTCTCTCGCAGGCAACCGATGCCGCAGCGCTGCTGAAATTGTTGAGCACGGTCGATATCCAACCGGAAACCTTCATCTGGGTCGCGGCGGAAGCCTCGGTAACACGCGATATCCGCGCCTATCTGCTGGAACGAGGTTGCCCGCTCGGCTGGATCAAGGCATCCGGCTATTGGGTGTTCGGCAAGGCCGACACGACTGAGAAATTCGGCTAGGGGTCATTCCACAGATTCCATTGGTGACGTGCTCTCACTCACTTCGCTCCGGATTTTATGATCCGGAGCGATCAGATGGATGAAGAGGTATGAATTGAGCAAGTCCCCGCATCTGCCGGAACGCTGCGGCAGGTGGTCGTCCGCAACTGTGAGCACCGGGCGCCAACCACCGACTTATCGAAGGAGATCGACCACGCGGCGGGCAGAACCCAATGCGAGCGTCCATCCCAACATGCCGTGGCCGGCATTGATGTAGAGACCTTTGATGCGTCTGGAGGCGGCGATCATGGGCTTGGAGGTCGGAGTCATGGGCCTCTCGCCCGACCATCTCGTCAGTTCGTCCGATCGGTCGAAAAGATCGGGCAGCACTGCGGACGCGGCCAGCTTGAGCGTGTCGAAACGCCCGACATCAAAACCGGCTCCGGGACGCTCGATGTCTGCCAGTCCGGCAACACGAAAACGGTCGCCGATTGCCACAAAGGCAAGCTTTCGCTTGACGTCTGTCAGGCTGATACTTGGTGCAAGGCTGGATCTTGGAATGGTGAGCGAGTAGCCTCTGACGGAGCGTATGTCCCGGGCCTCGGGCAGATCGGACACGAGGGAAAGGATCTGCGGCCCTGCGGCGACAATAGCAGCGTCGACGTGAAGCTCGTCGCGATCCTCGAACCTCAACCCTGTCAGCACGCCTCCCGTTTGGACAAAGCTCGAAACCCTCCTGCCGAAAAGCGTCGACACCTGCCCGCGCCCGACCATCCAGGCGGTCAGCTGGCGGCAAAATCCGGCCGCATCGCCGAGGGCATCATCCGGAGTATAAACGGCGCCGGCAATCTCTCCCTGATACGCGGCAAGCGCCGGTTCGATGTTTTCCGCCTCCACCCGCTTCAGCAGGCGTTGTTCGAAGCCAAGGGCATTCTTGCGCACGACACTGGAATGGGCGGCAGCAAAACTCTGCGGGTCGGCGTAGAGATGCAGCTTTCCGGCGACACGGTAATCGAATTCGACATCGGTTTCCTTAAGCAGGATCGCGAGTTCGTAACGGGATTGCTCGGCGAGGCGCAGGATGTCCTGCGTATTGTTCCACCAACGCCTGAACGGGGTATTGGCAATAAATTTCAGCCCCCAACGCAGAAAGTCCCGGTCGAGTTGCCAGTGGATGCGGAAGGCCGGATCGCGCCCCATCGCAATGGCTGGCAGATGCTTCAGCAGGGCTGGCGATGCCATAGCGTCACCATAGGCCCAGGACAGCTGCGCGGCGTTGCCGGCACTCGCCCCCGTGCCCGGCTCGCCCGCCGCATCGACAAGTGTCACATCATGCCCCGCCCGGGCGAGAAGATAGGCCGACGACACGCCGACCACGCCGGCGCCGATCACCGCAACGCGCCCCATCTCAGGCCTCGTCGCCGACGATGGCCGTCAGCTCGACTTCAACAGGAACCCCACGTGGCAGGGATGCAACGCCGACCGCGATGCGGGCATGCGTCCATCGATCCGGGAAAAGCTCTCGGAGCAGTTCCGAAGCGCCATCAACGACCGCGCCGTGGCGCTCGAAAGCAGCATCTGCCGCGACATAGCCCGCCAGCCGTACGAAGCCCTGGATCTTGTGGAAGCCCCCCGCAGCTCCCTCCAACTGGGCAAGCGCATTGAGGAGCGCCCAACGCGCACATTCTCGCCCCTCTTCGATGGAGACTGATGCTCCGAGGTGTCCCGTCTGCAGCACCACGCCATCCTTCAACGGCACTTGACCGGAAATGGTGATGATATTGCCGGTCCGCACAGCTCCGGAAAATGCACCCGGTGGCGAGGATGCTTCCGGCAGAGCAAGCTCGAGCTGTACCAGCCGTTCGCGCACGCGATTGCTTCCAGCCGACGAAGCATTGCGTGCCTTGCGGGCTGCCGCTTCGGCGCTGCGGTCGACGAAGGCCCTCATGACATTCCTATCGAGTTCAGTCAGCCGGTATTCCGGGTGCCATTGGATACCCAGGCAAAAGCCGTCTGTTTCTCCTTCGAATGCCTCGATGATGCCGTCCGGCGCCCTTGCAGCGACACGGAATCGTCCGTGGCCGGCCAAAGCATGCCGATGCAGGCTGTTGACGCGCGCCGACCTCTTCCCGACCCAGTTGGCGAGCACGCTGCCCTGCTCGACGATGATCTCGTGCGCCAGCACGTCGGGGACATCTTGCGGGATGTGGGATACGGCGGCGGCCGGCAGCTCGGTTTGAAATTTGCCTCCAAGGCATTCACCGATCAGTTGCATGCCATGGCAGATGCCGAGAAGCGGCTTGCCGGTTTTCAAGGCTTGCTCGACCAGCTGAATTTCGAACTGCCTGCGCGCCCCTGTCACCTCCGTCCCCGGCCGCGCACCGGTAAGGAGGATTCCATCGGCGAGTGCCAAGGCCGGTGCCAGGTTCCGGGTATTGTAAGGCAGGATCAACGGAATTCCCCCTGCCTCGGCTATGGCGTCCGCATAGTTGGCGCGTACCACATACTCCTTCTCGGTCGGAGCATCAGGCGCTTCGCTGAGGTCGGGCGTCATGAGGATCACCGGCCAACGAGGTTCATCCGATTGCGTTGCATGCCGACGTGCGTCGCCGGTGGCAACGGTCGTTTCAATGGTCATGGTCTTGGCCTTGTGATGACGAGTTAGCGGGTGGCCGGAAGGGCTAGCCGGCGCGAGAGGACCGAGAAAGGCCAGGCTATCGCGAAATAGCAGAGGCCGACGGCAATGTAGATTTGCAAGGGCAGGAAATACTCGGTCGCCATTGACCGCCCGGTGAGGACCAGTTCGTTGACGGTAACCAGCGAAGCGAGCGAAGAATCCTTGAGCAGCGAGACGAAGGTGATGATCATGGGCGCCAGAATGACACGCGCGACCTGCGGCAGGATGATCAGGACGAAGCTCTGGGCCGGGGTGAAGCCCGCGGCTAACGCTGCCTCGCTCTGCCCGGCAGGTATAGCCTTCAGGCCGGCGCGGAAAAGCTCTGCGACCTGGGCCGCGAAACACAACGCCAGGCCCGCAATCGCCGCGCCGAAAGCATCAAAGACGATCCCGATACCCGGCAAGCCGAAATAAAGCAGAAACAAAACCGCCAGCAGCGGCACGCCACGCACGATCGTCACATAAAGGGCCGCAAAATACCTTAGCGCCGCGAAACTGGATTTCTGGCAGAGCGAAAGCAGCAAGCCAAAAACGAATGCCAGGGCAAAGGCACAAACGGAAAGCAGGGCCGTATTCACCATCGCCCGCAGGAGGAGAGGCAGCCATTCGGCACCATAATCGCCATAGGGCGCTAGGAAAGCGCTCATCCTTTCAATCTCCCATAACGTCTTTCGAGGAACCGCGTGACCTGCATCAATGGCAAGCTCAGCAACAGGTAGAGTGCCGCCGCCGTCGCGTAGATCATTGTTGTCTGGAAGGACGACGTCACCATTGAGCGGGCAAAGAACATGATTTCCGGCGCCGCGATGGCCGAGACGACGGATGTATCCTTGAGGAGCTGCACCGCGTAGTTCCCGAGCCCTGGAAGCGCTATCCGCATGGCCTGCGGCGTCAGGATCTCAAAGATGGTCTGGAGCGGGGTCAGCCCTGCGGCAAGCGCCGCCTCCGCCTGCCCGCCAGGCAGCGCGGCGAAACCGGCGCGAAAGATTGCACAGGTGATCGCCGCTCCGATGAGCCCGAGGCCCAGGACGGCCGCCGTGATCGACGTCAATTTCACGCCGATGCTGGCAAGCCCGAAGTAGAGGATGAACAGATGCGTCAAGGCCGGCACATTGCAGAGAATCTCGCAGCAGACATCGATCACCAGATCGATGAATTTGATCCCGGCAAATTGCCTGAGCAGGGCGAGAAGGAACCCGAAGGCGGCTGCGAGCGCCAGCGAGGCGATCGTGACGAAAACGGTTATGCCGAGGCCGGCGACGAGCCCCTGGACGACCGAGAAAAATATGGAAAATCCGGTCATGACGCGCCTAGTGCCGGATCTTGTTGAGAAACGCTTGCGTTCGCGCTTCGCGGGGAGCGGTTATGACCTGGCGTGCCGGCCCGGCTTCGACGATGGTGCCGCCGTCAAGAAACAGGACGCGATCGGCAATGTCGCGCGCGAACGCGATCTCGTGCGTGACGATCAGCATCGTGCGCCCTTCGGCCGCCAGCTCCTCCATCACTTTCAGAACTTCCTGGACCAGTTCGGGATCGAGTGCGGATGTCGGCTCGTCAAACAGCATGAGCTTTGGCTTCTGGGCAAGCGCCCGCGCGATCGCGACACGTTGCTGCTGGCCACCGGACAGTTCGAGCGGTGAGGCGTCGGCGCGGTGCGTCATATGGACTTTGGCCAACATCTCCAACGCCAGTTCGCGGGCCTCGGCAGCAGGCAGGCCGCGCACCTTGCGCGCCGCGATCGCCACGTTTTCCGTCACCGACAGATGCGGCCAGAGATTGAAGAGCTGGAAGACCATGCCCATCTCGGCGCGTTGCGGTGCAAGTTGCCGGTCGCTCATGACATGGCCGTTGCGCGCACCGATGCGCTCGCCATCGAGGCGGATCTCGCCGGCACTGGGCTTTTCCAGAAAATTCATGCAGCGCAGACAGGTGGATTTCCCGGAGCCGGACGGACCGATCAGGGCAATCTTCTCACCTGGCGCGACATCGAAATCGATGCCTTTGAGAACTTCGATAGGACCATAGCTCTTGCGCAGGCCTGCAACGCTGAGAAGCGCATTCATCGCCGTTTCCTTATGCGACTATATCTACAGCGCCGCGCGTCTTTTCAGACGCGCCAAGGACGCTGTAGCACCTTGAATTGCTGCATAATTTTCTCCTGAAATCGATTCTGATTTAAGGAATTATGCAGTAGGCGAAGAGGGTGGACGAAAGCTGCCGTGCAGCTTCCGTCCGCACGGCTGTTCAGCCGCCAGCTGCGCAAGACGGCAGCTTGTAATCTGCCGGGCGATCGACGCCGGCTCGGAAGTTTTGGCCCACCGGCTTGAACCAGACATCCGACGACAATCCGTAGCGGGCGCCGATTTCCTTCATCTCGCAAGTCTTCCACATGTCAGCGATGATGACGTCCATCTTCTGGCGCAAATCGTCGTTCTTCTGATTGAGGCCAAAGACCACCTGGCCGAGACCGGTCAGCAGCGGGAAATCCGGACTGTTATCGGTGAAGGCAAGGAAGTGCATATTCCAATCAGGGTTCTGCTTGATGGCATAGGAGACCACCGGCGGATCGCCGATGACAGCGTCGATGCGCCCGGCAATAAGATCGCGCACGGCCGCGTCGGACGTGTCGTAGAGCGAGAGCTGAAGATCTTTGATGCTCTTCAATTCCGGAATGAACGAAAAGCCGGTGATCGTGCCGATCTTCTTGCCTTCCAGATCGGAAAGCTTGTCCCAACTCGTCTTCGTCGATTGCATGATGCCATTTTTGAAGTAGTGGATCGGCTCGGACAAACTCATGATCTTCGTACGCTTTTCGGTCCAGCCCATGGTGCCGAGCATGGCGTCGACGCGGCCTGACTGAACGGAGGCGATCGTACCCGACCATTCCATGAGCGCCGGCTCAATCTTGAGGCCGAGCTTGTCGGCAATGCGCTGCATGATTTCACCGTCGTAGCCTATCAGCTTCCCGTCCTGCCAGCCGGAGCCGGGCATGTCGCCGGTGAAGGCAACCGTCAGCTTGCCCTGCTCGGCAAGTTCGAAAGCATTGGCGATAGATGAAAGGGACATGAAGCTGCCTGCCAGCAGAGCGCACGTCACCATCCTTCTCGAAAGAGAAAGTGCCATTGTTCTGTGATCCTTGATTTGTTGGTTCCCCGGTCCGGTGGTTTCTGCTCCCCGGATGTCGCGTTCGACGAGAAGAAACTTGACACCGAAGACCGCGCCTGAATTTTATAAATCAGACATTTTCTTTGAAAAAAGGACATGGCTGCGCCCATGATCACATCCGAGCAACCTCCTGAAGCATCCGCCGGCGAGCCAGACTATGTGCGCTGGCTCGACGATCTTTGGGCCGAGCGGCTTCTGGTCGCACGCGACCGAAAGGCCGATCTCTCCGTCGGCATTCTCCTCTGGCCGACCTTCCCGATGATGTCGCTGACGGGTATCGTCGAGCCTCTCAGGCATGCGGCGGACTTCGCCGACAATTCCCGTCCATTACATTGTCGCTGGTCGATCATGGGGGCTCCGGGCCATGCAGCGGTCGCCAGCTGCGGCATCCGGGTTCACGCCGATGCGCCCTACATCAACCCGACCGACTTCGACTACGTCGTGGTTATCGGTGGCCTCCTGCCACATCTGCGCGCCGCACCCGGCAAGCATCGCGACTATCTCAGGGTGGCGGCATCGGCGGGTGTCCCGGTAATTGGTGTTTGCACGGGCGCCTTCGTCTTGGCGCAGGAAGGACTGCTTGCCGGACGCAAGGCGTGCGTTCATCCGTTTCATGCGGAGGATTTCCGTATTGCCTTTCCGCGTCTAGCCTTCTCCACGCGCGATGATTTCCTGATCGAAAACGGTCGCATTACCGTGCCTGGCGGCGTATCGATCCTGTCGCTGATGACTGAACTCATCCGCACGCATTGCGGACCGGATCGGGCGGCCAAGGCCGTGCACCAGCTTTCGCTCACGGAGCAGAAGCACATGAGCGTCTTCGATCACGGCCGCGCCACAACATTTCGCCGCACAGAAGATTCGCGCATACAGCGAGCCGTCGTTCTCATCGAGAGTCGGAAAGGCCGCGACGTCTCACCGGAACAGGTGGCCTCTTTGGTCGGCCTGTCGCCACGCCAGTTCGCGCGTCTCTTCCAGGACAATATCGGCATTACCCCGAAGCGCTTTATCGTCGAGACGAGATTGCGCTATGGCCGTTTTCTGATCGAAAATAGCACACTGCCCATGACGGCGATCGCCTTTGAAATCGGATTCTCCGACTCCGCCCATTTCGCGACCGCTTTTCGCAAGAAGTATGGCAAGCCTCCCAGGAGTTTCCGCTGATCTTTGTCGGGTCACCACGGCAGGATCGAAAACCGACTTCGACACTATTGCGATTTAATCGGATACGATTTATATAGGTCTCATCGTTAGAAAGCCCGGACAGGATGGACCGATGCCGACATCTAAAGCAGCTAAGGGGCCGGATATGCCCGCGCCCGCCTCCCCGCCGGCGGGCAAGGACGGCCGGAAACTTTCGAATTTCCTGTGCTTCGCGGTCTATTCGGCAAATCTCGCCTTCGGCCGCGCCTATAAGCCAATCCTGGACGAGCTTGGCCTGACCTACACCCAATATATCGCTATGGTGGCCCTCTCCGAAGAGGACGACCAGACCGTCGGCGTGTTGGGGGAAAAGATGTTCCTCGAATCCAACACCCTGACTCCCATCCTCAAGAAGCTGGAGTCGAATGGTTTTATCACCCGTCACCGCGATCCCGCCGATGAACGGCAGGTGCGGGTCAGCCTGACGCCGGCGGGACGCCAACTGGTTGAAACCGATCCCGGCAACGCGCTGCTTGGCGCCATCGGCCTCGGCGACGACTTTCCCGTCGTGCAGAAATCGGTGACGACGCTGCGCGACAACCTGCTGCGGTCAACGCAGGGCGAACCGGGGAAATCGTGATCGCGGCATCAGTCGCCTGATCTCGCCTGGGTCTACTGCCGCAGCGGCCGGAACGCAGCCCTAAGCTCGGCAGTGAAAGCCATCGGCTGTTCCCAGGCGGCGAAGTGACCGCCCTTCGGCAGCCGGTTGTAGTGGATGAGCTTCGGATAGGCCTTCTCCGCCCAGCTCTGCGGCGCCTGGTAGATCTCATCGGGAAAAGCACTGACCGCCACCGGGATCTTGATGCCCCTGGGGTCGAAGAACCCGCCCGACGGATGGTGCGCGTTGTCCCAATAGAGGCGTGCCGAGGAGATTGCGGTGTTCGTCAGCCAGTAGAGCGTGACGTTGTCGAGGATATCGTCCTTGGTCAGCCCCTCGGGCTCTCCGTCGAAAACGCGGGCGATCATCCGGTAACTGCGGATGTCGTGATCGAGCATCCACGACGCAAGCCCGACCGGCGAGTCGACGATGCCGTAGAGCGTCTGCGGCCGGTTGTTCATCTCGATGGCATAGCCCAGCCCATTCTTGTAGAAATCGTCGAGCTGATCGAAGGCGCGCCTTTCGTCCGGCGACAGGTCGGCTGGCGGCATGCCGCCGGCGGCAAGAGCCTTGGCGATGTCAGCCGGAACCGTGGCCGCCATGTTCGTGTGGATGCCGAGCAATCCCGGCGGCTCCTGCACCGCCATCAATTCGGTGACCGCGTTGCCCCAGTCGCCACCCTGCGCCACGAACTTCGTGTAGCCGAGACGTTGCATCAGCGTCACCCAAGCGTGCGCGATGCGCGGCGGGTTCCAGTTCCCCGACCCCGTCGGTTTCCCGGAAAAGCCGTAGCCCGGCAAAGACGGGATCACCACGTCAAATGCATCCTCTTCGCTCCCGCCATGCGCCGTGGGATCCGTGAGCGGTTCGATGATCTTCAGCTGCTCGATGATCGAGCCAGGCCATCCATGTGTGACGATCAACGGCAGCGCATTTTTATGCTGGGAGCGCACGTGAATGAAGTGGATATCCAGCCCGTCGATCTCGGTGATGAATTGCGGCAAAGCATTGAGCCGCGCCTCCATCTTACGCCAGTCGTAATCCGTCGCCCAATGTTTCGCGAGTTTCTGGATTGTCGCAAGCTGCACGCCCTGGGTATCGTCCGCGACGGTCTCCCTGTCAGGCCAACGGGTGGCCGCGACGCGCCGGCGCAGATCGTCAAGCTGATCCTCGGAGAAATTGACGCTGAATGGGCTAAGCCCGTCGCCGTTTGCCTCAGCGCTGCGCGTCCCGCCAAGCATGCCGATGGCTCCGGCGGCGGCCGTGGCCGCAAGCAGCTCGCGCCGCGTGGGCGTTGATAGGGATGTGGGTGGCATGACGCTCTCCTCTCCGTTTGATCTGTTCGGAAACGGACGAAGATCGACTGACCGACCTCGTTCGCAGCAGCAGGTCATTCGCGTCTGTCCGGGGACTATGCGCCCGGGCAATACAGGGGTCAACTTACCCTGTCAGGCTGTACCTCGACTGTCTCGATGGACGACTGGTCATTGCAAAGAGCCGTGGCTGCGGGCAGCATCGGCGCGAGATTGATGAGGAGAGGAGAATGCATGCCCGACATCGCGATGGGCGTCTTGAGCCGGAACGGAACCGTTCTTCTGGCCAGGCGCAGTTCGGAGCGCAAGGTGCACCCGGATCGCTGGAGCCTCCCGGGCGGCCATATCGAAGAGGGTGAAGACGCCGAGACGGCAATGTGCCGGGAATTGATGGAAGAAATAGGCGTGACGCCGGAGCTCTGGCAGTTTGCAGGACGGTTCGGATCGGAAGGCCCGCCCGAAGCATCCGTCACGTTCCATGTCTATCACGTCGATAAATGGCACGGCCGGCCGCGACTTATCGGTGATGAACACACCGAGCTCAGATGGTTCACCGCCGCCGCGATAGAAAAAGAAGCCGAATTGGCGTTGCCTCAGCTCACTGAGATGCTGGCAAACCTGGCCATGCGGAAACCAGGCGCACCCGCTTAGGTCTCTTTGGCGGTCACGACGTCTCGCCGGCTGAACGGGTCTTCAGCGCGCATGATGCTGGACGTCGCCAAGCGCACCAGCCTCCATCATCTCGGCCGCCCTCGCATAACCGCCGCCCATCCCGTCGAGGAAATGCAGGTGCGAATCCGGCCTGTCCGATGGCACGAGACAAGTCATCAGCGCATGCGACTGGCGGTGCAGTCCGAAGTTGATCTCGCCGCGCGCCCTTGCCGGAACGAGGATCGCTTCGACCCTGTCGATCTGTTCCGGCGTGCAGTCCAGCGTCAGGCGCAAACCGTCGTCGAACTTGCGGAAATCCGAATTGGCGGCGACCTCCGACCAGCCTTTCGCATCGACCTGCTTCCCACTTTCTCCTGACAAAGGAATACCGCCGGGAAGCGGATGAGACTGGCGCGGCGCGGCATCGAAAACCGCAAGCACACGTTTCCCCAGCGCCGCAAAGACCTCGGGACTGATATGGTCGCTTGGCTCGACCAGCAGCGACAGGATCTCGCCACGTTGGCTTGGGAACGGGGTCCAGTCACAGCTGAGGCCAGCCAGATCAGGCTTCGTCGCGTAGCGGCCCGGCTTGACCAGATACCGGCCGCTCTTGATCTGCTGCTCCGCCCATTTGAGCCCTCCCCCTGCAAACATCGCATAGGTCGCTTTTTCCGAAGCCGCATAGCGGGCAATTCTGACGTCGCGCCCACTATTGCGGATTTCACGCACGGTGAGCAGCCCGATCCGAAGGGTAAGATCGAGATCGCTTCTTGCAAAGCTCGCGACCTGCCGCAACGCCGAGGTCGCGGCCATGATGCCGTGCGGCGGCAAGGCGAATGCCGCCCCATCCCCACGAAACACGAAGGGGAAATCGAACGAACCCCAGGCATTGCCGAGCGCCGCGATGACAGATGCGCCGGCATAGTTGACGTCTTCATAGCGCCCCGACCGGATCGCCGCGGTCGAGCTGACGACGTCGGTGATGCCGATCAGCCAGTCATCGGGCAACGGCTCATAGACATCAGGATCGAGCACGAGCGAAAACTCGTCATAGGCCTGGTGCGGCTGGGCGTGGCTATTGATCATGGCGTATCCAGATCGGCAAGATTTCCGGTGCCTGCTACCTCAGGAAGGGGTCTGCCGGCGATCGGCAGGCCCTCCGCATCAAATCCTCTGGCGGTGAGGTCTACCCTTCCGCGCTCAGACAAGCTTGGTCTCGACGTCGATATTGCCGTGTGTCGCCTTGGAATAAGGGCAGATGCCATGGGCTGCCTCGATCAGCTCCTGCGCGACGTCGCGATCGATGCCGGGCAGGCTGACATTGAGGCGCGCCCTGAGGAAGAAGGAACCGTTATCGACGTTAAGATCGATCTCCGCATCGACCTCGGGACCGGCCGGCAGCGTGATCTTCCGTTGCGAGGCGGCGAACTCGATGGCGCCGATATAGCAGGCCGACCAGGCGATGCCGAACAGGTTTTCGGCAGCTGGATGAGGTTGCGGCAGCTTGATGTCGATCGTGCCGTCGCTGCTGCGTGCAGAGCCGTTGCGGCCGCCGGAGATGTGGGTTTTGCCGGTAAAGAGAAGCTTCTCGGTCATGGTGATATCCTTTCGGTTTGGATTTATTACGCATCCGATTAAATCGGATGCGCTCTAATACGCCGCACCAAAACCGATGTCAACAACATTCCGATTTAATCGGATACGATTTGTTTCTCCGACAAACTCATCGCATCAAGGCAATCCTCGACGGCAGCTGCGCGAGCAGACCTACCCGCTGAGCAAAGTCACGTCTTGCCCGGGAACAGAGCCCTCTATAGGTTCTGCCGGCAAGCGCGAGGTGACGTCCATGAAAAGCCCGGAGAGATGACATGTCCTCCATAACAGCAGACAATGCGGGACAGTATGGCGACAGCCGGAAGCTCGCCGCGCGGGCTCGACTGCATAGCCAATACACCATCGCCGAGACGGCCTGGTTTCCATGGGTTGCGGCGCGGTTGTCCCTGAAGCCAGGCGCTCGTGTCCTCGACGTCGGCTGCGGGCCGGCCTGGTTCTGGGCAGCAACGGCAGGTCTGCTGCCGGAGAATCTTGACCTGACGCTCGCCGACCTTTCACAAGGCATGGTCGACGAGGCGGTGGCGCGTTGCAGCGCCCTGCCATTCGGCTCCGTCCGGGGTTGCCAAGCCGACGCAGCCGCACTCCCCTTCGAAGATGGCGTGTTCGATGCCGTGGTCGCGATGCATATGCTCTATCACCTGCCCAACCCGGCCGCCGGCATCACGGACATGTCAAGAGTGCTGAAACCAGGCGGCTTACTCGCGGTCACAACCAACGGCGCCGGCAATATGCGCGAGATCTACGAGCTAACGACGATATTCGGCAGTGCCCCATCCGATCCGGCTGCCGAAGCCTTCGGATATGACGCTGCCGAACGATTGATGCGGTCGCAATTTGGAAACGTGAGCATGTCGCAGCATCCGGCAAGCCTGCGGATCACCGAGCCCGAGGATGTATTCCTGGCGCTCACCTCCTATCCACCCGGCGATGGCGCCGGCGAACTGCAGCTCACCAGGTTCCGTCAAGCCATTGCCGATGCGTTCAGGCAGTGCAACGGCGTGCTTGAGGTCCGCAAGGAAACTGCGCTGTTCTTGAGCAGGAAGACGGCCTGATCCGATCACTGCATCTGCTGCGACGTTACGAGCGCGGCCGGCCGTCGTCGAACAGCGTGGCGAGCCACTGGTAGTATCGCGGCTGCTGCTCTCGCAGCTGGCTGCGCGAATAAGGCGGCCGATCGATGTCACCGAACAGGTAGACGCTGGCCGTGACCGCGAAGAACTCGTGACCATTGCTCATCATGTAGGAATCGCCCGGCCAGACCCGCCGGCCGATATCGAAGAATTGCTTGACATCGGGATTGTCGAATCCGCCCGGAAGCATCCGGTCGTGGTAGGCATGCAGAAGTTCATGCAGGATGATCGGCTTGTCGGGCGCAAGACTTTTGACGCGCAGGTCGATGCCGGTCTTGCTGCTGTAATGGCCGGGCCCGGCTTTTGCGGCGGCTGGGTTGGCCCAGATCCTGATCGTGCGCATGAAGGTGAGAACATCGGGTTTAAGATCGACATGCTCGACAATGTCGAGCTGCCGCTTGACGGCCGCGACCATCTCCCGGTCGGGCTCCGCGCCCTTGGCGTTGGTGAGATCGACCTGCCATCCATGATAGTTGAAAACCAGCGGATCGGCTGACGCCGCCCCCGCTGCCGAGATCATGATGGCGATGGCGGCGCAAAGCGCCAGAATTCTCGAAATCGGTCTCACGGCCCCTCCTCAACATGTCCGACGCGGACTGTTGCACAGGCACCCTGAAGGCACAATCGCGTCATCACGGCGTTGATGTCGCGCGCATAAAGTCGGGAAAATGCCGATGTCGCCGAGCGGCGCTCAGACCTTCTCTCTCTTCCTGATTTTTTCCTTCGGTTCCACCGGCGCATCGGGCGTCGGGGCCAGAAGTTTGCGCAGCGATCCGATCTTGTCCTTCACCAACGGCCGGAAGCGCGTCGCGCGATAGGGCATGTCGGCAGCACCATAACCCTCCGGCCCGTCGTCATTGCCGCGATTGATTTCCGCAAGCTTCACCCCGATGAAGGTGCCGTCGATATAATGGGTATATTCGCCCACCCAGCGGATCGTATAGATCTCGCCTTTGCGGATGAGCTGGTCGATGCTGACATGCTTGAAGGTATCGTTGATGCAGACGACCTTCTGGCCGACGTGGAAATCATAGCTCATGGATCAAACTCTCGAAACGGCAATCCGCCTGGCCGATCTATAGCGTGCCCTGCGGCGGGGATGAACCGTTTTCTGCCAGCCGGCCCAATTGCGGCCGCAACATCAGCATCCGCCGCATGGTTCAGGAGGACATGCATCAGTCGCAATAGGCCTTGCCGCTTTTGCGGGAGCGAAGATCGAAGTGGAAGTGGTTCCAGTGCTCCGGGTTGCTGCCAGGCCCCAGCACGGTGTTGAAATAGCGGCAGCTGTCGCTGCGCACCGCCTTCAGCAGCCGCCCCTCGCGCAGCGAGAACAGGCCCTTCTTGCGCACGTCGATCTCGTGGCCGTTCTTCAGCACGAACTTGCCGACGTCGATGGCGTTGCCGCGGGCGTGTTCCGACATCGGATTGTATTTCTGCCGGCTGTTGTTCATGCGCCGGCAGGAATAGCCGCCGAGCGGCTGGATCGTCTTGATGCCGGACCAGTAACGGTAGCGGGCGGACGGTGCCAGTTCGTTCTTGACCCATTTGGCGAAGGCGAGCGTCACCTGGCAGTTCAGCGTTACAGCCGGGCGGACGCCGATATTGCCGGAAAGCCCCTTCAGCGACACCGGATAAGGCACCTGGCAGGCCGGGCCGTTCGAAATCGGCGGCTTGTCGTCGAAGAGCACGCCCATGCGCTTCAGCTCGCGCCGGCAGGCAAGCTCGGACGATGGCATGACGCTGGGATCGACGGGTGCCGCCGGCTCGCTCATCATCGGATTGTTCGGCCGCAGCATCGCGACCTCTTCGCTCTCGTCCTCTTCGGGAACACGGGTCGGCGCCACCACCGGGCTGCCGTCGTTCCAGGCGGGCGCCCGGCTCATCTGCGTCTGCGCAGCCGGCTGCGGCATTGGTTGCTGCGCGGGCTGGCGCATGGGCTGGTTGAGCTGCGTCGGATTGTCGGTGCCGATGCCGTCGACAACAGGCTCGGTGGCATTGCCCTCGGCGATCTGCTGCTGTTGTTCCTGCGCCAGCCCGACGACCGGCTCGGCTCCGAGCTCATCATCCATGTTGACGCCGCCGGATGGGATCGCAAGATCCTGCGTGCCGCCCCAGTTCTGGTTCTGCTGCGCCAGCGCCTCGTCGCTGTCGATCATCGGCAGCTTGCGCCCCGGTGCGGTTTGCGGCGGAGCGGCTCGTGCAGCGTGGCCGGTACCGGCAAGGTTCGGCGTGTCGAGGTAATCGACGGAGCCCTGGCTATTGCCGACGGGCGCGCTGGAAACTGGATAGGAGGCCTGACTTTCCACAGGTGCCATTCGGACCGAGGGCGCCATGCGCGCCGCTGGCGCCCGCGCGGGCGAGATCGAGCTGACCCTGGTGCCGTTGTCGACATTGGCCGGCGGCACCAGTCCGTCGCTGATCGAACAGGTCGTCAGCGCCGCCGAGAGGATAACGGGCAAAAGGGTTCGCCGAGGAAAGGAAACAAACGCCATACTCTTATCGCTTCCGCAGGCTGGCTGGGCAGTGACCGAAAAAACTCACTCTAATTTTAATTAAAAACGGTGAATGAAAACTTACCGGCACAATCTGAAGGCGACGGAAATGAAAAAGGCCGGTTTCCCGGCCCTTGATCTCTCCGTTTCCTCACGCAGCCCGTGTGTATCGGGTGACTGCTGACTGCTCCCCGCGCAGGCGGAAATTCGCAAGCAGCGTCTTCAGCTGGGTGCTCTCGTCTGCGAGCGTGCGGCTCGCCGCCGTCGTCTGCTCGACCATCGCGGCATTCTGCTGGGTCATCTGGTCCATATGGTTGACGGAACCGTTGATCTCGTTCAGCCCGGTCGACTGCTCGCGTGCCGCAGTGGCGATCGAGGCGACGTGGTCGTTGACCTGATTGACCAGCGCCTCGATTTCCAGCAGCGCTTCGCCCGTCGAGCGCACCAGCGCCACACCGCCCTCGACTTCCGTCGCCGATCGGCTGATCAGTTCCTTGATCTCCTTGGCCGCATTGGCCGAACGCTGGGCGAGTTCGCGTACCTCTTGCGCAACGACCGCAAAGCCGCGGCCCGCTTCGCCGGCGCGTGCGGCCTCGACGCCCGCATTCAGCGCCAGAAGATTCGTCTGGAAGGCGATCTCGTCGATGACCGAGATGATCTGACCAATGCGGTTGGAGGAATCCTCGATCCGGCCCATCGCCGTCACCGCATTGCGGACGATCTCGCCGGATTTTCCGGCACTTGCCTTGGTCTCGGCCACCATCTCGCGCGCCTCGTTCGCCCGTTCGGATGCCGTCTTGACCGTCGCGGTGATCTCGTCGAGCGCTGCCGCCGTCTCTTCGAGTGCGGCCGCCTGCTGCTCCGTGCGCTTCGACAGGTTGCCGGTCGCCTCGCTGATGTCGGAAGCGCTTTCGTTGACCACATGGCTCGATTCGGCGATCGCATGGATCACGCCGTTCAGTGCATCGACAGCGGCGTTGAAATCGCCCCTCAGCTTGGCGTAATCCTCGCCGATATCGCCGATCGCAACCGTCAGGTCACCGCCCGCAAGCTTCTCCAGGCCGACGCCGAGCGCCTGCATCGCTAGAGTTTGCCGCTCGGACGCCGAACGCAGACTTGCCTCGTTGCCGCGACGCTCTTCCTCGATCTGCCGCTGCCTATCGTCTTCCCGCCCGCGCAGCGCGCTACGCTCATCGACGGAGTCGCGCAGCACCAGCAGCACCTTGGCCATCTGGCCGATCTCATCGCGACGGTCACTGCCGGCGATCTCCACCGATGCTTCTTCGGCGGCAATCGCGTTCATCGCTGCCTTCAGCCGGGCGATCGGCGCCGTGACGCTGCGCACGATGGCATAGGCGATCGCGATCGTGGCGGCGGCGCCAAGCAGGCAGAGCACTGCGGCCCACATCGCATTCTGGCGATAGAGCGCGGCAAGATCATCCGCATAGACACCGGTGCCGACGATCCAGCCCCAGGGCTCGAAACCGGCGACATAGGAATACTTCAGCACCGGCTGGTCGGCGCCCGGCTTCGGCCAAAGATAATCGACGAAGCCCTTGCCGTCCTTCTTCACCTTGTTGACGAACTCAACGAACAGGAACTTGCCCGTCGGATCCTTCATCTGGGAGATATCGGTGCCGTTCAGCTGCGGCTTGATCGGGTGCATCACCATGGTGGGACGCATGTCGTTGATCCAGAAATAACCGTCGGCGCCGTAGCGCATCGCGCCGATCACGTCCTTGGCGGCCGCCTGCGCCTGTTCGCGGGTCATCGTGCCCGCCTGTTCCATCTTGTAATATTTGTCGAAGATGCCGAGCGCCGTCGCATCCATTTGCGCCAGCCCCGCCTTCCGCTCCGCTTCCAGCTCGGAATAAGAATAGTTCAGAAAGAAGACCATCGTCGCCGCAAGCACGGCAAGCGTGAATCCGACGAGGCAGTAGAGACGGGTGGAAATCTTGACGTTGCGCATGAGGTTCCCGGCGATTCTTGTATTTGAGATCGATCGCATTCTGAATTGCCGGAATTACTGGAGCGTAAAGCTTAATTAGAAGGCCATTAAATAACGTAAGGTCAGGTGACAGCCGTAAAATTCAACCATTTGAAATCGAATGAAATTTCAATCGGCAAAGGCGGCAACATTTTTCCCGCCGGCTGCCTCTAGCACCCGGCATTGCTGTCTTTTACAGCCCACGGCCTTTGCACTAGGGTGCTCTCCAGTGAATCGCCGGCCCGACGCCGCACCCAGATGGAGAAAACTTGATGACCGATGCCGCCAAGCCGAGAGGCGAACTGACGCTGCGCACACTTGCGATGCCCGGTGATGCCAATCCGGCTGGCGATATCTTCGGCGGCTGGGTCATGGCGCAGATGGACCTTGCCTCCGGCATCCGCGCCACTGAGCGCGCCAGGGGCCGTGTCGTCACTGCCGCCGTCAAGGAGATGGCTTTCGAGCTGCCGGTCAAGATCGGCGATACGCTGTCTGTCTATACCGATATCGAGCGCGTCGGCCGCACCTCGATCACGCTCTGCGTCGAAGCCTGGGCGAACCGCGCCCGTTATGCCAAAATGGAAAAAGTGACGGCCGGCACCTTCATCATGGTGGCGCTCGACGAAGAGGGCAAGCCCAAGCAAGTCCCCGAGGAGTGACAGGCCGGGGATCGACAACATGGAAACGGTCAGTTCGCCGGAGGTCTTCCTTCACATCAAGGTGGTGATGGGCATGGTCATCAGCCTTTCGCTCGCCAGGGTGCTGACCGGCGTTGCCGGCATCGTCCAGCATCCAGCCAAGGCCAAGGTCTACCCCATCCATCTCGGCTGGGCGCTGTCGATGTTCCTGTTCATCATCCATATCTGGTGGTGGGAATATCGCTTGCAGGCCGTGCCGGCCATCGGCTTCGGCATCTATCTCTTCCTGATCTGCTTCTGCAGCCTGTTCTTCCTGCTCTGCGCCCTGCTCTTTCCTGCCTCGCTCGACGAATATGGCGGCTACGAAGAATATTTCATTTCCCGGCGCAAATGGTTCTTCGGCATCCTCGGCCTGACCTACGCCGTCGATATTCTCGATACGGCGATCAAAGGTCATGAACGCATCCTCTCTCTCGGCTGGGAATATCCCGCGCGCAACATTGTCTACATCATCCTCTGCACCATCGCCGCCTGGACTCCCAACCGCCGCTTCCACGCCACCTTCGTCATCGCCAACCTGATCTACCAGATAAGCTTCATCTTCCGCCTCTATGATGTTCTTGGGTGAGACGTGGTCCCGCGAAGCGCGGGGCAATCGATCCAGTGAATCGATTGCAAGGTCGAACGCCCAGAGCCCAAGCGAAGGGCCGGGCAGCCGCAAACTCCATATCCCCACAGCCGTCACAAACATCACTGGCCGGCATCCGTCACCCGACGCATCGCACCTGCCCATCGAAGCCAGACAGCCGCATAGTAAGCAGCACATGCACACGCCCCCAGTATCGCGATGTGATGCAAAAAGAACGCGATCGTGGACTCCTGGAAGTCCCAGAAATCGATCGACGGCCGGGCCATGAGCCGGTCTCCGATTCCCATGACGAATATGCTGTGAATGCCGTATGCCGCAATTGCGCCCGCAACGGCACGAAGGCATGCGGTCCGGATCGCGTTTGGCGGCCCAACCCGTAAGAGCTTCCCAGTGACCACCATGATCATCGACCAGTGAAGGCCAAGATGGACGGCTGCGAGGATGAACGCCCAATAGGCCGCGAGGATGTGAATTTCGCGCGCCGTCGGCCCACCGCTCAAGGGAAGGAAAGCAAATACCGTGCGGGAAATCGGCATGCTGGTCACCAGCAATGCTGATATCGCCAAGGCGATCGAGATATTCGAAGCGATTGTCAGAAAACTCGGCCTGCCGCGCGCCGCCTTCGGAAGCCTCGCCCACCAGCGTCTGTTGAAGACGTTGTGCGAGACGAGAAGAATGAACATACCCGTGCCGATCAATTCATGCGTGGTGTTGTCGAGCCACCAGTAGGCGAGCGCGACAAAAAGTAGTCCGGCCGCGGTGAAGTCGAGCACGAGGCGGATCACGAAAAAAGGACTCACGATGCGACGCCCTCGCCAGGGGTTCGATCCGGCCTAGTCAATGACGGCTCCGTCAAATTCCTTGAGAGCGTCGAGAGTGTAGAGGAAGTCTTCGTCGGCCCTGGACGAATGACAGGACTGACACCGCGCCGTGTTCTCGGCCATGTTGACGCTGCCGTCCGGCTTGAACCATTGGAACTGCCAGTCGCCAGTGCGACGATCTTCGTCATAATCGCCGCCCCAGCCGGAACCCTTTTCCATGACGAAGGTGCGATAGACTTCCCCATCGCGGTAATCGACCAGCACGAAGTGCGTACCGTCTGGAACAGGTTGCCCGTTCTTCACCGCCTGGATCGCTTCATTCGTCGTCATGATGTGCTCGGTCACGTTGCCGCGCCTGACGGTCGTGTAGTGAACAAGGCCTGCCAATTCGGGCAGCGTCGTCCGGTTCGGCTCGGCGTCGACCTTCCAACCGACCAGAACTACGGCGCCGGCCATGGCAAAGAGAATGGAAATGCGCTTGATGAGATGACGCATGGATGTCTTTTCCTGGTTTTGTGCGGAAGATTCGGGCGACCGGCTTCGGCAAAAGCGGAAGGCCGCTCGTCTCATTCACGTCCGAACACGTCTTTCGCGACGGCAACGGCCGAGACCGCATTCGGCCAGCCGGCGTAGAAGGCAAGGTGGGTGATCGTCTCGATCAGCTCGTCCTCGGTCACACCGTTCTGGCGGGCCATGGCAAGATGGGATCTGAGCTGGTCGGGCCGGTTCATAGCGATCAGCGCGGCAACAGTGACCAGGCTGCGATCCCGCTTCGACAGCTGCGGGCGCTCCCATATGTCGCAATAGAGGACGTCGTCGGTCAGTTCAGCCAGCTTCGGCGCGGTCGCGCCCATCAGCTGCTGGGCGCGTGAGCGCCGTGACTTGTCGTCCCCTTCTGCCGGTGTCTGAGCACTGACGGCGCCCGGCAGAACGGCCAGCATCATGCTGGCCGACAGCATCAGGTTTCCCAACAGTTGTTTCATGGTCTTCACCTCATGGTTTCCAGGATCAGACGAGATGCCTCGCGAAGAAATCCTTCACCTTCGCGGCAGCGCGTTCAGTCGAGTTTCTTCTCGCGGAGGAACGTCGAGACCAGATCGGCGATCTCTACGTTGTTCAAGTCGGAGAACGCGAAGTGGGTGTTGCCGCGGATGCCGATCTCGGGAAGGTGCACGACGGTGACATCGCCGCCATGCCTGTTCACCGTGTCGCGCCACAGACGCGCCATTGCCAGGCGCACCCGCCAGCTGTCCTGCGCCGGCATCGTTGTCGGCTGGTCGGGAATGTTGTCGCCGTAGTAGATGACGATCGGGATCTTCGTCAGTTTGAGAAAGTCGTCCATCGGCACCGGCACGCCCTTCAGCGTGTCGAAGGCGCTCGGCATATCGGCAGGGACCTCGCCTGCCGGAAACACAAAGCTGCTGCCGGGTTCGAAGGCGATGATGGCTTTAACCCTGTCGTTCTTGATGGCCGTTAGCCAGCCCGGTCCGCCGCCCTGCGAGTGAGTGAAAAGAATGCCGGGACCGATTTTCTCGAACAGCTTTGCCACCGCATTCGACACGACGTCCATGTCGAACGGCCCGGTGTTCGGCGTCATCGCGCGAAAATACTGGTTCAGCGCTTCCGGATCACGGGAGAATTGCACGCCGTCGAAATAGTTCGGCCAGATGCCGACACGGAACTGGTTGAACCAGAGCTGCTCGTCTGGCGTCGGCTTCACTGTTGTCTCGGCCATGCTCCGTCCCGCCCCGCCCCGGCGCGGCTGGTCGACGAGATAGGTGGAGAAACCTCGACGCAGGAAGATGTTCTGGAAGCCTTCGCGGCCGTCGGGCGTCGTCTCCCAGGTCTTGGAGAATTGTCCGGCACCGTGCCACATCACGATCGGGTACTGACGCGGGTTTGCCGGCACCTGATAGAAGGCAAAGGCATGATCGCCGTGATAGGTCTGCCCTGCGGGATCGAGAGGTTTCAGCGGGTCGAAGGTTCCGGGCGCCGTTGTGCTGGTTCCTCCGACGGCAAAGCTGCCCTGCTCCTGGATGACCAATGGCTCAGGCTTTACCGCATCGGCAGCCGTCGCCAATGGCGCGGCAAGCTGCGCTGAGGCAAGCAGCAATGCGGCCAGGGTGTTGGACAATCCATATCGCATGTAGGCTTCTCGCTTCGTTTCAGATGGCGAGAAGGTAACGGCATCGGACCGAAAGGATTAGACGCCTCGGACAGCTAGGGTCTATTAGGCAGACTAATTAATCACGAGCTGTTGATAAGCCGTGATGGAATAAAATCGGCATTACTTTCCTCTATAACGGAGCGCATCGACGAACAGGGTGAAGGCGGGAGATGCATGCCGCCTGTTCGGATAGTAGAGATGGTATCCAGGGAAGGGTTGGCACCAGTCCTCCAGAACCCGAATCAGCCGCCCGTCTTCAATGTAGGACTGAACCTGGTCCTCGGGCATGTAGGCCAGTCCCAGCCCGTCCAGCACGGCGCCGATCCGCATGGCGATGTTATTGAACACCATTTGGCCCTCGACACGGACGCGCAGTTCACGTCCGTCCTTCTCGAACTCCCAGGGATATATCGTCCCGTGCGTCGGCAGCCGCATATTGATGCAGTTGTGAGCCGTCAAATCTTGCGGGACATCAGGGCGCGGATGGTGGTCGAAATAGGAGGGCGCCCCAACGACTGCCATGCATACCTCGGGACCGATCCGGACCGCGATCATGTCCTTTGCCAAATGCTCGCCGAGCCGGATGCCGGCGTCGTAACGCTCCGCGACGATATCGGTCAGGCCGTAGTCGACGATCACCTCGACATTGATATCGGGATTATCAGGAAGAAATCGCGCCAATGCCGGGGCGAGAACGGAAATCGCAGGATGCTCGCCCGCCGTGAGGCGAATGGTGCCAGCCGGCCGCTCACGCATTTCGCTCAAGGCGGCGATCTCGAACTGGATTTCCTCAAATCTCGGTCCAACCCGTTCCAGCAGACGTTCCCCTGCCTGTGTCGGCGACACGCTTCTGGTCGTGCGGGTCAAGAGGCGAAGCCCCAGCTTCTCTTCGAGGCCACGCACCGTCTGGCTCAACGCCGATTGCGACACGCCGAGCTTGGCGGCGGCCCTGGTGAAGCTCCGTTCCCTGGCGACGGTGAGAAAGGCGACGAGTTCGTTGAAATTGTTGTCCTGGGGCATTCATTAGTCCGCCTTATAGGTCCATGCGCATTACAGCATCTAAACGAAAGCTGACACGAGGACTAAGTTCACGTCAACTCAACTGCGAGACCTGGGGCAGCCGCTGCGTCCGATGACGCTTCTTCGCCTTCGCCTCGCAAAACAAGCGCGGATACGACCATGAAAATACGCAATATCGGCGATCTCCAAGTCTCGGCACTCGGCCTCGGCTGCATGAGCATGAGCGTCGCCTACGGCCCGCCCGCCGACGAAGGCGACATGATCAGATTGATGCGCACCGCCCATGAGCAGGGCGTGACCTTCTTCGACACGGCCGAAGCCTATGGCCCTTTTGCCAATGAAGAGCTTGTCGGCAAGGCCCTCGCACCGATCCGCGACCAGGTGGTCATCGCCACCAAATTTGGCTTCGATATCGATCAGCAAACCGGTGAACGCCGCGGCGGCACGAACAGCCGCCCCGATCATGTCAAGGCGGTTGCCGATGCCTCGCTGCGCCGACTGAAGACGGATCGCATCGACCTGTTCTACCAGCACCGCGTCGATCCCGACGTGCCGATCGAAGACGTGGCGGGCGCCGTCAAGGACCTGATCGCGGCCGGCAAGGTCAAACATTTCGGCCTTTCCGAAGCCGGCGTTCAGACAGTCCGCCGCGCCCATGCCGTTCAGAAAGTGACTGGCGTCCAGAGCGAATATTCGCTCTTCTGGCGCGGCCCCGAAGCGGAACTGCTGCCCGCCCTTCAGGAACTCGGCATCGGTTTCGTGCCCTTCAGCCCGCTCGGCGCAGGCTTCCTGACCGGCAAGATCGACGAGAACACCAAGTTCGATGCGAGCGATTTCCGCAACATCGTGCCACGCTTTTCACCTGAGGCGCGCAAGGCCAATCTTGCGCTCGTCGACCTGATCAGGCGGATCGGCGATCGCAAGGGCGCAACACCCGCACAGATCGCCCTCTCCTGGCTGCTGGCCCAAAAGCCATGGATTGTTCCGATCCCGGGAACAACGAAGCAGCATCGGCTGGAAGAGAATCTCGGGGCGGTAGACGTCGACCTGCTCGCCGACGACCTCGCCGAGATCGACGCAGCCCTCTCCGGCATCGAGGTCCAAGGCGAGCGGCTTCCCGAGGCAGCACTGAAGATGACCGGCCGATAAGGCTTGTCGCCGATGCCGCCCGCCCTTTCGCTTGGGCTCAGGGCGTTCGGCCCTGCGATCGATTCACTGGATCGATCGCTCACGCTTTGCGAGATCGGGCCTCACCCCCGCAGAAACTGCGATCCCTTGTCGAACCCCAGTCCCGGGAAGATCTTCCCCGTCAAATCATCGGCAGACACATCGAACTGCCGGTAGAGCATCGCCGCGGCGAGCTCGCGCACGTCGGCGGTCGGCATCAGGTCGCGGTCGTCGAGCAACTGGCCGTCGCCGATGCCCGGCCAACGGCCGAGGATGCGGCCGCCGTTGATGGCGCCGCCGGCAAGCAGCGCGCAGCCGCCGGTGCCGTGGTCGGTGCCGCCTGAGCCGTTCTGGCGCACGGTGCGGCCGAACTCCGTCATGGCAAGCACCAGCGTCTTTGCCCAGATCTCAGGCCCGAGCGTGGTCTTCAACGTATTGATCGCCTGCGAAAGGTCCTGCACCGGCCGCTTGAACTGGCCGGCCTGGCCGATATGCGTGTCCCAGCCGCTGATCGAGAAGCTGGCGATGCGGTAATCGCCCTTCAGCATGTTGCCGGCGAGCGCCGCCACATCGGCGATCTTGGCGCCGCGCTGCCCCTCCGGCTCGACCATCATCGAGGCGCTGTCGGCCCGCGTCGCCTCGGCAAGCGCTTCGGCGAACGGCGGATCGCCGGCATAGAGCCGCGCCAGGAACTGCATTTCGTCGCGCGCCGGCGCCAGATTGGAATCCGACGCCCAGACATCGACATTGTTGGGTCCGGAGAGGATCAGCTCCGTCGAAGTGTTGATGTCGATCGCCTTGCGCGCATCCGAGCGCGGAATGACGGCGAGCGCCCGGTTCAGCCAGCCGGTCTTTTCCTCGGCGACATGCTCGCCACCGGATTCCAGCATGTCCTGCCCGTCGAAATGGCTGCGCTGGTCGCGGTAGGGCGTCGACACCGCATGCACGAAGGCGAGCTCCCGGATCTTCCACAGGGGCATCAGCTCGGCGGCCGCTGGATTGAGGCCAAAATGGCCATCGAGATCGAGAAGCCCGGTATCGGGCGTCAGCGCCAGTGTCGGCCTGAGCGCCGCAAAGCCGGCATCGCCATAGGGCTGCACAAGATCCAGCCCGTCCATCGCGCCGCGCAGCACGATGGTGACGAAACGGTTGTCACCCGGCATCGCCGCGAAAGTGACCGGCGTGAAGATGGGGGCGGCGGCAAGACAGCAGGCAGAGGTCAGAAAGCCGCGGCGGGACAGCGAAATCCGGTTCGTGGGCAGCGTCATGGGCGGGGCCTCCTAAGCAGGTTCCGGAAAAGTGTCCAACGGTTTTCCGGCCAGAACCTGCGACAAAACCAAAAAGCTAAGCAGACGAAGCGTTGGCTTGCCAACGAAGGTCTGCTTAGCGGCGATTGAATTCGGGCGATGCCAGCACCAGCGTCAGCCCGCTGATCTTGTTCGGCGCCTGCGATACCACGCGGATCGTCTCGTCGCGGGCGGCATCGGCAAGCGTCGACTTCAGGAATTCACGCGGATCCTGGTCGCGACCGAACTGGGCCGCGGCCCGCCTTGCCCAGGCCAGCCGCTCGGCGAGCTGGCTGCCGGTGATCCAGGCGGAGAAGCCTTCCTCGAAACCGGCCGGGCTCGGCGGCAGCCAGGTCGGCTGCCCCATGCGCTTGAGTGCCCCCTGCCCCAGCGCCCGCGCCGTCTGGAAGGCTTTGAGGCGCTTCTCCCTCGCCTCGCCGGCGGGATCCGTCGGCACCGGCGCTCCTGCCATGCCAGGCGTGTTCGCTGCCATGTCGCCCTCGTCGGTACCCTGCTGGTTGGCGGCCAGGAAACTGCCGACAACGCCGTTGACCGGTCCCGCATTCAACGCCCTCAGGCCGGCGACGACGTAGTCGAAAGGCTGGCGCGCCTTGGCGCCCTCGTCGCGCCAGGCGGCGGGATGGTCGAGCATCGCAGTGTAGACGGCGGTGAGGTCGCCATCCGTTTTCTTCCAGGCTTCGGCCATGTCGGACACCATCCCCTCGTCGGGCTGGTCGGAGATGAAATGCACCGCGAGCTTGCGGCTGATATGCGCCGCCGTCTTCGGATGGAGCGCGAGATCGTCGAGCATGTCGAGATAATCGTCGCGCGAGCGCCTGCGCCCGCCATAGCTGACGCCGAGCACCTCATGCGAGCCGGGTTCTGATATATTTGGCCGGAAGGCAATGTCCATCTCCTTGTGGTCGATGGTGAGCCCCGTCAGTACCATGGCAGCCGCCGTGACGTCCGCCTGGCTATAGCCGCTGCCGGCGCCGAGCGTGTGCAGCTCCAGCAGTTCGCGGCCGAGATTTTCGTTCAGCCCCTTGTTGCGTTTCATGCCGCCGGCCGAATCCGGCCCGAGTGAATCCGCCTGGTCGAGATAGATCAGCATGGCCGGATGGGCGGTGGCATTGCGCAGCAGATCGCCGAACTTGCCTGATATGAACGGCCGGACCGCCTCGGCCTCGTAGAGCGGCACGATGAGGCGCATCGGCAGGCTCTTGTTGGCGCTGGTGGAGAAATGATCGGTCCAGAAGGTCGCCAGCCGCTCGTAGAAGCCGTACGGCGACAACACCGCCTGCATCAGCCGCAGGTTCGCATCATGTTGAAACTGCTGCTGCGCCTGATGCTGCACCCCTTTGCGGATCTCGCGCTGCGTCGTATCGTCGGTCACCGTCTTGGCGTCCTGCCGGATCTGCTTGAGCTGCTGCTGCAGGCTGAGAATCGCCTGGTGGCGCATGTCTGGGCCGCCGAGGGGAAAGTCCGGCATCGCCGCCTCCCCCTTGCGCAGCTGGCCGATGAGCTCGTCCTTGCTGCTGGGCGGCGCCTCGCCCGGCCGGAAGCCATAACCGAACCGGATCGCCGCCATGGTTGGGAAAGACAGGCTCATGGCCGTTCACCTCATGATCACCGCTTAAGCAATTCCAACAAAAGTGCGTCGCGTTTTGTGTCCGGAATTGCGTCAAACAAAAGCCAGAGCATTTCCGTGCCCGGAAATGCTTGAGGTGACAGGCTGCCAGCCGATTGCGACGCCAATCTGTAGGAAATGTGGCGATATCTAGACATGGACGATTTGTAATCTGTTGAAAAGGCTAAAGTTTATGCACGGAAGATGAAGGATGCGCCAATTGCGATCAGGGCAAAGCCGATCGCATGGTTCCAGGTCAGGTTCTCGCCGAGCCAGAAAATCGAGAAGCCGGAAAAGACGATCAGCGTGATCACCTCCTGCATCGTCTTCAACTGAGCCGTCGTATAGACCGCCGATCCGATGCGGTTGGCCGGCACCGCCAGGCAATATTCAAAGAAGGCAATGCCCCAGCTGACGATGATGGCGAGGAAGATCGCGCTGCTCTTGTGCTTCAGATGCCCGTACCAGGCAAAGGTCATGAAGATGTTGGAGGCAAACAGCATGACGACGGGCCAGACGGCGGCGGGAGAAAAGGACATGGAGAAACTCGGGGGCTGTGGAGGAAAAACCGATCCGGCAGGGAGATGCCGGCAGCCCTTACCTAGCATGCCGCCGCGCGACGGCAAGTCCCGGAACGCCCGAGGACGGTTGCCATATCGTCACGCCACCGAGACGACCCGGATGGCCCGAGAATCGCGGCGGCTCGCCTTCCAGCATGACCGTGCTGCGACCGGCCAGCTTGGCCGGCTAAAGCGCGAGTCGGAAAAGCAGACGGCGGCCGAGCGTAAAATCGCGTGGGAACAGAGCATACGAGCCTGATGGAGTGCAAAACACTGTATTAAACACCGGGATATTCGTACTTATCGTCGGAACGATTCAAAGCGTCGGATCTACAGGGGCACATGGATAATACAGCTGCGGCGCAGGAACCCATCACGTTAGCGTCGAGCCACTTCTGGCGGCGCTTCGCGGCCTTTGCCGTCGACGTTATCATCTTTCAAGCTGCTATCCTCATAACAGTCCACTACATCTCAACGGTGTTCTCGCTGGACTTCCGTTTCCCCCGTTGGACCTCCATGGAGTGCACAGAGAAGGTGCCCGATCAGCTTGCAAAAAGAGTTGACACAGGTTGGCCGTTGAAGCCGAACGAATTTCGCACCAACCAGATCTGCGAAGTGCGCCAACTTGGTTTCGGAAAGCAGAGATATCTCCAGGTAGCGGTTCAGATCGAACCGTGGGACTACGTGACGCCAGCTCAAGTGCTGACCATGCCTGTAGACGCAGACAACAATCCGGTAACCAAAACCTTACCAGCCTATGCCGGTTTGATATCCGGCATAGGCAACATTGGGCTGATCGTGCTGGCTTTCGCCTGCTTTTCTGCAAATGGCCGTCGCACATTCGGAAAGGCGGTTTTCTTCCTGAGAGTGCAATCGATCGATAGGAAAGATCTCAACCTCGGCTCCGCCCTTAAACGCGAAATTCTGAAATTCGGCCCGAATTTGCTTTTCAGTGCTACCATTTTCGCAAGCTCGCTGTTTCCGATCTATCCGACGCAAGACTTCGACGCATTGCTTGCCATGTTCCACGACGGATACATACCTTCCGACAAGGGTACGACTGGGTTGTACGTCATCTGGACAATAGCGGCCATGGTCTGGTGGCTCTTCCCGTTCATCGTCTGGCGGGGACAGGCATTTTATGATCGAGTCTGCGCCTGCGACGTGGTGAGCGCCTAACGGGCGGCTGCGATCAGATATCAGCCCGCAAGGAAAGGCCGGCGACAAGGGCCGCCGGCCTTCGTAACCGCAGGCAGCGCTAGATTCGCATCGCGCCATGCGGTTCCTCGGCCTCCTCCGTGCCGAAGCGGACATCCTTCTTCTCGTAGCCGAAGCTGGCAAGGGCCGCGACGATGAGCGCCACCACGGCCGCGACGATCAAGAGCGCATAGGCATAGTCGCCGTCCCAGCGGGCGGCCAGCCCCGCCTGCAGCGTTGCATTGCCCGAGGCGAGCAGGTTACCGAGCTGGTAGGCGAAGCCGGGAAAGGTGCCGCGCACCTCGTCCGGGGACAGTTCGTTCAGATGCACCGGCACGATGCCCCAGGCGCCCTGGACGAAGAACTGCATCAGGAAAGCGCCGATGGCGAGCAGCACCGGCCCGGGCGCATAGGCCCAGAGCGGCGCGACGGGCACGGCAATCAGCGCGGCGATGACGATGGCCTTCTTCCGGCCGATCCGCTGCGACAGTGCGCCGAAGAACAGCCCGCCGCAGATCGCCCCGATATTGTAGACGATGGCGATGGCGCCGACCGTATAGCTCGAATAGTTGCGCTGGGTTTCGAGGAAAGTCGGGTAGATATCCTGCGTGCCGTGGCTGAAGAAGTTGAACGCCGTCATCAGGAGCACTGCCCAGATGAACAGCGGAATATTCTCGCGCAGCACCGTCAGGAATGGTCGCCGCCCCTTGGCCTGCCGCTTCAGGAAGGCTGGGCTTTCCTCGACATTGCGCCTGATGTAGAGCACCAGCAGCGCCGGCACCGCGCCGACAAAAAACATGCCGCGCCAGCCGATGGCCGGGAAGAGCAGGAAGAACACGATCGAGGCGATCAAATAGCCCGAGGGATAGCCCGCCTGCAGGATGCCGGAAACGATGCCGCGGCTTTCCTCCGGCACCGTCTCCATAACAAGCGAGGCGCCGACGCCCCATTCGCCGCCCATGGCGATGCCATAGAGCGCCCTGAGCATAAGAAACATCGTGAGCCCCGTGGAAAAGCCCGTCAGGAACTCGAACAGCGAATAGAGCAGCACGTCGGCCATCAGCGTGATGCGTCGCCCGTAGCGGTCGGCGGCCAACCCGAAGATCAATGCGCCGAGCGCCCGCATGGCAAGCGTCAGGAAGATCGCCACCGAGACGGCGGGAACGTCGGTATGGAATTCCTCGGCGATATATTTGAGAACAAAGACGAGAATGAAGAAATCGAAAGCGTCGAGCGTCCAGCCGAGATAACTGGCGATGACGGTATTGCGCTGCTGCGGCGTCAGCCGGCGCAGGCTTTCCAAAGCGGACATCTGATATTCCTCCGTCCGAAAGCGGCGGCGAGGCGGGCAATTCCGGATGCCGTCGGAAGGGGTGCCCGAAACGGGCGGGTGATGCTGTTACGGCTGCGTTTGCAGTCCGAGACAGCGGGCAATAACGTCAGCAATGCTGCCCCTGTTCCATCACGAATGCCGTGATCGGGTGGCGTCCCACGCGGCTCCTTGTCGCAGGCATACGACCGTCCAGCGCCCTCTGGCGTTGGCGCAACGGGCTGCCACGAATCTCTTCTCCCCAGTGGGGAGAAGGTGCCGGCAGGCGGATGAGGGGGTGAGCGGTAACCGCGAATGCACTGAGCGCAAGCGAAGGGCAATCAATTAACCGAGAGAAAGCGACGAAAAATCAATAGGGTAGTGCCGTTCCGCCCCCTCATCCGACCCTTCGGGCCACCTTCCCCCCGCTGGGGAGAAGAGGGAGCAAGCAGCACGCCTCCCGCTCTAAAAGGGGCGGCGCTACCCATCAACCGCAGCCGGTTCACCAGCGCTAACCGCCGCCCGGCACCCTGCCCCGGCACGCCCACGCCACCGATGCGAACGACCGTGGCCCATCGGGCTCGCCGGCCTCGTAAGCGGCCCTGACGGCGCTATCGACCGCTTTTCGCTTCGCCGGGTCGAGCCCCGCGACATATTTGCCGAGCGGTCCCTCGCCTGCGGCGATGGGATCCCAGTAATCCTCGAAGGAAAGATATTCCATCCGGATCAGCAGCGAGGTCTCCTCGACATCGGCCAGGCCCTGCGCGATGAAGCTCTCCTGCATTTCCCCCGGCCGCATCATCGGCTGGAAACAATATTTGCGCCGCAGGGGCAGAGCGTTTTCGTCGAGCATCGCCACCGTATCCCACATCATCCGCATGCCGGACATGCCGCCATAATGGTCCCAGACGGCGGCGGCGACCACGCCGCCCGGGCGCACCACACGGCGCATCTCGGATATCGCCTTTCCCGCCTCTGGCACGAAATGCAGCACGAGCAGCGACATCGCTCTGTCGAAGCGATTATCTTCGAACGGCAGTGCACAGGCATCGGCCTGCCGGATCGTGATCCGCGGATCGGTGTTCCGCCGCGTTGCGGCCTCGACGAAAACCGGCGAATAGTCGATGGCGACGATCTCCTGCAGACCCGGCGTTTCCGCCAGCGTGAACGCCAGGCTGCCGGTGCCGCAGCCGACATCGAGCACGCGATCGCCATCCGCGAGACCGGCGAAATCGACCAGCATCGGCGCCAGCTTCCTGCTCCAGCGCCCCATCAGCCGTTCATAACCATCGGCACTTTCGACATTGAAACTCGACGGCATTGAAGTCTCCCCTTCAAGGACGATGGTCTGCCGACGGACAATAGGATTCCCCAGCAACCCTCGCAAGCGGAACAGCCTTCTCACCCGACCTTCGCGTCCGACCAGTAGCGCTTCGGTGCGCGCCCGAACACACGCTTGAACGCGTTTCCGAAGGCGCTTTCGGAGGAATATCCGAGTGCCGCGGCAAGGCCGGCGACCGAGACATCCTCCCGGCGCAGGGCTTCGCGGGCGCGATGCATGCGCCAGCGCGTGACATAGTCGAGGGGTGCAACGCCGACCAGTTCCTTGAAACGTTGCGCAAAGGCGGAGCGCGACATGCCGATCCGGGTCGCCAGCGCCTCGACCGTCCAGCGATGGCCGGGGCTGTTGTGGATCAGGCTGATCGCCGCGCCGATCTGCGGATTTGTCAGCGCGCCGATCCATCCTGTTTCGGCAGCACCCTCCCGGCCCACATAGGCCCGCAGCGCCTGCACGAGCAGGATGTCGCCCATGCGCCGCGTCATCAGCGTCGAGCCCATCTGCCCGGCCTCGAGTTCGTCGTCGAGGGTTGCGAGCGTAATACCGAGGAGCGCGGCAGCGCGGTCGCTCGCCGGGATATGAATGAACGGCGGCAGCGCGTCGAGCAGCAGCCGGGCGTTGCCGCCTCCGATGCCGAAGCTGCCGCCGATCAGCGCGGTCTCGCCACCGCCGTGCCGGGCGATGTTGGAATGCTCCCAGTCGAAGAAGGCAATCCCGTCCTCCGGCTCCCTATCGAGATCGTTGGCAATCACATAGGCGGGCGCATTGGCAAGCAGGAAGGTGTCGCCCGCGACAAGCGAAAATGGCGGCTCACCCGGCAGAACGATCGAGCACGCGCCGCGCAGGACTGCAACGAACTTGAGCGCGGGCTTGGCCGGAAAACGAAACGCCCATTGCCCTCCGACCTCGAAACGTGTGCAGCGCGCACTCTCTACATCGAGCAGCGAAAAGACATCGGACAAGGGATCGATCATGGGTTCTGGACGATCTCGACGAAATCATGGAGCAACCAGCATAGATTCTCCAGGCGGCACCTGCAATCCTCAAAAGCACAAAGGAGAACGAAGATGCCTGATATCAAAGACAAGGTTGTTGCAATCACGGGCGCCAGCAGCGGCATCGGCGAAGCCACGGCGCTGCTGCTGGCCGGGCGCGGCGCAAAGCTCGTGCTTGGAGCCCGCCGCGCCGACCGGCTGCAGGCCGTGGCGCGACGTATCACCGAAAACGGCGGCGAGGCCGTTAGCCTCTCCGTGGACGTGAAGAAGCGCGAGGACCTCACAGCTCTCGTGGCGCTTGCCTGCAACAGCTATGGCAGGATCGACGTGATGATCAACAATGCCGGCATCGGGCCGATCTCCCTTCTTGATGAACTGCGGGTCGAGGATTGGGAGGAGATGATCGACGTCAACATCAAGGGCCTGCTCTATGGCATCGCCGCAGCCTTGCCGGTGTTCCGCCGGCAGGGTTCCGGCCACTTCGTCAACACACTCTCGACCGCCGGCCTCATCATCAAGCCGACCATGGCCGTCTATGCCGGCACGAAAAACGCCATGCGCACCATCGCTGAAGGCCTGCGGCTGGAGGCCGGCCCGCATCTGCGCGTCACCAACATCTCGCCGGGATTTATAAGAACCGATTTCACCGGCTCCATGACCAGCCCAGAGATCAAGGCCGAGATGGCAAAGCGCATGGACGAGATGGCAATTTCACCCGATGCCATCGGCCGCGCCATAGCCTTCGCCATCGAGCAACCCGCCGATGTCGATATCAGCGACATCGTTGTTAGGCCGACCGCTCAGGCCTGAGGTATCGTTGGCAGCGGCGACTCCCGTCTATCTTGAACAGCAGGACAACCGCCATGCGCCGTGGGACGGTCGATCTGCCAGTCCAGCGCTAAATTCTGCGATGTAGAGTTCGGACATGCCTTTGCTCTCCGTCATGCCCGGGCTTGACCCGAGCATCCACGCGGCACCCGTGAGCGGCCATGGCGTTGATCCGCGGCTTAAGTGTATAGCTCAAGGATGACGGAGAGTGTGGCCAAGGCCATCATCACCTGTCGGTGACACCGGTCAGATCACCGGTGTCACAGCGAACTCACCCAGCCGCCTTATCGAGCACACTCCAGTCAAAACCGCGTGCCCAGTCGGCGTAGCTGTGCCAGCCGACATCGGGGAAGTCGCGGCGCAGGGCGGCGATATCGGCGTCGTAGCCGGTACGGTCGAACCATTCGAACATCAGCGCCGTATCCTCGCTCTGCTGCCGTATCGCCGCGATCGGCAATTCCCGGTAAGTGATTGGGCGGCCGAGCACCTCGGACAGGATCTTCGCCTGCTGCGCGCCGGACAATTCGTCGCTGGCAATATCGAAACGCTTGCCGAACACCTGCTCGCGCCTCTCGGCCAAGGTCGCGACGAAAGCGCCGATGTCATCGATGGTGACCTGTTGCAGCACGCGGGCGGGCGGCAGCGCTGCGGCATAGACGCCTTGGCGCAGCCCGTCGATCGCCCAGGGCGCCACGGTGTTCTCCATGAAGGCGACGGGCGCGCTGATCGTGTAGGGAATGCCGAGGCCTGCAACGTGCTTCTCGACGAGATGCTTGCTGTCGAAATGCGGTATGCCGGTCTTCTTGTGCGCATCGGCGACGGACGAATAGATCAGGTGGCCGATGCCGGCGGCCTTTGCCGCATCGGCGGCGGCAATGCCCTGACGGGTTTCCGCGTCCGTTCCGGCTTCGTAGCTGTTGCCCATCAGGAACATCGCGTCGACGCCCTCTGCTGCCGCCGCCACGGATGCCCCGTCATCGAGATTGCCGGCGACGACCTCGACCCCTGCCGCAGCCAGCCGCTTTGCGCCATCGCTCTCCGGCCGGCGGCTGATTGCCTTGACGCGGTGGCCTCGCGCGATCAGCGCACGCACGACCGCGCCGCCTTGCTGGCCGGTGGCGCCTGTGACCAGTACGCTTCGTGTATTGCTCATCTGTCTTCTCCTTGTTGTGACTGATGCAGCAGAGGTAAGGCCTGTCGTATTGAACCATAATGGCCTATAATTGGAAAACATCGTACCAAACCAGGATACAATGCTCGATCTCAACGATATCATGATTTTCGCCCGCGTCGTCGAATCGGGCAGCTTCACCGCCGCCGCGCGCTTGCTCGGCATGCCGAAGACGACGGTCAGCCGCCGTATCGCCGCACTCGAGCGCGAACTCGGCATCCGGCTTCTGCAGCGCACGACCCGCAGCCTCAACCTGACGGCTTCAGGGCGTCTCTACTACGAAGAAAGCAGCCAGGCGCTGCGCACGATCGAGGGCGCCAACCAGCGGCTTGCCGAAGCGCGTTCGGAGCCTGCTGGCACGATCCGTATATCGGCGCCGGTCGGCTTCGGTGGCCACTTCCTCCAGGATGCGATCTTCGAATTTCTTTCGAGCTACCCGAAGACGAGCGTCGAGCTGCGCCTGACCGACGACAGGCTGAACCTCGTCGAAAGCGGTATAGACCTCGCCTTCCGCACCGGCGTCCTCGAAGATTCTACCTTGGTGGCCCGCAAACTCGGTTCGATGCACCGCCTTCTCTGCGCAAACCCGGACTATCTCGCCCGCTGCGGCCCACCTGGTGTGCCTGAAGATCTCGCCCGCCACGACTGCGTCATCGCCGGCCAGGCCACACATGCGCAATGGTTGCTGGAAGGGCCGCACGGTCAGGAAACGGTCGCGGTTTCGGGCCGCTTCGCCGCCAACGAGATGCAGGCGGTGATGGCCGCCGCGATCGCCGGCCATGGCATCGCCCAATTGCCGCACCGATTCGCCGAAGCCTGCATCAAGGACGGGCGGCTGCGCCGCGTTCTCGACGGCTATACGACCCCGGCCGGCGGCTTGCATGTCGTCTATCCCAGCAGCCGACACCTGCCGCCTTTGGTCAAGGCATTCATCGAACTGGCCGTCAGACGGCTGAACGCCACGGGAATCGGCGGCGGCGATGATTTCGCGATCGTCTCGCGCTAGAACAGGATGTCGTCCGAAAACCGCTCACACTTTTCGGCATCATGCTCTAGGAAATCCGCCCGCTCTCGCGCCGTCACACCTCTTTCAGCACCACCTTGCTGTCGAGGCTTCCGATCAAGGTCGCGCTCGCCTGGTTGAGGCCCACGACCTCCACGGCGATGCCGTGCACCCTGAACCGTTGAACGACCTTGTCGAGTGCGGCAACGGCGGTGATGTCCCAGAAATGTGCCTCGGACACGTCGATCAGCACAGACCTGCCGATCGCATCCTGAACGTCGAAGGCTTCGACGAAGACGTCGGCGGAGGCAAAGAACACTTGGCCGGACACGCGATAGGTCAACCGCCCGGCAGCTTGGTCGGGCGCCACGTCAACGCGCAGCAGGCCGGCAACCTTGAAGGTGAAGAACACGCCGCTGAGCAGCACGCCGACCGTCACCCCGAGCGCCAGATTGGCGGTGAAGACGGTGACGACAACGGTTGCCACCATGACGGCGCTCGACATCCTGGGATGAACCACAACGGATCTAAGCGACGACCAGTCGAACGTGTCGATCGACACCATGACCATGATCGCCACCAGCGCGGCGACCGGAACCTCGGAGACCCACGGCTTCAGGAGCACCATCAGGATCAGCAGGAACGCGCCGGCAAATAGCGTCGAGAGCCGGCCGCGCCCACCATATTTCACGTTGCTCACCGTCTGGCCGATCATGCCGCAGCCGGCGATACCTCCGAACAGGCTCGCGGCCGCGTTGGCGAGGCCGAGACCAGTGCATTCACGGTTCTTCGAGCTTGGCGTATCCGTGAGATCGTCGACGACGCTCGCCGTCATCATCGATTCCAGCAACCCGACCATGGCGATGGCAAATGCAGGTCCGGCGATGATCCGAAACGTTTCAACCGTCAGCGGCACCGCCGGCCAGCCGAAAACAGGCAGCGAATCCGGCAGCTTGCCGAGGTCGGCGACGGTGAGAACGGGAAGTCCGAGCGCCATCGAAGCGACGGTCAGGATCAGGATGCAGATCAGCGGCGACGGGATCGCGGTGGTGATCCGCGGCGTCAGGTAAATGATGACAAGCCCGGCAATCAGCACGGCATATTCCATCCAGCCGGCGCCGACAATATGCGGCATCTGCGCGGCAAAGATCAGAATAGCCAGCGCATTGACGAAGCCGGTGCGGACGGATTTCGACACGAAGCGCATCAACACGCCAAGCCGCAGCAGGCCGAAGGCGATCTGGATTAACCCCGCCACCAGCCCGGCCGCAAAGAGATAGGGCAAGCCGTGGGCATGCACCAGCGGTGCCGCGACCAGCGCCACCGATCCGGCGGCGGCCGAAATCATCGCCGGGCGTCCGCCGGTAAAGGCGATGACGATGCCGATCACGAAAGAGGCGAACAGCCCGACCTCGGGATCGACCCCGGCCACGAACGAGAAAGCGATCACCTCGGGGATCAGAGCGAAGGTCGCCACCGCTCCGGCAAGCATTTCGCGCATGGGATTGGCGGACCAATCACGACGGATGGAGGAAAACAGCATAGGATGGATTCTCGCAAAGCACGGCCGGACCCGCTCTGCCGAGCGGTCGCGTAATGGCATGCAGGTTTTGCGTTGTCTGGCGGATCGGCGGCCAGAAGAGCCACCCGGGGTCTCACCGGGTCCGTGGTGAATGCCTGTTGTATAGACGAGATTTTTATCGCAGTGCAACATTCAATTGCGCTGAAATGAAAAGCACAGAAGTCGACGAGCACCCTCAGACACCCGAAGCGCGCGCTGCTTGCGCCCCTCTGGATTGTGGAGCCCTCACTGCCAGAGGAAGTCCGGCCCGGTGCTCTGCGACGTCAGCTTGAGCGTCCCGTCCGGCTGAACGACATAGGTCTCGAACACACGGTAACCGAAATCGCCAAGAAAGGTATTCTTGACCACCGTTCCCGGACGATAGGGCGAATGGAGGACCTTTCCGCCATAGGTGAGGCTGCCCGGAAGCGGCTGCGGATCCCCTGCGCTGGCGCAGGCCGAGAGGGCGAAAAGAACGCCAATGAGCGCGTATTTCATCCGGACTATCTCCTCGGGCAGGCAGTAGCGGCCTGAACGACGTCGATCTCCTTCTTATCACAACGCAGCTTGCTGCTGTTCACAAAGCAGCCTTGCTGCTGTCGAAGTTTTTGCGTCGCTCCTCCGCCCGCGAGAGTGCGCTGGCGATCCTCTCATCGGTGAAGGGCTTGGAGATCACATCAAGCGCGCCTTCGATACCGTGACCGACATTCTCGGGACTACCGGTCACGAAGATGACGTCAACCCGATGTCGGTCGATCAACCGGCGCGCGAGCTGAGCGCCGCTCAGCCCGTCGGAGAGACTGAGATCGACGAGCGCGACGTCACTTCTTTGAGCGTGGGCGAGAGCCTGCTCCACCGTCGAAACCGGGCCGATGGTCTGGTGTCCAGCCTCTTGCGCAATGCGTTCGAGTTCCAGAGCGATAAAATTCTCGTCTTCAACAATCATGACTTTCATGAATAAGCCTCCTCATAGACGGGCTGTTAGGCGCACTACCGGTAGCGGGTACAACGCAACCGTCCCCGGAATGTTTCCACTTTGAGAAGAAAAATTTGGCGATCGGCGGTCAGCGCCGCGTTACCGGTTCTGCTATTGGTCCTTGTGGAGGAACCAGCCGATAGCGCGGTCGCTCCGGCATCGGGAAAGCGGCAATTGCCGCACGGAATGAATCCGGGTGATCGCTCCTTCGTCATCCGTATCGACATTCATGCAGGCGCAGGCATAGCCGTGACCGGCATTCGTGTAGACATATTCGCCGTTCGTCAGGTCGGGAATCTCGTCCATTCCCTCAGCCGTGGGACCGCCTGTATTGTCCATGATGCTCCAGCCGCCATCGGCATCGTTCAGCGACCAGGTTCGTGTGGCGGGATTGTCCAGCCAGCCGCAGCGCTGCTCGGCTTGCGCCGCAGCGGGCGTCAGAATCATCATCAGAACAAGCACATGCAATCTTCTCATCGGCCCCTCCGCGTCGCCGGCCACTATGCATGGGCCGTGAGCGGCAAGGCAACGGCTCTATGGCGGGCGACGCGAAGATTCGGCGGCGCGGCACGACGGATCGGAGCTCCCCGGCCGTAATCCGCCGCGCTCACGATTTCTCGTTTGCGCTCTCGGCCCGAAACGCCGCCTCTCCTGCATCTGACACCTCGACCCATTTCTTATCGGGCTCGGCGTCCGGCATATAGCTGTCGTGCCAGTTCCACCACTTGTAGGTCGGGGTCTGGGGATAGCCCTTCGGCGAATCCTCCCAGACCTCCTGGCGTCCGAGCGGCGTGATGTCGAGGTAGTTCCAGGTGCCACCCATCTGCTCGTCGCCGCGGTTGTTGATGAAATAGGTGCGGAAGATGCGCTCGCCGTCGCGGTAGAACACGTTGGTGCCGTGCCACTCGTCGACGCCGAAGTCCTTGTCGAAGCTGTCGGTGATCGTGACCCACGGCATCGTCCAGCCCATCCGCGCCTTCAGCCGTGCAATGTCGGCCTGCGGCGCGCGCGAGGCGAAGACCAGCGTCGTGTCGCGGGCGTTGAGATGGGCGACATGGGCAACCTGGTCGGCTACCATCGAGCAGCCGCGGCAGGCATGTTCGGGCCAGCCGAACACGCCGGGCTCGTAGAAGGCGCGGTAGAGGATGAGCTGGTGTCTGTTGTCGAACAGGTCGAGCAGGCTGACCTTGCCCTGAGGTCCCTCAAACGCATAGCCCTTCTCGACAGCCATCCACGGCATGCGTCGGCGCTCGGCGGCCAGCGCGTCGCGGGCGCGGGTCTCAGCCTTTTCCTTCACGAGCAGTTGCTCGCGCGCCGCCTCCCAAGCCTGCGGCGACACGACCGGTGGTTTATGCATGGTTTGTCCGCCTTTTCCATTCTCGGCTGAAACAGTCATGGCTTTCAATCTCCTCATTAGGGCGATTTCCCGGGCTTGGAAGCCGGTTCATCACGCATTGGTCTGAGATAGTTTCGCATCGGAAATCGAACAGGGGGAGTAACAAGTGTGACCGTATTCCCTGGAGCCGTCGGTCATAGCCGTGGCGCGTGCGTGGTGCTGGCCGGGAGCGCGTCCATTAGCGTAATCTTGTTTACGAATGGGCCGCGTGCTAGAACGCAACACGGCGCATACGAACCCTGATCAAACCGAGATCGTGCCCGTGAATGTTTTAATCGCGACTGTTGCTGCGCTTATCATTGGCGTTATGCCCTCATGGGCAGGTCCTTTGCACGACGCGGCCAAGGACGGCGATATCGCCCGCGTCACACAGTTGCTGAGCCAGAGCTCCGATCTGTCGGAGCCCGATGAGGCGGGCGAGCCGGCGCTGATTATCGCGTCATTGGCGGGCCGTGCCGATGTCGTCGCTCTTTTGCTGGATCGCGGCGCCGACATCGAAGTTCGCAACAAGGGTGGGCTGACGGCACTGCATGCGGCAGCCTATGGAGGAAATCTGGAGGTGGTGAAACTGCTTGTCGCAGAGGGAGCTGATGTCAACGACAGGAAGAATTTCTATCAGATGTCGCCGCTGCACGGCGCCGCCGAAGAAGGCCGTACCGAGATAGTGGCTTTTCTCTTGACCAATAATGCGGATGTCGAAGCGACGGAAAGAAACGGGTACACGCCTCTCACTCAAGCCGGGTGGCGGGCGCATTGGGATACGGCCAAATTACTCATGGAAGCCGGTGCTGTTTGCCAGAAAGCCGAGCTTGTGGGCGAACCGCTCTACAAGGAATGCACCAAACGGCAATAGCATTTCGCTGAGGTAACAGACCGCGTCCGGGAACGGAGCTTGTTATGTCTTATCATGTGCAAAAATGCGGCCATGTGCAAAAATACGGAAAGCGCATGGGCGTGGCTGTTGGCGCTGCGGCCATGCTGCTTTCCTTCCTTCAGCCCCCCTTCACTCAGGTTATGGCGGCGGAAGATCTCGTCAATACCGGCTATTTCGGCGATGTCGCGATCAAGGGCTATGACCCGGTCGCCTATTTCACTGAAAACCAGGCCATCGAAGGATCCGAGACATATTCCTACCACTGGCTTGGCGCGACCTGGTATTTCGCCAGCGCTAGAAATCGCGATCTCTTCAAGGGCGATCCGTCCAGATATGCGCCGCAATATGGCGGCTATTGCGCCGACGGCGTGTCTTTCGGGACAGTGACCACCAATATCGATCCCAAGGCCTGGCGGATCATCGATGGCAAACTGTATCTGAGCTATGATCCCGGGGCTGCAGAAGGCATGGAGAAGAACCCGACCAAGGTGACCGACTCGAAGAAACATTGGTCCGAGGTTCAGCAGACACTGATTTCGGAGAAGATGCATACCGTCTGGCAGCAACCGGCTACGAAATGAAGCCGCCATGCCTGGCCCCTCAGGGTGCGGGTGAAAAGAACGTCAGGGCGCGCGGCGTCACATGTATGTACTGCCTGTCGCCCTGCTCGCCCGACGTGTTGCGGTAAACATATCCGCACACCATCCGGTCGAGGAAATAGCCGTCGAATTTTTCGCAGAGACTGTCGCCCCGCACCTCGACAATGCCGGTGATGTTGGTATTCGCGCTGCGATAGGCGGTATTTCCGGCCTTGTCGAAATACTGGATGAAATCCGTGCCGTTCTTGTGTTTGCCGGTCCAGCTCTTGCCGTCGACGAGATTGCGCAGCTCTGCCTCGCCGAGCCTGTCGGCTTGATTGCCTGTAAAACCGAAGGGCCATTCGGGAATGCCGGCCTTGCGCAATGCGGCCAGATGGCGCTGCAGATCGCCGTCCCGCCAGTAATCATAGAGATAACCGTAATAGGTGAGATTGCTTTCCGGGAAGAGTTCCAGCAGCTTTGCCGTCTCCGCCGCTGCCTTGGTTTCATTGCCCTGATCCGCATAGGCCGCCGCCAGATATTCGCGTGCTGGCTCGACCTTCGGCAGGCCGTCGATCGTCGGCTCTATCAGGGAGATCGCCCGCCGATCGTCACCCGCGGTGTAAAAGACGATCCCCGCCAGCAGTTGAAAGCTCGACGCCGGCGAAGGGTCGAGCCGCAAAGCTTTTTCCATCTCGGTGACCGCCTGCCCGCTGCTTCCGGTATGGACCAGGATGAGAGCGAGGTTGGCGGCGGCCTCCGCATCGTTCGGCTCCATCGCAACCGCCATGTTGGCGGAATTCCTGGCCTCAGTCTCACGCCCGTCCACCCATTGCAGCAGGGCAAGCACGGTGTGCGCCCTGGCATTGTTGGGATCCAGCTTAAGGGCCTGCCCGGCGGCGTCGTAGGCAATCTTGCGAGCGACGGCGGCCGACCAGAGGTAATTATAGTCGTTGCGCCAGACATCGACGGCCACGCGGGCGATTCCCGCATGGGCATTGGCAAAGCCCGGATCGAGATCGATCGCTTTCTGATAGAACGACAGGGTCCGGCGATAGGTATCGACATCCCTGAAAATGAAGCCTTCCTGCTCGGCCCGCATGTAATAATCATAGGCTTCGAGATTTTCCGTCGGGATCCGGGCCAGTTGATCGCGCTCGCGGGCGCTGAGCTTGACCGACAGTGCCGAGATGATCTTGCCGATCACATCGTCCTGAACGGCGAAGAGGTCGGCATATTGGCGATCATAGCGCTCGGCCCAGAGCGACAAGCCGGTGACCGCGTCGATCAGTTTGACATTGATCCGCAGCCGCGGCCCGGCGCGCTGCAAGGTTCCTTCGAGCACATATTTCACGCCGAGTTCGGCGGCCACGTCCTGGATCTTGCCGACGGAGCCCTGGATGGCGAAGACCGAGTGGCGGGCGATAACGAAGAGACCTGATACCTTGGACAATTCGGTGATCAGATCGTCCGTCAACCCCTCTGCGAGATGGTCGTGCTCGGTGTCGCCGCTGACATTGATGAAGGGCAGAACCGCGACCGAGGGCCTGTCCGGCAGCGGATAGGCAAAACGTTCGCCAGGCCCCGGCGGTTTTGCCGGCATCCATGGCTGCCACCAGAGTGCTGCGCCCACAAGCGCGAGGACGACGGCCGCTGCGATGCCCGCAAAGAGGCGGCGTCTCGGCAGGCGCCTGCGGGTCTTGACGGTCTTGCCGGCGGCAGTGGGGTCAAGCAGGACGCGATAGACCCGGACCGGTTCGGTGATGCTCTTTAACCGCTGTTCGCCGAGCGAAGCGAAACCGACCGGGATTTTCGATTTCACCTGGTCGTATGTCGTGCCTGATATCGAGATGCCGCCCGGTTCCGCCAGCGCCTGTATTCGATCGGCGATATTGACGCCGTCACCCTGGATATCTTCGCCCTCGACAATGATATCGCCGAGATTGATGCCGATCCGGAACTCGAGCCTGTGCTCAGGCAGCGCCGCGGCACGCTGCTTGGTTTTCAGTTGCTGAACCTCCACCGCGCAGCGCAAGGCATCGACGACACTCTGGAATTCGACCAGCAGACCATCGCCCATGGTTTTGACCAGCCGGCCGTGATGACGCTCGATCGCCGGCTCGAAGACATCATTCTGGTCCGCCTGAAAACGCACGCGGGTGCCCTCTTCGTCGATCTGGCTCAATCGACTGTAACCGACGACATCAGCGATCAGGATTGCTGCAAGACGGCGCTCCATCCCCGGTCTTTCCTGGAGAGCGAATGTATTACTAAAAATATTCTACAGTATGTCCTGCCGCGATGCTATCGTCGGTGCTGGCGATATTCAACTTAGCGATGATATCGGATCACACAGACAAAGCAGACGTCTGCCGCCTACCACGGCGGTGTGATCGATACTGGCGAATTCATCAGCCTTTTCCCGATCCCGGTCGGTTTCGGGCCTGAGCGGACACAAAATTATTGCACACCGAGGCTGTTCAATTCACCCTTCGCGCCGTCATATTCCATGTATGTCGTGGGGCAGGAGGACAAGGCAGCCTCGAAACGTTGGCGCGCCTCCTGGGTGTTGCCACTCAACAGATACCATTCGCCATTGTAAAATGTGGCCTCGCAACGCTGGTTGCTGTCGGCCGCCTTCGCCATCAGTTCATCCGGTTTCAACTCGCCAAGAAAGAGACTGAAAACGGGATAGGGCCATGTTCCCTGGTCCGTTTTACTGGCCGCGATTTTGAGATCGGCGATTGCTTTTGTATCATTGCCCCGCCTTTGAGCCATGAAACGCCAGAGATGATAATAGGGAGCCGTCGGGGGATTCTCGGTTGTCCTAAGGGCAAACCCGGTCGCGGCTTGCTGGTACTTGCCTGCGAAATAGTTCGCCATGGGGTCATTGACAATGAATTGACGTGTGTTGCTGATCGGCCAAAGCGACGCCGCCGCTATCATAACGAATAGAGTGCTGAAGGCTGTCGCCGCCGCGCCGAAACGAGGCGTCGGGCGTTCTCTCGGCCAGAAAGCCAACAGCAGGGACGATAGCGCGGCCCCGGTCAAGGCGCCGCCGAAATGTCCAGCATAATCGATGTTCTCACCGCCTCTTGCTGCCGAAAGGAATGGCAGCAGGGAGGGAATGAGAATTTGCGCTGCCCCGATCCGCAGGGTATCTGCAATCGGCCCTGAGCGGAAACGGAAGCTGGCAGCGATCACGGCTGCAAAAAGTCCGACAATCCCGCCGGAGGCGCCGACCCCGATCGTGTTCGGCGCATTGATCCACACCGATGCGACAGACCCACCAAGGGCACTTGCGAAAAAAATCGCCGCAAACCAGCGCCAGCCGATCAGCCGTTCAAAGAGCCCTCCTGCCAACCACAAGGAAACGCAATTGAACGCGAGATGGAGGATACCTCCATGCATGAAGGGTGCGGTAAACAGCCGCCACCATTGACCCTGCTCGACAATGCTTTGACGAAACGTCCCACCAAGGACGAAGAGAGTCCAATTGGTGGGAGTGCCGGCGACGGGCGGCTCGAGACCGAAGGCCAGTTCGCCGACATAGACCGCAATCAGAACGGCGAGAAGAACGTAGGTGAATACCGGATAACCGCCGCTGTTGAGAGCGGGTTCCAGCGCTTCGTCTTCGTCGTCCGGAGCGGTCGAGCCAACTTCCTGCATGGTTTGGCGTTCGGCTTCGTAAGCTTCGGACAGCAATTCGACGAACTCATCGAATATCCTGTCCGAATTGCCCCGCAAGAGCTTCAGAGCAATCCCGACCTTGGCGCGTGAACCGACGAACCATTCCGGCAGCCGGCTCGCCAGCCCCCGTCTGATCAAGGTCCTGGCGGCAGTGGCATCAAGGTGAAGAATGATGTTATCCGCATACTTGGTCTGGACTCTGCCAAAGCTTTGAATGGCGGACCACGGCAGTATCTGGCCAGGGAAATTCGGCAAACGGATTCCGGCCGTCGACATGACGAGTCCCGGCTCCACAGAGAAGAGCTTGGGCAACAGCAGCAATGCTAGTATCCCAAAAAACGCTGCGCCCGGCACCACGAAGAACCAAGCCACACGAGGATCCTTATCCCTAGGTGGATGGAAGCCTAGCCAAATTATTCCTGCCGTGATGGCAACTATAACCAGGAAAATCAGAAGCAATTTGCCTCGGTTGTTGGCGTATTCCGATCTGCGCAATTCTTCAGGGTTCATCCAAAATTCTCGCTAAAAAATATCGACCGCACGCGTGGCTCTTCAACGGCGCAAACGTGGCTCCCTGTAAGCACGGAGATGACACTGGATTGAATTTATCTACCTGGAATAGCGCTTTGCAAGGCGCGTTTCGGAGTGCTCAAAAAATTGCGCATGATAATTCAATATGAAATACTCCAATCCATCATCACCCCGGAGCATCAGCAGAGTTGCCAAAAGCAGGCGAGTGTCGGAAGCTTGTTTTCAGCTATCAGGCGATGGATTGCGAGATATGACGACAGCCTCCTCTACGGAGCCAACCAGGCACGGCAGCGCCAGGATCTGTCGCGGCTGTTGGGACCAGATGCATATGCCGATCCCGATCGGCGGTGCGCTTGCCTTGCCCTTCCGCGCCCTCGGCATCACCCGCAGCAAGATGAACCCGGATATTTGCACGATCTGCGAGCGCTCCTTCCAATATGTCAAGAAGCAGCGCCAGATCACCGTCGACGCCACCATCCTGTTTGCCGATATCAGGCGCTTCACGGATCTTTCGGAGCGCATCGAGGCGGTGCAGCTGAGCGAGATTGTCAGCTTGTTCCAGGATCGCTGCGCGCAAGCGATCTGGGCGCATGACGGCATCGTCAACAAGCAGATGGGCGACGGCCTGATGGCGATCTTCAATTTTCCGATTGTCAGAAAGGATCACGCGGGCGCGGCGATCCTGGCTGCGCAGGAGATCCAGCAAAACTGCGCCGCCGCGCTGAACAGTCTGGCGCTCGAGGCATTGCCCGACCGCACTCTCGGCGTCGGCGTCGGCATCCATTCCGGTGAGGTCCAGATCGGCGAATTCTCAAGCTTCCGAAGCGATTTCACCGCGATCGGCGGCGTCGTCAATCAGGCCGCAAGGCTGGAATCCCGGGCCGCCGCCGGCGAGATCCTGATCTCGGCCGAAACGGCGGCAAAGGCTGCCGATCTCGCCGCGGGCGCCGAAACGCGCATGCTTGTGCTGAAGGGCATCGAGCAGCCGGTGCAGGCGCGTGTGTTGGTCAAACGCTGAACTGCCAACCTCTTCCAAGCGTCTATACTGTCCTCAACGTGGCAGCCGCCGCTTCTCACGCTGTGATTGCCGAAGGCGTCAGATTGCAAGCCAATTAATCTTCCGGCAACGAACATTGCTTATCTCTATGCCATTCAAATCGTTGGGGTATCTCATGGGTAGTTTTTCTCTCTTTCACTGGCTGGTCGTCTTGATCCCGCTAACCTTGCCGTTGTTCTTCATTTTCAGAAACCCACCCGCCGGGCCGAACCGCTTCGGCGGCCTGCCGCAGGCAATGGGTTTCGGCCAGGCGATCAGCAGCTACTTCAAGAAATATGTGGATTTCACCGGCAGAGCCAGCCGATCGGAATTCTGGTTTTCGGCGCTCTTTGTCGCACTCGTCAGCATCGCTTTGTACCTTGTTGATCGAACCGCAACATTGAACTGGATCTGGTCGCTGGCGACGTTTCTTCCCTCAATCGCGATGGCCGCTCGGCGTTTTCACGACATCAACCGAAGCGGATGGCACCAGCTTCTTGGGATACTGTTTCCCATTGGAACGATTGCCGTCATCGTGTGGTATTGCAGAGCGCCGGCTGCGGATCACTCCAGGGCGTCCGTCTTTTGAAAATATGGTGTGCCTGCGAGCGTGGGAAAGGTTCCACGGTTTGAGCAGGACCGCCGCCGGAAGGTGATAGCGAGGCTGCCAGGCGCCTCGCCTCTCTATCAGTATTTCATGTTACGCAATTCCGGAAAATCATAGTAACGCAGCCGTTCGTCGTGGCAGCGATAGTCATTCTTTTTCAGATACAGTATCATGTTGTGCTGCAGGCCCAGGCCGATATAGGACCAGTTTGGGTAGGCACGTTCCGTCGTGCGCGTGCAATAAGCATATATCTGCTTTTTCGGATCAAGCAGAACCACACTGGAAATCTCGGCCTTTACGAAGTTCCCCGCTTTAATGGTTCCCCGCAGAGCGTCGACATACTCGCGTCGAACCGCGTTGGAGGGCGGACGCTGCGAATCTGCAACGGACTGCGGCGCCGGAGTTTGGCAGCCGGCCAGTGCCAGCAGGGCAACGCAAGCAAGGAATTTGATCTTCATTCAGTTGAATCTCCTATTTCGACGTCGATAGATCGGCCTTTTCCAAAAGGCGATGGCTTCAAGCAGCAACGTCACATCCCGTACTTCGAGGCTCCGCCCTGCGGCTAAGCACCTCCGCATGAGGAAGGTTGGAGGATGCCGCGCATTCGGGACGCTGGAAGCATGTCGCGCCGCCGCTCAACAAAGCCTCGAACGGCGACGCGGCCGGAGCCTTCGCCCCTGCGTCAGGTCTTCATGCCGGTCAACTCGGTAAACGGATAATAGCGCAGCCGCTTGTCGCGGCAGCGATCGTCATTCGCCGTCGCGCCTAATATTTTGCCATCCGTGAAGGAGACGCCGAGATAGGCCCAGTCTCCCCAGCTGCGCTTGGGCACCACCCGCACACAGTAAGCATAAATCTTCTTCTCGGGCTCAAGCAGAACCACGCTGGAAATGCGGGCCCATACGACTTCTCCTGCTTCGTGCCTGTAGCTTCTCTTGAACACGATGTTAATGAAATTCTGCCGGACGTCACTTGAGGGAGGACGCTGGGAATCCGCAACGGATTGCGACACCGGCGCATTGCAGCCGGCGAGAGCCAGCAGAGTGACGCAAACAAGGACTTTCATTTTCATTCAGCTGAATCCCTACAAGAATCTGAGCGCAAATAAACGCTGCGTATTCCCACAAACACAGCGAGAATAATATTTGCAATACATCATAGGAATATTGTCGCGGCTGCAGGATGTCGGCCGCGTGACGTGGATATCAGTGCCGGCACCTACACTAAAGGGTTCCCAACAGAGCTTCCGGCCCCATCATAATCGTTGATCGCCACCCCGGCTTCCAGCGCCGCCAGGGTAAAGGCCTGCCGCACCGTCTCGGCCGGCATCCGCCCGGCAAGCCAGGCGCGGCAGAAATCGATCGCCCTTTGCTGGTGGACGCCGGCATTGACCGGCCAGTCCGAGACGAGTGCATAAAGCGCATCCTGCGGTGAGCGCAGAACCAGCCGTTCGCCGGTATCAAGGTCGATCGATATGGGGGTTTCCCAGAAGGCAGAATGATCGCTAATGGCAGTAGCACCTAGAGGTGAAGTGACTAGAAACTAACTGCGCGAGGCCGATCTCGGTTCCAGTAGGGGCCGCCGGATGATCGCCGTCGGACATCACGGGCGCCGGTAATCCATCAAGGCTAAAGCAATGGCTGCCGGCAGCCACGCTGCGGCGCGTGCTTCGAGGCTTCGCCCTGCGGGCTGCGCACCTCAGCATAAGGCGCGTTGGAGCATGCCGCGCCAACGCTCAGGGAGCCTCACCCTGAGGTGCCCCACAGGGGCCTCGAAGGACTGGGGCGGTGCGCCGGCTTCGCAGCGCCATAAATTTGAAAACTATTCACGCGTTCGAACAAACAGTTCGTTTCCCCTTTGTACTCTTTCCCTCTTCCCCTTCGCGCTGACGCTCTCCCCATTCCCGCCATGGCCAGATCTCCGAAGAAATCCCCCGCCCCGAATGGCTTCGAGGAAGCCCCTCAATCGTCTTTTGAGGGCGCGCCGCTTTTCGGCTCGGTTTGCCGGCTTCGTAAGCGACCGTAACCAATTCGTCCTCAGCCTGTGTCAGGTCAATCCGACGGGTCGTCCGGAGCTTCACCACCTTTGCGATTCCCGCAGTGGCGCTAGCGGAGATCCGCTCTTGACCACGACGGCGACCGGACGCCCGGCGGTCGTCGGAATTCACCTGGGCAATGGCGAACAAGGGAAACGCGCTTTCCGTGCAGATATCATCCGACAGAGCGCGGCAGTCAAAGCTGCGGTCGGAGATCTTCGTACAATTGATATCCGGAAGTTTGCATGATAGCCGGCACGCCTACCGCCCCGTTAGTTTCCGCGCTTGACCTCCGCGCACGGCCTCTACCTAAAAGCCCGACTGCTATGCAAAGGAGGCTCCGGTGTCGGTACCCATTGAGGACTACGCGCTCATCGGCGATTGCGAAACCGCCGCACTCGTCTCGAAGAACGGCTCGATCGACTGGCTCTGTTTTCCGCGCTTCGATTCCCCCGCCTGTTTTGCCGCTCTGCTCGGCGCCGAGGATAACGGCTTCTGGTCGCTGTCACCGTCAGGTGAAAATGTCCGCGTCACGCGCCGCTACCGCAACGATACGCTCATTCTCGAAACCGAGTTTCAGACCGAGACCGGCACCGCCGTTCTCATCGACTTCATGCCGCTTCGCGATGGCACGAGCGATCTGATGCGCATCGTCGAGGGCAAGAGCGGCACTGTCGCCTTCGATATGGAGCTCAACCTTCGCTTCGATTACGGCCGAACCGTTCCCTGGGTCACGCATGGCGAGGATGGCGGCATCACCGCCATTGCCGGCCCGGACAGGCTAACCCTGAATTGCGCCGTCCCGCTCGAAGGCCGCGGCCTGAGCACGGTCGGCTCCTTCCAGGTTGCCGCTGGCGAGAGCCAGATCTTCACCCTGACCTGGTCCCCCTCGCATATGCCGCAGCCGGCTCAGCGGCAGGTGGAATATGCGCTGCCGGACACGGAGGAATTCTGGCAATCCTTTGCCGCGGCCTGCCCGAAAGTGGGCCGGTGGACGGAACAGGTCAAACGCTCGCTCATCACGCTCAAGGCACTGACCTACATGCCGACGGGCGGCATCGTCGCCGCGGCGACAACCTCCCTGCCGGAAAAGATCGGCGGGCCGCGCAACTGGGACTACCGCTATTGCTGGCTGCGCGACGCGACGCTGACCCTGCTCGCCCTGATGAAACTCGGCTATTACGAGGAAGCCAGCGCCTGGCGCAAGTGGTTGCTGCGGGCGGTCGCCGGCGCCCCGGCGCAGATGCAGATCATGTATGGCGTCGCTGGCGAGCGCAATCTGCTGGAATGGCAGGTTCCCTGGCTGAGTGGCTACGAGGGCTCGACACCCGTACGCATCGGCAATGCCGCTGCCGAACAGGTGCAGCTCGATGTCTATGGCGAGGTGGCCGACGCCATACTGCAGGCCCGCAAGGGCGGGCTTCCGCCGCATCACCGCGAACGCGAACTGGCGGCGGCCATTCTGCCCTTTCTCGAAAAAATCTGGGTGGAGCCCGATGAAGGCATCTGGGAGGTGCGCGGCCAGCGCCAGCATTTCACCTATTCGAAGGTCATGGCCTGGGTGGCCTTCGACCGCGCCGTCCAGATTGCCGAGGCGGACGGCGAGCCCGAGGCCGCCGCACGTTGGCGCACGCTCGCAGATCACATCCATGCCGAGGTTTGCGAGAAGGCTTTCGATCCCGAACTCGGCTGTTTCGTGCAGGCCTACGGCTCCAAGGCGCTTGATGCCAGCCTGTTGCATCTCGGCATGGTCGGCTTCATCCCGCCTGATGATCCGCGCTATGTCGCGACAGTCGAGGCGATCGAGCGCAAGCTGCTGCGCGATGGCCTGCTGCTGCGCTACGAGACGCAGGAGGTGGACGACGGCCTACCGCCAGGCGAAGGCGCGTTCCTCGCTTGCAGCTTCTGGCTCGTCGACGCCCTCGGCATGATCGGCCGCCGCGACGATGCGCTGCGCCTGTTCGAGCGGCTGCTTTCTATCTGCAACGATGTCGGGCTTCTGGCGGAAGAATATGATCCCGCCGCCCGCCGCATGCTCGGCAACTTCCCGCAGGCCTTCAGCCATGTCGGGTTGATCAACAGTGCGTTGAACCTCGCGCGGCTGGAGGGGCCGGCGGACCAGCGTTCGGCTTGATGATATGCTCTGCTTGGTTATTGGGAGACCGGCGGAAGAACACTTGGCGTAGTGGTGAGGCAGCGGCGGCGACGGCAGCTTCCCCCATTCCTGTACTTTGTCACAGGAATGGGGGAAGCTGCCGTCGCCGTCACTGCCCAAGGCAAGGTTAGCGCCCTTAAGAGACACCACCCCACTGTTCAAAAATCCGAACGATTCATTCGTTTCCCTTTTGTACTCTTTCCCTCTTCACTTTCGCGCTGACTCTCTCCATATTCGCGCCATGGCCAAATCTCCGAAGAAATCCCCCGCCCCGAATGGCTTCGAGGAAGCCCCTCAATCGTCTTTTGAGGGAGCCCCCCTCTCAGGCTCGGTTGCCGATTGGGTGAAGCAGCTGGAGGCCGATGCCGAAACCTCGGGCGTCGAGACCCAGCGCCAGATTGCCTCCAAGGCCGGCAAACATCGCAAGAAGGTGGAAATCGCCGCCAGGACGAAAACCAGCGACGGCGGCGTCAGCGCGTCCAAATCGGCGCGCGGCACCTCCATGGGCGGCTCGACCGATCCGAAGACGCGCGCGGCCGCCGGCCTCAATCCCGTCTCCGGCATGGATACGACGCTGGAGGAGGCCTCGTCGCTGCAGGCCGGCACCGCCGTCACCGCCACGGTCGAGGCGCTGTCGGCGCTGATCGAGAGTGGCAATCCGCTGCACAAGAACGGCAAGATCTGGACCCCGCATCGCCCTGCCCGGCCCGACAAATCCGAAGGCGGCATCGCCATCCGCATGCAGTCGGATTATGAGCCGGCCGGCGACCAGCCAACCGCCATCCGCGACCTCGTCGAGGGGCTGGAGAATGGCGACCGCAGCCAGGTGCTGCTCGGTGTCACCGGCTCCGGCAAGACTTTCACCATGGCCAAGGTGATCGAGGCGACGCAGCGCCCGGCCGTCATCCTGGCGCCGAACAAGACGCTGGCCGCCCAGCTCTATTCCGAATTCAAGAATTTCTTCCCCGACAATGCGGTGGAATATTTCGTTTCCTACTACGATTATTACCAGCCGGAAGCCTATGTGCCGCGCTCCGACACCTATATCGAGAAGGAGAGCTCGATCAACGAGCAGATCGACCGCATGCGCCACTCGGCGACGCGCTCGCTGCTCGAACGCGACGACTGCATCATCGTCGCCTCGGTCTCCTGCATCTATGGTATCGGTTCAGTCGAGACCTATACGGCGATGACCTTCCAGATGTCGGTCGGCGACCGGCTCGACCAGCGCCAGCTGCTGGCCGACCTCGTCGCCCAGCAATACAAGCGCCGCGACATGGATTTCACGCGCGGCTCCTTCCGGGTGCGCGGCGATACGATCGAACTCTTCCCCGCCCACCTTGAGGATGCCGCCTGGCGGATCTCGATGTTCGGCGACGAGATCGACGCCATCACCGAGTTTGATCCGCTCACCGGCCAGAAGGTCGGCGACCTGAAATCGGTGAAGATCTACGCCAATTCGCACTATGTCACCCCGCGCCCGACGCTGAACGGCGCCATCAAGTCGATCAAGGAGGAGCTCAGGCTGCGCCTGGCCGAGCTGGAGAAGGCCGGCCGCCTGCTGGAGGCCCAGCGCCTGGAGCAGCGCACCCGCTACGATATCGAAATGCTCGAGGCGACCGGCTCCTGCCAGGGCATCGAGAACTATTCGCGTTACCTCACCGGCCGCGACCCCGGCGATCCGCCGCCGACGCTGTTCGAATATATCCCCGACAACGCCCTCGTCTTCATCGACGAAAGCCATGTCACCGTGCCGCAGATCGGCGGCATGTACCGGGGCGACTTCAGGCGCAAGGCAACGCTGGCCGAATATGGCTTCCGCCTGCCCTCCTGCATGGACAACCGGCCACTGCGCTTCGAGGAATGGGACGCCATGCGCCCCGACACCATCGCCGTCTCCGCCACCCCCGGCGGCTGGGAGATGGAACAATCAGGCGGCGTCTTCGCCGAACAGGTGATCCGACCGACCGGCCTGATCGACCCGCCGGTCGAGGTCCGCTCGGCCCGCACCCAGGTCGACGACGTGCTCGGCGAGATCCGCGAGACCGCGGCCAAGGGCTACCGCACCCTCTGCACCGTGCTGACCAAGCGCATGGCCGAGGACCTGACCGAATATCTGCATGAGCAGGGCGTGCGCGTCCGCTACATGCACTCCGACATCGACACGCTTGAACGTATCGAGATCCTCCGCGATCTCCGCCTCGGCGCTTTCGACGTGCTCGTTGGCATCAACCTTTTGCGCGAAGGCCTCGACATTCCCGAATGCGGCTTCGTCGCCATTCTCGACGCCGACAAGGAAGGCTTCCTGCGCTCGGAAACCTCGCTGATCCAGACGATCGGCCGCGCCGCGCGCAACGTCGACGGCAAGGTCATCCTCTATGCCGACCAGGTCACCGGCTCGATGAAGCGGGCGATGGAGGAAACCAGCCGCCGCCGCGAAAAGCAGATGGTCTATAACCAGGAGCACGGCATCACGCCGGAATCGGTCAAGGCCAGGATCTCCGACATCCTCGACTCCGTCTACGAACGCGACCACGTCCGCGCCGATATCTCAGGTGTCTCGGGCAAGGGCTTCGCCGATGGCGGCAACCTCGTCGGCAACAACCTGCAGACCCATCTCAACGCGCTCGAAAAAAGCATGCGCGACGCCGCCGCCGACCTCGACTTCGAAAAAGCCGCCCGCCTCCGCGACGAAATCAAACGCCTCAAGGCCGTGGAACTCGCCGCCATGGACGACCCGATGGCACGCGAAGAAGCGAAGGCGATGGAAGGGAAAGCGCGCAGATCCTCCGCTCCTCCGTCATCCCAGGGCTCGACCCCGGGATCCAAGCCGGCAACCGAGATGCAGACCTCCTATTTCGCCAAACCCTCCATCGACGACATGGGGCCAGGCACCGACACCACCACCCCCCTCTTCCGCAAGCCCGCCTTGGACGAGATGGGCCGCGACATCGCCGAACCCGCAAAGAAGACTCTCTTCCGCAAAAACGACCTCGACGAAATGACCGTCGGCCGAACGGAAAAGCCGGTCACCGGGGCGCTGCCGGAAAAGCCGGATGCCGCCAAGAGCACGAAGCGGTTTTCACCGTTGCTTGAAGGGCAGCCGGACCGCGATGACGTGCGGCCGGTCGTGCGCGGGAAGACGGGTGTGGGCAGCTATGAGGACCCGGGCGAGCAGAAGCGCAAGGGGCGGACGAAGGGGAAGACCGGGCGGCCGGGACGGTGAGGCTGCCAAACGTCTGCCACTCAGTTGGTCGTCGATCAAATGGTTCATCGTATCGGCCGGTCAGCAGCGCATTGTAAGGAGCAGCTTCGTAGCGACAGATGAAGTTCGCCACCGGCCTATGACAAGACGGACATGGCCCTCCACGAGCTCCAGCCCAGCGCGGCATCGACTTTCTCTGCGACAGGATATTCGAGCGACGCGACGGCCGGCTCGTCACTGTGACGGAATGAGCTCGCGACGCCGACGTGGCCCGTTATCGGGAAGGCCTCCGCGCCATGCTCCGCTGAATGAAGGGAACCGCCAATGCCAGAACTCCGCATCGACCCCTTCCCCTCCGCTGGCGAATTCAACGCCCTCTGGTCCGCCGCCTGGGGCGCGCCCGCCCCGCGCGAATTCACCCCCATCCTGTCCCGCAGCCTCGCCCATATCGGCGCCTACCACGACAACCAGCTCGTCGGCTTCGTCAACGTCGCATGGGACGGCGGCATCCATGCCTTCATCCTCGACACCTCGGTTCACCCTGATATGCGAAGGCAGGGGATCGCGACGCGGCTGGTCAGGGAAGCGACGAGGGTTGCGCGGGAGCGCGGCGCTGCGTGGCTGCATGTCGATTTCGAACCGCACCTGACCGGCTTCTACCGCGCCTGCGGATTTGCCCCGACCGAGGCGGGCCTCATCAAGCTCGCGTAATGCTTCCGCAGCGAAGGCGGCGAATCTTTGGCTAGCGCCCGACCGGGCGTGACGCTGACAGCCTATAACCTATGTGACAACACGCTCTCGATAAAAGCGAAAGCATCGACGTTCCGACCGAGTCCACTCTTCACGTCTGGATGGGCGCGTGGCTCGATAGCGGAGAGGATGGTCGACGGATCGGTCCCGATCCGTCGCGCGGCATAGATATACTCGGCAGCTCGCATCGCTCCGTGCGAGGTAATCCAGGGTAGCCAAGGCTCGTCTTTCAATATCTGATCTGCGAAGGCCTCAAGGCTGGTAACGGCCTTCGCTTTCGGCAAGATCATATCCCTGATGTCCCGCAGGGCTCGATCAGAAATATTGTGCATTTCGCTCTTGTTGAGCTTCAAAGAGCTTCTCGGACCCCACCCGCAGAACCGACCGACTTGACACCAAACACCGAAGACGCGCGGCACCCAGTTCTCCCATGAGTAACTAACGCCGCCATATAATTTCAGGCACTCCACGGCAAAGCGATGCCCATCCGCGCTTGCCATGCCGAAATCGCATAAAACATAGTTCAGCGGGCCGCCCCACAATTGGAACTCCAGGAAATGTTGAATGGCGCCGTGGCCATCCGACCGATACAGGAACTTTTCAACCCTGTGAAAACCGAGATCCGCCAGCCCTGGTTCCAGCGTGCTCCTGAACGTTATTTTGGCCACCTGTGAAACCTGCCTTGCCGCATAGGCGGTCGAATTGTCAAATATTGCTGTACTCAAAAAGCTTGGCGAATCCCTTTACCGGGCTGACGGATTTACCCCACCGAGGCGAGCCTCATCAAGCTCGTCTGAGACCGGCCGCGCCGAAGCGCGCAGCCCTCAAACGCAAGCCCGAAACCTGTCATCGAGTGGGGAGTTATAGCGCCGATGGCCGCGCTTAATGGCAACGCTGAAGAATCTCGCCGGGAACACAATTTTCCCGCGGCTTTATACCCAGGGCGCGTCATATCGGCAAACGAAACGATATATATTTAGAAAACCAAAAATCGACTTTGAGTTCTCAAATTCAAACTGGTCTCTCATCAATTAAATCTTATTTTTCCATTAAAAATCCATCGAAAATACACAATTCTGCATTGAAAAATTGGTTAGCAATTGGCAAAGGTAAGCAATATTCCCCACGCGGTTGTCGTTGATTGAACCAGCAACAACCGTTCCCACCGGGGATTTTTGGTTTTTACAGAATACAACGCATCTATTGGAAAGTTTAATATGGCCCTGAATATTCTGGACACGAACGGCGCCACAGTTACTAAGCCTGGCGCTGAATTCGAAGCCTACGACGTCATCCGCCACTCTGAAGCCACTCCCCTCGCCGCCGTCACCCTCGCCGTCTCAGATTCAGGCGTGGCAGATCTGGCCGACGAGTTGGGCTCGGTGTCGGCAAACTTGACGGGCTCCAGCGGCGACAACACGATCACGACGGGCGCAGGCAACGACAACATCAATGGCGGTGACGGCGCAGACACGCTGAACGGCGGTGCTGGAAACGATCTGATCCAGGGCGGAGTTGGTAATGACACGCTGAATGGCGGGGACGGCAATGACATGCTTTGGGGCGACGTCGGAAATGACGTCATCAGAGGCGGCGCAGGCAACGATACGATCTCCGATGATGACCGCTTCAGCTTTACCCCTGCGGTCTATAACATCGATGCGGGCGACGGCGACGATGCCATAACCGTGGATACATTCGTTTCACTGTCCGGAACGATCGATGGCGGCGCCGGGATCGATACGCTGCGTGCCCCGTCGCTGCAGGGTCTGACGATTAAGAACATCGAAATCCTTGAAACGGCGGGCGTTTGGGTTGCCGGTTCAAGCGCGCAGCTCGAAAGCTTTGACAAGATCGTCTGGTCGACCGATCCGTTCCCCAATTTTAACCCTTCATTGGCAGTGACGGACAGTGCCCACCTCGATCTTTCCGACGAGTTGGGAGATCGCGGATCTTTCATCCATGGCTATGCCTCCGGCATTGACGTCAAGACCGGCGGCGGCGACGACGAGTTTTTTGGCACCGACGGCAACGACATTTTCGACGGCAATGGCGGCAACGACATTATCAATGGCGAGGCCGGCAACGACAAATTGACCGGCGGCGCCGGCAACGACGCCATCAATGGCGGCGCCGGCATCGATACCGCGATCTTCTCCGGCAATTTCGCCAAATACTCCTTCGCATTGAACAATGGCGATCACATCCTGACAAGCGCCGCGGAAGGGACGGATACGCTGACAGACGTCGAATTCGCCCGTTTTGCCGATGGCGTCTACGATTTCGCCACGGAAAAGTTCACGCCCGACGGCAGCAATAGCGCGCCCACCAATATACAGCTGTCGAAAACCGCCCTCTCCGAGGACACGCCGATCTGGACCACGGTCGGCCTGCTCAGCGCCAAGGACGCCGATGGCGACGCGCTCACCTATACGCTGATTGACGGGGCGAACGACCACTTCCGGATCAATGGCAACCGCATCGTCACCTCGAAGGCGCTGGACTACGAGACCGACAAGTCGCACACGATCAAGGTGGCTGCTTCGGACGGCAAGGTTACGGTCGAAAAGGACATCACGATCAGCGTCCTCGACGTCAACGAAGCCCCTGTCAACAAGGCGCCGACCAATCTCGCCTTCTCGCGCACCTCAGTCTCCGAGAATGTCGCGATCGGCACCTCGGTCGGCCTGCTCACGGCAAAGGATCCGGAAGGCGATACGGTGAAATGGCGGCTAACGGACGATGCCGACGGCATCTTCAAGCTCGTCGGCAACAAGATCCAGACAAAGGCGGCAATTGACTACGAAAGCACCCACAGCCTGACCTTCACCGCCGAAGCCTATGACGCGGCCGGAAACGTCACCAGCCACAATTTCACGCTTGCCGTGAAGGACGTCTTCGAGCCGTCGGTTTCGAGCCTGTTGCACGACGCTTTGATCTAGCCGCGACCGGATTGCCTGCGACGCAGGTTGCGTCGGCTTAACATCGAGATGGGGCTTGCGGTCAACGCAAGCCCCATCTCGATGCTTTTCTCCGCTAGTAAAAGCTTCGGCGGACAGAATCTTGCCGGGATGCTCGGACAATTGCGCCAGCTCGATATGCAGCCAATCAAGATCGACCCCGGCTCATCTTCAAATAGTGCCGCGATGCCGCCAAGTAGGTGTCGAACTTTGCCGACCGCGAAGAATCCGGCAAGTGCTTCGTTCCGGCGCCTGTGATAGCTGATCGCCGGGGCAAGGGCGGCGCGCAACGAAGTGGCCGGTTGGGGATGTCAGCGCTACGGCCAGCGCCTGAAAATGCCGCTCCACCTCAGCGCTCGATTCCGCTATGATTCACCGCTCATCCGAGGAGAGCCCGCATGCGCCTGCCCACATTCATCCTCGCCCTGGCCATGGCGGCGCTCGCAGCCTTGCCCGCATCGGCGGCAACCTACAAGACGCCGAAGGCGCTGCTCAAGGCGCTCTATAGCTACGACACCGACAACAGCGACGCCGAGGCGCCCTCGCCCTATTCCGCCTTCTTCTCCGACCACCTGAACAAACTCCTCCAGACCGATCTCGACAACACGCCGGAGGGCGATGTCGGCGCGATCGATTTCGATCCCGTCATCGCAGGCCAGGACGGCGCCGCCAGCGACGTCAGGATCGGCCAACCGATCCTGCTGGATGATAAGGCCGAGGTGGAGGTGCAGTTCGAAAACGGCGAAGAGGTGACGCTCTTCTACACCCTGGTGCGTGAACATGGCGGCTGGAAGGTCGACGACATCGCCAACCAGAAGGGTGATAATCCATGGAGCCTGAGCGCGTTGCTGGGTGACGCGCAGTAGGCGGGCGGCCCAGTCACTTGCCCTTGTGGTTCGAGGCGACCCTGCGTTTGTCACTGCAATCGATTGCTCCGTTCCTCACCCACCATGAGGGCTGATCGGTGTGCCTGTCGACCCGACCGCCCCACGAACAAATCCATGCCGGCTATCGAATCCGCCCGTCATCCCGTTTCGGCACGGAATCCCACGATGGCACAGCCGGGCAAGAATCCGTTAACCCACCGTCAAGTATCTGAATCTTCGGCATTTCCCGACATCGATGCAGGTATGCCAAAAGAATCCCGCTTGCTTTTTGCCCGAAATGCTGGCACGAATTGACTTACTCGGGCATTTGCATGCCGGTGACTGGACTGATGTGGTAATCCCTTCCGTTTGGAAGGCGGCGCGGGAATACCCGCCTACGTAGACGTTCTTTCCCCGTACGTGACTTCTCCGACTGACCCTTCGTCCCAATCGATCGGGGCGAAAGCTAAAGCCGTCCGCTTCCTCTCGGGGGCGCGGATACTACACAGACTAAGGGAAAAGGACGATCCCAATGGCCACCAAGGGCACCGTAAAATTCTTCAACCAGGACAAGGGTTTTGGTTTCATCACGCCGGATGGCGGCGCAAAGGACGTTTTCGTCCATATCTCTGCGCTGCAGGCTTCTGGCATCCAGTCGCTGCGCGAAGGCCAGCAGGTTACTTTCGACACCGAGCCGGACCGCATGGGCAAGGGCCCGAAGGCCGTCAACATCTCGGCTTCGTAAGTCAGACTTCCGCTCACGCGGCATGAACGGCGCTCCGCAAGGGGCGCTGTTTCTGTTTTTGGCGCTCGATTTGTCGATCGCATCGGCAAATGTTATATGCGCGCTTATGGATGATCCCGCCATACGGCGCTGCATTGAGGCAGCGGGGCACCGCAGTGCGGCGCCCGGGAACAACGAACGATGGAACATCTATGACGCAGAAGAGGCCAATTTTTGCGGTCGCCCCAATGATCGATTGGACGGATCGGCATTGCCGCTATTTCCACCGGCAGATCAGCCGCGAGGCGCTGCTCTATACCGAGATGGTGGTGGCCGATGCGATCATCCACGGCCCGCGCGAGCGGCTGCTCGGTCATGACGCCGCCGAGCATCCGCTGGCGCTGCAACTCGGCGGATCGGACCCGGCAAAGCTTGCCGACGCGGTGCAGATCGCCGAACCCTATGGCTATGACGAGATCAACCTCAATGTCGGCTGCCCCTCCGACCGTGTGCAGTCGGGCACCTTCGGCGCCTGCCTGATGTTGACGCCGGAGACAGTGGCCGAATGCATCGCGGCGATGAAGAGGGTTGCGACCGTGCCGGTGACGGTGAAATGCCGGATCGGCGTCGACGAGCAGGAGCCGGAACAGGCGCTGCCCGAGCTGATCACCCGCGTTCTCGATGCCGGCGCCGATGCGATCTGGATCCATGCGCGCAAGGCCTGGCTGAAGGGCCTGAGCCCCAAGGAAAACCGCGAAATCCCCCCCCTCGACTACGACATCGTCTACCGAATGAAACAACGCTGGCCCGATGTCTTCATCGGCATCAATGGCGGCATCCGCACGCTCGACGAGGCAGCAACCCACCTAACCCATGTCGATGGCGTCATGCTCGGCCGCGCCGCCTATCAGAATGCCGCGATCCTTGCCGACATCGACCAGCGCTTCTTCGGTGCGCCTGCGGCCGAACCGGACTGGGAAGCGTTGCGCGATCGGATGATGGCCTATGCCGAACGCCACATCGCCAGCGGCGGCCGGCTGCAGCACGTGGCGCGCCACATGGTTGGCCTCTTCACCGGCCTGCCGGGCGCAAGGCGCTACCGCCAGATCCTGTCGACCGACGCGGCCAAAACCGGCGCAGGACCGGAAGTGCTGGCGGCCGCCTTTGCGGCGGTGGATTTTTCGGGAACAGATCAGGAGGCGGTCAGCGCCTGACGCGAAGCGGCGTCACAACCGCGCCATCGGTAGCAAGATCTTCTTCTCGATCCGGCCGGCCACCGAGAACACCAGGATCTCCGTATCCCTGCCGATCCTGCTGCCATCCATCAATCGGACGATATCGTCGACGCCGCCGACCGGGCTGCCGTCGATGGCGAGGATATAATCGCCCTCCTGCAGCCCTCCCTTTGCCGCAGGCCCATCGGCTTCGACGCGCCGGATGCGAACGGAGGTCGTTTTTGCTGTGCCCGCGGCGAGTGCCACCCGGCGCGGCAGCACAATCGTATCGCCTGATATGCCGATGAAGGCGCGCCTGACCTGGCCATAACGGAGAATCTCCGAAACCACGAAATTGGCCGTATTCGACGCCACGGCAAAGGCGATGCTCTGCGCACCTTGGATCACGGCGGTATTGACGCCGATGACCTCTCCGCCCGAAGACACCAGCGGCCCGCCGGAGTTGCCGGGATTGAGCGCCGCGTCGGTCTGGATGACGTCCTCCATCAGCCGGCCGCTTGCTGCCCGCATCGACCGGCCGAGCGCCGAGACGATACCGGCGGTAACCGTCCATTCGAAGCCGAGCGGGTTTCCGATCGCGATTGCGATATGCCCCCTGCGCAGGCGCTGGGAATCTCCGAGCTTCGCCCAGGCGCCGGTGCTTGTATTGGCGCGAATGAGGGCGATATCGGTATCCACATCCCGGCCAAGCACACGGCCCTCGGTAACGAAGCCGTCGGGCGTGGTGATGCGAACCACCTTGGCGTCGTCGACGACATGGTTGTTGGTGACGATCAGACCGTCAGGCGAGACGGCGAAGCCCGACCCGTGCCCTTGCCGGCCACCCACCCTCTCAATCCGGCTGACTGCCGGCCCGACGATATCGACTGCTGCAGCGATCGATTGCGAATAGGCATCGATCAGCGCCCCATCATTCTGAGGCGCTATGTCCTTATCCATGTAACCCATTATTTGATCCTCAGGCGGCAATAACGGCCGTCCCGCCGCCGGCGAAGCGGTCGCGATTGCGAAGGTTCGCCATTGTGGTGTTGTGTGAGGATTAGATGGTTGGGCATAGACCCGCGTTCAAGTGAGCGCCGGCGGCGGTCTGCAATGCGCGCAACGCAGAGAATGCCAACACGCCTACCCGGAAAGATATGCTGAACTACCCGAACAGATATCTTGAACGCACGGCCAAAAATTGGCTCATTGCAGACATTCGCCCGTCAAATCAGCTGCCTTCGCTACCCATGACGAACCTGCCTGAGGAGTGGAACAGGCCGACATACCGCGGATCAAAAGAATGTTCGCAGCACGAAGCAGCCAGGCGAGGATCGCCAAATCCCCGTCCCTTCATACGAGATGGGCGGTGCTGTGCGCCCGTCGCGCAGAGACATACAAACTTCTGTCATATCAATAGAATAGAAAGAGCCATTTAATTAGCACATCAGCATATTCAGAGCCGACTTATCCCCTAAGGCGCGACCTACTTGCCCCAAGCCTTCGGCGCAACGGCGCTCGTGGCCTTGCCAATTCTGCCGGCAACGGCGCAAACTTCTGACCGCATGAATCCAACCCCAACTAATGGAGCCGAAAGATGAGCACAGTCACAACCAAGGACGGCGTCGAGATCTTCTACAAGGATTGGGGGCCGAAGACCGCCCAGCCGATCATGTTCCATCACGGCTGGCCGCTATGCTCCGACGACTGGGATACCCAGATGCTGTTCTTCCTTGAGAAGGGCTACCGCGTCGTCGCCCATGACCGGCGCGGCCACGGCCGCTCCACCCAGGTGGGCGACGGTCACGACATGGATCACTACGCCGCCGATGCCGCAACCGTCGTCGAGCATCTCGATCTTAGGAACACCGTCCATGTCGGCCACTCCACCGGCGGCGGCGAAGCGACCCATTATGTCGCCCGCCACGGCCAGCCGCAGGGCCGTGTCGCCAAGCTCGTCATCATCGGCGCCGTGCCGCCCATCATGGTGAAGACGGATGCCAATCCCGGCGGCCTGCCGATCGAAGTCTTCGATGGCCTGCGCAAGCAACTCGCCGCGAATCGCGCGCAGTTTTATTACGATCTGCCGGCCGGCCCGTTCTACAGCTTCAACCGCCCGGGCGCGAAGGTCCTGGAACCGGTCATCAACAATTGGTGGCGCCAGGGCATGATCGGCGGCGCCAAAGCGCATTACGACGGCATCAAGGCCTTTTCGGAAACCGACTTCACAGAAGACCTGAAGATCATCACCGTACCGACCCTCGTCATGCACGGCGACGACGATCAGATCGTGCCGATCGCCGACTCCGCCCTGCTCTCGGCCAAGCTGCTGCAGAACGCCACGCTGAAGGTCTACGAGAAATTCCCGCACGGCATGTGCACCACCCATGCCGACATCATAAATCCCGACATCCTTGCCTTCATCAAAGGTTGATCCGTGATGTTACCGGGCGCCGACGAGGCGCCCGGTTACCATGAGCGGCTTGACATCGGCATGACCAAATTTAATCTCCACGCGGCTAAACTGGGTGAATTCCGATGCTCCGTATCAACCTGCTTGCGGCAATCGCCATCGCCATGATCTCCGCCAACCCCGCCTCCGCCGCACCCTGCAGGAACGCAGCTGGCCACGCCGTCAAATGCCCGGCCAAATCGGTGCAGCAGAGGTCGATCGGCCAAAACAGCAAGCTGCAGCGGGGGAAGGTGCGAACGCACGTGACGGATACGACCGGCAGAGTGAATTATAAATGGTGACTGGCTGTTTGCCATCCCACACCCAGTCCGCCGGGCCACGTCGATCGATTGACGGCCAGTTACGCATTTCCCATGAAACCGTTTTCGCCGCTTTGCGTTTAGCGGCCATGAAAAGAGAACGTGAACCCTCATCAAAGGCTTACCGGCAGGATCGTTTCGAAAACACCGAGCGAGCCGCCAAGGAAACCATCGAGGCGGAGCAGCGAGCCCGCCGGGAAAAAACCAAGCGGCTGAAAGAGCTGCGCCTGTCACAGCAGGGCGCCAAGGACCCCGCAACCAAGTAGATCCCACACTCGCACTATCCGATCGGCACGCCGATCGATCTCATATCCATGCCCTGCCGCCCACGCCCGCGTCTTTCGGTGCGTGCCCCGAATTCTTTTTGAATTTCGGACCTTCGCCCATCTTGCAGAGCAAACATCGCGAAATTATCTTTTTTTCACGAAAGCGATTCACGGCATCCAAAAAGGGCAAATTGCGATGTCAGACAAGCTGTTCAGCACACGGGACGAACCGCTCGCCTCCGAAGATCTGGATGTGTGCAGGCGTGTTCATGAAGCTCTCTGTAGCGGGTCAAAGATCGACAGATCAAGCAAGGAAGCCGACCGTCTGGGCGCCCTCATCATCGAGCTTTACCGCCAGGGTGTGCACGACGAAAGCCAGCTCCGATTGCTGGCCGGCGGAACGTGAGCCTGATAGCGCGAGACGTCGAGCTAGCTGCGAGTCCGACACCGCCTTTTCCCGGGCGCGGACCGAGGTCGCCTGCACGCGATCGAAGAGCGGAACCCATTTGCCGATATCTCCGGCCGTCTTGGTGCGTCTGCGTGTCGGTATTGGCCGTCCATCTCCAGCGTCGCCTCATTCCAGCAGGACATCGCCCATGAGGGCCGATTTGCCGATGCCGTGGCCGGATGCGACCGCAATCTGCAGCGGCTGAAACCGCGTTGCGGGATCGCGAATGATTGTAAAAATATCCCGTCGTTATAGAGCGAGTGATGCCGCGCCAGCATATCCAGCGCCCGCAACCGGTCCGCCCGCTTGATCTTCGCCGCATGCACCACCTCCCCCTTGCCCTTGGCCGAGGTGCCGATCTCCAGCCCCACAACGCTTGCCGCCGTCCGCTCATCCCACTCCGAAGGCGCCTTCAGCGGCCCCTGGTCATCGAACACGTCACGGATATCACCAAACGCGACGTAGGCAATGGCGACAAGCACCCACTCGGCGGAAGTCTCCATCTCGGCAAGACGTGGCGCTAATGCTCTCTCAATCTCCGCCCGCACAGCCTCATTCGCATCAAGCGATTGCCATTGGCACGCGACTTTCCGCTATACCCCGTCCGCATCGCCGCGTGCTTCGCATTCAAATCCTTCAGATATTCCGCCACATACAGGCGCTGCTTCGGCGTCAGTTCTGCCATTGGTGATCGTACCCTCGAAGAGAGGGCGATGGGAGCGGGCGATGGTGGCAAGGTGAAAAGCGCGCCGCGGGGAAGGCCCTACGAAGCCAGACCTCTGTCCCTGTTGTAAATCTCCCCCGGAGTCGGCTCTCTGGTCACAATCGTGCCGTCGGAAAGCCGGCGACGCATGACATTGCCGTGCCACTGCCATTCTCCGGATACGCCAGCGAAAAACAGCGCACGAAGCGCCTCGACCACGCGGCTCCACACCGATGGCTTCGGACGTTGAAAACTGATCGTTGTCATTTTGTCTTTGCTCCCCTTCAAAATTATTCTCTGCCGATCGCGCACGTCACGTTTCTCTCTTCCCGGAGGGTGCCCGATCAACATGGATTGGAATGATCCAGCCGCGCCAATATGCGCAATGCCTCAATTCGATCCGGCTCCCAGAAGGTCAGCCTGAGCCGGCCTACATCCGAATCCAGGGAGAACGCCTCGCGGGCCAGCCCGATCTCGGCAAGCCTCATGCGTATGGAGTCGAGATCGGTCATGCCACCCAGCGGCTCCATGATGATGTATTGCGTCGGTTGCGCCATGTGGAAGACCCTTATCTCACAGTATTTGCCGGCGTACGAAAACAGAAACAGCAACACGGCTCAAGGAAAGTCTTAATATCTGGTTACCAAACGAAGTTAAGACTTCGTTACACATGAGGTCGACCGCCGTATTAATATTGAACATCGGAAACCGCTCTATGATTTCAAGAGAGATTGCTATGGCGTCAACGTCCTTCGATGACATCCAATGACGATATCCCTGGCACCCGTGTCAGACCCCGGCCCGCGCCAGCCTCTCGCTCAGCGCCTCCCAGCCCGTTGATTTCCCCTGTCGTTATAGAGCGAGTAGTGCTGCGCCAGCGGCCTGCTGTGTAGCTCTAGCAAATCAGCCGGTAGCGATGCGCTGCAGGAGTAATTTGACATTGCAATTTTCGAAGAGCTTTATTATCGCCACCAAGGAAACGTCCTGTATCTTTTGTGAGATTTTAAGCATCGGGGTGTCGATTGCGGGAGCCTCAGCTAGACGGATTACGAGCGATTGCACTTCTGTCAGTGTTTTATTCTCATTTCTGGCAAGAAAGCTCGAACCTTGGCCACCTCGGAGTTCGGTTCTTCTTTGTGTTAAGCGGATTCCTCATCACAAACATTCTGTTAGACGTCAAGGGACACGATAATCACACGGCTGGTATAACTGTGTTCTTCGCGCGAAGAGCAGCGAGAATTTGGCCACCCTACTTCCTGACGCTGGGATTTTGTTGGCTGGCAGCAGGCCCGTTACGTCTCCCGATGATGCAGGAGTCGTTGCCGTGGCATGCATTGTTCCTCTCCAACATCTGGTATGCAACGCACGGGTCCGAGCCTTGGGCGCTAGGGCACCTTTGGACACTTGCAGTCGAAGAGCAATTCTACCTGATTTGGCCTTTTGTGATCCTGGCGTTGCCGTCCCGTCATTTTCTGAAAATATGCGGCGCACTTGTTTCCTGCACCGTACTCTACCGCGTTTGCGCATTTGCCCTCGGCAAGGTTGATGAAGCCAATGCGCTGCCTTTCGATTCAATCGATGCTTTGGCGGCCGGTGCCGCTTTGTCGTTCCTGTCTGCAGAAGGGTGGAGCGCTCCGCGATGGCTCCTCTGGTTGTCAGTACCGGTCGGTTTGGCTGGATCTATCATGCAAATCGCTTTTGACTTGGGAAACCTCGTTCAATGGGTCGTCCTCGAGGCCGCCCTCGTCTTGCCGCTGGCCGCAATCGTGGCAGTGGCCTCAAAAGGGCAGTTTCTCAAAATCCTTGCGAACAGATCTCTCAGCGGCTTGGGCCGGATCAGCTACGGCGCCTATCTCTTCCATCTTCCGGTCTGGGCGGTTCTTTTTGCATTGAGCGCCCGTTTTGGCGTCGGTGACTTCTTCTCGCGCGGCCCGCTTACGATGCTCGTCGCTGGATCGTTATCCGTACTCACCGCTTTGGTATCGTGGATCATGGTGGAGCGCCCAGTGATGGCTTGGTCGAAAAGGCTGACGAGCCGGCTGGCTGCCGCATGATCGGATAGCCGAAGGGCCAGGCGTATGCCCGACGGATGGTGTCGCACGCTGGTGCCATCAATGTCGCGCTTTCGACGCACATGCCGCCCCCCGAACGAGCCGCCCGACATTGAGCTCCGATAAGAGTAAAGTTCGTCTGCGCCGCGTCGTCGGTGCGATCTTCTCAGACATTCCCGCCCATTGGCGGTGGCGAAGCTGTCCAGCGTTTTAGGACCGGTCGGTTCCTGACGTCCGGTAGTGGTGCACAGGCCTATTATGTTAGCAAAAACGCACATACGCCGCCTCATTCCATCCCAAAATGAAACCTATTCCCTTCCGCTGCGTTACCCCCTCGATACATCCGTTGACCCAAGGTGAGTAAAATGAACAGATTCGCCATCATTGCCCTGTCGATAGCGACGGCCTTCTCCGGAATGCCGGCCTCGGCAGGCCCGGCCTTCGTGCCGAGCCCGGTCCAATCGGCGGCGCAGCCGGTACCGGGAAATACCGGTGCCCGCATCATGACCGTCGGCTGCAATAACTTCACAAACTGCCCGGGTCAGTTCGGTAATAATCGCAGGTGGTATCGCAACCGTCACCACTATCGCGACCGGGATTATTATCGCGACGACCGTTATGGCTCGTATCGACGCTACGATCGCGGCTGGCGCCATAATGACAACACCGGCGCCATCATAGGCGGTCTGGCGGCCGGCGCCCTCATCGGCGGCATCATTGCCTCACAGCCGCGGGCCTATACCTCGCAAGGGTACAGCTCACATGCCGATTATTGCTACTCCCGCTATCGGTCCTACCGCGCCTATGACAATACCTACCAGCCGAACTACGGCCCGCGCCGCCAGTGCCGCTAGTCCGACCTATCCATCAGAGCAAGCCTCGCATGAAATGCGGGGCTTTTTTGATGGCCGAAAGCCCGTTGCACGGCTTCCAATCGCCAGTGGGGCGTGTTTGTCTGCGCGAGTGGGGGCGCACACTTGGTTAGGCGACGCGAACCTAGGTGCTAGATGACGTCTGGAGAAACAGCAAAGTCCGCCGGCCGCGTCGTCCTGCTGCAGCCGGATCTGGAAAACCTGTCGGGTTTCGAAGCGGCGCTTGCCGCCGGCTGGTCTCCCGATCCGCGCCGCGCGGGCAATGAGGCCCATGTTCACGGCGAGCTTCAGCGGCTGCGCCAGAACAGATTAGGGTTTCTCCACGATCTCATTCCTGATGGTAGACAGCGGGCTGGATTCGGATCGCCGCCTCTCACCACCCGTCTGTTCTGGATCTGGGACGGAGAATTCTGCGGCAGCATCAGCCTCCGCTTTCAAGCGGGCACCGAGGAGCTGCCGCCCGAGGTGTCTGGCCATGTGGGATATTCCGTCGTACCGTGGAAACAGCGCAATGGCCACGCGACCACCGCGCTGAGCCTTCTGATGGCTGTGGCATCGAAGGAAGGCCTCGACCGCCTGGTCGTCCTCTGCAACGAGGACAACGACGCCTCGCGGCGGGTGATCGAGCGCAATGGCGGCGAATTGTTCATGCGCGGCCCGCATCCCTCCGACAGGCCCGATCAGATCAAACTGTATTTCTGGCTGAGGCCCGGAACCGCCAGCTGAAATGAAGCGCGACGGAATTCCAGACGGACGGAGCACAGGCCTTGCCCGCCTTTGCTCCGTCCGTCCCGTCAGCCTGGGGCGGGCTGAGTGCTGGTCGCGGGGGCAGTCGGCGCCGCCGCACATCGTCTCTCAATAGGTCGCGGCCGGTTTCGGCTTCTTCTCGGTCCATTGCGGCGGCGCGCCGTATTTGGCAGCCACAGCCCCCATCAGTCCGGGCGGTCGGCCGAAGGCGTCGCAGGCGGCGTATTTCGGTTTTCCGCCGAGCCACGATTTCATCCGCTGCCCCGATGGCAGCGAGATATCCAATCCCTTCGGCTCCTTGCCTTTGATCAGCATGCGGGAAAACTCGCTGCTGAATTTCGAAGCCAGGCTATAGGCGTCGCCGACTTCGGAAACGCGGGGGTTGTTCTGCAGCGAGTTTGCCCCGCGCGACCAGACGATGGCCGCCCGCTGCACGCCACCGCTGTCGACGGCTTCCGCCTCGACCGCCAGTCCGCCCAGGCCGGCCGGCAGCCGCGGCACGCCGACCGGCAGCACGAAACCGGTACCGACGGTCACGACGGTCGAAACACCGGCCATCGCCTTGTTGGTCGGCACGATGTCGGTGACGACCGAGCGGATTGTCAGGTCCGCCGGCTGGCCGGCTGAGACCAGCTGATATTTGTCGCTGAGCGAAATGCAGAGCGCCCGGTCCAGCGCGTTCGCCACCATCACGCGGTCGGCGTCCGATTTGACGCGGGTCGCGGCGTTGAAGGCGAAGGTCGTCGGCACGATACTCACCGTCTTTGCCGGGCTAAGGCGCGTCCCATCGACATAGACGCGCGATTTCGACAGCTTGCCCTTCGGCGCGCCGAGATTGCCATAGGAAGAAAGCGTGCCGGCCTCCTTCAGTGGCACCGAGCTGCAACCGGCCGCGGCCATGGCGAGCGCCAAGGGCAGTGCGAGACACAAGCCTCTCGACGCCAATGGGAAGGAAAATGGGAATGGATTGCTGCGCACGCTGTCTGGCCTCCGTCGCCGATAGCGCATAACCCCTAAAATCGAAATCGATTTTCGGAAGGGATCATGCGCAGTTTAAAGTGCTAGAGCGTCCTAGCGCGTCTTGTCGGACGCGCGGCGCTCTAGTGTCGGGCGAAAGTGGCGGTCGACAATTGCCGCAACATTACAGATCGCTTCCTAGAGCCTTTCCTGATCAGAACCAAGGTGGATTCTACTCAAGCAGGCCTGACCTATGCGAGTTCGATCGTCACCCGCGTTCCGGCAGCACTGCTCTCGATGCTGACCTCGCCGCCATGGTTTGCGGCGACCTGTTTGACGAGGCTGAGGCCGAGACCGGCGCCCCTGCTTTTCGGGGTGACGCGATAGAAGGGCTCGAACACCAGCTCTCGATGTTCGGCCGGAATACCCGGCCCTTCGTCGGCGACACTGATCCGGCCGCCGCCGGAAGGCGAGCGTGATACCGAAACCGTGATCATCCCCCTGTTGCCGCCGTGGTCGATGGCGTTGCGCACCAAGTTGCTCATCGCCCGCGGCAGGGCGGAAGGGCTGCCCCGGCGTTCAAGGCTCTCCGCCTCGCATAGAAATGAGATTTGATAGCCGTCGGCAATCGCCAGCGGCGCGAGATCGGCAACGACCGTTCGGGCGACTTCGACGAGATCGATCGTTTCGTGCAGATCGATCGCCTGATTGTTACGCTCGAAATCGAGCAGTTGTTCGGCAGTCTCGGCGAGGCGCGCGACGTCATCGAGCAATCGCCTGCGGTCCTGGCCCTCGGGTGTTCCGTCGATCCGCGTCTGCATGATCGCGATCGGCGTCCTGAGTTCATGCGCGGCATCGATAAGGAAGTGTTGCCGTTTGCGGAATTCATTTTCCAGCCGGTCAAGCGCCTCGTTGAAGGCAATCACCAGCGGGGCCACCTCCTTGGGGATGCCGTCCAGAGGCAGGCGTGCATCGTAGCGGCGAGGTTCGATCTCCGATGCCTTGCGGGCAACCTCGCTGACACTGGCCAGGGCACGCCTGACAATTCGCGGAACGGCAAGAAAAACCGCCGGCAAGGCGACGGTGAGCAGCGAGACATAGATCGGATAGACGGCGCCCATAAGGACAAGAACGGGCCAACCCTTGTCGGCGACGCCGCCAAACAGAACTCGGAGCTCGCCTATGGCAGTCTCCACGTTTTCAACGGACGCGATCTCGTTGGTGCCGACCGATCCCCTGATGTCTGCGCCCTGGAACAAATGGGTGAGATGCGCAAGTTCACTATAGGCTGCAGGAATGGCGCCATAGGATACCGAAGAACCGTTCGTCGTGGCGGCGACATACCAAAGCCCGTCATACTGCTCCTTGAGCGACGCCAGCTCTGGCGTATCTCGTATTTCAAGCTGGCCCTGCGCATCGAGCGCGACGGACCGGGCCAGTACCGCGGTGACATGATCCTCCAGCGCGACGTTGGGAGAAAGGATCGTCGCACCATAAACACAGAGACCGAAGATCACCGCCGCCACCACGGCGACGAATACAATGCTGAGTTGCCAGCTCAGCCGCCACCAAAGCGACGGATTGGTGTATTGCGCCTTGGTCATCATTCTTCCTTCATGAGGTAACCGACGCCGCGAATATTATGGATCGCGACGCCGGCGCCGGCATCGATCAGCCGCTTGCGCAGCCGCGATATATGCGCGTCGAGCGCGTTCGACTGGATTTCCTCTTCGTAGTTGTAGACAGCCGCTTCCAGCGTCGAGCGCAGCACGGTCTTCTCCTTGCGCCTTGCGAGGGCCGCCAGCACCAGAAGTTCGCGCCGGGGCAGGTCCAGCGGCACGGCATCGACGGTGACGCTCAGATGCAGCGGGTCGATCACCATCCGTCCGGCAGTGATCTTGAGTTCGGCCAGTTCAGGCGATCGCCGCAGCACGGCTCTCAACCGCGCCATCAGCTCCTCGACCAGGAACGGCTTGCCGAGATAGTCGTCGGCCCCGAGGTCGAGGCCTTCAATCCGCTCCTTCGGTTCGTTGCGCGCCGTCAGCACGATGATCGGCGTATCCTTGCCCGTCCGCCTGAGTTCCGGAATGAAGCTCAGCCCCTCCCCGTCAGGCAGGCGCCGGTCAAGCAGGATCGCATCGTAGAGGTTCTGCCGCGTCAACTCGACGGCGTCTGCCAGATGCATCGTGTGGTCGGTGACGATCCCATGTTTGCCGAGCGCGGCCGACAGCGCCTCGGCCAGTTCCCTCTCATCCTCTATCAGCAGTATCCGCATCGCCCGTCCATTGTCTCGCTCTCCCCCTCTGTCCGCCACAAGGGTTGCGGCAGCATTGCGGAGCTTGCAAGGCAGCCGGTCATGCTGCTGCAATTGTTGAGGTCCAGCACAAAGAATATTCGCGGCAGCTGGAGATCAAGATGATCCGACCTATCCTTCGTCTCCTGACGAGACACTTCCTCTCCGCCTTCATCCTCGCCGCACTGCTCGCAGCCCCACTCGTCATTCTGCACACGCTTCACGACAAATCGGCGTTCGAGAGCGGCCTTCTGATGGAGGTTCGATGATGGAGAGGCGAGCCTCAGGCAGTCTCGGCGTCTGCCCTGCAATAGGCCGAGAATGCGTGAAGATAGGCCTGCACCCTGGAACGGTTCTCCGCTGTCTCGATGCTTCGAAGCACCTCGGCTGGATCCAGTTTCATCAAAGGGAGCCGGAGGAAGATATCCTCCGCGAAACGGTCGGTGATGGTCGCAAGAACGGTGCGAAGACCTGCCAGCATGTCATCACCTCGATGCGAGGCGTGCAGCAAGGCGATCGGCTTATGAACGATCTCATCTCCCGATACGAGCCAGTCGATCGCATTCTTGAGGCCGCCGGGTATGGATCGCACATATTCCGGGCTGGCAATGATCACCCCGTCGCTCTTGGCGATCACATCTATGAAATCCCGCACCGCCTCCGGTAGAGATTCTCCCTCGAGGTCAGGCGAGAATACCGGCAACCGTCCGACGCCATCGAAGATCGAAACCTCGATATCACTGGGCGCTATGGCACGGATCGCCCGCAGCATAGCCGTATTGGTGGAATTGAGCCGGGCGCTGCCGGATATTGCGAGAATCCTCATGATCCTAACAGGAATCGATTGATCATGGCTGTCAACGCAAAAGGCCAGGTTCGATTGAGTAACGCCAAAAAAGCGACTTTTGCTTGAACTGGCCGAACCCCGCGTTAGCTTGGATGCTGCTGCCGAATCGGCTGGAATTACCCTCGAGGAAATACACATGACGGCTTTGATCGAGGCACGGGGCGTCAGCAAACGCTTCCGGCAGCACAAGCGATTTCCGGGCTTGCTGGGCGCGCTGAAAACGTTGGTGACCAACGAATATACGGAAGTCCTGGCCGTTTCCGACATCGGTTTCGACATCGCGGCGGGCGAAGCCGTTGGCTATCTCGGCCCCAATGGCGCTGGCAAATCCACGATGATCAAGATGATGACCGGCATCCTGGTCCCGAGCGCCGGCGCGCTCTCGGTGCTCGGCCGGACGCCACATCTCAGGCGGATGGACAATGCGCGCGAGATCGGCGTTGTCTTCGGCCAACGCAGCCAGCTGTGGTGGGACCTGCCGTTGGTCGACAGTTTTACCTTGCACCAGCGCATCTATGATATCCCCGTCGCGCGTTATGCGGATAATCTCCGGCGATTCAGCGAATTGCTGGATTTGACGCCCTTTCTCGACCGCGCGGTGCGCCAGCTCAGCCTCGGTCAGCGCATGCGCGCCGAGATCGTGATGTCACTGCTGCACGACCCCAAGATCCTCTTTCTGGACGAACCGACCATCGGTCTTGATGTGGTCGCCAAGGATGCGGTTCGGCGCTTTCTCGCCGAAATCAACCGCGAGCGCGGCGTCACCATCATTCTCACCACCCATGATCTGCAGGACATCGAGACCATCTGCCCGCGGCTGATCATGGTCGATCACAGCAGGCTCATCTTCGACGGCGAGTTGAAGAGCCTGCGCGCGGCATTGGGCTCTGCCCGGCGGCTGACACTCGAATTTGCCAGTGACCCTGGACCGCTCCCATTGCGCACAGCGGCCCTCGTCAGCGACGAGGGCTTGCGCAAGAACTATCTCATCGAGCGTGAAGACATCTCGCTGGTCGCAATCCTGTCGGAGGTCGGTAGCGGGCGCGACCTCAAGGACGTGGCGCTGCACGAGCCCGACATCGAAGAGGTCATCCGCACCTTCTACCAGCGCCGCAACGCCGACCAGCGTAGCAATGCCAAGGCCCGGGCATCATGAGCGCCTATTTCGCCTTCGCGCGCAGTTCCTTCCATTCGCAACTCGCCTACCGCAACGAAGTATGGGCCAATATCTTCGGCAAACTCGTGCAGGTCTTTGCGCGTGTCGCTATCTGGCAGGCGGCCTATGCCGGCGTCGGCGCAATCGTGGTCGACGGGGTCTCCCTGCAGCAGATGGTGACCTATGCCCTGCTCGGCGGCGCCGTGATGGGTGCAACCCGCCCCGAAAGGATCATTGGCGAGATCGGCCGGTCGCTCAAAACAGGCGATGTCGCGGTCTGGCTGCTCAAGCCCCTATCCTATCCGCTCTATCTCTTCGCCAACGAATGCGGCAGCTTTGGTTATCGCCTGATGACCCAGGTCATTCCGACCGTCGCCTTCACCGCGTTGTTTTACGGCATGCTGCCGCCGGCAAGCCTGTTCGATGGCCTGATGTTCATCGCCTTCTGGGCGCTATCCTTTACGCTGCTGTTCCTGATGTCGGCGCTCTTCGGCCTCGTCGCCTTCTGGCTGATGACGAGCTTCTCGCTGGACTGGATCCTGGGCGCCCTTCTACAATTGTTCTCGGGCCTGCTGATACCGTTCTGGTTCTTCCCCGAGCCGCTGGCTACGATTGCCCGCCACCTGCCCTTCGCCTGGGTGGTCTATTATCCCAATGCCGTCTATCTCGGCAGGCTTTCTACCGCCGATGTCTGGCTCCATCTCGGCCTGGGCCTTGCCTGGGCCGCATTGTTCCTTGCCGGCGTCCTCTGGCTGTGGCGCCGGGCCTCCGGCCGCATTACCGTGCAGGGAGGTTGATCGTGCTCATTCATCACCTGCGCGTCCTTCCGCTGCTGGTCCGGATGCATGTCCGCTCCCAGATGGAATATCGCGGCGCCTTCTGGCTCGACCGTCTTGCACAGATCCTTTCCTATGGCAGCGTCTTCGCCACCATAGGCATCCTGCTCGCCCGCTTCGACACGCTCGGCGGTTGGACCTGGCCGGAGCTTGCCCTGCTCTTTAGTTTCCAGCTGCTGGCTTATTCGCTCGGCGCCGCGATGAGTTTCGTGCAATTGCGCGATCTCGAAGAACTGGTGCGGCTCGGCACTTTCGACACGCTGTTGGTCAAGCCTTTCAGCCCCTGGGCCTATCTGGTCTTTTCCGGCCTCAATATCGGCTATACCGGCCACGTCATCCTCGCTGTGGTGCTGATGGGCTGGGCGGTCCTGTCCGTCGACTTCGCCTGGTCGGTCTGGTCCGTGTCGTTCCTCGTTGCTGTGCTCATCAGCGCAACGCTGCTGACCGCTGCCCTTATTACCATGATCGGCGCCACGGCGCTGATCTGGGTACGCTCCAACCACCTGTTCTCGATCTTCTTCGGCTTTTGGGAATTGACGCGCTACCCGCTCAACATTTTCCCCGGCGGCATACAAACCATCCTCATAACCGCGGTTCCGCTCGCCCTGACCAGTTCCGTCCCTGTCGGCGCCCTGCTCGGCAAGCCGATCCCGATCCTCGGGAATTGGGCTGGGCCTGCATCTCTTGTGGCCGGCCCGATCTGGGTGCTGATATCAATCGCTCATTGGCGCTACGCCACCGGCAAATACCAGGGTGCCGGAGGCTGATCGGGCTGACTGCTTTCCTGTATATTCAGGATGCCTGCGACAACGATCGCGCGCGAACCTCTAGGAATGCCGCCGTCAGCTTCGCCAGCACGGGCGAGGTGCATGTTCCGTTGGCGCCGCCGATCGGATCGACGATGTGGATCTGCCTGAGATCGTCCATGAACTCGTCCCAGAGCGGCGGCCCGCCTTCTTCGAGAAGCTGCGCGCGGATGCTCAGTTCCTCGCTCACAGGTAGATGGCGCCGCCCCCAAGCGCCGATCATGGCGAAGACGGGAACGAGCTGAATCGCCGGCTCCAGGAGGCTGTAGATCGCTTTCTGACTGTGGCTCGGATCGTCCCGCTTGCTGATGAACCCTAGCGAAAGCAGACGCTTCAGCCTGGCGGCGAGAATGTTGGAGGCGATCCCCTCCTCCGAATGAGTCAGAAGATCGCGGAAATGGCGGCGATTGCCAAACATGATGTCCCTGATGATGATGAGGCTCCACCGGTCGCCCAGCACTTCCATCGTCAGGTTGATCGGGCAACCCGACCGCAGTTCGATATCCACGATATTCTCCTATTACAAACTGGTTGCAATATAGGATCACTTATGCGACAACGCAACCAGTTTCAAATTGCAATCATATGGAGGAGAGCATGCCCAAGGTTCGTGTCGCAGCATTTTCCCTTTCCGTAGATGGTTTCGGCGCCGGGCCGGAGCAAAGCATGAGCGATCCGCTGGGCAAGCGGGGGACGGAGATGTTCGAATGGTTTTTCCGCACCCGCACCTTTCGCGCCATGATCGGAAAGGACGGCGGTTCCGAAGGCGTTGACGAGGATTATGCGGCTCGCGGCATGGCCAATTTCGGCGCCTTCATTCTCGGGCGCAACATGTTCGGCCCCATCCGCGGCGAGTGGCCGGATGACGCCTGGAAAGGCTGGTGGGGACCGAACCCGCCCTATCACGCGCCGACCTATATCCTGTCGCATTATCCCCGCGAACCGATCGTCATGGAGGGCGGCACGACGTTTCACTTCGTCACCGGCGGCATCGAGGAAGCGCTTGACAAGGCGGTTGCTGCGGCCGGCGACAAGGACGTGAAAATCGGTGGCGGCGTCAGCACCGTCCGCCAATATCTGCAGGCTGGCCTGATCGACGAATTGCATTTCGCCATCTCGCCGGTCGTCCTCGGCAAGGGCGAAGCGATGTTCACGGGCATCGACCTACCGGCCCTCGGCTTCCGTGTTGCCGAGCATGTCGCAACCGAACACGCCACGCATATCGTGCTCGCGAAATAAACGCGCCCCGGTCGGTATCCTAGGCGCGTCCAGATGGAATACCTCGGCCGCATCGAAGGCGTCCGCAACATCAAGACGAAAATCCCATTGCAGAAGATCAAACAATCCTGGCAGGTGACCCGCTCACGGCCGCCTGCCGGGATCGTTCGGCTGTCACCAAGCCGTGTCAAAATGGCCGTGGTATTGCCGCGGAATGAGCGTAGAGTAAACGCCATCGGAACATCGACACGACCGCTTGAGAGACCATAGGTGCTCTTGCCGCTTCATGGAGGGTACGAAGATGCTCCTGTCGCTCATCTCGCTCAATGATGATGAAATAACCATCGTCACCGATGCCGTTCGGCAATGGTGCTGCGAGAGGAAGCTCGACATCGACAGCATCGAAGGACGCCACGCCATCACCGTCGCCGTCGATCTCGTCCAGATGAACACCGACTGCGACAGGCTTTTTGCCGCGCTGTCGAAGCAACTGGACCACCAGTAGGACCTACTCCATCCATTGAGGCACCATAGCATTCTGCGATGACAGGCGCTGGAATGCAGCGCTTTCGCTTGCCATCCCCTCACACCGCCACCTCGCGCCAGCGCCCCGGAGTACCAGGGTGTTGGGAGCACCGGGCCCAATGGAGCGCAGCCGGAACATCATGCCCCGTCCCGGCCAGCCCCAAGCTGTTCGAGGTAGGCACAGAACATATCGGCCATGGCGTCGGCATAGGCGTCGATCTCGGCAGCGCTTCGGGGTGCCTCCGAGAACTGCTTGCCCACCGTGCCGAGCGTCGTGGTGATCAGGTCGCCGGCAAGGGTCCGGGTCGCCTCCGGCGCGTAGGGTAAAGCCTCCTGCATGAATAGCTCGACGATGCGGTCCCCCGATGCCCTCGCCGCCTGCGCCTCCGGCGCATCGCGATAAAGGGGTGCTGCGTCATGGAGCGCCACGCGCATCGCCGCCTCCTCGCACTCCGAGCGGAGGAAGGCATGGACGAGGCGGCGCAGCCGTTCGAGCGGCGGCCTTTGCGCATCGGCGAGGATGCCGCCGAGCATGTCCGTTGTCTGCCGCCATTCGTCGCTCTGCAGCCGGAAGAGGATCGCCGCCTTGTTGGGGAAATACTGGTAGAGCGATCCGATGCTGACGCCCGCCCTTTCGGCCACCCGCGCCGTGGTGAAGCGTTGCGCGCCTTCCCGCGCCAAAACCTGAGCAGCGGCATCCAGGATCGCCGCCACGAGTTCCGCCGAGCGGGCCTGCTTGGGCTGTTTTCGCGAGGAAATCCGGGCTCTTGGGCGATCGGTCATGGCAGCGCTCCGCAATGCGAATAGCAGATGCGACGAATTACTCGTATTTTTCACTCCACACAAGAACCTGTCACCAAGGAGATATGACATGACGACACTGACCACCGCCCCGCTGGCGCCCCTGCTCGATGGCCTATTCGAAGAGGCCGCCACGGCGACGAGCCCGGCAATGTCGGCCCTGTCAGGTGATGAGCGAATGCGCCTGATCGGCAGCAAGACCGAATATTTCGACCTTTACGGGCGCCTCAGGGATCTCTGGCTTCCCGTCTCCAGGGAGGCCGGCGCGCTGCTCTACATGCTGGCGCGAAGCAGCCGCGCACGTACGATCGTCGAATTCGGCACATCCTTCGGCATCTCGACCCTCCATCTCGCAGCCGCGCTGCGCGACAATGGCGGCGGCCGGCTGATCACCAGCGAGTTCGAGCCGTCGAAGCTGGTCCGCGCCCGCGCCAACCTGACGGCCGGCGGCCTCATCGACCTCGTCGAGATCCGCGAAGGCGATGCCCTTAAGACCCTGAGCACCGATCTCCCGGAGACGATCGACCTGCTCTTCCTCGATGGCGCCAAGGCGCTCTATCGCGATATCCTGGAACTGGTCGAAGACCGCCTGAGGCCAGGCGCCCTTATCGTCGCCGACAATGCCGACCTCTGCCCGGAATACCTCGCCCGCGTACGCTCGCCCGCAGCCGGCTACCTCTCGACGCCATTCGAAGAAGATATTGAGCTGTCGATGCGGACCTGATGATCCCAGGCTGTCGCCCGCCGCCCCAACGCATAGCGGCGGCGGGCGACAGCCCGTTTCATCGGCGCATCTTCATCTCGGAACCGCGCCGTAGCGCAGCCCATCGACCAGCAGGGAAACCATGCGCCGGGCATGTTCAGGCCCTTGGGCGTAGGCGTGCATGCTGAGGCTGGCGGCCGCATTCAGAAGATCCTCGGCAGCGATATCGGTGCGCACCTCGCCGGCGGCAGCGGCGGCGTCGAGAAGCGAGCGAAGGGCGGGATGCAGTCGCTGCTGGAAGTAGGCGGGCAAGGGATCGAAGGCCGGGTTGCCGGAGTGCAGGGCCGCCGCAAGCCCGCGCTTGGCCGCGATGAAATCCACGAACCGCTGCATCCATCTGGCCAGTGCCTCGCCCGGCGCATGTTCGGCTGCAAGGATCGGCGCGGCGTCGGCGCAGGCATCGATTTCGCGGCGGAAGACAGCGACGACAAGATCGGAACGCTCGGGGAAATGCCGGTAGACGGTGCCGATGCCGACGCCGGCCTTCTCCGCAATCTCGCGCACTGGGGCGTCGACGCCAGAGGTCGCAAATACCGCCATTGCCGCCTGAAGCAGTCCGTCGAGATTGCGTTTGGCGTCGGCGCGCACGGGCTTCTCCGCTCTTTCCCCAGCTCGCCGGCCGTCCTCCTGCTCTTTTCTCTCGTCGCTCATCATTCACTCACTTGCGAAACGGAACATTGTTCCGTATATAAACGGAATGCGGTTCCGCTTATGTAACATGGCGTGACGGTGTTGGCCACATCGACGCGCACGAAGTCCGCCTCCCCAATAAAAGGAACAGACCATGCAATACCGCACGCTTGGAAGAACCGGAATCAAGGTCAGCCCCTATTGCCTCGGCGCGATGATGTTCGGCGCCGCTGGCAATCCCGACCACGAGGATTCGATCCGGATCATCCACAAGGCGCTCGATGCCGGCATAAACTTCATCGACACCGCCGATATCTACAGCCGCGGCGAATCCGAGGAGATCGTCGGCAAGGCGCTCAAGGGACGGCGCGACGACGTCGTGCTCGCCACCAAGGCGCATCTGCCGATGGGCGACGACCCGAACCGGCAGGGCAATTCACGCCGCTGGCTGACTCGCGCGGTCGAGGATTCGCTCCGCCGCCTGCAGACCGACCATATCGATCTCTACCTGATCCACCGGCCAGCCCCCGATACCGACATCGAGGAGACGCTGTCTGCACTCACCGACCTCATGCGGGCGGGAAAGGTGCGGGCGCTGGGATCGTCGACCTTTCCCGTTTCGGAAATCGTCGAGGCGCAATGGGTTTCCGAGCGCCGCGGGCTGGCCCGCTTCCGCGTGGAGCAGCCGCCCTATTCGATCCTCAACCGCGGTATAGAACGCGAGGTTCTGCCCACCTGCGAGCGTTACGGAATGGGCGCGATGGTGCGGAGCCCGCTGGCGATGGGCATGCTCACCGGCAAATACCGCAAGGGCGCGCCGCAACCCGACAGCGCCCGCGCCAAACGCTTCCCCAGGCAGATGAACGACGAGCGCCGGCTGGACGCGGTCGAACGGCTCATCCCGCTCGCGCAGCAGGCAGGGCTTTCGCTGGCACACATGGCGATGGCCTTCGCTATCGCCCATCCCGCCGTCACCTCGGCAATCATCGGCCCGCGCACGATGGAGCACTTCGACGATCTGCTTGCGGGCGCCGGGGTGAGCCTGACGGACGAGATCCTCGACCGGATCGACGCGATCGTCCCACCCGGCACCGACACCGGCCCGTTGGAGGCAGCCTACAACCCGCCTGCGGTGGCACAGCCGAACCTGCGCCGCCGCCCGATAGCGGCGCGCTTCGCCGCCTGACCGGCAGGGTGAGGATCCAGTGAATCGATCGCAGGGCCGAACGCCCTGAGCCATGCGAAGGGGCAGCAGCGGCGCCTCCCTCCCTCTTTCCTGTGCTCGCCACAGGAAGGAGGGAGGAGAATGGGGAGCATCTGCGTCACCTTGACTGGTGTTCCGTTTCAAATTGCCGAAGGGCCAAAAACACGAACGTGCGCACGATCAACATTTGGGCAGCACAAAGCGACCTTCGCTTAAAGGCGTTTTTCAAAGAACGTGTCCGGGTATGGGTCATCATTGAAACGGTCGATCTCACTCCAGCCGGTTCCGCGATAAAGCCGTGTTGCCTCGGGCAGAGCGCTATTCGTATCCAGACGCAGGAGCTTGATGGACAGCTCGCGAGCGATGTTCTCGGCGGCCGTCATAAGGCGCGTTGCGAGCCCAAGGCCACGCGCGGACGGGGCGACCCAGAGCCTTTTGATCTCCGCGACTTCACCGCCATTGCCCTTCAGCCCGACACAGCCGATCGGCAGGCCATCCGACATGGCCACCAGGAACGCACCGTGCGGACGGATCATATCCTTGGCGTCGGGATCGCGAGAAAGCGCCACATCGAAACCCTTCTCGAAGCGGCGTGCAAGTTCGCCGTAGTATTCGTTAAGACAATAGCTGGCGTCCTCGTGCCGAGGGTCTTTCTCCTCGAGCACGATCTGCTCACGTCTCAGCGAGGAAGCGACGATATCCATGGCGCGCAGCAGTTCGTCCGGGCGACGATGGCGCGCCAGAAGCGATTTCGCCTGCGCATTAGAAAGCGCTTCATAAGCCAGAAACTCGGAACGGCCGGTTTCAGTCAGCCTGGCAACGCGGCGACGCGCGTCCTGCGGGTTCGACACCGTCTCGATGAGCCCCTCCTCTTCCAGACTGCGCAGCAGACGGCTCATCAAGCCAGAGTCGAGACCGAGATAATCGCGGATCACCGCAACATCCGATTGCCCCCGGCCGATCGAATTGAGGACGCGCGCAGCACCCAGCGGACGGCCGCGTCCGAGAAAAGACGTATCGAGAGCGCCGACTTCGGAGGTGACGGCACGGTTGAAGCGACGGACACGAGAGATAGGATCGCAAGTCATAGTGTCTGACTTTAGTCAGATAATTGATCCTGTCAATTCAAAGCACTCCAAGGGACGCGCAAATGAGCCGCGCACGCCGCCATCCGCCTTGCGCGCCACTATCCCCTCGCCTATGGGAATGGCAACGTTCTCAAGGCCGCCCCTTCCGTGTTCCGTTTTGCTTTCCACGCCGTGATCGTTCTCATTCTGACGTTGCTGACGCAGATCGGCGGCATCGCCTATCTCGTGGCGCTGGCCGCCTCACGCGCCTGCGGCCTACGGCGATTTCCGGCAAAGCTTACAATCTTCCTGCTTTGCTATGGCAGCGCCACGCTTGCCGCAAGCCTCGTCGCTCCGATCTTCGGACGGGTTCCCCTCTCCTGCGTCGCCAGCGCTGCAGACAGGCTCATGGTCCGCTCCCCGATCTATTGCCTGCTAAACCGGAACTACGTCACTCCAGACGTGCGCGATCTGGCAAACGCGCTTGCCGCCCACATGGATAAGGAATTTCCGGGAACCGTCACGGTCGCGCTGGATGCCAATTTCCCCTTCGTGAGAGGCTTTCCGCTGCTACCGCATCTGTCGCATGCCGACGGGAAAAAGCTCGACTTCGCCTATTATTACAAGGACGTGGACGGTACCTTCCTGAATGGCGCCACTCGCTCTCCGATCGGCTATTTCGCCTTCGAGCAACCCGCCTCCGGCGACGAACTGCCATGCCAAGGGCGCAACGACTGGCTCACCACCCGCTGGAACTTTGATGCGCTGCAGCCCCTGTTTCCGGCCTATCGGATCGAGGAGCAGCGCACATCGGCCGCGATCGGCTGGTTGACGAACGAAGGTGTGACGCGCTTCGGCTTGCAAAAGATCTTCATCGAGCCGCATCTGAAGAACGCGCTTGGGATCACCGACAGCCATGTCCGCTTTCAAGGCTGCCGCGCCGCCCGCCACGACGACCATATTCATATCCAGGTCGAGTGATTCTCTCGCCGGTTCCTCTGGCCCAGACCCTCAGGAGCGGCGGCGCGCAGTATAGATCGCCGTCGCGGCTCCTTTCCCGAGTTGTCAAACTGGGTGGGTTTCGTCATAGGCACGCTGTGCAGCAAATATGGCGTCCATATTCTTCTCCGCCCAGTGGGCAAGGGCGGAAACGGTATCCGTCAGCGTGCGCCCCAGCGGCGTCAGCGCATATTCTACGGTCACCGGCACGGTCGGGAAGATCGTGCGAGAGATCAGCCCGTTGCGCTCCAGCTTCCGCAGCGTCTGCGCAAGAACCTTCTGCGATATGCCCTTGATGTCGCGGCGGATATGATTGAAACGCACGGGGTCGCCTTCCAACCGGTCGAGGATAAGCAGCGCCCATTTATCCGCCAGCCGATCCAGCACCAGCCGCGTCGGGCAGCGGTCCTCATAGACATTGTAGGCCTGTTGCATCGCCGTCATCTGTTCTTTCCTTCCCGGTGCGGTTTCCCAGAGGAAACCATGTGACAAAAAAGTGCTCTCTTTTCTAATCCGAATTTCCCTGTATCTAACCCACAGAAAGATAGTTTCCAATAGATACCAAGGAGAGTGACATGAGCAGCAAGATTCTCGTTCTCGGCGCGACAGGCACCGTCGGCAAACATCTGGTGGATGGGCTTCTGGCGAAGGGCGAGGCCGTCAAGGCCGCTTCCCGCACGGGCAAGCCCGTGGCCGGCGCCGAGGGCGTCATCTTCGACCATGGCAAGCCGGAAACCCATGGCCCAGCCTTCGAAGGCGTCGACCGCGCCCATGTGCTTCTGCCTTCCGGTTATGTCGATGCCAAGGGCCTGCTGCTGCCCATTATCGAAGCGGCCGCCAGCCGCAAGGTAAAGGTCGTGTTCCAGAGCGTTTTCGGCGTCGACGCGGACGACTCCATTCCCTATCGCCAGGTCGAGATCGCCCTGGAAACATCAGGCACACCTTACGTCATCCTGCGCCCGAACTGGTTCGCCGACAATTTTCACACCTTCTGGAAGGCCGGTATCGACCATGGCCAGATCGCGCTTCCGGCCGCCGAGGGTAAGTCCGGCTTCATCGACGCCCGCGACATCGCGGCAAGCGCCGTGGTCGCCCTTACCTCCGCGGCCTTCGACGGCAAGGCGTTCAACCTGACCGGGCCGGAAGCCCTGTCCTATGCCGAGGCCGCCGCCATCCTTTCCGCGGTCATCGGCAAGCCGATCGCTTACAACGCCATCACGGACGACGCCTTCATCGGCATTCTCACCGGCGCTGGTGTACCGGCCGACTATGCGAGCTTCCTCGCTTCAATCTTCTATCCGGTTCGCCAAGGCTGGACGGCCGTCGTGACCGGCGATGTCGAGACGCTGACGGGCAAGGCACCGCGTTCGTTGAAGACTTACGCGGCAGATTATGCCGCAGCGCTGAAGGCGTAATTGCAAACAAAGTCGCAGGCGGCGGTGTCCGCCGTCTGCCCTCCATGCAATGATAAACGGAAGTCCGGCAATCGCCGCTGCAGCCGCCCCAGGCGACATCCCTCAGGGAGCCATGCCATGCGTTCAGCCCTCGCGATCCTCTTCCTGATCGAAATCTGTCTTTATGTCACTGCCTCGCTCACCCATGCCGGGTTCGTCCTCGAAGGCCACGAACATCGGCAGGCGATGATCGCCGAAGCGGTGATATCGGCCGTCCTTCTCCTCGGCCTGATCTCGCTCGGCCTTGACCGACCGTGGAGCCGAACGGCTGCGATCTCGGCCCAGTCCTTCGCCCTCCTCGGCACCCTCGTCGGCGCCTTCACCATCGCCGTCGGTGTCGGCCCGCAAACCACGCTCGATTACATCACCCATGCCGTGATGATCCTGCTCCTGGTCACCGGCCTCGCCTGGCTGGCAAGGAACCGGAACGCCTCTCCCCTAGGATAGGGATCGAGCCACGACGCCTATCCCAACGGCAGTTCGAAGCTTCGCTTCAGCGTTTCCATCGGCACGTCGGTCTTGACGCTGAGGACGCTTGGGATGCGCGTCAGGTGATCGGCCTGAAAACGCCAGTAGCTGTGCAGGTCGGCGGTGACAATCCGAAGCACGGCATCGCATTCCCCTGTCGTCAGGTAGCATTCCATCACCTCGGGAAACCGCCTGACGGCTTCGGCGAACCGGAGCGTCACCTCGGCGTCCTGGGTCTTGAACCACACGCGAGCAAACACCGTCAGCCCCGCCCCGACCTTTGCAGGGTCCAGCACGGCGACGTAGCGATCGATGATCCCGGCCTCTTCCAGCAGCCGCACACGACGCAGGCACGGCGATGGCGACAGGCCTACCTCCTTCGCCAGATCGACGTTCGAAATACGCCCGTCACGCTGAAGCACGCGCAGGATATGGCGATCGATTGGGTCCAACGTGATTGGCATTTCATAGCTCCAAGCATTCTTCAAATGGCAGAATATGCCAAATTTTGGTAATTTTGAAGAAGCTTTGCAAGCTCATTGCGCGGGACTTGGCCTATCGTTTCAGCATCATGATGGAGATGGGCTGATGACGAAGATAGAGAAAATTGTGCTTTCTTATTCGGGCGGGCTGGATACCTCGATCATTCTCAAATGGTTGCAGGAGACCTACGGATGCGAGGTGGTGACTTTCACCGCCGATCTCGGCCAGGGCGAGGAGCTCGAACCGGCGCGCGCCAAGGCGGCGATGTCAGGGGTCAAGGACATCCGCATCGTCGATCTGCGTGAGGAGTTCGTCCGCGATTTCGTCTTTCCGATGCTGCGGGCGAACGCGCTCTATGAGGGGCAGTATCTGCTGGGCAGTTCCATCGCACGGCCGCTGATCGCCAAGCATCTGGTCGGCATAGCCCGGGAGGTTGGCGCGCATGCCGTTGCCCACGGTGCGACAGGCAAGGGCAATGATCAGGTCCGGTTCGAGCTGGCCGTCAATGCACTCGACCCGTCGCTTAAGGTCATTGCTCCCTGGCGCCAATGGAACATCCGCTCCCGCATGCAGCTTCTGGAATATGCCGAGAAGCATCGGATCCCGGTGCCGAGCGACAAGCGCGGCGAGGCGCCGTTCTCGATCGACGCCAACCTGCTGCACACCTCGACCGAAGGCAAGATTCTCGAAAATCCGGCGGAAGTCGCGCCCGATCATGTCTATCAGCGCACGGTCGATCCCGTCGACGCTCCCGACACGCCTGAGATCATCACCATCGGTTTCGAGAGGGGCGATCCGGTTTCGGTGAACGGCAAGTCCATGACACCGGCCGCATTGCTGACTGAGCTCAATGGACTGGGCGGCCGGCATGGCATCGGGCGGCTCGATCTGGTCGAAAACCGCTTCATCGGCATGAAGTCGAGGGGAATATACGAAACGCCGGGAGGGACGATCCTGCTCGCGGCACACCGCGGCATTGAATCGATCACGCTCGATCGCGCCGCGGCGCATCTGAAGGACGAGATCATGCCCCGCTACGCCGAGCTGATCTATAACGGCTTCTGGTTCGCTCCCGAGCGGGAAATGCTGCAAGCGCTGATCGACCACAGCCAGGCTTTCGTCAGCGGCGAGGTGACGCTCAGGCTCTACAAGGGAAGCGCCTCGGTCATCTCCCGCGCCTCCCCCTTGTCACTCTACTCCGCCGACCTCGTCACCTTCGAGGAAAGCGCCATCGCCTACGATCATCATGATGCCGAAGGCTTCATCAGGCTCAACGGCTTGCGGCTCAGGAGCTGGGCGGCCCGCAACGGCAGATGACCGCTCGATCTTCAGCGCACTAACGCTCACGACTAATGCCCACATTGACGGCACCTTCCTTCGTGGCTGACCGGGGCAGTCAAGGCATCCAAGGAGAAGCGCGAATCCAATTTCAAACGATTTTAAAAAAGCAGCTCGGCAAGTTAATCGATTTTAATTTTATCGTTAAAATTTTCTTGTTGCGGCGCACAAGAATTTAGACATTAATTTTCTCGGATGCTCAGTTTATTCGTTGGAGAACTCGCATGACTGTGACATTTCCGCTAACCGAAAAGCGCGATGCGGAGACATTGCTGAAACACTTGACGTTGCACAATCTCAGCTTTCCGGGAAACTGCGTCGTGTCGCTCAAGGCGCACGTCGCCCAGGTCTCATCCTCTCATACAACAGCGCTCGGCACCGCCCGTACCGCCTGGTAGGGATTAATGTCGCCGCATCGCCGTCGACAATAGGATCGAAGCAATCCTGGCTGGATCGCCCACGCGGAGATGGATGAAGCCGAGCGCGTCGACAGCTTAGCTCGCGGCAGGCAGCCCCATGCCGGCGAGCTTCAGGATATCCTCGACCTTTGCGTCGGGATCGGCGCCGGGTTCGACCTGGCCGTCTATCATCAGCAAGGCAAGGCCATGCGTCAGAGACCAGAGAAAGAGCGCGGCGTTCGGCACGTCGCCGGGCGTCAGCCGCTTTTCGAGGTAGTCCTTCATCTGCCGGTAGACCTGCATCCGCCGGGCGCGTATCGCTTCGTTTCCCTTGGAATAGGCCTGAAAACCCTCCCCGAACATCAGCCGGTAGAGACCGGGATTCGCGCGGGCAAAGGCGACATAGGCGATGCCGCCGGCAAGCAGATTGCGCCGAGGACCGGCTAGGGCGGCATCGATGCTTTCGCTGAGTTCGACAAACCCTTGTTCGGCGAGTGCTGCCGCGATGGCATCCAGGCTGTTGAAATAGTGATACGCCGCCGGAGCCGAGACGCCGGAGCGGCGACCAATCTCCCGTATGCTCAGCCGTCGGTCTTTGCCTTGCTACGCTTCGTCGTCGGCCTGCCGAGCGCATCCATCGTCTTCGACTATGGCGAACCCCTCGAAAACTATTCGCCCGAACGCCGTGCCCGCGCCGCGGAAATGGGAGCGCGCACAGCCGCGGCCGGCGAGCCATGGCTGACGCACTTCGATCCCGAGGACCTTGCGAACCGATTGCTGAGCTTGGGCTTCACATCCCTGGAGGATATCGGTCCGACCGAAATGGCAAAACGCTTCTTCGGCCTCCCCAGGGATGCGCCGGATCGCGGCGCCGGTCCCCACGTCATATTCGCCGGGAAATAGGGAAATCCCCGAGATGTCGAGTTACGGCAATCGAGCTGGCCTCAGCCGTCGTAGACGACAGCAATCTTGTTTCCGGCGGGGTCACGCACGTAAGCGGAATACCAGTTTGGTCCGTAGTGCGGACGTAGACCAGGCGCGCCCTCGTCCGTTCCGCCGTTGGTCATGGCAGCGTCGTAAAAAGCGTCCACCTCGGCGCGGGACTTGGCCATGAAACCAACCATCGAGCCATTTCCGGCGCTCGCCGGTTCGCCGTCGAACGGCGTGCAAACCCATAGAACGAAACCTTCACCCTTCCCGCCTTCGGAATAGGCGCTCCACCCGGGAAACTCTCGATGTTTGCTCCATCCGATCGTTGCCAAGCTCGCATCATAGAAGCCATTCGATTTGACGGAATCGATTGCGCCGACGGTTGCGTAGACACTCATGGTCTTCCCTTTCGCTGCTCCAAGATCGGGAGAATTCATATCGCAAGCATGTGAACACAACAAGAACATATAGCTGCGTTTTCCGCAGAAGGTCAGCGACCAATCGCAAACGGACGGTTATTGCCGTGTCTGCAAAAATTCCTATTCTGGGCAACGCCGATGGCGACTAAAACCTGAGGCTTCACGGCTATTTGCGACAGGAAATTTGGATCACATCATGACGACTCTGAGCCGCCCCGATCTCAGCGATATCCACCGTGGCGACTGGGTGGATCGCCGGCTGCCCATCGCATGGCGGCCATATACGCGGTTGGCGCGGCTGGATCGCCCGGTCGGAATATGGCTGACGCTCTTCCCGTGCTGGGCCGCCCTTATCCAAGCATCCCACGGTCTCCCAGACCTCAGGCAATTGGCGATCTTCTCTCTCGGCGCTCTTCTGATGAGAAGCGCCGGTTCCACGGTCAACGACATCGCTGATCGGAAGTTTGACGGCCATGTCGAGCGGACCCGCTTTCGGCCCTTGGCAAGCGGAGAGATCGCCACGCTGCCGGCCTTTATCTTCCTGACCGTTGAACTCGCACTGGCGGCTTCGCTTCTGTTTTTCCTGACGCCTTACACCCGCCTCATCGCGATATATGTGCTGCCGCTCGTCTTTGTCTATCCGCTCTGCAAGCGCTTCACCCACTGGCCGCAGGCCGTCCTGGGCGCGGCGTTCAATTGGGGGATGCTGATGGCATGGGCCGAGGCTGCCGGACATATCCCGGTCGGCGCCGTGCTGATGTGGGCCGGGGCCATCGCCTGGCAGATCGGCTATGATACGATCTATGCCTATGTCGATCTAAAGGATGACACCCGTCTTGGCCTGAAATCGACGGCAATTCTGTTCGGCCGGCACGGCAAGACCTTTATCGGCCTATTCTATGCTCTGGCGGTCGGCGCGTGGTCGCTCGGGGGCTGGCTGTTGGAAATGTCGCCGCCTTATACTGTCGGAATGCTGGTGATCGCCGTCCATCTTGCCTGGCAGACCCGGCGGATCGATCTTGCCCGCCCGGACATGAATTATCGCCTGTTCCTGGCGAATATCCTGACCGGGGTGCTGCTCGCCTGCACGGCTTTGTCAGGCACATGGTGAGCAACTCGAGGACGTAGCACCAATGACCTGTCTCAAACATGGCGTGTTCGCCGCGGCCATCATGCTGGCAGCAACGATGACATCCCTGCATCAGGCGCATGCCCAACCATGCGAGCAGGAGAGCTTCGAAGAGGCGAAATACGTTGTCTGCACTCTGGAACCGGGCAATGCCGACCTGCGATTGTTCTGGAAGAACGCCGATGGCGCGCCATACCGCGCTTTTTCAAGCCTAGCCGAAGCCGTTCGCGCCGAAGGGCGAACGCTGACTTTCGCCGTCAACGCCGGGATGTATCGGGCCGATTTTTCGCCGATGGGACTTTATGTCGAGAACGGCAGGGAATTGAACCCCGCCAATACGACGGAGGCCGAAAGCTCAGCCGGTCAGGTGCCGAATTTTTATAAGAAGCCGAACGGCGTGTTCTTTCTGGGTCAAGCAGGCGCTGGAATACTCCCGACCGAGGAATTTCTGAAACGCCGGCCAAAGGTGCGGTTCGCCACCCAGTCCGGCCCGATGCTTGTCATCGCCAACAAGCTGAACCCGATCTTCATCGTCGGCTCGACAGACCGGACCCGCCGCAGCGGTGTCGGAACCTGCGAGCGCGGCTCGGTTCGTTTCGCGATCAGCGAAGACGGAGTGAATTTCCATGATTTTGCACGCCTCTTCCGCGATCATTTGAAATGCCCAGACGCGTTGTTTCTCGATGGCGGACGGGGTGTCGGACTTTACAATCCTGAAATGGGCCGCAACGACCGGTCTTGGCACGGCGGCTACGGCCCTATCTTCGGGCTTGTCGAGTAGCGCCAGTCTGCCGCGGCGGGCTGGATTCCTGTGACGAGCACTTGAGCGAGGGGGATATAGCGGCGCTCGTAGCAACACAGGGCATGTGGCACGGTCGCCCCGCCATTCGGGTGCAATGCGAGCACTTCGACCTGCAGGGCAGAGGTCGTCCGAGGAGAGGCCTCGCGTTGCCGTCATAGGCCACTCGGTTAGGTCGCAGGCGAGACCGGCAAGGGTTCGTCGATGTCTTCGGGAATGAAGCCGCCGGTCTGGCGTTTCCACAGGCGGGCAAACAAGCCGTCGCGCTCGACCAGTTCGTCCGGCCTGCCCTCCTCCACGATGCGCCCGTGATCGAGCACGACGATCCGGTCCATCCTGGCAATGGTCGACAGGCGGTGGGCGATGGCGATCACCGTCTTTCCCTCCATGACGAGGTTCAGCCTTTCCTGGATGGCGGCTTCGGATTCGCTGTCAAGGGCAGAGGTCGCCTCGTCCAGCACCAGGATCGGCGCGTCCTTCAGGAGAACGCGGGCGATCGCCACACGCTGGCGCTGGCCGCCTGAGAGTTTGATCCCGCGGTCGCCGACGAAGGCATCATAGCCGCTGCGGCCTTCGCCGTCGGAAAGATCGGCGATGAAGACATCGGCGCTGGCCATCTTCGCCACCGCTTCGATCTCGTCCGTCGTCGCCTCCGGCCGGCCGTAGCGGATATTGTCGCCGACCGAACGATGCAGCAGCGCGACGTCCTGCGCGATGACGCCGATGGCGCGGCGAAGGCTTGCCTGTGTGACCGCGCGGATGTCCTGCCCGTCGATCAGGATCGCGCCGTCCTCTATGTCGTAAAAACGCAGCAGCAGGCTGACCAGCGTCGTCTTGCCGGCACCTGAGAGGCCGACGAGCCCTACCTTTTCGCCGGGCCGAACCGTCAGCGACAGGTCATCGATGACAGGTTTGCCGGACTTGTAGGCGAAGCGGACGTTCTCGAAATGGATCTCCCCACGGCTGACCGTCAGTTCGGCCGCATCCGGCCGATCGGTGATGGTGGGCGGTGTTGTCATGACCGGCATGGCGTCCTTGATCGTGCCGAGCGCGCGGAAGATCTGCTGTCCCATTTGCAGGAAGGTGAAGGACCCTGCCGAGAGGCGTTGGAGGATGTAAACCGTTGCGGCGAAATCGCCCACGGTCAGGAATCGGTCAAACAGCCCCCAGAAACCAATGCCGAGCATGACGAGCCAGAGCACCATGTTGAGGCTGATGACGACGAGTTCGGTTGTCCGGTAGATGCGCTGTTCGTGGTGAAGCGTATCGACCCCCTTGGACATGATCTTTCTTAGCGCACCTGCCTCGCTGTCTTCAGCTGCAAACTGCTTGACCATCTGGATGTTGCCGTAGATGTCCGTCAGGGCACCGGAAATGAGGCTGTTCTGCTTTGCCGAGCGGCGGGCGCGCTCCGTAAAATCCGGAACGACCTTGATCGCAAAGAGCACGTTGAAGGCAACCCAGACGATGACTGGCAGCGCAAGCTGCCAGGAGAGCGCGAGCAGAAGAACAACGGAGCCGATGATCTGAAGCAGAAAGCGCGGTGCCGTCTGGAATGCGATCAGGATCTGTTGCTGAACGGCATTGGCGACCTGACCGAGCCGGGATGCGACCTGGCCGGCGAAAAGATCATGGAAGAAGGCGAGGTCCTGCCGCTCGACGGCCTTGTGCCCCTGCCATTGAATCGCAACGGGCAGGCTGATGCCGATCGTGTGCGAATTGAGAATATTGGTGATGTAGAAGAGAATGGGCATCACCGGAAAAAGCAGAAAGGCAAGGACTGCCAGCAGCCGGAAATTACTGTCGACGAAGAGTTCTACGCCTTGTGTCGTCACTCCGTCGACAATGACTGAAAGACCCCAGATGATCGTAAGGTTGATGGCTTCGATGGCCATCGAGGTCAGCGCCATGGTGATGATGACGCCCCGAAACATCGCGATGAAGTGTATGAGGACTGCCACGGGCCCCTTGGTGGGCATCGGCCGGTAGGGGATGTCGAGCGGCCGGATCAAGGTTTCGAAGGGACGATAGATCGCATCTGAAATCGACATGGGCCGCTCGGATCAAAAATCGGGAGGAGGCGTGGACTCAGCTACGCTGGGTCGCAGAAAACCATCTTCCGGCTGCCATCTCAATTAGAAATTTCAGAAAATCTGCCGCCAGGAGGTATCGGTCGCAAGCGCAGGAAGCAGGCGGCGGCGAAAAGCGCCAATTGCGGTCGTCAAGGGGTTGGGGCAGATTGCGATCGTTGTATGGTACAGGACGGAACCTACGCTCATGCTGACGGGCTCATGTCATTGCGGCAAGGCGGGCTGGACACTTGAGGGTGATCCCGGCTCGATCACCGCCTGCAACTGCACGCTCTGCAAACGATACGGCACACTGTGGGCTTATGACTACGAAGGAGAGCGCATCGCTCTCACCGGTGAGACCGCCTCCTACACCCGCACAGACAGGGACGAGCCGTCTCTCGAGATCTTGTTCTGCCCATCCTGCGCCTGTGTCTTGAGCTGGCGCGGCCTGCGGCTTCGAAAGGATGGCCGTCGGCGCATGGCCGTCAACATGCGGCTTGCGCCGCCGGATCTCGTTCACGATCTGCCAATCGATCATTTCGACGGCCTGGACACGTTTGAGGACCTGCCTTCCAAAGGGCGCTGCGTACGCGATCTGTGGTTCTGAGCAGACTGCGAAGATCGACACACCGCCGGATCGCGTCAGATGCGAACCCGATAAAAGATCGTTCTGCGCAAGACCACCTCAGCCATGCCGCGCCGCCTCGATCGCCGCAATGTCGATCTTCCTCATGGTCATCATCGCGTCAAAAGCGCGCTTTGCCTGGCCACCGCCTGCCGAGAGGGCTTCGGAGAGGACCCGCGGCGTAATCTGCCAGGACACGCCCCACTTGTCTTTGCACCAGCCACACCCGCTTTCCTGGCCGCCATTGCCGACGATGGCGTTCCAATAGCGATCGGTTTCTTCCTGATCGTCGGTTGCGATCTGAAATGAGAAGGCTTCGTTGTGTTTGAACACAGGACCGCCGTTCAGGCCGATGCAAGGAACGCCCGCAACGGTGAATTCCACGACCAGTACGTCTCCTTGCTTGCCGTCAGGATAATCTCCCGGTGCACGAATAACGGCACCCACGGCGCTATCGGGAAAAGTCGCGGCATAGAAGCGGGCAGCCGCCTCAGCCTCTTTGTCGTACCATACGCAGATCGTGTTCTTTGCCATTGCGCGGTCCTTTCGCTCTTCGTTTCGCATTTTTCAGTGACATAAGAGGCAAACCGTCTTTCTCCAGCCCAGTCCGCGCGATTTCACGCGGATGATTGCCGAGCGCTTAAATTGGTGGAGGCGCCGCCATACCTCCCCTTTCTTCATCCCCGTGCTCGTCAGAGGGATCCAGTGCGCCCAAGTCCTTGGGCGCACGAGATACTTTTGCAAGTGGAAGATTGCGGAACTGTGGATTACAGTTCCGCAAGTGCATTCAGCGTCATCTGCATTCACTTGGCGCGCATGCCGTGGACGCGACGCGATCTAAAACATATTCCGCGCATCGCTGCGCGGATCGCCCGCCACGCGATGCGGCTCGTAGAGGCCGCTCCGCGCCTTACGCCGCCACGGCCTGGCAATATCGCCGGGATTGTCGTCGATATCGGCGAGCGATATCGACGCCGTTCCATCCGCAGGGCATTGCGCCGCCCACTGGCCACCGGGCGCGACGATCCCGGAAGACACAGGATCAGCTAAACCCGGATGTGCGAGTATGGAAAAACTCACCCAGTACCTGTTGCTCGCCGCATACCCCTGCACCTCCGCGGCGAAGGAGGTATCGTTGGCCGGCGTCCCCCCAGTCGACGAAAACAGCACGCAGTGGACATCGAGCCGCTCGTATTCAGTGAAAATTTCGGGAAAGTTGCACTCCATACCGAGCGAGCAACCAAAGCGGATGCCGTCGACCTCGAAGGTCACGGGGATCGAACCCGGCGTGTACATGAAGGAGATCTTGGTGTTCGACAGTAGGCGCTCGTCGTAGCGCGTCACCAGTTCGCCGCGGTCGGAGACGACATAGAGGCTGTTGTGCGGCCGGTGCGGCGCCGTCAGCGGATGCACCGAGCCGATGACCGCCCAGAGCCCCAACTCGTGCGCCAGCCTGCGCGTTGAATCCAACTCCTCGCGAAGCACGGCCCATTCGAACCGCCGCCAATCGGAGGGCCCGATCTCCCGCGGCCCGATTTCCGACATGATGCGTTTGTTGGGCGATGATGTCGCCCCTTCGGGAAAATGGACGAGCCGCGCGCCTGCCTCCCGCGCCTGCCGCATCAGCAGGCGCATCTCCTGTCCGCTTTGGCGAAGCTTGTCGATATCGCGGGGATCGTCCGCATAGGTAGTCTGCGCCACGGCCAGACGCAGGCGTCTTGCCTCAGGCGCTGCGTCGTTCGCCGACTTGGGGAGAACATGCATGCGGGCGGTGGTGTAGGATTCACCCGTCTTGGCGGCGCGCGCGCGCACCCGCCGTTTGAAATTTCCATTCTCAGTCATATCAGGGCCTCTCACGTTCCGGACATCGTTCCCCAGCAACAGCCCAAAACATCAGGACCAAGATCACGACCCGAGACGAAAGTCCCTTTGCCTCCGGTTGAAGACCCTGCTGGGGAAGGTCTGGAGAGGTTCGGCGTTAGGCCACGCCGAAGCAAAGATGCCGAGGCGGCCGCGATTCGTCAATTCGGGGACGGCCGAGCACCTACCTCAAGCGGGCCGACCTTGATCCACCCGCCACGGCGGATCGAGGCGGTTCGAACCGGCGGAATAGAGAATGATGCGGTTGCCGCCGGGGTCGAACAGCTCCGCTTCACGCCAGAGCCAACTCTTGTCCTCCGGCCCGCTCACGAAACGAAGACCGGCTTCGCTGAGACTGCCGACCGTCTCGTCCAGGTTCTCGCACTCGAAATACACCATGGTTCCGCCACCACCACTTACGCCCTGATCCAAAGAGAAGGTGCTGTCTCCGTCCGGGCAGACAAAGCGCGCATACCGGGGACGGGCGTCGACAACGGGTCTGAGACCGAGAATGCAGTAGAAGTTCCAGCCCGCATCAAGGTCAGGCATCGTAACGGTTACTTGATTCAAGCGCATGACCTATCCCCCCTCAACTGACTTCGCCCGAAACTGTCTGGCGGCCGGGCACCACGACATTCATAAAAACAAAGACCTGAAGCCATCGCATGAATCAAATTCTAAGTGAGCAGTTTTAGTGTCATCGACACAAAACTCGTGTCAGACTGTGCAAACTGCGCACCCCGCCGCATCGATCGAGAGGGCCGAAGCCATGCACAAGTTCACAGTATCAATCACCCGAGAGATCGAGGCCGATACCGCCGAGGAGGCCGCCTTGCTCATGTATCAGGAACTATCAACGGGACCGATCCCTGACCGCTACTCCGTCACCGACGAGACGAAGGCGACAACGGAGGTGAAGCTGGACCGGCACAAGGCCGACGAATTCGCCAGCATCGATCACACAGCCGATCCCGGCAACTGGTAAGCGCCGGACGACCAAACGGACCACAGGAGATACGGTTTTGCGCCGGGAGCGGAATGCAATAGTTGCAGGTCGCCTTCTCCGGCACGAATGCTGGATGTAAATAGCCGCTCAGCCGAAAACATCGCGAGCCAAGGAAAGACCGTGACCTCACCAATCAAAATAGCCGTCTCCGGCGCGAACGGCCGCATGGGGCGCGCCATCCTGCCGCTGCTGGCGGCCGATCCGGATTTTGCGTTCGTCGGCGGCATCGGCCGTGAGGGCGCCATCGGCGCCGGGCTGATCGACCGGTCGGCCGCGATCGGAGCGGCCGACGTGATCCTGGATTTCACGACGGGAAACGCTGCCGCCGAACTTGCCGGCTTGTGCGCTTTGGCCGGTGGACCGGCCCTGGTGATCGGGGCGACGGGTTTCGAGCCGGATGAACTCGAACGGATCGCAGAGGCTGCTCGCACGATTCCGATCCTGCGCTCCGGCAATTTCTCCATCGGCGTCAACATGCTGGTCGGCCTCGTCGCCCAGGCGGCCCGCGCCCTTCCCGCGCATGCCTGGGATATCGAAATCCTCGAAGCCCATCACAACAGGAAGATCGACGCGCCGTCCGGTACGGCGCTGATGCTCGGCGAAGCCGCCGCCGAGGGCCGCGGGGTTTCCCTCGCATCCGTCGAGCGGCGCGGGCGTGACGGCATCACCGGTGAGCGCCCGACCGGCGAAATCGGCTTCGCCGTCTTGCGCGCCGGCGGGATCGTCGGAGAACACAGCGTCCTGTTTGCCGCCGCCGAGGAAGTCGTGACGCTCTCCCATTCGGCTCTCGATCGCGGCATGTTCGCCCGCGGCGCACTTGCCGCCGCCCGCTGGGTCGCAGGGCGCGCACCCGGCGAATACACAATGGGAGATGTTCTCGAGCTGGCCTGAGAAACTGGCCTATAAGCTATCAAGGATTGCCGAGGCGACGACGACTTCGGTTCCGGCCAGCCCGACGGAGCAAAACAGGGTCGTATCCTCCGGCGATCCCCGACCGGCCGCTTTCCCGGCAATGATATCGGCAAGATCGGCCATGCGATGCTCATTCCCGGAGCCGACGAGGAAAAAGGGCGAAGCATAGGCGCGCGTCTGTTCGGGAGAGTCCGTCGCGATCACGGCTGCGACATCGGCGATATCCAGGCCCAGTTCGTATCCCTGATGTGTTTTCGGGCCAACGGTGTTGACGTGCATCCCGGGCTTCAAATCCCGCGCATGGATGACCGGTGTTTGGCTCGTCGTCGCGCAGATGACGATGTCGGCGTCATCAACGGCTTCAGAGGCGCTGCCGGCAGGCTCCACCTCAATGCCCAAGGCGTGCTGCATCTCAGCTGCGAAGGCGGTGCGATTTTTCTCGTCGCGGCTATAGACGCGTGCGCGGTCCAGTTTCCGAACGGTGGCAGCCGCGGCAAGCTGGGTTTGCGCTTGGGCTCCGCTGCCGAGGATCCCGACGGTCTTGGCATCCGGCGCGCTGAGGTGGCGGATGGCGAGACCTCCGATCGCACCGGTTCTGAGGCTACCGAGGCGCTCTCCGAGAACGATGCCTTTGAGCCTGGCGTCGTCGGCCGACCACACAGCGACGATCTGCGAATGCTCCACCCCGTCGAATGTTTCATAGACCCGAAAGCCCGCGAGCGGTTTCTCGCCAAGGATGCCACCGACGGTGAAGACGAGATCGCCCCGATCGGGAAACGAGATATGATGCCGGGGCGGAGAGATCAGCCGATTGCCGGCTCTGGCGAGAAAAGCGGTCTCGAGCGCATCGATCGCGACCGCCATCAACCCGCTACCGACAAGATCCTCGTCTTTCAGGATTTTCGTCACAGCCAACCCTCCAGCCCATACCGGCATCCTGCAACCCCAACCCCGCTTGAGGTCAATAGCTCAGGCAAACCGATATGCGCCGAAACATCGCGTGAGAGCTAACCGACCAGACGGAGAGCCATCATGACGTCGTCGATCTCCCTGCCCTCCTCCAGAACCCCGCCGGGAATTCTGCCGATCTCGGAAAAGCCTTCCCGCTGATAGAACCGTATTGCCGCCGGGTTCTCCGCACTGACGAAGAGTTCCAGCTGCAGGATACCGATATCACGCGCGTGATCGGCCACCGCGCTGAGCAGCTTCGCGGCAAGGCCCGTTCCACGCAGGCTCCGTCTGACGTAGACCATGATGATCGTCGCGCGATGAGCCATCTTGCTCGACCGCTGCCGGAGCAGGCCTGTTATGCCGACGGGTTCACCATCCTGAAAGGCGATGAAAACCGGCTCGTTCAAGCGATTGCGCCACTCCTCGAGAGAAAGAGCCGCCCAGTCTTCGTAGCGGCTTGCAAAGAGAGACGGTTCGGTGCGAAGCGCTTCCAGACGGATGCGCCGGAAAGCCTCCACTTCGTCTGCCTGGATATGCCTGATCGTCGTGCCGCTTCCATCCATCGGGACCTCCTGCAAGATGAGAGCTACTCTCAATACAGATGGCTCCAGCCGTCAACCGGTGTCAGCAAGCTTCGTACTTCAGCCTAGGCTCGGAGTTACGAGATCGAACGGAAATCAATCATCTCAAGCGCCGATCACTGCGCCGGGCTCCCCAGCCGACCGCCCTTCCGGACGGCCGGTTCACCGCTCGGACCGCCCCTCAATTGATCGGTCGGCCCCGTAGCCGGTTCACCGGTTGGCCCGACCACCGGTTCACGGGCTGGCCCGTCGACCGGCTGGCCGGTAGACCGGACGACCAAGGGATCGGCTGGCTGGACGGCGGATTGATCGGTTGTTGGCCCGGGCACCGACTCTCCGGTTGCCGCGGGCGCCGGCTCGCCGGTTGCCGCGTTCAACGGCTCACCGGTTGGTCCGGCCGCTGATTGCTCGGTTGGCTTGTCGATCGCGAATGGCACAACTTCACGGATAATGAAGAGAAGAACTATCCCGACCAACGTGCACGTCAGCGCGTAGAGAAGGAAATATTTCAGTGCACATCCCTCGCTAATTGGCAGCACCAACTTGACAATGGTGCAAATGATATTTCCTCATTATTGAACGATACTTAAAAAAAGGCAATCATTTTCAACAAGAGCCACGAAATTTCAAAAATGGACAGAACGGGATAAGGTAGTTATTGTAGATATTTAGGAAGCGCATCCCCGATGCTCAATTTATCTTGAGGTCTGGGCAAGCCCAAGGAAGGCCCCGGAGCCCATATCCGGGATCGCCCACGGCAAAGACAGCCCCGGCGATATCGGCTAGATTGCGTGTGCCGGCAGCCTGCTTTCGAGGGTGTGCCCCTCCAGGATCGATGGCGGCAGGGGGATCCGCATGACGGCAATTGCATCTCTGTTTCAGGAAGCCGCCCGCCTTGCGGCGGGATTCCGGCAGGCAACGCCCGCCCGCCACGTGCCCACCCACGACTACGCAGCCTCGCTTGCCTGTTTCGACGAACCGCTGCCGGCGGCCGGTTCCGATATGCTTGATGTCATCAGGCGTCTCTCGGACGGCGCCGAACCCGGGCTGCACGCAACCACAGGGCCGCGCTTTTTCGGCTGGGTCATCGGCGGCTCCCATCCGGTCGGCGTCGCGGCTGATTTCCTCACCAGCGCCTGGGGCCAAAATGCCGGAAACCATGCCGTTGCCCCGGCCGCGTCCGCCGTCGAGACCGTCGCGGCGAGATGGCTTCTCGATCTCTTGCAGCTGCCGGCCGAAAGCTCGGTCGGTTTCGTCACGGGTGCGACGGTGGCGAACTTCACCTGCCTTGCCGCCGCGCGCGGCGAGGTGCTGCGCCAGGTGGGCTGGGATGCCGATGCCAACGGCCTGTTCGGCGCCCCCGAGATTACCGTGCTGATTGGCGACGATGCCCACACGACGGTATTCTCCGCGCTGCAATTCCTAGGCCTCGGCCACGATCGCGTGCTGCGCGTGCGCACCGATCCGGTAGGCCGGATAGACCCGGCCGCGCTGGCGGGCGCGCTCGATACGGTCTCCGGTCCCGCCATCGCCATTCTCCAGGCGGGGCAGATCAATACTGGCGCCTTCGACGATTTCGCCGCCATCATCCCGCTGTTGAAGGCAAAAGGCGCCTGGGTGCATGTCGATGGTGCCTTTGGCCTCTGGGCGCAGGCATCGATGAAGACCAGCCACCTCAGCCGCGGCATCGAAGCGGCCGACAGCTGGGCGACCGACGGCCACAAATGGCTGCAGACGCCCTATGATTGCGGCTATGCCATCGTCCGCGACGAACTCGCTCATCGCCGCGCCATGACGATTGCCGCGAGCTATCTGCCGCTCGCCGGCCAAGGCGAACGCGATCCCTCCCATTACGTGCCCGAGCTTTCGAGAAGAGCACGCGGCTTTGCCACCTGGGCGATGCTGAAACATCTCGGCCGCGACGGCATCACCACCCTCATCGATCAGTGCTGCACCTCAGCGCGGCTGATCGCAGATCTCCTGTCGCTGCAACCGGGCATCGGCATATTGAACGACGTCGTGCTGAACCAGCTCGTCATCCGCTTCGGAACGGACCTGCCCTCCGAAGAAGGCGACGCGCTGACGCGAAAGACGATCGAAAAGATCCAGGCGGACGGCATGATCTTCGCCGGCGGCGCCAAATGGCGCGGCCGCGACGTCCTGCGCCTCTCCGTCACCAATTTCCAGACGACGTCAGATGAGGCGCAACTCGCCGCACAAAGCATCATCGCTGCGTTCAAGAGTGTCAGCCGAGGGTGATGCATCAACTCCCTTGGTTCGCCCGGACACGGAATTGTGCTATCGCCGGCCCTATTCACTTGAAGAGAGATAGAAACGTGAAAAACGTGCTGTTCGTCTGCAGTCAGAACAAGCTTCGCAGCCCGACGGCCGAACAGGTCTTCGCGAACTGGCCTGAAATCGAAGTCTCCTCGGCAGGTACGAACAAGGATGCCGAAAATCCGTTATCGAACGAGCTGGTCGAATGGGCCGATATCGTCTTTGTCATGGAGAAGGCTCACCGTGCGAAAGTCCAGGGCAAGTACCGGTCAGCTCTCAAGGACAAGCGGTTGATCTGCCTTCATATTCCTGATGATTACGATTTCATGGACCCCGCGCTCGTGCAACTGCTGAAGGCAAAGGTGCCCCGGCATCTCTAAGCCTGTTCATGCGACCGTAAAATCGCCGCCAGCACAAGGCGGGCAATTCTTCCGTCCGTCCCGCTTTGCGCTAGTGGTGGCACTTGCGGCCAAGCTGCGGGGGCCGCGGGATAATTGTCATCGTCTGATCGAGGCCGACCAGCTCGCGGATGATCACTTCGTCGGACACAGCAGCCCCCTATCCTCTCGATCGAATGATAGTGCACGCGAACTTGGTCATGATCCATAGGCGTGAACCGCTTACAGTGGACCGCCCGTCTTCCCATTGCCACACGCTCCGCTTATAGCTCCCCGCCCGTTCCGATCGCACAAGGAGGAGAGCCATGAACGCCAATGATGTCGCCGCCCATTGGGAGAGCAATGCCGAGACCTGGACGATCTACAGCCGCGCCGGCTACGACAAATACCGCGACGCGCTGAACACGCCGGCCTTTCTGGAGATGCTGCCGCCGGTCACCGGCTTAGCGGGGCTCGACCTAGGCTGCGGCGAAGGCTCCAATACTCGCGCCGTCGCCCGCCTCGGCGCCCGCATGACCGGGCTCGACATAGCCCCGACCTTCATTCGCTATGCCCGCGAGAGCGAGGCAGAAGCGCCGCTCGGCATCGACTATGTGCTCGGCGACGGCCAGAGCATCGATTTCCCGGAGGCGAGCTTCGATTTCGTCACCGCCTTCATGTCGATGATGGACATGGCCGACCAGCGCGAGGTGCTGAAGGGCATCCACCGGGTCCTGAAGCCGGGCGGCTTCCTGCAGTTTTCGATCCTGCACCCCTGTTTCGTGCCGCCGACACGCCGAAATATCCGCAATCAGGCCGGCGAGCCCGTCGCGGTTGAGATCGCCGATTATTTCGACGAGAGCGACGGCCGGATCGATCGCTGGATCTTCTCCTCTATCCCCGAGGCCGAACGGGCGACGCTGACGCCGTTTGCCGTCCCGCGCTTTCACCGGACGCTGTCGACCTGGGTGTCGATGATCGTCGAAGCGGGACTGACGATCGATGCTTTCGGCGAGCCCATGGCGTCAGTCGAGGTGGCTCTCGCCGAGCCAATGGTCGCCGATACCCGCATCGCACCGATCTTCCTCCACGTCAGGGCGCGCAAGGCGTAAGGCCTGTTTTCCCGCCGCCATCTAGGTTTGGAAGGAAGGTGAGTTCTCACCCAACATCATCGTCGCACGGCGACCACCGAGCTGGCGCGATAGCGCGACAGCTGCACCCGGTTGGATTGATTGCCGCCAAACAGGTAGACGTACTGGCGGCGCTGGTCGATGTGATCGAACAGGCTGACATGAAAGCGTCGACCGGTGCGGATCACCACGACATCCCCTCGCCTGGCGGCGCGGAAGAACACCGGCTTGCCGAACTTTCTCCAAGACGCCGCCATATTGGGGTTGGGCGGCGGTTCCCGCGAAGATCGCTTGGCGACAAAGGCCAGGAACGCCCCGCACCACGATACTCTGCGCGGATTGATGCTGAGGAAGGAGATGGAGCGTTCATGCATGCTCTTGTACTTGGACGCCGTGCCGAGCATGTCCGCCTCACAGGGCACGGCAAGCACCGTGAGGACGATGACGAGAATAACCTTCATAGTTACCCACCATTGTTTGTATAATGTTGAAATTCCGAAATGTGGCGAAGAATAAAACAGGCGCGGCAACGTAGATGTGAATTATGGCGTGATTTAGAAACAACTAATACTGGCATTTTGGCGGCGGAAATTTGTCCGAAGCGAGGCGCAGAACTCTGTCGGCGAGCCTCCCTTTGGGGCCGGACACGGCCATCACAAACCCCGCAAAACATATGTTTTTCGGGGCGGAAAGGCTGGAGTTTCGCCATCCCAATCAGGTCCATTCAGACGAGATGGACTGTGTTCGCAATGCTTGAGCAGCAAAACCATTCGCCAAGAGTTGACGACAGCACGCGGAATTAGCTCCTCACCTATACGAGCTATATTTCCGATGGCCACTTATAATACTTGGGCGCGATGGGAAATACATTGCGCTCGCCCGATTCACCAGCGAAAGCCGGAGGTTGCCCCTCCGGTGCGGACGTGAAGGAGCTTAGGAGAGCGGAGGCCGGCGTGGCGTGTCAACCGCGTGGTTGCGCCGGTTCGGGTTGGCCTGTGACCGGGGCCGGATCAGCGGCAAGTGCCCTGGTGACCAGCAATGCTGCGGCGAGAACAGGGACGACCGCCCAGTACGAAAAGCGGATGCCGAAGTGTTCGGCAACGAAACCGAGCAGTGGCGGCCCGGCGAAAAACACAAGGAACGTCGTCTGCCCAAGCGCTGCAACGTTGACGGGTGCGGGTCGATCCGTGCGTCGGGCCGCAGCCGAGATGGCAAGCGGATAAACTGAAGAGCAGCCGATACCTGTCAGGCCAAAGCCTGCGAGCGCGACAACAGGGTGTGTCGCCGTCGCAACCATGACAACACCGATGGCCGCGATCCCAAGCAGAGTGATTGCGACAGGGCGCGGATTGAAGCGGTCGATGACAGGGTCCATGCCGAGCCGCCCGATGGCGATGAACGAGGAGAAAATGGTCACGCTGAGCCCGCCGACGAAGGGTTCGACCGCGAACACGTCCCGCATATAGATAGCCGACCAATCGACGCTTGCGCCTTCGGCAAGAAGCGGAGCTGCGGCGACAAGGCAAAGGGGGAGCAGTCCGATCGTGGGAAAAGCGATGATCGGCGTATCTCCGGAGTGAGCGTCCTGCCGCCGGGGCGCATTCTCGATCCCGGCGAAGACGATCGACCCGGCAATCAAGACCGTCACGAGGACGATGAAGGTATGCAGTTCGATGGAGACGGCAGCCTGCCGCATGCCGGCGGCAACAAGGGCGGTGATGCAGAAGCCGAGGCTCCACATACCGTGAGCCCGGCTCATGATGCGGTACCCAAGCAGCGCCTCATGGCGATCGGTTTCGATATTGGCGTTGATCTCGAATGCTCCGGTGAAAACGCCGGCAATGAAGAACAATGGCACCGCCAGAAGAGCTGAAGGCATCCAGGGGATCAGCGCGAAAAACAACGACGCACCGAAGACGGTGACGAAAGCGGTGGTGCGCGCACCGAGCCTCTCGATGAACCTCACCGAGAACGTCAACCCGCAGAGAACCCCGGAGGACATGACGGCGAGCAGCAGGCCAAGCTCCCCTTCCGTAAGGCTGAACTTAAGCTGAAGGTCGGGCAGCCGCGAAACAAACGCCCCCAGGGAAAGGGCCACGGCAAACTGAATGAAGAAAATACGCTGGTGCGGCTTCATCTCGGGGACTCTGCTCCGATTGGGGCGGGATTGAAGCCCAGGCATCCGACGGCATAGCCCGACATTCCGACGAAATGGCGACTGGCTCGGACACCCGCGGTCTCAGGATTATCGACCACCATTGCTGACAGCCAGTGTCAGCATGATGCAGCCGCCGGTAATTTCACAGCAGCCGCTCACGACTGGTGTCCGCTTATTGGCGCCATCAGCGATCACCATTCGGCGGTGCCGAGCAGCAATTCTCGCTCCCTGCATCAACGAGAGGCTGCACTGCATAAGATCGCGGATCACGTCTGCGGAATGGGAACGAAGCGCTTGATTTGACGGGCCACGCACTCAATTCATCGAGTGGAACGTCTCAAAAATCAGCGCCCTCAGCCAGCGATGCACGGGATCTGCGTCCATGCGGGGGTGCCACGCCTGCACGATGTTGAAACCCGGCACGGCCACGGGCAGGTCAAAGGTTTTGATATGGCTTATCGCGGCGGATTTGCAATATGACTTCGGAATCGAGCCGATCAAATCGGATGCCGCCGCAACTGCTATCACCGCCGGAAAGCTTGGCACGATCAGCCTGACATCACGGACATGGCCCAATTCGGCGAGCGCCCTGTCGATCGGACCGGCGAAATCCTCGTGCATCGAGAAGAGCACGTGACCCCAGGCGGCATAGCGCTCGGCCGTTAGCCGATCAGCATCGAATATCGGGTGCCCTACCCTTGCGAGACCGACATAGCGATCCTCGAAAAGAGTTTGGCAACGCAGCTCCCCGCTGTCTCGCGGGAGGACACCGATGTCCAAATCTATCGCCGCGTCCCTCAAAGCCTGAACGTCCTTGTCCGATCTCGGCGCAAAGCGAAGCCTTATCCCCGGCGCAGCGTTCGTCACAGCGGCGCTCAGACCCGCGGCGCAGAGAAGCACGAATGCTTCATTGGCACGGATCGTGAAGTGGCGCCGCACCTCCCGAATCTCCACGGTCGATGGCGGACTAAGGACGGCTTGCACGGCTTCTTTCAACAAATGTACCTCGGCACCAATCGCAAGGGCATGAGGCGTCGCAACCATGCCGCGCCCGGCCGGCACAAGAATCGGATCACCTAGCGCGGTCCTCAACCGTGACAGCGTCCGGCTCATGGCGGACGTGCTGAGGCCAAGCCGACGGGCGGCGGCCGACACGCTCTGCTCGCGCAGCAACGCATCCAGTGCCACCAAGAGGTTAAGATCGAGATCAGACATGGCTCAATTCTATTCAAGCATGGCGCATTACGCAACGGTCGATTGATTTTGTTGCGTCTGGCGCGGGCAATCAGCAAAGCCTAAGTAGTCGACCGTCCAACAAACATCGAGGAGTTCTCATGTCCCTCACCTACACCGCACCAATTTCTCAAGACGGCCTGGCGTCGCCTCGACGGTACCTGGCTATTGCCATGTTGCTCCTTACGCTTGTTCTTGTCGTTTTGGACGGAGCCATTGCCAATGTCGCCTTACCCTCGATCGCGGTCTCACTGCACGCGGAGGCGGGTAACACCGTATGGGTCGTCTCGGCCTATCAGCTGGCCGTGCTTGTTGCCATTCTTCCATGTGGTGCGCTGGGTGAAATCTACGGCGCGCGGCGGGTCTTCCTGATCGGCGTCGCGCTGTTCACCGCGGCTTCCGCAGCCTGCGCCTTCGCGGGCGACCTTCCCTTACTGATCCTTGCTCGTTTCGCGCAGGGCTTGGGAGGTGGCGCGATCATGGCGCTTGCCATGATGAACCTGCGCTCGGCCGTCCCGCAGCACATGCTGGGTCCGATCATAGGCATCAACGCCATGGTCATCGCCATTTCTTCCGCTGCCGGCCCCGGCATTGCCGGCGCCATCCTTTCCGTCACGACCTGGCCTTGGCTGTTTGCAGTCAATATACCACTCGGCGCCATCGTTCTGCTCGGCGGCGGTCTGCTCGGGCAAATTCAGGGCGCAAAGCGAAAGCTGAACGCAAAAGTGATGCTGGCCAACACGCTGATGTTCATCCTTTTCTTCTGCGGCGCCGAACGGATAGCGATCGCGCCGATAAGCGGTGCCGTCCTCATCGCCGCCTCGCTGGCCTGCCTTTTCGTCCTGCTGCGCCTTGAACGGAACAGTGACGCACCAATCGTTCCCACGGACCTGCTGGCGGAACCAGCATTCCGCGTGGCGATCATCGCCTCGATATCGTGCTTCTGCGGCCAGATGCTGAGCTACATCGCGCTACCCTTTTACCTTCAACACACGTTGCACATGACGCCGGTTTTGGCCGGTCTATACATGATGCCCTGGCCTGCCGCGACCGCGATCATCGCGCCCATTTCGGGACGTTTGGCAAACCGCGTCAAGACGGCATGGCTTTGCGCCATCGGCGGCGCGCTGCTCGCCCTGGGCCTACTGATGGTCGGATTCACCCCGCCCGACCCGAGAGGTATCGCGTTTCTCGTCGGTACTGTGATCGCCGGCCTCGGTTTCGGACTGTTCCAGACGCCGAACAACCGAATTCTCCTTCTGTCGGCACCGAAAGCCAGAAGCGGCGCCGCCGGCGCCATGCAGGGCACCGCGCGGCTTCTCGGCCAAACCCTGGGTGGGATCTGCATGTCGATCATCTTCGCAACATTGCCGTTGTCGAACGCGCTCGAATTTGCGGTCGTCACCGCGGGCGGCTGCGCAGCAATAGCGAGCCTGGTCAGCCTGAGCCGGGCTCGCTACGAAGTGGTGAAACAGCCTGGAGCGGTTTGAACAGACGGTTCGTGGTCGTCCGGGTGAAGAGGGCGTTCTCCGAAATAATGAACGCCCCACGTCTCAGGTGTCCTGCTGCTGGACATTTCTTTCTCGTTGCATGAAGACCGCTTGCCACATCAAGCTTGTAACAATGGGGAGCGCGACGAAGTGGTCGACTTGGCCCGCTCCCCGAGTTGAAGACACCACACTAAACCGACTGAAGGAGGACGTGTCGCTTCTTGCCAATTGATAGCCGGATCACGCCGTCCTGGATGTCGGAGTCGCAAAGCCGCATTGCCTCGTCGTTTACACCGCCACCGTTCACCCGAACCCCGCCGCCGACGATCAACCGCCGTGCTTCGCTTTTCGACTTGGCGAGCCCGGCAACAACCATGGCTTCGACAAGCGGAAAATTGCCGCGAAGGCTATCCGGCAGCCTAACCGTCGGGAGACCGGCTGGCACCTCGCCCGCCTCGAAGGCGCGCCGGGAGGTTTCGGAAGCTTGCGCTGCCGCATCTGCCCCGTGGCAGAGGCTGGTGATTTGGTCGGCAAGGATCTTTTTCGCTTCGTTGATCTCGGAATCCCGAAGCACATCGAGGCGTGCAATTTCACCTAAGGGTAACTCGGTGAACAGCCTGAGAAAACGACCCACATCCGCATCCCCGGTGTTTCTCCAGAATTGCCAGAACTCATAGGGCGACAACCGGTCTGCGTTTAGCCAAACCGCCCCCGAAACGCTCTTGCCCATCTTCGCGCCCGACGACGTCGTCAGCAGCGGGGCAGTCAATCCAAACAGGGCGCGTCCGCCAATCCGCCGTCCAAATTCGACGCCGCTGACGATATTGCCCCACTGGTCGGAGCCACCAAGTTGAAGCAGGCAGCCGCGGCTTTCTGCGAGGACATGAAAGTCGTAGGCCTGCATGACCATGTAGTTGAATTCCAGTAATGTCAGCGATTGCTCCCGTTCCAACCGTTGGCGCACACTCTCCGATGTAAGCATCCGGTTGACTGAAAAATGCGGCCCGATATCGCGCAGGAAATCGAGATAGTTGAGCCCGCCCAACCAGTCGGCATTGTTGACCATGACAGCATCTGTCGGACCGTCCCCGAAAGCGAGGAACCGCTCGAAGACACGCCGGATGCCGATCAGGTTTTTCGTGATCTGCTCTTCGCTGAGAAAGGGACGCGACGTGTCGCGGAAGCTCGGATCGCCCAGGCGGCTTGTCGCACCGCCGAGCAACGCAATGGGTTTGTTGCCGGTCTTCTGGAACCACCGCAGCATCATGATCGGAATGAGATGCCCGACATGAAGGCTGTCGGCGGTGAGATCGAAGCCGTTATAGGCTGTGCCGGCTCCTGAACAAAGCCAGCTGTCGAGTGCTTCCAAGTCGGTGCATTGATGCAGGAAGCCGCGCTCGCTCAAAGTGCGAAGAAAGTCGGATCTAGGTCCGGCGGGCCGAGAGGATAGTATCACGAGGGTCTCCATTTGGGCCGATCAGGCCGGAGACCTACTGTTGACACACGTGCCGCCGACCGTGCGGCGTCTCGAGTGTCAGGAATATGACCTTGCGCCGCTCTATGGGAGCAGCGTGTAATAGAAGCTCGAAAGATTCAGGGCGCAGGTCATGCATCCTTTTTACCATGCGACAGCGCGATCGCAAGGGGATGCGAACTGACGACATTGAACGGATCGCAACGCTCCCATCCCCCCATCCGCCCCCCACAAAAATACTCGCACCCGCATCAATTTGCTTGCCGTTCTGCAATGCGGCATATGTTTGTTCTCATAGGCAAGTGGCATGAGCGGGGAACGATGACGTCGACGCATATGGATAAGACGGGGGATGGCGTCGGCCGGAAGGGCTTTGTCGGACTGGTCATCGGCGCGGTCGGCGTCGTCTATGGCGATATCGGCACTAGCCCGCTCTATGCCTTTCGCGAGGCGTTGAGGCCCTTTGCCGCCGATGGCGTGCATGAGACCGAGGTCATCGGTCTGATTTCGCTGATGGTCTGGACGCTGACGATCATCGTGACCTTCAAATATGTGCTCTTCCTTCTCAGGGCGGACAATGACGGCGAAGGCGGCGCGCTTTCGCTCCTTGCCCTCCTGATGAAGAAGATGGGACGAAACGTGCCGGTGCTCTTCTTCGCCGGCCTGATCGGCGCTGCCCTCTTCATCGGCGATGCGATGATCACGCCTGCTTTGTCGGTCATGTCGGCGCTCGAGGGCCTGAAATTGATCACACCCGCCTTTGCCGAATACGTCCCGCTTGCGTCGGCAGCGATCATGGTCGTCCTCTTTGCCGTCCAGTCGAGGGGAACAGCCGCCGTCTCCAGGCTTTTCGGGCCGATCACGGTGTTGTGGTTTCTGGCCATGGCGGCCGGCGGCCTCATCCATATCGGCGACGACTGGAGGATTCTGGCCGCGCTCAATCCGGCCAATGCATTCCTGTTCCTCACCCATGCCGGCAGCGTCGGCCTCATCGTGCTCGGCGCCGTTTTTCTGACGGTGACGGGTGCCGAGGCGCTCTATGCCGATCTCGGGCATTTCGGACGCCGCCCGATCCAGATGGCATGGTTCGTACTCGTCTTTCCCGCATTGTTGCTGAACTACCTCGGGCAAGGTGCGCTGGTTCTCGCCCATCCCGAAACGGCCGGCAACCCGTTCTTTCTGATGTATCCCGACTGGGCCTTGCCGCCGATGGTTCTTCTGGCGACGATGGCGACGATCATCGCCAGCCAGGCGGTGATAACAGGCGCATTTTCGCTGTCCCGCTCGGCGGTTCACCTCGGCTTCCTGCCGAGGCTCAGGATCAAGTTCACGTCGGAGACCAACACCGGCCAGATCTACGTGCCGGCCGTCAATCTTCTCCTGCTGGTCGGCGTGCTGATGCTGATCTTTTCCTTCGGCGACTCCGAGTCGCTGGCGACCGCCTATGGCATCTCCGTGACTGGAACCATGGTCATCTCGACCATGCTGGTCTTCCAGTTCCTTCGGGTCGTCTGGGGCTACTCCCTCGTGCTCGCCGCCGCCTGGCTGCTGCCGCTCTTCACCATCGAAGTCATGTTCCTGGCGGCCAATCTGCTGAAGATCTACGATGGCGGCTGGGTTCCGGTCGCCCTTGCGCTGGCAATCATGATCCTGATGTGGACATGGACCCGAGGCCAGGCCTATCTGAAGAGGCTGCGAGCCAACAACGAGATCCCGCTCGATTCCTTCATCAGGTCGATCGAGCGAAAGTCGGACCATTCGCCGGTCACCGTTCCGGGAACGGCAGTGTTCCTGACCAGCGTTCCGGACCGGACGCCGAACGTGCTGCTCCACAATCTCAAGCACAACCACGTGCTTCACGAACAGAACGTCATCCTGACCGTGTGGACCGAGGACGAACCTTATGTCCCCGACAGCCGCCGCATCAAGATCAGCCAGCTTTCGCCGCGTTTCGTCCGCCTCGACATCACCTTCGGCTTCATGGACGACCCTGATGTCACCAGGGCGCTGGCTCTCTGCCGCGAGGGCGGCTTCAAGTTCGAGATCATGAGGACCTCCTTCTATCTCGGCCGCCGAAATCTCGTCAGGACGCCGAACACCGGGCTGCCCGCCTGGCAGGAGCGCATATTCATGGCGCTGGAAGGCTTGGCGATTGATCCTTCCGACTATTTCAACTTGCCGTCCAACCGCGTCGTCGAACTCGGCGAACAGATCGCCATTTAGGTCAGGACGCCGCTCGGCGACATCAGGATCGCGCCGGTATCAGCCCCGGTATCGCAATGCGTTGACGAAGATGTCGAAAGCGCGAGGCGCTGAACATCAGGCTTTGGCCGAGATCGCGCTCAATTCCTCGAGATCGAGATCCCGTTCCAGCTCGCGCAACGTCTCATCATCGATCTCGCCGGCGCGGTGGAGGCGGATGAGTTCCCGGCGTCCCGTGGCAACTGCTTCGAGAACTACGTCGAAGTGCGCATGCAGCATCGGTACGTAGTGCTCGGTTCTCTCGGCATAGTCGACGATCGACGTGGCCCGGCGCTGGTAGCGCTCCAGCAATTGCGGATGGATGAGTTTCCCCTCCGCATCATATGCCAGGCTCTGGACGATCCCGAACTGCGCCTGCGCCATGGCGGCTTCGGCCTGGCTCATCGTCAGGCGCGCTCTTTCCGACTCCGGCTCCACCAGCCGCGCCCAGGCAATCACCCGCCCCAATGTCGTGCCCTGTATGAGCACGGTTCCGAGAATGACGGCGAAGGCCGTCACGAGGATGAAGTCCCGGCCCGGAAATCCCTCCGGCAAGCTCAGCGCCAAAGCAAGCGTCACCACGCCGCGCACGCCCGCCCAGCTGAGAACGGTGGCGCCGCCGACGCCGAGCGGCGCGGCGCGTGTGAACCCCAGGGCAGTGCATAACCTGATGACGAAATCGGCGGCGAAGACCCAGGCAAAACGAGCGAGCACGAGCGCCACGAGGATCGCCAGCATCGGCAATCCCATGGTCGCGATCACGGTGGCAAAGCCGCCGCCGCGTTCGACGACATCCCGGAGCGACAGCCCGATCAGGATGAACACCGCCGCTTCCATCAGGAAGATCATCACCGTCCAGAACGAGATGCCGCGCATGCGCATTGCGGCTGAAAGCACGGTGTGCTGGTGCCAGCTCATGATCAGGCCGGCGGTAACCGTGGCGATGACGCCGGAAACATGCAGCTGCTCGCCGAGCAGATAGGCAATCCAGCCGAGCAGCACCGAGGCTGCGATGATGAGATATTCGTCGCCGAGACGCCGGACGAGTTTGTACCATGCCGTTCCCACAACGATGCCGACGACGGCGCCGCCGAGCGCCAGCACGAGGAAGCTGCCGGCCGCCTCCCCCGCGCTGAAGGCGCCCGTTGCGGCAGCGGCAACGGCAAAGCGGAAGAGAACCAGTCCGCTCGCATCGTTGAGCAAGCTCTCGCCTTCCAGCAGAATCTGAAGCCGCCGCGGCAGCCTGACCCGCTGCAGCACAGCGCGCGCCGCAACCGCATCAGGCGGCGCAACGATCGCGCCAAGGGCAGCGCACGCCGCCCAGGGAAGCGACGGAAAGATGAGGTGGGCCACAACGGCGACGACCGCGCAGGTGAAGAACACCGCGCCGACGGCAAGCGAGGCGATGCCGATCACATGCCGCCGCAACCGCCCGGCGGCAATGGACCAGGCGCCATCCATCAACAGCGGCGGCAGGAAGATGACCAGCACCAGCCCGGGATCAATTGATATCGCCGGCAGCCCCGGCACAAACGCCAGCGAAGCACCACCCGTCAGCAACGCGACGGACGGCGGCAATCCGAGCCTGTGGGCCGCATAGTGCAGCGCGATGATCGCAAGAAACATCGCGATGACGAGCTCGAATAAGTGGGTTGGTTCCATATGCCTCTGCCCCGGCTCGCAAACGAATCTTGGATGCCTGCTGCATTCTTCCTTAAATCGAAATCGATCTAGGGAAGAATGCAGCAATTCAAAGTGTTACAGCGTCCTTGCACATCTGAATAGACGCTTGGCGCTGCAAACACCGCCGGCCTGGCAACGGCTGCTCCAGAGGCAGCCGGAGACAATTTTCGCTTTGTGTTATCAACGCTGGGTCTGCACCTAGCGATTTCCTTGAGGGCTAGCCGTATTGAGCTTGCTTGGAACCGCCCTCACCTCAATGACCCGCCCGGCGCATGTCACGTGGCGACGCTGAATCTCCGCGCCCTCGCCATTTGAGTTGCGCCTGATCGCATTAAGGAGGATTCTGCCCGGCACCGCGATGCCAGGTTCGGTCTCGGATGACCTCCGCCATGGCGACGACATACGGCGACTTCGACTTGTCCAGCCTCAAACGTCTTTCGCGGCTCATTCCGACTTGCGTGATCTAGATCTGAGACATCTGGCCCGAAGGGGCGTCAACAGGGAGGTTCGTCATGAAAATCGTTCTTATCGGCGGCACCGGGCTCATCGGGTCCAAGACCGCGGCGCGTCTGCGCGCTAAAGGCCACGAGGTGCTGGCCGTCTCGCCAAGCACCGGCGTCAACACCATCACCGGCGAGGGCCTGGCGCAAGCGCTGGCCGGCGCCGATGTCGTCGTCGACCTTGCAAACTCTCCATCGTGGGAGGACAAGGCGGTTCTCGAATTTTTCGAAACCTCGAGCCGCAATCTGCTCGCCGCGGAAGCCACGGCCGGCGTCAAGCACCATATTGCGCTCTCCATCGTCGGAACGGAGCGCCTGCCTGAGAACGGCTACTTCCGTGCCAAACTCGCCCAGGAGAAACTCATCAAGTCATCGCCGATCCCCTACACGATCGTCCATTCGACGCAGTTCCTCGAATTCCTGAAGGGCATCGCTGATGAAGCGACCGTCGGCACCGTCGCTCGTCTTTCTCCCGCAGCTTTCCAGCCCATCGCATCGGATGACGTTGCCGATGCGATGGCGGATGTCGCGCTTTCAAAGCCGCTTAACGGCACGATCGAGATTGCCGGTCCCGAGCGCGGTCACATGCACGAGATCGTTGCCCGGTATCTGAAGGCCATCAACGATCCGAGGAGAGTCCAGGCAGACGCTCATGCGCGCTACTTCGGGTCTGAACTGGACGATCGCTCGCTTGTGCCCGGCGAGGGCGCGAGGCTCGGCAAGATCGACTTTGCGGATTGGTTTCGACAGTCCCAACGGCCGACGTAAGTCCAGGCAAATCCACATCGGCATTCAACAAGCAGAGGGATTACGACAATGAATTCAGCTTTGTTATCGCTATGCGTGTCGGCCACGGTTTGCCTTTTTGGCACTTTGGCGGTTGCCGCCGAAGACGGCGCTGCCGTCACACCGCTCATGAAAAAGGACCTTCCGAATTATCCCGGCAAGGAAGGGCTGATGATATCGGTCGAGTATGGGCCGGGAGGTTCCTCGCCTATTCACAAACATGAGGCGAATGCATTCGTCTACGTTCTGGAGGGCTCGATCGTGATGCAGGTCAAGGGCGAAAAGGAAGTCACCTTGTCGCCGGGAGAGACCTTTTACGAAGGTCCTTCCGACATTCACCTGGTCAGCCGCAATGCGAGCAAGTCCAAACCGGCGAAGTTCATCGTCGTGCTGCTGAAGAAGAAGGACGCTCCGGTTGTCATGCCGGTGAAGTGACATTCCGTAGAACAGCGGCGAACCCGTGCGTCCCTGAGGCGACCAACTCCTCTTTCGTCATGCTCGGGCTGGTCCCGAGCATCTGCAGACCGCGCAGCAAAATGTCAGGCGCAAGGCCGAGGATGACGTAATACCGCCACCAGAACCGGTGGCTACTGGTATCACCGCGAACGGCACAGGCCCGCCGCCGACGTTCTGGACCCGGCCTTCCAGGACCAGCTCATGGACAAACTCGCTGAGCTGACAGGCATAAAGCTTTTCTGCTCAGGTTTAATTGGAATTTCTGGTCTACCCTCCTTAAATCCTGCGTCTTGAGGCAAAGGAAGACAGATGAAAAGGCGAACCCTTGTGCTTGGAGGTGCGGCTATCGTGGCATCATCCGTGGCTGCGGCGGCAATCTGGCCACGGCGGCATATCACTGTTGCCGCCAGGACATTCGATTGGAAGGGAACGGATTTTCTAAGCGGCGGCACAAAGTCGATCGCCGTGGAAAAGCTGCCCGCGCCGCTCTTCCGCAGCAGTCCGAATTGCGTCGTGACCGTCGCCCAGACCCTCGGCCCCTGCCATGTCAACAATATTCCGACCCGTCAGGACGTCTCGGAAGGAAAGACCGGGCTACCCTTGCGGCTGGCCGTTCGGATCGTCCACGCCGCCGATTGCCGGCCGGTCGAAAATGCCGATATCGAAATCTGGCATACCGATCACCGTGGCATCTATTCCGGCCGCGAGGCTGCGCAGATGTGTACACTTGGCGATGCCGAGGCGATCAGCGGGCTTGCCTTTCGCGGCCGCCAGCTGACGGATGAAAACGGGCAGGCAAGCTTCCTGACGGCCTATCCCGGATGGTATCAGGGCCGCACGCCGCATGTTCACTGCCGCATCCTTGTCGAGGGCAAGGAGCTTCTCGTCAGCCAGATCTATTTCGACGATACGCTGAGCGATATCATCTATGGCGAGCATCCCGACTATCTCGGGCGCCCTGCCCGCGATACGCGCAACGACGAGGACGGCATCATCCCGGAGGATGCTGCCGATCACATCTTCGATTTCGAGAAGCTCGACGGCGGCGTGCTATCCGCCACCATCACGATCGGCCTTTCTGTCTGAGCTCCGCACCCTCGACCACGACTACCTCCCCGGCCGTGGAATCCGGCACGGGGAAGAGGTCAAAGTCGGCATGTCGGTCGGAGCACGCCGCCTATATGCCCGCATACCATTCATAACCGCGATCCTCCCAGAAGCCGCCATTGCCGCCGTAAAGCTGGCCGAGATCGGCGACAGCTTCGATGCCGGTCAGGTATTTTGCCTGCTTGTAGCCGAGTTGGCGTTCGACCCGGAGTCGGAGCGGCGCACCATGGGCGACTTCGAGATCGCGGCCGTTCATGGTGTGGGCAAGGATCGTCTGGGGGTGGAACGCATCGACGAGATCAATGCTTTCGTAGTACCAGCCACTGCCATCCAGCGTCTTTTCGTATTCGTCGGCGCAGTGGAAGACGATGTAGCGGGCCTCAGGTTTCAGACCCGCCGACTGCAGCAGCGCGCCGAGCGGCACGCCGGTCCATTTGCCGATCGCGCTCCAGCCTTCGACGCAGTCATGCCTGGTGATCTGCGTGCGCGCCGGCAGGGCTTTCAGCTCCGCCAGCGACAGCTGCATCGGCTTGTCGACCAGCCCGCCGACCTCGAGCTTCCAGCTTGAAAACCGCTGGTTCATCCAGTCGATATACCGGGTATTATCAGGCATGCTCGTGCCATTGGCGCGGAAGGTCGGCGAGATATCGGCTTCCGTGAATTCGCGGGCGAGTGCGTCGTCACCGAGCAGGAAGCGCTGCGTCTTCATGCTGAAGCCTTCGGCGATCTTGAGCACCGATTTCGTCCGATCGCTTTCGACGAGGGCGTCGCAGCCGGCAAGCCCCAGCGCCGATGCCGTCATGCTCGCGCCGATCAGGAAGCGACGTCTGGTGATGATGCGGCTCATGACTTTCTTCCCTGCCCGATGTCGTAATAACCGGTGATCATCGAGCGCAGATTATTGAACACGCCCGAAACCATCACCATCGCCACATGCACCGCGACGAAGGCAACGAGCGAGAAGGCGGTCAGGAAATGCAGCGTGCGGGCCGATTGCCGGCCGCCGAACAGATCGAGCAGCCAGGGCGCAACCGCATTGAAGCCTGGCGACATGGTAAGCCCGGTCCCGATCATCAACGGCAGCAGCACGAAGATCACGGCGACATAGGCGAGTTTCTGCAGCGTATTGTAGTGGCGTGCCTCGGCCCCCTTGGGAAAGCGCAGCCGGGCGTGACTGACGATCTCACGGCCGAGATGCGAAGGCTTCAGTTCTTCGGCCGCCGGCAGCAGATCGCGGCGGAAATGCCGGCTGACAAAACCGTAAGCGAGATAGATGAAGCCGTTGATGACGAACAGCCAAGCAAAGAAGAAATGCCAGCGCCGGCCCGATGCTAGATCCTGGTAACTTGGCAAAGTCAGCCAGTTCGGAAAACCGCGCACAGTAGCGTCGCCGTCGACGTTCGAAACTCCGAGAACGCCGGTCGTTGTAAAAGCGAATGCGCCGACGCGCGTCACTCCCTTCAGCGCATCGCCCTCTTGCTTCGCCTCCATGGAAATGAAGGACGGATCGTCATCAGCGCCATACTGGCCCCAATAAAGGGCCGGATGGGCGTTGAAGATCTGCAGGCCGCTGAACAGCAGCACCGTCATGCACAACACATTCACCCAGTGCGACAGGCGCACCAGCAGGCCATGGCGGTAGAAGAGCGTGCGTCCGCTCGCCATGCCGGCATCGGTCGTGGCCATCGTAATTCCTCCGGATCGGCGTAAAAGGTCTTCGCGAGAAAAGACGCGGCCGCCGGCCAAATAGTTTCAGCGGCCGCGGCCAAAGCTTACTTCATCGTGTCGCAGGCCTTCATCATCGTGTCCTTCTTCATGGTGTCCTTCTCCATGCCGGCATTGTGCATGCAGTCGGCCTTGGTGCTGCCGGTCGCCATCGTGTCCTTCTTCATCGCATCCTTCGACATCGCATCCTTCGACATCGTGTCGGTCTTCATGCTGTCTTTCTTCATGGCATCGCTGCTTTGGGCGTTGGCGACGCCGGCGAGCGACAGGCCGATGACGAAGGTGCAGGCGGCAAGGCTGGAAAGGATCTTGGTCATGAGGGTCTCCTCGGATCGATTGACATATCCGCCAGCACCCGCCGACGGCTCACAGTCCTGAATTCGATCCCCTTGCGAAGGCGGTTACAGCCCTCACGCTTATGTGATAGCGCTACAGGGCCGCGCGTCTTTTAGAGACGCGCAAAGGACGCTGTACACTTTGAATTGCCGCCGGAAGATTTTTGAATCGACCTGTAACCAAAGCGTCATCCACGCGAATGACATTGCAGACGACATGACGAGCGCCCATTCGGAACAAGCACTGAAGATGCTGATGCTTCTTTCCCTTGACGGGGACGAGGCGGCCTATCGACGTCTGCTCGTGACGTTGCGGGCCCTGCTCGTCGGTTATTACGGCGGACGTATCGGCACTGCCGCGAAATCCGACACGGAAGATCTCGTGCAGGAGACGTTGCTGGCGCTGCATTCGCGCCGGGCGACCTATGACAGGGAGCGGCCGTTCACCGCGTGGTTCTTCTCGATTGCCCGTTACAAGCTGATCGACCACCACCGAAAGCATGGCGGCCGGTACAAGGCGGAAATGGAGCTGGACGAGGAGATCGAAGACGATTTCAGGGAGGATGCGATTGCAGCGCGCATGGATGTCGAACGGCTGTTGAGCGGCCTGCCGCAGCACCAGCAGGATCTGATCCGTCAGGTCAAGCTCGAGGGGCAGTCGGTGGCCGATACGGCAAGCCGCACCGGACAGTCGGAATCGGCGGTCAAGGTCGGCGTTCACAGAGGCATCAAGGCGCTGGCGGCAAGATTGCGAGGTGGAATGTGAGAGAGACTGAGGACGTGATCGACAGCCTTGTCCGGGATCTGAAGCCGGTGCCGAGGCATGCACTCGAACGCCGCTTCGCGCTCGCCATCCTGCCTGCTCTGGCAATCTCGCTGCTGCTTATGCTGGTCGTCGTCGGCCTTCGCACCGACATGGCGCAGGCGCTGATGCTGCCGGTCTTCTGGATCAAGTCCGCCTACAACGCCCTGCTCGCAATCGCCGCCTTCGCAGCCGTTTATCGCCTATACCGGCCGGATGGCTCGGAAGGCCGCTTTTTCGGGGTTGCCGCGGCTATCGTACTCGCCCTCGCCGTCATGGCGGTCATCCAGCTCGCTTTGTCGCCGGCCGCAAGCTACCCCGTGCTGGTGCTCGGCTCCTCGGCCCTGCATTGCCCGCTGCTGATCTTTGCCTTTGCCATGCCGATCCTGATCGCAAATACCTGGGTGCTGCGTGGCGGCGCGCCGAACAACCTCGGGGTGACAGGCTTCATCGCCGGCATTGCCGCCGGCGCATCCGGCGCCTGGGTCTATTCCTGGTTCTGCACGGAAAACGGCCTGCCCTTCGTCACCCTCTGGTATTCGCTCGGCATCCTCCTGACCGGTGCGATCGGCGCGCTGCTCGGCCCCCGCCTCCTGCGCTGGTAGCACCGGCTGCTTGCGGCGCAGCGTCGACAATCCTTCATCCGGCATGAAACCAGATGCAACATTCCTGCGTACTACTCCGGGGACGAGTACTGCGTACCCCCTGGATACGAAAACACAGGCAGCGAGGAATGATGGCATGGTCAGGAAAGAAAGCGTAGCCCATATCACCCGGCAAACCGCGGAACAGGGGCTGGCCAGGCTGATGATGAGGCTGCCTGCGACGCGGGGAACGATCAGAGTGGCCGCGGCGAGCCAGCCCCATTTTTACGAATTATGCGGCACCTATGGCGAAGCCTGTGCCGTCCTCGATCGCATGCGCCGGGATAGATCGGCCGATCCCGCAATCATCACCGAATACGAGATCATCTGCGCGGAAATCGAAGCCGACGTCATCAGGATCCTGCTCGGCGATCAATGAGACTTCGCAGGTGCTGGGCGGACTGCCGCCGCGATGATGCAACGCCATTTGCTGCCAGCATCCCTATCAGCTCAGCCAGTCATTCACATGGATGGAGACGCTCAAAGTATCCGTGTCAAAATGCAACGAAGTCCCATCGGAGATCTTGTAGTGGAAGGTGTCGCTCACGTCTCCGCTGAGCCCGGCGAGCTTCGCCGCATCGACCGTATAGGTGTAATCGCCGTCACTGTCGACATGGATAGTGCCGTATTTGCCGGTCAGCGTCACACCGTCCTTGTCGACGAATTCGCCATCGAAGCGGCGAAGCAGCAGGGTTCCGTTGGCCGAGCTGTCGTTTTCGAGGAGATTGCCGTAATGGGCGGCGTCCAGATCGGACGAGATTTTCAGGCTGTCATGGGTTGCGACAAGCGCAGGCGCCGTGTCCGTGTGCGTCACATCGCCGACCGCGAGACTATCGCTGCTCGCAAGCATCGTCGCCTGGGCCTCGTCGAGCGTCGTGTTGTTGCTGACGGGAAAGGTGTTCGCGGCGATGATGGTGGGGGAGATGCTGTAGGGCGTGACATCGCTGGCGATGACATTGTCGTGAAACGAGCCGGTTGCCGGCCTGTCGACCTTCAGCGCCGCCTGTGACAGGTCGTCGAAGACGTTGTTGTGAATATCGATATCTTCGCGAACGTAAGTGGGGGTGCCGACAGCGCTGATCGCCACGCCCCATACGCCATCATGGATATAGTTGCCTGATATATCGTAGTCCCGCGTGTCGCCCGTGTCGCCAAGGCCGATGGCGTAGGACCAGCTGTAACCGCCATATCCGGAGATATCGTTGTCGTGGATGGCGATGTTCGTGCCCGCCTGCGCGCTGACCCCGAAGCCGCCGCCGACCAGCATATTATCCTCGACCACGGCATTCACCGCCCGGATGAGCGTGATGTCGCCTTTTGGACTGGCAGCACCCGTCTGGTCGATATAATTCCCGCTGATCAGGATATTGCTGCTGTCGTTCATCTGGACGGCATCTGCCGTGGTGCCATGGCTGTTCGTGACGGTGTTGTTGAGAAAATTGACGCCGTTGATCTTCTCGATCCAGACGCCGTCGCCGTTCACGTCGTTGATCGTGCTGTTTTCGATGGTGATGTTCGAGCCGGTCCGGAAGGTGATCGAACCGGCCTTGCCTGCCAAGCCGGTATGATCGACCTCAACATTGCGCACGGTCCAGTTCGAAACATATCCGCCATAGATGGCTGCCCCGCCGGTGTCCGAGATCTTGATATTCTCGATGACGATGTTCGATGCATAAAGGCTGTGAATACCATCGCCAGGGCTATGGATGACTGGCGCATCGCCGACCCCGTAGCTGCCGATGGTGATCGGGGCACTCACTGTGCCGGAATATTTCAGATCGAGCTGGTCGTTGAACACGCTTCCGGCGGCGAGCAGCACGCTGTCGCCCGGCTGCAGCTTCAAGTTTTCCACCGCCCAGAACGACGAAAACGGCGTGTCCTCGCTCGTTCCGCTGTTGCCGTTGGAGCCTATCGCCGGATTCACATAATAGATTGTCATATCGCCTTGTTCTCGAATTGCCGCGCAGCCGTCTGCATCGGCTGCAACGCGTGGATCGGATGCGGTCGGGGTTAAAGGCCATCAAGAGGGCCTTCGGTATTGCCTTCACGGCGGTTGGCAGACCCTGTGGGCCTGCCTTGGTCCCGAGAAACGCCTGGCGGTGGCGGTATATTAGAGGCTACAACTTATAAGAAAATAATCTACAGAACAACGACCGAAAGGTGAATGAGCCGTATCGCAGCCCGCGACCAATGGTCACCGGAGCTGACAGTGAACACGCTTTTGCAGGCTTTCCGGTGCATTTTAATGCAGCTGCGGTTCATTATGAGACACCGCAACGTTCCGCGGGCAAGGACGAGGTGCGCATCCAGGAAGGCGTTGCTCCGCCAATGCACGACCGGGTTGCAGCTGCGGCGAAGGTTGTGCTCGTTCGGTCGTTGCCTGAATCCGATCCCGCGGCAACGAAGCGGCCGGCGAAAACTTGCGGTTGAGCTTGAAAAAACGCGTCCGCGCTCCGCACGGGGGCTGACGGCTGCTCATGAAATCCCGGAAACTTTCCGGGATTTCTCCTTGTGTCATTGCAGCCTCGCACCCTCAGCCCAGCAAGTTATCCATATGGATGTAGACGGTCAGCGTATCGCCGTCGGTGTGGTGCGAGTTTCCGTCGTTGATCCCGTAGCTGAAGGACTCGCTCACATGGCCGTCATGGTCGGGAAGCTTCGTTTCATCGAGCGTGTAGGCATAGTTGCCTTCCCGGTCCACGTGGATGACGCCGTAGTCGCCGGTCAGCGTCAGGCCGTGCTTGCCGACGCTTTCGTCGCCGAACCGGCGCAGAACCAAGGTGTCGTTGTCAGAGCTGTCGTTTTCGAGAAGATTGCCGCGATGGGCCTCGCCCGTATCGGTAAAGATCTTCAAATTGTCATGGACGGCGACAACAGCCGGATCCGCGGACGCCTCCGTGACTGCGGCAGCCTTGGCAACCGGGCTCGCCAGCACCGTTTCGACATTGGCGACCGTATGGTTGTTACTAACGGTGAAGGTGTGTGCGTCGACGATGGACGGCGATATAGCGGTGGCCGTGGTGCCGGTCTCGATCGTATTGTGGGTGAAGGAGCCGGAGGCCGGCCTATCGACCTTCAACGCCGCCTGCGAGAGGTCGTCGAAGACATTGTCGTGCACCTTGATATTCGTGCGGGTATAGCTGGTGCCGCTCGCGCCGCTGACGGCAACGCCCCATGCGCCGTCATGAATGTGGTTGCCTGAAATATCATAGTCCCGCGCATTGCCTTGATCGCCAAGGCCGACGCCGAAGGACCAGTCGTAGCCGTGAAATCCGGATATGTCGTTGTCGCGGATGGCGACATTCTTGCCGGCCGGCGCGCTGATACCGAAGCCGCCGCCGGTGAGAACATTGTCCTCGATCACGGCATCGGTGGCCCGCACCAGCGCGATCACGCCCTTGGGGCTATCGGCGTTCGTCTGGTCGAGATGGTTGCCCTTGATCAGAATATTGCTGCTGTCGTTCACCTGCACGGCATCGGCGGTCGAGCCGTTCGCGCTGGTCACGGTGTTGTCGAGAAGCTTGACGCCGGCGACCTTTTCGATCCAGAAGCCGTCGCCCTTGACGCCCGTTATCTTGCTGTCTTCGACCGTGACGTTCGTGCTGTTGCGGAAGGTGACGGCGCCGGCATTTTCCGACATTCCCGTCTTGGCGATCTCGACATTACGGACCGTCCAGTTCGTGACGCTGCCGCCATAAATACCGGCGGTCCCGGTATTCGATATTTTGAGGTTCTCGATGATGATGTTCGAGGCATAGAGACTGTGAATGCCGTCGCCGCCGCTGTGGATGACGGGCGCTGTCCCCGTCCCGTAACTGCCGATCTTGATCGGCGCGCTTTCGGTGCCGGAATATTTGATATCGAACTGCTCGTTGAACACGCTCCCCTTGGCAAGAAGCACACTGTCGCCCGGTTTCAGTTTCAAGGATTCCACTTTGGACAAAGTCGCAAAAGCCGAGTTCTGGCCCGTTCCACCGTTGCGGTCGGAGCCAGTCGCTGAGTTCACATAGTAGACTGTCATATCGCCATGTTGCCCTGTTCGTCGGATCGCTAATGTCGCCGCCGGGATCGTCCAGGATCGGCCGATCGGATGCGGCGGGGGCAACCGGCCACGGCAAAAAGGCGACAAGATGTTGTCAATGGGGCAATGAGCGCCTCGCAGGCCTTATTCCACAGGCAATGGCCTGGTGTGACGAAAGTTACAACTTGGGCCAAGAAATCGGCGACTTCGAGGTGAATAAATCGCGGCATGTTTGCGCGAGGCACACGTCGCCTTCCGTCTGTGCGCCATGTGATTCGTGCCTTCGCTTGCGCTCAGGGGGTCGGGAGCGCCGGCGACGAACGCCTTCAGCGTAAGCGAAAGACGCACTCCAAGGTGAAACCCTACCCCCTCGCCCTCAAAGCCGAGGTCAGCGGCAACCATGTCGCAGCGATGGGGAGACCTCAGGCCCTAGCCGCTTCGGCCTTGATCTTCGGCTTCAGCAGGATGATGAGAAGCAAGCCGGCGATGATGAGTGCCGCGCCTTCGAGGTGATAGCGTTGCAACTGCTCGCCGAGGATCAGATAGGCGAGCACGGCTATGAAGATGGTCTGAATGTAGAGGAGGACGCCCGCCCGAGCCGCGCCCAGTGCCTCGATGCTGCGATTGAAGAGGTAGTACATGACCGCCCCGCCGGGGATCGCGACATAGGCGAGCGCGATGAGCCCGCTGCCGTTGAGCGTCGAGCGCTCGTCTGAGAATAGCTCGAACAGGTAGAAGGGCAGCGCCGTCAGCACCGCCGCACCGAGCAGCAGCACCAGGAGCGCAAGGCGATTCACGTCGAATTTCGCGCGGCGGAGCAGGACGGTATAGAGACTGAAACAGAACGCGCCGGCGACGATCCACAGTTCACCCGGGTTGAAGTCGAGCCGCATCAGCGCGGCCGGACTGCCCTTGATGATGATGACCACGATCCCGAGAAAGGCCAGGATCGATCCGATCACCTGCCAGCGTCCCATCGGCTCGGCCAGCATCAAGCGGGCAAGGATCATGGTGATGATCGGGATCAGGGCGATGATGATGCCGGCAGTGGTGGCATCGGCATGTTCGAGGCCGACAAAAATCATGCCCTGGCAGATCGCCAGTCCCACGCCGCCAATAAGAAGCAGTTCGAGCGGGCGAGCCCACATCAGCGCGACCATGTCGGCGAAATGTCGGCGCACGATCGGCATCAGGATCGCGAAGGCGATCAGCACGCGCCAGAAGCAGAGCGCCCAGGGCGGCATCTCGGTAGAAACCCATTTCGCCGCGATATAGACGCCGGCCGAGAGCAGCCAGCAGAGAACGCCCACGGAATAGGCGGCGGCAAGCGAATTGCCTGCCGCCTGTTCCGTCCCGACCGTGTCGCGATGGACCGCCAAGACATTCATTGCCATGGCTCAGTTATGCCACAGTTTCGGTGGGCTGCACAGATGAGGCGGCGGCGCTCCGCCTGTTGCGGATGTCTCCATCGGGCCGATCAGGACGGGTCGCCGTGATGATGTGAGCCGCCCGGAAGGTTCAGACAGCCAGCCTCTACCCCCTCGCCCTCAAAGCCGAGGTCAGCGGCAATCGTGTCGCCGCAAGCGCCGGCAACGCGCCGCCGATCACGCCGATGGCGAGGCCCAGTAGGCCGGCGGTCAGCGCCACGTCGGTGGTGACGCCGAGCTGGAAGGCTATCTTGGTATTGTTGGCGCCCATCGTGCTTGCCTGCCAGCCATTGAAGGCGAGCCATGAGGCGAGGATGCCGAGCGCTGCCCCGGCGACCGAGAGAAGCATGGCCTCGACCCAGGTGGCAGTGAAGGCCGGCAGGCGGCCGAAACCCAGCAGGCGCAGCGTGGCGATTTCGACGGTGCGGTCAGAGACCGAGCTCATCATCGTATTCAAAGCGCCGGCGGTTGCCCCGACCGCCATCAAGAGCGCCAGCGGCCAGCCGAACAGGCGGATGAGGCTCGCGGTACGCTCAGATTGCGCGGCATAGAGGTCGGCCTCGGAGAGGGCGGTGAGCGGCGCACCAGGAAATGCGGAGAGATGCTCCTGCAACACAGGCAACCCGCCTGCCCCATCGAGACGCACGCGCAGGGTCTGCACCTGTCCCTGCCGGTCGAAGGCCGATTGCACCGCCTCCAGATCCGCCCAGATCTCGGATTCGAAGGCGTTGCCGCCAGAGGTGAAATGCCCGACGACCGTCCAGTCCACCGCACCGAGCCGCACCTTGTCGCCGACGGCGAAGCCGGAGAATTCATTGGCGATGCGGGCGCCGACGACGATATCGCGGGCGCCTGGTGAAAACAGCCTGCCCGCCGACAGCGTGGCGAGGTCGCGCAAGCCGGGGCCGGCCAGATCCATGCCCCGCAGCGACAGCGTCTGATCGGCGCCGTCGCTTGCCCTGGTGACATCGACGGCAACGACGATTTCGCGCGACAGCGCCAAGCCGCCTGCGGCATTCCGCGCCACGCCGATCCCGCCGGTTGCGGCGGTCAGGCTGCGGATCTCTTCGGCCGGCACATCCGACCCGGTTTCCTGGTTGGTGCCGCCGCCGAGGATGACGGCGATATCGGGCGAGCCTGCCCCGACAAGGGCGGCCTCGAAGCCACGCGCCATCGCCAAAAAGCCCGAGAGCACCGCCACCACGAGGGCGACCGACAGCACCATCGACAGCGAGATCCAGAGCCGCCGCGGCAGGCTGCCGAGATTGACTCTGATCATGAGAAAGATCTGCTTGAGCGCTGATGACATTGGACTATCTCGTTCTGAAGGCGTTGACGATGGGCAGGCGCATGGCGTTGAGGGCGGGGAGCAGGCCAGTCAGCAGACCAAGCCCCGCAAGGATCGCGACGGACTTCAACAGCACCGACAGACTGAAGGCGAGGCCGAACTCGGGGCCGATCAACAGCGTCGCAAGCCTGGCGAGAAGGAGCCCGCCCGCCCCACCGGCGGCGAAGATGAACAGCGTCTCGCCGAGCACCAGCGTCATGATCCGGCCGCGCGAAAAGCCCAGCACCTTCATGACGCCGATCTCGAAGCTGCGTTCCCGGATGGCGAAGAGCATGGTGTTCACCGTAATCATCAGGATGGTCACGAAGGCCGCGCCGACGACGAGGCTGACGATCAGGCCAACGTCGGCGAACTGACGCAGGAAGGCTTCGAGGAACTGCTTTTCCGATTGCGTCCGCGTCTGCGCCGCCGAGTTGGCAAACAGTGCATCGATCCGCGCCGCCAGCACGCCCGGCGACACGCCCTGGCGCGGGCGCACCACGAAGGCGTCGACCGTATCCTTGTCGCGCGCGCGGGCTGCATTGATCGTGTCGTAGCGGGCGAGCATGAAATAAGTGTCGGTGCTGGCATTCGCACCCTCGAAGATACCCGCGATCACGAAGCTCCAGTCACGACTGCCATCGGCCTTTATCAGCTGGCTGGTGACGCTGATGCGCTGGCCGACCGACCAGCCCTGCGCCTCCGCCAACGCCCGGCCGACGAGCACCCGGTCGCGGCCCTCTTCGAGCGCTGCGATCAGCGCGGACGTCAGCCCAAGCTCGTCGCCATTGGCAGCGGCAATCGAGCGTGGATCGACCGCGCTCGTCATGACGACATTCTTCTCCACCTCGACGAACCCACGCATGCGCGCGGTATAGGCGACCGCGGCGACATCGCCATCCGCAGCGATCCGGTTGAGATAGGCGAACGGCAGCGGCAGCCCCCGGCCCGATTTGTTGAAGACGCCGAGCAGATTGTCGCTGGCGCCGGCCGCCCCTTGGCTGCCGCCGAGGAAACTCGCCGTCAGGGCATAGATCAGGAAGGCGATGCCGACCGAGAACATCAGTAGTGTTGCCCTGAACCGCTTGCGGCAGGCATTGCGCCGCATGAGCTGGAAGAAGGTCATCGGCCCCTCCCTTGCTGCTCGACGAATTCGCCCTTGTTGAGATGCAGCGTGCGCCGAGCGAAGGCGGCGGCCTCGGGATCATGCGTGACCATGATGATGGTCTTATGAAGCTCGCGATTGAGAAAGCCCAGCATCTCCAGGATATCGTTGGCCGACTTCCGGTCGAGATCGCCGGTCGGCTCGTCGCAGAGCAAAAGGTCGGGATCGCCGACGATGGCGCGCGCGATACCGACGCGCTGCTGCTGCCCGCCGGACATGCTCGATGGAAACTGCCGCTGCCGGCCCGCAAGACCGACGAGCTCCAACACGGTCTCGACGCGGGCGTGCCGCTCCTTTCGCCCGAGCGGCTTCAAGAGCAGCGGCAGCTCGATATTCTCGCCGGCATTCAGCATCGGCAGCAGATTGTAGAACTGAAAGACGATGCCCATGCCATGCGCCCGCCATGCGGCTCTGGCGCCCTCGCCCATCTGCTCGAGATGGCTGCGGCCGATCCTGATTTCCCCGGCATCAGGGCTGTCGATGCCGCCGAGCATGTTGAGAAGCGTCGATTTCCCCGAACCCGACGGCCCCATGACGGCGATGAAATCGCCGCGCGCGATGGAAAGGTCGAGCCCGGAAAAGATCGGGATCGTCTCCGCGCCGATCCTGAATGCCTTCCGGACGCCGCGAAGCGCGATATAGGGTTCTTGAGAGTCGACCATCGCTCTGCTCCTTACTGATGGTCTGTGATATCCGCGGCCTGCGGCCGAAAGGTCGCAGGTCCGCCCGCCTGCGGGCCGAAATTTGTTGTTTCGTCCACCACAAGGCGGATGCGCGCGGCCATGGCGGGGCGCATGTCTGGCGGCGGCGAGGAGGGCGACAGGCGAAGCGTCACCGTCCCCTTCTCCCGCGAAATCATGGGCGCGATCTTCGATACTTCGACCGCAAACGGCTGGTCAGGAAAGCCGTCGAGCACCGCCTCCCCACGCAAGCCCGGCCGCATCAGTGCGATATTGGCCTCGGCCACATCGGCATCGATGACCATGTCTGTCATGTCGGCAATCGCAAGCAGGCTTTCATTCTCCCGCACGCTGTCCTCGCGCGACAGCACGGTGTCACCAACATGCGCGTCGAGCCGCGTGACGGTGCCCGATATCGGCGCCCGGACGGCCAGTGCCTCCACCTGCTCGCGCGCCCTCTCGATATCGAGATCCGCCTTGGCCACATCCTGCCGTGCCCGCAGGGCGGCATTTTCGGCAGTGTCGAAGGCCGTCCGCGCCTCCTCCAGCGTCTGCGCCGACATCGCATCGCGCCCGGCCAGCCGCTCGGTGCGCGTCAGGGAAGACCGCGCCTGCGCCAATTCGATAGTCTTCGCCGCAAGCGCCAGCCCCGCCGATTGCCGGGCGATCTCGGCCGCCTGAAGCGCAAAGCGGGCGCCCGCATCGTCGAGCCGCAGCAGCACCTGCCCCGCCGCGACCCTGCTGCCCGCCTCGACTTCGACGGCGACGATCCGGCCCTCATATTTGGAAAAGACGGTGGCGATATCGGGCGCCACGACGTAGCCGGAGCCGGTGACTTCCCGGATTGGCAAGGCCGGGCTCGCTGCTTCATCGGCAGGCAACGCCCGTCCGCGCTCGGCAGCAGCGCCGCCCTCGGCCGGCGCCTTCGCTCCACCAGCGGATATCGCAGAGTCGCTGTCCTCGAAGCCTGCAAGCATGCTTTCGATGCGCTCCAGCGTCTCTGGCCGATAGAAAAGAACCACCGCTAGCGATGCCGTCGCAGCAACGGCCAGCACTGCTCGAGGGATCACTCGCCGCCGGGCACGGCGCTCCGGCGGCTCTGTCTTGAAGGCCGCGGGCTCGATCGAAAGTGATCTCAGCTTGGCGGCAAGGTCTCGGTCATGTTCTGATGTCGTGTTCATGCCGCAAGCATCGCCGATCCGGCTGAAATCACGACCTCGAACACGTTCCAGACAGTCCTCGATCGCGATTGTGTACGTGGCAGCGCGGGGCATCCGGGTCAGCCCTCGTGGTGAGGAGGCCCGAAGGGCCGTTTCGAACCACGAGGGCGGGTGATTGCGTGGGGGCAGGCTGCATGCTGGCTGGATGAAGTGCCGGTGGCCAGCCCCGTCCTTCGATGCCCCTTAGGGGCGCCTCAGGACGAGGCGGAAGAGGACTGGCGTCACTTCAGGATGACACTGGAGGGAAGCCCGCGCCGCCCTTTTTCTGCCGCCAGGCGAGCGGCGTCATTTCCGTAACTCGGCGGAATTCGCGGTTGAAATTTGACTTGGTCTGGAAGCCTACCTCGAACATCACTTCGGTCACCGATTTCTGGGTAGCGGCAAGCAGCCGGCAGGCCTCGCCGATCCTGTAATCATTGACATATTGCGAGACGTTCTTGTCCATCGCCCGGTTGATCGCCGTTGAGATCTGGCGGGCGGGAATGCCGGCCTTACGGGCCAGCCGGTCGAGATTGAGATTGGCGTCGCGATAGAGCCTCTTTGCCTCCATCAGCGCATCGACCGTGGCGATCGTCTCCTTGTCCTCGGTCGTTTCGAGCTTCAGCGCCGCCTCCATCGTCTCGGCCGGCGCCCGGCTTCGGCTGGCGGCGGCGGCCGCAATGCCGAGGATGACAAGGACGGCAAGGTTGCTGACGCTGATCAGCGTCAGCGCATGCTCGCCATGCGTCCATGTGAAGTCGAGAAAGACGAAGATATCGACCGAGGCCGACAGGCACAGCGCCGCCGCCGCGAAGATGATTGCCCGATAGGCCGGCACCGCTCCCTCGAAGGGCGCAAGCCGAAGCGCATCCGCGCCCGGCCGCATCAGAAGCAGGATCGCCAGGGCATAACCGACGAAAACAAGCACCAGCGCGATATCGATCACATCCCGCCAGACCACCATCAACAAGAGGATGACGGCAGCGGGCACGGCATGCAGCGCAATCCGCGCCGCCAGCGGCCGCCGGCTCGTCCTCACCAGCCTGGAAACCCCGGCATACGCAAGCGGCGGCACCATCGCCGCGGTGACGGGCGCGATCACACCCACAGCCTGCACCCCGTAGCCCCAGCGCAGCCCGGAGAGGACGGATTGCAGCACGGCGAGCAGGATCAGTGCCAGAAACGGCCGGTTGGGCTGCGTCTCCTCGTCGCGCCGGAGGACGGTGACGAAGAGGACAAGCAGCAGAATGGCAACGACGAAGGGAAGCGGAACGAACAGCATGGCCTGGTAGGATCGGAGTGGCGAATAGATGGCCATCATTGCCGAGATCCTCACCCGGCGCGACCTCCATCATGTTTTAGGACGCGTTTTAGGCTGGGATTTTTTGTGAATGCCTGCCGTGATTCCTCGTCCGACCCTTTGGGCCGCCGGCCGCAACTCTCAATCCGCCGTTGAGGTCTGCATGGTTGTTTTCCAGCCAACCCGACAGGCTGTCGAGATCGGCGACATCGCAAGTCCGGGTGATCAGCGCGGGCACGACCGCCTGCGCCGTGTCTTTCGGAAAGTTGCTCTACGAGGACCTGCCTAGCCGAGAGCGCTTTGCGCAGCGCAAATCCGATCGACCAAAGTATCAAGATCGCCCCTTGGCGGGCGGTTCTTGGCCAGGCGCTGCTTGAGATGCATGATCGGCCCCGCCAGAATTTCATCAAGGCTCTCGGCGCAGGTGAAGTCGCCTGCCACGCTTTTGACCTTTGAGTTGTCAAAGATTGCCGACCACGCCTTGTCGCCCCGGAGAGGTCCAACCCACTCCGGATTGTAGCGGACCAAGGTGTCCGTCGGCACGTGTACGATCCTGGCCTCGACATCAAGCAATCTGGCGATCGCCGTTTGAATATCGTTCCAGATGTGGGCGCGGTCGGAGGTGATGTGGAAGATCTCGTTCAACGCCGCAGGCTTGCCGAAAAGCCCGACAAAGGGCACCGCAAAATCGACCGAGCGGGTCAGCGTCCAGGGCGTATGGCCATCGCCCGCCACGATGGTGGGCTCACCATCCAGCATGCGTCTCGCCATGACATCGCTGTCGCCCATCATGATGGGCAGGCCCGTGCGAACGGTGTGACTGGGACGTACGATGGTCCAGGCGAGATTCTGGGAATTCTTGAGCAGCGTCTCGCAGGCAATCTTGTCCTGGCTATAGCGCCAGTAGGGGTTGATCGCCGGTGTCTGCTCGGTAATCACGTAGTGGCGCGGTGGCTTTTCATAGACCGAGGCCGAAGAGATGAAGATGTACTGGCCACAGTGCCCCGCAAACACATCGATATCGCGCGCAATCTGATCGGGTGTAAAGGCAATGAACTGGCAGACAACGTCATAATTGGCTTTGGACAAGTCCACATAGGCGGGTGCCGCGAGATCGCCGACGATCGAGGTAACCCCCGCAGGCAATGGGTCGCCTCTCAAACTGCGGTTGTAGACGCTGACATGGTGACCCTGGGCCACAGCGCGCTCGACGCACGGATATGAAATCTGGCCGGTACCGCCAACGAAAAGGATTTTCAAAGCCATGGGAAGGACCTCGGTGTCGGATGTGGCGGGATATGCGGTCAGTCTTCATAGCGCGAAAGAAAATGGTCGTCTCCTGCAAAATCAGGCGCACCGGGTCACATCGTTTGATCGATCTGCCCCCTACCAACATTGTGACATTCCGCATAGGCCGATCGGTCGGCGTGAGGTTCGACCGCAGCCAACCATTGCCGATAACGCAAAGATCTCTATCTCAAGCGAATGACGCAGCTAATGTTTGATATCAGCACAAGACCGAGGCTCTCTTGAAAGATTATCTGCCCTATGCAGCCGGGGCGCTGGCAGGTTTGCTGGTCGCCTTCCTCATGTCTGGCCTGTTGGGGCTGACGGAGACACCGCATCTCGTGCTTTTTGCATTGCTGCCGGCAGTCGGCGGTGCGGTCGTTGAACGCGTTTGCCATCGCCGGCCGAACAATTCTTGAAGAGCTCCATGGCAAGGCTGAAAGAAATTGTCATTGATTGCGACATTCCCTCGCGTGTCGCCCAGTTCTGGGCGGAGGCGCTCGATGGCTACGAAGTGATGCCATATGACGACGACGAACTGGCCCGCCTGGCCGCTCTCGGACTGACGCCAGAAACTGACCCGACCGTGATGGTCGAAGGTCCCGGAACCCGCCTTTGCTTCCACCTCCGCCAGGGGGAACGTCCCGCCCGCAACCGGCTTCATTTCGATATTGCCACCCCCGATCGGGCCAGGGAGGTAGAACGGCTTTTATCCCTCGGAGCGACCTTCGTCCGGGAAGCAGATGGCTACACGGTCTTGAATGATCCCGAAGGCAACAATTTCTGCGTGGCGTCCGAATAGTCCGCGCCGCGCCGAAGCCGCGACGCAGGATGAACGGCACCCATCTCAGGACGGCTTGCCGGAGCCAAACCGGATCTCTCGCGGAATGTCTGGATCAGACGCGATTCAGGAACTCGATCACGCGGAGGGTGAGCAGCGCGGTCGCATCGGCGTCATAGGACGGCAGCGAGCTATCGGCAAAGTAGTGCTGATCGCCTGGGTACAGGAAAAGCTCCGCGTCTTCGACCTTCGCGACGATCTCGCGGGCGGCGTCGATGTCGCCCTCACCTGTGAAGATCGGATCGTTGTCCATGCCGTGGATCTGCACCGCGACGCCGTCCGGCCAGGGTCCGAAGGCCCACTCGCCGCTGATCGGCAGGCAGGAATAGAAGAGCAACGCCCCTCGGGCGCCGGGGCGTGTCTGCGCCAGCTTCTGCGCCGGCAGCACGCCGAACGAGAACCCAGCATAGACGAGCCCGGGCGGCAATTCGTCGGCGACCCGGACACCGCGCTCCCTGACTTCGTCGAATCCGATCTCCCCGATGTAGGCGAGACCCTCTTCGATGCTCGGGAATGTGCGTCCGTTAAACAGGTCAGGCGTGTGCACGATATGGCCGGCTGCCCTGATGTCATCGGCGAACGCGCGCACACCCGGGGTCAGCCCTTGTGCGTGGTGAAACAACAGGACCTCAGCCATACGGAGCCTCCGGGTGGGATAGTCGGGCAAACATTCTGCAACTCTACAGCGTCATTCCATCGCCGGAAAGACGTCAGGTGCGGGCCAGGCCGTCGATCGCCCTCGCCAGCTTCACGAGATCTGCGGCGTAGAACCCGGCGGCATTGAGACAGTTCGTCTCGAGCAGCTTCAGTCCCTCTTCCGTCCGACAGACATCGATGACATAAGCTTGGGAGTAGCCGGCGTTGATGTCGACCATGCGCTGCCCGAAGTCCAGCGCATCGTCATCAATCTCGTGGCGATGGACGACACGCGATCCGTCTTTGTAGAGCGAATAGGTGACGATCCGACCGTCGACGACCCAGAGACGCCATTCGCGCAGGATGCGAACGGGCTCGGTGAGCATCAGCAGCGTGTCGTGACGAAGTGAACCCTTGGGGATTTCATCTTCGTCGAGCGCCAGCACCCTCTCTGCCATACGGATGATCTCGCCGGTCGATTTAACATTTCCGGGCTCCTCCTTGCTGTCGTCGACCGGGCGCAGGAACCAGTCCCTGCCGTCATCCGCCAGACGCTGGGGGACATCCTGGAGTGTCAGGAACAGCGCATCAGCACCGTTGAGGAGGTAAGGGTGCCACGCCTGTTCGTGAACAAAAGGACGCAGTTTAAAAACACCCGGCCGGTAACCGTTCGCCTCGGCGTTCTTCCACAGCGTGTAGGAGCCGAACATGACCACTGAACCCGGATCAGCAACGACCGGCTCGGGGATGAGCTCGCCGACAAACGGTACGACCTTGTGCCATGTGTAGGAGATTCCGAGCTGGTCGAGCGCCTCGGCCAGCTTGTTGGTATCTTCGAACTGCTGGAGAAGCCACTGCATTCTGTTCCCTGCCTTTCTTACAATCCGTCGGACTATCAAAAAGCAATTTAAAAAGGAACAGCCGTAGTATTACAGCTATGTGTGGCAGCAGGAACCGTTTCCGATGTCGTCGGGCGAAGGCTGCAGGCGACTGTCGACACTTTGGCCGTTTCCTTCCGGCGGCAGGTCCATGGCGATGTTGGACGCGAAGAAGCCGTTCGGTTTCAACGTGAAGCCGGCATATTCCACGGGCATGATCGGAAAATCTTCGGGCTTGCAGACATGGGTATGGCCAAAGGAATGCCAGAGCACGACATCGGCATTCTCGATATTACGGTTCTGCTTGACATAACCCGGCAGACCGTCGCCGCCGGCGTGCACGTTTGGGTAATCGCCGCTCGCATATTTTTCCCTGGCATCGAAGGCGGTGACCCAGATGTGCTTCTTGGCGAAGCCGCCGCGCTGGGCAACGGTCGAATCCGGCTGGGCAAGCATGACAGGCGACGGCATGACGACAATCTTGTAGCCCGGCGCCTTGCCGACACTGTTCTGGATGTTGGGGTTGGAGACTTTCCAGTAACGGCCGGTCTCGCCATTGGCGAGTGCCGGGGAGTCGAGTTCGCGCTTCAGCACACGGGTCCTGGTATCGAAGACATTGCCATAGCGATTGTCTTCACCCCAGGGACGCGGCACGAACTCATGTTCGGTCACGGTATTGTCGCCGCCGTCGACATCCATGTGCAGGCGCGCATTGAAGAAATGTTGATGGGTCGGACCGCCGAGATTGTCATCGACCATGCCGCCCCATGGATAGGTTTCGCCGGTCGCGACCGCCGCCGTCTGGATGATGCCGGTGAGCTTGGCTTCGAGTTGGATCGTGCCGTCCTGGTAGAGATACCAGTAGAAGCCGTAATCGTAGTTGCCGACGGTTGCGAAGAAGGAGATGACGAGGCGGCGCGAACGGCGCACTTCGAAAATACCGTTGCGGAATTCGTAATGCTTCCAGAGGATGCCGTAATCTTCCTCATGCATGCAGATGGCGTTCTTCATGGTGAAGGGCTGGCCGAAATCATCCGCCGCCGGCACGTCGAAATAGTGAATATGGCCGAGGCAGTCGCAGCCGAGTTCGAGGCAATTGGCCAGGCGTCCGAGACCATATTCGCCGGCATCGAAGGCGCTCTTCCAATAGTGGTTCGCGGTCGGATCGGCGTAAGGCACGACCATTTCAGTGACACTGGCGCGAAAGACGACTGGCCGTAGCCTGCCCTGATCCTTGATGCCGAGTTCATGCAGAACGAGCCCCTCGCGCGGGGTGAACCCGACACGGAAACTCCAGTTCTGCCATTCGACTTTCCAGCCGTCGACAGTAAAGCTCGGCCCTTGCGGCTGAACGATATGCAGCGGCTTGAGATCAGGCCGCGGTTCCGGGAAGGTTTCGCGGCCATAATTGCGCTTCTTCCTCGGGACCGGAATGATCTTCTCATCGTCGACGAGATCGACCACTCGGTTGGCGATCAGATCGACCACCGCCACCACGCCCTCGATCGGATGCGCGTAGCCGTTGTCACGGATATCCTCGCGCCAATAGGACACGGCGCGGACGATGCGCTTTCCCTTCTCGAACTCGCGGCCAAAATAGCCCGAGGAAAAAGGATCGATCTGGATGAGCGGAATATCCTCGTCAGTAATGCCGCGTTTCTTGACGGCAGCGATCCAGCGCGGATCGGATTTGACGGTGCCTTCAACAGTTTCGAATTCGCACAGCATGATCGGCGGCTGGCCATAGGGCAGTTCATCGAGAGGCAGCCGGATATAGGAGCACACCGTGCCGGTAGTCAGGTCGACGATGCCCTCGAAGGTTTCGCCATTGCTGATGTCGCTTGCCAGGATGAAGGCGAGGCGCGGCAGCCTCTCGCCCAGGCGATGGGCGGCAAGATCCGCCTTGGTCGGCTCCTCCAGCCGGGTTATCGGAAAGCGGAAGGTGGCTGCGAGTGTCTGCGTATCCTTGAGTATGGCAACGGCAGAAGCGATCTCAGCGAGGCTCAGGGGATCGAGCGGATGGGTGACTGCGACAACGGCGTCCATTGGTATACCTCTTGGTTTCGGGCCTCTTGGTTTCGGGAGAGACGACGCACCATGGCGCGTCGCAAGCTGCGGTGATCAGGATCGACCGGAGCAGATCTGCGTATCGATCATCATCAGGTTTGGATGAATGCAGAACACCGAGCAGAAGGCGTGGGCCTCGACGGCAACCAGCAATGTTGCGCCGGCAAGGATCGCGACCGCGAGAACCAGAAGGCGATCGACGGGTGCACATTCAGCAACGGCACTCATTCAAAGACCTTTCCGAGCGAGGCGTAGAGAGCGGGGTTGGATCTCTTGATCCGGATCGCAAACAGCGCGCCAAGAATGCCCACCAGCACCATGGCATAGGGGAAAGCCTTGACGATCAGGCTTTCGCTGCCGGAAAGGAGTGAAAGATTGGAACTGACCAGCACCAGCGAACCAATGAGGCCGAGGAGCGCGAGCGTCGGAGCGATCATCGTGGTCCAGGCGCTGTAGCTGTTCGGCGTCTTGCGGAAGAACATGATGATCGCGACGGAGACAAGCACCTGCACCAGCAGGATACCGATACCCGCAAGCGCCGCCATCCACGAGAACACGACGGTGTAGGGATCGGCGCCGAAGATCACGAACAGGCCAAGGACGACGGCCGCGATCAGGCTTTGCAGCAGACCTGCAGCATAGGGTGAGCCATGCTTGGCGTGAACCTTGCCAAGCACCTGTGCGGCCAGGCCTTCACGGCCAAGGGCGAAGAAATAGCGGTTGAGCGTATTGTGGAAGGACAGGATGCAGGCAAACAGGCTGGTGATCAGCAGCACGTTCATCGCCTGGCTCGACCATGCGCCAAGCACGGAATTGGCGGCCGTGAAGTAGAAGCTGTCGAGACTGGCAGCCGCAGCAGCCTGCACCTTGCCCGGACCGTAGAATTGCACGATTGCCCAGGTGGAGAAAGCATAGAAGAGGGTGATGAGCAGCACGGCAACATAGGTGGCGCGGGGAATGGTCTTTTCCGGATCTTCGGCTTCCTCGCCGAAAATGGCCGTAGCTTCGAAGCCGATGAAGGAACCGATGACGAAGACCAGCGCCACACCAAGACCGGGCGCGAAGACCGACGATGGCGCAAAGGAGGAGAAGCTGATGCCTTCTGGTCCGCCGCCTGAAAAGACGATGGCAAGATCCAGAACCAGCAATATGGCGATTTCGGCAATCATGCAGACGCCGAGGATCGCGCCTGAGAAGGCAATGTTGCGCTGACCGCAGACCAGCACGACGACGAGTGCTGCGAAGGCCCAAGCCCACCAGGGCAGGACCAGCCCAAGCGGCGCTATGGCATTGGCCATGAAGAAACCGAACAGGCCATAAATGGCGATCTGAACCGCGCTATAGGTGACCAGCGCCATGAAGGCGCCACCCACGCCAGCCGGCTTGCCGATGCCATGGGTGATATAGGTGTAGAAGGCTCCTGCCCCGCCCACATGCCGGCTCATGGCGGTGAAGCCGACCGAGAAGAGCAGGTAGAGCAGGCCGGCAAGCACGAAAGCGCCGGGGACGCCTGCGCCATTGCCAAAAGCGAAGGCGGCCGGCGAAGCGCCGACGACGGCCGTGAGCGGCGCGGCCGCAGCAACGACGAAGAACACGATGTGGGCGAGGCCCACCGAGTCCTTGGCCAGACGACGCTCCGGCGATGATGGTGCGGGCATGCTTGCTTCCAGTGTCATGGAGAACCCCTCTTTGCTTGTCTGTTGCGAAGAAGGTAAGCGCGGCGATCTGGCCCCGAAATTGCAGTTTATGCCAATGAATCGATAATTCGCGCCACGAAGGTCACCGGAGACGCTGAAAATGGCAGTTGCATCGCATTTGATCAGCCGCATGCCCGCAGTTGCTTCAATTCGAGCCTCTGTCTTGATCCCGCTGGTGCAACAAATCGATAAAAGATCCGGGAAAACCGACCTTCTTCTGGCTTCGCACGGCATTCTGCGCTCGCAACTGGAAGACCCCTATGCTGTCCTGCCCATGGCGCGTTATGTCGCGCTGTTCGAGGATGCGGCGACCATAACCGGCGAACCGGCACTGGGAGCCCGCATGGGCACCGGATTCAAGCCCGCCGACATCGGCCCTATCGGCATGCTCTTTGCGCTCTCGCCGACCATTCGCAGCGCTTTCGAACGGCTGTCGAAATATGTCAACGCGGTCCAGGGCGCGACCAGTTCCGGCGTGTTCGAGGAGAATGGCGATTTTGTCTGGACCTACCGGATCGTCGATCCCAGCATGTGGCCACGCCGGCAGGACAGCGAATTCACGATTGCCGCCTCGTGTCAGCTCGTCCGGTCGTGCTTCCGCCGTGGCTGGCGGCCGATCGAAATCCAGCTTGAGCACCAGGCCCCGCGCGACGCCAGCGTGCTGGAACGCATCTATGGCGCGCCCATCCTGTTCGGCCAATCCGGCAACCGGATCGTCATGAACAAGGCGGATGCCGATCGTGTGTACCGTTCGGAAGACAAAAGCCTGATCGAAATCCTGGAACGGCATATCGGCGATCTGGTCAACGAGCCAGCGGCCGGTGATGTCGTCACGGAAAAGGTCCAGGCTCTGATCAGCATCTATCTCGGCCAAAGGCCGATCACGGTCGCAACCCTTGCCGCCGAACTGAAGATGTCGCCGCGAAGCCTGCAGCGCCGACTGTCGGAGGAAGGCGTGTCGCTTCGCGATCTCGTTCGCCAGCACCGCCAAACACTCGCCGCCCATTATCTCGGCGACCAACAAGTCGCACCGATGTCCGAGATTGCGCGTGTGCTAGGTTATGCAGACAACACGGTGCTCTGGCGTGCGCTGCGGTCCTGGGAGAAGAAGGGAAACCACCTATCTTCGAGACGTTGATCGAAGATGTAAAAGTAAAGCAAATACGATCGGACCGACAACGAAGACCGCCGATTGCTGCCCTACGGCCCAGCCCCAAAGAAGGCGAGCCGGGTGAAGATCGTGTAGTCCGCTTCCGATACCATCAGCGCGACAAAAACCAGCACCAGCAGCGGCGGCAGCAGGATGGCGTAGACGAGCGCCAGCCGTTCCCAGGCCATGTGCATGAAGACGGCGACGATCAGACCGGCCTTCAGCATCATGAACAGCAGGATCAGCGTCCACCTCAAGTAGCTCTGGACGCCGAGATAATCGACCATGTAGGACGCTGCACTGAGCACGAAGAGCAGGCCCCAGACCAGGAGATAGAGCCGGATCGGGTGCTGCTGTCCGGTGTGTGCTTGTGCGTGCACCGTTTGGCTTTGTGCATGCGCCGTTGTTTCGCTCATGACGACCTCACCACAGATAGAAGCCCTACCACAGATAAAAAAACGCGAAGATGAAGACCCAGACCAGGTCGACGAAGTGCCAGTAGAGGCCCATGATCTCAACGGCCTCGTAGCGGCCTTTCCGGCTGGTGAAAAAGCCGCGCCGTTCCTGGTCGAAATCGCCGCGCCAGACTTTGCGGGCGACGATGAGGAGGAAGATGACGCCGATCGTCACGTGGGTGCCGTGAAAGCCGGTGATCATGAAGAAGGTCGATCCGAACTGTGCCGCCCCCCACGGGTTCTCCCAGGGACGCACGCCTTCGGTGATCAGCTTCGTCCATTCGAAGGCCTGCATGCCGACGAAACATGCGCCCAGAACGGCCGTCAGCAGCATCAGGATCGCCGTCGTGCGGCGGTCGCGGCGATAGCCGAAATTGACCGCCATCGCCATGGTGCCGCTGCTGGAGATCAGCACGAAGGTCATGATCGCAATCAGGATCAGCGGCACGTCCTGGCCGCCGATATGCAGCGCGAAGACCTCGCTCGGATTGGGCCATGGAACGGGCGTCGACATGCGGGCGGTCATATAGGCGATCAGGAAGCAGCCGAAGACGAAGGTGTCGCTGAGCAGAAAGATCCACATCATCGCCTTGCCCCAGGAGGCGGTCTTGAAGGCGCGCTGATCCGAGCTGAAATCGGCGGCGACACCGCGCAGGCCGGCGGGCCTTACGTCTGGCTCACCGTGTATCCCGATAGTCTGTGCCATCTGCAAATCTCCTAGTTCAGAAGTGTGCGGCAGAGATCGACGAAATCATTTGCCCAGCCAGCAAAGAGCGCGAAGAGCAAGAGCCAGACGGCGAGCATGAAATGCGAATAAATGGCGGAAAGATCGACGCTGAGGCGCAGCCTCTCCGGCGCAATGTCGGTAGAGAATGCCCTGACCGTCGTGTGCGAAAGCACGGCAAGCCCGCCGAGGATATGCAGGCCGTGCAGGCCGGTGAGCATATAGAAGAAGCTGTTGGAAGGATTGTCGGCAAGCACGTAGCCGGCTGATACCAGCTCCCGCCATGCCTGGACCTGTCCGACGAGAAAAGCGACGGCAAGGACAAACGCGGCGGCAAGCGCCGGCCGCAGGTTTTCCATGCGGCCATGCCCCGCTTCTCGTTTGGCCCATTGCAGCGCGGCGCTGCTCAAGGCGAGTGCTGCGGTGTTCACCCAGAGGAGGCGCGGAACCGGCATTGCCCACCAATCGGCGGACGCCATGCGCATGAAATAGGCGCTGACGGCAAGACTGAAGACGGCGCCGACGACGCCGAGAAACACGAAGAGACCGATTTTCACTGCCGGCGCGGGCGACTGTTGCCGGTCGACGCCGTCATGAGCCGGCAGCTGTACTGACCCGGTTTCCAGCCAGGGCTTCGAGGTCAGCCGTTGCCCTGCCAGCCACCAGAAGATGATGGCGCCGATGGCGGCAAGGAAGACCAGGATGACGTTCATGCGTGGATCTCCCGGGTTACGCCGCCGCCTGACGGCACATTCTGCGGAATGAAATCCTCGGCCGCCCCCGGCACGCTGTAGTCATAGGCCCAGCGGTAGACGACAGGCAGATCCTTACCCCAGTTGCCATGCGCGGGCGGCGTCTGCGGCGTCTGCCATTCGAGCGTCGTTGCCCGCCATGGATTGCCGCCGGACTCCCTGCCCCGGAAAAGGCTCCAGACCAGATTGAACAGGAAGACCATCTGCCCGGCCCCGACGATCAGCGCCATGACGGTGATGAAGATGTTCAGAGTATGGGCCGAAGGCGGAACGAAGGCCGTCTCTCCCATCTCGAAGTAGCGACGCGGCACGCCGAGCAGGCCGAGATAGTGCATCGGAAAGAAGATCGCATAGGTGCCGAGGAAGGTGATCCAGAAGTGGATATGGCCGAGCACGTCGTTCAGCATGCGTCCCGTGACCTTCGGATACCAGTGATAGATCGCCCCGAAGATGACGAGGATCGGCGCCACACCCATGACCATGTGGAAATGCGCGACGACGAACATCGTATCCGACAGCGGCACGTCGACGACGACGTTGCCAAGGAAGAGGCCGGTCAGACCACCATTGACGAAGGTGACGATGAAGGCGAGCGCAAAAAGCATCGGCAGCGTCAGGTGGATGTCGCCGCGCCAGAGCGTCAGCACCCAGTTGTAGACCTTGATCGCCGTCGGGACGGCGATGATCAGCGTCGTGGTGGCGAAGAAGAAGCCGAAGGCCGGGTTCATGCCGCTGACATACATGTGGTGCGCCCAGACGACGAAGCTCAGCGCCCCGATGATGACGATCGCCCAGACCATCATGCGATAACCGAAGATGTTCTTGCGCGCATGCGTGCTGATCAGATCCGAAACGATGCCGAAGGCCGGGAGTGCGACGATATAGACCTCCGGATGCCCGAAGAACCAGAACAGGTGCTGGAAGAGAATTGGGCTGCCGCCGCCGTGCTGCAGCTGCGTGCCCATTTCGACGATGGCGGGCATGAAGAAGCTGGTGCCGAGCACGCGATCGAACATCATCATGACGCAGGCGACGAAGAGCGCGGGAAAGGCAAGCAGCGCCATCACGGTCGCGGTGAAGATGCCCCAGACGGTGAGCGGCATCCGCATCAGCGTCATGCCGCGCGCCCGCCCCTGCAGCACGGTCACCACATAGTTCAGCCCGCCCATCGTGAAGCCGATGATGAAGACGATCAGCGAGGAGAGCATCAAGAGGATGCCCCAGTCCTTGCCGCCAGGCGTGCCTGACAGAACCGATTGCGGCGGATAAAGCGTCCAGCCCGCCCCCGTCGGGCCGCCAGGCGCGAAAAAGCCGGCGGCGAGGATCAGCACCGCAAGCAGATAGATCCAGTAGCTCAGCATGTTCGCGTAAGGGAAGACCATATCGCGCGCGCCGACCATCAGCGGAATGAGATAATTGCCGAAGCCGCCGAGGAAGAGCGCAGTCAGGAGATAGATCACCATGATCATGCCGTGCATGGTGATGAATTGGTAATAGTGATCGGCATCGATGAAGGCGAAATAGCCGGGAAAGGCGAGCTGAATCCGCATCAGCCAGGAGAGCACCAGCGCCACCAGGCCGATTGCGATGGCGGTGATCGAATATTGCACGGCGATGATCTTGGCATCCTGGCTGAACACATATTTCGTCCACCAGCTATGTGGATGATAAAGCTCGACATCCTCGACTTCGGCGGAGGGGATGGCGCCAGCACTACCGGATGGAATGCTTCCGGATGGAATCTCGACCATGATCTCTCTCCTCCCTTTTCCCCGCCGGTTCCTTGAACCGGCACGCCGCCTGACCGGTTCAGTTTGCCGGCGGCAACGCTTCCGATGACGCCGTCAACTGGGTGAATGTCTGCTGCTGCCCGAGCCAGGTCTGGTAGTCCGCATCCTCGTCAACGACGACGGTGCCGCGCATTTGCGGATGGCCGACGCCGCAGAGTTCGGCGCAGAGAATCTCGAAGGTCCCCGTCCGCGTTGGCGTGAACCAGAAATAGGTGATCATGCCGGGGATCATGTCCATCTTGGCGCGGAATTCCGGCACATAGAAATCGTGGAGCACATCGACGGAGCGCAGCAATATGTGCACCGGCTTGCCGATCGGCAGATGCAGCTCGCCGCCCTCGATGATAACGTCGTCGAGACCGCTTGCGTCATTCTTGTCGAGGCCGAGCGGATTTTCCGGGGTGACGTCGCGCGTCTCGGCGCGGCCGAGCTTTCCGTCGGCTCCGGGCAGCCGGAAGCTCCATAGCCACTGCTGGCTGACGACCTCAACCGATGCGGCATCGGCAGGCACCGTGATGAACTGGTTCCAGACGATGAGGCCGGGTGCCAGCATCGCCGCGACGCCGAGCGCCGTTCCTCCTCCCAGCAGCAATTCCAGCCTGCGGTTCTCGGGCTCATAATGCGCCTTGTTGCCCGGCTTGTGCCGGAAGCGGAAGACACAATAGGCCATGAACGAAACCACCGCCACGAAGACGATGCCGGTGATCCAGAAGGTGATGACGAGGGTGCTGTCGATATAGGTCCAGTTGGACGCGATCGGCGTCCACCACCACGGGCTCAGCACATGGAACAGCACGGAGCCGACGACAATCAGGACGAGGATCAGCACGACAGCCATTTCCGCTCCTCCCTGAGCAGTCGACCCGTGAAACCGCATTCCGCAAAAAAGTCTGTTTTATTATCGCACAGATAGAAAATATCGGCAATTACGGCAATTTAGGCATGCGCCGCCGGCCGCGAACCGTCGTTTGGAGTATTGCTGCCCATCATTGGGAATACTGCTTGAGATAGGCGATGAGATCGGTGATCTCCTTGTCGTCCTTCACGCCGACGAAGGCCATTTTCGTGCCCTTCACCTTCGCTTTCGGATTGTGGAGATAGTCGCGCAGCACTGTCTCGTCCCAGACGAGACCGCCCTCGCCGGCAGCCTTCATTCCGGCCGAATAGGCAAAATTCGGATGCGTCCCGGCCTTTCTGCCGAACAGCTTGTTCAGCGACGGGCCGACCTTGTTCGTATCGGTATCGGCGACATGACAGGTCGCGCATTTCTTGAAAACGGTGGCACCCGCCGTCGCATCGCCCTCCTGCGCCCCGGCGTTACCAGGGAAAAGAGCAATCACGAATGCGCCGATCAGCAGAACAACACGGTAATCCATGGCAAACCTCATCCTCCTCAAGGTTGCCAGCCACTCACACCCTCCGTTATCTCTCGCGTGTGAGTGGTGGTTGTATGGCGTAAAGCTTAGTCCTTCACGATAGCAAGTCAATCGCTTCCACAATTGGGACGCGGGCCAGGCCTGGTCCAGTCCTCCCGGGCGGGTCCGTCACCCTCGAGGATTGGATATTGACGGCGGTATCGGCGACGACATACTTGACCGTCGGCTTCAAGGCCGCCCTCGAAACCAGCCCAGGAAAGGCGCGCAATGTCGATTGCTGAAATTCTGTCTTTTGCTTTCGTCACCGCGCTGCTGATCATCTCCCCCGGGCCCAACGGCATCCTCATCGCCAAGACGGTGCCGGCCTCGGGGCGTGGCGCCGGTTTCGCCAATATTGCCGGCTTCGTCGCCGCCTTCTATGTGCACGGCACCCTGTCGATCTGTGGCATCTCCCTGCTGCTGGCGCAGTCGGCGCAGGCCTTCCTCGTCGTCAAATTGATTGGCGCCGCCTATCTCTGCTGGATCGGTATCAAGGCGCTGGTCGGTGCTTGGCGCGGTTATGCTTCCGTAACGTCAGTGGCCCCTTCCCGTAAGGTAAGGCATCTCCCCCGCGCCTTCCTCGAGGGGTTCCTCACCAACGCCCTGAATCCGAAAGTGTCGATGTTCTACCTCGCGGTCTTCCCGCAGTTCATCTATCACGATGCCAATGGCCGGGCCGCGATCGGCGAGGCTTTCCTTCTGGTCACCGTCCATGCCAGCCTCAACGTCATCTGGTTCGGCTCGATGGTCCTGCTCTTTGCGAGGCTCGCCAGAGCTGCGCGCAACCAGCGCTTCCAGCGCTGGCTGAAAGCCGCGACAGGCGTGGTCTTCATCGGCTTCGGCGCCAAGATGGCGACATTGCAGGCCGGATAGCGAAGACGGGCAAACCGCCTTCGTCACAGAAAGGCTGGGCGAACGTCCGGAGGGCGGCAACAGGATCAGCGACCTGCCGCCGGGACTGGATATGATACTGGCCTCGCGCAACCTCAACCGCCGCCATTTAACTACGCCCCGATTGAAAGCGCCTCCTTTACCGCCAAATCGGCCATGGCAAGCACCGCCTCGCGGGTCCTGGCGGCGGCGATGAAGCGGCCGTTGTGGCAGAAGCTTGCGCCCTCTATGCCGCAAACCGCCTCCAGTGCGCCATTGGTGAGCCCGGCCCAGGCCGCCGGCAGATCAGCCCTGAGCTCGAACCCCTCCTCGGCGCGCCGGATGCCGGTCACGCACCAGTCCTTTTCGCGCGGATGAACGACGAACAGCAGGTGATCGGCGCTCGCCTTGACGATGGCGGGACGGAAAGGCATGCCCCTCGGCAATTCCAAAACACGCCCCTGCCCCGCAGCTTCGATTGCCCGATGCACAATCGCCTCGGCCCGCAATTTTGCGGCACTCTGGGCGATCCTGGCCTCAACGAAACTGCGGGCAATGGCAAGGGCCGCGTGGAAGGCGCGGTTATCGGCCTCAGGGTCCGCTTCGTCGAAAACCGGTTTCAGGGTCTCCAGCAGCGCCGGCAGCGTCAACCCGGCCAACGGCCCCGAGGGGCTGAGCGCGCCATTATCAGTCAGATCGACCGGCAGCACGAAGCTGGCGTCGAAAGAGCCGTGCATCGCTTCCACATGTGCTTGGGGAAGGCCGAAGGCCGTGAGATAATCACGGCCGTAATGCTTCCAGATCAGGCCGAACGAGCTGTAGGGCTGGCCATCGTCGCGCAGCGGCGCGCCGCGCTGGTGGTGATCGAACATCCCCGCAGCGGGGTCATAGGCTCCGCCGACATCATAGATGATCCGGTCTTCGCCCGGCGTGATCCACTCCGGCGCCCGGCTGCGGACGATCCGCGCCTGCGGGAAAAGCCGGGTCAGGATGACGCTCGACAGCAATTCGTCGGCATGAAAGCCACCGGAATGGGTGACGAGGAAATCGGGGATCATGGGAGCTATGCGCCTTGTCGTTCGCGGAGAGTCCGCTTGCAGGTCGGCACCAAATAACCGTTGCCGGCTGCTATCTCAACCCATACCTTAAATCGGAGTCGATTTAAGAATAAAATGATGCAGCAATCCAATGTGTTACAGCGTCCTTTCTGACGTCACCGCGATACCGGCCTCTAGCGGGATTCATCGAAGCCCCTGAAGGGTGCATCAGGAGTAAGTCCGTGGAGATTCCCCAGCACTTTCACGTCGCCGAGACGGCAGGATGGTTTGTGAACCACCGCATCAATTCTGCCCTTCCCGGTTACCTCATGATCAGCTCCAAGACCGACACCAACGATCTGTCGGATTTGTCCGAAGATGCTTTGGCTGAATTCGGCCCTTTGCTGGCAAGAGCTCAGAGTGCTTTGAAACAGCAATTGAATGCTCAGCGCGTCTATATCGGCCGATACGGGCACTCGCCTGGTTACCCGATCCATTTTCATGTGATCCCGATATATGACTGGGTGGAGGAGTTGTTCTGGAAGGACGCTCGCTATCGTCTGCTCGAGAATTTCGCAGAGGGGCCAGGGGAAACCGCAACGGGTGGCGCGGAACTGACGCTGTTTGTCTGGCGCGAGTTCTGCGAACGCGCAGAGCCGCCACCGGTCAAAGGGCCATCGGTCTCAGAGGCCATCGAGCTGCTGCGGGAGACAATGCGGTTTTCGGCGCCTGAAGCCTAAGACAACACCGTTCCCGGCTGTCTTGCGACAAGCGCCCGGCTGGCCGCCGCGCCGGCATGCAGGCAGATGAGCCCGATCGCCGCGAGAGAATTGATTAGCAGAACATTCGCCACCACCGCTGCCGAAAACGCGCCCTCACCTGACGGAAGCACCGCCGTTGCAGCAAACAGCGCGCCTTCATAGGCAACGAACCCGGCCAGGAAGGCGCCGGCCATCGTAACGGTAAGATCTGTCGACAGACGAAGTACCCCGAGCGCCGTAGCCAGGCACGCAAATGCCGCGATACCGATCGCCAGACCCCAGGCATAACTGTCCCAGGTCTGGGGATAACCGAGCACGAGATATCCGACCATCTGGTTGGCGAGCCAGGCCAGCAGAACCGCCGTCACCGCCATCCGCCGGGGAAGAATGACAGCCGATACCGCCGCCAAGGCCACGAAGGGCGTTATGCAGGCGAAAAGCAGGCTGAGAGCGACGCTCGCACCTGAAATGACGACGACCCAGGCGACAGCGAAGCCGGGTGCGACAGGGCGCAGGGGAAGCTGATTTCGTTCGAGCATCTCGAAACTCCATTCGACCGCAGGAAATAATACGCCAGTCCGGGAAAAAGGCTAGCGAGGCCATACCTCCTCTTGAGATCGAAATTCCCCGCCATTCCTCAATCCATGACGTATTGGATATGATGCCGGCCGTGCACGGCCGATTTCTGGACATGGGCGCGAACGCCGAAGACCCGGCCGATCATATCCTCCGTCAGCACCTCCTCCGGCGCCCCCGAGGCGACGACCTCGCCTTTCTGAAGCACCGCCAGCCTGTCGCAGAACATCGCCGCCAGATTGAGATCGTGCAGTGCGACGATGCAGGTGATGCCGAGCTTCGAGATCAGCGAGAGAATGTCGAGCTGATGCTGGATATCGAGATGGTTGGTCGGCTCGTCGAGCAGCAGTTCGCTCGGCGCCTGCGCCAGCGATCTGGCAATATGGACGCGCTGGCGCTCACCGCCCGACAGCGTCTGCCAGAGCTGGCCCGCCCTCTCCCGCATGCCCGTCCGCGACAGGGCCTCGTCGACGGCTGCGTCGTCTCCGGCGCCCCAGGACGACAACAGCCCGCGATGCGGCGTACGGCCGAGCCGCACCACGTCGCGCACCGTCAATTGCGTATCCGTCGTCGTCTGCTGCTCGACGAAGGCGACGCGCCGCGCAAGCGCTGCGCGCGACAGCGAGGATATATCGTCATCACCCAGCCGGATGACGCCGCTGCGAACCTTGCGCAGCCGGCAAATCAATCTGAGAAGGCTCGATTTGCCGGAACCGTTCGGCCCAAGCAGGCCGAACACCTTGCCCCTTTCCACCGTTAGGCTGACGCCGTTGACGATGACGGTATCGCCGGCGGCAAAGCTTACCTCGTCGACGCTGATGCTCATGCATTCCCTCGCACGCGATAGAGGATGATGGCGAAGGCCGGCGCGCCGAAGAGTGCGGTGACGACGCCGATCGGCAGGATTTGCTGCGGTATGATGACGCGCGAAACAATATCGGCGCCGACCATGTAAATCGCACCGCCGAGCGCTGTTGCCGGCAGCAGCCGCCCATGCCCCGGCCCGACGAGGAAGCGGGCGGCGTGAGGGATGACGAGGCCAACGAAGCCGATCGAACCCACCATGCTGACGACGCTTGCCGTCATCGCCGCCGTCATGCCGAACAGCACGATTTGGACGCGGCGTACGGCAATGCCGAGCGAGGCGGCAGCATCCGTGCCGAAAGCGAAGGCGTCCAGCGCCCGCACATGGGCCATGCAGATGATGAAGCCGGCAAGCGCGATCGGCACCGACAGATAGACATCGGGCCAGCGCACGCCACTGAGCGAACCCAAAAGCCAGAACAGGATGCCGCGCGCCTGCTCGGCATTCGCCGATGTCGTCACGATGTAGGAGGTCAGCGCATTGAAGAGCTGCGAACCGGCGACGCCGCAAAGGATGATGCGCTCGCCGCTTCCTCCCGCACCCGTTGCCAGGAAGCCGACCAGCAGAAAGGCGATCACCGCACCGATGAAGGCGCCGCTCGAGAGGCCGAGAATACCGTAGCCGAAGCCGAGGATCATCACGCAGACGGCGCCCGTCGAGGCGCCGGCGGAGATGCCGAGCACATAGGGTTCGGCCAGCGGATTGCGCAGCAGCGCCTGCAGGATCGCACCGCAAAGCGAGAGCGATGCGCCGGCGCTGGCCGCGACGAGCGCGCGGCTCAGACGATAATCCCAGACGATGCCCTGGTGGATGCGGCTGATCTCGAAATTCGTTCCGAACAGCCGGTTCGAGACCGCCTCCGCCGTGGTCGCAACGGGAATTGCGATCTCGCCGATGGAAACGGCAAGGCTGATCATCAGCCCGAGCAGGAGAAGTGCGGCAATGGTGAGCGCGGCAAGCGCCCACCATCCCTGTTGCCTGACCGACATTGCCTTCACTGCGCCAGGCCGAAGGACTTGATGCCGTTCGCCAATGTCTCGATGCCATCGATCGTGCGGATCGTCGGGTTCATCGACTGCGCGTCCATCATCACGAAGTGCTTGTTTTTGACCGCGTCGAGCTCCTTGGTCACAGGGTCGTTCTCAAGAAAATCGACCTTGACCTTAGGATCGTCAGCCGCATAACGGCGGCGGTCCATGGTCGCGAGCACGATGACGGCAGGGTTCGCCTGGGCGATGGTTTCCCAACCCACCAGCGGCCATTCCTCTTCCGTGGTGACGACGTTCTTCGCACCGATCGTCTTCAGGATATAGGCGGGCGCGCTGTTCTTGCCGGCGATGAAGGCGTCGCCGCTGACCTCTTTGCTGGAGAACCAGAAGACGACGGGCAGGTTCTTGCCCGATGCGCCCGATATCGACGCGACAGCATCCGCCTCGCGCTTCTTCAGCGCCGAAATCAGCGCATCGCCGCGGTCCTTCACGTCGAAAATCTCCGAGAGCTCGGCGATTTCCCGGTAGATCAGGTCCATCGTGAACAATTCCCCACGCACGCCGTCGCCGCCATCTGTGTTGACCTTGGCGACGCAATCGGCCGGCGCGAGATAGGTATTGATCCCGAGATCCTTGAACTGTTCCCGCTTGCCGACGGAGCCCTGCGCGCCGACATGCCATTCGAACTCGGCCGCCACCAGGTCGGGCTCCTGCCCGACGACGGATTCGAAGCTCGGATCGTTGTCGGCAAGCCGCTTTATCTTGCTGTTGGCCTCGGCATATTGCGGCAGGACTGGACCGACCCAGACGGCCGTCCCGGCGATCTTGTCGGCAAGGCCGAGCGAGAAAAGAATTTCGGTCATACCCTGGCCGATCGAAACGATCCTGGCGGGCGCCTTCTGAAAAGTCACCTGCTGGCCGCAATTACTGACGGTCAGGGGGTAGTGCGTCGCGGCAAGGCTTGGTGCCGCAAGGCCGGCGAGCCCGAAGGCAAATGTCATGGCGGCGAGAATCTGGCGCATGGAAAACCTCGATGAAGGAAAAAATCACGGCCGTTCCGCGCATGTGCGCGGACCGAAAGCACGCTTAAGCGTGCCCTAGCCGCAGGAGGCCCAATCGAGACGGATGCATGCCGGAATTCGGCGAAGGTTCAGCAGGTCAATCATATCTGTTCCTTGTCCGGGCATCCCCGCCCGGTTGATTGGATCGTGATTGACGGCAGGTCTCCTGGCTTGCGGATATCCGTCGTTACATCCGCCTTCCCGCGATATCCGCAGTGGCAGGGCCATAGGCCCTTCAGAGATGGCCAGTCGCTGGCCACTCCTGAGATGATCGACAATCCGCTTACAGTTGCGGGGGCAGCCACGGTCTCGGTCCCTACTGGGTCGTCCTCACCGTGTTCCCTATTAATCCCCTTGGAGTCATCTTCAGGGAACCGTCGAACCCAGTTACGTCGCAGACCTGCCTAACGTCAATGATTATTGCGGAGGATCGTGCCGGCCCACCGCGGCAAATTGCGAGACCTCGAAGCAAAACTCGCGAGCACCCTCGCGCAAAAGCTATCGTCTGCGGCGCTGGCGTCGGGTCATCAGTCGGCGTGCGTCACGACGGATTGCGGAAGGCGGGCCCCCGACATAGCTTTGGCGCCACCGATTTCAACGAGGTCTGATGTAGCAATGAGCAATCCGGATAGCACCGATCTCGCCGCAGCCAGGATAGACGCAATTCGCCAAGCAGCCGAGCAAGGCGATGCACAAGCACAATTTGAATTAGGCCATATGACCGCACGAGGTGAAGGTGTCACCGGGGATAAAGCCGAAGGCGCGAGATGGCTTCGGAAAGCGGGCGAACAAGGTCATGTCGATGCGCAATTCCTCCTGGCTGGCCTGTATCTCATGGGGGACGGCGTTGCACAGAGCGCGCCGGAAGGCGTCGAGTGGCTTGATAGAGGCGCCAGTCAAGGCCATGCCGACGCACAGTATTTATTGGGCTTGATGAGAGAGGACGGCGACGGTTGCGATATCGATCCAACAGACGCCGTGAGATGGTACGGCCAGGCCGCAAACCAGGATCATGCCGGTGCGCAATACAGGCTAGCCCAAATGAAAGAGCACGGCGTGGGCTGCGAGATCAATCTGACAGAGGCTTTCAAATGGTACCGTCGTGCAGCGCTTCAGGATTACCCTGATGCAAGAGAAGATCTGCTCGATTTATGTCGTGCACATCCAGACCTGCCGCTTCCAGTATCAGAATTGCTCGATGGCAAAGGTCGTTCCTGATACTCAGCCCTTTGTCCGGCGGCGCAATCGTCCAGACGCCGTCGCCGTCCTATTCACTCCGCCCCTACAACGCATCCAGCGGTATCTTCAAATACCGCCGGCCGTTCTCCTCCGGCTCGGGCAACCGCCCGCCGCGGATATTGACCTGCAGCGCATGCAACATCAGCTTCGGCTTCGGCAGCGTGCGGTCGCGCGCCTGGCGCAGCGCAACGAAGCCGGCCTGGTCGATGCCTGCGATATGAGGATTGGCGCTTTTCTGGGCGGTCACCGTGCTTTCCCAGCGGGGGTGGCGGCCGCCGGGCTGGTAGTCGTGGCCGGAAAAGAGCCGGGTCTCCTCGGGCAGCAATAGGATGGCCTGGATCGAGTGCCAGAGGGCACTGGCGCTGCCGCCCGGAAAATCGGTTCGCGCCGTGCCGGAATCCGGCGTGAACACTGTGTCGTGCACGAAGGCGGCGTCGCCGACTACATAGGTCACTGAGGCGAGTGTGTGCCCGGGCGAAAACATCACGCGGGCTTTAAGCGCACCGATCTCGAAGGCGTCGCCATCGGCAAACAGCCGGTCCCATTGCGAGCCGTCGGCTTTAAGCGCCGGCCAGTTGTAGATCTCCTTCCAGAGCATCTGCACGTCGGTGACATGGGCGCCGATCGCCGTCGGCGCGCCGGTCTTCTCATGCAGATAATCCGCGGCGGAGAAATGATCGGCATGCGGATGCGTGTCGAGGATCCACTCGACCGTCAGCCCCTCACTTTTGATATGAGCGAGGATGGCGTCGGCGTTGGCCGTTCCCGTCGCCCCCGACATCTCGTCGAAATCGAGGACCGGGTCGATGATGGCGCAGCGTTTCGTCGCCGGGTCGGAAACGACATATTGTACACTGCAGGTGCGGGGCTCGAAGAAGGCCTTCACATGAGCCGCCTGCCCTGCCCGCTTTTCCAGAAAGCGGCGCGCGCCGGCAAGATCGAAGCCGAGGTTTTGACCGAAGGCCTCGACATCTCCGGGCTTCATCCGCCCGTCGAGCACCTCGCCCAGTGCATAGAGCGTCAACGCTCGTGTGCCGCTCTTGCAATGGGCGACGACCGGTCCCTTGGCCTCGGCCATCGCTGCCTGGAAGGCACGGATATCGGCCTCGGTGATCTCGGTTCCCTTCACCGGCACGAAGCTGTAGGCGAGCCCGGCGGTGGCGGCGGAAGCCTTTTCCGCGGTATTGCCCGGCTGCCCCGGCTCCTCGCCATCCGGTCGGGCATTGATGACGGCGGCAAAACCATCAGCCGCGAAGGCGGCAAAACCTGCGGCGTCGGGCTGCTCCGCCACCGATATCAGCTCATTGACCCTCACGGATGTCATCGAAGCCCCCGCGCTGCCGCTCCAGGCATTATCGCACGTATATCGATACAATCTCACAAGTATATTGCCGAACGCAAGAATAGGCGTTTGGTATTTCTCTGCACCTGTCGCCGATCCGCAAAGCCTGAAGAAACCGGTGGGAGACGCCGCCCAAACTCCCGCCCATCCCGACGGAGTATCGTCAAAACGATAGCGTCGCAGCTCCTTCCTTGATCTCGGCATGCATGGCGCTGGCACCGACGATGACGACGCCGTCGAGCAAGTCTTCCTGCGTATAACCGCGCGAGGTCACACAGGGCGGGCAAGCCCAGATCGTGCCGCCGCGCTGCTGGAAATTCTCGATCAGGCTCGACAGCGGATCGAGCGGCGGCACATGCGTCATGCGCTGGCCGCCCTTGCGCACCAGGTCGATCCCGGTGCTGGTGAGGAACACCGAGACCTTCAGCCCGGCGGTGATGCCGCCATTGGCAATGGTGAAGGCGACGGAGGAAAGTTCGGATTCGATGCCTTTGTTGACGAGCACGACCAGCTTGTCGCTTTGGGTTTGCATAGTATTCTCCCGTTTGTCAGGGTGAACAGCGTTCACCCTGTTTGAACGAGCTGATGATAGGAGGGTGCGCGGGGCGCGTATTTGGCCGGAATGCGTGAAGCCTTGTCCGAAAATCCAGGCGCTGCGGGTGTCGCGCGTGACGACGTGCTGTCGGCGCTGCTGTCGACGATCCGCCTGTCGGGATCACTGCAGTTCTGCTTCATGCCGACGGGCGACTGGCAGACCGATGCCACGCCGGCCTTGGCGAGCCTTTCGGCGAAGGCTTCGGGCACGATGCCGTTTCACATCGTTGTGGAGGGCCGCTGCTGGCTGAAGACGGAAGGTGAAGAGGCCGATCTCGAGGCGGGCGACGTGCTGGTCTTTCCCTTCGGCACCGGACATCAGCTCGGCGCGGGAAGAGACGGCAAGCTGGTGCTGCCGACCCGCGACCTGCCGCAAAAGCCGTGGCGTGAGATTCCCGTGCTGCGCTACGGCGAGGCCGCGCAAGGCGTGCGGCTGCTCTGCGGCTATCTGCAATGGGGCGGGCTGAGCTTTGCGCCGCTGCGCCAGGCGCTGCCCAGGCTGATCCATGTCAGGACACGGGCAGCCAATGACGGCGACTGGCTGCGCGCCACCATCCGCCAGATGGTCGAGGAGGTCGACAGGCGGCGCGCCGGTGGCGTCTCGATGCTGCCGCGACTGACCGAAATCATCTTCATCGAGATCCTGCGCCATCAGATCATGATGGCCGAGTCGCGTTCCGTCGGCTGGCTGGCAGCGCTTGGCGACCCCGCGCTCTCGCGCTGCCTCTCCCTCATTCATGGCGATCCCAAACGCGACTGGTCGCTGGAGCAACTGGCGGCGGCCTCTGGCCTCTCGCGCAGCGCCCTCGCCGATCGCTTCCAGACGGTGCTCTCGACCTCGCCGATCCGCTATATCAGGGACTGGCGGCTCTACCTCGCAAGCGTGGCGCTCGCCACCACAAGCCAGCCGATCGCGGCGATCGCTTACGAGGCCGGCTATGCCACCGAAGCCGCCTTCAACCGCGCCTTCTCCCGCGCCTTCGCCACCCCGCCGGCCGCCTGGCGGGCGATGTCGCGGGCGTAGAGGGTGATCGGCTCAATAAGCGCCGATGCTCAAGAGAGGTTGGTAGGGAGAAGCCACGACATCCATGGGTGGAAAAAATCAAGGGATGCGCTAATTAGAAACACCATCAAAATTTGGAGCGAGCCTTGGATTCCGAATCCCCTCAGCCACTCACAGCTCGCTTTCCTGTCGGTGGCGGAGAAATTGGCCGGCTGATCCAGACCCGCGACTGGAGCAAAACGCCGCTCGGTCCTCTCGACCTCTGGCCGCAAAGTCTGAAGACGGCCACCAATATGCTCTTGCTTTCACCCGTGCCAATCGTTCTTCTATGGGGCGAAGACGGCGTGATGATCTATAACGACGCCTACTCCGTGTTCGCAGGCAGCCGTCATCCGGATCTTCTCGGTTCGAAGGTCCGCGAGGGCTGGAGCGAAATTGCCGACTTTAATGACAATGTGATGAAGGTCGGACTGTCAGGGAAAACACTCGCCTACGAGAATCAGGAGTTGACGTTGTTGCGCCACGGCAGTCCGGCTCCTGCCTGGATGAACCTCGACTATTCGCCAGTCCTCGACGAAAGCGGAAAACCCGCCGGCGTCATCGCGATCGTCGTCGAAACCACGAAAAGCGTCCTTGCCCAGCGTCGGCTGCGCGAGAGCGAAGAGAGGTTCAGGGCGTTCACGACTGCGACGACCGACATCGTCTACCGTATGAGCGCCGACTGGAAGGAGATGCAGCAGCTCGACGGTCGCAATGTTCTCGCAGACACGGCCAATCCAACTGTCGCGTGGCAGGAGGCCTATCTGTTTCCCGAGGACATTCCCGCGATCCAGGCGATAATCGACGAGGCCATCGCAAGCAAGGGTGTTTTCGAATGTGAGCATCGCGTCCGGCGGGCCGACGGCAGTACCGGCTGGGTGCTGTCACGAGCGGTTCCAGTCTTGAATGACGGCGGCGCTATCGTCGAATGGTTTGGGGCCGCGACCGATATCACCGAGCGGCGACGCAAGCAGCAACAGCTGGAACTTATCGTTCATGAGCTCAACCATCGCGTTAAGAACAATCTGGCGATGGTGCAGGCTTTTGCGTACCGCACCTTCCGCGATGCTGAAGACATCCCTCGTGCACTGGACAGTTTCACGGCGCGGCTGGTGTCGCTCGGCCGTGCCAATGATCTGTTGACAGGCGAACTGTGGAGCAGCGCGTCGTTGAAACAGACGCTCGACCAGGCGACCGTTCCGCATCGGCCGGACGGCGAGCGATGGAAGCTGACCGGAGACGATATCCGGGTTTCCGCAAAAACGGCCCTGGCGCTGACCATGGCCTTTCACGAACTCGGCACAAACGCTGTCCGTCATGGCGCATGGTCGAATGATGGCGGCGCCGTCAGCGTCAAATGCTCCCTCCAAATCATCGACGACGGAACGCAACGCTACCGCATAGACTGGGACGAACATGGCGGACCGCGCGTAGAGCAGCCGAAGAGGAAGGGATTCGGCACGGTCCTCATCCAGCGCGGCCTTGCCGCGGAGACCGGAGGCAGTGTGGATATCTCGTTCGCCGAAACGGGTTTTTCCTTCCGTCTCGACGCTCCCGCAGACCGTCTGCGGAATGAATGACATGGCCAAGCGCGTCCTTGTCGTTGAAGATGAAATGACCATCGCCATGATGATCGAGGACATGCTCATGGACCTCGGTCACGAAGTGGTCGCGACAGCCGCGCGATTGCCCACGGCGCTGGAGGTTGCCGGCGACGGTAACCTTGATTTCGTCATTCTCGATGTGAACCTCGCCGGGCATCAGTCATTCCCGGTGGCGGCAGTCCTTCAGCAGCGCGGTATCCCGTTTGCCTTCGCGACCGGATATGGGCCAGCGGGTATCGATCCCGCCTTTGCCGGCCGACCGGTGCTGACCAAGCCGTTCACAACTGCCGATCTTGCCGCTGTCATCGAAACTGAAGGCTGAGATGCAAGAGGGCCGATGCCCAAGTCAAAGAGCCGCTCCAATGAGACTTGTTGTGGCGGGCGATGGCGCAGGTCTGAACTGGATCCGATCGACACCCTGATGGACGATCAGCGCGGTTGCAGGCCTGTCAATCCGAGGGCAAGCGTGATGTCGTTGATGATCCCCAGTCGCGCTTCGATCACCGCGATTTTCTCGGGCGTATCAGCACCAAAAGCCTCGATATCGATGAACAATTGCTCGCAGCCGCCTGGCGTGACCGTGCCGAACATCTGGCCGGGTTCGTCGCCTATGTTTCGCCAGCTGTGCGGCACATGTGGCGGCAGAACGACGACGGTTCCCACAGGCGCGTCGAACGCCTCGTCGCCGCATTGGAATCGATAGAGCCCGCGGATGACCCGAAAGACTTCCGTCTCCCGCGTATGCGTGTGCGGGGCCGGGCCATGACCGGGCGGTGTGAAGGTTTCCCACATCCCGAGCGCGCCGCCGGTCTCGGCGGCCGTGGCATGGATGACGATCCTCGCGCCAAAGGGCGTCCTCGCCACGCGCTCCTTACCGGGCAAAGAGACGACGGCGTTCCTGAAACTCGACATATCCACCTCCCCCTCGATTGCATTCTTTGGGCGGAGCCCTGCGCCTCACCCTTGCGGCGCCGGCTCATTGAGCATCGCTTCGATATTGTATCCGTCGGGATCGAGAACGAAGCAGGCATAATAGTTCTCTTCATATTCCGGCCGCGGGCCGGGCGCGCCATTGTCCCGGGCGCCGGCGTCGAGCGCGGCCCGATAAAACGCCTCGACCTCCGCCCTGCTCCGAACCCGGAAGGCAACGTGCACACGCGTCAGAGGCGGCTTGTCTTCGGTGCGCTGGATTTCGAACAGGCTGCCACCCACATCGAAGGCCCAGAATACGCCCTCCTTTCCGAAGGAGAGGCGATAACCCAGAGGGTCGAAAGCGCGCTCATAGAACAGCTTGCTCTTCTCAAGGTCACTCACTGCGATGGTGATATGATCGATCATGCCGTGCCCTCCCGATCGTTCCAGCGCCCCATCATAGTCGAAATCGCCGCAGCGGAAAAACCGACGACTCTGATGGCGAAGGGTGAATGCCAGATCAACGGTCCCTGCCCCGACAGAGCGGACTCGCCCACACCCACAGCCCACCTGCCGCCGAACAGCAAAAAACCCCGCCAATCATTGACAGGGCTGTGCATGCTGAAAATCGATCGGCATTACATCCTCGGAGGAATCAATGATTGCCTTCGGTCAAAGCTTGCGCCTTGGATCCTCGCCTTGTCGACCGACAGCCGACGCGTCCGCACGGTGGAACGTTCCGATTATCGCATCGACATCAACTTCGTCATCAGCCCCGCTTTGATTTCGAGCACGGGTCGATTGGCCCGGGGATGACCGATGTCATCCCGGGGATGACCGATGTCCCTCAGTTGGTCGGGCGTCATGTCTGCCAATGCTTTCCGTCTTGCGACGCTCCGCTGCCACTTCCTCAGGGCAGCGACGATCATTGCGACGCTGTTGGACCTGAACCCGAACAACTGTCCTTTCGGCGCGCTGATGCCGGCGTGAGTTTCCGTGTGAGCCATTTTCAGTCTCCCATGTGTGAGATTTGCAGATGGGAGCCTGACACGCGGACGTATTGCGGCTGTTCGGTTCAGCGTGAACGGCCAGGAAAACTTCGACAAGCCGCCGCTAAATCGGTGTTAAATCTATCTGCCGAAATGCTATTCTGCGGTGGCGGTCGAAATCTGGGAGACGATCTGTGCGCATCAGGTTGCTGGGTGGCCTTGAAGTGACGTCCCGGGAGCACCGGCAAATCCGCTTCACCACGCGCAAGACGTCACTTCTTTTTGCTGCCCTGGCGCTTGCAGGCCGCCGTGGCCATCGCAGGGAACTGCTTTCCGAAGCCTTCTGGCCGGGACGAGGCAGTGAGCAGTCCCGCAATAGCCTGCGGCAGGCGCTGGTGGATATCAGACGATCGTTCCCGAGCGGGGGAGATGCCGCCGTCTACATCGACGGGGATCAGGAGACCGTCGCGCTGATAACAGGTCCTGATGAAACCGACATTTCGATCTTCGACCGTAAACTGGAGGCCGGCCGGACGGCCGATCTCGCCTTCGCCGCCGACCTCTACCGCGGCGAGGTGCTCGCAGGCGAGGCCATTCCGGACGGGCTGGATGAGTGGTTTGGACCCTATCGGAGCACATATCAACGCAAGGCGCTGCAGCTGGTGGAGCGGTTGAGCCTCGCGTTCTCCGAGCCGGGCTCCGCGGAAGAATCGGCTTGCGAAGGGCTCGCCGAGAGGCTGCTGGCCGTGGACCCGACCGTGGAGGCCGCCCATCGGGCGCTGATGCGGATCCACGCTCTCAGGGGTCACGAAAACGCGGCCTTGCGCCAGTTCGAAGCCTGTCGGGCGTTCTTGAAGAAGCATCTTCAGGCAGAACCTGAGGCAGAGACCTTTTCCCTGGCCGCTTCGCTGCAATCGCGCCAGGGATCCGAACATCAGCGGACGGCACCCAGCCTCGACGTGGCCTTACAGCCGCAGGTCTTCCCAGCCCCGGCGAAACATCACGACCGGCCATCGGTTGCCGTATTGCCGTTTCAGAATCTGAGCGGTGATGCGGAGCAAGAATATTTTGCCGACGGCATCGTCGAGGACATCACCATCGCGCTTGCTCAATTCCGCCACCTCTATGTCATCGCACGGAATTCGAGCTTCACCTACAAAGGTCAGGCGGTCGACATAAAGCAGGTCGGACGCGAGCTGGACGTACGCTATGTGGTCGAAGGAAGTGTGCGCCGGACGGGTGACCGCCTGCGCATTGCCGGGCAGCTCATCGATACGTCCACCGGTACACATCTTTGGGCCGATCGTTTTGACGGAACACTGGCGAATGTCTTCGATCTCCAGGATCAGGTCGCCTCGAGCATCGTCGGCGCCATAACGCCGAAAGTGGAGGAGGCTGAGATCGAGCGCGCCAAACGCAAGCCGACCGAGAGCCTCGACGCCTACGACTACTATCTCCGCGGCCTGGCGGCCTTCGACCGGACGATCACCAACAGATCGGTCATCGACGAGGCCCTACGGCTTTTCATGAAGGCGATCGAGCGTGACCCGGAATTCGCCATAGCCCATGCCCGAGCGGCGCGCTGCTACGCCACCCGAAAGAGCAACGGCTGGATGCTCAATCCCGCAGAGGAAACCGCCGAAGCCACCCGGCTGGCCCGCAGAGCGGTCGAACTCGGCTGGGACGATGCGGTTGCGCTCACCTACGGCGGATATGTCATTGGTTATGTCGGCGGTGACCTCGACGACAGTGCGGCCTGCATCGATCGCGCAGTCTTTCTCAACCCGAACCTGGCCGCTGCGCTCGGTGTCAGCAGTTGGGTGAAGGCTTGCCTCGGCGAGCCCGACAAGGCCGTTGAACACGCAGCACTTGCCATGCGCCTCAGCCCTTTGGATCCGCGCCTGTTCGCCTGGCAATTCAACACCGGCCTCGCGCATTTTTGCGCTGGCCATTATGACGACGCTGCCGCTTGGGCGGGAAAATCGCTACAGCACCAGCCGAACTACCCGAGCGCCATGCGCGTGATGGCGGCGGGCCAGGCCATGGCCGGACGGCTGGCGCAAGCCGGGGAAACAATCACTCGCCTGTGCCTGATGGACCCCGCCCTCCGGCTTTCCAATCTCGCCGACGTGCTGCCACCATTCCGGCGACCGGACGATCGCAATCGATATATCGAGGCTCTCAGGATGGCGGGACTGCCGGAGTAGCTGCCGCTTCAGCGGCGTCCTCGGAACGAAGGGGCATACCGGGCTATTACCCACCCCCTATCGGCTAATTGCGAAACGATGCTGCTTCGTGCGAAATTGCCACGCGATGGATCACACGGGTGAAGTTCTCATTCTCACCGGGCCGCCGGGCTCCGGAAAAACCACGACGGCCGAGGCGCTCGCCAGCGAGCCCGGCTCGCCGAAGGTCCATCTTCATTCCGACGACTTCTGGCATTTCATCAAGAACGGCGTGATCCCGCCCTATCTGCCGGAAGCTCATGAACAGAACATCGTTGTCGTCGACGTGTTGACGAAGGCCGCGGCGGGCTATGCCGGCGGAGGCTACTTCGTCGTCGTGGACGGCATTGTCGGGCCGTGGTTCCTGGAACCGTTCCGGAAAATCGCGACACCCCTCCACTACGTGATTCTGCGTCCGCCGCTCGATGTCGCCATCCGGCGCTGCCGGGAGCGTGGCGGCGATACGCTGACCGATCCCGGCCCTATTGCAGAGCTCCATCGACAGTTCTCATCGCTGGGTGCGTTTGAGCGACATGTTCTGTCGACGGATGGGCAAGGCAGGAAAGAGACGCTGGGCGCGGTTATCGAAGCCGTGCAAAGCGGAGCCTTCCGGCTGGCGTCATGACGTCACGCCATCGGCCTTCAGCGCAAACCAGCCCTCGCCCGCCCTTTTGCAATTCGCCGTTTTCCAGTTCGTCGGGCGACATTCATGAACCCAACTCATAAGCCCATGCCGATATCACCGGCTAATCGATACCAGCCTTTGCCCTTAGGGTAGGATCAAACCTGAGGAGGACATCCGCATGATCAAACGCAAGCTCGGCCAAAGAGGCCCTGACGTTTCGGCGATCGGTTTCGGCTGCATGGGGCTGAACTATCATCGCGGGCCGGCGATGGAGCGCGGCGATGCCATTGCGCTCTTGCGGGCGGCGCATGAGCGGGGCGTGACCTTCTTCGACACGGCAGAGGCCTACGGGCCGTTCACCAACGAAGATCTCGTCGGCGAGGCGCTGGCGCCGATCCGTGATGAGGTGGTGATCGCGACGAAATTCGGCTTCAAGGATGGCCGGCCTGATGTGGGCCTGGATAGCCGGCCGGTTCGCATCCGGCAGGTTATCGAAGAAGCCCTCACGCGGCTTCGCACCGATCGCATCGATATCTTCTACCAGCATCGGGTCGACCCTGCCGTACCGATCGAAGAGGTGGCAGGCACGGTCAAGGATCTGATCGACGCCGGCAAAGTGCTGCATTTCGGCCTCTCCGAAGCCGATGCCGACTCTATCCGCCGCGCCCATGCCGTGCAGCCCGTCACCGTGTTGCAAAGCGAATATTCGCTGTGGTGGCGTAACCCGGAACGGGAAATCCTGCCCATCCTCGAAGAAGTCGGCATCGGCTTCGTGCCCTATAGCCCGCTCGGCCGCGGCTTCCTCACCGGCAAGATGGATGAGAACACCAGTTTCGAAGGCGGCAACGACCACCGCAAGACCAATCCGCGCCTTTCGGCCGAAAACCGCAAGGCAAACCAGCCGGTGGTCGATGCGATCGAGGCCATTGCCGCTCGCAGAAAGGCAACCGCAGCCCAGGTCGCCATCGCCTGGCTGATGGCGCGCAAGCCTTGGATCGTCCCCATTCCCGGCACCACCAAGCTGCACCGGCTGGAAGAAAACATCGCCGCCGCCGACAACACCTTCACATCGGAAGAACTGGCCGAGATCGACTCGGTCTTCTCAGGTATCGAGATCCACGGCGACCGCTACTCGGGAACGTCGGCCGCCCGCGTCACACGGTGAGCCGAAGGCCAATGACCCGTTGGCCCCTTGGTCGCTGAGGGCAAACCATGCGGGGGATCGAGCAATTCGAGCGGCGGCATCATTCCTTGAGGTCTACAGGATGGCGTTTGACTTCGACGGCGGTGTCACGGCCCCCGAGAAACCCGCAAAACCGCCCGCGAGAAAGACGCGGACGGTTGCATTATTGTACGGCATCCGCCTCAAGCGCGGATGATCAGTCCTGGCCCTGCAGGCGGTCCATCACCTGGAGCAGCAGATCGGCGCAGGCCTTCATCGGTTCGTCCTCGGCGCATTTCAGATCGATCCGGGTGTTCCCATCCTCGATCCGGAAATGCGCTGCCTTGGACGGCGGTGGCGGTGGCGGGCGATGACCACGGAAGCCCATGTCGCCACGGAAGCCCATGTCGCCTCTCCGACCATGCCAGCGGTAATCGGGGCGATCTCCCGGCCGTGCATCCGGCCCGCCCATCATCCGCTCATCGTCATCAGAGGCGGACGGAGACGGCGGAGACGGCGGAGGCGGAGGCGGCGGTGACGCCGGATCGCCCGCCACGGGCGGAGTGCCGGCGGATGGCGGAGCGGGCGGCTGCTGGGCGAAGGCGGTGCCGGCCAGTGCGGCAAGGGCAAGGCCTGATAGGAGAAGTCGTTGCATGAGAAGCTTTCCTTTCGGAGTTATGAGGCGTGTCTGTAAACACCGCAGCGCGGCTTTGGTTCACGCCCGTCAGGGCCTGTGATCGAAATCGGCAAATCGTCTGTGCGGCGGACCTTTCGGCGGTCGCAGCGCTTCGGTTCGTCCGTCCTGGCGAACGAGGTAGCTTGCATGCACGAAGCCATCGTCGAAGCGTCCCTGAACGGTGACGGCTTCATCCCGGGTGACGAGGGCGCCACCCTCGCCGGCCCGGCCCGTTTCAACAAGCGCCTTGCCGCTCTCGTCCTGCAGCACGAACTTGTTGCCATAGATCTCGGCGACCTTGCCCTTGATGGTGATGAGGCTGGTGGCCGGCATGGCCGAAATCGCCACAGGCGTCAGCGGCGCCATTTCAGGCGTGGGACGCATCATCTTCACGGCGCTCGCGCCCCCGGCAGCACCGATGACAAGCGCCACGGCGGCAGCGATCACGGGGATCGCCAGTCGGCGCCGGCGGTATCCTGGCGGCATAGGCGTGGCGGCGCCTTCGGGATGTCCGTTGTCCTGGTCTTCATCAGGCATATATCTGCTCCTTGCTTCAGTAATGGCCGCAATCTAGCCGCCATACCCCCTCGCCTGCCTGAACCTCTCCGTTCAGATTGAGTTAAGCTCGGCCCGATAGTTTTGGCCCGTCCTCAGAGATGCCCTGCGATGAAAGCCCTGCCCCATGCGCGTATTGCTCGTCGAAGATGACGAAGACCTGAGCGGCCGGATCGCCGCCGTGCTGCGATCGGAAAACTTCGTCGTCGATATCGCCCGCAACGGCGAGGACGCTCTCCATGCGGGGCTCACCGAACTCTTCGATGTCGCGATCCTCGACCTCGGTCTGCCGAAGATCGATGGCGTCAGCGTGCTGAAGGGCTGGCGCGAGGGCGATCGCAACCTGCCGGTTCTGGTGCTGACGGCCCGCGACGGCTGGCCGGACAAGGTCTCGAGCTTCAAGGCCGGCGCCGACGATTTCCTCGCCAAACCTTTCAAGGTGGAAGAACTGGTGCTGCGCCTGCGCGCTCTGGTGCGCCGGGCGTCCGGCCATGCCGCCTCGCGGCTCGTCTGCGGCGCACTGGTCTTCGATGCGCAGCTCGGCACCTTCGAGCTCGACGGACTACCGCTGAAGCTGACGGCGCTGGAATGGCGGGTGCTCTCCTGTCTGATGTTGCGCAAGGAGATGATCGTCGACCGGCGCGAACTCACAGAGCGCGTCTATGACGGCGATGCCGAAGTCGACTCCAATTCCATCGAAGTCATCGTCGCGCGCCTGCGCAAGAAGCTCGGAGCCGATCGGATCGAGACGGTGCGCGGCCGCGGCTATATGCTGACGGCGGCAGTGGCGCCATGAAGGCCCCGTCCCTCAAGCCGCGATCGATCGCCGGCCGGCTGCTGATGTTTTCCGGCATCTTCGTGACGCTGGCGCTCGCTGTGGCCGCCATCGTGCTCTGGCTGGCGCTGAAAACGGTGGTGCGCGAGCAGGTCGACCAGCGTTTGGACATCCAGATCGGCGCCCTTGCCGGCGCGGTGACGCGCGACGCCGAGGGACGGATCGCCCTCTCCACGCCGCTCGATGCGCCGCCCTTCGATCGCCCCTCCTCCGGCTGGTACTGGCAGATCGACGACGGGCAACAACGCCTGACCTCCCGCTCCCTGATGAATGGCACGATAGACGCACCGCCGCCACGGCAGGATCTGCGTCATGTGCTGATGGGCATGCCGACATCAGGCAGCGGCGGTGATCGGGGAAGAGGGCCGCTCTATCTTCGCCAGGCGGTGCGCAGCATCGACGGCATGACGCTGACGATCACCGCGACGGCACCGATGATCGCCCTCGTCGGTCCGGCGCTCCGCGCGCTCTTCTGGCTTGTGCCCTGTATGCTGCTGCTCGGCCTCGTGCTGATGGCCGGTACGCTCTGGCAGATCCGCTTCGGCCTGCGCCCCCTGAAATCCATGGCGGCCAATATCGATGCCATCAACCGGGGCGAACGCGCCCGCCTGCCCGATGAGGCGACCGTCGAGCTTACGCCGCTCTCACTGAAAACCAACACGCTGCTGGCGGCCAACGAAGAGCGGCTGGCGGCAACACGCATGCAGTTCGCCAACCTTGCCCATGGCCTCAAGACACCGGTGGCGAGCCTGCTGCTGGCGCTCGACGAGAAAAACGATCCGCAAGGCGCATTGCGCAGCATCGCCGCCCGGATCGATAACAGGATCAAGCATCACCTCGCCGCAGCCCGCCGGGTGATGGCCACGTCGGACAGTGTCGCCGGCACCGACGTGGCAACATCGATCGCCGATCTGCACCGGGCGATCGGCCAGATTCATGCCGAACGCAAGATCGCCTTCGACACCGATATAGCCCAAGGCCTGCGGGTCGCCTGCGACGAAAGCGATGTCGAGGAAATGCTCGGCAACCTGATCGACAACGCCTTCAAATGGGCCGCCTCCCGCGTCACCCTCCGCGCCCGCCGCGACGGCCCGACCGCCCGCATCACCATCGAAGACGACGGCCCCGGCATCCCCCCGGCCCGCCTCGCCGCCGTCCTCCTGCCGGGCGTCCGCGAAGACGAACGCGTCCCCGGCAACGGCTTTGGCCTCAGCATCGTCAACGAGCTCGCGGGGCTTTACGGTGGGTCGCTGGTGTTGGAGGCGAATGGGATGGTGGGGTTGAGGTGTGTGCTATGTTTGCCGGTGGCGGTAACACACGTCGCTGCTTCGGGAGGAAGTTGACGCCCGCATCGCCTAGACGGTTGATGCAATGCTACAAGTTCTTGAAGCCTTTGGTGTCTTTGGCAAACGAAGACGTTAGCATCGTCGCCGCTTTCCCAGAAAGAATCGTCATTGAATTCTACAAAAATTCGCTCACCTTGAGGAAACACAATGGCGAAGAAGCCGACCGGTAACCAAGGACGCTATCGGGTCATAGTTGAGGACGATGGAAACGCTTCGGGCGAATTCCTGCGTGACCTGCTAGGGACAAGCAAAGACGCCATTGAACTCCGCGTGGTTGAATTGTTTGCCGAAGCCTGGAAGACAAAGACTGGTGTGGCGTTCCGGTGGCATCAGAATCCCGAGAACGACGTCGACTTCACCCTTGACCTACCGGGCGGGCGGGTAAAGCTCGAACTAACGGAGCTTGTGCTGCACGACGGCGAAGGAAACCCGTTCAAATCCGGAAACAAGCTTCGGACGTTTGGCCAGTATGCAGAGGCGTTGGTCGAGCGCGTTACAAGCAAGTCCAATCACTATCAGGTTGTGTCAATCCCTACTCACCTGTTGATCTATCCGACCCACGAGCCCTTTGACGCGCCCGGCCAGGCTATTGCGTTGGCCAAAATGAAGCTGAAAGCACTCAATCCGGCTCCAGTCTTCGAGAATATTTTCTACCTGCAGATGCTTCCCACCGGTCCGATTGTAAGATGTTTGCATCCTACCCCCGATGGTTTTCTTTCTGATTTCAATCCTGATGAATGGGAGAACCGGGGAATAGTCATCTTCGACCCCACTCTGGCTGAATTCAAAAGCGGATAGTGTCTCACCCTGCGCTGTTAAGCGTAGGACTGGCATGGGTTAACATTGGGAGGAGGACCTTATGCCTTAAGCGCAATTGTCAGTTCCCGGCACAACGCTCCCTCCCTCAATGCCGCCATCAAGCCCCATCCCGATTATCGCCGCTCCCGTCGCGACGTCTTTCGCCTCGCCTCTGCCTTGTTGCTCGCGTATCGTGGACGCACGATTCGCCGTCCGCAAACGAGGGTGGGCATGAACGAAGCATCAAAGGAGAGCGCGATGACGGACGCCAAGAGCGGCATTTCTGGACTACGGCCGCATATTACAGTCATTGGCGTCGGCGGCGGTGGTGGCAATGCGATCAACAATATGATCGCGGAAAAGCTGGCGGGCGTCGAATTCGTCGCTGCGAACACGGACGCTCAGGTGCTGGCCACCTCCAAGGCGACGCGCCGCATCCAGCTTGGCGCGAATGTGACGGAGGGTCTCGGCGCCGGTTCGTTGCCGGAGGTCGGCCATGCGGCTGCCGAAGAGTCGCTCGATGAGATCATGGATCACCTGGCCGGCTCGCACATGTGCTTCGTCACCGCCGGCATGGGCGGCGGCACAGGCACGGGTGCCGCACCTGTCATCGCCCGCGCTGCACGTGCCGCAGGCATCCTGACGGTCGGCGTCGTCACCAAACCCTTTACATTCGAAGGCAACCGCCGCATGCGGATGGCGGAAATCGGCATCGAGGCGCTTCGCCAGGCGGCCGATACGGTCATCGTCATTCCCAATCAGAACCTTTTCCGCATCGCCGATGCAAAAACGACGTTCGCCGATGCTTTCATGACCGCCGACCGCGTGCTCTATGCCGGCGTCGGCTGCATTACCGACCTGATCGTCAAGGAAGGCCTGATCAACCTAGATTTTGCCGACGTGAAGTCGGTCATGTCAGGCATGGGCCGCGCCATGATGGGCACTGGCGAAGCCTCCGGTGAAAGCCGCGCGATGAAGGCGGCGGAAGCGGCGATTGCCAACCCGCTTCTTGACGATATCTCGATGCGGGGCGCCAGGGGCGTACTGATCTCGATCTCCGGCGGTTCGGACATGACGCTGTTCGAAGTGGACGAAGCGGCAAGCCGCATTCGTGACGAAGTGCAGGAAGACGCCGATATCGTCGTCGGCGCGATCTTCGACCGCAGCCTCGACGGCAAGTTCCGCGTTTCGGTGGTAGCGACCGGCCTGGAAGGCAGCCCGCTGCCCGCATCCGCGCCTCACGCCGCCGAACAGATCCAGACGCGCACGCTGCAGTAAGCGCAGCGGCGCGACATATCCGAGCACGACAGCCTGCCGCGTCTTTTCAGACGCGCGGCGCTGTCGTGCTTCAATGTCCTGCGCTCCGGCGAAATCGCCGCGATCACCGGTCGTTGATCGTCGGAAGGTGCGTTTCGACCTCTACGCGGCGCTTGTCATCCAACGGCTCAATGTGCTTCTGCCAGAAGGCCTCGGCCTCCGGCGTGTCATCATCCCAGTGGCGGATCTTGACAATATTGTCATCGATTTTGGCCAGCCGTTTGCCGCCAAGCCGCAGGTATTCGTCCGCCAGTTCTTTCGATCGGGTCGTTTGCATGTCGTGCTCCTCCATAGGCGAACCGAAAGGCCGATCGTCATTACCGGGTTGGCCGGCAATCGGCATCCCCGTTATCGGCGCTTCCGCGCCTTCCTGTTAAACAGTACGGCGGGATCATGGTTCCAAATCATCGGCCGAGACCGGTCCACGCGGCCGGCTGAAGGCGTCGGCCGCCATCCATGTTCCGCACGGCCCGCCGCTCTTGCTGCCAGGACAGCCGGAGACGCCTCGTACTGGCAGGAGAGCGGCCTTGTCCGCAACGGCAAGACTGCATACGTCGGGGTGATCTCGACCGCTGCCTCGACGGCAAGTTCCGCGTCTCAGTGGTAGCGACCGGCCTGGAAGGCAGCCCGCTGCCCGCATCCGCGCCTCACGCCGCCGTTAAAGGCCCCGCCGTGAAGAGAACGGGCGGGGTCGGCATTCGAGCGGTAAGGAATAGAACGCCGTGCTTGCTTTCGGACGCACAAAGGACGCTCTAACACTTTCAATCCTCGCATCGTGCTTTCCGAAAATCGATTCCGATTTTCGGGCCGATGCGCTAGATGAACAGGACGTCCGAGATATTGTGCACCACGGAGATTTCGTCGATCCCGGTGTTGGTGATGTAGAGATTATCCGCCGCTGAATCATAGACCACGTTGGTGATCAAGTCGTCTCCCGGTATGGCGATGTTGACGTCGACCGCTGTCTTGACCCCGGTTTCAAAGTCGAAGGCCGTGCCGATATGCTCGCTGCTGGAGGAATCGCCGAAGAAGAACGTGCCGTCGACGGCAAAGCCGTAGCCGAGCCCGCCGGCCGCGAAGGTCTTGGATTCGATCGGGTTGAGCGTGTCGGGATCGATCTTGGAGACCTGCCAGGTAGCATCATCGATGCGGCCGACGACGTAAATGCCGGTCGAATCCTGCATCGTATTGACGGCCGTGTATCCACCCCAGTCGAACGTACCCGCCCCGTTCTTGCCGATAAGGCCGGGAATCGGGTCGCCCTTCTGATCGAGCGATCCGTCGGCGGCATCCCACTTTGCGAGATAGGTCTGATCGGGGAAAGGGTCCTCCTCGCCTCTCGCCTCGTTGGTTCTTCCGATGATCTCGCCGCCGCGGACCGAAAAATAGGTTCCGCCGATGTCATATTCGCCCTTGTCATAGTCGCCGAGAGAGATGGCGCCGCTGGCGTTGTCGGCTTCAAATGCGGCTGCGTTGTCGTAAATGCTCACCATGGAACCATCTGGGAAACCATGGCCGGAACTGACGTAATACTTGCCGGTTAGCGGATCGATCGCGACCCCCTGGAGTTCGTAATGGTCCAGGAAGGGGCGCACCACATCCGCCTGGGCCTCGACATGATTGGTGTTCAACGACTTCCCGTCCGTCACGCCGTCGACGGTCAGCGTGATCACGCCGGCATCCGCGTGACCGGCGCCGTCGGAGACCTTGTAATATTGGAGTTTCTCCGTGATATGCTCGCCGTCGTTGAGGCCCGCCTTTACGGCCGGATCGAGATCGTAGGTGAAGCTTCCATCGCCTGCGAAATGGAAGGTGCCGAATTCACCCGCCACGTCGGTTGTCTGCCCTTGCCCCTGACCGGCAGGAATGCTCGTGCCCTCGACCGAACGCAGGAAAAGCGTGCCCGCCTCTCCAGCGTGATCATTGGCAAGCACGTTGCCGGCCATCTCGCTTCCTTCGCGGAACGAGAAGGCGTCGTCGACCGCGACCGGCGGGCTCGTGACCCCGTGAATGTCGAGCGTGAAATGGCCGACATCGGTATTGCCGGCGCCGTCGGAGATTTTGTAGCCGATCGTCTCCGTCAGCGTCATTCCGTCAACGAAGCTCGCCTTGGCCGCCTCGTTCAGCGTATAGGTGTAAGAGCCGTCTGCCTTGACGTGGAACGTGCCGTATTCACCCTCGATATCGGTAATCGCACCATCCTTCTTGGCAAGCACCCGCTCGCCGTCGAAGAAGTTGAGAAACATGTTGCCGGAGCCCCCTGCCAGATCATTATCCAGCAGGTTGCCTGAGATCACATCATTCTCGGAAGCGCTCCTGACATCATCGACCGCCACAGGTTTTGCAAGCACTGCCATGGATATCTCCTTCAAGCTCCATTCGCCTTGGTCTATCGGGAGGAAAGCAGCTGAAACCGGGTCGGTCAATAAATTTTCTAGCAGGAGTGGTATTTTAGCCTTTCACAGCTTTGTCATGCTAGCAAGCCCGAAGCGGCGCCCAAGACCGCGGCAGATATGAATTCATTGAAATCCCCCATCCGCGCGGCTCAAATCTTGGGCGCGCCTATCCACAGAATGACTGCAGATTTGTCGGGACTGAGGCGATGAAGACCGCAATCTCGTCGATCGACCAATTGCCCTCGCCTCAGCCCACCAACCCCTTGATCTTCGCCGTATCCTCCGCCGTCGCCGGGTTGTACACCACCATGCTGAGATCCGGCCGGCCATCCACCTGGAAGGCGGAATATTCGAAAGCGAGTGGGCCGAGGATGGGGTGTTTGATGTGCTTGGCGCCCTCGCCGTGGCTGCGCACGTCGTTGTCGCGCCACATCGCCAGGAATTCGGGGCTCTTGCGGCAGAGTTCGTCGACGAGGGGCTCGACCTCGGCCGCGGCACCCGCGCGGGCCGCATCCACGCGGAATGCGGCGACGACGAAGCGGGCCACACTTTCCCAGTCGTACTGGGCGGCGCGTACGCGCGGATCGAGGAAGATGAAGCGCAGCACGTTGCGCTCCTCAGGCGGCAGCGCGCCGTAATCGGTCAGAAGCACCGTCGCCGCCCTATTCCAGGCAATCACGTCCCAGATGGCGTTGCGGATCAGCGCCGGGCTCGGGTCGAGCGCATCGAGCACGCCCTGCAGCCTCGGCGTCACGCCCTCTTGCCTGTGGTAGCGCACCTCGGGTGGTCGGCCGAGACCGATGAGGAAGAGATGCTCGCGCTCGACATCCGTCAGCATCAGGGCGCGCGAGATCCGGTCGAGCACGTCGGCAGACGGCGCACCGCCGCGCCCCTGCTCCAGCCAGGTGTACCAGGTCGGGCTGATATTGGCGCGGCTTGCCACCTCCTCACGCCGCAGACCCGGCGTGCGCCGCCTCTCCCCCGCAAAGCCGAAGGCGGCGGGATCGAGCCTGACGCGGCGACCCTTCAGATAGGCGCCGAGCCGGTTGTCTGAGGTGACGAACTCACCCATCCTGTTAGCCTTTATACCATGATAATATCACTACTTTACCATGATACAGGCAGAGCCGATATGTGTCTCCGGCAAAAACTGGAGATATCACATGCGCATATTCGTCACTGGAGCCACCGGCTGGGTCGGCTCGGCCGTCGTCGATGAATTGATCGCCGCCGGCCACAAGGTGCTCGGCCTAACCCGCTCCGACAAGGGAGTGGATCAACTGGCGGCCGCCGGTGCCGAAGTCCATCACGGCACGCTTGACGACCTGGGAAGTCTGAAGAGCGGTGCCGCTGAGGCGGACGCCGTGATCCACACGGCTTTCAACCACGATTTCTCGAAATTCGCGGAGAACTGCGCCGCCGACCGGCGCGCCATCGAGGCGCTCGGCGAAACCCTCCAAGGCTCGGGCCGGCCGCTGCTGGTCACGGCCGGCCTCGGCTTTGCCCCCGGCCGTGTCGGCACCGAGAAGGATCCGCCCATGCCGACGTCGGAGACCTACCCTCGCGCCTCCGAAATCACCGCGGTATCGCTTGTCGCCCGCGGCGTGCGCGCCTCCACCGTCCGGCTCCCGCCCTCGGTGCATGGCCATGGCGACCACGGCTTCGTGCCGATCCTGATCGATTTGGCCCGGCGCAAGGGCGTCTCGGCCTATATCGGCGAAGGGGAGAACCGCTGGCCGGCCGTGCACCGGCTCGATGCCGCCCGCGTCTATCGCCTGGCGATCGAGCGCGGCGCCGTCGGCGGTCCGTTCCTGGCAGTCGCGGAAGAGGGAGTTCCCTTCAGGCAGATCGCCGAGGTCATCGGCCGTCGGCTCGATGTGCCCGCCGTCTCGCTCTCACGGGAAGAAGCGGCCGAGCATTTCGGCTGGTTCGGCATGTTTGCCGGCTTCGACGTCCCGACCTCGAGCGAGCATACCCGCGCGCTGCTCGGCTGGCAGCCGCAACAGCCCGGCCTCCTCGCCGATATCGACCACCCGGCCTATTTCGGTGGGTAGCGTAACCGTGCCCGCATATAAAAATGGAGCATTTCCGTGACTGGAAAAAAACGGAAATGCCTCCCGGCTTGGCTCGTGAGGAGAACCGGCGGCAGCCCGAGCTAGTGCGACCGGCTCTCGTTCCTATCGGCGGGATCGTAATTAATTTCCCAATCCTTCTCAGGCTTTTTCTTGCCGGGCGGGTTCTTGTTTACCGTCGCATCCTCGGAGCCGGTGATGACGGTCGGCTTGGCGCTGGCGACGCCGGTGCTCTTCCGGTCGGCCCGCGACTTGGCGAACTGGCCGGTCGCGTCTTTCTCGGTGTTGGCCATGTCAATCGCCCTTCTGCTTCAGCGCATCGCCGAGATCTCTGGTCTCGGGGTCGCGATTGTTTTCGCCATGCGCGTCACGGTCGCGATCCGGATCATCCTTGGCCTTCATGTAGCCGCGAGGCTTATTCCCCCTCGGCCCTTCCCAGCGGGGTGACTGGTCGGTCGTGCCGGGGGCGCCGTCTTTCGGTGTCGTCATGCCCATGTTCGTTTCTCCATGTTGAATTCGAACAACAGGCAAAACCCCGAACTGTTCCCGCCCAGTCTCACAAATGCCAGCCAGTCGGCCGATCTTTTGCTCTCACCGAACAGCCAGCCCCGGCGTTGGCGCAGAAAAATATGGAACAGTGTCGGCCTCCATCGGTTGACCACAGGTCGACCTCAAATATGGAGCCGAAAATGAGCAAGACCAACGCCCGTGAACTTCAGAAACGCGCCGAACAGCAGGTCAAGAACACCAGCGCCGGCGGCCACCTCGGCGGCACCTATTTCGGCCAACAGCCGGACGGAAAAACCGCCTCGGACAGCAGCAATGACAGCGCCAAGGCACGGCCCAACGACGGCAATTGAGATCGGAAGGCTGCCGCAACGCGTGTGACCTGATGCTATCCACTACCCGATGAATCCGTCGCGCCCAGCGCGCTGGGCGCACAAACGTCCGGGACCTCCCCGTCAGGCCCGAGTACGTACGCCGCAGGCGAGGTCTCCATTGGGCTGCGTCTGCGATGAATGCTGGTGGTGATCACAGACCGCCTCAGCTAAACAAGAAGTCGCCCGAGTTGAAATTTGTAAGCCCGCTGAGGGTGGTGATGTTGTCGAATTCAGCAACCAGCACCGCGCCGCCGGCTGAACTTGGGTTCTGATCGTAGTAGACCGCCGCATGGCCGAGATCCGTGTTGTGGAACACGAACAATGCCCCTGTGGTTATGTTGCTGTAACCATTGATGGTGCTCTGGACGGTTGCGTTCGTGACGCTCACGTCCGTTTTGACGGCAACCTCCGTTCCGGCAACATTGATCGTGCCGTTGTTTCCCACCTTCACATTGTCCACGTTTGTATTGTTGTTGCCGACGGCGAACTCGAACGTGCCGCCTCCGACGTCCAACTGGAACCTGTCCACGGTTGTGCTATTCGTCCCAGCGTTGAAGTCAGTCATATGGTTCGTGGTGGTGGCAAACTTTTGGAAAAAGAAGGTATCATTTCCCACGCCCCCGGTCAGGGTGTTGTTGCCAGCACCACCGTTTAGGGTCTCGTTGCCGTCTTGGCCGAAAAGAGTGTCGTCACCTCCGAGCCCGAACATCATATCGTTACCGCCACCGCCGTAGAGCATATCGTCGCCCGTTCCACCGGTCGGATTGTCCACTGAGTTGCCATTGCCACCGGTGATAATCGTGAACGTCTCGGTCTTTTCGAAGGCCGGGCCTATAGGATCACCGGTCTGCGTTGCCGTTACCGTCACTGAAAATGTACCGTTCGTCGATAGCGCATCCGAATGAAGCGTATTGCCGGTAATCGAAAACAAGCCCGGATTCGACTGCGAGGCAATGCTGAAGCTGAATCCACCTGCGTCGGGATCAGTCGCCGCCAGCAGCCCACTGAACTCAAAACTATTGAAGTTAACGCTATCCGCCGGAACGACAGGCGTCAGCTTAATGTCGGTCGGCGCCTGCCTAGCTGGACCATCATCTGCGCCGGTGATGGCGACGACGATGTTGTGGCTGGCCGTGCCGTCGAGCGAGCTGACGCTCAGCGTGTCGCTGACGGCGTCGCCCTGGTTGAGCGCCTGCGTCGCGGCCCGGTTATTGTCGAGCGTATAGGTCCAGCTGCCGCTGGCGGCATTGAAGGTGAAGCTGCCATAGATGCCGTTGAGGGAGGCCGGGGCGGCAAACGCCGCCTCGCCGTCGTCGACATCGCTGACCGTCAGCTTGCCGGAGGCATTCGGATCGCCGCTGCCGGCCGCACCCGCCTCGACCGTCGCCCGATCGTCGGTGACCGTCGCATCGACGACGATCGAAGCCGCATCGTTGGCGCCGGTGATGGCGACGACGATGTTGTGGCTGGCCGTGCCGTCGAGCGAGCTGACGCTCAGCGTGTCGCTGACGGCGTCGCCCTGGTTGAGCGCCTGCGTCGCGGCCCGGTTATTGTCGAGCGTATAGGTCCAGCTGCCGCTGGCGGCATTGAAGGTGAAGCTGCCATAGATGCCGTTGAGGGAGGCCGGGGCGGCAAACGCCGCCTCGCCGTCGTCGACATCGCTGACCGTCAGCTTGCCGGAGGCATTCGGATCGCCGCTGCCGGCCGCACCCGCCTCGACCGTCGCCCGATCGTCGGTGACCGTCGCATCGACGACGATCGAAGCCGCATCGTTGGCGCCGGTGATGGCGACGACGATGTTGTGGCTGGCCGTGCCGTCGAGCGAGCTGACGCTCAGCGTGTCGCTGACGGCGTCGCCCTGGTTGAGCGCCTGCGTCGCGGCCCGGTTATTGTCGAGCGTATAGGTCCAGCTGCCGCTGGCGGCATTGAAGGTGAAGCTGCCATAGATGCCGTTGAGGGAGGCCGGGGCGGCAAACGCCGCCTCGCCGTCGTCGACATCGCTGACCGTCAGCTTGCCGGAGGCATTCGGATCGCCGCTGCCGGCCGCACCCGCCTCGACCGTCGCCCGATCGTCGGTGACCGTCGCATCGACGACGATCGAAGCCGCATCGTTGGCGCCGGTGATGGCGACGACGATGTTGTGGCTGGCCGTGCCGTCGAGCGAGCTGACGCTCAGCGTGTCGCTGACGGCGTCGCCCTGGTTGAGCGCCTGCGTCGCGGCCCGGTTATTGTCGAGCGTATAGGTCCAGCTGCCGCTGGCGGCATTGAAGGTGAAGCTGCCATAGATGCCGTTGAGGGAGGCCGGGGCGGCAAACGCCGCCTCGCCGTCGTCGACATCGCTGACCGTCAGCTTGCCGGAGGCATTCGGATCGCCGCTGCCGGCCGCACCCGCCTCGACCGTCGCCCGATCGTCGGTGACCGTCGCATCGACGACGATCGAAGCCGCATCGTTGGCGCCGGTGATGGCGACGACGATGTTGTGGCTGGCCGTGCCGTCGAGCGAGCTGACGCTCAGCGTGTCGCTGACGGCGTCGCCCTGGTTGAGCGCCTGCGTCGCGGCCCGGTTATTGTCGAGCGTATAGGTCCAGCTGCCGCTGGCGGCATTGAAGGTGAAGCTGCCATAGATGCCGTTGAGGGAGGCCGGGGCGGCAAACGCCGCCTCGCCGTCGTCGACATCGCTGACCGTCAGCTTGCCGGAGGCATTCGGATCGCCGCTGCCGGCCGCACCCGCCTCGACCGTCGCCCGATCGTCGGTGACCGTCGCATCGACGACGATCGAAGCCGCATCGTTGGCGCCGGTGATGGCGACGACGATGTTGTGGCTGGCCGTGCCGTCGAGCGAGCTGACGCTCAGCGTGTCGCTGACGGCGTCGCCCTGGTTGAGCGCCTGCGTCGCGGCCCGGTTATTGTCGAGCGTATAGGTCCAGCTGCCGCTGGCGGCATTGAAGGTGAAGCTGCCATAGATGCCGTTGAGGGAGGCCGGGGCGGCAAACGCCGCCTCGCCGTCGTCGACATCGCTGACCGTCAGCTTGCCGGAGGCATTCGGATCGCCGCTGCCGGCCGCACCCGCCTCGACCGTCGCCCGATCGTCGGTGACCGTCGCATCGACGACGATCGAAGCCGCATCGTTGGCGCCGGTGATGGCGACGACGATGTTGTGGCTGGCCGTGCCGTCGAGCGAGCTGACGCTCAGCGTGTCGCTGACGGCGTCGCCCTGGTTGAGCGCCTGCGTCGCGGCCCGGTTATTGTCGAGCGTATAGGTCCAGCTGCCGCTGGCGGCATTGAAGGTGAAGCTGCCATAGATGCCGTTGAGGGAGGCCGGGGCGGCAAACGCCGCCTCGCCGTCGTCGACATCGCTGACCGTCAGCTTGCCGGAGGCATTCGGATCGCCGCTGCCGGCCGCACCCGCCTCGACCGTCGCCCGATCGTCGGTGACCGTCGCATCGACGACGATCGAAGCCGCATCGTTGGCGCCGGTGATGGCGACGACGATGTTGTGGCTGGCCGTGCCGTCGAGCGAGCTGACGCTCAGCGTGTCGCTGACGGCGTCGCCCTGGTTGAGCGCCTGCGTCGCGGCCCGGTTATTGTCGAGCGTATAGGTCCAGCTGCCGCTGGCGGCATTGAAGGTGAAGCTGCCATAGATGCCGTTGAGGGAGGCCGGGGCGGCAAACGCCGCCTCGCCGTCGTCGACATCGCTGACCGTCAGCTTGCCGGAGGCATTCGGATCGCCGCTGCCGGCCGCACCCGCCTCGACCGTCGCCCGATCGTCGGTGACCGTCGCATCGACGACGATCGAAGCCGCATCGTTGGCGCCGGTGATGGCGACGACGATGTTGTGGCTGGCCGTGCCGTCGAGCGAGCTGACGCTCAGCGTGTCGCTGACGGCGTCGCCCTGGTTGAGCGCCTGCGTCGCGGCCCGGTTATTGTCGAGCGTATAGGTCCAGCTGCCGCTGGCGGCATTGAAGGTGAAGCTGCCATAGATGCCGTTGAGGGAGGCCGGGGCGGCAAACGCCGCCTCGCCGTCGTCGACATCGCTGACCGTCAGCTTGCCGGAGGCATTCGGATCGCCGCTGCCGGCCGCACCCGCCTCGACCGTCGCCCGATCGTCGGTGACCGTCGCATCGACGACGATCGAAGCCGCATCGTTGGCGCCGGTGATGGCGACGACGATGTTGTGGCTGGCCGTGCCGTCGAGCGAGCTGACGCTCAGCGTGTCGCTGACGGCGTCGCCCTGGTTGAGCGCCTGCGTCGCGGCCCGGTTATTGTCGAGCGTATAGGTCCAGCTGCCGCTGGCGGCATTGAAGGTGAAGCTGCCATAGATGCCGTTGAGGGAGGCCGGGGCGGCAAACGCCGCCTCGCCGTCGTCGACATCGCTGACCGTCAGCTTGCCGGAGGCATTCGGATCGCCGCTGCCGGCCGCACCCGCCTCGACCGTCGCCCGATCGTCGGTGACCGTCGCATCGACGACGATCGAAGCCGCATCGTTGGCGCCGGTGATGGCGACGACGATGTTGTGGCTGGCCGTGCCGTCGAGCGAGCTGACGCTCAGCGTGTCGCTGACGGCGTCGCCCTGGTTGAGCGCCTGCGTCGCGGCCCGGTTATTGTCGAGCGTATAGGTCCAGCTGCCGCTGGCGGCATTGAAGGTGAAGCTGCCATAGATGCCGTTGAGGGAGGCCGGGGCGGCAAACGCCGCCTCGCCGTCGTCGACATCGCTGACCGTCAGCTTGCCGGAGGCATTCGGATCGCCGCTGCCGGCCGCACCCGCCTCGACCGTCGCCCGATCGTCGGTGACCGTCGCATCGACGACGATCGAAGCCGCATCGTTGGCGCCGGTGATGGCGACGACGATGTTGTGGCTGGCCGTGCCGTCGAGCGAGCTGACGCTCAGCGTGTCGCTGACGGCGTCGCCCTGGTTGAGCGCCTGCGTCGCGGCCCGGTTATTGTCGAGCGTATAGGTCCAGCTGCCGCTGGCGGCATTGAAGGTGAAGCTGCCATAGATGCCGTTGAGGGAGGCCGGGGCGGCAAACGCCGCCTCGCCGTCGTCGACATCGCTGACCGTCAGCTTGCCGGAGGCATTCGGATCGCCGCTGCCGGCCGCACCCGCCTCGACCGTCGCCCGATCGTCGGTGACCGTCGCATCGACGACGATCGAAGCCGCATCGTTGGCGCCGGTGATGGCGACGACGATGTTGTGGCTGGCCGTGCCGTCGAGCGAGCTGACGCTCAGCGTGTCGCTGACGGCGTCGCCCTGGTTGAGCGCCTGCGTCGCGGCCCGGTTATTGTCGAGCGTATAGGTCCAGCTGCCGCTGGCGGCATTGAAGGTGAAGCTGCCATAGATGCCGTTGAGGGAGGCCGGGGCGGCAAACGCCGCCTCGCCGTCGTCGACATCGCTGACCGTCAGCTTGCCGGAGGCATTCGGATCGCCGCTGCCGGCCGCACCCGCCTCGACCGTCGCCCGATCGTCGGTGACCGTCGCATCGACGACGATCGAAGCCGCATCGTTGGCGCCGGTGATGGCGACGACGATGTTGTGGCTGGCCGTGCCGTCGAGCGAGCTGACGCTCAGCGTGTCGCTGACGGCGTCGCCCTGGTTGAGCGCCTGCGTCGCGGCCCGGTTATTGTCGAGCGTATAGGTCCAGCTGCCGCTGGCGGCATTGAAGGTGAAGCTGCCATAGATGCCGTTGAGGGAGGCCGGGGCGGCAAACGCCGCCTCGCCGTCGTCGACATCGCTGACCGTCAGCTTGCCGGAGGCATTCGGATCGCCGCTGCCGGCCGCACCCGCCTCGACCGTCGCCCGATCGTCGGTGACCGTCGCATCGACGACGATCGAAGCCGCATCGTTGGCGCCGGTGATGGCGACGACGATGTTGTGGCTGGCCGTGCCGTCGAGCGAGCTGACGCTCAGCGTGTCGCTGACGGCGTCGCCCTGGTTGAGCGCCTGCGTCGCGGCCCGGTTATTGTCGAGCGTATAGGTCCAGCTGCCGCTGGCGGCATTGAAGGTGAAGCTGCCATAGATGCCGTTGAGGGAGGCCGGGGCGGCAAACGCCGCCTCGCCGTCGTCGACATCGCTGACCGTCAGCTTGCCGGAGGCATTCGGATCGCCGCTGCCGGCCGCACCCGCCTCGACCGTCGCCCGATCGTCGGTGACCGTCGCATCGACGACGATCGAAGCCGCATCGTTGGCGCCGGTGATGGCGACGACGATGTTGTGGCTGGCCGTGCCGTCGAGCGAGCTGACGCTCAGCGTGTCGCTGACGGCGTCGCCCTGGTTGAGCGCCTGCGTCGCGGCCCGGTTATTGTCGAGCGTATAGGTCCAGCTGCCGCTGGCGGCATTGAAGGTGAAGCTGCCATAGATGCCGTTGAGGGAGGCCGGGGCGGCAAACGCCGCCTCGCCGTCGTCGACATCGCTGACCGTCAGCTTGCCGGAGGCATTCGGATCGCCGCTGCCGGCCGCACCCGCCTCGACCGTCGCCCGATCGTCGGTGACCGTCGCATCGACGACGATCGAAGCCGCATCGTTGGCGCCGGTGATGGCGACGACGATGTTGTGGCTGGCCGTGCCGTCGAGCGAGCTGACGCTCAGCGTGTCGCTGACGGCGTCGCCCTGGTTGAGCGCCTGCGTCGCGGCCCGGTTATTGTCGAGCGTATAGGTCCAGCTGCCGCTGGCGGCATTGAAGGTGAAGCTGCCATAGATGCCGTTGAGGGAGGCCGGGGCGGCAAACGCCGCCTCGCCGTCGTCGACATCGCTGACCGTCAGCTTGCCGGAGGCATTCGGATCGCCGCTGCCGGCCGCACCCGCCTCGACCGTCGCCCGATCGTCGGTGACCGTCGCATCGACGACGATCGAAGCCGCATCGTTGGCGCCGGTGATGGCGACGACGATGTTGTGGCTGGCCGTGCCGTCGAGCGAGCTGACGCTCAGCGTGTCGCTGACGGCGTCGCCCTGGTTGAGCGCCTGCGTCGCGGCCCGGTTATTGTCGAGCGTATAGGTCCAGCTGCCGCTGGCGGCATTGAAGGTGAAGCTGCCATAGATGCCGTTGAGGGAGGCCGGGGCGGCAAACGCCGCCTCGCCGTCGTCGACATCGCTGACCGTCAGCTTGCCGGAGGCATTCGGATCGCCGCTGCCGGCCGCACCCGCCTCGACCGTCGCCCGATCGTCGGTGACCGTCGCATCGACGACGATCGAAGCCGCATCGTTGGCGCCGGTGATGGCGACGACGATGTTGTGGCTGGCCGTGCCGTCGAGCGAGCTGACGCTCAGCGTGTCGCTGACGGCGTCGCCCTGGTTGAGCGCCTGCGTCGCGGCCCGGTTATTGTCGAGCGTATAGGTCCAGCTGCCGCTGGCGGCATTGAAGGTGAAGCTGCCATAGATGCCGTTGAGGGAGGCCGGGGCGGCAAACGCCGCCTCGCCGTCGTCGACATCGCTGACCGTCAGCTTGCCGGAGGCATTCGGATCGCCGCTGCCGGCCGCACCCGCCTCGACCGTCGCCCGATCGTCGGTGACCGTCGCATCGACGACGATCGAAGCCGCATCGTTGGCGCCGGTGATGGCGACGACGATGTTGTGGCTGGCCGTGCCGTCGAGCGAGCTGACGCTCAGCGTGTCGCTGACGGCGTCGCCCTGGTTGAGCGCCTGCGTCGCGGCCCGGTTATTGTCGAGCGTATAGGTCCAGCTGCCGCTGGCGGCATTGAAGGTGAAGCTGCCATAGATGCCGTTGAGGGAGGCCGGGGCGGCAAACGCCGCCTCGCCGTCGTCGACATCGCTGACCGTCAGCTTGCCGGAGGCATTCGGATCGCCGCTGCCGGCCGCACCCGCCTCGACCGTCGCCCGATCGTCGGTGACCGTCGCATCGACGACGATCGAAGCCGCATCGTTGGCGCCGGTGATGGCGACGACGATGTTGTGGCTGGCCGTGCCGTCGAGCGAGCTGACGCTCAGCGTGTCGCTGACGGCGTCGCCCTGGTTGAGCGCCTGCGTCGCGGCCCGGTTATTGTCGAGCGTATAGGTCCAGCTGCCGCTGGCGGCATTGAAGGTGAAGCTGCCATAGATGCCGTTGAGGGAGGCCGGGGCGGCAAACGCCGCCTCGCCGTCGTCGACATCGCTGACCGTCAGCTTGCCGGAGGCATTCGGATCGCCGCTGCCGGCCGCACCCGCCTCGACCGTCGCCCGATCGTCGGTGACCGTCGCATCGACGACGATCGAAGCCGCATCGTTGGCGCCGGTGATGGCGACGACGATGTTGTGGCTGGCCGTGCCGTCGAGCGAGCTGACGCTCAGCGTGTCGCTGACGGCGTCGCCCTGGTTGAGCGCCTGCGTCGCGGCCCGGTTATTGTCGAGCGTATAGGTCCAGCTGCCGCTGGCGGCATTGAAGGTGAAGCTGCCATAGATGCCGTTGAGGGAGGCCGGGGCGGCAAACGCCGCCTCGCCGTCGTCGACATCGCTGACCGTCAGCTTGCCGGAGGCATTCGGATCGCCGCTGCCGGCCGCACCCGCCTCGACCGTCGCCCGATCGTCGGTGACCGTCGCATCGACGACGATCGAAGCCGCATCGTTGGCGCCGGTGATGGCGACGACGATGTTGTGGCTGGCCGTGCCGTCGAGCGAGCTGACGCTCAGCGTGTCGCTGACGGCGTCGCCCTGGTTGAGCGCCTGCGTCGCGGCCCGGTTATTGTCGAGCGTATAGGTCCAGCTGCCGCTGGCGGCATTGAAGGTGAAGCTGCCATAGATGCCGTTGAGGGAGGCCGGGGCGGCAAACGCCGCCTCGCCGTCGTCGACATCGCTGACCGTCAGCTTGCCGGAGGCATTCGGATCGCCGCTGCCGGCCGCACCCGCCTCGACCGTCGCCCGATCGTCGGTGACCGTCGCATCGACGACGATCGAAGCCGCATCGTTGGCGCCGGTGAGCGAGATCGAGACATTTGCCTCGCTCAGCGTGCCATTGCCGAGCCGTATCGCGTAGACGAAACTATCTTTGAGGATTTCACCGGCAGACAGCGTGTTGATATCCGCGCCCGAGCCCGCGATGCCGCTTCCGTCACTAAGACGGTATTCGATCTTTCCATTATTGATCCTGACCCAATTGCCGAGCAGGGACTTCTCCCAGGCAGATGCCCCATTCGCTCCGACGTCTTTCGCAAGAAGCTCGTAGTCGGCGGTAATTGGATTGCCATCACCGTCGTCGACCGAAAAGAGGGATTTGGCATTCCCGCCAAGATCATTCGACATGACGTCGAGGGTTATGGTTTTGGTGGCCGCATTGTAGAGCTGGAGACTGAGCAGTTGGTCTTCTGTCCAGATGTAAGAGTCATCCTTCGCCTGCGGCGTATTGGAGAAAGAAGTCGTGCTGCCGCCGCCGGTGCTTTGCGTACCCATCAAAATAACCCCCCATAATACAAAACAAGTAACCCGGCATTGATTCAAGATTAGCAAACCAGCATGACACGCGTTGAACATGCGGTCGTGCCGATATTATCGGCAACAATGCCCATATTTCTTAAATCAGAACCGGAATACTCCCCATCCCTAATAAAGTGTTAACACATATACTGTGAAATGAAAGACGATTTTCTTGTGATGGTAAATTTGTCCAGGAATTCGCTGCGAGAGACGCCGAAGTCGCAGACCTCGATCCTGACGAGCAGTGGAGTGGGATGGCGGCGCGCAAGGCGCTTGCGAAGCGCAGGCCCAAACTTTAGAGCCTTTCCGCTTTTCCTCGCTTAGGTCGGCACCGGCTGCTCCACGCCGATCATTTCATCGGGATGTTGTCCCGGATCGGCTTTCTACAACGAAGCCAAAAGAAGGAGCTCCAAATGTCCGACGTGCGAATATTTCCATCGGGTGAGCGGCAGCGAAGCGGGACACCGACGACGGGTGAGCAAACGTTCCCCCAAGCCCGCCGCCGACGTAAAGGACACCGCCCTCCGCAAAAATATGGAACCGTGTCGTCCGCCATCGGTTGACCAGATGTCCACCTCAAACATGGAGCCGAAAATGAGCAAGACCAACGTTCGTGAACTCCAGAAACGCGCCGAACGGCAGGTGAGGAACACCAGCGCCGGCGGCCATCTCGGCGGGACATATTTCGGGCAGCAACCAGACGGAAAAACCGCCTCGTCGACCAACAACGACAGCGCCAAGGCGCGCCCGAACAACGGAAGCAAATAAGCGCCGCGGGCCTCACCGCACCTAAGTGAAGAATTCTCCTGCGCCCAGGGATCTGGGCGCCTCCCCTGCTCGCGACGTCCACCTCGCTATTGATCGGCGACGCCTCCGCGCTAGCTTCTGCTCGCGGCCGAGCGGCCGCGGGGGATACGATCTTTGGGCGAAGGCGGAGGGCGACGTGGCATTCTATTCGATTGACGATGCGATCCGGGAACTTGCACCGGCTCTCGACAAGGCGCCGGCGGGCGCGGTCAGCGGCGAATGGACAGCCACCACGATGCAGGCAGGGCATTCCTCCCGGACGGGCGGCTACCGCGATGCCGAGGGAAACTATGTCCCTGAGGCCTCCAGGCATCCGCTCGATATCATCTCTGATGTCGTTGAAAAGCTCGGTGCATCAGGGATGCCCCGCTTCAACAAGGTGATAATCCGCTGGAGGAAGCCGAAGTTCCCCTTCATGCGGGGAGAGATCACGCTCGAAACGAGTTATGACCGGACGATCGTGCCGCGCGGCCCCGACGACCCGATCTACGAAACCGCTGCCGCTACGCGGCGCGTCTTCTGGCAGAGCCGCGGCACAGTCCAGGAGGATTTTGCCGCAGAGCGCGGAACGGCCAACATTCACGCCCAGACGAAATGGTTCGGCCCGCACCGCCGGATCCTCGCCATCCATGCGCCGGGAAGGCTGACGCTTGCCACCGACGGGCTGTCGACCCCCTGGGCCGGCATATCTGAGCCTGAGAACGGCGTCGAATGCGAGCTTTTCATGGAACTCGACGCCGCGACACTGGATGCGGCCGGGATCGAAAACTGGGCGAACCTGTTGATCAACATCGGCGACCTCGTGGCAGACGGTTATCGTGTGGCCCGCGATGTCGAGAAGCACGGCGCCATCCTGTTCTGCCGGCTGACCGAGGATTACCGCCCGATGACCCGGATCGTACTCAGCCGTGACGCAGGCCGGATCGACGGCCTGCCTTTCGGCTCCACGCCGCTGATCCTGGCAACGCCGATCAAGGAAGCCGAAATCGAGGGGCAGGACCTTTCCGACGACTGGGGCGCTGCGGCCGCCCGCAACGCCCTGGCCAAACATGGGGATTGATTGATGTCGCCGATGCCGGACGGTTGTCGTCCGACCGGCGCGATCTTGCGCTATTCCTGGATGTCGGGCTCGACAACCCTGGCGAGGTTTCGCAGCGACTCCTGCCAGCCGAGATAACAAGCCTCGGGCGGAATGACGTCGGGCACGCCTGCCTGTACGATATCCACCTCGGTGCCGACCGAAACCTTCTTCAGCGTCACGGTGACTTCCATTTCGCCCGGCAGGTTGGGATCGTCGAACCTGTCGGTGTAGCGCAGACGTTCGCCCGGGACGAGCTCGAGATATTCGCCGCCGAAGGCGTGGCTGTTGCCCGTCGTGAAGTTGCGGAAGGACATTCTGAACGTGCCGCCGACAACCGGCTCCGAATGGTGCACAGTGCAGAGGAAGCCGTTCGGCGGAAGCCACTTGGCAAGCGCGTCCGCCTCCAGGAATGCGCGATAGACTTTCTCCGGGGTGGTCGCCAGAACGCGGTGCAGGCGTATGGTACTCGGCATGGTCGTGATCCTTTTTGGATTTACGGAATGGACGAACCTAGGACGGACGTGGCTTGGCCGATCCGACACCGGATCGAATTTTTCTTCAAGAAGAATTCGATCCGGCGTCGCGGCTCAACCAGGCATGCCATCGAACTGCGGAAGATCGAGCGGCCTTGCCCAGGCCAGCCGGCGCCGGGTGAACATTTCGACCCCCGGCTTGATCAACTCGGGCCGGTCGAGGCTGCCGAGCGTCACGAAGACGAGGCCGGGGAAGCTCTCGAGGTTGCTGCTGAATAACCTGGCGCCGCAATCGGGGCAAAAGTTGCGGTCGAGCCCTTTGCCTGAATCGGCGATGTAATGAAACGCTTTCGGGCTGCCGCTGATCACGGTGAAATCTTCCTGCGGCACGGCGAAGAACGTGGCGGCCTCGCCGCCCGTTGCCCTCTTGCAGTCCAGGCAATGGCAGTTGGCGACAAAGTTCGGGTCCGTGTCGAAGGCAAATCTTACTGCGCCGCAGGCGCATTGCCCGGTATATTTCCTGGTCATGTCAGATGCCTCCCATCCCGTGTTCGAACGTCGTGCGATTGGCACTCCACCGCCTCAGAGCGCCGTGCGTCCTTTATGACCCACAAAGGACGCCCTAACTCTTTCAATCCGCGCATCGGCCCGACAAGCGATTCCGATTTTCGGGCCGATGCGCAGGTGCCGCAGAGGTCGTCGAAACGCGCCTGCGGCCGGCGTTGGCACAAGCCGAATGAGGAGATCTCGCCCCCGGCCAGCAATTATGCCCAGGGGCTGAAGTGCTTAAGCCGCGGCCTGCTTTCCCAAGGCATCAAGCAGCGTGCGGGCGCCCTGTTTTGACGAGGCCGGGTTTTGGCCGGTGATCAGCAGGCCGTCCTGGACGACATGCACGCCCCAATCCGCCGTCTTTGAAAACTTTGCGCCCTGCTCTTTCAGGACGTCCTCGAGCAGGTAGGGAACGACCTCGACCAGGTGCATGGCCTCTTCTTCTGAATCGGTGAACCCCGTGACGGCCCGGCCCTTGGCGATGGGCTTTCCATCCGGCGCCTTCACATTCGTCAGGATACCGGGTGCATGGCAGACGAGCGCCACAGGCTTTCCCGCCGAAAGCATGTCCTCGATAAGCGACAGCGCATTGCGATCGTTCGTCAGATCCCAAAGCGGACCGTGCCCGCCGGGGAAGAACACGCTGTCATAGTCCGCCTGGTCGATTTCAGAAAGCTTGATGGTGTTTGCGAGCGCAGCCATTGCGGCCGCGTCTCGTTCAAACCGTCTCGTATCTTCCGTCTGGAACGCCGGCTCATTGCTCTTCAGATCGAGCGGAGGCTGGCCGCCCTTCGGCGAAGCGAGTGTAATATCGACCCCGGCGTCGCGGAAAACGAAATAAGGAGCAGCAAGCTCTTCGAGCCAGAATCCCGTCTTCTTGCCGGTGTTTCCCAACTGATCATGCGATGTGAGAACCATGAGAATTTTCATTGCTCAGCTCCTTCAAGCCGGCCGGCGGACAACGCCGTCGGCACCCGGATTTACGGTGAATACTGCCTGCAGATCTCATGCTGAAACGGGTGAGGACATAGAGCGGCGGCGCTGCGAAACAAGCTCTCCCGCGCAGCGTTTGCTAGAATTGCTTTAGCCGAAGCCTAACCAGACAAACGGAGGTCGCGCGCGACATCCGTTTGTCTGGGCTGAGCCGACCAAGACCCGCGCTGGAAAAGCGCAGCGTGAGACCCCGGGCTGACCGGCTCGCGCTGGAATTTCCCGCACCAGTCGACATGCCGGCGGTCACAAAACCGCCGCTCAATCGTCAGCAAATCGCCCCGTTACCGCCGCACCGTACCCTCTTCAAGGTTCCATCGTCGCGAGCTCGCCGGCCTTTGAGCGGCTGAGCGATCGACCGAGGCGGTCTTGCTGCCGATCAAATCATGCACTTGAAGAGGAATGAATATGATCAATCGTTACACATCTGTCGCAACATTGAGCACTGTGGTCTTCAGTCTGCTTGCTTTCAGCCCGGCATCCGCTGTCGACATGGCCCAGGCGCAACAGCAGCCGGCACAGGCGCAGCCGCCGGCTCAGGGCCAGACGCCGATGCAGGGACAGCAGGGCGGCACCGGTGCGACAGCAGCCGTCAGCGATCAGAAAATCGAGGCCTTCGCCGTTGCCTATCTGCAGGTCGACAAGGTGAGGCAGGAGTATTCGGCCAAGATCGGCGCGACGAAGGACGAGACTGCCAAGCAGCAGCTGCAGGAGGAGGCCAAGAAGCAGATGGTCGACACCGTCAAGGCTTCTCCCGACATCTCCGTCGAAGAATACTCGTCGATCCTGACGGCCGCCCAGAGCGACCCGGCTCTGGCCAAGAAAGTTCTGGAAAAAATCGGCACGCCACCGCCGGGCCAACAGCAGCAGCAGCAGCAGCAATAGGCTGCGCGCGGCGCTGTAAGTCGCCACGAAAAGGCAGCGGACGTCTTGCCGTTCACGCCGGAAGCAGTGCCCGCCATTTGACGGGCTCTGCTTTCCACCTAAGAAGTCGACGAAATGATCGGCTAGAACAGGATGATATTAGGCCGGGTCGGCCTAAAATCTGAATCCTGTTCTACATTATATAGTGAGAGCATGATTTCGTCCGAAAACCGCTCACACTTTTCGGCATCATGGTTTCGTTCAGTATTGCGAGCCGCTCTGGTTGTTCAGGTCGTGCCGTTCGGTGCCCGTCAGCGGCGGGTTGAAGATGCTGACCAGAATGAGATCCTGATCCTTGCCGCCGCGCAGATAATGGCGGTCATGCTTGTCCAGCACATAGATATCACCGGCGCGGATCGGAAAGACGTTGCCGTCCATATCCTCCACTTCGCCCTCGCCCTTAATGCAATAGCAGGCCTCCAGATGATTGCGGTACTGAAGCAGGGCTTCGCTATTGGCGCGAACGACGGTATGGCACACCGTAAAGCCCATGCCGTCGTCTTTGGTCAGCAAGCGGTGGCTCGTGCCGTTGCCCCAGTCGACGAAACGCTCGGTGAGCTCCACCTCCTTCAGATTTCTGACGAACATCGCCGATTCTCCTGATAAATTATTGAAGATGCAGCGATGATTCTTTTTTATCGCTCACGACAATTAGCTATTGAAATGGCTGGCATTTTCAAATGATGATTCTTGCGTCATCTGTGAGGAAATTTTACAAATGCAATTGCCGCCGTTGAACGCCCTGCGCGCTTTCGAAGCCACGGCCCGCCTGATGAGCCTTTCGAAAGCGGGCGACGAGCTGCACGTTACCCATGCGGCGATCAGCCATCAGATCAAGCATCTGGAGACCTGGCTCGGCCGCAAGCTGTTGCAGAAATCGGGCCGCGGTGTCGCGCTGACCGCAGCCGGCGGCGAATATTACCGCGCCGTGTCAGGATCGCTGGCGGCGATCGCGCATGCGACCGGCAACATGCGGCGCGATCACAACATGCGGGCCATCACCGTCGGCTGCATTCCCTCGATCGCCTCCCGCTGGCTCGTCCCGGCCCTGCCCTCCTTCCAGGAGAGCGACCCCGATCTCGACGTCAGGATCGTCTATGCACGCGCCGAAGAACGCTTCGACGACGAAAGCCTGGACGTGCTGATCACCATGGGCGAGGATCTGAGCGGCGGCAGGGAAAGCCGCCTGCTCTTCTCCCGCCGCAACCAGCCCGTCGCCAGCGGCCATTACCTTGCCAAACGAAACTGGACGATCGACGACGTCTCGCTCGCCGGCGCCGATCTGCTGCACGACGAATCCGCCGACGGCTGGAAGGAATGGTTCCGCAAGGCCGGCCAGAAAGCGCCGGAGCCGCTCCGGGGTCCGATATTCCAGGATTTCAACATGCTGGCGACGGCCGTAGTCGCCGGCCATGGCGTGGCGCTCTGCCCGGTCGAGGTGTTCCGCCGCGAGATCGAACGCGGCGATCTGCTGGTGCTTTCCGACATCGCGACGGCAGAAAACCAAGGCTATTACGTCATATCGAACAGCTGGGCGAAAAAGCCGGTGCGCCGCTTTATCGACTGGTTCATGACGGAGTGCGGATCGGGCGCGTGAGATCCCCTGCCGGCAATTTATCGAAGGGTCGCCGCCGAGACGATGGATGCAAATGGGTCGCGAAAATAAAGATGTGGCATAAGCCCATCCGTGAGCGAGTTGGGCCGAGGTTGGGGATTGTTAATCAGAAATGCCTAATGTAAATCTTGGCGTGCACAAGTTGTGTGGGAGCTAATTTGCTACAATATCTGGTTATGACATGAGACTAAGGAGGGCCTCGGACATGCAGAAAATTCGTGCGGCCCCCTCGGCGCTCGGACAAACAGAGGCGAGAGCTTCGAGCTCGATCGACCGGCTTTTGTTCTTTGACCGCGATTTCAATCCCGTCGAGAATTTGCTGGGCACTGAGCTGCCTGATTCTGTCAAACCAGCAGCGTCGTTTTGGGAACATTTTCCAGAATTGGACAAATCGGCGATCACACTCGCCCTCCGTTCATTGGGCGACAGTGCCCAGCCTTTGCAAATATCGGGGGATTTTGGCGCGCCAGCGTCGCACGGACTGACGATCTATCGGATCGGAGATCTGTTTGCCGTGGTTCGGTCCGAGGAATCTATCGACGATGAGCGGGCGACCCTTTTGCATCTGGCCACCCACGATCCGCTCACTGGACTGCCGAACCGACGCCAGTTCAGCGAGGACCTCGCTGTGTTGTTACGGGAGACCGCAGGCTCGAACGAGACTCTGTCCCTGATGCAACTCGATCTTGACGATTTCAAACCCGTTAACGACACGCTTGGGCATCCGGCCGGCGACAAGCTCCTTCAGCTGGCTGCAAGCCGCATTCAAGAGTGCCTTACCAGCGACGACAGAGCCTATCGACTGGCGGGTGACGAATTCACCGTCATATCAAGGGGCCCGGGACATCCCGCCAAAGGACACCAGCTAGCAGAAGCTTTGGTTGATGCATTCAAAAAGCCCTTCACGATAGATGGCATCGCGCTATTTGTGGGTGCCAGCATCGGCATATCTGCTGCTCCACCGGACGGTACAAATCCGGAGCAGCTGATGAAGGCGTCCGACGTCGCACTCTACGCCGCGAAGAAAGACGGACGCGGTCGCGCAAGACCGTTTGATCCCTCAATGCTTGAGTTGCTGGAACAACGCGAACTGCTGCGCCGCAGCCTTCGCATGGCCCTGGTCCAACAACAATTCTCTATCGAGTACCAACCCATCGCCGAGGGCGGCAGCATTGTCGGCTTCGAAGCCTTGCTCAGATGGAACCACCCTCTACTTGGAAAAATCCCACCAACGGCATTTATTCCGATGGCCGAGGCCGATGGAATCATGCCGGAAATAGGTGCATGGGTTTTGGAGCAGGCATGTCGCGAGGCAATGAAGTGGCCGCAGAACTACATCGTCGCGGTCAATGTGTCCGCGGCTGAATTCTTGACAAGCGGCCTCACTGATCGGGTATCCCAAACGCTAGACCTGATCGGGTTGCCGCCCGACCGTCTGGAGCTTGAGATAACCGAAAGCGTGCTCCTTGAGCGGACCGTCAACAATATCGACACCCTGAATACTCTCAACGTGCTAGGGATACGAATCTCGCTTGATGATTTCGGGACAGAATATTCTTCCTTGAGCTATCTGAAGACATTCCCTTTCGACACGATCAAAATCGACAAATACTTTATCACCGACCTCGAAAGCGATCTGAAAGGCCAGGCAATCGTCCGCTGCATCGTTAACCTCGCCCATGACCTCGACATGCAGGTGACAGCCGAAGGGGTTGAGACGCCAGGTCAGGCGGAATGGTTGCGCGGTGTGGGCTGCGATAGACTTCAAGGCTATTTGATTAGCAGGCCGCTTCCGGTCGAGGCGATTGGCGAGTTCATCACCCGGGCGGAAACATCCGTAAGACCCGCGCTACGACAGTGAACAACCGATTTTCGCCGCGCCTTTAGCTATCGCGTGCATCAACCTGACGCCCCAGGCAAACGAAAGGAGGGTGTATTGGAACAGGAAGCAGCTAGCTTCGATGACCATGCATTTGCGCCGATGGTATCGCTGGAACTGAACGTTGCGATGTTCAAATCCCGATGGCAGTTTTGCGACAGGATTACCGAATACCTCTCAGACATTCTCGGCCAAGGTCACAGCGATCCCGCTCGATATTCCAATTTTCTTTCCGTCGCGACGAATGAGCTCATTGAACTTGCTTTCCGTTCAACGAGCGAGCCAGGAAGGATAAGTTTCAGTCTCTATCGGAGCGCGACAATCAATCGGCTGAGAATTGTCTTTCCCGGCGAGGAAGCATTTGGCCGAAAGCACGCCAATGCAAGATCAAGTGAGCGCCAGCCGGTCCCCGGCGCCGGCTCTGGATACTTGGTGATGAAGTCCGACGGGACGGTTTTGCTCAGCGATTTGGCAGCAATATTCCGCGCCACGATCCGGATTGAGAAAGACGGCGGACAAGGGATACAGATCATAGCGGATTTCCCCTCGGCCGAGGACTTCCGATGAGCCTGCTCCCGCAGCCCTTCACTGTTCATTTTGATCCGACAAATCAGGAGCTGTTGCTGTCTGGCAAGATGCGACCGGAAAGCGCCACTGAGATTGCCGATGCCCTCAAGCTGGTGCAGCAAAGTTTGGAAAAATACAGCGGGATCGTTTACCTCAATGTCAAACGTCTGACGCACATTAACATGACTGCCTTCGTAACCCTGTCCGATGTCCTCGCGGCAAGCTGTCGGACCAGGCCAGAACGGAAGATCGTCATCATCACGTCGAGCGTGGTGGCATGGTCGACCTCTTTGTTCGAGACGCTGGCGGCATCACAACCAAACTTGTCGGTTGAAGTCTACGATTCGGCATTTTATCCGGGCCAGAGCTTTGTCGAGGACGAGACTTTCATCCCCATTCTGCGCACCCAGACGAAAATGACATGGAGGCACGAACGTGAACTGTTGCCTCGCCACGGCCTGCGCAGCGGTCTTGTCATCGCGGATATCTGTTGCGGAATTGGGGATTTCGCGGCCTTGGTTCAGAGGGAATTTAAACCGGCACGCCTTGTCGCGCTGGATCATTCCGTGCGCAGCCTCGAATATGCGCGCAGGGTCGCTGCCGACTTCGATCTACAGGGAATCGAGTACACCTATGGTGACGCCTCCCAAATGCTGCTGCGAGACAATCAATTTGACTTTGTGACCTGCCGACATTCGCTGCAGATTTTCAACCGTCCCGAGATGCTGCTGCGGGAGCTCTACCGCATCTGTAAGCCTGGCGGCCGTGTCTACATCACGAACGAAAAAAATTCGCATTGTCTCGGCGAACCACATGCTGAAACAATAAGATGGACTTACGAGGAAGTCGCCAAATTGTTCAGGTATTTCGACATGGATGTCGAGATGGGGCCGAAAAGCCGCCATCTCCTCGCTGACGCGGGGTTCGATAGTATCAAGGTCGATTCCTTTATGGTCACCAACCTTGACGGGGACCCCCAAGACTTCGCGGACATCATCGAAGCTTGGGAAAATGTCTATGCGGGTGAGATGGCCGTTCGACGGGGCGACTCGTTGGATTTTATTCGCAGGTTCCGGCAGGGATTCAAAGATCATGTCTTTGCTGCTCTTCACCCCAAGGGTTATGCAGGCTGGCCGATCTGGGCAGCCTCCGGCCGAAAGCCGCTATGATGGACGAGAGATCATTGAAGAGACCGACAAGACTAGGCTCATTTCGGGCAAAATTCATCTTGGTCGTCGGTGGAGCAGTCCTCTTTGACTTGCTGGTCAGCGGCGGGCTGGCACTTTGGAACGTTCAGAGGCTGTCGCGCGACGCAACCCTCGAAGTCGGACAGGGCCTTGAAGCGGCAAACCAAGAATACATTCGTACATATGCTGATTCCACCGCAGCCCAGGTGAGTTTGCTCCTGCGGCAGGTTCATAACGACGTCAGCACCTTGGCAGGTGTGCTCCAGGCGCAGATCGACGATCCCGAGCGTAATTCCGACGTCGGCGCGGCGATCGCTCGCACATCGCCCAGCAGCGTCAGCCTTGCTTACGATCAGACGGGAAAGTGGTCTCAGAACGCTCCGGGCTCCGTCTCGGTTGTCAGCGTCTGGAGTTACTTGCTCGGACAAGACCACAACCCAAGGTCTGACGTCCAGACCGATATCCAGACGAGCGCGGTTCTGGACCTTGTTGCACCGAGCCTGCTGCAGCACGGTGCTTCAAAGCTGCAGATGTATTACATCGGATCGAAAGAACGACCAATCTTCCGGACAGCGCCCTATACCGACCAGGCTCAAACCTTCGACCGCCTTTATCCGGGTCACAACGAGGCCAATTTCTGGGACTTCTTTTTTCCTGGACTTTATGAGTCCTGGCAGGGCTGGGCCAAGGATATGAAAACGCGGCCGGTCGCGGACGATATAACGCAGACAGCTCCATATACCGATGCCATTACCGGGAAACTGATCGTCAGTTTCTTTCATCCATTATGGACAGCCGACAGGAAGGATGTCGCCGGGACGGCTGGCGCGGACATAACACTCGACCAGCTCGCACAGACTGTTGAAAATGTGAAAGTGGCCCAGTCCGGCTTTGGATTCCTCGCAATGTCCGACGGAAACGTTGTGGCGATCAACAGCACAGGCGAAAAAACGCTCGGTCTGCGTTCTGCGAGCGATGCAAGCGGAACCGGCGTGACCGGATTGGAGCGCTCCCTGAAGGGAAGCTCCCAGCCTGCCATAGCGAAACTGGCCCTTGACCGCGAACAGGGCATCCAACATTTGCTGTTGCAGCAGGACGGCAACCAGGTCCCCTACATCTTTATCGTGAAGAAGCTCCCCGCGACCAATCTCTGGCTCAGCGGCCCGGTTCGGCAAGAGGCAATGTCTCTTGGAGTGGTTGTGCCTGAACGAGAAATCGAGGCCTCCCTCTATGCGGCCCAGGCCAAGATTTCAGACGCTACGAATCGGATCGTGCTCTACCAAATTCTAGCGATCTTAATGTCGCTGCTTATTGTAACGATCGCGGTATTTGCGGCTTCGAAACGAATAACGGGCGGAATCAGTGCGCTTGCAGATGCCGCCAGACGGATACAAGCGAAGGACTATTCGGTCAGGGTGGCCATATCAAGTAAAGATGAGGTCGGCGAGGCTGGGGAAGCATTCAACCGGATGGCTGAGCAGATCAGCTATCACACCGAAAATCTCGAACAACTCGTCGAAGAGCGAACCGCTCAAATCGAAGATGCAAAGGAAGAGATTTCGACACTGAACGCACAGCTCCAGCGAGAAAATCGACGTCTCGGAACAGAGCTCGCCGTCGCCGAAAGAATCCAGCTCATGGTTCTTCCGCTGCATCAGGAGCTTGAGGAGTTTCAGGCCCTCGAGATCGCAGCTTATATGAGACCGGCGGAAGAAGTCGGCGGCGATTATTATGACGTCTTGAAGAGCGGAAACCGATTGAAGATCGGCATCGGCGACGTCACCGGACACGGGCTCGAAAGCGGCGTATTGATGTTGATGGTTCAGTCCGTCGCCCGCGCCCTGCAGGAAGCCGGAAACACCGATGCAGTCAAATTTCTCACAGACCTGAACAGCGCCCTGTTTAAAAACATAGTGAGGACTAAAATCGATAAGCATCTCACTCTGGCGTTTCTTGACTACGACGGAAAAGAGATGATCCTGTCGGGACAACACGAGGAAGTTGTCATCGTGCGGGCGAACGGCAAGGTCGAGCGCATAGACACCATGGATCTGGGCATACCGATCGGGCTGGAAGCCGATATTTCTGCCTTCATTAAAACCCGTGAAATAGCGTTCGAGAAGGGGGACGTCATACTCCTGCATACGGACGGCGTGACAGAAGCCGAAAACGACGCGGGAGAACTGTTTGGCATCGAACGTCTGTGCCGCGAAGCACTTCGCCTGAAGGATCAGAGCGCTGAGAAAGTCGTTTCCGGAATTGTAGCGACATTAATGCTCTTTATCGGATCGCAGAAGATTTACGACGACATCACGCTTCTCGCAGTGCGACATAGGTGAGATATGACGCCAACGGTATATGGTATCGAATCTCTGGTGGGCATAAGCCTGGATTCATGCACTCGCCTTACGTTAAGCGATGGACCGCTTCAGCTTGGATGGAAGCACTCAGGAATGACCTCGGACTTCATAGCGGAAGTCATGGCTCTGCCCTATTCACGGTCAAGGAAAGACTACGTGCAGGCGCATCATGACATCGGATATCTGAGCAATGAGTTGATCGAAAATGCCGTTAAGTTTCGACAGCCTGGGGAGATCCTAATTGAAGCCGGCATATTCGACGGAACCTTTTTAATAAGGGTCAAGAACACGATCGATGGCGTGACATCATCTCGGTTTCAGCTACTGCTGCATCGCCTTCAATCGAAGGACCCTGGGGAACTTCTTCTTGAGCAAATCGAAACCAATGCCATATCGGCAGCAAGCGGTTCGGGCTTGGGGTTGCTCACCCTTTTGAGCGACTATGACGCAAAAATGGCATGGGCATTCGAAGGGAATAATGACCGGCATATCATACTGACGACGACTGCGGCTGTGGCGATGCCACCCTCCTCCAATCTGTGAGCGAAGAATGGAAATCAGCGACGAAAACTTCCGCGTATGGGCTGAGAAAAACGAAGTGTATTTCGATGGCGTATTCAGGCTGGCCGGACCGGACGCCTATGCGCCGATTTACTCATTGGTATTCGGCCTGCTCCACGAGGGGCACAAACAGGTGACGTTCAACCTGACGGGTCTCGAATTCCTCAATTCCTCTGGCATAAATCTCTTGGCTAAGCTGACTATTGAAGCCAGAAAGATGGGCGACCTCCTGCTCGTTGTCAAAGGCACCAACCAATATCCTTGGCAAGCGAAGTCCCTCCCGAATCTCAAGAAGTTACACCCGCTTCTCGATTTGCGCTTGGCGTGATTCTCTTTCGGAGGATAGCCAATTCACACCTCGACGCTCCGTCATAAATCGAAGCCAACGCCAAGAGCTGCCGAATTTGAGCAGTATCCTTGGCTCTTCGCCAGCCCCCGCAGCGCCAGCCCGTGGTGATGGCGCTCCGCGTCGACCCACGCTTGGCAACCCTCAGACGCTGCTGAGGAGGAGACTGGTCTCGCTGTTTGCGACACCGTCGATCATGCGCACCGTAAGCATACGGTGAAGGCCGCTGGTCACGCCGCTTGAGCGTCGATGGTCGGCGGTGTCCAGTTCCATGGAAGCAGTTGCTCCAACCTGGTGATCGGAGTGTCGGCTATGCGGGCGAGGATGTCGGCAAGCCACGCCTGCGGATCAATGTCGTTGAGCTTTGCCGTTTATGCCGACCGGCGAACTATGCCGAGTGCGTCTTCTGGCAGGAACGGCAAACCGTGCGTTCCGAGCCAGTTTGGCGGGTCGCCGTTGTTTGGCACTCGGCATAGTTCTCATGCTCAGAGGGTGTTCAGGAATTCCAGAAGCCGGTCGCTTGGTCGAAATCGCTCGGCCTTGGCGCCTTCGTACGGCTTCAGCTTTGCGAGTGCAGATTCCTTCAGTTCGAGATGCGCATGAAGATAGGTCAACGTCGTTTCCATCGCTTCATGGCCCAACCACAGGGCAATGACGGAGCAGTCGACGCCCGCCTGCAGCAACTCCATGGCAGCAGAGTGCCGCAAGACATGGGGCGACACCCGCTTTGAGCGAAGGGAGACGCAGTGCTCACGTGCTTTGGCGACATATTTGTTCAGCAGTGCCTGCACGCCGTCGGCGCTGAGCCTGCCACCGTGCGTATTCGGAAAGAGGGCTGTTGAGCCTCGCTTCCCTGGTTCCTTGAGCCAATAACGGAGGGCTTGCTGTGCAACCTTTGTGAGCGGCGTACTTCGCTCTTTGCGGCCCTTGCCGATGCATTGCACATGCGCACCGCGGCCGAGCATTACCGAATCTCGGTCAAGGTCGATGATCTCCGAGACCCGCAGCCCCGTTTGGGCGGCCAGTAACAGCAGAGTGTAGTCGCGGCGTCCCAGCCACGTGCTTCGATCCGTGCAGTCCAGGATCGCTTCAATCTCGGGCCTAGTTAGAAACTGAAGCTGCCGCTTGTCACATCGCTTGCTGGGGATCGCGAGCACACGCTGAATGTGGGCGCTATGTGCCGGCTCCTCGAACGCCGCATATCGGAAGAAAGAGCGGATGGCTGTAAGGCGGAGATTCCGGGTCCGCACCGAGGCGGATCTCTTCGTCTCAAGATCCTCCAGGAATGCGCCGATGAAGGGAGCGTCCAAATCCCGCAGCGTCAACTCCGATGGGGATCTCCCAAGGCGCGTCTGTGCGAACGCAAACAGGAGCCTGAAGGTGTCGCGATAGGAGGCGATGGTGTTAGAACTTACACCTCGATGCTTCATGAGCCGATCTGTGAACCACCGCTCGATCAGCACGGCCAGGTCTTTCGTGCGTCTCATGACCGTACCTCCCAGCGCTTATTCAATCGCCGTACGGCATGGTTCATCAGTTCCGGCGTGGCGGACAGATACCAATAGGTGTCGCGAACATTCGCATGGCCGAGGAAGGTCGAGAGAACCGGCAGCTCGCGTTCCACATCTTCGCCGGCGCGATGCCAGTTGATCAGGGTCTGGACGGCGAAACGGTGACGAAGATCATGAATCCGTGGGCCATCTCGTTTCCCCTCCTGCCGTAATCCGATTTGCCGAGATAGTCGCCAGAACACGCGGTGCACGTATTGATGCAGCAATCTGCCGCCCTGTTCGGCGACGAAGAAATAGGGACTACGCGGCGTACCAAGGTGTGCATCGCGTCGGGCGGCATAGCCTGAAAGGACAGCAATTGTCGTGGCATGCAGCGGCACCAGCCGTGACTTGCCAAACTTTGTCTCTCGGATGGTGAGGACGCCCTGGTCGAGATCTACATCGGCCCGGAGCAGGCTGAGCGCTTCGGAATGGCGCAGTCCGGCGACCGCTATCAGCCCGAACAGGCAGTGATATGTCCAGCGCCGCAGGGCGTTGGCCGGCGGCAACGACAGTGCTGCCGCCAGAAGTGCCTGAATCTCGACCTCACTATAGATGTAGGGTTTTGTCCGCCGTGCCGGCGCCACAGCGTCGCTCGGTGGCACTTCCGTCAAAGGATCGAAATGACTGAGGTGCTGGGCAAAGCAGCGCACATCAGCCAGTCGGATTGACCAACTCGGCTGCCGGCCCATCGAGGTGACCCACTCCATTGCCAGGTCCGCCGTGATGGTCTCGGCGCCGCGGGCTTCCATGAAAGCGACGAACTCCGACAATCGTTTTGCCGGACCGTCATATTTGTATCCCAGCCCTTGGCGCATGCCGATGTAGCGCTCAAGCGCGGTGCGAAGCCGGCTCATTGGACACCTCCCGGCCAGGGTAGGCTCAGTTCCCGCAGCTTCTCAATATCGAGCTTTGCATAGATTCTTGTACTGTCGATGCTTCGATGGCGGAGCAGTTGACCGATCTCGGCAAAGCTGGCGCCCGACCGCAAAAGGTCGGTCGCAAGGCTGTGGCGGAAAAGATGGGCACCGTGATGCGCATAGCCGTCAATGCCTGCCCGTTCGAGTGCCTGCTTCGCGATCATCGTGATGGCGCAGCCGGAGGCAAAGCCCACATGCGGCGCAAGTGTTCGCAAGAAGACTCGCCGACATGCCGAAGCTGGGCGCCCATGCCGGATATAAGCGACGATCGCTGTTCCGACGTCGTGACGCAGCGGCATAGTCGCTTGTCGTCGTCCCTTTCCGTGTACGAGGATCGTGCCCGACTGCCAGTCGATATCGTCAAGATTGAGGGTGGCCACTTCGCTGGCGCGCAAACCGAGCTTGGCGAGGATCATCAGAACCGCATAGTCCCGACGACCCATTGCCGTCGTCCGATCGCAGGCATCGAGAACCTTCTGGACTTTCTCGGGCGGCAGGAAGGTTGGAAGGCCGGCAAGTCGCCAGCGGCGGATGGACGGCACACAGTCAGCGAGCGGCGTCGAGATGAAGCCCTTCAGATGCAAATAGCGCAGGAAAGCACGCACAACCCCGCACATGGCTTTGCCACTGTCGGCGGAACCGTCGAGCGCATGTCGCTCGACATAACCGATAACGATCTCCGGGGTGAGCGCTGCAAACTCGTCTGCGCCGAAAGGACACACCTCCCGGAGAAATCGAAGCGACAGAAGCTTGTGGCTCCCCACTGTCGCGGCGGCGAGCCCTCTCTCATTCGAGAGATATTGCCCGAATACATCGACGATCATCTCGTGCTCACTGCGCTGAATCGGAAGCGCGGCTGGTATTAAGCCTTTCTCCCGTAACGCCAAAAGCAAGCGGCGGAGCGCCGATCGATCGCCCGAGTCGGGCTTCCAGTGTTTGAAACGATGCTCAAGAAAGCGGTCGGCGTGAACCTCATTCAAATCCTGCGGAGCATGTCCATTGCCAACATGCCAGTCCATCAGATCCCGAAACAGGCTCAGCGACCGCCACGTGCATTGCCGCCCCAAACCTTCGTTCGACATTTTGGCGGCGTAAACGCCCGCAAACTCCCGATACGGACCGTAGACCAGCTTCCGGTATAGGGCGCTGCGATTCAAATAGTCAGTTGCGTTCATGTGTCCTCTCCTTCGCGACAATTGCGACGGAGAGACCCTAAGCTATGCCGACTAGGCGGCCGCTATGGTGCTGGAAACGTTGGCAAAAAGTTGATTAATCGGCATAGTTCGCCGGTCGGCATAAACCGCCTTATGCCGCGCGCGGCATAAGGCAGTCATGATCAGCGTAGCCATGAAGGCGGCACGGTCAGCGCCACGATCCGATCCGGCGAATAGCCATGATTTCCTGCCAAGTGCGAAGCCTCTGAGCGCGCGCTCGGCGGCATTGTTGGTCAGGCAAATCCTGCCGTCGTCCAGGAATGACGTGAAGCCATCCCAACGCTTGAGCATGTAGTCGATCGCCTCTGCGACCGGAGAACTGCGCGACAGTTTTGCACGCTCGGTTTGAAGCCAAGCCTGGAGATCGTCGACGAGCGGCAGGCTGTCTCTGCGGCGTCGGTCCAGGCGTTGACCGGCGGCAAGCCCGTTTATATCCCGCTCGATATCGAACAGGGCGTCGATCCGTTTGACGGCTTCCAGCGCCATGGGCGAGATCGGCGCAGCGTTCTTTCCACGCTTGGCATTCGCCGCGATGTCGGCGAGCACGAAGAACTTACGTCTCGAATGTGACCAGCAAAACGCCTGCCTTAGCGGATTTGGATCGCGATCAACCTTGAACAGCGGATTATAGCCGCCATAGGCATCCGCCTGCAGAATGCCGGTGAAGGTCTTCAGATGGCGTTCCGGATGCTCCTGTCGCCGGTCCCGCGATGCATAATACAGCGCGGCCGGCGGTGAGAGCCCGCCGAATGGTCGGTCATCCCGGACATAGGTCCATATGCGACCGGTATCGGTCTTTCCCCTCGCCAAGATCGGCACTGTCGTGTCGTCGCCATGAAGCCGCCCGGCGGCCAGAACGTGCGCTTCGATCAGTGAATGGATAGGCTTCAAAGCCGCGGCGCATGCTCCGACCTGGTCGGCCAATGTCGATAAGCTGAGGTCGATGCCCTCGCGGGCATAGCGTTCGCTTTGGCGATTGAGCGGCTGGTGCTGGGCGAACTTCTCAAACAGGATCATCGCCAGCAGGTTCGGCCCGGCAAAACCGCGGGGCGTCACATGGAAGGGTGCTGGTGTCTGGGTGATCTTCTCACACTCGCGGCAGGTAAACTTCTCCCGCACCGTCTGGATAACCTTCCACTGGCGCGGGACGACCTCCAGGGTCTCGGTGATATCCTCACCGAGTTTCGACAGTTTGGTCGACCCGCAGCAGGCGCAATTCGTGGGAGCAGCGATGACGATGCGCTCGCGCGGCAGGTGTTCTGGAAAGGGTTTGCGTGAAGGACGCTTGCGCTCAAAGGCTTTGACGGCTGAAGCTTTGGCTGCGATCTCCGCGACCAGTTCATCTTCACCGGCATTTGCTTCTAGCTCCTCGAGCTGCAGCTCCATCTGCTCAAGGAGCCGCGCCTTACGCTCGGACCGGCTGCCGTAGAGTTCGCGGCGAACCTTGTCGATCTCCAGCTTCAGCCGCGCGATCAGCGCCTCGGAATGTGATACGAGTGCCTTTGCACTGGCGGCTTCTGCCTTGGCAGTTGCTGCTTCAGCCTCGGCTGCAACACGCCGAGCACGTTCCTTGGCCAGCAGTGCAAGCGCACTGGTAAGGTCGTCCGGAAGCTCTTCGGTCGCATTGCTCATGACAGGATGGAATCATATTCGACCCTGTCATTCCAGTGTTTTTGCTTATCCGGCCGACGTCGGCCGCCAGGTCTTTTGCGGCATCCGCCAGTCGATGCCTTCCAGTAAATAACCGAGCTGCGCGGGCGTGATCACCACCGTGCCATCGGCTGCCGAGGGCCAGATGAAGCGTCCCCGTTCTAACTTCTTTGTAAACAGACAGGCTCCCTGGCCGTCATGCCAGATCACCTTGATCAGACCGCCACCGCGGCCGCGGAATACGAACAGGTGCCCACACATCGGGTCACGCTTCAGCGCCTCCTGCACCATCAACGATAGACCCGGAAAGCCCTTTCGCATGTCCGTATGGCCTGTCGCCAGCCAGACCTTTACACCAGTAGGGACCGGGATCATCGACGACCCAGCACGCAATCGAGAATGCGCCCAAGCGCTTCCGTGTCGATATCGCTATCCACGCGTACGCGTCTGCCCCGACCCAGCTCAATCGTTACATCGCTGCGTTTGCGACGAGGATGGGATGTGGTGGGCGGTTCCGTTTGAACGGGAGAGACTGCCGGCGCGGTCTCGGACACGATCACCGGCACCAACGTGGTTGCCGTCTCGGTCTTCAGCTCCTCGATCCGGCACAGCTCCTTGCGCCAACGGAACAACTGGCTGACATGGATACCGGCCGCGCGAGCAATCTCAGAGATAACCGCGTCCGGCTCAAAGCAGGCAGCGACGAGGCGCTCTTTGTCCTCGCGTGACCAGCGCCGACGGCGCTCTACGGACGTGATCACCTCAATTGGATGCTTCGTCATATGACTACTCCTAGCGTTACCACTAGGACTGCCAGTCAGTAGCCCGTCATCGCAAGACGGCTTTCACCGTGGGCTTACTGCGCACCTCGCGTAGAACCCGGTCGAAGTCGGCAAGGCTTGCGGCCCGGATATCGGCGACAAGGTCCCAGTTGCCGTTGGTCGTGTGCAGCGCTGAAATCTCCGTCAGGCCACGGAGCTTTCGTATGACCTGGGTCGTCGATTTGCCGACAACCTCGACCATCATCACGGCACGCACGGCGTTGACGTCGTAGTCCTCCCGCACCCGAACGGTGAAGCCGAGCAGCGTACCCGTCTCCATCAGGCGGTCCAGCCGGTTCTGAACTGTGCCGCGCGCGACACCGAGTGCATCGGAAAGCTTGCTCAAGGAAGCGCGCCCATCGGCGCGGAGGTGAGCGATAATCCGGCGATCCAGATCGTCGGGTGCGTATTTCGCGATGGTCATATTGCCTCCTTGCTAAATTCGCGCAAATGAACTGAACGAATTGCACAATTTACTGCCAGAATTAGCACAGATTTGAACTTTCGGCCAACATGCAGGACAGTTAGTCTTTCTCCTCGAGCATATGCAGGAGGAACTCAGCATGTCGTCGCCCCTTCCATCGGAAAAAGCTCTCGTACCCTTCGTCAGCGTCGAGAACATGATGCGTCTTGTCCACCACATCGGCATCGAAACCGTTTTGACCGAACTTACCGACGTCATCGAGGCGGATTTCCGCCGCTGGGGATCGTTCGACAAAACCCCGCGCGTTGCCTCTCACTCCGGCGAAGGTGTGATCGAGCTGATGCCGACTTCGGACGGCGAAATCTACAGCTTCAAATATGTAAACGGCCATCCGAAGAACATGGCGCAAGGCCTGCAAACCGTGACGGCTTTCGGCCTCCTGGCAGAAGTTTCGACCGGCTATCCGGTGCTGCTCACCGAAATGACCCTGCTGACAGCGCTGAGAACCGCCGCAACTTCAGCCATGGCCGCGCGGCACCTCGCACCCAAGGGTGCCCGCACGATGGCCATGATCGGCAATGGCGCCCAGGCGGAATTCCAGGCGCTTGCGATGAAAGCCGTTTGCGGCATCGATCACATCAGGCTCTACGACATCGATCCGCTGGCGACGGAAAAGATGGTCCGCAACCTTGCAGGCACGGGGCTGACGGTGACCGCCTGCAGCTCGTCCCAATCGGCTATCGAAAATGCCGATATCATTACGACCTGCACCGCCGACAAGCAGTACGCGACGATCCTGACCGACAACATGGTTGGCTCCGGCGTCCACATCAATGCCATCGGCGGCGACTGCCCGGGCAAGACCGAGCTGCATCGCGACATCCTGTTGCGCGCCGACACCTTTGTCGAATATCCGCCACAGACCCGCGTCGAGGGCGAGATCCAGCAGATGGATGCCGACTATCCTGTCACCGAATTCTGGCAGGTTGTGACGGGACAGGCGACCGGTCGCGGCGATGCCAGTCAAATCACCCTATTCGACAGCGTCGGTTTCGCGATCGAGGATTTTTCCGCTCTTCGTTATGTCCGTGACAGGCTCAGGGGGACCGGGCTTTACCAGGACCTCGATATCATCGCCGATCCGGACGATCCGCGCGACCTGTTCGGCATGTTGCAGCGAGCAAAGCAGGCATAGGAGCGCGACGATGCCAAGACACGTCACATATTCCGTCCAGGCGCCCTCTGCAGTCGTCATGGTCCGGCCGCACCACTTCACCGTGAATACCGAGACCGCCATCGACAACCTGTTCCAGTCCAGCCCGGATACGACGGAAGACCTTTCACTGGCGGCCTATGACGAAATCACCCGGGCGGCCGATGTGCTCAGAAGCCATGGCGTGAACGTGCATCTTTTCGACGACACCGGTACCGAGACACCGGATTCGGTCTTTCCCAACAACTGGTTTTCCACCCATGCCGGCGGTCATGTGGCGATCTATCCGATGAAGGCCGTCAGTCGCCGGCGCGAGCGGCGCAGTGACGTCATCGAAATGCTGAAGAGCCAGTATCGGGTGCAGGAGGTGATCGACTATTCCGGCCTCGAGCCGGACGGACTGTTTCTCGAGGGCACCGGCGCCATGGTTCTCGATCACATCGATCGGGTGGCCTATGCCGTCCGCTCCGACCGCACCGATCCAATCGCGCTGGAACGCTTCTCGACCCACTTCAACTTCGAGCCGATGGTATTCGACGCGCGGGATGGAAACGGCGTCGCCGTTTATCATACCAATGTCCTGATGTGCATCGCCACCGACTTCGCCATGATCGGACTGGAGATGATGACCGATGCAGCAAGACGGCGGGAGGTCGTCCTAAGACTGGAGCGCTCCGGCCGCAGCGTCATCGCACTCACCAACGATCAGATCGCCTCCTTCGCCGGCAACGCTCTCGAACTCCAGGGAAATGCGGGGCGTATCCTTGCGCTCTCGACCACGGCGTTTGCATCCCTGAGCCGAGATCAACGCAACACGATCGAAGAAAGCGCCGAACTGGTCGCGCTTGATATCCCGACCATCGAACGCGCCGGTGGATCGGTCCGCTGCACGCTCGCAGGCATCCATCTGACGCCGCGATGATTGCGTGCTGACGGTGGAATATTGCGACTGCCGTTTAACACTCTCGTGAAACTCAGCGAGGCATCTTGTATGAAGTCGACATCCTTCGATAATGGGCGCGCGGCCAAGTTTTTTTGACCTCGCAAATGGGGAGAAAAAAGTTGGGGGGAACAAGCATGGCCCAAACCAGCCGTCGACAAGAAGCCCGCAAAATTGCAAGCCTCGGCTTGGCGGCGTGGGTGCTGCTCCTACCGATCGCACTGGTCTCTTTGGGGATTTGGCAAACACAGCGTGCAGCCGAAACGCTTGAACATGCGCGCCGTTCTTCGGCGGAACTCTCGACGACCCTGGCTCAGGTGAAAAACATCGCGGCATCCGATCCAACAGCCATTCTGACCTTCCAGGGAGCGGGCGAGCCCACCTCCCTTGCCGCCCTGGTCGCCGTTTCGCAAATCGAGGCAGCCCTTTCTCAAGCCGACGAGGAGCTGGAAATCTCGCAGATCCGCCGGCCACTGGTTTGGGGAACGATCGGCGGAGCCGTACTTGCGTTTTTCGGCGGTGCGCTGGGACTGATGGCGGCCGGCATTTCCGGGATCCGCGCGCGCGTCTCCCAACGCCAACTGATCGCGAGCTTTCAACGTCTGCGGTCGCTCCTTCCGTTCATTCTTGCGACCGTTGTGATTGGGTTTTCTATCGGCGTCATTTCGGCGGCCCTGTTCGAAGCAGTCAGCATGGGACTATGGGCAGATTTTACCACGGGCAGTGCCAAGCTTTTCGCGGTCGCCGTCGTCCTCGCCGTCATCGCAGCCTACAGCGCCTTCACGGCGCTGCGTGGCTTGAAAGATGTCTTTGCCCTGTTCACACCCGAACCGCTTGTCGCGGCGGGACGCGTCATCGAAGAAACGGAGGCTCCGGAACTTTGGCGTTTCGTCCGCAGCCTGGCCGGGCGGCAACACGCTTTGTTGCCCGACACGATCATCGTTGGCCTCGGCCAGGGCTTTTTCGTAACGGAGAGCCAGCTGCGTCTCTGGCCTGAGGACAGACTGGTGACCGGACGGTCGCTCTATCTGCCTGCGGCCTATCTTGATCTTCTCGACCAGGCCGAAATCGCGGCAATCATCGGCCATGAGCTCGCCCATTTTTCTGGCGAAGACACCACCTATAGCCAGCAATTCACGCCGATTTATGCAGGCCTCTGGCGTGCTCTTGCAGCTCTTGGACGCGCCGACGGTGGTCGCTTCGTCCTGTATCCGGCGGTGAAGCTCGGCTTTCACGCCATGCAGCGGTTCGATCATGCCGTCGCACACTGGAGCCGGCTGCGAGAATTCGATGCTGACCGTAGCGGCAGTCTGCTGGCGACGCCGGCAGACGCCGCCTCGGCTCTCATCCGCACGGGGATTATCGCTCCCGCCGTCGCCTATGTTCTTCAGCGCGCATATGCCGGACCGGATGATACCGGTTCCGATGATGCCTGGCCTGACCTCGTCGCGCAGACAACGGAACTGGTCACCACCAATGGATGGAGCGATCCGATGCCCCTTTTGGGAGATCGGCAACCGCATCCGACCGACAGCCATCCGCCGACGATCCAGCGGATATCGGCCCTCGGTGTGGAAATTGGCGATGACCTCCTGAGACGAGCGATGCGTCAGCCGGAGCCGGGAGCTCGCTCTTTTGCGGACGATCTGTTTTCGGATTGGGCCGGACTATGCCGTCTGTTGAGCAAGGATTTCATCGACGACGCGCGCATGATGCGTGACCGCCGTCGCGAAGTGCTTGAAAAGGTGGTTGCCGGGGCCTCACAGGAGACCGTCGTCTACGACAACGTCAAGCCGATGATCTGGACGATGGTGATCGTCGCCATGATTTTCGCCGGATTTGGCCTGACGGTCGTCTTTCTCAGCGGCCAATTGGGCCTCGGCTACGATGAATTCGCACAGTCACTGATCGCCGCGATCACCGCCTTCGGCGCTGTCACCTCCCTTCTCTACGCGGCCTTTCTGTATCGGAGCGCGGCACGACCGCTCATGGTGCTGACCCCGGATGCATTGCTCGCCTCCAGACTGGACAAGCCGGTTGCCTGGACGGATGTTGCGGGCTACGCGGTCTACGCATCGAGCCGTTTTGCCCTGCGCCTCTGGCTCAATCAGGATGCGCCAGTGCCAAAAAAACATTGGCGTGCGATCTATAGTAAAATCGACCGCCGGCAGCGCATCATCACGCTGGGTGCACTGGGGATTAAAGGGGTGAAGGCCGCCGACTTCAGCGCACTCGTCGGCCGGTATCACGAGGCCGCTTACGCCCGACAGGAGCTCGCCGCCGCTATGTTGCACCCGTCCCGCGATGCGTCCGCAGACGAGACAGCCGGAAAATACTGAGCAGCAATGAGCTCAACCGATGGCCGCTTCGCGCGAAGAGGGAATCGTTAAGCATTTCAGGTCGTCTAAGACCATTGCCGGGCCAGCATCGGACCTCGGTCCGATGTGCAATGTGCGATCACCGTCTAACCTCTCCTATCTGCTCAAGCCGTGTATCTGCGCGGCGCTTGATCTGATTTGGAGGAAAACAATGCGGATCGCAACCTTAGCGTCCCTGACCGCGCTCTCGCTGGCTCTTGCGGCGAGCCCGGCAACAATTGTCGGAATCGATATGACCGCACTGGCGAAGAACGGTGGAAACGGTGGAGGCAATGGTGGCGGCAATGGTGGCGGTCACGGCGGCGGCAGTGGAAACAGTGGCAACCATGGCAGCAACAGCCAGGGTGGCAGTTCAAACCACGGCAACTCCAAATCTCAAGGCGTGAAAGGCAAATCCACCGAGGCGTCAAGCAAGTCGAAGTCCGCGAAGGCAGACGAGACTAAAATCGGCACGAAAGAAAAAAACCTGTCGGCGCAGCTTGCGGGTCTGAACTCCTTGAAGCGGAACTATAAGGCACTGATGCATACGTCAGATCCACGCATGACCGCTATCGCGGCCTATGCCGTGGCTTATGCCCAATATGAACTCGACAATGGAATCGAGCCCGCAGCCGATGACCCTCTGTTGGGGGATCAGGCGCTGGAGGACGCATTGGCTTCAGCGACGAAAACCGGAGAAGTCAGCCCGGCGGTTTTGGACGAAGCCAAAACCATCTTGGGGGTTGGCGACGCAAACGGGAAGATCGATCAGATCCGCGCCTCTCTGGAGAACGCGGCGCCGGTGACATCAGACGAATAGCCGAGAATTCAGGTGCGAGCGGTGTGGAGCTGACAAGTATGGCTCCGCACTAAACTACGAAAGAGCATTTCCGTTTTGTTTGAGTACGGATATGCTCTTTTTTTGCAGACACAGAACCCTCTGTTGAAACTGCTCCAAGATGAATGCGCCTCTATCAGCCCAGTTCATCGAACAATTTCACGACGCCAAGTCATCATCGTTATTTCCTATTTATCAGAAGGCCGGGCGGGCAAACAGGTTCTCCTGTCGCTCATAGCCCAGATGCCGTCGACGCTGCGCTCGACCCAAAAGCGACACTCCCACTGAATCATGAGACCCTTCCCAAACTTCCGGCCCAAGCTTTAGCTCACCTTGCTGGATGTAGGATCATCCGGATTTAACGCGGGATGACCACAGTGGAGGTCAGCCGCCCATGCTTTAAGGCGAACGGTTTTTGCGGCGCGTTCTGCGATTTCGCTGGTCGTAATTTTCTCGAAAGTGCGCCTGGTCATCTCAAGCGGATCGCGGCCGGATATTTCGGCGCTTGATCGCGTTGAATTCCAATCCTTCGGTTAAGAGCCAAGTGAATTGTTGACGCAACGAATTATAATACTATTGAATCCGGAATAGAATGGATTGGAAAATGATGAATTATTCAGGTATTTTATAAATTTTATTTTCAACGGTTCGATAATTTCACTATTTTTCTTTATGCACACTTACTGATACTTACGTGAACGCATAAAGAACTTTCGAGCATTCCAGCTGTTGCGAGCAGTGTTTTCTAGGCTTCACGCCTGATTTGGAACGAAGGCGGATCAAAACGAGTTCCTAGAACAGCTGAGTTGAAACCGGTTTGGCTCTGCCTCGCCGGTCCCTATCCCCACGGCGGAACTCCTCGAATAGCGCCCCGGTCGCTCTCGATGCATCGGCGGGCGGCGTGATGCCACGTTCACCGCCCGCGGGCATCATTGCAAACTGAAGGTATCGTAACCACGTTAAAGCTGACGGCAGCCATGTCACGGGCGCTGCTGTTTGAGGGCAATTACCCTAGCCCCAGCAAGGAGGACGTCGTGTCTTCCACTCATTTGTCAGAAATTGATGATCCAACCGACATCGGCCTTATCAGGACAGTCCTTCGAAGTGCCGGCTTTCGGGGCAGCCACGCTGTTGCAGACTCCGAAGAAAAGCGTGCCGCGCTTACCTTTCTCAAATCGGAGTTTCGAAATGGCGTATCCTCGGAAAACGAATTGTTGTCGGCGCTGAAACGTCGAGACGATCTTTTACCGCCGGCACTTCGGCGAATGCAGGGGATATAGCAAACGACGTCGCGATCGCCTGAAAAACAGACAGTAGTGACATGACCCTGTCGTTTCCCAATGCGGCGCGCAGTTGCGACGAGACGAAACACGGCATCCGTTTTTGTAGTCCATGACAGCAAACCTCGAGGCGGAACCCCGTATTTGCAGGTGGCAGCACATTTCCAGCCGGTGCGACCGCTCGACCTTTCGTAAACAGGCTTGTGTAGGCGCCCGCAGCACTCATGAAGGCGCGTTTAAACTATCTCAGTTTCGATCTTCGGACTGTGCTATGATGAGCAATGGCAGAGTTCTCCGCACTTGAAGCAGCCACGCGACGGGTCACCGATGATCGAATCCAGATCGCGGTCCAGGAAGCCGAAATTGCCGGGGGCGTTCTCCGGGGCGAATCTACGTCTTTGGCTCGAGAAAAGCTCAAGAGCTGTTTGCAAAATCTTCGATTTCACATCTTTGCGCGTGACCTGATCCAAGCGAGGATAAGCGTAGATCATCACCTGCCGCCCATGTCGAGGACATGAGTTCCACGAAACTGCATTCAACGACGAGCAGTAAATTCATTGCGTTCCCGCCTTCCTTCCCCAGACTGGTGCTCCCCGATGATGACCGGTATTGAGCCGAAGGAGCTTCAGGCACGTTCCCTCGCCCATTTGGGGGAGAGGGTTGGTGTGACGCAGCTCTTGGGCTTCGACGGCGCGCGCAGGCTCATCCCTCCAGTTCGATGATCGCGCAGCCATAGCCTTTGAGATCGAGCCGGCCGGCAACGGGGTTTTCATCATTCAGGAGATCACGGCCAGCGGGAACGCCGCCGATGGCGGCCGGCTGGTCGGTGTAGTTCTGGATGAACAGCAGCCGACGGTCGTCATTCATCCGCATGGTCACCTCGACACCCTCGGGAAGCTCGCCGATCAGCGGCTCGATGCCGACGGGCGCAAATAGCCGCCCGGCAAGCGCTGCCGTCAGATCCGGCGTGAGATAGGTGCCGACATAGACCACCTGCCCTTTACCGACCTTGCGCGACGTCGCCATCGGCTGGCCCTCGGCATAGCGGTTCGACCAGGCCGCGACCACTTCGACATCGCCGTCGGTCGCAAGGTTTTCATAAAAATAGCCGGCAGCCAGTTCGCGGTTGCCAATCTTGAAGCGGCGCTCGCGCCGGTGCGATTCCGCCGGCTTGTTCGGAGGAATGACAAGCCCGCCCGAACGCTCCATCACATCGAACAGCCCGTTGGCGCCCGGAGCAGCAAGACGGCCGAAATCCTCGACGCGCACGCCTGTGAGCTGAGACAGCGAGGTGCCGGGCGCGGTCTCGCGGATGACGTGGTTGTCTTCGTTGCGCGTGCCGGTGCGCGCGCCGATGACGACAGTGCCGCCATGCTCGGCGAAGGATTTCAGCCTTTCTGTCCATTCGTCCTTCCACATCACCCAATGGGGGACATAGAGCAGCTTGAGCTTGGAAAGATCGTCCTCGGGATGAATGAAGCCGCAGGCAATGCCGCGGTCGTAGCAATATTGGTGCAGCAGGATCGCATCGTCCTGTGGGCTCGGCAGGCCGATTGGATAGGTCTTGTGAGCTTCCTGATTGTCGAAGTCGGATCCGGCGATGCCGACATCCATACGCACATAGGTGCCGAGGATCTTGGGCGCTAGCGCTGTCATCTCGGTTGCGAAGCGTTTCGCCTCGTCATAGCGATGGCGGGCGACGTCGTCGTGGTCGATGATGCCCATCCAATAGATCTCGGCGCCGAAATGCGCGGGGCGCCAGCGGAAGAACATCAACCCGTCAGCGCCATGGGCGACCGAGGAAAGCGCCATGCGGCGAAGCTCGCCCGGCTCCGGCGTCAGCGTGCAGAAGCCCGGCTGGCTGCCGAAGCCCGATTGCTGCTCGGGAACGATGTAGTTGCCGGAAAAACCGCGGCAGATATCGAGGTGCAGCGCTTGGACCTTGGCGTGGTTTCCGAGCCGTTGGAACTCGTCGTAGAGCATCGGATAGATATCGTAGCCGACGAAATCGAGATCGGTGGTGAACTGGCCGCGAAAGTCGATATCTCTGAGACCCCCGAGATTGTGGAAGACGAACCAGGAGGGTTTCACGGCGCGCAGGATCTCGACCTGGTCGTGCTGGAAGCGCGCCGTCGAAAAGGCCAGGAAACGGTGATAATCCTGGAGATGTCCGGGGCTCGGGAAGGTCGGGCCGAACTCGATCGGCAGCACCACCTGGTCGAAACTGTCATAGGCCGTCGCCCAGAAATCGCCGCCCCACGCCGTGTTGAGCTTGTCGATTTCGCCATATCTGCCGGCCAGAAAGGCCTGGAATTCGGTGAGCGTCGCCTTCGAAAAACTCTCCGGCATGCTGGTATTCAGCTCGTTGTCGGTCTGCCAACCGACGACAAAAGGATTGTCGCGATAGTGCTCGGCCATCGCTTTGGTGATGCGCCGGCTGTGTTCGCGAAAGACCGGGCTCGCCGTGTCGCAATGCTGCCGCGAGCCATGGCTCATCGGTCGGCCCTTGCCGTCGACCCTCAGAATCTCCGGGTGCGCCACGGTCAGCCAGCGCGGCGGCGTTGCCGTCGGCGTGCACATGATCGTGTCGATGCCATAGCGCCCGAGCATGGCGATGGCACGGTCGAACAGATCGAAATCGAAGGTGCCGAGTTTCGGCTCGAGAATATGCCAGGCGAATTCGGCCATTCTGACCACGTTGAAGCCGGCCTTCGCCATGCGCTCGGCATCGCGCTCCCAGTAGCTTTCATCGACGTGCTCGGGATAATGCGGGGCGCCGACGAGGAAGCGGTCGGTCTTGACGGAGTTCCATACGGAAAGGCTTGCGGTCTTGTCGGACACGGTGATGTTTCCTGTGATTATCTGTCGAGGATCGTCTTGCGGGCGCTGATCGTGCGTCCGCCGTCGGGCGAGAAGAGATAAAGTTCGCTGGCGTCGAGCTTCAGCGCCACGTTTTGGTCGGCGGTAACGGGCGCGACGTAGCTCAGCTGCACCGTGATGTTGCCGGTGCCGCTTTCCGAGGCGATGGTCCTGAGATTGCCGGCGTCGATATAGAGGATGGTTTCGCGCCCGAGATGCTCGACCAGTCGGACCGCACCGCTGATCGCCCCGCCTTGGGCAGCGTCGGCGACCACCGATATGTTTTCCGGCCTTACACCCAGCGTCAGGCTGGCGCCCTTCGGCAGCACCGGGGCCTCCGCCAATTCCACCGTCACCGGCACAAGGCCGGGTGCCGAAACCGTGATATTGCGGCCGGACACCTCATCGACGGTAACGCCGAGGAAGTTCATCCGCGGGGCACCGAGAAAGCCCGCGACGAAGAGGTTGTCAGGGTTGCGGTAGAGCTCGAGCGGTGAGCCCACCTGCTCGATTATCCCCTGGTTCAAGACGACGATCCGGCTCGCCATGGTCATAGCCTCCACCTGGTCGTGGGTGACGTAGACCATGGTGGCGCCGAGTTCGGCATGCAGGCTGCTGAGCTCGACGCGCATCTGGGTTCGAAGTGCTGCGTCGAGGTTCGACAGCGGCTCGTCGAAAAGGAAAACGTCGGGCGAACGGGTGATTGCCCGGCCGATCGCCACACGCTGCCGTTGGCCGCCGGAGAGCTGCTTCGGCCGCTTTTCCAGCTGGTCGGTGATCCTCAGGATCTTGGCGGCGCGGGCCACCGCCGCCTCGATCTCGGCCTTCGGGCGCTTGGCCATGCGCAAACCGAAGCCCATGTTCTCCGCCACCGTCATATGCGGATAGAGTGCGTAGGACTGGAAGACCATAGCGATGCCGCGGTCCCCAGGCTCCTGTTTGCTGACGTCGCGGCCGTTGATCAGGATCTGGCCGGAGGAGATCTCCTCCAGGCCGGCGATCGACTTCAAAAGCGTGGACTTGCCGCAGCCGGAGGGGCCGACCATGACGATGAACTCGCCTTGCGCTACGGAAAGATCGATGCCGCGCAGCGCATGATAGGCGCCGTAATTCTTGTTGATCTGTCGGAGTTCGAGACTGGTCATGCGTCCTGGCTCTCTGCTGTTGAAACTTGGAACGTTAGGAGATCGCTCATCCCTTCACCGCTCCCATCGTCAGGCCGGCGATGAAGTGGCGCTGCATCAGGAAGAACATGACGACGGGCGGCACGGCGACGACGATGGTGCCGGCGGAAATCAGGTTCCAGGCCGACACCCATTCGCCGCGAAGATTGGCAAGGCCGGCGGTAACAGGCTTGACGGAGTCGCTGACGGTCAGCACCACGGCCCAGAAATAATCGTTCCAGATGAAGGTGAAGATCAGGATGGCGAGCGCGGCAAGGGCCGGCCGCACCAAGGGGATCGCCACATGCACCAGCGTCTGGAAAGGAGAGGCCCCCTCGGCGCGGGCCGCCTGGAACAGTTCATCGGGAAGTGCGGCAATGAAATTGCGCATGAACAGCGTTGCAAAGCCGGTCTGGAAGGCGACGTGGAAGATGATCAGCGCCGCCGTGGTGTCGATCAGGTCGAGCCGGACCATCAGGTCGCGTACCGGGATCATCATGATCTGGTGCGGCAGGAAATTGCCGCCGACGAACAGCGCGAAGATCAGCATGTTGCCGGGAAAGCGGTAGCGCGACAACACATAGCCGGCGAGCGTGCTCAGCACCAGGACGCCGATCACCGAGGGAATGGTGATCGTCAGGCTGTTGAGGAAGTAGCGGGCCATCGGTGTCTGCGTGAAGACAGCCGTGTAATTGTCGACCACGCCGATGCCGGTCGGCCATCCCCACAGATTGCCGCCCATGACATCCTCTGTCGAACGGAACGAGGTGAGGATGATCGCAAACAGCGGGCAGAGCCAGAGCAGAAGGACGATGACGACAGCGAGCACATAGAGGCGGCGCTGCCAGACGTCGGCTTCGGGAATGGGACGAGGATACATCAGCCTCCCCTTTCTTCTGTATGGATGATGCGGCTGAGGTACCAGACGATGAAGGCGGCCATGATCACAAACAGCACGGAGGCGATCGCCGCGCCGTAACCGAAGCGGTAGGAGAAGATCGACTGTTCGAACATCTGGTAGGCGAGAACCGAGGACGAACCGAAAGGGCCGCCATTCGTCATAACCGATACCATATCGAAGGACCTGAGTGCCCCGACCACGGTGACGGCAATGGCGATGAAGGTGACCTGGGTCAGCTGCGGCAGCACGATGTGCCACAACATGTTCCAGCCCCTCGCCCCATCGACGCGCCCGGCACCGATCAGCTCTTCGCTGAGATTGTTGAGCCCGGCGAGATAAAGCACCATGCAGAAGGTGATCTGCGGCCAGAGTGCTGCAATCACGATGGCGAAAGTGACGAAATGCTCGTCGGAGAGAACCGCCGGAGCCGTCGCCCCGAACGCCCTGAAGATCAGCGCGAGCAACCCGAACTCCGGCGTATAGACCCAGGTGAACACCACGCCGACCGTCACCGAGGCGAGCACCAGCGGGATGAAGAACAGCGACTTCAGGAAGCGCATGCCGCGAATTTTCTGGTTGACCAGCAGCGCGATGGCGAGCCCGATCGGCGGTGCCGCCATGAACATTACCAGCCAGATCAGGTTGTTCTTCAGCGACACGTAGAATTGCGGATCGTTGTAAAGCTCGACGTAGTTGCCGAAGCCGATCCAGACCATCGGGCCGAAGCCGTCCCAGTCGTGCAGGCTGATCCAGAGGCTCCTGACGGCCGATAGCAGGATGACGGTGAAGAACAGCAATATCGCCGGCGCGATGAGTAAAGTCGGGGTGAGCCACCAGCGCTGGCGGCGCCATAACATCAACATCTCAAGAACCTCATTAATACAGGAGCAGACTCATGCGTGCTCCGGGAGCAGAGGCGCACCTCTCCCAAGGTGCGGAGGCAAACAGCCTCTACACCTTGGGAACAGCGGTTCGCCGCCGCCCCTGGGAGAGCTGCTAGATCTTGTAGATGCGCTTGCGCGTGCCCTCGAGGCGCGTCAGGATAGCCTTGCGTCGGTCGGGTTTGGCCATGAACTCCTGGAAGCCGACGAGGCCGGCCTGCGCCATATCGGGGTCGCTGTCGCGGTCGTAATATTGCGACGTGCCCTGCACCGTCTTCATCGTCTCGACAGCGACGTTGACCAGCGGGTCTTTGCTTGGCGGCAGGTCGTGGCGCGGCGGCACGTTGCCGCCCGGCTCCAGATAGGCCGCCAGGTTCTCGGGCTTGTAGAAGTAGGCGAGGAATTCGCGCGCGCCCTGCTTGTTCTTGGCCTTGGCGGGAATGTGGATCGAGTTGACCGAGAATTCCTCGTAGTGGCCGACCTTGGCGTCGAGCGCCGGGAAGGTCGCGTAGGAGAGCTGCGGTAGATCTTCGGCGGTGAAAGCCGAGCGCAGGAAAGCGCCGAGATTCATCATGCCGGCCTTCTTCTGCGCCAAGAGCGCCGCGGCCTCCTGCCAGCCGAAGGACGTGTGGTTCTCCGTGAAGAACCCCTTCGAAATCATCGCCGCCCACTGGTCGAAAACCGCTGTCAGCGCGGGATCGAGATAGCTCATCTCGCCGTTCATCAGCGCCATATGCTTGTCGAGGCCATTGATGCGAAGGTTCATCTGGTCGAACCAGCCGGCCGCCGGCCATAATTCCTTGGTGCCGATCGCAACCGGCGTGATGCCCGCGGCCTTGCACTTGTCGCCATAGGCCATGAACTCTTCGGCCGTCTTCGGCACGGTCAGGCCATGCTGCTCGAACACATCCTTGCGATAGAACATGCCCCAGAGCGTGCCTCCGGTGGGAAGGCCATACTGCTTGCCTCCGTCGGTGACGGCCCCTGCCGTCGCGCCGAGCACGTCCTTATATTTCTCTTTCTCGAAAAGGTCGGAGATGTCGTCGAACAGGCCGCGCTTGACGAAGGCGCGCATGCGGTTGCCCGAAAACCAGGAGCAGACGTCGGGCGCGCCGGCGACGAGATAGTTGCGAATGGCCGTCTTGTGGGCCTCGTGGTCCATATTGTTGATGACGACGTTGACGCCGGCTTCCTTGCTGAAGCCCGCGGCAATCGCCTTCAGCGCATCGAGTGCGGCACCATTGTTTTCGGCGGAGATCATCGTGACCTCCTGGGCCTGCGCGATCGCCGGGATCGGAAAGCTGCCGGTGACCGCTGCGGCGGAAACCAGCCCCGCGCCCTTCAGGAAGCGTCTGCGGGTGGTCGTCGGAAATTGCTTCAAAAATGTCATTGAATTCCTCCCAGTTGATCGATCAACATCTCCCGACCGTCGCCTCCTCCATGAAACGACCGACCAGGCATTCAACGCTGCGATCCGCTCGGCGATTCCAGCGATAATCCGTCTGGCTGAGTTGATCCGCGGCCGAACTTATGCATAGATCTTTGCAGCCCGCAATAATTAATTTACAAAATTAAGGAATGCATCGTGAAGTTAAAAGGCGACCAGACCACGGCGAGAGCCATGAACCGACGCCTCATCCTCAACCTTCTCCGGCGCGAGGGGCCGAGGAGCCGCGCCGACATCGCGACGGTGATTGGTTTAAGTCCTGCCGCCGTCACCTTCGTCGTCGCCGACCTTCTGGAGGAAGGCATCGTCATCGAAGGGAAGACCGTGCCCGGCCTCACCGGCCGCCGCCCGATCCCGGTGGATATCAACTACGAGCACGCACTCGCCGTTGGCTTCAAACTGATGGTCGACTCGGTGGAGTGCGTGGCAACCGACCTTGCCACCAACCCCGTCGCCGCCATGCGAGTAAACCTCGACGGCCACGACCCCGATAAGGTCGCCGACCTGCTGGCGGGCACCGTTCCCGAACTGGTGAAGCTCGCCGGCCGGCCAGATGCGAAGCTCGCCGGCATCGGCATCTCCATGCCCGGTGTCATCAATCACGAACAGACGGCCTGCGTGCGCAGCCACCGCTTCAGCTGGAACAACGTCCCCCTCGCCTCGCTCGTCGCCAGCCGTGTCCATGTACCGGTCTGGCTGGAGGACGACACCAACGCTTATGCCATTGCCCAGCAGCTCTTCGGGCTCGGCCGCCAGCATCGCAACATGGCCGTCCTCGCCGTCGGCGTCGGCATCAGCTGCGCGCTTGTCATCGACGGTAAGCTCTACCGCGGCGCAAACGGCGCGGCCGGCAAGTTCGGCCACACCCTCTACGAGGAGAATGGCCGGCTCTGCGAATGCGGCAAGCGCGGCTGCCTGATGGCCTATCACTCCGAAGCATCGATGCTGAGACGCTGGCGGGAAGCGACCGGCCGCGAGGAACTGGGATTGCCAGAACTGTCGGCTGCGCTCGCATCAGGCGACGCCGTCGCCCTCGCCCTCGTCGCCGATTCCGGCCGCGGCATCGGAACCGCCCTTGCTAATCTCGTCAACATCACCGATCCCGAAGTTATCGTCGCCGGCGGCGAAGCCGTCTCCCTCGGCGACCCTTTCCTGACGCCACTGCGTGAAGCCCTCGCCGCCCGGACCTTCCGAACCGCCCCGCCCCTCCTGCCTGACTGGGAGGACAATTCCTGGGCTCGGGGTGCCGCTGCGCTGGTGACTCAGAAAATATTCGACTTCGAATCCTCCGGCGGCATCACGGATATTGCCAACCTCGCCGGCGTCAGACCCGTAGACTCGTCGTCAGCGGCGTAGTGATACACTGGATTACAAAAATGGGGGGTTTTCAGACACATCCCTGGTTCAATCCTCAGGTGAAATCCGGACACGACCCAATGGTCGAGATTGGTTTAAATCCAGGAAGGATGACCACATGAAAATGATCCAGGCTATCGCGCTCGCCTTTGTTCTCGGCGGCGCAGCAACAGCACATGCAGAACAGCCGCTGCAGCGCACCGATCTCATCAGGAACGATATCGACGTGCCCGGCCACGAGGCCATTCAGGTCCGCGTCGATTTCGCGCCGGGCGTTCTCGCCCCCCATCACTCGCATCCCGGCGAGGAGATCGCCTTCGTCATTGAGGGAACGCTGGAATACCAGCTCGAAGGCAGACAGCCGGTTACCCTTAAAGCCGGCCAATCCCTCTTCATTCCATCAGGCGTTGTTCACTCGGCGAAGAACGTCGGGAGCGGCAAGGCTTCGGAATTGGCAACCTATATCGTCCGCAAGGGAGAGACGCTCGTCGTGCCTGCGAAGTGAGTCAGTTGTAGAAACCCGCGTCTGGATAGGGAGCCGCCGCTGCACGAAGCGCTCGCCCCCGAACCTTCAGGACCGCGCCGCTTGCGTGGGAGCGCCGTTTCGCCCTTGCGGTCGCTTTCCATTCACGGCAGCATGGCCATACGGATTGATGGAATTCGTGTCCCCAGTCATCTGACCTCTCACACTCAGGAGGATTACCATGGCAACGCTGGAGCAGCCGTCCTTTGTCGTCCATTGGAGCGAGATCGAACGGCCGGACGACTCACACTATGACGATGACGACGAACTGATGAGCATTGGTGCACCTTTCGGACGATATTTCGGCCTGACGAAATTGGGCATTCATCACGAGCGATTGCCTCCTGGCCGGCGCACCTCCTTTCCGCATGCCGAGAGCGCCGAGGAAGAATTCGTCTACGTTCTCGAAGGCGAGCCCGACGTCTGGCTCGACGGCCATCTCCGCCGACTGAAACAGGGCGACGCCGTCGGATTTCCGGCCGGCACCGGGATCGCCCATAGTTTCCTCAACAATACGCAAGCCGAGGTGCATCTCCTCGTCGTCGGCGAGCGCCACAAGGCCGAGAACCGCATTTTCTATCCGCTCCACCCTCACCGCCGACCGCTGCACGATGATTGGTGGGATGGCCATCCCACCCACGCCCTCGGTCCCCACGACGGAATGCCGGACCTGGTGCGGGAAGCAAAGGGTGGCGGAAACAGCGAATAGATCGGCCGGGGTGATTGCGTGTCGCAATGTCGGCGTCGCGCAAAGCGGAGACCAACGCCTGCTTGGAGCTTCGACGGGTCATTGCGGTGCCTCCGTCTGAATTCAGCGGGTAGATGGTGATCTCGCGAGAAATGCCGCGATCACCACCATCGCAGTTTGCCACGGCCGACGAAAACGGGTGAGCGAAATTGTCGAAGCCAGCACCTGCCGCCGGCAGACCTGGTCGGGGGCCATAGCCATAAGAGCAACTCTTGCGCTTTCCCGACATTGAGCGAGCGAGGGCCCAGCCGTCACAACGGATCGCTGATACCGATCAAAGAGAACTTGTCGAACCATAATGGATGGTATTCAGTCCGAAGCCCCGGCGCAACCATGGCAAAACGGCATCGAGCTGTCACGGCAGATGGCTGACTCAAGATGAGGGGCAATCCGCCGCGCCTAAGATTGCTCGCTTTCGCAGTATGCCGACAGCAGTCATTGCGATCGCGGCGATAAACCACACACATAGCAATCGATCGGAGCCCAAATGTCCACCGCCGCTTTGCCTGAACCGCCATACTATATGGTCAGTTTTTCCTCTCAACGAACAAAGCTCGACAACGGCTATGGCGAGATGGGTTATGCGATGACGGAACTTGCAAAACAGCAGCCAGGTTATCTCGGCTTCGAAAGTGCTCGCGGGGCAGACGGTTTCGGCATACTCATCTCCTATTGGAAGGATGAGGATAGCATTCGAGCCTGGAAATCAGTCGTCGATCACATTCAGGCGCAAAATCGCGGTCGGTCAGATTGGTATACTCGGTACGAAATCCGTGTTGCGCTCGTCACGCGAGCCTATGGATTCAATATTGAAGAGACATGAGTTGACTCGTTGAAGAATCTTGCCCCCTAAAACGGTATCCTCTGTAAAGCGACGGACAAGCCTACCGCGCAAACCTGCGGGCGCCGGCAACGCAGAGGATGACGGCAACCGTCACGGCGAGCATGGCCCAGGTCACGGGCTCGTGCAGCAGGGTTGCGGCGAGCGCCAGCCCGAAGAACGGCTGGAGCAGCTGCAGTTGGCCGACGGCGGCGATGCCGCCCTGCGATAGGCCGCGATACCAGAAGATGAAGCCGATCAGCATGGAAAACAGCGAGACATAGGCAAGGCCCAGCAGCGCCGGCACTTCGATGCCAGAGAAGGTCTCCGGCCTATGGAAAAGCGCGACCGCGACCGTCACCGGCAACGACAGCACGAGCGCCCAGGAAATCACCTGCCACCCGCCGAGCGTGCGCGAAAGCCTGCCGCCTTCGGCATAGCCGAGGCCGCAGACGACGACTGCCGCCAGCATCAGGAGATCGCCGACCGGCGAGGCCGTCAGCCCCTGCGTCAGTGCGAATCCCGCCACCAGCGCACTGCCGAGAACCGAAAAGAGCCAGAATGCCGGCTTCGGCCGTTCTCCGCCACGGACCACGCCGAAGATCGCCGTTGCGAGCGGCAACAGGCCGATGAAGACGATCGAATGGGCTGACGTGACATGCTGCAGCGCCAGCGCCGTTAGCAGGGGGAAGCCGACAACGACGCCCAGCGCCACGACGGCAAGGGAGAGGATGTCACGCCGGCTCGGTCGCTTCTCTCCGAAAGCGATCAGCAGGCCAAGGGCGAGAATGCCGGCGATCGCCGCGCGCGCTACGGTGAGAAAGACCGGATCGAACTGCATCACCGCCACGCGCGTCGCCGGCAGCGATCCGCTGAAGATCACCACCCCGATAAAACCATTGATCCATCCCGATGCCATGCGGTCCATCTCGCGCTCCATGATGCACTGCACTCCTTCATTCTCTCGCTCTTATCGGCCAACACGGATGGTTATGACAGTCACAGTCTGATACAATTTCGCGAAACTGTAATGGTGCGAAAAGCAATACGGATGAACGAAGGACGCACGCGTGTGGAGATGGTCGCCGCGACGATCAGGCAGCGCATCGCCGGGCGCAGCCTGACGCCGGGCGCAAAGCTACCCTCTGTGCGGGGGCTGGCGGCGACGTTGAAGCTGTCAACATCGACAGTCGTCGACGCTTATGAGCGGTTGGTCGCCGAAGGCGCGATCCTGGCAAGACCAGGCTCGGGATTCTACGTCGCCAACCAGGCAGCGCCCTTTGCGCTTGCCGAGACCGGACCGAAGCTCGACCGCGCGGTGGATCCGTTCTGGATATCGCGGCAATCGCTGGAGGCAGCCGAAGCCGACCTGAAGCCCGGCTGCGGCTGGCTGCCGCCCTCCTGGCTACCGGGGGACGGCATGCGCCGCGGGCTCAGAACGCTTGCCCGCGCCGACGGGCCGGCGCTCGCCGATTACGGCTCGCCGCTCGGCTTGCCGCAACTGCGCCAGCTGATTTCCCGCCGCCTGGGCGAACGGGGGATCGAAGCCTCCCCGGACCAAATCATGCTGGCCGATTCCGGCACGCAGGCAATCGATCTGCTCTGCCGTTTCCTGCTGGAACCCGGCGACACGGTGCTGGTCGACGATCCCTGCTATTTCAATTTCCATGCGCTCCTGCGCGCCCATCGGGCAAAGATCGTTGGTGTGCCCTACACGCCGTCCGGTCCCGATATCGAAGCCTTTGCGCAAGCCGTCGCCGATGAGCGTCCGCGGCTCTACATCACCAACTCCGCCATCCACAATCCCACAGGCGCGACGTTGTCTCCTGTTACCGCCCACCGCGTTCTAAAACTCGCCGACCAGTTCGACCTGACCATCATCGAGGACGATATCTTCGCCGATTTCGAATATACGCCGGCTCCCCGCCTTACCGCCTTCGACGGGCTCGAGCGGGTTATCCACATCGGCAGCTTCTCGAAGACCCTGTCGGCCTCGGCCCGCTGCGGCTTCGTCGTGGCGAAACCGGAATGGATCGACGGCCTGACAGACCTCAAGATCGCCACCTCCTTCGGCGGCGGCCGGCTGACGGCGGAACTGGTGCTGAACGTCTTGAGCGACGGCAGCTATCGCAAACACATGGAGACGCTGAGACACCGGCTCTCCCGAGCGATGAGCGAGGTCTCGGCCCGGCTGAAGAATCTCGGCATAACGCCCTGGCTGGAGCCCCAGGCTGGAATGTTCCTCTGGTGCCGGCTACCCGACGGCATCGATGCGGCTGATGTGGCGCGGGCCGCACTGGAAAGGAGGATCGTTTTGGCGCCCGGAAATGCATTCAGCCTGTCGCAATCGGCAACGAATTTCATGCGCTTCAACGTGTCGCAAACGCTCGACCCGCGCGTCCTCGAGGCGCTCCGCGACTTCTTGGCGAAAGAGAGGCATTAGGCACAAGGGTGCTCTTCGGCGGCAACAGTCCTCGTACTAGTGGTCATCCGCGTAAGACGCGGGGAACACAGCCGCCTGCCCGCTATGCCACATACATATATTCATTTTTCTTTAAATGCAGAGAGTTAGAATTCGCACACGCCAAACGATCACCAAGTCTAGAACTTTGGCCTGATCATTGCTCCGAAGAAGGTGTTGCATGCGCAAGCCAAAGGTTCGAACCTCGCTGACAATCATCAATGTAACATTTGCGTTCATCTTCCTGAGCTTTGGGCTGTTTTCCCTCAGGAGCGTACAGCAGGTTAACCAGGACACGACGGCAATCGCCAAGAACTGGCTGCCGAGTGTTTCGGTAGCCCGCAATATCGGCTTCGAGCTGGAACGCATGAAGTTTGCCTACGCCAACCATATCATGTCGATCAGCGACCAGGCTATCGCCGCTGCAGAAGTAAAGATTACCTCTCAGCGCACTGAGCTTGACAATGCGATTGCAGCCTATCGGCCGCTCATATCCTCGCCGCGCGAAGGCCAATTGCTGCAGCAGATCGAGGAGCAGGCCGCGAGCTACCAGAAATCGTCCGAGCCTATGCTGGAAAAATCCCGCAAGAACGACAACGATGTTGCCAAGACGATCTTCTATTCCGACATGGAGCCATTCGTCGACCGCGCGGAAGAACTGGCCAATGAATTGCTGACGATAAACGTCAATGGCTCCGAGGCGTCCTACGAAAACAGTCAATCCACGTACTTGGGCATTCTCTGGACAACCTCGGTATTCACGGCACTCGTGATTGCGATCGTTGCCGGCGCGATCTCCTATGTGGCAATCCAGATCTCGCGTCCGATCAAGAAGATCACGCAATCGATGACCGGGCTGGCCGCTGGCGACACCGGCACGCAGATTCCCTATTCCAGCCGCACGGACGAAATCGGTGCGATGGCGGCGGCGGTTGAGGTCTTTCGGCAGACGGCGCTTGCCAAGATCAGAGCCGATGAAAATATCGAAACGAATCGAGTGCTGACGGAATCCGAGCGGCAGCGCCGCGAGCAGACGGAGCGCGCGCGGGCTGCCGCGATGGCGCAAGCCACGAACGGATTGGCAGAGAGCCTGAAGCAACTTGCCGGCGGCGATCTCACCGTTCAGATCAGCGAGCCTTTCGATGCGGATTTCGAGGGCCTGCGCGGGGATTTCAACGGCGCCGTCGCAAAACTCTGCCAGACCCTCGCCAAAGTGGCGGGATCAGCCGTCAATATCGACGGCGGCTCGAATGAAATCGCCAACAGCGCAAACGACCTGGCGAAACGAACCGAACAACAGGCAGCGGCGCTCGAGCAGACAGCCGCTGCTCTCGATGAAATCACAGCCAATGTCGCATCCGCCTCCAAGCGCGCCGAGGAAGCCCGCGAGGTGGCCGCGCAGGCGAATGCCGGTGCGACGACATCAGGTGAGATCGTAAGCCAGGCGGTCCAGGCCATGAGTCGGATCGAGCAATCCTCCAGCCAGATTTCCAACATCATCAGCGTGATCGACGAGATCGCGTTCCAGACCAATCTCTTGGCCCTCAATGCCGGTGTCGAGGCCGCGCGCGCCGGCGAGGCAGGCAAGGGATTTGCCGTGGTGGCGCAGGAGGTCCGCGAACTGGCGCAGCGCTCCGCGCAGGCGGCCAAGGAAATCAAAACGCTGATCCATGCATCGGCGGGAGAAGTCGCAGCCGGCGTCGGACTGGTCTCAAAAACCGGCGAAGCGTTGAAAACCATCGGCGAGCTGATCGTTGCCATCAACCGCCATGTCGAGGCAATCGCCGTCTCCGCCCGGGAACAATCCGTCGGACTGGCGGAGATCAATACGGCCGTCAACAGCCTCGACCAGACCACGCAGCAAAACGCAGCCATGGTCGAAGAGGCGAGCGCCGCTTCCGCATCGCTTGCCGACGAAGGCGCCACGCTTCGCCAGTTGATCAGGCAATTCAATTTGAACGATATCGTGCAGGACAGCGCTTACGCGCGTCGCAGAACGGCTTGAGCCGGAGGACGATCGCATCGCGAAGCACGGAGTCTACCGGCTTTGCGAACCGGAATGCGGGCCGCGGCCTCCCTGCGCGACCTTCGATGCTGGTCCTAGCTAACGTTGCTGAGCAGGCGGGCTGTCGCGATAGCGCCGCGAGAGAACAAAGTGATATCGTTCGACATTCGCGTATTTAGGGAATTTCACGATGTCTGATTTCGATCTCGAAACCGTTCTGGGCGAACTCCTGCAGAGGGAGCCGATATTCCATCGGCGTGCCTTCGGCACGAGCCGTGACGATCTGGAAGCCATGACGGCGGAGGATTTCTTCGAGATTGGCGCAAGTGGCAGGATCTACCAGCGCGACTTCGTCATCGCCAACCTACTGGAGCGCTACCAGCAGCCGGAAAGGCATGACTGGCCCTGCCGGGACTTCTCGATCCGCCGACTCGCCGAAAACCTCTATCTGCTGAACTACACGCTGGACGAACCCGGCAGAACGACGCTCAGAACCACCATCTGGCAAAGCTCTGGCGGGAGCTGGAAGATCGTCTTCCATCAGGGAACCATTGCCGGCTGAGCCGCCAATGTCAAAATCGCGCGAGGCGTGGAATTGACGCAGCCGCCCCCTAACCCCGTCGATCATCAGAACGACCGGTGGACCGCTTTGTCATTGGCAAGGCGCGTCACGCAGCCTTCGAGCTTGGCGAGCAGCAGATCGAAGTCGAGCGGCTTCGTCAGATAGTCCGCCGCTCCGCCGCGCAGGCCGGCTAGCGTGTTTTCCCGGTCGGTCAGTGCCGTCAGCAGGATGAAGGGAATGTTGGAGAGCTCGGGATGATTGATCTGAATTTCCGCCAGAAGCTGGTGCCCGTCCATGACCGGCATCGAAATATCGCTAATGACGATATCGGGCCATTTCGACAGGATCATTTCCAGTCCCTCGGCGCCGTTCGAGGCCTCGAGCGTCCTGTAGCCGGCTTCGCTCAACTCTTCGACGAGGAGGTTCCGGATCTCGACTTCGTCTTCTATGCACAGGACTGTAACCATGAGCTCTTCCTTAAGCTGCGACTTGTTGATCCGACAATAGAAACTCTATTGGCAGAAGAATGGTAAATGTTGTGCCTTTGCCAAGCTCGCTCGTCACCTCGACGGTGCCGCCGTGTAGTTCGATAACCTGCTTGACGACGTTGAGACCGATGCCCGTCCCGGCAATGCCCGTCGCGCTGCGGGCGCGATAATAGGGCTGGAACAGCTTCGGCAGATCCTCCGCATCCATGCCGATGCCGCTGTCGGAGATGGCGATCTCCACCGTCTTGTCGTCGGCCCGGGCGCGAACATGAATGTCAGGCGCGTTGGGTGAATATTTGACGGCGTTCGAAATCAGGTTGGTGAAGACCTGTTCCATCGCGCTGCGGTCGAACGTCAATACATCCGGTATGGGCTCAAGATCGAGATGGAACACATGCGTGCGGCTGAGATGGCGCTGCCTGTCGCAGCACGTGACGAGCACCGCTTTCAGGTCACCTTCGCTCCGCTTCAGTGTGATCTGTCCGGTTTCGAGCCGCCCGCTGGCGAGGATACTCTCCATCAGATCGACCATGCGCACCACCGCACTGCGGATCACGCCGGCCTTTTCGTGAACGTAATCGCCGCTGACGTTGGTGGTCGAGCGGCAGAGCCGCTGCGCAGCGGCGTCGATGATGGCGAGCGGCGTGCGAAACTCGTGCGAGGCCATGGCGACGAACTGGCGCTGGAGCGCATTCACCTGGCGTTCGTGCACCAGCAGGCGGTCCAGTTCCTCTCTCTGCCTTTCGATCTCGGCCGTTCGATCGGCCACCATCTCTTCCAGATGGTTGCGGTGGTGGGTGAGCTGCTCTTGGCTGTCCAGCAGGGTCAGCGAGGTGCGATGCAGACCTCGTCCGAGCCAGAACACCACGGTGATCAGCAGCGCCAGGCAACCGAGCCCTGCCGGCGCGATTTGATGAAGCAGCATAAAACCGGGCAGGATAGGCGGCCACACGAGATAGCCGATCGTGCCGCCGTTATGGGACGACACCAACACTTGCGCCCGCTCGTCCTCACCTTTCGAAGGCGCGAAATGCAACCCTTCGAGCAGCGCATGATGGGCGATGTTTTCGGCAGTTATTCCATCGATGAACTTGACCGAGATGGCGATGAACTCCTGGCCCGCCTCGATCTGCATCCTGGCCGAGCTCGGCAGAATGGGACGCGCACTGGCAATTGCCGGTCTGTTGCCGATCATAATCGTCCGAACCTTGGCCAGTTGACCAAGCGCTTCAGCGCCGGGCTTTGCAGCCCGCTCGACGAGAACGGCGCGAATCTCTCCGGCGAGAGCAGTCATTTCTTGGCCGTCGTCGTCACCGAGCCGCGGCGGCATGGCATCGGCGCCGTCACGGAAGGCGAACATCAGGCGATTGGTGTCGTCGAAGATGTAGGTTCTGTCGTGCCCGAAATACCGGTTGGTCCACTGGCCGATATTGTCGAGCAGCCACTCATGGTTCCGCTGTTTGGTATAGAGGAAGGCATCGTCCCATTTGGTGACGCTTTCCTGCTCCCGCGGAAGTGCCGCGATCTGCTCTTCCAGTCCCTGTCGGACGAATTCGGCCTGCCGACGGAGCGAGAGATCATCGACCTTCACCGCTGCGAGCCACGCAAATCCGCACAGCAACACAGCCGCCGCGCAGGTGAGCGTCACCAGGACGAACGTAATGTGCGATGTGAGCCCGACCTTCAATACCTGCAACCTTTTGATGGCGCCCGCTGCCGAGAAATTGACACGCAAAGGTTGACGGACCGTGAATTATGCGCTCCCGTGCGGGTCTGCGGCAGGTCCCCCCATAGGCATCGCAATCGTTGAAGGAGAAGCACATGGATGCAGCATCGTCGGATAAATCAGGCATCAGGATCGAGCCGATCGCTGCCGTCCATATCGACAGCTTTCATCATGCGCTCGACGTGGTCGCGCGGGAGAAAAAATACCTGTCCATGCTGGAAGCAACGCCCCTGCCGCAGATGCGTGAGTTCGTGATGGACATGATTGCAAAAGGCAATCCGCAATTCGTCGCCACCGCTGAAAACCAGGTCCTCGGCTGGTGCGACATCAGCCGGCATTTTTTCCCGTCCCACGCCCATCGCGGAAAACTCGGAATGGGGATCCTTCCCGCCTATCGGGGCAAGGGCCTCGGACGAAGGCTCATCGAGACCACATTGAGAGCCGCGCAGAAAAGCGGTTTTGCCAGGGTTGAACTCGATGTTTATGAAGACAACGCCCGTGCTATCGCTCTCTACGAAAAGATGGGATTTGCACGCGAAGGCATCGTCCGACGTGCGGCACGCATCGACGGTCAGTTCATCGATGCGATCAGCATGGCGCTTTTGTTCGACGAGCGCGGCGCGGCATAGATCCCGGTATCGCGTCGATTTCTGAATGGGCCCCCGCGAGCCCGGCTGATCAACATTTCGGCCTGAACTTGAAACAAATGCCCTTTCGAGCAATTAGGCCAGCCACTCCCCTATCGGGCGAATGCCTCGAATGGATTGTCGTGGGTCAGGCGCATCAGGGTCCCGTCGTCTATGCCCCGCCGTTTCAGCTCGGGCAGCAAGACGGTGGAAAGATGGGTGTACGGTTTGGGTATCCCGCCCATCGGCAACGCCGGATCGAACCAGCCCCGGTCATGGCTCAACAACAGGTGATCGCCGCAGCCCGCCTCCAGCGCCCTGATCACCAGCTCCGCCACCTCGTTGTCTCCGCCCCGGCCGACATGGTCATACTCGATCCAGGCGCCTCGCTCGGCGACAGCGACATTATAGGCGAAGTCCTTTTCTTCCTGCGTATGGATCGAGATGAACCTGTCAGCCCTGTAGCCCTCTGCCTCGATGACATCGAGCTGATCCATGACGACCCGTCCCCTGATCGTATGACTGCCGATGACGGCGTCCGTCTGCGCCGCGGCGCGCGCGGCTGCCCGCAGGATTTTCGTCTCGAGCGCCGTCATGCCGTCATCGCCGGCGCTGAGCTTGATCCAGCCTGCCTGGAACCCGGTCTTGTCGATCTGCTCCGTCAGCTCGCGAAGCATCCATGCCTCCAGCTCTTTCTCGGAAGCCTGACGGACCCATTCGGGAATCCAGGGTTCACGGTAATTGCCGGTGGGCACGACGATCGGAAAATCCGTCGCGAGCGACACGGCAAGATCGATATCCGCACGGCGTCCAACACCGCCCGTCGAGCATTCGACCAGTGCCGTCACCCCGAGCTTCTTGATCCGCTCGATTTCGGGGGCCATCAACCGAACGACGTCTTCGATGTCTGCTTCTGCATAACCGGGCTGGTCCGGCGTCCTGAGGTCGACGAAGACGTGCTCATGCGGGAGGATCATCCCAAGTTCGGATCTGCTCTTAGGCCCGAGCGTCGTGCGCAGATGTTTCAAAGTCTCTCCCCCGCGATCATACCGGCTTTGCGTACAGCCTTCGACCGAAACCTCGACACTGCCGCGAAAGTAGATCGTGACGTGATGAAATCAATCGCTCACTTGATCGAAATTCTTACGACTGACCTTGATATCGACGTCCGGCTTGGCGAGCTGACTGTCGCCGGGGGGAAGATACGCCGCATCGACTACTTCCCCATGTCAACTTGCCTCTCCCAACCCTTCGCATGGCTCAGGGCGTTCGGCCCTGCAATCGGTTCACTGGATCGATTGCTCCCGCTTCGCCGGACCGGGCCTCACCACGGTGGCGCATCGCGCTCAACCCGGCCGGCGCACCGCGCGGATCTTGCCGCTGCCGCCTCCGCCGCAGAAGAAGCAGTCGCCGCCGTCGGATTCGAGGCCGGAGACGCCGGTGCCCTCGGGCATCTCCAGCCGCTCCAGCACCTCTCCGGTTTCCGGGTCGATGCGCCTGACGTCGCTGTCATCGCCCTCCCAGGTGCCGTGCCAGAGCTGGCCGTCGACCCAGGTGACGCCTGTCACGACGCGGTTGGATTCGATGGTGCGGAGAATCTTGCCGGTTTCCGGGTCGATCTGATGGATTCTGCGGCCGCGGTGCTGGCCGACCCAGAGCGAGCCTTCGGCCCAGGCAAGGCCGGAATCGCCGCCATTGCCCGGCGCCGGGATGGTGGAAAGGATACGCCCGGACTTCGGGTCGATCTTGTGAATGACATCCTCGGCGATCTGATAGAGGAACTCGCCATCGAAGGCCGTGCCGGCATGCGATGCGACCTCGATCGAGCGCACCACCTCGCCGCTTGCGGGATCGAGCGCATTCAGCTTGTCACCCGATGCGAACCAGACGTGCTCACCGTCGAAGGTGACGCCGTTGACGCGCTCGGCACCGGGAAAGGGTCCATATTCACGGATGATCGTCGCAGCCGATTTTTTCATCTCTTCCATCCTGTTCGCCCGTAGGGCCATCCTCATCAGTCAGGCCATACTAATCGCTTGGCAACGGTCCCGGGAGTAACAAGATCGTCGGGAAACCGGGCAGCGGCGGGCTCATCCAGCGCCGCGCCCGCCCGCGCCCGAAGGACTGCACCCTGCCTTCATCGGCGACCGAATCCAGCGCCCGCTGCACGGTGCGCGGGCTGGTGCCGAGCGCAATCGCGAGCGCCGAGCTCGACCACGCCTCGCCATCGGCGAGAAAGGCGAGCACCGCCCCGTGCTGGCCTTCGACCAGCGGCGCCAGCACGGCGGTCTCTTCGGCACGCCGCGGCGAAAGCGCAAAGCCGCGTTTCGTTGCCGAAACTTCCGCCAGTCCCCGCAGTTCGGCGCGCAGCCGGCCGATCTCGACGCGCAGCCGGGCGCGATGCGATTCATCAGCATGTTTGCCGCGGAAGGCGCGCGCGATGAGCGTGCCGCGTGCCACATCCGTCGGCCAGGCTTCGGCAAGCGTCCGGGCGAGCGTGAAGAGCACGGGCCGCGTTGCCAGCGACACCGACAGCTGATCGTCGCGCACGACGTGGCGGCAGGCATCGACGACAAGCGTGCCCGAACCCAGCAGCTCTTCCACCTCCTCAAGCAACAGCGGGCTTTCCCGCCAGCGCGAGATCAGCCGCGCCACCGGCGCGCTGAGCACGTGGGCGGCATTTTCCACCTCCGCCGTCAATACCGGCATACCGGCCTCGCGTGCAGCCCGCCTCGCCCGGTCGAGAGCCTCGTGCGCCGCATTCGTCTGCAGGCGCCGGATCGCGATGCCCGCGACCACCAGCTCATGAGCGGCCCTCGCCGCCGGCGGCAGCGGCGTTGGATCGAGCGTTTCCAGCGCCCGCTCGGCCTCGTCGAGCCGGCCGATCAGCACCAGCCGGCGAAGCTCGACATTCCTGGCATGGGCGGCATTGACCCTGTCGCCATGCGCTTCGAGCACCTTGCGCGCCGCTTCCAGCGCCTTGGGCGGCCAGGTGAGATCGCGCGAGACGAGCGCGATCTCGGCCTCGGCGACCACGCAGCGGGCCCGGGCCATCGCCTCCCGCGGGCCGAAGGCACGCGCCGCACTCTTCAGCAGCGCCTTGGCGCGGACGAGATCGCCGAGCTGCGCCATCGCAATGCCGCGCAGCGCCAGCGCCGGCGCATCGTCGCGCAGCGCCACCCGCTTCAGCGCGCCAAGCGCATCGCCCGCTGCCAGCGCCTGCGCCGCCGCCGTGATCAGCGAGTCCATTCAAATCCCGTCACACTTGTCACTCCCACCGTTTCCCCACCTGGCCTTAGATTTGTCGTCGACCGGCAAGCAAGCCTGCGCCGGATGCTACGACGAGAGACAGGCAAAGGAGAAGACCCATGACGGAACAGCTGAACGCAACACGCCAGCAGTGGCTGGCAGCAAGGCTCGATCTGCTCGAGGAGGAGAAGGAACTGACCCGGCAGAGCGACGCGCTGGCGATGAAGCGCCAGCAATTGCCGCGAGTGAGGATCGACAAGCAATACCGCTTCGACACCGACGGCGGCAACGTCTCGCTGAAGGACCTCTTCGGTGGCCGCTCGCAGCTTCTCGTCTATCACTTCATGTTCGGGCCGGACTATACCGCGGGATGCCCGTCCTGCTCGTCGATCGCCGATGGCTTCAACGGCTTCTTCGTTCACCTGGAGAACCACGACGTCGCCTTTTGGGCGGTCTCCCGGGCGCCGTTGGCAAAGCTCGAAGCATTCAAGCGACGGATGGACTGGAGCTTTCCCTGGGCGTCGTCCTTCGGCAACGACTTCAACGGCGATTTCAGCGTCTGGTTCTCTGCCGAGCAGCAGCACCAGGGCGATGTAGACTATAATTATCGCCGCGAACCTCCCGCCCCCCAACCGCTCACCGCAAGGACTGTCCAGGAGCGGCAGCCCCGCGACAGCGAGGCGCCGATCACCCAGATCGCCGCCATGACCGGCACCGATGTCCCCACCTATACCCGCGACCGCCCGGGTGTCAGCGCCTTCGAGCTCATCGACGGTGCCGTCTACCACAGCTATTCCAGCTATGCGCGCGGGCTGGACGGGTTATGGGGCATGTATCAATGGCTCGACCGCGCCCCCAAGGGCCGCAACGAAACCGGCATCTGGTGGCGCCACCACGACCGGTACGGCAAGGAGTGACGCCGATGCTGTTCTCCGCCCACACTCCAAGCAGAGGCGACGGCAACGTCGCTCTCAACGCCGCCGAATGGCTCTCGCTGGCTGCCGCCGCGGATGGATCAGCTGGGAAACCGAGCGGTGGCATGGCTAGCCCAAGCAGCCGGATCACCGGCCGCGCCGCCGATTGGCTGTCGCTTGCAGCCGCTCCGACATTCGCGATCATGGCGGTGCTGACAGCCACGACCGGCAGCGCCGACATGATCTGCACGACAATGCCGGATGCCTTCCCGATCGGCGGAATGGTGCCGATGTACCTGCTGATGAGCGGCTTCCACTTGGCACCCTGGCTGCGGCTCGCCGCTGGCTGGCGGGGCACAAGCCCCCGATAACGCTCCACGACGCCACCGGTATCTCTTCTTCCCAGCGGGGAGAAGAGGGAGCAAGCCGCACTCCCACTCAGCCGCGTCCGGCTTTACCTCCTACCGGCGCGACCAAGTTCATGCCCTCACCTCGATAAAGTCGATCGGCCCGCCGGCAACATCGTCGTCGAAGACCGCACAGGAAAGCTTGCCGCCGAAGACGCAGCCGCTGTCGATGTTGGTGCGGTTTCCTGTCGTCACCGGGTTAGACAGCGACGGTGTATGGCCGTGGACCAGGTGCTTGCCCCAATAGTCGCTGGACTCACCGGGAGGGAACCGTAACCAGAGAAGATCGTGCTCGCTCTGCTGCTGCAGCGGAAATGCTGGATCGACGCCCGCATGGACGAAGATGCGATATCGATCAATGTGCATGAAGGGAAGATCGGCCGCCCATTGCAGATGCTGGGGCAGAACTCTGCCGCCATAGGACATTTCGGTTTCAAGTCCGCCGATGCCGATTCCGATCCAGACGTCTCTGCTGTCGCTATCGGCATAGGCAGCAACCATCAGGTCCTCATGATTGCCTTTCAGGCAGATCCATCGCCACGGGTCCGATGGACCGGCGATGATCCGGTCGAGGACGCTTTTGCTGTCAGGCCCGCGATCGACATAGTCGCCAAGGAAGACGACGGTCCCTTCAGACGCATAAGCCTCGACCCGATCGATCATCCTGTTCAGCGGATCGATACAGCCGTGGATATCACCTATGGCGAACGTGTAGCGCATGTTTCATTTTTAGCGCCTGTCGGGGGTCAGGTGAAGTCCGGATCGCCGCGGCAGATCTCAATACTGCCGACAGAAAATCCGACTCATTTCCCGGCACTTACGGCGATTGCCTCGCCTTTGGCTTGAGTTCGCATATTGATCGGCGCATCGGCCGCCGAGGATGCCGATCTGCGGATGGGTACGGCATTGCTAACCAGCCCTCTTCAACAACTGGCTGGCCAGCTCGATGCAATCAACCGGCCAATATAGTTCAGGCCTTGGATGCGCGACCTTTGGGTTTCCCTCGTGTGGTCGGCAGGAAAGTATCGATTCACGCCATCGGCTGGGAATTGCGCACTCCCCATGAATCGCACCGAGCAGAGCTCCAGCAATCGCTGCGTTCGTATCAGTATCACCACCATTTGAGACGGTGCTCACTACGCCGTCCTCCAAGGAATTCGAATGCAGCAATTGAAAAATGGCATTCTGAAACGCGATCAGGACCCAGCCTTGCTGATTCACGAAGTCCTTTGGCGGTTCCTTTTCGGCGGCGGCGATTGCATCACGAATGCTGTCATGGACACCAAGCTCATCGGACCATTTTCTGATCGTCTGATAAACATCTCGAGGCGTCGGGCCTTCGGCAATTGTGTACGATAGCGCGCGAGCAAAGAGATTGTTGATCTGCCGGCACACAAGGTTCGGATGTGTGATGATGGCGTCCTGTTCCGCCCAGAACCCGACCCGTTCGGTTGGAAACTGAGATCCAAAAATGCCGAGAGGTGACACGCGCATGAGCGCACCGTTGGCTTGGCTTTGATGATCAGGCTCGTAGCGAATTCCATTATATACCGTCCGGCCAATGTCGAAAGGCTTGGATGCCAGCCAGTCTTCATAGGCCCGTCGGGCAGCGTCTTGAATGTATGCTCCTTCCGCGACAATCGATCTGGCCAAAGCCAGCGCCATCTCGGAGTCATCAGTCGGTTGACCGGCAATGGTGTTCCATGCGCCGCCATCATGAATTTCGCGGACGCCACGGGGATATTTCTGGCGTATTTCTTGGGGCGTCTGAAACTCCACCAGCGAGCCAAGCGCATCTCCTGCCAGTTGACCGAGAATACAACCGATTGCACGGGACGTCGTTGTACTATCTATGATTTTCATGCAGCCTCTGGCGAGTAGTAAGCGCCTTGATGGGATCACCCTGTCATGCAAATGGCGCAACCCCGCTAAGCGACGATACAAATACGCTCAGGTTTCCGCTAGTCGTTACGATGTTCGAGCGACCGCCATCGGCACAAAATAAAAGCCCTCATCCGCCTGCCTGCACTTTCTCCGTTCCCTGCCCACCTCCCGCATGCCACGTCCCCTCGCCCCGTGTACTGGAAGAGGGTTGGGTCAAGGGCAGCGTCTTGCGCCTCCCGCTTCAAGTGGGCGCCTTCGCTAGATTTTCCGCCAGCGTGCTAACCGCCATCACCCCTCGGCAAAACTCCGCCGGATCGCTTCCCAGCTTTCGGCATCCGGCGCCAACAGCAGCCAGCCCTTGGTCATCGCCGGCCGATAGGCTTCGCCGGAGAGGAGCGCACTATAGCCGCTGGCTTCGAGGTGGATCAGGACGCCGGCGGCGTGGTCCCAGGGTTTGAGCTCGGCGTTCAGGGCAAAGCTCATCGCGCCCGTCGCCACCGCCCGGTATTCATAGGCCGAGCAGCGCCATGTGGTCGTGCGGGAAAAGCGCTGCACGCGCTCGGCCCCTTTCGGTTCCGATTGTCTTCCGGGCCGAAACTGTGCGATGACCGGTCGAACCCAGATACAACGGATCAAGGTGCGGCATCGGCATGAAGAAGATTGGTTTTCTCTCGTTCGGACACTGGACGCCCTCGCCTCAATCGCAGACGCGCTCGGCCGGCGATGCGCTGCTGCAGTCGATCGACCTTGCCGTCGCGGCCGAGGAGCTCGGGGCTGACGGGGCGTATTTCCGCGTGCACCACTTCGCCCGACAGCTGGCAGCACCCTTCCCGCTGCTATCAGCCGTCGGCGCGAGAACCAGCCGCATCGAGATCGGCACTGCCGTCATCGACATGCGCTACGAAAACCCGCTCTACATGGCCGAAGATGCCGGTGCGGCCGACCTCATCGCCGGCGGCCGTCTGCAGCTCGGCATCAGCCGCGGTTCGCCCGAACAGGTGATCGATGGCTGGCGCCATTTCGGCTATGCCCCGCCCGAAGGCCAGAGCGAGGCCGACATGGCCCGCCACCATGCCGAAGTCTTCCTCGAAGTGTTGCGCGGCGAAGGTTTTGCCAAGCCGAACCCGCGGCCAATGTTTCCGAACCCGCCTGGCCTGCTGCGCCTCGAGCCGCATTCCGAGGGCCTGCGTGAACGGATCTGGTGGGGCGCCAGCTCCAATGCCACCGCCGTCTGGGCAGCCAAGCTCGGTATGAACCTGCAGAGCTCGACGCTGAAGGACGACGAAACGGGCGAGCCCTTCCACGTCCAGCAGGCCGACCAGATCCGGGCATACCGCGAGGCCTGGAAAGAAGCCGGCCACACGCGCCAGCCTCGCGTCTCGGTCAGCCGCAGCATCTTCGCGCTCGTCGACGATCGCGACCGCGCCTATTTCGGCTACGGCAACGACGGTGAGGACAAGATCGGCTTCATCGACGAGAAGACCCGGGCGATCTTCGGTCGCAGCTATGCCGCCGAGCCCGATGCCCTGATCAGGCAGCTCGCCGAGGACGAGGCGATCGCCGAGGCCGACACGCTGCTGCTCACCGTCCCCAACCAGCTCGGCGTCGAATACAACGCCCATGTCATCGAAGCGATCCTGACCCATGTCGCGCCTGCGATGGGTTGGCGCTGACGCTCCGGCCACAGCTGCCGGGCTCTCAAACTCGCGGATACCTCGCGCGAAATTCGCGAGGACTGCAGCCTTCGCGTTCGTGAAAGACACGCGAAAAATAAAACGGATCATCCAGGCCGATCATGGCGGCCACCGTTTCGATCTTTTCGTCGGTGGTTGCCAATAGCTGTTTGGCATGGTCCATGCGCGCCCGAAGCTGAAATGCCTTGGGAGGCAATCCGGTTTCGAGCGTGAGCCGCCGGCGCAGCGTGGCCGGCGACATGCCGTGCTCGGCAGCAAAGGCTGCGAGGTCCAACGGTTGCATCGCCCGCCGCCGTAGCGTTTCCACGATGTCGGCCATGTCGCGCCTTTCCTGGCGTCGATCGGCCGCGCCGCTTGCCTGTCTGGCGGCTGATATGACGATATGATGCAGCATCAATGCCGCCGATGCCTGCCCGAGATTGGTATCGTCAAGCAGATCGGCATGAAGCTTGCCGAACAGCCGGACCACCTCATCGAGATGATGCAAAGCCACGACGGGATGTCGCTCGGAGATAATCCTCAGCCTCACGAAGTCCCGCATGAAAGATCCTTCGAAAAGCGCCCAGCGCTCGTCCCAGCCGCCTTCGTCGGGGCCATAGGAATGCACCCGGTTGGGAAACAGCCAAAACAGTGCAGGTCCGGTCAGGCCCAGCCGGCCGCTGGCGGCGGTTTCCAGCCAGCCCTGCCCGCGCTCTACCAGGACGACGGCGAAACTCGGGAGTTTCCGCTCAGTCACCGCGCGGCGGGCCTGCTGCCTGCCGCCGCCGGTGACAGCAAGTCCGCCGGCAGCGGCAAGCGGCGTTCTATAGATGGCTTCGGCGTTTCTCATGATGAGCGAAAAGTCCAGGTATGAATTTCCTCTATGTCGGTTGGCGTGCCAGATCAGGTAATTGATGACAAACCAACTGAAGCGACGGAGGAGTGAAATGTCAATTGCTGCGGAGGTCATGCAGGTCCGAAAGCCGGAATTTTCCCTTGCCGCCCATGGCAAGACCTTGCCTGCGGAGCGAACGGGCTGGCTCACGCCGACCGATCCCGCCATCGGCGTCGACGCCATCCGCCGCCGCTACCAGGACGATGGCTATGTCTGGCTGAAAGGCCTTCTGCCGAAGGCTGGCGTGATCGACTTCCGCCGCTGGGTCTTCGAACATCTCGCCGAAACCGGACTGGTCGAACCCGGCAGCGATTTTTCCCTTGGCATTGCGTCTGCCGGTGGCTTCGACAGGAGCCTGGCGGACCGGCGCCTGATGTCGCTCGTTCGCTCAGCCGCCTATGAAGGCTTTTGTGCGCAACCGCCACTCGCCCGCTTCATGGACGATTTCCTGCAGGGCATTTCCTATCTGCATAAGCGCAAGCTCATGCGTTTCATCCAGCCGGGATCGCCGACGGCCACGCCCGCCCACTATGATCTCGTCTATCTCCGCGGCGGCACCAGCCGCCTGGTGACGGCCTGGATTCCAATCGGCGACATCCCCACCGAGATGGGCGGCCTGGTTTACCTCGAAGGCTCGCACGCGTTGGGTGTCAAGATGGAAGCCGAGTTCCGGGCCACGAGTGGCGATCTTTCTCCGGAAGAGCGGATCAGCGCCTATAACAGTCACATGGCGGAAGGCGGCTGGGTCTCGAAGGATCTCCCGGATATGGCGAAGCGCTTCGACACCCGCTGGCTCGCGGCCGATTATGAGGCGGGTGACGTGGTGCTCCACTCGCCCTACATGATCCACGCCTCGACCATCAATCAGGACCGCAGCCGGCGGCTGCGCCTTTCCACCGACATAAGATATCAGAATGTCGACGACGAGATCGACGTCCGATGGAACAACCACTGGAGCCTCGGCGACATGCTGTAGCCCGGCTTTCCAGTGCCCATCTTTGACCTGCTATCCGGTTGATTGGCGAAGGGACGTCTACATAGAATCGAAGCGTGGGGACCTTACTGCCGCGATGGGCGTTGATGGTCCGGGCCTTGAACGATCCCATGACTGCCCGACTTATTGATGTAGCCGAACCGCTCGAGTTGCCTCATGCCGCGTACGAACCTGAACGATATCCTGATCTTCATGGCCGTCGTCGATGCGGGGAGCTTTATCGCCGGCGGCCAGGCTATGGGCTTGTCCCGTTCGGCGGCTGGCAAGGCAGTCATCCGACTGGAAGACCGGCTCGGCGCGCGTCTGCTCAACCGCACGACGAGGACGCTGAGCCTGACCGACGAAGGCCGGATGTTCTACGAGCGCGGGCTGCAGATCCTTGAATCGGTCGACGAGGCGGAGGCGAGCGTGGCAGGGCAGAACAGCACGCCGCGAGGCGTTCTCAGGCTCACGGTTCCCGATGCCTTCGGGCGGCTCGTCATGCTGCCCCTGCTTAAAAAATATCTTCGGGCCTGGCCCGACATCCAGGTCGAAGTGAGCTTCACCGATCGCCCGGCCGACATCGTCGAGGACGGCTTCGATCTGGCAATCCGGATCGGCGCGACGGCGACGGACACCGGCCTGATCGCGCGGCCGGTCGCCAGATACAAGGCGCGGCTCTGCGCCTCGCCGTCTTACCTCGCAGAGCGCGGGGAGCCGGGCGATATCGACGATATCACGGCCCACGACTGCCTGATCTTTGCCAGCCGCAATCAAAGGCAGGGCTGGCGCTTTCGCGGGGAAGGCGGTCCCTGGGTCAAAGCGCAAGGGCGCAGCCGTCTGAGGCTCGACAGCGCAGAGGCGATCCGCGACGCCGCCCTGGCGGGACTGGGGATTGCCCTCCTTCCCGATTTTCTCGTCGCCGATGATCTCGTCGCCGGGCGCCTCCGGCAGGTCCTGCCCGGCCTCGAAACTGACGACGCAAAGATCGTCGCTCTCTATCCCGACAAGCGCCTGCTGGAACCGCGTGTCCGCCATTTCATCGATCTGATGGTCGAGGAGCTTGGGCACCTGGGCCAGGCACGCAACCGCGACGCTAGCTCTGGGTGATAGGCTTGTCGAAGCCGCGGAAGCTCTTCAGCGCCAGGGGAAAGAGCGTTGCGGCGAGATAGGTGAGCCCAGTGAGCGAGAGCGCCGCGGCAAGGCCGATCATGCTGATCAGTGCGCCGCCGACGAGGCCGCCGAAGGGGATGAGCGCGAAGCAGAGGGCGGCGTTCATCGCGGTGACGCGGCCGGTCAGCGGCTTGGGGATGCGCTCGAAGATCACCGCCGACAGGATCGGATTGAGGAAGCCCGAGGCAAATCCCGCGATTGTCAGGGTGAGGAAGATGAGGGAGAGCGGCGCATCCAGGGCAATAACGAGAAAGCGCGGAAATCCGGTCAGCAGGAAGGCCGCGGTATAAACCATCAGGCGCGGTATCCGCTCGCCGATCGCAGCGGCAATCGCAGCACCCGCGATCGAGGCGCCGGTGAAGGCCGAAAACATCGCCCCCAACAATTCTGGGCCATGGCCTGAGCTCTGGGTCCAGACGGGCAGCAGCACCGCGTGATAGGCCTGGTCCAGCAGGTTGGTGGTCGCCACCATGATGACAATGCTGACGAGCACCGCGTCGCCGCGCAGAAAGCGCCAGCCTTCCCTGAGATCGCCGAGATAGGACGACATCCCGCCCGGCCGGGCCTCGGGCGCGTCGCGTAGCTCAGACATACTCCTGAGCCGGGGGATGCCCACTCCAACGATCAGCGCCGCGGCAGCGAAGGTAGTGGCATTGACGACGAGCGCCTGGCCCGGGCCGATCAAGCCGATCAGCGCTCCGGCACCCGCAGCACCCGCCGTTGAGGCCAGCCGCTCGATGGCGCCGACGACGCCGGTCACCCGTTCGAGCGGCATGGCCGCCAGCGCGGCGATATCAGGAACCATCGCCTGCTTGGCGGCATCGGAAGGGCCGCGCAGCATGCCCATGGCAAAGACAACAGGCAGCAGCAGCGGCATACCAAGCAGGCCGAACCAGTCGAGCATCGGCACCAGCATCACCACGGCCACCGAAGCGATGTCGCAGACGACAGCGATGCGCTTCGGGCCGACGCGGTCGATCAGCGGCCCACTGAGCGCCTTGGCGGCGACATAGGGCAGCATCTCCATCATCGCCGTCAGCCCGGTTAAAACGGGGCTGCCCGTCGTGCTCAGCACCAGCCAGGGAATAGCGATGGTCGACAGCCGCGTGCCGGAAAGCGAAAGCGTCTCGGCCGCGGCAAGCGCCAGGAATGGCCCACCCTTCTTCATGACCCATCATCCCCCTCGCGATGCGGGAGCCGGCCCGGATAGGGAAAGGCGTGCAGCATGATCGAGAAAGGAACCATATCCGGGGGTGCCCGCTCTCCCAAAGGCGGAGCCACCCGCATCGCTTCGAGAATGATATCGGTCAGCCGCCTGGTCAGGGCTTCGGCCTGTTCCGCCGTCATCGGGATGATGATGTCGCTGGCTGTACTCGCCTTGCGCCATTCCGCCGGCAGCTCGGCATATTCCTCCAGCGCCTGTTGCATATGGCCGACCTGCAGAGAGAGTATCGCCTGGTTGAAGGCGAGATCGAGATCCAGCCCTTCGCCCTCAACCTCGCTTGCCGGCACCGAGGTGAGCTCGTGCCTGGCGCGCCACCAGCGGTCGCGCCGCGAAGCATGCGGCGCTTCCTCGATGAATCCGTACTGGGCGAGCTGACGCAGGTGATAGCTGGTCGCGCCGCTATTCAGCCCGAGCCGCGCCGCAAGCTGCGTCGCGGTGGCGGGGCCATCGAGCCTGAGCATGCCGAGCATGCGCAGCCGGACAGGATGCGTCAGCGCCTTCAGCGCGGTTGGATCGGGCACGACACGGCTGAGGGTGCGGGGTGCGGTGACGGATTGAGCAGGCTGCGGGCGCGGATTTTTCATGCCGGAAGCCTACTATTGCAAAGATATCTTTGCAAAGCTTTCTTTGCATAAATGCAACTGCCCTGTCCGCAGCTCAATCCTCAGGCAGGGTGAAGACCGCGCAAGGGTCGGCGATGCCACGCAAGGTGTGCTCTCCGAGCGGCATCAGTGCCGTCGCCGTATTCGCCGCAACCGCGCCCGAGATCAGCACGCTTCGGCCGAGCGGCTTACACAGCCCTTCCAGCCGGCTGACCAGATTGACGGCGGGGCCGATGGCCGTAAAGTCCAACCGGTCGGCAGCACCAATATTGCCCCACAGGATCTCGCCAAAATGCAATGCTGCGCCGAAGGGCAGCAGCGCCAGCCCCTGCGCCTGGCGCACCTGATCGAGATGGGCCATGCCGGCGCGGCTGGCGGCGACCGCGCGCAGTGCTGCCTCGCAGGCCTCGCAATCCCCTCGAGCGGCGTCGCCCTCGCTCGACGTAGCCGTGACCGGAAAGATCGCCAGCACGCCGTCGCCGATGAACTTCAGCACCTCGCCCCCGAAGGCATGCACGGCGCCGGCGACGCGGTCGAACCAGGCATCCAGTGCGGTGATCATCACGTGAGGCTCGGTCACTTCGGAGAGCGCGGTGAAGTCGCGCAGATCGGCGCAGAGAAGGGCTGCGCGGATGGTCTCGCCGGTGCCGCGGGCAAGGGCGCCGGCCTGCACCCGGGCGGCGCTGCGGCGGCCGAGATAGGCTTCAAGCAGCGCGGCCTTCGCCTCCCGCGCCGCCAAGGCGGCGAGCGGCGCTCCAGCAAAACGCGCGACCTCGTGCAGCAGGCCAGCCTCAGCCGGGCCGAATGCACCGGCCCCCGCCCCATTGGCGATACCCGCCCAGCCGAGCACCGGTCTGTCAGATATCTGATTGTCCTGTACAGGCCCGATCCTATCCTCCCATACCGGTCCCAACCCGGCCAGCCACTCGCGCCCGGCCTCACTCTGCGGAGCCGCGGCGAAGGCCAACGCCTCGATGACAGCACCGGTCTCGGCCCGCCACAGCCAGGTGCGCCGCGCGATGATCGGATGCGGCACCGAAAGCGTCAGCGCGCCACCGGAAAGCGGCAGGCCATCGGCCAGCAGCCGGCGCCCGAGTTCGGCCAGAAACCGTTCGGGACCAGGCGAGGCGCCGGCCTCGTCAATCAGCCAGGCAAGGGGGGACGGCAGATCCATGGCTTAACATCGCACGCTCACCGGGGCGGCCGCAAGGACATCCCCGGAGTGACCGCTTGCGGTCATCCCCGGGTTCGAAAAAGGACGTCCGCTCCCTGTCGAAAGCCATTCGCCACGGTGGAAAACAAAAAATAAACACTTTAAACTTGCGCGACTTTGATTCCATTATAGGGCCGTTCGTCATCGTGTGATTGAGGGGTACGATGGGCACGATATTCTGGCCGAAAGATCCGCTGGATGGGAATGACATGACGCTGCTGACGTCGATCCTTCGGCGATGGTGCGAAAGGTATCAGGTCGAGCTGACGGCGGAGGAGAGCAGCCGCAAGGCGAAAGAACTCGTCGAATGGTTCGAATTCGGCGTCAAGGATCCCATCGAGCTCGAGGAATTGATCGACGACAAGCACTGGCTCGTCGGCAGGATCTGACCCTCTCGGGCAAATCGGGAGAACGCTGGCTGTCAGCGTCGGCGAAGCTGTTTCATTAGAAAAGGCCGGGCGAAAATCGCTCCGGCCTTCATCCATTACATCTAAGCGAGACCTTTAGTCGTCATCCCGCCAACGCCGGTCGCGATCCCAGCGCCTCTCATGGCGCCAGCGCGGGCCATCATCCCAATCCCGGTGACGCCGCTCCCAGCCCCAGCGGGGCGGACCACCGTAGAAAGCTACCGGCGGCGGGCGTCTCCAGTTTCGCCGGCATTCGCCCCAGCGCGTCAGATGCCAGCCGCGACCGCAGGCGTAGTCGACCTTTGTGACATTGCTCTGGACATTGATTGTCCCCATCGGCGTCGCCTCAGCTGTGCCGATCGAGAGGCCGCCAACGAGCAAGGCGGCCGCGATAGAAAGCGCTTTCATCGAGAACTCCATTTTCAATCCAGCCGTCCCCACTTTATGGCCGCTAAATTGAACTGGAGATGAACTGCGCGTTCATGTTTGGCGCTGGAGCATGATGCCGAAAAGTGTGAGCGGTTTTCGGACGACCTTATGCTCTAACTCTTTAATTTAGAACAGGATTCAGACTTTGGGCCGATCCAGCCTAAAATCATCCTGTTCTGGCAGCGCGCGATGTCGAAGGTGGAAACGCTGGGCTACGTCCTGCCGTAAAATGGGTCGGGACCTGGACTACGCCCGGCGGCGACTTCGGTCAGCCGCCCGAGGTAATGCGCCCAGCCTTCCGCATGGCCGGCGCATTGATCGGCGCTGGGCAGGCCGCTATGGGTGAGCCGCAACAGCGTTCCGCCCCCCTGCTCGATCAGATCGATCTCGACCAGGCTCGACCCCGGCGGCACCACCTCGCTGCCGTCCCAGCCGAAGCTGTAGGCAAGGCGATGAACCGGCACCACTTCACGAAACGAGCCGCGCGCAAAGCGGGCGCCGGTGACGTTGACGAGATAGAGTCCGCCGGGCTGCGGCTCGACCTGCGCTTCCGTTCCCATCCAGCGCAGGATCTTCTCCGGATCGGTCATCAGCGCAAACACCGCGGCCGGCGGCGCCGCGATATGCGCCTCGCGGTGAACGACGAAAAATTCTGGCATCACTCTCTCCCATGGTTGTCACGGCCCCGCCCAGGCGGAGACAGCGCGTCCTGTCTTGTCGTGGTATTTCTGACCTAGATGTCCTCACAGAGAGCATGTAGGCGCATGCCCCTCCTCCGCAAGAGGGATTGCCGGTCGCCATCGACGAACGAGCGAAATCGCCGCTTGGGGAGCTCTGATCCAGCTCCGGCCGCGAAAGCATTTCGACCTATTGCCAGCCCGCCGCCTTCCCCCTATTGTTCGTGCCGTTCTCAGGGCGGGGTGAAAGTCCCTACCGGCGGTATGCAATTTTGATTGCGAGCCCGCGAGCGCCTTCTCAGGAAGGGTCAGCAGATCAGGTGAGATGCCTGAGCCGACGGTCATAGTCCGGATGAAAGAGAACGTGCGTTCCTGCCGCCCTTGCGGCTGTCGGGGACGTTCGTGATCGCCTTGGGTGATGTGTCTGTTCGCCAAAGGAGATTACCGTGACACCCACCCGCTACGCCTTCGTCAAAGCCAGCTGGCACGCCGACATCGTCGACCGCGCCCTTGATGGCTTCTACCAGCTCGTTCCGCCCGAGCAGGTCGACGTGTTCGATGTTCCCGGCGCATTCGAGATGCCGCTGCTTTCCCGCGATCTTGCGGCAACCGGGCGTTACGGCGCCGTCATTGCCGCCGCCTTCGTCGTCGACGGCGGAATCTACCGCCACGAATTTGTCGCCCAGGCCGTCGTCGATGGGCTGATGCGCGCCGGCATGGATACGGGCGTGCCGGTGCTGTCGGTGTCGTTGACGCCGCACCAGTATCAGGAAACCGAGCATCACAAGCAGATCTACCGCGCGCACTTCGTCGAGAAAGGCCGTGAAGCGGCAAAGGCAGCTCTGACGATCGGCAAAACCCGCGCCGCTCTTGCCGCGTAGTCAGCGGTTCGACGAACAGAAGACGGCGGGAACAGTCCCGCCGCTTCGATACAACTCCGCTACACGGCCAAACCAGACAGAATAATTGATTCGACGGCCTCACCGCACTGTGGTCCACTGGCCACTGACATGTATCGCCATTCTTAACGCATCCAAAACCCCAAGGAGCTGAAGATGAGCAATGCAATGCGCAGTGAAACCCCCATTGAGACCCCGAGAACACAGCCCGTCGACACCAAGCTCGAGGTGGTCGTCATCCCCGTTTCCGACGTCGATCGCGCCAAACGCTTTTACGACGGCCTGGGCTGGCGGCTCGACGCCGACTTCGCCAATGATGCCGATTTCCGTGTAATCCAGTTTACCCCGCCCGGCTCCGGCTGCGCGATCATCTTCGGCAAGAACGTCACCGCCGCGGCCCCCGGTTCCGCCCAGGGGCTCTACCTGATCGTCTCCGACATCGAGGCCGCTCGCCGCGATCTCATCGCCCGCGGCATCGAGGTCAGCGAAGTGTTCCATGACGCTGCCGGCGTCTATGCCGGCAAGGACGAACCCTATCTGTTCGGCCGCCTGCGGATCGCCGGCCGCGATCCCGATCATCGCAGCTATCGCTCCTTCGCCTCATTCAAGGATCCCGACGGCAACGGCTGGCTGTTCCAGGAAGTCACCACGCGGCTGCCGGGGCGCATCGACGCCGACGAGACGAAATTCACGACGTCGACCGAGCTTGCGTCAGCACTCCGCCGTGCGGCAACTGCCCATGGTGAACACGAGAAGCGAAACGGCGGCAAGCACGACGAAGGCTGGCCGGACTGGTACGCCGAATACATGGTCAGCGAACAGGCCGGCAAGCAGCTTCCCTTGTAGGCAAAGGCGGCAACATCCTCTGAGAAGCAAGGGCATTTCGGTATGGCGCGCGCCATACCGAAATGTTTTATCGTGTCTATGCCTCGTCAGGTCGAGGATCGCGATCCGCCAGAAGCTGTCATTGAGATGCGGAAGAGATCTGCGACGTTATCCAATCGGAAAATGCGAGCATGGCTGCCGTTGGCGGCCTTGATTGAAGTCGAGTCAGCCAATAGCTGCCCAATGATATGGTCGTGGGAAAAGGTTGTAATATAGCCCCTGATGACAGATGCCTGGAAAACATCGACGGCGGCGCCAGAGCAATTCCCAATCCTTGCATGGCCGCCTCCATCATGGCGAGGGAAGAGTCAAAAACGATCCCTGCGTTGACCTGTGCCGCCGGCGGAACATCCGCGGCCTCGAACCAGGTACTCCACTCGTCGGCCCTATAGCTCCGCAAAAGCGTCGCTTCGGCGAGATCTGCGGGCGATCTTAAACGGTCTGCCAGTCTGGGGGTGCACAGAGGCGAAAGCGGAGCGTCGAACAGACGCAGTGCTTCTGTGCCGTGCCAGGAGCCGCTGCCGAAGCGAATGGCAAAATGCAGCCCCTCAGCGGCCATATCGACGCGATTATTGTTTGTCGAAATGCGCACGTCGATGAATGGATGCTGCTGTTGAAAATCCGGAAACCTTGGCAATAACCAGCCGACAGCAAAGGTTCCAACCACGCCCAAAAACAGCAATTCCCGAACTTGCCCGGCTTCAATCCTGTCCAGCGTGATTGCCATTTGATCGAAGGAATTGGTCAACGTTGGCAAAAGAGCTTCACCTTCCGCGGTGATTTTCAAACCCTTTGGGAGGCGCTGGAAAAGCGCAACGCCCAATCGCTTCTCCAGGCTTTTGACCTGCTGGCTTACGGCGGCCTGAGTAACGCAAAGTTCGATTGCGGCGCGGGTGAAGCTGAGATGTCTCGCCGAAGCTTCGAAGGCTCTCAAGCCATTCAAAGGGAGGAATTGCCGAACCATCTTAGCCCTAGATTTTCTTGTATCTCCTCCGAGATATCATCGTTTGCTGCCGCAAAACAGTGCCATTAAATGCCGTCCTCATGCGCCTTTGCGCTGATTGAACCGCGTCTGGAGGATGAAAAAATGAAGCTTGATTGGATAGGAATTCTATCAGCCGCCCTGGTCGCGACATGCATTTCCTCAAATGGCTTTGCGGCTGACGAGATGAAACTGCAAGCCATCTCGGACAACGCGATCAAACCGATCATGGATAAATACGGCATCCCGGGCATGGCCGTTGCCATTACCGTTGACGGAGAGGACCACATCTTCAACTACGGCGTCGTGTCGAAGGACACCGACAAGCCCGTCACTGCGGCCACCATGTTCGAACTCGGGTCAATCAGCAAAACGTTTACAGTGACCCTCACATCCTACGCTGAGGTGACCGGCCGACTTTCGCTGTCGGACAAGGCAAGCAAATATCTTCCATCGATGAAGGGAAGCCCCTTCGGCGATGTCGCGCTGATGAATTTGGGCACGCACACGGCTGGCGGATTTCCGCTGCAAATTCCTGATGACGTCAAAACCGAAAAACAACTGATGGACTATTTTGAAGCCTGGCATCCTTCATACGAGGCTGGAACCCATCGAACTTACGCCAATCCAAGCATCGGGATGCTTGGCTATATAACGGCGAAAAGCATGGACGATGGTTTCGTCGCCTTGATGGAAGGCAAACTGTTTCCCTCCCTTGGATTGAAAAGCACGTTTATCGATGTGCCGAAATCGCGGATGGCCGACTATGCCCAAGGTTACAAGCGAAGCGGTGAGCCGGTTCGTATGACACCTGCCATTCTTTCATCCGAGGCCTATGGAGTGAAATCCACAGCAAGCGACATGATCCGGTTCATCGACGCGAACATGGGCCTCGTCGACCTGGACGAAAAGCTCCGGCAGGCGATCACGAATACGCATAGGGAATACTTCGATGTCGGCGCAATGACCCAAGACCTTATTTGGGAGCAGTATTCTTATCCCGCGACGCTGACGACGTTGATGGACAACAATTCCAGCGCGATGCTGAAAACCATTCCCGTCAAGCAACTGATGCCCGCAATGGAACCGCGCGACGATGTATGGATCAATAAGACCGGCTCAACGAATGGTTTCGGCGCCTATGTCTCGTTTATCCCGAAAGAGCGAGTTGGCATCGTCATCTTGGCCAATAAAAACTATCCCAACGAGGATCGAGTCTCTGCCGCTTACCAAATACTGACGGATATAATTTCCGCGCGCTAACCCGGTAGAGCATGATGCCGAAAAGTGTGCGCGGTTTTCGGACGACATCATGCTCTAACTATGTAATTCAGGACAGGATTGAGATTTTAGGCCGACCCGGCTTAAAATCATCCTGTTCTGGCATCAGCGGTCGAAGATGTCCCGCCACTGCTTCTCACCGATCAGGCAGTCAGTGCCCGCCTCAGCGCCAGCGATCTTCTGCACCGTCGCCGGCCGGGAAAGGTCGCTGATCTCCAGCACCAGCTTGCGGCGCACGGCAACGGCGAAATCCTCGATCTTGCGGACCGGCAGCACGAAGGCGCCGGGGCCGCCGATCACGCAATCCGCATAATATTTGTCGAGCCCGTTCGGCGCATCGGAGGGTCGCAGCATGATGGCCAGGCCGTTGATGATCATGCCCGCTTCCACCGCCTTGTCGCGGGCGGGGGTGACGGGATCGCCTGAGTTGTTCGGCCCGTCGCCGGAGACATCGATCACCTGTCGCCTGGACTGAAAGGGACTGGAAACGATCATGCTGGCGCCCTGGGCGATCGCGGTGGAGATCGATGTGCGCCGCTGCGTGGCAATCGGCCTGGCTTCGAGCTTGTCGGCAAACGCGATCGCATCCTCTTCCGTCTCGATCACCTGCCAGTCGATCACGGAATCCTGGACGACATAGCCTGCCCATTCGAAATAGCTGATGGCAATGCGGCCGGTCAGCCCGCCCTTCACCGCGTCGATGAATTCCTTGTGCTTGAGCGCCTCGACATAGCCCTCGCGCTGGATGCCGATCTCCTCGAAATCCATCGACCGCGAGGTGTCGACGGCGAGCACCAGCGTCACGTCGACCTCGCTTCCCCCCGCCTGCGCGGCCGGGGTAATGCCTGTCAGCCCCATAAGCACCGCAAGTGTCGTCAGCATTGGTAATCCAATCCCTGCGCCATCCAAGCCAGCAAACTCTAACACAGCTTGGCCGACGCAGGACGCTCGCCCACGCGCACGGCTTCAATTTTCGGTGATGGAGCGGAAGGCCTTCAATGCAAGGGAAGCCACAAGGGGGTCTTCCATGCCTTCAGCGCATCGAGAAAGACCTGCAATCGGGAAGGCAGGAAGCGGCGCGTGGGATAGACGGCGTGCACGAAAATTTCCTCGGACGACCAGTCTGGCAGCAGGCGGATGAGTTCGCCACTTCTGATCTGTTCGTCGCAATAGGTCGAAGGCAGCAGGCCGATGCCGTGTCCGCGATAGGTGAAGGCGCTCACCGCATCGAAATCCCGGCTCGATACCGGCCCCGACACATGCAGGCGAACAGTTTTGCGCCCGTTCACGAGATCCCATTCCGCTTCGCCGTTGCGGCCGTTCAACAGAATGCACTGATGGTCCTTCAGGTCTTCGGGCTTCAAGGGAAGCACCCTGCCCTTCAGATACTCGGGCGCAGCGACCAGATAGCGCACACTCTTCCCGAGCCGCTGCGCGACGATGGTCGAATCCTTGAGTTCGCCGAAACGGATGCCGAGGTCGATGTTCTCCGCGATCAGATCGAGGAACAGGTTGGTGACGAAGAGATCGACCTGGATCTTCGGATATGCCTTCAGGAAGGCCGAGACGAATTCGTAAAAGACCTCCTGTCCGAAGATGACAGGCACGGAGATCTTCAGCAAACCCTCCGGTTTTCTCTGTGTCTCGGTGAGTACCTGCTCGGCGTCGAGGAGATGGGCGAGCGGTTCACTGCACCTGTTGTAATAGGCCCGGCCCTGGGCGGTCAGGCTCAGTTTGCGGGTCGTCCGCTGCAGCAGCGTCACGCCGAGCTGCTCCTCCAGCGACGTCACCTTCCGGCTGACCGTCGATACCGGCATGCCGAGGGAATGGGCAGCACGGCTGAAGCTGCCGTACTGCGCCACCTTCACGAAGACTGCGATATCGTTCAGATCAGCCATCGCTAGATTTTTGCATGGATGCAAAAGAGAATCCAGACATTTCCATCTAATCGGGTAATGGAGTTTTCGCCATATTCACCTTGCGAAAACAAGACAACCCGATGGAGGCGCATTCGCAGCAGCCCCATCTCGAGCGACCCGGCCTTCGCAAATGCAAGGCCCGCGTTGCCCAAACCAGTTTATGGAGATCAGCATGACTACGAAAAAAACAGTCATCGTCACGGGCGCCTCGCAGGGTATCGGAGCCGGCCTCGTTAACGCCTTCATCGAGCGCGGCTATAATGTGGTCGCCACCTCGCGCCAGGTCAGCACTTCGAACGCCTTCCAAGCCTCCGACAAGCTGGCGCTCGTCGACGGTGACATTGGCGATGCCGAAACCGCCGCGCTGGTGGCAAGGACCGCAATCGACCGGTTCGGCTCGATCGACGGCCTCGTCAACAATGCCGGCATTTTCCTGGCCAAGCCGTTCGTCGATTTCACCATGGCCGACTTCAAAAAATTGTCCTCGACCAATCTCGAGGGCTTCATCCACCTGACCCAACTGGTCGTCAGGCAGATGCTCACACAGAAAACGGGCGGCAGCGTCGTCAGCATCACCACGCCATTGACCGATCATCCGATCGCCGGTTTCTCCGCTTCGGTGTCGATGATGACAAAGGGCGGTATCAACGCCATCTCCAAGAACCTGGCGATGGAATATGCGAACGAAGGAATTCGCTTCAATATTGTAGCTCCCGGTGTGGTGGACACGCCGCTGCACAAGGACAATCCGAAGGATTTCCTGAAGACGTTGTCGCCGATGGCAGGCATATCGAACGTCGAGGAGATCGCCGACGCAGTCGTCTTCCTCACCGAAGCGCCGCGCGTAACCGGGGAGGTGCTGCACGTCGACGGCGGCGCACATCTGGGCAGATGGTAGACCATGCGAAAACGCAGGTAGCCGGCGCGGAACGGCGGCTGCAGAAACTCGGCATCACGCTTCCCCCGCCGCCGACACCCTTTGGGGCCTATGTCGAAGCGATAAGGACCGGTAACCTGGTCTTCTTCAGCGGGATGCTGCCGGTCGTCGGCCATGAGCCGCGCTATATCGGCCGCGTCGGCGGTGCTCTGACGGCCGAAGGCGGCAAGAAGGCGGCCGAAACGGCAACGCTCAGCGCGCTCGCCGCCGCCAGGGACTATCTCGGTTCACTGGACAGGGTCGTTAGGGTCGTCAAGCTGGGCGTCTATATCGCGACCGAAGGCGATTTCCGCGACCATCCGAAGGTTGCGGACGGAGCATCCGAAATGCTGCTTGCGGTCTTCGGCGAGGAAAAACTCTCAGGCCGTGTCGTGCTCGGCGTCGCCAGCCTGCCCCTCGGCCTGCCGATCGAACTTGAACTCATCCTCGAAGTCGAGGATTGAAAGTAGCCGGGCACGTTTCTGCGTGCCCGGCGAAAGCATGCCTCGCCCTTCGAGGCCCCTCCGGGCCACCTCAGGGCGAGGCTCTCTTGAGCCATGTTGCGCTCACACCGCCACCAACAGCAGCACGTAAGCGATCACACTCACCATCAGCCCGCGGAACGCGAAGGTAACGCAACGATATTTGCTGCGGGCGATGGCGGAGAGGATGTTGGCGTTTTCGAGATACTGGTCGAAGAGATAGCGTTCGTCGCGCCTCAGTGCCGCCTCGAAGAACGGGTCGCGGTGGTTCTGCCAGGCGCCCCAGAACAGCGAGGTCGAGCTGTCCAAACGGCGCGGCAACACGACGAGGATCGCCGAAAGGATGGAAAAGACCGAGGCTGCAGCAAGCAGGCCCGACAACAGCATGCTCCCTGGCGCCCCGCTCGCGTAGCGTGCCGGGCTGAAGACTGCCCTCACCTCGCTCGAACTCACCAGGAAGGCTAGCATGAAAGTAAAGATATAGGCAGCCTTCTGGTCAGATATCTTGACCTGGTCGTAGAATATGTCGTTGATTTTCTTGATATGGTCGAAATACTCGGAACTGATATCACCGCTCGACGGCGCGCTCAGCATAAGATCAGTTGCATTTTCGAAATCGCTCACCTGAATACTCCAGCTACAAAGTGTTTCCCTGATATTACACTGCACGGCGAATTCAAGAACACGTGTGCAATGCGCTTGACTTTTCTTTTCTACATGGACAAAGGGGATGTGGGAGTTGGGGTTGGGTCATGCTGGGTCGCTGGAAAAACATCTGTCGCGCCGGGGTGGCGCTTGCGCTCGTCTTGCCAGGCTTTTCGCCGCCGGCGGCGGCCGACCCTGTTCAGCGTGCAACACCGGTTGCCGGATCCGTCATCGCCCGCAAGACCGGCGAGGAGGTCCGCTTCATCGACGTGTCGAACTGGCGTGTCGTCGACATCAATCAGGATCTCCTGACTGGCGACGTGCTGCGCACCAATGCCAACGGCCAGCTCGCCATCGTCTTTTCCGATCACACCCAGGTCCGTCTCGGCCGCAATTCCTCGCTGCAGGTCAAGAAGATGGCCGCGAGTGGCGACACGACGCTGGAGCTGCAATCGGGAACGATCTGGGCGCGCGCCGAGCGCGGTGGCCAGGGCCTGACCGTGGAAACGCCGGCGGCAGCAGCCGCCATCCGCGGCACCGACTGGACGATGACCGTCGAGGGCGCCAAGACCTCGATGATCGTGCTCGAAGGCCGCGTCGCGCTCACCAACCCGCAGGGCAGCGTCGAGGTGAACGAGGGGGAAGGAGCGGTCGCCACGATCGGCCAGGCGCCGCGCAAGCTCGTCATCGTCACACCCGACGATCGCGAGCAGATGCTGTTCTACCTGAACCTGCGTGACGGCTTCGGGCTGATGCCGACCTCGCCGCTGCCGGCAGGCCGCATGGCCGACGAGCGCCGCCGGCTGCTGGCTTTGCCGCCGGAGCGTCGCACCACCGAGGACTGGCTGGAGCTTGCAGAAGTGCAGAGCGCCTTCGATGGCCGGCAGGTTGCAGCCGCCACGCTTCAGGAAGTTCGGGGCCGTAAGCTGACGACCGCCCAGAAGGCCCGCGTCGACCTGATCGATGCCACGATCGCCGGCTCCGAAAAACGCTACGACGAAGCCGCAAGGCTATTTGCGGCAGCACTGCCGCATCTCGACGCCAACCGCCGGAACATGGCGCAATATGGCGGCTATTTCGCCCGTTCGCTTGCCGATCCCGCCCATGTCGAAAAGCCGCCGTCATCAGCTGTCGGCCCCTATGGCGCGATCATGCAGGCCTACACCGCCGGCTTTCTGCAAAACCCGCGCGCCGCTGTCGATGTGATCAGGGACGCCGAGAAGCGTTTTCCCGACGATCCCACCCTGCCCGCGATCCGCGCCCAGCTGGCGCAGCTGATCGATGACCGCGCCCAGATGCAGGAGGCGGTGAACCGCGCCCTCTCGCTCGATCCGAACCATCCGATCGCCCTTGCCGCGCGTGCGTCTTACAAGGCGAGCTACGAAAGCGATATCGACGGCGCCCTGGCCGATCTGAACCGCGCCATCGAGCTTGCGCCGGGGGCGTCGGGATCGTTGAACTCGATGGGCCTGCTGCAGAGCGCCCGCGACGCCAATGGCGAGGCCGAGGCGGCCTTCCTGAAGGCGATCGCGCTCGATCCGCAGGACCCGGTTCCCCACGGTAATCTTGCCATTCTCTATCTCGACCAGTCCAGGATGAAGGATGCCAAGCGCGAGATCGATGCGGCGCTCGCGGTCGATCCATCCTACGACATCGCTCTCCTCGCCCGCGGCCGCTACTACCTGCAGACCGGCGAACGCGACAAGGCGCTGGCGGACCTGCTGGCAGCCAGCACCGCCAATCCGGCGCATTCGCAGTCACAGTTGATGCTCGCCGCCGCCCATTACGAAAAGGGTGACCGCATCCCCTCCGCACAGGCGGTCGACAATGCTGACAGGCTCGACAAGAACGATCCCGTCATCTCCTCCTTCCGCACCGCCGTCGACATCGACGACTACGACGCGGACGGCGCGATCCGCAACGCCCAGGAATTTCTCCGCCGCTCCAGGGCGCGCGGCGGCGACTACAGCGCGCTCGGCGCCAACCAGGATGCCGGCTCGACGCTGAACAACGCCTTCCGCCTGCAGGGCCTAGACGCGTGGGGCCGTTATTATGGCGATGCCGTCTTCAGTCCCTTCGAAGGCAGCGGCTATACCGACCAGTCGATCAAGGGCAGCATCTTCCCCTTCAATAATGCGACCGATTTCGGCGACGACAACATCAGCCAGTATCGCGTCAACACGTCGAGCTTCTCCTCGCTGTTCCAGGGACTGCTGCTCGATCCGCACATGCTGTCGGGCCGTTCGCGCTCGGCAACGCTTCTGCGCACCCCCTTCATCGAAGGTTCACTCGGCGGCGGCATCAACAGCGTCGATGGCCATACGAGGCGCATCGGTGAGGCCGAGATCCAGGGCTTCTCTAACGAGACCATCCCGCTCAGCTTCTACGGCAACCTGAACTGGGAGGAGATCGCCCGCGATGGCGACTATACGGATTTCGGCGGCTTCTCCACCGAGAACAAGATCCTGAGCGGCAACGGTTATCTCACAGCGACGATCACCCCTGATGATCGTGTCGTCGCCTATTTCAACGGCGCCAAACGCGATTTCGACCTCGATACCTTGAGCAGCAATTCCCAGCTGTCGACCATTTTGAACGACGGGCTGTTCGATCCCATCCTCGTCCCCTTTTTCGGCATCCCGCGTGTGCCCGACGAATTGCCGCTTTATCAGACCCGGCGCGACATCATTACGGCGACCAATGCCGGCATCGGTTGGAGCCACACATTTGGCTACGAAAACGTGCTGAATGCAGCGCTGCTCTATTCCGGCACGCGAACGAAGACCACCGACGAACTGGCGTTCGATTGGGAGACTGTGCCGTTCCTTGGCGGTCCCGGCACCGATATCCGCCCTTTCGCGCAGATCAGCCAGGACCAGAGCTCGAAGACCTATGTCGCAGCCCTCAATCACGACATTGGGGCGGGACCGCTGACCTTCCGCTACGGCATCGAGGGCGGCTGGATCGATGCCCACAACAGCAGCTTCCTGCACATCGAGGATATCGTTCCGGGCTTCCTCGACGGCACGACGCTTGGCCCCACGGAGGCCGACAATCGCGTCGATATCGCCCGCGCCTATGTCGACGTGCTGCACGAGATCGCGCCTGATCTGAAGGGCGAATATGCGCTGTTCGGCACGCACATGTCAGGCGACGGCGTCGATGTCAGCCGGCTGGAGCCGCGCTTCGGCCTTGCCTGGTCGCCCGTTCAGAACCACTGGCTGCGCGCCGCCTTCATGCGTCAGAGCGTCGATACCGGCGTTCCCACCCTCGCTCCGATCGGCATCCTCGGCCTGCAGCCGAACCAGTTCTCGGTCGGTATCGAAGGTTATAGCGATACGGTCGCGCTGCAATGGGATGCCGAGTGGACCGATCGTTTTTTCACCTCGGTCGAATACCAGCACCAGGAATTGCATGATTTCTCGATCGACTTTCCGCTGATCTCGCTTCCGGCGGCCGACAGCCTGCCGCTGTCGCGCGGCAGCGTCGACCGCGCCGCCGTGACTGCCAACGTCGCGCTCGGCTATGGTTTCGGCCTTTCCGCCACTTATGCCTACATGGAATCGGAGAACAAGGACCCGCTGGAGCCGAACTACGGCGGCTCGCTGCCGTTCATTCCCCGCAACTCTGGCCAGATCGCGCTGACCTGGGTCAATGAGGCCAAGGTCAAGGCGACTGTGGCGGCCAATTATGTCGGCGAGCGCGATGGTGACGACCTCGGCACGAAACTCGACGACTATTGGAGTCTCGATGCCCACCTGATCTGGGAACCCCTGGACAAACGCATCGCGCTGGAAGCGGCCGCCTATAACCTGCTCGATGAGGATTTCGAGCTCACGCCCGGCGTGCCCGGCTGGGGCCGCGCCTTCAAGGGCACGCTCAAAGTCCGCTTCTGATGCCGGTGCGAGGCAAGCCTCGGCCGGCCGGCGGGCAAGCTGAAAGCCGTCATCTCAGGCTGCTGGTGCTGGCGCTCGCCACCCTCGTCACCATCTCGCTGCTGTCGCGCCTGCCGGCATGGTCGTTGCTGGAACTCAGAAGCTTCGACTATCTCTCGACCGTCGACGATCCACGCCCACCGCAAGGCGGGCCTGTCATCGTCGCGATCGACGAACCTTCGCTTGCCGATATCAATGCGCAATGGCCCTGGCCGCGCAGCCTGCATGCCGAACTCATCAGGCAGTTACGCGCGGCCGGCGCCCGTGTCATCGGCCTCGACATCATCATGGCCGAACCCTCGAACCCCTACAACGACGATGCGATCACCAAGGCCGTCGGCCCCGATGTCGTGCTCGCCGGCGACGAAACACTAATCGAGACGCCACAGGCTTCGCAGCTGATCCGCGCGACGCCGCTGCCGCAACTGACCGAAGCGGGTGCTGTGACCGGCATTGCCTCGATCGATCTCAGCGGCGACGGCACGTTCCGGCGTATTCCCGGCTATAAGGACGGCTTCGCCGCTATGCTGGCAAAGGCGTCCGGAGGTCCGGCCGAGGTGTTGTCGGCCGGCCGACTCATCCAATCCTTCGGCCCGGCCCGCAGCTATCCCACCGTCTCCTACTACCAGGCGCTAGACCCTGAGAACCTGCTGCCACCGGATTATTTCAAGGGCCGCGTGGTGCTGGTCGGCCTCAGCCTGCAGAATGCGCCTGCCATCGACAAGGGTGGCGTCGATGCCTTTGCCACGCCCTATACCGTTCACACCGGCAAGCTGGTCTCCGGTGTCGAGATCCAGGCGACGATCTACGACAATATCCGTCGTGGCCTGTCGATCGCGGAAGCCCGCCTGCCGCTGGTCGCCGCCTGCATCCTGATCACCGTGCTGCTTGCCGCCGCCACCGTCTGGCGCTCGACGGGATGGTTGACGATCGTCGCCAGCGCCGCGGCAGTGCTTGCCTTCGCAGCGGCGAGTTTTGCGGGTATCCGCTTTGCCCATGTCTTCGTCTCGCCACTCGGGCCAGTCGTTGCCTATGTCTCGGTCGCCTTCGGCCAGGCCGCCTTCGATTATGCCGAGGAGCGCCGCAACAAGCGGCAGATCATCCGCGCCTTCGCCCAATATATCTCGCCCGATCTGGTCCGGCGCCTGTCGAACGATCCCTCGCAGTTGAAGCTTGGCGGCGAGCGGCGCACGCTCTCCGTGCTGTTTTCGGATGTGCGTGGGTTCACAACCATCGCCGAGACGCTGAAGGACGATCCGGAGCAACTGACCGGCCTGATCAACCGGCTGCTGACGCCGCTTTCCGACGTCGTGATGGATCATGGCGGCACGATCGACAAATATATGGGCGACTGCATCATGGCCTTCTGGAACGCCCCGCTCGACGATCCCGACCATGCGCTCCACGCGGTCACCGCCTCGCTCGCCATGCAGGCGGCGATATCGAGCCTGAACCGTGAGCTGGAACGGGAGGCGGCGGCGCGCGGCGGCAAGCCGCACGTGCTGAAGATGGGCGTCGGCATCAACACCGGCGAATGCATCGTCGGCAACATGGGCTCGACCCGCCGCTTCGACTATTCCTGCCTCGGCGACAGCGTCAACCTCGCCTCCCGCCTCGAAGGCGCCTCGAAGAATTATGGCGTAGCACTGCTGCTCGGCGAGGAGACCGCAAGGCTGGTCGCCGGCACCCACACCGTCGTCGAGCTCGATCGCATCATCGTCAAAGGCCGCACTGTCCCCTCGCCTGTCTATACCGTCGTGCACAAGGCCGAGGCCGAAGCCCTTGCCGCCCATCGGGCCTTCACGCAAGCGAAATACGCCGGCACCCTTGCGCCATCCGACTCCGCCTTCGACAGGCTGGCCGCCGATATCCCCGAGCTTGCCCCCTATTACGCGATCGTCCGCGATGCGCTGGCTGAATCCGGCGAGGAATGACCGGCGGCGACGTCTCGTCACGCCTGATAATTGCGCACGGATGTTCGTTCATAAGCCGCTCGTTTTGCCAAAGGCGTACATGTTGGTTGGCGCGCCATGCAGCATCACCTCCCGCTCGAAGTTGAAGCCACACTTCTCAAGAATACGTCTTGAAGCGGCATTGGCGGTACGAACCAATCCGATCACCCGCTCCCCATGCAGATCATCAAAGGCAAACACCAGGGCTTCCCTGACCAATTCCGTGGCATACCCCTGCCCCCAGCTTTCGGGTTGCAGATGATAGGAAAGATTGAGGCCGTCGAATTCCTTGGAAAGGGTTACGCCGCCGAAACCGATCAGCGCACCGTTCGCCTCGACGGCCCAGCGCCCAAACCCGTGATCTTTCCAATGCCCGATGTCGCGCGCAAGCCGCGCTGCACTTTCCTCGCGCGAGTCCGGCCGTGGTACCGGTCGGTGCGCGACCAATTCCGGCTGCGAAAAAAGTCGGGTCAGGAAATCGATATCCCCTTCCACGGGAATTCTGAGACGCAATCTGGCGGTACGCCTTACCGCCGACGGCAAGGCACCCTTGAATTCATACTCAAGCATCTTCCATCCAATTTTCAAAACGCGGCAATGTGACCGATACCAAACTATTCCAGGCGGCGCGCTTCCAGCGGCGCGTTCTGCCTGAATCCCTCGAAATAGCGGCCACCATGCACGGCAAGCTCTCGGTCGGCCAAAGCCAGGAATCGAGCGCCGTCACCCGCTGCCGCCAGCCCGAATGCCATGTCGAATTCGGCCGCCAATTGCGCGTCGAGCTCTCTCATCAGACGCGGCGCCCACTTTCCCCGGCCAGACCACGCGCCACGCCCGAGGAGGATCAGGTCGGCGAGCTTCTGATAGAGCAGCGCGGCGATGGCGGCGATCTCTTCGGGCGGGCGCGTTCCGCGCAGGTCGTCGGCCAGATCGGTGACCTGATAGCGCAGCAAGTCGTAATCTACCCCGGCAAGAGGTTTCGGCCCCGCCGCAAGCATCCTTGCCGCCTTTGCCTGGATGACGCGCGCGCTGTCGATATCCGATCCCATTATACAGCCCGTCGCGACCATGTTGACCATGATCGGATAGCCGCTGTCGGCATCCTGATGGAGATAATGCGCCAGCGTCTGCGGATCATGGACGAAGGCCTCGACCGGGAAAGCGTCCTCAGTGAACGATTCCCGCCAGGCTCTTTCGAGAGACGGGAACACGACGACCAGATCGATATCCGAAAAGGCGGTCCCTTCGCCGCGCATGAGGGAGCCGGCTACATAAGTGAAAGCAGCCCCGGCAAAGCGGCTGGCGACACAGTTGCGGGCAGCGGCCAGCGCCCGCTCCGCAAGAATATGCTTCTGGATATCGTCCACGATCTCGTCCTCGAATGCGGACACGGGCGGGAACAAAAAACCCGCTCGTCTCCGGCGGGTTGGTCTTAGCAGCGATGAACGGAATTCAGTTCACGCGTCTACCACCCACCGCGGCGCGGTGGTCGTAGACGTCGTCGAAATTGCAAAAATCCTGCTCATGGCTAAGGTTAACCCGCCACCGTGAGAGCGTCAATGCACCGAAGCCGGACGCCAAGGACGGCTTTCCCGGCGCGATGTTTTCCGTCTAAGATGGCGCAAGACTCGTAAACAGGAAGAACCCGCCAATGTCCGATCCCGTCACCGTTATCCCGCTTCCGCAACCGGTGCTGCTGCCGGTCGAGGGCAGCGCCGAGCGTTTTCCGGTGCGCCGCGTCTATTGCGTTGGGCGTAACTATGCCGACCATGCGCTCGAGATGGGCCATGATCCCAGCCGCGAGCCGCCCTTCTTCTTCCAGAAGAATGCCGACAACCTGCTGCCGGCGGGCAAGGCCTTTCCCTATCCGCCGCTGTCGAACGACGTGCATTACGAGGTCGAGTGCGTGCTGGCGCTGAAATCGGGTGGCGCGAACATCGAGGCCGCCGACGCGCTCGACTGCATCTACGGCTATGCCGTCGGCATCGATTTCACCCGCCGCGACCTACAGGGCGAGGCAAAGAAGCTCGGCCGTCCCTGGGAAGTCGGCAAGGCCTTCGAACATTCCGCCCCCGTCTCGTCGATCATTCCGGCAAGCCGCCTCGGCCACCCCGCCGAAGGCAAGATCTGGCTGGAACAGAACGGCAAGCGCGTGCAGGACGGCGATCTCAACCAGATGATCTGGAAGGTGCCGGAGATCATCGCAGAACTGTCGAAGCTCTTCACCCTCGCACCAGGCGATATCATCATGACCGGCACGCCCGCCGGCGTCGGCGCGGTGGCCAGGGGCGATCGCATCAACTGCGGCATCGACGGCGTCGCCACCCTATCGGTCGAGGTCGTCTGAGGAGAAAGCGATGCCCGTCTACGCACTTGGCGGATCGACGCCGAAACTGCCCGCCGCCGGCCTCTATTGGATCGCACCGGACGCCAATATCATCGGCCAGATCGAGCTCGGCGAGAATGTCGGTATCTGGTTCGGCGCCGTGCTGCGCGGTGACAACGAGCCGATTACCGTCGGCGAAGGCACCAACATCCAGGAAGGCGTGATGGCCCATACCGACATGGGCTTCCCGTTGACGATAGGCAAAGACTGCACCATCGGCCATCACGCCATCCTCCACGGCTGCACCATCGGCGACAACACGCTGATCGGCATGGGTGCGACCATCCTGAACGGTGCGAAGATCGGCAACAACTGCCTTGTCGGCGCCAATGCGCTGGTGACCGAAGGCAAGGAATTCCCCGACAATTCCCTGATCGTCGGAACACCTGCCCGCGCGGTGCGCGTGCTCGACGAGGCGGCAATCGAAGCCATCCGCCGCTCGGCAAAAAACTACGTCGCAAACTGGCAACGCTTCGCGCGCGATCTCAGGCAGATCGGTTGATAGGATAACGCGAGGCTGGTGGTCAGGCGCCCTTTGCGCCCGCCAAGGCGTTCACCACACGCCCGGAATCCAGCGCCAACGCACACGCGCCATATAGTCCGCATAGCCTTCGAGGCCCTTGCGCAGTTCGGCTTCCTCGCCGAGCGTACGGCCGAAGAGGACGATAACGAGCAGGCCGGCGGGGATCAGCGCGTAGAGCGATCCAAGCGACAGTGCCATGCCGATGCTGAGCACGATAGCGGTTGCGTATCCGGGATGGCGGATGGCGGCGTAGGGTCCGGTGTCGATTACCTTGTGGTTGCGGTCGGTCTGGATGCGCACCGTCGGCTCGAAATGCCGGTTGACGGATTGCGCCCAGGTTAGGCCGAGATAACCTGATGTCATCAGGAGATAGCCGATGAGGACGATCCAACCGGGCTGCGGCGCCCAATGGAAACGCCCATCGTCGAACGCACCGACCGGAAGAATGGCGGCAAAGAGAATGATTGTCAGCGTCGCCACCACCGCGTCCCAGGGCCTGGTGCCTTTCTGATATCGGCTGCGCGCCGCAAACAGCTCCGGATTTGTCCGCCAGATCCAGACGATCGCGACACATGTCAGTGCAAGGAAGAGGCCCAGAAAGATCCAGCCACGCGGCCAGTCGAGCGTACCGGCCGGCCAGAATAGCGCGGCAAACATCACGGCAATGGTGATGGCGAGCGAGCCGAGCGATGGCGCCGTCGCTGCGAACGAGTGATTGGGCCGAGTGTCTTGCTCTGTCATGACCGCTCTCCGTTCAACCGGGAACGAGCTGTTTGCATCCCAACGGCTGCCGCCCGAGTCTAACACTACCGCACCGGATTGAGGAGACGGAACGCTCCCTAATGGCAGGGTAGCGACGAAAGCTGCCTTGATCGCAGCGACGCCTTTGCATCCAGGATTCGAGATGTCGGAGAAATTCTGCCGTTGCCGCAATAACGGCTCAGGGCGGATTCGGTAAAGAGCCGCCTACTCGGCAGCTTCCAGAAACTGGCTGTTTCGTGATGAAGAGGCAAGAGCCTGAACTCTGGCTTCGGCCTTGGCGATCAGCTGATAAAATTCGTCCTGCGCTTCGACATCCAGTTGAATAACGGCATTGACGTCGTCGGGCGTATCGCAAACGCAGGCGACCGCCGAAATGGGACAGATGCCGCCGGGATAACGCTTGCCGGTGCCCGTGTAGGCGCGGCGGCCCCAACGCTCGGAATAGACCGTCTCTTCCCGCTCGAGCTGCAGGATCGTTCCCTTGCAGGCGGTCACGATAGCCGCCTTGCCGTAAGCGAACCAGTGATAGTTCAGCCTCCGGAGAATATATTTGCCGGTGATATCCTCGCCAGCCAGTTCGGCAGGGTTTTCAATCATTCTAATCATGACGGCTTCCTCAACGTTTAAACAATATCCGTCATGTTTTCGCGCGCAGCAAGTCAAAAAACGCTGCTTTTGGAGACACTTAGTCACAAAGTGTTTCCGATTCTTACATTAACCACGCGCCGAGCATCCCCTTGTGCACACAATTCTTCGTCGAATTTCCCGCGACCTGCTACCGATTTCGTCATTGTCCGAGGTGGCAGTCACGTCAATGTCCCCTTGTGTTTTTCGGCGCGGGCTCGATATGTCTCCCTGACTGGCCCCAAGACCGCGCCGTTTTTCACCCCACGAAACGGCCGGCTGTTTCGCCAGTTGGTCCCCGCAGGAGAATTTCATGGTCGACGCGATCAACCCCATCTCCGCCACCGCCCCGTCCGAACCCACCAAGGTCGGCACCAGCACCTCGATCGGCTCCGAACCCGACAATGCCTGGGTTGCTGCCCGCCAGACGCAGATCACGGCCGATCAACTGGCAGCGAAGAAGGCCGCAGAAAAGGAAACCGCAAGCGACCTCATCCCGCACGCGGATCTGATCGTCGAAAACGAGGCGCATCCGCAAAAGCGGCACGGGCATGCGGCATTGGAAGAAGGGGAAGAGGCTGGCGAACTGGCGGAAGAGCCGGTCTTGTCAGGCGAAAGCGACCGGATCGGCACTCGCAATTTCGACGACGACACACCCTTCGGCGAGCGCGTCGCCATCATCTGATCAAAACGCAGACCGGAAACCGTCCGCACGATCAATTCGAGCCCGCGAGCTGGGACTCGATCGCCGCCTTGTCGATGACCGACCAGACCTCGACGATCTTGCCGCCGCGAAATTCGTAGATCACGTTCTCGCTGAAGGCAACGCGCCTGCCGTTCACATCGAGGCCGAGGAATTTTGCCTTCGGCCTGCAATCGAAGCCGAGCCGGCAGGCTATGTATGGCGGATCGCCAAGGAGCATCAGCACCTTGAAATAAAGATCGGGAATCTCATCGAAGTCTCGCTCGAGCATAGCGACGTAACCCGACAGCCCGAGCCGGCGGCCATTATGAACCGCATCGTCGCCGACGAACTGCCCGAGATTGGTCCAGTCCTGACTGTTCAGGCAGGCGATGTAGCCGCGGTATATCTCCGCGAGTTCGGTTTTCGTCACGCGATCGTCCCTGGCTTGCGCTCTGCGGCAAAGATAGCGCCAGGATCTGCACTTGCCAGCGGCGAGCGCGCCGCCTTGAGACTTTCAGTTCAAGAGAACTCACCTGCGCGGGGACCAGCAAGCGTCACGCGCCAGCCCGTTCGCGATTGGAAATCCTGAGTGGCCAGAAACGTATAGCCCGTCGTACGCCAGAGCCTCACGGCACTGGTCAGATTGTCGAGCACATAATCGCCGCCATCCGTCCGGGCAATCAGAACGACATGGTTTTGATCGTGCGGTCCAATCACGACGGAAAGCGCCAACCGGTTCGATGGAAAACCAGCTTCGATCAGGTCCTTCATCTTCTGGAGAGCGTAGTCCTCACAGTCGCCACGGCCGGCAACCGGCAGAGACCAAACATCCTTATTTCGGGAAGACGGGCGATCTTCCGCGGGAATGATACGTCCATTTACGGCACGATTGACCTTTTGAAGAAGCGCTGTTCCTGCCTGATCATTCAGCTGTTGCGCCGCCATCCTGCCGCACAGCCACTTGTACTTGGCGCAGGCTGCGGCGAATCCCACGGGTGCGCCGATGCTTCGCGTCACAGGAAGCGATGATCCCGCAACAGCTTGAAAATGCAGAAGAATCAATAAAAAGCCAGCGAGCGAAAAGAGGCGCCTCATAGCCGATTCCTTTTATTTATTCCGAGACGATAACATAGGCGAAATAAAAATTTAGTAAAATTTTATACTTGCGAATTTAACTGTATTAGACGAATGAGACAGATTAACCATTATCTATTCTTCGGGTTAATTGATTGTTAGTATAAGAGTTCTCCCCATTAACATTCAGTTAACCTTGGGAGATGGATTGAAATGATCAGCAGAGCAGCGAAATTCAGCGTCGCCGTTGCTACCCTTCTGGCAAGCAGCAGCTTGGCAACGGCAGCCCCGGCAGTCGTCAATTGCAAGGCCGCAGTTCGCGGTACACTCGAATACAGACTGTGCATGCCGACCAGAGCAATTCAGTCCGATAGCAGGTTCAGCCCGAACGATAACGATCGCGGCAGCCCAAACATTGGCGGCGGCAAGAAGACATCCAGCACCGGCTCCCTCGCCAGCAATGGGAATGATGGCGATAATGGTAATGGTAATGGTAATGGCACTGGCAGTGGCAGTGGCGACGGCAGTGGCGACGGCGACGGCGACGGCGACAATGGCGGAAAGGACGATCACGGCGGCAAGGGCCATGGTCATCACGGCGGCGGCAAGGGCGGGAAAGATCACGGGCACGGCAAGGACGGTCCGGGCCACGGCGGAAAAGACAATCACGGCGGCAAGGACCGCGATCATCACGGCCACGACAAGGGCGGAAAAGATCACGGTCACGGCAAGGGTGGCAATGACGGTCCGGGCAAGGGCGGCAACGACGGCCCAGGCAAGGGTGGCAATGACGGTCCCGGCAAGGGCGGCAATGACGGTCCCGGCAAGGGCGGCAACGACGGCCCAGGCAAGGGTGGCAATGACGGCCCTGGCAAGGGCGGCAATGACGGCCTAGGCAAGGGTGGCAATGACGGCCCTGGCAAGGGCGGCAACGACGGCCCGAGCAAGGGTGGCAATGACGGCCCTGGCAAGGGCGGCAACGACGGCCCGAGCAAGGGTGGCAATGACGGCCCTGGCAAGGGCGGCAACGACGGCCCGAGCAAGGGCGGCAATGACGGTCCGGGCAATGGCGGCAACGACGGTCCAGGCAAGGGTGGCAATGACGGCCCTGGCAATGGCGGCAACGACGGTCCAGGCAAGGGTGGCAATGACGGCCCTGGCAATGGCGGCAACGACGGCCCAGGCAAGGGCGGCAACGACGGCCCGAGCAAGGGTGGCAATGACGGCCCTGGCAACGGCGGCAACGACGGCCCGAGCAAGGGCGGCAATGACGGCCCTGGCAAGGGCGGCAACGACGGTCCGAGCAAGGGTGGCAATGACGGCCCTGGCAAGGGCGGCAACGACGGTCCGAGCAAGGGCGGCAATGACGGTTCGCACGAAGGCGGTTCCGGCAAAGGCGGCTCGGGATCTAAGCCGAACTAAGCCGATCAGCGAAAAAACGTGAAAGGTGAGGCCGGTCTCCGGCCTCACCTTTTTGGGGATCGTCGGCTTTGTATGGCAAGCGCCATCGGGAAGGCGGCCAGACGCAGGAGCGAGCCTAGCGGGATGACCCGGCGGCTCGGCCATCACAATACCCGCCCGTCAGGCAATAGTGTCCTCGGCCATCGAGCCTTCCGCGGCAGATCATGCCTATGATCGGATCGACACCCGCAAGTTCACGACACGCCTTTCGGCGAGCGCGTGGCGATCGTCTAGCGAACACGAGCCGAACTTACGCCGCGCAGGCCTCGCACAATCCGCGGATCTCGATCGTCGTCTTTTCAGGCTTGAACTTCTGCCCGCGCACCCATTCCATCAGCCTGTGGTCGACCTCATGGTCGTGGAACTCCGTCACCTGGCCGCAGCTTTCGCAGATGGCGAAGGCGACGATGCCGTGGCTGTGGCAGTCGTCGCCCGGATGGGCGCAGGCGACGAAGGAGTTGATGCTTTCGAGCCGGTGCACGACGCCGTATTCAAGCAGCTTCTCCAGTGCACGGTAGACCTGCAGGGGCGCGCGAAAACCGTGGTCGCGCAGCTTGTCGAGGATGGTGTAGGCGCTGAGCGGCCCTTCGGCCTTTTCGAGCACGTCGAAGACCAGCGACTGGTTCTTGGTCAATTGCGGTGTCGTCATGAGCCTTGTCCTTGCATGACCGCGCGGTGGCGCCTGATGGGAAGCAGGCTGAGCATGAAGAGGATCAGCGCCGCGACCACGATCGAGGGACCCGAGGGCGTGTCGTAGGTAAGCGAGCCGAACAGCCCGCCGACGACGGCGACCGCCCCGATCAGCGAGGCGAGCACCGCCATGATCTCCGGCGTCGGCGAGAAGCGCCGGGCCGCAGCCGCCGGAATGATCAGCAGCGAGGTGATCAGCATGATGCCGACGATCTTCATGGCAATGGCGATGACGACGGCCATCAGCAGCATGAAGAACAGCCGCGCCCGCTCCGGCTTCAGCCCCTCGGCCTCGGCGAGCTCGGCATTGACGGTCGCAGCCAAGAGTGGCCGCCAGAGCCAGACCATTGCCACGAGCACGAAGAGCCCGCCGCCCCAGATCAGCGCAATGTCGGTCGTGGAAACAGCAAGGATATCGCCGAACAGGAAGGCAATGAGATCGATCCGCACCCAGCTCATGAAGGCGACCATGACGAGGCCGATCGCCAGCGTGGCATGCGAGAGGATGCCGAGGAGAGCATCGGCCGACAGCGCCTGGCGCTTCTGCAGGAAGAGCAGCAGCACCGACACGAGGGCGGCGACGGCAAAGACAGCCAGTGTCAGATTGAGTTCGAAGAGCAGCGACAGTGCGACGCCGAGCAGCGCCGAATGGGCGATCGTATCGCCGAAATAGGCCATGCGCCGCCAGATGACGAAGCAGCCGAGCGGCCCCGTCGTCAGCGCCAGGCCGACGCCGGCAAGGATGGCACGCACGAAGAAATCGTCAAGCATGGCGCTCTCCCGCTGCATGCGCGTGCGGATGGGCATGGTCGGTATGATCGTGACCATGTTCATGACCGTCATGCCCATGCTCGTGCGCGTGATGGCCATCATCGGGATGGCAATGATCGGTCACCGTGCCGTCGGCATGTTGCACGCGGCCGTCCGGCAGGTGCGTATGATCGTGGTGATGGCTATAGACGGCAAGTGTTTGCGCCGCCCGGCTGCCGAACAGCTGCACATATTCCGGGCTGCGGCTGACGGCTTCGGGCGTGCCGCGGCAGCAGACATGGCCGTTGAGGCAGATGACCGTGTCGGTCTCGGCCATGACGACGTGGAGATCGTGCGAGATCAGCAGGATGCCGCAGCCAGTCGCATTGCGGATCGATTTGATGAGGTCGTAGAGCGCGATCTCTCCGGAAAAGTCGACCCCCTGCACCGGCTCGTCGAGCACCAGCAGATCGGGCTTGCGGGCAATCGCCCGGGCCATCAGCGCCCGCTGGAACTCCCCGCCGGAGAGGTGCTGGACCTCGGCATCGAGCATATGGGCGATGCCGGCGGATTCGAGCGCCGAGAGCATGTCGCGCTCCGGCAGCGGTCCTGTCAGCGTCATCAGCCGGCGCACCGAAAGCGGCAGCGTCCAGTCGATCGACAGCTTCTGCGGGACGTAGCCGACCTTGAGGCCGGCCTTGCGCTCCACCCTGCCCTCATCCGCCTTCAACACGCCGATCGCCGCCTTGGCACTGGTCGACTTGCCCGAGCCGTTCGGCCCGATAAGCGTGACGATTTCGCCCCGCGAGACGGAAAAATCGACGCCGCGCACCAGCCACCGGCCATTGCGCAGGATGCCGACATTTTCAAGCGAAACCAGCGGTTCGGCCCTGATACCAGCGGCGGTCTTTGCGGGAGAGAGCATCAAATTTTCCGAAAGTGCTGTTGCGTCCTGCTATTGCACACGTTATAGCATAACGCAATTGATGTAATAACATAACAGTTGCAATTCAAGCGGAGCATGTTGATGAAACGCGCCTTCGGGCCTGCCCTTAAAATTTTGGCCCTCAGAATGCCCACCCTCGCAATCCCGGCCCTGGCGATCCCCGTCCTCCTCTTCGGCAGCACTATGCGCGCAGCCGATGCGCCTGTCGTCGTCACCTCGATCAAACCGATCCATTCGCTGGTTTCGGCGATCATGCAGGGTGTCGGCGAACCGAAGCTGATCGTCGACGGCGCCGCTTCCCCGCATACCTACAATCTCAAGCCGTCCAACGCCCGCGCCCTGCAGGATGCCAGGGTGATTTTCTGGGTCGGTCCCGGCCTCGAGGCCTTTCTCGAAAAGCCGCTGCAGGCGCTGGGTCGGGATGCCAGCATCGCCGAACTCGACAATGCCCCCGGCCTCGTCAAGCTGCCGTTCCGCGAAGGCGGCGCCTTCGAGCCGCATGATGACGCCCCGGAGCACGAACACGATCACGCCGAGGCTGACCACGACCACGACGCCTTCGACACACATCTCTGGCTCGACCCGATGAATGCAAAGGCAATGGCGGCGCTGATCACCACGACACTGGTTGCCGCCGATCCCGCCAATGCACTGACCTATCAGGGCAACGCCAAGGCGCTAAACGACAGGCTGGATGCGCTCGACGCCGAGATCAAGGGTATCGTCGCTCCCGTCAAGGGCAAGCCCTTCATCGTCTTCCATGACGCCTACCAGTATTTCGAGCACCGGTATGGCATCCGCGTCGCCGGCTCGATCACCGTCAGCCCCGAAACCATTCCCGGTGCCGAGCGTGTTTCGGAAATCCGCCACAAGGTCGGTGAACTCGGCGCCACCTGCGTCTTTGCCGAGCCGCAGTTCGAGCCTCGCCTCGTCAATGTGGTCATCGAAGGCACGCGCGCCAAGTCAGGCGTGCTCGATCCCGAAGCGGCAACACTGAAGGCCGGCCCCGATCTTTACTTCACCCTCATGCGCGGCATCGCCGACAGCATGAAGGACTGCCTCTCCAGCACATGACTCTCATGCGCGCTCCGCGCGTCCTGCCGGACACGCGACGCTCAGGAGAGACCGGAAAAAGGCGGACAACCCCGTTCCGCCTTTTTTTGGCGCGTCAGATGTAATGATATAACATTAACTATGATCTTATGAGGTTCCCATGGACAACAGACTTCCCGTCACGGTGCTTTCAGGCTTCCTCGGCGCCGGCAAGACGACGCTGCTCAACCATGTATTGACCAATCGCGAAGGCTTACGCGTCGCGGTCATCGTCAACGACATGAGCGAGGTGAATATCGATGCCGCCCTGGTACGCGACGGCGGCGCCAATCTCTCCCGCACCGAGGAGCAGCTCATCGAGATGACCAATGGCTGCATCTGCTGCACGCTGCGCGACGACCTGCTGAAGGAGGTGCGCCACCTCGCCGATCAGGACCGCTTCGATTACCTCTTGATCGAATCGACCGGTATCGCCGAGCCCCTGCCCGTCGCCACCACCTTCGAATTTCGCGACGAGAATGGCCAAAGCCTTTCTGACGTCGCAAGGCTCGACACCATGGTGACCGTCGTCGACGCCGCCAATCTGCTTGCCGATTATGCCTCGGCCGATTTCCTCGCCGACCGCGGTGAAACGGCAGGCGATGGCGACAACAGAACCATCGTCGACCTGCTGGTCGAGCAGATCGAATTCGCCGATGTCGTGGTGCTGAACAAGATCGGCACGGCAGCCAAGGAGGAGCGCGACGCCGCGCGCAAGATCGTCACCGGCCTCAACCCGGATGCACGGCTGATCGAGGTGGATTTCGGCAAGGTCGCCTTGAAAGACGTGCTCGGCACTGGCCGCTTCGATATCGACAAGGCCGAGACCCATCCGCTCTGGTACAAGGAACTGCACGGTTTCCGCGATCACGTGCCGGAGACCGAGGAATATGGCATTCGCTCCTTCGTCTATCGCGAGAAGCGGCCCTTCCATCCGGCAAAGCTGCAGGCCTTCCTCGATAGCGTATGGCCGGGCGTCGTGCGCGCCAAGGGCTTCTTCTGGCTGGCGACGCGCCCGCACCATGTCGGCGAGATCAGCCAGGCGGGCGCGATCGTGCGCACCGGCAAGATGGGCCTCTGGTGGGCGGCAGTGCCGCGCGAACAATGGCCTGAGGAACCGGCCTTCATGCGCGCCATCGGCCCCTATCTCGACCCCGTCTGGGGCGACCGCCGCCAGGAAATCGTCTTCATCGGCGCCGATCCGATGGACGAAACCTGGATCAGGAAGCAACTCGACGCCTGTCTTATCAGGACAGATGCCTTCGCGCCCGAGCGCTGGCGCGACCTGCCCGATCCTTTCGCCAGCTGGAACCGGCAGGCGGCATGAAGGCGAAGGCAATCAAACGCTATCTCTGCGTCTGCACCGAATGCGAGCCGCTACCGCCGATCGAAGGGCTTCATCCGCTGACGCACGGGCAGGACACCGACGCTGAAGTCGGAAGACCAAGAGGTTTTCTCGGCGTCATTGCTGAACGGGTCATGCCTTCACGCAGGCAATCCTAAATCAGTTCATAACCGCCGCCGGCCCTTCCCCCTCCCTTTCATTCCTATACTCGTCACAGGAATGAAGGAGGAGGAAGGGCGCGAAACGGCTACGCGCCCTCCCAGAGTCAAAAAGGCGGCCGAAGCCGCCCTTTCCTCATTTGTCGACCGATCAGCGGCCGGCAATAATGCTGGAGATGATGCCGCTGGTGACGCCGATCAGCAGGTAGTCATTATCGGCCCGCACCCAGCGATAACCGCGGGGCGGAGGCGCCAGCCGGTAGCGGCGGTAGTCGTTGACATCGGAGAACCGGCGACGTTCGCTGGCATTGACGCGGTATCCCTTCTTCCAATGCGACCGGACGACCACCTTCTTCTGCACGACGACGGGGGGACGGCGATGATCGTCGGCGCTGGCCTGGGAAACAACCATCGGAGAAAGAAGGAAGGAGGCGGAAAGAAGAGCTGCAAAAATCTTTTTCATGTGGGGTTCCTCGTGTTGGGCACGTGACCAAACTAGGGCCGAAAAGATGAACTGAAACTGAAATAAAAATTAAACTTTTGTAATGGAATCCAATAGCTACGGGTCGAAGCTTATGTTTTAGATTAAGCTTATACACGGTGATCGGGGTTTTAGCGCGGCCGGCTGGCTTCGTTCCTGAAGCCCTTCGGCCTCTGTGCTCATTGCCTAGAAGGCGCGGTCGTGGAGGGTTGCCCTGCGGCAGGCGGCATGCTCTCCATTCAATCTAGTCTCGCCCAAAGGTGCTCAGCGATTTGGCATAACGAGATACATAAAAAACTTGAAACGGGCGCATAATCGAGTTTCGAAGCGACACATCCTAGGAACAGGAGAGTTCTGGATGCGCCCCGCGAAGGGACGATCAGATCAAGACAACGAAGACCACAATGGAGGAAAACATGCCCGGTATCAGCATGCGCTACATCGTCGACGACGTCGACGCCGCAGTGGAATTCTACACGAGACATCTCGGCTTCTCCGTCGCACTTCGTCCCGCGCCGAGTTTCGCCATCCTGACCAGGGACGGTTTTCGTCTGTTCGTCAGCGGCATGACGGGACCCGGCGGAGCATCTCAAGCAATGCCAGATGGGAGAAAGCCGGAGCCCGGCGGTTGGAATCGCATCCAGATCGAGGTCAAGGATTTGGAAGCAGACGTCGTCGCGCTGCGTCAGGCCGGCGCGCGTTTCCGCAACGAGATCGTGCAGGGCATAGGCGGCAAGCAAATCCTGCTCGACGATCCGGCCGGAAACCCGATCGAGCTCTTCGAGGCGCCCAAGCGATGAATGGCGCGACGCCGGTCACGTCGTTTGCCACACATTTTTGCGCTCCACATCAACGCGCATAAGCCCGATCATGCGGTGCGCGACACAACTGCGCTCCGCATCCGCAGACCGGTGCCTTGATCTCGATCACGGCGGGCTCCGCCGCGAGAATACCAGCTGCGCCTTGCCACCGGTGTGCGAGCGTGTAGGGTCGGACTCGCATCAATTCAGAGGTAGGGAAATATGTCCGAATCCGCGGGCGGGCTCTTCGACTATGTCGGGATACTAGCCGTGTTACTTCTCGTGGCCGCCAATGGCTTCTTCGTCGCCGCCGAATTCGCGCTGGTATCTGTGAGACGCAGCCGTGTTACCGAACTTGCCGCGGCAGGCCGGATGAATGCCTCCGCACTTCAGCGCGCCGTCGACAATCTCGACGCCAACCTTGCAGCCACCCAGCTCGGCATAACCATCTCGTCGCTCGCCCTCGGCTGGGTCGGCGAACCGGCGCTTGCCCACCTTATCGAGCCTCTGCTGTCCTGGCTGCCGGGGCAATGGGCGACAACAGGCGCGCATACCGTCGCCATCGTCATTGCCTTCGTCATCATCACGGCGCTGCACATCGTGCTCGGCGAGCTCGCGCCGAAAAGCCTGGCGCTTCAGCGCAGCGAAGCCACCTCGCTTGCCGTGGTGCGTCCGCTCGGGTTCTTCCTGGTGCTGTTCAAGCCGGCAATCTTTGCCCTGAACGGCATGGGCAACCTCGTGCTGCGGGGTGTGGGTCTCCGCGCCGGAACCGGCGAATCGTCGTTTCATTCGCCGCAGGAGCTCAAGCTGCTGGTCGCCGAGAGCCAGGAGGCCGGCCTTCTCAACCAGGTGCAGCAGCAGCTCGTCGAGCGGGTGTTCAACATCGGCGACAGGCCGATCTCCGACATCATGACCCCGCGTCTCGATATCGAATGGTTTGATGCCGACGACAGCGAGACCGAGATCCTGAAGACCATCCGCGAATGCAGCCACGAGCAATTGCTGGTCGCCCGCGGCTCGATCGACGAGCCGATCGGCATGGTGTTGAAGAAGGACCTTCTCGACCAGGTTCTCGACGGCGGCAAGGTCCGGCCGATGGAGGTGATCAAGCAGCCGCTGGTGCTGCATGAGGGCACCTCGGTCGTCCGCGTGCTCGACAGTTTCAAGGCCTCACCCGTTCGCCTCGCCATCGTCATCGACGAATATGGCAGCCTCGAAGGCATCGTCACCCAGACCGACCTGCTCGAAGCCATCGCCGGCGATCTGCCGGGATCCAATGAAGAGCCCGATATCGTCGTCAGGGAAGACGGGTCGCTCCTGATCGATGCGATGATGCCGGCCTTCGACGCCTTCGAACGGCTGGGCCTGCGCGATCGTCCGGATGCCGATTTCCATACGCTGGCGGGCTTCGCGCTGCATCAGCTCCAGCACATCCCCGAAGCCGGCGAAACCTTCGTCTTCGACAATTGGCGCTTCGAGGTGCTCGACATGGACGGCATGCGCATCGACAAGATGCTCGCGACGCGCATTCCCGCGGATGGGACAGAGGCCTAGCCGACTGCCAGCGTCCAGATCATCCCTGCGGCTGCGCAGGCTAGCAGCGTCGCGATCACGGAAGCCTTGAAGCGGAAGATCGCGACGGCGGCGGCGGCAGACAGCGCCATTGCCGCCGGCACGGCCGATTGCAGCACGGGAATATCGAGCCGCAAGCCGCCAAGGCGGACGGTGGCAACCTCGGCAAACAGCGTGTGCAGGGCAAACCAGATAGCGAGGTTGAGGATGACCCCGACTACCGCCGCGGTTATGGCCGACATCGCGCCGGCGAGCGCAATGTTGCCGCGCAGTTTTTCGATGAACGGCGCGCCGAGGAAGATCCAGAGGAAACAGGGCACGAAGGTGACCCAGCTCGTCAGTATCGCCGCAAGGGTTGCCGCAAGCATCGGGTTCAGCGCTCCCGGATCCCGGTAGGCGCCCATGAAGCCGACGAACTGGACGACCATGATCAGCGGCCCCGGCGTCGTCTCGGCCATGCCGAGACCATCCAGCATCTCGCCGGGTTTCAGCCAGCCGAAATGCTGCACAGCCTCCTGCGCGACATAGGCAAGTACGGCATAGGCCCCGCCGAAGGTGACGACCGCCATCTTGCTGAAGAACAGGCCGATCTCGGTAAAGACATTGTCAGCACCGAAGGTTACGTAGAGCGCTGCAAGTGGAGCTAGCCAAAGGGCGATCAGCACGGCCGACATACGCAGCGACCAGGCGAGATTCGGCCGCGCATGCGCCGGTATGCCTTCGCCGAGCGCCGACTCGGCATCCGACAGCACCGGGCCGCTCCCGGCCTTGTGGCCGCCGCCCGTCTGGAAGGCGGCAAGCCCGAACCTGCCGCCGAGGAAGCCCGCAATGGCGGCCGCGAGCACGATCAGCGGGAACGGGACATGGAGAAAGAAGATGGCGATGAAGGCCGCGGCCGCGATGCCGACCATGACGCGATTCTTGAGCGCACGGCCGCCGATGCGGATGACGGCCTGCGCGACGACAGCAAGCACTGCCGCCTTCAGCCCGAAGAAGAGGCCGGCGACGATGCCGACGTTGCCGTAGGCCGCGTAGATATAGCTGAGACAGAGGATCGACAGGAAGCCTGGCAACACGAACAGCAGGCCGGCGACGAGACCGCCCACTGTTCGATGCATCAGCCAACCGATATAGATGGCGAGCTGCTGCGCCTCCGGTCCGGGAAGCAGCATGCAATAGTTCAGCGCATGCAGAAAACGGTGCTCACCGATCCATCGCTTCTCATCGACGATGATCCGGTGCATGACGGCAATCTGGCCGGCGGGGCCGCCAAAACTCAGGGCGGCGACGCGCAGCCACACCCTGAAGGCCTCGCCAAACGAAACGCCGTGGTGATGCCCCTCTCCCGCGTCTTCCTCCGCCATTTTGCCGCCGGGAGCACTATCCGTCATCTCGACCATCTCACACCCTCTTCTTTGGCGCGGGCCAATTGTGGGTTTCCTCGGTCGCATCGCGGCACCAGCGGAAAAAAGCGTCGTAGAGAAGCATCCCAGCCTCGAGTTGCTCCAGATCGTCGGAATACATCCTGGAGAGGCCGAGCGATGCCGCAAGCAGGCCCGCCGCCTCAGGCGCGAGGTCGAGCCTCGCTGTATCTGCCGCCCTGACGATCCGCGCCAGGCGCAGAAGCGGTTCCGACGCCAGTCCGAACTCTTCGATCATGACGTCGAAAGTGCAGAATTCGCCGCGATGACTCCAGAACACGTCTTCGATATCGAAGGGCGTCGCCCCGAAGCGCTCGCCGACGGCCAAAACCTCGGGCGCAGGCACGAACAGGAACACGGCGTTCGGATCGACGAAGCGCCGGATCAGCCAGGGACAGGCGATGCGATCGATTTTCGGCCGCGCCCGCGTCACCCAGACGGTGCGCTCTTCAGCGTCGCGCTGCGGCAGCTTTGCATCGGGCACGGCCGGTCCGCCTGCGATCCACGCCTCGAAGCCACCTTCGAGGCTTTCCGCGTCAATCCCGGCATGGCGGAGATAGGCGGCAACACCATGACTGAGCTTGCCGCCTCTCTGGCACACCACGACGACGGCTTCGGCATCGACGCCGCCACACCAGGACGCGACGTCGGCATGAGCGCGCCGGATCGAGCCCGGCACCAATCGCGGATCGAGCGCGAAGTCCTCCTCAGTGCGAACGTCGATAATGCAGGGCGCACCGGGGGTTCCGATGAGGCGGCTCAGCTTGTCGGGAGAAATTTCGAGAAATGACGGCATGACGCGTCCCTCCGTTGATCGGTTTTACTGGACGCGATTCTTCAGCATGACGCCTCGTGGGGTGATCGCGACCCCATGCAGAAATCATGCGCAAACAGACCCCGGCGTGTCAAGCGCGCTTGCATCGAACCGGCACGCACAATGTTCGTTTCGAGACGAAATGAACTTCCGTGGAGGCCCTTCGCCTCGGGAAGCCGAGCGGCATTGGCTGCCGATTCTGGCCGGTAGCAGCCCGGAAATCCCTGATAACAACCGCTTCCCTGCACCCATATGGAACAAAAAGCCAGCTCCGCCATTATTGTTTCACCGAAAGAGGAGAAAGTACCATGACGTACGACCCCAATAATGCCAACGATCCCAACCGCCCACTGAACCCAAATCTCGATCTGCGCACCACGCCGAGCGCGCGCAGCACTAACACGTGGGTTGTCTGGGTCGCTGCATTGGCCGTGATCGCTGTCGCTGCATTCGCCTATTCGCAGTGGAGCACCCCCGGCACATCGCCGGACACGACAGCCTCCACGACCCAATCCGAGCCGGCGCCGGCCAAGCCGATCGCTCCGACCGACAACAGCGCAACGCCCGCACCGGCACCAGCACCGGCCACTCCGCCGGCTGCCCCGGCCCAGCAGTAACGCCTGCTCGGCCGAAAGAAGCCGGCCATATGCCGGCTTCCTTTCTGCTGCGAGCTCTTGAAGATGTTTAAGCAAACCCTATTTAAGGGATATTGAATCTGTCTCTGACGGCTGACCACGGAGGTACTGGCAGTCGTTATCGAGACCGGTCGAGGAAGGTCGTGCGAATTTCGCCCGGCCTTTTTTCTTGTCCTCGTCATCCATGCCGAACAGCGCTTTGGCAACGCCTGGATCGGGATATTATTTGGGAATCCTGTTATAGAAGGACTGCGGATCGTACACGCACTCGTAGTCGAGGAGGCAAAGCTTGCCATTGGCATCCCTCACCCGTGCGGTGTCGTACTTGTCGCCGAGATTGCACCTGGCCGGCGGATAACGGAAGCTGCGGCCGCCAAAGCCCATCCGCACAAAAACCGCCTTGTCCTTGCGGATGATCTGCGCAAGCTCTTCGCAACTGTGATCCCTGGCATTGACCTCCACCGCCTCGACGGCAAGAGCTGCGGACGGAAACAACACTGCGACGGCCAGAACAACGCTTTTCATGGAAACTCCTGAATGTGAGAGAGCGAAGTTAGGGCATCGCACCCCATGCCGCCAGTCCAGAAACCCTCCGAACTGTACGCCTGGGCACAGCCGCATGCACTTCCCGCTCGCTCCCCGTCTCAACCGGAAGCGCCGAGAACCCCGTGCGTCCTTTCGGACGCACAAAGCACGATGCGCTAGGGAAAATTATAAGGCGACGCAGGGTCAAAAACGCAGGCATAATCGAGCATGCACTGCTTTCCCTCGGCATCGCGAAAACTGGTCGTGGTGCGTTTTTCGCCCATGCTGCATTGGGCCGGCGGATAGCGGAAGCTGCGACCGCCGAAGCCGACGCGGACAAAGACCTTTTTATTCTGACGAATGATCTGCGCGAGCTCGCCGCAGCTATGATCGCCCGCTTTGACCTCCATTGCGCCTGCGGCAAAGGCAGGCAACGGCAGAGACAATGCGACGGCAAAAACAACGCTTCTCATGGACCCCTCCTGATACGCGAGAGGGAGATAGGGCGCGCGGATCGACGCGGCCAGTCCTGCGGATAACGCGAACCATGCCGCTTGCTTCGCGACAGTTTCCCACAGACCGGAAAATCCGGTCTGTGTTCAAATATGTCAATCTTTTCAAGAGATTTGGTGGGTGATGTAGGGCTCGAACCTACGACCCGCTGATTAAGAGTCAGCTGCTCTACCAACTGAGCTAATCACCCGTTCGCGCTTGGCTGCGCGGTGTGACGGGGCGTATAAACAGGATCGGCCGGCTTGTCCAGCGCATAGGCGAAATTTCTTTGGTTAATCGCGAAGATTTTTCGGCATGGCTGAAATGCGGCGCACAACCCCGAAAATCCGAATCCATTTTCGGAAAGGATTATGCGCCGATTCAAAGTGATAGAGCGTCCTAAGCGCGTCCTGTCGGACGCGCGGCCTATCGCACGCGCGGCGGTCTGGTGAAATCAAAGGTCGAGCGTGCCGCTGGCCAGCCGCACTGCCTGGCCGCCGATCCGCGCGTTGGAGATCGCTCCGCCGTCGACATCGATATGCAGGTGGATGAAGGACGGCCGGCCCATCTCTACGCCCTGCTCGATCATGATCGGGTGATGCCCGTCCGTCAGCCGGTCGAAATGGTGGATCGCGCCGGAGAGTGCGGCCGCCGCCGAGCCGGTGGCCGGATCTTCGACGATGCCCATGCCGCTTGCGAACATGCGCGCATGGAACTTTGCCACGTGGTTGACGCCGCCGCGGCAGTACACATAAGCCGAGGCAAGAGCGCCATCGACGAAGGGCACGATCTTTTCCCAGAGTTGCGGATCGAATTCCACCCGCTGCGTGGCTCCGACATCGTGCACCGGAATGAGCAGGAAGGGAACGCCGGCGCTCCAGATCGACGGGACGTGATTTTCGAAGCCGATCTCGGTCACCTTCAGCGATAGCGCATCGGCGATGCCGAGCTTGTCGAGCGGCATGACGGCGGGCTGCGATTTGCGCGGCAGGTCGAATTCGGCAAAGCTCGCCTCGCCCTCCCTCAGCCGCACCGCGCAACGCACCGGCCCGACATTTTCCTCGAGCACCGTGACGAGATCGCGCGTCGCGGCACCGTGCGCCCGTTCGGCCAGCGCCACCGCCGTGCCGACCGTGGGATGGCCGGCAAACGGCAGCTCGCGCCCAGGCGTGAATATCCTCAGACGCGCCGCATAGGCGGGGTTGGTTGAAGGCTGCACGAAGACCGTCTCCGAGAGATTGATCTCCCGGGTGATCGCCTGCATTGCCTCGTCGCTGAGATCGTCTCCGTCGAAGATCACCGCCAGCGGGTTGCCCGCAAGCTTTCGATCGGTGAACACGTCATAGACGCTGTAGCTTCGCGCCACATCGGCCTCCCTGAATCGTCATCGCGCCGCCAACCTGCCCGACCGGACGAGCGAGTGCAAGGCGCTAAAACGCGTCACGCCAACCGGATTCACATGTCGCGCTTTCGATCTTTACGTGATGCATGTCGTTATCCCAAAACGCTACACGGCTTTAGGCGGCATAGATCAACTCCGCTCGACCTTGCCGAAATACCAGTCGATCACGGGCAGCATGGCGATATTATAGGGGTGCGCCGAGTGATCGGCCGAGCGGATCGCCGCTGCACCCGCGATCTCCTTATCCTCGGCGACGAGCATGTGGCTTTCGATCCGTTCGACCATCTCGTCCGCCGTCATATCGAAACGGAAGAGCCGCAACACCGTCACCGTTCGGTTGGAATGACTGGCAAAGAGCCCTTGCCCCGCCACCGAACGGCCAAGATCCAATCCGGTTTCTTCATGGACCTCGCGGCGCATGTTCGCCTCGATGTCGCAACGCCCGTCGACGATATCCTCCGGCTCCAGCGAGCCGGCGGCGAAATAGACCTGGCCGGGATTGGCGGTATGGGCGCCCATACGGATCGCCACCAGCGCGCCGTCCGAGGTTTCGAGCACCGGATAGGCGAAGATGTGAACGCCGCCCTGACGCTGCGGCTGTCGGCGCCACCACATGAAGGCGGAAAAGGGAATGACATGGCCCTCGCCCGCAATCCCGTTTTCACTGAGCGAGAGCCGCTGCTGAAACACCATGCGCCCGTCGAACAGCGCCGGATTGGCGGCGGTCTCCCGCGCCCAGTTCTCGCGGATCGCTGCTTCCTCGGCGGCGACCAAAGGATGGGGGCCGGGCAGGATGCGCAGATCCACCCCGGCAATCGGGAAGACCGTCGCCTCCGGCGGCCAGCCGGCGAAATCATCGGATATATTGCTGTTGTTGAAATTCGCGTTCAAATTCGCATTCATGGGAGATCCAGTGTCATGACGACGGGGCAGTGATCGGACGCCTTCGGCCTGTCCCAGCCGGTACGCGGATAACGCTCCACCTCCTGCCCCGGCGGGAAGATGGTGCGGTAAGGCTGGCCACTGCGGATGATTTCCGGCAGGCGGCCGACATTGTGGGCGGCGAGTGCTGGCGAGAGCCAGAGATAATCGAGTTGGCAGAGCCACTGCTCCTGCGGCCCGCGTGCGTGATAGAGCGTCCAGCGGTCGAGGGCGGTGCGACGCCGCATCACATTTTCGGCAAAGCCATCGCGGCTGAAAACGTCGAGTGCGCTTTCGGCCTCATCCTGATGCTCGAAACGATAGCCAGCGCCCCGGCGGCCGATGACATCGACGCGCTCCTGATAATCGTTCATGTCGCCACAGATAGCGAAGCTCTTCGTGCCGGCTTGATCTGCCCCGAAGCGGTCCTCGATGATGCGGCGAACGGCGCGCGCCTCGGCGCGGCGGATCGGCATGGTCGATTGCCGCCCGTCCAGTCCGTCGCGCGGATTGCCCATGGACTTGAAATGCACGACGTAGAGCGAAAACGGCCGGCCGCCGATCAGAAGATCGAGCTCCAGGCAATCGCGTTTGAAGATCTTGTCGTCGATACGGTTGGTGAGCGCCAGCTCCTCGTCGAAAAGATCGAGATCGCGATAGGTCGTCATCGCATGGCTTTTGATGTCCCTGAGCTCGATCTTCTGGCCGTCGCGCGTTTCCTCGCGCATCAGGACGGCAACATCGATGCCACGGCTGTCATTGCCTTCGACAAGGTATTTCTGCCGGTAACCATTTCCGACCATCCGGAAGAGATAGCCGTATTCGAAAGCCTGAAGGGCGGCCATGTTGTCGATTTCCTGCAGGCAGAGGATATCGGCATCCGCGTCGGCAATCGCAAGCGCCGTCATCTGCCGCGTGTCGTCGGTCGCCGCGATCACGCGGGCCTGCTCGAGCTGCTGATAGACGCCCTCGCTCGACACCTGGAAAAGCTTGATGACGCGGTCCTGGCGCAGCTGGTTGCGAAAGCCGGTGAAATCGAAACGGGTCAGGAGATTTTCGACATTGAAGGTGGCGAGGCGAAGCGACATGGGAAGGATCCGGTTGCGGGGAGTACCTTAACCAGCAGAAGCCGCAGGAAAAGATGGCGAGGCCAAGAAATATGCGGACAACCACCCCTCTTGCAGCCCCGGACGCGATTGCCTGTGACTTAGGCCGCTGACATTCTCCCGCAAGCCCCGAATAATTCGTCCCGGACGACATTCACCAGTTCCGGCGGGAGGCATTTCATGAAACGGATTTCTGCATCGCTGGCGATTCTGACCGTCCTCGCCGGCGCCGGCCCGGCACTTGCCGACAGCTACGGTGCCATCGCCTATTCGCCATCAACAGGCGCTCTCGGCTGGTCCTATGCCCATGACAATCGCGGCGACGCCGAAATCGTTGCCCGGCGCAATTGCGACAGCAGCGCCAATGACTGCCGGATCGCCATCTGGTTCCGCAATGCCTGCGGCGCGGTGGCCGTCGGCCATCGCGGCGGCTGGGGCTCCGGCTGGGGTTACGACAACCGTGAGGCCCAGCGTCAGGCAATCCGCAGCTGCCGAAAACAAACCGGCAGCTGCCGCGTCATCCGCTGGCAATGTTCGGAGTAGGAATGATTCTGGTTGAGTGCGGCGCCTCAAAGCCGCCACGCCGCGCGCACCGATAGCCGGAGGCTGTCACCCGTTCGGACGGGAAAGCGGGTATAGGCCCGCAGCACCTGACTATCGGCGAGGACCAGCTTCAGCGCGTAACGCTCACCCTCGAAGAGAACGGACTCGACCGTCGCCGCGATCCCCTCGCCGGCGGCGATATTCTCGCCGGAGACGACATCCTCCGGCCGGACGAGGACATCCACCCTGTCGCCACTGGCTGCCCCGGCAGCAGCAGCAAATATCGGCTCCAGCGCAGGCCAGTCGAGCGCCCTGGCATCGCCGAAGGGACGAGGCAGCGTCACGATCGCGCCTCGCCCGATCAGCCCGCCAACGACGCGGCCTTCCGGCCGGGCATAGATTTCAGCGGGCGGGGCCACTTGCAGCAGCCGACCCTCCGACATGACGGCTACGTCGGTCGCAAGCGCCATCGCCTCGCTCTGGTCATGGGTGACGTAGATCATCGTCGCGCCCGAGCGCTGGTGGAATTCGCGGAAGGTTTCCTCCATCTCCTGTTTCAGGTGCCGGTCGAGATTGGCAAGCGGCTCGTCGAGCAGCACCACGTCGGGCGATGTCACCAGGCAGCGGGCGAGCGCCACGCGCTGACGTTGACCGCCGGAGAGATCGGCCGGCCGCCGTTCGGCATAATCGGCAAGCCGCACCGTGCCGAGCGCGTCGCGCACCTTCGCCCGGTAGACCTCGCCCGAGATGCCGCGCACCTTGAGGGGGTAGCCGACATTGTCGGCGACACTCATATGCGGCCACAGCGCATAGGACTGAAAGACCATCGCCATGTTGCGCTTTTCCGGTGGCACCGACTGCGCGGCATCGGCAAGCAACCGCTCGCCGAGATGGATCGAGCCATCGCTCGGCGTCTCGAAACCGGCGATCATGCGCAGCACCGTCGTCTTGCCGCAGCCGGAAGGCCCGAGCAGCGCGAGGAAGCCGCCCTCGCGCACCTCGAGCGAAAAGCCGCTGACGGCGGCCCGCCCGCTGCCAAAATCCTTGCCGAGCTGGTTGAGGATCAGCCTCGCCACGGGACCACTCCTTTCGGCAGTCGTTTGGCCAGAAGCTCAAGCAGCAGCATCAGCACGACGACCATGAGGACGACGAGCACCGAGAGCGCCGACGCAAGGTCGGAACTGCCGCTGTCGTCGAGATTGTAGATGGCGACGCCGAGCGTCTGGGTGCCGGCCGACCAGAGCAGCGCCGAGATCGTCAGCTCGTTGCAGGCGATCAGGAAGACCAGGATGACCGAGGCGCCGGCGGCCGGCGCAATCAGCGGCACGATGATATCGGCAAGCCGGCGGAAAAAGCCGGCGCCGGAAAGCCGCGCCGCCTCCTCGAGCGCCGGATCGAGCTGATGGAAGGCGCTGACCACCGGCTTCAGGCTGACGGCGAAGAACGATGAGAAATAGGCGATCAGGATGATCCAGATCGTGCCGTAAAGCGAGACGTGCAGGATCGGGATGGGTGCAGCGAACACCAGGATGAAGGAAACGGCCATGACGATGCCGGGCAGCGAATAGGGTATTTCGATCAGGCTGGAAACGATACGGGAAACCACATCCTTGCGCCGCGTCAGCGCATAGGCTGCAAGCACCGTCACCACAAGGAGACAAAGCGCAGTGGCACCGGCAAGCGACAGCGAATTGATAAAGGCCGTGCGCGTCACCGCCTGTCGGAACAGGATCTCCTCAAAAGCATGCAGCGACATCGTCTTGAAGGTGAGCGGCACGCCATAGGCCGGCACCAGCGCACCGGCAAGGAGCGCGAAGAACGGCGCGGCCAGCATGAAAAACAGGATCACCCAGACGAGCGGCGTGAAGGCAAACCGCCAGATGCCGAGTTCGAAGGCAGCACTCGCCCCGGATAACCCGATGACGCGGTAGTCACGGCCGCGCAGCGCCCGGTCCTGGATCATCAGCCCGACGACCGAGATGACGGCGATGATCGCCGAGAGCACGGCGACGTCGCCGAAGGTACGGCTGGTGAAGGCGGAAAACTTGGTGAAGATCAACGTCGGCAGCGTGAAGATCGAGGCCGGAATGCCGAGAATGGCGGGAATACCGAAATTGCCGGTGCAGGAGACGAAGGAGATCGCCGCTCCCGCGATGATGCCGGGCAGCGACAGCGGCAGAATGATATCGCGGAACACTCGCAAGCTGGAGGCGCCGGAAAGCCGTGCTGCCTCGACGCCGTCGCGGGGCAGCGTCATCAGCCCGGCCCGAAGCGCCAGGTAGACCAGCGGCGCATGCTGCACGCCATAAAGCAGCGCGATGCCACCCACCGAATAGAGCGGCTGCGGCGAGCCGAGCGGCGGGGCGATATGCAGCGCCTTCAACAGCGGGCTGGAGGGGCCTGACATCTGCACCCAGGCAAGCGCCGTCACCTGCGGCGGGATCATCATCGGCAGCACGAAGAAGAAGCTGAGCAGCCCCTTGGCGCGGATATCGGTCAGCGTCAGCAGGAAGGCGAAGAGGCAGCCGATAACAAGCGAGATCACCGTGCCCAGAATGGCGGTGACGACCGTGTAATAGGTCATCGACCATAGCGAGGCTTCGCCGAGAACCGTCATCACGCCGCCATCGGCAAAGGCCGCTATCCCGACCATGGCGAGGCGGGCGAGCGGCAGCACGCTGAGGATCAGGACGACGATGACGACAAAAGGAAACAGCCAGGCGGGCTGGCTGTTTCCGGTTTTGATATATCCGTGCATGAAAGGATCAGTTCGAGCCGTAGATGCCCGAGAAGGTCTTGAGATCCTGATCGGTATTCTTCAGAGCGTCTGCGGCCTTGATCGGCAGGACCTTGATGGTGTCGCGCGCGGGGAAGCCTTCCGGCAGCTTCATGCCGTTGCGGGCTGGGATGTAGCCGAGCTTCAGGAAGCCTTCCTGGCCCTTTTCGGAGAGCACGTAATCGACGAATTTCTTGGCGGCATCGGCGTTCTTCGTGCTGGCAAGGATACCGACCGGCTCGGTGACGGCCGAAACGCCTTCGCTCGGGAACACGAATTCGACCGGCGCGCCCTTGGCCTTCTCGCGGATCGGCAGGTAGTCGACGACCATACCGTAGGCCTTTTCGCCCGAGGCGACGGACTTCAGCACGGCGCCGTTGCCGCCGGCCGCGATCGCACCGTTTTCGGCAAGCGACTTGTAGAAGTCCCAACCGAGGCCGGGAACGGCGGCAAGCGTCTGGGCGTGGATCAGGGCCGCACCCGAGGCAAGCGGGCTCGGCATGGTGACGAGGCCCTTGGCTTCCGGCTTCGTCAGGTCCTTCCAGCTCGCAGGCTTCATCGCGGCCGAGGTGTTATACATGATGCCGGTGGTGATCAGCTTGGTCGAGTAGTAATAGCCGTCGGTGTCATAAAGGGCGGCGTCGTATTGGGCAGCTTCTGGCGACTTGTAGGCCAGGAGCTTGCCGTCTTCCTTGAGGCGCTCCAGCGTCACCACGTCGGCGATGAGGAGGACGTCGGCGACCGGGTTGCCGGCCTGAATCTCGGCCTGGAGCTTCGCCATGATCTTCGGCGTGCCGTCGCGTACCCAGTCGACCTTGATATCGGGATTGGCGGTCATGAAGCCGTCGACCGTCGCCTGCGCGTCCTCGTTCGGCTGGCTGGTATAGAGAACGAGGTTTGCGGCCGAAGCCGGAATGGCAAGGAGGCTCGCAGCGACAAGTGCTGCGGCGGAAACGATCGTTTTCATGGGAAGGATCCTCGATTTCGATACCCCTCCCTTATTAGGGGTCGTTGACAGAGATGTGACAGTGCGCCGCAGCCCACCAGGCTCCGGTTTCACAACCCTCCTTGATCTCTACCGGCTTTGCCGACAATCGGGGCGATCGCCTTTCCCGCAATCTCGCCGGCGTTGTCTTCAACCCTGTGAAAGAGGCGATCATCTGGTATCCTCGCGCGCAAGCGATCTCACACAGGCGTGAACACCCGGCGATTTGCCATTGCCGGGCGTTGCGCTACGTCACTCACGTTTCGATGAAGGAGGAATTTCAATGGAATATCGTCTGCTCGGCCGTTCCGGCCTGAAGATTTCGACTTTGACCATGGGCACGATGACCTTCGGAGGCGTCGGCTGGGCGAAGACCGTCGGCGACCTCGGTGTCTCCGAGGCCCGCAAGATGATCGATATATGCATCGATGCCGGCATCAACCTGATCGACACCGCCAATGCCTATTCAGCAGGCGAATGCGAAAACATCATCGGCGATGTGCTCTCCGGCAAGAGGCCGCAGGGCGTGCTGCTCGCCACCAAGGCCCGCTTCGGCATGGGCGACGGCCCGAACGACCAGGGCCTGTCGCGCTACCACCTCATCCGCGAATGCGAAGCGAGCCTCAAACGCCTGAAGACCGATGTCATCGACCTTTACCAGGTGCATGAATGGGACGGCCAGACGCCTCTGGAAGAGACGATGGAAGCGCTCGACACCCTGATCAGGCAGGGCAAGGTGCGTTACGTTGGCTGCTCGAACTATTCCGGCTGGCACATTATGAAGGCGCTCGGCATCGCCAAAGAGCACAGGTACCAGCGCTTCGTCAGCCAACAGATCCACTATACGCTGGAAGCCCGCGACGCCGAATACGAGTTGCTGCCGATCTCGATCGACCAAGGCCTCGGCGTGCTGGTCTGGAGCCCGCTCGCCGGCGGCCTGCTGTCCGGCAAGCATCGCCGCAACCAGGCAGCGCCAGAAGGCACGCGTCAGTTCGCCGGTTGGACCGAACCGCCGATCCGTGATGAGAACCGCCTCTGGAACATCGTCGAGACACTGGTCGCGATCGGCGAAGAGCGCGGTGTCTCGGCCGCCCAGGTGGCGCTCGCCTGGCTGATCGGCCGCAAGGCGGTCACCTCGGTCATCATCGGTGGCCGCACCGAAGCCCAGTTCCGCGACAACATCGCCGCCGCCGAGCTGAAACTGACGGACGAGGAGCGCAAGCGCCTCGACGCGGTCAGCCTGCCGCCGGTGATCTATCCCTATTGGCACCAGCTGAACACAGTTAGCGACCGGCTTGGTGAAGCCGATCTCGAGCTTTTCGGTCCGCATCTCCAGCAATAGCCGATCATGGATCAAGCATTGCACGGCGAAAGGCAGACGTCACAAAAGATGCACTTTCGCCGTGTTATCCTGAAACCCCGCCACCCGCTGCGAGGTTCTCCATGCTGAAGAATTACAAGGTCCTGAAGGGTACGGCGAGCGCCCTTGCCCTCGACGACGACAACGATCCCCATATCGAAATCCGCATCGAGGCGAACGGCATCAGCTACCGTATCGCGCTCAACGTCCGCTCCAAGGAATCGCCGCACGACCTGCTCTACGCCAATATCGTCGACTTCAAGCATTCGTCGCTGACGGAGGCACTCGAAGCGCTGCCGATGGGCCTGACCGACATCCGCAACGACCGTCCGGAGCTCGCCATCGATTATGTCCGCGGCGGGTTGATCGAGCGCGAGGACATGAATGTCGCGCCCTTCCAGCTCTCCGGGCCGAAGAACGACCTGCGTGACTTCATCGAGCCGATCGTCCAGGAAGGCATTGCCGATTCCGACGTGCATTTCTACGCCTTCGGCGAAGCCTGGGGTCCTGAGAACAACAAGCCGGACCAATATTTCCGTTTCGAGCCGGGCAACGGCATCCACGACATCCACATGAACCAGGGCGACGGCGGCAGCTTCAAGGCCACCAACGGGCCGAACCAGGACGGCGCCCTGCTCGTCCATTTCAACGATACCGACGAATGGGCGGCGATCTTCCTCTGCTTCCAGTCGCAGAACTGGAACACCGATGCGGCGACCGGCCATCCGGTTTCCGACAGTCGCGGCGGCCAGGGCCGCGGCGAAGGCACACGCCGGCCGCAGCCGATCGTCGCCTCGTCGCTGCGCATCGTCGCCGCGCTGATCAACCCGGTGAACGGTGAAGGCGGCACCGAGGCCGAAACGGTGACGATCATCAACCGCTCCGACATGCAGGCGTCGCTCGACGGCTGGAAGCTGGAGGACGAAAACGGCAGGACCCAGACGCTATCGGGGTCGTTGAGCGCGGGCGAGCTACGCACCATAGCGCTCGATGCCGCAGCCGGCGGCCCGCAGCTTGCCAACAGGGGCGGCGACATCATCCTGCGCAATGCCGACGGTGCCGTGGCCGACCGGGTCGGCTACGGCAAGAGCGAGACGGCGAACGAAGGCTGGACGACGATCTTCTGATCGGCGCCAGCCTGGATCAGCCGCCGATTTCGGCCGAGATCAGCGCGCCGAGGCGGCCGATGCCGTCCTCGATCATCTGCTCGTTGGCGCAGGAGAAGCTGACGCGGAAGGTGTTGGCGCCGGAACCATCGGCGAAGAAAGCCTTGCCGGGCACGAAGGCGACTTTGGCGGTTTCGAGTGATTTCGCCAGCAGTTTGGCGCCGTCCATGCCCTCCGGCAGCGTGATCCAGATGAACATGCCGCCTTCCGGCTTCGTCCAGCTGATGCCTTCAGGCATGTATTTTTCGAGCGCGGCCAGCATGCAGTCGCGGCGTTGACTGTAGGCGGTTTTGATCTTGGCGACCTGCGCATCGAAGGCGCGCTCGGCGACATCTGATATCGCCATTTGGTTGATCGTCGAAGAATGCAGGTCGGCCGCCTGCTTCATCAGCACCAGCTTGCGGATGACGGGCGCGTTGGCGACGATGAAGCCGACGCGAAGGCCGGGCGCCAGCGTCTTCGAGAAGCTGCCGCAATAGATCGTGCGCGTATCGTTGATATGGCCCTTCTCGGCGATTTCGAGCGCCAGGATCGGCGGGATCGGATCGCCGTCGTAACGCAGCGACTGGTAGGCCGCATCCTCGATGACGGCGATGTCGAGATCTTCCGCCAGTGCCAGGACCTTCTTGCGGCCGTCAAGATCGACGGTCTCGCCGGTCGGATTGGAGAAGTCGGCGGAGAGATAGGCGAACTTCACTTTGCCGCCGGCAGCGGAAGCGGCCGCGCGGTAGGACTCGGGCGTCCGGTTGCCGTTCGGCGTCAGTTGGTCGTAGGCCGGTTCATAGGCGTTAAAGGCCTGCAGCGCGCCGAGATAAGTCGGCCATGTCACGAGCGCGGTGTCGTTTGGTGACAGGAAGAGCTTGCCGAGATAATCGAGGCCCTGCTGCGAACCGGAGACGATGAAAACATTGTCGAGCTCGCAGGGAATGCCGAGAGCGGCCATCTGCCCGACCAGCCATTCGCGCAGCGGCTTGTAGCCTTCGCTGACCGAATATTGCAGCGCCGAATTGACAGCGGCGCCGTCGAAGATGTCGGCATAGGCCTGCTTGAACTCCCGATCCGGAAAGAGCGCCGGATCCGGAATGCCGCCGGCAAAAGAGATGATGTCGGGCCTGTCGAGAAGCTTCAGGAGTTCACGGATTTCGGATGCGCGCATGCGCGACGAGCGCGACGCAAACATGGTGTCCCAGTTCAGCATGGGGTTTCCTCGTATTTTCTATACCGTCGACAAACCATGCGGTGGAAATTATGTCAATAATGCTGACCTAATTTCTTGTTATGGTGACAAGTTGGAAATCTTATATTCCAAAGTCTTGGTGCGAGATTAGCGAACGTCTTTGCGACGGCGCTCGATCCCGAATTTGCTGCTCGACGTCAGCCACATCAAGCGATTATTCCTCTGATCAAAGCCGAAACCGGCTGATTCAGACCTTTCCAAGACCAGCTCGGCGGCGGTAGTGTCGCCGCCACTATTCAATTTACTATCAAGGTGCCAGCAATGACCGTAACGTCGGCCTCTCCTGAAATCAAAATCGAACTCCACAAGTCTCCCGTGTCGGACGCCGATCGCATCCAGGCACTGGAGACGCCCGGCTTCGGAAAGGTCTTCACGGATCATATGGTCCTGGCACGATGGACTGCCGACAAGGGCTGGCACGATGCGAAGGTTACGCCGAGGCGCCCCCTGGAGCTCGATCCTGCGAGCGCCGTGCTGCACTACGCTCAGGAAATCTTCGAGGGCATGAAAGCCTACAAGGCGGATGATGGCCGGATCCTGCTCTTTCGGCCTGAAGAGAACGCACGCCGCTTCGCGCAGTCGGCGACCCGCATGGCGATGCCTCCTGTGCCCGAAGAACTCTTCCTGAAGGCGGTCGAAGAACTGGTCCGCGTTGACAAGGCCTGGATTCCGTCCGGCGACGCCAGCCTGTACCTTCGCCCCTTCATGTTCGCCAATGAGGCGTTTCTCGGCGTTCGTCCGGCTCTGGAATATGTCTTCTGCATCATCGCCTCTCCGGTTGGCGCCTACTTCAAGGGTGGCGCGAAGGCCGTCTCCCTTTGGGTCGAGACCGAATACACCCGTGCGGCCAGCGGCGGCACTGGCGCTGCAAAATGCGGCGGAAACTACGCAGCCAGCCTCGTGGCGCAAGCCGAGGCGTCGAAGAAGGGTTGCGATCAGGTCGTCTTCCTGGACGCCGCAGAGCATCGCTGGGTCGAAGAACTCGGCGGCATGAATGTCTTCTTCGTGATGAACGATGGATCAGTGGTGACCCCGCCCCTTGGCGGCACGATCCTGCCGGGCATCACCCGGGCCTCCGTGATCGTGCTCGCCGAAGAAAGGGGCTTGCGCGTCGAGCAGCGCCCCTACTCGTTCGCGGAATGGCAAGAAGACGCTGCCAGTGGCAGGCTCGTCGAAGCCTTCGCTTGCGGCACTGCCGCAGTCCTGGCGGGCATCGGCCTGGTTCGACATGCCGGCGGCGAGTTTCTGGTCGGAGACGGACAGACCGGCAAGTTGACCAGCGAACTGCGCCAGCAGCTCGTCAGTCTGCAGAAGGGCGTAACGAACGATGAGCACGGCTGGACCCGCCTCATCCCGACCTGAACTCCAGACGTTCCACGCGAACGGCGGCGTCAACACCCACATGGTGGGCGCCGCTCTCCGCCTCGCCCGCAAAGTCGTCGGGCTGGCGATATATTCCGCGCGAGCTTTCCAAATGGCTGGCACGCGAAAAGGACGAAGAAGCCGTCGACAGCTTCATCGCCTATACCGCAATATGCATGGTTGTTTCGCTCGACACGACACTTGCCCGCCGTGCTGCCGAAATAACGGCAACTCATAAATTCGCCACTGCCGATGCGATCATTTATGCGACCGCGGAACGCCATGATGCCGATATCCTGCCGTGCGACGCCCATTTCAAGGATCTCGAACGCGCCATCCCTATCGATAAAAAGACTTATCCTCATGTGACCCAAGCCCTCGACGGCGCAGCACAACGCTTCTATCACAACATGGAAAATGGTAATCTGGCATCTGAAATGGCTGAAAACCGGCATGTGCGGGCGGCACGAATCCAATGGCGAAAATGACGATCTCGCTTCCGGATCATCTGGCGGAATACGTCGAAAATCGTGTCGCAAGCGGCAGATACAGCAGTGCCGGCGCATTCCTGGCGGAGCTCATTCTGAAGGATCAGCTCCATCACAAACTAGACGACGAAGAACTGCGCAACATCCTGAGGCAGGCTGAGGAAAGCGGCCCGAGCGATCGACGCATTCCCGACATCCTGTCGGAAACGAAGGCCAAGCTGCGTGACAACAACCTATAGGCTGACCCGAACCGCGGACGCCGTGCTATCAGGCATCGACGAATATGCTTGCCTCAACTTCGGCGAGGCGCAGGCAGACGCCTATCTTCTCGACTGGGACAGGATTTTCGTGCTTCTTTCCCACGCTCCCTCCATGGGAGAAGAGTGCGACGAACTCGGCGCTGGCCTTCGCCGGCTCCTCCACATGCGCCACGTCGCCTTCTACCGGGTGGCATCGGAAGGGATTGTCGTCATTGACATCATCGACGCGGACCGGCTTCCCGAAAAACATCTTCAATCCAACCGACGCCCGCGATCGGCCGAACAGCATGCCTCCTGACTGCACCTCCGCCTTCTACGAGGAAAATGCCGAGACGTATGCCAACCGGGCGCGCAGCCTGCCAAAGCAGCGGCTCGATGCCTTCCTCGCTGGTCTTGCACCCGGTGCGGCAATCCTCGAACTCGGCTGCGGCGGCGGGCAGGACAGCGACTACATGCTGTCGCAGGGTTTCGACGTTATGCCGACGGATGGCTCGGCCAAGCTTGCAAGACAAGCGGAAGTTCTGATCGGCAGACCGGTCAGGGTCATGCTGTTCCAAGAGCTCGACGCCGACAGCGCCTTCGACGGCGTCTGGGCGCAGGCAAGCCTTCTCCACGTCCCGAGGCCCGAGTTGCCCGATGTCTTCGCCCGCACCCGGCGCGCCCTGAGGACAGGCGGCATCATTCATGCGACCTTCAAGGCAGGCGATGCGGAAGGCCATGACGGCTTTGGGCGGTATTACAACTATCCCTTGGCTGTCGGAGCTTTTGACGAACGGCGGCTGGGGGAACATCGCCATCAGCGAGAGCGACGGCGGCGGCTATGACGGCAAGCCGACCCGCTGGCTGACCGTGAGCGCAGAACGGTAAAGGCCGGAGCTTTCGCCCCGGCCTCCAACCGCAGAATCTTGAAACCGCTTAGTTGACGGACTTGTCGACCAACTTGTTCTTGCCGATCCAGGGCATCATGCCGCGCAGCTTGGCGCCGACTTCCTCGATCTGGTGGCTGTCGTTCATGCGGCGGATGCCCTTGAAGCGCGAGCCGCCGGCACGGTATTCCTGCATCCAATCGGAAGTGAACTTGCCGGTCTGGATGTCCTTGAGCACGCGCTTCATCTCGGCCTTGGTCTCGGCGGTGATGATACGCGGACCGGAGACGTATTCGCCCCATTCGGCCGTGTTCGAGATCGAGTAGTTCATGTTGGCGATACCGCCTTCATAGATCAGGTCGACGATCAGCTTCACTTCGTGCAGGCACTCGAAATAGGCCATCTCAGGCGCGTAACCGGCCTCAACAAGCGTTTCGAAACCGGCGCGGATGAGCTCGACCAGACCGCCGCAGAGAACGACCTGTTCGCCGAAGAGGTCGGTTTCGCATTCTTCGCGGAAGTTGGTTTCGATGATGCCCGAGCGACCGCCGCCGACGCCGCAGGCGTAGGAGAGCGCCAGTTCAAGCGCATTGCCGGACGCGTTCTGGTGAACGGCAACGAGGCAGGGAACGCCGCCGCCCTTCTGGTATTCGCCGCGAACCGTATGGCCCGGACCCTTCGGCGCGATCATGACGACGTCGAGCGATGCCTTCGGCTCGATGAGGCCGAAATGAACGTTGAGGCCGTGTGCAAAAGCGATCGCAGCGCCGTCGCGGATGTTGCCGGCGATGTCGGCCTTGTAGATGTCGGCCTGAAGTTCGTCAGGCGTAGCCATCATCAGGAGGTCACCCCATTTGGCAGCGTCGGCAACGGTCATGACCTTGAAGCCGTCGGCCTCTGCCTTCTTGATGGTCGGCGAGCCGGCCTTGAGAGCGATGACCACGTTTGCATGGCCGCTGTCCTTGAGGTTCAGCGCGTGCGCGCGACCCTGGGAGCCGTAGCCGACGATGACGACGTTCTTGGACTTGATGAGGTTGAGATCGGCATCACGATCGTAATAGACGCGCATTTGAAGTTCCTTCCCTTTGCTTGTCTTGTTGACTGTCATTAAAGCGGAATCAACCGAGAACCGGCATCTCCGCCAGAACCTTGTCCGTGCCATAAAGCCTGAGGAAGGCAGTGACCGCCCTCTCCGCCTGGCGCGCGGTATCCTTGAGGCCTGGCTCACCGAGCAGCATGCGCACATGCAGGTCGGAAACGATCAAGCCGTAAAGCGTGTGATAAGCCTCGTCGGCATCGGAAAAACGCAGGAGCCCTGCTCTCTTCCCGGCATCGATCAGCGCCATGGCGCGCCGGTCGATCTGGCGACGGCCGCGCTCGAGCAGCAGCTTGCCGAGCTTCGAGCCGTCACGGTTCGACTGGCCGATCGCCAACCGGTTCAGTGCCAGCGAGACGTCGCCGGCGAGCACCTCGAGCAGGTCACGCGCGAAAATGACGACATGGTCGTGCAGGCTCGCCGCCGTCAGCCGCTCTCCATTGCGCTCGAAGGTGCGCACCTTGCTCGCCTGATAGGCAATCATCGCCGATAGCAGACCGTCGCGATCGCCGAACCACTTGTAGAGGCTTTCCTTCGAGCAATTGGCGGCGCGCGCGACGCCCGAAGTCGTCAGCGCCTTCTCGCCGCCATCGACGAGCAATCGCAGCGCCTGCTCCAGAACGGCGTTCTGGCGCGGCGAAAATTCGCTCGGCTCTGCGGTATCGACAGACACGGTCATGACTCCCATATACGTACCGTACGGTACGGTTCGCGAGGTTTATGCGATAAACCGATCAGGTCGTCAAGAAGTCCAGATAGATTTTTTTAATACGGGAAACCGCGATGAAACACCAGAATTGGATAGGCGCGAATCCTCGGCGACCGCATAATGTCGCGCTATACCATTTGCCCGGAGGCTTCGATGTCACGCCTGTCTGCAGCTCTTCTGCTCGGAGCAATCCTCCTTGGCGGCTCAAGCGCTGTCGCGCAGTCCGACAGCGACGTCTATAACCGCATCGAGGAACTGCACGGCGATGCCGCAAGCTTCGACCGGCCGCTGCGCCAACTTGTTCGGGCGATGCGCTCAGGCGACGCCGAGACCATCGCCGGCCTTGCCGAATACCCGCTGACGGTCAAGGCCAACGGCGAGACCTACGACGTCGAGAACGCTGAGGATTTCATCGACAATTTCGACGATCTCGTGACGCCCGAGACCCGCCGCGCCGTCGGACGCCAGCAATACGAGGATCTCTTCGTCAACAGCGACGGCGTCATGATGGCCGGCGGCGCCGTCTGGATGGGCGCGGTCTGCGACGACACCGCCTGCGAGGCGAGCCATTGGGCGATCATCGCGATCAACAACTGAAATCTGGTGATGAGGGAAAGCCGATGAAATACCAGATAACAGCCGCAGTCATCGCCGCAGCTCTCACGATCGCCGCAAACGCACAGGCCGCCGAAACGCGCTGCGGCTGGATCGAGAATCCGACGCCCGCCAACTGGTGGCTGGAGGACGCGGAGAACACCTGGACGATCATGACCCAGGGCGACGATGCCGGCGAGGTGGAAGGCATGGAGCTGATCTCCGACATCTCCGAACATGAGTATGTGAGAACCAACGGCAATTACGGCTACGCCTGCGCCTGCATGAGTGTGGAGACCGATGGCACGGAGCGCATCACGAAAATCCTCTCCTTCCGCCAGCTAAAGCTCGCCAAATGCCGTGCCGACAAGGCGCTGAAATTCCCCGGCTGATGAGCCGCGGCTTATAACGCCGTGGCGCAACCTGCCGGGATGGCGAAAGGCTCTGCCGGCACCGCCTTGTCGATCGCGTAAAGCTTCGCGAAACCCGCATCTTCGACGAGCGTCAGGCCGGCCGGCATGAAGGTGCCGACATAGCGGTCGGGAATATCGGCATTGGCGACGAGGACGAAATCGAATCGACTGCGCCAATCCGACAGATAGGGCGTGAAGTCTCGATATTGCTGCATCATTGTCGGGCATGAAAGCACACCAATCGACAGCAGATTGCCCTCGGGAATCGCGATCTCAGACCATGGCGACAGAACGGAAAGCGGCTGTTTACCCTTTGCCGTGAAGAGCGTCGGAACGAAAGCATGCGAGAAAGGCACGGCAAGCGTCGGCAGGTGCCGGAAAGTATCCAGTCCCCAGGCAAAATGCCGGTTGGAATGGGAAAGACCGTTCACCGTCTCGGGTTCGTGTCCCAAAGGCAGCACGGCGGCACCGGCCGGCACCCTTTTGAGCGCGGTCTCGAGGGCACCAACGTCCTCCTGTGCCAGCCACCAGTTCCAGCCGACCCAGCCGGTGCGGCAGGAGACCGCGAGATTGATGACCAGCGCTAGCAGCAGCGCATGCCGGCGCGTGAGATTGGCAAAGGGGCACACCATCGCCATGGCGACCAGCGCCGTCATGATCGGAAAGCGCCAACTGATCCATCCGGTGCCCAGCATGTGGCGCGGTGAAACACAGGAGAGCAGCAGCAGGCCACAGGCGGCGACGGCAAGCCCCGCATGCATGCGGATATCGCCCGCGCGTATGGCGCGTGTGCAGATGAGGATCAGCGGCAGAACCAGGACGACATCCACCACCGGGACATAGGTTGTGATGGCGGAGAGCAGATTCATGACGATCAGGACAACGCCGTCATTCCATGCAAGCCCAAGGCCGTTGCCGCCGGCGTTGGGCAGAGCTGCCGTGTGAAGGTAGAGCGCGAGCGGCGGCAGGACGCAGGCGCCAAGCGCCAGCACCAACCGGCCGACGAGCCTCATCAGACCCGCCTTCGATCGCACTATGTCGATGCGCCAGGAAAATTCTAGGCCGCAGACGATCGCCATATAGAAGCCAAGAGCGAAGATGTGCATGACTGTCAGCAGCAGCGCGGCGGCGAGCCGCCAGGCAAAAAGCAGCGTGGGATTTCCGCCCTGCAGACGGAGATCGATGCAGGCAAAGCCGAGCGCCATGCCGAGGCCGATCTGGAAGTTGATGAAGCCGCCGATCATAGTGGCACACCAGCCGAGCGACAGCATCGCGGTCTGCCAGTGGTGCCGGCCACCGAAAAGCGCGCGGTGCAGGCCGATCGCCCCGAGTGGCGGCAGCACGATCGCCAGGAAAAGCAAAGCCCGCGCAAGCCTGTCGGCGCCGACAAGCGGCCCCAGCCAGGTGGCCAGAACATCGATCCCGACATTGGTGAAGGTGCGGCTCCAATCGACCGTATAGATCTTGGGAAACGGTTGCTCGCCTATCCCGCCCGAAAGGAGCCAGATACGGGCGTAGTGATTGGCGTAATCGAGAACTGGCGGAAAAGGAAACAGGAGGACCAAAGCCGCGGCAAGCCCGACGAAAGCAACGATCGCAACGGTGGAATCCTGCCTGGCAATCAATTTCTCAGGCCCGGCAGCGGCCAAGGCAGGCGCAGCAATCCGGTCCATTATCCGATCCGACTGCTCCTTTGCGACCGCGGCTCACCGGATGCAAAGGCCGCATCCAGCGCCGTGCGCCTGTCGCTGGCGCTCATCTCCGAGAAAGCGATCGACAGTTCTGCGTGTTCACTGCCGCGCACGATCGTCTCGACCATGAACATCGGCCGCTTCTTGCTCTCCTGTACCAGCCGTCCGAGATACTCGCCGATGATGCCGATGCAGATCAGCTGGATGGCACTGAAGGCGCTGACGGCGGCCATGATCGACGACCAGCCGGTGACCGTTTCGCCCTGCAGCCAACGAACGAAGGTGTAGACGAGCAAAGCGATCGCGACGCCGGCGCTCATCATGCCAAGCCATGTGCTGATGCGCAGCGGCGTCGTCGAAAAGCTGGTGATCGCATCCAGCGCGAAATTGATCATCTTGCGCAGCGGATATTTCGTCGTGCCGGCAAAACGGGCGTCGCGCTCGTAGGGAAGCGCCACCTGCCTGCCGCCGATCCAGCTGACCATGCCACGGATAAAGCGATCGCGCTCCGGCATCGCCAGCAGGATATCGACGACGCGACGGCGCATCAGCCGAAAATCACCGGTATCACGGGGGATGGTCACGGAAGCGAGCTTGGACAAAGCGCGATAGAAAAGCGAAGCGGAGGCGAGTTTGAACCAGGTTTCGCCCTGGCGGCGCGTGCGCTGGCCGTAAACGACGTCGGCGCCGCGCTCCATGATCGGCATCATCATCAAAAGCAGCTCAGGCGGATCTTGAAGATCGGCATCGATTAAAAGCACGCGCTCGCCCCGCGACGCGGAAAGACCAGCCGTTGACGCCAACTGGTGGCCGTGATTGCGCAGAAGACGTATACCGAGCACCTGCGGCACATCAGCCGCCAGACTGGAAATGATCTCCCAGGTGCGGTCGGACGAGCCGTCGTCGACGAGAATGAGCTCGAAGGCGTCGCCGGCAACGCTGTGAGCAGCAGCAACGGCGCGGCGGCAGAACTCGCGCAGGCCCTCTTCCTCGTTATGACAAGGCGCGACGATGGAAAGAAATGGTATTTGCGTCATGCGGACATCGGCGCCTGCTTGATGGTGGCGCCAGACTAGCGACGAAAGGTCAAACATCCTTTAACGATTGGATGCCTGTCGCAGAGCTATCCTGTCCGCAGCCAGCGGAATGTCGCTTTGCTTCGACCGATCAGACGACAAATCTCGACAATACTTGGCTTCCAGACGCGCGCCGCGCTACTCCGCCGCCATGATGTCGCGAGCGCCGTCGACATCGCGGGCCGGCGAGGCGCCGTAGAGGCGGCTGTATTCGCGGCTGAACTGCGACGGGCTTTGGTAACCGACGCGGTGGCCGGCCGTGCCCGCATCGAGGCGCTCCACGAGCATCAGACGGCGCGCCTCGTGCAGTCGAAGCTGCTTCTGATACTGCACCGGCGTCATCGCCGTGACCGACTTGAAGTGATGATGGAAAGACGACACGCTCATGCTGACGCGGTCGGCAAGGTCTTCGATGCGCAGTGGCCGGGCAAAATTCTCCTTCAGCCATGCGACGGCGCGCGCAACCCTGTTGCTGTGGCTGTCTGCAGTGGCGATGTTGATCAGCCGCGCGCCATCCGGCCCGGTCAGCACCCGGTAGAGGATTTCCTGTTCGATCAGCGGCGCCATGGCAGGAATGTCGCCTGGACGATCGAGCAAGCGCAACAGGCGGACGGCAGCATCCAGGAGCTCCGGCGGAGCGACGTTCACCGCCATCCCGCGCTGCCCGTCGGTATCGGCGGCTGGGCGCGGAATATCGATGCGGCTGAGCAACTCCAGCAGCTTTTCGGAATCGATTGCCAGCCCCAGGCAGAGATGCGGAACCTCAGGGCTCGCCTCCGTGACGCGCCAGGCGACCGGCAGATCGAGCGAGGTCAGCAGATAGTCGCCAGTCCCATAGCTGATAAGTTCCGCGCCGAGGCGCAGGCTCTTGGCCCCCTGCAGGACAAAGGCAAAACAGGGCCGATAGCTGCTGTGCAGCGGATCGCTGGGCTTGGACCGACGGCTGATGTGAAGATTGCCGATATCAGTCGCGAACTCGCCGTCACCGGTCGCGAAGCGCATCGCGATATCGACAATTTCCTGATAGGGGCTGAAGGGCAAGGTCATGCGGCAACTCTTTCTGTCAACTCTCTGACACCGGCGATACCGCTCTTATCTAGAGTGCCTTCGCCATTTCGCAAACAGGCTGGCGCCTCACTTTTGCAGGATCGTGCAAAAAGCTGAGAGGATCGCTCTAACCCTCAGCCGCCGTTCCGGGCAATAGTCCACCATCTCTTTCAACCCCTACCCACAATCGAAAAGGATGGTTCCCATGCCTATTGCAAGAGGCTACGCCGCGACCGATGCTTCCAAGCCGCTGACCCCTTTCACCTTCGAACGCCGCGATCCGAACCCCGATGACGTCGTTATCGACATCAAGTTTGCCGGCATCTGCCATTCGGACATCCACACTGTCCGCAACGAATGGAAGAACGCCGTCTATCCGATCGTGCCGGGCCATGAGATCGCCGGCATCGTCTCGGCCGTCGGCTCTGATGTGACCAAGTTCAAGGTCGGCGATCGCGTCGGCGTCGGTTGCTTCGTCGATTCCTGCATCGGCTGCGCCGAGCGCGACCTCGATCGGGAACAGTATATGCCCGGGCTCGCCGGCACCTACAATGACTTCGAAGCCGACCGCAAGACACGCACCCAGGGCGGCTATTCGGACTCGATCGTCGTCAGGGAAGGCTATGTCATGTCCATTCCGGACAATCTGCCGCTCGATGCCTCCGCGCCGCTGCTCTGCGCCGGCATCACGCTCTATTCGCCGCTGCGCCACTGGAATGCCGGCCCCGGCAAGAAGGTCGCGATCGTCGGCATGGGCGGCCTCGGCCATATGGGCGTCAAGCTCGGCGCCGCCATGGGCGCTGATATCACCGTTCTCTCCCAGAGCCTTTCCAAGAAGGAAGATGGGCTGAAGCTCGGCGCCAAGGAATATTACGCCACCAACGACCCGGAAACCTTCACGAAGCTTGCCGGCACTTTCGACCTGATCATCTGCACCGTCAGCGCCGAGATCGACTGGAATGCCTATCTCGGCCTCCTGAAGGTGGATGGTTCCTTCGTGGTGGTCGGCGCGCCGGAAAACCCGATCCCCGTGCATGCGTTCTCGATCATCCCCGGCCGCAAGAGCATTTCGGGCTCGATGATCGGCTCGATCAAGGAAACCCAGGAAATGCTCGACTTCTGCGGCGAGCACAACATCGTCTCCGAGATCGAGAAGATCAACATCCAGCAGGTCAACGAAGCCTATGAACGCGTTCTGAAGAGCGACGTCCGCTACCGCTTCGTCATCGACATCGCCTCGCTGGCGGCTTGAGGAACGAGGGGCGGCTCCTTCGGGGGCCGCCTGTCCATCCGGCCCGGACTACCCGCAACCGGTCGTCTCGAAGTGTAGGTCGTCAATTCTGGACAGCTAGATAGGCCTCCAACGAAGCCACAATTTTCGACCAGGGGTCTGTATCGAGATAGCAATGAGGTACGCCATCAACAATGACAGGGGTAAAAGGAATGCCACCAGGGGAATTGCGTCTCGATGGCATTCGCCGCCCCAGGAGGTGTTTCCGAGCCCGAGATAATTGCGCAAAGCAAAACAATCGCCCACTCCGTACGTTGCGAGAAGAATGAGCAGCGGTACGTGCACGAGATAGAGAGGGTAGGATATCTCGCCCATCCAGGTGGCGATGCGTTCAAACCGTGCATTTCTTGCCAGACACAAGCCAAACCACATGATCATTGGGTGAGCGGCAAATGTCAGGAGCAGATAGTATTTTCTCTCGGTGAGGACGAATCCCGAATAAAGCGCCGCAAGAGCAGCCACCAAAATCCAGCCAGACCAGGCTGCAAGCCTGATGCGGAAGCCTCGTCGCCAAAGACAACTGAGAAGCACTCCGCCATAGAAAGATGCCAGAACCCGGGGAAAGCCCCCGACAATATCACCCCAAACAGAGCCCGGCGGGTACCGAAAGTACCACAGCGCAACGACGAACGCCGGCGCCGATAACGCGACAATAGAAACGGCCACTCGGAGACGAGCCGCAGTGAATAAAAAGACTGCGTTGGCCACGACTTCAAAGAACAACGACCACGCCGGGCCGTTCAAGGGCAGAATGCCGAGAACAGTGTCCGACGGCGCGGGAAGCATGAGCAGGCTGGCAACGAAGGAAACGGCAAAAGTGCTGAAGCTCCAGTTTTCAAGATGACCAATCAGTGGGAAAACCGAAGCAGCGCCCAGCAATGTGCAAACCAGGTAGACGGGGTACAATCGCGCAATACGGTGGCTAATGAAGTTTCGGCAGCCGTCCGCCTGCAACAGGCTCTCGCCGTATCTTTCCGCCAAAACGAAGCCGCTTAACATGAAGAAAAGATCGACGGCAGCATAAGCGACGGGAAACGCACTGCTGGAGTGATAGATAAGCACGAGTATTGCGGACGCTCCACGCAATAAGTCGAGCATCCAGAAACGATGCTTTCCGTCAGCAGATACGTCGCTTGTCATGCAAAGATCTCACGCTCTCTTCCCGGCCAGCGAGCTATGGTTATTCGATGTAGAGACCTTTGGCGAGGGAATAGGTCTACATCTACGTTCTCTATGCGTCGCCAGACTACTGTACTTAAATGGGAACAACCCTTAGGCGCAGCAGATATTCGGTGCCGTTGAACGGATCTGGCCCCGAACGCCGCCGCAGGCGCGGCGGGCCGGCGATCGGGGCGTAGTGATCGAAAGAGGTTTCCATGGTCCCCGCCCCGCTGGTCAGGCCCGGCAATTGCTGCCGGACGCTTTGGACCATCTGAGACGCCATGGTGCCCTCGAGCCGTGCGACGCCATCGGCGATCACCGAATCCGTCGTCGCCGCCGCCGATTTTGCAAGCAGGGTGAGCACGCCGCTCAAGTTCTCCATGGGCGCGACGAGATGAAAGCGGTCGACCGGCTCGCAGAGGACGGTCTGTGCGGCCGATAACGCCGTTGCCAGCACCCACGGCGTCAGCTGCCGGAAATCGGCGGCGGTGCTTGCGGGCGAGCTGTGGCGGGCTGCCGTCATCGCCACGTGGCAATCGGCGACCTGCCAGCCGAAAATCCCCTGCTTCAGCGTCTCGAACACGGTTTCCTCGACCGCCCGGTAAAAGGCGACCGGCATCTGGCCGACATCTACTTCGAGCGCGAAGCTGTTGCCTGCTCCAGGGGCGCGCGGCTCGACGCGCAGGCCGACGGTCGCGAGAAACGGATTGGGCTCCTTGAAGAGGATCTGCAGGCCGCTCCCGGTCCCCAATGGCCTCTCGACCAGGATGACCGTGCTCTCCTCGAACCTTGCCTCGAGGCCGAAATCCGTCAGCAGGGTCGATTGGATAACCTCCTTCTGCACCTCGCCGTAAAGCGACACGTAGACTTCGTCCGCCTCCTCGTTCCGGCGCAGATTGATCAGGGGATCCTGTTCGGCCATCTGGTTAAGCGCCAGCCAGAGCGCCGCCTTGTCGGAAGGCCGACGGGCAAGAACGCGGGTTTCGAGCGCGGGCGGCGCGAAGTGAGCCCACTCGCCCAAAGGATTTCCGCCCACAGCATCACCGATGCGGGCGCCGGCAAGGCCGCTGACGCGCGCGATCTGCCCGGCGCGGAGGCTCTCGGCGCCATGAACCCGGCCGGCCTCGAACACATGGATCGCGGTAACCCGTTCCGGGCCCTTGGGCAGGCCCAGAGATTGCCGGAGCCGCACCGTGCCGGAGTTCAGGTAGATGTAGGAGAGCTTTTCCCCGCCCCAGCCGCGTTCGATCTTGAAGATCTTGCCCGCCACCGGACCATCCGGATCGGGGCGCCGCTCGGGCAGGATCGTCGCAATGGCCGATGCCAAAGCGGGGATGCCGGCGCCGGTCATCGCAGCGCCCGCGAAGACGGGATGCACGAGGCCTCTCGCCACTTGGTCAGCCAGGCAGCGCCAGAGCCTTGCCTCCGTCAGCCGATCGGGAGCGACGACATAGTCATCGAGCAGCGCCTCGTCATTTTCCCCGAGCGTCTCGCAGAGCGCCGAAAACAGCGGCTCGTCTCCCGGAGCGAGCGCCTCCACACGGGCAAGCTTGGCTCCGGCGTCGATCACCGAGGACATAGCGATGGGGCGGACCGCCAGCTGCGCGGCAAGAACCTCCATCACATCCCGATAGCGCGCGCCGGGACGATCGACCTTGTTGACGAAGAAGATGAAGGGAACGCCGAGCCGCCGCAGCGCCCGGACCAGCACGCGCGTCTGCGCCTGCACGCCTTCGACCGCCGAAACGACGACGACCGCAGCATCCAGCAATCCCAGCACTCGCTCGATCTCGGCGATGAAATCGGGATGCCCAGGTGTGTCGATCAGATTGACGACCCTCTCGCCGATCACAAAAGACACCACCGCGGCCCTGATCGTGATGCCGCGTTGCCGCTCGAGTTCGAGAGTGTCCGTCTGTGTATTGCCGGTATCGACGCTGCCGAGCTTGTCGATCACCCCGGCGTTAAAAAGCAGTCTTTCGGTAAGGCTAGTCTTGCCTGCATCCACATGGGCGAGGATGCCCAGATTCAAAGTGCGCATAAACCACCAACTTCTCGGAAATTCGGATGTGATTTTCGTGAGAAGTGAATCGGCGCATTGAAACCTCTACCCGTTGCTACGGCTGGATGCGTAACTCCCGGTGGTTGGGAGACGCGGGTGAAATGTTAAGGGTGTGTGCGGAGATATGTCAAGGTTGGGTGTATTGCATTTACGGTGCGGGCGCGCCGGGAGTGGTTTCCTGTGTCGGGGGCCGTGGAATACCCCTTTGCTTTGTCATGCCCGCGCCCTTAAGGCTTGCCCAAGATATGTCACAGGAATCCAACACCGTATTTGCACGGCGAATAAAAATCTCCCGTCTACCCCTCCTCCCGCATCGTCTCCCGCTGGGTGATCAGCCGGGCGCTGTGCTGGCCGCTGAGATAGATCCACAGCCAGCTCCAGGCGACGGAGAAGCGCGAGCGGGTGCCGATGAGGAAGTAGATGTGGGCGATGCCCCAGATCCACCAGGCGATCCAGCCCTTGAGCTTGATCCGGCCGAAATCGATGATCGCCGCACTCTTGCCGATTGTCGCCAGGCTCCCCTGGTGCCAATATTTGAAAGGCGCCGGCGCCGGTTTGCCGGATATGCGGGCGCGGATGACCTTGGCGACGTAACCGCCCTGCTGCTTGGCGGCGGGCGCAATGCCGGGCACCGGCTTGCCGTCCTCGCGCATGACCGACGCGGTATCGCCGACGACGAAGACGTCGGGCAGACCAGGCGCGCTCAGATCCTTCTCGACCACGACCCGCCCTGCCCGGTCGGCTGCAACATCAAGCCACCGCGCCGCCGGCGAGGCGGTGACCCCGGCTGCCCAGACGATCGTCCGGCTGGCAACGAAGGTCTCGCCGATCTTCACGCCGTCGGCGTTGCATTCGGTCACCGGCTTGCCGAGATGGATCTCGACCCCGAGTTTCTCCAGCGCCTTCTGCGCATAGGCCGAAAGCTCTTCGGCGAAGGTCGGCAGCACCCGCGGCCCAGCCTCGACCAGCACGACGCGGGTCTTGCGCGTATCGATGTTGCGGAATTCCTTGGGCAGCGTGAAATGCGCAAGCTCGGCAATAATGCCGGCCAGCTCGACACCGGTCGGCCCGGCCCCGACGATGGTGAAGGTCAAAAGCGCATCGCGCACGGCCGGATCGGACTCCATCTCCGCTTTCTCGAAGGCAAGCAGCACGCGCCGGCGGATCGTCGTCGCATCCTCCAGCGTCTTCAGGCCGGGCGCCACCGGCTCCCATTCGTCATGGCCGAAATAGGCATGCGTCGCTCCGGTGGCCAGCACCAGCGTATCGTAACCAAGAGTCATGCCGTTGCGTAAGGAAACAGTCTTCGCGCCACTGTCGACGCCCGTGACCTCGCCGAGCAGCACCGTCACGTCAGGCCGGTCTGCATAGAGGCGGCGGATCGGCCAGGCGATCTCTGAGGTGGAGAGAATGGTGGTCGCCACCTGATAGAGCAGCGGCTGGAAGAGATGGTGATTACGCCGGTCGACCAGCGTGATCCTGACGCCGGCACCCTTCAACCCGTTGACGAGCTGCAGCCCGCCGAAACCGCCGCCGACAACGACGACATGATGATCGCTCATGACCTGCCCCTTTGCGCCATTTCGCTCAAAGTCAATGTGGCCTTCGCCGCAAAGGTTGCAACTGACGTTTCGGCATACCTCCCCTGCATCCCGGTCGGTGGAGCTGACTCAATCGGCGTACCCCACAGGGATTGCCGTGCCGCCCTTCAGAAGCTCCATCGAGATCGAGGCCGAGACGTCGAAGAGCTCGATCTTGCGCACGATCTGCTTGTAAATCACATCGTAATGCTCGACGCGCGGCAGCACGATCTTCAGGATGTAATCGTGGTTGCCGGTCAGCCGGTGCGCTTCGACGATCTCGGGAATGTCACTGATGATCCTGCGGAAGGTCTCCGTCCATTCGTCGGAATGATGCGCCGTCTTGACCAGAGCGAAGACCGTTGTCGGCACACCCATCTTGTCCCGATCGAGCACGACGATGCGCCGGGCAATATGGCCGCTCTCCTCCAGCCGCTGGATGCGCCGCGAACACGCCGACACCGAAAGCGCCACGCGCTCGGCAAGATCGGTCACGGATATGCCCGCATCCTTCTGCAGCATGTCCAGAATGCGTCTGTCGCGATCATCAAGCATGTGTCGAACATAAACCTCTCGCCTCTTTTTTGCATGATTTCATAAAATGACGCAAAATCCCATCACCAATCTGAAACGAGAGACAAACAACGCAAACACGCCGCGCCGGGATTGCGGCATCATTTCCGAAGTTCAGAAGCATGGAGAGCATGAAGAAATGGAAACGATCGGCCTGATCGGCGGCATGAGTTTCGAAAGTTCGGCGGTCTATTACCGTATCGTCAACGAGATGGTGCGTGACCGCAGGGGTGGCCTCGCCTCGGCCGAACTCATCCTGCATTCGGTCAACTTCGAGGAGATCGTCGCCCTTCAGAAGGCCGGCGACTGGGATATGGCTGCCCGTCGCCTCGCCGACGTGGCTCTGCGCCTGCAGATCGCCGGCGCCGGCTGCATCCTCATCTGCACCAACACCATGCATCTGATTGCCGACAAGGTCGCGGAGAAGATCTCTGTGCCACTGATTCATATCATCGACGAGACGGCGAAATCGCTGCATGCGGCCGGCCGGAAGCGCCCGCTGCTGCTCGCCACTCGCTACACGATGGAGCACGGCTTCTACAGCGACCGCATGAAGAGCCTTGGTATTGATATTATGGTGCCAGATGCTGGCGACCGCACGACCGTGCACGACATCATCTTCAACGAACTCTGCGCCGGCAAGGTGCTCGACAGCTCTCGCGACAAACTCATGGCGGTGATTGCACACGCCATCGACAACGGCGCCGACAGCATCATCCTCGGCTGCACCGAGATCTGCCTGATCCTCGATCCCGACCATTTGCCGCTGCCGGGCTTCGACACCACAGCGATCCATGCGCGGGCGGCGGTCGATTTCGCGCTCGGTGCAGACGAGACCGCGGAAGAAGAAGCGGCCTGACATCAGCGAATTAGTTGACTCAGTCCATTAAATGCAGGAAAAGATCTCCATCTGGAGATTCTTGTCAGCTTGTTGACAAACCTCGTTCTTGACTCGGCCTCATGCCGAGGATCTGCTGCACCCGATGCAGATGCTCGGGACAAGCCCGAGCATGACGAGAGTAGTTGGCCGACTTTATCAGCGGTCTGACAAGATCTCCATTTGGAGATCATCATGTCTAACCTATCGCTCATCGAAACCGCCCGCGATTTCAACCGCTTCTATACGAACTTCCTCGGCCTCTTGAACAAGGCCTATCTCGACACGCCCTTCACGCTAACCGATGCCCGCATCCTCTTCGAGATCGGCTCGCATGGGGGCATCAGTGCTGTAGCGCTCGCCCGCGACCTGCAGCTCGACCCGGCCTATCTCAGCCGCATCCTAAAGCGTTTTCGCGCCGAAGGGCTGATCGAAACCAGCCCCGACCCGGCAGATCTTCGCAGCCAGGTCATCATTATCACCGATCAGGGACGAGAAACGTTCGAGGAACTCGGCCGACGCTCCAATGCGCAGATCGCCGCTCGTTTCGATCGCTTGGCGACTGGCGAACCGGAGGCCGCCGTCTCCGCCATGCACACGATCCGCGCGCTGCTCGACCCGGCGGCGAAGCCCGCCCCGGCCATCATCCGCGCCCACCGCGCCGGCGATATCGGCTGGATCGTTCAGAGCCAGGGCCGATTCTACGCAGAAGAGTATGGCTGGGATCTGCGCTTCGAGGCGCTGGTCGCCGAGGTCGCCGGAAAATTCCTCGTCAATTTCGATCCGGCCAATGAATATTGCTGGATCGCCGAACGCGGCGGCATCAATGTCGGTTCGGTCCTCGTCACCAATGGCGGCGACGGCATCGCCAAGCTTCGCCTGCTCTATGTCGACAAATCAGCCCGAGGTCTCGGGCTCGGCAAACTGCTGGTCGACGAATGCATCCACTTCTCCAGGCAGAAGGGCTACCGCGAACTCTCGCTCTGGACCAACGACATGCTGGAGACCGCCCGCGCCATCTACGTCAAGGCGGGCTTTCGTCTTGTCTCCGAGGAGAGACATAAGATGTTCGGCCCCGAGGCGAACGGCCAGAACTGGGTGCTCGATCTCTGAATTTGCTGCGTCGCAGAAATTTCACTTGATTTGGAAACGTTCATTCCCTAATTAGGCGCCATGACCGTTGCCACTCTCACACCAGAAGCAAAGACCCGCAGCCGTGGCCGTCCGCGTGAGTTCGATATGGACGCAGCACTCGATGCAGCGCTGCGCGTCTTTTCCGAACGCGGCTACCATGCCGCCTCCATCAGCGAATTGACCGAAGCAATGGGCCTTGCTTCGGGGAGCATCTACAAAGCATTCAAAGATAAGCGCGGCATCTTTCTCGCTGCTTTCGCCCATTATCGAAAGCTCGGCCGACGGCGGCTGGAAGCGATGATCGCGTCTGCGAAGACCGGTCGCGAGAAGGTCTTCCAGATGGTGATGTATTATACCGAGCTCTCCTATGGCGAAGCCGGCCGCAAAGGCTGTCTCGTCGTTGGCGGCGCCAACGACTTCGCCCTGCTTGACGAAGAAGCCGCTGCCCACGTCGTGACGGCCTTTGCCGCGGACGAAAAGCTGATGGCCGATCTCATCCGCACCGGCCAGGCAGACGGCACCATTCCGAAGACAGTAGACCCGGATGCCGCCGCCCTCGCCTTCCTCTGCTTTACCAAGGGCCTGCGCGTCATCGGCAAAACAGGACGCAGCAGAGAAGAGATGATGTCTGCGGCCGAGGCCGCGATGAAGCTCGTGACCTGAACAGTCCACACCGTGGACGAGAGAAATACCGGCATTCGGTCAAGGATCGGGTGGCCGCAGCCAGCATTTTTGCATTCAATCCTTTCAATCTTTGAATACCGGAGTTTCTGATGAGCATTTCAGCCACCACGCCGGATGAGGCCATTCCCAGGGCGCTATCCCCCTGGCTAACCTTCCTTTTCGCCGCCGCCTGCGGGCTGGTGGCCGCCAATCTCTATTACGGCCAGCCGCTGGCCGGCCCGATCAGTGCCGATCTCGGCTTCACGCCTGCCGCCACCGGTCTGATCGTCACGCTGACACAGATCGGCTACGGCCTCGGCCTGCTGCTGATCGTGCCGCTCGGCGACCTCACCGAAAACCGCCGTCTGGTGTTGATGCTGATCGCCGTCTCCGCAGTCGCGCTCATCGGCGCGGCGCTGTCGTCGACGCCCACGACCTTCCTCATCGCCTCGCTCTCTATCGGTCTTTCATCTGTCGCAGTTCAGGTCCTGGTTCCCTTCGCCGCCAATATGGCGCCGGATGCAACGCGCGGCCAGGTCGTCGGCAACGTCATGAGCGGCCTGCTCTGCGGCATCATGCTCGCCCGCCCCTTCGCAAGCTTCGTCGCCGAGGCCTCCTCCTGGCACGTGGTCTATTACGTCACCGCAGCGCTCATGCTCGTGCTCGCCGTCGTCTTGCGCATCAACCTGCCGGTTCGCGTGCCGAAAACGAAGCTGCGCTATGGCGAACTGCTCGCCTCCATGGGCCATTTGGCGCTCACCTCGCGCGTCCTGCAGCGCCGGGCGCTCTATCAGGCCGGTATGTTCGGCGCCTTCAGCCTGTTCTGGACGACGACGCCGCTGCTGCTCGCAAGCCCGGCCTTCGGCCTGACGCAGAACGGCATCGCCCTCTTCGCGCTTGCAGGTGCGGCCGGCGCCGTCGCTTCGCCGATCGCCGGCCGGCTTGCCGACCGCGGCATGACGAAGATCGCCTCGACGCTTGCCATGCTGCTCGGCATGGCTGCCTTCCTGATCGGCCATTTCGCCAGCGATGGCTCGCTTGGTGCTTTGCTGCTCTTGACGGCAGCGGCAATCCTTCTCGATTTCGGCGTGACGACCAATCTCGTCTGTGGCCAGCGCGCCATCTATGCGCTGAACCCGGAACACCGCAGCCGGCTCAACGGCCTCTTCATGGCAACCTTTTTTGCCGGCGGCGCGCTCGGCTCGGCGCTCGGCGGCTGGGCCTATGCGACCGGAGGCTGGACGATGACGGCCTGGATCGGCTTCTGCTTCCCGGCGTTGGCCTTCCTGCTGTTCCTGACGGAAGGACGCGGCAAGTAGAGGAAAGCGGTCTATTTGTCGGCGGAATCAAATTGAGAACGGGCGGCGCGAACGGCATCATGGTTCGCTTCCGCCCAGTTCAGAAGCTGCGACAGCGGCTGGTAGAGGGAGCGTCCAAGTTCGGTCATCGAATATTCGACGCTCGGCGGCTTGGTCGGGAAGACCTCGCGGTCGATATAACCATCCCTCTGCAGGTCGCGCAGCGTCTGCGTCAGCATGCGCTGCGATATATCGGGGATCATCCGCCGCAGCTCGCCAAAGCGATAAGGCCGATCCGCCAACACCTCGAGTAGCAGCGTCGACCATTTGCCACCGATCTGCTGCATCATGTCCCTGACCGGGCAATTGCCGAAATCGAGGCCCGCGAGATCGATCTCGCGCCGCGCCCCCGGCACCCTGTTCTTCAGACTGACAACCGCACCGCTCATCTGCTGGTTCCCTTTTGGTAACGTAGAGCCTAAAAACTGCCTCCTTTACACAGCCAGGTCAATTCCTATTCTAGTGTTACTCTCTTTTTGAGACCACTGGCACAACACAGCCAGCACAACACAGAAGGAAACGACGTATGAGCGAAATCATCCTGGTCACCGGCGCTGCCGGGCAGCTCGGCCAACGTGTCATCCATCACCTCATCGAGACCTACAAGGTCGCTCCCGGCAACATTGTCGCGGCGACGCGCAGCCCGGAAAAGCTCTCCGAACTCGAAAAGAAGGGCGTCGTCACCCGCAAGGCCGATTTCGATGACGCGGCAGGCCTGGAGAAGGCTTTCGCCGGCGTCGACCGGCTGCTGATCATCAGCACCGATGCGCTGGACACTCCCGGCAAGCGCCTCGCCCAGCACAAGGGCGCCGTTGCAGCGGCCGTCAAGGCTGGCGTCAAGCACATCGCCTATACCTCTATGCCCGCGCCCGAGGATTCGCTTGTCACCTTCGCGCCCGATCATCTCGGCAGTGAAAACGCCATCAAGGCAAGCGGCATCGCCCATACGATCATCCGCGACGCCTGGTATCACGACAATTACCTGCACGGCATGCCGCACAACCTGCAGGGTGGCAAATGGTATAGCGCCACGGGCGACGGCAAGGTCTCGACCATCTCGCGTGACGACTGCGCCCTGGCGATTGCCGCAGCCCTTGCCTCTGGCACCTCGGAGAGCGCCACCTATACGCTGACCGGCGCGCAATCGCTGAACAACCGGCAGATCGCCGCCATCGTTTCCGAGGTCGCCGGCAAGCCGCTAGAGGTGATCGACGTCAATGATGAACAACTCGGCCAGGGCATGCGCGGCGCCGGCCTTCCCGGTTTCGTCGCCGACATGCTGGTTTCTGCCGACGCCAACACCCGTGCCGGCAAGTTCGACATCGTCACCGAAGACTTCACCAAGCTGACCGGCAAACAGCCGCAGCCGCTGAAGGATTTCTTCGTGGAGCACAAGGCGGCCCTGACCGCCTGAGGCTATGCCGCCCATTGAGCCTTTCGCTGCATCCCTGCGCTTGCTGCAGGGATGCAGCGCCACCGGACTTTTGACGCGAAAAACTTCTTCATTTCAGACTCTTCCTGCGCGGCGCACTGTGTGAATCGCGATCAGAAGCGTCGCGGTTCGATTCCAGTCAAAGCACTGAAAGAGACGCCCTAATCAGACCGCCTGCCCGCAGGCCCGGCAAAAGCGCCGCACCGTTTCCGCCATGCCATATTCCAGCGCATCGGCGGTCAGCCCGTGACCGATCGAAACCTCGGCAAGAGCGGGAATGCGCTTCACCAGCGCTGGCAGGTTTTCCACTGTCAAATCGTGGCCGGCATTGACGGCGAGGCCGATTGCGAGGGCTGCATCGGCCGTCCGTCCAAGCGCTTCAAGAATCGGGCCTGCCCGCTCCGGCGCGTCGAAGCAACCGCCATAGGGGCCGGTATAGAGTTCGATCCGATCGGCGCCGACCGCCTTGGCGATCTCAACCGCCTGTGCGTCCCCGTCACCATCGGCAAACAACGACACCCGGCATCCCATCGTCTTCAGCCGCGCGACGGCATCCGTCAGGAACGCCTGGTGCTTGCGGAAATCCCAGCCGTGATCGGAGGTCGCCTGGGCGGGATCGTCAGGCACCAGCGTCACCTGCTCGGGTGCCGCCCCGGCGCAGAGTTCGAAGAATTCCTCTGTGGGATAGCCCTCGATATTGAACTCGGCCTTGGGGAATTCGTCGTCGATCAGGTTGCGGATCACAGGCAGGTCGGAAAAGCGGATGTGCCGCTGGTCGGGGCGCGGATGCACCGTCAGGCCGCTCGCACCAGATTTCAGCGCGATACGCCCGAGCGCTTCGACGCTCGGCCAGGGCAGGTCGCGCCGGTTGCGCAGCATGGCGACGGCGTTGAGGTTCACGGAGAGCTTGGCGGACATGGCGAGATCCATCGGTCACGGAAATGGGAGGCCCCTGCTTTTAAGCCAACTGCTCCGCGATGGCCAACGAGATTCACAAATGGATGCGATGCCAATCGCTGATGGGCACCGAAATTACGCTGAGCATTTGCCGCGCGCGTACCGCAGATAGTAAATCCCGTCGGCTTTGAAGAGGACCGCCAGATCCCGCAGTGCAGCACATGTTTTTGTGCAACACACCCAAGAACCCGGCAAAATATGCCGGTAAAGTTGCTATCCCATTTAAAAGAGATTATTTTTAGCACTTATAAAAAAGATCGTTCACGCATAACGTGGACATCGTATCGCGTAGAGTACGCCGCGTACTGCTTCTTTCCCACTGAGAAGAACGCCTAGAGGAAACCCCACTCGCCGCGCATGGGAAGCAACTGGCAAAACCGCATGAGGTGCAACAACATGCCCCAGGAGGGTTCATGCCAGACGGTTCCAAACGCCTGTTTGCCACCGCCGGTATCGCTTCGGAGGCCCGATCGAAATATCGGTTCCTGCCTTCAGCCGCGCTACCGCCGGATCTACCGGACGGTCCGGTGCCCATTGCCGACATGGCAAACGCATTCGGCGTCACGCACAGGACACTGCATTTCTATGAAGAGAAAGGGTTGATTTCAGCCAACCGCATCGGCCTGATGCGGGTCTACGGCCAGGATGATGTGATGCGCATGGCCGTCATCACAGTCTGCCGCGATACAGGCATGCCGATCGCCGTCATCCAGGAACTGATGGACGAACTCCGCAACGCTGATTCGCAGGAAACGGCCGAGGCGATGTTCCGCGAGGCCTTGCAGGTACGCAAGCGCGAACTGACGGCGGAGATGTCGACGCTGCACCGCCAGCTCCAGCAGGTCGGCGACCTCCTGGATTACGACGGCAGCGTCGAGGAGCCGCCGTTAAACGACAATCAGGACAGTGCAAGCCTGACCGCAGAGGAGCGGCGTTGCCTGGAACTGATGGCGGAGGGTTATTCCACCCAACGCATCGCCCGGGCGCTCGACCTGAAGCATGACGAAACCCGTGACCTGGAGGCCGGAATCATCCTGAAATTCCGCGCCAACAACCGCTTCCAGGCCATCGCCAAGGCAGTTCTGCTCGGAATCGTGCAGGCCTGAATCACGCCCCGACGGCCGCCACCGTCTCCTCTTTCTTCTGTCCGATCAGCAGATGCGACCTGCGGGTGCGATGGGATCAGCGAACGATCGTCAGCGTCTCCGCCGCGCGGGTGATCGCGGTATAGAGCCAGCGTTCCCGCGTGTCGCGAAACGCCCAACTCTCGTCGAAGAGCACGACATCATTCCATTGAGAACCCTGCGCCTTGTGAACGGTGAGCGCATAGCCGTAGTCGAACTCGTCATAGCGCTTGCGGGTGTTCCAGGGGATCTCGCCCTCGACGTCCTCGAAGGCCTGTTTCAGCAGCTTGATCTTTGCAGCCCCGCGGTCCATGTCATCGTCTTCGGGGCGGACGAGCAGATTGATGCCGGGCTTCGTCGTTTCCTTGGACGAGGTCATTACCTGCCAGAGCGAACCGTTGAGCAGGCCCTTAGCTGGATCATTCCGCAGGCAGACGAGCTTGTCGCCGGTCTGGGGATAATCGGCATTGAAGCCTTTCAGCTCGCGCAGGCGCTGATTGTAGCGCCGACGCGTCCTATTGGTGCCGACGAGCACCTGGTCGGCGTCGAGGACCAATTGCTGCGTCACCTCGTTCTTCGAGATCACCTTGGCCGTGCCGTAGTCACCGTACATCACCTCATTGCCTTCGCGCACCTGCATGGCGAGCTTGATGATCGGATTGTCGCGCGCCTGGCGGTGGATATCGGTGAGCAGGTAGTCCGGCTCCTGATTGGTGAAGTAGCCGCCACCGGTAACCGGCGGCAACTGGCCGGGATCACCGAGCACCAGGATCGGCGTGCCGAAGCTCATCAGATCCTTGCCGAGCGCCTCGTCGACCATCGAGCATTCGTCGACGATGATCAGCGCCGCCTTCGCGACCGGGCTCTGCCGGTTGATCGAAAACATCGGCGCGATCGAGGTCTTGCCTGTTTCCTCGTCTTCCACCGCCTCCTCGCCGCGCGGCCGATAGATCAGCGAATGGATCGTCCGGGCGTTGGAGGCGCCGCGCGAGCGCAGCACCTGCGCCGCCTTGCCGGTAAAGGCGGCAAACAGCACGTCGCCATCGACATTCTCGGCGAAATGCTTGGCAAGCGTCGTCTTCCCTGTCCCGGCGTAGCCGAACAGGCGAAAGAGCGGCGAGCGCCCTTCCTTCAGCCATTTCGAAACAGCCTTCAGGGCTTCGTCTTGTTGCGGCGCAAATTGCATGATCGCAGGACTTGGCAGGATTCGCCGCCTTTAGGCAAGGCGGAAACTGGCGAGCAAGGCACCAATGACGGCAAATCCGCCCGGCGCCAAACCCGCTGCAGCTTCCCGCCGTGCACGATAAGCCGCCGGCCGACAGTCATCCCTCCCACCGCCGGCCCGCGCTGCTCGCGCACATTGACGGGTCCTGCCCGATGGCATCGGTCAGAAAGTCCAGAACCGCTTTGACGCGCAACGGTATGTTTCTTCGTGAGGGATAGACGACATAGATCGGCAGCCGGGTCGGTTGAAAGTCGTTCATGACAGGGATCAGCCGACCGGCGACGATATCCGGCACGGCGACGATGTGGGAGAGCACCGCCAGTCCTGCGCCGGCAAGGGCCGCCCTGTGAATAGCGACGGCGCTGCACGCGGTCAGCCGCGGCGAGATCCTGACGGATATGTCTTCCGAGCCGTTCGAGAACGACCATGAACAGGCATCGCCGGCTCTGCTGTAGCACAGGCATTCATGGTCCTTGATGTCCTTCGGCGTCCTTGGAGACGCCTTGCGCGCGAGATAGGCGGGCGAGGCGACGAGGAATGCCGTCGTCCAGCCGATCCGCCGGCAAACGAGGCTGCTGTCTGCGACGGAACCCAGACGCACTTCGACGTCGAGGCGTTCCTCGATCATATCGGAGCTTTGTTCCCTGAGGAGCAGTTCCACAGAGAGTTTCGGATGGGCGGCAAGAAGATCGCCCAGCCGTTCGCTGAGATAGAGGCCGAGCGGCGCGGGAACGCTCAGCCTCACCTTTCCCGAAGCCATGGCTCCATCCGATCCGGCGGCATCGCCAAGCTCCTCCACGGCTTCGAGAATCCGGAGCGCCATCGGCAGCATGCGCTCCCCCTCCGCCGTCAGCGACAGGCCGCTCGTCGTGCGATGCAGGAGGCGGATGTTGAAATGGCCCTCGAGGGCCGCGACCTGTCGCGAGACCGCCGGCTGCGTCACATCGAGATCGTGCGCCGCCGCCGAAAACGAGCCCGTCTCGACGACGCGCTGAAAGGTCCGCAATGCCGAAACGATATCCATCCCTGCCCCCTCATACTTCTGCGCATAGGCTTTATGCCGCCAGACTAAGCGAGAATGGCTTTACAGTCCAGCAATTAAGGATATCTTTTATCCATAAGGATATCTAATATCCTTAATTAGAGGAGAAATGACATGACCCAGCGATTGAACTACGCCCAGCAGTCCCCCGAGCTTTTCAAGAAGTTCATGGAATTCAGCATGGCTCTGCGCAGCAGCGTGATCGACGAGAAGTTGCAGGCCCTCGTCGAAATCCGCGCCTCGCAGATCAATGGATGCGGCTTTTGCCTCGACATGCATGTCAAGCAGGCAAAGATCCACGGCGAGACCGAACTGCGTCTCTATCACGTCGCCATCTGGCGGGAATCGAACCTGTTCGTTCCCCGCGAGCGTGCGGCCCTTGCCTGGACTGAAGCGCTGACGAACCTTCCCGAGGGCGGCATTCCAGACGAGATTTACGAACGGGTTCGCGGCCAGCTTTCCGAGAAGGAAATCTCGGACCTGACCTTTGTCGTCATGGCCATCAATGCCTGGAACCGTGTCAATGTCGGTTTCAAGACCGTGCCCGGCACGGCCGACAAGGCCTACGGCCTCGATAAGGCCGGCCTGAACTAAACCGCGCAATTCCTTGAGAAGATTCACCTTTGACGCTGCCGCACCCCGGCGGCGAACGGAGATCCATTATGAAAATCGTTGTCATCGGCGGAACCGGCCTCATCGGTTCGAAGACTGTCGAACGCCTGCGCAAGCGCGGACATGACGTGATTGCCGCATCGCCGAACTCCGGCGTCAACACAATCACCGGGGAAGGATTGGCGGAGGCGCTCTCAGGCGCCGAAGTTGTGCTCGACCTCGCCAATTCGCCGTCCTTCGAAGACAAGGCCGTGCTCGAATTCTTCGAGACCTCGGGCCGCAATCTTCTCGCCGCCGAAAAACTCGCCGGCGTCAGGCACCATATCGCCCTCTCCGTCGTCGGCACCGAGCGTCTGCAGGAAAGCGGCTATTTCCGCGGCAAGCTCGCTCAGGAAAAGCTGATCAAGGCATCGGGCATTCCCTATACCATCGTGCATTCGACGCAGTTCATGGAATTCCTCGGCGGCATCGCCCAATCGGGGACGGTCGGCCAGACGGTCCGCCTGTCGCCGGCCTATGTGCAGCCCATCGTTTCCGACGACGTCGCCGATGTCATGGCGGATGTGGCTCTCGCACCGCCCGCCAATGCGACGATCGAGATATCAGGTCCGGAACGGGCGCGCCTCAGCGAACTCGTCGCCCGGTATCTGAAGGCCATGAAGGACCCGCGCACCGTCGAGGCCGATGCCGAGGCGAAATATTTCGGCGCGAGACTCAACGATCAGTCGCTCGTTTCCGACAACAACCCGCGGCTCGGCTCGATCACCTTCGAGCAGTGGTTCGCAAAGTCCGCCCAGCCAAAGTGATCCGACTTGCCCTGAGGACGCGGCCACTCGGGCGCATCCTGCCCCACCCTGCAACCATGGAGATTCCGATGATCAGAACATCATTCCTCGCCGGTGCGCTCGCCCTTCTGGCAGCCACGGGCGCTAGCGCCGATGAGGGCAGCAAAGCTGCCAAGGTGACGCTCGTCTATGAACACGAACTTCCAAACGTACCGGGCAAGAGCATCAAGGGCGTGCTGGTCGAGTACGGCCCAGGCGGCTTCTCCGAAGGCCACACCCATCCCGATACGGCCTTCATCTACGCCACCGTGCTCGAAGGAGCGATCCGCAGCCAGGTCAACGACGGCCCCGTCAAGGTCTATCATGCCGGAGAGAGCTTCTCCGAAATGCCGGGCGACCGCCATGGTGTCAGCGCCAACGGCAGCAAAACGAAGCCAGCCCGCTTGCTCGCCGTCTTTGTCGTCGATACCAAGCAGAAAGAGTTGACCTATCCGCTCAAGAAGTGATGATCCGCATTACAGCGCCGCGCGTCTTTCAGACGCGCAAAGGACGCTGTAACACTTTCAACCCTCGCATCGTGCTTTCCAAAAACCGGTTCCGATTTTCGGGCCGATGCGATACCGCCTGCGCAAGCCCCGATGCTTGCGCGGGCGGTCTAGATGCTGAATCATGGGCGGCTCGCCCCATTCCGGAGACAGAGAGATGATTGACGACGCGCTCTTCGGTAAACCTCTGATATCCCTCATTACGATAGGTTTGGCCGGTATCGTCGTCTGGCATCTTCTCTCCCGCCAACGGCCGACGACGCGACTGGTGGTGCAAATCCTCTTCTTCGCGATGATGACGTTGATCCTCGTCGTCAGCGGCATCGAACCACACCGGTTTCAAGGATATGAGTCCGAGGATCCGCAGGCTTTGCTCGTCATCGTCGCGAAATCGCTCTGGTGGATCCATCTGGCATGGGCCGTCATCGGTTTCATCAGGCTGTATCTGGTGCTGGAGGGCAGTCCGCGAGAGGCCCGCCTGCTCCAGGATCTCGTCATCGGCGTCGTCTATATCGGCATGGCCCTGTCAGTTCTGGCCTTCGTCTTCGGCGTGCCGATCGGCACGCTCGTCGCGACCTCGGGCGTCGTCGCCATTATTCTCGGCCTGGCGCTCCAGAACACGCTCGCCGACGTCTTCTCCGGCATCGCGTTGACGCTCGGCCGGCCCTACATCATCGGCGACTGGATCCTTCTCAGCGACGGTACGGAGGGGCGCGTCGTCGAAAGCAACTGGCGCGCGACACACATCCTGACCAGCGCAAACAATGTCGTCGTTCTGCCGAACAGTTTTCTGGCAAAGCTCGGCCTGACGAATGTAAGCCGGCCGGACGAGACCCATCTCCTGGTCCTCACTATCCGCATCGCTCCGACGCGGATGCCGGCATCAGTCCGGCACGTCATGGCAACGGCGCTGGCGAGCTGCAATTCGATCGTGCGCGAGCCGCCGCCGGTCGTGGCGCTCAAGGGGCTGGATGCCACGGCGCTGGAGGTCGAGCTGCAGTTCCGGGTGACGAGCCCGAGCCAACGGGTGACAGCACGAAACGAGGTGCTCGATCTCGTCTATCGTCACTGCAAATCGGCCGGACTGCTTTTGGCTGTTCCGGCCGCGGCCTCAGTCCTGACGGGCGATCTGCCGACCGAAGAAAGCGCACGACCGCCCCGTGTAACGCCGCTCGAACTGATCGAGGCCATTCCGATCTTTGCGACGCTGACATCAGATGAAAAGCAGAAACTCGCCGAGACCACGGCCGTGCGGGAATTCCGCAAGGGCGATGTCCTCGTGCGGGAGGGCGAAATGCTCCCGTCGCTGATGATGGTGCGGGCGGGCATCATCGCGGCGCGGCACGGAGATGAGGAGCGCGGGCGGCTCGCGCCGGGTGATTTTTTCGGAGAGACCGGCCTGCTCGCGGGCATGCAGGAAGCCTGCACCCTGGAAGCTCTGACCTCCGTGACCGCGTATGAGATCGATCAAGAGGCCTTCGCGCCGCTGGTAAGCGAACGCCCGGCGCTGGCGGAAGAAGTCGCCGACCATCTCGCCAGCCGCGCCGAGCGTTTCCGCAACGGCGCCTCCTTGCCCCCGGAACATGCCCGCAGTGCGCATGCCATCCTGAAGACCATCAGGACCATCTTCAAGGCGTAGAGATCGGCACCCCCGCTCAGCCGGCGCGCTTGAGCACCCATTCGAACGTGCTCCGCCAAATGTCGGCCGGCACTTCCTCGGACAAGGTGCCGACCAGATCGGAAAGCCGGACGCGCCTCAGCGTATCCCGCCAGGCCTCGTCGGCCTCCCACATGATGCGCGCGACCGCGCATGGCTTGCTGTCGCAGTATCCTTCCGGCCGGCAGGGATTGTTCGCCCGGATGTTCGTACAGGTGAAGCTGCGGGCCTTCCCCTCGACCGCCTCGACGATCTCGAGAAAATTGATATCCGAGGGGGTCTTGGCAAGCCTGTAGCCGCCACTCGGGCCGAGCGTGGTCTCGACAAGCGATGCCTGCGAAAGGCTTTGCAGTGCTTTGGAGAGATATTCCTTCGGCAGACCATGAAGCTCGGCGAGCGCCTTGGTGGAAAGATACCTGCCCTCTGGCAGGCCCGCGAGAATGGCGCAGCAGTGAAGCGCCCACTCGACCTGGCTTTTCAGGATCATTCAGCAACTCGTGTGATGGCTGGCTCTGCCAATGGAATTAAGGACATATCATATCCGAAAACCGACACGATGTAAATGAGCCGCAAAAGCAGCGTGTTGTTGCCTGAACGGCGATGCGGGCTCCGATCTCCACTCAGCCCGCGTTCTCATCCTCTCCCCGCGCCTGCTCATTTTCAATTCCGGCGATCAGCTTGCGCAGCAGCGCAGCGAGCGCCTCGCGCTCCTTTCCGTCAAGAGCCTGCAGAAAAGAAGCTTCGCTCGCCATGTCGGTGCGGAAAGCCTTTTCGGCGAGTGCCGCACCCGCTTCGCTCAATGCCACTAGCACGCTGCGCCCATCGCGTGGTGATTTCTCCCGGCGGATCAGCCCCGCCTTCTCCAGCCGGTCAAGCCTGTGGGTCAGGCCTCCCGAGGAGATCATCAGCGCCGAATACATCTCCGTCGGCGTCAGCCGGTAAGGCGTTCCGGAACGGCGAAGCGTTGCAATCACGTCGAATTCGCCACGGTCGAGGCCAAAATCGGCAAAGGTCGCCTCGATGCTGGGGCGCACCAGGTTCGACAACCGAAAGGCCCGCCCCAGGATCGCCATCGGCTCCGTGTCGAGGTCCGGCAGTTCCACCGCCCATTGCCGGCGCAGCCGGTCGACATGGTCATCCCCAGGGCGGTCCTCGTCCCCCGGGCGGTCGCGGTCCCCTTCAGTTCCATTCATCATTCTCTGCCTCATATCAACACAAGCGAGACATACACCTTCCACGCGAGTCACGGAAGATATCTTGACAAGAAGATAGTTTTAAGAATATATCTTCTCGAGAAGATAGTTTTGTATTCATAGACAGAACGAGCGGGAGGCACGTGATGTTCAGGATTCTTCGCCACCAGGAAGTGCGACCCAATCACAGCCGCACTGTCCGATTCGAAGGCCGCGACTATGGCGGCGAGATATCGCTCTTCCTCGTCGACAACGAGCCCGGCCAGGGGCCCGACCTGCACGTCCATCCCTATTCCGAGACATGGGCGGTCAGGAAGGGTGAAGCCGAGTTCACCGTGGGCGACGCCAAAACCCGCGCCTTTCCAGGCGATATCGTCGTCGTAGCCGCCAACATTCCCCACCGTTTCGAGAATGTCGGCACGGGACGGCTCGAAATCGTCTGCATTCATGCCAGCGATACGATCGTGCAGGAGTTTGTGTGAGAAGAAACCGTCGCCCCGAAAGGGGAAGGAAGAGGAGGAAACTGCCATGCCCAAGATGATCTTCGTGAACCTGCCGGTGAAAGACCTTGCCGCTGCCACCCGCTTCTATGAAGCGATCGGGTGCAGCAAGAATGAACAGTTCAGCGATCACCAGGCGTCGAACATGGTCTGGTCCGAAGCGATTATCTTCCACTTGCTGACGCGCGATTTCTTCGCGAGTTTCACGCCGAAACCCGTTGCCGAAGCGCAGAAGACGAGCGAGATGCTGATCGCGCTGACGATAGACAGCCGTGAAGAGGTGGACGCCATCGTCGAGGCGGCCGGAGTGGCCGGCGGCAAGGCCGATCCGCGCGCGCCGACGGACATGGGCTGGCTCTATAATCGCGCCTTCGAGGATCCCGATGGCCATATATTCGAAGCAGTGTGGGTCGACATGGCGGCGGCTGCGGCCGCCACCGGAGAATAGCCGGCAAGGCGCCGGGCGCGATGTGCGCGACGAAACCGGCTTCGGCCTACCACGCCCGCCATCAAAACTTTTCCGGCGCTATGGAATAAAACCGCCTCGCCTCGTGTCTCATCTCAGGTATCGCAAGACTGCGTGCCCAATCTGAGGAGAGACACCATGAAATCCGTGAAATTTCTGTCCGTCGTGGCGGCTGCCACCTTTGCCGCGACCGCTGTTTTCGCCGCGCCTCCTGTCAAAACAGTCGAATCCGAAAAGGGCAAGGTGCTTGCCGGCGAAAACGGCATGACGCTCTACACCTTCAAGAAGGACGTCAAGGGCGTTTCCAATTGCAACGACGACTGCGCCAAGAACTGGCCGCCGCTGATGGCCGCTGGTGATGCCAAGGCCGATGGTGCATATTCGATCGTCGATCGCAAGGATGGCACGAAACAATGGGCCAAGGACGGCATGCCGCTCTATTTCTGGGTCAAGGACAAGAAGGCCGGCGACATCACCGGCGATGGCGTCGGCGGCAACTGGGATCTTGCCAAACCTTGATCGCGAAGTCCCCGATCACAAGAAAGCTGCCGGCGTGAAACCACCCGCACCCGAAACCTTCGAGGGCCAGATCCTGGCCCTCCTGCCCTCGCTCAGGCGCTATTCGCGCAGCCTGACACGCTCGGATACTGATGGCGAGGATCTGCTCCAGGATTGCGTCGAAAAGGTTCTCACGCGCCGCGGCCAATGGCGCGGCCTCAACCTGCGCGCCTGGGTCCTGACCATCATGACCAATCTCTACCGCAACGGCCGACGCGGCAAGGCGCGCGACGGCCTCGTCGAGCTTGACGCCGCAGAGGATCTGGCCGCGTCCGAACCGCCGGCCGATCCGCTGGAGCGCGCCCGCCTGGATGATGCGCTGAACAGCCTTTCAGAGGAGCACCGCGCCGTGCTGATGCTCGTGGTCATCGAAGGATACACCTATGGGGAGGTCGCCGCCGCGCTCGATATCCCGATCGGCACCGTCATGTCCCGCCTGTCACGCGCCCGCCGGCGCGTCGCCGAGCGATTGAAGGCCGACAACATCATTACGCTTCGGAGACCGAAATGAACGAGACCAATCCGAACGTCACCGAAGCCGACCTCCACGCCTATGCAGACGGCCAGCTGCCGGAAACGGCGCGCGCCCGCATCGAGGCCTTCCTGGCCGACAATCCCGACGAGGCGGCGATGGTTACCGAATGGCAGGCGCAGAATGGGGCCATCCGGTCGCTGTTTGCCGGTTATGAGAAGGCGAAGGACAGCGATCCTCTGCTCTTCGCCCCCCCGCGCGCCGTCTCATCGGGGCCGAAACGCTGGGCGATCGCCGCATCAGCCCTCCTCGTCTTCACGCTCGGCGCCGTCAGCGGCCATTATGGCCCGGCACTTCTGGAAAAGCCGGAGCTGCAGCTTGCCGGCTCCGAAACCCTGCCGAAACAGGCTGAGACCGCCTTCACGGTCTATGCCGCCGAGGTTCGCCACCCCGTCGAGGTCTTCGCCGACGAGGAGGCTCATCTTGCCACCTGGCTCGGCAAGCGTCTGGCAATCCAGAATCTCAAGATCCCGAGCCTGCAGCCGCTCGGCTTCAAGCTGGTTGGCGGCCGCTTGCTGCCGGTCGATGGCCAGCCAGGCGCCATGTTCATGTACGAGAACCAGGCTGGCGAGCGCCTGACTGTCCTGGTTGGCCGCAACACGGAAAATAGCACGACGAGCTTCCGCTTCGCCTCATCAGGCAATATCGAGACCTTTTACTGGATCGACGGCGAACTCGGTTATGCCGTCACCGGCGAAATCTCCCGCGAGACGCTGCGGGAGGTAGCAGAAGAGTGCTACAAGCAATTCCCGTCGTGAGGATCAGCGTGAGGGATCGTTGCCGAGCTCGATCGGCCGGCCGTGCGGCGTCGCTTCCGCCGCCCGCTGCCAACTCTGTTGCAGTGCCTGGATCGTATCCGCATCGGCGATGCCGCGGTTGACGATGAGGTCCGAGAGAGCAGCCACCCAGCAGTCAAAATAGTCGCTGCCATCTTCGGCCCGGCCAGGCTTGTGCAGTTGCGCGGAAAGCGTTTCAGCCCATTCGCTCCAACTGAACAGGCCTTTTGCGTGCAGGTGCACGGTCATGGCAAAAGCTTCCGCCGCCCACGGCTCGGGAAAGACCAGCTCGCCCTTCGGCGACCTCGGCAGCCCGGACGATTGCGTCAGCGGCGATGTCTCATGCCGGCTCAAGATAGCCCTCCCAGGCATCGATCGACACCGTCAGCGTTGGATCGGCATCCTCGCCCCAGATCTCCGCACCGTCGAAAACGACCGTATAGAGCCATTGCGGGTTCTCGCCCTTGCCATGCGCATTGTCGTCGGGAAAGACGAACGAACCCTGCACCGCCTCGACCACGCCAGTCCTGGCGCGGGCATAACGCGGCAGGCGCGTATGCGTCGCCGGATTGAAGTTCTTCGTCCTCACCGCCTCACCGACCACGAAGAGCGGCGCGGTCTCGACAAGACGATCACAAGGCCCGCCCTTCGCCAGCACGGCGGGCACCATGTCCGCCTTCAGCACCCGTTTTGGCGCCGCGCCGTCCTGCAGCTTCCGCCCCGAAAGCAGCTCCTCACGCGTCGCAAAGCCGTGCCGTTCGAGCAGCTTGTCGATGCCGCGGATCCAGATCTCGTAATAGCTGGCAGCGAGGTAATTGGCCGGCGGAATATTCTCGCGCGCATGCCGGCTTTCATCGATCGTCCATGCGCCGAAAGCGCCGCAGGAAAGCGTGATGCCGAGTGCCCGCTTTTCCCAATCGGCATGGAAATAGAGCTCGTCCTTTTCGGGCGCGACAGGCCCGAAGCCCATCTGCCCGCCGAGATCGTGCGGTCCGTTCATGTGGCGCTCTCCGGCTTGCGGGCAACGGCCGTGCCGATCATCGCATCGCGGCTGACGAGGCTGGCGAGCGTCCGCTCGTCCATTCCCTCTGTCCCTTCGGGCCGCTCGGGAATGACGAGGTAACGCAGCTCCGCCGTCGAATCCCAAACGCGGATCTTCTGGTTCTCAGGCAGCATCAGCCCGAATTCGGCCAGCACGCCGCGCGGATCGATGACGGCGCGCGAGCGATAGGCCGGCGCCTTGTACCAGACCGGCGGCAGGCCGAGCACCGACCAGGGATAACAGGAGCAAAGCGTGCAGACGACGAGGTTATGGGTCTCGGCCGTGTTGAAGACGGCACGCATGTGCTCGCCCTGCCGGCCGGTGTAACCGAGGCTTGATATCGCCGCCGTCGCATCGCGCTTCAGCCAGTCGGCGAAATCGGCATCGCTCCAAGCCCTGGCGACGACATGGGCGCCGTTTCTCGGTCCCACCTTGGTCTCGTAAGTATCGACGATCGCATCGATCGCCGCCGGATCGATCAGCCCCTTCTCCGTCAGCAGCGTTTCCAGCGCCTTCACGCGCGCCTGCATGTCGGAATAATGATTGTCATGATCGTGCCCGTGGGCGTGCTCATCTCCGTGAGCATGGTCGTCGTCATGGTCGTGCAAGGCGATGCCCTCCCGAAACTGCCCGCTCTTTCTAACATATGCCGCAGGCCCGCCAAGCCCTTCTATGTCTCATCCGCTTTTCCGCTAATCTCCTGCCATGAATATCCTGATTCTCGGCGCAACCGGCTTTATAGGCTCCGTCGTCGCGGCCCGGCTCGTTGCCGACGGCCACGTCGTAACCGGGCTCGGCCGCAATCCCGTACGTGCCCGTTTGAAACAGCCGGCGATCGAATGGCGGCGCGCAGATCTATCGCGCATGACGAAACCCGCGGATTGGGAGGATATCCTCAAGGACCAGCATGTCGTCGTCAATTGCGCCGGCGCCTTGCAGGACGGCCTGTCGGACGATCTGGCGGCCACCCAGGCAGAGGCGATGCTGGCGCTCTATGCTGCTGCAAAGTGCTCGTCGCGCCCGCTCATCGTGCAGATATCGGCAAGGACGGCAGGAGCGGCCGGCGACCTTCCCTTTCTCGCCACCAAGCGCCGCGCCGACGAGGCGCTCGCGGCAAGCGGCCTGCCTTACCTCATCCTGCGCCCTGCCCTCGTGCTCGGCCGCAATGCCCATGGCGGCTCGGCGCTGCTACGGGCGCTTGCCGCCTTTCCCCTGGTGCTGCCACTGATCCATGCCGAAAGCCCGGTCGAAACACTTTCGGTGGACGATGTGGCGGAAGCCGTGTCGCGGGCAGTCTCCGGCGGCCTTCCTTCAAAGGATATCGATCTCGCCGCCAATGAAGTCCTGACGCTCGCCGATCTCGTTCACCTGCACCGGCAGTGGCTGGGCCTGCCGCCCGCCCGCGTCTTCGCCCTGCCCCCCTGGCTGGCCAGGCCAGTGACGTGGCTGGCCGATCTATCGGGCCTGCTCGGCTGGCGTTCGCCGCTGCGTTCGACAGCGCTGACAGTGATGTCGGAAGGCGTGCAAAGCTCGAAAGCAGGAAGCGGCCTCGTCGCGACACCCGCGGCCGCAGCGCTCTCGGCCAATCCCTCCGGCGTCCAGGATCTCTGGTTTGCCCGGCTCTATCTCCTGAAGCCACTCGTCATATCGGGCCTATCCGTCTTCTGGCTGCTGTCCGGTCTGATCCCGCTGCTGGCACTGGAGAAGACGTCTGCTCACTTCTTGCCGTTCATGCCTGAGGCCTCGGCAACGGCGCTGACGCTTGCGACCTGCCTGATCGACGTCGTCCTCGGTGCCGCCGTCCTTGTCCGTCCCCTGGCGAAACGCGCCCTTCTCGGCATGCTTGGTGTATCGCTCGCCTATCTCGCCGGCGCCAGCCTGCTCGAACCCGCGCTCTGGTTCGATCCCCTCGGCCCCCTCGTCAAGGTTCTGCCGTCGATCCTGTTGACGCTCGTAGCCCTTGCCACCCTGGATGAACGCTGATGCTTGAAGAATGGCTGCTGCTCGCCCATGTCATTGGCGCGACCGTACTCTTCGGCACCGGCGCCGGCATCGCCTTCTTCATGGTGATGGCGCACCGGACGCGCGATCCCAGACTGATTGCCCATGTCGCCGGCACCGTCGTCATCGCCGACACGATCTTCACCGCGACCGCGGCCATCCTCCAGCCGGTGACCGGCTATCTGCTGGCCCGATCGATCGGCTGGGACCTGTCGGAGGGCTGGATTGCGCTGTCGCTGCTGCTCTATGTCGTCACCGGCCTGTTCTGGCTGCCGGTCGTCTGGATCCAGATCCGGCTGCGCGACCTCGCCCGCGCCGCAGCAGCGGCGGGAAAAGCCCTGCCGCCAGCCTATTTCAGCCTCTACCGCTTCTGGTTTGCTTTCGGATTTCCAGCCTTCTCAGCCGTCCTCGGCATTTTCTGGCTGATGCTGACAAAACCGGCGATCACTCTATTTTAGCATCGGCCAGAGGCTTAGCACCAAGAGTATCGCCATGCTGATATTGAACCACTTCAACCGCACCGGATCGGAAAGCCATTCCCTCAGCGCCGAGCCGAAGCCTGCCCAGGTCGAAACGCTGGGCACATTGACCGCCGCGAAGGCGAGACCGACGATCAGCACGCTCACGAGGTAGAGTTGCGGATTGGTATAGGTCGCCATCGCCGTGACCGCCATCACCCAGGCTTTCGGATTGACCCACTGGAAGGCAGCGGCCGACAGGAAGGACATCGGCTCGACGCCGCTCCTGCCTTCGCTGAGCGAGCGCGACGAGGCTATCTTCCAGGCGATCCAGACGAGATAGGCGCCGCCCGCAAATTTCAGCGCGGTATAGACCACAGGCACCGTGTGCAGCAGCGCGCCGAGCCCAAGGCCGACGCCGATGAGCAGCGAGAAGAAACCGACGCCGATGCCGAACATATGCGGGATCGTCCTGCGGAAGCCGAAATTCACGCCCGATGCGAAGAGCATCATATTGTTCGGCCCCGGCGTGATCGAGGTCGTGAAGGCGAACAGAACGAGGGCGAGAAATGTATCCAGTGGCATGCGACCTCCCGAAGCCAGCTTTTCCGCGGCCTGTTTATTTAGGTCAGCCTAACTGTCCTAAACCGGCGATACCATCGCATCATTGTCATGGTGACAGGATTACTTGAAAGATGGCGACCCGGCCCAATCTCTTGCCGACTGCATAATTCCTTAAATCGGCATCGATTTAAGGATAAAATCATGCAGCAATTCAAAGTGCTACAGCGTCCATCTCAAGGACGCGCGGCGCTGTAGGAAGAAACCCATGCAGAACGACCCGATTCCATCGATCACATTTCCGAACGGCACTGAGGTGCCGGCGCTCGGCCAGGGCACCTGGGCCATGGGCGAGGATGCCGGCCATGCCAAGGCCGAGATCGAAAGCCTCAAGGCCGGCATCGATCTCGGCATGACGTTGATCGACACCGCCGAAATGTACGGCGACGGCGGCGCCGAGGAGATCGTCGGTCAGGCGATCAGGGGACGGCGCGACGAGGTCTTCATCGTCAGCAAAGTCTATCCCTGGAATGCCAGCCTGAAAGGCACGGTCGAAGCCTGCGAGCGCAGTCTCGAACGGCTGGGCACCGACTGCATCGATCTCTATCTGTTGCACTGGCGCGGCAACTATCCGCTCACTGAGACCGTCACGGCCTTCGAAACGTTGAAGGCATCGGGCAAGATCGGCGCTTGGGGCGTCTCTAACTTCGACACCGACGACATGGAGGAACTGCTTAGAGTGCCCGACGGCGCCAATGTCGCCGCCAACCAGGTGCTCTATAACCTTTCCCGCCGGGGCATCGAATTCGATCTGCTGCCCTGGTGCCAGAGCCGCGGCATTCCCGTCATGGCCTATTCCCCGATCGAACAGGGCAATATCCTGCACCATCCCGAACTGATCCGCATCGCCAAGGCCTATCAGGCGACACCCGCCCAGCTGGCGCTCGCCTTCCTGCTGGAACGCGACGGCGTCATCGTCATCCCGAAGACCTCGAATGCCGAACGCGCGGCAGAAAACCGCGACTGCGTCTCGCTCGATATCACCGACGACGACTGGGATGCGCTCGACGCCGCCTTTCCGCCGCCTACAAAGAAAAAACCGCTGGAGATGCTCTGACCTTCAGCGGCTTTCCCAATGATTACAGCATCTGCCTTACATGCCCGGCCTGTAATCTTTACATGCCCTGCACGCCGCGATTCATCGCCGCGATACCGGTACGGCAGACCTCGATGAGGCCAAGCGGCTTCATGATCGCCACGAACTGGTCGATCTTCGACGATTTGCCGGTGATCTCCAGAATGAAGTGACCGACCGTCGCATCCACCACCTTGGCATGGAAGGCATCGGCAAGGCGCAGGGTCTCGGCGCGCATCTCGCCCTCGCCGATCACCTTGATCAGTGCCACTTCGCGCTCGATCGGCCGGTCCTGGCCGAGTTCGCGGGCGCGCACCGTCAGGTCGACGACGCGATGCACCGGCACGATGCGCTCGAGCTGCGCCTTGATCTGTTCCAGCACCTGCGGCGTGCCGCGAGTGACGACCGTGATGCGGGAAAGATGCGCCTGATGTTCGGTCTCGGAGACCGTCAGGCTCTCGATATTGTAGCCGCGGCCGGAGAACAGACCGATGACCCGGGCAAGAACGCCCGGTTCGTTGTCGACGAGAACCGAAAGCGTGTGGCTTTCGACGGCCGCCGTTTCCGGCGAAATGAAGTAAGCGGAGCCCGTGGGCTGTAGGTGAGCGTTCATTATCCTGGTTCCTCTTCCCTTTTAGACGAGCGCGCGGCCCTTGGCGTCGATCGCATTGGCGACCGCTTCGTCGGTGGCTTCGTCCGGCAACAGCATTTCGTTATGGGCCTTGCCCGAGGGGATCATCGGGAAGCAATTGGCGAGATTGGCGACGCGGCAATCGAAGATGACAGGCTTTCTGACCTCGATCATCTCCAGAATGGTGTCATCAAGCGCATCCGGCTTTTCGCAGCGCAGGCCGACGGCGCCATAGGCCTCCGCCAGCTTGACGAAGTCGGGCATCGCCTCGGTATAGGAGTTCGACAGGCGGTTGCCGTGCAGCAACTGCTGCCACTGGCGCACCATGCCCATATACTGGTTGTTCATGATGAAGATCTTGATCGGCGCATCGTGCTGGATCGCCGCCGACATTTCCTGGATGCACATCTGGATCGAGGCATCGCCGGCAATGTCGATGACGAGGCTGTCGGGATGGGCGATCTGCACACCAAGTGCGGCCGGCAGGCCGTAGCCCATCGTGCCGAGCCCGCCCGAGGTCATCCAGCGGTTCGGCTGCTCGAAACCGAAAAACTGTGCCGCCCACATCTGGTGCTGGCCGACCTCGGTGGTGATGTAGGTATCGCGGTCCTTGGTGTGGGCGAAGAGCCGCTCCAGCGCATATTGCGGCATGATGACGTCATTGCTCTTCGTATAGGCGAAGGAGTTGCGTGCCCGCCAGCGGGCGATATCGGTCCACCAGTCGTCCAGTCGGCTCTTTTCCGGCTTCTTCGGCAGCGCCCGCCACAGCCGGACCATGTCTTCGAGGACATGGCCGACATCGCCGCGGATGCCGATATCGACGCGGACATTCTTGTTGATCGAGGATGGATCGATATCGATATGGATCTTCTTCGAGTTCGGCGAAAAGGCATTGAGACGGCCGGTGATGCGGTCGTCAAAACGGGCGCCGATGCAGACCATGACGTCGCAGTCATGCATCGCCATGTTGGCCTCGTAGGAGCCGTGCATGCCGAGCATCTTCAGCCAGTTCTTGCCGGAAGCCGGATAGGCACCGAGGCCCATCAGCGTCGAGGTGATCGGGAAATCGGTGAGCTCGACCAGCTCACGCAGCAGCTTGGAAGCCTCGGGGCCGGAATTGACGACGCCGCCGCCGGAATAGATGACTGGACGGCGCGCATTCGCCATCAGCTCGATCGCCGCATGGATCTGGTTGAGGTCGCCCTGGATCTTCGGCTGGTAGCTCTTCTGGATCGTGTAGTCGGCGGGCGGCGTGTAGGTACCGGTCGCAAACTGCACGTCCTTCGGAATATCGACGACGACAGGTCCCGGACGGCCGGACTGGGCGATGCGGAAGGCCTCGTGAATGACGGCGGCGAGCTCGTTGACGTCCTTGACCAGCCAGTTGTGCTTGGTGCAGGGCCGGGTGATGCCGACCGTGTCACATTCCTGGAAAGCGTCGGAGCCAATCAGCGAGGTTGGAACCTGGCCGGTCAGGCAGACGAGCGGGATCGAATCCATCAGCGCATCCTGCAGCGGTGTGACGGCATTGGTGGCGCCCGGACCCGAGGTCACCAGCATGACGCCGACCTTGCCGGTGGAGCGGGCGTAACCTTCGGCCGCATGGCCTGCCCCCTGCTCGTGGCGGACGAGGATGTGCTTGACATCCTCCTGCTGGAAGATCTCGTCATAGATCGGCAGGACCGCGCCGCCGGGATAGCCGAAGATATGTTCGACGCCGTTGTCCTTCAGCGCCTTGAGAACGATCTCCGCTCCCGTCATCCGATTGCCTGCCGCCTGATTGTCCGTGCTCATCTGTCTGTTCCGTTTGATGCTGGGATTGCGTTTGTGGCCGGAAGCCCGAATTTCGGGCATAAAAAAAGGCCCCGGAGGAGCCTGTCATCTAGCGCATGGGTGGCTATCGCCGGATGGTTACACCATCCTGCCCATGCGCTTTCCCACCACGATAAGAGCCGTTGCGATTTTCATGGTCGGAAGTGATAGACAGAAAATTTCGCAGCGTCAACGCATGCCGCAATAAAAAACTCCCGGCTCCCCGCATCCCTAAAATCCATGGCCGGAAGGATTTGTTAAAGGAAGGGCTTTATTCTCGCTTCCCATTGCAGGAGTAGGCCCTTTGCTTAACAACGACTTGCACGCGCCTGGTAAGGCGGGTGAACAGGATCGCCGCGATGGCCATACACCGGGGAACCGCTTTCTCGGCCGCGTCGTTGCATGCAGCGGTTCGCGGGCGACCATCGCCGCCGTCGCCGAACAGGGCGGCACCGATCTGACGGAACTGTGGTCCGTGGGCCGGTTGATTTCGATCAGCGTCGGCCGCAACCGCGTCGTCGCCCTCGTCTATCAGATGAACACCGGCAGCCATGCCTGGGGCGAAGGCGAAGACAATACGTTCAGGATCGAGACGGAACTGCTCGGCGAAGTCCGTGTCGACGAGGACGGGCGCGAGGAATTCTCGACCGGCATCTCGCGTTATCCCTATCTCGGCGCCATCGCCCACCGCATCCGATCCGCCGACCTGATGCGCATCTACGACGCCGGCGAGGGTACGACCGCCGTTATCGGCAAGCTGACGCAGGACGAAAGCATCGATGCGGCGATCCACATCCCCTCAATGCTCTCCAAGCATTTCGCCGTCGTCGGTTCCACCGGCGTCGGCAAGTCGACGGCCGTGTCGCTGCTCCTGCACAAGGCGATCTCGGCGGATCCGAAGCTGCGCGTGCTGATCCTCGATCCGCATAATGAATTCGCTGCCGCCTTTCCCGAGCACGCCGTCACCATCGATACCGATACGCTCGACCTGCCCTTCTGGTTGATGCGGCTGGAGGAATTTGCCGAGGTCGTGTTTCGCGGCCGCCCGCCGGTGCCCGAAGAGCTCGACATGTTGCGCGACATCCTGCCGGAGGCCAAACGCGCCTTCCGCGGCAGCGACAACTCGCTGGTGCGCCGCACGACCGAAAAGAGTTCGATCACTGCCGATACGCCGGTCCCCTACCGTATGGCCGATTTGCTGGCGTTGATCGACGAGCGCATCGGCCGCCTGGAAGGCCGCTCGGAAAAGCCCTTCCTGCGGTCGCTGAAGATGCGCCTCATCGCTGCGATCAACGATCCGCGCTATCACTTCATGTTCTCCAACAACACGATCAGCGACACGATCACCGAAACCATCGCGCAGATCTTCCGCATCCCCGGCGAGAACCGGCCGATCTGCACCTTCCAGCTTGCCGGCATCCCCTCAGAAGTCGTCAATTCGGTCGCCTCCGTGCTCTGCCGCATGGCCTTCGAGGTGGCGCTGTGGAGCGAGGGCGCCATCCACATGCTCGTCGTCTGCGAGGAAGCGCACCGCTACATCCCCTCCGATCCGAGCCTCGGCTTCGTGCCGACGCGCCAGGCGATCGCCCGCATCGCCAAGGAAGGCCGCAAATACGGCGTCTCGCTCGGCATCATCACCCAGCGGCCGGGCGAACTCGACCAGACGATCCTGTCGCAGTGTTCGACGCTCTTTGCCATGCGCCTCGCCAACGACCGAGACCAGGAAATCATCCGCTCGGCCATTCCGAATTCGTCGATCTCGACGACGAGCTTTATCTCCTCGATCGGCAACGGCGAGGCGATCGCTTTCGGCGAAGCGATCAGCGTGCCGATGCGCATGCGCTTTTCCCGCGTCGACGAAAACCTCCTACCGAAGGCCAGCAGCGCCAACAGCAAGCAGAGCGAGGAAGATCCGGATACGGTCGATCTGCGCAAGATCGTCACCCGCATGCGGGCGGTGACGGTCGGACCCGACATTTCGAATTTTCAGCAGAGCTATGCCGCGTCCGTGGCAAGCTTGGACGAGGCTGATGCGGCCGACGAGGATCTCGACGCCAAGCCGTACGCGCCGCCCGCCTCCTCCGCTGCACCGCTCGAAACCTATCGGCGGGAACTGCTGCCGCAAACGCCGCGGCTGGACCCGGCTGCGGTGCCGGCGATCGATCCCCGGTTGGACGCGCTGCGTCGCGAAATGCGCCGCGAGGAGCCGGTCTTTCCCCGGCCGGCACCGGCGACGGATCAGCCTGCGATCTCCCGCCGCGAGCCCGGCACGTCGCTGCGCGAAAGCATTTTGAAAAAACCGCTGAGCAGCCTTTACAACAAGGAATAAGCCTTCCACTCGCTCTCCAGTGCGATCAGAGGCTCGACGGCCTCGAGTACACGCTGCCGATCCATCGGTCCGAGCGGCAAGAGAGGGCGTGGGAGCTCGGCCTTGGCGAGTGAGAGAAGGTCGATCAGCGTATAGATCACGCGAAGGCTTCCGAACGCCTTGAACGTTTGCCAGAGCGGCTGGAGAAGACCATCGAGCCGACGCACTTCGCCGTCCTCGCCTGCAATCGCGGCCTTGGTCAGGGCAAAAGCGATGCGCGGAAGCAAGCCGCCGATGACGCTGTACCAGGCGTCGGCACCTGAAAGCAGTGCTTCGCCAGCGCCCCAGTCGCCGCTATAGCCGATCGCAAGCTTGCTCCTCTCACGCAATGCCGCCAGTTCGCCTGCGAAATCGCCGTCAACTGGCAGAGGCATCTTCACCGCCCTGATCGTCTCGATGTCCGACAGGCGCTGCAGAAGATCCCGGCTGAAGGTGAAGTGGGTCGTGCCGGGATTGTTGTAAATACAAAGCGGCAGCTTCGCCGCCTCCGTGACGGCAAGGAAATGCTGATAGGCCTCCTCCTGAGTAAGCGGCGTGTAGGACACCGGCGCAAGCAGAAGCGCATCTGCACCAGCGGCCTCCGCATCCCTCGCCAGGGCCTGGGCGTGGTCTGTCCTCAGAGCACCGACACCGACGACGATCGGAACACGACCGCGCACGCACTCGACGGCGGCCTCGACGGCTCGCCGTCGCTCCTCGCGTGTGAGAAAGGCGTAGATCCCGGTGCTGCCAAGAAGGCCTATCGAAGCGACGCCGGCATCACACAAGCGTTCCAGCAGGCGGCAGAGGGCATCCGTGTCGACCCGGCCATCCCTATCGGCGGGCGTTGGCGGAAAGGCCGAAAGACCATGAAACGGAGAAGCGACAGACATGATGCGATCCTGAAAATCCGGTCAATGTGAGAACAGCAGGCGCGATCCGGCGCCCGCGAAGAAGACGGCGAGACTTCCCTCGATCCACCGCCGCGCACGGGCGTAGCCGCGCACCATCGGTGCCGTCGAGAAGAGCACGGCATAGCCGGTAAATATCGAGATCCCGAGCAGCACGCAGCCGCCGAAAGCTGTGACGGCCATCTCCGGTGAAGCGCCGGGCTTGAGGCCGAGAGACATGATCGCGACCCAGGCCAGAACCGCCTTCGGATTGCCGAGATGCATCAGAATACCACGACGATAGAGCGCGCCGAGTTGCGCGGCAGGTTGGACGGCCTCGCTTGCCGGCCTATCCGGGGTGGCTGCCGAGCGGGCCGCCCTCCAGGCGAGCCAGAGGAGGTAAAGCCCGCCTGCGACTTTGAGGAACAGCAGCGCATGGGCATAGCGGACCAGGAGTGTGGAAATGCCGGTGACAGCGACCAGCCCCCAGCATGTCGACATCGTTATAACCCCGGCAGCAAGGGCGAGCGCCGGTCGACGCCCTTGCCGCATCGCCACGTTCATGATGGCCATGTTGCTTGGTCCGGGACTGCCTGCAGCGATTGCGTAGGCGATGTAGACGACGAGAAGATCCTGCATTTGCGTTTTTCCAGAAGTTTGCGCCCGCGCACGGCACGACCGCGAAGACGAAGAATGCGCCATCGGGAAGCCGACGATCTGCTTCCTTTTCTTCGAAAATTGGTTCACCATGAAGCGCCATTTTTGAAGAATCTCTATGGACCATTTTGCGATGTCCAAACGGCGCAGCACTATCGAAATCCCATCGCTCAACGCAATCGACCGAACGGACAATGTCGGTCGCCAGCTTGCGCAGGCCCTGCGGAACGCAATCGCCTGCAGTGATCTGAGGCCAGGCGAACGCCTTCCTTCGACGCGTAGCCTTGCAGCTTCACTGAAGATCGCGCGCGGCACTGTCGTCGAGGTGTTCGATCAGTTGACCGCCGAAGGCTATCTCGAAGCGCGGGTCGGAGCCGGAACCCGTGTTGCCGCTGATCTGATTGACACCACGCCGGCGCCCCCGCCTGCACCGGCGGTGCCGTCTGCCGTGGATGCCGTCGATCTGCCTTCCCAGGCTGCTCGGCTGATCGCCATCGCCCGTGCGCTCACCCCGCACCCGCCCGTTCCCTTTGCCATCGCCGTCCCGGCTTCCGGCATTGCGCCCGACGACAACTGGCGCCGTCTCGGCAACCGCGTGCGCGCGTCGAGACAGGCCGCACCCTCGGGTTACCACGACCCGATGGGTCTGCTCGAACTCAGGCTTGCCATTGCCGACCACGTCCGCCGTGCGCGGGCCGTTCATTGCGAGCCGGAACAGGTCATCGTCACATCAGGCACTCAGCAAGGTCTCTATATGGCGGGGCGGGTCCTTCTCTCGCGTGACGATCCGGTATGGGCCGAGGACCCGGCCTATCCCGGCCTGACGGCAGTGCTCGACGATCTCGGCGTCCGGACGCACCGCCTGCCGGTCGATGCACAGGGAATGAACGTGGAACGCGGCCTCGAGCTATGTCCCCAGGCGCGCGCCGCATTCGTGACCCCTTCGCACCAATATCCGATCGGCATGCCGCTCAGCATGGCCCGACGCAATGCCCTGATAGCCTGGGCCGACCAAAATCGTGCCTGGATCGTCGAGGACGACTACGACAGCGAGCTGCGTTATGCCGGACACCCATTTCCCTCAATGCAGGGATTGCGTCCGTCACGCGTCATCTATCTCGGCACGTTTAGCAAGGTGCTCTTTCCCTCCCTGCGCCTCGGCTACGTCATCGCCCCTCCTCCACTCGCAGAAGCCTTTGCCGGCGCCCGTGCCATTCTCGACCGGCATTCGCCGATCGCCGAACAGCACGTTCTGGCGGCCTACATGCGGGAAGGCTATTTCGAAGCGCATATCCGGCGCATCCGTGGCCTCTATGCCGAACGCCGCGCTGTTCTGCTCTCGGCGCTCGAGCGGGCCTTGCCGGAGGGGTGCTGCGTCCAGCAGAGCGACCAGGGCATGCATATTCTTCTATGGCTGCCCGAGGAGGTCGATGACGTGCAACTCGCAGCCCGTGCCCTGTCGGCCGGCCTTGCCGTGCGCGCGATCTCCCCGATGTATTCCGCGCGGCCGGCACGCCCCGGCCTGATGCTGGGCTTCGGCGGATTTCTGGCGGACCAGCTACAGGCGGCGGTTGGCGAACTCGTCGAACTGTTGAGCCAGCAGATGTCTCAAGCGGGAGGCCCGCAACAAACTGAAACCTAAACTGTCAGCCGTTCCCAGCTATCGTCCATCTGGTTGCGGAACCATGTCATTTGCCGCTTGGCATATTGCCGCGTCGCCGCAGCCCCCTTCTCCAGCACCTCGTCGCGCGTCATCTCACCCCTGACCATCGCCGTAATCTGCGACACGCCGATTGCCTTCATCACAGGCGCCTCGGCCGGCAGGTCGAGCGCAAGCAGCGCCCTTACTTCGTCTTCCGCGCCTTGCTGCAGCATCTTTTCGAAACGCCCGTTGATGCGCTGATGCAGCACCGCCCTATCCGGCAGCACGACGACCTTGCGGGCCTCATCGGCGTCGATGATCACCGGTCCCGACTGGCCCTGGAAATCGGCGATCGACCGCCCCGTCGCCTTCATCACCTCCAGCGCCCGCACGATCCGCTGCCCATCCTGGCGGTTGAGGCTTGCCGCCATGGCGGGATCGGCCACCGCGAGTTCGGCATAGAGCCCGTCGGTGCCCTCCTCCAGCAGCCGCGACCTGAGTGCCTTCCGCAGGGCCTCCGGTATCTCGGGCATATCTGAGAGACCACCGGTCAACGCCTTGAAATAAAGCCCCGTGCCGCCGACGAAGACCGGCAGCCGCCCTGCGGCCCTGAGCGTCGGCAGCAATGCCGAGACATCCCGTAGCCAGCCGCCTGTGGAATAGGCCGCACCGGCCGGCACGTGGCCGTAGAGATGATGCGGCACGCCCTGCATCTCCTCTTCCGACGGGCGCGCGGTCAGCACCCGCAGCGTGTCGTAGACCTGCATGCTGTCGGCGTTGACGACCACGCCATCATGGCGCTTGGCCAATTCGACGGCGAGCGCGGACTTGCCGCTGGCGGTCGGCCCGGTTATCAGGATCGCGTTCACTGTGCTCAGAAGGTTTTCCATCATGGCCCTCGTTGCCACGCTTGTTGCCAATCCGTCAAATCCCGTGCTGACACCCGAAATCGCCGAGCAGGCGGCCGAGGCCGTGAACGCTTCCGGTCTCTACTGGCTGGCCGATGGCGTTGCCTGCGACATCGCGCTGCGCGACGGCACCGATGCGCAAGCGGCCGAGGCCAATATCCTTGCCGTCATATCAAACGCACCGATCGATCTCGTCATCCAGGAGCAGGAAACCCGCCGCAAGAAGCTGCTGATCGCCGACATGGATTCGACGATGATCGGCCAGGAATGCATCGATGAACTCGCCGCCGAAGTCGGCCTGAAAGAGAAGGTCGCGACCATTACCGCCCGCGCCATGAACGGCGAGATCGCCTTCGAGCCTGCCCTGCGTGAGCGTGTCGCGCTGCTGAAGGGCCTGCCGATATCGGTCGTCGACGAGGTGATCGCCAAGCGCATCACGCTCACCCCGGGCGGCCCGGAACTGCTTGCCACCATGAAGTCGAAAGGCCATTACACCGCGCTTGTCTCCGGCGGCTTCACCGTCTTCACCAGCCGCATCGCCGCCACTCTCGGCTTCGACGAGAACCGCGCCAACACACTGCTCGAAGACGGCGGCATTCTCTCCGGCTTCGTCGCCGAACCAATCCTCGGCAAGCAGGCGAAGGTCGATGCGCTGAACGAGATTTCGGCTCGCCTCGGCATTTCGCCGGAAGAAGCGATCGCCGTTGGTGACGGCGCCAACGATCTCGGCATGTTGCACCTTGCAGGCTCCGGCGTCGCCCTCCACGCCAAGCCGGCAGTCGCTGCCGAAGCGCAGATGCGCATCAACCACGGCGACCTGACCGCACTGCTCTACATCCAGGGCTACCGGAAGACGGATTTCGTGACGGTATGAGCGCGATACCAGCGACATTCCCAATCGGGGCTGATCGCTGGTGGCTCGTACGGAAGGCAACCTCCGTAAACCCGCCAAATAGCCTGTCACCTCCGGACCGTTAGGCCACCGATTCCGTTTCGAAAGGCCCCCCGGCACACCCTCTCCGCCCTCATTCCTGTGCTCGTCACAGGAAACCAGCCACCGCGCGTCTGCGCGGTGAGTGACTTACGTCAGGAGAGAAGAGTTTTCTGCGCCCAAGGACTTAGGCGCACTGGATTCCTATGACAAGCAGAGGAATGAGGGAGAGTTGGAGAGTACGGCGGCTAATTCACTACCGCCGTAGCTCCCTTATTCCATCGGCACCGCCACGAACCGCAGATCACCATTCGCCGATGCGATCATCAGCTGGGCGTTGCGGCGGCCCTCCTGTTTCAGCGCCTGCACCTTGGCGGCGACCGCATCCGGCGACTTCATGAACTCCTGCGCCACCTCGACGATCACGTCGCCGGGCTTCAACCCCTTTTCGGCGGAGGCGGAGCCGGGCGTCACCTCTGTGACGACGACGCCGTCGACGCTCTCGGCAATCCCGAAGGCCTTGCGCGTCTCGGCGCTCAACAGCGACAGCGACAGCCCGAGCACGTTCTTCGGCGTTGCAGCATCCGGCGACACCTGGCCCTTATGCTGGTCGGGTGTATCAGGTGCGGGTTGGGCCTGATCGCCGGTATCCGGCTGGTCCATGTCGTTGTTCTCGCCGGGGTCCGGGGTGATCACGCCGTCATCCTGCGAACCATCAGGCGCCGCATCATCGGATGCAGCCGCCTGATCGCTGTCCTCAAGCCGGCCAAGCTTCACCTTGACGGTCTGCTCCTTGCCGTCGCGCAGCACCACCACATCGACTTCCTTGCCGACTGTGCTTTCCGCCACGACACGCGGCAGGTCGCGCATTTCGCTGACGGTCTTGCCGTCGAATTTCAAAATGACGTCGCCCGCCTTGATCGAGCCGTCGTCGACTGGGCCACCCTTGATGACGCCGGCGACCAGCGCGCCCTTTGCAGTGTCGAGCCCGAGGCTGTCGGCGATATCGTCAGTCACCGGCTGGATGCGCACGCCGAGCCAGCCGCGCCGCGTCTCGCCATATTCGCGCAACTGGTCGACAACGCCGGAGGCAAGCTCCGACGGCACCGAGAAACCGATGCCGATCGAGCCACCGCTCGGCGAAATGATCGCCGTGTTGATGCCGATCACTTCACCCTTCATGTTGAAGAGCGGGCCGCCGGAATTGCCCTTGTTGATCGCCGCATCCGTCTGGATGAAGTTGTCGTAGGGGCCGGCATTGATGTTGCGGCCGCGCCCGGAAATGATGCCGACCGTCACCGAACCGCCGAAGCCGAACGGATTGCCGATCGCCATCACCCAGTCGCCGATGCGCATCTTGCTGGAATCGCCGAATTTCACGGACTTCAGCGGTGCCTTCGGCTCGACCTTCAGCACCGAAAGATCGGTCTTCGTGTCGGTGCCGATCAGCTTCGCCTTGAGCTTCGAACCGTTGGCGAAATTGATCTCGATGTCGTCGGCGCCCTCGATCACGTGGTTATTGGTGACGATATAGCCGGCCGGATCGATAACGAAGCCGGAGCCGAGCGAGCTGACATTGTGGTTGCCGCCCTTGTTGCCCTGCTGCTTGTTGAAGAAATCGTTGAAGAATTCCTGGAAAGGCGAGCCGTCGGGCGCGCGCGGCGCCGGGCCTGCGCCCTCGTCGTCCTTCACATTCTGCGAGGTCGAGATGTTGACCACCGCGTCGAGCAGCCCCTCGGCAAGATCGGCGACCGAAGCCGGGCCGTTATTCGGTACGACGGCCTGGCTCGGGGCGGCCTGCTGCGGTGCGGCGGGTACGGGAGGCGTAGGAGCGGGAGCAGCTGTTTCCGGTGCAGCCGCGGCCGGCGGTGTGGGTGCGGGAGCAGCCGGCTCAGGAGTAACCGGAGCGGGCGTCGCAACCCCGGGTGCTGTCGTCTCAGGCGCGGTTTGGGCGTAGGCGACCCCGTTCATGCCGGCATGCGCAAGAATTGCAGCGCTGGCCATAAGCGCGAGCGTTCGTCTGAAGGGCGAGCGAATCGTGGGGGCCATCAAGCTTCCTCATAAGGGGTACATGCGCACATTGAGCACCAGCATAAGGCGGAATGATGGAGGGCGAAATCACCTTTTCGCGAAATCCCCGTGCAATGTGACGTGGCCTCGCAAAAGCCCAATTATAGCGACCATTCCACGAAAAAAGGGCCGGCACTCGGGCCGGCCCTTCCAGGATTATCGGGGTATCCCCTGCTTCAATTCGTCGGCTGGGCAGGAGCCCCAGGCGCTGCCGGAGCCGGCACTGCCGGGCTTGCTGGCGACGGCTGCAGAGTGCCGGCGGCATTGTCGAAATAGCGGAAGAATTCCGAATTCGGCGACAGCACCAGCGTCGTGTCCTGCGACGAGAGAGCGGAGGAATAGGCCGCCATCGAGCGATAGAACTCGAAGAAGGCTGGATCCTTGCTGAAGACTTCGGCGAAGACGCGGTTGCGTTCCGCATCGCCCTGGCCTCGAAGGATTTCCGCATCACGCTGGGCGCCCGCGGTGAGCTCGACAACCTGACGGTCGGCGATGGCGCGCCGCCTTTGGCCTTCCTCATTGCCCTCAGCACGGATGCGCTCCGCCTCGGCAAGGCGTTCCGAACGCATGGCATTATAGGTGTTCGGCGCAACCTCCGGCGAAAGGTCGGTGCGGCGGATGCGAACGTCGTCTATATGCAGGCCGAGATTTTCGGCATCCGTGCGCAGATCGTCGCGAATCTCCAGCATCATTGCGACACGCTCTTCCGAGAGCGCGGCATTGTAGTCACGCAGACCGTAGACGCGGCGAAGCGATGAATCGAGCTGCGCCCTCAACCGCGCTTCCGCAGCCTCGCGATCACCCGACACCGTTTCGCGGAAACGGCGAACATCCGAGATGTTATAGATCACGAAGGCATCGACGTCGAAGGTCTGGCCGTCCTGGACCTGAACGCGGATATTGTCGAGATCGAGCCTCAGCGCCTGCTTTTCGACCAGCTGAACGCGGTCGGCATCCATGAAGCCGAAAGGCAGCTTGAAATAAATCCCAGGCTCGGTCTTGACCGACTGGATCTGGCCGAAGCGGACGACGATGGCCTGCTCACGTGCATTCACCACGAAGATGGACGAATAAAGCCCGACCAGCACAATGGCGAGGATGAGGAGAATGATGGGAAGTCTGTTCGATGTCATGACTCAACCTCCCTGTTGCGCCGGTTTGCCGAGCTCATTGAGCGGCAGATAGGGCAGGACGCCCTGCTTCTCGTCGATGATGACCTTCCGGGAGTTCTTCAGCACCTGCTCCATCGTTTCGAGGTACAACCGCTTGCGGGTCACATCGGGCGCCTTGGAATATTCGTCGTTGATCGCCGTGAACCGCTGCGCCTCACCTTCCGCCTCCTTCACCACACGGTCCTTGTACGCGGCTGAATCTTCGCGGATTCTGGCCGCATCGCCTCGCGCCTGGCCGAGCTTTTGGTTCGTGTAGCGATTGGCCTCTTCGATCGTGCTATCGCGGTCACGGCCGGCACGCTGGACTTCTTCGAAAGCATCGGCGACTTCCCGCGGCGGCGCCACGTTCTGGATCGTCACGCCGGTCACGGTCACGCCCGCGCCATAGCGGTTCATCGTGTCCTGCAGGATATTGAGCACATCCACTTCGATCGGCTGGCGATTACTGCGGAAGGCGTCCTGCGCCGGACGCCGGCCAACGATTTCACGCATGGCACTGTCGGAAACCTGCTGCAGCGTCTCTGCCGGATTTTCGACGTTGAAGAGATAGGCCTTGGGATCGCTGACGGTGTAGAAGACAGCGAACTGCACGTTGATGACGCTCTTGTCGCTGGACAGCATCAGGCCGTTCGAAGACGATGCCGAAGTCGCCCCGATGTTCAATTGCTGCACGGTCACCTTGACCGTCTCCACGGTCTCCATCGGCCACAGGTGGAAATGCAGGCCCGGCATGGAAATCTCGGCCTTCGGCTTGCCGAACCGCAGTTCGACGCCGCGTTCGTCCGGCTGCACGACATAGATGCACTGGATCAGCCAGAAGACGGCGACGATCGCCGCGACGATCACCGCCACGCCGCCGTTGAAGCCGCCGGGAATGATGTTGCGCAGTTGGTCCTGGCCGCGCCGGATGATATCTTCCAGATCAGGCGGTCCGCCCTTGCCGCCGCCACCGCGCGGCCGGTTCGGCCCCTGTCCCCATGGTCCCTGATTATTACCGCCGCCGCCGCCCCAAGGGCCGCCGCCGCCATTCTGATTGCTCCAGGGCATCAAAACCTCGTTGTTCGTTAAGTCTCCACGCATCCGAAACCGTGGGGGCTGACCGGCGGACGCGTTGGTGACCGTTATAGGTATCGCCGCATCGCCTTTCAACGCAGCGTGAGAAACTTGGTCAATTTAATTGGAAAATAGTTCATTTTCAGGCGTGACGGCGTTCGTAGACGATGAAACGCGTGGGATAGCTGTCCTTTTCGCCGGCCGGAACCGCGATCGCCTCCCCCGCCTGCCAGGTGTCGGGATCGATCACGGGAAACGACGCGTCTCCATCGAGATCAGCCTCGACATGCGTGATGCACATCCGGTCGGCAAGGCCGATCGCCTGGGCATAGACCTGCCCGCCGCCCAGAATGCAGATTTCGTCGACGCCGGTTTCGAGCGCCAGCCTTTCGGCCGCCGTCATCGCCTCCGGCAGCGTATGGGCCATGGAGACATCAGGATGGTCTATCGCCGCCTGCCGCGAGATGACGACGTTCGGCCGTCCCGGCAGCGGCCTGCCGATCGAATCGTAGGTCTTGCGGCCCATCACCACAGGCTTGCCCAATGTCAGCGCCTTGAAGCGCTTGAGGTCGCTCGAAAGCCGCCACGGCATGTCGCCGTCGCGGCCGATAATGCCGTTGCGGGCAACGGCGGCGATAATGGTCCTGCGGATGTCGGCCATGGAATATCCTGGATCAGACGGCGATCGGCGCCTTGATGCTGGCATCGGCCTCGTAGCCGATCAGCTCGAAATCGTCGAAGGTGAAGCCGAAAATGTCCTTCACCTCAGGATTGATGCGCATGAACGGCAGCGGCTTCGGCCGGCGTGCAAGCTGCAGTTTCGCCTGGTCGAAATGGTTGTGATAGAGATGGGTGTCGCCGAGCGTGTGGACGAAATCGCCAGGCTTCAGTCCGGTCACCTGAGCCACCATCATCGTCAGCAGCGCATAGGAAGCGATATTGAACGGCACGCCGAGGAAGATATCGGCCGAGCGCTGGTAGAGCTGGCAGGAAAGCTTGCCATCAGCCACATAGAACTGGAACAGGCAATGGCAGGGCGGCAGCGCCATTTCGTCCACTTCGGCCGGATTCCAGGCCGAGACGATGTGGCGGCGCGAATTCGGATTGTTGACGATGCCTTTGACGAGATTGGCGATCTGGTCGATATGGCCGCCGTCGGGCGCTGGCCAGGAGCGCCACTGGGCGCCGTAAACAGGCCCGAGATCGCCGTTTTCATCGGCCCATTCGTCCCAGATCGAAACGCCGTTCTCCTTGAGATAGCGGATATTCGTCTCGCCCTTCAGGAACCAGAGAAGCTCGTGGATGATCGAGCGCAGATGCAGCTTCTTCGTGGTGAGGACGGGGAAGCCCTCTTCCAGATCGAAGCGCATCTGGTAGCCGAAGACTGAGCGTGTGCCGGTGCCGGTGCGGTCGCCCCGGTCGGAGCCCTTTTCCATCACATGATTCAAGAGATCGAGATATTGCTTCATGTCGCGCTGATTCCGTTTCGGCTAATTTAAGCCTTCAGAACCGGGAAACCAATCACCGCCGGGCATTTTCCCAATGTTTCTGATGGGTCGCATAACGCTTTTATGACGTTTGCCCTTTCCTTGGGCTGAGGAAACCACTATATCACCCATGCTGGCTTTCGGGCCGGCTATGGCGATAAACGAGCGGTGTAATAAACCTATTGGACCCGGGGGCGGTACCCGGCGCCTCCACCAAAAACCGGCGGTCTCGAAGGCCGGCTTTTGATGGGGGCGAAACAGGATCGACAAGGGTGTAAAGATCGTCTTTTTGCTCGGCATTGTACCGCCGTTATCGGGCTAAAATTGTAGTTGCAAACGACAACTATGCGGAAGCTCGTCTCGCTGCTTAATCGCGGTGTGACACTTCAATCAAAGTCCTAGTGGTTCGCACCTCTAGGCGGGGTCCGAAGGCACCTGGCAACAGAAGCCTTCACCTTCTCCCTGCCGCCGAAATCATGTATGCTGCTTAAAAACGTGACTCGGCTCCGGTCTTTCCCAAGGCGCCCGGACGTGGCATACAACCTTGTGAAAAGACTCCGAACCGACGAAAGACAGGAAAAGCATGGGGCAGGATCATATCCGCTACGACATTCTGGCACAGGATGCACTTCGCGGCGTCATCCGCAAGGTATTGGCGGAAGTCGCAGCCACGGGCCGCCTGCCCGGTGATCATCACTTCTTCATCACCTTCCTCACGGGCGCGACCGGGGTGCGCATCTCCCAGCATCTGAAGTCGAAATACCCCGAGCAGATGACCATCGTCATCCAGCACCAGTTCTGGGACATGAAGATCACCGAAACGCATTTTGAGATCGGCCTTTCCTTCTCCGACGTTCCGGAAAAGCTGGTCATCCCATTCAATGCGATCCGCGGCTTCTACGATCCCTCCGTCAACTTCGAGCTCGAATTCGACGTGCCTCTCGCCGATGGCGAGGAATTGCCGTCCGGTGAAATCACCGCCTATCCGGTGGATGCGGCTGGAAAGTCGGATGACGCTGCGGGCGCAAAACCCGTCGATGGCGAAGAGAAGAAACCGGGCTCCGTCGTCTCACTCGACTCCTTCCGCAAGAAACAGTGATTTGAAGGGAGGCCAAGCCTCCCTTTTTCATAGGGAATTCAGGCAAACGCATGAGCGCCGAAATCATCAATCTGCGCCAGTTCCGCAAGAAGCAGGCTCGCTCCGAAAAGGAGAAGCAGGCCGAACAGAACCGTATTTCCTTCGGCCGCGCCAAGGCCGAAAAGCAACTGACCCGCAGCCTGAACGACAAGGCCGACAAGATCCATCGCGACGGCCGGATCGAGACTGATGACGACGGCGCGTGAGGGTTTCACGCAAAGCTTGAAAAGCTGGAATGGATTCTGCGATCAGCCACTTGCGCGGTTTCCTTGAATCGATCTGCCAACCCACGCATGATTTGACAAAACGTCCTGAGCGCGTCCTCGCGGACGCTCGGCGCTATAACCGGGATGTGAAGGCGCTCCATGATCCGCAAGCATTCGGCGACATTGCACGGCCATCGCACCAGTTTTTCGCTTGAAGATGAGTTCTGGGCCGAGCTGAAGATGATTGCCGCGGGCCGTTCGATACCGCTCGCCGCCCTGATCTCCGAAATCGACGACCACCGCCCGCCGGACAGCAACCTGTCCTCGGCGCTGCGCTTGCATGTGCTTTCCTGGCTGAAGGCTGGGGGCGACCGCCAGCCGTGACCCGGGCCTGATGCATGCTGCACAAAACCGTGGGGCGATTTGGGGAGAAAAATCAATGAAAACAAAGATCTGATACGCCCTGCATGAATCAAATTCTACGCAATCTCACTGCGCCTGAACGCCCGGCAACTGGTCAAAATTGAGCGGACCCGGCTGTGCTTGCCCGCTGCGCCGTGCCGCTTCCGCCTCGGCGGCAGCCCTCGCTTGCGCATCCGCCTTCGCTTTGGCTTCCGCCGCGCGTGCAGCCTCTGCCTCGGCAGCAGCCTTCACAGCGGCTGCTTGCTGCGCCAGTGCACGCAGCCGCTCTTCCTCCGCCTGCCGTTGTTGCTCGATCTCGGCCGCCTTGATGCGCTCGGCGTCGTTGAACCGATAGAGCGCCACCTCGCGGCGCAGCCGTTGTTTTTCGAGCACGATCGCCTGCAGCCGTTCGACCCGCCGGCGCTCGCGCTCGAAAGCGCGCAGCGACAGATAGCTGGTGATATCGGTCACATCCATCGTCTTGCCGGGTGATGGCAGCATGCCGGAAAAATTCAGCCTGAGCGCCGGCTCCGCACCAGAAAGCGCTTCGGTGCCCGGATTGAACCCGACACCCAGCGTCGCGCTGACCCGCTCTTCCGGCAGCGCGATCTGCGCATCGGCGGTGATGCGGGCGAGATCGTTGGCGACGGTGACATTCTGCACCCTCAGCGTCCCGTCGGTGATGTTGAAGGGGACGCCGAGCGGCGGCAGCTTCGCCTCGCCGTTGCTGAGCAGCGTTTCGATGATCGGATGCACCTTGCCGGCATTGATCTGCTCCTGCATCGTATCGGTCGCGGCAAGCAGCGGCGGAAGGATGGCAAGATTCAGCCCGCGTATGCTGGTATCGCCAAGCCTCAGTTCGCCCGAACCATTGAGCGAGCTGGCAATTTCGCCGATCGTCTTGCCCGAGGCCTCCATCGACAGCGACAATCCGAACTTGCCGTTGGCGATCGGCGCGCCGTCGCGCAGCCAGACGACGCCGGAAAGATCGGAATCGGCAAGCGCAAGCTTCGTCTGCAGGAAGCCGGTGCCGTTGGCATTGGTGAAGAGCAGGTTGCCGGAAAGCTTTCCACCGTCCCAGTTGCCGGCCATGTCGTTGAGCTGCAACTCGTCGCCCTTGTAGGCGACGTTGCTGGTGAAGTCCGACACCGCCGTATCCGGCAGGCCCGGCCAGAACTGCTTGGCCATCAGCTTCACGTTGACGTCGAGATCCTTGAAGATGGGCAGCCCCAGCGGCGCCGTCGTCAGCTGACCGTTGGCGGGATCGACGATCTGGCCGAACACCGCCTCGCCGAGCCAGCCGGCATCGGCCTTGGTGAGTGTCAGCCCACCGCTCGCGGTCGTCTTCGCAGCCTTCCGGTCGAAGGTCAGCGCACCTGAAAATTCGTTATCGGCCGCATGCCCCTTGAGATCCGAAAAGACGATCTTGTCGCTGTCGACGGCGGCATTGACCTGCAGGCCGAGCGGCAACCCGGTTCCGGTCTGCGGCAGGGCGATGCCGTTCATGATGAGATAGGGGTCAATATCGGCACTGTCCAGCGAAAGCCCGATCTGGCCGTTCATGAAGGTCTCCGGCCGAACATCGACCTTGCCGTTGGCGGTGAACGAGGTCCGGTCGGTCGCAAAGCTCAGGGCCGCATCGGCGGGATCATTGCCCGATGCCTTCACCTTCAGCGTCAGGCGGCCATTGGCCCCGACATCGACCGGCAGCGGGTCGAGCCCGGCCTGGCCGAACAGGATGGACGGCACGGCGTTTTCGAGCGTTGCCTCAAGGCTCGTCGTGCCATTGCCGGTCAGCGCCAAGAGGTCGGACATGCGGTAGTCGAGATTGACGCGGCTGCCGTTCGAGACACCGGCAAGTGTCACCGTCAGCGCGTTGCCCTCGTCGCCGCCGAGCGTCAGCGCGCCGCGAAGCGCCGTATTGCCGTACCACCCGGCATTGCGCACCAGCCGGTCGAGCACCGGGTGATGCGGCAGGTGCTCGCGCAGCATGGTAAAGAAGCCGCCGGGATCGGCCGATTTGAAGGTGATTTCACCCGCGCCTTTGTAGTCGAGCAATGAGCCTTCCGCTCTGCCCGTCGCCGTCAGCTCGGCGCCTGCGATATCCTTGATCGACAGCCGGTCGACGGCAAGCGCGCCATCGGCGATCGTAAAGGTGGTCTCGACATTGTCGGCACTGACGCCGAAGGCGGTGAACTTGTCGGCCTTAAGCTGGGCGGCGATCTTGTGGTCGAGCACGTTGTCGCCGGCATCCTGGCCGGTCATGAGCCCGCTCAGCGCCTGCAGCGCGTCGAGATCGAGCGTATCGCCGTTTAGCGCCACCGACAGCGTCGGCGTCTGGCCGGAAATCGCCTGGCGCTCCAGCCGGCCCTTCAGCGTCGCCGGTCCGATGGCAATCTCGAGATTTTCGAAACGCTGCAATTCATGCGTCAGGCTGACATTGGCGGAAAAGCCCGCCTGCCGCAGTTGCCGGATGGCCGGATCGACCGCGCCGGCAAGCCAGGAGGCAAGCCCGGTCGGCTGGCTGGAAGCCACCACGATCTGGCCGTTGAACGAGGCCTCACCCTGAAGCAGGAGCTTGCCCTTGCCTTCCACCTGCGTGCGCCCCGGCAGCGTGCCGGTGGCGCTGTCGATCATCCAGCCGGTGCCGGCCGGCTCGAGCTCCAACTGCACGTCACGCAACGTCGTATCACCGGCGACGATCGCCGGCAGCTTGACGCTCGCCTTGCCCGGCACCTGCGGGATCGGCACCTGCCCGACGATATCGATCAGCGAATTCAGCCGTTGGCGCGCCGAAACAGCCGCATCGCGCGTCGTCTTGCCGGCAGTGCCCTGATTGCCGATACGGTTGACGTCGATCTGTTGCCCGTCGGCGGTCAGCAGGAATTCCGGTGCATTGCCGGTATCGAGCGTCGCCTCGCCGGTTATAACATAGGGATCGTCGGTCGGGCCGATCTCCATCCGGTATTCGGGAATGCGGATGCGTTCATTGGTGAGCTCGAAGCGGCCCTTGACGCGCGGCGGCTGCTCTTTTTTGTTGGCGGGCTTGGCGCTGTTGCGGATCTCGATCGCCGCCGAAAGCTGGCCCTGATAATTCGGCTTGCTGTCGACGAGCTTCAGCTCGCCGTCGAGATCGACGCTGACAGGGTGCTTGTCCGGCGAAAGCCTCGTGCGCATGCGCAGCACGCCCTTGTCGTCCGGCTGGCTGCTCGAGATCGAGAAGCCGCCGTGCTCGCCGTCAAGCGCAGCGTCGCCCTCGATGCGCCAGGGGCCGGCCAGCGACTTTGCCGACATTTCCGCATTGAGGCCGGTGATGCGACGCGAGCGGCCCGACTGGTCGTCGATGAATTCGACCTCGCCGCCGCTGACATGCACGTTTTCGAGAACGACGGTCCTTGCCGGTATTTCCGCGCGGCTGCCGCGCATCCAGTCGAGCGTGCCGTCCTTGAGCAGTCTCAAGCGTACCTTCGGATTGACGATGCGCATGTCGAAGATCAGCGCTTCGCCGGACAGGAAAGGTGCGAGCTCCGCATCCATGGAAAACTGCTCGACCTTGACGATCGGCGTGCCGTCCGCTTCCTGGCCGACGCGCACATCATGCAGCGTCACCGATGGAAACGGCAGCAGGCGCGCATCTACCGTGCCGTAGACGGTGACTTTCTTACCGATAATGCGGCTTGCCTGATCCTCGAAATTCTTGCGGAAATCCGTCCAGTCGATGAACAGCGGCGCAAGCAGCGCCACAAACAGCACTACGACGATCACTCCCCCCAGAAAGACGAGGAACCGGCCTACCAATGCAAAGCGTCTCCATTCGGGATTCTGTTGCCGACACTAGAGCATGATGCCGAAAAGTGTGAGCGGTTTTCGGACGACATCATGCTCTAACTCTTTATTTGAGAACAGGATTCAGATTTCAGGTTGAGCTGGCCCAACATCATTCTGTTCTAGCGCTATTCATGCCGGGGGCAAGGCCCAAGTTCATGAGAATATTCCGTTTTCAGCCATGGTGGAAAATCTTGCCGGGATTGAAGATATCGTCTGGATCGAGCGCCTGTTTCACCTGTCGCATCAGATCCACCGCGCCGCCGAGCTCCTGTTCCAGAAACGCCATCTTGCCTTGCCCGATCCCGTGTTCGCCGGTGCATGTCCCGTCCAGGTCGAGCGCTCGCTGGTTGAGCCGCTGCACGAAGCTCTCAGCCCTGGCGATGTCTTCGGCACTTTTGTCGTCGAACAACAGCAGCACATGGAAGTTCCCGTCGCCGGCATGGCCGACAATCGGCCCCAACAGCCCGTGCTCCTCGATATCCGCCTGCGTTTCGGAAACACAATCGGCGAGCCTCGATATCGGAACACAAACATCGGTCGAAAGTGCGGCAAGCCCAGGCGCCAGCGCCCTTGCGGCCCAATAGGCGTCGTGGCGCGCCTTCCAGAGCTTCGTCCGTTCCTCGGCATTGGCCGTCCACAGGAATTCGCCGCCGCCGCATTCCGCCGCGATCTCGGCAAAGGCTGCCGATTGCAACGGCACCGTCTCGTCGGTGCCGTGAAATTCGAGGAACAGTGTCGGGCTTTCGGCATAGGAGAGCTTGGAATAGGCGTTGCAGGCCCGCATCTGTACCGTGTCGAGCAGCTCGATGCGCGCCACCGGAATGCCCATCTGGATCGTCATGATGACGGCATCACAAGCGGCCTTGATGCTCGGAAAGGCACAGGCCCCTCCGGCGATCTTCTGCGGAATCGCCTGCAAGCGCAGCGTTACCGAGGTCAGGATGCCGAGCGTGCCCTCGGCGCCGACGAAAAGCCGCGTCAGGTCGTAGCCCGCCGAGGATTTGCGGGCGCGCCGGGCCGTGCGGATCTCCTCGCCATTGGCGGTGACCGCGGTGACGGCAAGCACATTGTCCTTCATCGTTCCGTAGCGCACGGCATTGGTGCCGGAGGCCCGCGTCGAGGCCATGCCGCCGATCGAGGCGTTGGCGCCGGGATCGATCGGGAAGAACAGGCCGGTATCGCGCAGGTGGATGTTCAGCGCCTCGCGTGTCACACCCGGCTCGACGGTACAGTCGAGATCTTCCGGATTGACCTCGAGCACCCGGTTCATGCGGCTGAAATCGATCGAAATACCGCCATTGGCGGCATTGACCTGGCCCTCCAGCGAGGTGCCGACACCGAAGCCGATCACCGGCACCTTGTGAGTCGCACACGCCCTGACCGCCACCTTCACGTCCTCGGCGCTCTCGGCGAAGAGCACACCGTCCGGCAGCTGCGGCGGGATGTAAGTGGTCGTATGGGCATGTTGTTCGCGGAAGGACTGGCCGGTCTGAAAACGCTCACCGAAGCTCTGCTTGAGAATACCAAGCACCGCGGCAATTCCGGCCTCGTTGCGTGTGCCCGCCTTCGCGTCCTTCAGCGCCATCCCTTTGATCTCCCTGCCATTCCGCAGAAACCATATCGTGTTCCGCAGGTCAGGCTGGGTATGCGGCAAGTCTAAGCGGCTGTCCAGTTAAGATTGGCAGAAGATTTCATTCCTACTTTGTTATAGGCCGGTTGTTATAGCCAGGTCCGCAGTCCCCGCACCTCAGACAATCGGCGGATTGAGCCGCCCAAAACCCGCCTGCCTGCGATAGGGAAAATAGGGATAGGGCGCCGTGACAGTGCTTATGGCGTCGAGCCTTTCGATCTGCTCCCTCGACAGGCTCCAGCCGACCGCGTCGAGGTTCTGCCGGAGCTGTTCCTCGTTGCGGGCGCCAATGATGACGCTCGATACCGTCGGCCGGTTAAGCAGCCAGTTGATGGCGATCTGCGGCACCGTCCGGCCGGTTTCTAATGCGATCGCGTCCAGCACCTCGACGATGTCGAATAGCTTCTCGTCGTCGACAGGCGGGCCGTATTGCGCCGTCTCGTGCAGCCGGCTTGCCTTGGGCAGCGGCTGGCCGCGGCGGATCTTGCCGGTCAACCGTCCCCAGGCAAGCGGGCTCCAGACGAGGGCTCCCACACCCTGGTCGGCGCCAAGCGGCATCAGCTCCCATTCGTAATCGCGCCCTGCCAGCGAATAATAGACCTGATGGGCGACATAACGCGGATAGCCGTGGCGCTCGGCGGCGGCGAGCGACTTCATCAGTTCCCAGCCGGCAAAATTGGAAACGCCGACATAGCGGATCTTGCCTGCGGCGACGAGCCCGTCGAGCGTCGACAGCACCTCCTCGACCGGCGTCGAGGCATCGAAGGCGTGAAGCTGCAAGAGGTCGATATAGTCGGTCCCGAGCCGGCGCAGCGCATCCTCGGTCGCGCGGATCAGCCGCGCCCGCGACGTTCCCCAGTCCTGCGGCCCCTCGCCCATCGGCAGTGCCGTCTTCGTCGAAATCAGCACAGCGTCGCGCCGGCCGCGGATCGCCTGGCCGAGCACCTCTTCGGAGGCGCCGGCCGAATAGACGTCGGCTGTGTCGAAGAGATTGACACCCGCTTCAAGGCAGATGTCGACGAGCCGCCGCGCCTCTTCCGCATCGGTATTGCCCCAAGCGCCGAACAGGGGACCACTGCCGCCGAATGTGCCCGCGCCGAAGCTCAAGACCGGCACTCTGAGGCCGGAGGCGCCAAGATTTCTGTAGTCCATGGATCTGTCTCCTGTATTTCCTATGAGATAGACCTTGGTCTCTCGATGATATAGATTGCCTAAAAGCAAATCATTTGTGACTTAAATTCATCATGAGTCGTCAGGACATCAATCGCTCCGGCGAAATGGAAGTCTTCGTCAGCGTCGTCGAACGTGGCGGTTTTTCCGCCGCCGCTACCGCCCGGCGCATGACGCCGTCGGCTGTGAGCAAGCTCGTCGCCCGACTGGAGACACGCCTCGGCGCCCGCCTCGTCAACCGTTCGACCCGCAGGCTGCAACTGACGCCGGAAGGCTGCGCCTTCTACGAGCGCAGCATCGCCATCCTTGCCGATATCGCCGAAGCCGAACGTCAGGCCTCGACAGGCGAACAGGCCTCGGGCCGCATCCGCATCAACACCAGCGGCTCCTTCGGCAACCATGTGCTGGCGCCGCTCGTGCCTGCCTTCATGGCGCTTCATCCGGCCGTGACGCTGGATATTTCCCATACCGACAGGATAGTCGACTTGATGGAAGAACGCGCCGATGTCGCGATCCGCGCCGGCCCGTTGAAGAATTCCAGCCTGATCGCCCGCAAGCTTGGCGCCACCAGCAAGATCGTCGTCGCATCGCCGGATTATCTATCGCGCCACGGCGAACCGCGCTCGGCTGCCGATCTCCGCCGCCATTGCCGCATCGGCTTTTCCTACGCCCGCGCCGTAGAGGGCTGGCCGCTGCGCGAGGACGGCGAAACGCTGATGATCCCGATCACCCCCGGCGTGCAGGTGGGAGACGGCGAAGCCATGCGCCACCTCGCTTTATCAGGCGCCGGCCTTGCCCGCCTTGCCGCCTTCACCGTGCGCGCCGATATCGATGCCGGGCGCCTGGTGCCGGTGCTCGAAGAGGCCAATCCCGGCGATCTCGAGGAGTTCTACGCCCTCTATATGGGCCAGGGCGGGCTATTGCCGGCGCGTGTACGCGCCCTGCTTGATTTTCTCGCCGGCCATGTGCGTTTGTGACGGTACCCCGCCCAAAACCGCGCAGCGGCTCAAGAGGGAGACATACATAAAAACAATGACTTAGCGCGGCAACATGAATCAAATTCGCATCTTAAGGCGCCGAGTAGCCAAATTTCGCAATTGACCGCTCGTCTTCCACCCGCCTATACCGGACCCGCGCCAGCCGGCTCTCGTAGCCGGCCTTTTTTCGTCATGCCGGAGCCCCTCCCATATTCAGCCTCAGGGCTTGGCGCCGGCCAGGAAAGACACGGGGATCATGTCACTCAGCGACGCAAGCCGCCTGCTGCGGGATGCCGGCCTGCCGAAATGGGCGCTGCTGCTCGCGCTTTCCTCAGCTCTTGTCGTCTTCCTCGAGCTCTTCGCCCTGCCGGCCTCGCTGCTGATCGGACCGATGGTCGCGGCAATCGCACTGGCGCTGACCGTCGGCAAGGGAAAGCTTCGCGTGCCCTTCTGGCCGCTGCAGTTCGGCCAGGTCCTCGTCGGCCTGATGATGGCGCGCACCATCACCCCTGACATTCTCGGCACCATGGCGAAGGACGCGCCGCTCTTCCTGCTGTTCATCTTCTCGGTCATCGCCATCGCCACCGGCCTCGGCTGGCTGCTGACGCGCTGGCAGGTGCTGCCGGGAACGACGGCGGTATGGGGCTCCTCGCCGGGCGGCGCCTCCGCCATGGTCATCATGTCGGAAGCCTATGGCGCCGATGGCCGTCTCGTCGCCTTCATGCAGTATCTGCGCGTCGTCTTCGTCGCCGTCGGCGCCTCGGTGATCTCGCGCCTGTGGGTGGCAGCCGACGGCGCCGAGCCGCCGCCGCTTGTCCTCTTTCCCGAGATCGACTGGCCGGACTTTGCAGCGACGATGGCTTTTGCGGCCTTTTGTGCCTATGGCGTTTGGCGCCTGCGCCTCCAGGGCGGCACGATCATCGTCCCGCTCTTTCTCGGCGCCTTGCTGCAGGGCACGGGCCTCCTGAAGATCGAGCTGCCGATGTGGCTGCTCGCCATCGCCTATGCGCTCGTCGGTTGGAGCATCGGCCTGCGTTTCACCCGCTCGATCCTCAAGCACGTGGCGCGCGCCCTGCCGAGGGTATCGGCCTGCATCGTGCTGCTGATGGCGCTCTGCGGCTGCATGGCGGTGGCGCTTCACGTCTTCGCCGGCATAGACCCGCTGACCGCCTATCTCGCCACCAGCCCCGGCGGCGCCGATTCCGTCGCTATCATCGCCGCCTCCAGCGATGTCGACGTGCCCTTCGTCATGGCGATGCAGACCGGTCGCTTCCTGGTGATCCTGATGATCGGCCCGATGCTCGCCCGTTTCATCGCGCGCCGCTCCGGCCTTGCGGAAAATCCCGCTTGATGCATATCGCACCAAAAGCGCGCAGCGGTTTTGGGATAACGACATGCATAAATCAAAGACTTAAAGCGCGTCGCATGAATCCGGATTGACGCGACGCGCTTTAGAGCGCGGCGCGGAGTTATGCGCGAGCGCTGCCCACTGGCCGGGCGTCATGCCGTATGCCTTCTTGAAATGGCGATTGAGATGGCTCTGATCGGCAAAGCCGGTCGCCGCCGCCACATCGGAAATCCCTTCGCCCGCGCCGATCATCGCCCGCGCCCGCTGCAGCCGCCGCATCAAAAGGTAGCGATGCGGGCTGGTGGCGAAGACCGCCCGGAAATGCCGCGACAGCGCGAAACGGTCGAGCCCCGTCACCGCTTCCAGCTCTAGGGAATGCACTGCCCGGGTCGCATGCGCCTCAAGATAATCTCGCGCCGCCTGCGCCTGCCGCCAGGCGACATCGCCGAGCGGCCGGCGCGGCATGCGCGCATGCCGTGACAGCTCGCCGGTCACCCGCGATACGAAATCGTCGACGAAAAGCTCGTCCAGTTCGCGGTCGAGTTCGCCGAGTGCTGCCAGCAGCACGCCCGCCAGCGCGGGATCGCCGATAACGGGTTCATCGACAAAAGGCAGGCCGACGCCATCGGCTTCCAGGCATTCAAGAAGCAGCGACGGCTCCAGATAGAGCATGCGGTACTGCAGCCCGTCCTCGGTCCCCGCCCCGCCGTCATGCTCCTCATCGGGATGCAGCACGATCACCTGTCCCGGCATGCTGAAGCGCCGCTCGCCGCGATAACGAAAGGTCTGAACCCCCTTCAGGGTCACGCCGAGCGCATAGGTATCGTGTCGGTGCGGCTCGAAGGCATTGCCTGAGAACTGCGCCGCGATGCGCTCGATGCCGGGAAAGGCCGGCGCAGCCAGGATGGCGTTGCCGGATGGTCCCGCGCACAAACGTTCAAGACCTTCGAAGACCTGCGGATGTAAATCCTGGTTCAACGCGCCCGATACTCCATAACCCGTAGTTAGGTGAAAGACCGTCCGATGTTTGATACCAAAATTGCCGTCGTCCTGCGAAACAATCTTGCCGGCTGGCAGAAGCTGAACGTCACCGCCTTCCTGATGACAGGCATCGCCGGCCGGCATCCGGAGATCATCGGCGAAGACTATAGGGACCGCGCTGGCAATCTCTACAATCCGCTATCGATCCAGCCGATCATCGTGCTCTCTGCCGACGAGGCGACGATGTCAGCCGTTCACCGCCGCGCGCTGGAGCGCGATATTGCCAGCTCGCTGTTCATCGAGGAGATGTTTGCGACCGGCCACGACGCAGCCAATCGCGCCGTCTTCGCCGAATTTGCTCCCGAAGACGCGAAGGTGGTCGGCATCGCGCTGCGCGCCGAAAAGAAGATCGTCGACAAGATCACCAAGGGTGCGACGATGCAGCATTAACAAAAACGGCCGGGCTAGGCCCGGCCGCTTCAAAGGTAGAAAATCCGCTTCAGCCCTGCGTGATCGGAGCGATCTGGATCTCGACGCGGCGGTTCTGCGCCCGGCCGGCCTCACTCGCATTGGAGGCGACCGGCTGGGACGGGCCGAAACCGACGGCGGAGACGCGGCGCTGGTCGATGCCCTGGCCGCCGAGATAATCGGCAACCGACAGCGCACGGCGCTGCGACAGGTCCTGATTGTGCTGCAGGCTGCCGGTCGAATCCGTATGGCCATTGACGTCGATCAGCGTGCGGTTGAACTTGCGCAGCACGATCGCCACCGAATTCAGCGTCGGATAGAAGCCCGGCTTCACCGCGTCCTGGTCGACGTCGAAGGTGATGTTCGAGGGCATGTTGAGGATGATGTTGTCGCCGTTGCGTGTCACCGAAATGCCGGTGCCTTCGAGCTGCGCGCGAAGCTCGGATTCCTGCTGGTCCATGTAATTGCCGATCGCGCCGCCGGCGAGAGCGCCGACGCCTGCGCCGATCAACGCCGCATTGCGCTTGCCGTGGCCGCCGCCGCCGACAGCCACGCCGACGAGAGCGCCGCCGAGGGCGCCAAGCGCGGCGCCGCCCGCCGTATTGGAAACCTTCTGTTCACCGGTATAGGGGTCGGTCGTCGTGCAGGCACTGAGATAGCTTGCGGCAATAGCGAGAAGTACGAATTTTTTGATCATGGACAGGACGGTCTCCGTTCGACTGATCCGAGCAAATGGCAAGGATTGCGGCAAGAAAATGAAGATGTTCCCCTGATAGGGGAATTTCAGGCGCCGAAACAGAAGCGATGTTGCGGGAATGCGCAGATATCACCAGTTTTAGCGAGTAGTGCGCCTGCGCGACGGTATGGCCGAACGATAGCCTCTGCGGCCAGCGCGACAATCAGCCCTCATGGTCATGAGGCCGAAAGGCCGTCTCGAACCACGAGGGCGGATGGCTGGGTGACCGCACTCTTAGAAATTCTGGAACAACTGCCTGACCGTATCGTAGGTCGCGTTGGCGATATTCAGCGATTGCAGGCCGAGCTGTTGCTGCGTCTGCAGCGCCCTGAGCTTGCTGGACTCTTCCTCCATGTCCGCATCGACAAGCCGTCCGATGCCGGCGGTGATGTTGTCGTGGAGTTTCGTGGCGAAGTCGTTTTGCAGGTTGATGCGCTTCTCCAACGCGCCGAAGGCTGAACCGACTGTCGTCAGCTGCGTCAGTGCCGCATCGACGACACTGATCATTTCGCTGACCTGTCCTTTCGTCGTGACGTCCGAGAGCGAAATCACCACCTGCCCCGTGGTCGTGCCGTTCTTGCTCTCCATCAGCACATAATTCTGCGAGGCGCCGAGCTCGGTGGCGAAATAGGCCGATGTCAGCACGCCGTATTCGCCCGAACCGGTGGCGCGATCGTCGATCAGGTAGCGCGCGTCCTTGGAGGAGGTGCTCCCGGTCGGCGTCGTGTCGATATGGTAGCTCAGCATGCCGACCGAGATCGTGCCGTCGGCATTGCGGATGAAGGAGGCCGGGATCTGGCGCGGCTGGGTCGGCGTCGCGTTGTTGTCGAGAACCACCCAGTTGTCGCTGTTGAAAGTCGCCGCCTCGGAGACGCTGCGCAACTGCTCCTGCAACTGCTTGATCTCTTCGTTGACCTTGTTCTTGTCGATGCCATCTTCGGTCGCGGCAACCAGCTTGGCCTTGATCTCCGAGACGACATCGATGACGTTCTGAACGCCGGTATAGGCCGTTCCCATCGTCGCCGCCGCCATACCGAGCGCATCCTGGATTGCTGAAATCGCCTTGTTGTCGGTTCGCGCAGTGGTCGCGACAGACCAGTAGACGGAATTGTCTCTGGCCTCCGCGACGCGCTTGCCGGTGGTGATGTGGTTTTGCGTGACCGCCATATTGCGGTTGATATCGCGCAGCACATGAAGCGCCGCATCCACCGAGACGCGCTGGTAAATACTCACGGAACTAAACTCCAAAAACACAACAGGACGCAAACTGCACAAGAAATGAACCGTCCGCGCGGACTCTCATGTCCGGGGTCGCTGGAATTCCAGCGCGTTGCGGCCTCCAAGAAACGAAGAAGACCAGTCGGTTACTGATAACAATCATTGCCGTTTATGCTTAACAAACGACTAAACTTCAGAAGTAATTTATCTTATTTCGCAAGGTTTCATACACCATGAGGAGCGCCGCCCGATTACAGCGCCCCGCGTCTTTTCAGACCCGCAAAGGACGGTGTAGCACCTTGAATTGCTGCAAAATTTATCCTTAAATCCATTCCGATTTAAGGGGTTGTGCGGCAGTCCGGCGGCCTTCGAAATCGGATGAACGCCTTATTCGGCGGCCTGCAGCTGCTCGTCGTCGGGCGCAGCGCGCGGCCGCGTGGCGACCGACATCTCTTCGTGCAGGCGCGCCTCCTCATGGGCGTGCGGCTTGGCGAAGCGGGCAAGCAGCAGATAGGCGACCGGCGTGATGAACAGCGTCACCAGCGTCGCGAAACCGAGACCGCCGACGATCACCCAGCCGAGCGCAACGCGCGCTTCGGCGCCCGCGCCATGGGCAAAGACCAGCGGCACGCCGCCGAGGATGGTGGCGATCATCGTCATCATCACAGGGCGAAGGCGTAGCGCGCAGGCCTTCTCGATCGAGGACCGCACATCCTCGCCCCGGTCGCGGAGCTGATTGGCGAATTCGACGATCAGGATGCCGTTCTTCGCCATGACGCCGACCAACAGCACCAGGCCGATCTGGCTGTAGATGTTGAGGCTGGAGCCGGTGATAACAAGCGCGAAGACGGCGCAGGCAAGACCGAGCGGCACCGTCGACATGATGATCAGCGAGGACAGCACGCTTTCGAACTGCGCAGCCAGCACCAGGAAGATGATGACGATGGCGAAGCCGAAGGTCAGCGCCATGCCGCTCGAATTCTCTTCGAGCGTCGCCGCCTCGGCAAGCGGCAGCAGGCGGGAGCCTGGTGGCAGCAGCGGCTCGGCAAGAGCCGTCACTTGGCTGACGGCATCGCCGAGCGACATGCCGTTCCTGAGTCCGGCGGTGATCGCGACGGAGGCGAGCTGCTGCTCGCGATTGAGCTGCGGCGCGACCGACCCTTCCTTCATCGTGGCAATGACCGACATCGGCACGATCTTTCCATCGCCGGTCTTCAGGAACACGTTCTCGAGGTCGGTCGGATCGTCGATCGGCCGCGTCGTCGAGGTCAGAAGCACGGGATAGGATTCGCCGTCGACGAAGACGTCGACCACCGAGCGCCCTTCGAGCAGCGATTGGATTGCCGTCGAAAGCCCGGTTATGTCGATGCCGAGATCCGAGGCGCGCTCGCGGTCGATTGTCACCGACACCTGCGCCTGGCTGGGCTCGTTAGTCAGGCGCGGCGTCTCGTATTGGCCAGTGGCCTCGAGCGCCTGCACCAGCTTGGCGGCCGCCGCCGTCAGCGCCTCGTGATCATTGCCGATCAGCGCCATCTGCACGCCGCTGCCTGCGCCGCGGATGCGCAGGCTGTTCGATGAGATAGCATTGCCGCGCAGAGCCGGCACCCTGGAGGCCGCTTGGTTGATATCGCCGACGATCTCCGCCTGCGTCCTCTGGCGCTCTCCCCAGGGGGCAAGCGTCAGCACCATGAAGCCGCTGTTCAGCGAACCGCCCTGGCCGGAAATCGAGAAGACGTTGCGAATGTCGCCGCTGTCGACCAGCGGCTGCAGATATTCCTCGACGAGCTGCATCTTGTCGCGGGTATATTCGAGGCTCGATCCCTGCGGCGTCGTCAGCCGCATCATCACCATCGACCGGTCCTCTTCGGGCGTCAGCTCACTCTTGACCGTCGAGAAGGCGACGAGTGCCGCACCGGCAAAGATCACCGAGAACAGGATGACCACGAAGGGCGCGTTGAGACAGCCGTGCAGAGCCCATTTGTAGAGATTGGCAAGCGCCCCGCCGAAGCGGCCGAGCACGCCGTGATCTTCGAGCATCGGCTTCGTCAGCATGCGCGAGGCAAGCATTGGACACAGCGTCAGCGCCACGATCGACGACAGCCCGACCGAGAAAGCGAGCACGAAGCCGAATTCGCGGAAGAGTCCACCGACCTGTCCCGGCAGGAAGGAGAGCGGAATGAACACCGCCGCCAACGTCGCCGTCGTGGCGATCACGGCGAAGAACACCTCACGCGTGCCGAGCACCGCGGCCGCGCGCGGTCCCATGCCTTCGGCGCGCCGGCGCACGATATTTTCGAGCACGACGATCGCATCGTCGACAACGAGGCCGGTCGCCAGCACGATCGCGAGCAGCGTCAGAATGTTGATCGAGAAGCCGACCATATAGATCGCCGCCAGCGTGCCGATCAGCGCCACCGGCATGCTGACCGCCGGAATCAGCGTCGCCCGCCAATCGCGCAGGAAGAGATAGATGACGGCGGTGACGATGACGGCGGCGAGCACCAGCGCCAGCACCACCTCGTGGATCGCGCCCTGGATGAAGACGGCGTCGTCGCTGGTGATGGCAATCGTCGTGCCCTCGGGCAGCGTCTTCGACAGTTGGTCGACAGCCGCCTTGATGCCGGTCGAGATGTTCAGCGTATTCGACTGCGCCTGGCGGATGATGCCGAGGCCGATGCCCGGCTTGCCGTTGGAGCGCAGCGCCGTTTCGCCGTCGCGCGGCCCGAGCATCACCGTCGCGACGTCGCCGAGCCGGACGCGGTCCTGTAGGATCACGTTGGAAAAATCCGCCGGCGTCTGCAGGTTGGCGGTGGCGCGCACCACGATATCCTGCGTATTGCTCTTCAGCGATCCGGCCGGCACGTCGAGTGCGGCATTGTCGAGCGCCTTCGTCAGGTCGCCGATGGTCAGCCCGCGGCTGGCGAGCGCGCCCTGGTCGACGTCGACGCGGAAGACCTTCTCCTGGTCGCCATACTCCTCGACGTCGGCAACGCCGTCGACGGAGGCGAGGCGATCGATCACCTCGTTTTCGACGAGCTGCGTCAGGTCGTCCATGTTGAGCTTGGTGGAGGTGACGGCAAGTCGCAAGATCGCCGAGGAATCCGAATCCGCCTTGACGATCTGCGGCGCGTCCGCTTCGTCGGGCAGGTTCTGGGTGATGCGGCCGATCGCGTCGCGCACGTCGTTGGCGGCGACCGCGAGATCGATCGCATCCGAGAATTCCAGAGTGACCCGGCTCTGGCCGAAGGAAGAGGTCGACGAAATCGACTTCAGGCCGCTGACGCGCGCGACCGCCCCCTCGATCACCTTGGTCAACTCCTGGTCGATCGTCTGCGGCGAAGCGCCGTCGAAGGTGGTGCGCACGGTGACGACGGGACGGTCAACATCCGGCAGTTCGCGCACCTCGACGCCGACATAGGCGGCAAGGCCGGCGACGACCATCAGCGTGTTGAACACCAGCGCCAGGATCGGCCGGCGAACGAAAAGTGCGGTGAAGCTCTGCTTGCCCGAGGCCCTGTCCTGATGAATCTCGGTCACGCTCATTGGGTGGCGACCTCCGCAGTCGCGGCGACATCGGCGCTCACACGCACAGCCCCGCCCTCACGCACACGCTGCAGGCCCTGCGTCACGATCTTGTCGCCGTCCTTGAGGTCAGCTTTGACGAGCACGAAATCCGGGTTGCGCTGCACGATGCTGACCCGCACCTTGCGCGACTTGTCGTCATTGACCTGCCAGACGAATGACCCTTGTGAATCCCACTGCACGGAGACCGGATCGACCGCCGGATATTTGTCGCCGGCAAATTTCATGCTGACGCTGAAGGACATGCCGGCGCGCAACTCATCCGAACTATTGTCGATCTTGGCGCGCAGGCGAAGTGTGCGACTTGCCGCGTCGATGCGGTTGTCGACGGCTTCGACCACGCCGGAAAAGACCTGTCCCGGCCGCGCCACCGACATCGCCTCGACCGGTTGACCGACCAACACAGTATTGGCGAAACGCTCCGGCACCCAATAATCGACGAGGATTTCCGAACGGTCGTCGAGCGTGACGATCGGGATGCTCGTCGTGACGTTGTCGCCGATATTAACCGGCACGATGCCGACGATACCGTCGATCGGCGCGGTGATGTTGCGCCGTGCGAGATTGAGCTCGGCGGCCTGCAGTTGCAGCCGCGCGCCCTGCTCGGCAATCTCGGAATCGAAGACGTCCATGCGCGACACGCTGGACTTGATATTGTGATAGAGATTGGACTTCTCGACGGCGGCTTTGACCGCCACGTCAGCCTGGCCGCGGGCGATCACCTGCTCCTCGCTGTCGAGCTTGGCGAGCACCTGCCCGGCCTTCACCCTGTCACCAGACTTGATGAGGATTTCGCGGATCGTGCCCGATGCCTGCGGCGTGACCGCCACCGAGCGGATCGCGTCCCCCGTGCCGATGGCGTTCAGCCGGTCGTTGACGACGCCCTGGACGACAGCCTGCGTCGCGACGAGAATGGCGCTGTTGCGCCCGCCGCCGTTGCGGCGGTTTTGTCCCTGCCCTTGTCCGTCGCCGCGCTGCTGCCCTTGCGCCCGGGCGGGAGCATCGGCATCCGCAGTCTCCTCAGCCTTCGGCGCGATCTTGGAAACGATGCTGTCTGGAATACCTGCATCGCGCATCGTATCGCCGGCGCCGGGCACAAAGAAAACCCACGCGGCAAAGCCGGCAACAATGACGATGAGCGACAGTATAAACTGCTTCCAAAAGGCCATTCACGTCTCCAGAGGGACTCGAGGTTGGACCAGGGTCGGTCGAAAGAGGCGCTGCGGGATCAAGATTCCCGTCTGATGCGACAATATCGCGCGTTTACAGCTCACCGGCAAGCATAAGCAGCCGGCATTACCGATTTGTAATATCAGCAAAGAATGGAAATAACCCGACCGCTCACTTTTGCTTGAACGAACACTCGCCGCTGTCTTTGACACCGCCGATTGTCGGGCGAAATATTGCACAAAATCTCTGACGATGCGGGTTGGATGTCTATCGGCGCATCGACCATCGCACGCCCATGACGGCCGCAATCCCCAGTATCGGCCACATCGCCCAGAACTGCCCCGTCCAGGTGAAGAGGTTGATGCCGGCAATGCCGAGCGCCACGATCGCCAGCGAGGTGATCTTGCGGTTGAACAGCGTCTGGTCGCGGTTCCAGGCGAGCGCCGCGACGACGGCCAGCGCCAGCACAGGAAAGCGCGCCCAGAAAACGCCCTGCCATGACAGCAGATTGATGCAGATCAGGACAGCGGCGATGACGGCGAGCACGCCGTAGAGCCTACGTTCGCGCGGTGCCGGCCTTGCCTCGGAGATTGCCGCCGCCATAACCGCCGGCTGCGGCTGCGGACGCGCGGGGCCGGATCGTTCGGCAGGCGGCGTCTCGTCCCTGGCATCGCCGATCTTCACCGCGTAGCTCGGCACGCCTTCATCGACATTCTTCACCATCAACGGTCCGAGAAACTCGAAACCAACAGCCACCTTGTTGCGCACCTGATCGTAGACTGTGCTTGAAATGACGATGCCGCCGGCCGCAGCCGAAGCCTGCAGCCGCGCCGCAATATTGACGCCGTCACCATAGATGTCTTCGCCTTCGACGATCACGTCGCCGAGATTGATGCCGATGCGAAAGAGCATGCGCCCGTCGGCCGGACGGCGGGCGTTGAAGCCCGCGAGTTCGTTCTGGGTGTCGACGGCCGCGCGCACCGCTTCGACCACGCTCGGGAAATCGGCGATCAGCCCATCGCCCCAGGTATTGATGACGCGGCCGCCATGGCTTTCGATGAGGCGCCCCATCGCTTCTCGGCAGCGCTTCAGGCTCGCAAGCGTCCCCTCCTCGTCAGCCCCCATCAGCCGCGTATAGTCCTGCACGTCAGCACAGAAGATCGTCGTCAGCTTGCGCCGCGTTTCACTCATGGTCTCTCGTCTCCGCGCCATCCGCCCCGGGAAAGATCGCTGCAAAGGCTGAAACTGGTCGAGATCAAGTGGGCGATTGCAACGGCGGTAAACTACTAAGGCTTTGTGTTTGTTGCCACCGATAATTGTTCACGTTATCGCCCGTCAGCACAACGGGTGATTATTGAACGATCTTGCGCGGGCTCGCCGTGTGTTCTCTCGCCACCGCGCTGGAACTGTCGATTTCCTGAAGCAATACGTCATAGCCCCAGAGATCGGCGAGATGCTGCAGGACGAGCTTCGTGTCATTTTCCTGAAGATAGCAGCCATTCATCATGATGTGTTGCAGCAACAGCCGGCGGTCGCCGGCGAGATCGACATCGACGATATCGATTGCCGGATCTGTCCAGCCGATATCATATTCGCGGGAGAGCTGGCGGCGGATGCGCAAGTATCCACGCTCATTATGGATCGCCGAAACCAGCACTCCCTCGGTCTGTTCAGGATCGTCGTAGAGATGGAACAGCCGCAACTGCCGGATCAGGTTCGGGCTCAGAAACTGGCTGATAAAGCTCTCGTCCCGGTAATTGGCCCAGATGTCGCGCAGGACCGCCATCGCATCGCCTCGTCCAGCGATATCGGAAAACCATGTGCGGTCCTCTTCCGTCGGCTTCGTGACGATCCGCTCGATATCCTGCATCATCGCAAAACCAAGCGCATAGGGGTTGAAGCCCGAGAACCGCCGGTCGTCGTAGCTCGGCTGGAACACGACGTTGGCGTGCGACTTCAGGAATTCGAGGAAGTTTCCGTCGCTGATCTGCCCCCGCTCGTGAAGCCGGTTCATGATCTGGTAGTGGACGAAAGTGGCGGTTCCCTCGTTCATCACCTTGGTCTGCCGCTGGGGATGGAAATATTGCGCGACGTGGCGGACGATGCGGAGGATCTCGCGCTGCCACGGCTGCAGCCGCGGCGCCGATTTTTCAAGGAAGTAAAGGATGTTGTCCTGCGGAAGACCGAGGGCGGCGCGGCGCTTTTCCAGGCCGATGTCACCCGCCTTCCGGGCCTTGCCGACCGGAACCGTGCGCCATAGGTCGTTGAACATCTGCTCCTCGTGGGCGCGGCGCTCCTGCTGCCGCTTCTCCTCCTGGCGAAGATCGATGGTGGTCTTGCCCGCGTATCGATGTACGCCGTGCGACATCAGCGCATGGGCTGCGTCGAGCGTACGCTCGACCGCCGTCTCGCCGTAACGCTCCTCACAGCGGGTGATATAACCCTTGGCGAAATCGAGGTAATCGAGGATACCCTCCGCATCGGTCCAGAGCTTGAAGAGATAGTTGTTCTTGAAGAAGTGGTTGTGGCCGAAGGCCGCATGCGCGGTGACGAGCGTCTGCATCGTCGCCGTGTTCTCTTCCATCAGGTAGGAGATGCATGGAGAGCTGTTGATGACGATCTCATAGGCAAGGTCGCGCATCCCGCGGCGGTAGAAGGTTTCGTGATGCGCGAAGTGCTTGCCGAAAGACCAATGGCGGTAAAAGAGCGGCATGCCGGTGGAGGAATAGGCATCGAGCATCTGCTCCGAGGTGATGACTTCGATCTGGTTCGGATAGACATCGAGGCCGAGTTCGTTAAGCGCGATCTCCTCGCAGGCGTCGTGGATGCGCTGGAGCGTTGCGAAATCCCAGTCGGCTCCCTGGAACAAAAGCCGCTCTCTTGGTCTCATCGTCGTGGTCATGGCGTCACCCTCGACTGTGCGTCACGTTTCTGGAAGAGATCGTGGAAAACAGGGAATATTTCGCTCCGCCGGCAGACCTTGCGCATCGAAAGCGATAGCTCGGAACGGATCCCGTCATAGAGCATCCAAAGCGGTGAACGGGATATTGAGGAGTCGCCGCCCTCTTCGCCGACCTCGATATAGGCGAAATACTGGCACAGCGGCAAAATCTCGCGCAGCAGTTGCCCGGTCAGGTTTCCGTCCGAATGGGCGTTGTCACCGTCCGAAGCCTGGGCGCCGTAGATATTCCACTCTGCCGGATCGAAACGCGCCGCGATGATCCCGCGCATTGCCGCAAGGGCGCTGGATACCAGCGTCCCGCCCGTCGCCGGACCATAGAAGAAGGTTTCCTCGTCGACCTCCTCGGCCTTGTCGGTATGACGGATGAAGACGATCTCCACTTTCTTGTATCGCTTCGACAGGAAAAGGTAGAGCAGCAGGTAGAACCGCTTCGCAAGGTCCTTCATGTGTTCCGACATGGAGCCTGAGACGTCCATCAGGCAGAACATCACGGCCTTCGCCACAGGCTTCGGCTCGTTTTCGAAGCGGCGATACCGCACGTCGAGCGGATCGATATAGGGAATGCGCCGGCTTTTTTCCGTCAGGGATTTGAGTTTTGCCTCAAGCGTCAGGCGGCTTTCGTCGTCCTCGCATTCCTCGATCTGTCGCTGCAGGGCTTCGATCTCTTCGCGACGCGGACGGTGAAGCGCGACGCGGCGCATCATCGCGAGCCTCGTCGTGCGACCGACGGCGATGTTGGACGGCGATCCCGATACGGAATAGCCGGCCCGCGACGGAGTTTCCTCCTCGGTTTCGGTCAGACGCCGCTTGGCAAGGTCGGGCAGTTCCAGGTCATCCAGAAACACATCGAGGAATTCCTCGCGCGTCAGCACGAAACGGAAGCCGTCCTCGCCATCGCCTTCGCCTGCATCTTTTGGTTTTCCACCCTTCCTACCCGGCGGCCGTGGAATGATATCGCCTTCGACGAATGCCCTGTTTCCCGGCAGGATGTGATCGGCGACGCCGCCGTCGCCCCTTCGAAGGCTCGGTTCGGCCATTCCATCGATCGGCAGGCTGATCTCACCGCCGTCGAGCACATCGCGAATGTTCCGGTTTTGCAGAGAACGCTTTACCGCCTGCTGCACGGCGCCTTTCATGCGCCGAAGAAACCGTTGCCGATTTTCCAGACTTTTACCGCGCGGATTTAGCCGACGGTCGACAATGTGCATATTGGCTCCACATTAACTTGCCTGTTTGACGCGCATGTACCATTCGACGAGGCGCCGAACCTGCCTCTCCGTGTAGCCCCGCGCAGCCATGCGCGAGACGAACTCGCTGTGTTTCTTTTCTGTTTCCGAATCCTTCTTCGAACCGAAGGAAATGACCGGCAAAAGATCCTCGACCTGCGAGAACATTCGCTTCTCGATGACTTCCCGGATCTTCTCGTAGCTCGTCCATGACGGATTCTTTCCGCCGTTGGCTGCCCGCGATCTCAAGCAGAACTTGACGATTTCGTTGCGGAAATCCTTCGGATTGGCGATTCCCGCCGGCTTTTCGATTTTCGTCAGTTCCTGGTTGAGGAGCTCGCGATCGAGAAGCTGGCCGGTATCGGGATCCTTGAAGTCCACGTCTTCGATCCAGGCATCGGCATAATCCACGTAGCGGTCGAACAGATTCTGCCCGTAATCCGCATAGGACTCAAGATAGGCCTTCTGAATCTCATTGCCAATGAACTCTGCGTAACGTGGTGCAAGATCGGCCTTGATGAACTCCAGATAGCGCTTCTCGACATCGTCGGAAAACTGCTCGCGGCGGATCGACTGCTCCAGCACATACATCAGATGAACCGGATCGGCGCCAATATCCGTGGTGTCGTGATTGAAGGTGGAGGCGAGCACCTTGAAGGCGAAGCGGGTCGATATGCCGTCCATGCCTTCGTCGATGCCGGCGGCATCCCGATATTCCTGGACACTGCGGGCGCGCGGATCCGTCTCCTTCAGGCTCTCGCCGTCATAGGTACGCATCTTCGAGAAGTACGTCGAATTCTCATGTTTACGCAGACGCGAAAGCACGGAGAAGCGGGCCAGCATTTCGAGCGTCGCGGGGGCGCATGGCGCATCGGCCAGTTCCGATCCCTCGATCAGCTTTTCGTAGATCTTCTGCTCTTCCGTGACGCGCAGGCAATAGGGCACCTTGATCACGCAAATACGGTCGATGAAGGCCTCGTTGTTCTTGTTGGCCTTGAAGGTTTGCCATTCCGCTTCGTTCGAATGCGCAAGGACGATGCCGGAGAAGGGTATGGCGCCGATATTCTCGGAGCCGATATAGTTCCCCTCCTGCGTCGCCGTCAGCAGCGGATGCAGCATCTTGATCGGCGCCTTGAACATCTCGACGAATTCGAGCACGCCCTGATTGGCGCGGTTGAGGCCGCCCGAATAGCTGTAGGCATCGGGATCGTTCTGGGAATAGGTCTCCAGCTTGCGGATATCGACCTTGCCGACCAGTGACGAGATATCCTGATTGTTCTCGTCTCCAGGCTCGGTCTTGGCGATAGCGATCTGGCGCAGCCGCGAAGGCTGTACCCTGACGACACGGAAGCGGGAAATATCACCCCCAAAATCATCGAGCCGCTTCAGGCACCACGGGCTCATCAGTCCGCTCAGGCGTCGCAGCGGAATGCCGTATTGCTCCTGCAGGAGCGATCCCATCGTGTCCGGGTCGAACAGGTTGAGCGGACTTTCGAAAACGGGGCTGATCTCGTCACCCGCCTTCAGCACGTAGATCGGATGAAGCTCCATCAGCAGCTTCAGCCGCTCGGCCAGCGATGACTTGCCGCCGCCGACCGGGCCGAGCAGATAAAGGATCTGCTTGCGCTCCTCGAGCCCCTGCGCCGCGTGCCGGAAGAAGGAAACGATGCGTTCGATTGTCTCTTCCATGCCGTGGAAGCCGACAAAGGCCGGATAGATCCGGATGGTCCGGTTCATGAATATCCGACCGAGGCGCGTGTCCCTGGCGGTGTCGACCATCTGCGGTTCGCCTATCGCGGCGAGCAGGCGCTCGGTCGCATTGGCATAGGCAAGCGGTTCCTTTTTGCAAAGGTCGAGATACTCCGCGATCGACATATCGGTTTCGCGACGCGCATCATAGGTGCGGGTGAACGCATCAAATACGGATTCACTCAGCATGGGCCCTCCATTCAAGGTTAATGCCACAGGCTCTAGGTCGTCATACCAAGGAGATGGACACGACATTCCTAAGAATCAATAGTTTCGCAGGTATATTCCACGCTCACCGGCTGTTTCTGGCAATGCACAAAAACGTGCATGCACCGGTTATTTTTTTACTCTACGAAACTGTTCCTTATTGTAGTGGAGAAGGGTGCCATCGCGGTATCAGCACATTTCGCGACGTGACAGAAAGATGAAAAAGGTGTGCAATGTCGCCCGTGATTCGAGCACTGGAGAAATCGACGGTTGGCAGCCAATCTGCGCAAAGTCGATGCAGGACAGCGTGTGCCGATCCGCTTCAGACATGATGGAAACGGACGCATCGCGACTATGCGCCCATCATCGTGATCATACGCTAACCGCGCGACTCAGCCGTTGAATGCCTTCTCCAGCGCGGCGACATCGATCTTGACCATGCCGAGCATCACTTCGGTTACGCGCCTGGCCCGCTCGCGGTTGCTGTCGGCGATCATTTCGGACAGCGTGCGCGGCACGATCTGCCAGGAAAGACCCCAGCGGTCCTTCAGCCATCCGCAGGCCTCCGGCGTGCCGCCATTGGCGAGAAATGCCTCCCATATCCGATCGATCTCGGCCTGGCTTTCCACAAGAATCGCGATCGAGAAGGAATGATTGAAGCTATCGAGCGGGCCGGCCTTCATCGCCAGGAAGGCCTGGTCGGCGAGCGTGAACTCGATCAGTTCGACACTGCCGGGAGGCCCGCTCGGCGTTTCCGCCGGCAAAATGGTGGTGCGGCCGATCCTGGAATCCGGGATAACAGACACATAGAATTCGACGGCTTCGCGTGCTTCCTCGGCGAACCAGAGATTTGAAACGACCTTCGGCATGAAACGACCTCCTTGTTGACGGTATCGATCCGGACTGCTGTCCGATGACCTAAGGACGCCCCACCGGCGCCGGTTCCGACAGGCCGCGAACCGTTTTTTGGCCCCGCTCGCCCGCGTGACCACCATGGCCGCGCTCTGCGGCGGCATTGCTGCCCGCAACCTACCGCCCGGAATAGCGGCGGCTCGGGAATGAAAGCAGAACATCTTTTCTGGTCTTTCCTTCCCGAATCACTACATTACGCGCCATGAGCAATAGTTTCGACGATATGCCCTTCTTCGACGAAGAGCCGGGCGAGATGGCGCGCAAGCCGCAGCCGCCTGCCGCACCCGCCGAAAGGGCGCCCGTCGCCGGCGGCGGCATCGCGGCGCGCGCCATGGCGGCTCGCGACGGTGGCAAGCGGCCGGATTACCTCGCCGGGCTGAACCCCGAGCAGACCGAAGCCGTCGAAACGTTGGAAGGCCCCGTCCTCGTGCTGGCCGGCGCCGGCACCGGCAAGACGCGCGTACTGACGACCCGCATTGCCCATATCCTCAACACCGGCCGTGCCTTCCCCTCGCAGATCCTCGCCGTCACCTTCACCAACAAGGCGGCCCGCGAGATGAAGGAGCGCATCGCGCTGCTCGTCGGTGGCGCCGTCGAAGGCATGCCCTGGCTCGGCACCTTCCACTCGATCGGCGTCAAACTTCTGCGCCGCCACGGCGAGCTCGTCGGCCTGCGCTCCGATTTCACCATTCTCGATACCGACGACGTCGTCCGCCTGATCAAGCAGTTGATCCAGGCCGAAGGCCTCGACGACAAGCGCTGGCCGGCCAAGCAGTTCGCCGGCATGATCGACACCTGGAAGAACAAGGGTCTCGGCCCCGCCGATATCCCCGAGGGCGACGCCCGCGCCTTTGCCAATGGCCGCGGCCGCGATCTCTATTTTGCCTATCAGGCGCGCCTGACGACGCTGAACGCCTGCGACTTCGGCGACCTGCTGATGCATCCGATCGCGATCTTCCGCAAGAACCCGGATCTCTTGAAGGAATATCACGGCCGCTTCCGCTATATCCTCGTCGACGAGTATCAGGACACCAACACCGCTCAGTACATGTGGCTCAGGCTTCTCGCCCAGCGCCCCAAGGGCGAGCCGCAGAACGTCTGCTGCGTCGGCGACGACGATCAGTCGATCTATGGCTGGCGCGGCGCGGAGGTCGACAATATCCTGCGCTTCGAAAAGGATTTCCCCGGCGCCAAGGTGATCAAGCTCGAGCGCAACTACCGCTCGACCGAACATATCCTCGGCGCCGCTGCCCATCTGATCGCCCATAATGAGGGCCGCCTCGGCAAGACGCTGTTCACCGACCGCTCCGATCCCGATGACGTCAAGGTGCAGGTCCACGCCTCCTGGGATTCGGAGGAGGAAGCCCGCGCCATCGGCGAGGAGATCGAGCAGCTCCAGCGCGGCAAACATCTGCTGAACGACATGGCGATCCTCGTGCGCGCCTCCTTCCAGATGCGTGAATTCGAAGACCGCTTCGTCACCCTCGGCCTCAACTACCGTGTCATCGGCGGCCCGCGCTTCTACGAGCGCCTGGAAATCCGCGATGCCATGGCCTATTTTCGCCTGGTCGCTCAAGCCTCCGACGACCTCGCCTTCGAACGCATCATCAACACGCCGAAGCGCGGCCTCGGCGACACGACGGTACGTGCGCTGCACGACTATGCCCGCGCCCGCGATATACCAATGCTTGCGGCGGCGGCCGACATTATCGAGACGGACGAGCTGAAGCCGAAGGCGCGAAAGGCGCTCTTCGACGTGATTCAATCTTTCCGCCGATGGCAGGAACTGCTTGAAAACACACCGCATACCGAACTTGCCGAGCAGATCCTCGAAGAGTCCGGCTATACCGACATGTGGAAGAACGACAAGAGTGCCGAAGCCCCCGGCCGCCTTGAGAACCTCAAGGAACTGATCCGCTCGATGGAAAGCTTCGAGTCGATGCGCGGCTTCCTCGAACACGTCTCGCTGGTGATGGATGCCGAGACCAACGAGAACCTCGACGCCGTCTCGATCATGACGCTGCATTCGGCCAAGGGCCTGGAATTCGACACCGTCTTCCTGCCCGGCTGGGAGGAAGGCCTCTTCCCGCACCAGCGCTCGCTCGATGAGAGCGGCCGCGCCGGCCTGGAGGAGGAACGCCGCCTCGCCTATGTCGGCATCACCCGCGCCAAGCACCGCTGCCACATCTGGTTCGTCTCCAACCGCCGCATCCATGGCCTCTGGCAATCGACCCTGCCCTCGCGTTTCCTCGACGAACTGCCGGAAACCCATGTCGAGGTCGCCGAAATGGAGCAGAGCTACGGCGGTTACGGTCGCGGCGGCTACGGCCAGTCCCGCTTCGACAAGGCCGAACCCTTCGCCAACTCCTATTCCACTCCCGGCTGGAAACGCGCCCAGGCCAACAAGACCGATGCCACGCGCGACAATTGGGGCACCCGCTCCGGCCACGCCGTCGAACGTATCGGCTACGGCGAGAGCGGCCCCAAGGGGCGCACCATCGAAGGCGAGCTGGTGGCGAAATCGACCTCATCGGAACCGTCGAGGTTCACGCTCGGCGACCGCGTGTTCCACCTGAAATTCGGCAACGGCAACATCACCGGCATCGAAGGCAACAAGCTGACGATCGAATTCGACCGGGCCGGACAGAAGCGGGTCTTGGACGGGTTCGTCGAGCGCGTTTGACCTGGCATCAACACGGCGCGAAAACCTTCACCCGAGCATCCGCATCCTTCCGAGCCCGAGAATATCGTTGATCAGGGCAATGCCGATTCCGGCGGCGACGATTCCCAATCCAATCAGGAAGAGCCGGCGAGACCGATCATATTTGACGGCAAAGAGAGAATCGCGCGCGAGCAGATCGGCAAAGACCTTCACCTGGACGGCGATGCCGATGGTCAGAAACAGCATCGGCGGAATATCGATGCGGCTCCAGTCGTTGGGATTGGAAACCCAGACACTAATAAAATTAAGGGAGAAGCCGAGGATGATCCCGGCCGCCGTCAGCGATCCGTTGCGGAACGTCGCATCGATCTTTTCGTCTGGATCGGGCTCGGACATGGCTTCGCTCCGGCTTGCTGCTGAGGCAAGAAAGGCAGAAATCGCGGCAGGGAGCAAGATCGACCTGGCGTAGCGCTTCGAGAAGGCGGACGAAATGCCGCAGCGGCGGAGAGCTGGTATATCGCCCATCGCCCCTTCCGCAAGCCGCACCGGCGCGATCTCCTGCTATCGCACGCATGTGCTTCCGCTCGCCAGAACCCATGGGTCGCCAAAAAAAGCCAATAATTCCAATGAGACAGTTTTGGTAACCGAAAGGTTAACGTGCGTCGCCCCGCGCCGTCAATCGCACTTCTACCCTGTCAAAACGTCGCTTTGACGCTTTGCGCAAATCAGCTTAGCCCAAAGGCTGCCCGCCCATGAAAGGCAGGCTTCACGACGAACTTTTCAAAGGAGGTTCAAGTGACCAGTGTTTCATCTCTCGGCAGCACAGTGACCCAGTACCAGTCTCCACTTTCCAGCCTCGACAAGAATGGCGACGGTGTCATTTCGGCGGACGAGTTGGCCGCCGCCTCGCCGTCCTCGACGTCGACCGACAGCGACGACAGCAGCACCGATATCGTCAAGAAGATCACCGCCGATATCCTGTCGCTGATGCTGTCCATGCAGAAGACCGACGGCAGCGACGATCAGGGCGACGGCAGCGATCAGAGCGACGACGATTCCAAGGGCGTCTTCGCAGCGATGGATACGAATGGCGACGGCAAGTTGACCGAGTCCGAATTCCTCGCCGCCGATCCGAACAGCATCAAGACTTCAGGTGATAGCGATCCGCTCCTCACCAAGGTGTTGAGCGACATGCAGACGGCCCTTCAGGCCTACCGCAATACCTACGGCGCTTCCGCCGCAGCAGGTGATTCCGCAGCCGAAGACGTGGCGGCCGTCTAGCTGGCCAAGATCCGGGCTCTGCCGGGGGAGCCTCGATCCATCGATGCGCACAAAGGCGTCCTACGCAGGCAGATCGATTTGCCGGCAATTGCCACCGTCGCGGGCTGCGATCCGGAAATCATGCACGAGCCGTCCCCATCCCTCCGCTCCATTTCAACACGAGAACCGCCGCCAACTAACGCAATGATTGCATTAGAGCATTCTGTTTCGACGACTTACTACCGCTAGTGCCAGAATTAACACTTGCGCGTCCGCGCCTGGAAATCCACTAGTTGATCCATTCAGTGTGCTTGGCGTCTTGCACTGCAATAAAGCGAAGGGATTGGCCTTGATGAAAGCGCTGCTGCTCGTCGATATTCAGAACGGCTTCTGTCCGGGTGGCAATCTGCCGGTGCCGGAGGGCGACAATGTGGTTCCCGTCGCAAACAGACTGATCGATAGCGGCAAATACGATTTGATCGTCGCCTCGCAGGACTGGCATCCGTCTGGCCATGGCAGCTTTGCCTCCGCCCATCCGGGTGCCGCCCCCTTCGAGATGGGGGAACTGTCGGGCAAACCGCAGATGATGTGGCCCGACCACTGTATTCAGGGTACGCTTGATGCCGAACTGCATCCCGAGCTCAAATCCGAAGAGATCGACCTGATCCAGCAGAAGGGCGAGAATCCCTATATCGACAGCTATTCGGCCTTCCGCGACAATGACCGCGACGCCTCGACCGGCCTTTCCGATTTCCTCGAGGACCAGGGCGTCACCGACCTAGACGTCTGCGGACTGGCAACCGACTATTGCGTCAAATTCTCTGCGCTCGACGCGCTGGAGATGATGCCTGGTGTCCGCGTGCGCTTCATCAAGGATGCAAGCCGCGGCATCACCCCCGAAGGCGTCGCCGCCGCCATCGAGGAAATGCAGGCGCATGGCATCGCGATCATCGACAGCGCCAAGGTCCTAGCCGGCTAGTTTAGCTCGGATAACGCCCGAAAAAATCGCATCGAATGTCGGATCGGTGCAAGTCAATCCGTCCTTGGCTCTGAACGCACCAACAATGGGAGTTGAGAGATGAGAAAGTTAGTTGCTGCCGCCTTCGTGAGTTTGGACGGCGTCATGCAGGCGCCCGGTGGGCCGCGGGAGGATCCGACCGGCGGCTTCACTCAGGGCGGCTGGACCGTCAACTATTGGGACGAGCCGATGGGCCAGTTCATGGGCGGGATCTTTACCGATCCCTTCGAACTGCTGCTCGGCCGCAAGACCTACGAAATCTTCGCCGCGCACTGGCCCTTCGTCGGGAAAGACGATCCGATCGGCAAAGTCTTCAACGCCGTGACCAAATATGTCGCGACCACTTCCGCAGAGCCGCTCACCTGGGCAAATTCCGTCGCCCTGCGCGGCGATGCAGCTGCCGAAATCGCCCGGTTGAAGCAGCTGGATGGCCCCGTCCTCCTGACACAGGGCAGCAGCGGCCTGTTGCAGACCCTGTTGGCGCATGACCTGATCGACGAGTTGCGGCTTCTGACTTTCCCGCTCGTGCTTGGCCCGGGCAAACGCCTGTTCGGTCAAGGCGCCAAGCCGGAGGCGCTGAAGCTCACCGCCAACACGGTATCGACGACAGGCGTCATCATGAGCATCTACGAGCGTGCTGGCGCAATCAAGACAGGCACGTTCGAACTGGCGCAGCCCTCCGAGGCCGAAATCGCCCGCCGGGAGAGGATGAAGCGCGAGGGCTGACGCCTTCTGCCTTCCGCAATCTTTGCGGGGCGCGGCGCCGCCGCGTCCCGTTATCGGCTGCAGCGCCGCGCGTCCCTTCAAATGCGCAAGGAACGCCTTAAAACTATGCAGCAGTGCCTTTGCTCTTGTCGTCTCGCTCCAGCACATAGATGTCCTCGGCCAGGTCCTCCATCTTCCTCAGAAGCGCCGCATGCGCATCACGAAGGCCCTGGTTGTAATAATGGGCGCCGATCTCGTCCGCGAAGAAATCGAGCAGGAATTCCGCCTGCAGCACGCCGATCGGCTGGTCGAGCTCGGCCTCGAAATAGCGGCGAATGCTGGCAACGATCGTCGCCTTCGTCTCCTTCGAAAATTCGATCTTCTTCATCATTGCCTCTTTGCCGAATGCGATCGGGACTTTGATGGTTCAGCAAAATCGATTGGTCAATCAAGGAAATTCAATTGCTGTTGCAAGCCATAGACCATAAGGGAAAACTTGTATTCCAACTGGACAAGATCGCATGAATCGCGCCGACTTTGTTGAAGGTTTGCGGGGTGGCTCCGCCGTTGCGCTGGCATCCGCGCCCTTTGGCGCTCTCTTCGGAGCGCTTGCGGTCGAAAACGGCTTGTCGCTCTCCGAAACCGCCTTCATGAGCGCCACCGTCTACGCCGGCGCTAGCCAGATGGTCGGTATCGAACTCTTCGGTCACAATGTCCACGCCTGGCTGATCGTGCTGTCGATCCTCGCCGTCAATTTCCGCCACGTGCTCTATTCGGCGGCCCTGGCGCGCTACATCGGCCATTTCACGCCGGTGCAGAAATTCTTCACCTTTTTCCTGCTCGTCGATCCGCAATTCGCCGAAGCGGTCAAGCGCGGCGAGGCCGGCCGGCAACTCACCTTCGCCTGGTATTTCGGCTTCGCCATCATCATCTACGTCCCCTGGGTGCTGATCAGCGTCGCCGGCGGCATGCTCGGCGGCTTCATTGGCGATCCCAAGGCCATCGGCCTCGACATCCTGCTGCCGGCTTATTTCCTTGGCATCGTCCTCGGCTTCCGCAAGCGAGACAATTTCCTACCGGTGGCGCTCGTCAGCGCGGTGGCTTCCGTGCTCGCCTACCGCTATGTCGGCTCGCCCTGGCATGTCAGCCTCGGCGCCGCCGTCGGCATCGTGCTCGCCGCCGTGCTGCCTTTGCCGCAGCAAGAGCCTGATCTCGAAGCCGACGCCCTTCAATCCGAAGTGCACGAGGTCTGAGCCATGGAATTCGATCTTCACATGGCGCTCGTCATCCTCGCCGCAGCAGCTGCCACCTTCGCCACCCGAATCGGCGGATATATCCTCATCACCCGCATGAAGAGCATTCCGCCGCGCATGGAGGCGGCGCTGAATGCCGTGCCGGCCGCCGTGCTGACGACGCTGGTTGCACCCGCCTTCTTCATCGGCGGCTGGGAATCGAAGCTGGCGCTGATCGTCGCCCTCTTCATCGGCTTGCGCTTCACCCACACATGGATGCTGGTCGCCGCCTGGATCGTCGTGATGATCTGGCGCCATGCCGGCGGGTTCTGAGCACCGGCCCGGGGCCGGCGCCGAGACATCTTAGTATTCCAGCTTAGTATTCCAGCGGCAGCGTCGCGTTTTCGAGCCACGCCCTGACATTGTGATCATGGATGAGCGGCATCAGCGCCTCGCAGGTGCGGCGATGATAGTCGTTGAACCAGTGCAGTTCGTCATGGGTCAGCAGCTCGGGAATGACGAGGCTGCGGTCGATCGGGCAGAAAGTCAGCGTCTCGAATCCGAGCATAGGCGCATCGCCGCCCTCGATCTCTTCGGCCCCGCGCACGTAGATCAGGTTCTCGATGCGGATGCCGAAGCTGCCGGGCCGGTAATAGCCCGGCTCGTTTGAAAGGATCATGCCGGGCAGCAGTTCCTGCGTCGAAAGCCTGGAGATGCGCTGCGGCCCCTCATGCACCGAAAGATAGGAGCCGACGCCGTGGCCTGTGCCGTGAGCGAAATCGGCGCCGGCCCGCCACAGCGCGATGCGCGCCAGCGGATCGAGATCGCAGCCGCGCGTGCCCTTAGGGAAACGCGCGGTGCTGATGTCTATCATCCCTTTCAGCACCAGCGTGAAGAAGCGCCGATGCTCTTCCGCCACCGCGCCGATGCCGACGGTGCGGGTGATGTCGGTCGTACCGTTGATATATTGCGCGCCGGAATCGATCAGGAACAGTTCGCCGGCCTCGATCATCCGGTTGGTCTCGGTCGTCACACGGTAATGCATGATCGCCGCATGTTCGCCGGCTCCCGAAATCGTGTCGAAGGAAATGTCCTTCAGCGGGTTCTGCATGCTCTGGCCGACGCGGGCGCGCGCCGCTTCGAGATGCTCGGCAGCAGCGATCTCGCTGACCGTGCCGGGTTTTGTCTGCGACAGCCAATAGAGGAACTCCACCATCGCCGCACCGTCCTGCAGATGCGCGGCGGCCGAGCCGTTGATCTCGACGTCATTCTTCACTGCGCGCGGCAACTTGGCGGGATCGGCGCCCTCCACCACTTCGCCGCCCGCCTTGCGGATGATCTCCGCCAGCGCATAGGAGGCGACATCAGGGTCGATCAGCACGCGGCCGCCATCCCTCGAAACGGCAGCCAACCTCTCCTCCAGCGCCGAGGGCGGCAGCTGCGTGCAGATCTGCGCGAGATAGGCCTCCGGCTCGATGCCGGTCTTGCGCTTGTCGAGGAAGATCTCGGCCCGGCCGTCAGCATGGATGATGGCGCGCGCCAGCGGATGCGGCGTGTGCGGCACGTCGGCGCCGCGGATATTGAAGGTCCAGGCGACAGAAGAGGGATCGGCGATCAACACCGCCGCAAGATTCTTCTTCGAAAGATCGGCGGCGATCGTCGCGATCTTCTCTCTCGCCAGCACGCCGGCCTGCGCGACGTTCTGGATGCTGACCGCGCCGAGCGGCTCGGCCGGCCGGTCGCTCCAAAGCCTGTCGAGCGGATTGTGCGGCAGGAAGACCAGCGTGCCGCCGATCTGCGAAAGGGCTCTTTCCAGCCGGCGCACCTCGGCACCCGCATGCAGCCAGGGGTCGATGCCGAGCCGCAGGCCGTTGCTGCCGTTTGCCGCAAGCCAGACATGCGGCGGCTCGTTGACGAGATCGCCGCCAGAAAAGACCGAACCGTCGACCTGTTCGGCAAGCTGCGTCACATAGCGCCCGTCGACGAAGACGATCGCCTGCGTGCGCAGGATGAGCGCAATGCCTGCGGAACCGGTAAAGCCCGTCAGCCACGCGAGACGCTCGGAACCTGCAGGAACATATTCGCCGTTGAACTCGTCGGCGCGCGGCACGAGGAAGGCGTCGATGCCGAGCGTATCGAAACCGGCCCGCAGCGCCGATACACGATCCCTGCCGAATTGCGGCGTGGAGGTAACCTCGAAAGACTGGAACATGCTGGAAACCCGAATGATTGAGACGAATCCGGTTAATGGGATGCTGGCCATGTTAGCGAAATTTCAACCGATGGGGAGAAAAAGCGACCAAACGAGTCGAAACCTCTGGGGCCGCTCAACATTTTGACAGAACTGTGACGCCAAAAGTTAATTTGGCACGCTTTATGCATTGGCCGCATGGCTCCCATGAGCGAAACCCTCTGCCTCCGCATTTCAGAATAGCTATATAGGCGTCATCGAACGGTTCGCGATGAACCTGCAAACAAAGGAATTCTTGAAATGACCGCCTCTCTCTCGCGCTTCGCATATAGCAGCCCGGTGCAGGCTGGCGAACGCCAGACCGTGCGTCACGTGATCGGCGCCCGCCGCCCGCAGAACGAGGACAGCCTCAAGCTGCTCGGCGCCGGCCAGCGGGCCACGCGCCACAAGGGTGCCCTCAGCTACGCGTTCTAAGCCTGGAAGCCAGTCCGTCTCCTCCCTCCCGGACCGGCCTATTGGAATGCAGTAGAGCCCGCTCGAGCGCTCCTCCCCTTGAGCTCGCGGGCATTGACCGGATAGACCGGTCCAAGGCGGTGCCATCGGCACCGCCTTTTTCTTTTGCCGTTTCCGGATGCGACGCATGCCCAAACCGTGCAGCAGTTTGGGGATGACGACATTGCATAAAAACAAGGATCTAACCGCGTCGCATGAATCAAATTCTATGCGACGCGCATTAGGGTCGGTCGAAGTGGATGGTCACCCAGCCGTTGCGCCAGATGGTTCTGACATGGCGAAGCCTCGCGCCGCTATAGGCGGCGATCACCTTCCAGCGTTGCCCGGCAAGGATGCCGGAGAGAATGACCGATCCGCCAGGCGCAAGATGCGCCGCAAGCTTCGGTGCCATGCGGATCAGCGGCCGGGCGAGAATGTTGGCGATGATGAGATCGAAGGGACCGTGCTCGGAAAAGGCCGTCGAATGAAAGCCCGGCGCGGTCCTGGTGACGATGCCCGAGGCAATGCCGTTGCGGCGCACGTTTTCGGCCGCCACCTTCGTCGCGATCGGATCGATGTCGGTCGCAAGCACTGGTATGTTCCTGAGCTTGCGCACCGCAATCGCCAGCACGCCGCTGCCGGTGCCGAGATCGAGCGCGTTGCGGACCGGGCGCGAGCGCACCACGGCATCGATCACCTCGAGGCAGCCCGCCGTCGTGCCGTGATGACCGGTACCGAAGGCCTGGCCGGCATCGATCTCGATGGCGATGTCGCCGGAGCGAATCTTGTCGCGGTCATGCGAACCATGCACCAGGAAGCGCCCTGCCCTGACGGGCTTCAGTCCCTCCAGCGATTTCACCACCCAGTCGACATCCGGGATGACTTCCCGCTGCAACCGGGCATCAGGGAAAGAGGTCCTCAATGCCTCCTCGACGCGGGAATGCACCTCCGCCTCGTCCTCGGCCATCATATAGATCGAGGCTTCCCAGATATCCTTCTTCTCATCGATCTCGGTGGTGCCGATGGCAAAGTCTTCTTCACCGAAGACCGCACTCAGAAGGTCGAGGATCTGTTCGGCCTTGCTTTCGGTCGTCGTCACGTAAAGGCGGATTTCACTCACGATAGGCGGTCTTTCCCGTTTCCGTTGCCCGCCATCGGTCGAGCCAACGCCCCATCACGCTGAAACCATCACCCCTTGCTGACGAGATTCTCCAGCTTCTTTACCGCCGTGTCCGGGTTTTCGCCATAGGCGATCGTTCCGGAAAAGCGCCCGGCCGAATCGAGCAAGAAGACCGAAGCGGTGTGATCCATCGTATAGTCGCCGTTCGGATCCTTCTCGTCGACTGGCACCTTCTTGGCGTAGACGCGGAACCCCTTGATAACCTCGGCGATCTTGTCAGGCGCGCCGGAAATGCCGGTGATGCGCTTGGAAACGTTGGAGACGTATTCGTTCATGATCTCGGGCGTGTCGCGCTCCGGATCGACGGTCACGAAATAGGCCTGCAGCTTGTCGCCCTTCGGATCGACCTTCTCCATCCAGCCGTTCAGCTCGAAAAGCGTCGTCGGGCATACTTCCGGGCAATGGGTGAAGCCGAAAAACAGCGCCGTCGGCTTGCCGCGCAGCGCCTGCTCGGTGATCGGCTGCCCGCTTTGGGAGACCAGGGTGAAGGGAACGCCGAAGGGAGCCTCCGCCACCACATTCCCCGATCTGTTGAGATAGTACGTGAACCCGCCAAGAAACCCGGCAAGTATCAGGACACCGATCCAGACGGCGATGCGGAATGTCTTCATTGGCATGATCCTCGATCCAGGCGGATATGTACCGCCCGCCCCTTGCCCCGCGTGATTATAGTCTCGACCGAACGGGCGCAATTCAACAATATGTTTTCTAACCCGCGATCGATTGTCTCACCGGAGACGACGCCGTGCCCTCGGTCGGATCGGCTAAAAATCGAAAGCAACACGTTTTGATGATGTGTTCTCAGCCGAACAAGCAGTTTCGAGATAGATATCGTTAGCAAAGGCTTAAGTCGTTGTATCTATATTAGCAATCGCGTGCGGCGCTCTTCTGCCGTTCTGACATGATGTCTGCCGCGTGGCGAAAACCCCGGACTCCGCATGAGGGAAGACAAACACGAATCCGAGCGGTTTTCGGAAGGGGTATTTCGTGACCAACTCAGCGGCGCGCAAGAGCCTGTCGGCCAGCCAGCGGCTTTCGACGCTCGACGGCGCGGCGTTTCCAGGTTTCGGAACAATGATCGGCGCCGGCTGGTACGAAGCGCTTCGCCAGATCGGCGAAGATGTTTTGCGCATCCATGAACATGTTAAATCAATCGTAACCTCTGCGCGCGAACAATCCGTGGGACTGAACGAAATCAATACATCCATCAGCCAGATGGATCAGGTCACGCAGACGAACGCCGTAGACCATAGGCTCGGCATCGACGCCGCAAACCTGATGCAACTGGTCATGCAGTTCAAGACTGGCGAGGGCATGAGCGCCCGGCAAACGCCGCGAGAGGGACCTGCCGCCTCGCATTCGAGACAATCACCCGCGCGCAGCCTGATCGGTAAAATCGCGGTCGCATTCAACGGCGGCACTGCCGCCAAAGTCATCGCTTCTCCCGTCGGGGACAACTGGGAAGAATTCTGACCATGAACAACAACGCCATCAAGCAGTCGGGCGCTTATCTCGAAATCGTTTCGTTCCACCTGGGCGACCAGGAGTTCTGCATCGACATCATGGCCATCCGCGAAATCCGCGGCTGGGCGCCGGTGACGCCGATGCCGCACACCCCGCCCTATGTGCTGGGTCTCATCAACCTGCGCGGTGCGGTGATCCCCGTCATCGACATGGCCTGCCGCCTCGGCATGAAGATGACCGAGCCCTCCGAGCGCTCGGCGATCATCGTCACCGACATTGCGGGCAAGCTGGTCGGTCTGCTGGTCGAGCAGGTTTCCGACATGATGACCATCAAGAGCGAAGATCTGCAGCCGCCGCCGGAAATCATCCCGGAAGCCCAGCGCGCCTTCTGCCGCGGCATCGTCGCGCTCGAAAAGACCATGGTCTGCTTCTTGAATCTCGACACGGTCATTGCCGACGAACTGACGCAGGCCGCCTGAGGGCTATCCATATCTGGAATTCGAAGGCCCGGCTCGTCCGGGCCTTTTTGATTTTGCAATGAGAGAAAAAGGGAAGCAGCGCTCTTTCCAAATATCTCACAGCAGAAGCTCTATTGCGGCTTCCCATTCTTCCAGACAACGTTCTGCCCATAGAGCGGAATGGTCGAGATCGACATCTTCGCCGAGCCGTCGGTCAGTTCGCGCGAATGGGCGAGATAGATCAGCGTGTCGTTCGTCTTATCGTAGATGCGGTTGACGACCAGCGTCTTCCAGATCAGCGACATGCCCTGGCGGAACACCTCGCTGCCATCCTTGGACAGATCGATACTACCGATCTCGATCGGCCCGGTCTGCCGGCAGGCGATGGAATTATTGGACGGGTCCTCGAACCAGTTGCCGTTCTTGAACCGGTCGATCAAGCTGCGATCGAAATAGGTGACGTGACAGGTGATGCCCTTGACCTCAGGGTCGGAGACCGCCTCGACAATGATGTCGTTGCCGATCCAGTCGACCCCGACCTTGCCGACGACTTCGGCTGAGGCAGCGCCTGCGGAAAGGACGGCGAAGGAAAAGGCGGCGAGGAGAAGATTGCGCAGTCTGGACATGGCGGCTCCCTGAATAATCCGCATTTTAGATAAGCATGCACCCATGCTTTGCAAGAAATGGGGCTCGTGGAAGGAATCAGCCTTTCCGGCAGGTACAGGGCTCGTAGGCCCGCGCAGTCAGCCGGCCGGGCCTCATGCCGATCAGCGCCGGTATCGCGTGAACGGCGTTGGCCTTGACGGCTTTCGCCATCTCGATCGCCGCGGCCGCGCAGACCACAGCATCCTCGGCAGCGTTGTGGTGCACGAAACGCAGGCCGAGATGCTCGGCGATCAGGTTCAAACGGTGCGAGAGGAAATGCGGCCAGATTCGTTGCGCCATCTTCAGGCTGCAGAGATAGGTAAGCTCCGGATAGGATTGCCGGTAGAGATCGAGGCTCGCCCGCCAGACGCTGAAATCGAAGGAAGCATTGTGCGCGATCATCGTCGCGCCGCGAAAATCCTCCTCGAACTCGTCCATCACCTCGGGAAACTCGGGCGCGTCCTCGACATGCTCCGGCCGGATGCCATGGATTGCGATGTTCATCCCGGAAAAGCGCATCTCCCGCGGTCGGATCAGTCGCTCTTCGACGCGCGTGACCCTGCCCTCCTCGATCCAGGCAAGGCCGACGGAACAGGCGCTGCCGCGCTGTTCGTTCGCCGTCTCGAAGTCAATCGCGATGGTCTTCAAATCAGCAACCCGAATCGTTTCTTCAGGAACAGGAATACCGCCCCGCTTCCGGCCGCGCAAATTCGACACGACGCATGGTTGACTTTTTAACCCCCATATCGAAACTTGCCGCCATGATCAGTTCCGTGACCATGGCAGCGCTTATCCATCACACCACGACCCTTGAAGGGTACGCGGGAGCGATGGCGCGTTAGCAGCGATCCGATCATCATCCCGAAACCCTGCCGAGGCGAGCAGGGTTTTCGGAAACCGGCTCTCCTCCTGACACCGATGGAGAGCATGAATGTCCGAAAACGAAGAGAATGAACCTCGCGGCCGAGCGCGCCTGCCGGATGGCGTCCTGGTGCGCGCCGTCCGCCTGTCCGATGCGGAGGAGATCACGGATCTCATAAATCTGCCGGGCTATAGGGCCGGCACCTTGAGGCCGCCCTACCAGCGGGTCGAGGAGGTTCGCAAGCACATGGAAATCCCGTCGCCAGGCGCGCTCAACCTCGTCGTCACCCAAAATGGCAAGATCGTCGGCAATGGCGGCCTCAACCGCCTCTCCGGCCGTCGGCAGCACGTCGCCAGTATCGGCATGGGCGTGCATGACGATTTCACCGGCCGCGGCTTCGGACGGATCCTGCTCGGCGCGATGGTCGACGCCGCCGACGACTGGCTTGATATCAAACGGCTGGAACTGACCGTCTACACCGACAACGATGTCGCCATCGGCCTCTACCGGAAATTCGGCTTCGAACGGGAAGGCCTGCTAAGGGCCTTCGGCTTTCGATCCGGGGAGTATGTCGACGCCTATGGGATGGCGCGGCTCAGGCTATGAGAAAACGGGCTGGCGGCTTGCCGTCAGCCCCTCACCCGCTGATCAGTGCCAGCCATTCGTCCTCGTCCATCGTCTGCACGCCAAGCTCGCGTGCCTTGTCGAGCTTGGAGCCAGCACCTGGGCCGGCGACGACGATGTCGGTCTTCTTGGAGACCGATCCCGCCACCTTGGCGCCGAGGCTCTCCGCCCTCGCCTTCGCCTCGTCGCGGGTAAACTTTTCCAGCGAGCCGGTGAAAACCACGGTCTTGCCGGCGACCGGGCTGCCTGTCGTCACCGGCTGCTCGGCCTCCTCGGGCGTCACCTCCTCGATAAGCCGGGTGATCACCTCGACATTGCGCGGCTCCTTGTAGAATTCGACGATAGCCCGCGCCACGACCTCGCCGATGCCCTCGATGGCGTTGAGATCGTTCCAGGCGTCGCCGGCAAGCGTCTCGGCCTCCCGCATCGCCGTCTCAAAGGCGGCATAGGTGCCATAGGAGCGCGCCAGCAGCTTCGCCGTGGTCTCGCCGACGTGACGGATGCCGAGCGCGTAGATGAAGCGGTGGAGCGCAATGCTGCGCCGTTCGTTGATCGCCGCATAGAGCTTGCCGACGCTGACCTTGCCGAAACCGTCAATATTCTCCAGCTTGGTCAGCGATTGCTGCTGGCGCTTCTCCAGCGTGAAGATATCGGGCGCGGTGCGGATCTGCAGCGACGCGTCGTCGTTTTCGAAGAAGAAGTCGATCTGCTTCGAACCGAGCCCTTCAATATCGAAAGCGTTGCGCGAAACGAAGTGCTTCAAATGCTCCGTCGCCTGCGCCCGGCAGATGAAGCCACCGGTGCAGCGGCGCACCGAATCCATCTTGCCGGTCTTCTCGTTGACCTCGCGCACGGCATGCGAACCGCAGACCGGGCATGTCTTCGGGAATTCGTATGGCCGGGCGTCGGCCGCGCGTTTTTCCATCACCACATCGAGGATCTGCGGAATGACGTCGCCGGCGCGCTGAACGATGACGGTATCGCCCTCACGGATATCGTGTTCCTCCGGTCGGATGCGCTCGCCGCTATTGCCGATGCCCTTGATGTAATCCTCGTTGTGCAGCGTCGCATTGGTGACGACGACGCCGCCAACCGTAATCGGCTTCAGCCGCGCCACCGGCGTCAGCGCCCCGGTGCGACCGACCTGAATCTCGACCTTTTCGACCTCGGTGAAGGCCTGCTCCGCCGGAAACTTGTGCGCCGTCGCCCAGCGCGGCGAACGCGAGCGGAAGCCAAGACGAGCCTGCAGCTCGAGACTGTCGACCTTATAGACGACGCCGTCGATGTCGTAGTCGAGATCCGGGCGCTCGAGGCCGATCTCGTCATAATGCGCCAGGATGTCGGCGACCGAGTTCAATCGCTTCATCAGCGGATTGACGGGAAAACCCCAGTCCTTGAAGGTCTGCACCATACCGAACTGTGTGTCGGCGGGCATCTCCGACATCTCGCCCCAGGCATAAGCGAAGAATTTCAGCTTGCGGCTCGCCGTCACCTTGGCGTCGAGTTGGCGCAACGATCCGGCCGCGGTGTTGCGCGGATTGACATAGGTCTGCTTGCCCTCCGCCTCCATCTGCCGGTTCAGCGCCAGGAAATCGCTCTTGGCCATATAGACTTCACCGCGGATCTCCACGACCGCGGGCGCGCCCTTCGGCAGCTCGTTGGGGATCTCGGCGATGGTCCGGATGTTGGCGGTGACGTTCTCCCCCGTCGTGCCGTCGCCACGCGTTGCAGCCGTCACCAGCCTGCCATTCTCGTAACGGATCGACATCGAAAGACCGTCGATCTTCGGCTCGGCGGTAAAGGCGATCGACTGGTCGGGCAGCCGGCCGAGGAAGCGATAGACGCCGGCGACGAAATCCTGCACGTCCTCCTGCGAGAAAGTGTTGTCGAGCGACAGCATCGGCCGCGCGTGGATGACGGGCGAGAAGGTGACGGAGGGCGCTGCACCGACATGCCGCGATGGGCTGTCTTCGCGGATCAACTCGGGAAAGCGCGCCTCGAGCGCATCATTGCGGCGCTTCAGCGCGTCGTAATCGGCATCCGAAATCTCCGGCTGGTCCTTGCCGTGGTAGAGCGCATCGTGATGCGCGATCTCCTTTGCCAGCCGTTCAAGCTCGGCGGCAGCCTCTTCGATCGTCAACGTGTCGACGGCGGAACCTTCGGTGGACATGGAACATCACTCCAGAGAATCTGGTCAGAAATCTGGATTGTTTTTAGAGCAAAATTTCTGGATGAAAAGGGAGACCACATATCCTGCGAAAGGAAGGTCGGTTGCCCGGCCTATTCCCAATCCCTGGCATTGCGCAGCCGGATGCCGCTGACATGCAGGCCGGTGTTCCGGAGGCTCTTCAACGGCTGCAGGCTATCGACCACCCTGAGCTCCACCCCGCGCGGCGCAAACTCCCGGTCGAGCCGCGAGATGGCGGTGCGCTCGGTGGGAACAACGCGTCTGCGGGCCACCCACATGCCCGCATCATCCAGATCCTCGAAATTGTCAGCCGGAAGCTCGTAGCGATGGATCGTCTCTGTCGAGAGCCTTTCCAACCAATGGCGCTCGACATAGGCCGCGCCCCGGTAATCCCCGAGCCAGCGCCGCCGCTCGGCCTCCCGCGTCTCGGGTGTCGCCCAGATCAGGATCCGCGGGCAGTCGCGCGGATAGAGATACATGAAGTCATGATCGGCATCGATCGCCCAGACCAGCGGACCGTTCAGCCATTCCCGGCCGGTCGGGCGAATCGAGGGAGTGCGGACCGGGCGCGGTTCGAACACGGCAATATCGGGATTATCGCTGAAATGGAAAAGGCGCATGGCAAGGGATCGCCTCTGATCGGGGATATTGCGCATAACGCGAAGCGGAACGCTTGTCACCGCTCGCCGTCGCTTGGCGATCAGCCGTTGCCGGCAAGCAGCCGCTTCGCCGCCGCCCTCGCCTCTTCGGTGACCGAAGCCCCGGCCAGCATACGGGCGATCTCCTCGGTACGGTCCTTCTGCGCCATCGTCGCGACGCGGGTGGCGATCTTTTCCGAACCGTCGGCCACCGGCCCCTTGGAGATTAAGAGATGCGTCGCAGCCCGTGCCGCGACCTGCGGCGCATGCGTAACCGACAGCACCTGCACCCGCTCCGACAGCCGCTTCAGCCGCTGGCCGATCGCATCGGCCACAGCACCGCCGACGCCGGTATCGATTTCGTCGAAGACCAGCGTCGGGGCCGATCCGCGATCGGCGAGCGCCACCTTCAGCGCCAGCAGGAAACGCGAGAGTTCGCCGCCCGAAGCGACTTTCATGATCGAGCCCGGCCGCGTGCCCGGATTGGTCTGGACATGGAACTCGACGACGTCGATGCCTTCGGCCGCCGCCTCCCCCGCATCCGTGCTGATCTCGACCATGAAACGGGCCCGTTCGAGCTTCAGCGCCGGCAGCTCGGCCATGACAGCCCCGGCCAGTGCGGTGCCGGCATGATGGCGCTTGTCGGACAGTGAGCGCGCCGCTGCATCGTAATTTTCCCGCGCGAGGCCAACCTCGGCTTCGAGCCGCGCAAGCCGCTCCTCGCCCGCGTCGAGATCGGCAAGATCGGCGATCATGCGCACGGCAAGCGCCGGCAGTTCGGTGACGGGAACGGAATATTTGCGCGAGGCGGCCCTGAGCGCGAAAAGCCGCTCCTCCACCCGCTCCAGCTCTCTCGGATCGTATTCGGTCTTGCGGAGTGCCGCCTCGACTTCCATCTGCGCGTTGGAAAGCTGATCGAGCGCGGCATCGAGCAGCGTCACGGTGTCTTCGAGCAGTCCCGGCGCCTCATGGCTCTTACGCTCCAGCCGGCGCACCAGCGAGGCGATATGGGGCACCGGCGAGGCATTGCCGTTCAGGAATTCGGACGCCTCGGCGATATCGCCGGCGATTCGCTCGGCCTTCATCATCTTCTGCCGGCGATCGGCGAGCTCTTCCTCCTCGCCATCCTGCGGCGAGAGCTTCTCGAGTTCCTCGACCGACGAGCGCAGGTAGTCGGCTTCGCGCGCCGCGCTTTCCACCTTCTCCCGGTGCTTCTTCAGCGTCCGCTCGCTGTCGCGCCACAGCCGATAGAGCCTGGAGACCTCTGAAACCTCGTCGGTGAGGCCGGCGAAGGCATCGAGCAGGGTGCGGTGGGCATTGGTGTCGACAAGGGCGCGATCGTCGTGCTGTCCATGGATTTCGACCAGCATCTGCCCGGCCTGGCGCATCAGCTGCACGCTGACCGGCTGGTCGTTGACATAGGCTTTGGTGCGCCCGTCCGCCGATTGCTGGCGGCGGAAAATCAGGTCGCCCTCGTCGTCGATGCCATTTTCACGCAGGAGTATGCGGGCGCCGTGTTCCATGCCGACGTCGAACACCGCCGTCACCTGGCCCTTATCCTCGCCGTGGCGCACCAGGTCGCCGTCGCCGCGCCCACCGAGCGCCAACGACAGGCTGTCGAGCAGGATGGATTTGCCCGCCCCGGTCTCGCCCGTCAGCACGGAGAGGCCGGTCTCGAAGGCAAGATCCAGCCGCTCGATCAGGACGATATCGCGGATCGAAAGCTGGATCAGCATTGGCCTCAGGAACCGAGAAGAAGTTTCTTGCCCGCTGCTGCGATCCACGAGCCCTTGTTTTCACGCGGCTCGGCACCGCCGCTCTGCAGCAGCTTGTAGGAATCAGCATACCACTGGCTGTCGGGGTAATTGTGACCGAGAACGGCAGCGGCTGTCTGCGCCTCGTCGACGATGCCCATGGAATAATAAGCTTCGACGAGACGCGCTAAGGCCTCTTCGATCTGGTTCGTATTCGGATATTTCTCGACGACGATGCGGAAGCGCGAGATCGCGGCGAGATATTCCTTCCGCTCCATGTAGTAGCGGCCGATCTGCATTTCCTTGCCGGCGAGCTGGTCGCGCGCGAAGCGAATCTTGGCCTGTGCATCGTCGACATATTCGGAGTTCGGATAATTGTCGATGACGGCCTGCATCGCCTCGATCGTCTTGGCCGAGGCGCGCTGGTCCTGCGTCACGTCGACGATCTGCTTGGAATAGGTGAGACCGATGAGATACTGCACATAGGCAGCATCCTGGGACTTCGGATATTGCGACATGTAGCGGTTGCCCGATGCAAGCGCGTCGTCCAAACGGCCTTGGCGGTATTTGACGAAGGTGCTCATCACAAGCGCTTTGCGCGCCCATTCGGAGAACGGGTTCTCGCGGTCGATCGCGTCGAACTTGCGCGCCGCTTCCGCCATGTTGCCGGCCTTCATATTGGCAAGACCCTGGGTGTAGAGCACGTCAGGCGGATCGGTTTCGAGACCGAGCTTGGTGATGTCGATGTCGGGATCCGACTGGCAACCGGAGATCGAGGCGCCTGCGCTGAGCACCAGAAGCGATGCGAACAAAGCGCGCGCTGTCTTCATCATACCTTCAGATCCTGCATAACCCATTCGAAAGAACCCCACTGCTGCCGCTCTCTCCACGGCAGCCACGCCTCGCTGGCGTTTCTAGCCACAAATGTGCATCAAGAGCAACGCAATGATAAGGCATTAACGCATTTTTGTGGCAGCAGCCGCAGAATGATCGGCTTTTCAACTTCTTCCCGACCTGTGGCGGCCAAGCATCGGTTTATTGCCGCAGATATGGCCGGACATAAAAAAAACGCCTCCGGGAAAGAGGCGGCCTGGTCTTGAGAATATGCTGGAGGTCATGCCGACCAGGGAGCGAATTCCGAAGCGCTGACTGCAATCAGTTCGCGGGCAGCGACACGCTGGCGCGGCGTCGACGTCTCCACAACCTCGTAGGCGGAAGGATCGGCGAGCAGCGCCTTCAGCGCATTGGCATTCATCTTGTGACCGCCGCGATAGGAACGGTAGCAACCGATGAACTGGACACCGGCAAGCGACAGATCGCCGACGGCATCGAGCGTCTTGTGGCGGACGAATTCATCCTTGGCGTAACGCAGCCCTTCGACGTTGATGACGGTGTTGTCGTCCGAGATGACGACGGAATTTTCAAGCGAGGAGCCGAGCGCATGGCCCGACGCCCAGAGGCGCTCGACATCGCGCATGAACCCGAAGGTGCGGGCGCGGGAAAGCTCGGCCTTGAAGACGGCGGCGGTCATGTCACCGGCCCACTTCTGCCGGCCGATCAGCGGGCAGTCGAAATCGATCTCGACTTCGAAGCGCGTACCGTCATAGGGGCGGAATTCGCTCCAGGAGCCGCCATGCTCGATCCGCACCGGCTTGGTGATACGGATATAGCGGCGCTTGACGCCGAGCGAGACGAGACCGACCTGCTCGATCGCCTCAACGAAGGGCAGCGAGCTGCCATCCATGATCGGCATTTCGGAGCCCTGCACTTCGATCACCACATTGTCGAGGCCGAGCGCATAGACGGCGGCCATGACATGCTCGATCGTCGCGACCGAATGGGCGGGAGAGAAGCCGAGGACTGTGCAGAGGTCGGTATTGCCGACCTGCGAGGAGACGGCCTTCAGTTCGGTGATGTCGCCATTGTCATGCAGGCGCTGGAAAATGACGCCGGTGTCCGATTCGGCCGGGTTCAGGGTGATCGAGACGTTAGCGCCCGAATGCACCCCGATGCCCGAAAGCGTCACCGGACGCGATACCGTCGTTTGAAAACCCAGCAAGCCAATTGCCATAAATTCTGCCTTTATTCTTCCGTACCGGCGGTCTGTCCGATCGGCACGGTCATCGTTCATTCTGCACAAGGAGCCTGTCGAAAGGTCTCCTAGTGCAGTTTCCTTGCACCATACTTACGTGCGCCGGCGCTCCAATCCAAATCACTGTTTCTTTCGCTTTGTTACGAAGTCACGCAATTGAAATTGCTCGCGAATCACGGGCTGAAAAACAGCAATGCCCGGGACCTTGATCCCGGGCATGAACGGTGCCGAAGCACGCACTCAATTCGACTGGCGACGCAGGAATGCCGGGATTTCCAGCTGGTCGTCTTCCTGCATCATCCGGGCCTGCGGAACTGCCCGGCCCTGGTCGTCGAGATTGCCGCGACGCGGTGCGTAGAGGCTTGCCTCAGGCGACAGCGGACGGCGTTGCTGCGAAGCGGCCGGCGGTGCGGCGGTCATATCGGCGGCAACGGCGTCGTCGTCGCGGCGGCCAAGCGAATTGGTGATTCGCTTGAGCAGGCCCATCGGACCGCGCTCCTCCGCCGCATGCGCGGAAGCCGGCTGCGTGCGGTGGTCGAGTTCGGCCTGGACGACCGGCGGGAAATCCTCGACCTTCGGCATGCGCACCGGTTCGGGCGCCTGGCGGATGGTCGGCTCCTGCCGGACCGGCTGCTGCTGAACCGGCTGGCTTATGACAGGCTGGCTCATGACGGGCGCCGGAGCCTGCTGCTGCACCGGGGCCGGACGCATTGCCGGAGCTTCCGGTGCAGGCGCGAAGATCTTGCTCTGCGGACGGAAGGTTTCCTGCTGTACTACGGGCTGCTGCAGCGGTGCGGCAGCACGCGGGGCCGGAATTTCGAGCTCGCGTTCCATCTCGGCTTCGCGGATGGTCTGCGCGATCGGATCCATGGCCTTCGGTGCCTGCATCACGGGGGCAGGCTGAACTGCGGCCGCTGCCGGAGCAACAGCCGCGGAGGGACGGATAGCGGGCCTTGCTGCCGGCTGGAGGTTCCGCTCGGCGGCTTCGTTCATCGCCCGGTCGATGCCGGTTGCGACGACCGAGACACGGATGATGCCTTCGAGCGATTCGTCGAAGGTGGCGCCGAGGATGATGTTGGCGTCAGGATCGACTTCCTCGCGGATGCGGGTCGCGGCTTCGTCGACTTCGAAGAGGGTGAGGTCGCGACCGCCGGTGATGGAGATCAGCAGGCCTTGGGCGCCCTTCATCGAGGTTTCGTCGAGCAGCGGGTTGGCAATCGCAGCCTCTGCTGCCTGCAGCGCTCGGCCGGAGCCGGAGGCTTCGCCGGTGCCCATCATCGCGCGGCCCATTTCGCGCATCACCGAGCGGACGTCGGCGAAGTCGAGGTTGATCAGGCCTTCCTTAACCATCAGGTCGGTGATGCAGGCAACGCCCGAATAGAGAACCTGGTCGGCCATGGCGAAGGCATCAGCGAAGGTCGTCTTGTCGTTGGCAATGCGGAAGAGGTTCTGGTTCGGAATGACGATCAGCGTATCGACAGACTTCTGCAGTTCCTGGATGCCCATCTCGGCCAGACGCATGCGGCGCCCGCCTTCGAAATGGAACGGCTTGGTGACGACGCCGACCGTCAGGATGCCCTTGTTGCGGGCCGCCTGCGCGACAACGGGCGCAGCGCCCGTGCCGGTGCCGCCGCCCATGCCGGCGGTGACGAAGCACATATGCGTGCCGTTCAGGTGATCGACGATCTCGTCGATGCACTCCTCGGCGGCCGCGCGGCCGACTTCCGGCTGCGAGCCGGCACCGAGGCCTTCGGTGACGTTGACGCCGAGCTGGATGATGCGCTCAGCCTTCGTCATCGTCAGCGCCTGCGCATCCGTGTTGGCGACGACGAAGTCGACGCCCTGGAGGCCGGCGGTGATCATGTTGTTGACGGCATTGCCGCCACCGCCGCCAACGCCGAACACGGTGATGCGCGGCTTCAGCTCTGTGATGTCAGGCTTTTGCAGCTTGATGGTCATGGTACCTGTTCCTTCTCTCTCTGGCCGCATCGCCACGCCGGCCAATTACTCAATTTCAGAAACTTTCCTTCAGCCACTGGCCCATGCGGGCTATGCGGCTGTTATTTCCTCCAAGCGACATGAGCAGACCGCTCTGTGACGCATGTGTCTCCATGTCCGCGACCTGCGGATAAATCATCAGGCCGACGGCCGTCGAAAAGGCCGGACCCTTGGCAGCCGTCGGCAGCCCCGAGACGCCCATCGGACGGCCGATGCGGACGTTGCGGGCAAGGATGCGCCGCGCCACGTCGGCAAGGCCGGTCAACTGGCTCGCCCCGCCGGTCAGCACGACACGCTTGCCGACGATCGGGCTGAAGCCTGAGCGCTGGATACGGTCGCGGATCAGTTCCATTGTCTCCTCGATTCGCGCCGATACGATGCGCGAAACCAGTGCCCGCGGCACCTGCGACGGCTGGTCGCGATCGTCCTCGCCGATCGGCGGGATCGAGATCAGCTCGCGCTCGTCGGAGGAATTCGAAAGCGCCGAGGCATGCACGACCTTCAGCCGCTCCGCATCCTCGATGCGGGTCGAAAGGCCGCGCGCCAGATCGGTGGTGACGTGATGGCCGCCGAGGCCGACGGCGTCCGTATGAACGAGCTTGCCTTCGGCAAAGACCGAGATCGTCGTCGTGCCGCCGCCCATGTCGATCGCCGCGCAGCCGAGTTCGACCTCGTCGTCGACGAGAGCTGCAAGACCCGATGCATAGGGCGTGGCGACGATGCCCTCGACCGACAGATGCGCACGATTGACGCTGAGTTCGAGGTTCTTCAGCGCCGAGCGCTCCGCCGTCACCACATGCATGTCGACGCCGAGCGCATCGCCATACATCGCCAGCGGATCGCGGATGCCGCGCTCGCCGTCGAGCGAGAAGCCGGTCGCCAGCGAATGCAGCACCGAACGGTCCTGGCGCAGCGACTGCTGGCAAGCGGCCGACAGCACCTTCTTCAGATCGTTGAGCTCTACTTCCTGGCCGCCGAGATCGATCGTCGCGGTGTAGATGTCGCTGCCGAGCCGGCCAGCCGTCAGGTTGACGATCAGGCTCTCGACGGTCAGTCCCGCCATGCGCTCCGCCGCGTCGACTGCAAGGCGGATGACGCCTTCCAGCGCGTCGAGATCGGCAATCACGCCGGTCTTGATGCCGCGGGAACGCTGGTGGCCGATGCCGATGATCTCGATATTGTGCGTGCGACCCGGCAGGATCTGGCTTTCCTCGCGCGGCGTCAGCCGGCCGATCATGCAGACGACCTTGGTCGAGCCGATGTCGAGCACCGAAACGACATGTGACCGCTTCGACGAAAGCGGCTTCAGGCGCGGCAATCCGAAATGGGATGAACCGAACAAGCTCATATATTTTGCCCCGCCTTCTTCAATTCTTTCATACGCTCCGTCACTGCCGTCTGCCTGCGGACCGCCGCCTCCGGCGTCAGCTGGATGGCGGTTCTGTCGGACAGTCGGAGATCGACTGCGGCAATGTCCCGCTCCAGGAGTTGGTGCTCCTTGTCGAACTTCGAAAGCGTCGCCAGTGCCTGGTCGATGCCATCTTCCGGCAGCTTGACGACGACGCCATTGTCCATGTGCAGGTCCCAGCGACGGCCTGATATCCAGACATAGGCCTTCACGCGGGCCTTCACGTCGGGCCACTTCGAGAAGGCGTCGTCGAGCGAAGCCGCCGCCGTTTCGGCATCGCGGCCGACGACGAGCGGCAGCGCCGAAAACTTGTTGTCGCGCAGCGGTGCAATGACGCTGCCGTTCTTCTCGATCAGGGAAAGCTCCTGCCCGTGCTGCCAGATCGCATAGGCCTGGCGCTCCTTGAGCTTCACCTCGATCGTTTTCGGATAGATCTTGCGGACCTCGACACTTTCGACCCAGGGAAGATGCGCGATCTTCCGGCGGGCGGCATCGACGTCGAGGGCCACCAGCGAGGTCGTGCCGTCAAGGCCGATCAGCTGCAGGATCTCGATTTCGGAGGTCTCCGAATTGCCGGAGACCTTGACGTCCTCGATCGCAAAACCCGCCGCCGTCGTCGTCGCCTGCGCGACAGCTTCGGTGTGGCCGCCAAGCGACATACCGTAAAACCCCGTCGCAGCCAGGAAGGCGAGCGCCGAGACCGTACCCGTATGAACAGGAATATGGATACGGCCGCTGCAGAGGCTGATCAGGAAGCGCGTGACGCGGCGCAGTGGACGCGGCAGCACGAACCGCTCTTCGGCTTCCATGATCGGAAGCACGGCATGATGGCTGGGGCGCCCAATCCTCTTGACTGTCAACGCAAACAAGACGCGTCCTCCACCATCCACCGGAGAAACTGACCAAACGAATAGCCGGCATGACCGGCCATTTCGGGCACGAGCGAGGTTGGGGTCATACCTGGCTGGGTATTGACCTCCAGCCAGATGATTTCGCCGTCTTCGGAGAAACGATCGTCGTAACGAAAGTCGGACCGACTGACGCCGCGACAACCGATTGCCTGATGCGCCCTTAGGGACAATGTTTGTATTTTTTGGTAAATATTCGGTGAAATTTTCGCGGGGATGACGTGTTTTGAACCGCCCGCCGCATACTTGGAGTCGTAATCATAAAAATTGTGTCCCTGTGGCACCACTTCCGTGACGCCGAGCGGCGTTTCGCCCATGACACCGCAGGTGAGCTCGCGACCGTAAACATAGCGCTCGACGATCACCTCCTCGCCGTAACGCCACTCGGGCGAGCTGACGATCTGTGGCGGATGCGCCTGATCTTCCGTGACGATGACGACGCCGAAGCTCGACCCCTCGCGGACGGGCTTCACCACATAGGGCGGCTTCATCGGATGCGTCGAGGGAAAGGCGAAACGGTTGACCACCTGCGATTCGGCGACCGGAATGCCGGCGGCGGCAGCGACACGCTTCGCCTTGGCCTTGTCCATCGCCAGCGCCGAGGCAAGCACGCCCGAATGCGTATAGGGGATTTCGAGATATTCGAGGATGCCCTGAATGGTGCCGTCCTCGCCGAACGGGCCGTGAAGCGCATTGAAGACGACATCGGGCTTCAGCGCGGCAAGTTTCTCGGAAACGTCGCGCGCCACGTCGATGCGCGTCACGTCGAAGCCTTCCGCCTCGAGGGCTTCTGCGCAAGCCTTTCCCGAGGAAAGGCTGACGGGCCTTTCCGAGGAAAATCCGCCCATCAGGACAGCGACATGCTTGCGACTCATCAACACCCCCAAAAATAACTTTCATTTTCGAAATCGACGCTTGCGCGAAGCTGTCTGCGCCGTTTCAGGCCTTTGTCCGACCTGGGTGCATTAGAGCATCATTATGGTTAATGAAGTGTTTACTTTCGTTAACTCCATATTGCCGCGCCCATGATTTTTTAACCTTCGCGCCTTCGGGAGTGTCGGAGCGAAGGTGCCCATCGTTCCGTGGAAACAGAAAAGCCCGCGCGGAAAAACCGCGCGGGCTCAATGGGATAGTTCGATGTCCTGTAGTCAGTCGGCGTCGTCGAGGAATTTCCAGACGAGCCCGCCAAGCGCCCCACCCGCAAGCGGCGCAATCCAGAACAGCCAGAGCTGCTGCAGCGCCCAGCCGCCGACGAAAAGCGCCTGGCCGGTGGAACGCGCCGGATTGACCGAGGTGTTCGTCACGGGGATAGAAACGAGATGGATCAGCGTCAGTCCGAGGCCGATCGCAAGCGGCGCGAAGCCGGCAGGCACCCGGCTGCTGGTCGATCCCAGGATGATGATCAGGAAGAACATGGTCAGCAGCACTTCGATCAGCAGCGCCGAAAGCAGTGAATAACCGCCCGGGGAATGATCGCCATATCCGTTGGCGGCAAAGCCGCCGAGTTCGAAACCCGCCTTGCCGCTGGCGATGAGATAAAGCAGCGCCGCCGCGGCGATGGCGCCGACAACCTGCGCGACGACATAGGGAACGAGGCGCGCCGCGGGAAACCGTCCGGCAACAGTTAGGCCGAGGGAGACGGCGGGATTGAAATGACCGCCTGAGATGCCGCCCACGGCATAGGCCATGGTGAGCACGGTCAGACCGAACGCAAAGGCCACGCCGACAAAACCGATCCCAAGCTCGGGATAGGCCGCGGCCAGCACGGCGCTGCCGCATCCGCCGAAGACCAGCCAGAACGTGCCGAGAAACTCGGCAACTAGACTCTTTTGCATGCGCGCCTCCTTAACCTCAACCAAGAGTTTAAGTGAATCCGTTACAATTCGATTCCGGTCAAGCGCGCGGACATTGCCGCGGCAAGCTTCACGCAAGGATCGAGAAGCGGGTGGAGATGCGGTACCTGCGGCGCAAGGAGACGTTTTCTCAGGCCTGAAATTGCGTTAAGACCCGCCGGCCTCCCAAGGCGATTCATAAAAATACTGATTGGATTGAAAATGACAGACGCGATCTCCGCATCGCCGACTCCTGCCTCGAACAGCGCGCAAGTCAATTCCCCGGCTCGCGTCCTCGTCGCCAGCCTTGTCGGCACCACCATCGAATTCTTCGACTTCTACGTCTATGCGACGGCAGCCGTCCTCGTCTTCCCGCATCTCTTCTTCCCGGCAAGCGATTCGAACGCCGCAACGCTGCAGTCGCTCGTCACTTTCTCGATCGCCTTCTTCGCCCGCCCCATCGGCGCCGTCGTGTTCGGTCATTTCGGCGATCGCATCGGCCGTAAGGCGACGCTCGTCGCCGCGCTGATGACGATGGGGCTTTCGACCGTCTTGATCGGCATGCTGCCAGGCTATGATGCGATCGGCATCGCCGCGCCGCTATTGCTGGCGCTTTGCCGCTTCGGTCAGGGCCTCGGCCTCGGCGGCGAATGGGGCGGCGCCGTCCTGCTTGCCACCGAAAACGCTCCTCCCGGCAAGCGCAGCTGGTACGCCATGTTCCCGCAGCTCGGCGCGCCGATCGGCTTCATCCTTTCCTCCGGCTTCTTCCTCATCCTGGCGGAAACGATGAGCAACGAGGATTTCCTCGACTATGGATGGCGCATTCCCTTCATCGCCAGCCTCGCCCTCGTCGCCGTCGGCCTCTATGTCCGCCTGAAGATTGCTGAGACGCCGGAATTCCGCAAAGCCGTCGAAAAGCACGAGCGCGTCGCCGTGCCGATCGAGGTGGTCTTCCGCGGTCATCTGCGCAGCCTGATCCTCGGCACCTTCATTGCCGTCGCGACCTTCGTGCTGTTCTACCTCATGACGGTCTTCACGCTCTCCTGGGGCACGACACCCTTGGAAAGGGGTGGGCTCGGTTATACGAGAGAACAGTTTCTGGTCGTCCAGCTTGTCGGCGTCGTCTTCTTCGGCCTGACGATCCCGCTCTCCGGCTGGCTCTCCGATCTCTATTCGCGCCGCACCATCCTGACGCTGACGACGATTGCCATCGCGATCTTCGGCTTCTTCTACGCGACGCTGTTGACCAGCGGTCTCACAGGCGCCTTCCTGTGCTCGATCATCGGCCTCGCCTTGATGGGCTTCACCTACGGTCCGATCGGCGCTGCCCTTGCCGCGCCCTTCCCGACCATGGTGCGCTACACCGGCGCCTCTATGACCTTCAATCTGGGTGGCATCTTCGGCGCCTCGCTCGCTCCTTATATCGCCACCTGGCTCGCCACCCATTACAGCCTCGACTATGTCGGCTACTACCTCGCCGCCTCGGCGGTGATCTCGCTGGTCTGCATCCGGCTGTCGGGCCGCGAGGAAGTCTGAACCTCGAGTAGCAAGTCAACAACAAGCCGCGACGGCCACCGTCGCGGCTTTTTTATTGATGCCGTGAGCACTTCCGGTTAACCGGAACACTCACGGCAAAACGGGGAACAGATCATGCGAAGCCTCATTACCGGCGCAGCCGGCTTTGTCGGTGGGCCTCTCGTCGAAAGACTGCATAGAGAACGGATATGCGAGCTTGCGGTGACGACGCGATCTGCAGCCGCCAGCTTCCCGACATCTGTGCGGCATTTCCCCATCGAGATAACAAGCGAAACCGATTGGGCAGCAGTTCTCGAGGGTGTTGATGTCATTGTCCATCTCGCCGCTCGTGTACACATCATGAACGACCGCGCAGCCGATCCGCTTGCGGAGTTTCGGCGGATTAACACCGCCGCGACGTTGAACCTCGCCGAGCAGGCCGCCCGCGCGGGCGTAAAAAGGTTCGTCTTCATCAGCAGCATCAAGGTCAACGGTGAGGAGAACGATCGGCCCTTCCGGCACGACGATACGCCAATGCCGATCGATCCCTATGGCATCTCGAAGCTGGAAACTGAAATCGGGCTGCATGAAATCGCCGCCCGAACAGGCGTGGAGGTCGTCGTCATTCGCCCGCCGCTCGTCTATGGACCCGGCGCGAGGGGCAATTTCGCCCTGCTCGTCGGACTTGTCCGGAAGAAGATACCGCTCCCCTTCGCGTCGCTGAAGAACCGCCGAACACTGGTCGCGCTTCCAAATCTCATCGATCTGATCATCACCGGGATGAAGCATCCCGAGGCAGCCGGCGAGACCTTTCTCGCAGGCGATGGAGAAGATCTTTCGACTCCAGGGCTTATTGAAGGGATTGCCGCAGGGCTGGGTGTCAAACCGATGCTGCTCCCCTTTCCCCCCGCCTTGTTGCAGATGGGCGCGAGAGTCACGGGAAAGGACGCCGTCTACCAACGTCTTTGTGGCTCCCTCCAGGTCGACATATCCCGTGCCCGCGACGTGCTTGGCTGGTCGCCCCTGGTCACGCCGCGCGAAGGCCTGAAGCTTGCGGTGAAGTAACCGTTACTCGCTCGTCACACCCTGAAACGGGTGCACCTCACGGCCGGGCATGAAGACGCCGAGACGTTTGATTTCCCATTCGAGCTTGATGCCGTCTTTTTCGAAGACCTCGCGGCGCACCTGTTCGCCGAGATATTCGAGGTCGTAGCCGGTCGCCTGCCCCATGTTGATCATGAAATTGCAGTGCAGCGACGACATCTGCGCTCCGCCGATGACGAGGCCGCGGCAGCCTGCCTCGTCGATCAGTTTCCAGGCCGAATGGCCGGCGGGGTTCTTGAAGGTCGACCCGCCGGTCTTTTCACGCACCGGCTGCACCGTCTCGCGATGATTGCGCACGGCGTCCATCTCGGCGCGGATCTGCGCGCGCTCTTCCGGATAGCCCTCGAACAGCACGGAGGTGAAGATCAGATCTGTCGATGCGGTCGAATGCCGGTAGGAATAGCCCATCTCGGCATTGGAAAGCACATGCTTGTCGCCCTTGCGGTCGACCGCATGGACTTCGATCAGCCGCTCGCGCGTCTCCACGCCATTGGCCCCGGCATTCATGCGCGCCGCGCCACCGATGCCACCGGGAATGCCGTAGAAGAAATGGAAGCCGCCGATGCCGTTGTCCATCGCCATCGCCGCCACATGTTTGTCAGGGCAGATGGCGCCGGCCAGGATGCGGTTTTCGCCGGCGAGCTCGACGAAGCCGAACCCCTTGGCCGACAGGCGCAGCACGACGCCGGGAATGCCGCCATCGCGCACCAGGATGTTGGAGCCGACGCCGACCACCGTCAGCGGCACCTCTTCCGGCAATATCTTCAGGAAGGCGATGAGATCGTCGATGTCATGCGGCTGGAACATCAGCTCAGCCAGGCCGCCGGCCCTGAACCAGGTGACGCGGTCCATCGGGGCATCCGGCGTGATACGGCCGCGGATATCCTTTACACCCTCTCCGAGAGACGCGAGAAGCTTTTCCCCATTCACCTGTTTCATACGGACTTTCCCGATAGGCCTTCCAGTTGCTTGGGCAGCGCCGCTGCCCAGGATGTGATGCTCCCAGCCCCCAACAGAACCACGAAATCGCCAGGCTTTGCAACCTCCGCGACCATCTGCGGCAAAAGCTCCGCCGAGGTGAGAAAGCGGGCGTCGCGATGGCCGCCGGATTTTATGCGCGAAACCAGCGACACGGAATCGATACCCTCGATCGGATCCTCCCCCGCTGCATAGACAGGTGCCAGGAAGATGCTGTCGGCATCGTTGAAGCAGGCGGCGAATTCCTCGAACAGGCTCGCAAGACGACTATAGCGGTGCGGCTGGTGGACCGCGATGATGCGCCCCTTGCAGGATTCGCGGGCAGCGCGCAGCACAGCCTTGATCTCGACGGGATGGTGACCGTAATCGTCGAAGATCTGCACCCCGTTCCATTCGCCGGTCAGCGTGAAGCGCCGCTTGACGCCGCCGAAGGAAGCAAGCCCCTTGGCGATATCGGCGCTCGATATGCCGAGCCGGTTGGCAACGGCAATCGCCGCCGTCGCGTTGGAGATATTATGCCGTCCGGGCATCGGCATGACCAGCCCCTTGAGCTCGATCACCTGGCCGGTGCGGCGGCGGCGGATTTCGACGTCGAAGATCGAGCGCGTGCCGTCGATGCGGACATTCTTGAAGCGCACGTCGGCCTGCGGGTTCTCGCCATAGGTGATGATCTTGCGGTCCTCGATGCGGCCGACCAGCGACTGCACCTCGGGATGGTCGAGGCACATGACGCCGAAGCCGTAAAACGGCACGTTCTCGACGAACTGCCGGAAGGCGGCGCGCACGGCGTCGAAATTGCCGTAATGGTCGAGATGTTCCGGGTCGATATTGGTGATGACGGCGACATCGGCCGGAAGCTTGAGGAAGGTGCCGTCGGATTCGTCGGCCTCGACCACCATCCACTCGCCCTCGCCCATGCGGGCGTTGGTGCCGTAGGCATTGATGATGCCGCCATTGATGACGGTCGGGTCGAGCCCACCGGCTTCGAGCAGTGTGGCGACCAGCGAGGTGGTCGTCGTCTTGCCATGCGTGCCGCCGATGGCGATCGCATTGCGGAAGCGCATCAACTCGGCCAGCATTTCGGCACGGCGCACCACCGGCAGCAGCTTTTCGCGCGCGGCGATGAGCTCCGGATTGCTCTTCTTGATCGCCGTCGAGACGACCACGACTTCGGCCTCGCCCAGGTTTTCGGCTCGGTGACCGACGAATACCTCGATGCCCTTGTCGCGCAGGCGCTGGACATTGGCACTGTCGGCCTGGTCCGATCCCTGCACCTTGTGGCCGAGATTGTGCAGCACCTCGGCAATACCGCTCATGCCGATGCCGCCAATGCCGATGAAATGGACGAGACCGATCGTCTTCGGCAGTTTCATGCGCGTGTCCTCTTGAATTCCGCAATTGTCCGTCCGGCGGCAATAGCCTCAACCATGTCGGCAAGCAAGTTTGCTGCGTCGGGTTTCCCGGCGAGTTTCGCTGCCGCCGCCATGTGCGAAAGCTTTTCCGGATCGTTCATGACAGCCGTCAGGATCGCCGCGATCTTCTCCGGCGAAAGCTCTGACTGGGCAATCACCTTCGCCCCGCCGGTCGCAGCGAGTGCCGCCGCATTCGCCGCCTGGTCGTGATCGAGAGCGTGCGGGTAAGGCACGAGCACGGCAGGCCGCCCGATGACGGAGATTTCCGAAACCGTCGAGGCGCCCGAACGGCAGATGACGAGATGCGCCCTCGCCAGCCTCTCGGCCATGTCGGTAAAGAAGGGTGCGATATCGGCCCCCATCTCCAGCTTGGCGACGCAGCCGCTGACCATCTCCATGTCCTCGGGACGCACCTGCTGGGTGATGCGCAGGCGCACGCGAAGCGCGTCGTCGAGCAGGCTGATCGCCGTCGGCAGCGCCTTGGAAAAATATTGCGCGCCCTGGCTGCCACCGAAGACGACGAGGTTGAAGGCCTCACCCGGATGCGACGGCGTATAAGGCACCTCGGCCGCGGCAATGATCGCCGGGCGGACCGGATTACCCGTCGTCACCGTCTTGTCTGGAAAGGCGGCACCGCCCTCCGGCAGGAACCCGCCGGCGATGGCCTGCACACGGGTTGCTAAGGCCTTGTTGGCGCGGCCCATCACGGCGTTCTGCTCGTGGATCATCGAGGGCACGCCGAGCCGGGTAGCGGCAAGCAGCGGCGGCACGGTGGGATAACCGCCGAAACCGACGACGATGACCGGCTGCAGCCGCTGGATCAGTTTCTTTGCGGCCCGCATGCCGCTCCAGAGCGTCCACAGCGAGCGGGCCACGGCAACCGGATTCTTCGAGCCGATCGTCGCCGACGGCACCACATGGATCTCCTCGGCCGGGAACTTTCCGGCATAACGCTCGGCTCGGCTGTCCGTGACGAGATGCACCGAATAGCCGCGCTCCTTCAGCTTGAAGGCCAGCGCCTCCGCCGGAAACACATGGCCGCCGGTTCCCCCGGCGGCAAGCAGCACGATGCCTTTGCTCATGGTCTTCTACTCCGCCGGCATGCCGTGCGGGACGCGGAAGAGGCTCCGGTCCTGCGCGCGTTTTTCCGGTCGATGCCGCGTCAGCGCCAGGATGAAGCCGGCGGTGACGCAGATCGCCACCATGGACGAGCCGCCATAGGAAATCAGCGGCAGCGTCATGCCCTTCGCCGGCAGCAGTTCGAGATTGACGCCGATATTGATGATCGACTGGATGCCCATCTGCAGCACGAGGCCGGCGACGGCGAAGCGGTTGAAGTCGTTCCGCTCGCGATAGGCATGCGAGAGGCCGCGCAGCACCAGCACGGTAAACAGCGCAACGAGCGCCATGCAGAAGACGATCCCGAATTCCTCGGCAGCGACAGAGAAGATGAAGTCGGTATGCGCATCCGGGATGATGCGCTTGACGATACCCTCACCCGGTCCCTGGCCGAACCAGCTGCCGCGGATGATCGCCTCGCGCGCGGTGTCGATCTGGAAAGTATCACCCTCGCCGGTCATGAACTTGTCTATCCGGCCGGCGACGTGCGGGAAGACGTAATAGGCGCTGAGCAGGCCACCGGCGCCGCCGATGCCGAGCAGCATGATCCAGATCCATGGCATGCCGGCCATGAAGAACATCCCGCCCCAGACGGCCGTGGTCAGGATGGTCTGGCCGAGGTCCGGCTGCGCGATAAGAAGTGCCGCAACGATGCCGAACAGGATGATCGCAAAGAGATTGCCGGGGATCTCCGGCTGGCGCGCATGTTCGGCAAACAGCCAGGCGCAGACCACGACGAAGGCAGGCTTCATGAATTCAGACGGCTGGATGGAAAGGCCAGCGATCCAGATCCAGCGCCTGCCACCCTTGACCTCCTGCCCGACGAAAAGCACCAGCACCATCATGGCGACCGAGATGATCAGGATCAGGATCGCGGTTCGTCGCACCTGGCGCGGCGTCAGGAACGACAGCCCGAGCATGACGCCGATCGAGGGGATCATGAAGGCCGCATGGCGCTTGACGAAGTGGAAAGGCTCGAGCCCGATGCGCTCGGCGACCGCAGGAGATGCCGCAAACGACAGCATGAAGCCGATGCCCATCAGGAAGATGAACATCGCCAGGAAGAAGCGGTCGATGGTCCAGAACCAATCGGCCAGAGGCCCACGTTCCGCGCGGCTTACCATGTCATTTCTCTCCTGTTGCCGGACCGATCAGCATCGCAATCCCGTCAAGCGCTGCCACGTGGCCGACGAAGGCATCGCCCCTGACTTCGAAGTTCTTATACTGATCGAAGCTTGCGCAAGCCGGGGATAACATCACCGCTGAAGCAACGTTCTCGTCGCGTTCGGCATCGGCTGCCGCATGCGCGACCGCGCGCTCCAGCGTACCCGAAATCTCGTAAGGCACGGCCTCGCCGAGCGTCGCCGCGAATTCCGCCGCCGCCTCGCCGATCAGATAGGCCTTGGCTATGCGCGGAAAATAGGGAGCGAGCGTCGTGATGCCGCCAGCCTTCGGCAGGCCGCCGGCGATCCAATAGATGCGATCATAGCTCGAAAGAGCGGGCGCTGCGGCATCGGCATTGGTCGCCTTGGAATCGTTGATGAAAACGACGCGACCACGCTGTCCAACCGGCTGCATGCGGTGCTTGAGTCCGGGGAACGAGGCAAGGCCGGCGCGGATGTCGTCGGCGGAAACCCCGACAGCGAGGCAGGCGGCGACGGCGGCGGCGGCGTTCTGCGCATTGTGGCTGCCGCGCAGCGTCTGGATGCCGTCGAGATCGGCGAAAGGCAGCATGGCGCCGCCGGCGGCCTGGATGAGTTTGGTGCCCTCGGCATAAATGCCGTCCGCCACCACGTTGCGGCGCGAAATGCGGACCACCTTGACACCCGCCCGCTGGACGCGGTCAGCGATCAAGGCCGAATGGCTGTCGTCGACGCCGACAATCGCGACATCGCTGCCGGCAACCAGCCGCTCCTTGATATCTGCATAATGCTGCATCATGCCATGACGGTCGAGATGATCGGGCGTCAAGTTGAGCAGGATTCCGGCCGACGGGTTCAGCGTCGGCGCCAGATCGATCTGGTAGGAGGAGCATTCGACGACGTAAAAGCGCTCGCCCCTCGGCGGATCGAGGGTCAGCACCGCCGTGCCGATATTGCCGCCAAGCTGCGTGTCGTAGCCTGATGACCTCAGGATATGGGCGACCAGCGCCGTCGTGGTCGACTTGCCGTTGGTGCCTGTTATGGCGATGAAGGGGCAGTCCGGCGCATGAGCGCGGCGCTCGCGCACGAAGAGCTCGACGTCGCCGACGATATCGACGCCCGCCGCACGCGCAAGATCGACCGTCCAGTGCGGCTTCGGATGGGTGAGCGGCACGCCGGGTGACAGCACGAACAGCGTCTGCTGGCTCCAGTCGATGTTGTGCAGGTCTTCCGTTCTGATGCCTTCGGCCGCGGCCTTGGCGACGCTGTCGGGATTGTCGTCCCAGGCGGTCACCTCGGCACCGCCTGATATCAGCGCCCGGGCAGTGGCAAAGCCGGAGCCGCCGAGCCCGAAGAGCGCGACCTTCCTGTCCTTGAGCGTCGTGACCGGGATCATCGCCGCCTCACCGGAGCTTCAGCGTCGAGAGACCGAGCATGGCAAGGCCGACGGCGACGATCCAGAAGCGGATCACCACCTGACTCTCGGTCCAGCCCTTCTTCTCGAAGTGATGATGGATCGGCGCCATCAGGAAGACGCGCCGGCCGGTCATCTTGAAGAAGCCGACCTGGATGATGACCGAGAGCGTCTCGATGACGAAGAGGCCGCCGATGATTGCCATGACGATCTCATGCTTGGTGGCGACGGCGACGGTGCCGATCGTGCCGCCGAGTGCCAGCGACCCGGTGTCGCCCATGAAGATGGCGGCCGGCGGAGCATTGAACCAGAGAAAGCCGAGGCCGGCGCCGATGACGGCGCCGAGCACGACGGCGAGCTCGCCGGTGCCGGGCACGAAATTGATCTGCAGGTAGTTCGCAAACACCACGTTGCCGGCGAGATAGGCGATGACGCCGAAGGAGGCGGCTGCAATCATCACAGGCACGATGGCAAGTCCGTCGAGACCGTCCGTCAGATTGACGGCATTGCCGGCCCCGACGATGACGAAGCCGCCGAAGACGACGAACATGATGCCGATATTGATCATGAAGTCCTTGAAGAAGGGAAAGGCAATCGAGGAGCCGAAGGTCGAGCCGGCAATCCCCGAGGCAAGGGCGGTGCGCATCATGAAATAGACGGCGATGCCGGCGATGACGAATTCGATGCCGAGACGCGCCTTGCCGGAAAAGCCCATGTGGCTCTGCTTCGTGACCTTAAGATAATCGTCGTAGAAGCCGATCGCGCCGAAGCCCAGCGTCACCAGCAGCGTGGCGACGACATAGACGTTGGAAAGATCGGCCCAGAGCAGCGATGCGCCGACGATGCCGGCGAGGATCATCAGCCCGCCCATGGTCGGCGTGCCGGCTTTCTTGAAGTGCGTCTGCGGCCCATCGGCGCGGATCGGCTGGCCCTTGCCCTGCCGGATGCGCAGCGAATTGATGATCGTCGGCCCGAACAGGAAGACGATCAGTGCTGAGGTGAAGAGAGCAGCCCCCGTGCGGAAGGTAATATATCTGAACAGGTTCAGAAATTTGAAATATTCCGACAGTTCGACAAGCCAGATCAGCATTCAGGGCCCCTTGTTTACCCGATCAAAATTCGCTTTGCGTGTCGGCAAATGCCGGGAACTTGTCAAGGAGCGCGGCGACGATCTTGCCGAAACCGATGCCCAGAGACGATTTCACCATCAACACGTCGCCTGGCGCGACCGAGTTCAATACATAATCCGTCAATTCGTCCGTGTTCTCGCGATAGTCGACATGCACGCTTTCCGGCAACGATTCCTTCAGCGCAGCCATCTCGGCTCCAGCCATCCAGACATGCTCGATGCCGGCCGCAAGCAGGGGCACGGCAAGGTCGGTATGGACCTTCTGCGCATACTCGCCCATCTCCAGCATGTCGCCGAGCACGGCGATACGGCGTCCGCGGCCGGTCGGCTCGGAGGCCGCCAGCAGCGCGATCGCCGCGCGCATCGAGGCTGGATTCGCATTGTAGCTCTCGTCGATCAGCGTGAAGCTGCCGCCGCCGATTAAAAGCCGGTGGCGCTTGCCCCTGCCCTTTTCCGGCCTCAGCGTCGCAAGCGCTTCGATCGCCTTCTGCATATCGGCGCCGACGATCCTGACGACCCCGAGTGCTGCGAGCGCATTCTCGGCGATATGGCGGCCCGGCGCGCCGAGCGCGACTTCCAGCGTCTCGCCACCAATCGTCAGCCACAGCGTCGAATTCTCGTCGGAGCCATTGAATTCTGCGAGCCGGAATTCGGCCTTGGCATGCTGGCCGAAGGAATGGATATGCTCGATGCCGAGCGATTGCGCCGTGCGGTCGAGGAAATTGAACTGGTCGTTGTCGCGATTGAGCACGACATGGCCGCCGGATTCGAGCCCCTCGAAGATCTCGGCCTTGGCAGCGGCGATTTCCTTGATGTTCTTGAAGTTGCCGAGATGGGCCGGCGCGATCGTCGTGATGATGGCGACATCGGGACGGATCATCCCCACCAGGGGCCGGATCTCGCCGGGATGGTTCATTCCGACTTCGAAAACGCCATAATCCGTATCCTCAGGCATGCGCGCCAGCGTCAGCGGCACGCCCCAATGATTGTTGAAGGAGGCGACGGAGGCGTGCACCTTGCCGGAGGGCGACAGCACATGCCGCAGCATTTCCTTGGTGGTCGTCTTTCCCACAGATCCGGTCACCGCGATGATCCGGGCCCGCGAGCGCTCGCGCGAGGCAAGGCCGAGCCGGCCAAGTGCCGCGAGCACGTCTTCCACGACGATCATCGGCACCGTCAGGCGGCCCATGGCGGGAAGCCTCGCCTCGCTGACGACGAGAAGGGAAGCGCCGTTCGCCGTCGCCATCGATGCGTAGTCGTGACCGTCGACACGGTCGCCCTTGATCGCGAAGAAGGCTTCGCCTGGAGTAATCGAGCGGCTGTCGATGGAAATGCCGGTGATGCCTTCGGGCAGCGTGCCGAAAGGGCGCCCCGCCATCGCTGCGATCATGTCTTCCGTCGTCCAGAGCCAGCTCAAGATTTCAACTCCTCCAAGGCCTTGCGCACCTCCGCATGATCGGAGAACGGCAGGGTGACGCCGCCGATCGTCTGCCCTTCCTCATGCCCCTTGCCGGCGACGATCAGCGTATCGCCGGATCTCAGCATGCCAACAGCCTCGCGGATCGCCGTGGCGCGATCGGCGATTTCCGCGGCGCAGCTTGCTGCTGCCATGATCTCCGCCCGGATCGAGGCCGGCTCCTCAGAACGCGGATTATCGTCGGTGACTATAACGACGTCGGCAAGTCGGCAGGCGATTTCGCCCATGATCGGCCGTTTGCCGCGGTCACGGTCGCCGCCGCAGCCGAAAACGACAATGACGCGGCCGGTGGTGAAGGGTCTGACCGAGCCCAGCACGTTTTCCAGCGCATCCGGCTTGTGGGCGTAGTCGACATAGGCGAGCGCGCCGTCTTTTGTATGGCCGACGAGTTCGAGACGGCCGGACGCGCCGACGAGTTTCTCGAGCGCGGCCATCGCAACCTTCGCCTCAACGCCGGTCGACATGGCAAGCCCCGCTGCGACCAGCGCGTTGGCCACCTGAAAATCGCCGGCCAGCGGAATGTCCACCTCGAAGATCTCGCCGCCGATATGGATTTCGGCCATCTGCTTGTGGCGGAAGTGCTCGACGCGCTTTAACGAGAGGTAATCGCCCTTTCGCCCGACGGTACGAATGTCGTGACCGGCATCGGTCGCGGCCTTGATCGCCTGCGCCGACCACGGATCGTCGGCGAAGATCACTGCCGGCGACCCCTTCGGCAACAGCGTATCGAAAAGCCGCATCTTGGCGGCCATATAGGCCTCGATCGTGGGATGATAATCCATGTGGTCCCGGCCGAGATTGGTGAAGGCGGCGGCAGCAAGCTTCACCCCGTCGAGCCGGCACTGGTCGAGGCCGTGGCTGGACGCTTCCATCGCGGCGTGCGTCACGCCTTCTCCGGCGAGTTCCGCCAGCAGCGCGTGCAGAGACACCGGATCGGGCGTCGTCAGCGAGCCATATTCGTTGCGCGTCGGCGAAACGACGCCCGTCGTGCCGATCATCGCAGCCGCGTGGCCCGCATGCGCCCAGATCTGCCGGGTGAAAGAAGCGACGGAGGTTTTGCCCGCCGTGCCGGTGACGGCGACCATGGTATCGGGCTGCTTGCCGTGGAAACGCGCGGCGGCGATGGAAAGGAAGCGGCGCGGCTCCTTGACCGCAAGCACGGGGATCGAAGCATCGACGGCTTGGGAGGCGATCGCGACGGCAGCGCCACGGCCGGCGGCATCCGCGATGAAGCCTGCGCCGTCCGCCTTGGTGCCGGCGACTGCGACGAAGGCATTGCCAGGCGCCACCTTGCGGCTATCCGAAGACAGGCCTGAGATATCAAGCAAGCCTGCCGGGCCTTCGAGCTGTGCTTCAAGTTCCGGAAACTGATCTCCGGCCAGGTCTCGCAATTTCATCGAACGCACTTTTCTCTCTTGAAGCCGGTTCACCCCTCGCGAATCAGCGTCGATATTCATTCACACTCAATAAGACACCAGCAAGGCCGATCCGCCCTCCCCGAATTTCGGCTCGATGCCGAGAATGGGGGCCGCGCGGCTGATGATCTCACGAGCGATCGGGCCGGCGGTGCCGGCGGAGATCGTTCCGCCATATTGCTTCTCACCGGTCTTCGGCTCGTCGCAGAAGGTGATCACGGCATATTTGGGATCATTGATCGGGAATGCGGCAATGAAGGAATTGAAGTTCAGCGTCGCCGAATAACGCCCGTTCACCACCTTGTCGGCCGTACCGGTCTTGCTGCCGACGGCAAAGCCCGGCACGCGGGCAACACGCCCGGATCCCTTGTAGCCGTTGAAATCAAGGAGATAGCGGATGTTGTCGCTGGTCGACTTCTTGATCACCTGCGTAGCGATCTGATCGGCCTGTTCGCGCGTGCGCGGCAGGAATGTCGGCTCGATCAGCTTGCCGCCATTGACGAGGGCGGCGGCGGCCACCCCTGTCTGCAGCGCCGTCGTCGAGACGCCATGGCCGAAGGAAATCGTGATCGAATTGATCTTCTTCCAAACGCGCGGCTGGCTCGGCATCTTCACTTCGGGCAGTTCCGTCTGCATCTTCGTCAAGAGGCCGAACTTGGTCAGATAGTCCTTCTGCGCATCGATGCCGACGATGTCGATGACGCGCGCCGTACCGATATTCGAAGAATATTGGAAAATCTCGGGAACAGTCAGCCAGCGGCGCTGCCCGTGAAAATCGTGGATGGTGAAGCCGCCGATATAGATCGATTTGCTGGCATCGAAACTGTCGGTCATCTTCACCTTGCCGCTATCGAGCGCCATGGCCAGCGAAAAGGTCTTGAAGGTCGAGCCCATTTCGAAGGTGCCGTTGGTCATCCGGTTGAGCCAACCGTCCTTGGCGCCTTCCTGCGGATCGTTCGGATCGAAATCCGGCGCCGATGCCATCGCCAGCACTTCTCCCGTATGCACGTCGATGACCGCGGCACCGGCGCCCTTGGACTGGAAGTTGTTAACGGCGTTGACGACCGCGTCCCGCACGATGTTCTGCACGCGCAGGTCGATCGATAGCCGCACCGGCTCGAGCGGCTGGTCGCTGGTCATGCCGACCGAGGCGAGATCGGCAAGCCCCTGGTCGTCGATAAATTTCTCCATGCCGGCGACACCGCGGTTGTCGATGTTGACGTAACCGAGGATGTGCGCGGCGGTCGAGCCGCCCGGATAGAAGCGGCGCTTCTCCGGCCGGAAGCCGATGCCGGGAATGCCGAGCGCCAGGATCTGGCTCTGCTGCTTCGGCGTCAGCTGCCGGCGCAGCCAGGCGAAATGCGAGGTCTTGACCGAGAGCTTCTTATAAGTGTCCCTGACGTCGAGCTCGGGCAGCACCGTTGCAAGTTTCTCCACTGCCTCGTCGGCGTCGACGATCTTGTTCGGCTCGGCAAACAGCGAGACGGTGCGGATGTCGGTCGCCAGTACCTCGCCGTTGCGGTCGAGAATGTCCGGGCGCGAGGCCATCAGCCGGTCGGGCGGCAGAATGCTGGAGACGACCTCCTGATCCTTCATCGCATATTCGACGAGACGGCCGCCGATGACGGCGTAGACGCCCATGAAGCCAAGGATCAGCAGGCCGACGCGGCTTTTCGCCTGCCCGGATTTCTTCTTGCGCGATCCCTCGATCGCCAGGCCGGCGGGGGAAGGACCGCCGAACCGGTTATAGACGCCGGCGGAGAAATGCGCCTGGCTCTTCAAAACCATGATGCGGGAAAGAAACGACATTATTCCTCCACCGATCCGGTTTCGATCTGGTCTGCATCTTCTGCCTCGCCGCGTGGCGCTGACATCGGAATGGGCTGCGCCTTGGCGTTGGCTTGCGCGCCCTTGGCGGTGTCCGGTGCGCCTTTGGCGCTGGCCACGGTCGCGCTCTTGGCGCTGGCCACGGTCGTGCCTTTGGCGCTGGCCTTGGCCTCCGTCACGTCAGGCACGGGAACCTCGGATTTCAGCATCGGCAATTCCTTGGCATGCACGAGCGCCGTCGATTCCGTCGGCTGCAGCTTCAATTCGTCATTATAGGACTTGACCAGCCGCTCCAGCCGGTTCGGCTGCGATTGCAGCGCCCAGTCGGCCTTGAGAAGGTCGATCGTGTCCTTCTCAAGCTTGATCTCGGCTTCGAGGCGATGAACCTCCTCGAGCTTCAATTCGGCGCGGTGCTTGATCGTGTAGGTCACGGCGGCGGTGGCCGTCATGACGCCGATAAGCACGAGATCGAAGGTTTTCAGCATATCAACCACCAAGCTTTCCGAGACTGGCAAGATTGGGAAACCCGAAGAGCGACATATCCGCGGCTTCGGCGGCGGCGTCCGTCCTCAGGCCGGCGCGCAGCTTGGCGGAGCGGGCGCGCGGATTGATCTCGGCCTCCGCCTCGCTTGCCGAAACCATCGCCTTGCCGATAGCCGCAAAAGTTGCCGCTCGCTCATGCGCGACCGGCAGATGCCGTGAACCCGACGCCTTGCCGGCGCGGTCGGAGAAGAATTTCTTGACGATGCGGTCTTCCAGCGAATGAAAGGTGACGACGACGAGCCGCCCGCCGGGCTTCAGCGCCGTTTCCGCCGCAAACAGCGCCTGCGCCAGTTCGCCGAGCTCGTCATTGACGAAGATGCGCAATGCCTGGAAGACGCGCGTTGCCGGATGGATCTTGTCCTTCATCTTGCGCGGCGTAACGAGCTCGATGAGACCGGCGAGATCGCGCGTCGTCTCAAATGGCTTTTCGGCGCGGCGCTTCTCGATCGCATGCGCGATGCGCGGCGCCTGGCTTTCCTCGCCGAGAAAATGGAAGATGCGGATGAGATCGGCGACCTTGGCGCGGTTGACGACATCGGCGGCCGAAACACCTTCGGCCGACATGCGCATGTCGAGCGGTCCGTTCTTCTGGAAGGAGAAGCCGCGCTCGGCCTCGTCGATCTGCATGGAGGAGACGCCGATATCGAGCACGACACCATCGAGCCCGCCCTGCGGCGCATGATCGGCGAGATGCGAGAATTGCGAATGAACAAGCTTGAGACGACCACCATGGGCGGCGACCATCGCCTGCCCCGATGCAATCGCCGTCGGATCGCGGTCGAGCGCAATCACCTCGGCGCCGGCCGCAAGGATGGCCGAGCTGTAACCGCCCGCACCGAATGTACCATCGAGGATGAGCTTGCCGGGCGCGGGCGCCAGCGCCGCAAGCACTTCTTCGAGTAGAACAGGAATGTGACGAACCGGTCCGCCACCGGCATCAGTTGAACCTCCGCCAGGATTCGCCACCATTCCGTTCCCTCGTTCTTTCAGGAACGCTTGCCCGCCAGCTTGCGCTCCCCTCGTGCTTGCGCCTGTGCGGCCACAAAAGCCTGCGGCTGCCAGAGCTGAAAATGATCCGCCCGACCGACGAAGGTCACTTCGTCCGAGATACCGGTAAAGCCGCGAATGAAATCCGTGACCATCAGCCGCCCCTCGGCATCGAGCTTCATGAAGACCCCGCCTCCATGAATGAGAAGCGACATCTCGTTCGCATCCGGCGAAAACGGATCCTCCGCAGCAATCTGCCGTTCGAATCTTTCGAGAAGATCCGGACCGCCGATGCTGATCGCCGGAAACACAAAGTCCTGGAAGCAATAGAGCTCCTGAACATTGCGCTGCGCCAGCACGGAACGAAAAGCCGAAGGCACGGAAACCCTGCCCTTGGCATCGATCCTGTTGGTCGCGTTCGAAAGGAAGCGGTTCATGACACGAAACATCCGTTCCCGCAGGGATCCGGACCAAAAGACGCCCGAAACTCCCGATATCAGGCACAGCTTCGCAAGCCGGATGAGCCAAAACCCCTCCGACGCTTCCGGAGAGGAAGACGCCTTTACTTTGCGATGAATGGGCAGGTGATTGCCCTGGTGCAGTGCGCATTTGGGATAGCATGGGACCATATGGGCGTCAATGGGATACGCCCATTTTGCAATGGACGCATGATCAAAAATTTATAAGCCGTTAAGTTTAACAAAGGGTTAGCATCGCCATCTTACAAACGACACGTAGTGGTGGCTAAGCGAGAAAAATCAACCCATGAATGCATTAACATCCGCTCGATAACAGTCAGTTTCAGCGACTTACGGTGAAAATCCGGCCGACGCGCCGCAAGATGTTAATCGCCAGTTGGCCTGTAAGCCGGGTTCTGTAAGGCTCCGGCGTGAACCGGAACGTGGCAGCCATTCCTCTGGGACAGCGTTCGCACGCTGCCTCGCGCAACCCACCCGGATGACTGGCCTGGAAACCAGCCGGAAGGCCTTTCGGCCTGCCGCGTCATCCCTATTCGGTCTTGCTCCCGGTGGGGTTTACCGTGCCATTTCCGTTGCCGGAGATGCGGTGGGCTCTTACCCCACCCTTTCACCCTTACCTGTCATGACAGGCGGTTTGCTTTCTGTGGCACTTTCCCTGAGGTCGCCCTCGCCGGACGTTATCCGGCACCGTGTTTCCGTGGAGCCCGGACTTTCCTCACCCTACCGCCTTTCGGCATTGGTAAAGCGCGGCTGCCCAGCCAACTGGCAGGGCTCCCATAAACGAGAGAGATCGCAATTGCTATCGAAATAAATGATATCGCTTGGAGCTATTCCAGCAAAAATGCGCAGCGGTTTTGCGTCCGCAATTGCGTAGGAACAAAAGAGAGAGCACTTCCGTGATTCGGAGAAAAACGGAAATGCTCTAGCGAAATTGCGGTGTGAAATCCGTGGAGTAGCCCTCTTCGCCGATTCCGCCTGATAAAAGCAGCTCGGCCCCAAGCCGGCCGATTTCGTCCGAGCTCTTGGCCGACGTGCCGGCGCAGCCCGTCAGCACCGCGATCTCGGGCGAGGAAGTATAGCCAATCATCGGATAGCCGCTTTCCGTATGCGACACGACGCAAGCGGCCGTCGAAATCGAAAGCGGCACGATATTGGGCACAAGACCTTCAACGATGCGTTTGAGATGCGCGCGCACCGTATCGCGCCCCTCGGTCTTGAACCAGGCGCGCATCTCCGCTTCGTCGCTAAGCGCCAGATCGTCAGGATCGCCGCCGATCTTCAGGTAAAATTTGCCGTTGGGATACCGGATCGGCGGCAGCAGGTAGATATCGATGCCGGGCGCCCTGAGAATGAGCGACGGCATCGCGGCCAGGCGCACCGCGTCGGCCTCGCTTACTTCAAAGAGCGTCACGGTCCGGGCATAAACCGTCATGGCAACCGGCCGCGGCAACAGATTCTTCGCAATGGAAAATCCGCCCGCTGCCAGCAACACCTTTGCACCGCGATAGGTCAGGCCACCGGCCGTCTCGACGGCGGCCCATCCGCCCTCGCTGCGGATCGAAATGACATGATCGCGGATGACGGCAGCACCTGCCTTTTCCGCCAGCAGCGATTGGGCTTTCACAAGCTTGCGCGGACTGATGTGGCCGGCCCCCCTCGCCTCGAAGACGCCCGTGCCCCCATCAGGAAAGGCGAAGAAGGGAAAGGCGGCCTTCAGCCCGGCCTCATCGAGAAGGCTGGTTTCGACGTTCAGCGAAATGGCGGCCCGCCGGGTCTTCTCGATATAATCGCCTCCCGTCGGCGCGACGGCGACGCAGCCCACCTCCCGATAGAAATCGATACCGCTGTCGCGGGCGATCTCGCCATAACGGCCGATCGAGCGGTTGGCGAGCAGTGCCCAATTGCGGTCGGGATCGATGGTACGAGTGATGCGCCCCTCGTCATAATGGCTGGCGAAGACGCCCTGATGCGCCTTGCGATCATCCGGCTCGTCCGGCCCAATCACCGCGACACCGTCCACTTGGCGCGCCAGATGCCGCGCCGCCGCTGCCCCCATCAGCCCGCGGCCGACGACGATGTATTTGAAATCGACTGCCATAACATTTCCCCTCAACCAAAGACCGGCGTCAGCTCGCCGCCGAAATCCTGATCCCCGAGCCTTCCTTCCGCCAGAAGCACCGCTCCCAGCCGCCCGAGCTCGTCGGAGGATTTGGCCGCGACGAAATTGCCGCCGGTCAGCACCGCGATGCGCGGCGACTGCGTAAATCCAGCATAGGGATAACCGGTCGGCGTGAAATTCGCCACACAGGGCGCCGATGTGACAGGGCAGCCGGCAAGCTCCGGCATCAGCTGCAGGGCGACACGCGCGAGATGATCGCGCTCGGGAGCACTGCCGTCGGAACGGAACCACGCGCCGGCATCTTCCAACTGGCTGAAAGAAAGCGCCTCAGTGTCACCACCGAGCTTCAGATAAGTCTTGCCGTCGGGATAACGCACCGGCGGCAGGATATAGATGTGATCCTCTTCTCGGTCACCGAGCACGATCGTCGACGGCATGCCGCCGAAAACCGCCATCTCGCGCTCGCCGAGTTCGTAGAAGGCGACCGTGCGCGCCATCACCCTGGTATCGACGGGACGCGGCAGCAGTGTATGGAAATTGCTGAATCCGCCGGCGGCCACCAGCACACGTTCAGCGCCGTAGCTTCTGCAGCCTGCCGTCACCTCGACATGGGAACCGGTATCGCGCACGGATGTCGCGGTTGCCTCGATAAGCGAGACGCCGCCCTGTTCGGCAAGCATGGTCTGCGCCCGCACCAGCGCCCGCGGGTTGATGTAGCCGGCGCGCCTGCGTTCGAAATACCCGCTGAAATCCGGATCGACGGCAAGATAGGGAAACCGCCGGCGAAGGTCTAACGGCGCGATGGTCTCGATATCGCTGCCGAGTGTCCGGCTGACGGTCAGCGCCCTTTTGATATAGTCCTGCTCGCCCTTCTCAGGAGCGGCAAAGAGGCAGCCGACCTCCGAATAGAAGGAAATGCCGCTCCTTGCCTCGATCTCGCGGTAGCGGTCGAGCGCGCGGGCGGCGAAGGTTCCCCAGGCAAGATTGCCGTCGAAGGTGCGGGTGATGCGCGCTTCGTCGTAATGGCTGGCGAAGACACCGTGATGAGCCTTGCGCTCCTCAGGCTCGCGCGGGCCGATCAGCGCGATGCCGTCGGCCATCGAGGAGAGATGCCGTGCGACGGCAGCCCCCATCATGCCGCGTCCGATGATGATAAACCTGAAATCGACTGCCATATCCCACCTCGTTTCAAGGTGGGATATCACGGCAAGCGCACTGATTCACATCGCAAAATTGCCGCAAGGGAATTTCGTCAGGACGCGTCAGACTATGCTCAGTCGAGCATCGCCAGGACCTTGCCGCAATAGGTCTTCGACACCGGGTTCATGCGCGTGGCGGCATGGCCGGCATTGTATTTCAGGATAGTGTTGCAGGTCTGCCCGCCGCCGAGCTGATGGGCAGCCGCCAGATACTTCATGCCGTATTTGATGTTGGTCTCCGGATCGAACAGGCCCTTCTTCGAGCCGGAATAACCCATCATCCGCGCCGTCGCCGGCTTGATCTGCATCAGGCCGACTTCACCGGCGCTGCCGCGGGCGTTCGGATTGAAATTGCTCTCGACGCGCACGACAGCCTGGGCGAGTGCGACGGGCACATCGTATTCAGCGGCATATTTGTTGATCAGTGCGGCATAGGGAATGCTCGTGGAAAAATCCGGCATGGCATAGCCGCTCTGGCGATCGACGGTTTTCAGCGAGATGGTTTCGGCCCGGACACCCCAGTCATCACCAGCCAAGGCAACACTATATCCCGCCAGCAGCATGCCAACGCATGCCGCAGCACCAACAATCATATTCTTCATGTAGTCTCTTCACTCCGACCCAAAGAATTGCAGGACTGCGCGCCTCGCCGTCATCCGGTCACACGCGACCCAGGACTGGTCGCGTTCCGTAGCAATTCTTATCGTTTCATTTGGCGCTCATGGTTACACTTGAAAACAGCCGCGAGCGCTGTTCAGCGGGCGTTCTTAGACCATCGCAATGAGGAGATAATAGGGAAATGATGTGGCGAGGCGGTTTTCTCGCCGGCCGCGAGAAATCCGTCCTGATATCCGGTTCTTCCGGTCAGGTATAACGCGGCAGCGACGACAGCAGCCGGTGCAGCGTGTCGATCGTCGAGAAATCGGCGATGCCATCTACCCGTTGGGGCCGGAAATGGCGCTGGAAAGCTTCCACATCGCCCGCCGTTTTCTCGGAGAATTCACCCGTGATTTCAGTGCCGTAACCATAGAGCGACAGCATCGACTGCAGCGCCTCGACAGGCTGGCCAGTATCGCCGCGCTGGAAGAAGCGCCCGCCGGTGATCGTTGCCGGCTCGACCCAGTGCCCGATGCCCGCCCGGTGGAGCTCGGCCCAGGGGAATTTCTCGCCCGGATCGACCTTGCGGATGGGGGCGACATCGGAATGCCCGAGCACCCGTTCCGGCACGATCGACCAACGTTTGACACAGTCGCGACACAATTCGATCACCGCGGCGATCTGCTCTTTCGGATAATCGGGGAGTCCGCCGGGATGGCCGGCATTAGCGATCTCGATGCCGATCGACAGAGAATTGATGTCCGTCTCGCCGTGCCAGCTGCTTTTTCCCGCATGCCAGGCACGCCGTGTTTCCGGCACGAGCTGCACCACCTCGCCGTTTTCATGCACAAAATAGTGGCTGGAAACCTGGCTCTCGGCGCGACAGAGCCAGTCGAGCGCGCCATCAGCCGTTGGCATGCCGGTATAGTGCAGCAGGATCATATCGGGATGGCGCCCGTCCGCCCGCTCGCCATGGTTCGGCGAGGGCTGCACGCGAGCGCTTCTGCAGTCGGCCTCGAAAGAGGTCATGCCGCGCGGCGTTCCTTCTCGATCGCCTCATAGGCCGCGTTCAGCGCCGCCATGCGCTCATTGGCGATCACATGGAATTCCTTCGGCACGCCGCGCGAGATCAGCCGATCGGGATGATGTTCGCTGACAAGGCCATGGTAACGGCGGCGGATGGTCGGGAAATCGTCCGAAGGCGAGACGCCGAGAACCTTGTAGGGATCGCCGCCGGACGAGACGTGGCGGGCAGCGATCTGCTCGAAGCGGGTCTCGCTCATCTCGAAGATCTCGCCGATATGACGCAGGAAATTCAGTTCCTTCTCGTGGATCAGCCCATCGGCCTTGGCGATGTGGAAGAGGCCGTCGAGCACGTCTTCCAGCACTGTGCAATTGGCTGCGCAAGTAACGCAGAGCGTGGAAAGCCGTTCGGCATAGGCTTCGTAGCCGGCGACGTCCTGGCGCGCGAGGTTGTAAAGCCTGGCGACGTTCTTTGCCTGATCCTGCGGGAATTCGAAGATTTCGCGGAAGGCTTCGACCTCCTTCTCGCTAACGATGCCGTCGGCCTTGGCCATCTTGGCCGACAGCGCGATGATCGCCACGGAGAAAGCCACTTTACGCCGGGTCTCGGGATCGCCTTCGAAAACCGTGCGGATAGCCTCGACCACCGCAGACAGCGCATTGCCTGCGGTATTGCCAATGGCATTCAACAGCTTTTCCCAGAAGGACATCGAAAATCTCACACACTTGTCAACTTATAACAAACAGCTTGACCAAAGAATCGCAGCCTTTGCAAGGCGACTATTGGTCGTAGGGCCGAACACAGTTTTCACGATTTGGTAATTGTCGCACCGCAGCAAACGATTCATCGCCCCGCTTTATCTTACCTTAAGGCCTGGCTAGCGGTCGCCGCCATTGGCCAGGCACGTACGCTGCGGAGCGCGCGATGGAAATTTCCACAACAGATCCCCGACAGGCAGACCGGGCTTGAAACGATTATATCCGCACTTCCGGTCGCCTTTGCAGTTCAACACGGCAGAAAGGCGCATTTTTCGTAAATTCTTTACTTTACAGGGCCCTTTCCCTGCCGCATCCATGCGTTAGCTAACGCTGCCGCACCGAAACACCGTAGGAGGGATCATGGCCAAACAGAAAGTCGCAATGCTGACCGCCGGAGGCCTGGCGCCCTGTCTTTCTTCCGCCGTCGGCGGCCTCATCGAACGCTACAGCGACATCGCACCCGATCTCGACATCGTCGCCTACAAATCCGGCTACCAAGGGGTGCTGATCGGCGACAGCCTCGAGATCACCCGCCAGATGCGCGAAAAGGCGCCGCTGCTGCACCGCTACGGCGGCTCGCCGATCGGCAATAGCCGCGTCAAGCTCACCAATGCCGCCGACTGCGTCAAGCGCGGCCTGGTCAAGGAAGGCGAGAACCCGCTGCGGGTCGCCGCCGAACGTCTTGCCAATGACGGCATCACCATTCTCCACACGATCGGCGGCGACGACACCAACACCACGGCCGCCGACCTTGCCGCCTACCTCGCCGCCAACGGCTACGATCTCACCGTCGTCGGCCTGCCGAAGACTGTCGACAATGACGTCGTGCCGATCCGCCAGTCGCTCGGCGCCTGGACGGCCGCCGAAGTCGGCGCGCATTTCTTCGACAATGTCAGCAACGAACAGACGGCCGCACCCCGCACCCTCGTCATCCACGAGGTCATGGGCCGCCATTGCGGCTGGCTGACGGCCGCCACCGCTCGCGCCTATCTCCAGCGCACCAGCCGCAACCAGTATGTCGACGGCCTGATGATGGACGCGCATCTGAAAAGCATCGACGCCGTCTACCTGCCTGAGATGGCCTTCGACCTCGACGCCGAAGCCGCCCGCCTGACGGAAAGCATGGACCGCAACGGCCATGCCACGGTCTTTGTCTCGGAAGGCGCATGCCTCGACGCCATCGTCGCCGAGCGCGAAGCCGCCGGCGAGACCGTCAAGCGCGATGCCTTCGGCCATGTGAAGATCGACACGATCAATGTCGGCGCATGGTTCCAGAAGCAGTTCGCCAATCTCTTGAACGCCGAGCGTTCCCTCGTACAGAAATCAGGCTATTTCGCCCGCTCGGCGCCCGCCAATAGCGACGACCTGCGGCTGATCCAGAGCATGGTCGATCTCGCCGTCGAAAGCGCGCTCAATAAAGTCTCCGGCGTCACCGGCCATGATGAAGGCCAGAACGGTAAATTGCGCACTATAGAATTCCCGCGCATCAAGGGCGGCAAGGCTTTTGACCTTTCGACGGCATGGTTTGCCGAAGTCATGGACAATATAGGCCAGAAATACAAAGAAGCGTGATTGACGGATGGTTAATATGATGTCTTTGCTTGTTCCCGAGGAATAGGAGGAGACACCATGTCACTTGAAGCTTGGCTCGCTTTTGCGGCGGCATCCGCCATCATGCTGGCCATACCGGGGCCGACGATACTGCTCGTCGTTTCCTATGCGCTCGGTCATGGACGCAGGACGGCGTTTGCGACGGTAGGCGGCGTGGCGCTCGGTGACTTCACCGCGATGACCGCTTCTCTCTTCGGTCTCGGTGCTGTTCTGGCCGCCTCCGCGACCCTCTTCACCGTGTTGAAGTGGATCGGCGGCGCCTACCTGATCTGGCTGGGACTCAAGCTCTGGCGGGCTCCCATCATCGGCGAACCGATTGCCGACAACGACAATCTGCCGGAGGAGAAGTCCCTCAAGATCTTCCTCCACGCCTATGTTGTCACCGCCCTCAATCCGAAGAGCATCATCTTCTTCGTCGCCTTCGTGCCGCAGTTCCTCAATCCGGCCCTGCCCTTCCTCGGCCAGATGGCGATCATGGAAGCGACCTTCCTCGTGCTGGCGATCCTCAACGCTTCCACCTACGCGTTTCTCGCCCATGCCGCGCGCGGACTGATTCGCAAGGCGAGCATCCAGCGCGCCGTGAACCGAACCGGAGGCACTCTGCTGATCGCTGCAGGTGCCGTAACGGCCGGGTATCGTCGTATTGCAGCCTAGTAATACTCCGTGGTTGCCGGAATGCCACGAATAGGTTAATGGGGTCACCAGGGCTTAAGGTTTTTGGTAACTTTTATACGCTGCCGGGGCGGCGCGATTTCACGAAAGTGGCGGAATGGTAGCGATCGGATTATCCGGCCTGAAACGCAGTCTTGTCGTTTCCACGATACTCTGCGGCGTGATGACGGGATGTGCGAGCGTCGAATACACGTCCCAGGCCGAACTGACAGCCGCCCAGACCGTCGTGCCGATGCCGAAGCCCGGCGAAGATGCAACACTTGCCGCGATCCCGACAGCCGAAGGCGCAGCTGTCGCTGGCGCCACCATCCCTCAGGCATCACCCCCCTCCCTGACCGCAACGGCGATGCCGGCCGTGGCGACCTCTCAGCCTGCCGATCTCGCCATGCAGGCAGGCATACAGCCGGCAGCCTACGCGCAGATTCCGCTGACGCCCGAGATGACGGCGATCCAGTCCGTCGTGCCGACGCCGCGTCCGGGAGCGCCCGCACAGCCGACGACGCAGCTTGCCTTTGCTGCGACACCGCAAAACAGTGCGCTTGCAGCACTTGCCGCAGTTGACACCACGCCACGCGCCAGCATGGATTACGGTTTCGACGAATCCGGGCCGATCGATCCGCCGACGGCGCCCCCGATGTTCAGCGACGACGACAAAGACGATGCGCCGACGGTCGAGAAGAGCTTCGTCACCAAACTCATCGCCAAATATTCGAAGGTCTACGAGATTCCCGAGACGTTGCTCCACCGCATCGTCCATCGCGAGAGCCGCTATAATCCGAAGGCCTACAACAAGCGCGGCTATTTCGGCCTCATGCAGATCAAGTACAACACCGCCAAGTCCATGGGTTATGACGGTGCCCCGGGCGGCCTCTTCGATGCCGAGACCAACATCAAATATGCCGCGAAATATCTGCGCGGCGCCTGGCTCGTCTCCGACAATAAGGAAGACGATGCCGTCCGCCTCTATGCGCGCGGCTATTATTATGACGCCAAGCGCAAGGGCATGACCGACATCGCCCAAGGCAACTACTGACACCAAGGCAATTGCTGAAACGGCGATCGCAGCTCCGGCCTATGGCTGCGGCTGCGCCTTTTGTTGTGACCCGGCCTGCTGTTTCGGCTCCCCCGGTTGCGGCACGGCGGCCAGGATCTTCTTCAGCAGCGTCTGCGGCTGATAGTCGAGCCGGCTTGGCGTCAGGCCGAGCCGGACGACGACCAGATTGGCGGAAGGCACGATCGCCATGCTCTGCCCGTCATGCCCCGTCAGCCAGAACGTATCCTCCGGCAGTCCGAACGCGGCGCTTGGGCCGCCAGGAGCGAGCCAGGCTTGGCCTTGCGTATACCGCCCGTTCGACGCTGCCGTCGGGGTACGCATGGCGCCGACGAAACCCTCCGGCAGCAGCCGCTGGCCGTTCCACACGCCATCCTGCAGCAGGAACTGCCCGAAGCGCGCCCAGTCATGCGCCGTCGCATAGAGATAGGAGCTTCCGGCAAACGTGCCGCGCGCATCGAGTTCGAACACCGCGCTCGTCATGCCGAGCGGCGAAAACAACGCGTCGTGCGGATAGGAAAAGGCGGCCTGCGCATTGCCGACCCTGTCCATCCAGATGCGTGACAAGAGCACGGCCGTACCGCTCGAATAGCGGAAGCGCTGGCCGGGTGCTGCCTCCATCGGCGCATTGGCCGGCAGCGATACCATGTCGGGATCGAGATAGAGCATGCGCGTCACATCGGCGACGTCGCCATAGTCCTCGTTGAAGGCAAGGCCGCTCTCCATGCCGAGCAGGTCGGAAACCTTGATCCTGGCGCGCGCATCGTTCTTCCACTGCGCCAGCAGGTTATCATCGTCAAAGGAGATCTTGCCGTCGAGCATCAGCCGGCCGAGGACCGCCGCATTCACGGTCTTCGTCATCGACCAGCCGATGAGCGGCGTCTTTGCCGAGAAGCCGGGGCCATAGGCTTCGGCGACGATGCGGCCATCGCGCACCACGACGATCGCCCGCATTGCAGGGCCGGCCACGCCGGCATCGGCAAGCAGCGCGGCGATCTTGCCGTCCGCCGGGTTGCCGGTGCCCTCGCCCTCCGGCCACAAGGCGTCATTCGGCTGCATCTTGGCCGGTGGATCGAAGGGCGCTGCATTCGCCGCCGCCTCGAAATTGCCGTCCGGCACGCTCGCGCAGCCGAAAGCGCCGCGATAGAGCGCATAACTCGGCGCAAACAGTCCCATGAAGCGCGCCGTCACGCGGTCGTTGTCGCGGTCGACGCTGACACGCACGAGCCGCAGCAGCGGATTTCCGGGCGCCTGGACATCGTCATGAAGCACATCCTCGGCCCCCCGGCCGGCGATGAAGACATTGGAGCAGACGATCTTGGCGGCATAGCCGTCGCCGACGCTGAGCAGTTCCGGCGGCCGGATGAAGAGCCAGCTGGCGGCAGTGATGACGAGGAGAACGAGAAGGAGAGCAAGCGCCTTCAGGATACGCAGGACAAATCGCATGGCATTCCTCCATGCCGGGAGAGAAGCAGGAATCACACGCGCCGGAAAGGGGCCGAAGCGAAGAACGGCCATCGTCCCGATCACTTTCCCAGGAGAGCCATCCCGGTTGCTCGCCCGAGGAGGTCGAAGCCTCCGAAGAACGGCGCCCACAGCCCGCGTCATCAAACTGTAGCAGAGGCGCGCTACACGCCCTGAACGCTAAAAAGGTGACAGACTCATGTCAGAATTTGCACCGGATGCCGGCTTCCGCAAGAACCGGAAACTCAAGGACGCCCTTCTCCGCCATAAGGCCTTTTCGAAGGATGGCTTTTCCGAGCGTCTCTTCGGCCTTCTCTTCTCCGGCCTCGTCTATCCGCAGATCTGGGAGGATCCGGATCTCGACATGCAGGCGATGGAGCTGAAGCCCAACCATCGCATCGTCACCATCGGCTCTGGCGGCTGCAACATGCTCGCCTATCTCTCCAAGGCGCCGGCCTCGATCGACGTCGTCGATCTCAACCCGCACCACATCGCGCTGAACCGCCTAAAGCTTGCCGCCTTCAAGCATCTTCCCGGCCATGCCGATCTCGTCCGCTTCCTGGCGATGCCGAACGAGAAGTCGAACAGCCGCGCTTACGACCAGCATCTCGCCGCCCGTCTCGATGAGGCAACCCGTAGCTACTGGAACGGCCGCAAGTTCGGCCGCCGCCGCGTCACCGTTTTTGACCGCAACATTTACGAGACGGGCCTGCTCGGCCGCTTCATCGGCGCCGCCCACCTTCTTGCCCGCCTGCATGGCGTCAAACTGCGCGAGATGACCAAAACCCGCTCGATCCGCGAGCAGCGCCAGTTCTTCGACGAGCAGATCGCGCCGCTCTTCGAAAAGCCGGTCGTGCGCTGGATCACCGGCCGCAAGAGCTCGCTCTTCGGCCTCGGCATTCCGCCGCAGCAATATGACGAACTTGCGAGCCTTGCCGCCGATCATTCGATCGCGCCGGTGCTGAAGCACCGCCTGGAAAAGCTCGCCTGTCATTTCCCGATGAGCGACAACTATTTTGCCTGGCAGGCCTTCGGCCGCCGCTACGGCACCGAAACGGAAGGCCCGCTGCCGACCTATTTGAAGTCGGAGCACTATCAGGTGATCCGCGCCAATGTCGACCGCGTCAACGTCCACCACGCAAGCTTCACCGAGCTTCTGGCTCGCGAGCCGGCCGCCTCGCGCGACCGCTACATCCTGCTCGACGCACAGGACTGGATGACGGACGAGCAGTTGAACGACGTCTGGACGGAAATCACCCGCACGGCGCGCGACGGCGCCCGCGTGATCTTCCGCACCGCCGCCGAAAAAAGCATCATCGAAGGCCGTCTGGCTCCGGCGATCCGCGACCAATGGGATTACTTCGAGGAGAAGTCGCTTGAACTGACCGCGCTCGATCGCTCGGCAATCTACGGCGGCTTCCATATTTACGGGAAGAAGGCGTGAACAAGGTCAGCACTGAGACGGCAGGAAAGAGTGATGAACATGCCAGCCTCATGGATGGCATCTACCGCTACCAGCGGCACATCTACGACCTGACCCGCAAATATTATCTTCTCGGCCGCGACAGCACGATCCGCAATCTCGACGTTCCCGAAGGCGGCACCCTGCTTGAAGTCGGCTGCGGCACCGGGCGCAACATGGCCTTCGCCCACAGGCATTTCCCGACCGCCAAGCTGTTCGGCCTCGACATTTCCCAGGAAATGCTGATTTCGGCGCGCAAGACCTTCGCCACCAAGGCGACGATCCCGGAATTCCGCGTCGCCGACGCCACGGCGTTCACGCCGCGCGAATTCGGCGTCAGCGGCTTCGACCGCATCCTGATTTCCTATGCCCTGTCGATGATCCCGGACTGGGAGCGCGCCGTCGATGCATCGATCGCCGCACTCAATCCCGGCGGCCAGCTGCACATCGTCGATTTCGGCCAGCAGGAAGGCTTGCCGGCCTGGTTCCGGCGCATGCTGCAGTCCTGGCTTGCGAAATTCCACGTCACCCCGCGCCCCGATCTGCGTGAGGTTCTGGAAGCGCAAGCCCATGAAAACAACGCGATATTGTTGTTCGATACCGCCGGCGGTGGTTATGCCTGGCGGGCTGCCATTATCAGCAAGCGCTTATAATTCGCTTGAAACTAACCGATTTTTTACGTTGATATGGTGAAAAGAGGGTTATCCTCTGCTGACTCGTCTTTTTCGAAGGTCAAGTTGTGGGGCAAAAAGATCATTCGAGTTACGACGGGACGCCTATGCGCCGGCTTTTGTTTTGCGTTTTGCCCCTGGCCATCATGCTGGCTGGCTGCACTTCTTCCGGTTATGACTATCTCGAAACGGCATCGATCAAGCCAAAGACGCGCTTCAAGGATACCGATCCGCAGGATTTTGGTCCGAAGCATCCGCAGCAGAACCAGGTCCACGGCATCGATATCTCCAAATGGCAGGGCGATATCGATTGGGCCACGGTAAAGAATTCCGGTGTCGCCTTCGCCTTCATCAAGGCAACCGAAGGCAAGGACAGGGTCGATCCGCGCTTCGACGAATACTGGCGCGAAGCCCGCGCAGCCGGCATCCCGCATGCCCCCTATCATTTCTATTATTTCTGCTCTTCGGCCGATCAGCAGGCAGACTGGTTCATCCGCAACGTGCCGAAGGAGGCCATGCGCCTGCCGCCAGTGCTCGACGTCGAATGGAACGCCGAATCGAAGACCTGTCGCTACCGCCCCGACGCTGAAACGGTGCGCGCCGAAATGCAGCGTTTCATGGACCGGCTGGAGGCCTATTACGGCAAGCGCCCGATCATCTATACCTCGGTCGATTTCCATCGCGACAATCTCGCCGGCTACTTCCAGGATTATCATTTCTGGGTCCGTTCGGTGGCAAAACACCCCGAAGTGACCTATTCCGACCGCCGCTGGGCCTTCTGGCAATATACCTCGACCGGCGTTATTCCCGGCATCAGTGGGCCGACCGATATCAATGTCTTTGCCGGCAGCGCAAAGAACTGGAACAATTGGGTCGCGGCCGTTTCCAAGGATAGAAATTCTTAGTAACGTCTTGCGATGTTTCTTGCTTCCGTCACATTCGTCTGTGAAAGCGACGGCATTCTGTTTGATATAAGGACCACATCCATGCACCGCTCGCTCGCAAGCCGCTCTGCACTCGCCCTTCTGTTTGCCCTCGCCCTCGCAGGCGGCGCGGCCGCCCAGCAGGCGCCAGACGCAGCCCCGGCAGCGCCCTGCGGCGGCGATCTGTCCACCTTCCTCGAAGGCGTCAAGAAAGATGCGGTCGCAGCCGGCGCCAGTGCGGTAGCCGCCGACGAGGCCTTTGCCGGCGCCGAGATCGACCCCAAGGTGCTGAGCCGGGACCGCGCCCAGGGCGTCTTCAAGCAGACCTTCCTCGAATTCTCCCAGCGCACTGTCAGCCAGGCCCGCCTCGACATCGGCCGCCAGAAGATGAAGCAATATGCCGACGTCTTTGCCCGCGCCGAGCAGGAATTCGGCGTCCCCCCGGGCGTCATCACCGCCTTCTGGGCAATGGAAACCGATTTCGGCGCCGTCCAGGGCGATTTCAACACCCGCAATGCCCTGGTGACGCTGTCACACGACTGCCGCCGCCCGGAACTCTTCCGTCCGCAGCTCATCGCCCTCGTCGAGATGGTTCAGCACGGCGACCTCGACCCCGCCACCAATACCGGCGCCTGGGCCGGCGAGATCGGCCAGGTGCAGATGTTGCCGCGCGACATCATTGCCTATGGCATGGACGGCGACGGTGACGGTCATATCCGCCTGAAGCAGAGCGGCCCCGACGCCATTCTGACGGCGGCAAAATTCATCCAGCATCTCGGCTTCGAGCGCGGCCAGCCCTGGCTGCAGGAAGTGACCCTGCCCGATAATCTGCCCTGGGAAAAATCCGGTCTCGGCGGCACGATGAAAGCGGGCGAATGGTTCGCGCTCGGCGTCAAGCCGCGCGACGGCAATACCACCTTCGGTAACCTCGAAGGCGATCTCGTTCTGCCGCAGGGCCGCATGGGACCGGCCTTCATCGCCTATCCCAATTTCAAGATCTATCTCGAATGGAACAAGTCGTTCATCTATACGACTTCGGCCGCCTATTTCGGGACCCGCCTTTCGGGCGCCGAGCCCTATCTCAAGGGCGTGCCGGAACAGGGGCTTGCCAGCGACCAGATGAAGGCGCTGCAGACCAAGCTGCAGTCGCTCGGCCATGATGTCGGCGAGATCGACGGCATCCTCGGCTCCGGCACGCGTGTTGCAATCCAGAAGGAACAGCAGCGCCTCGGCATGCCGGCCGATGGATGGGCAACGCCTGCCCTTCTCAACGCTCTCTGATCTCCGCTGACACTTTACCGCCGCCCGCTTCGCAAGAAACGGGTGGCGCGATCCGCTGCTTGCGCTAAAGCATCAAGCCGAAACCGGTGCCGATTTTCGGCAAAACGAGCAGCTTGCGGTGGAGCAATCGGCATGGACAGCAGAATGAATGCCTGGACCTGGGGTCTGCTGGTCCTGCTCGGCCTGATCTGGGGCGGCTCCTTCTTCTTTGCCCGCATCGCCGTCGAGCATGTGCCGCCGCTGACCCTCGTCTTCTTCAGGCTGCTGCTCGCAGCGCTGGCGCTGCATGTCTATATCGCCGGCCGTTTCGACTTCTATGCGATCCTCAAGGCCCGTTGGCGCGAATTCCTGATCCTCGGGCTCATCAACAATGCCCTGCCGCATGCGCTGATCTTCTTCGGCCAAACCCGCATCGGCGCCGGGCTTGCGGCGATCCTGAATGCGACGACACCGATCTGGACCGTGCTCATCGCCAACTACTTCACCTCAGACGAGAAGCTGTCGCCGGCAAAGATCGCCGGCTGTCTTGTCGGCCTGGTCGGAACGATCGTGCTGATCGGCCCCGGCATGTCGGCCGGTGGCGAAGCCCCCCTCTGGGCGCTGCTTCTTCCCGTACTTGCCGCGATCTCCTATGGCTTTGCCGCCACTTACGGCAAACGCTTCAAGAATGTTCCTGCCCCTGTCACCGCAGCCGGCCAGTTGACCGCCTCCTCGCTGATTGCGCTGCCGCTGTCGCTACTGGCCGATCGTCCCTGGACGCTTACTGCACCGCCGCTCGATGCCTTCCTCGCCATCCTGGCGCTGGCACTGCTGTCGACCGCCTTCGGCTACATCCTCTATTTCAGGATCATGACGTCGGCCGGCGCCACCAACGCCTCGCTCGTCACCCTGCTGGTGCCGCCGAACACCATCCTTCTCGGCGTGCTCTTCCTCGGCGAAAGGCTTGCACTGGGTGAATTCGCCGGCATGGCGCTGATCGGTTTCGGCCTGGTCATTCTCGACGGCCGCGCCTATCGCATGCTGGCAAGGGCCGCCTGAAACCGGTTGCGAATTCCATATGTTTTCAACCGGTTGTGAGCCCGCCATGTTTTAGGCGCATAGATAAATGCTCAATCGCCCGATTTAACGGCATGTTAAATTGTGTGAACAAAAATTTGTCGCGAATTATTGACTTATTTCAAAGGCTTGCAAGAGCGCTATTCGACTTATCCACCGAACCGTTCTGCAGCGCAGCATAAGATCTGCTTCCCAACCGACATATTTCAGACATATTATCGGCCGGTTAACGCGAGGAGACAGACATGGGACTCACGCAATCCTTGAATGTTCTGTTGGTCAGTGCAGCGTTTGCTTTCGTCTTGTCCATGCTCTTCATCTGAGCTGGCCGACGAAAGTGTAATGACTGATAGTGCCTAAACTCCTGAATAGCTGATCAATCCGCCAACGAAAAAGCGCATGTCCCGCCCGACATGCGCTTTTCACTTTTGAACGTCCCGAAAGGATCAGGCGGCTGCGCCCGCACTTTTTGTTTCCCGGCGGGATATGCCGAGATTGTCGAGCACGGCGGAAACCAGCGGCGCACGGTTCATCGTATAGAGATGGAAATCATGGATGCCGCGCCGGACGAGATCCTCGATCTGTTCGGCAGCGACTTCGGCCGCGACCTTCGCCCGCTCCTCAGGCTTGTCGTCGAAGCCCGCAAAGCGCTCGTCGAGAAAGGTAGGGATGATGGTCCCACAGGCCCCGGCGAAGCGCTTCAGCTGCGTCAGGTTCTGGATCGGCATGATGCCGGGCACGACAGGGATCGAGATGCCGGCGCCGCGCACCCGCTCCAAGTAACGCTCGAAATTGTCGTTGTCGAAGAAGAATTGCGTCAGCGCCCGGTCGGCGCCATTGTCGGCCTTGCGCTTCAGCATGTCGATATCGGCCGCCGTATCGCGGCTTTCCGGGTGCTTTTCCGGATAGGCGGAGACCGAAATCTCGAAATCGCCGATTTCCTTGAGGCCGGCCACCAGCTCCGCCGCATTGGCGTAACCGCCGGGATGCGGCTGGTAGGGCGCGCCGGCGCCGCCGGGCGCATCGCCGCGCAGCGCCACGAAATGCGTCACGCCGGCTTTGCGGAACGTGTCGACCACCTGATGCGTCTCTTCCTTGGTCGCACCGACACAGGTGAGATGCGAGGCGGTGGCAAGCGGCGTCTGCGACAGGAACCGCGTGACGGTGGTCAGCGTCGGCGCTTTGGTGGTGCCGCCGGCGCCATAGGTCACCGAGACGAAATCCGGGTCCCAGTCCTGCAGCTGGCTGACGGTATGCCAGAGCTGCCCTTCCATCTCCTCCGATTTAGGCGGGAAGAATTCGAAGGAGACCCTGATGTTGCGGCCGCGCGCTTCGTTTTTCAAAACCATGTCATACCCTCCCGGCAAATGTAGGTTCGGCACCTTCGCTCGCCTGCGAAGCCATGAGGCGCCTCGGATCGCGCGCGAGCCAGACGGTAACCGTCAACCCCTGCTCACTTTGCTGACCCGGATGAAGATCGACGACCTGCTCGACGTCGAGCCCGGTCTTGCGCAGCCAGTCGGACATTGCCTGGTGCGAAAAGCCGAGACGGACATGCGCATGCTCGTCGCGGAGATATTCGAGCGTGTGCGGCGCAAGGTCGATGACCACGAGCCGGCCGCCCGGCCGGAGCATGCGCGCCGCTTCCGCGATCGCAATTTCCGGCTGATCGAAGAAATGCAGCACCTGATGGATCGTCACCAGATCGAAATCCTGTCCCTCGAACGGCAGGTTGAGGATATCGGCATGGCGCACGGTGGCCTTGGTGATGCGGGACTTGTCGAGATTCGCACGCGCCACGCTCAGCATGTCGCGGCTGGCATCGACGCCGGTCGCGCGGCGGTAGAGCCCGGACAAGAGTTCGAGGATGCGGCCGGTGCCGGTGCCGAGATCGAGCAGCGAGTCGATCGGCTGGCTGCCGAGCAGCCGGATGACAGCGGCGTCGACCTCTTCGTCGGCCGCATGCAGGCGGCGAAGCTCGTCCCACTCGGCCGCGTTGCGGCTGAAATAGGCCTGCGCCCGCTCGGCGCGCTGACGCTTGACCTGCGAGAGCCGCTCGCCGTCGCGAAGGATGGTCGGATCGTTCTCGGAAACATGCTTCAGCAGCGCCCGCACCAGCATGGCGGCCTTGCCGTCCTGCTTGAGGCGGAAATAGGCCCAGGCGCCCTCCTGGTAGCGTTCGATCAGTTCGGCCTCGCCGAGCAGCTTCAGGTGACGGGAGATGCGGGGCTGGGATTGGCCGAGAATTTCGGTAAGATCGGTCACCGTAAGGTCGCCGCCGTCAAGAAGCGCCAGAAGACGCAGGCGCGTGGGCTCGCCGGCCGCCTTCAAGACGTCCACCAGCGCATCCAGTCCAAGCTTCAAGGGTTCGCTCATCTTCGATCCAATCAAGATATAAAGATATCTTTATGTGATTTGAAAAGCAGTGGCAAGCGAGAATTCGCTCTCTCCACGAAATTGCCTGCTCAGATTGCGACAGAGCCAGATATGAAAAAGCCCCGGCCGAACCGGGGCTCTCGCAAGCGAAAACAGTTGGAATAAATCAGCGCGTCAGGCGCTTGTGGGCCTGGCTGCCCGGGTTAAGGGCGTCGGGGCCAAGGCGGCGCACCTTGTCCTGTTCATAATCCTCGAAGTTACCTTCGAACCATTCGACATGGCCGTCGCCTTCGAAAGCGAGGATATGCGTCGCCAGACGGTCAAGGAACATGCGATCGTGGCTGATGATGATGGCGCAGCCGGCGAAATTCTCAAGCGCGTTTTCCAGCGCACCCAGCGTTTCCGTATCGAGGTCGTTGGTCGGTTCGTCGAGCAGCAGAACGTTGCCGCCGGCCTTCAGCATCTTGGCAAGGTGAACGCGGTTGCGCTGACCGCCGGAGAGATTGCCGACCTTCTGCTGCTGGTCGCCGCCCTTGAAGTTGAAGGCGCCGCAATAGGCACGGGAGTTCATGTCGAATTTGCCGAGCTTGATGATTTCGGCGCCGCCGGAGATTTCCTCCCAGACCGTCTTGTCAGCCGCAAGCGCGTCACGGCTCTGGTCGACATAACCGAGATGCACGGTCTCGCCGATACGGATCGAACCGCCATCCGGCTTTTCCTGGCCGGTGATCATCTTGAACAGTGTTGTCTTGCCGGCGCCGTTCGGGCCGATGATGCCGACAATGCCGCCCGGCGGCAGCTTGATCGACAGGTCGTTGATCAGCGTGCGGCCCTCGAAGCCCTTGATGATGCCTTCCATCTCGATGACCACCTGGCCGAGGCGCTCGCTGACCGGGATGATGATCTGCGCGTCGCCGGGACGCTGCTTCTCGGCGGCATCCACCAGTTGCTCGTAGGACTTGATACGGGCCTTGGACTTGGCCTGACGGGCCTTCGGGCTGGAAGCGATCCATTCCTGTTCGCGGCTGATCGCCTTCTGGCGCGACGCGTCTTCGCGGCTTTCCTGCAGCATGCGCTTGGCTTTCGCCTGCAGGTAGGCCGAGTAGTTGCCTTCGTAAGGAATGCCACGACCGCGGTCGAGTTCGAGGATCCATCCGGTGACATTGTCCAGGAAGTAGCGATCGTGGGTGATCATCATCACGGCGCCCGGATAGTCGCGTAGATGCTTTTCGAGCCAGGCGATGGTTTCGGCGTCCAGGTGGTTGGTCGGTTCGTCAAGCAGCAGCAGATCCGGCTGCGAAAGCAGCAGACGGCAGAGCGCGACACGGCGACGCTCACCACCGGAAAGGCTGGTGACTTCGGCGTCGCGCGGCGGGCAACGCAGCGCTTCCATCGCCATCTCGACCTGGCTTTCCAGATCCCAGAGGTTCTGGCTGTCGATGACGTCCTGAAGCTTGGCGCCCTCTTCCGCCGTCTCATCGGAATAGTTCATCATCAATTCGTTGTAACGATCGAGGACAGCGGTCTTCGAGGCAACGCCTTCCATGACGTTCTCGAACACCGTCTTGTTGGGATCGAGATGCGGCTCCTGCTCCAGATAGCCGACCGTCGCACCTTCGGCGAGCCAGGCTTCGCCGGTATACTCCTTGTCCTGGCCCGCGATGATGCGCAGTACGGTGGATTTACCCGCGCCGTTCGGACCGAGGATACCGATCTTGGCATCCGGGTAGAACGAAAGGTGGATATTCTCCAGGATCTTCTTGTTGCCATAGGCCTTGTTGAGGCCGGACATATGATAGATGAACTGACGTGCCATGCTGCGCTGCTCCGGGCGGGAAACTTTGATTGTGCCGCTATGTAGGCGAAACAGCGCCTCCGGGCAACGCCGAAACCCGGTTTACTCAGGATTTCCGGTCAAAAGCCCGCAGCGTCGACGACGCCCTCGTCGCAGCCGAACGACGTTTTTCCAGCACCCTGGATCAGATCGGCAAGCCCGGCACTTTTCGCCGATGCCGCTCCGGCAGCTTCCGAAAGCCCGATCGTCAGCTCGCTGATCATCCTGACATTGCCGGCCCGCCGGCAGCTCATCTTGACACGATCGCCGGCACCCGGTCCAAAGCTCTTGTCGAAAGCCGCCTTGATCGCTTCGGCCTTGACCGGCTTGCCGATATTGGCAGCGAAGAGATCACGCACAGCCGACGCGTTGAGTGCGCCCACGAGATGCACACCGACGCCGAAATAGTCGTCGGCACTCATCTTCGTGCAGGTGCCGTGCTTCACCCATTCATGCCGTTCCAGGCCGGATTGCGTGCCGGGCATCGCCTTGGCAAGCGCCGTCTTCGTCTCCGCTGCAAGCGTGACCTCCGGCAGCTTGTTCCAGTCGCCGTCCTTGTCGGCGGTCTTCTGATCGGCGCTCACACCACAATAATCCTGCCGCATCGGCCAGAGCCCGTGCAACGAGAAGTTCGTCGCGTCAGGGCGCTCGCCGGTCTGGCTGGCGCATTCGGCCTTCTTCTGGTTTGTCTGGCAAAAAGCCGGCTGCCAGCTCGCCGCCAGAATGAAGCGGGTGCGCCCGCCGGCCTCCTGCGCCACGGCGGCGCCGGCAATAACCATCGACACAGCGAACGACAAAGTACGCAACTGCATGCTGCTCATTTCAACCCCCAAAAAGAACAATACAGGAACAAATAAGCATCAAATTCAAACGATCGCAACCCTGAATCGCAACAAGGCTGCAATTTGTTATCGGATAACCAAACGCCGATGTTGCAATTACCCGGCGATCTGGTCTGTTGCCGCCGGGAGGATCCACATGTTTTCTGAAACGCAAAGGCTCGTCGTGCCTGGGGCGTCGCTGGCCTATCACCATGCTAAGGCCGAAGCTGCGGCACGCGGCATCCTGTTGATATCGCATGGCCTGGCCGAACATTCGAAACGATACCGCTCCTTTGCCGAGGCGATGGCGGTGCGCGGCTATCATGTCTATGCCCACGATCATCGCGGCCACGGCGAGACGACGGCAGCCGATGCGCCGATCGGCCGCTTTGCCCGGCGTGGTGGGGTCGAAAGGGTGATTGGCGACGTCATCGCCATGCGCGGCCATGCGGCCTCCTGCCATCCCGGCCTGCCGGTGATCCTCTTCGGCCATTCGATGGGCGGCCTCATCGCCCTCAATGCAGCCGTCACGGCTCCGGCCGACTTCGATGCTGTCGCCGTCTGGAATTCGAATTTCGCCGTTGGCCTTGCCGGCCGCGCCGCCCAGGCGATCCTGCTTGCCGAGCGCATGCTGAAGGGCTCTGACGTGCCGAGCGGCCTGCTGCCGAAGCTCACCTTCGGCACCTGGGGCAAATCCATTGCCGGCCGCCGCACCGAGTTCGATTGGCTGTCGCGTCGTCCTGATGAAGTTGACAAGTATGTCGCCGATCCACTCTGCGGCTTCGACGCCTCAGTCTCTCTCTGGCTCGATCTCTTCGAGTTGACCTTCCGCGCGCCGCAGAAAATCCATCTAGACCGGCTGCCGCGGGATATGCCGATCCATCTGGTCGGCGGTGGAGTGGACCCGGCGACGGAGCGTGGAAAAGCGGTGCTCTGGCTGTCAAAGCATTTGAAAGACCAAGGCTTCTCCCGTATCAGCAGTGAGATATATCAGGACATGCGGCACGAAACACTGAATGAGATCGGCGCGGATGCGGCGATCGCAGCCTTTGGCGAGTGGTGCGACAGGGCCGTCGCAAGATCCTGAGCGACCAATATCCTGAGTACAGGGATTTCATCATGAGCAGCTCCTCCGCCCGCCCCGTTTCGTCCGCCTCCGACGTGACGATGGGGCTTGTGCTGATGGTACTCTCGGTGATGGTCTCGCCGCTCATCGATATTTTTGCCAAGCTTGCGATCACGACCGTGCCATCCGGGGAGATCACCGCCGGCCGTTTCATCGTCCAGGCGCTCTGCATGCTGCCACTCGTGATATGGCGGCGCAGCTTCGCCGATTTTTCCTGGCGACAGAGCCTGTTCCATGCCATCCGCGGCGCGATCATCACCGTCTCGATGATCTCCTTCGTCACGACGCTGAAATATATGGCGGTCGCAGACGCGATCGCGATCTTCTTCGTCGAGCCAATCATGGTGACGATCCTCGGTGGCATCTTCCTGAAGGAGACGATTGGCTGGCGGCGGTATACCGCCTGCGGCGTCGGCTTCTTCGGGGCGATGCTGATCATCCAGCCGAGTTTCGAAGAGGTCGGCTACATCGCGCTTCTGCCTGTCGTCAGCGCGCTCTGCATCGCCATCTTCGTGCTGATGACCCGCGCCCTCTCGCGCAGGGAAGACCCCTGGTCGATGCAGTTCCAGATGAGCATCTGGGGCCTGCTCTTCTGTGTCCTCCTGCTTTTCCTCGGTCAGGGAACCGGCTCCGACCTCTTCGATCCGGTCATGCCGGAAGGCCGCGCCTGGTTCTATGTCGCCGGCGTCGGCGCCATGGCCGCAATCACCGGCATCCTCGGCGTCTACGCCTATCGCGCAGCACCGGCCTCGACGCTGGCGCCGCTGCAATATTTCGAGATCGTCTCGGCGACAATCTTCGCCTGGCTGGTCTTCGGCGACTTTCCGGATGCGGTCAAATGGCTCGGCATTGCCATCATCGTGGCATCAGGCTTCTACATCCTCTGGCGCGAGCGCCGCTTTGCTTCAAAGCCTGTATCCGATACATCTGAGGTGACGCTGGCGCCATAGAAATTGCCGGGAGGAACATGACAGAGACCGTGACGAAAAAACCACCGCTTGCCGGCATCCGGGTGATCGAGCTTGCCCGCGTGCTCGCCGGCCCCTGGGCGGGACAGATGCTCGCCGATCTCGGCGCCGACGTCATCAAGGTCGAAAATCCCGACGGCGGCGACGATACGCGCCAATGGGGACCACCCTTCGTCGAGGGCGCCGACGGCGAGAACCTCTCGGCCGCCTATTACCACGCCGCCAATCGCGGCAAGCGCTCCGTCACTGCCGATCTGAAGAGCGCCGAAGGCCAGGATTTCGTCCGCCGCCTCATCTCCACCGCCGACGTGGTCATCGAGAATTTCAAGCTCGGCGGCCTCGTCAAATACGGGCTCGATTATGACAGCCTACGCAAGGTGAACCCGAAGCTCGTCTATTGCTCGATCACGGGCTTCGGCCAGAACGGCCCTTATGCCAGCCTCCCCGGCTACGATTACATCGTCCAGGGCATGTCCGGCTTCATGTCGATCACCGGTGAACCAGGCGGCCAGCCGATGAAGGCAGGCGTCGCGATCGCCGATATCTTCACCGGCATCTATGCCGTCTCGGCGATCGAAGCCGCCCTGATTCACGCCCTCAAATCAGGCGAAGGCCAGTTGGTCGACATGGCCCTGCTCGATGTGCAATCGGCCGTGCTCGCCAATCAGAACATGAATTATCTGGTTTCCGGCGAGGCACCGACCCGCCTCGGCAACGCCCATCCCAATATCTCGCCCTATGAGGTCGTGCCGACGGCCGACGGTTACCTCATTCTCGCAGTTGGAAACGACGGCCAGTTCCGCCGCCTCTGCACCATCCTCGGCCTGGAGGCCATCGCCGGCGACGAGCGTTTCGCCACCAACAAGGCCCGCGTCGGCAATCGCGGCGAAGTGCGACGCCTCGTCTCCACCGAGACGTTGAAATGGCAGAAGGCGGATCTGCTGAAGGCCTGCGAGGAGAACGCGGTTCCATCAGGCGCCATCAATACGATCGAGGAAATGTTCGCCCATCCGCAGGTGCAGGCCCGCGGCCTGCGCATCGACCTTGCGGATGCCGCCGGCACCGTGATCCCCGGTGTCAGGACGCCTGTGGTGCTGTCGGAGACGCCGCTGCGTTACATCAGGCCGAGCCCGCGTCTTGGCGAACATCAGGCCGAAATTCTGGCGGAACTCGCCGAACTCGAGAGGAAGGCATCGTCATGAAGAAGGCATTGTCATGAAGAAGACGGGCGGAGAACTGATCGTCGAGGCGCTGAAGGCGAATGGCGTCAAGCGTCTCTCCTGCGTGCCCGGCGAGAGTTTCCTCGCCGTGCTCGATGCGTTGCGCGACAGCGATATCGACGTCCTCGTCTGCCGCCAGGAGGGCGGAGCGGCGATGATGGCGGATTGTTGGGGCAGGCTGACCGGCGAACCCGGCATTTGCATGGTGACCCGCGGCCCCGGCGCCACCAACGCCTCCGCCGGCCTGCATATATCAAGGCAGGACTCGATCCCGATGATCTTGTTCATCGGCCAGGTGCAGCGGGAAGCACGCGAGCGCGAGGCCTTCCAGGAGATCGAATTCCGCCGCGCCTTCACCGAATTCGCCAAATGGGTGGGTGAGATCGACGATGCCGCTCGTATTCCCGAATTCGTCACCCGCGCCTTTGCGGTCGCAACCTCCGGCCGGCCCGGCCCTGTCGTGCTGACGCTGCCGGAGGACATGCTGCGCGATGAGGTCGAGGCACCCCGCGCCAGGCATTATGCCAACGTCGAGGCCCATCCCGGCCGCCGCCAGATCGACGATTTCTATCTCCGCTTGCTGAAGGCCGAGCGGCCGATGGTAATCCTGGGCGGCACACGCTGGGATGCCGATGCCGTCGCCGATTTTCAGAGCTTCGCCGAGCGTTTCCAACTGCCCGTCGGCTGCTCCTTCCGTCGGCAGATGTTGTTCGATCATCTCCATCCCTGCTATGCCGGTGATGTCGGCATCGGCATTAATCCGGCATTGGCAAAAGAGATCAAGGAGAGCGACCTGCTGATCCTCCTCGGTAGCCGCATGTCGGAAATGCCGTCCTCGTCCTACACACTGATCGATATCCCCTACCCCCAGCAATCGCTGGTACACATCTATCCCGACCCTTCCGAGCTGGGCCGCGTCTATCGCCCGGATCTTGCCATCTGCGCGGCACCGGCCGATTTCGTCGCCGCGCTCGCCGACCTGGAAGCGCCGGCCGAACCGCACTGGACCGAGCGCACCGCACGCCTGCACCAGGCCTATCTCGCCTGGTCGACGCCGCCATCGACAGGTCCGGGCGCCGTCCATATGGGGCCGATCATGGAATGGCTGGAGGCCAATACCGGACCGCAGACGATCTTCACCAATGGTGCGGGCAACTACGCCACCTGGGTGCACCGCTTCCATCGTTTTCGCCGTTTCAACACCCAAGCCGCCCCCACCTCCGGCTCGATGGGTTACGGCCTGCCGGCGGCGGTGGCCGCCAAGCGGCTGTTTCCCGAGCGCGAAGTCATCTGCTTTGCCGGCGACGGCTGCTTCCTGATGCACGGCCAGGAATTCGCCACCGCCATCCGCTACGGCCTGCCGATCATCGCAGTCGTCGTCAACAACGGCATCTACGGCACGATCCGCATGCATCAGGAGCGCGAGTATCCAGGCCGCGTCAGCAGCACCGATCTGACCAATCCCGACTTCGCAGCCCTTGCCCGCGCCTATGGCGGCCACGGCGAGACGGTGGAAACGACAGCGGAATTCGCCCCCGCCTTCGAGCGGGCACGTGCCAGCGGAAAACCCGCGATCATCGAAATCAAGCTCGATCCCGAGGCGATCACGCCGACGCGGACCCTGACGCAGATTCGCGAGAAATCCTGATTGAAAAGCGGCGCTTGGGACGGCAGAATCTTAGCGAGCGAGCTCGCGCTTCAGCATTCTGCCCAGCTGATCGCAGCTCTCGTTGGTATATTGTCTCGTCGACTGCCGCGTGACACCACGGCGAGCAGTACCAAAAGCCCGTTCTGTTGCGGTTTCCGGGTCTTTGAGTTCTTTTCGAGCAAACTTCAGGAAAAGAGCTTTCGCGTCGCTGACGAGCTGTGGACGCTTGTAGTGCATGTCGCAAGTCAATGCGATGACCATGCTCACGGAGGCCACGCCAAGCCCCTCACCTCTAGGGATTGACGGAAGTTCTTCCGTAGAAGCCACGGAGGCCGCGAGGCAACCGGCAAAACAAAGTGTCAGCAGGCGTCTCGTCGGCATCCGTGTCCTCAAATCAGATCGCAGCCGTGATGATGAACTCGACCTTGTATTTCGGCGCAGCGAGCTTGGCTTCGCTGGTGGCGCGGGCCGGCGGATTGGCCGGATCGATCCAGCCTTCCCAGACGGCGTTCATCTCGGCGAAATCGGCGATATCGGACAGGTAGATGATCGTCTGCAGGATCTTCGACTTGCTGCTGCCTGATGCAGCCAGCAGGCGGTCGACTTCGGCAAGCGAGGACTTGCACTGATCGGTGACGCTTTCGCCCTCGCCGACCTGACCTGCGAGATAGACCGTGTTGCCGTGAATGACGGCGCCGCTCATGCGCGAGCCGACGTCGATACGCTTAATGCTCATTATAGTCTCCTGAGTGAATGGAGGTGGCGGCGCTGAGGTTCAACGCCGGAAAATCGGCCCCCCGGAACGGGCTCAATTACGGATATGGTGGGTCTTCTGGTAAATCGCCGTCGAGCGCGCGCCGGAGCGGCAATAGCCGAGCATCGGCCGCGGGAATTCATCGAGCGCGTCGACCATGCCCTGCACGGCTTCCTCGGTCACGCCCATCGGTCCAACCGGCACATGGGCGATCTCGAGGCCGAGCTCCTTGGCGCGCGCCTCGATGACGGAGAACGACGTCTGGTCGGGACTTTCGTGATCGGGGCGGTGGCAGACGATCGATTTGAACCCCAGTGCCTTGATCTCGTCGAGCTCCTCCAGCGTGATCTGGCCCGAAACCGAATATTCATCGTCGATCTGGCGAATATCCATCGTCTTGTCTCCTCAAAAATCGTGGGCTGAAGGTCTACGACGGAGGTCTGCCAGCGTCAACAACACTTCGTTCACAGGAAGGTAAAGGTCAGCGCATAGCTTCGGCTCTCGCCGGGCGCCAACATGTTGAACTCACCAGCGGCCTGAAGCTCGTCGCGCGATATCCAGCGATGCGAAACCGGCTCGATACCGATGATATGGGCGGGCGCCTTCTGGTTCCGCCAGACCTGCAGATGGGGCAGCGTGTCGGCGCGGAAGCGCACACGCAGCGTCCTGCCGCCGATTGCGGCGATCGGTCCGAGGCGGACCTCTGCGAAGCCCTCCTCCGTCGCCGGCGCCGTGACGCAGAAGATGCCGCCCGGCTCCTCGCCGAACGCCCAGGGGAAACCACCATTCTCCAGCATCTGGCCCTCGAGCCGCGTGCCCTCGTCCAGCCATTTGCCGCCAGTGTTTATGTGGTACATCAGGAAGGTCGGCACTGTCCGATCGCTCGTATTGACGACTCGGTCCTCGAGCCGCACCTCGCCGGTCGCCCCATCGATCCGCCACAGCCGCTCGATGCGCTGCGGCAGTCCTTCGACGGTGGTGATGTCGATATCGGCGCGGCATTCGGCATTGCCGTTCTCGAACTTCGTCCACAGCACCTTTGCCGTATGGCCGGAGGCTGATCCGTGCAGCGGATAAACCTTGCCGTCGTCCCGGCCGGGAATCGGCTGGCGGTGGCGGATATGATCCGGCCCGCAGGTGAAGAGAAAGCCTTCGAGCGAGTGGTCGATTCGCGCATCACCGTCGTCGGGAATGGCACGTTTCGGCGCGATGTCGACGCCGTCGACAATGCATCCGCCGATATCCAGCACCGATGTTTCGTCCAGCATCAGGCGCGGGCCGCTTGCGGCGGCAAATTCGATCATCACGGTCTCCTCGGGGAATTGTCGGCCCCTTAGAGCGCCGTGCGTCCTTTCGGACGCACAAAGGACGCTCTAACACTTTGAATCGACGCATTGTGCTTTTCGAAAATTGATTCCGATTTTCGGAAAGCACAATGCGCTAGCGTTAGGTTTCGCGCCGCCATTCGTCAATCGGTGCCGTTCCTATCTTGTGGTTTTGCAGCAACCGTGGAATTCGCGGAACTGCCACAAGGACGCAAACGTTTATGAGTAAAAGGAAATCTTAGTGATTTTCATATTTTGTTCAGCACGGTTTCATAAATTCCACACTAGCGTCAAAATTCGCATGTGTGTGTCTGCCCAGTCACTGTTCGAGGTGTGAGACGTGAATCGCTTTTTAAAATCGGCATTTTGCCTCGCAGCCAGCTTGGCTGCCCTTGCGGCTATAGCGCCGGAGGCAGGCGCGCAGCAGTTCCGCGACCGCCGCCAGAGCGATATCGTGCTCGTGACGCCAAACGGCGAAATCCTCGACTACGTTCCAACTGGCTATGCCTACGCCCGGGATCGTAGCGGCAATCGCGTGTTGATCGATGCCTATGGCAACGTCGTCGCTACCGAGATGCGCGCCCGGGGCTACTATCCGCCGCGGCCCGGCCCGCGCGAGGTCTATAACGACCAGTACGGCGACGACCCCTATTATTCCGACAACAATCCCGATGGCGATACGCGTTATTCCGAGCGGGGCGCCGTCACCGGCGGCATTCCGCGCGATGCGGCGATCGAACGCCGGCCGCTTGGCGAGCAGCCCTATCCCGATGACAACAGTATCGGTAATCCGCAGCCCGGCGACGATTATGCCTCGATCGACCCCGATCAGCAGATCCCGCCCGCCGACGCGCCCAAGACCGCGCCTGATGAGCCCGTCATCACGCTGAAGAACAAGTCGAAGCCCGAAATCGTCGCGCTGCAGGTCTTCCTCGATCGTGCCGGCATCTCTCCGGGTGTCATCGACGGCCATATGGGCTCGAACGTCACCAAGGGGATCTATGCCTATGACCAGATGACCGGATCGAAGCTCGATCCCAACGACACCGATGCCATTCTGGAAGAGCTGCGCATGAACGGCGGCCTGCCCGTCGTCAGTTACACGATCACGCCGGCCGATGCCGCCGGTCCCTTCGTCGCGGAGATCCCGGAGGATTATTCGCACAAGGCGCTGCTGCCGTCGCTCGCCTATACCTCGACTACCGAAATGCTGGCCGAACGCTTCCACATGGATGAGGCCTTTCTCAAGGAGATGAACCCCGGCGCCGATTTCAGCGTTCCCGGCACCGTCATCAAGGTCGTCAATCCGGGTGAGCCGAAAAGCGGCGAGGTTGCCCGTATCATCGCCGACAAGGGCCGCAAGCAGGTCTTCGCCTATGACGGCGCCGGCAATCTCCTCGCCGCCTACCCGGCATCGATCGGCTCCACCGACACGCCCTCTCCGTCAGGCTTGGTGAACGTCGAGCGTGTCGCCTTCAATCCCGGCTATACCTACAATCCGAAGATCAATTTCCAGCAGGGTGCCAACGACAAGATCCTCAACATCCCGCCCGGCCCGAACGGTCCCGTCGGCACCGTCTGGATGGCGCTTTCCAGGCCGACCTACGGCATTCACGGCACGCCCGAACCCTCGAAGATCGGCCGCACCCAGAGCCACGGCTGCATCCGCCTGACTAACTGGGATGCCACCGAACTTGCCAAGATGGTCAAGCCGGGAGTGACGGTCGAATTCGTCGACTGAACATACCATCGCGTCTTCAGGCGGAATGACCGCAAAGCGAACAGACAACAATGTCACGCGACTGGATCGACCAATACGCGGCGGGATCGGCGCTGCCCCGCACTTTGACACAACAATCTAGCGCGGGCCGCGACGGCAGTTCAAAATTGCTCTTCCGCACCAAAGTTTGGAACCCGAAAGCGCGCCAAAAGCTATTAAATCTGTAGATTTCACTTCCTACATTTTGGAGGTCGTATGAAATCGCTTGTTCGATTGGCTTTAAGCGTTTTGGCGGGTTTGGTCGCAGTCGGCACGGCGCAGGCTGCCGATGTCTCGGAAATTCGCGTGGACTGGGCGACCTACAACCCGGTCAGCCTCATTCTGAAGGATGAAGGCATCCTGGAAAAGGAATTCGAAAAGGATGGGATCAAGATAACCTGGGTCCAGTCCGCAGGCTCCAACAAAGCCCTGGAATTCCTCAATGCCGGCTCCCTCGACTTTGGCTCGACGGCGGGTGCGGCTGCATTGATCGGCCGCGTCAACGGCAACCCGATCAAATCCATCTATGTGTATTCGCGTCCGGAATGGACTGCGCTCGTAACACGCAAGGATACCGGCATCGCCAAGGTCCAGGACCTCAAGGGCAAGTCCATCGCCGTGACGCGCGGCACCGACCCGCACATTTTCCTGGTGCGCGCCCTTGCCGATGCAGGTCTGACTGAAAAGGACGTTTCGCTTGTTCTGCTACAGCACGCGGACGGCCGCCTTGCGCTGAAACGAGGCGACGTCGACGCTTGGGCCGGCCTCGATCCGATCATGGCCTCCGCCGAGATTGAAGATGGCGATGTGCTGTTCTATCGCAAGCCGGAAAACAACAGCTGGGGCGTGCTTAACGTGCGCGAAGAGTTTGCTATCGCGCATCCTGATCTCGTCAAACGCGTGCTTGCTTCCTACGAGAAGGCGCGCATTGAAGCTCTGAAAGATCCGACCAAGCTCAAAGCCGCCCTCGTTGCCGCCACCAAGCTGCCCGACACGGTGATAGAGCGCCAGCTGGAGCGCACGAACCTCACCTATTCCGTGATCGGCGATGCACAGCGCGAGACGATCGAAGCAGCGGGTCTCGCTTTGCAAAAGGCCGACGTCATCAAGGCGGATGTCGATGTCGTCAAGACCGTATCGTCGCTGGTCGATCCCAGCTACGCCTCGGCCGCTCTCGGCCAGTGAAGCGATAGAAAGAACGTTCCCATGTCCTTGGTGCACATCGCGCTGTCATGGCACAATACGGAAACAGGAAGGGAGACCCGGCAGCGCCGGGTTTCGCCTTTCGATCGCCCGATTGTCGGAATCGTGTTTCCGGTTGCGTTGTTTGCCGCCTGGGAAATCCTCGTTCGTGCGGGAATAGTCGGAGGTCGTTTGATGCCCCCGCCCTCGAAAATTCTCTATACGGTCTATGCGCTGGCGGCCTCCGGCGATCTGGGAACGCATGTCGGCGCGACGCTGCGCAGAGTGGCGATCGGCTTCGCCTTCGGGTCCTTGGCGGGGACCGCTCTTGGGGCGCTGACCGGCTACTCCAAACCGCTCGCACGTCTGCTGGATCCGACCCTGCAGGCTCTGCGAGCCATTCCCTCCATTGCCTGGGTGCCGCTGTTCATCCTGTGGTTCGGTATTTTCGAAGCCTCCAAAGTCGCCCTGATTGCCGTTGGCGTCTTCTTCCCGGTCTATCTAGGAGTCTATGGCGCCGTCGTCGGCGTCGATAGGCGCATCGTAGAGGTCGGTCGCGTCTTTCGGCTTTCGGGCTTCGAGCTCATTCGTCTGATCTTGCTGCCGGCGGTCCTTCCGGACTTTATCCTTGCCCTGCGCGCAGGCCTGGGCCTCGGTTGGATGTTCGTCGTTGCGGCGGAATTCATGGGCGCATCCGAAGGCCTGGGATATCTTCTGGTGGATGGTCAGCAACTCGGAAAGCCGGATCAGATCCTGGCGGCTATTTTGATCTTTGCCGTTGTCGGCAAGGCGACCGATAGCCTGCTTCTGATTGCGAGCGCGCCGTTCCTGCGCTGGCGCGACACCCATGCGAGCGGGATCTGACATGCTTGACATCCGCTCCCTATCCAAGATCTACCCCAATGGAACACATGCTCTGCAAGACTTCTCCCTCAGTATCGGTAAGGGAGAGTTAGTCGCGGTCATCGGAGGATCGGGTTGCGGCAAGAGCACCCTTCTGAGACTGTTGTCGGGCCTCGAAGCCCCTACACAGGGCGAAATCAGCTTGGAGGGACGGCTGCTGAGAGAGCCGGACTCGCTCGTGAATATCGTCTTCCAGGAGCCCCGGCTCTTTCCATGGCTGACAGTCGCGGACAATATCGGTTTCGGCCTGCGCCATCTGGCAAGCAGCGAACGGGATGAGCAGGTATCGGCGGCCCTGGAGAAGATTGGCCTTCGCGGCCACGAGAAGCGCTGGATAAAGGAGCTGTCCGGCGGTCAGGCGCAACGCGTGGCCCTGGCGCGAGCACTCGTGACGAAGCCGGCCGTTCTCCTCTTGGACGAGCCCTTCTCCGCACTCGATGCGATGACGCGTGTCGAACTCCAGGATCATCTGATCGATCTATGGCGCGTGAATGCCACGACGATGCTGCTCGTCACGCACGATATCGAAGAGGCAGCCTTTTTGGCGGATCGCGTTGTCGTGATGCGCCCTTGGCCGGGACGCATTCTAGAGGTGGTCGATATAGGCCTGCCGCGACAACGCAATCGCATGTCGGACGAATTGGCCGAAGTCAAAAGGCGTCTTTCCGACCTTCTGGCTCATTCTCTCAATGATGGCAGCCGCACGGCAAGCGCCTGAAAACGAAATGCGTCGCGGACCGAACCGGACGCACTTCGTTCCAGGATGCGGGGACTCAGGCTGCCGTCGCCATGCGGGCGGACGCCACCAGCCTCACCGGCAGCTTGCGCATCATTTCCTCGGCAAAACAGGTGGCGTTTTCACGGGCCTTGTCGAGGTTGCTGACGCGCGTGGGATCGATCGTGTGCAGCGTGCCGCCACAGTCGAAGATGTCGCGAAAGGCGGAGCGTTCGATAATTGCGGTGTCCAGCACCGGCACATGCCGTTCGCTGAGCAGCGACTTGACGACTTGCAGCGCCCGTGTCGTCACCATCGAGTTGACGCGGGTCAGCACCACCGAATGGCCAATCTTGATGCCGGCCTTCTCATCCAGATACTGCAGCAGTTCGAGCACCTGCGCGCCACCGCGCGCATCCATTGCACAGCCCTGGATCGGAATCAGCACGTGGTCGGAAAGGCCGACGGCGGTGGCAAGCAGCGGATTGCGTGCACCCGGCAGGTCGACGATGAAATAGTCGGTATTGTGCTTGTTCTCGCTGATATGCTGCGGCAACGAGGCGGTTGTCACGAAATCGATCACCGAAAGATTGGCCACGTGACCAGAGATCTCGTGCCAGCGTGAAATCCAGTGCTGCGGATCGGCGTCGAGAATGGTGACGCGATAGCCTTTGCGGGCAAGCTCGGTCGCGAGCAGGAGAACAGCGGTCGTCTTGCCGGCGCCTCCTTTGGTATTTGCGAATGTGATAACAGGCATGTTCGGTCCTCGGAAGGAAAGAGGTGCGAGCCGGAATCGCTCTTTTACGCACCCTCGGAGCATCGTGCGGTTAATCCATCCTTTCTAATCATGGTTAACAAATTCGAAACACGCGCGGCGAAATTGCAGCCGGTATTTTTCACATCCCTAAAACTTGGGATATCGCGGCAACGAAAAAAGCCCGGAAAACCGAGGTTTTCCAGGCCAGTCAGAAGGTCCGCTCTAATATTGTCAGAAGCAATCCCTGAAAAGGACCTTGGTATTTTCGAGCGTCATTGCAACCGGGTTGCCGCCTGCACTCGGATCTTCGATCGCCATGGCCGACAATTCGTCGATGCGGTCGGCAGCGATTCCCATCGCCGACAGCGTCTCCGGCACCCCGAGTTCGGAGCGGAGCTTCAGCACATAGTCGTAGAATCCGTCGAACCCGCCCGAAATGCCGAGATAGGCGGCGGCGCGGCCGATCTTCTCCTCGATCGCCTTGCGGTTGAAGCGCAGCACCGCCGGCATCACCACCGCATTGGTCATGCCGTGATGGGTGTTGTAGACGGCGCCGATCGGATGCGAGAGCGCATGGATGGCGCCGAGCCCCTTCTGGAAGGCGACGGCGCCCATGGCGGCGGCGGCCATCATGTTCGCGCGGGCTTCGAGATCGGTGCCTTCCCTGTAGGCGCGTGGCAGGAATTCCTTGACGAGCCGCATGCCTTCGAGCGCGATGCCGGCTGACATCGGGTGATAGAAGGGCGAGGAATAGGCCTCCAGGCAATGGGCGAAGGCATCCATACCGGTGCCGGCCGTAATGATCTTCGGCATGCCGACCGTCAGTTCCGGATCGGAGATGACGACGCCAGGCAGGAACTTCGGATGGAAGATGATCTTCTTCACATGCGTCTCGGAATTGGTGATGACGCTGGCACGCCCGACTTCCGAACCGGTGCCTGCCGTTGTCGGTACGGCAACGATCGGGGCGATGCCCTCCAGGCTCGCGCGCGTCCACCAGTCGCCGATATCTTCAAAATCCCAGACCGGCCGCGTCTGGCCGGCCATGAAGGCGACGCACTTGCCGAGATCGAGGCCGGAGCCGCCACCGAAAGCAACGACGCCGTCATGGCCGCCGTCCTTGAAGGCCCTGACGCCGGCTTCGAGGTTCTTCTCGTTCGGGTTCGGATCGACATCGGCAAAGATCGCGCGGCCGAGACCTGCATCCTCGAGGATATCGAGCGCAGTCTTGGTGATCGCCATCGAGGCAAGGCCGCGGTCGGTGACGAGCAGCGGCTTCTTGATGCCGAGGCTCTTGCAGGCGACGGCCAGTTCAGTGATGCGGCCCCGGCCGAGCTTGACCGATGTCGGGTAGCTCCAGTTTGCGGTGATGTTGCTGCTCATGCTGTGACTTTCTTCAGATGGAAGGATTTCGGACGCGTCAGATTCTGGAAGCCGATGATCGACAGCGAGCCGCCGCGGCCGGTCTCCTTGACGCCGGTCCAGCAAAGTGCCGGGTCGAGATAATCCGCGCGGTTCATGAAAACGGTGCCGGTTTCGATCTCGCGGCCGAGCCGCCCTGCCCGCTCGACATCCTGGGTCCAGAGCGAGGCCGTCAGCCCGTACTGGCTGTCGTTCATCAAAACGAGTGCCTCCTCGTCGCTCTTCACCTTCATGATGCCGACCGCCGGACCGAAAGTCTCTTCGCGCATGAAGGCCATGGAGTGGTCGACGTCGACGAGAACCTGCGGTGCAAGATAGGCGCCGCCGTCATCCTGGGGGAAAAGCTTGGGATCAACAAGCGCTTTGGCGCCCTTGGAAACCGCATCGGCGATCTGCTCGCGCACCACCTTGGCGAAGCGCTTGTGCGCCATCGGCCCGAGCGAGGTATCGGGATCGAGAGGATTGCCGAGCTTGTAGTTCGACACCCAGGCAACCGACTTCTCGACGAAGGCGTCATAGAGCGATTCATGCACGTAGATGCGCTCGATGCCGCAGCAGCACTGGCCGGAATTGTAGGTCGCGCCGTCCATCAGCGTGTCGACGGCTGCCTCGAGATCCGCGTCCTCCATGACATAACCCGGATCCTTGCCGCCGAGTTCGAGGCCAAGTCCGGTGAAGGTGCCGGCGGCGGCCCGCTCCATCGACCGCCCGCCTTCGACCGATCCGGTGAAGTTGACGAAATTGAAGCTGCCGGCGGCAATCAGCGCCGATGTCGTTTCATGGTCGAGAAAGACGTTCTGGAACACATCTTCGGGAACGCCGGCCTCGGTGAAGGCCTGCACCAGCCGCTCACCGACCAGCAGCGTCTGCGAGGCATGTTTCAGCACCACGGTATTGCCGGCCATCAGTGCCGGCGCAATCGTATTGATCGCCGTCATATAGGGATAGTTCCACGGCGCGACGACAAAGACGACGCCATGCGCCTCGCGCTCGATGCGGCGCTCGAAACGCTCGCTCTCCTCGACGACGAGAGGCGCCAGCGCATCCGCTGCGATCGAAGCGACATAGTTGGAGCGCTCGTTGAAGCCCTTGTATTCGCCGCCATATTTTACCGGCCGACCCATCTGCCAGGCAAGCTCCGGCACGACGACGTCGGACATCTCGTTCAGCCGCGCAGCACCCTTCAGCACCAGCTGCACACGCTCTTCGAGCGGCCGTTTCGCCCAAGCCTTCTGCGCCTTGCGCGCGCGCGCCACCACGTCCTTGGCGGCATCGAGAGAAAGTGCGGCACGCTCGGCATAGACCGACCCGTCAACCGGTGAAATGCATTGGATCATTGCCATGATCGAATCCTGTCCTCGTATTCTTCAAAATCTTTGCGAAGGCCGTAGCCCCTCATCCGCCTGCCGGCACCTTCTCCCCGTAAACGGGGCGAAGGGGATATGCCGCACCGGCTTTCCCCAACATCGACGCTGCGTTTGGCACGTTCCCTCTCCCCGTTTTACGAGGGGAGGGTTAGGGTGAGGGGCAAGCAACCCGCAAATGCCTATTAAGCTCTTTCGAAACCGCGCGCCACTTCCCAGTCGGTGATGCGGCGGTCGTATTCTTCCTGCTCCCATTCGGCGGCGCGGGTGTAATGGTCGATCACGTCGTCGCCGAAGGCTTTGCGCAGCATTGCCGATTCCGTCATTTCGGTCGTGGCCGCACGCAGCGTGCGCGGGATTTCGCGAACGCCCTTGCCGCCATAGGCGTCGCCGACGAAGGGGGCTTCGAGTTCCAGCTTGTTCTCGATCCCGTCAATGCCGGCGGCAAGCAGCGCGGCGAAGGCGAGATAGGGATTGAGATCGGAGCCGCCGACGCGGCACTCGATACGAATTCCCTTGGTCTCCTCACCGCAGAGCCGGTAGCCGGCGGTGCGGTTGTCCTTGCTCCAGATCGCCTTGGTCGGCGCAAACGTGCCGGCCATGAAGCGTTTGTAGGAGTTGATGTAGGGCGCCAGGAAATAGGTGATCTCGCTCGCATGGGCGAGAAGCCCGGCGATGTAATTGTGCATCAGCGGCGACATGCCGTATTTGCCGGTATGGTCGAAGAATAGCGGCTTTTCCTCCAGGCTCCAGAGCGACTGGTGGATATGCGAGGAACTGCCGGCCGCATTGTAATTCCACTTGGCGAGGAAGGTGATGGCCTTGCCCTTCGACCAGGCGATCTCCTTGCAGCCGTTCTTGATGATTGCGTGGCGGTCGGCCATGGCGAGCGCATCGGCGTAGCGCACGTTGATCTCCTCCTGGCCGGCCGAAGCTTCGCCCTTGGAGTTCTCGACCGGGATGCCGGCGCCCTGCAACCCGGTGCGGATCGCCCGCATCACCTCTTCCTCCTTGGTGGTCTGGAAGATGTGGTAGTCCTCATTATAGGCGCTGGCGAGCTTGAGGTTGCGGTAGCCGGAAGTCTGCGCCGCCTCATAGCTCTGGTCGAACAGGAAGAATTCGAGCTCGGAGGCCATGTAGGCCTTCATGCCCATATCCTCGAGCCGCTTCACCTGCTTCTTCAGGATCGCGCGTGGCGAGTGAGCGACTTCCTCATGCGTATGATGGTCAAGCACATCGCAGAGCACCAGCGCGGTGCCTTCCAGCCAGGGAATTCGACGCAGCGTCGCAAGATCCGGCTTCATCGTGTAGTCGCCGTAGCCCTTCTCCCAGCTCGTCGCCTTGTAGCCGGAGACGGTCTCCATCTCCATGTCGGTGGCGATCAGGTAGTTACAGCTGTGCGTTTCCTTCCAGGCGCTCTCGACGAAATATTCCGCCTGGAAACGCTTGCCCATCAGCCGGCCCTGCATATCCACCTGGCAGGCCAGAACCGTGTCGATGCGCCCTTCGGCAACATCTTTCCTGAGGTCGTCGATTGTGTAGCTGCTGCTCATGATTGATCCGCCTGAATTGGATTGACAAAATCGGGGCAACGAAATCGCATGCGCTCGGCCGGACTTTTCGGCCCGATGCCTTTTCGTTGAACCGTGATGGGGCCGCAGGATGCGGCCCCGCCATTTGAGAGGGAAGCCTTGATGCTTAGTTTTCGCCGCTTTCGCCGACGGCTGCTTCGGCGGCCGCGATCTCGGCCTGACGCTTTGCCACTTCGGCGCCGATCGGCGGCCCCTTGAAGCGACGGCTTTCGAAGCCGAACCAGACGATCGCGGTCAGCACCAGGAAACCAACGGTGATGTAGAGCGCCCATTCATTCGGCGGCTGGATGCCGAGGATGAAGATCAGGATCATCGCGATCACAGTCAGCACCGCGAAGAGCTTGAAGACGCCTTCGCCGAGGTTCCATGGCCCCATCTTGTCCCACTTCGACGTGCCCCAGGCGAACAGGCCGAGCGTGATCGGGATCGCGAAGGAGAAGAACAGGAAGATGACCGTGCACGAGACGACGATCGTATAGACCGGCGTATCGCCGATCGAAACGAGCGAGGAACCCCAGACGAACAGAACCGACAGGATCGAGCCGGTCCAGATCGCAGCCACCGGCGTGCGATACTGCGGACTGACCTTCGACAGTGCCTTCGATGCCGGCAGACCGCCGTCACGCGAGAAGGCAAAGATCATGCGCGAGACCGAGGTGACGGTCGCAAGCCCGCACAGCCACTGGCTGACCAAGATGGCAAGATAGAGAATATCCTTGACGATCGGGTTCACCTGGCTGTCCATCGCCCAGAAGAACACGTTCCAGCCCTGCTTTGCCGCATCATCCATATTCGGCAGCATCAGAACGAAGGCGCAGAGCATGATGTATCCGAAAAGCGCCGACCAGAGAACCGACGCGACCATGCCGCGCGGGACCGATTCGGCAGCCTTGACTGTCTCTTCCGACGTATGCGCCGAGGCGTCATAGCCGGTGATGGTGTAGATCGGCAGAAGCAGGCCGAGAAGGAAGACCCAAGCACCGGAAGTGGAGGGCCAGACATTGCCGCCGACTTCGCCGGAATAGTTGGCGAAGGTAAAGAGGCGACCGATCTCGTAGGAGGGCGCTGCGATCAGGCAGACGGCCGCCAGCGCGATTGCTGTTGCAAAGATCAGATAACCCGAAAAGTCCGTCAGCTTCGCGGTCAGTCCGATGCCCATGTGGTTGACGAGCGCCTGCGCGCCGGTGATGACAACGAGGAAGGCGATGCGCACCATCGTCGTATCCGTCAGCCCGAAATAGCTGGTGCCGAACGAACCCATGAAGAAATAGTAGGTGCCGACGTTGATGGCGCCGAGCACAGTGACGAGACCGAGCAGGTTGAACCAGGCGGTCAGCCAGCCGGTGAAACGGTTACCGAGGATGGAGCCCCAGTGATAGAGGCCGCCGGCCGTCGGATAAGCGGAGCTGATCTGCGCCATGGCGACGGCGAAGACGAGCGAGATGAAGCAGCCGAGTGGCCAGCCGATGCCGATCGCGGCTCCGCCGGCGCCCGAGGTTGCCTGCGCCAGCGAATTGATGCCGCCGGAGAGGATGCAGATAATGGAGAATGATACGGCGAAGTTCGAGAACGAGCTCATGCGTCGTTCGAGTTCCTGGGCATAACCCATGGAATGCAGGATGTGCACATCCTGCTTCTTGTCCAGTTCGGAATAATCCGACATGACTTCCCCCTGTTCACGATCGGCCGCGGGATTGCGGCCGGTTCAGTGCCAATTGTCCGCGGCATTTTCGCCGTGCGGACGTCCGCAGTTAAACTGCTCCCTCGGGTCTTCTTTTTATGTCAGGCGTCCAGGCTTTGCTGGAGCAGCCCTTTCAGATAGTCGGCCATGACCCCTTGGCCGATATCGTCTGCGATGAGGTCGTTACGGACCTCGATCATCACATTGCGCAAGCCGTTCGAAAGCCCGTGCAGGATCAGCGTGTGGGTCACGCCGTCCTCAGGCCCGTAAGGCTGGTTGCGTTCCGTCCTGTAAAGCGGCGCTTCGGCCGCGACCTCCAGCATACGGTCGGCAAGCCGGCTGTCCTCATCGTGCAATATGCCGAGTTCGACGGCACGTTCGCGGCCGTGATAGACCGGCGTGAAGCTGTGCATCGTCACGATGACGCTGTCTTGTCCCCTCGCCCGGCGATCGCGGATCAGTCCGCGAATGGCGTCATGGAAAGGAACGTAGAGCGCGTCGGTGCGCGCAAGCCGTTCTTCAGGGCTCAAATCCTTGTTGCCGGGGACGGCGTAGATCTCGCTGGTTTCCGGCATGGCGCCGGGTGAACTGGGCGGCCGGTTGCAGTCATAGATAAGCCGCGAGAACCGCTGGCAAACAAGCGTCGCGTCGAGCGCTTCCGATATGCTGCGGGCGACCGCAAGCGCGCCCGGGTCCCAGGCAATGTGGCTGGTGAGCGCCTCGCTGGGCAGGCCGAGATCGCCGAAAAGGGCTGGAAGCGCATTCGAAGCGTGCTCGCAGATGAGAAGCACCGGACTCCGGCCGTGGATGCGCTCGATCCCGACGCAGTCACCGTCCGCTTCGCTGAGGATTTTCGGTCGGGCTAGCACCAAAGGCGCCACTCCTTATCCCTTAACAAATTCCTTATGAAGAAAAGAATTCTTCAGGTTTCAACCTGTGTCAAGCATCCACTGAAAATTTCTTTTCATGACAGTGGTTGACATGGATTATGACAGCGTTGTTAACTTTGAGTGGGAAAGTGGCGCCAGACCATCCCGGGGAGCATAAGTACGTGACAGTTGCGTCGAAGACGGTTTCGGACGTCATACACTCGCATTTGGGGGTGTTGACGCGTGCCGAGAAGCAGCTGGCCGAGAGCCTGCTCGACAATTATCCGGTCTCCGGGCTCGGTAGCATCACCACGATCGCCGAGAACGCCGGCGTCTCGACGCCGACCGTCGTGCGCATGGTGCAGAAGCTCGGCTTCAAGGGCTATCCGGACTTTCAGGCGCATCTGCATCAGGAAGTCGAGGCGACGATCTCGAACCCCATCGCCAAACATGACCGCTGGGCGCAGAACGCCCCAGGCACCCATATTCTCAACCGTTTCGCCGATGCGATCATGGGCAATCTGCGCCAGACGCTGACCGATCTCGACACCGCGACTTTCGACAGCGTCGCCGCGTTGCTCTCCGACCGTAAGCGCGGCCTTTATTTCGTCGGCGGTCGCATCACTGGCGCGCTTGCCGAATATTTCTTCACCCATATGCAGGTCATCCGGCCGGCAACGACACTGCTATCGTCGAATTCCAGCAGCTGGCCGCAATATGTCCTCAACATGAATGCCGGCGACATCCTGATCATCTTCGACATCCGCCGCTACGAGCAGGAGATGGTGAGCCTCGCCACCGCCGCCCGCAAGCGTGGCGCCGAAATCGTCGTCTTCACCGACCAGTGGGCCTCGCCCGCCGCCAAGCTCGCCAGGCATGCTTTTCGCGTCCGGATCGAGGCGCCGTCGGCCTGGGATTCCTCCGTCGTCACCCTTTTCATCGTCGAAGCGCTGATCGAGGCCGTTCAGAATTCGACCTGGGACGAGACGAAGGAGCGCATGAAGACACTGGAAGGCCTGTTCGAGCAGACCAGGCTTTTCCGTAAACCCGGCTAGGAGGACAAGATTAAAACAGAAGAAAAACAATGACGGATTTTCACGGAACCACGGCGCGCTGTCGCAAACGAAACATTGCCGCAACCGCCTGCTATTTAGGGTGAAATGAACGTCATCCAATCGTCATACAAGCTTCATGTAAGCTCATTAACAGCATCGCCAGACACTGAAAACCCGAAGGAGAACAACAGTGATCTCTAACATTTCTCGACTACTGTCGCTTTCTACTGCGATGATCGTGGCTTCGACCGCGATTGCCGCTGCCGAGCCGAGCGCTGAACTTATCGCCGCCGCCAAGAAGGAAGGCACGCTGACGACGATCGCTCTTCCGCACGACTGGTGCGGCTACGGCGAAGTCATTGCCGGCTTTAAGGCCAAGTATGGCCTCGAGGTCAACGAGCTCAACCCGGATGCGGGTTCGGGCGACGAAGTCGAAGCCATCAAGGCCAATAAGGGCAACACCGGCCCGCAGGCTCCTGACGTCATCGACGTCGGCCTCTCTTTCGGCCCGTCTGCAAAGAAAGACGGCCTGATCCAGCCTTACAAGGTCTCCACCTGGGACTCCATCCCGGATACCGCCAAGGATGCCGAAGGCTACTGGTACGGCGACTACTACGGCGTTCTCTCGTTCCTCGTGAATAAGGATCTCGTCAAGGAATCGCCCGCCGATTGGGCCGACCTGAAAAAGAGCGACTACGCAAACAGCGTTGCCCTCGCAGGCGACCCGCGCACCGCCAACCAGGCCGTCCAGGGCGTCTATGCCGCCGGTCTTTCCGCATCCGGCGGTGACGCTGCCAAGGCCGGCGAAGAAGGTCTGAAATTCTTCGCCGAATTGAACAAGAACGGCAATTTCGTGCCGGTCGTTGGCAAGGCGGCTCCGTTCGCGCAGGGCTCGACGCCGATCATCGTTGCCTGGGATTACAACGCCCTCTCCTGGGGAGAAAGCCTCAAGGGCAATCCTCCGTTCGAGGTCGTCGTTCCGAAGTCGGGCGTCGTTGCCGGTGTCTACGTCCAGGCTATCTCCGCCTTCGCTCCGCACCCGAACGCTGCCAAGCTCTGGATGGAATACCTTTATTCCGACGAAGGTCAGCTCGGCTGGCTGAAGGGCTATTGCCACCCGATCCGCTTCAACGATCTTGCCAAGAACAACAAGATCCCGAAGGAACTGCTCGACAAGCTGCCGCCGGCTGCAGCCTATGAAAAGGCCGTTTTCCCGACGCTCGAAGAACAGTCCGCTGGCAAGGAAGCCATCACCAAGAACTGGGATTCCGTCGTCGGCGCCGCCGTCAAGTAGCCTCTAATCCTGCCTCCCCGCCGCAAGGCGGGGAGGTTTTCTCACTCCGACGCCCCAGGATGAGCTTTTCCATGAGCACCGTTTCAACGCCTATGGTGCGCAGTGCCCCCTTGATCAACAGAGATCGCGTGATCGACTGGCTGGGCATTGCACCCTTCATCATTTTCTCCCTGCTGTTCCTGATCATCCCCACGCTTTATCTTGTGGCGGGCGCATTCCTGACGCCCGAGGGCGATTTCACGCTGAAGAATATCGGTGATCTCTTTACCCCATCCATCATGAGCGCCTACTCGATCAGTATCCGTGTCTCGGTGGCGTCGGCTCTAGGCGGTGCGCTGATCGGCTTCTTCCTCGCCTGGGCCGTCGTGCTCGGTGGCCTGCCCGCCTCCGTCCGTTCGACGCTCTTGACCTTCTCCGGTGTCGCCTCGAATTTCGCCGGCGTGCCCCTTGCCTTCGCCTTTCTCGCAACGCTCGGCCGCACCGGGCTTGTGACGATTTTCCTGCGCGAATGGTTCGGCTTCAATCTCTACGGCACCGGCTTCAATCTGCTGTCCTTCTTAGGCCTCACCATCACCTACATGTATTTCCAGATACCGCTGATGGTGCTGATCCTGACGCCGGCCCTCGACGGCATGAAGAAGGAATGGCGTGAAGCCTCGCAGATCCTCGGCGCCACCAACCGCCAGTACTGGACGATGGTCGCGCTGCCGATCCTTTGGCCGAGCCTGCTCGGCACGACGCTGTTGCTCTTCGCCAATGCTTTCGGCGCCATCGCCACCGCTTTCGCGCTGACCGGCAGCTCGCTGAACATCGTGCCGATCCTGCTCTACGCGCAGATCCGCGGCGACGTTCTGCACAATGCCAATCTCGGTTACGCCATCGCGCTCGGCATGATCGTTATCACCGGCGTCTCCAACGTCCTTTACCTCATGCTGCGCATGCGCGCCGAACGGTGGCAGAAATGAAAGCTCAACGTCTCGGAGCCTGGATCGCTGTCATTCTGGGTGCATCCTATTTCGTCATTCCGTTGATCGGCACAATCGAGTTTTCGTTGCGCATGCGCCGCGGCGAATACAGCCTCGATGCTTATGAGTCGGTATTCTCCGACATTCAGTTCCGCGAGACCTTCGGCTATTCCATGTTGATGGCGCTTCTGACCATCGTCTTCGGCATGCTGCTCGTCGTGCCGACGGCCTATTGGGTGCGCCTGCGCCTGCCGCAGATGCGTCCGGTCGTCGAATTCATCACGCTGCTGCCGCTTGTCATTCCGGCGATCGTCATCGTCTTCGGTTACCTCAGAGTGTATAATTCGTCCTCTTACCTACCGTTGACGGGTTCGACGACCGGCACCAACGCCCTGCTGGTCTTCTCCTATATCACGCTGTCCCTGCCCTATATGTACCGCGCCGTCGATACCGCCATGCGCGCGATCGACGTCCGCACGCTGACGGAAGCGGCCGAAAGCCTCGGCGCCCGATGGACGACCATCATGTTCAAGTGCATTTTCCCGAATGTCATGAGCGGCGTGCTCTCAGGCGCTTTCATCACGCTGGCGATCGTCATGGGCGAATTCACCTTTGCCGCACTTTTGAACCGTCCGGCCTTCGGTCCCTACCTGCAGCTCGTCGGCGCCAACAAGGCCTACGAGCCTTCGGCGCTTGCGGTCATCGCCTTCTCGATCACCTGGCTCAGCATGGGCCTGCTCAACCTCGTTTCCCGCTTCGGCAAAGCCGCCCCGGCAAAGGCTTAAGGTATCTGGCTCATGTCTTTTCTCACGCTGAACAACATTCAGAAATCCTTCGGCCCGGTTCAGGTCGTCAAGAACTTCAACATGACGATCGAGAAGGGTGAGTTCATCTCCTTCCTCGGACCGTCGGGCTGCGGCAAGACGACCGTCCTGCGCATGATCGCCGGCTTTGAAACGCCGACTGGCGGCACGCTGACCATCAACGGCAAGGATCAAAGCTCGCTGAAGCCGAACCAGCGCAATATCGGCATGGTGTTCCAGGCCTACGCGCTGTTCCCCAACATGACGGTGCACGACAACGTCGCCTTCGGCCTCAAGGTGGCAGGCGCGCCGAAGCCTGAGGTCGACGCCCGCGTCAAGGAAATGCTCGGCCTGATCAAGCTCGATCACCTGGCCGACCGCTTCCCCTATCAACTGTCGGGCGGCCAGCAGCAGCGTGTCGCCCTTGCCCGTGCGCTTGCCGTCAAGCCGCAGGTGCTGCTGCTCGACGAGCCGCTCTCCGCACTCGACGCCAAGATCCGCGTGTCGCTGCGCGAGGAAATCCGCCAGATCCAGCAGCAGCTCGGCATCACCACGGTCTTCGTCACCCATGATCAGGAAGAAGCCCTGTCGATCTCCGACCGCATTGTCGTCATGAATGCCGGTAAGGCCGACCAGATCGGTTCGCCCTTCGAGATCTACAACACACCGGCGACGCGCTTCGTAGCCTCCTTCGTCGGCACGCTGAACCTCATCGAGGCCAAGGTCGTCGATCCCGATACCAACCGCATCCAGATCGGCGATCAGGGCATAACGCTGAAGCAGTCCGTCGCCGCCCACAAGGCCGGCGAAACCATTTCGCTAGCCCTGCGTCCGGAAGCCGGCTCGCTCTCCGACAGCGTCAAGAGCGACACGGCGCTGACCGGTCAGGTCGTTTCGGCCCATTTTCTGGGGTCGGTCATCCGCACCCGCATGAATGTTGGCGGCAACGTCATCTCCTTCGATATGTTCAACAGCCCGGGCACCACCCCGCCGCAGGCCGGCGAAACGGTAACGCTGCGCTTCATGGCAGCCGACCTGCTCATCATCCGCGACTAACCAGCGTAGCGCGACCTCGCCTGGAAGGCGCCGCCGACGCGGCGCTTTTTTCATTTCAGGCCGGCCGACCTGTCAGCAAACGTGATGCAGCCATCACCGTAAAGCACTTGAACTCTCCCAGCCCGGTGCCACAAGTTGAATAGACCAAATGAGCCGGGCAGCCCTCCGCCCGGCATTTACGCGATGGGATATGTCAATGATTACCTGCCACCTGCGTTATGTGATCGATCCGTACAAGCTTGCCGAATTCGAGGAATATGCCCGGCTCTGGATTCCGATCGTCAACAGAATGGGCGGCACCCATCACGGTTATTTCCTGCCGTCCGAAGGCGCCAACAACATTGCCGTTGCCTTGTTTTCCTTCCCGAGCCTTGCCGCCTACGAGGACTATCGCACACGCATGGCGAGCGATCCGGAATGTCAGGCCGCTTTCGAACTCGACAAACGCAACCGCAGTATCGTCAGCTATGAACGCAGCTTCATGCGGCCCGTGCTCGGCTGAGCGAACCGCACACGAAGGGAAACGAAAAAGCCCCGCCAGGCTGGCTGGCGGGGCTTTTTCGTTCTGTCATGCGCTTAGCGGATCGCCTGGTCGTCTACATCGAAGCGATGCACATGCGCCTGGTCCGGGGTCGCATAGACGATCTCGTCCGGCTCATACTGGTGCTCGCCGAAAAGACGCGCCGTCAACAGGCCGCATTGATCAGATTCGAGATAGATGATCGTGTCGGCGCCGAGATGCTCGACATGCACGACCTTCGCAGCCCAAGTCCCCTGTTCGCGCGACAACGTCAGGTGTTCGGGACGCACGCCGATCGTCTTGGCGCTGTGATCGCCAACCTTCTCGGCCGCGATGAAATTCATCTGCGGCGAGCCGATGAAGCCGGCGACGAAAACATTGGCCGGTCGTTTATAGAGTTCCATCGGCGAACCGATCTGCTCGATCGCCCCGGCATTCAGCACCACGATCTTGTCGGCAAGCGTCATCGCCTCGACCTGATCGTGGGTGACATAGATCATCGTCGCCTTCAGACTGCGGTGCAGCCGGGCGATTTCGAGACGGGTCTGGACGCGCAGCGCCGCATCGAGGTTCGACAGCGGTTCGTCAAACAGGAAGAGTTCGGGTTCGCGTACGATGGCACGGCCGATGGCGACGCGCTGGCGTTGGCCGCCGGAGAGCTCGGCCGGCCGCCGCGCCAGATAGGGTTCCAGCGAAAGCATGCCGGATGCCTTGCCGACACGCTTGTCGATCTCGTCCTTGGCGGTGCCGGCCTGCTTGAGACCAAGCCCCATATTGTCCTTGACCGTCAGATGCGGATAGAGCGCGTAAGACTGGAACACCATGGCGATGCCGCGCTTGGCCGGCGGCGTCAGCGTCTCATCGCGACCATTGATGACGACGGCGCCTGACGTGACGTCTTCGAGGCCTGCAATGCTGCGCAGCAGCGTCGATTTCCCACAGCCCGACGGCCCGACGAAGATGACGAATTCGCCGTCCTTGACCTCAAGGTCGATGCCTTTCAGCACCTCATGCGTGCCATAGGTCTTGCGGATGGATTTGAGTTGAAGCGATCCCACTGTTTTTCCCTTACAATCTGACCGGCTGGCCGGTACGCACGCTCTCGTCGGCGGCAAGGCAGATGCGCAGCGACGCCACCGCATCCGCCATATGGCGGTCGAGGTCCAGATCCTCGCGGATCGCCCTCAGCATGAAGGCCTGTTCCAGGTCGCAGAGCGCCTGATGGCCGGGTTCGCCTTCCATCGTCATGTCCTGGTCGGGTCGGATGAACTTGCCGTCAGGCCCGGTCTCGGCAGTGTGCAGCCGGATCACCGAGGTCTTGGTGTGTGTGTCGATATCGTCGGACTTGGCGTTCGGATCCATGACGATCGACACCGCGCCTTTCGGCGACATCACATCCTTCACGAAGAAGGCGGTCTCCGAGATCATCGGGCCCCAGCCGGCCTCGTACCAGCCGACCGAACCATCCTCGAACAGCACCTGCAGGTGACCGTAATTATACATGTCGGCGGCGATCTCTTCCGACATACGCAGCCCCATGCCGCGCACCTCGACAGCCTTGGCGTCGGTGATCTGGCACATGACGTCGACATAATGCACGCCGCAGTCGACGATCGGCGAGGTGGTGCGCATCAGCGACTTGTGCGTCGCCCACGTCGGGCCGCTGGACTGCTGGTTGAGGTTCATGCGGAAGACGTAAGGTGGACCGAGCTTGCGCGCCTCTTCGATCAGCTTCATCCAGGAAGGATGATGGCGAAGGATATAACCGATCACCAGCTTGCGCCCCGCCTTCTTAGCTGCCGCGACGACGCACTCGGCATCGGCGACGGTGGTTGCAAGCGGCTTTTCCACGAAGACGTCGCAGCCGGCCTCGAAGGCGGCGACGGCATAATCGGCATGACTGTCGGAGTAGGTGTTGATGGAGCAGAGGTCCGGCTTCAGCTCGGCCAGCGCCGCCGTGAAGTCGGGATGGATCGTATAGCCCTGCAACTCAGGCTCCAATTGCGGCGTCGAGCGGTTGACGAGACCGACGATCTCGAAGCCGGGATTGTTGTGATAGGCGAGCGCGTGGCTGCGACCCATATTGCCGAGGCCGGCAACGAGGACACGGATCGGTTTTACTGTCACTTGACGGCTCCTGACGTGATGCCGCGGATCAGCTGCCGCGAGAAGATGACGTAGAGGACGAGGATAGGCAGGATCGCCAGTGACAGCGCCGCCAGCACCGCGTTCCAGTTGGTGACGAACTGGCCGATAAAGATCTGCGAGCCGAGTGTGACCGTCTTGGTGGCCTCGGAGGGCGCGAGAATCAGCGGGAACCAGAGGTCGTTCCAGATCGGGATCATCGTGAACACCGCGACCGTCGCCATCGCCGGGCGCACCAGCGGCAGCACCAGACGGAAGAAGATCGCATATTCGGAAAGCCCGTCGATGCGCCCGGCATTCTTCAGATCGTCCGAAACCGTGCGCATGAATTCCGACAGGATGAAGATCGCCAGCGGTATGCCCTGCGCGGTATAGACGAGGACCAGCGCCGTCAGCGTATTGACGAGGCCGGCCGCGACCATGCCCTGCAGGATCGCCACCGTGCCGAGACGGATCGGGATCATGATGCCGATCGCCATGTAGAGACCAAGCAGCATATTGCCGCGGAAGCGATACTCCGAGAGCGCGAAGGCCGCCATGGCGCCGAAGAGCAGCACCAGCAGGATCGAGACGATCGTGACGATGAAGCTGTTCTGGAAATAGGTGGCGAAATCGCCCTGCCCGAGCACCGTCTGATAGCCGACGAGGCTGAAGGTCGACGGCGTCGGGATCATCAGCGGCTCGCGGAAGATCGAGGCACGATCCTTGAACGAGTTGACGATGGTCAGAAACACCGGAAACAGCGCGACCAGCGTATAGGCGCTCAGCGCCAGATGCACGAGGCCGGTGCGGATGGGAGATGTGCGTGCCTTGGACATGCGCGCTCCTCAGAACTGGTAGCGACGCATGCGCCGCTGGATGACGAACAGATAAAGCGAGACGCCAGCGAGAATGATGAGGAACATCACCGTGGCGATGGTCGCGCCCATCGAGCGGTCGCCGAGCTGAAGCTGGAAACCGAAGAAGGTGCGGTAGAGCAGCGTGCCGAGAATGTCGGTCGACATGTCTGGCCCGGCAAGCGCCCCCTGCACGGTATAGATCAGGTCGAAGGCGTTGAAATTGCCGACGAAAGTCAGGATCGAGATAATGCCGATCGCCGGCAGGATGAGCGGCAGCTTGATTTTCCAGAATTGGGCCCAGCCGGTGATGCCGTCGCATTCGGCCGCCTCGATCACCTCTTCGGGGATGCTGAGCAGTGCGGCATAGATCAGCATCATCGGAATGCCGATATATTGCCAGTTCGAGATCAGCGACACCGCGATCAGCGCCGAACCGGACTTACCGAGCCAGGGCGCGAACAGGAATTTCAAGCCGATGAGATCGAGCATCCAGGGCGCCACACCCCAGATCGGCGAGAGGATGAGCTTCCAGATGAAGCCAACGATGACGAAGGATAAGAGCGTCGGCAGAAACATCGCCGTGCGGTAGAAGGCAACGCCGCGCAGCTTCGGCACCGAAAGCAGGGCGGCAAGCGCCACGCCTATCGGGTTCTGCACGCACATGTGGATGGCAAAGAAGATCAGGTTATTGACAAGGGCATTCCAGAAATCGCGCGCCCAGCGCGCATCGCCGAACAGCACCTTGAAATTCGCCAGTCCGACGAAGGCCGGCTGCCCGTCGACCGTATTGTAGAGCGACAACCGGAGCGTTTCGATGAGCGGCAGCACCATGACGGCGGAATAGACGATCAGGGCCGGCAGCATGAAGACGAAGATGTGCCAGCGCACCGGGCGCCTGATCGGGACGATATCGACCGCGTTGTCGGTTTCGCTCATGGCTTTTGCCTGTTCTTGTCGACTGGCCGCAAGGCGCAGCACAGATGGAAAACATTGCGCCTCACCCTGCCCTTCTCTCCGGCTGCGGGGAGAAGGAACGTGCCCTGCTGAAATGCCATGTCGGGCTGGGAGGTCGCTGCGAGTCTCCTTCTCCCCGCAAGCGGGAGAAGGTGGCCAGCAGGCCGGACGAGGGGCGGCAAACGCCGCCCCTGATCACATCACTTGGCCGGCTTGTACCAGCTGTCGAGGCCCTTCTGGAGCTTTTCGGCAGCAACCGCAGGCGTATCCGTGCCGTTGATCACATTGGCCGATTCGACCCAGGTCTCGTTTTCGAGGTTCGGCGTGCCGCGCGACAGGATCTGATAGGTCGAGCGCATGGTCGACTTGTACGGGCCGCGCCAGGAGACGAACTCCTGAGCGAGCGGATCGGACATCTTGACCGGGGTGGAGTTCAGGCTGAAGAAGCCCGGCAGCGAGTTCGCATAGATGTCGGCGAACTCAGGCGAAGCAACCCAACTGAGGAACTTCTTGGCTTCCTCGGCATGTGTGCTCTTCGCGTTCAAGGCGACGCCGATGTCCGGATGGTCGGAGATGTAGCCGGTGTCACCGGCCTTCGGAACCGGCGGCGGGAAGGCGCCCATCTTGAACTGCGCCTGGCTGTTGAACAGCGAGATTTCCCACGAACCGGCCGGGTAGATGGCGGCACGGCCGAGCGTGAAGAGGTTCTGGCTGTCCGAATAGGTCTGGGCTTCGAAACCGTCGCCGAGATAGGGCTTCCACTTGGCAAGCTCTTCATAGGGCTTGACCCATTCGGCGTCGGTCAGCTTCTGCTTGCCTTCGATCAAGGCCTTACGGCCTTCCTCACCCTTCCAGTAGTTCGGGCCGATATTCTGGTAGCCCATGGTGGCGGCCTCCCAGAGATCCTTGGTGCCCATGGCGAGCGGGATGTAGGTGCCGTCGGCCTTGATCTTGTCGAGCGCTGCGTAGAACTCGTCCTGCGTCTTCGGCACGGAGATGCCGAGCTTATCGAAGGCGTCCTTGTTGTAGATGAAACCGTGGATGACCGATGCCATCGGCACGCAGAAGGTCGACTTGCCATCGTCGGTCGCCCAGGCGGCCTTGGCGACCGGAGAGAAGTTCTCCATGCCCGGCAGGCTGGTAATGTCGACGAGCTGTTTCTTGTTGAAGAGCTCGAGCGAGGTGAACGGACGGCAGGTGATGATGTCGCCTGCGGAACCGGCATCGAGCTTGGCGTTCAGCGAAGCATTGTATTCGGTCGGCGCGGTCGGCGAGAAGACGATCTTGATGCCCGGGTTCTTGGCTTCGAACGCCGGAATGATCTTTTCCTGCCAGATCTGCAGGTCGTCGTTACGCCAGCTTTCGAGCGTCAGCGTGACGTCGGCGGCATGGACGAGACCTGCCGGCGTCAGCAGGCTAGAGGCAAGCAGCAAGCTTTTCAGAGCAGTGTTTTTCATTTCCCTCTCCTGTTGTCAGGCGCCGAAGGCGCCGTTTTTCGATCTGAAACAAGCAATTGGCGTGTCTGAGGAAACACCCCAATGCCCCTTGGAGGACCGCCAGCGACTGCCGGCCCCGAAAGCTCGTGGACGCAAAGGCGGATCGCCTGCGGCCGGAAGTGCGCGCCTTCCCGGTGACCTGCACCGGGCGTGGCGAAATGACGAGGGAAAGCCGATGGATGCCTGAACTCAACCACTGGCCACACGGGCCGGCAGGTGTCCTTGCAATCATCCTCGAAGCGGTTCCGGCTTGGCTTTACTGCCGGTTTTTGTGGGCTTCGAAACGCTGTTCCCTTTGATCGAATTAAGGCCAAAAAAATACCAATTGTCCAGCCGAATTTAACTTTTTCGCTGCCAAAAATTCATTAAAAAATTTTATCTAGCAAAATCAATAAGATAAAAAGATTGATTTTCTCCTTCATTCCCACTTGGTAAATGGTATTTTTTTGGTATTGTATTAAAAAACATGGGGAACGGCATATTCGGAGGCCCGATGACGGAGCTTGCAATCGGCATAGACGGCGGCGGAACAAGCTGCCGAGCCGCGGTCGCGGACAGAAACGGCAATATCATCGGCCGCGGCAAGGCAGGCCCTGCCAACATTCTGTCGGATCTCGAAAACTCTCTTCTCAATATCGTTGAATCCGCCCGGCAGGCGCTGCGCGATGCCGGGCTTGCTGCAGAAACCATTTCCTCCGTCGCAGCCGTCGTCGGCGTCGCAGGCGCCAATGTCGGGGATTACGGCAGGCGAATCGAAAAGGCCCTGCCCTTTGCCGAAGGCCGCGTCGTCACCGATGCACTGATCGCGCTGCAGGGCGCGCTCGGCGATGCCGACGGCATCGTCGGCGCCTTCGGCACCGGCTCGGTCTATAACGCCCGTAGGGATGGCCGACTGAATGGCATCGGCGGCTGGGGTTTCGTCGTCGGCGACCAGGCAAGCGGCGCCCGCCTCGGCCGCGACCTCCTGGAACGATCGCTGCTCCCCCATGACGGAGTGCGCCCGGCATCGCCGATCACCGAAGCGGTCATGGCCGAATACGGCAATGATCCGGAGCGTATCGTCGAATTCGCGCATTCGGCAAGACCGAAGGACTTTGCCCGCTACGCACCGATCGTCTTCCAACATGCGGCCAAGGGCGATGCCGTCGCGGTCGGCATCGTCACGGATGCCGCAGCGGCGATCGGCGAAAGCCTCGACGCGCTGCTCTGGCCTGAATGCCCGTCGATCTGCCTGCTCGGAGGTCTTGCTGAAGCTTATGAACCCTGGCTTTCCGAACGCTACAGACCGCTGCTCGCCAGACCGAGGAACGATGCCTTGCACGGCGCGGTGGAACTTGCGGTGAAGCTCCTGAACGATCGGCAGAGAGGCGCGGCATGAGCGACGACCTCGCTACCATCCTGTCCCTGGAGCGCCTGCAGGCTGCCGGCACCGGCCCGCTCTACGTCAAGCTGCGCCGCATGCTCGAAGAGGCTGTGCGCACCGGCACGCTCGGCCACGGCGATGCGCTGCCGCCGGAACGTGACATCGCCGAATTCGCCGCCGTCAGCCGCGTCACCGTGCGAAAGGCGATCGACGATCTTGTCGCCGACGGCCTGCTGGTGCGCCGCCACGGCTCGGGCACCTTCGTCGCCAAGCCGGTCTCCAAGGTCGAGCAACGCCTGTCGCAGCTCACCTCCTTTACCGAGGATATGGCGCGCCGCGGCATGTCCTCCCGCTCCGAATGGCTGCACAAGGGCATCCACACCCCCTCGCCCGACGAGATGATGATCCTTGGCCTCGGTACCGACGTCAAGGTTTCGCGCCTCTCCCGCCTGCGCATCGCCGACGACCAGCCGCTGGCGATCGAGAACGCTAGCGTCTCCGGCGAATTCCTGCCCGATCCCTCAGCCGTCACCAATTCACTCTATGCCGAACTCGAACGCCTCCAGGTTCGCCCTGTGCGCGCCGTGCAGCGCATCTCGGCGACCAACATGAAGGAAGCCGATGCCCAGCTTCTCGGCGTCTCCGTGGGTGCGGCCGGCCTGTCGATCGAGCGTATTTCCTATCTCGGCTCAGGCCGCGCCGTCGAATTCACCCGCTCGCTCTATCGCGGCGACGCCTATGATTTCGTCGCGGAGCTGACGATCGCGGTGACTTGAACCGCAAAGCCGACAGCATCGGCTCCAAGGAATAATCTTCTTGATTTTCAAAAGCATGGAGCCGGAAAGTGAATCACTTTCCGGCTCCATCGTTTCTTGAATCACTTTATCAGCGGACGACGCCAAACGGCTGGTTACGCCGCATCCTCGATCTCGGTTTCGACCTTGCGCGGCACGTAGTTCAGCACCGGTCCGAGCCAGCGCTCGACTTCGGAAACCTCCATGCCCTTGCGGGCCGCATAGTCTTCCACCTGATCGCGCTCCACCTTGGCAACGCCGAAATAATAGGAGTCGGGATGGCCGATATAGAGGCCGGAGACCGAGGAACCCGGCCACATCGCATAGCTCTCCGTCAGCTTCACGCCAGCCGCTTTTTCAGCGTCGAGCAGTTTGAACAGCGTTGCCTTTTCGGTGTGGTCAGGCTGGGCGGGATAACCGGGCGCCGGGCGGATGCCGGCATAGGCTTCGGTGATGAGATCCTCCTTGCTGAGCGTCTCGTCCTTGGCATAGCCCCAGTATTCGCGTCGTACCTGTTCATGCATGCGCTCGGCAAAAGCTTCGGCGAAGCGGTCGGCCAGCGCCTTGACGAGGATCGAAGAATAATCGTCGTTCGCCCGTTCGAAACGTTCGGCAATGGCGATCTCCTCGATACCCGCCGTCACCACGAAGCCGCCGACATAATCCTGAACACCGCTTGTGACAGGCGCGACGAAGTCGGAGAGCGCCACGTTCGGCCGCCCGTCCCGCTTCGAAAGCTGCTGCCGCAGCGTATAGAAGGTCTCAAGCTCCTGTTTCCGGCTCTCGTCCGTGAACAGCCGGATATCGTCGCCGACGGCGCCGGCCGGCCAGAAGCCGATGACGGCGCGCGGGCGGAACCACTTCTCGTCGATGATCTTCTTGAGCATGGCCTGCGCATCGGCCCAGAGCGCGCGCGCCGCCTCGCCCTGCTTCTCGTCTTCCAGAATGGCGGGGTAACGGCCGCGCAGCTCCCAGGTCTGGAAGAACGGCGTCCAGTCGATGTATTTGGCAAGCTCGGCCAGATCGTAATCCTCGAACACCCGCGTGCCGAAGAATTGCGGCTTCACCGGCTGGTAGGCAGACCAGTCGATCTTGTGGGCATTCTCGCGAGCCCGGGGCAATGGCAGGCGCACCTTCTCGGCCTCGCTGCGCGCATGGGCGGCCGCCACCTTGGCATATTCGGCTCTTATATCGTCGACATAGCTCTGGCGGGTCTCCGGCGACAGCAGCGCCGAAACAACGCCGACGGCGCGGCTCGCATCGGTGACGTAGACCGTCTGCCCCTTGTTGTAGCCCGGATGGATCTTCACGGCCGTATGCACGCGGCTGGTCGTCGCCCCGCCGATCAACAGCGGGATCTCGAAACCCTGCCGCTCCATCTCGGCGGCAACATGCACCATCTCGTCGAGCGACGGCGTGATCAGGCCGGAAAGGCCGATGACGTCGACCTTCTCGGCAATCGCCGTTTCAAGGATCTTCGTCGCCGGCACCATGACGCCGAGGTCGACGATCTCGTAATTGTTGCAGGCAAGCACGACGCCGACGATGTTCTTACCGATATCGTGTACGTCGCCCTTGACCGTCGCCATCAGGATCTTGCCGGCCGACCGGCGTTCATCGCCGCCGTTGAGGCGCTTTTCCTCTTCCATGTAGGGCAGCAGCACGGCGACCGCCTGCTTCATCACGCGCGCCGACTTGACCACCTGCGGCAGGAACATCTTGCCCGAGCCGAACAGGTCGCCGACGACATTCATGCCGGCCATCAGCGGCCCTTCGATGACGTGCAGCGGCCGGGCGGCCTGCAGGCGCGCCTCCTCGGTATCGGCCTCGATATATTCGGTGATGCCGTTGACCAGCGCGTGTTCGAGACGCTTCTCGACGCTCCATTCGCGCCAGGAAAGATCCTGGACCCGGCCTTCCCTGGCACCGGCGCCACGGAAACGCTCGGCCACTTCGAGCAGCCGCTCGGTGCCGTCGGGGCGGCGGTTCAGCACCACGTCCTCGCAAGCCTGGCGCAGCTCGGGATCGATATTGTCGTAGACGGCAAGCTGGCCGGCATTGACGATGCCCATGTCCATGCCTGCCTGGATGGCGTGGTAGAGGAACACGGCATGCATCGCCTCGCGCACCGGCTCGTTGCCGCGGAACGAGAAGGACAGGTTGGAGACGCCGCCCGAAATATGCACCAGCGGCATGCGCTCGCGGATCGTCCGCGTCGCCTCGATGAAATCGACGCCGTAGTTGTTGTGCTCTTCGATGCCGGTGGCGACCGCGAAGATGTTCGGATCGAAAATGATGTCCTCAGGCGGGTAGCCGATCTTTTCGGTCAGCAGCTTGTAGGCGCGCGTGCAGATATCCACCTTGCGCTCGTAGCTGTCCGCTTGCCCCGTCTCATCGAAGGCCATGACGACGACGGCGGCACCGTAATTGTGCAGCAGCCGCGCCTGGGCGAGGAAGTTCTCCTCGCCTTCCTTCAGCGAGATCGAGTTGACGATCGGCTTGCCCTGGACGCGCTTCAGGCCGGATTCGATGATCGAGAACTTCGACGAGTCGATCATCACAGGCACGCGGGCGATGTCAGGCTCGGCGGCGATCAGGTTGAGGAACTCGACCATCGCCTTTTCGGAATCGATCAGGCCTTCGTCCATGTTGATGTCGATCACCTGCGCCCCGTTCTCAACCTGGTCGCGGGCGACATCGAGCGCTGCGGTGAAATCGGCGTTGGTGATCAGCTTGCGGAAGCGGGCCGAGCCGGTGACGTTGGTGCGCTCGCCGACATTGACGAAGGGGATGTCCTTCGTCAGTTCGAAGGGTTCGAGACCCGACAGCGACATGAAGGGGCGGTGCTCGGGAATCGGCCGTGGCTTGTACTTGGCAACGGTCTCGGCGATCGCCTTGATATGCTCCGGCGTCGAGCCGCAGCAGCCACCGACGATGTTGACCAGGCCTTCGCGGGCGAAGCTGTCGATCTGCGCCGCCATCAGCTCCGGCGTTTCGTCATACTGGCCGAACTCGTTCGGCAGGCCGGCATTCGGATAGGCGCAGATGAAGGTGTCGGCAACGCCCGAAAGCTCCTGCAGGTGCGGGCGCATCGCATTGGCGCCGAGCGCGCAGTTGAGCCCGATCGTGAAGGGATTGGCATGGCGCACGGAATTCCAGAAGGCCGACGGCGTCTGGCCGGACAGCGTGCGGCCGGAAAGGTCGGTGATCGTGCCGGAGATCATCACGGGCAGACGCACGCCCTTGGCCTCGAAGCGCTCCTCGCAGGCGAAGATCGCCGCCTTGGCGTTCAGCGTGTCGAAGATCGTCTCGATGAGGATGATGTCGGCGCCGCCGTCGATCAGCCCGTCGATCTGCTCGCCATAGGCGGAACGCAGATCGTCGAAGGTGACGGCGCGGAAACCGGGATTGTTGACGTCAGGCGAGATCGAGGCGGTGCGGTTGGTCGGCCCGATGGCGCCGGCGACAAAGCGGCGGCGGCCGTCCTCGCGCTCGGCGCGCAGTGCCGCCCGGCGCACGATCTCGGCGCCTTCCTTGTTGAGGTCGTAAACCGCACCTTCCATCTCGTAATCGGCCTGCGCGATGCGGGTCGAGGAGAAGGTGTTGGTCTCGAGAATGTCGGCGCCGGCCTTGGCGTATCTGTAATGGATCTCTTCGATCGCATCCGGCTGGGTCAGGATCAGAAGGTCGTTATTGCCCTTCTGGTGACAGGCGCAGCCGATGAAGCGCGTTCCGCGAAACTGGTCTTCGTCATAGCCGAGCCCCTGGATCTGCGTGCCCATGGCGCCGTCGAGAACAAGGATGCGTTCGCTCGCGGCTTGTTTCAAAGCTGCGAAAACTTCACTGCCGTCACGCTTGCCCGTTTCCGGACCAAAGAGATTGTCAAACACGGGAGGGCTCCTTGACGTCATAAGACCAGACTTCCAAATCACATAAAGATATCTTTATGTCAATATATGCCTGGCGATTTCGTGCTTTGCAAGTCTACAGCGCCGCGCGTCTTTTAAGACGCGCAAAGGACGCTGTAGCAGTTTGAATCTGCGCATCGTGTTTTCCGAAATTCGATTTTCGGAAAGCACGATGCGCTAGCCAGATGACAGGCTTGCCCGACCTCTATATAGGCGTTTGCGACGCTTGTGCACGAAATCGGAGGAGCATCATGGCACCCGCAACCGGCAACGCCGCGCTTGGAAACTGGACGACCCGCGCCTATCATCGCGACTGGCTGCTGACCCAGGCGAACGGTCTTTTCGATTTCTTCCAGCACAATTCGGTCAACCCCAAGGGCGGTTTCTACGATCTCGACGACCAAGGCGGGCCGCTCGACGCCGAGGGCCAGGTCCGCGGCATCCATATCGCCGCGCGCGCCGTGCATTGCTTCTCGATCGGCGCCCTGCTTGGTCGTCCCGGCGCTGCCGATGTCGTCGACCACGGCATGGACTATATCTGGAACCATCATCGCGACCGGAAAAATGGTGGCTATTTCTGGTCCCTCGACAATAACGGTCCCGTCGATTCCAACAAGCAGGGCTATGGCCATGCTTTCGTGTTGCTTGCCGCCTCAGCCGCAAAGACGATCGGCCATCCGCTTGCCGACGGCATGCTTGATGATATCACCGAGATCCTGAATACGAAGTTCTGGGAAGCGAAACACGGCGCAATCGCCGAGGAATTCACCGCCGACTGGCAGCCGCTCGACGGCGGCGCCTATCGCGGTCAGAACTCCAACATGCACCTGACCGAAGCGCTGATGGCGGCCTTCGAAGCCACCGGCGACCGGGACTATCTGACCAAGGCCGAAAGCATCGCCGATCTCGTCATCCGTCGCGCCGCCGGTTCGGTTGACTGGCGCGTCGCCGAGCATTTCGACGCCGAATGGAATCTCGACAAGACATACTATCATCCGAATGAAATGTTCCGCCCGGCCGGCACGACACCCGGCCACTGGCTGGAATGGGCCCGCCTCATCCTGCAGCTCTGGGCGCTCGGCGGCAAACGCATCGAATGGATGCCGGATGCGGCCAAGGCGCTCTTTGCGCAATCCATGGCGCTCGGCTGGGACAACGACAAGGGCGGCTTCTTCTATACGCTCGATTGGGACGACAAGCCCGCCAAGCGCAACAAGCTCTGGTGGCCAGCCTGCGAAGGTGCGGCCGCTGCACATTTCCTCAACGAACACCTGCCGAGCGATTACCACGAAGAGAGCTACCGCAGGATCTGGAACGTGATCGAACGCGCCTTCATCGATCACAAGAACGGCGGCTGGCACGAGGAACTGACGGAAGATCTCGTCCCCTCGCATTCGCTGTTCCCCGGCAAGGGCGATATCTATCACGCCCTGCAGGCCTGCCTCATCCCACTCTTCCCGGCAACGGGCAGCCTGACAAGGGGCATCGCCGAGGCCGGCGGGAAGCTCTGAAGCAGAGCATGATGGCGAAAAGTGTGAGCGGTTTTCGGTATCACGCTCTAACTATTCAATTTACAGCGTCCTTTGCGCGTCCGAAAAGACGCGCGGCGCTATAAGGATCAGTAACCCGGCGCCGGCAGTTCGACACTCGGGTTCCGCTGGAACCACTCGACATCCTCGTTGACACGGTCGAGATCGTCCTGCACGTCGCGCTGGTCGCGGCGGATGTCGTGCATGTCGTCTTCGAGATCCTCGGTCCGCCGGCGCAGTTCCGAGCGGTCACCGTCCTTGGCATCTCTCAGCTTGTCGGAAAGCTCGTCGATTTCAGTTTCCTTATTGCTATAATCGCTCTGCATCGAGCTGAGACGCGACTGCAGCTCGTGCTGCTTGCTGCCGAGGTTGAAGCCGCGCAGGAAGCCCGGCGCGGTCTCGGGCGGGCAGACATTGGCGTAGCCGCTGCCCGCCTGGCCGCGCGCAAGCCCGCTGAGCGGCGTGCAGTAGCGCACCAGACCGGCCTGATATCCCTGAAACCAGATCGTCTGATCGGGTACGATCTTGACCCGCTCGCAGGATTTCGCATGTGCGGCGAAGCGCTGTTGCGGCTCGTAGCCCGCCGCGCCGTCGCTCTCGCCGATCACCCGCCAGTCGGCGGCGACGCATTCCTCCTTGGAAAGCGTGTTGCAGGAGGCAAGCAAAAGGCCGAAGCCGATGGTGGCGGCAAGCGCAAGAAACAAGCGGATCATGGCGTCCCGGGTAAGATGAGGAGTGCGATGCCGCAGCTTAGCCGTAGGACAAGCCCGCGTCACCGTCACGGCGACGCAAATTTGAAGTTTTCATGGCTTTTTTCTGTCAAAATTACGGCGGGAAAAACCGCATCAAAGCGGCGGGGCGAGCCGGAGCGTATCCAGATCCTTCGCCAGCATCAGCGCCAGCGCTTCGACCGCGAGATTATGGTCGTCGCGCTGCGGCAGTCCCGAGACGGTGACGGCGCCGATGCAACCGGTGCCCTTGACGTTGATCGGGAAACTGCCGCCATGCGGCGCATAGTCGGCGCCGGAAAGCCCGTTATCCTCGACCGTCTTGCCGTCCTTCTGCAGCTTCAGGCCGGAAGCGTAGCTGCTGCGGAAATAACGCAGCACCATATTGCGCTTGCGACGCACCCAGTTGACGTTGTCGGGCGTGACACCCGGGAGTGCCGCATAGAAGACCGGCATCGAATGCAGGGTCACGTCGATCGCGATGCCGAGGCCGCGCTCGGTGGCGAGTTCCTGCAGAAGCTTGCCGAGCTGCCATGCCGTCGTCAGGTCGAAGGCGTCGAAGCTCAGGACTTTCTCCTGCTCCGCGATCCGGCTGAGATCGTCCTCGATTGTCATGGGTAAAGCGCTCCTCTGTCGCGATGATCCGTAGCCGACCATTCTCGCGGGAGCCGAAAAAGTAAAGCAAAAACTTGGGCCTATCCCTGGAGCAATTCCAGCAAGAGTGCGCAGCGGTTTTGCGTCCGGAATTGCGCGAAGCCAAAGAGATAGAGCATTTTCGTCACTCGAAGAAAACCAAAATGCTCTATGTCAGAGCTTCGGCGTCAGCATCTCGAAACGGTCGCGGATGGTGGCGCAGGTATCGCCGCCGAGCCTCGCAATGGCATCGACCGCGGCCGGATCGACATGCAGCCGTTCCGGATCGACGACCCCGTCGCGGTAATGCGCGTAGACGATCTCGCCCATGATGATCTGCCGCGAGCGGCCAAGCTCCAGCGTCACATGCCGCCGGCATTCGAAGGCAGCCGGCGCCTCGGCGATGAAGGGCGAGGCCACCTTCTCGCCCGGCATCGCCGTCAGGCCGGCTTCCTTCAGCTCGTCGACGCCGCGCGGATATTTGGCGCCGCAGATATGCATGGCCTCAGCGATCGCGAAGGAGACGATATTGACCGTGAACACCTCGGTCATGCGGATATTGTGGCCGGTGTCCTTGAACGACATGTCGGCATTGTTCTCGACCCCGATCGCAAGGATCGGCGGATCGGCCGAAAGGCAGTTGAAGAAACTGAAGGGCGCGGCGTTGATCCGGCCATTCTCGTCGACCGTCGTCACCAGCGCAATCGGCCGCGGAATGATCGTGCCGATCATCAGCTTGTAGCGTTGGCGCTCGGTAAGCTGCTCGAAATCGAAGGAAACGGACATCGGTCAGCCGACCTTCAGGATCGGCGAGAAACCGCTCATCGCCCCAGTGAAGGGTTTCGGCAGCGGCGAGGCGTAGGAGCCGCGCTTGCTGGTGCAAAGTCCGAGCGACACCAGCGCTTCGGCCTGCTTGACGGCGGCGGCGACGCCATCGACGACAGGCACGCCGTAGATCTCCTGCAGCTCGCGGGCCAGATCGGTCATGCCGGCACAGCCGAGTACGATCGCCTCGGCTCCGTCTTCTGAAAGCGCCCGCTCGATCTCGGCCCTGAGCTTGCCGATCGCGCCGGAGGCCGCATCTTCCAGCTCGAGCACCGGGATATCGGAGGCGCGCACCTTGGCGCGGTCGCCCATGCCATAGCGGCGCACCAGATTGTCGATCAGTACCCGCGACCGCTCCAGCGTCGTCACCACGGTGAAGCGCTGCGCCAGAAAGCCCGCCGTCACCACCGCGGATTCGCAAAGCCCGAGGATCGGCACGTCGGCAAGGGTCCGCGCCGCTTCGAGCCCAGTATCATCGAAGCAGGCGATCACGGCCGCATCATAACCCGCCGGCTGCCGGTCCCTGAGTTCAGCGAGCAGACCGGGGATCGCCAGCGCACCGTCGTAATGTCCTTCGATGGAGACCGGCCCCATGCGCGAGGTGGCGGCGATGATCTCCGTGCCGGATGCCGCCACCGCACGCGCGACGGTCGCGGCCTTCTCGGTCATGGAGGCCGTGGTGTTCGGATTGACGATGAGGATGCGCATGTCAGTTTATCTTTGCCTGCCGCCGGCTGAGCATCGTCATGATGCCGAGTGCGACGAGAATGATGGTGAAGGAGAACAGCGTCGTCACCGTGCCGAGCGCATAGAGCACCGGCGTCGTGACGTTGGTGGTCATGCCGTAGATTTCGAGCGGCAGCGTATTGTAGGTGCCTGATGTCATCAGCGTGCGGGCGAATTCGTCATAGGAAAGCGTGAAGCCGAACAGGCCGACGCCGACGAGGCTCGGCGCGATCATCGGCAACACCACATGGCGGAACGTCTGCCAGGAGCTGGCGCCAAGGTCACGCGCCGCCTCTTCATAGGCCGGCGAAAAGCGGTTGAAGACGGCAAACATGATCAGCACGCCGAACGGCAGCGTCCAGGTCAGATGCGCACCGAAGGCCGACGAATACCAGGCAGGCTTCAGCCCTCCCTCCTGGAAGACGACGCCGATGCCGAGCGAGATGATGATCGACGGCACGACGAGGCTGGCAACTGTGGCGTAGAACAGCGCGGTGGAACCGCGGAAGCGGCGGCGGAAGGCAAGGCCGGCGAGCAGCGAGACGACGACAGTCACCACCATCACCATCAGCCCGAGGGTGAAGGAGCGGCGGAAAGAAGCGCCGAAATCGCCGACCGCCTGCTTCTCGAACAGGTTGAAGAACCAGTGCGTGGAAACACCGTTCATCGGGAAAGTCAGGCCGCCATCCGGCCCCTGGAAGGAGAGGATCAGGATCGCCGAAAGCGGGCCGTAGAGGAACAGCACGAAGATGATGAAGAAGATCGCCAGCAGATAGAATTCCAGGCCGCGTTTTTCGTGGTTCATCTCAAAGCTCCTTGCGGATGTCGACGACACGCAGGATGGCCGCGACCATCAGGAGCACGACGGCGAGCAGCACCACGGCGTTGGCGGCAGCCGCCGGATATTGCAGCAGCGACATCTGGTTCTTCATCATCAGTGCCACCGAGGCGCTCTGGCCGCCGGACATCACCTGCACCGTCGAAAAATCAGCCATGACGAGCGTGACGACGAAGATTGTGCCGATCGCCATACCGGGTTTGGCGAGCGGAATGACGACGTTCCACAGCACCTGCCAGCCGGAGGCGCCGGCATCGCGCGCCGCCTCGAACAACGATCGGTCGATGCGCATCAGCGTGTTGAAGATCGGCGTCACCATGAACAGCGTATAGAGATGCACCATGGCGAGCACGACGGCGAAATCGGAATAGAGCAACCATTCGATCGGCTTGGGGATGATGCCCATATTGATCAGCGTCGAATTGACGAGGCCGTTGCGCCCGAGCACCGGGATCCATGAGATCATGCGGATGATGTTCGACGTCATGAACGGCACGGTGCAGACGAGGAAGAGGATCATCTGCGTCGAAGTCTTGCGAATGTGGAAGGCCAAGAAATAGGCGATCCAGAAGCCGATGACGAGCGTCAGCGACCAGACAATCGCAGTGAATTTCAAGGTGTTAAGATAGGTCTTCCACGTCACCCACGAACCGAGCGTGTCGGTGTAGTTCATTGTCAGGAAATCGGGATAGAGACCGGCAAAATCGTAGTCCCAGAAGCTGACGACACCGATCATGGCGATCGGCAGCAGGAAGAAGAAGCCGAGAATGACGAACAGCGGCGTCGCCTGGAGATAGGATATCGCCGATGGGGAAAGCTTCAGTCCGCGCCCGCCGCGCGCGCCCTGGCCGTCCTCCTCCGTTTCCGCCGCGATGGTCGCCATGATCCGGTTCTCCGTTGTCTCATTGTCAAGCGTGACGACCGAGGGCTCGTGCCCCGCCCCTCGTCCGCCTGCCGGCACCTTCTCCCCGCCGAGGAGAAGAGAATCGCGGCGGCACCTAAGCCACCGCGCACCTCAGTTTCGTCTCGCGGCCAAACCGCGAACTCCCTCTGCTCGCCAAAGGACGGGTCGAGACCCGTGGCTCGACCCCGGTCAGATGCCAGAAGGGCAGATGAGTGGGCGGAGCGAAGCCACGTCTTGAGCATCGCCAAAGACAGTGGCTCTCCGCCCTCTCTGCGGAGATCAGGCAGCGATGAACTCGTTCCAGCGACGGACCATGTAGCGGTCCTCGTCCATGACGGAGTTCCAGCAGGCAACCGCGCCCATGCGGGCTTCGAAGGAACCGCCGTCGCGAACGGCGCCGGCCTTCTCCATGACTTTGCCCTCGGGAGACAGGATATCACCCTGCGCCGGCTTGCCCTCGATCCAGTAGCCCCATTCGTCGGCCGACATGAATTCCTTGGCGGTGTCCATGCAGGCGGAATAGTAACCCTGGCGGTTGAGGTAGCCGCCGACCCAGCCCGACGTGTACCAGTTGATGTATTCATAGGCGGCATCGAGCTGCGCGCCCTTGAGATGCGAGGCAAGGCCGAGACCGCCGCCCCAGGCGCGATAGCCTTCCTTGAGCGGCTGGAAGGTGCAGGCGATGCCCTTCGAACGGACAGCGGCGACGGCCGGCGACCACATCGACTGGATGACGACTTCGCCCGAGGCCATCAGGTTGACGCTTTCGTCGAACGACTTCCAGAAGGCACGGAACTGGCCGTCACCCTTGGTCTTGATCAGGAAGTCGATCGTCTTGTCGATTTCTTCCTTCGTCATGTTGCCCTTGTCGGCATATTTGATCTTGCCGGAGGCTTCCATGATCATCGCCGCATCCATGATGCCGATCGACGGGATGTTGAGGATCGCGGTCTTGCCCTTGAAGGCCGGATCGAGAATATCGGCCCAGCTGGTGATCGGACGGCCGGTGAGGTCGGGGCGAATACCAAGCGTATCGGCGTTGTAGATGGTCGGAACCATCGTCATCCACTGCGTCGGCTCCTTGGCGAACTTCTTGGAACCCTGCGCCTCGACGAAGCCGACCGTGTGCGGCGCCGTGCCCTGGGCGATGACGCTTTCCGGCTTCAGCTTGCCGTTGATGAACAGCGGCACGATCTTGTCGTAATATTTCAGCTTCTTGACGTCCATCGGCTGCATGACGCCAGTCGGGAACACCTTCTTGGCGATCCAGTATTCGATGTCGGCGATATCATAGCTGTCAGGCTGGGTGACGGCGCGCTGGGCGGCGGCGTCTGAATCGGTTGCCGTCATCTCCAGGGTGATGCCGAGATCGGCCTTGCACTTCTCGGCGATGGCATTGATGTTCGAAACACCGGTGCCGAACTGGCGAAGCGTGATGTTCGTCTGCGCCCAGATGGTGGGAAAGCCGGTGATGGCGCCGGAGCCGGCGATGGCGCCGACGGCGGCAGCACCCGTCTTCAGCAGCGTGCGGCGGGAAAGTCCCTTCTCCGCCTTGGTCGATGTCGTTTCAGTCGTCATGTCAGTTCCCCTTTTCTTGGATAGAAGGTTCAGTGTTCTTGATGGTGATGGCTCATGCGGAAGAGCGGCCGAGAAGTACGGCATCTTCGAGCGCCCAGCTGAGCGAGACGGTGTCGCCAACGGCAACCGGCCGGGCGAAATAGTCGCCGTCGTCGGCAATGACGGTGAAATCGTCGCTGCCGGCGCCGATAACGGTGATCTTTACGGAAGAGCCGCGATATTCGATGTTGGAGACGATGCCGTCGAAGCCGAGCGTCCATTCGGTCGCCACTTGCAGGCGGACGCGGTCGGTGCGGATACCGATATCGACAGGCTCGCCGACTTCCCTGCCCGTCCCGCGCACGGAAAAGCTCTGACCTTCCGGCACGGTCATGACGAGCACCCCGTTCTCGCTCGAAGTCACCCGGCCGGACAGCACATTGTGGTCGCCCATGAAGCGCGCGACGAAGGCAGTCGCCGGCCGCTCGAAGACCTCGCGCGGGGCGGCCGCCTGCTCGATCCGGCCGTCATTCATGATGACGATGACGTCGGCGAGCGCCATCGCCTCTTCCTGGCTATGAGTGACGTGCACGAAGGTGATGCCGAGCGACTTCTGCAGCTTCTTGAGTTCGGCGCGCATGCGGATCTTCAGGAACGGATCGAGCGCCGACAGCGGCTCGTCGAGCAGCAGCGCTTCCGGATCGGTGATCAGCGCGCGCGCCAGCGCCACGCGCTGCTGCTGGCCGCCGGAAAGCTGGGCCGGACGCCGGTTGGCATAGGCCTCCATCTGCATCAGTTTCAGCATCTCGAGCGCCTTGGCTTGCCGCTCTTGCCTGTCGACGCCCTTCATCTTCAGACTGAAGGCGACGTTGTCGATCAAATCGAGATGCGGGAAAAGCGCGTAGGACTGGAACATCATCGCCGTGCCGCGCCTGGCCGGCGGAAAATCGGTGACGACGATATTGCCGAGCCTGATGTCGCCCGACGAGATGCTCTCGTGGCCGGCAATCATGCGCAGCGTCGAGGTCTTGCCGCAGCCCGACGGGCCGAGGAAGCAGCAATAGGAGCCGGCCGGAATCTTCAGGCTGATCGCATGGACCGCCGTCGTCGCGCCATAGACCTTCGAAACGGATACTATATCGATCTCTGCCGCTTTCGACATCATGCCTTCCCCTGTTCGGAAAAGACGATGCATCTGCCGTGCCAAACTCCGTTGCTCGCGTCAAGCCATTGCGAAATCAGGCTTTTTTCGACGCAAAACTTGCGAGAGCAAATTATATGCACAACGAACTCTGCACATGATTTAGGCTATCGTGCACAGTTTGTGCAGAAAATCGTATACAATATTGCCATCATTTCGGGCACAAATTCCGTTTAACTTTTGCCGCGAACACGGATATGGTTTCTCGTCATCAGGAAATCGATTTTCATGAAATCCGCCGCCAAGGCTCAGCAAGCCGAAGACTCCGCCGAAACAGGCGCGCAACAGATCCGCGATGCCATTCGTGAAGCGATTGTCGAGCGCAGGCTCTCGCCCGGCACCAAGCTTTCGGAGAGCGATGTCGGCAATCTCTTCAACGTCAGCCGCACGCTTGCGCGCGCCGCCCTGCAGGCGCTGTCCTATGAAGGCCTCGTCAGCGTCGAGAAGAACCGCGGCGCTTTCGTCGCCTATCCCTCGCCGGAAGAGGCTCGCCAGATCTTTTCCGCCCGACGCCTGGTCGAACCCGGCATATTGCGCGAGGCCGCGGCGCGGATCACGCCTGATGACATCGCGCATCTGAGACAGCTTCTGCTGGAAGAAGGCCGTCTGATGAGCGAGCGCGGCCAGACGGCGCGCCGCGCCGAAATCAAGGCATCGGGCGATTTTCATCTGACGCTGGCGCTCATATCAGGCAATTCGATCATGCAGCGCTTCATGGAGGAACTCGTCGCCCGCTCCTCGCTGGTGATTGCGCTCTATGGGCAGTCGACCGCATCGAGCTGCGGCCACTCCGAACATGGTGACATCATCTCGGCGATCGAAGCCAACGAACTCGACCGCGCCTGCCAGCTGATGCTGCATCATATCGCCCATATCGAGGCCGATCTCGACCTGCGTGAACGCAAGAGTCTGGGCCTCAAGGAAGCCTTCGAACTCTGAACATGCAAAAGCTGCGGGCGCGGATGCTCCACCGCGCTCCGCTTCAAACGGAATCTCGAAACACTACCAAGGCGTCTTCTTCGGCAACATCTCGAAGGCCGCGAAGATATCCTCCGCGGTCATTGGCTCGCTCGAGCGCAGCTTCACGGTTCCGTCGCGTCCGATCAGGATCAACCCGAACTCGCCGGTCGGCGGCCCCTGCAGCCGCTCGCGAATATCGTCGGCATCGAGTTCCCAGTCATCGTCGAACAGCGCAAACGCGCCGCCGCCGGCGATGCTGAACACTTCGACGTCTTCTTCGATGAGGCGCATATGCGACTTGCGCAGCCATTCGTCCTGAATGAGCGCGCGGTCGTCTTGCGCATCGGCGAAGATGATCAGCACCCGCTTCCTGTCGCGAAACTGCTCGAGCGATTGCGGAAGGTCAGGCTCACGCCTGGATGTACCGATGATTTCATGAACGATGGATTTTAGCATGGTACTTATTCCTCGCCCGTCGCGACTGCATAATTCCTTAGATCGGGATCGATTTAAGGATAAAATTATGCGGCAATTCAAAGTGCCACAGCGGCGCTGTAGCGGCGGGCCGTGCCTGCCGAATTAAACGGTTGGGAATAGGTGAGGTTCCGCCAGGAAGCGGAAAAGGATCGCAGCCATGGCCGCGATCCTCATCCTGTCAGTCGCGGCTCTGGTCTTCGGACGCGTGGGCCGAAACGGCAACGAGATCCACGGCACCGGTGGCGAGAAGGCGCTTGCGCACCAGCACGCGCATGACGCGCGCCGCCGTGGAGAAGGTCATCTGGTCGAGCGGGCCTTCGCCCTCCCACGGCTTGGTCAGCCGTTCAGTGACGGCGCCGACAATGTTCATCGGCACAATGTCGGTGCATTCGCGCATGGCTTCGAAAACGAAGCTGATTGGAATGACCCTTCCTTCGTGGGTCACGATCGGCTCGGTCAATTCGCTGTCCCATTCCTCAAAGGCATAGAGCGCTTCGCGAAACAGCTGCTGGAGGGTAAACGGCGCGTGGCCGTTATGAAGTGGCGGCAGTGCATTCATCATGTCTGTCTCCTCTTGTTGGATTGAAGCCAAGTCCTCCGGTATCGGTCGGCATCAACGCGGGGAACGAATATTTGCCCCTGCGGACCGAATAACACGATTGATTCTATAGAGTAACGCGCCGGGGTAAAGCCCATTTATCAACCGCTGCGGAAACGAATTCCATAACACCCTGATATTTCTGCATGTTTTAGGCGAAATTTTCTGAGCGTCCCGCATTCTTAAAAATCTATGCCAGCCGCTTCAGATCGCTCCGGAATGGCACGCCGAGGCGAAAAAACCCTGAAAATTCACGGAACTTTTGTCTCTGTAATTTGTTTTGTTCTCACATTCGCAAAACAGTCTGGGGTTATCACCAATGACGCAAATCCATGAGCCGGAGCGCCGAAGCAGAATCCTGCGCGGCCGCCCCTATAGCCTTGACGAATTCGCCTCCAAATATGGCCTGCATGGCGATCAGGCCGAAAGTCTTTTCACCCGTTTCGGACCCTCCTCGATCGAACTCGACCTGCTGATGGCAGCCAAACGCCGGCCACCGGTTCTGCAGGACAAAATTGCCGAATAATACTTTAGACGAGTGGGATGGATAGATGAGCAATAGACGCCACGAATGGATCAGCAAAAGAGCTTACGCGATCTGGGAGGAACAGGGCCGTCCTCACGGCCGCGACGACGAACACTGGCGCCAGGCAGTTGCCGAACGCGATGCACTGGAGCGCACGAAGGCCTCTTCCGACGGTCGCGAAGTACTGAAGTTTCGCCCGAGGCAGCCCGAAGCGCTATGCACCGGCTGGCTCGGCCGATCGGCAAGCGTCGGCTGAACCGCTTCCTGTCTCGGCCCCGGACGGCTCAATCCGTACCGGGTCGAGCGGCAAATCCCCGCGGGATCGCATCCCCGTTAGGGGTGACTCAGTCGAGCCTTAACCGGAAACGCGCCTGAAAATCTCCCTGCCACCACATCGGGAAATTGGTTCCCCATTTATTGTTGTGCAGATTGAAACGGATGCCGGCGGTGAAATCCGGCAACGTCCTGCAAAACGTCATGAAATCTGAGCCTTGCGGCGCAACGAGCGGCGCATCGAAGGTTTCGATTGTCAGCGGACCATCGGCAAGATCACCGCGTGCCGATGTCACCGCCTGCAATTGTCCGCCGCCGCTCGTCGCAATATTCCCCGATCGATGCCAGAGGCCCATCTTGCGGAAATTCCACTCCGCGGCACGATCAGGCGTGAAGGAGAGGAAGCTTGCCTCCGGCATACGGTTGGCCGGCTTGTCAAGCAACGTCAGACGCAGATCAAGACGATCACCCTCGGCGGTGAAATGCAGCATCACATGCGGCGGCGCGCCATATTTCTGCACGGCCTCGACCGGCATCGACAGAAGGATGCCCGCCTCATCAGTCGCTTCCAGCACCGGCAGAAAAATCTTCGAAAGTGCCGCCCCCGACCGGGCAAGCCCCGGCTTGTCATGGTCTAGTATCGCCCATTCCTGCCGATGAGTCAGATAGGTCTGCATGTGACGGTTGATGTCGCCGGCATCGTAGCTCTCGTATCGATAGGCGATCAGCGCGCCGTCGCGGCCGGTGATCGTCCTGCCGGAAGGCGAGGTAATTTCGGCAATATCGCCGCTCACGCCGTCGAGCGCGATCGACCAGCCACCGGCCTGCAAGCGGAGCTCCCGCCCACCGCCCTCGATGACGGCAGGCGTGGCGAGTTCGGCGAGCACGGCCTGGGCCGCCTTCCGGTCCGTCTCGTCAAGCTCCGAGACCGCCTGGTCGAGATAGGCCCGCTGCTCGTCCCAGGAGGCTTCGGTATAGGCGAAGCGATAATTGGATCGGCGCGCGGCCTCGAAATCGGCCCGCGACCACGCCTTGTCGTCGCGCAGATAGGACTTGATATCCACGCCGCAGGTATGCTCGGCCACCATCGCCAGTCCGCGCCCGAAGGCGAGACGCCGCGCATCGAGACCATCCGCCGCGAAACGGTCGTAGAGCCGCTGCAGCGCGAGAAACCGCGCCGTCTTGACCGGATCGCTGCCGCTACCATGGATCCAGCTGTCGCCGAGTTCCAGCTCAACAACAGGAAAACGCTCACGCTCGCTCCAGAGAATGGCGCCGTAATCCTCGAGCGTTGCTGCGCGGATGATCGCATCCGGCCCACGGGCGCGCAATTCGCGATAGGCCTCGGCCGTCTGCGGCACGCTCTGCGGCCCGATATTGTCGTTGGTATGGGCAAAGCTCAGGCCATCCTCGAAACCATCGGGGAAGCAGGTCTCGCCATAGGAGCGCTGGTACATGACGACCACCTCCTCGCCGCCGGGCGCCCGCCAGCGGAAGATATCGGGCACATCGGGCGGCGGCGACGCCGTATTGACACCGAGATGCAGGAAGCGGATGCCCGCCTCGGCAAGCAGCGGCACCATGCCGAGCGTATGGCCGGGCACATCGGTCATCTTTGCCGCGATCGTCGTCTTGCCGAAACGCCGGTCGAGCTCCTGCGAATAGGAAAGCCCGGCCCGAAAGAGATCCGGCGACATCAGCTCCGTATGCGTGGTGAACGGCAGGCCGTGCCAGCGAATCAGTCCGCGCTCGATCGCCTGCTCCAGCGCCGCAACTTCTCCCGCCGAGCGCGAATTCAGATGGTCCCAGATCAGCCAGGCGCCCGTCGTCCAGATGAATTTCGGCTCTTCAGGATTTTCGGCATGAAAATGCCTGGCCGTCTCGATCGCCTGCGGAATGAAGCGCTCGTGATATTGCCGGCGGACTTTCTCGGCATGGTCGGTAAAGCCGATATCGAGATGGGTCTTGAAGACCAGATGCACGCGCTTTTCAGTCATTCCATTTCACACATCGGTGATGACAGTCGAAACAGTCTGCAGCCAGTGGCGGTACAGGTGAGGAGTGTAACCGTTTCCACAAACACCCTTGCTCCTGCCGCAAACGCTCCGTCAACCGTTTTGGAACAAAAGGATAAAATAATGCGGATTTCTTAACCATATATCCAGAACGCAGCGTCCGATCCTTTCGCCGCCAAATCGAATCACGACATGAATGAAGACGTGTTCATTGACAATTTTGCAGAGCAGAAAGGCGGTGGGATTTCCCTGCCGACCGGCGTGGGTGGCCCGCCTAAATTGCGGAGAAAAGGCTGAGCCGTTCGGGAAGGCCGATCGTCAGAAAGCGTTGGTTTCCTGGCAGAGCGCCCGGTGAACCTCGGTCCAGAACAGCGCCAGCGGCCTGTCGCCATTGCGTTCGGCAACGAGGGCGCGGATCAGCGCTTCGGAGCCTGCCATGTCCTGCCAGCTGGATTTCAGGCCCTTGGCGGCCTGTTGGCATTCGGCAATCTCGAATGGTCTCTTGCTGTCCATATGAGGTCTCCTCATCACAGGCGCTAGCAGATGGGACCCGGATTGTCATTCCCCGCATATGTGGGGATGCCTTGTATTTGTGACGGCCCTCGCGGTAGGATTGAGGGAATTGGGGCAGTGGAAATGATTGAGAATACCTATAGCGAAAAGTTCGAGTCCACATTCGAACAGATCAAGGCGGCGGCCAACGTGGATGCCGCCATCCGTATTCTCCAGGCGGAATATAACCTCGATTTCGTCACCTACCATCTCGCCCAGACGATCGCGAGCAAGATCGATTCGCCCTTCGTGCGCACCACCTATCCGGATGCCTGGGTCTCTCGCTACCTCCTCAACAGCTATGTAAAGGTCGATCCGATCGTCAAGCAGGGCTTCGAACGCCAGCTGCCCTTCGACTGGAGCGAGGTCGAACCGACGCCGGAGGCCTATGCCATGCTGGTCGACGCCCAGAAACACGGCATCGGCGGCAATGGCTACTCCATCCCCGTCGCCGACAAGGCGCAGCGCCGCGCCCTGCTGTCGCTGAATGCCCGTATACCGGCCGACGAATGGACCGAGCTCGTGCGCCGCTGCCGCAACGAATGGATCGAGATCGCCCATCTGATCCACCGCAAGGCGGTCTATGAGCTGCATGGCGAAAACGATCCCGTGCCGGCATTGTCGCCGCGCGAGATCGAGTGTCTGCACTGGACCGCCCTCGGCAAGGATTACAAGGATATTTCGGTCATCCTGGGCATATCCGAGCACACCACGCGCGATTATCTGAAGACCGCCCGCTTCAAGCTCGGCTGCGCGACGATCTCGGCCGCCGCCTCACGGGCCGTGCAATTGCGCATCATCAATCCCTAGTCTTTTTGTTGGCGCATGTCGTTATCGCAAAACCGCTGCACAGTTTTGCGCGACATGCTGCCCCCTCATCTGGGGGGGCCTATCTGAGGGAATTTCCGATCCGGCTCGCCTGAACCATTCTGCTTTCCACGAACTTGAAAACGCTGGAGGGCAAAATGTTCGTTATCATTCAGGCACATGAGTATCAGAAATACGCTGCCGTACTCGACCAGATGTTTCGTCTGCGCAAGAAGGTCTTCGCCGATACGCTCGGCTGGGACGTTCCTGTCATCGGCCCTTACGAACGTGACAGCTACGATTCGCTTGCTCCCGCCTATCTCGTCTGGTGCAATGACAGCCGCACCCGTCTTTATGGCGGCATGCGCCTGATGCCGACGACGGGCCCGACCCTTCTCTACGACGTCTTCCGTGAGACGTTCCCTGATGCCGCCGATCTTATCGCCCCCGGCATCTGGGAAGGCACGCGCATGTGCATCGACGAGGAGGCGATCGCCAAGGATTTCCCCGAGATCGACGCCGGCCGCGCCTTCTCCATGATGCTGCTCGCGCTTTGCGAATGCGCGCTCGATCACGGCATCCACACGATGATCTCCAACTACGAGCCCTACCTCAAGCGCGTCTACAAGCGCGCCGGCGCAGAGGTGGAAGAACTTGGCCGCGCAGACGGCTACGGCAAATATCCCGTCTGCTGCGGCGCCTTCGAAGTCTCGGACCGGGTGCTGCGCAAGATGCGCGCCGCCCTCGGCCTCACCCTACCCCTTTATGTCAGGCACGTGCCGGCCCGCTCGGTCGTGACCCAATTCCTGGAGATGGCAGCATGAACCGCCTCGCTGAAACCGCTACGCAGACCTCAATGCAGAAGGATATCGGCGCGCTGGAGCGCCATGTTCTCGCATCCCGCGACATCGCCACGCAGATAGGGGATCCCTTCCTCTCCTATCTCCTCTCGATGGCGCTGTTCACGATCTACGAGAAGAAAGCCCATCACGAGAACGAGGCGCTGAAGAGCAGCTTCAGCTGAGGGTGCGGTTCCCCTCCGCCCGCCTGAAGACGAGCATGTCTCCCGGCGCCTCGCGCGCAGCCGCAAAAACAGTCCCCGTTTTGCGGCTGCGCGCCCCTGCCATGTCATCAGGACATTGCCGTTACGTCATCAGGGAATTGATGGTCGATATCAGCGCGTCGTGCAGATAGGGCTTCGGCAGGAAAGCGGTATTGGCGGGCAGCGCCATCGGGTCGAGCCGCACCATGCCGGAGGTGATGATGATGCCGATGTTCGGCCGCATCGCCCTCACCCGCTTGGCAAGCTGGAGACCGTCCATCGAGCCGGCCATGTTGACGTCGGTGAATAGAATATCGACATCCTGCCTGCCCTTCAGCACCACCAGAGCCTCGTCGGCATTCGCCGCCTCCAGCGCCACATGGCCGACCTCCTCCAGCACATCGAGGATATTGAACCGGATCAGCGGCTCGTCCTCCACGATGAGCACCACGGCACTGTTCGAAGCCACCATCTGCGATCGCCCTCTTCATGCGGAATGTGACTTGGATAAGTGTAGCCCGCGCGAGAAGGTTCCAGTGGCTGCCCACGAATTATGCATCATCCACAGATGCTTGCGCTGCCCGCTTGTGGCTCCTTGCAATTTGCGTTAGAGCGAACCGATGCTCGCGGGAACCATTGCCCCGGCATCACGGCGCCGGCCACCCGACGCCAAGGGCCTGTAGCTCAATGGTTAGAGCCGGCGGCTCATAACCGCTTGGTTGGGGGTTCGAGTCCCTCCGGGCCCACCACTTTTTCCAGGGTTTTGCGCCGTGCGGCCCGTATCGCCGGCTTCCCCTGGTCAACAGGACGACGGCTTTATATCGCCTCCTGTCCCGCATATTTTACAGGAAATGAGCGGTGTTTTCAAACCCTTAGTGAACCGCTGGATTGGTCACTCCTGCACGACGCTGAGCTGCTTTTGCCTTGGAACTCCTGACTGCCGTTCGAGCGCCGGTTCTAACCGCCCCGTCCTGCGGCGGCTAGGCGGGATTCCACTCTCGGAGTTCCAGCGGAGTGTCGTTGCGGAGGGCATTATGTTGAATTGCGAGGACTGCCGTCGGCTCGCCTTGAAATATGGCGACAAGCTTGAAGTTCGTGAGTAGGAAGCAAGAGCCCTGAGCACTGGCCGATCAGCTTGGACATCAACACGACATCCGACCTCGGAGCCACGAGAGAATTCAGTTCGATGACGGTGTTCGGGAGTTTCATGGTTGAGACGTGGGGCATTGAACCCGCCTCGGCTGATGCTCTTTCGTCCACCATTCTTCACTTTTGAGTTCTCGTAATCGGGCAGCGTAGTGAAGCAGATGGGGATTGCGTTCATGTCGGCCTCCGATGACGGACGCCGCATGACGTAGAAAAATATCTCCTGCCATTCAGTGCGAGGTGATCGCACGACCGCTGGACGCGAGATGCTCGGTAATGGCGCGCCGGATTTCGGTAACCGTGTCGAAGAGCCTGTTGTCCAGGTCGATGACATTGAACCGGACAGCGATGAATTTGAGGCGGTTTTCGACAGGGACCGCGATCCCGACTTCCTGACCGTTGAATACGACAGCTTGCTTTTGCATAACAAACCTCGGGCGCGCCACACGGGAGCACCATCTTAGAAAAGTGGAACAAAGGGTTTACGACGCGTCAGATTGCCGTCGTAGGTCGGTATCGGATCGAGACGAGATCACGCACTCGCTGCACCGTTGCGAAGAAACGAAGTCGGACAAACAACGTCATCATCCTCCTCAAGCGAGGTCAAACGACCGCTGAGTATCGCCGGCGAGGGCCGGTTATTTCGGAACTCTTCTGTAAAAAACGTAGTCGAGAAACTTCGAGTAAGCAACTGATTTTTGTTATTATTTAGCGTTTTGAATCGTATGATAATTACCGCAGGTGCGAAGTAATAAATGATGTACGTTCGTCCGACCCCATCGTCAACGGCTTTACTCGGCGATGTTGCAGATCGCCACTGAGCGCAGGTGCCAGGTCGGCTGGGCCAAAGAGTCCGATTCCGCTCCCACGTAGTTTCCGAACGGGCGCGATATCCCTGAGGGCTTCAGAAGTACCTGATCACCGTATAACCAGCGATATATCCGAGTGGGAACATTGCCGCTACAATGTAGCCAGGTCGATAGTTCGACGTGATGGCAATGACGCTGGTTACTAGCCCGGCTGCAATTCCAGCCGCGAGGACAGCTGGAAGGGCATCCGCCGCGAACGCGCCTGGGCCATCCCCTGATCCTATGGAAAAGAAATAGACAACAATCATTGCGACGGTTGCCGCCATAAGCGTCCACCCCTGTCGCCAGAACGCAAGCGCGACGAAGCCGACGATGTACGGCAAAACAAAAAGGATAAAGAACAACATACCCTACCAACTTGCTATTTCGGAGAATAAGACCCTCGCGCTGGGGTGCCAGCAGAGCGGCGCGAACAACGATGACCGCGTTCGGCCGCCAGGAAACATTAACCCGTCGCCTTTCAGGAGCGGCCATTTTGGTCGCTCGCGAAGCGCCGATCATTCGGCTGATTTTCCGGACCAGAAGGAGGCGGCCGATGTCCAAAGTATTCGAGGTTTTAAAACGGCTCGGTGATGCGAACGTCCACTATTTCATCGGGAGATATCGTACTGACACGATAGACGACATTCTCCCGCCTGCCAAATGGAAGGTGACTTTCATCGCCCACTGCCAATCAATCTCCACCGAACCCGCCGGTCGTCGTGTGTGACGAGCTGCCACCGAACGAACTGGTGGTCGACGAATCGTCGAAGCCGCCAAAGCCACCGGAGGAACTGGAGGACGAGCTGCCACCAAAGCCACCACCGAAATCGCCCGACGATGGTGTCGGACGCGGTCGAGGCGGGTCGCGGTGCGCATCGTTCAGCTGCCCAATGACGCTCGCGTCCGTCATCATGTCGCGAAGGAAGGCGTCCGCGAGCGTGCCAACGTTAACACCGCTGAACGTATGACCAGTCGCGTGCCAGTTATTGTGGTCGATCTCACTTTCGATGCGGCGCAGACCTTCAAGCTTGCTCTCGCAAGAAGAGAGATTGCGCTTCTCGTCGTCGATCTGGCTGTCGCGGGTTGCGACCTCAGAGGCGATTGCCTGGATGCGTGAAACCGTCGCGTCGTCTTCAGTTGAAGGCGTCTGCTCTGCCATCGCACGCATCTTCGACTGGAAATCCGGCTTTGCCAGCAAGTCTGCAAAATTCGAGATGATCGACTTCAGGTCGGCGTCCTCAGCGAGTGCGGCGTCGGCCAGGAACTGATTGATCGTAGCAAGTGCATCGGCGTGGCTCTTACCGCTGTCGATTGCCTGCTGCCGCTGTTCCTTCAGAGTTTCCAGCTCATCGCGCTTCGGCTTGGTGACGTCGAAATATTCTGCTTCCAGTACATCATACTGGGCCTGCAGTTTCTCATGCTCCGGCTTGCGAGCCGCAATGCGATCTTCGATCATACCCGGCCGGGCAACGAGGAAATCGTAGTCGGCAGCCTGAACGACATAGTTGAAGCTGTTGGCAAGCCGACGATCAAGCATCCGCGTGATCGGAAGGAGACTTCCCTTGTAATCCGGCGTGCCGAACTTGCGCTTATGCAGGTAGACGAACAGTTCGTCCTTTTCGAACGCAAGGCGCTTTTCAGCCAGCTCTTCGTTGGCAGCCTGTAGCGCACGATTCATGTCGCCATGAGCCTGCGAGGCGGCCGCCAGATCAACATAGATCGGCTTGACCCGCTCGTCAGCCATGAAGCGCTCACGGATCGCGGCTTCTTCGCTTTCAATTTCGGCGGTGAGGGCATTGATCTTCTCGTCGAGGATCGCGACCTGCTTCTTCGAGACACTGATCAGCCGGGTGCGTTCGCCGACCTCTTCCTTCTTGGAGGCCACCTTGGCTTTCCGCTCGTCAAGGGCCTGTTCGACGGTAGCCGGGAGGGCGACACCTGCGGAAACGTGGAATGCCGCCAACTTTTTGAAGAGCCCAGACTGCTCGCGAAGTAGCTTGTCGACTTCGCCCTGCAAGCCGAGAATTTTCTCGGAAATGTTGCGACGGTCACGCTCGACATCGTCACGGATGCTGCTGAACTGGCGGTAAACGTCATATCCTGAGATCATGGTCGATCTCCCTACCAGTGCGTGATCGTCTGATTGTCGATGGCGTCAAGGGTCCAGTTCACATCGAGCGAGCCCTTGGGTTTCGTTCCGGCACGGTCGTCGTCGATGATCTTGTCATCGGAGTAATCGTCCAGAACTTTGGTGTATTGGCGCTTGGAAACCCGAATACCCCAGTAGGGAACCGTCTCAGCAATGCCGTCCTCCTTGTTACCAACTTCGACTGGAACGGGCTTTCCGCCGACAAGTGCTTCGACAACAAGATACCAGCGGGTGCCATCCCGCTCGACACCGGCTCGCACGCCACGACGATTGACGATCCTAATCTTGGCTTCGTTCTGAACGTAGGTGACGAGGTTCTTGTATGACGTCATAGCCTGACGCATCTGCTGACCGTCGCCATCCTCGGCCGCTTCCGTGATCAACGAAAGTCGACGGGTCAGCGTGGTACGAGCGCCATCGTCGAGAGGGTTGCCCGAATTAACATAACGAGACAGGGACGCGTCCGCATCAGCAACGAAGTTCGCCGCTTCACCAGTAAGCTGCTTTTGCGCCTGGACCTGTCGAAGATGACTTTCAATCACCCCGATAGCCGAGATAGCTTGCTGCGCACCTTCGACATTCTTCGCAGCAATCGCGCCGAGACCTTCGGTATTGCGGCTTTCGATGTCGGTGACAGCCTGATTGTCGGAGACCGCCACAGCAAGTGCCTTGGCCGAAGTGTAGGCGGCCTGAAGTTGGCTTGGCTGAATCGCAAGCTTGGCTGCCACCTGCTGTACCCGTTGTTCCTTCCAACGCATCGACGTTTCGATAGTGCCAATTTGACGGATTGCCGTTTCAGCACCCGCAACGTTGCGAGCGGTGATGGCAGCCAGCGCCTCTGTATTTCGGCTATCGATGTCAGCCTTGGCCTGAACATCCGACACGCGGTCTGCGGCGACGGTTGCCGACGACACTGCCGCCTTCAATTCGGCTGGGAGCCGAACGGTGAGCGCAGTTTCAAGCTCGCGAGCCGCCGCTTCCTTTGCCGCCGCTTCGCGGGCGATGGCCGCCTCACGCGGTTTAATCACGAACTGATCGTAGCCAACGTTGTACGCTACCGTACCGACCACCAGGACAGCCGCCGCAATGGCCGTATTGCGGAGATACCGGCCGCGACGCACGTAAGCCGTCGCCGCGAGCCGGTTAGCCCCGGATTTCATCGGGGTGAACGTGAAACGCCGCTCTTCATATTGCTCCACGGCAGCTTCGATGACGTCATCTTTGACGACGACGCCCTCCTTGGCCTTCTGCTCCTTGAGGCGCTGGATGAGGGCCTTCCGGCGTTCACCGGCCCCCAATTCAAAGTCAACCACCCGGTCGCTGGCTCGAATATCGTCGATGATGTTGGAAACACCCAACATGTCGCCGAAGGAAGGGCTCGCGCCCGATGCTGACGAAGCTGCCATGGATATTACCCGTTACGCTGCGATTTTGTTCGCCATTGCCGCATAGCGACGCTTGACGTCCTCGACCGACGCGCGAATTTCGTCCGCGTTCTGACTAGCTTCCGCGCGGCTCTGTTCGATGAGCTTGGCGTTTTCTTCGTCTTCGACGAGAAGGGCTTCGGCCAGCGTCTTGACGACATCAGCGTCGATGGTCTTTCCGTAGCCACTCCTGATTGCCTTGGCGTTCACCTCGCCGGAAACATCCGCGAGATCGGAAAGCGACTTATTGATGCCGCCGGTCATGGAGTCCAGGGCATTGGTCCCCTCGGCCAGACCGATGGTGGCGTTGTAGTTCGCCTTCAGCGAAGCAAGCGTCGAACGGTTGGTGGCATAGAAGCTGACAGAGCGCTTATAGATGCGGTCCTTGAGCTTACTGGTGCCTTCCAGCTTCTTCATGGTCACTTCTGTGATGTTGTAGGCGATCATCAGGTTGTCGGCGAGGTCCTTGCCGATATCAAACTGACTTTCGGCCTTTGACCGAGCGTCGTTGGCGCTGTCGCGAGCGATCTGCAGACTGACCTTGGTCGCCTCATCAGCAGCCTGGGCATCATCAACAGCCTTCTGCGCAGTTTCCGCCTTTTCCTTGGCCGCGTTCCAGGTCGCTTCCAGGTTCGCCTTGATCGCGAGCGCCGCGACCTGCGACTGGCCGAGTGCGCCACGGAACAGCTGGTAGGCTTCGAGAATTTCCTTTTCACCCTTCAGCTGGGCCGCAAGAGTCGTCGTGACCTGCTCGAAACGATCTTCGATCTTTGAGAAACGGTCGGCGATGTCGCCCTGGGTCGCTTCCTTGAAGAAGCCGGTGATCTTGCCCCAGATGGATTCATTGCCATCGGCTGCATCAAGCACAGCTTTCTTGGCGTCGGCGCGGATGGAGTCGAAGGCTGCCGTGATTTCCTTATAGTCGTCGCCGACGGCGATGCCGGAAATCTTCTGGACGACCAGGTCGTCGAAAGCCTCCTGCTCAGACAGCGTGCGTGCGATAAAATAGGCAAGGTCCGGATCGGCGTCCTTGATCTCTTCGATGATCGACACGATAGCCTGCGGCTTGCGAACGTCACCACGCAGACCGAGCGACTTCACAATGTCGATAGCCTGCTGCAGCTTTTCGCCGCCTTCCTTCAGAACCGTGGCAACGGCCGTGCTTGCAGTCGCCACGATGGCGTTCCCTTGCGCGGTCAGATCGGTCATGCTGTTCTCCATCTCCGTGGACGAAATCTCGTCTTGGTGAATATCTAATGCAACAATAACTTGTTCGCAATTACCGGTTTCCCGTGCTTGATATCGCCACGGCACCGACGTCGCCAAACAAGCGACCTCCCGTTGTCTGATAGGGTCTGATCAGCTCTGCAGCTTGCTCGATGATGTAGTTGTTATCCATGTGGGCAGGTTAGCATCCCCAATCATTTCACCAGGTATCGATGATATCTTTCATGTGCGGCTAGTAAGCAGCTCCAACTTGATCTGCCGTCGGGTCTCAATCGACTCCACACGCTTTCCGAGTGCCGGGGTTGACAGACCCTCAGAGGTTCCTACTTGCCGCCGATATTGATGATTATAGAACCTTAGATTGAGCGTATCTCAGGGATTTCATTCGGAGAACGTTATGAACGACCTCTTTTTGTCTTCCGATTTCATCCAAGCAAATCGCGTTCTAAAGCTTACGTCACCGTTGGGTGACGACCAGCTCCTACCGGAGAGGATGTCGGTCGAGGAAGGGGTAAATCAACTTTTCGAGATAAAGCTCGTCGTTCGTGCCAAACGTGAAGTGGTGAAGCCGGAAGAGCTGATTGGCAACCTGGTGACCGTCGACGTCGAGATCGCCGAAGGCCTTCGACGGCCCTTCAACGGCCTCGTTACAAGGCTCTCAGAAGGCCCGCCAGTAACGCGGGGCCTACGGTCCTATACGCTGACCATACGCCCGCAGATATGGCTGCTCTCGCGCCGTTCAGATTGCCGCATCTGGATGGACAAGACTGCAATCGAAGTGTTGCAAGCGCTTTTCTCTGAGCATGGCCTGCCCTCGCCCGATGTTTACAGTGTGTCAGCCACACCCCCGCAGCACTGCTCAGTCCAGTGGAATGAGACCGACCTGGACTACGTGCTTCGCCGTTTCGAAGAGAGATCCGCCGCCTTCTCGGCCTTCCAAACTGCAGGATCGTATATGCCGACGCTATTGGCATCTTGCCTGTCGTTCACACTTTCGGAGCCCTCATTCCGCGCATCGTTTTCGAACAAAATGCCGCTGATTAAGATCGAGGCGGTTAGGACAAGGAAGGCGATTCCGGCACGCTTCAATTCGGACGTCCTTCGGCTCCGCTCGAACAGAGACGTGAGTAGGTTCCAGCCCCTGTAAATGGTGGCAAACCAACCTAGAAGGGAAAACGCCGTGCTCATTTCATTTCCCGTCAAGCCGAAGGTGCCCGCCCTCAATGTCCAGCTTCTTCGCATTTGATACCGATCCCCGCGTAGGCCAAATAGGGAAATCGACTTGGTGAATGGGACCTCTTTGACAGGCTGCGGCTCCCCATATCGTCGTTGTCCAAACAAACGACATCTGTAGGCGTGGCCGAGACAACCTTGATCGTGGCAGCGAACGCCAGCGAAGGGGTTTTCAGGCAATAACAAAATCTTGATCGACAACGACAGTTATCAGGACGCCTCATCGGCCCTACTTGCCAGGATTATACGGACACTTTGGCCAGTAAGGGGTGGGGAGATGCTTCAAACTCGCAAACTATCGGCAGCCATGGCAGCCGTCTTCGTCATTGCCGTATCGGCGTCGTCGTGTACCACGAGCTCAAACGACTCGGTGCAGACGGGTTCGGTCGGCTATACCGCTCAGAGTGCAGACTTTGCCCTTCGGCCTGCCTGCCGCGATGGATTCGGCAATGATCGTCCGTGCAGCTACTAGCGCTGGAAAATGAGAAGTCTGATTGCCGCGATGGTTCGTCTGTGGGGATGGCCAGTATCACACGACTTCGTCCGGCGGCATCATGCCCGATCGGCGCACATTTCTAATAGCTACAAGAGCGGCCATCGCTCGGCCTGAACCCACCCCCACACGCCGGATTAAGCGGCTGACGCTCATAATAACCGCCATAACCGCCGCCGATCGACGACGTCTGGTCGAGATTTCCGGACGAAGTGCAAGCCGAAATGATCGTGGCAAGGCTGATCAGCGTTCCGGTCGCGATAAATGCGAAAAATCGGTTCATCTGAGCTTCTCCTCGGAGGGGCACGGCTTTAGCCGAAGTTTGCAATCTACCACGCCATCACGAGGGTATGCGAGGACTTATAGGGGTTGAGCGGCCTCGGCGGCCCCTTCTAACGCCAATGTGATCGTTTTTCAGCCCCACTGCCTCAAGCCATGCACTGTCGCATAACTGTCATGTAAAATTGCCCATTGCGATAGCAGCTTGCGCAAAATATATGCTGCCAGCTAACAAAAAAAAGAATGAGTAAACTGCCATGAGTGCCATACACAAACTTTTCCACCGCAATCTCCTGACCCGCTTCGTTGCTGGTCTCGGCGCGGTTCCCCAGCGTATTCGCGACGCACGCGAAGAGCGCAAGCCCGCCATCCATCCATCCTTCATGGACGATTTCGGCGCCTGAAGCGCGTAGCGAACTTTTAAGTTCGCTTACCGCGCTTTCGCCTTTGGTTTCGCGCATCTGTTTATCGCGAAACCGCTCCACACATTTGCGCGACATGCTTTGGCCATCCAAGGCATCCGCTCGCCGCCGGGTAAGGTAGTGACCTCATCCCGGCTGGCGCGCATCCTCAGCTGACTACGGGTGCGGCCGGTCGCCCCAGCTGGAGATAGGCTGGCCGGCCTTGGTCGCCACCCTGACGTCATAGAGCGCGAGTGAAGCCTGGAGCTGGCGCATATCGTTGCAGCGGTTGATGATGCCACCGATATACTGCACGCAATCGCTGGCGCTGCCCTGTACCGAGCCCGTGGCCCAATCCTTGACGATTCCGTCGGCGCCCACCAGGAAATAGGAAAGCCGGTTGTTCTGCGAAATCGTGGAACTGCCGACCAGGCCGGCGAAATTCGTGCCGGTCTCGGTCTGGGAGCCGGGCGCCATATGCCGGTAGATCGTCATGCCGTTCATCAATGGCGTCGCGCCGATCATCGGCCCGAAGGTCGCTTCGGAGCCGGAAAGCCGCGCCATTGGCGACTGGCCAAGATTGGCGACCTCCGCATAGGGCTTGCCCAGCGCATAGCTGGTGTAAGAGCGGTTGGCGGCGTTCTCCGCCTTTTCCGCCACCTGAGAGCACCCCGCCAGACCGATGGCGAGGCTGATCGAAAGAATTGCCATGAAGCGCATGCTGCCCCCTTGCCGGCCGCAGCAGCGCGGCCGCCGTTTGTTCCTTAACCCGCCGTATTTGCTATCAGGTCTGCAGGATTTGGGAAGCGGTCGCGCCAGAGCAGCATTGTTTGCTACAGCTTTACCGGCGTGCCGTGTGAGTCCCCTCTGCCCAGGCCCGGGCAGAGGGGGGCGGCCACAGCCGGCGGTCATGATCAAGCCACGGCGGACAATTCCTTGCGGAACCAGATCCGGTCAACGGGCCGGCCTCCCGCGTGCCCGCTGATCCTGCCGAATTCGACATATCCGAGCTTCGGGTAAAAATCCGGGGCCTGGGTCGAGAGCGTGTCGACGCAGGCCGCGACCGCGGCGCGGCGACGCCCTTCTTTTTCGGCCGCCGCCATCAATTTCGTGCCGATGCCGCCCAGCCGCAGCGATTTTGCGACCCACAGATTACCGATGAAAAGAACCGAGAAGGAAACGGACGCCGTTATTCCGGCGATAAGCCCTCCGTTCTCTCGCCAAACGATGGCAAAAGCCTCGCGTCTGATCTCAGCGCTCTCGTTGAAGGCGTTCAGGCCGTCGGAAATCGCGGTGGCGATCTCGGACGGGACGGGATCGAGCGTTTCGAACATTGCTTCCTCGTTGTCGATGGTCGCCACATGATAGCGAGCCGTCGGTTCCGGTCCAGCCGTTTCGGCTCTTAAGAGTTGGCGGACGTCCTGCAGGTACAGGCTCCGATACAGGCATCCCTGACATTTTTTTCTCGCTACACATGCGCCTGTCTTTTCCGCCGTAATAGCTTCACAATCAACCGACAGAAAGCTCTTCCGGGAAACGACAACCAAGGAATGAAAACATGGCGCCGATCTATACCAGAACAGTCCTGATGACCGCCCTTTTGGCGCTGCCGCTCGCCGCCGCAGCGCCCGCCTTCGCGCAGGAGATGAAGCCGCGCGAGCCGGTGATTTCGGTGACCGGCGATGGCGAATCGTCCGTCGCTCCCGATATGGCCATCGTCAATTTCGCCGTCGTCAAACAGGCGAAAACCGCCCGCGAAGCGCTCGACGAGAACAACAAGGCGATGAACGACGTGCTTGCCGCGCTGAAGAGCGGCGGCATCGCCGAGCGCGACCTCCAGACCTCCGGCTTTTCCATCCAGCCGCAATACAATTATCCGCAGCCGGTCGACGGCCAGCAGCAGCAGCCGCAGCTGATCGGCTACCAGACCATCAATTCGGTCACCGTCCGGCTGCGCGATCTCGCCAAGCTCGGCGCGGTGATCGACCAGTCCGTCAGCCTCGGCATCAACCAGGGCGGCGACATCCAGTTCACCAATGACAAGCCGGATGCCGCCATCGAAGAGGCGCGCAAGGATGCCGTCGCCGAAGCGGTCAAAAAGGCGAAGACGCTGAGCGAAGCCGCCGGCGTCAAGCTCGGCCGCATCATCGAGATCAACGAGAATGTGCCTCGCGCAATGCCGCAGCCGGTCTATCGCGCTACGATGATGAAGGAGGCCTCCGACGCTGCCGTTCCCGTCCAGAGCGGCGAGAACAATTACAATGTCAGCGTCACCGTGACCTTCGCCATCGAGCAGTAAAATGAAAGCGCCGCGCCTCTTTTCAGGCGCACGGCGCTCAAACTGCTGTCAAAGTCTACCGACTTCCTGCTGATTGAGACACGCAACATCTCGGCTCTGGAGATCGGCGAGACCAGCCCCTCATCCGGCTGCCGCCACCAGCCGGATGAGGGGCAGCCATTGGCGCCAACCGGACAGCCGTGGCACAAGACCCACGATGATGCCGGAGGAAAGAGCGCAGTCAAACTGAGCGCACAAAGAAAACCGCCCTTGCCGATCCGGGGAGACTGGCAAAGGCGGTTGTGGCCGCCGCATCGGGGAGACGAGGCGGTATTCGACCTTGATATCAGCGGCGCAGAGCGGGGCAACCGCGCACATTGCCGAAGCTCATCTCATCGGGGCCGCGACGGGTCCAACCCTGGACGATCACGCGGCGCGGCGTGATGTCGACGACCCGGGCGCGGCGGAAGCCGTAATCGCGAGCGAGGTTTTCGGCGAGCTGCGGATTGCAGCCGCGCGACGGGCGGCCATAGCCCGGAAGCGGACGGTCATAACCCGGAGGCGGACGGTCATAACCCGGAGGCGGACGGCGATAGTCCTGCGGCGGACCCCGGTCCGGCTCGCCAATAATAATATTCAACTGGGCGGCGGCAGGCGCCACCGTGCCGGCCAGGGTACCGGCTGTCAGCATGACGGCAAGACCCGCCTTTGCCAGAAACTGCATCATCGAAAAACCTTTCGTTTGAAAGTCGGGCCGGTCAAGCCGCCCTCCCCATTCGTCCGCATTACGCCGAAGCGTCATTTGGGAATCACTCATACGGGTCAGAGAAGAGACGGCTGAAAGTGTCAGCGTCAAGGCAAAAACGGGGCGGCAAGCACCACATGGGCGCTTGCCGCGGAGTCCTCAGCGCCGGATCAGCGGGCAGCCGCGGACATTCGCGAAGGTAATCCTGTCCCAGCCGCGGCGTTCGCGCCCCGCGACGACAACGACCCGTGGCGACATGCGGGTGATGTGGGCGTCCCGCAGGCCGAAATCACGCGCCTTGCGCACCGCATGCATCGGCGAGCAGCCGCGTATCGGACGATGGTATTGCGCCTCGACGATAAAGCTCGTCTGCGGCCCTGCGGCGGCGGCCGTGGAAACTGTGGCCGGAATGGTGCAGAGGGCGAGCAAAGCGGCAAGCGAAGCCTTAGTCAGGAAATGCGTCATGGGGTGTCTCCGTCGATTGGTATTACCTAAGCTCTCCCTTCAGGGATTGTCTCGACAGTAACCGCCGCAAACTGAACGGTGTTCGAACCGGGCATTCAGTTTGCATTCACAAGAATGAATCCGGTTTCAGCTGCCAAGATGCAGCACGATTTCGCGCCGGTGCGGCCGGTCGCGATGTTCGTAGAGATAGATACCCTGCCAGGTGCCAAGCATCAGCCGCCCCCTGGCGACGGGAATGCCGATCGAGACCTGCGTCAGCGCCGCCTTGATATGCGCCGGCATGTCGTCCGGCCCCTCGGCCCGATGCACGACCCAGCCCATCGAGGGATCGGAGGCCGGCGGCACGAGGCGGCGGAAGAAGGAGAGAAGATCGGTGCGCACGTCGGGATCGGCATTTTCCTGGATCAGCAGCGAACAGGAAGTGTGGCGCACGAAGACGGTGAGAAGCCCCTCCTCCCGCCCCGACGCTCTGACGAAGGCCTCCGCCTGGTCGGTGAATTCGTAAAGGCCCTGTCCGCGTGTGGACAAGATGAGGATCGTCTGAGGCAAGGCGCTCTCCCGTCTGGAATGACATCTCCCGGGAGTTGGCGCGCCGTGACGGCCAAGTCAATGCTTGCCTCACGCAAGTCTACACGCGCCCTGGCAAGGCGGCATCAGAGCTTGAGCATCATCTCGAAGCCGCCATAGATCATCCGCTTGCCGTCGAACGGCATCTGCCATTGGTCGCCCTTGAGTCTCGGATCGTCCATCACCTTCGCATTGATATCGTCACGCTCCTGCCGGGACCGGTAGACGATCCAGGAAAACACCACCACCTCGTCCTCCTTGGCCTGCACGGCGCGGGGAAAGGAGGTCAGCTCGCCATAGGGCACGTCGTCGCCGATGCATTCGACATATTCGAGCGCGCCATATTCCTTCCAGATCGAGCCGGCGAAGGTCGAGAATTCTTTGTAAGCATCGACATTCTCCTTCGGCACCGCCACGATGAAACCGTCGACATAGGACATTGCGCTTCTCCTCCACCTGCCCTCGTTAGCGGGAGAGATAGGAGATCGGTCGGGCAGGTCCAGGGATAAAGCGCGCGGCAGCGACGGGCAATCAGGGCCCGTTCACCAGCTTCAGGATGAGCTGCTGGATATTGCCGCCGTCACCCATTTCGATCTTGTCGAAGTCACGGCCGCGCTGGCGCTGCCTGCCGGAAATCTCGCCGAGGCGGCGGGTCAGTTCGATCCGGATCTTCTTGCAATCGGGATCGTCGGCGACGGTGAGGCCGATGCTCGTCGCCTCGATTTCCTTGACCATCTCCTTGATGGTCTCGCCATGCACCCGCTCATGGGCCTGCACGCCTGATATGAAGGCCTGCCAGCTGCTCTTGACGGCGGCCGGCAGCTCGGCCGCCGGCTTCGGCAGCGTATAGGTGATGATCAGCTTCGGCCGGTTGGTCGTGATCACGCAGGCGTTTCCCTGCGGTTCGTATTTCCGGGTCCAGGTCAACTTGAACGTCGTATGCGCGATCACCCTGCCCGCACCGGCTTCAGGCCCTCGCGCCCCAATCGATTCATAGAGCTCAGCGCCCGTTTTGCCTGATATCGAATAAGGCCGCACCTCTTCGACCGCCTGCCACTCGGCCAGCGCCATAGCCGGCACCGACGTGAAAACTGCCGCCAGGACACAGGATAGGAAATTTGTCGTCGTCACGCGCGGCTCCGCCGAATGATATTTGGGGCGAACCTAACGGGAGCGGTCGCCGCTTTCAACGCGTCATGCATGCACTAGCCCTGCAGCGTCTTGACCTTGGTGAGATCGGGGAAGAGCCGCATCCACAGGAGCACGACGACGATCGTGCCGAACCCGCCGACAACGCCGGTGGCGACGGGCCCGAGGGCTGCCGCCATCATGCCGGATTCGAATTCGCCGAGCTGGTTGGAGGTGCCGATGAACAGCGAGTTGACGGCACTGACGCGGCCACGCATTTCGTCCGGCGTCAAAAGCTGCACCAGCGAGCTGCGCACGACGACGCTCACCGTGTCGGACGCGCCGACGACGAGCAGCGCTACGACGGAAAGCGCGATATTGGTGGAGAGCGAGAAGACGATGGTGGCGACGCCGAACACGGCGACGGCGGCAAGCATCTTGCGCCCGACATTGCTCTCGAGCGGCCGGCGGGCAAGCACGATCGACATGGCGAGCGCGCCGACCGCGGGCGCCGCGCGCAGCAGGCCGAGCCCCCACGGACCGGCATGCAGGATATCGCGGGCAAACATCGGCAGCAGCGCGGTCGCGCCGCCGAGCAGCACCGCGAAGAGATCGAGCGAGATCGTGCCGAGCATCACCGGTCGGCTGCGGATGAAGGAGACGCCGGCAAAGACCGAGGCTAGTGTCACCGGCTCGCGCTTGGCAGGGCTCCATTGCATCCGGATCGAGATGACGTTGAAACTCGCAACGGCAAAAAGCAGCGCTGCTATAGCAAAGGGCGCGACGGGATGGAGGCCATAAAGCAGGCCGCCGAGCGATGGGCCGACGATCAGCGCCGTCTGCATCATCGAAGTCGAGGTTGCAACCGCCTTCTGCAGCATCGAGGCCGGCACGATGTTCGGCAGCAGCGCCGCCATGGTCGGGCGCTCGAAGGCGACGACGGCGCCGAGCACCGTGACGGCGGCAAGGATGCCGGCCGGCGTCAGCCATTGCTGCCAGGTGGCGATCGCCAGCACCAGGGCCGTCACCGCCTCGATCAACTGGCAGACAAGCCCGATGCGCCGCCGGTCGAACCGGTCGGCGACATGACCGACGACGAAGGTCAGCACCGCCATCGGCAGGAACTGGCAGAAGCCGACGAGGCCGAGCGCAAAGGCGCTGTGCGTCTGATCGTAGATCATCCATCCCATGGCGATGCCAATGGACTGGAAGGAGAGCGAGGAAAAAACGCGGGAGGCAGCGAAGTTCAGATAGCCGGGGTGGCGAAGAACGCTCCCCGGTCCTTGGGATATGTCCATTGCGATGTCACCGGCCGGCAGCGTGGGTCCGCCAGCCTTTATAGAGTTTTTGAATGCCGGAACGGTGTTCTGCTCGAATGGATGGCTTGTCAATCGGAATGAGCTGCGCTCACCGGATTGCGTTAGGCCCGGGCCTTTGCTCATACAAAATATGGATGAGGCGATATATCAGGTATCAATTTCCGATATGGAGCGGCTGGCCGTAGCCTCATTGCTGTTACCAAACCAAGAGGCTTTCGATGACCATCGACACCACGGCAAGTACGCTGACCGCAGAGCAGCACGCAACGCTTGAAACCTTCTACGGCGCCTTCACGCGCAAAAATCCCGATCTTCTCGATGAGGCCGTCACATCAGGCTGGCAGGATATTCCGCTCGCCCCCGGCCAGGGTCCCGGGCCAGCCGGGCTGAAGCCGATCATCCTCGGCTTTATCGAATCCCTGCCGGATGTGGAGATCGTGGTCGACGAAGTGATCGGCTTCAACGACCGCGCCGGCGTTCGCGCCCGTATCGTCGGCACCCAACGCGGCGCGCTCTTCGGCATTCCGGCGACGAATCGCCGAATCGAGATCGCGCTCCATGAATTCCACCGCTTCGAAGGCGACAGGATCTCCCACACCTGGCATCTCGAGGACTGGTTCGGCATGCTGCACCAGCTCGGCGCCTGGCCGCCGAAGACGACGTCCCTTCATCCGGAGAGCGCGTGATGAAGGCCGCCCGCATCCATGCCTATGGCGCGATATACGATATCCGGATCGAGGATGTGCCCGAGCCGGTACCCGGCCTTGACGACGTGCTCATCCGTGTCGAGGCGGCCGCCCTCAATCCAATGGATAACAAGCTGCTTGCCGGATATCTGAAGGACTTTTTCCCCCTCGCCTTCCCCTATACGCTCGGGACCGATCTCGCCGGAACGGTGGTTGCAACAGGCCCGCTCGTCGCCACCGTCAGGCCGGGTGACAGGGTGATCGCGCGCACCGATCCGGCAAGCGGCGGCGCCTTTGCCGAACTGGCGGCCGTGCCCGCCCGATTGGTCGTTCCGATGTCGGCCGATCTGCCGCTCGCAAGCCTCGCCGGCCTGCCGACGGCTGCGGCCAGCGCCTGGCAGGCGCTGTTCGAGGCCGGAGCCGTCCAGCCCGGCCAATCGGTGCTTATCCATGCCGGCGCCGGCGGCGTCGGCAGCTTCGCGGTTCAGCTTGCAAAGCGTGCCGGCGCGCATGTGACGGCGACAGCCTCCGCGGCCAATCTCGACCTCGTCCGCTCGCTCGGCGCTGACGGGGTGATCGACTATCGCAACCAGGATTTTACCGCCTTCGCGACGGGCCTCGACCTGGTGATCGACACGATTGGCGGCGAAACGCTGGAGCGATCACTCGGCATCATCCGCCGCGGCGGCAAGCTCATCGGCCTTTCCGCACCGTTCGACACCGAAGGGCCGAAGGCGCGCGGCATCGATGCGCAATTCCTCTTTCACCAGAGCGATGCCGGCCGCCTGGCTGCGGTGGCGGCACTTGCCACAGATGGCCGTCTCCAAAGCGTCATCGGCCAAGAATTCGCCCTTGCGGACACGTCCGAGGCCTTGCGGTCCCTTTCGAAGGGTGGCGCCCGCGGCAAGACGCTGCTGATGGTGTAAGGCGAGCTGGCGACTTCACAAGCAGGATCAGTTCGATTCCCCGAGCCGATCCTGCTTTTTCGCCGCAACTGACCCGATCAGTTCGCGGAACCACTGCTGCCCGACATGGGAATCGTTGCGGCGATGCCATGACAGCGCAAAGGAGACCGGCAGCAGCTCGATCGGCGGCTTATGGAGAGACAGCTGGGCGCGGCTATCCGAAACGTCGACGATGCCGCGCATCAGCGTGGCGACGAGATCGGTCTCGGCGACGATCGCCGGCGCCGCATACATCTGCGGCAGCGTCAGGCCGAGCCTGCGGCGCAGGCCGAGTTCCGAAAGCTTACGGTCGACATGGCCATAACGATCGCCTTCCGGCGATACGAGCAGGTGGTCGAGCGCGACGAAAGTATCGAGATCGAGACCCCTTGCCGCCGCCGGATGATCGGCGCGGACGATCGAAACGAAGCTCTCCTCGAAAAGCAGCCGGGAAAGGATGCGTGGCGACGTGGAAACCGGCACGCCGACCGCCGCATCGACCTCGCCAGCATCGAGCATTTCCACCGCCTTTTCACGGGCGATGAAACCCTTGACATCGATGCTGATATTGGGCGCGGCCTGCCTGATCGCAGCCAGCAGCTTCGGCAGAAGCACGAAGGCTGGGTGTTCGGAGAGACCGAGCCGGAACGAAGCCGATGACGACCGCGGGTCGAAGACACCGCTGAAAGCCAGCGCCTCCTGCGCATGCCGCAGAGATTTTCCGATCGGCTCGGCAAGATCGAGCGCGCGCGGTGTCGGCTCCAGCCCGCTCGGGCTGCGCACGAAGAGCTCATCCTGAAAAAGCTGGCGCAACCTGGCAAGTGCAGCACTCATCGCCGGCTGGGTGCGGCCGATGCGGGCGCCGGCCCGGGTGACGCTGCGCTCTGCCATGATCGCGTCGAAGGCGACCAGGAGGTTGAGATCGACCGCTGGAAGGTTATTCATGATGTGGATGATCCCGGTCGACGACTATCGACCGGCAACATGTTGCAAACCCCGTTTAGATGCAAGAACCATGACGCCCTAGCGCGGTTCCCTGGAGATGCTGAGATAGCCGGGATCGAATTCGGCGATTTCCTGCAGGCGTTCCCAGTCGACGATGGTGATCGTCCGGTTCTCCCAGATGAACACGCCCTCGCGCCTCAGCGCCTGCAGCGTCTTGTTCAGATGGACGACGGAAACGCCGAGCACGTCGGCCATCTCGATCTGCGTCAACGGAAACTGGAAGCTTGCGCCCCGCGTCCGCTTCACCACCTGCAGCCGCACGAACAGTTCGCAGACGAGGTGGGCGATATGGGCGCGCTTGGAGCGCCGGCCCATGGCGACGATCCACTCGCGGTGGATGGCGCCATCGACGAGCGTGTCGAGCCAGAGCAGCCGCGTCAGGTGCGGCATGCGCTCGGTGATCGTTCTGAGATCGCCGTGGTCGGCGAAGGCGACATGGCAGGACGACAGCGCAACGATGCCGTGATCCATCTTCTTGATCGGGAAAGCGTGCAGATCGACGAAATCGCCGGCGACATGCAGTGCGGTGATCTGGCGACTGCCATCGGCCATCACCTTGTAGCGCGCCGCAAATCCATCAAGCAGCAGCGTGCTGTAACCCGGCCTGCTCCCTTCGGAGACAAGATCCTCCCCGGCAGCAAAATACCTGTCTTTGACGATGATCGCTCTGAGATGGCTTTCCTCTTCGGCCGACAAAATATCGCGGCTTCCAAGGTTGAGCAGCAGGGATTCAATCACGGTCTTGCCCGCCCGATATTGCTGGAGCCCTGATCCATTTCGATGCGACCTATATTTTCTATAAGAATCAATGCCTAGCCTCGGGAACAATTGTCTTCATCTGTGATTTCTCCTGTGACGCGCAGGAAAGAACATGGCTCGCTACTATTTCGATCTACACAACGGGGAAGGCCCCACGCGCGACGAGCACGGTACCGAGCTCAGATCTCGTGAAGACATTCCGAAGGAGCTGACCCGCATCCTGCTGGATGTGGCCCGCGACGAACTGCCCGCGGGTGATCGAATGACGATCGCCATCACCGTTCGCGACGAGAGCGGCGATCCGGTCACGGTTGCCAGCCTCGTCTTCAACAATGAATGGCTCGACGTCTTACGATAGCGGTTGCCGTTTAGGGGCTGCCGCCGGTCACTCCTACGCATCAATCCGACTCGGTCGGTTGGCGCGACGCTAAGACCCGCCTTGATAGCCGGCAATTAAATTTGACATAGTCTTTTGATTGCTTTGGCTCGATCGACCGGCATTCGCAGCTTGGCGTGCCTATCGTGGCTGTTTCGCAATTTCTTCGAGAATCAGCCGGATTTCCGCGAGCGGTCGCCGGCTTTCATCGAAGAGTTCCACCGACATCATGTTCAGAGGTGCAGCCGGCAGACCTTCGGTGGCCATCTCCGCCAACACGCGCCGTGCCTCCGCTTTCGCAGCTTCGATGGATTCAAAATCATATGCCGTCTCGGTCGTCCCGGCGCCATCACGATCGAAGAGCTGAAAATAGAATTTTGGCACGACACATCTCCCCGCTAGATGACCCTAACGGTCCGGCGGCAAACATGTTCCGCCGGAACGGGTTCAATGTCATGCCTGCCGTCAGAAGGCGCCGGCTTCCGGAGAGGCCATCTCTTCGATACCGTCGACGCGGTCGGGATAGAAGGCGAGATGGTCCTTGATGCTGCTGACCACGGCATTCGGCGCCTCGTAGGTCCAGACGGCATTCTTCGAGCGCTCGCCGCCCGGAATGATGCTGTAATAGGAGGCGTCGCCCTTATAGGGGCAATGGCTGCTATGGTCGGTGCGCTGAAGCAGCGACATGTCCACATCCCTGCGCGGAATATACTGCACCGGCGGATAGGAGGCCTCGCACAGCGTCAGCGCATCGCGCGTATCGGCAATCGTCTTGCCGCCGAGCGTGACGACGACGCGGGAGGGATTGTGTTCGACGGTGATCGGATGATCCGGCCCCGGAATCTTGAACGACTTGTCTGACATCGGGTTCGTCTCCAGAAGCTATCGATCGCATAGAGATAGGGCGGGCATGCCGCCGGCCCAAGACCACGAACGTTGCTTTCCCTGAAACGCTGCGCCCTTTAGAACTCGAAACGCGGCGACACCGGACTGAGCATCGCCGTTTTCGCCGCCGCCGGCCAGTGCCGTGCAAGCGCATCCGCAACTGTTTCGACCAGCCTGGCGATGTCGTCGCCGGCGGAGGCGTGCAGCGCCTCGGCAACGATCAGCACCGAGCGCGTCGTCGCCCGCACCGCCGAAAGCCCGCTCTGCCGGTTCGTCCAGCGCCGCGCATGCGCATTCTGCGCCCCATCTGCGAAGATCACCTCGTTTGGCTCCGGATGTTCGCTCTCGCCGCCAAAGGTCAGATAGGTCTCGTCACCCCCAGCCCGCCGGACCTGGAGATCGCCTACGATCTTTTCAGCGTCGAAGACGGCGACCGGAATGGCGAAGGCAAGCGAAATCGCATTGCAGAGATCGATGAGCGGATGCAGGCGCGGCAGCGCATGTTCCTGGCGGAAGCGGCGCAGCAGCGCCTCGGAAGCGCAGCGATATTGCGTCGGCTTCAGCCCCATGCGGGAAAAGCCGCGCCGCCAGGCCTGGATTTCGGGGAATTCGCCTTCCTGCGCTTGCGCCAGCCGGGCCTCGGCGATTGCGTTGAAGTCTGCGATCGCCGCTTCGACATCGGCATCCGCATGGATCCCTCCCGCATGCAGCGCGCCGGCGCGAAGCTCTGGAAAGGCCTGCCATATGGCATCGGAATGGCTGAACTGCATGATCTATCTCCCGCCGGCAAGTTTGACCGTGCGGGTCCCGGCAAAGGCGAGACCGAGCACGGCCGCAAGCACGCAGGCGATGCCGGCGAGCTGGTGGAGCCCGACCGGTTCGCCAAGGAGGATGAAGGCAAGCATGACGGCGGAAACTGGCGCAACCGCGGTGAAGAGTGCGGCTTCGGTGCCGCTCACCCTTTCTGCCCCCGCATACCACAGCAGAAATCCGCCGACGGTCGGCACCAGCGCATAATAAAAGACGGCGGCGACAGTGCTTGCGGAAATACCCTGTGCGAAAGGCGCTTCGAAAATAGCGGCCGGGATGGCGGCAACGATGAAGCCGATGCCGGTCATCAGCGTCGACTGGGCAAGCGGCGCAATCTCCGTCTTCAGCTTTTTGTTCAGCAGGATGAACAATCCCTCGCAGACGACCGCCAGGAAGATCAGCGCATTGCCGGAGAGCGATCCGCCGGCCGCATCCGGCGTGAAGGCGATCGACAGCACGCCAGCCGTCGCAAGCGCCACGGCCAGAAGCAGGGCACGCTGCGGCCGTTCGCGAAGCAGCAGGATGGAGATTGCGGCCGCCACCACCGGCAGCGTGCCGATGATGACGCCGGCATCGGCCGCCGAAGTCAGGCTGAGGCCGGAGATCAGCAGCGTCGTATAACCGACGCTGCCAGCCCCCGCCTGAATGAGGAGGATGAGGCGGTCGCTCCTGGAGAGTTTCGGCAACCGCGCGCCGGTCGCCCGCATCAGCAGGAGAAAGACAGGAAAGGCGATGGCGAAGCGCAATGCGGTGGCGCTGAACGGCGGCAGACCCGACGCGATCAGCTTGCTGGCTATGACGGTGCTTCCGACCGTCAACATCGCCAGCGCCAGATAGAAAAACCCATGAACCTGCCTCGACATCCAGCTTCTCCTGTTGCGCGAGCCGAGGAAACAGCAGGAGCCGGTCGGGGTCTTGAACGAAATTGCAGCCGCAAAATCGACGTTCAGACAAAGGCGCCGGCATAGAGGCGCGGCGACAGACCGTATTTGCGCACGAAGACGCGCGTCATGTGGCTCTGGTCGGCAAAGCCGCTGGCAAAGGCGGCTTCCGCCAGCGGCATGCCCTGAGCGATCAGCCGCCTCGCGATATGGATGCGGGCCTGGATGAGATAGGCATGCGGCGTCAAACCGGTCGCCTTGGCAAAACCGCGCAACACCTGGAAGCGGCTCAGCCCGCTTTCCCTGGAAAGATCGGCGAGCGAGACGGCGGCAAGCGGATCGTCGTCAATCAGGTTTCGGGCGGCGCGGATCGACGCCGGCACCAGTGGCCGCTCTTCGGTAGCAAAGCGCTCGCGCATGACGTCGGCGACGAGTTGCAGAAGCAGTTCCTCGCAGAGCAGCCCATCCGCCGCCGCGCCGTCGGTCACCGCGCCAAACAGCGTTTCGAAACGGGCGGCGATCGCCGCATTGCGGATGACCGGATGCGGGATTTCCGATCGCCCCGCCCCGCCTTCGCCGATCTCTTGCGACAGACCGGTGACGATGGCGGGATCGAAATAGAGGATGCGCCACGATCGCCCCTCACCGATCGGCGCGCCGTCATGCACCTCGTTCGGATTGACCGTGATGATGTCGCCGGCCTCTGCCTCCACCATGCCGCGGCCGCTGAGCGAAGATTGCGCGCCGGCGGAAATCAGGCCGATGCCGAACTGCTCATGCGTGTGCCGGTCGAAGCTGTGAGGCGTTTCCGCTTCCACCGCTTCGACGCCAGCCAGCGCCGAGCGCAACATCCTGAACTGGTTTTTCGCCATTTTCTGCCCGCAGGTCCGATCACCGGGCACTCTGCCAGCCGCATGGGCATGACGCAATCGTTGCAGCCTGGAGGCCTAGAAGAACTCGTCGAGCAACTGATAGTATTCGAGCCGAGCCGGATCGGTGGCCGGCATGCCATAACAATCAAGGAAGGGCTGCACCAGCGCCTCGCCGAAATTATAGGCGATGCTGCGGCAGGCGAGCGCGATATCCTGATAGCGGTCGGCGACACCGAGACGGCTGCAATCGATATAACCCGAAAATCCCTCTTCGGAGGCGATGAAATTCGGCAGGCAGGCGTCGCCATGGGTGACGACGAGATCCTCGCCGCCTGGCCTCCCGCTTTCGAGTTCGGCAAACAGAGCCTCGGCACTCTTTCCAAGCCGCGTCTCATCGAAATCGGTCTCGTCGACGATGCCGGCCTGCATCCGCGCTTTCGCCGCCGCAATACGCGTCTCCAGCCGATGGTCGAAGGGGCACGATGCGATCGGCAGGCGGTGCAGGTCAAGAAGCGCCGCAGCCAGCAATTCGACCCGCGCAAGCGGCGTCAGCGCCGATGCACTGGCGAGGTCACTCCCGGGTAGCGCGCTGATCAGCAGCCGGTTGTGCACACCGTCGCTGTCCTCTGCAATGAAATCGGGACAGGACAGACCGCAAGTCTTGAGCCAGCGAAGCCTGACTGCCTCGTCGGCGAGTTCGCAGAAAGCACCAGCCTCTTCGACCTTCAGATAAAGCGTCGGCAACCCAAGAGCTTCCAGCCGGAAGACACTCGCGGCGGAACGGCCGAGTGCATCGCGCTCGAACCGGTAACCGGCCAAACGGGCATCAAGTGCGCCCGCCGACGGCGGTTGATCCTCTTGAAAAATCGACATGATATCTAGGCCATCGATGCTGCGGCATTATCCCGACCGGACGGGAGACCGCAAGCGGCACGGTCAGTCAGCGCACATCGGCACTGAACCCTCTGCGACCTCAATGAACGGTGTCGGCGGGCGCGGCTTCGAGAAGGATTTCGAAAGCCTCTTCCAGAGCAGCCACCAGAATATCGGTCAACTCGTCGCCCTTGTTTTCCAGGAACAGCGCGCTCACGGCTTCGTCCTGACGCTCAAAGAAACGCTCGATCTCATTCGACATATCATTGTCCTCTTCTTCACCGGATCATCACGGCCATGGGAAGAAGCTAGGTAGGGTTGCTTGCGCGTGGCTGTTGCCGGTGAGACGCAATCCAGGTCACGAGGACTAGTCACGAATTTCATATTTCGCATACTGACTGCGGGGGATCAATCCACCAACTTCGTGGGCAAACGACACGACTTTCGTGGCGTCCTCATCCACCTCGCAACGGAAACGAACCTGGTACCAGCCCTTAACTGTGCCAAAGGCTGCATCTCTCACATCAAGGATGGTACCGGTTCGCAATCCAAAACTAGGCAATGCGGACGGGAAATAACGCGGCGAACCGTGAACGAGTTGGCCCTGAAGCTCGGTGGCGCAAAGCGTGGCCACTCGCTCTTTGCGCGGAAGACCACTGACCGCAGTTTGCGCAAACAAACTGCCATCTTCCGTCCGTGAAAACAGAGTTTTTGCCTTGGGCAGATCGTCTTTAGCTATCACTTTCGGTTTCTCAGCGGTCTGCTGCTCCGGCGGCTTGGCCTCCTCGATACTTGTATTGGCTTCGCCAGAGACATCTGTCGGCGGCCCATTACGCTCTGGGGAAACGTCGGTCGTCGCGACCTCAGGAAGCTTCACATCGTCCGGCACCGGCTTTGACGGAGGCTCCTCAGTTTTTGGTTTTTCTGCGGCAGCCTTTGTCGGCATCTGCGCCGGTTCGGCATCGTGCTGCGGCGGAGTTGTTGCGGGTTTGTTTTCGCCCTGAGAAGAATTTCCCGCCAACGACTTTTCGGGGCCGCTATTCCTGTCGCCAAACTCGATGACAGGGCTCAGAGTCGGCATAGGCCTCGGCTTAGTTTGCTCGGGAGTCTTGCTGGCCGGCGGAGGTGGAGGAGGAGGAGGCGGTGGCGGCGGAGGCGGTGGTGGTGGCGGTTCCTTCTTGGCCTCTTCCGGCGGCTTCGGCTCCGGTGGTTTTTCCTCGGGCTTGGGCTCCGGCTTCTTCTCCTCCGGCGGCGGAACGAGCTCCACTTTCACGCTCTCGTCTTCGACAGGCTTCGGCTCGATCTTCGGCAGCCCGAAAATCAGAAGAGCAATGATAGGAATATGCGCAACAACAGACACAACGACGCCCCAGCGGATTTCAGGCCGCTGTTTTCCCGTTTCATGCTGCGTTTCCGCTGGTTCCACGTCTTCTTCTGTCACAGCAGCGATGTGGCCTCTAAAGCCGGCAGCATCAAGCCACAAAAGAAAAAAACCGCGTGATCGCAACAGCCATTTAAAGTGCTACAGCGTCCTTTGCGCGTCCGAAAAGACGCGCTACGCTATAGTGTCATTGGTCGGCGGCTCCATCGTCGGCCACCAGATCATGCGCCTGCCATTCGCTTTGCGGAATGGCATCGCCGATGAGAAAGGCGAAGGAAGCGACCTTGCCGGAGCCGGCATCGAGTTGGCATTTGAACTGAATATTGTACCACTTCCGTTTGCTGCGGAAGGCGCCGCCCTTCACCTCGACCCTGTTGCCGGTGACCTTTTCCGCCGCCATCGCATAGGGCGCGAGCGCATCCGGCGCCATCGCCGGCTGCGCCCGGCGCACCTGCTCCATCGCCTCCAGATCACAAAGCTGTAGATTGCGCTCGCTGCCGGCAAGGCCGCGCAGCGCCTCGCGGGCGCGCCGGCTGCGCGAATCTGACAACACCGTCTCCGAAAACAGCTGGCCCGCCTGGACGAATACACCAGGCTTCGGCGGCACCGGAGGGACGGAAGCCACTTCAGGCGACCTCGCGGCCGTCGGCGCCTCCTCCTGATGCGGCGGAGCGATCTCCTGGACCGACGCACTCGCGTCCGGCTTTGCCGTAGTGGGTGCAGGCGTCTCGACCCGCTGCGCTATCGCAGAAGGTTTGGCGACTTCGGGAACGATATCAACCGTAATGCCGTCGTCCGGCAACGGTGCCGGCGGCTCAGGTCTCGGAAGCAGCAGGAGCAGCAGTGCAAGCATGACGGCATGCAGAGCGAACGAGGCGAAAGCGCCCCGCTCGATGCCTTCGTCCCGATTTTCCCACACCAGTGCCATCGCTCAGGAAGCAGCTGTCGGACAATCGAAGGCGGCCATAAAACCCGGGAACGCTTTCATCAAGAGCCCTGCCGATACGCCACGAGGAATTAAGGACAGGGCGACAGTGCCAGTCTGACGCGAGTTGCGCAACGCTTATGATCCCCGATAGCGTTCCTTTGTCGCGATCAACCAAGCGAGCCGATGATCTCTCGATAGGCCGCCTCCGGGAATGCCTTCAGTGTCTGGGTGCGGACATTGCCGCCCATCGCCAGCGAGAGGCCAAACCGCGCCATGACGGCATCGTCAGGCGCTTCGCAGACAGCCACCATGTCGTGGCCGCCCATCGTCAGAAAGAACTGGTTGAAGGAGCCGCCCATGTCGCCGAGCAGCTTCTTCGCCGCATCCAGCCGTTTTGACGAGTCGCGAACATTGCGCACACCTTGGTCCGTCCAGTTGATCAACACAATGTAAGTGGTCATTTTGCACCTCCCAGCGGAGGATTCGCCCGACACGGGCATGCGTCGGTCCTCGCTCGCGCATCGCGATCGATTTCTTCCCCCGTGGCCGGACTATAATCTTGTCACCACCAAGCGACAAGAAAGCCGCCGGGATCATTGGTATTAGGCATGTCGCCCAAAAGTGTGCGGCAGTGGCGCAAAGATCGAAAGAAAAAGCCGGACATGAAGCCCGGCTTTCGCAATCGTAGAGATCTTGTCGTCCCTCAGCTGTCGAGGAACGAGCGCAGCTTTCTGGAGCGGCTCGGATGCTTCAGCTTGCGCAGCGCCTTCGCCTCGATCTGGCGGATACGTTCGCGGGTGACCGAGAACTGCTGGCCGACTTCTTCGAGCGTGTGGTCGGTGTTCATGCCGATGCCGAAGCGCATGCGCAGAACACGTTCTTCGCGCGGCGTCAGCGAGGCGAGAACGCGGGTCGTCGTCTCGCGCAGGTTCGCCTGAATGGCGGCGTCGATCGGCAGCAGCGCGTTCTTGTCCTCGATGAAATCGCCGAGATGCGAATCCTCTTCGTCGCCCACCGGGGTTTCGAGCGAGATCGGCTCCTTGGCGATCTTCAGGACCTTGCGGACCTTTTCGAGCGGCATGGCGAGCTTTTCGGCCAGTTCTTCCGGCGTCGGCTCGCGGCCGATCTCGTGCAGCATCTGGCGCGACGTGCGGACGATTTTGTTGATCGTCTCGATCATGTGCACCGGAATGCGGATCGTGCGGGCCTGGTCGGCGATCGAACGGGTGATCGCCTGGCGGATCCACCATGTCGCATAGGTCGAGAACTTGTAACCGCGGCGGTATTCGAACTTGTCGACCGCCTTCATCAGGCCGATATTGCCTTCCTGAATGAGGTCGAGGAACTGCAGGCCGCGGTTCGTGTACTTCTTGGCGATGGAGATGACCAGGCGAAGGTTCGCTTCGACCATTTCCTTCTTGGCGATACGCGCTTCGCGCTCGCCCTTCTGCACCATATGAACGATGCGGCGGAATTCCGAGATCGAGATACCGGTTTCGGTCGCCAGATTCTGGATTTCCTGGCGGATGTCACGGATCGTCGTGTTTTCGCCCCTGGCGAATTCCTTCCAGCCGCGGGCGGCCAGATTGCCGATCGACTTCATCCAGTTCGGATCGAGCTCGGCGCCCTGGTATTGCTCCAGGAAGGAGTCGCGCTTGACGCCGTAGGATTCGGCCAGACGCAGCAGGCGGCCCTCGTTGGAAACGAGGCGCTTGTTGATGTCGTAGAGCTGCTCGACGAGGGCGTCGATGCGGTTCTGGTTCAAGGACAGAGATTTGACAGCCTTGATGAGCTCATCTTTGAGTTCCTTGTAACGGCGCTCCTGGGCAGTGGACAGCGTGCCGGAAGCCGACAGCCGCTGCTCGACCTGCTGGTCCTGCAGCTTGCGCAGCTTCTTATAGGTCTCGGCGATCGTATCGAGCGTCTCCATCACCTGCGGGCGAAGCTCGGCTTCCATCGCCGCCAGCGAAAGGTTGGATTCGTCCTCGTCCTCTTCCTCCTCCTCGGGAGGCAGGCCTTCGCCGCCGACATCGGTGATGTCGTCGTCGCCGGAGCGGGCGCGACGGGTCTTTTCCTTCTCTTCTGCGAGCTTGCGATCGGCTTCGATCTTCTCCGGGCTCTGGAACTGCGGCGCAGCCTTGGCTTCAGGGCCGGAATAGGTCGTTTCGAGATCGATGATCTCGCGCAGCAGCGTCGTGCCTTCGTTGAGTTCGTCACGCCAAATGATCAGCGCCTGGAAGGTCAGCGGGCTCTCGCAGAGACCCGCGATCATCGTCTCGCGGCCGGCCTCGATGCGCTTGGCGATCGCGATTTCGCCCTCGCGGGAAAGAAGCTCTACCGAGCCCATCTCGCGCAGGTACATGCGAACCGGATCGTCGGTACGGTCGGTCGGTTCTTTTTTCTTGGCGGTCGCCAGCGCCGTGCCGCTCGAAGGCGCGAGTTCGCCGCCTTCGCTCTCCTCGTCGCCGCCGGCGTCGTCGTCATCGCTGCCGCCGGAAGCACCGGCTTCCTCGGCTTCCTCGTCTTCAATGACGTTGATGCCCATGTCGGACAGCATCGACATCGTGTCTTCGATCTGCTCGGACGTCACTTCTTCGGACGGCAGGACCGCGTTAAGCTCGTCCATGGTCACATAGCCGCGCTTCTTGGCGGCCTTGATCATCTTCTTGACCGCGTCGTCGGAAAGATCGAGAAGAGGGCCGTCGCTTGCGCCGTCGCGTTCGACTTCCGCGTCTTCGTTCTCTTTGACCTTGGTTGCCATTTATATCGTCGCCTTCCTGACGCTATCCAATCTCGCTACGGTGAACGGGCTGTCTCAGGGCCTGACGCGCCGCACGCGCCGCCCTCGAATCACCTTTGCCCACCTAACGGGATGACATTTAAAGCCTGATTAACCACGATTACCGGCACCGGACAGCAAAGCTTTCTTGCTCTTGGATTTCCGGCCATGGTTGCGCGATCCGCCTTGACCCAGTTCACCATTCAACAAGTCGAACGGTGATTCCCACATTTTTTGTTCTCGTCAAGCTTTTCCAGAAAAAAAGCCCACAAAAATACGGAAAAAGCCTTATCCACAGGCTTTGAACCGCGGCAGCGATTGCGAACCCTTATTTAAGATGCGGCGAACAAAAGACAAGGGCAGCAAATATTTTGCCCGCCGTACCCAGTTGTTTCCATCATCTTTGCAGTTGTGCAGACGGTATATGCACCTTTAGAGCGCCCTGCGTCCTTTCGGACGCACAAAGGACGCTCTAACTCTTTCAATCCTCGCATCGTGCTTTCCGAAAATGATTCCGATTCTCGGGCCGATGCGCCGGCCTGAGAAATAGTGGCTAACGCGCCGCGCCGTCATACGCCTTCACTGTCAGCGCGCCGAGATCGACCGCGGGAATGCAGCGCAGATTGATCGAAGCCATTGCCGCGCCGTCCGGACCCACGCCTTCGCCGAACGGTGCAATGCCGCAATTGGCGCAGAAGTGATGCCGGATGACATGCCGGTTGAAAGTGTAGGTCGAGACATTGTCCTCCGGTGTTTTCAGCACCAGCTTCTCGCGCGGCACGAAGGCCAGAAGTCCGCCCCGCCGGCGGCAGAGCGAGCAGTTGCAGTCGAGCGCCTCGGTGAATTCGCCTTCGACTTCGAAAGCCACATTGCCGCAATGGCAGCTTCCTTCATAGCGCATGTCGTCCTCCCTACATCCAGTCCATCACAACCTTGCCGGAATTGCCTGACCGCATCGCCTCGAAGCCGTCGCGGAAATCGTCGATGCCGATCCGGTGGGTGATGACGGGCGCGAGATCGAGGCCGCCCTGGACGAAAGCGATCATCTTGTACCAGGTCTCGAACATCTCGCGGCCGTAGATGCCCTTGAGATTGAGCATCTTGAAGATCACCTTGTTCCAGTCGATCTCGAAGCCCGCCGGCGCGATGCCGAGAATGGCGATCTTGCCGCCATTGTTCATCTTGTCGATCATGTCGCGGAAGGCAGGTGCGGCCCCTGACATTTCGAGCCCGACGTCGAAACCCTCCGTCATGCCGATCGCCTTCATGACGTCGGTGAGGTTTTCCTTCGATGCGTCGACGACGTGATCGATGCCGAGCTTGCGTGCCAGCTCCAGCCGGTGTGGATTGATATCGGTGATGACGACCTTGCGGGCGCCGGATCGCTTGGCGACGAGCGCGCCCATGATGCCGATCGGCCCGGCACCGGTGACGAGCACGTCCTCACCGACGAGATCAAAGGAAAGCGCGGTGTGCACGGCATTGCCGAACGGATCGAAGATCGCGGCGATCTCGTCTGATATATCATCCGGGATCGGCACGACATTGCTTTCGGGAATGCAGACGAATTCGCCGAAGGAGCCTGGGCGGTTGACGCCGACACCGAGCGTATTTCGGCAGAGATGCCCCCTGCCCGCCCGGCAGTTGCGGCACTTGCCGCAGACGATATGCCCCTCACCGGAGACCCGCTCGCCGACATGATAGCGGGTGACCGCCGAGCCGATCTCGGCGATCTCGCCGGAGAATTCATGGCCGACTACCATCGGCACCGGAATGGTCTTCTGTGCCCACTGGTCCCAGTTCCAGATATGGACGTCGGTGCCGCAGATCGCCGATTTCTTCACCCGGATCAGCACATCGTTCGGCCCAACCTCGGGCACCGGCACATTCTCCATCCAGAGCCCGACTTCCGGTTTCGCTTTGACCAGCGCCTTCATCATGTTCGACATCAACGATATCCCGCCTTGTTCTGGTGCCCGACTTTGCGACTCCCTCTTCTCCCCGTCGGGGAGAAGGTGCCCGTAGGGCGGATGAGGGGGCGGCACGGCACGCCATATAAACTTTACTTTGTTCCTCGCTTACCGCTCGAAACGTCGCTTCGCTCCTCCCCCTCTTCTATCCTGACGGACATCTCTGCCTGGGTCGAGCCGCGGGTCTCGACCCGTCCTTGGGACCCCCGCTGGGGAGAAGAGGGAGATGGCAACGCTATTCTCAAATCACACCCAGTTCCCGCCCTGCCTCGGCAAAGGCCGCGATCGCCCGCTCCACATCTGCCCGCGAATGCGCCGCCGACATCTGCGTGCGGATGCGGGCCTGGCCTTTCGGCACGACGGGGAAGGAGAAGCCGATCACATAGATCCCCTTCTTCAGCATCAGGCCGGCCATATCCTGGGCGAGTTTGGCGTCACCCAGCATGACGGGGATGATCGGATGGCCTTCGCCGGCAAGTGTGAAGCCGAGCTTGGTCATCTCTGTGCGGAACAGATCCGCATTGTCGGAAAGACGCTTGCGCAAGGCATCGCCGTTTTCGATGAGGTCGAAAACCTTGAGCGAGGCAGCGGCAATGACGGGCGCCAGGGTGTTCGAGAACAGATAGGGCCGCGAGCGCTGCCGCAGCCATTCGACGACTTCCGCCTTGGCGGAGGTATAGCCGCCCGAGGCGCCGCCAAGCGCCTTGCCGAGCGTGCCGGTGATGATGTCGATTCGGCCCTCGACGCCGCAATGTTCGGCAGAGCCGCGACCGTTCTTACCGACGAAACCGACGGCATGGCTGTCATCGACCATGACCATCGCGCCGTATTTCTCGGCGAGATCGCAAACACCGCCCAAATTGGCGATGATGCCGTCCATCGAGAAGACGCCGTCGGTGGCGACCAGTTTGAAGCGGCTGCTTTCGGCCTTTTTCAGTTCCTCCTCGAGCGCCGCCATGTCGTTGTTGGCGTAGCGAAAACGCTTGGCCTTCGAAAGCCTGACGCCGTCGATGATCGAGGCGTGGTTCAGCGCGTCCGAGATGATCGCGTCCTCCTCCGAGAGCAGCGTTTCGAAGAGACCACCATTGGCGTCGAAGCAGGAAGAATAGAGGATCGTGTCTTCCATGCCGAGGAAGGTGGAGATGCGCGCTTCGAGCAGCTTATGCTCCTCCTGCGTGCCGCAGATGAAGCGCACCGAGGCCATGCCATAGCCGTATCGGTCGAGCGCCTTCTTGCCGGCCTCTGCCAGCTCCTCGTTGTCGGCAAGGCCGAGATAGTTGTTGGCGCAGAAATTCAGCACCCGCTCGCCGGTGGAAATCGCGATCTCGCCCGCCTGCTTGGAGCTGATGACACGCTCGGATTTATAGAGGCCGGCATCCTTCAGCGCCGAAATTTCAGCTTGGAGATGGGAGAGAAATTGCGAGGTCATGGGGCGGCCCTTCGTGAAGATTTCTCTACAGCGCCGCGCGTCTTTTCAGACGTGCAAAGGACGCTGTAACACTTTGAATTTGCGCATCGTGCTTTCCGAAAATCAATTCCAATTTCGGGCCGATGCGCCAGCCGAGTTAGCATATCACCATCTGCTTGTCTTCTTCAGCGCTGGACCGAGATCAGTAGGAACATCGGCCGGTCCAGCTCCTCCGCCCAATCTGGATTGTCGTGGAGCTCATCTTCGTTCGGGCTCCACTCCTCGACATGGCGAATGGCAAAACCGGCCGCGATCAAGGTGTTGAGCGTCGTGCCGAGCTTGCGGTGCTGCTTGACGACACCTTTGGCGAGCCAGTCGGTGGTGCGTGGACCTTCGACGGAATAGCGGTCGAGCGGCCAGATGCGCCGCCCCTCGGCATCGGCCGCCCAGGTCGGGTGGGTCGGCGCCATGAAGATCGGATGCTCGATGGTGAAGACGAATTGCGATCCCGGCAAAAGCGCGCGATGGACCGTCGCGACCAGACCGGCGAAATCCTCGATATAATGCAGCGCCAGCGAGCTGTAGGCGAAATCGAAAGAAGCTTGAGCAAGCGTGAGATGCTCGAGATCGGCGATCTCGTAGGTGATCGCGGCTTCAGCCGTATCGGCCCTCGCTCTGGCGATCATCTTTTCGGAGATGTCGAGCGCAAGCACGCTTGCAGCACCTTGATTCACGGCGAAACGCGAAAACCAGCCGAACCCGCAGCCGAGATCGACGATACGCTTGCCGGCAAGATCAGGCAGCAGCGCACGCACAGCCGGCCATTCGGACGCCCCGTCGAGCCCGTGAACGGATCGTCTCATGCCGCTATATCCGGCGAAGAATTCCGGTCGGTCGTAGATATTCTGGGCCATCGGCGCTCCTCCTTCAGAGGCAGCACTACCATGCCCCCTCGCCCGATCTCAAGGATCAGGCGGGCCGTTGTCCTGCGCCAGGATGATCTCCAGGAAGGCATCGCCGTAGCGTTCGAGCTTCGCCTGCCCGACACCTGATATGGCGAGCAATTCCTTGCGGCTGCGCGGCTTCTCGGTGGCGAAGGCGATCAGCGTCGTATCGGGAAAGACGACATAGGGCGGCACGCCGAGCGATTTCGCAATCGCCATACGCTCGGCCCGCAGCGCCTCGAAGAGACTGCCGTCGGCGCCCGATAGTCCCGATTTGCGCTCGCTGCGCTCCGCCTTCTTCGTGCGCCGTTCCGAGGCAGGCCGGTCTTTGCGGAAGAACACCTGTCGCTCGTGCTTGAAGACGGCGCGCGCCTCCGGTTCCAGCTTCAGCGCCCCGTAAGCCTCATGATCGACGCGGATCAATCCCATGGCAAGCAACTGGCGGAAGACCGACTGCCAGACGCGCGCCGGAATATCCTTGCCGGCGCCGAAGACCGGCATTTCGGCATGGCCGAAACGTTCGGTCTTTTCGTTGACGTTGCCGAGGAGCACGTCGACGACATGGCCAGCGCCGAAACGCTCGCCGGTGCGATAGATGGCAGCCAGCGCCTTGATCGCCGCCTCCGTGCCCTCCCAGGTCTCGACCGGCTTCAGGCAGGTGTCGCAATTGCCGCAATGGCCGGCATGCGCCTCGCCGAAATGGGCAAGGATCGCCTGGCGACGGCAGGAGGCGGTCTCGCAGATCGCCAGCAATGCGTTGAGCTTGGCGCGTTCGACCCGTTTGATCTCCGCGGCGGCATTTCCCTCATCGATCATCCGGCCGCGCTGGATCACGTCGGCCATGCCATAGGCCATCCAGACCTCGGACGGCAGGCTGTCGCGGCCGGCACGCCCGGTCTCCTGATAATAGGCCTCGACGGAGCCCGGCAGATCGAGATGGGCGACATAACGCACATTCGGCTTGTCGATGCCCATCCCGAAGGCAACGGTGGCGACCAGGCAAAGGTTCTCTTCTTTGAGGAAGGCATCCTGATTGGCGTCACGAACCGACCTGTCCATGCCGGCATGATAGGCAAGCGCGCGGATGCCCTGCCCGTTCAGCCATTCGGCCGTATCCTCGACCTTGGCGCGCGACAGACAATAGACGATGCCGCTGTCGCCCTTGTGGCCGGACAGGAACCGCAACAGCTGCTGGCGCGGCTGGTCACGCTCGACGATCTCATAGGCGATGTTCGGTCGGTCGAAGCTGGTGGTGAATATCTGGGCGGCATCGAGCCCCAGCCGCTCGATGATGTCGTCGCGTGTGTGCGGATCGGCCGTCGCAGTCAGCGCAACGCGCGGCACACCGGGATATTGCTCGCCGAGCCGGCCTAGCGCGCGATATTCCGGCCGGAAATCATGGCCCCATTGCGAGACGCAGTGGGCCTCGTCGATGGCAAACAGCGCGATCTTCTCGTTGGCGATCAGCTCGCGGAAACCATCGGTCAGAATGCGCTCGGGCGTGACGTAGAGAAGGTCGAGCTGGCCCGCCGAAAGCGCGCGGCGAACCTCGACGAACTCCTCGCGCGACAGCGACGAATTGAGTGCTGCGGCGCGGATGCCGAGCTGCTTCATCGCCTCGACCTGATCGCGCATCAGCGCGATCAGCGGCGAAACAATGATGCCGACGCCAGCGCGGCAAAGCGCCGGGATCTGGAAGCACAGTGATTTGCCCGCACCAGTCGGAAAGAGCACGACCGCATCGCCACCGGAAACCACGTGCTCGACCACCTGCTGCTGCTTGCCGCGGAAGGAGGAATAGCCATAGACCTGCTTGAGAATATCGAGCGGCGAGCGGCCGGAAGAAAACAGCGCGCCGGAAGCGGAAAAACCCGGTTCATTCCGTTCAGTCAGCGACATCAGTGGTTCGCCGCCCCTTTGACGCGGCCGGAAAGCACGCCGAAGCCATCGATGATTGCCTCCTGGTTCTCAAGGCGCACCCCTTCGAAATGCACTTCCTGCTGCGCTCGCATCAGCTGAACGATCGCCTCGCCGTCGCCGGCTTCGGTCGCCAGCGCGATCTCGCGCTCGAGCTCGATCTTCTGCCGGCGCAGCGCCTTCGCCCGCTTGTGGGAGGCCAGCGCCTGGCGGTATCCCTCACGCGCGTCCTCCATCGCCGCCTCCTCGGTCGCGATCCACAGCCGGGCATTGCGCACCTGCTGGTCGAGGCTCTTGATGAGCGGGCCGAAGCCTTCGAATTCCAGCCTTTCGGTCAGATATTCGCGCGTCAGATGCGGGCCGGCGACGGCCGCGGCTGCCCCCAGCATCGCCGACCAGAGCCGCTGCAGCTCGCGGCTGTCATATTCGATCGCGGCGATCTCGTCATAATCATCGATCATCAGCGAGGGGTGATTGACGACGGTCAGCGCCAGCACGCTTTCCCGCAGCGCCGTATTGTTCTGGTGGCCGCGCACGGGGCCCGAGCGGGCGAGCCTTTCGGAAATGACGCTCGGGCTTTTCGGCCCTGCCTTGCCCGCATTGTCGCGGCCCGCCCGGTAATTGCCATTGCCGTTGAAGCCGCCACGGCGATCGCCATTGTTGCGGTTCTGGAACTGCGGCTGGAAGAAGGCGTTCAGCCGGTCGCGAATATCCTGCTGGTAGTGGCGGCGCACGTTCTCGTCGACGATGACGGCGACCAGTTGCTTCAGCCGCGCCTCCAGTTCGGCGCGCGCCTCGGGCGTATCGAACTTGCCGGTGTTGATCTCCCGGCTCCAAAGCATCTCGGAGAGCGGCTTTGCCTGGCTCATCACCTTGTCGAAAGGCGCGCGCCCGTCATCGCGCACGAGATCGTCGGGATCCTTGCCGTCGGGCAGAAGCGCAAAGCGAACGGAACGGCCAGGCTTCAGATGCGGCAGCGCCAGTTCGGCGGCGCGATTGGCGGCGCGGATGCCGGCGCCGTCGCCGTCGAAGCAAAGCACCGGTTGCGGCACCATCTTCCAGAGCAGCTCGAGCTGGTTTTCGGTGAGCGCTGTGCCGAGCGGCGCAACGGCATTCTCGATGCCCGCCTGATGCAGCGCGATCACGTCCATATAGCCTTCGACGGCGATGATGGTGCCGGTCGCATTGTCGTCCTGAAGATCACCGCGGCCCGGTCCCTGGATCGCGCGCCGCGCACGGGCGAAATTGTAAAGGACATTGCCCTTGTGGAAGAGCTCCGTCTCGTTGGAGTTCAGATATTTCGCCGGCGCGTCGGCCGACATGGCGCGGCCGCCGAAAGCGATCACCTTTTCCCGCGACGAAAGGATCGGGAACATGATGCGGTCGCGGAAACGATCGTAGGAAACCGGCACGTTTTCATGGACGACCAGACCGCAGGCCTCGATCTGGTCCTTGGAGACACCCTTGCCGGCGAGGAATTCCTTGAGCGCATTGCGGCTGTCGGGCGCATAGCCAAGACGGAAGGTCTCGATGGTGCGCCCCGTCAATCCGCGGTCGCGCAGATAGGCGCGCGCCCTCGCCCCATTTGCCGTCTGCAACTGATCCTGGAAAAATTGTGTCGCCATTTCCATGACGTCGATCAACGAGCCGCGCTCCTTCTCGCGCTTCTCCATCACAGGATCGGCAAGCGGCATCGGCACGCCTGCCATATCGGCGATCTGCTGCACTGCCTCGGGAAAACTCAGGCCCTCCAGCTCGGTGAGAAAGCGGAAATGGTCACCGGTGACGCCACAGCCGAAGCAGTGATAGCGGCCCTTTCGGTCCTCGCAGTGGAAGCTCGGCGATTTCTCGCCGTGGAACGGGCAGCAGGCCCAGTAATCGCCGCGCGACACATTCGTCTTGCGCTTATCCCAGCTCACGCGGCGCGCGATCACGTTCGAAATCGGAACGCGGTCGCGGATATCATCGAGAAAGGTGTTGGAAAAGCGCATTTATACCTCTTGGCCAACCTCCATATAAGCTGCTTTGCCGCTCCATGCCACGAAACTTGTCATGAAAACCCGCTATTCACAGGCTATATGGCCGTCATCGGCGGCTCCGGTTATCCGATCAACAACGCGTTATCGCCCCCTGCGACAGGGTGCGACATTATTGTCCCTTCAGAGCCGGAATTCCGCCGGCAGAAAAAACTTCAGCAAGCGCAGCGGTCTCTGACGGAGACGAAGAATCCCTTTTAGAAACAAAAGATTAGCACCTCGGATGATTGCGCCTCATCAACCTCCGCGCCACCTCCCGAGAGTCCGCTTCGACGCCTCCAAACCGCCGATTCCGGCAATTATTATTTTTTTGTAATTTGAATAAGCCGCCGCACCGCAATAGGTTCGATCTCAACAAAGCGATCCCCGAGCGAAGCACCATCCCTACCCCCGGCGCCGCTTCGCAAGGGTGCCTTTGCAAATACCCTCCGGCTTGGGCTTCGGCCCTGCGTGCCGGTGGAAGCAAAGAGCAAGAAGGCAGGAGCGCCCCCAGCTCCTGCCTTCTTAAATTTTTGGCTCTCCCTGCGACAACTCTCCCTTTGAAATTAACCGCTTATTAACAAAACCGTTGACAGGCGGCGCTCGCATGAAAGATGTATGCGCCGAACTCCCTGGACCTCTCCAAATGGCTTTTACCGCGGACAATCTTGCAGCAGACGATCGCTTTCTCGCTGCCATCCTGCATTGCGCCGATCAGATGCTCTCCATCTATCGTGAGAGCCCGCGCATCGCCTCGATCTTCGCCGCGCAGCAGCGCTGGCTGATGGCCCATGCCGGCTTCGCGCTTCATTACGGTTATTCCGACGACGGGAAGAGCGGCGGCCTCTATTCCGGCCGCTTCATCGATTTTGCGGTCAGGAACGACATCGCCAGCCGCAACACGGCCGCGGCCTTCATGCAGGAGATGCTGGCCTATCGCTTCCTGCGACCGGTTCCCGGCCCCGACAAGCGCACACGCTACCTCGAGCCCACCGAAATCGCCGAGCAGCATTTCACCCGATGGCTCGTCGCCCATATGATGATCCTCGACAGTCTCGACGGCGGTGAGCGCGCCGATAAGATCACCGCCGATCCCTCCGCGATGATGGCAGCAATCCAGCCGCTGATCGCAAGGGCGATCATCGGGAGTGAAGCGGTGCGCAATCCGGGCGCCACCTTCAACCTCTTCAACTGGGCAAATTCCGGCGGCCTGGTGATGGATTACCTGATCTCGCGGCTTCCGGAATTTCCAAGGACGGCCGACCGCGTCGTTCTCGGTCCTCTGTCGCTCAGGGAAATCCGTGAACAGTTCATGATCTCCAACACCCACCTGAAGCGGCTTCTGACGCAGGCCGCGACCATGGAAAGCGTTGGCTGGACAGAACCCTCCCGCAAGGGCGACTTCTGGCTGTCGAGCCACTTCATCGGCGAATATTGGAATTATCAGGCGGCGAAATTCGCCATCATCGATGCCGCAGCGGAAGCGGTGCTCCGGCCTGCGGTTCGTAACGAACCGCAGGCAAGGCTCGTCATCTGAGGCTTATCAGTTCAACAGTTCCTTGACGGTCGCCGACGCCTTGGCAAAATCCATCTGGCCGGCATAACGCTCCTTCAGCGCCGCCATCACCTTGCCCATGTCCTTGGCGCCCGCTGCACCCGTCTCGGCGATGATCGCCGACACGTTGGCGCGCACTTCGCTGTCTGAAAGCTGCTTCGGCATGAAATCCTGAATGACGATGATTTCGGCACGCTCCTTGGCGGCAAGCTCCGGCCGGGAATTCTCCTCGTAGATCTTTGCCGATTCGTCGCGCTGCTTTACCATCTTAGCGAGGATCTGCAGGATTTCGTCGTCGCTCGCCTGTTCCTTGCCAATGCCGCGATTGGCGATATCGCGGTCCTTGACCGCGGCCTGGATCAGCCGGACGGTGGAAAGCCGCTCTGCATTCTTGGCCTTCATCGCCTCTTTCAGCTGGGTGGCGAGTTGATCGCGCAGCATGGTCTTCACTCCTGTTTTGATGCCGCTTCATAAACCACGCTGATGCGGGGGATCAAATAAATTGCGCGGTCAGTGCGATAAAGCGCAGGAAAATGGCAGCAATCTCGGCTACAAAGATTGACGCTAAGCGATTGCGTGGCTATTTACCGCCACCTGCACCAAAATTCGTGATCAGGCCTGAAGCGCGCGGCATTGCCGCGTCCACGCGCCTGCGAGATCAAAAGGCGGCGAGCCGCGGCAACGCGCGCACCGAACGCCGGAAACGGGATGAAGATGACCGCGACAGCACCCTGGACAATCGAGAAGCCGACCGCCCTGCTCGTTCTTGCCGACGGCACGGTCATCGAAGGCAAGGGCATCGGCGCCACCGGCAAGGTGCCGGCCGAAGTGGTCTTCAACACCGCGCTGACCGGCTATGAGGAGATCCTGACGGATCCCTCCTATCTCGGCCAGATCGTCACCTTCACCTTCCCGCATATCGGCAATATCGGCACCAACGATGAAGACATCGAGGATCTGACGCCTGCCGCCCGTCACGGCGCCGTCGGCGTCATCTTCAAGGCCGACATCACCGACCCTTCGAACTACCGCGCCGCCAAACACCTCGACCAATGGCTGAAGGCCCGCGGCGTCATCGGCCTTTGCGGCATCGACACGCGGGCGCTGACCGCCTGGATCCGCGAGAACGGCGCCCCGAACGCGGTGATCGCCCACGACCCGAACGGCGTCTTCGACATCGAGACGCTGAAGGCTGAAGCCAAAGCCTGGAGCGGCCTCGAAGGTCTCGACCTCGCCAAGATTGCCTCGTCGGGCCAGTCCTCGCAATGGACCGAAACGCCGTGGGTGTGGAATGAAGGTTACGGTGAACTCAAGGCGACGGAGGCGAAATACCACGTTGTCTGCCTGGATTACGGCGTCAAGCGCAACATCTTGCGCCTGTTTGCCGGCCTCGGCTGCAAAGTGACTGTTGTGCCGGCGGCAACGAGCGCCGAAGACGTGCTCGCCATGCAGCCGGACGGCATCTTCCTGTCGAACGGCCCGGGCGATCCGGCGGCAACCGGTGAATATGCCGTGCCTGTGATCAAGACGCTTGTTAAGACCGATATCCCGGTCTTCGGCATCTGCCTCGGCCACCAGATGCTGGGCCTCGCACTCGGCGCGAAGACCGAGAAGATGCATCAGGGCCATCACGGCGCCAATCACCCTGTCAAGGACCATACCACAGGCAAGGTCGAGATCGTCTCGATGAACCACGGCTTCGCGGTCGACTCGAAGTCGCTGCCAGATGGTGTTGAAGAGACTCATATTTCGCTTTTCGACGGCACCAATTGCGGCCTGCGTGTCCTCGGCAAGCAGGTTTTCTCCGTCCAGCACCATCCGGAAGCCTCTCCGGGGCCGCAGGACAGCCACTATCTCTTCCGTCGCTTCATCAACATGGTGCGTGAGAAGAAGGGCGAACCGGCGCTCGCCGAGCGCTGATTTCAAACAATGCCCATTTCAGATGAAGGCCCACCCAAGTGGGCCTTTTTCTCTAATCGCCTGTTGACCTCAACTTAACTTGAGGAACTACAGATCTGCCTGCAAACATTTATGCGGGAGAAAACCGGATGAACGGCGTTTTCTACAGGATCGACAAGTTCGCCGTGCCGGCCCCGGCACGCGACGAGTTCCTGATGCATATGGTGTGCACACATGCCTTGCTGCAGGCGCAGGAAGGATTCACCGGACACTCTGTCCTGGAGCAGGTCGCCGGACCCGGCGAATTCAACTTCGTGACGATCGCCGAATGGGAAAATGCCGAGGCGTTCGAGCAGGCGCAGGCAGCGATCGCCGCCGCGCGGGCGACGGCAAACCTTAGTCCGCAGGAAATGTTTGAACGGCTCGGCATCCGCGCCGATATCGCCGGCTACAAGCCGGTCGCAGCCCGATCAGGAGATATCAGGCGCCGGCCGTCACTCCTTCGCGGCGAAGGAGAAGGTAGAAGCGCGCGCAGAGCATGACGGCGGCGGCGGCCAGCCCGACGAGGAAGCCGAACCAGATGCCGATGCCGCCGAAACCCAGCGGGAAGGCAAAGGCCCAGGCGAGGAAGAAGCCGATCGGCCAGTAGGCGATCAACGCCATGATCATCGGCACGCGTGCGTCCTTCAGGCCGCGCAGCAATCCATTGGCGATCACCTGCAGCCCGTCGACGAGCTGGAAAAGCCCGGCAACGACGATCAGCGGCCCGGCATAGGCAAGGACCTCGGGCGCCTCGGCCGCATTGACGTCGAGGAACCAGCTGCCGAGGAATTGCGGCATGGTGGCAAAGAGCACGCTGCCCACCGCCGAAATGGCGCAGGCGAGGACGAGCACCGTAATCGAAGCGCGCACCAGCCCCTGATAATCACCCTGCCCGTGCGCGACACCGACGCGCACCGTCGCCGCCTGGCTGAGGCCGAGCGGGATCATGAAGGCGATCGAGGCCCATTGCAGGGCAATGCCATGAGCCGCAAGCTCGATCGTGCCGATATAGCCCATCAGGAGCGAAGCCACCGTGAACAGGCTGACCTCGGCAAGGATGGTGACGCTGATCGGGAAACCAAGCCGGATCACCTCCAGCAGCGCATGCCAGTCGGGCTTCCAGAACCGCACGAAGATCTCGTAGCGCCGAGTCTCCTCCCGCCGCTGCACGAAAGCCAGGATGAAGAGGAAGCCGGCCGTTTGCACGACGACCGAAACGATCGCAGCACCTTCGAGCCCCATCGCCGGAAAGCCGAAATGGCCGAGGACAAGGATATAGGCGAAGATCGCGTTCATCACCAGCGTGGCGATGGTGACGTTGAGGATGATACCCGCTTTGCCGATGGCGCTGACCAGCGCCCGCATGACGTTGAAGAGCAGCGCCGGCAGCACGCCGAACTGGCCGATCATGATGTAGCCGTGGGCGAGCTTGGCCACCTCGGGCTTCTGCTGCGCGAAGAGAAGGATCTGCTCCGAATTGAAGAAGGCCGGCTGCATGATCACCCAATAGGCGATCACCACCCACAGACCCATGCGCAGCGACCGGCGCACCGACACGACGTCGCCGCGGCCATAGGCCTGCGCCACCATCGGAATGACGGCGATGGCAAAGCCCGAGCCGAAGATCAGGATCGTGAACAGGAACTGCGCAGCAAGCACCATCGCCGCCAGATGCTCGGCGCCGAGCCGGCCGACGATCATGACGTCGGTGGTGTTGATGCCGAGCTGGGCAAGCTGCGCGCCGATCAGCGGAATGCCGAGCGCCAGCGTTGCGCGGAAATGTGCGCCCCAACGATTATCGGCTGTCGGCGCAAGCCTGCGCGTGTCGATCGGCGTGTCCATGACACCAGTCCTGTGATTGAAATATGCGTCGCCGCAGCTTGCGGCGAAATAACATCCGGACTTAGAGCAAAGCCCCGCAAAGAACTACCCCAGATGAGGCAAATGATGAAAAATTCATCATCGCATCAGCGTTTCTGATCGATCAACCTGCCGCTTCCAGCGCCTCGGCCGGCTCACGGACGCGGACTCGGACCCGCATGAGGAACACGCCGGCGGCCAACAGGATGAACAGGGCGGCGGCAAGATAGGGCGCGCCGGCAAAAGTGACCGGCGCCTCGGGCCGCGTGAAATAACCGAACATCTGCGTGAAGATCAGCGGTCCGAGGATGGTGGTAATGCTGCTGAGGCTGGTGAGCGCGCCTTGCAGCTCGCCCTGTGCCGAGGGCGGCACCATGCCGGCCGCGATGCTGCGCAGCGGCGGATCGGCGACGTTTTCCATGACAGTCGCAACGATGATGACATAGACGACCCAGCCCTCCCAGGCGAAAGCATAACCGGTGAGCCCGACGGCCGAGAAGCAGAGGCCGAGAAGAGCGGTCTTCCACTCGCCGAGCACCGGCACGATCCGCGGCAGAACCAGGCCCATGACGATCGCGGCGCCGATGCCGTAAATGCCGAGCGACAAACCGATCTGTCCCTCGCTCCAACCGTAGCGATAGGTCGAGACGAACGACCAGACCGAGGGATAGACGGCATGCGCCAGGAAGAACAGGAACATGACGAGGCTGACCCAGCCGATGCCGGGATAATGGCGCATCTGGCGCAACGCGCCGAGCGGATTGGCGCGCTTCCACTCGAACCGGCGGCGGTTTTTCGCCTCCAGCGTTTCCGGCAGCAGGAAGCAGGCGGCGATGAAATTGACCAGCGATAGCGCGGCCGCGCCGAGGAACGGCACACGCGGGCCGAATTCGCCGAGCAAACCGCCGATGACGGGACCGATCGTGAAGCCGACGCCGAAGGCGATGCCGATCAGCCCGAAATTCTTCGCGCGGTTCTCCTCGGTGCTGATATCGGCGATATAGGCCGAGCAGGTGGCGAAGCTGCCGCCACTGATGCCGGCAAGCACGCGGCCGACGAACAGCATCCAGTAGCTGGTGGCGATGCCACAGATGAAATTGTCGATCGCGAAGGTCAGCACCGAAAGCAAAAGGATCGGCCGGCGGCCGAAACGGTCGGACAGGTTTCCGAGCAGCGGCGCAAACAGGAATTGCATGCCGGCATAGACGAGCATCAGCCAGCCGCCGTCAATCGCCGCATCGCTGACGCTGCCGCCGGTCAGTTGCTCCAGATAAGCGGGCAGCACCGGCATGATGATGGCGATGCCGATAATGTCGAGGAAGAGGATGATAAAGACCAGAAAAAGGCCGCGGCGAACGAATTTAGGGTCAAGCATGAGGCATCTCTACAGCGATCGGTTCTGAAAAGACGATCTCGTCGCCAAGAAAGTGACATAGCTCAGAAAGGAAACCGAAACAATCCGTGAACATTTCAAAGTTTTTGATAGTGCAGAACGGGAAGTTTATGAGACGTCTCAACCGAGGGGCGCGCGCTGCCGTTCCAGCTTCAGAAAATCGACGAAGGCGCGCAATGGTGCCGGCATATGCCGTCGACTGGCGTAATAAAGATACGGACCGGAAAATTCGCTGGCCCAATCGTCGAGGATAGCGACCAGTTGACCGGAGGCGAGGCCCGGTTCCAGGAGCTCTTGGAATGAGCTGATGATGCCCAGCCCCGCGACGGCGGCGGCAAGCTCTATCTCGATCGAATTTGACGTAAGCGCACCGCTTGGCGAGATGGCAAAAGTCTCCCCGTCGCGCTCGAATTCCCAGGTGAGCCCGATCCCGCTGAGAAAGCGATGCCGGATGCAGCTGTGCTCCAGCAGGTCACGCGGATGTTGCGGCATGCCCCTTTCCTGCAGATAAGCCGGTGAAGCGGCGGTGACATAGCGCTGCCGGCGCGGACCGATCGGCACGGCGATCATGTCGCGCTCGATGCGCTCGTCATAACGGATGCCGGCGTCGAAACCGGCGGCGAGCACGTCGATGAACGTATCCTCGGCGACGATCTCCAGCTCGATCTCAGGATAGAGCTTCAGGAACCGGCAGGCAATGTCGGGCAGGAACAGCCGCGCCGCGACCGTCGGCACGTTGAGCCGCAGCGTGCCGGCCGGCCTGTCGCGGAAATTGTCGAGCGCCCCGAGCGCGGCGGCGACCTCACTGAGCGCCGGCTCTAGTTGCGCCAACAATCGTTCCCCGGCGGCCGTCGGCGTGACGCTGCGCGTCGTCCGATTGAGCAGGCGCACGCCGAGCCGCTCTTCCAGCCGCCGCAGCGAGTCGCTGAGCGATGAGGCTGAAACCCCACGCTTGCGGGCGGCGGCGCGAAAGCTGCGCTCCCTTGCAATCGCCGTGAAGGCATCCAGATCACTCAAGGGAAGATCGCTCATTGTGCATTTTTCCGTACGGCCTGTTCGACACTATCCAGATTATCGCACAAATACGAAAGCGCTAAAACGGCGTCCGGCAGCGCCGACCCGGCGCGGACGTCCGATAGCGCGCCGCTCCGGCGCAAAGAAGGAGAAGACAATGCAGACCTATCGTTTGGGAAAGACCGGACCTGATGTCTCGGCCATCGGCCTCGGCTGCATGGGCATGTCGGGCATGTATGGTCCCTCAGATCGCGCAGAAAGCATCGCGACGATCCATGCCGCGCTCGATGCCGGCGTCAACCTGCTCGACACCGGCGATTTCTACGGCATGGGCCACAATGAAATGTTGATCGGCGAGGCATTGAAGGGCCGCAGGCGCGAGAACGCCGTCATCAGCGTCAAGTTCGGCGGCCTGCGCGATCCGGTCGGCGGCTGGAACGGCATTGACGCCCGCCCGGTCGCGGTCAAGAATTTCCTCGCCTATTCGCTGCAGCGCCTCGGCGTCGATTATATCGACATTTACCGCCCCGCCCGCCTCGATCCGAACGTGCCGATCGAGGACACCGTCGGCGCCATCGCAGATTTGGTCAAGGCGGGTTATGTCAGGCATATCGGCCTGTCGGAAGTCGGCGCCGATACGATCCGCCGCGCCGCCACTGTTGCCCCGATCGTCGACCTGCAGATCGAATATTCGCTGATCTCACGCGGCATCGAGGAGAAGATCCTGCCGACGACACGTGAACTCGGCATCTCGATCACCGCCTACGGCGTGCTGTCGCGCGGCCTGATCAGCGGCCACTGGCAGAGGGGCCAGGGTGCGACGGCAGGCGACTTCCGTAATTACAGCCCACGCTTTCAGGAAGGCAATATCGAGCAGAACCTCGCTCTGGTGGAGAAGCTGCGCGAGATCGCCGAGGCAAAGAGCGTCTCGGTCGCCCAGATCGCCATCGCCTGGGTCGCCGCCAAGGGCAAGGATATCGTCCCGATCATCGGCGCTCGCCGCCGCGACCGACTGAGCGAGGCGCTCGGCTCACGCGCCGTCGACCTGTCGCCAGAAGATTTCGCCATCATCGAACGCGCCGTGCCGAAAGACGCGGCCGCGGGTGGGCGTTATCCCGAGCATATGCTGCAGCATATGGACAGCGAGAAGTAAGCAAGGGATGGAAGGGGCTGCGATGTGCTTGTGCCATGCGCCCCTTCCTCTCCACTCCTCAAATCGGGCCGGAAAACGTATCGCAGGCTGACAGCTGGCCGCTGTCGAAGCCGCGCTTGAACCATCTGACGCGCTGCTCCGAGGTGCCGTGGTTGAAGCTTTCCGGCACGACATAACCCTGTGACCGCTTCTGCAGCGAGTCGTCGCCGATCTGCTGGGCGGCGTTCAGCGCTTCCTCCAGATCGCCGGACTCCAGCAGGCCCTTCTGCTGGGTATATTTGCCCCAGATGCCGGCGAAGCAATCGGCCTGCAGCTCGACGCGCACCGACATCTTGTTGGCTTCGGCCTCGCTCATGCGCTGACGCGCCTGGTTGAACTTCGGCAGGATGCCGAGCAGGTTCTGCACGTGATGGCCGACCTCGTGGGCAACGACATAAGCCTCGGCGAAATCGCCGGACGCGCCGAAGCGGTCGGAAAGCTCCTGGAAGAATTCGGTATCGAGATAAACCTTGTGGTCGCTGGGGCAGTAAAACGGGCCTGTTGCAGATGATGCGGAGCCGCAGGCCGATGCCGTCGAGCCCGAGAACAGCACGAGGCGTGGCTCCTCGTAATTCTGGCCCTGCGCCTGGAAGATGCCCTGCCAGGTATCTTCGGTCTCGGCAAGAACGGTACGCATGAAAGCAGTCATCTCGTCATTGGCGGGCGTGCGTGTTCCGCCGGACTGGCTCTGCTCGTAGCCGGGACCGCTCGTCGTGCCGCCGGTATCGAGCACCTGCATCAGGTCGATGCCCATCGCCTTGAAGATAAAATAGATGACGACGAGGAAGATGATCGTACCGATGCTGAGGCCGCCGCCGGCGCGGCGAACGCCGCCGCCGGAAGGGAAATTAAAGCCGCCACCGCGGCCGAAACCGCCACCGGTCGGATCGCTGCGGCGATCTTCGATATTGTCGGACTGACGCCGGCCTCTCCATTCCATCTTCGCTCTCCCCGGCAATGCCTGTGCTTGCACTCAAGGAGTCTATATATCCGTCGGCGGCTGGAATTCCAGCGACTTCATCGGGCAATCAGGCGCCCGCGTCGGCGGCGCGATTCTCCTCACCCGGACGGTAGTGTATCGTCCCGCCGCTGTTATAACCCGTTGCGATGATGAAATCGCAGATGCGGCGCAACATCGGCTAATCATCTTCTCGACCGATGTGCGTAACGAGAGCGGCACTCCTCTACCATTTCACGCTGAACCCGACCTTCGCCCCGATGGCGTTGCTGTCGCCAAAGTCCTTGAGGCTCGTGCGGGCGAAGGCTTCGCCGTTGAGCGCATAACCGTCGTCCGACCAACTGAGCGAGCCGCCCACACCAAGGCCGCCCCAGAGCGCGTGGTTCTCGCTGACGAGGCTGGTCCCCGAGACATCGACATCCGAGCCGTTGAGGAAGTCATGATAGAGATTGGCGATGCCGTAGAGCTTCACGCGGTTGATCTTTCCGGAGGCATCCTTCCAGTCGCCGTCATAATCGGCCGAGATGCCAAGACGGCCGGTCAGGCTGTCGCCGTCGTCGAGCGATACATCGGCGCCATATTGATCGGTGAAGCTGTCGAAGCGCACGGAGGAATAGGCTAGCTGCGCCTGCGGCGTCAGCGACCACTGGCTCGTCAGCGCGATCTTCTGGCCGGCTTCGACGCTGAACCCATAGCCGAAGCCGTCATTGCCGTCGGCAAGCGTGGTACGAAGGGTCGAGGATTTGAGATCGCTGCTGTACCAGGTCACGCCAGCCTGCGTATCCACGTAAAAGCCGCTATTGCCGTACCAGGTCAACGTGCCCTCGAAGCCGTAGCCTGTCGTGTCGATGTCACCCTTTCCGAAGCGCGAGGAAATGTCGGCCGAGGCGGTATCGACATGGAAGCTCACTCCGCCGATCAGCGCGCCGGCTCCGCTTTCATGCAGCATTCCGTCGACGCCCGCCTGCAGCGTCCAGCTATTTACATCGTATTCGGTGCCCGCCGTCGAGGTCTCCGGCTCAAAATGCGAATGCGTTCCATCGATGCGCGTCCAGATCGCCCTGGCAGGCTTCCCGGCGTCGTCGGCCGATTGACCGTCGTCCTCCTCGCGCCCGCCAGTGCGCTGGCGCAGCGTTCCGAACTCATTGAGGCTCCGCAGCACGCCGGCATAGGCTTCGTAGAGCGGCACACCGGGCGCATAGAGTGGCACGATCTCGGCGCCGGAGAGATCGAGCAGGGCCGAGCGAAGATACCAGTCGCCGTCAGCCGGGGTACTGGTGCCACCTTGGTAAAGGCGATAGCCATAGGCCCCGGCGACCACGGCTTGATCCCCTTCGAACACATAATCACCGACCAGCGAAAAGCTGCCGGCCGAGGTGCCGCCGACATCGACGATCTTGATGCCTTCGAGGGTTTGCGCGCCACCGCCTCCGAGGTTGATCACTTTGACATTGGTTGTGCCTGACGTGTTGCCGGTGACGACGAGGCGGTCGGTCGATGACGTATCGTCGCCGAGCACGCTCTCGATTTCGAGCGTGCCGCCGCTGCCGGTATAGTTGCCGGAGATCGTCAGCGTGCCGATCGAATTGCCGGGCGCGATCGTGCCGGCATTGATCACATCGCCGAAGATCGTGCCGGTGCCGCCGAGAATGCCGGCTCCCGATGTCGTGACAGGGCTGGTGATCGAGCCGTTGACGGCAAGCTGGCCACTGCTCACCGTCGTCGCGCCGGTATAGGTGTTGACGCCCGAAAGCGTCTGCCTGCCACCAGTGACGGTCAGTCCGCCCGTGCCGCCGATGACGCCCGCGAACGTGTCGTTGGCATTGGTGATCGTCAGGGTTTGGGCTCCGAGCGCCACGGTGCCGCTGCCGGCCAGGCTCTGGATGGCAGGAGATGCAGAGGCGGAAACGTCAAAAGTGCCGTCGGCGACAACCCGGCTCGAACTGGCGATGGCGCCGGCGCCGGAAAGGGCGAGGCTGCTGCCGAGGTCGATCTGCGTCTGGCCTGAGTAAATGCTGTTTGCCAGCAAGCTGAAAGTACCGCCACCCGTGACGGTCAGACCGCCGACGCCGGTGAACCCGGACGCTGCGTCGGTGCCCAGCGCGAAGCCGGCGGTGTCAATCGTCAGCCCGCCGGCGAGCAGATTGAGCTCAGTACCGTTGAAACTGTTGATGAAGGTGGCATTATTGGCCCCCGCGCGCAGAATTCCGTTGTCAAAATTGGCCTGGCTCCCGCCGGGGCCGCCCCGAAGGGACAGCGTCTGCAACGTGCCGCCGCCGCTGATGTTGAGTGTGCCCGACGACACGGCATTGCCACCCAGCACCGTATTGGACCCCGTGGTGACTTGTCCGTCGTTCTCAACGTTGAGCGTGCCGATGCCGAAAAAGCCGACATAAAAAGTTCCGCTTGGTATGTTCCATTGCGATCCAGGGCCGGTGACAGTGACGGTCCCGGCGCTTCCGGCTGGTACCCCAAGCCGGGAGCTGCCCGTGCTGGTCAGACGGCTGCCGTTCTGGATCGTCAAAGTCCCAGGCACAGTAGCGCTCTGGCCGACATTTATAGTACCCACCGAGACGCTGACCGGGCCGGTGACACCGAGGATTGCCGGTGTATTGCCCGGTGCACCCGGCGTACTGATGTTGACGGTTGCACCGGCACCAGGAACGGTGCCTCCCGACCAGTTACTCCCGTCCGTCCAGTCGCTGCTTGTCAGTCCGTGCCAGTCAGCGGTTTGAGCCGCCCCGGCGGATAGGACCACAAGCGCCGCCGCCGATACAGTCGAGAGGTACCGGTGTCGCCGAACTGACCACCGACGCCTTCCCGCGCCACTTACCGCAGTTCTCCTGTTAAATAAGACACCCGCCCGCATTATATCGCCCCTCAAAATACCCTTAGAGATTGACTCTAAACGGGATTCAACCGCAATTAACAACCCAGTCGCGAAAAGAACTAGCGGGTGTTCAGAAATTGTCACAGGCGCGGGTGAAAAATGACACCGGACCGCTCGGCAAGCGGCCGCGAGTTCAGCCGCCATTATCTTGGTGAGCTAAGGTCGTGGGCCCCGACCAAGCGAAAGACTGGCGCGCCCTAGTCGTCTTTTGCCCGCGCTTCAAGGCCTCGTCTTCGGGTCGCTTGAATCTCAAGGGTTTTCTATAAGTGGGGCCGCATTTTCTGCCAATTGAATTTCCGTCCCACTTTCGTTGACCGCATCCCTTAGTTTTCAATGGCTTGCGATTTGAACGCTTGGGCCGGTCAGCCGCTGGCCGCCGTTTAGTGCCGAGATCTTGCGCGCAAACTCTCCGCTCGCTTCCGCCGCTTCCCCCCAAAACCCCTTACAGATCAGACGGTCCCGCGAATTCCCGGTAATTCCCAGATAATACCGGTTAGTGCCATGTGCTCTTGCGGGTTACATCACCGCCGCAGCAAGGGCAGCCGGCCATTCCGCTCCGGTGAAGACGACCGCATGCATGATCCGGCCAGGCACGAAAGTGAACAGGCCGGCAAGGACGATGCCGCCGAAATAAAGGCCGGCGACGATGCGTTTGTGCAGACGGATATCGCCGCGGCGGGCCGCCGCGATCGCATTCCAGCTGCCGAACAATGTTGCGATCGACAAAAGATGGATCGGGCTGAACCCGTAGAAGAGATCGAGTTGGTGAATGAAGAAACTTGATATTGCCGTTACAATCATCAGCACCATCCAGATCCTGCCGAGCAGCCGGTGCAGCGGCGTGCCCTTGGGGCGCAGCAGGATATAGGCGCCGAGAAGGGCCGCCGGCGTAACAGCGGCGACATGGATCTGAACGGCGAGCGGGGCATCGAAGAGCGGTTCGAGGGTCATGAGCGGCATCCGGTTGAATTCGATCGCTCTTTCCGCCAAGACTTCATCTGCCTCAATCCGAACCGCGCGAACGGCAGGAAAACTTCGTGATTCACCCCTTCTTGCAATCCACGCTTCGCGAATTGCAGGTCTTTCTCCACTCCCGGCGCTTCTGGGGAACCTTTGCCGCGATCGTCCTGCTCTTTGCCTTCACCGGCCCCTACGGCACGATGCAAAGCATGGCCTTCGGCGAACGCCTCGCCTATTGGCTGAGCCTGCATGCCCTTGCCTGGGTGATCGCCATCCTCTACGCGGTCGCGGCCGAAAGACTGCTGCGGGAGGTGATCGTTTCCATGTTCGCCCGCATGATGACGGGTTCGCTCGCCGCCGCCCTGCCGATCGGCTTTGCCATCGGCCTCGTCGACTATGTCTTCACCGGCGAAACGACCACGCTGCAAAGCGGCCTGCAGCACGCGCTTTTTGCGGTGCCGCTCTGCGCCGTCTTCTGCCTTTTGACCTATATGGCGATGAGCCAGAAAATCGCCGAAGCCGCAGCACCTCACGAAACCAGCCCCGGCGCCTCGATCCTCGACCGGCTGAAGCCTGAAAACCGTGGCTCGCTGCTGCGCCTTTCCGTCCAGGATCACTATACCGAGGTGGTGACCGGCCGCGGGCGCGAACTGGTGCTGCTGCGTTTTGCCGACGCGCTGAAGGAAACCGCCGCAACGCCGGGCCTTCGCGTTCATCGCTCGCACTGGGTGGCCGACGCCCATGTCGAAAGCCTGAAACGCGACAATGGCAGGCTGCTGATCCTCACCCGCGACGGCACGAGAATCCCGGTTAGCCGCAGCTATGCCGAGGATGTGCGCCGCCGCTTCACCTAAAGAAGACGCGCCAAACACTTGACGGGACTCCCGCTTTCGCTCTTCCGGAAGCAGGGCGGCGGCGAAATCCGGGTTGCGGTCGTGTCTGATGGAAAATAGTCTTTCGCGCCGTGTTGGATTCCTGTCGATTCCGCGATTTATGGGGTTCCGTTTGCAAATACATTTGCCTATAAGCCGCTTCTAGCCTGAAAAGACCCAGCATGCGCGACCCGACCCGGTGATCTCCCACCCTGGCCGGCTTTCTGCGCAGCCAGAAAACGGAAGCACTCATGCCGAAGCGCCAAGATATCAAATCGATCCTCATCATCGGCGCGGGACCGATCGTCATCGGCCAGGCTTGTGAGTTCGACTATTCCGGCACCCAGGCCTGCAAGGCGCTGAAGGAGGAAGGCTACCGCGTCATCCTCGTCAACTCCAACCCGGCGACGATCATGACCGATCCGGGCCTTGCCGACGCCACCTATGTCGAGCCGATTACCCCCGAAGTCGTCGCCAAGATCATCGCCAAGGAGCGCCCGGATGCGCTGCTGCCGACCATGGGCGGCCAGACGGCGCTGAACACCGCGCTTTCGCTGAAGCGCATGGGCGTGCTCGACCGTTACAATGTCGAGATGATCGGCGCCAAGCCCGCCGCCATCGACATGGCCGAGGACCGCGCGCTGTTTCGCGAGGCGATGGCCCGTATCGGGCTGGAAACCCCGCGCTCGATGCTGGCGAACGCCACCGACATCAAGGACCTCGACCGCAAGACGCACGAGGCCGAGCGCAACAAGCTGCGCGAAAGCCTCTCCGGATCCGATCTCGACAAGGCGCTGGACGAGCTGGAAAACCAGTGGAACCTCGGCGAGAGCGACCGCAAGCAGCGTTATATGAGCCATGCCATGGCGATTGCCGCCCAGGCGATCGACCATGTCGGCCTGCCTGCCATCATCCGCCCCTCCTTCACGCTCGGCGGCACCGGCGGCGGCATCGCCTACAATCGCTCGGAATTCTTCGAGATCGTCGGCGGCGGCCTCGACGCCTCGCCGACCACCGAAGTGCTGGTCGAGGAATCGGTGCTCGGCTGGAAGGAATATGAAATGGAGGTCGTCCGCGACAAGGCGGACAACTGCATCATCATCTGCTCGATCGAGAACATTGATCCGATGGGCGTCCACACCGGCGATTCGATCACCGTCGCGCCGGCGCTGACGCTGACGGACAAGGAATACCAGATCATGCGCAACGCCTCGATCGCGGTGCTGCGCGAAATCGGGGTCGAGACCGGCGGCTCGAACGTCCAGTTCGCCGTCAATCCGAAGGACGGCCGTCTCGTCGTCATCGAAATGAACCCGCGCGTCTCGCGCTCGTCGGCGCTCGCCTCGAAGGCCACCGGTTTCCCGATCGCCAAGATCGCCGCCAAGCTCGCGATCGGCTATACGCTGGACGAACTGGATAACGACATCACTGGCGGCGCAACGCCTGCCTCCTTCGAACCGTCGATCGACTACGTCGTCACCAAGATCCCGCGTTTCGCCTTCGAGAAATTCCCCGGCGCCTCGCCGGTGCTGACGACCGCGATGAAATCGGTCGGCGAAGTCATGGCGATCGGCCGCACCTTCGCCGAATCGCTGCAAAAGGCGCTGCGTGGCTTGGAAACCGGCCTGACGGGCCTCGACGAGATCGAGATCCCCGGCTTTGAAGAGGGCGAATCCAGCCAGAACGCCATCCGCGCCGCAATCGGCACACCGACGCCCGATCGCCTGCGCATGGTCGCCCAGGCGCTGCGCCAGGGCATGAGCGAAGCCGAAGTCCACGAGGGCTGCAAAATCGATCCCTGGTTCATCGCCGAACTGAAGGCGATCGTCGAGATGGAGGCCCGGATTCGCGAGCACGGCCTGCCTGATGATGCCGCTAACCTGCGCATGTTGAAGGCCATGGGCTTTTCCGACGCGCGCCTGGCGACGCTAACCGGCAAGCGCCCGAAGGAAGTCGCCGAATTCCGCAACAGCCTGAACGTCCGGCCTGTCTTCAAGCGCATCGATACCTGTGCGGCCGAATTCGCCTCGCCGACCGCCTATATGTATTCGACCTATGAGACGCCTTTCGTCGGCGCCGCTCGCTCCGAAGCTGAAGTGTCGGACCGCAAGAAGGTTGTTATCCTTGGCGGCGGCCCGAACCGTATCGGCCAGGGCATCGAGTTCGACTATTGCTGCTGCCACGCCGCCTTCGCGCTCAAGGATGCGGGTTATGAGGCGATCATGATCAACTGCAACCCGGAAACCGTCTCGACCGACTACGATACGTCGGACCGCCTCTATTTCGAGCCGCTAACGGCCGAAGACGTGATCGAGATCCTGCGGGCAGAACAGGAAAAGGGCGAAGTCGTCGGCGTCATCGTCCAGTTCGGCGGCCAGACGCCGCTGAAGCTCGCCGAGGCCCTCGAAAAGAACGGCATCCCGATCCTCGGCACCGCGCCCGACATGATCGACCTTGCCGAGGACCGCGACCGCTTCCAGAAGCTGTTGATGAAGCTCGACCTCAACCAGCCGAACAACGGCATCGCTTATTCGGTCGAGCAGGCCCGCATGGTTGCCACCGAAATCGGCTTCCCGCTGGTCGTGCGTCCCTCTTACGTGCTCGGCGGCCGCGCCATGCAGATCCTGCATTCGGAAGGCCAGTTGCAGACCTACCTGCTCGATACCGTGCCTGAACTCGTGCCTGAGGATATCAAGCAGCGCTATCCCAACGACAAGACCGGCCAGATCAACACCCTGCTCGGCAAGAACCCGCTGCTCTTCGACAGCTATCTCAGCAACGCCATCGAAGTCGATGTCGACTGCCTCTCCGACGGCACCGATGTCTATGTTGCCGGCATCATGGAGCATATTGAGGAAGCCGGCATCCATTCCGGCGACAGCGCCTGCTCGCTGCCGCCGCGGTCGCTGTCGGTCGAACTGCTCGACGAGCTGGAGCGCCAGGCCAAGGCCATGGCCAAGGCGCTCAATGTCGGCGGCCTGATGAACGTTCAGTTCGCCATCAAGGATGGCACCGTCTACGTTCTCGAAGTCAATCCGCGCGCCTCGCGCACCGTGCCCTTTGTCGCAAAGACCATCGGCGCGCCGATCGCCAAGATCGCCGCCCGCGTCATGGCCGGCGAGAAACTCGATGCGACCTTCGCCGCCTATGGGCAAAAGCCCGATCCGCGCAAGCTGAAGCACATCGCTGTCAAGGAAGCCGTCTTCCCCTTCGCCCGCTTCCCCGGCGTCGACACGCTGCTCGGCCCGGAAATGCGCTCGACGGGTGAAGTCATCGGCCTCGATACCGATTTTGCGCTGGCTTTCGCCAAGTCGCAGCTTGGCGCCGGCGTCGAGCTGCCGCGTGACGGGACGGTCTTCGTCTCCGTCCGCGACGCGGATAAGCCGCGCGTGCTGCCGGCGATCCGCATCCTCGTCGAGCAGGGCTTCAAAGTGCTGGCGACCGGCGGCACTGCCCGCTTCCTTGGCGAAAACGGCATCACCGCTACCAAGATCAACAAGGTGCTCGAAGGCCGTCCGCACATCGAGGACGCGATCCGCAACCGCCAGGTCCAGCTCGTCATCAACACCACCGATGGCAACAAGGCGATCTCGGACTCCAAGTCGCTGCGCCGTGCGACGCTGATGCAGAAGGTGCCCTACTACACGACGATGGCAGGCGCAGAGGCCGCCGCCCAGGCGATCAAGGCGCTGAAAGCCGGCAATCTGGAAGTGCGGCCGCTGCAGAGCTATTTCGCCTGAGATACGGAACGCCATCGCTCGATGAGCGATGGCGCCAGCCTTGCCGCTGAGGCATCGCCGGAGGCTTCGGAATCAGTTTATGCAGCCGCCAGCATAAGGCGCTGAATTGTCAGCATATCTTCGCGAAATCGTGCCAGTTCATCCGCTTTCAGCCGCTCGTCGGGAATACGCAGCAGATAGGATGGATGCACCGTCACGAAGAGCGTTCGCCTCTCGTCGATCGCGACCGCTTTCCCCCTGACATCCTGCAGCCGCTGTTTCGTATCGGTCAGCGCCGCGAGCGCAGTCGCCCCCATCGCAACGACCAGCTTCGGCTTGATCAGCGCCATCTCCAGATCGAGCCACCAGCGGCAATGCTTCACCTCGCCCATATTAGGCTTCTGATGGATGCGACGCTTGCCGCGCGGCTCATATTTGAAATGCTTGACGGCATTGGTGACGTAAAGCGATGAGCGGTCGATGCCCGCTTCTTTGATCACTTGATCGAGGAGCCTGCCGGCAGGACCGACGAAGGGGCGCCCTGATATATCCTCCTGGTCGCCCGGCTGCTCGCCGACGAACATCACCTCGGCATCGCGCGGCCCCTCCCCGAATACGGTTTGCGTCGCCTTCGCATGAAGCGGACAACGGGTGCAGACGGCAGCTTCCGCGCGCAGTGCTTCCAGCGTGCCCGCCGGCGCTTCGGGCGCGGCAGGAATAGTGCGCGCGGCTTCCTGCAGGCGATCGTGAAAGGGCAACGATTGGGTCGCCTCCCGCGCGGCCATGGCCCGCACCTTGCTCTCCGCCGATGCGATCAGCCCGGGGATGAGATCGGCTTCCGCCAGGTTCTTCCAGTATTTTTTCGGCATCTCCGCCTGCATCGCCTTCAGCTTCAACCGCGCCGGATTGAAAATGCTGGCGTAGTAGGTGCGCCAAAGTTCATCGGCAGCATCGGTGAGATTGGGTTTTTCGCACGGCTCGTCGCTCATCGTCAGCCGCTCGCCGTCCCAGGCGGCCGAACCCTTGGGCGTGGCGATCAGCCAGTCCATGTCGGTGAAGCGCCGTTGGAAGAAGGGCGCTGTGCGCCTGACGATATGATGATCCGGCTCGAACCAGGCGAGGAATTTTCGACGGTCCGCCGATACCGCACCGACCTCCTTGAAGCGGACGAAGGCCGTCATCTTGTGCGCGTCGCGTCGAACGTTTTTCGCCATCAGCCTGGCATGGGCAACGTCCTCGTCGGAAGCCACTTCCAGCAGTTGCCGGTCCAGTTGCAGCCGCCAGAGCAGACGGTAAAGCAGGGAAAAGCGCGCCGGGTCGGTATGGCAGAGAACTGTCTGCGCGAGCTCGATGAAGGCGGGCGGCACCGTCATCGGCTTACGTGCCGTGACAGGCGCCGGCGGCATGGCGTCGCGTTGAAACGCAAGGTCCGCCTCCGCGCCTTTTTCGCGCCAATCGATCTCTTCCGGCAGGATGCCCGCAGCCGCGAAAGCGCGCGCGGCGTCACGCCATTCGGCAAGCTCCCCTCGTCCTGCAAGCACGACCCGGCGCATCACAGCAACGACAATTGTTCAGGTTGCGGTTCGAACATGGCGCGAAGGTCGGGGCGCTCGATCAATCGGCGCGGCGACCAGCCTTCCGCCGAGATGAAGGATTGGACCTTCTTGATCGAAATGCCGAGCCGCTGGAGATCGTCCAACCGCAACCGGCGAAACCGCCGAGCCGAAACGATCGCTTTGACCGTCTTGGTGCCGAGCCCCGGCACGCGCAGCAACCGTTCACGCTCGGCCCTGTTGATATCGACGGGAAACTCGGCCCGGTTGGCGAGCGCCCAGGCAAGTTTGGGGTCGAGCGTGAGATCGAGCATGCCACCCGCCTGGTTCGCGGTGATCTCGTCGATGCCGAAACCGTAGAATCGGTAGAGCCAATCGGCCTGATAGAGCCGGTGCTCGCGCATCAGCGGCGGCTTGATCAGAGGCAGATTTTTCGACGAGTCCGGGATGGGGCTGAAGGCGGAATAATAGACGCGCTTCAGGCCGTAGCTGCTGTAAAGCCGGCCGCTGGTCGCAAGAATCGTCGCATCGTTCGCCCCGTCGGCGCCGACGATCATCTGCGTGCTCTGGCCGGCCGGCACGAAACGCTGACGCTTCTTCGTCCGCAGCGTCGGTTCGCTGGCGGCCTCGATCTTCAGCCTCAGATCTCCCATCGATCGCCGGATATTGGCAGGCTTCTTTTCCGGCGCGAAGCGGGTGATGCCGTTATCCGTCGGCAACTCTATATTGAGCGACAGCCTGTCGGCATGAAGCCCCGCCTCCTCGATCAGACGCGGTGACGCCTCGGGGATCGATTTCAGATGGATATAGCCACGGAAATTATGGGTCACACGCAGTTCGCGGACGATGCGGACCATCTCTTCCATCGTGTAATCGGACGAACGAATGATGCCGGAGGAAAGGAACAGGCCTTCGATATAGTTGCGGCGGTAGAATTCCAGCGTCAGCCAGATGACCTCCTCGGGCGTAAAGCGCGCCCGTTCGACATTGCTCGACGAGCGATTGACGCAATAGGCGCAGTCGTAGATGCAGAAATTGGTCAGCAGTATTTTTAGAAGCGAAATGCACCGCCCGTCCGGTGCATAGGCATGACAGATGCCGGATCCCTCGGTCGAACCGAGCCCGCCACTTGCCCGGGAATCACGTTTCACCGTGCCGCTGGAAGCGCAGGAAGCGTCATATTTCGCGGCATCGGAAAGGATGGCCAAGCGTTCTGTGAGCGACTTCTTCATTAGTATGTTCACTATATGTTCTCTTGTGCGGAGTCAATCGGGACGATCGGATTTCTGCCCATTCTCAAGGCGCACCACCTGATATCGGGGCGGGCGGCGTTTCTCTTATGCGAATTTTCTGGAAATCGGCCGTGGCGATCTGCTATAAGCGTCCGACTAAGATTGTGGCACGGTTCCGAAGCTCCCCTTCGGGACCTGTTTTCTTTTGTGTTCGCCGCTGATTGTGCGGATACGAGGATTGAAGGACAGAAAAATGGTTGAAAAGGTACCGATGACACCGGGCGGTTTCGTCAAGCTGCAGGAAGAGCTGCGCTGGCGCCAGCAGGAGGAGCGCCCCCGAATCATCGAGGCGATCGCCGAAGCCCGTGCTCATGGCGACCTTTCCGAAAACGCCGAATACCACGCCGCCAAGGAAGCCCAGAGCCACAATGAAGGCCGCATCAGCGAGTTGGAAGACCTGACGGCGCGCGCCGAGGTCATCGACCTCACCAAGATGTCGGGCGACAAGATCAAGTTCGGCGCCAAGGTGAAGCTCATCGACGAGGACACCGAGGAAGAAAAGACCTACCAGATCGTCGGCGACCAGGAAGCCGACGTCAAGGCCGGCCGCATCTCCATCTCCTCGCCAATCGCCCGTGCGCTGATCGGCAAGGAAGTCGGCGATTCCATCGAGGTCAACGCGCCGGGCGGCTCCAAGGCCTACGAAATCCTCCAGGTTTCCTGGGGCTGATCGCCCGCGAGCCGCGAGACCCCTCCCTTGCCTGATATCCGTGACGTCGAGATCATTGCGCCCAATTTCAAGCGCCGGCTCTCCGGCGTCACGTCGACGATCGTCCAGCTCATCCCGTGCCAGATCCGGCTCGGCATCAAGATCGCGACACTCGGCCCCGGCCTGCCGGAGGACCTGCCGAAACTGAAGTGGCGGCAGCTCCTCGGCCTTTGGCGCCCGCCGGCGCGCCCGCGCCGGCGTGTCTGGCACGCTCGCCGCAACAACGAGATGGCCGTCGGCATCCTGCTTCGCCATCTCACGCGCATGCCGCTGAAGCTTCTCTTCACCTCGGCCGCGCAACGCCGCCACACCGCCTATACGAAATGGCTGATCCGTCGCATGGACGCCGTTATCGCGACCAGCGACCGTTCCGGCTCGTTCCTCGAGGTGCCGCACACGGTCATCCAGCACGGCGTCGACCTTGCTCTGTTCCATCCGCCGGAAACCGCAGAGGACGGCATCGCCGCCACCGGCCTGCCCGGCCGCCATCTCGTCGGCTGCTTCGGCCGTGTGCGCCATCAGAAAGGCACTGATCTTTTCGTGACGGCGATGATCGAACTCCTGCCGCAGCATACTGAGTGGACGGCAGTCGTCTCCGGCCGCGTGACGGCGGAGCACGTGGCATTCGCAGACAAACTCAAGGCGGACGTCGCCGCCGCCGGACTGAGCGACCGTATCCTCTTTCTCGGCGAAGTGCCTGACATCAAGATCTGGTATCGCCGCCTGACGCTTTATGTCGCCCCCTCCCGCAACGAGGGCTTCGGCCTGACGCCGCTCGAAGCCATGGCCTCGCGAACCGCGGTGGTGGCATCGGATGCGGGCGCCTATGCCGAGCTCATCGTCACGGGCGAGACAGGTTCGGTCGTCGCCGCCGGCGATGGCGAGGCGCTGACGCGGGCAATCGCGCCCTATATCGCAGATCCCGTTCTGGCGCTCGCGCATGGCGAGAATGCGCTGCGGCATGTCAGGGCGAATTTCGCGCTGGAGAAGGAAGCAAGTGCGATCGGCGCCGTTTATAACAGTCTTCTCGGCGACAATCGCAGCTGAAGCCGAAAAGAGAAACGGCCCGTTGGATGACGGGCCGCTGCAGGGTTTCTAAGGATAAGGGGATAGCGGCTGACTATTCGGCCGGCTGCAGCCCGGCAGCCGAAGTATCCTCTCCGGTCTGGCCGCCCAGTGCTGCGGCGAGTTGCACCGTATCCAGCTCGTTTTCCCAACGTGCCACGACGATCGTCGCCACCGCATTGCCGACGAGGTTGGTCAGCGCCCGGCATTCCGACATGAAGCGGTCGATGCCGAGAATGAGTGCCATGCCAGCGACCGGCACGGATGGGACGACGGAGAGCGTTGCGGCAAGTGTGATGAAGCCGGCGCCGGTGATGCCTGCGGCACCCTTCGAGCTCAGCATCGCCACCAGCAGCAGCAGGATCTGGTCACCCCAGGAGAGATGGATGCCGGTTGCCTGAGCAATGAACAGCGCTGCCAGCGTCATGTAGATGTTGGTGCCGTCAAGATTGAAGGAATAGCCGGTCGGGATGACGAGGCCGACGACCGAGCGCTTGCAACCGGCCTTTTCCATCTTGTTCATCAGCCCCGGAAGTGCGGCTTCCGAAGACGAGGTGCCGAGGACCAGCAGCAGTTCTTCCTTGATGTAGCGCAGCAGCGCCACGATCGAGAAGCCGTTGTAGCGGGCAACAGCACCGAGAACGATGAAGACGAAGAGCAGAGACGTGATGTAGAAAGTGCCGATCAGCATGGCAAGGTTGGCGATCGATCCGACGCCGTACTTGCCGATGGTGAATGCCATGGCGCCGAAGGCGCCGATCGGGGCAGCCTTCATGAGGATGGCGACGAGCTTGAACACGGGAGCCGTCAGGGAATTGAGGAAGTTGACGACCTGCTCGCCCTTTTCGCCGACCATGGCGAGCGCGATGCCGAAGAGCACCGAGAAGAACAGAACCTGCAGAATATCGCCATCGGCAAAGGCGCCGACAATCGTCGTCGGGATGATGTTGGTGAGGAAGCCGACGATGCTCTGCTCATGCGCCTTGGCGGCAAAGGTGGCGACGGCGGCCGGATCCAGCGAGGCCGGATCGATGTTCATGCCGGCGCCTGGCTGGACGACATTGGCGACGATCAGGCCGATGATGAGCGCCAATGTCGAGAAGGTCAGGAAGTACAGCATCGCCTTGCCGGCGACGCGGCCGACCTTCTGCAGGTCGCTCATGCCGGCAATGCCGGTCGCAACCGTCAGAAAGATCACCGGCGCAATGATCATCTTGACGAGCTTGATGAAGGCATCGCCGAGCGGCTTCAGCTGGGTGCCGAGTTCGGGATAGAAATGACCGAGAAGGATACCCGCAGCGATGGCCACGAGAACCTGAACGTAAAGATGGCTATAAAAGGGCTTCTTGCCCTTGCTGCCTGCGACTGCATCGAGTGGTGCTGCGATCATGATGTCCTCCTAGTGGCTCGTCCGGAACGAACTCCGGCCTCCCGAGCCGTTCGCTTCAAGTCCAACAGCTCAGCCGTTGTTGCCACCTCCTTCGCAATCGCCGTGCCAGTTTTAAGCCGCCAACCAACCGATTGAATTTATTAATGAAAAATTTACGAGACTGCTGACAACTCATTAATCAATGCGGAAATCCGCACAAATCCATTTGCGTTTCGTGCAGAACAATGCACAAATCCGCCATGTCCGTGTCGCAGAAATTGTGGCCTTCCCTGCCCCTGCAACACCGCATCCGCCGGATGTGGTGGGCCTATGCCGCGCTCGCCTTCCTCGCCGTCGTCGCAAGCCTTTGGACCAGCGGCGAGATCGGCCAGCACCGGGCGGAGGCTGCCCTCGAGGAGCAGGCCCGCATGGATGTGACGCTGAATGCGGCGTTGCTGCGCACGGTCCTCGAAAAATACCGGGCGCTTCCCTTCGTGCTGTCGCAGGACACCGCGCTCGCCGCGGCGCTGGTGGGAAACGATGCCGGCACGTTCGAGCGGCTCAGTCAGAAGCTGGAAATGCTGGCGGCGGGCACGAAGGCCGCCGTCATCTATGTCATCGACAAGGACGGCATCGCGGTTTCGGCCAGCAACTGGCGCGAGCCGACGAGCTTCGTCGGCAATGACTACCGCTTCCGGGAGTATTTTCAGGGGGCGGTCGAACGAGGACAGGCCGAGCACTTCGCGCTCGGCACGGTCAGCAAGAAACCGGGTCTTTATATCTCGCAGCGGATTTCGGGCAGCAATGGCTTGCTGGGTGTCGTCGTGGTCAAGGTCGAATTCGACGACGTCGAGGCGGATTGGAACGCCTCCGGCACCCCGTCCTACGTCGTTGACGAGCGTGGCATTGTCCTCATCACCAGTCTTCCATCATGGCGGTTCATGACGATCGGCCGGATCGCCGAAGACCGGCTGACAGCGATCCGCGAAAGCCTCCAATTCGGCGCTGCGCCACTTCAACCCCTGCCCCTCGACATGGTCCGAAACCTCGGCGAAGGGCTCGATGTCGTCGAGATCGTCATGCCCGGCGATGCCGGGAAAACCAGGTTTCTCGATGTCGCAACGTCGGTGCCGGCGACCGGATGGCATTTGCAGCATCTGGTGGCGCTGGGGCCGTCCGTCGATGCGGGGATTCGCGAAGCCCGCATGCTGGCATTGCTCATACTCTTGCCACTGCTGGCCGGAGCAGCCTTCCTCTTGCGCCGCCGCCATACGATCGCCCTGCGGATCTCGAGCGAACAGCAAGCACGAGAGGAACTGGAACGGCGGGTAGTCGAGCGGACGCTGGATCTCAGCCAGGCGCGGGACCGGCTGCAGGCTGAAATCATCGGCCACAAGAGCACCGAGCAAAAGCTGCAGGCGGTGCAGCAGGATCTGGTGCAGGCCAATCGGCTGGCCATCCTGGGCCAGGTGGCCGCCGGCGTCGCTCATGAGATCAACCAGCCGGTGGCGACCATCCGTGCCTATGCGGATAACGCCCGCACCTTCCTCGATCGCGGCCAGACTGCGCCTGCCGGCGAAAATCTCGAAAGCATTGCGGCGCTGACGGAGCGCATAGGTTCGATCACCGAGGAGCTGAAGACCTTTGCCCGCAAGGGCCGCGGCAGCGCCGAACCAACAGGATTGAAGGACGTCATCGAGGGCGCGGTGATGCTGTTGCGCAGCCGGTTTGCCGGCCGCATGGACACGCTCGACATCGACCTGCCGCCCGACGAACTGCAGGTGATGGGAAACCGGATTCGTCTCGAGCAGGTCCTCATCAACCTGCTTCAGAACGCCCTGGAGGCGGTGGCGCCGAAGGCCGGAGAGGGTCGCGTCGAGATCAGAACATCAACTGACGCGGGGATGGTAACGGTGACAGTCGCCGACAACGGCCCCGGCATTCCCCCGGAAATCCGTAAAGGCTTGTTCACGCCGTTCAATACCTCGAAGGAAAGCGGTCTCGGCCTTGGCCTCGTCATCTCCAAGGATATCGTCGGCGACTACGGCGGCCGGATGGACGTTGCAAGCGACAGCGGTGGTACCCGGTTCATCGTTCAGCTGAGGAAGGCTTGAGGTCATGGACACACTGATGCCCGTTGCGCTGATCGACGACGACAAGGATCTGCGCCGTGCCACCGCGCAGACGCTCGAACTCGCCGGATTTTCCGTTTCCGCCTACGACGGTGCGAAAGCCGCGCTGGCGGACCTGCCGGCGGACTTTGCCGGCCCCGTCGTCACCGATATCCGCATGCCCGAGATCGACGGACTGCAGTTCTTCGCCACGCTGCAAGGGATGGACGTCGACCTGCCGGTGATCCTGATGACCGGCCACGGCGATATTCCCATGGCCGTTCAGGCGATCCAGGACGGCGCCTATGATTTCATCGCCAAGCCCTTCGCAGCCGATCGGCTCGTGCAGAGCGTGCGTCGCGCAAGCGAAAAGCGTCGGCTTGTTCTGGAGAACCGCATGCTGCGCAAAGCAGCCGAAGATGCGCAGGAGAATTTGCCGCTGATCGGCCAGACGCCTGTGATGGAAAACCTCAGAAACATTCTTCGCCACATCGCCGATACCGATGTGGATGTGCTCGTCGCCGGCGAAACGGGCAGCGGTAAGGAAGTGGTCGCCCAGATCCTGCATCAATGGAGCCACCGCCGGAAGGGCAATTTTGTGGCGCTGAACTGCGGCGCCCTGCCCGAAACCGTCATCGAAAGCGAGCTGTTCGGCCACGAGGCCGGCGCCTTTACCGGCGCCCAGAAGCGCCGCACGGGCCGCATCGAACATGCAAGCGGCGGCACGCTGTTCCTCGACGAGATCGAAAGCATGCCGGCCGCTACGCAGGTCAAGATGCTGAGGGTGCTGGAGATGCGCGAAATCACGCCGCTCGGCACCAATGAGGTGCGCCCCGTCAATCTTCGCGTCGTCGCGGCTGCCAAGATCGACCTCGGGGATCCCGCGGTTCGCGGCGATTTTCGCGAGGATCTCTATTACAGGCTGAATGTCGTGACGATCTCCATTCCGCCGCTGAGAGAACGGCGGGACGATATTCCGCTTCTGTTTTCCCACTTCGCCGCTCGCGCCGCGGAGCGCTTCCGTCGCGATGTCCCGCCGCTTTCACCTAATGTACGGCGACATCTGGCCTCGCACACATGGCCAGGCAATGTCCGCGAGCTCTCGCATTATGCCGAACGCGTGGTGCTTGGCGTGGAAGGCGGCGGAGCGGCAGCGGTCCCTCCTCAGCCGACGGGTGCGACGCTCCCCGAACGGCTGGAACGCTACGAGGCGGAGATCATCCGCGACACGCTGTCAGCCAATGACGGCGACGTGCGCCGCACCATCGAGGCGCTCGGCATTCCGAGAAAGACGTTTTATGACAAACTTCAGCGCCACGGCATCAACCGGGGCGGCTATAGCTCGCGCAAGTAATCCGTGACGACGATTAACCTGCCAAGGTCGTTTTAGACTTCGACCAGTCCCAGCTTCTTCACCTGCCGGATCGTCAGCATGGTGCGCACGGTATCGACATGTTCGTTCGCCGTCAGCACCTCGATGACGAAATCCTGAAAGCGGGTGAGGTTCTCCGCCACGCAATGCAGCAGGAAATCGCTGTCGCCCGAGACCATCCAGGCCTGGCGCACCAGCGGCCATTCGGCGGTGGCAGCGGCGAAGGCCTTGAGATTGCCTTCCGACTGGTGCTTGAGGCCGACCATGCAGAAAGCGACGAGGTCGAAGCCGAGCTTCGGGCTGTTCAGCATCGCGTGGTAGCCCTCGATGATGCCGGCTTCCTCGAGCTTGCGCACACGGCGCAGGCAAGGCGGCGCCGAGATGCCGACGCGATCGGCGAGCTCCACATTGGTCATGCGGCCATCGGCCTGCAGTTCCCGGAGGATCTTTATATCGATGACGTCGAGTTCCGCACGCCCCACATCATTGCCTTTCTTTAATTCTCCGCGGGGAGCTTCTATATAAAGCCGCGGAATACGCAAGAAAGTTTCACGCCGATGACGGATTCTTGCACATCTGGGCGATTTGCCTTGTTGGTAACGCAAGGCTGCCCTTGAATAAAAGCATTGGACGTTCATAAATGGCGCATGGACCGCGAAACGGCCGCAATCGCCACTTAGCCGCCGCCCTCCTGCCAGTCGAAAGGAAATGACATGCCCGCCCGCCACACCAAGGTGCTCATCATCGGTTCCGGACCCGCAGGCTATACTGCCGCGGTCTATGCCGCGCGCGCCATGCTGAAACCGGTTTTGATCGCCGGTCTCGAACAGGGCGGACAGCTGATGATCACCACTGATGTCGAGAACTATCCGGGCTTTGCCGATCCGATCCAGGGTCCCTGGCTGATGGAACAAATGCTGCAGCAGGCAAAACATGTCGGCGCCGAAATCGTCAACGACCTCGTGACCGAAGTCGACATGAATCAGCGTCCGTTCGTCGCCCGCACCGACAGCGGCCAGGTCTGGACCGCCGATACGCTGATCATTGCCACCGGTGCCAAGGCCAAATGGCTCGGCATCGAGAGCGAGCAGCATTTCCAGGGCTTCGGCGTTTCGGCTTGCGCCACGTGCGACGGTTTCTTCTATCGCAACAAGGACGTGATCGTGGTTGGCGGCGGCAACAGCGCCGTCGAGGAGGCGCTCTATCTCTCCAACATCGCCAAGTCGGTTACATTAGTGCACCGGCGCGACTTCTTCCGAGCCGAGAAGATCCTGCAGGAACGCCTGTTCTCCAAGGAGAATGTCAAGGTGCTGTGGAATACCGAAGTGGCCGAAATAACAGGCACACCGGCCAAGCCGCCAATGCCGCAATCCGTATCCGGCGCGCGCCTGCGTGACGTCAGAACCGGCACGATCACCGACATGGTGATCGATGGCGTCTTCGTCGCGATCGGCCATGCGCCGGCAACCGAACTCTTCAAGGAAAAGCTGAAGCTGAAGGACAATGGCTATCTCTGGACCGCGCCGGATTCGACCGCGACCAGCCTGGACGGGGTCTATGCCGCGGGCGACGTGACGGATGATACGTTCCGCCAGGCGATCACTGCCGCCGGCCTGGGGTGCATGGCTGCACTTGAAGCCGAGCGATATCTGACGGGCCACATGCCCGTCGCCGTGGCCGCGGAGTAAGATCGGCATGAGGGGTGGGGGAATGCCATTGGATTGGGACAAGCTGCGTATTTTTCACGCAGCTGCCGAGGCGGGTTCGTTCACGCATGCGGCGGATAAACTGCATCTGTCCCAATCCGCCATCAGTCGCCAGGTCAGCGCGCTGGAGCAGGATGTCGGCACCAAGCTGTTTCACCGCCATGCACGCGGCCTGATTCTGACGGAACAGGGCGAACTGCTTTACCGCACCGCCCATGACGTGCTGCTGAAGCTCGAAACCGTGAAGATGCAGCTCACCGAGACGACCGAGACGCCATCCGGCAAGCTGCGCGTCACGACGACGGTCGGTCTCGGCCAGGGCTGGCTGACCGACAAGATCCAGGAGTTCCTGCAGCTTTATCCCGATGTGCAGATCCAGCTGATCCTCGACAACGAGGAAGTGGATGTGAACATGCGTCATGCCGACTGCGCGATCCGCCTGCGCCAGCCGCAGCAATCCGACCTCATCCAGCGCAAGCTCTTCACCGTGCACATGCACGTCTATGCGGCCCCGTCCTACATCAACCGCCACGGCGAGCCGCAGAAGGTCGAGGATCTCGACAATCACCGCATCATCACCTTCGGTGAGCCGGCGCCGAGTTACCTGCTCGACGTCAATTGGCTTGAGGTCGCCGGCCGCTCCTCCGACAACAAGCGCATCCCGCATCTGCAGATCAACAGCCAGACCTCGATCAAGCGCGCCGCCCTGCTCGGAATCGGCGTCGCCTGCCTGCCGGATTACATCGTCGGTCGCGACCCCGGCCTGATTCAGCTGGCGATCAATGCCGACGTCCCCTCCTTCGACACCTATTTCTGCTATCCAGACGAGATCAAGAACGCCGCCAAGCTGAAAGCCTTCCGCGATTTTATCGTCAGCAAGGCCAGAAACTGGAACTTTTGAGCCCGGTTTTATTGATGAATCGTCGACTATGCAGAACGTGCATGACTGGCATGCACAAATGAGGGTTGCCGTTTGCCCAATAAACCACCATATCGCACATAGCTGATGCACATGGTGGCTTTTCCTCCCAGTTCCACCGCATTAGCTGTTCCCCTCTGGAGGTTTTTGACCTTCACACTTATAAGGGCCCTGGTTTTCCAGTGGCCCTCTTTTTTTGCCCTTACTTCCTCGATAAATGCCGCACCGCAAAAAAATTGTGCGGCGCATAGCAGACATGCACAAAAAAGCATTGAAACCTGCTCAAGGAAGCACCATATCTCTCTGAGCTGATGCATCTTGTGGTTTCTCTCCCAGTACCACCGCATTAGCTGTTCCCCTCTGGAGGTTTTTGACCTTCACAATTACAAGGGCCCTGGTTTTCCGGTGGCCCTCTTTTTTTGCCCAAAATTTGCGCACTCACTAAAAACCACGGCCTCACGCCTCCGTGATTTGCATATCGAAACCTGCCGATCATTATATCGATTAAACACGATTTATAGTTCGGCGAATGACGATGGACAAAGACGAAATTATCAAGGCCCTCGCCCATCCCACCCGGATGGACATTCTGAGCTGGCTGAAAAACCCCGAGGAACACTTCCCCTCGCAGGAGCATCCTTTCGAAATGGGCGTCTGCGCCAGCCAGTTCGAGCGCTGCGGCCTGTCGCAGTCGACCGTTTCGGCCCATCTCGGCACGCTGCATCGCGCCGACCTCGTCACCACCAAACGCGTCGGCCAGTGGATCTTTTACAAGCGCAACGAAGAAACGATCGCCGCCTTCCTCAAGCAACTGACGCAGGATCTTTAGAATGCCCCTCGCCCTCCTCGTCCTCGCCTTGAGCTCGTTTGCGATAGGCACCACCGAATTCGTCATCATGGGTCTGTTGCCGGAGGTGGCTGCCGATCTCTCGGTCAGCATCCCGCAGGCCGGGTGGCTGGTCACCGGTTATGCCCTGGCGGTCGCGATCGGCGCCCCTGTGATGGCCGTTTCGACTGCGAAGCTGAAGCGCCGTACCGCCCTGATTGCGCTGATGGCATTCTTCATCGCCGGCAACCTGCTTTGCGCTCTGGCGAGCGATTATTGGGTGCTGATGATCGCCCGAGTCGTTACGGCACTCTGCCATGGCGCCTTCTTCGGCATCGGCTCGGTGGTTGCCGCCGGCCTCGTCGCCGAGGATCGCAAGGCCCGCGCCGTCGCGCTGATGTTCACCGGCCTGACACTTGCCAATGTTCTTGGCGTGCCGCTCGGCACCGCGATCGGCCAGGCCTATGGCTGGCGCGCCACCTTCGGCGTTGTCACCGTCATCGGTATCGTCACCATATCAGGCCTGATCGCCATCCTGCCCAGGGATAAGCAGCAAAAGAACGGCAGCATCCTGCGTGAGATCGCAGCCCTCAGGAATGGCCGCCTGTGGCTGGCACTCTCCACCACCGTCTTCTTCGCCGCCTCTATGTTCGCTCTCTTCACCTATATTGCGCCGCTGCTGCGCGACGTCACCGGCGTTTCGCCGGAAGGCGTCACCTGGACGCTGTTTCTGATCGGCCTTGGACTGACCATCGGCAACCTCGTCGGCGGCAAGCTTGCCGACTGGCGGCTCGGCGCGACGCTTGCCGGCGTCTTCGCCGCGATCGCCACGACCTCGATCGCCTTCAGCTATACGAGTCGCTTCTTCATCCCGGCTGAAATCACCCTCTTCCTCTGGGCGATGGCAAGCTTTGCCGCCGTGCCGGCGCTTCAGGTCGGCGTCGTCGGCTTCGGCAAAGACGCTCCGAATCTCGTCTCGACGATCAACATCGGCGCCTTCAACACCGGCAATGCGCTCGGCGCTTGGGTGGGCGGCGTGGTCATCGACGCCGGTTTCGATCTCACCCGCGTTCCGCTCGCCGCAGCCTTGATGGCCCTGATAGGCCTCGGCGCGACGGCACTCACCTATCTCTCCGCCAGGGGCCGGGCCGCCCTCGCCCCTGCCGAGTGATCCTCCCGCAAAAGAAAGGACCATCATGGCCAAGCTTTTCGAACCCACGAAAGTCGGCGACATATCAGTCAAGAACCGCATCGTCATGGCGCCACTCACCCGCAACCGATCGCCGGGCGCAATTCCCAACGACCTCAACGTCGAATATTACCGCCAGCGCGCCACATCAGGCCTGATCATCACCGAAGCAACCGCGATCACCCATCAGGGCCAGGGTTATGCCAACGTGCCTGGTCTCTACACCAAAGAGGCTCTCGACGGCTGGAAGCGCGTCACCGACGCGGTCCATGCATCAGGCGGCAAGATCGTCGTCCAGATGTGGCATGTCGGCCGCATCTCGCACACGACATTGCAGCCGAACGACGGCAAGCCGGTTTCATCGACCAATCGTGTCGCCAAGGCCAAGACCTATCTGGTCAATGCCGACGGCACCGGCAGCTTTGCCGACACCTCCGAACCACGCGCGCTCGAAACCGCCGAAATCCCCGGCATCATCGAGGATTACCGCAAGGCCGCACGGGCGGCGATCGACGCCGGCTTTGACGGTGTCGAGATCCACGGCGCCAACGGTTACCTGCTCGACCAGTTCATCCGCGACGGCGTCAATGACCGTACTGATGCATATGGCGGCTCGATCGAAAACCGCACCCGCCTGACTTTCGAAGTCGTCGATGCCGTGGTGAAGGAAATCGGCGCCGGCCGCACGGCGATCCGCATCTCACCGGTGACGCCGTCCGGCGAAAGCTACGATTCCAACCCGCAGGCGACCTTCACCCATGTCGTCGAGGGACTGGCCAAACACGACCTGGCCTATATCCATGTCATCGAAGGCCAGACCGGCGGCGAACGGGACTATAAGCAGGGCGACAATCCCGCCTTCGATTACAAGGGACTGCGCCAGACTTACGAAAAGGCTGGCGGCAAGGCCGACTGGATGGTCAACAATGGCTATGATCGCGATCTGGCGATCGACGCCGTCGCAAGCGGCCGCGCCGATCTCGTCGCCTTCGGCAAGCCTTTCATTGCCAATCCCGATCTCGTCGAGCGCCTGGTACACAATCTGCCGCTCAACACGCCCGACCAGTCGACCTTTTACGGCGGCACCGGCAAGGGCTATATTGACTATCCCGTCCTCGAAAAAGTCGCCTGAACCTTTCACACGCGAATGGGAATCCCGCCGAAAGGCGGGATTCCCATTTTCACGACCTCTCAGTAAGTTGCACCATGTTTAGTCCCCATCTTGATCGCTGGTCGCTGATATCAGACGGTGAACCCATCATCACCCATTCCAGCCGCCTGCTGCCGGTCCGCTGGCAGGGCAGGCCAGCCATGCTGAAAGTGGCGGCCGATATCGACGAACGTTATGGCGCGCTATTGATGCAATGGTGGGACGGCGACGGCGCAGCCTATGTCTACGCCCATGAGGGCGACGCCGTGCTGCTGGAAAGGGCGACGGGAAAACGCTCATTGCTTGCCATGGCGATGAACGGCGAGGACGACGAGGCAAGCCGCATCCTCTGCCGGACAGCGGCACGGCTGCATGCGCCGCGCGAAAAACCGCTTCCCGATCCCATACCCCTCACCCGCTGGTTCCGCGATCTGGAGCCGGCAGCAGGCAAGCATGGCGGCACGCTTACCGATTGCTCGGCGATCGCCAACACCCTCCTTGCCGATCAGCGTGAAGTCACCATCCTCCACGGCGACATCCACCACGACAATATCCTCGATTTCGAGGCACGCGGCTGGCTGGCAATCGATCCGAAGCGGCTCCATGGCGAACGCGGCTTCGATTTCGCCAATATCTTCGCCAACGAGGAACTGCCAACGATCACCGATCCCGCCCGTTTCCGCCGCCAGCTCGCCATCGTCTCAGCAGAGGCGAAACTGGAGCCGAAGCGGCTGCTGCGATGGATCGCCGCCTATTCCGGTCTTTCCGCCGCCTGGTTCCTCGGCGATCCGAATATTCAGCAGGCAGAGACAGCCCTGACGGTCGCCCGGATCGCGCTGGCCGAACTCGAGAGCTAACCCGCGTTCTGCGACGGGTGCCCGATAAGGGCGGCCGCGGCTTGACGGTGCGGTTCGGGCAGGCAGCCAAGCGCCACGAGCGAAGCCCTGACCGCCTCGTCGATCGGCGTCTGCGGCTCCTTGCCGAGTTCGGCCGTAAGCCTGGTATTCCGCATCCGCACCGGCACCTTCCAGAGATAGCGCATCTCCTTGATCTCCCGCATCACGGGAACGAAAGGAGCGGTCAGCGGCACGATCCACCAAGGGAAGTTGCCGATCTTCGCCCTACCGCCGACGACGCGCTTGATCGCTTCGGCCATCTGCATGCCGTCCGCATCCCAGAAGCCCTCCATGTGATAGACGGCGAAAGGCGGCAGTCGATCGGCCCGCTCGACGAGTTGGGCAATGGTTTCTGCCATGTCGGGCAGGTAGGCCCATTGATGGCCGATGCCACGCCGTGCCGGGTTCCTGATCGTGCCGACCGGCTTGCCTGGGGTCACGAGGCCGGACGAAAACCAGCTATTGGCCGTCGTGCCTGGACCGAAGAAATCCCCTCCCCTGACGATGATGGCGCCGGCGCCGGACTGCGACGCCGCCTTCAGCCGCTTCTCCATTTCGACGCGGATCGCCCCCTTCTTCGTCACCGGATTCTGTGGGCTTTCTTCCGTCGGCGCCGGCTGGGCATCGGGACCAAAATTATAGACGTTGCCCGGCAGCACGACGCGCACGCCGACTACGCGAGCAGCGGCGATGGTATTGTCGAGCATCGGCAGCACCAGCGTTTCCCAGTCGCGATAACCGGGCGGATTGACAGCATGGACGATCAGGCCGACGCCTTCAGCCGCCCTCAGGACGTCGCCGGCATTCATCGCATCGCCCTGCACCCATTCGAAAGCCGGCTCGTTCCTCGACGCTTTGGCGGCGTCACGGTTCAGCGCCCGGATGCGCCAGCCGCGCGCAAGCAGCTTGCGGGCAACCGCGCCGCCGATACCGCCTGTGGCGCCGAGAATGAGGGCCGTCGTCTTCATTTTGCTGCTCATGACAATCATCTCCTTCGATCGGATGAGAGGATCATGCCCCCAGAAGGGAATAAACGAAATTGACGAAATAAATGCATCTGCTATACAAAAATATATGAGCGTCGAACCAAGCTGGGATTTCTACCGCAGTTTCCTGACCGTGCTCCAGCAAGGGTCGCTGTCAGCCGCCGCCCGCGAACTGGGGCTGACTCAACCGACCATAGGCCGCCATGTCGACGCCCTGGAACTGGCGATCGGCGCCGAACTCTTCACCCGCTCACCGAACGGCCTGCTGCCGACCGACGCCGCACTGGCGCTCAAGCCCTATGCCGAAACGCTGGCGGCAACCACCGCCGCCCTTTTGCGCACAGCATCCGGCCAGCGCGATTGCGTGACGGGAACGGTCAGGGTCAGCGCCAGCGAGGTCATCGCCGTCGAAGTACTGCCTGCGATTCTCGGACCGCTGCAGGAGACTTATCCGGAACTTCAAATCGAGCTCTCGGCTTCCGATACGATCGAGGACCTGGTGAACCGCGAAGCCGATATTGCCGTGCGCATGGCCGAACCGCAGCAGGACGCACTCGTCGTGCGCCGAATCGGCGATATCCCGCTCGGCTTTCACGCCCATCGCCGCTATCTCGAACGATACGGCATTCCGCAGACCCTGGCTGACCTCGCAAACCACCGGCTCATCGGCTTCGACCGGCAGACGGCCTATGTCCGCATGGTGATGAAACGTTATGCGGTGCCTGGCATCGAGTTCTCCTTCCGCTCCGACAGTAACCTTGCCCAACTTTCGGCGATCCGTGCAGGCGTTGGCATCGGCATCTGCCAGACAGGGCTCGCGCGTGAAAATCCAGACTTTGTTCACATCCTGCCTGATGCCTTCAGCATTCCGCTCGGCACGTGGGTGGCGATGCATGAGAGCCTGAAGTCTTCGCCGCGCTGCCGCGCTACCTTTGATGTATTGGTCAAGGGACTTCAGGACTATCACCGATATTCGACCAGCGCATAATCGCGAAAATCAGAATCGATTTTCGCAAAGAATCATGCGCAAATTTCGAAGCGATAGAGCCTCCTTAACGCGTCGAGCACCACAGCGGGATGAAAATGATAACGCACAGCCCGGTTGAACTCGTGCCTCACGATCCGCAATGGCCGCAAGCCTTCCAGCGCATCCGCAACAGGCTGCTGACCTTGCTGCCGCAGGCGCTCTCCATCGATCACATCGGCAGCACGTCCATACCGGGCATGACAGCCAAGCCGCTTATCGATATCGACATTGTTCTTCCCGACCTCGGGCATATCGAGGGCGCCACACGCGTGCTCCTGGTAGAAGGCTACGAGCCACGCGGCAACCGCTATGACGACGAGGTTTGGGCTTTTCTATCGAGAGGTTCAGTGCCGGCGGAACGGGTCTACCTTTGCCCTTCCGGCAACGGCACGCATCGAAACAGGCTGGCTTTCCGGGATTATCTCATCGCGCATCCGCAAGCGGCGGCCGATTATACCGCGCTCAAACGCAGGCTGGCAGCCGAATTCAGGATGGACGGCGACCGCTACACTGCGCATAAGCGCGAATTCGTCGATGCGATCGTCGCGCGGGCATTGACGGGCGATGCTTAGCTTCAAATGCCTTGCGAGGCCTCGGCCGTACGGTCCTTCCACAGACCGTCCACCACTTCGGTTTCCGGCCGGTCGCCGCCCTCGGCATATTCCTCATGCCATTTGCCGTTCTCGTCCTGCCAACTGATCTCGGCGGAATCGCCGCCGACCTGCTGTTCGGCCGCGACGATGCGCGCAGCTTCGAGCGCCTCGGCATGGGTCGGGAATGCCTCGGAATAGACACCTCCCAGCCTGTAGGCCCAGCCGCCGTCATGTGGCACGACTTCGTAGACCACCTTGATCATGCATCCGTCTCCTCATCTTCTTGTTGCGCATTCGCACGCTTCCGGACAGGATCCGGATCATCGCGGCCGCTTGACGAGAATTCGAGGACGCCGCGATCTGCTTTCCGGCCCCGATGACGTTCAGTATTCCATTAAACGCCGAAGACTGCAAATGGCACTCGACCGGAGCTCGCTTGATAGGCGAAATCAGCGACTTAGATAAAAATGCGTGAATCTGGACAGGAGGTGAGGCTTGAGGATCGCGTCACGCTTTAAAGAAGAAAAGTTTCTGGTCGCCGCACTTGTCGTTGCAGCGATCGCCTATCTCTTGGAACACGCCGTGATTGGGATGGGGCGCGGGGTCGCGCTGATCGCAGCCGTCGTCCTGGTCGGCACCATCGTGCTCGCCTCGATCCGCGTCGCCCATCATGCCGAACTGCTCGCCGTCAAGGTCGGTGATCCCTATGGCACGATGATCCTGACGCTCTCGGCTGTTGCCGTCGAAGTCATCATCCTCGCCATCATGATGGGCGGCGAGAGTTCGCCGACGCTGGTGCGCGACACGATCTACTCGGCCCTGATGCTCGATATCAACGGCATTCTCGGCCTTGCCGCCCTGCTCGGCGGCCTCAAGCACGGTGAACAGCCCTATAACGACAATTCCGGCAAGACCTACGGCGTGATGATCCTCACCGCCATGGGCATCTCGATGATCGTGCCGGAATTCGTGCCGAGCGACAAATGGCACTATTATTCCGCCTTCACCATCGTCGCGATGATCGCGCTCTACGGCCTCTTCCTGCGCATGCAGGTTGGCCAGCACAGCTATTTCTTCAGCTACAGCTACCCGCGCTCCGAACGGAAGAAAGAAACTCCGGACGAGCATGGCGCCGACGAGTCGACTGCAATCTCGATCGCCACCATTCTCGTCGGCGTCGTCATCATCGGCCTGCTGGCGGAGTTCATGGCGGCCTTCATGACCGAAGGCCTGCGCGACAGCGGCGCGCCGATCGCCGTGACCGCCGTCGTCGTCGCAGCGATTTCGGCGGCCCCCGAGATCCTGACCGCATTAAGGGCGGCACTCAGGAACCGCATGCAGGCGACGGTCAACATCGCCATGGGCGCCTCGCTGTCGACGGTCATCCTGACGGTGCCCGTCATGGAGGCGATCGCGCTCTATACTGGCCAGCCCTTCATCATGGCGATGACCCCGGTGCAGACGGTGATGGTGGCGATCACGCTGATTGCCGCCGCGATCAACCTCAACGACGGCGAGACCAACGCCATCGAGGGCATGACGCATTTCATCCTCTTCGCCACCTTCGTCATGCTGACGGCGCTGGGACTTTGAGGGCTCCCCTTCTCCCCGACAGGGGAATGGAGAGCAGCCATCCGCGCGCGGAACGTTAGCTCAAAGACAGCTTTCTCGACAGCCTCGCCTTTGGGGAGGGCTTTCGACAGTCATTCCTTCGACTTTTCGAGGAAACGCTGCTTGCGGGTTTTCGGCTTGAAGCGCCGGAAGAAACCCTCAATGGCGCGGATCGATTTGGTGACGGACATCAGCCTGTCGATCTGGCCGTTCGCATTGTGGAGCCGTTCCGACAGAACTTCAGCCGCAGTCATCGCGATCTCGATCGGCGGCACCTGTGGGAAGCGTTTGGCGAGTGCCGCATAGGGGCCGGCGTCCACGCCGCCCATCATCGAGATCGTGCCCATCCTGGCAAAGAGACGCAGGAAGATCTGCTCGAACGTCCAGTCGTGCACGTCGAAGACCTTCCACTTCTCGCTCCTCTTGGCCGAAAAGCCGGCGAGCAGGATCTTGCCCGGCAGTTGCAACTCGGCAAGCCAAAGCGCCATCGCAAAGCCGCTCGTCGCGATTTTGCCTGTCGGATAGAGGTCGCCGAGCACTTGCGTCAGATCGAGATGGCGGGTTCTGGCGCCCTTGAAGCCGCTCGCGTCACTGAAGTTCTCCTCCGGGGAGACGCGAATGTTGACGACGCCCAGAAAATCGTCGCCGGCAAAGAAACGCAGGACATCCACCACCTCGCGCCGGTGAACGATATTGGCGCCCATCACGCCGCTGCGGGCAATCAGCACCGCATGGCCGGCGAAGGGTTCGTCGAGCACCTTATAAACATTGTTGAAGAACACGTAGAGCGCTGTCTCCGGCAATTCGCTTCGCAGCCGTCCGAAATCGACCGCCTCGCTGTTTGCCACCAGCACGACGTGGGAATAGGGGGACAGCAACGCCTTCCACGCCTCCGGCATCAGGACGTTGAAGCCGCCATCTGCGGCGGCGGCACTCTGCGTATCACTGGGGATTGCTTCCATACCGGCTCACATGCACTTTCCAAGGACGATGCGCTCTGCCCGCCTTACTAGCTGTTGCTGAAATAGGCGCGCGTTCGTGCCAGCCGCGTCAGCCCGCCGATGCGCTTTCCCAAATGCGAGAAGAAACCCGCAACTCGACCCGCCATTGACGGCTGCCCGCAGAAAGAGGCCCACGGTGTGTTGCTGAGATCCTCGATATAGTGCTTGGCCATCCGCCGGTGCACCCAGGGCACGGTGGCCTGCCACGGCTTTTTCCGGCCGGTGAAATGAAGGATCGCCGGCCGGTCGACGAAGGGCAGCAGGCCCGTCTGCGTGTTCCAGCGCGGACCGAGCACCAGCCAGTCGCCGTCGAAGATGACATTCAGCGCATCCTGGTCGTTATTCTCGAAAAGATGCGACCGCTCCTCGAAGATCTCCCGTGTCCTCGCAAAAAGCTCCCTCTCCCGGCAGGCCGACCAGTCGAACAGCAGCACGCCGGCATTGAAATAGCGGCCGCCCTCGCGCATGCCGATCTTCCGCTGCCGGGCACCGGCCTTTTCAGGAAAGGCCATGACATAATCGTCGACCGCAGCCAGCGCTTTGCCTTGAAAATTTCTCGTGAAGAGTTCGTCGACCGGCGAAACCGCCAGCACATCGGCGTCGAGATAGAGCAGGCGCTCGATATGATCGGGTATATGCAGATCCATGTAGAGTCGCGCCAATGTCGCGCCCGACCAGCGGCCCCGCGCCTGCAGCGCCGTATCCGGCGTATTGTAGGGCAGCACCCTGATCGCCATGTCATGCAGCCGCGCGAAATTTCCCACCTCGGCGATCTCGTTCGGCTTGAGGTCGATGCCGAGAAGCAGGAACTCCACGGCAGGACCTGAGAGATTGCGCTTGACGGAAAGCAGGGTGCAGCAGGCGGCAGGCAGCATGTTGACATCCGAACAGACGATCACGGCACTCTGCTGCAAAATCCCGGCCTCCCGAAGCGGCACTTAAACTTGATGCCGGATATCTAGTTGGTTTGATGGCAACCCGCAACCGCAGATCACCCGCCGGACCGTCACTCTGCCGTCACGTTTTGAATCGGATTTCAACGACTTGAGAGGCAAAGCGGAATCAACTCCGCAGCATGTTGAATCGGGATGTGAGCGATAATCGCAGCGCCAGCCCAACGTCGCCGCAAACAAAAAGGCCCGCCGTCGCCGGCAGGCCTTCGATCGGTGTTTTTGAAAACCCGCTTACTTGCAGGCGCCGCAGAAGCGCTGGATGCGGCGGCAGGCTTCCTCGAGCTGCTCTTCCGAAGTCGCATAGGAGATACGGAAGTTCGGGCCGAGGCCGAAGGCCGAACCGTGAACAACGGCAACGCCTTCCGATTCCAGAAGTTCAGAGACGAAATCCTCGTCCGTCTCGATGACCTTGCCGGAGGGCGCGGTCTTGCCAATCAGACCCTTGCACGAGGGATAGACATAGAAGGCGCCCTCCGGCACCGGGCAGACAATACCCTTGGCCTGATTCAGCATCGAAACGACGAGATCGCGGCGGCCTTCGAAGATCTTCTTGTTCTCGGGGATGAAGTCCTGCGTGCCGTTCAGCGCTTCGACAGCCGCCCACTGGGCGATCGACGTCGCACCCGAGGTCTGCTGACCCTGGATCATGTCCATGGCCTTGATGAGCTGGATTGGGCCGGCCGCATAGCCGATACGCCAGCCGGTCATCGCATAGGCCTTGGAGACGCCGTTCATCGTCAGCGTGCGGTCGTAAAGCTGCGGCTCGACTTCCACAGGCGTAACGAACTTGAAGTCGCCATAGGTCAGGTGCTCGTACATGTCGTCGGTCAGCACCCAGACCTGCGGATTCTTCATCAGCACATCCGTCAGCGCCTTCAGCTCGTCATGCGTATAGGCGGCCCCCGTCGGGTTGGACGGCGAGTTGAAGATGAACCACTTGGTCTTCGGCGTGATCGCCTTTTCGAGATCGGCCGCCTGAAGCTTGAAGTTATGCTCCTGGGTGGCAGAAACGAAAACCGGCGTGCCGCCGCACAGTGCCACCATCTCAGGATAGGAAACCCAGTAAGGCGCCGGAATGACGACTTCGTCGCCGGGGTTCAGCGTTGCCATGAAGGCGTTGAAAAGGATCTGCTTGCCGCCGGTGCCGACGATGGTCTGCTCCCAGGAATAGTCGAGGCCGTTCTCGCGCTTGAACTTGGCGGCGATCGCCTTGCGCAATTCCGGGATACCGGAAACCGGCGTGTACTTCGTTTCGCCGCGGTTGATCGCGTCGATGGCCGCCTTCTTGATATTATCGGGCGTATCGAAATCCGGCTCACCGGCGCCGAGGCCAATGACGTCACGTCCTTTTGCTTTCAGCTCGCGCGCTTTCTGGGAGACGGCGATGGTGGCTGAAGGCTTCACACGGGAAAGAGCATCGGCAAGGAAAGCCATGATAACGGTCCTAATGGTTGAAACGGGCAGAAAGCCGGGACCGGAGTTCTGCGGTTAGCTCTATGTCCAATGTATGGCGGCATTTCAAGCGGAAAGGCGTCATGGTGGCATGATTCTTATTGATCGGTTCGCCGCACCATCAGCCCGGCATGCCGCGCCCTTGGGAGAGGCTTGCGTCACCTGGTCGAAACGCCATGCGCAGATCTTGAATCAATCTCTGACGTCATCCGGATTTATTCCCTGAAATCAGTGGCATCGCCGAATTTGGCCATCGCCACGAATAAGCCGCAACAAATGCCGCGCCGCGCCGCAATTCGGTCGCGAGCGCGCCGAGATCGAAGCCGCATCATCCGGCATCCGAAATTGGTTATTGAGGGTATGCCAATGTTTCTGGAAGATGAGTTTGCCATAGGGCGCATTCGCGCGCGCCGAATTTCCGTTTCAGTCCTTGTTGCATTCACTATCTTTGCGGCCTGCATCACCGCGGTGCTGGGACTTGCCTCCGCCGCCCGCGCGGCCGAGACGCCGCAGGCATCCGCTGAGCTCGCAGCACTTGTCCGGCCGAACGACGTCCGCAGCGGCTCGCTGCTCTTTCCGTCGAAGGAGCCGGGCTTCTATGTCGAAGCGCCGCGGCTGAAGAGTGATGTCGCCATCGATGTCTCCGGCCCGATCGCCAGGGTGAAGGTGACGCAACGCTTCCAGAATCCGAGCCAGGGTTGGGTCGAGGGCACCTACGTCTTTCCGCTGCCGGATAATTCCGCCGTCGACACCCTGAAAATGCAGATCGGCGAACGCTTCATCGAAGGCCAGATCAAGCCGCGCCAGGAAGCCCGCGAGATCTACGAGCAGGCCAAGGCCGAGGGCAAGAAGACGGCGTTGCTCGAACAGCAGCGGCCGAACATCTTCACCAACCAGGTCGCCAATATCGGTCCCGGCGAAACCATCGTCGTCCAGATCGAGTATCAGCAGATGATCCACCAATCGGGCGGCGAGTTCTCGCTGCGCGTCCCGATGGTCGTCGCCCCGCGCTACAATCCGGCGCCGATCGTCCAGACCGTCGAGTTCAACAACGGCGCCGGTTTTGCCACACCGCGCGACCCGGTGGAAAACCGCGACAAGATCGAAGCCACCGTGCTTGACCCGCGTGAGAACGCCAGGATCAATCCGGTTTCGCTGACCGTCGATCTCAAGGCCGGTTTCCCGCTCGGCGACGTCAAATCCTCCTTCCACGCGGTCGATATCAGCCAGGACGGCGACCAGGCGAGAACGATCAGCCTGAAGGCGGACTCCGTTCCCGCCGACAAGGATTTCGAGCTCACCTGGAAGGCCGCCCCCGGCAAGATGCCGAGTGCCGGCCTCTTCCGCGAAGTGATTGATGGTAAGACCTATCTGCTCGCCTTCGTCACCCCGCCCACTGCCCCCGATACGGCAGCGCCGCCGGCGAAACGCGAGGTGGTCTTCGTCATCGACAATTCCGGCTCCATGTCCGGCCCGTCGATCGAGCAAGCAAGGCAGAGCCTGGCGCTTGCGATCTCCAAGCTGAACGCCGACGACCGCTTCAACGTCATCCGTTTCGACGATACGATGACCGATTATTTCAAGGGTCTCGTCACTGCCACCCCTGACAATCGCGAAAAGGCGATTGCCTATGTCAGAGGCCTGACTGCCGACGGCGGCACGGAAATGCTACCTGCCTTGCAGGCTGCGCTGCGTAACCAGGGACCGGTCGCAACCGGAGCGCTGCGCCAGGTCGTGTTCCTGACGGATGGCGCGATCGGCAACGAACAGCAGCTTTTCCAGGAGATCACCGCAAACCGCGGCGATGCCCGCGTCTTCACCGTCGGCATCGGCTCGGCGCCGAACACCTATTTCATGACCAAGGCCGCCGAAGTCGGCCGCGGCACCTTTACGGCGATCGGCTCGACCGATCAGGTGGCGAGCCGCATGGGCGAGCTTTTCGCCAAGCTGCAGAACCCAGCCATGACCGATATCGCCGCAACCTTCGAAGGCATCGCTGCCGAGGATATCACGCCAAACCCGATGCCGGACCTCTATAGCGGCGAGCCTGTCGTGCTGACCGCGCGACTGCCTGACGATAAGCCCGCCGGCAAGCTGCAGATCTTCGGCAAGACAGGCGAGCAGCCCTGGCGCGTCGAGATGAATATCGCCAATGCCGCCAACGGCAACGGCATTTCCAAGCTCTGGGCGCGGCGCAAGATCGACGATTTCGAGGCGCGCGCCTATGAACGTCAGGATCCGGCCGCGCTCGACAAGGATATCGAGACCGTCGCGCTCGCCCATCACCTCGTCTCCCGCGTCACCAGCCTGGTTGCCGTCGACGTCACCCCGTCTCGCCCGGTCGATCAGCCGCTCGGCTCGACCAAGCTGCCGCTCAACCTGCCGGAAGGTTGGGACTTTGATAAGGTCCTCGGCGAAAACCCTGTCCCTCGTGACGACGCAGAGCGCCATGGCTCGGCTACGCCTACGGGAAGCGCCGGACCGGAGCAGGCTGAGGCCGAAACACAGAAACTCATCGCATCGCCTGAGATCGCAAACATGATGGCTGCAGCCCCGACCGCCAAGGCCGCCACCATGATCGCGCAAAAAAGCACGACCGTGAACCTGCCGCAGACGGCGACGCGCGCCGACGAGCAGATCATCCGGGGGCTGACCATGTTGCTCCTCGCGCTGATGGCGGCAAGCGGGCTGGCCGTCTGGCGGCGGCGCCTCAAGGGCATTATTGCCGTCGGAGCCAAACGAAATGGTCTCTAGGCTCTCTGCAAGCCAGAATGAGGAAGTGGCCGAATTCGAGCCGCTTCCGACCTATCTGGAACTCGCCATGGCCGCCGCCACGGCCTATGACCGACCGAAGATGCGCCAGAAGAAGGGTTTCTTCCTCTGGCGTCTTTCCTCGATCGAAAAAGCAATCGCCTTTGCCATCGCCGGCCTTGCCCTCTATGGCTTGGCGCTGATCGGCGACGGCTTCCTGCTGAAGGCGAAGGCGGAGCTTTCCCAGGTTCTGCTGAAACGCGCCTTCGCCGCCGAATTGCGGGGCGAAGAAACAAAACCCTGGCCCTGGGCGGATTTCACCACGGAGGCCAAGGTACGCGCCCCGCGCCTCGGCAAGGAGGCGATCGTGCTCTCCGGCGCCTCCGGCGAAGCTCTCGCCTTCGGTCCGGCCTGGCTCGTCAACACGCCACAGCCCGGAGAGGAAGGCACCTCCGTGATTGCTGCCCATCGCGACACGCATTTCCGCTGGCTGCAATATATAAGGCCCGGCGATACGATTGAAGTCACGCGCCGCGACGGCAAACTGTTGACCTTCAAGGCCGGCGAGGGCCGCATCGCCCCGTGGGATGCAAGCGGCATCGATTCCACCTCCGATGGCCGCCGCCTGGTGCTGACCACCTGCTGGCCCTTCGACGCGACGGAACGCGGGCCGTTGCGCTACATCCTCGAGGCGGAATTGGTCGATGGCTAGAGCGCCGTGCGTCCTCTTGGACGCACAAAGGACGCTCTACCTCTTTTGAATCTGGACAACGGGATCAGTTCAACCGGTAAACACAAAGCCGTTATTGCAGGTCGAATGAGGGTTGAAGCCCTCCCCTGCCCGCTCCACGTTCAGCCTGAGAGACGACGGGGATGCACGATGAAGAGAATGTCCGCCTTCCATTTCGCCGCAGCGCTGGTTCTGTTCGGCACCGTGTCGGCGGATGCGGCCGACACCATCAACACGCAGGATCTCGCGGTCCGTGTAGACAAGCTCGCCGACGGCCTCCAACATCCCTGGGCGGTCGAGGTCATGCCCGACGGCGCCTATCTCGTCACCGAGCGGCCGGGCCGCATGCGCATCGTCCGCGACGGCAAGCTCTCCGACCCGATCGGCGGCGTGCCTAAGGTCAGCGCCCGTGGCCAGGGTGGCCTGATGGACGTGGCGCTCGCACCGGACTTTGCGACGAGCCGCAAGCTCTATTTCACCGCCGCCATCGCCAACAGCCGGGGCTCCGGCACCGAAGCCTTCAGCGCCACGCTTTCAAATGACGAAAAGACGCTTCACGCCGTGACGCCTGTTTTCACCATGCAGCGCTTCACGTCAGGCAATATCCAGTACGGCTCGCGCATCGCGATTGCCCGTGACGGTTCGCTGTTCATCAGCGTCGGCGACCGCGGCGACCGCGACCGCTCGCAAGATTGGCAGGACGATGCCGGCTCGATCATCCATATCAATGCCGACGGCAGCATCCCTGCCGACAATCCGTTCAAAGACGGCGGCAAGGCGCTGCCGGAAATCTGGTCGAAAGGCCACCGCAACCCGCAGGGCATCACCTTCGACGCCAAGGACGGCAAGCTCTATACCGTCGAGCACGGCGCGCGCGGCGGCGACGAGATCAACCAGCCCGAGGCCGGCAAGAATTATGGCTGGCCTATTATCACCTATGGCCGCGATTATTCGGGTGCCGAGATCGGCGAAGGCACGGCCAAGGAAGGGCTGGAACAGCCGCTGCACTATTGGGATCCTTCGATCGCACCCGGCGCGCTCGTCGTCTATCGCGGCGCCATGTTCCCGGAATGGGACGGCAATTTCATCGTCGCGGCGCTGAAGTTCCAACTGCTCTCGCGCATGCAGCGCGACGACGGCGGCGCCTTCGTCACCGAAGAACGTCTGTTCGAGGGCGAATACGGCCGCATCCGCGACGTCGTCGTCGCACCCGACGGCGCCCTGCTGATGGTGACGGACGAGGACAACGGCGCGCTGCTCAGGATCTCCAGAGCGCAGGCCCGCAACGGCTGAGACGTCACAACGCGCCGCGCAGTTCCTTGCGGATGACGAATTTCAACCCGGACCAGATTTCGTCGACGGCGCAGACCTTGATGTCGACGAGGCCCATCGGAAGCAGAACCTCCCGCAGCACGTCCTCGGTGATATCAGTCGGCACCCTCGAGCTCTTCTTAGGCCAGGAGATCCAGACCATGCCATTCGGCACCAGAACAGGCAGGAGCGCAGGCGCGGTCCGCTCTAGCACGGCCCGTTCGGTCGTAAAGAGATGCACATAGTCGAATACGCGTGCGGGCGTCTCCGGAAGCGCCCGAACGACCGAGGCAAAACCGTCGAAACCATTGATGTCGCCGATCGTTTCGGGAATGCCGAGAAGAGCGGCTGACTGCCCCTGTGCAAGGCCGAGTTTCCTGACGAGCGGCGTGCCGGAATAGCCTGCCGCCCTCGGCGCGGCCACGTCGCCGGCCGGCTTCCGTTCTTCGCCTCGCATGCCTTCACCTCCGTCAACCGGCACGAAGTCTTCACCCTTGCCGAAAGGAAACGCAACTGCTAACCGCTTGCGCACATCTCCCTTCCCCATCGAGGACGACATGACGCGCGTTCAGGCGAACCTCCTCCTATTGCTTGCAGCCGCCATCTGGGGCGGCGGCTTCGTCGCGCAGTCGACGGCGATGAAGGCGATCGGCCCTTTCTGGTTCATCGGCCTGCGTTTTGCCGTCGCCACGCTGGCCGTGCTGCCCTTCGTCCTTTTCGAAGCGCGCAAGGCAAAGGAGAAGACCAGCGCACGCCATGCGAAGCTCTATATCCTGATCGGCCTTGCCCTTTTCGGCGGCGCGGCCACGCAACAGGTCGGCCTGCAGACGACGACGGTGACGAATTCCAGCTTCATCACCGGCCTCTATGTGGTCTTCGTGCCGCTGATCGCCGTGTTCTTCCTGCGCCGTGCCCCGCATTGGGTCATCTGGCCGGGCGCGCTGATGGCGGTCACCGGCATCTATCTTCTGTCCGGCGGCCATCTCTCGGCACTGACCCCAGGTGATCTGCTGACCGTCGTCTGCGCCGTCTTCTGGGCGATCCAGATCACCCTTGCCGGCACGACCGTTTCGGAGACCGGAAGGCCGCTCGCGCTCTCCGCGGTGCAATTCGCCGTCACTGCAGTCTGTGGGCTGGCCGTTGCCGTAGCTGTCGAACCGGTCAGCCTTTCGGCGATCTGGGCCGCGGCGCCGGAGATCCTTTATGTCGGTATCTTCTCCTCGGGCGTCGCTTTCGTCCTGCAGGTGATCGGCCAGCGCTACACGACGCCCTCGCAGGCCGCGATCTTCCTTTCTTCCGAAGCACTCTTTGGCGCCTCACTCGCTGCCCTGCTGCTCGGCGAGACGATGCCGGTAACAGGCTATGCAGGTTGCGCGCTAATGTTTATCGCTATGCTTGTAGTCGAACTCGTGCCGGGACTGACCCGCCGGCGCTTGCCAGCCGCGTGAACACGCGTCCAAATATGGGTGAGTCACGCATCGGAAAAAAAATTCATTTGCCGCGAGAGACGCGTTCACGTTGCATTTTTGGGAAAATCTGCTCGGAACTTATATTGCAGACGATATAAAACGTTAATCATTCCCTATCAGCGAAGGAAATTTTGCGTTTTTTCGCAAATTGGATGTCGGCAGGGGTGTGCCCGGAGCGACACGTTAAAAAACTTTTGCTTGCCAAAATCCTTTAAACGCAGCACTCTCAGCGCGTTCGGGCATTTTGCGAGCATGGGAAGTCCTTAAGTATTTGCGCGCCGGGAACGCTAATATTCCGGTCAGCCGGTTCCGAAAATGGCGGGCGAAAGTCCTGCCTGGAACAGGCCGAGGTAGAGGGGACCTTTTTCTCACATTTCAAGAATTGCCTGCCAACACCTCCCCGCAAGGAGGCAATGCTATGATGCTGCCCGTGTGGATGGCGGGCAGAGAGAAAAGGACCTGAGGCATGGCAGAGACTGGCACTGTAAAATTCTTCAATACCGACAAAGGCTTCGGCTTCATCAAGCCGGACCGGGGCGGCGCCGATATCTTCGTTCACATTTCTGCCGTTCAGGCCTCCGGCCTGGCCGGTCTGACGGAAAACCAGAAGGTAAGCTTCGACACGGAGCCGGATCGCCGCGGCAAGGGCCCGAAAGCCGTCAATCTGCAGATTGCGGGCTGAACCCTTAACAAGGCTGGCGAGTTCGAGTTGAAGCCCGGCAGCAATGCCGGGTTTTGTCGTTCAGCCTTCGTTCAGCTACAAATCTGTACTTCTCTCATCATCGAGAAAGGGGCCGGCGTTCGGTTCCCGGGATTAGGATTTATGCTTATGAAAAGGCTCGCCAAGACCATTCTGCTGACGGCAACCGCTGCCGCACTCACGCTTTCCGCCATCGGTGAAGCGTCGGCCCGCGACCGCCACTGGCGCCACGGCAATCACGGCAACAACGATGCGTGGGTCGGCGGCGCCGTCGGCCTTGCCACCGGCCTGATCGTCGGTTCGGCCATCGCCAACGCCAATAACGGTCCGGTCTACGAAGAACGCCGCTACATCGACCCGGCCTACGAGCCGGATTATTACGAGCCCGCCCCGGTCTATCGCGCGCCCCGCCGCGTCTATGTCGATCAGCCGCAATATTACGCGCCGGTCCGCACGGCGGTGGAGCCCTGGTCGCCGCAATGGGAGCGTTACTGCTCTTACCGCTACCGCTCCTTCGATCCGCGCAGCGGCACCTATGTCGGCAATGACGGCCGCAGCCACTTCTGCACCGCCGGCTGAATCGTCGAATATCCCTGATGCAAAGCGCCGCTTTTTAGCGGCGCTTTTGTTTTGCCTGCGTCAGCCGGTCTTCTTTTCCCAGGGCATGGGCTCGGCCTCAGCATCAAAATCGGTCGAGACACTCACGGTGCGCCACATCCGATCGGCTTCGATACGCGCCGCATCCGCCTTTTCGACATTGCGTACCGCATCGCTGCCAAGCAGCAGCCGGAACGGCGGCTCGTCGAGACCGGCGATGTGGATGACGACTGCCGCCGCTCTGGCAGGATCGCCGGGCTGGCGACCATCGTACTCACGCTGGAAACGCACCGTAGCACCGACCGTCTCCGCATAGTCCTGCCGCCCTTCGGCAAGCACCGTCGAGGAGCCGGCGAAATCGGTCCTGAAGCCGCCGGGCTCGATCACCGTCACCCTGATGCCGAACGGCGCGACCTCTTTCGACAGCACCTCGGAAAAGCCCTCGACACCGAATTTCGCCGCCGAATAAGCGCCGCGCCCGGCGGGTCCGATCCGGCCGCCGACCGATGAGAACTGGATGATGTGCCCCGCCCCCTGCCCGCGCATCAGGGCGATGACAGCCTTGGTCATGATGATGGTGCCGAAGAGGTTGGTCTCGATCTGGGCGCGGAAATCGGCAAGACTGGTATCCTCGATCGAGCCGACATTGCCGTAGCCGGCATTGTTGACGAGCACGTCGATGCGCCCGAACCTCTTCACACCAGCCTCGACTGCTGCCGCTGCCGCCACCTCGTCGGTCACGTCAAGCGCCAGCGTCAGGACCTGATCGCCATACCGCTCGGAAAGATCGGCAAGCTGGCCGGGATCGCGCGCAGTTGCCACCAAATTGTCGCCGGAGGCCAAAACCGCCTCCGCCAGCGCCCGGCCAAGACCGCGCGAACTCCCTGTTATCAACCAGACTCTGAACATCGGAAACCTCCTGCTTTGGTTCCCGGCTCATGTATGGTCTATTGTATCCAATCGAAAGAAGGTACCCGGACGATCTATACACACCTTGAGGTAACTGACTTGACCAGTGACATCTTCGATTTCTGCAGCAGTATGACGGACGAACAGGATGGGCGGGCCCGTGAACTGATCGAGCGGGCGGCGGCGAAATGGCCGCTGCGCATCCTGCACGTACTCTCCGATGCCGGCGCACCCCTGCGCTTCTCACGCCTTATGGAGAGGGTCGAGGGCATCAGCCAGAAAGTGCTGACGCAGACGCTGCGCACCCTCGAAAGAGATGGCCTCATCATCCGCACGCTCTATCCCGAAGTGCCGCCGCGCGTCGAATATGAGTTGACGCCGCTCGGACGCGACCTCCTCATGCAAGTCGTCACGCTCTGGCGCTGGATCGTCGAACACCTGGATGATTTCGATGCGCGCAAAGCCGTAAAGCTGACGGCCGCCGGCGTCTAAAGCCCGTCGCAATCTTTCAGATTCGCTCCTTGCGCTTTATCTCTTTGTTTCTACGCATGTCGTTATCGCAAAACCGCTGCACATTTTTGCGCGAGATGCCTTCAAGCCGGAATGCGGATCGTTGCCCTCAGCCCACCGAGCGGACTGTCGGTGAGCGTGACGTTGCCGCCGTGGCTGCGGGCGATGTCGCGGGCGATCGCAAGGCCGAGGCCGGTGCCCGACGCATCCAGGTTGCGCGCCGTATCCAGCCGGAAGAATGGCTTGAACACGTCCTCGCGGTTCTTCTCAGGAATGCCCGGCCCATCATCGTCGAAGACGACGGTCAGCCATTTGGCGTTGTGCTTGGCTTCGATGTCGAGCCTATTGGCATAACGCCGAGCATTCGAGGCAAGGTTGGTGACGAGCCGCATGAAAGCGTTCGGCCTGACGGATATGTCGTCATCGCCTTCGATGGAATAGCTGAATTTTTTGCCGTGCAGGGCGAAATCGGATTCCAGCTTTGCGAAGATCTCACTGAGTTTCAGCTCGCCGACATCCTCTTCGACCTCGCCGCGTGCAAAGGCCATGTAGGCCTCCAGCATGGTCTGCATGTCGTTGACGTCATCGTTCAGCCCATGCAGGTCGGGATTGTCGCCAGCGAGCGCCAGTTGCAGCTTGAAGCGGGTGAGGATGGTGCGCAGGTCATGGCTGACGCCGGAGAGCATCGCGGTGCGCTGTTCGATCTGCCGTTCGATTCGCTCCCGCATCAGAATGAAGGCAAGACCGGCGCGCCTGACCTCGTCGGCGCCGCGCGGATAGAAATTATCGGGCTTCTGCCCCTTACCGAAGCTTTCGGCCGCGCGCGCCAAGGTCAGGATCGGCCGGATCTGCCCGCGCAGGAAGAGGATCGAGATGCCGATCAGCACCAGCGAGGTGCCGACCATCCAGACGATGAAGATATGGGTGTTCGACGCATAGGTCTGACTGCGTTTGGTCAGCACCCGCAGGATCTTGTTGTCGAGTTTGATGCGGATCTCGACGAGGTTCGAATTTCCGACTGTGTCGATCCAGAAAGGCCGGTGGATCTCGTCGGTGATCTCGTCGCTGAGGATGCCATCGAGAATCGAGAAGAAAGGCTTGACGCGCGGCGGCGGCAGATCGCCGTCCGGCTCGATCGAGATCTGCAGGCTGAGCTGGTCGCGGGCGATGCGGATGATCTCGCTATAGTCCGAGTTCTGCGGATAGGTCTCGATGATTTCGATGATGGCGGCGATGTCACGGGTGACGGCAAGCGACAGCCGCTCCGTCACCATTTGCCAGTGGCGCTCCATGAACACGGCGGCGACGACGGATTGCAAGAGCACCATCGGAATGATGATGATCAGCAGCGAGCGCGCGTAAAGTCCGGTCGGCAGCCGGCGGCGCAGCCACCGGACGATCCAGCGCCAGCCCGGCGCAGAAGTGCGGTCTTCCCGCCGCAAGCTGTCGATCGTCACCATCAGCGCCGGTCCCGAACCTTGAGTTTAGTCGATGCTCAGCCTGTATCCGATGCCGCGCACGGTCTGCAACCAGACGGGATTGGCGGGATCGTCCTCGATCTTACGCCGCAGCCGGTTGATCTGCACGTCGATCGTCCGCTCGCCGACTTCGGTATCGTTGCCGATCAGTTCATGGCGGGGGATCGTGTCGCCGGCGCGCCGTGCAAAGAGCAGCATGATCTCCTGCTCGCGGTCGGTGAGCCGGATCACCTCGCTGGCTTTCTTCAGCTCCTTGCGGGTCAGCGAGAAGGTGTAGGGGCCGAACATCACTTGTTCGATCTTCGGTCCCTCGCCGCCGGCGTTGCGGCGCAGGATGTTGTTGATGCGCAGCACCAGTTCGCGCGGGTCGAAGGGCTTGGAAAGATAGTCGTCGGCGCCCGCCTCCAGGCCTTCAATGCGGTTGCCCGATTCTGCCAGCGCCGTCAGCATGATGATCGGGACGTTCTTGATGGCGCGAAGCCCGCGGGTGACGTCGATGCCGGATTCGCCCGGCATCATCACATCCATGATGATCAGGTCGAAATCGAGACCCGCAAGCTTGCGCTGCGCCTCGGCGCCGTCGGCGGCGACAGTGACGCGGAAGCCGTTCTCGGCGAGATAACGATTGAGCAGCGCGCGGATACGGGAGTCGTCATCGACCACCAGCAAATGCGCCGCATCGTCGGAAATACCTGTCTTGACCGCCATTCAATCCGCCCTCTGTCTGTCCCGCATGCCGCTGAGGAAAGCTTTTACGCCCTCCCGCACCTCCGCAGAAGCCCCTTCGAATGCCCGCTCAATGCGGCGCGATTGCGGCTCGGCAAGGGCAAGCGCCAGCTCTCGTCCCGATTGCGTCGGATAAAGCTTGCGCTGCCGCCGGTCCTCGGGACCTGCCACCTGGCGAATATAGCCTGAATCGATCAGCTGTTTCAGCACCCTTGCGAGGCTCTGCTTGGTGATCTTCAAGGTATCGAGAAGATCAGCCACCGTCATGCCGGGATTGCGGTTGACGAAATGCACGACGCGATGGTGCGCCCGGCCGAAGCCGCTCTTTTCGAGGATGGCATCCGGATCGGAAACGAAGTCGCGATAGGCGAAGAAGAACAGCTCGATGATCTCGAAATCGATGATATCAGTATCTTCCATCGGCGTGCCCAGCGGCTCTGGCTTGCCTACTTTCGGGCCGGTCTGTCGTGACACTCGGCATTCCTTTCTCGTTCCGCGCGCTGCGGGAAACTTTCGCGAAGATATGTCAGCTTTATTGACATAAATTTGGCTGTTAGCTTCCGCGAACTCTGCGGGAGGCCCGCACGGTCTCCTCATTTCCCTGGCACTTCCTGGAAACTAAGGCCCGTCTGGCACTCCGACGCAACACGCGATTTCCCCTTGCGTCTGTGGATAAGACGTAATGGGGACAACAATCAACAGGCATGGCGCGTGAAGCGCCTGAGGAGTTAGGGATGCGCCGGTCGCTTCGGCGACCTGGCCGCGATAATCGAGCACCATAGCATCGGCGTAGCCCTAGGCTGCAAAACGCCGCAGCATCGAGGTGATCGAACGCGCGATCCTGCCGGAGGAACTCCCCGGCTTTAGCGAGTGCTTCTTCACCGGTTCGGCTGCGGAAGTGACCCCGGTTTCCGAAACCGGCCCGTACCGCTTCACGCCGTCGACGATCTCCGAAATGAACGACTACATGAAGGAAGTCTATCCGGCGGTGATCGCCGCCGAATAAGACCCTCAGGAAATCGGCCGGCTACTGCATAATTCCTTAAATCGGAATCGATTGAAGGGTAAAATTATGCAGCAATTTAAAGTGCTACAGCGTTCTTTGCGCGTCTCAAAAGCGCGCGGCGCTGTAGATAAACGCCTGCCGGGCCTTTTTACCTGTGCGCCCGTGCCATGACCAGTCCGGCAAGCGTCGAGAGAATGCCGCCGCCGATCAGGCCGCCGATGCCGTCGGCGATCAGGCCGGTCATAGCCGCTTCCCCACCGACCATGCTGAGCAGCATACCGCCGGCAACGCCGCCGATCGCGCCTGCGATCGTACGGGCGACGACGTTGATCGCCTGCTGCTTCAAAGCGGCGCTCGCGGCGTTGCCGCCGATTGCACCGGCAATCAATTGTGTGATGAGCGGAAGTAGGGCTTCCATGATTTCCTCCTCTGGCGATCTCCCCGATCGCCCGGCTACGCCGATCTTTGGCGTATTAGCATTTTATCATATTTCGGAGGAAAGCGTTAAGAAAAATCAACCGATGCGGGATTAAGGCAGGGAGAAGCGCCCCGAAACGAGGCGGTCCGACGTCCGCCTCGCCTCAGTTTCTGTCGATCACGTCATTGATAGACGTAGACGATCCGGCGCGTACCGGGATCGACCAGCACCGGCCGATCGTTGATCCTCGTATAGCGGTACTCGTAGTCGGGAATCGTCTGGAAGGTAACGTCTGCAGGCACTTCCGCGCCGACGACGACATCGCCGCCAAGCTGCACCGTCTCACCCGGGTTGGTGTCGATATAGGTGCGGACCGTCTCCGGCGGGGTGATAGTCTCGACCGACCCGACGGGGCCGAGCAACTCGTCGCCCGGCGCCGGCTGCGGCTCGGCCGGAACGACACTCGCGGTCGACTCGTAGGTCACGCTGGGAACGCCGATCTCGGAGCGGTGTTGCTCGACGATAACAGAGCTGCCGCCGTGATCGACCTGCAGATAATCGGCATAGACCCAGCCACGCATGCCGTTGACGTCGACACGGCACCAGCGGCTGCCTTCGATGCAGCCGTCGAGGACTGCGGTGGAGCCGCGGGTGGCAAGACCGACCGAGGGATATTGTGGGCCGGGGCCAGCACGGACGTTGAGATCATTGACCGTCGTCGCCATCATCTCCGCCTGCGCAAGACCGGCGCTAGCCATCAGCACCGCGCCTGCCAGCAGAATGTTTCTCTTTAAGGTCATATGAGCGTCTCCTTGGTTTCGATGGGCTGACAACGCACGGGGTTCCACGATGTTCCCCTGTGCTCCGCCGAGCGAAGCACTACTTGCGGGAGATTTCATGCAAATGTTTGGAAGAATTGAGAGAAAAACGATTTTATCACCCTGCGACGATGGCAAAGAGGGGCATAAATTCTTGTTGCGGTCCGTCTTTTTACCGTGAGGCACAGCGCCCATGGCACAAGATTCCGGCTGTCCTTGCCGCGGTTTCGGATTATACCCGAAGCAGCAGAGACACCAAGCGAGGCACTTATGGGCATGCTCCAGGCCGGCATCATTCCGGTGACACCCTTCCAGCAAAACTGCACGATCTTCTTCGATCCCGATACCAAGGAAGGCATCGTCGTCGATCCCGGCGGCGACGTGTCGCTCATCCTGCAGGCGATCGCCCAGAACGGCCTAACCATCAAGGAAATCTGGCTGACACACGGTCATCTCGACCATGCCGGCGGCGCCAGTGAACTGAAGGAAGCTCTCGGCATCGACGTGGTTGGCCCGCATCAGGACGACCTGCCACTGCTGCAGCGGATCGAGACCCAGGCCGCGAAATACGGCATATCAGGATTGCGTAACGTCGTGCCCGACCGCTGGCTGAAAGACGGCGACAAGATCTCTTTCGGCGCCCATGAATTCGAGGTCTATCACACGCCCGGCCATGCCCCCGGCCACGTCATCTATTTCAACCGTGCGCAGAATTTCGCCCATCTCGGCGATGTCCTCTTCAACGGTTCGATCGGCCGCACCGACCTGCCGGGCGGCGATCATCAGCAGCTTCTCGATTCCATCCGCGACAAGGTATTGCCGCTTGGCGACGACGTCGGCTTCATCTGCGGCCACGGCCCGGGCAGCCGCATCGGCGACGAGCGGCGCAGCAATCCATTTCTACGGGAGATCAGACCTCGTGGAGGATCCGATGCCGGCACATCAGGCGAAGCCTTGAACAACTAAAGCATGTCGCCCAAAAGTGCGCAGCGGTTTTGGGCGACATGCATAAAACAAGGACTTAAAGCGCGTCGCATGAATCCGCTTCGACGCGACGCGCTTTAAGTGTGAGCTTGCGCTCACATCATCTTTCGGCCGTTCGGGACCGGCTGTTCGACGGCAGCAAGCACGATCGCGCCGTTCTCGTCCTCGACTCCCAGCGTCAGCACTTCCGAGCGGAATGGCCCGATCTGGCGCGGCGGAAAGTTGACGACGCCGAGCACCTGCCGGCCCAGCAGGCTTTCCGGCGTATAATGCACAGTAATCTGCGCTGAGGATTTTTTGGTGCCGATATCAGGGCCGAAATCGATCACCAGCTTGATCGCCGGCTTGCGCGCTTCCGGAAAGGGACTGGCCTCGATGATCGTGCCGACGCGAATGTCGACACGCTCGAAATCGGCGTAGGTGATCTCTTCGGCCATATGGTCTCCGTCAGCCGGCCAGTTCCTCGGCCCGCTTGCGCGCCGCCGCGAGTGCTGCGTCGAACAAGGGCTGCATGCCGTCTTCGGCCATCAGTACGGCCAGCGCCGCCGCCGTCGTGCCACCGGGAGAGGTTACATTCTCCCGCAGCCGCGAAGCGTCGTCGGGGGACTGGTGCATGAGTTCACCAGCCCCCGCGACTGTTTCCCGCGCAAGACGCATGGCGAGGTCCGCCTGCAGACCGAGTTTACGGCCTGCCTCCGCCATACATTCGACGAGATAGAATACATAAGCCGGGCCGCTGCCCGAAAGCGCCGTCACGGCATCGATATCGGCTTCCGCGGGCACCCATTCGACTGGGCCCGAGACGCGCAGAAGGGAATGGACGCGTTCGCGCTGCCGATCGCTGACCCTTGAATTGGCAAAGGCGCCGGTGACGCCACGCCCGACCATGGCCGGCGTGTTCGGCATGGCCCGCACCATGGCGGCCTTGCCGAGATGTTTCTCGAGGAAACCGAGCGTCTTGCCGGCCGCGACCGAGACGACGACCGTGTCAGGCCCGACGGCGCTCTTCACCGCCGGCAGCACCGTCTCCATCACCTGCGGCTTGACCGCCAGGAACAGCACGCTTGCCTTCAAATCCGTGGGAAGCGCGGTCAGATGGGTGGCGCCAGCCTCGTTGATCGTCGCCAGCATCGCCGGCGACGGACCGGGATCGACGACAATGACGGCCGAGCCCGGAACGCCGCTCTTCAGCCAGCCGGAGAGCATCGCCCCACCCATATTTCCGGCGCCGATCAGTACGACGGGATGTGTCGAGGAGAAAGCCTTCGTCGGCATCTCAAGCCTCGCCGACCGTTTCAAACAGCACGGCTTCCATCGCCTTCGTCGCTTCCATGCCGGACCAGACGACGAACTGGAATGCCTGGAAATAGGCCTCGCAGGTATCAAGCGCACTGGAAAGCAGCACCTCAACCTGGCGATTGGTAGGCTCCGCACCGCCGGCAAGCAGCAGCGATTGGCGGAAAATGACGACATCTTCCTGGCGCCAGAGATCGAAATGACCCATCAGCACCTGCCCGTTGATCGCCGAGAGCAGCTTGACCACCTCGTTGACCCTGATGTCGGGAACTTTGATATCGAAGGCGCAGCCAAGATGCAGCGCCTCGAATTCCTCCATCCAGGAGAAGGAGACGTGGTAGTCCGTCCAGCGCCCCTCGACCGTCATCGCGATCTCGTCCTCGCCGGACCGTTCGAACGACCAGTCGTTGTTGGAGGCAACGTACTCGATCATGTCGACCGGGTTCGACTGACGCTCGACTTCCAATTCCATCAGGTTCATGCAGCACCTTCTTGACCGGAACGAATGCGACCTAACTTGGTGTACGAACACAAGAAAGACACACGCAAATACCGGAAACCACCACTCGGATGATCGTTGAACCGCTGCCAGACTTAACGCAGATAACCTGCCCGGAGCTTACCAAGTCGCTTCGAATCATCATTTAAAATCAGTGTATAGCGCCCCTTGCCCCCTGCCAGCCCCCCGAACGGAAAATAGGACCGGCCACTGTGGAAAGGCTCTTCGAAATTCAATTCAGAAGGGAGAATAAGCGACTCTGCGAATTGGCTTTTTTGGCAGTGTCCACAGGTGGAAAACTCACCTGGTTTTTTTACGGAAGATGCGGCGTGTGGCATGAAGGCAACGCCGCATCTGTGTCGTACTAGGATTTAAGCGCCCTCGCCGGCAAGCTTTGCCTCGAGTGCTGCGATGCGGGCGGCAAGCGCCTCATTCTCGTCGCGTGCCTTGATCGCCATCTCGCGCACAGCCTCGAACTCCTCGCGCTTGACGATGTCCATGCTGTTCAGCCAACGCTCGGCTTGGGCGTTGAAGGCGGTTTCGATCTCCTTGCGGACGCCCTGGGCGGCACCGGCCGCATCGGTCATCAGCTTGGCGAATTCGTCCATGATGCGGTTCGTTCCGGTCGTCATGGCGGTTTTCTCCCTTCGCATGAGGTGAATTCAGCCCTTCAGGGCTTCAAGAGTTGAGGTAGGGCTTCACCATCGACGATGCAAGCGCTTTGCACGGGATAAGCTTGCCGGAACCGGCCGGGAACGAGCCATCACGAACAATGGACTTGACCGTCCGGGATCGCAGCGGCATGTTCCGCGCAACTCAACAGGTGGAAAACCTTGCCGATAACAGCCGATCTCCTTGCCATCATGCCTTTCCCGGATATCGATCCGATCGCCTTTTCGATCGGTCCGCTGGCGATTCACTGGTACGGCCTCGCTTACGTCGCCGGCATCCTGCTCGGCTGGGCCTATGCGCGCCGCCTCGCCGCCAATGAAAGTCTCTGGCCCGGCAACGTCTCGCCGATATCAAGGACGCAGCTCGATGATTTCATCGTCTGGGCAGCGCTTGGCGTCGTCCTCGGCGGCCGTCTCGGCTATATTTTCTTCTATGATCTCCCTGCCGTCCTGCGCAGTCCCGTCCGTGCGCTCGAGATCTGGAACGGTGGCATGTCCTTCCATGGCGGCCTGACCGGCACGACGATCGCCATGATCCTCTTTGCCCGCCGCAACGCCATCCCGATCTGGAGCCTGTTCGACATCGTCGCCACCGTCGTTCCCTTCGGCCTGTTTTTCGGCCGCATCGCCAATTTCATCAATGGCGAGCTCTGGGGCCGGTTGACCGACGTGCCCTGGGCCGTGGTCTTCCCGACTGGCGGCCCGTTCGCCCGCCATCCGAGCCAGCTTTACGAAGCCGGCCTCGAAGGCATCGTTCTGCTCCTGGTGCTGGCCGCCTTGGTCTACGGCATGCGCGCGCTGAAAAGCCCCGGCTTCATTACAGGCGTCTTCGTTTGCGGTTATGCGCTGTCGCGCATCTTCGTCGAATTCTTCCGCGAGCCTGACGCCCAGCTCGGTTATCTCCTCGGCACGAACTGGCTGACCATGGGCATGGTGCTCTCCTCCCCGATGATCCTGCTCGGCCTCTGGGCGATGCTGCGGGCCCGCCGCCAGGCTGCGCTGCAGCTCTGAAAACGGCAGGACGCGCGACATGACCACCGCTCTAGGCGAAAAGATCAAGGCGATCATCCAGGCCAACGGCCCGATCAGCGTCACCGATTATTTCTCGCTCTGCCTCGCAGACCCCGAACACGGCTATTACCGCACCCGCGAGCCCTTCGGGCGTTCCGGTGATTTCGTCACCGCGCCCGAGGTCAGCCAGATCTTCGGCGAGATGATCGGCGTCTTCATCGTCCATGCATGGCAGCGCCACGGCACACCGACGGACGTCCGCCTCGTCGAGATCGGCCCCGGCCGCGGCACCATGATGGCCGACATGCTGCGCGTCATCTCCCGCATCGCTCCACCGCTTTTCGACGCCATGACCGTGCATCTCGTCGAAACCAGCGAGCGCCTGCGCGACGTCCAGAGCCAGACGCTCGAACACCACGGCGAGAAGATCACTTGGCACGATGGCTTCGATGAAGTACCGCCCGGCTTCACGCTGATTGCCGCCAACGAACTCTTCGATGCCATCCCCATCCGCCAGTTCGTTCGCATGCCGACGGGTTTCCGCGAGCGCATGGTCGGCATCGACGCCGATGGCGAGCTGACCTTTGCCGCCGGCGTCGCCGGCATCGACCCCACCTTGCTGCCCGAACCGGTGCAGGACGTGCCGGTCGGCACGCTCTTCGAGATCTCGCCTGCCCGCCAGGCGGTGATGATGGCGATCTGCGAGCGGCTGCGCGCCTTCGGCGGCACGGCGCTTACGATCGACTACGGCCATCTCGTCACCGGCTTCGGCGATACGCTGCAGGCCGTGCGCATGCATGAATTCGACCCGCCGCTCGCCCATCCAGGTGAAGCCGATCTGACGAGTCATGTCGACTTCCAGCAACTCGCCGAAACGGCGCTTGCGGCCGGCCTCCATCTGAACGGCGCCCTGCATCAGGGTGATTTTCTGACCGGTCTCGGCATCCTCGAGCGCGCAACCGCCCTCAGCCGCGATCGCGAGCTGCAAACCCAGCAGGTCATCCAGACGGCGGTCGAAAGGCTCGCCGGCGCCGGTGAAGGCCGGATGGGCGAACTCTTCAAGGTGATGGCGGTCTCCTACCCCGCCATCGATCTCATGCCCTTTCGTCCGGTGGATTGACAGGGCGCACGCGGCTGGTTCAACATCCGCCCGAAACAAGAACTTGAAGCGCGCCGCATATGCGATGCGCTTGGGATCATGACAAACCCCTCGAAAACCCCGGAATCACAGATGCAGGACGCGGCCTCTCCCGCACCGATCGAAAGCGCGCTGCTGAACCAGGCGGCGGGCAGCACGATCCGGCACGGTTATTTCACTCGGGCCGGCGGCGTTTCCGAAGGGCTTTATCGCGGCCTCAATGTCGGCCTCGGCTCCAGCGACGAACGCGACAAGGTCCTGGAAAATCGCCGTCGCGTCGCCGCCTGGTTCGGCTTGCCGGTCGAGCGGCTGGCAACCGTGCATCAGGTCCATTCCCCCGATGTCGTGACGATCGGCGCCGATTATGACGGCATCCGCCCCGACGCCGATGCGATGGTAACGGCAGCCCCTGGTATTGTGCTTGGCGTGCTTGCCGCCGATTGCGGACCGATCCTGTTTGCTGACCCGGACAATCGCGTCATCGGCGCCGCTCATGCCGGCTGGAAGGGCGCATTGACGGGCGTGCTCGAAAATACCGTCGCCGCCATGGAGGCGCTGGGTGCGGACCGCGGCAGCATCGTCGCCTGCCTCGGCCCCTCGATCAGCCAGGCAAGTTATGAGGTCGGTCCCGAATTCGTCGAGCGTTTCGTCGCCGAAAACCCGGACGACGAGCGCTTTTTCGTGCCTTCCGCAACGCCCGGCCACGCCATGTTCGACCTGCCGGCGCTGACCGTCGACCGGCTGGCGAAAGCCGGCGTGCGGGCCGAAAGCCTCGGCCTCTGCACTTATCCGGACAACGAGCGCTTCTTTTCCTACCGCAGGACGACACATCGCAAGGAGCCGGATTACGGCCGCCAGATTTCCGCGATATCAATCAGGGAGACTTGAGCAGAATGGCACTGCACTTCGAAAAGGCCGAATTCGCAAGCCGGCTTGCGCGCCTCACCGAGAAGATGAAGGAAGAAAAGCTCGACGCCTTGCTGCTCTTCGCCCAGGAAAGCATGTACTGGCTGACTGGCTACGACACCTTCGGCTACTGCTTCTTCCAGACGCTGGTCGTCAAGAGCGACGGCACCATGGCGCTGATCACCCGCTCGGCTGATCTTCGCCAGGCCAGGCATACCTCAATCCTCGAGGACATCCATATCTGGGTCGACCGGGTCAATGCCGACCCGACGCTCGACCTGAAGAACCTGCTGGTCGAGATGGATCTGCTCGGCGCCCGCATCGGCGTCGAATACGATACGCATGGCATGACCGGCCGCGTCGCCCGCCTGCTGGACGCGCAATTGACCACCTTCGGCCAGATCGTCGACGCCTCCTACCTCGTCAGCCGCCTGCGCCTGATCAAGAGCCCGACGGAGGTCGCCTATGTCGAGCGCGCCGCCGCTCTCGCCGACGATGCGCTCGATGCTGCGATCCGGCTGACAAAACCCGGCGCCGACGAGGCCGATATCCTCGCCGCCATGCAGGGCGCGATCTTTTCCGGCGGCGGCGACTATCCCGCCAACGAATTTATCATCGGCTCCGGCGCCGACGCGCTGCTTTGCCGCTACAAGGCCGGCCGCCGTAAGCTCGACGCCAGCGACCAGTTGACGCTCGAATGGGCCGGCGCCTATGCGCATTACCATGCCGCCATGATGCGGACGATCGTCATCGGCGAGCCGACGCATCGCCATCGCGAGCTTTACAACGCCTGCCGCGAAACCATCGAGGCGATCGAGACCGTGCTGAAGCCCGGCCAGACCTTCGGCGATGTCTTCGACATGCACGCCAGGATCATCGATGAGCGCGGCCTGGCCCGCCACCGGCTGAATGCCTGCGGTTATTCGCTCGGCGCCCGTTTCTCGCCCTCCTGGATGGAGCATCAGATGTTCCATGTCGGCAATCCGCAGCCGATCGAGCCGAACATGTCGCTCTTCGTGCACATGATCATCGCCGATTCCGATACGGGCACGGCGATGACGCTCGGCCAGACTTATCTGACGACACCGGATGCGCCGCGCGCCTTGTCGCGCCATCCGCTCGATTTCATCGGGCTTTGACCGGTGAGAATCCGGAATTGACAGACGACCGCCCCCACCCGCATAAATTCGGGTGGGGCTGATTGCGATTGTGGGAAGGACGGATCAAGGGATGACGCGAGCTGCGATTGTGCCCACGTTCCTGTTCGTCATGGCTCTGCTGACCGCCTGCAACACCACCGATGCGCTGACGCCGCAGGTCGATATCGGCGATTCCTCCGGCCGCCCGTCGTCGAGCCCGGTAACGCAGAGCGAAGCCGAGCGGTTGGCGGGCACCCGCCAGCCGAGTTTCTCGGCAAGCTCGCAGCAGGGCGGCTACCATCCAGCCTATGATCAGTCACAGCAGGCCTATCGGCCCGGCACCGGCGCGCCGCCGACGACGATGCAGGAGCAGGCAGACGCCCTGTCGAGGAGCAGCTCCTCGCCGGCCGCCTCCGCCCCGATCGACGGACAATCGCTGCCACCGCCGGTGGCCAGTGGTGGGCTTCCCGCACAGTCGGCTCAGCCGGCCGAGGCACAACAGCCGCAGCAGACCGCCGCCCTCCCCTCCAGTTCCTCCTCCGTTCGCGGCAGTACCGTGCGCTTCCTGCCGATCATCGGCGCGCCGGTGCAGGCCGTGACACCGCTCTCGCGCCAGCTCGGCACCGAGGCGCGCGCGCACGGCCTTTCCATCAAGAGCTCGAACGATGCGAGCAGCGATTACATCCTCAAAGGCTATCTCTCCGCCTTCAGCGACGACGGCAAGGTTACCGTCGTCTATGTCTGGGACGTTCTCGACAGCGGCGGCGGCCGCTTGCATCGCATCCAGGGACAGGAAAGCGTGCCGACGGCCGCGGCCGATCCCTGGGCGGGCGTTCCGGCCTCGGTGATGCAGCAAATCGGCTCAAAAACCATCGCGGAATTCTCCTCCTGGCGGCAGACTCAAGGCGGTTAGTCACAAACTTTTTGCAAATATGGAAGCCTGTGGCGCCTTTGCCCTTGCATTCACGGGGAAGCTGACTAAAAAGCGCGGCTATCAGCGCGTAACAGGCGGACCAAAATGAAGGTTTTCGCAGGCAATTCGAACCGGCAACTCGCCGAAGCGATCTGCAACTATCTCAATGTTCCCTTGGGGAAAGCCAGTGTTCGAAGGTTTGCCGATCAGGAAATCTTCGTGGAAATCCAGGAAAATGTGCGCGGTGAGGACGTTTTCCTCGTGCAGCCGACCGCCTTTCCCGCCAACGACCATCTGATGGAACTGCTGATCATGATCGACGCGATGCGTCGTTCGTCAGCCCGCCGCATCACCGCCGTCCTACCCTATTTCGGCTATGCCCGTCAGGATCGCCGGGCCTCCGGCCGCACGCCGATCTCCGCCAAGCTGGTCGCAAACCTCATTACCGAAGCCGGCGCCGACCGCGTCATGACGCTCGATCTCCATGCAGGGCAGATCCAGGGCTTCTTCGATATACCCACAGACAACCTCTTTGCCATGCCCGTGCTGACCCGCGACATCAAGAGCCACTATGACCTCAGCAACGTCGTGGTCGTCTCGCCCGACGTCGGCGGCGTGGTTCGCGCCCGCGCGCTCGCGAAGCGCCTGGACTGTCTTCTGGCCATCGTCGACAAGCGTCGCGATCGGCCGGGTGAATCCGAAGTCATGAACATCATCGGCGACATTGCCGGCAAGGACTGCCTGCTGATCGACGATATCGTCGATTCGGGCGGCACGCTCTGCAACGCGGCCGACGCGATGCTGGCCAAGGGCGCATCCAGCGTCACCGCCTATATCACCCACGGCGTTCTCTCCGGCGGCGCGGTCACCCGCGTCACCTCCTCGAAGCTGCGCGAACTCGTCATCACGGATTCCATCCAGCCGACCACGGCCGTCCTCTCGGCCCACAATATCCGCGTCGTAACGACGGCGCCGCTGATCGGCGAAGCCATCAGCCGCACGGCTCAGGAAGAGTCCGTCTCCAGCCTCTTCGATTAAAAGGAGCCGGCGTTCGACCGGCTCTTTCAATCTCTACTTCAGATGGACCAAGCTATTGCCGGGCATGCTCTCCGAGCCGCATGAATTGCTGGCCGTTGATTGTCGCGGAGCCGCGTCGCAAACCGCCGTCCCGATCGTTGGTCTCCGCAGGGCTTGTGACGCAAGACGCAAAAGGCCGGCACAAGGCCGGCCTCTTTCACTTCTGATGCCAATTGATAACGCTCAAGGTTGCTGCGGCGGCGCAGGTACCGCGTCCTGACCCTGATCCGGTTCCTGCTGGTCTGGCTCCAGCTCCTGATCTTGATCCTGATCAGGACCATCCGGACCCTTGATCTGCTGGCCATTGATCGCCACGGAACCATCGCGACTGATGCTGATGTCCCAGCGCGAGCGGCCATCTGCATCGGTCTTGGCAAAGCCCTTCACCATCATGATGCCGAAGGAGACCTGGTTGAGGTCGGGATCTGTCTTGGCAAGCTCCTGAACCGCGGCGATCGTCTTGTCGAGATCGCGGGCAAGGATGGTCGCCTCCATCGAATAGTCTTTCTGAGTATCGACGCGTCCCTCGATCTTGCCCGTCATGTCGACGTCGTAGACATCGGACTTGGCGCTGACCTTCGGAAACTCGACGGTGAGCCGGCCATCGCGGAAGAGCTTTTTCGCCATCTCGTCGCCGCTTTGCTCCGGCGGCTTGGCGTTGAAATCCATCGCCATGAGCGCGTCGCCGAAGGTTGCGAAATCCAGATTCGGAATGGCGAGTTGCAGATCGAAATTGGTCGGCACGAAGGGCGAATAACTTGCCGGCATCGCCGGGCTGTCGAGGCTGATGTCCTGAGCGTCGATACCGAAGCCGAAACGCATGGCATCGCTCGGCCCATCGATGGCCAGGTTGTAACCGAACGCCTTGACGCCGCCATTGCCTACCTGGCTGCTGATGGTCAGGTTATTGACCCCGATTGTCTCGCTGAACGAGGCAAGAATCGGAAAGGCTTGCTTGAGCATTCCCTTTATCTTGTCGCTGTTCTCCGGGCTTAGTTCCTTCTCCTCGAGATGGTCGAGAATGAAAAGGACGATCTCGCGGATTTGCTTGGCCGGCAGGCCGTTCACCTTGGCATCGAAATCAATGGAGTCGGCACGGATTTCAACAGGCGGCATTTGCAGGCCGGAAACCTGCTCGACGAAAGTCGACATCGAGCCGCTACCGGCAAAATCGATACGCCCATTGCCGCCTGCGCTGTCCGTTGAAGTCAGCTTTTGGTCCATCCCGGCAAAGCTGGCATGGACTTCCTCGGTGTCGGATTTGCTGGCGACCTTGATGTCCTTGGCGGTGAAAGTGCCGGAGCGCAGATAGCTGATCGCCGGATCGAAGACGCCGGTGTAGACAAGCGAAGCGATGGAGTAGGAGAAATCCGTTGGCTTCTGGTCGGGGCCTTTGAAATGGCCGGAGACGTTGAGCTTGTTGTCACCCTCAATGTTCCAGAGCCCGCTGTCGAGCGGCGTAGCGAACATCGAGAACGGCGTCAGCCCGTTGATCGCGAATGTCGCCGGATCGGCCTTGGCAAGCAGCTTCGCCAGATCGTAAATGATCTCGTAGCGAGTGCCTGCCGGATTGACGGTAAGCAGGCCGCTCTTCGCAAGATCCTCGGGAAGCAGCTTCGTCAGATTGCCCTTGACCGCATTGGCGCCATCCTGATTGATCTCGACACCCTGAGCCGTGGTGACAAGGCAAAGTGCCAGCAAGCTCGTTGCCGTGACAAGTTTGAGACGCATAGTCCGATTTCTCCTCAGCCCCTTTTTTGAATGCGGCCATCCAAAGATGCGAAGCGCGCCGATGTCAACCTCAGCTGTGGCAGAGAATGGCAATTTCGCCGTTCATACGGCCGCGTATTTCGGACGGGCGAGGATATCGCCTCCTCGTATGCGCCATTCGGCTCGCCGTTGACGATCGACGCAATGCTCGAATGCGGTTTCGGCTTGTCGAAGCGTGTATATCACCGGAAAACAGCCCGAATCCGCAACTTGCGTTTCCGATCGACTTATAATATAGGCCACCGGTCCGTGTAGACACCCTTGGAGGCAACGCGGATGAGGTCGGGTCATACCGCCTCCGGTTCGTCGGAACAAGGCTTTTGCCCGCCGCCGAACTCTCCATATAACCTCGAAAGGAATAGCCATGAGCCAGGAAACTTACGAGCTCAAGGCCGAGGCGCGCGAACGGGTTGGTAAGGGGTCCGCCCGTGAACTTCGCCGCAACGGTTTGATTCCCGCTGTCATCTATGGTGACAAGCAGGCCCCCATTGCCATCGCTCTCAACACCAATGAGGTGACGAAGCGCATTCACGCCGGTGGTTTCATGACCACCGTGGCGACGATCGAAATCGACGGCAAGAAGCACAAGGTTCTGCCGAAGGACTACCAGCTCGATCCGGTCCGTGACTTCACGTTGCATGTCGATTTCCTGCGCGTCTCCGGCAACACCCAGGTGACCGTCGAAATCCCCGTTCACTTCATCAACGAAGAGAAGTCCCCGGGCCTCAAGGTCGGCGGCGTTCTGAACATCGTTCGCCATGAAGTCGAAGTTCATTGCCCGGCCGATGCGATCCCTGAGTTCTTCAACATTGACCTCAGCGGCAAGAAGATCGGCGACAGCATCCATATCTCGGAAGTCACCCTGCCGAAGGGCGTGACCCCGGTCATCGACCGCGACTTCACGATCGCGACGATTATCGCTCCGGCTGCCGGCATCGACGAGAGCGCCGCGGAAGGCGAAGCCGAAGCCTGATCGCTTCGACCAATTTATAAAGCATATGGCCCGCTTTCCCCTGGAAGGCGGGCTTTTCATTGCCCGGAAATGCCCCGTTTCAGCAACATTTAACAAATTCGTGAAAGCATGATCCGTCAGCTGCGAAGAAGCCCGCCTCAACGCGCGACAGCAAATATGGTCGGCCTGGGGAGTAGACGGAACCATGAACAATTCCGTTGAGAACAGATTTTTTGCGATAGTTTGCGGAGCGCTGCTCGTTTTTGTCGCTCCCCTCTTTGTTCTCTTCCTTTTTCTTTCCTCGGAACGGGCCGACAAGGAAATACGTGACCATATCTCCGTTCTTCTTGTCGCCAATGCCCAGGCGCTGGCCAAACCCCTGTGGGACCTCGATGAAGACAGCGTTACCCAGATCAGCGCGACGGTCGTTTCCCAAGGCGCCATCGTCAGGGTCGAAGTGCGTGACCAGTCAGGCCAGCTCGACGTCAGCCAGTCCACCATTCCGCGCTCATTCGACGGCAAGCTGGTGCAGGTGTCGCGCGCCATCATCTACAACACCGTCGACGGTCCGAGGAACCTCGGCAGCATCAGCGTCTATTATCCCGCGCTCGGCCTGTTTTCCGGCCTGAAGCAGGAAGAGGTCGTCTTCATCTCGATCTTCATCTTTGCGGTATTGACCGTTTTCGGCACGGCACTGATCGGCAACCGCTTCTTCGTCATCCAGCCGCTGATGCGGCTGACGGCAGCGATCGAAGCCACCCGCCAATTGGGCTCCCGCCATCATGTCGACTGGCAGTCGAACGACGAGATGGGGCGACTTGCCCATAGCTTCAACGAGATGCAGACCAAGCTCGAAAGCGAGGAAAAGGAGCTGAAGTTCGCTCACCGCCGCGCCACCGACATCTACAATCTGACTCCCGCCATGCTCTTCTCGCTCGACGAGGAGGATCGCATCACCGCCGTCAGCGATTATTGGCTGCTTGCCACAGGTTACAACCGCGCTGCCGTCATCGGCCGCAACTTCGCCGATCTCGTCACCCCCACCACCCGCGACAAATTCGTTAAGCGCCGCCGGGCCGAAAGCGGCTTGACCGTCACCGTCAAGTTTGTCTGCCTGGACGGCCGCACGATGGACGTCCTCATCATGGAATCGGAGGCGGGAGCCGGCGCTCACGACCGCCTCTCGCTATCGGTCATGACCGATGTCACCGAACTCAAGGCCTCCGAAGACCGCAACCACCGCCAGGCAATCACCGATCACTTGACTGGGCTTCTTAATCGCCAGGGCTTCGAAGCCGTCCTCGACAACAAGATCGCCGCCGCCGACGCCGCCGGCCAGGAACTCGCCTGTCTCTTCGTCGATCTCGACCGCTTCAAGTGGATCAACGACAATATGGGCCATGCCGCCGGCGACATGGCGCTGGTCGAGCTCGTCGAGCGCCTGAAGGCCCATCTTGCCCCTTCCGACGAGGCAGCCCGTCTCGGCGGCGACGAATTTGCCATCCTGTTGCCGGCGAAGGATGCAGAAAAACGCGCCAGGGTGATGTGCGAGCAGATTGCCTCGATCTTCGAAACGCCATTCGCCCCCGACATGCATCTGAGCGCTTCCGTCGGCATCGCCATCTATCCGCATCATGCTGCAACCGCGGCCGAACTGCTGCAGAAATCCGACATGGCGATGTATGCAAAGAAACGCGACGGCAAGAACGGCGCGCAGCTCTTCGACAATGCCATGCTCGACCGTGCCCGCAGCCGCGCCGAAATCGAAGCCAACATCGAAGCCGGCCTCGTCGACGACTGGTTCGAGGCCTTCCTGCAGCCGATCGTCAACCTGAACGGCCGCGGGATTGCCGGTTTCGAGGCGCTGATGCGCCTCAACCATCCGCAGAAGGGCTTGATGCCGCCGGCCGAGATCATCAGCGTCGCCGAGGAGACGGCAAAGATCGTCCGGGTGGGCAACGTCATCATGGAAAAGGCGATCGCCAACCTCGCAAAAATTTCCCGCATATCAGGCATGCAGGATACCTATCTCGCCATCAACTTCTCGCCACTGCAGTTCGAGCCGGCGCTGCCGGCCCGTCTTGCCGCCTTCGTCGGTCGCCACGGCATCCGCCCCGAGCGCATCGTCGTCGAGATCACCGAAGCCGTGCTGATGCACGACAATCCTGAGATTCGCATGATCGTCACGGAGCTTCGTCGCTTTGGCTGCCGTATCGCGCTCGACGATTTCGGCACCGGCTATTCGTCGCTGAGCTACCTCAACCGCTTCCCCGTCGACATCATCAAGATCGACCAGTCCTTCACCCGCGCCATCAACGACGGCGACGACGACGTGCGCCAGAAAAGCCGTATGTTAATCGAAGGCATCACCACGCTCTCCCACAAGATGAATTGCACCGTCATTGCCGAGGGTATCGAGACCGAAGAGGAATGCCGCACGCTCCACCAGATGGGGCTTGACTATGGTCAGGGCTACCTCTTCCACCGTCCGCAGCATGCAGCCTCACTGATCGAGAACCTGATGGCCTCGCAATCGGCCGTCGCACGCGCCTCGTAAACGAAGAACGAAGGAGATGATGCCGATGAAAAAGCTCCTGCTTCTCGCATGCCTGGCGCTGCCCTGCACCGCCCATGCGCAAAGTGTGACCTTCACGACCGAGGATTATGCCCCCTTCAACTACCGCGAAGGCAAGGAGATCAAGGGCGCGACCGTCGAGCAGGTCGAAAAGGTAATGGCCGCAATCGGCGTCGACTACACGATCGAGATCATGCCCTGGGCGCGCGCTTTTAGCCTTGCCCGCACGGCGCCGATGACCTGTGTCTTCGCGACCGCCCACAACGGCGCGCGCGACCCGTTGTTCAAATGGGTCGAGCCGCTGCTCATCGACCGCAACATCCTGATCACTCGCAAGGGTTCGGGCGCCACCGCCGGCAATCTGGACGAGGCAAAGAAATATACGGTTGGTACTCAGCGCGAGGATTACACCGAGACGATCCTGAAGGAGAAGGGCTTCACCAAGCTCGATGTCGCCAGCGACTTCAACGCGACGCTGCGCAAACTGCTTGGCGGGCGCATCGACATGATGCCGATCTCCGAACTCTATTTCGAAAAGCTGAAGGTCGACCAGCCGGTGGAAATGGTGACCGTGCTCTCCGCCCAGCCGATGGGCATCGCCTGCGAGAAGAACTTTCCGGACGATCTGCTCACCAGGATGCAGGCTGCCCTCGACAAGCTGATCGCCGATGGCGACCAGAAGCAGATCTTCCTGAAATACGGTATGAACCTCTCGGAATGACCCTGCTCGGCGGGCTGCTGCCCTTTCCGCTTGACTTTGCTTTCGTTTCGCGGTGGTGAACGGCGGGAAGTTTTAGCGAGGGAAGACAGGCCATGCTGATCATCGCGGGTCTCGGCAATCCCGGCGGCAAATACGCCGGCAACCGCCACAATGTCGGTTTCATGGCCGTCGACGCCATCCATCGGCGCCACAGCTTCTCGCCCTGGTCGAAGAAGTTCAGGGCCGAGATCGCCGAGGGCGAGATCGCCGGCGAAAAGGTGCTGCTGATCAAGCCGCAGACCTTCATGAACCTCTCCGGTGAGTCCGTCGGTGAGGCGATGCGCTTTTACAAGCTCCAGCCCGCCGACCTTGTCGCGATCTACGACGAACTCGACCTCCCCCCGGGCAAGGCGCGGCTCAAGACCGGCGGCGGCCATGGCGGCCACAACGGCATCAAGTCGCTGGACGCCCATTGCGGCAGGGAGTACCGGCGGCTACGCCTCGGTATCGGCCATCCCGGCGTCAAGGAAATGGTGCAGAACCATGTGCTCAGCGATTTCGCCAAAGCCGACAAGGCCTGGCTGGAACCGCTTCTCGACACGCTCGCCGACAATGCCGACATGCTGGTACGAAACGAGGATTCGCAGCTGATGAACAAGATCGCGCTGGCGCTCGGCGACAAGGCCGAGGAGGAGAAACCGCGAAAGGAAAACAAGAGTACCGAAAAGAAGCCGGCCGGCCAGTCGCATATCCATCAGGCCCGCAACCACAATCAGCCGAAGCTGCTGACATCAGGGCCGATGGCCGACATGTTGAAGAAGATGTTCGGCAACAAGGGCGACTGAAGCCATGACGGACCGGGACTTCGTCATCCGCCCTGCTGCCCGCAGCGATCTCCCCAGTCTCATGACGCTTTACCGTCACCTGAACCCGACCGATCCGGTTCTCGACGAGGCACTTGCCGAGGAACGCTTCTCCGCCATCCTCTTGCAGCCGGGCATGACCGTGTTCATCGGCTATGCCGGTGATGTCGCCGCCGCAACCGTCACAACCGTCGTCGTGCCGAACCTGACGCGGAGCGGCGCTCCTTATGGGCTCATCGAAAACGTCGTTACCCACGCCGATCATCGCAAGCGCGGTTACGCCGGCGCCGTTATCCGCCACGCGATCGCAGACGCCTGGAACGCAGGCTGCTACAAGGTGATGCTGCTCACAGGCTCCAAGAATCCGGCCACGCTGCGCTTCTACGAGAATTGTGGCTTCGCTCAGGACAAGACCGGCTACCAGATCCGCCGACGCTGAGCCCCTCTCGGGACTGCCCCCGGCAAAGCGCCTATTCTTCCGGCTCTGTGGTGAACATCAGCGGAAAGCCCATGCCCTTGGCGAGGTCGATGCCTTCCTTGGCCTTGGTCTCGGCGATGTCCCTTACGCAGACCACGACCACACAGGAACCGAGCTTGTGCGCCGTCATCATCACCCGGTAGCCGGTCTCCTCGCTCATGCGGAAGACGGACTTCAGGATCATGATCACCAGTTCGCGCGGCGTATAATCGTCATTGACCAGAATGACCTTGTAGAGCTTCGGCTTATCCAGCTTCGGCTTCACCTTGGTCTTCGGTTTCAGGGCAACGTCATTGTCACTCATCGGAAAAATCCACCCGTTGATGACATGGAAAAGGCGGAGAAAACGTCCGCCGACAATATATTGCACCGTAAGCACGGCAGTTCAATGACGTAAATATCACTCAGCGGAAAGCGGAGGCAATCCCGGCCACGTTTTTCGAGAATCGCCGCAGCCTTCCTGTCATCCGGAGAGCCGTTGAACTTCAATTCCTGTTGCGAACCCTTGACCCAGGGCGGCCATTCCCGCATAGGCAGGGCAAAGTTGCAAACAGATATGGATCAAGCCATGGGCTTCAAATGCGGTATCGTCGGGCTGCCGAATGTCGGCAAATCGACCCTCTTCAACGCGCTCACCAAGACGGCCGCCGCACAGGCGGCGAACTATCCCTTCTGCACCATCGAGCCGAACACCGGTGAAGTCGCCGTTCCCGATCCGCGCATGCGCAAGCTTGCCGACATCGCCAAGTCCAAGGAACTGATCCCGACCCGCATCTCCTTCGTCGATATCGCCGGCCTCGTGCGCGGCGCCTCGAAGGGTGAAGGCCTCGGCAACCAGTTCCTCGCCAATATCCGCGAGGTCGATGCCATCGTCCATGTGCTGCGCTGCTTCGAAGACAGCGACATCACTCATGTCGAGGGCCGCATCAATCCTGTCGCCGACGCCGAGACGATCGAGACCGAGCTGATGCTCGCCGACCTCGAAAGCCTGGAGCGCCGCACCGAGCAGACGCGCAAGCGTGCCACCGGCAAGGACAAGGATTCGGTGGCGATGCTGCCAATCATGGAAGCCTCGCTGAAGCTGCTCAACGAAGGCAAGCCGGTGCGCACGCTGCTCTCGACGCTCGATGCGGAAGAGATCGTCATCCTCAAGAGCCTCAATCTTTTGACCTCGCATCCGGTGCTCTACGTCTGCAACGTCGCCGAAGGCGATGCCTCGACCGGCAATGAGTTCACCGAAGCCGTCGCCGTGATGGCTAGGGAACAGGGTGCCGAAACCGTCGTCATCTCGGCGGCGATCGAAGCGGAAGTTGCCCAGCTTCCTGAAGAGGAAGCCAAGGAATTCCTCTCCGCCCTCGACCTTGACGAGGCAGGTCTCGACCGGCTGATCCGCGCCGGCTACAAGCTGCTCCACCTCATCACCTATTTCACTGTCGGCCCTAAGGAAACGCGCGCCTGGACGATCGAGCGCGGCACCAAGGCGCCGCAGGCCGCCGGCGTCATCCATTCGGATTTTGAGCGCGGCTTCATCCGCGCCAACACCATCGCCTATGACGACTACATCAAATACAACGGCGAAGTCGGCGCCAAGGATGCTGGCAAGGCGCGCGACGAAGGCAAGGAATACGTCGTCCAGGACGGCGACGTCATCCATTTCCGCTTCAACACCTAAAGCAATTCCAGGAAAAGTGCGAAGTGATTTTCCCAGGCAAAGCGCAAAGCGATTTTGCCGGAATTGCGTGAAAACAAAAGGTTAGAACGGTTCTGTGCTTCCATGAAAAGCTGAACCGCTCTAACCGGAAATCGCTGCTATCTCGACCAATGCTTGTCGCCCAACTGCTGAGCAGATTGGGCGACATTTGTTTTACGACGTCGCCGCTAAGACAGCAGGCGGCAGTTTTTGCGAAATAGCGGCTGGCAGCGCCCGCAGCACGATGCGGCGCAGCGGCATCCAGCCTGTTCCGATGATGAGTACGATCGCTCCGACGACAATTAGCGTCGTGTAGATATAGGTGTCAACAGTCGCACTCCCCTGCCGGAAAATGCCATAGATCGCAAAACCGAGCGACAGCAGGCCTGACGTGACGAAGGCACGGCGGTCGATGACAAGGCCGATCAGCATCAACACCGCCACGCTGATAACAACGACGGGCGTCTTGATCGACACCGACTGGGCAACATCCAGCCAACTGCCGTCGAACGAAATCAGCAGCCTTACGCTGAAGAGCAGCGCCGGCGCAGCACCCAGATGAAGCCAGAAGGCGATATCGGAGCGTGTCGTCCGGCGCAGCCGATCGCCAAGGTCGAAATAGAGCGCCGTCGCGAACAAGCCCAGCGCGCAAGCGAGGAAGGCCACCGCCAGCACCATGGGATGGTTGCCGAAAAACGCAGGATCCCCGCTCGCCCATTGCACGAGCCGCAAAAGCAGGGCGAGGACGAGGGCAAGGGCCGACATGATGCAGAGCGCCAGCGACAGCGGCACGCGATAACGGGCATAATAGAGGCCGAGTATGATCGGGAAGCCGGCGACGAACTGCGTCATGTCCGCCCCGATGTCGTTAAAGAAGGCTGTTCCCGGCTTGAAGAAGAAGGACATCAGCAGGACTGTCCAACAGAACAGCGCGATTGTCAGGCTGACGGCCGGCAGCGCAAGCCGCTGGCGGCGTACCAGGATTTCCGAGAGCACGATGATTGCAGGCAGCACGGCATAGAGCGCGGCAAGCCCCCAGAGACCGCCGAGCGCCACGGCGACGCCGATGGTGATCAGCACATCGTGGAAGCCGCGCACGAAGCGCGGCGTCTCGGTATCCGACCAGACCTGTCCCTCCGCCGCCATTGCCGGCTGCGCCTCAGCGACGCCGACACCGCGCTCCGTCAGGAACGGCAAAAGCCGCCCGCCGGCCTCCGGCGAGATCAGCTCTTGGCGCACGGCCTCATCGAGTATCGACCTTAGTTCAGTCATGCCGGTTTATCTCCCCGGAATCATTGAGCCCGCGCGGATGCTATTGTAAGCATTGTGCGCTGCATATGGCGGGAGGAGCGAATGTCGGCAGAAAAGCTTTCCTTCGAGGATTTCCAGCCCGGCCGCCGCTTCACGCTCGGCCCGAAGCTGGTGACCACCGAGGAGATCATTGAGTTCGCAAGCGAATTCGACCCGCAGCCGATGCATCTCGATGAGGCTGCCGGTCGCGCCAGCATTCTCGGCGGGCTTGCCGCTTCCGGCTGGCATACCTCTTCGATGTTCATGCGAATGATGGCCGAGAGCTATGTGCTGCATTCGCTCTGCGAGGGTGCGCCGGGCGTCGATCTGATGGAATGGCGAAAGCCGGTGCTTGCCGGCGACACGCTGTCGGGCCGCTCGACCGTGCTCGAAGCCCGGCCGATGCGCTCGCGCCCCGGCATGGGCATCGTCAAGTTTCGCCACGAGGTGGAAAACCAGCGCGGCGAACTCGTCTGCGTCTCCGAGAACTCGGTCATGTTCGGCATGCGCGTCCGGCCCGCAGATATCGGCATAAGCCCGGAGACATCCGCATGAGGATGTCCGAGCTTTACACCGTCGGCGAAAAGGCCGAGATCGGCAGCTACACCTTTACCGAGGAAAACATCATCCGCTTCGCGACGCGCTACGATCCGCAGCGTTTTCACGTCGACAAAGAAGCCGCCAAAGACACCCTCTTCGGTGGCCTCTGCGCCTCGGGCTGGCACACCACCGCCGCCTGGATGCGGACCTTCCTCGCCTTTTGGGAAAGGCAGAGCGCCGCCCTCGCGCAAAAGGGTCTGACATCGCCGAACCTCGGCCCTTCACCCGGCTTCCAGAAACTGCAATGGCTGCGGCCGGTTTTCGTCGGCGACGTCGTCACCTATTCCGTCGCCTTCCTCTCCAGCCGGCCGCTCGCATCGCGACCAGGCTGGCACCTCAACACCATCCTCTGCGAGGGTGTCAATCAAAACAGCGATCCCGTTATCCGCTTCGAAAGCGGCGTGCTCGAATTCGACTGACACTGCAGGCGGTCGGACGAGGGTTCAGTGCCCGGAGAATTCGACCAGAGTGTGCACGACAACGCCGAGCTCTTCCAGTTTCTTGCGGCCGCCAAGGTCCGGCAGATCGATAACAAAGCAGGCGCCGACCACTTCAGCGCCGATCTGGCGCAACAGTTTCGTGGCACCCACAGCCGTACCGCCGGTGGCGATCAGGTCGTCGACCAGGATCACCTTCTCTCCAGGCTGCACCGCATCGCGATGCATCTCCATTTCGTCAACGCCATATTCCAGGCTGTAGGCGATACGCACGGTCTCGTGAGGCAGCTTGCCCTTCTTGCGGATCGGCACGAAGCCGGAAGAAAGCTGATGCGCCACCGCGCCCCCAAGGATGAAGCCCCGCGCCTCCATGCCGGCGATCTTGTCGATCTTCATGCCCGCATAGGGCTGCACGAGTTCGTCGACCGCCCGGCGGAACGCACGGGGGTTGCCGAGCAGCGTGGTGATGTCACGGAAAATGATGCCGGGCTTGGGATAGTCGGGAATGGAGCGGATGCTGGCTGCGAGCTCCGAAGTCGTATTGTCCATGGAAAGTCCATATTCTGCGAGGGCATGAAACTGGCCGCACCCTATCAATTGCCAGGGGTGGAACCAACAAAAAAGGCGGCCCGAGGCCGCCTTTTGAATGTCGATCGGAAACCGCTCAGTGTTCCTTGTTGGCGTAGATCGAGCGCTTCGTCAGGTAGATCAGCACCGTGAAGATCGCCAGGAAGATCATGACCATGAAGCCGGTGCGCTTGCGCTCCTCGAGATGCGGCTCTGCGGCCCACATCAGGAAGGCGGAGACGTCTCTCGAATACTGGTCGACCGTCGCCGGCGCGCCATCGTCATAGGTCACCTGCCCGTCGGAGAGCGGCTTCGGCATGGCAAGGACGGCTGCAGCGTGGAAATATGGATTGTAATGTGAGCCCTGCGCCACCTGAAAGCCGGCTGGCGGCTCTTCATAGCCGGTCAGCAGCGCGTGGATGTAATCCGGGCCACCCTCCTGATACTGCGTGAAGATGTCGAAGACGAATTGCGGGAAGCCGCGTTCGACCTCGCGGGCCTTGGCGATCAGTGAAAAGTCGGGCGGAGCCGCACCGTTGTTGGAAGCAGCAGCGGCCTCTGCATTGGGGAAAGGCGCCGGGAAGTGATCGGAAGGGACGGCCTTGCGGCTAAACATCTCGCCGGCCGCGTTCGGGCCGTCCTGAACCTCGTAGTTCGCAGCGAAAGCCTTTACCTGCGCCTCGGAATAACCGAGCTCATCGAGCATGCGGAAGGGCACGAGGTTCATCGAGTGGCAGGCGGAACAGACTTCGGTGTAGACCTTGAGGCCACGCTGAAGCTGACCCTTATCGTAATGACCGAACGGACCGGCGAAAGTCCATTCCTCCTCCTTCGGCTCCTTCAGCGGATAGTGCGGCGTCTCACTTTCCGCGTGATGGGCAGGAGCCGCGCCGTTGGCGGGCGTCGCCTCCTGGGCCAGCACGGCACTGCCAAGACTGGCAGCGAATGCGAACGAGAGAATGCTTGTAACAAGCGTTTTCATATTTCTATTCCCTTCCGTCGCTCGCTTATGCCTTGACCGCTAGGGTCTTGTTGCGCTTTTCGAGCACCGCTTCGGTGATCGAGTTCGGGATGCGGCGCGGTGTTTCCACCAAGCCGAGAACCGGCATCGCGACCAGGAAGAAAGCGAAGTAGAGGAGCGTGCAGATCTGCGAGATCGTGGTGAACAAGCCTTCCGCCGGCTGCGAGCCGAGCCAGCCGAGGATGATCGCGTTGATCACGAACAGCCAGTAGAACAGCTTGTACCAGGGGCGGTAGACGGCGGAACGGACCTTTGAGGTATCGAGCCACGGCAGGAAGAACAGCACGATGATCGCGCCGAACATCACGAGCACGCCGCCGAGCTTGGAGTCGATCGGGCCGACGTTGAAGGTGATCGAACGCAGCATCGCGTAGAACGGCAGGAAGTACCATTCCGGAACGATATGGGCCGGCGTCTTCAACGGGTCGGCCGGGATGTAGTTGTCGGCATGGCCAAGGAAGTTCGGCAGGTAGAAGACGAAATAGGCATAGACCAGCAGGAAGATCGAGACGCCGAGAGCATCCTTCATCGTCGCATAAGGCGTGAAGCGCACCGTGTCCGTCTTCGTCTTGACCTCGACGCCCGTCGGGTTCGTCTGGCCGACGACGTGCAGCGCCCAGATGTGCAGGATGACGACGCCGGCGATCATGAAGGGCAGCAGGTAGTGCAGCGAGAAGAAGCGGTTCAGCGTCGGGTTTTCAACCGCGAAGCCGCCGAGCAGGAACTGCTGCACCCATTCGCCAACCAGCGGAAAGGCAGAGAAGAAGCCGGTGATGACGGTGGCGCCCCAGAAGGACATCTGGCCCCAGGGCAGAACGTAGCCCATGAAGCCGGTCGCCATCATCAGGAGGTAGATGACCACGCCGAGTATCCAGAGGATCTCGCGCGGCGCCTTGTAGGAGCCGTAATAGAGGCCGCGGGCGATGTGCAGGTACACCGCGACGAAGAAGAAGGATGCGCCGTTGGCATGCATATAGCGCAGCAGCCAGCCGTGGTTGACGTCGCGCATGATCTTTTCGACGGAGTTGAAGGCGACCGACGATTCGGCGGCGTAATGCATGGCGAGCGTGACGCCCGTCAGGATCTGCACCACCAGCATGACGGCGAGCATGGCGCCGAACGTATAGGCATAGTTCAGGTTACGCGGAACCGGATAGGCGATGAAGCTGTCATAGACCATGCGCGGCAGCGGAAGGCGCGCATCGACCCATTTCTCGAGGCCGGTTGATGGCTCGTAGCTGGAATGGCCACTCATTAATCAGTCTCCCCTCAACCGATCTTGATCTTGGTATCGGACAAAAATGAAAAGGTCGGAATCGCCAGGTTCTGCGGCGCCGGGCCTTTGCGGATGCGGCCGGCCGTGTCGTAGACCGAGCCATGGCAGGGACAGAACCAACCATTGTATTCGCCGGCCTGGCCGAGCGGCACGCAGCCGAGATGCGTGCAGGTGCCGATCATGACGATCCAGTTTTCCTTGCCCTTGCCGCCCGAACGGTCAACAGCCGTTGCCTGAGCGTCGACAGGAAGGTTTGCATTGCGCGCGATCGGGTCCTTTAGATCAGCAAGCTGGACGGCGTTTGCCGCTTCCACTTCCTCAGGCGTGCGATTGCGGATGAAGATCGGCTTGCCGCGCCATTTGACCGTCAGCGACATGCCGGGCTCAAGGCTGGCAACGTCGACTTCGATGGAGGCGAGAGCGAGCGTCGAAGCATCAGGACGCATCTGATCGATGAACGGCCAAGCGACCGCAACGGCGCCGACGGCGCCTGCCATACCAGTGGTGAGATAAAGGAAATCACGGCGAGTGGGTTCGCCCATGCCCTCGCTTGTCGTTTCGTGTTCGCTCACGGCTAACATCCTCTGCGCAATTTTCGCGGAATTCCGCCCTGCCCCCTCTACCGGCGAATCTCTCTGGACACAATTCGGCCATAGATTCCCCGGCAATCCGGCGCGTTCTATGCTTGATCGCAAATTATGTCCAGCCTTGGCAAGGGGATGAGGGCACAATGTCGCGGGAAATTTCGGATGAATTTTTTAAGGCAAACACGCGCTTGCCATTATGTTGCATTGCAACAAAAATGCCCCCGTGATAGGCGCAGTCGCAGCCATGCCAGCGAGCCGGACCGGAGCGGATGAGAGACACGATTTTTTGCGTATTCAGCGTTCTCACGACGCTCGTTCTCGCCATTGTCTCCCTCCGATACTTCACCGATTTCTATCTGCTGTCCTTCTTTTACAGCTTCCAGGTCCATCTGGCGGTGGCCGGCGCCGTGGCCTCGGTCGCTGCCCTTCTCGTCAAGCGGCACTGGTATGCGCTGCTGACCCTCGCGGTATCGGTGGTCCTTGCCGTCCATGGTGTCGTGATGATGCGCGAATTCGTCGAGCCGGCTGTCGAGGAGAGCCGCCCCGCCCTCTTCAGGCTGATGTCCTTCAATATCGAGAATGATAATTTCGCAAACGGCCCTGACATCGCCGATATGGTCATTGCCTCAGGCGCCGACGTCGTCAGCATCCTGGAGGCCGAACCGCTGCTGTCGGAACTGCCGCGGTTGTTGAAGATCTATCCCTATTACATCGGCTGCGGTGTCGGCATGGAGCAATGCGATACGCTGGTGCTGTCGAAGCGTCCGTTAATCGAACCCCGTATCCGCAATCTCGGCCTGCTCTGGCGCAACCGGCTGACGATCTCGACGATCGATTTCGATGGCCAGAAGATCAATTTCCTCGCCGCGCATCTGACCAAACCTTATTACGACGAATTCCACGGCCTGGAAATCGAGGATCTTGCGGAGATCATTCCCTCCCTTTCGGGACCGCTCGTTCTTGCCGGCGATTTCAATACGTCGATTCTGGCGCCCGACGTGCAGTATCTCATGCGTAGCCAGGGCTTGGGCACGGTATCGCTGGAGCCCGCGACATGGCCGATCCGCGCCGGTGCTTTCGGCATTCCGATCGATCATATCTTTACCCGCGCGCCCCTGCGGCTGAAATCGGTTCGCCGCATCGAGAACGGCTTCGGATCAAATCATTTTGGCCTGATGGCGGAATTCGTCGTCAACCCCTAGGCCCGCATCCTCATCCATAGCGAGGAAGCCGCCAGACTGGCGCGCCCAAAGTTCCGCATAGAGTCCACCGCGGCGAAGCAGTTCGTCATGGCTGCCCTCCTCGATGATCCGGCCGAGATCGACGACGATCAGCCGGTCGAGCGCTGCGATCGTCGACAGCCGATGGGCGATCGCAAGCACCGTCTTGCCTTCCATGATCCGATGGAGATTGGACTGGATTGCTTCTTCTACTTCCGAATCGAGCGCCGACGTCGCTTCGTCGAGAACGAGGATCGGCGCGTCCTTCAGCATGACGCGGGCAATCGCGATGCGCTGCCGCTGCCCGCCTGACAGTTTGACGCCGCGTTCGCCGACATGCGCATCGAAACCTCTGCGGCCCTGCTGATCTTGCAGGCGTTCGATGAACTCGATGGCTTCGGCGCGCCCGGCCGCCTCGACCAGCCCCTCCTCGCCGGCATCGGGCCGTCCGAATAGGATATTGTCGCGCACTGAACGATGCAGCAACGAGGTATCCTGGCTGACGACGCCGATCTGCATCCTGAGAGATTCCTGCGTCACGGCTGCAATATCTTGGCCGTCGATTAGAATGCGCCCGTCCTGAATATCGTAGAGGCGCAGCAGCAGGTTCATCAGCGTCGATTTCCCCGCGCCCGAACGGCCGACGATCCCGACTTTTTCGCCCGGCCGAATGGTCAGGGAGAAATTCTCGACGACCGGCTGATGACCCTTGCCGTAGCGGAAGGAAACATTGTCGAAGCGGATGCCGGGCTGCCGGATCACCAGGCCTCTGGCATCCGACCGATCGACGAGCCCCAGAGGCTGGGAGATCAGCTCGGCGGCGTTCTGGATGGTGCCGAGATTGCGCATGATGCCGTTGAACTGCGTCATCAGCCGTCCGAGCAGGAAATTCAACCTGAGCACCAGTGCCAACGAGAATGCCACGGCACCGGAGCTGACCAGGCCGCGCAACCAGAGATCGACGCTCAACCCCGCCATCGTCACGATCATCAGGCCGGAGAGCAGCGCCATCGAGGCCCTGACGCCCGTGATGAACCGCGTGAAGCGCAGCACCGTATCCTGATAGATATCGAAACCCTGCCGCATATAGCGGTCGCTCTCCTCGTCGCGGGCAAACAGCTTCAGCGTCTGCATGTTGCTGTAGGAGTCGACCATCCGGCCATTCAGCATCGATCCGGCCTCCGCCGTTTCGCGAGAATGATGACGAATCCGCGGAACGAAGTGGCGGGCAAGCAGGCTGAAGGCGCAAAGCCAGAACAGCACGACGGCAGCCAGGGAAAAGTCCAGCCGGGCAACGAGCACAAGCGTCGTTGCGGCATAGATGCCGACGAACCAGACGCTTTCCATCAGCGAGGTGACAAGATCGCCGGTTGCCTGCCCGGCCGACCAGACTTTGGTGACGATGCGCCCGGAGAAATCACTCTGGAAGAACGACAACGACTGCCTGGAGACGTGGAGATAAGATTGCCAGCGTGCGAGATTATAGAAGCCCGGCGTGATCACCTGCTGGTCGACGAGGGCAATCAGGAAGGCGACGACGAAACGCACGAGCCCGATGAGGGCGAGCATGCCGAACAATTCGCCGCCATGGGCGGCGAGAAGACCGTTCCAGCCGGCCCCAGGCGTGATGCTGCCGAGGATATCGACCAGGCGTCCGACGAACCAGAACAGTGCGGCCTCGATCGCCGCCGACGTGCCGCCCAGAACGAGCATGGCGACGAACGGCATCCTCGCCTGGCCGATATAGAACCAGATGAATCCGAGCGTCGAGCGCGGCGGCTGGAGATTGGCGCGTGGGCGGAACGGATCGATCCAGGTTTCGAACCGGCGGAGGATGGGGTTCAGCAACATAGAAGCGATATAGGCGGATTAGCCGAGCCGGCAAAGGGAATGAAAAGCGGACAGAATGTTATATTTTGGTAATTATCGGTAACATCGGCGGCATACCCATTGAATGCCCCCGAACTGGTCACAATCTCACGTTACGATCGCGGTTTACCGGAGACCACTTCCATGGAAACGAAAATGCTCGATGTGCATGTTCCGCTTCCGCTTGCAGAAAGGCTGGATGCCCTGGCATTCGCCCTGGGGTTGCCGCGCGACGAGATCATCGCCGAGGCCATCACCACCTGGATCGATCAGGAGGAGCACCGCCGCCTTGTCGCCCTGCGCACGATCGCGGCTGTCAACACCATGGTCGTCGTCGAGCATCACCGCGTGATCGATTGGGCCGACAGCCTTTGAACGGATAAGAGGCAAACGGAGTCAGTTCTTCAGCAACCGTCCGGCAAGCTTATAGCCATCCTAAGAATTCAAGAGGCCCTCCCCGCTTTCGCAGGGAGGGCCCCATTGCATCTTATTGCGCCGCCACCTCCGCTTCCTCGGCGTGATCGGAGAGGAAGCCGCCGGACTGGCGGTTCCAGAGGTCGGCATATATGCCGCCTCCTTCGACCAGCTCGATATGCGAGCCGGCCTCGATGATCCGGCCTTTGTCGAGCACGATCAGCCGGTCCATCTCCGTCAGCGTCGAAAGCCGGTGGGCGATCGCGATCACCGTCTTGCCCTCCATCAGGGCGAAGAGGTTTTCCTGGATCGCCGCCTCGACTTCCGAATCGAGCGCCGAGGTCGCCTCGTCGAGTACCAGGACCGGCGCGTCCTTCAGGAAGACGCGGGCGATCGCGACACGCTGCCGCTGGCCGCCGGACAACTTGACGCCGCGTTCGCCGACCTGTGCGTCGAGCCCCGCGCGGCCCTGCATGTCGACGAGGCCTTCAATGAACTCCCAGGCATTGGCGCGTTTGGCGGCCTCGATCACCTCGTCGTCCGTTGCTTCGGGACGACCATAGGCGATGTTGTCGCGGATCGAGCGATGCAGCAGCGAGGTGTCCTGCGTCACCACGCCGATCAGCGAGCGCAGGCTTTCCTGCGAGACGCCGGCGATGTCCTGCCCGTCGATGGTGATGCGACCGGCCTCCAGATCGTAGAAGCGCAGCAGCAGGTTCATCAGCGTCGTCTTGCCGGCGCCGGAACGGCCGACCAGGCCGACCTTCTCCCCCGCCTTGATGTCGAGCGACAGGTTGTCGATGACGCCCTTGCTCTTGCCGTAGTGGAAGCGGATGCGGTCGTAATGGATCGCGCCCTTCTTCGCCGTCAAGGTGGGTGCACCCGGCTTGTCGACGATATCGTGCTGTTTGCTCATCATCTCCATGCCGTCATAGACCGTGCCGATATTCTCGAACAGCGCCGAGACTTCCCACATGATCCATTGCGACATGCCGTTGACGCGCATGGCAAGACCGATGGCGATGGCGATAGCGCCAACCGAGATCGCGCCGTTCAGCCAGAACCAGATCGACAGGCCCGAGATGACGAAGAGCGCAACACAGTTGTTCACGTAGACGCAAATATGGAAGAGCGTCACCTTGCGCATCTGCTTGTGCACAGTCTGCAGGAACTCGTCCATGCCCTCCTTGGCATAGACCTCCTCGCGGCCCGCATGCGAAAACAGCTTGACGGTCGCGATATTCGTATAGCTGTCGACCACGCGCCCCGTCATCATCGAGCGCGCATCCGCCTGCGCCGCCGCGATCTTGCGAAGCCGCGGCACGAAATAGGCGACGATGCTGATATAGACCGCGAGCCAGACGAGGATCGGGATCATCAACCGCCAGTCGGCCGCTGCGATAACTATGATCATCGTCAGGAAGTAGGTGACGACATAGACGAAGACGTCGAGGATCTTCATTACCGTCTCGCGCACGGCAAGCGACGTCTGCATCACTTTGGTCGCGACACGCCCGGCAAACTCATTGGCGAAGAACGACATGCTGTGGCGCAGCAGGAAGCGGTGCATCTGCCAGCGTGCGATCATCGGATAATTGCCGAGCATCATCTGATGCATGATGAGCGAATCGAGCCCGGCCGTCAGCGGCAGGCCGACCAGCACCAGCGCCGCCATCCAGAAAAGCTTGTGGCCTTCTCTCTCCAGGAATGTGGCGCGGTCGGCATTGGTCAGCCAGTCGACGATGTCGCCGAGGAACTGGAAGAGCGCCACTTCGCCGATCGCGATCAGCGCGGTCAGCACGGCCATCAGGCCGAGCCAGGGCGCAGCCGGTTTGCTGTAGTGCCAGCAAAAGGCAAAAAGACCTTTCGGCGGGGCGACAGGGTCCTCGCTTGGAAAGGGATTGAGTCGCTGCTCGAACCAGCCAAACATGAAATTGCTCCGAAACGTCACCGTTCCGGCTCCCGGCTTCGCGCCATCCCAGCGCACTGCAAGCACATATGGGAACCGAACGTTCAAGGGGCGAGGCTGAGACAGCCGCACAATGGATCAAAAAAGGAAATTCAGGGAAGAAACCCGCACTATCGGCGGAAAATCGCACCGCTTGGCATCACGGCCGGGAGGCGCACATACAGCAAAATATTCATTCTGGCGCTCCTTGCTGGCGATTAAAGATATGCACCGATAACGCGAAAACGAGGAATTTTCCAGCCCTGTTCTGCCGAAAAATTCATCTTTTCGGGTCCAAACGCGCCCTGTTGCGTCGAAATCACAGTTGCATTAGGCCTTTTGTGGTGAAAGCGGGAAGACGGCGCATCATGACTTCACTCAGACTGGCACTCTATCAGCCCGATATTCCCGGCAATACCGGCACGATCCTGCGTCTTGCCGCCTGCCTTGGTTTCGCGGTCGATCTGATCGAGCCCGCCGGCTTCGACATCTCCGACCGCAACCTGAAACGGGCGGGTATGGATTATATTGCCGCCGCCGCCCTCACCCGCCATGTCAGCTGGGACCGCTTCGAGGCATGGCGTCTGACCACCGGCCGCCGCCTGATCCTCGCCTCGACCAAGGCTGCAGAGCGCTACACCGATCTTGCCTTTCGCCCGGACGATATCCTGCTCTTCGGTCGCGAAAGCGCCGGCGTGCCGGATCAGGTGCATGAGAGGGCCGACGCCCGAATTCTGATCCCGATGCTCGAAGGCCAGCGCTCGATCAACGTCGCCGTCTCGGCCGCCATGATCGTCGGCGAGGCAATGCGCCAAACCGTTTGGTCTTGACGGACGCCGGCGCTGACGGAGCAAAGCCCGCGGAATTGCCGATCCGCTCCAGAATATGTCGCAAAATAGCGTTGTCTATCTGTCAAACCGGCGTATATTTATTAGCCGGGCAATCAAAAATTCAGTATTGGCCTCCATGATTCCAACACGTTGGAATGACCATGTGAGGAAAACCGCATTTCTCCAGATCTGTGAAAGAAGAATAAAAACAACAAAATGGACTCTACAATCATCATGATCAACCTGTTCGGCGCCGTGGCTCTGTTGCTGTTCGGCCTCGCGCAGGTGAAGGATGGCGTATCGAGAGCCTTCGGCGCCCGCTTGAGAACGGGGCTGGCGACCGGCACGCGCGGCAGTCTTCGTTCCTTCCTGTCAGGCCTCGTTGCAACCGTCGCTCTGCAGAGCTCGACGGCAACGGCGCTGATGACTGCCTCCTTCGTCGAGCGTGACCTGATCAAGCCGCGCATGGCGCAGATTGTTCTGCTCGGCGCCAATGTCGGCACCGCGATCACCGCCTGGATCGTGGCAACGGGCATAGAATGGCTCTCTCCTCTTCTCATTCTTGTTGGCATTGTGCTTTACCGCGGTCGTTCAAGCACCAGCCAGGGCGGCGGCACAGCGCTGATCGGTATCGGGCTGATGCTGCTGTCGCTGCACCTCCTCGGTCTTGCGACGGAGCCGATGCGCGCCTCCCCTGCTCTCGCCGCCTTCATCGGCCTGCTGGATGGCGCCCTGCCCGTGGCAATGATCGTCTCGGCAGCACTTGCCTTCGCATCCTCGTCGAGCCTTGCGGTGGTGGTGCTCATCCTGTCGCTCGCCTCGGCCGGCGTCGTCTCCGCCGAACTCGTCATCGTGCTCGTGCTCGGCGCCAATCTCGGCGGCGCAATACCGCCTGTCGTCGCGACATTGTCCGGTCCGGTTTCGGCGCGGCGCGTCACCCTCGGCAATCTCGCCGTCCGCACGCTCGGCTGCCTTATTGCCTTGCCGCTGGCGGGTTATGGGGCGGAACTCATTCAGATGCTGCCCTTCGGTCCTGCCAAGCTGCCGGTCGATGCGCATCTTGCCTTCAACCTTCTGCTGGCGGCGCTGGCCTGGCCATTCTCCCGGCCGCTCGCCACCTTGATGGCCCGGCTGGTGCCGGATCAGGCCGAGCCTGACAGCGCCCCGAAATATCTGGATGCGCAGGAACTTTCGACGCCGGTCGTGGCCCTGGCCAGCGCTACCCGCGAAGTACTCGGCGTCGGCGACTTGATCGAGCGCATGCTGATCCGGGTCTCCGAAGCCTTCGAGCGTAACGACGCATCGAAGCTTGCCGAGATATCCGCCCTCGAAGAGCGCGTCGACCGACTGCAGCAGGCGGTGAAGGTCTATCTCTCGAAGCTCGGTCGCGAGGGTCTCAGCGACGAGAACGCACGCCGCTCGATCGTCGTCATCGATTATGCGATCAACCTCGAACATATGGGCGACATCATCGAGAAGGGCTTGCTGGAGCAGGTGGCGAAGAAGATCTCCCTCGGCCTGAAATTTTCCGAGGACGGTCATCAGGAACTGCGGAAGCTGTTCGATCTGACGATCGACAATCTGCGCGTCGCTCAGACGATCTTCGTCACCCGTGACTTCAATCTCGCGCGCCAGATGATGGAGGTAAAGGTCGAGGTGCGCCGGATGGAAAAACAGTCTGCCGAGCGCCACCTTGAACGTCTGCGTGACGGCCGCGCCGACAGCCTGCAGACGAGTTCTCTGCATCTCGACATGCTGCGCGACCTGAAGCGCCTCAACGCCCACATTGTCTCGGTGGCGCATCCGATCATGGACGAAAACGGCCTGCTGATCGAAAGCCGTGTGCGGGCGACTACGAAGTGACCGTCAGTCGGCCGAAGGCAGGCGGCGCATGGTGAATTCGATCTGGTCGCCGTCGAGCTGACGCCAGCTCTCCACCTCGGTCCAGTAGGCGGCTTTCGGATATTCGTCGAACCATTCGCGCGCCTTGGCGCGTGCGTCCATGAGGCCGAGGCAATATGTCTCACGCACGAAATGGTCTTTCCTGCTCGGGGGATTTTCCGCCCGATGTCTCGCTATCCTGCGCTTCAGGCCGTCGAAGGACGGAGGCCCTGGAACTTTTTTCATCAAACCTACCTCCTCGGAAAAGGTAGTATCGAAATTCTTGATTTGCGAGTCGAATCTTGGAAGCGCTCGGCGGTGCTTGGCCACGCTTGGCGAGATGCAGCACCAACTGCTAGTCATGGCGCGCAATCAAGAATGAGCGAGTCGCCTCCGAAGGAGATGTCGACCGTCGGAGGCGTAAATGGAAAGACCGGAACTGCCGATCGGCTTGCCTGACGATATCGAAGAGAAGAAGGCTGCCGCCCGCAGTTGGTTCGAGGGATTGCGCGATACGATCTGCGCCTCCTTCGAGGCCCTCGAGGATGAGTTGGAAGGGCCACTCTCCGACCAGGAGCCTGGCCGCTTCGTCGCCAAGGACTGGTCACGCGAAAACGGCGCCGGCGGCGGTGGCCGGATGTCGATGATGGAAGGCCGCGTCTTCGAAAAGGTCGGCGTCCATACCTCCACCGTCTACGGCGAATTTGCCCCGGATTTCCGCGCCCAGATACCCGGCGCCAAGGACGATCCGCGTTTCTGGGCCTCGGGCATCTCGCTGATCGCCCATCCAGTGAACCCAAACGTTCCGGCCGTGCACATGAACACACGCATGGTCGTCACCACCAGCCGCTGGTTCGGTGGCGGGGCCGACCTGACGCCGGTGCTGTCGCGCCGCCGCACGCAGGAGGACGAAGACAGCCAGCTCTTCCACAAGGCCATGGAGATCGCCTGCCGCAATCATGCAGTCGCCGATTACGATGCGTACAAAGCCTGGTGCGACGAATATTTCTTCCTGAAACACCGCAACGAGGCCCGCGGCATCGGCGGCATCTTCTACGACTGGCTGCATTCAAGCGAGGAAGCCGGCGGCTGGGACGCCGATTTCGCCTTCACGCGTGATGTCGGCCGGGCCTTCGCCATGGTCTATCCAAAAATCGTCCGCTCCAACTTCAATAAATTGTGGACAGAGGCCGATCGCGACGAACAATTGATCCGCAGGGGCCGCTACGTCGAATTCAATCTGCTGTATGATCGCGGCACGATCTTCGGCCTGAAGACCGGCGGCAACGTTGAATCCATTCTCTCTTCGTTGCCCCCCGTCGTCCGCTGGCCATGAAACTGTGATATCTCGTCGATAAATTCGAGGTGATAGACCTTCACGAAAATTCAGTGCGTCCTAACTTTATATGTATGTGCGTAACAATCGGAGGAGGATTGTCATGACGATACAAAGTGGCTCGCCAGCGTCTACGGATGTCCAGGAAACATCCCGCACGATCGACACATCCGAGTTTCTGACGCGCATCGCCGAGAAACTGCGGACCAAGAGCGGCTCGGATCTGCCGCTGTCCTGCTTCATCGAGCAGGTCAAGCTGCAACTGGCCGGCGGGAAGTCGCCGGAACAGCTGCAGAACGAAGCAGCGGCCGCCAACAGCAACATGCCCGGTCAGCTTTCGGATACCTACAAAGCCTGGGCGATGCCCGACTGATACGGCCTTTACTGGCCGGCATGTCGATGCCGGCCGGAACCTTCCCTCCCCCCGCACATTCATAAATCGCGTAAGATCGCGCTCGTCGTTGTGTTTTGAACAGAGGAGGTGGCATGAAAGAGGCCGCGGCCGTTGAGAGAACGGATCACTGAGATGCAGATGATGATCGAGGGACAGTCACACTTCCAGCCTTTCGGCTTATCTTATTGGGGTTTCGAAGATCTCAATAAGGGAGTTGGAAGCATGACTGCCTCTTATGAATACCATATCGGGGTCGACTACCACAAATCCTACAGCCACCTGGTGGTTCAGGACAGCAGCGGCAAGACGCTGAGATCCGGCCGGGTGAAGAACGACCGACAGTCGCTCGGCGGGTTTCTCGAACGCTATCGGGAGAACTCGCATGCGGTTGTCGAGGCGACGCGCAACTGGATGGTGATCTACGACTGGCTCGACGACATTTGTGATGATGTCGTTCTCGCCCATCCGCTGAAGGTTAAGGCGATCGCCGACGCCAAGATCAAGACCGACAAGATCGACGCGACGGTGCTGGCACATCTGCTCAGAGCCGATCTGGTACCCGAAGCCTGGGCGCCAAGCGAGAGATCGCGGGACCTTCGCGTCGCGCTACGCGAACGGATGTTTTACGTGCGGCTGCGCACGATGACCAAGAACCGCATCGTCACGGTGTTCGACCGCTATCCGGAGCAGACGGCGCAATTGAAGAAGCTTGGCGACCTGTTTGGCAAGGCCGGCCGCGTCCAGCTGGCTCAAGTGAACGTCTCTGAGATCGACCGCATCCAGATTGATCGTGGTCTCGCCTTCATCGGCGACATCGACATGCGGATCAAACAGTCGGAAGCAACGATCCGGGCGATGACCAAGGCCAATGCCAACGTCAAGCTGTTGAAGACGATCCCCGGCATCGGCGAGTTCTTCGCCCGGCTGATCGATGCGGAGATCGACGACATATCGCGGTTCCGCCAACCGAAGAAGCTTGCCGCCTATGCCGGGCTTGTGCCCTCGACCTATTCCTCCGGCGGCAAGACCTTCCACGGCAAGATCATCAAGCAGGGCAACAAGTGGCTGCGCTGGGCCTTCGTCGAGGCGGTAACACCTGCCATCGCCAGCGATCCACAGCTGCGCGCCCAATACGAGCATCTGAAGATCAAAGGAATAAACAAGGCGCGGGTTGCCATCGCGCGCAAGCTTCTGACGATCGCCTTCCAGATCCTGCGTGACCAGCGCGCCTACGAGCCGCGCGGCACCGCCACCATGGAAGGCGCGTCGACGATATCCCGGTTGTCCTGATGGTCGTTTAGCGAGCTCGGCAGGACTGGGCTGCGCTCCTCTAGGAGAATGGGAAACCGGGAGCCGAACGCCACTCTGTGACCGAAGCCCCAGGCATCAGGTCACGCATTGGAGACTGGTTCAAGAACCGAAGGACAGCAAAGCGATCTGTCCGGCGGAAAGAGAGACTTTGCCGATCGGTACGAATGCCGGTCAAAACTTAACCGAACCCAAGGAAAAGCCGCCAAATGCTGGTGTTCTGCCCCTTGCGTTCTTTCATTGGAGAAGACCATGCGACTTTTCGAATGCGGCACTCTCGTTCCGGGCTGCGCCTGGCATACACGGGCGGATAGCGACGCCGAGGTGGTTCGCCGTGCCGTCGAGCACCTGAAAGATGCTCACGGCGAAACCACGATCCGCGAGAACATGGTGGATAATATCAAGGCTCGCATCCGTGACGAAGCGACCGCCGCCTGATTATTGCACGCGTTCCTGCAGCCGGGCGAGCAGCGCCGCCCGGTCGGAAACGAAGTTTTCCTCCACCCACTGGTTTTCCAGGCCGGCAAGCAGCTCGCCGACGCGCGGACCGGACGCGATTCCTGCCGAAATCACGTCGCCGCCGTTCAGCGGAAACTGCGGTTTCTTCCAGTGCATTGCCTTGTCCAGCAACTTGATAAGCCGCGCCGACCGCGCCATTTCGTCGAAATCGCTTTCAGCCTTGCCGCGCGCAACCGCAAGCGCCAGCTTCAGCCGTGTCGTGATGCCATCGGCACCGTTGCGGTAAAGCAGCCGTTCAAAGGCCGCCGACGACATGTCGTCATTAACAGGCGCTGCCATTGCCCAGGCCTTGAGATAGGCCGCTTCCGCATTCGAGAGCTTGAGCCGGGCTGCGAGCGCCTCCATGCGCGCCGCATCGGGCGGCACGATCGCCGCAAGGCGCAGCAACGGATCGGGCGTCCAGCCGAGCGCCTTTTCGGTGGTGATCAGCGAAGGGATCGCATCGATCCCCCATCGTTCCGATTCCGGGAGGATTTCCGTCAGCACCGCCACCTGCCGCATCCAGAGCAGCGCCCGGCCGGGATCGCCGGCGCCAAGCAGCTTTCGCAGTTCCGACCAGACGCGTTCTGCTGAAAGCGTCGTCAGTTTCGAACGCGCCGCGGAACACGCCTTCAGCCCCTCGGCATCCGGCCGTCCGGAACCGTAATAGGCAAAGAAGCGGAAGAAGCGCAGGATGCGCAAATGATCCTCGGCAATACGCCTTGCGGCATCGCCGATGAAGCGGATGTTGCGCGTCTCGATGTCGGCAAGTCCGCCAACGAGATCCACCACCTCGCCCTCGGCATCGGCATAAAGCGCGTTGATCGTCAGATCCCGCCGTTCGGCATCCGCCCTCCAGTCTGTGCTGAAGGCAACCTTGGCGTGGCGTCCGTCGGTCTCGACGTCGGTGCGAAGGGTCGTCACCTCGAAGGGCTTGCCGTCGATCACGAGCGTCACCGTGCCGTGCTCCAGGCCGGTTGGGACTGCCTTGATGCCGGCGCCCGCCGCCCGCTCCATCACCGCCTCCGGTCTGAGTGTCGTGGCTATGTCGACATCATTGACCGGCAGGCCCATCAGGCTGTTGCGCACCGCCCCGCCAACCACACGCCCTTCCCCGCCATCGGCGCTGAGAAGTGCTAAGATCCGGCCGAGCGCCGGGTCGCGGAACCATGCTTGGTCGGCAAGGCCGGTCATGCATAAAGCCTTTCGTAAAGCGTGCGGACGATGCCGGCGGTGATGCCCCAGATCATTCTGGTTTCATAGGGCACGCGGTAGAAATGCCGGTCGATGCCGTCGATGACACGCCTGTCGCGGGTGTGATTGGCAGGATCCATCAGGAAGGAAAGCGGCACCTCGAACACGTCGTCCACCTCGGTCGGGTTCAGCGTCAGCGCAAAGCCCGGCGTGACGACGCCGAGCACCGGCGTGATGCGAAAGCCCGTCGAGGCAAGGTAATTCGGCAGCCGCCCGACGGTTTCGACGAAGGAACCGGCCAGTCCGATCTCCTCCTCCGTCTCGCGGATCGCCGCCATTTCAGGGGAGATATCGGTGGGATCGATCGAGCCGCCGGGAAAGGCGATCTGCCCGGAATGTTTGCGCAGCGTCGCCGTGCGCTTGGTGAAGATCACATGCGCCTCTTCGCCGTCGTCGACGACGGGCACGAGCACGGCGGCGTCGCGCAGTTTGAAGGTCTCGACCTCGGCGACGATGTCGGGGTTGAGGATATGGTCCCCGTGATCGCGCCAGGCATGGTCGACCGGCCCGCCATTCTGATTGAGCGCGCGGCGGCGGAATTCGGTTGCGGAAAACAGCGGGTAGCGGTGGGTGATCGCATCATTCATCGGCAAAGCGCATCCAGTTCGTCGGCCGGCATGACCGGGAAGACCTCGCCGGCGGAGCAGATCGCAAACATCGCCCGCCCCTCCACGTCGAAAGTCTCGCCGAGCGCGACCAGTTCATACATCACTGCACGCGACACCAGCGCCTCCAGCCGCCCGCGCACATGCAGATAGGGTTTCAATTCGGCGTTGCCGTCAGCAATGGCAAAGCGCAGCCGATGCTCCCCTCCCGCCTCCACGACATCGCCGACATTGGTGCGGAAGGTCAACACCTGTTGGCCTTCGCTCTCCGTCACGCTCATCTCCACGGCGATGAAAGGCGCGTCGACGACCCTTATCCCAACCTTTTCCACAGGAGTTACGAGATAGGTCTTCTGGTCGTCGTCTTTCCTCAAAACCGTCGAAAACAACCGCACCAGCGCCGGCCGGCCGATCGGCGTGCCCATGTAGAACCAGGTGCCGTCAGCCCGGATTTCCATGTCGATATCGCCGCAGAAAGGCGGATTCCACCGTTCGACCGGCGGCAACCCTCGTTTTTTCTCGCCACTTTCCTCAGACGCACGCGAAATCAGTGCGGCAAGTCCCGCCGCATCCGCCTGTCCGCTGATTTCCTCGGCTGCCATTCTTCCGTCCCGGTTTGTCCCTAACGAAGTAAAGTCACGAGATAGTCATTCGCAACGAACTTGTCAGCCCGTCACATCTCCATAACTCTATCGGGTATGAGGCACATGTATAAGTCCGCCGATTCGCTGCCGAATGATTTCAGCCGTTGGAGATACGCATGGGTATGATGAAGACCGAAGCCAGCCTCGATGAAAAGGCGATCGTCGCCGCCGCCGAAAAGGCGCTCTCCGATATTGCCGCCATCCGCGGGGAAGTCTCGAAAGTGATCTTCGGTCAGGAAAGCGTCGTCGAGAACACCATTCTCGCTGTGCTGTCAGGCGGTCATGCCCTGCTCGTTGGCGTTCCCGGTCTTGCCAAGACCAGACTGGTGACCACGCTCGGCGAGGTGCTCGGCCTTGCCGCCAACCGCATCCAGTTCACGCCGGATCTGATGCCCTCGGATATTCTCGGCTCCGAGGTAATGGACCAGGACGACAGTGGACGCCGCTCCTTCCGTTTCGTCAAGGGCCCGGTCTTCGCCCAGCTTCTGATGGCCGACGAGATCAACCGCGCCTCGCCGCGTACCCAGTCCGCCCTTCTGCAATCCATGCAGGAATATCACATCACAATCGCCGGCCAGCGCTATGACCTGCCGGCGCCCTTCCATGTGCTCGCCACCCAGAACCCGCTCGAGCAGGAAGGTACCTATCCTCTGCCCGAAGCCCAGCTCGACCGCTTCCTGCTGCAGGTCGACGTCAACTACCCCGAACTCGCCGCCGAGCGCCAGATCCTGCTCGAGACGACGGGCTTGGGCGAAACCCGGCCGGAAGCCGTCATCGATGCGCAGCGGCTGATCGAGATCCAGACCCTGGTGCGCCAGATGCCGGTGAGCGACACGGTCGTCGATGCCATCCTGGCGCTGGTGCGTTCCGCCCGCCCCGGACAGGGCAATGCCTCGACCGACAAGAACGTCGCCTGGGGTCCAGGCCCGCGCGCCGGCCAGGCAATGATGCTCTGCGCACGCGCCCGCGCGCTCTACGAAGGCCGTCTCGCACCGTCTCTGGACGATATCTTCGCGCTCGCCGAACCCATTCTCCAGCACCGCATGGCGCTGACCTTCGCCGCCCGCGCCGAAGGCATGTCGGTGCGTGACGTCATCGCCGGACTGGTCAAGCAGGCAAAGGGATAAGGAAGCCGGACGCGTGGCATCTATCGGACAGATCGTCAATCCGACACCCGGCAGCGATGCCCTTTCTCGCGCCAGGCAGCGGGCCGCCCTGGTGCCGGACTGCCTGGTGGAAGCCAAGCGCATCGCCAACACAGTGATCGCCGGCTGGCATGGTCGCCGCAAGCGCGGCATCGGCGAGAATTTCTGGCAGTTCCGTCCCTATGCCGAGGGCGAGAGCCTGTCGCGCATCGATTGGCGCCGCTCCGCCCGGGACGACCACACCTATGTGCGCGAGCGCGAATGGGAGGCGGCGCACACGATCTGGCTCTGGTGCGACATGTCGCCCTCGATGATGTACAAGTCGAGCTATGGCAACGTGTCCAAGGAAAGCCGCGCGCTGGTCATCATGCTGGCGCTTGCCGAAATCCTCGCCCGCTCCGGCGAGCGCATCGGCTGCCCCGGCATCATGGAACCCGCCTCCGCCCGCAACGCCGCCGAACGCCTCGCAGCCGCGCTCATGCACACGCCGCTGACCGGCGGCCTGCCGGAAACGGCGATGATCCGCGGCTGGAGCGACCTCGTCCTCATCGGCGATTTCCTCGACGATGCGCCGGCAATCATGGAACGGCTCGGCCCGCTCGCCCGCCGCGGCCTGCGTGGCCACGTGGTCGAGATATCAGATCCCGCCGAAGAGATATTCCCCTATAGCGGCCGCACCGAATTCACCGATCCGGAGAGCGGCGCCAGGCTCGTTTCCGGCCGCGCCGAACACATCCGCGAGGCCTATCGCAACGCCTACCTCGCCCGCAGGGACAGCCTCGGACAGTCGCTGCGCCATCTCGGCTGGACCTTCGCGACCCACCGCACCGATCATCTTGCTTCGGAAGCGCTGGTCGCGGTGCACATGTATCTGTCCGGCATGCCGGCCAAAGCAACACATGGAGGGCAGCTATGAACGCCCTTCCCTTCGCTTTCGCCTATCCCGCCATTCTCGGCGCGCTCGTTGCCTTGCCGGTCATCTGGTGGCTGCTGCGGCTGACACCGCCACGTCCGAAGACCGAGGTCTTCCCGCCGCTGAAGATCCTCGCCTTGGTGTTGAAGCGCGAGGAGACGCCGGCGCAAAGCCCTTGGTGGCTGACGCTGCTGCGCATGCTGCTCGCCGCCACCATCATCCTTGCGATCGCCGATCCGGTTTTCAATCCGCGCACCAGTTCGCTCGCATCAGGTGGCCCGCTCGTCCTCTTCGTCGATAACAGCTGGGCGGCGGCACCCGACTGGGAGCGCCGCATCCAGACCGCCGACGCGTTGATAGACGATGCCGAATCCGCCGGCACACCCGTGTCTATCGCTTTCACCGCCGATCCGACCAACGACGCCGTGCCCGGCACCGCCGCTGCCGCTCGCGACAAGCTGCGCGCTGCCGAGCCGCGACCGCTGGTACCGGACCGTGAGCGCGCCTTCCAGGCGCTGCGCGCCGCCCTGAACGGCATAAAGCCCGGCACCCTCGCCTTCCTGACCGACGGTGCCGCCGCCAAGGCCGACGACACGACGGTGCGCAGGCTGGCCGAACTCCAGCCCGCTGATCTGCGCCTGATTGAGGGCGATGCCGCAAGGACGGTCGCGATCACCGCGGCCAACAATGCGGCTGATGCCATGGCCGTCAAGGTCACGCGGCTCAATACATCGCAGGCCGCATCCGTGGCGCTGAACGCCGTCGATAGCCAGGGGCGCTCGATTGCCAATGGCAGGGTGGATTTCCGCCCCGGCCAGAGTGTTGCGACAAGTTCGATCACAGCACCCTTCGAGATGCGCAACGATTTCGCGCGCGTCAGCGTCGACAATGGCGCGACGGCCGGCGCCGTCCATCTTCTCGACGACGCGTTCAAGCGTCGCCGTGTCGTCTTGCTGTCGGGCGAAGGAGGGGATGAGTTCCAGCCGCTGCTCTCGCCGCTCTATTATATCCAGCGGGCACTGCAGCCCTATGCGGATCTGATCCAGCCCGCCGATTCCGATCTCTCGGTCGCGATACCAAAACTTCTCGCCAACAATCCCTCCATCATCATCATGGCCGATATCGGCCGGCTGCCGGAGGAGACCTACGAACCTCTGACGCGCTGGATATCGAATGGCGGCATGCTCCTGCGTTTTGCCGGCCCGCGCATGGCGGCGGCTCCCGCAGACGATCCGCTGATCCCTGTCATCCTGCGCCAGGGAGAACGGGCGCTGGGCGGCACATTGTCTTGGAGCGAGCCGCAGTCGCTTGCCGAATTTCCGAGTTTCGGGCCTTTTGCCGGCATAGCGCGCCCTGCCGATGTCGTCGTCAAGCGGCAGGTGCTTGCCGAACCGACGCCCGATCTTGCCGAGCGCACCTGGGCTAGCCTGGCTGACGGCACGCCGCTCGTCACGATGAAGCAGATCGCATCCGGCCAGATCGTCCTGTTTCATGTCACCGCGGAAGCAACCTGGTCCGATCTGCCGATCTCAGGCACTTTCGTCGACATGCTGCGTCACCTCCTGCAGATATCGCGCTCGGGCGGCGTGACGTCGGAGGCGCGCGGCAATGCGCGTGTCTCCGAAACCCTGCCGCCATTCCGTATGCTGACGGCCAAGGGCACGCTGGTCTCCGAGACGGGTTCGGCGCGGCCGCTCATTCCGCAGGCCGGAGCTGAACCGACGGCGAATTTCGACAACCCGCCCGGGCTCTACGGTTCGGAGGACGGTTTCACTTCCCTGAACGTGCTGCCCGAGAACGCCGAACTGACGCCGCTCGACACGGCAGGGACCAATGCCGTGCGCGAAGGCCTGATCGGCGGCGAAAGCTGGTCGGCAAAACCCGCACTCTTTCTCGCAGCCTTTCTGCTGCTGCTGGCCGACAGCCTGATCGTCCTCTTCATGAATGGCGCGTTCTCGCGATTGCGCCCGGCTGTCCGCACCGCCGCGATGATCGCGGTCGCCGTCGGCGCCGGCTTTCTCGTGCAACCCGGCACGCTTCACGCCGACGACTCCCAGCCCGGCGACGACCTCATCTTGCAGAGGCTTGATAACACGCACCTCGCCTATGTCGTCACCGGCGAACAGGACGTGGACAATATTTCCGAGCGCGGTCTCGAGGGACTCACCCAGTTCCTGACTTTCCGCACGACGCTGGAGCCGGCACCGCCCGTGGGCATCGACCTCACCAAAGACGAGCTCTCCTTCTATCCGATCATCTACTGGCCGGTTTCGGCAACGGCGCCGATGCCGTCGACCGCAGCGATCAGCCGTATTGATGCCTATATGCGCAACGGCGGCACCGTGCTTTTCGATACGCGCGATCAGATCAGCGCATTGGACAATGGCGGCAATGTCAGCGCTAACGGTGAGAGGCTGCAGGCAATCCTCGCCAATCTCGACATTCCGCCGCTCGAACCGGTTCCATCAGACCATGTGCTGACGAAATCCTTCTATCTCCTGTCGAGCTTTCCCGGTCGTTATACCGGCAGCCCCCTCTGGATCGAATCCCGGCAGGGTGGTCAGGGGCCGAGCGAAAAATCGGCGGCAACGGCCGACGGCGTTTCGCCGATCCTGATCACCGGCAATGATTTCGCCGGCGCCTGGGCGATCGACGACAACGGCGTACCGATACTGCCGACCGTGCCGTCGGATGAAACGCAGCGCGAATATGCCTACCGTTCCGGCGTCAACATCATGATGTATATGCTGACCGGCAACTACAAGACCGACCAGGTCCATGTTCCCGACCTCCTCGAACGGTTAGGACAATGAGATGACGTTCGACTTTTCGCCCTTCCTCCCCTGGTCGGTTCTGGCTGCACTTGCCGTCGTCAGCGCTGTTATCGCCGCCTTCGCGATCTGGCGCGGCATTCGCGGCGCCTGGATCAGAACGCTCGCAGCACTCGCCATGCTGACCGCCCTTGCCAATCCAGTGCTCCTGCAGGAAGACCGGGATCAGTTGTCGACGATCGTCCCGGTTCTTGTCGATCGAAGCCAGAGCCAGCAGACGCCCGATCGCGTCAAGATGACCGACGATGCGCTTGCGGCCTTGAAGGGACAGCTCGCCCGCTTCCCTCAGATTGAGCCCCGCTTCGTCGATGTCGAAGGCGACGTCAATTCCGACGTGCCGTCCACGCGCCTGTTCGACGCGCTGTCGGCCAACATCGCCGATGTCCCGCCCGCCCGTATCGGCGGCGCAATCATGCTGACCGACGGTGAGGTCCATGATGTTCCGGCCGCCAATCAGGCGCTCGGTTTCGACGCGCCGATCCATGGCCTCGTAACCGGCAAGGCCAACGAATTCGATCGCCGCATCGAAGTCATCAAGGGGCCGCGCTTCGGCATCGTCAACGAGGAGCAGCAGGTGATCTTGCGCGTCTTCGACGACGGTCCGAGCCCGGGCGGCGCGGCCGATGTCACGGTGAAGCTGAATGGTGACGAGATCGCCACCCTGCAGGCGACACCAGGGCAGGATACGCCCTTCTCCTTCAAGGTGCCGGGTGGCGGCAGCAATGTGCTCGAATTCTCGGTCGCAGCACTTCCTGGCGAAGTCACCACCGCCAACAACCGTGCCGTCCACGTCATCGACGGCATCCGCCAGAATCTCCGCGTCCTGCTTGTCTCCGGTGAGCCGCATGCCGGTGAGCGCGCCTGGCGCAACCTGCTGAAATCCGATGCGTCGGTCGATCTCGTCCACTTCACCATCCTGCGTCCTCCGGAAAAGCAGGACGGCACGCCGATCAACGAGCTGTCGCTGATCGCCTTCCCGACGCGTGAACTCTTCGTCGACAAGATCAAGGATTTCGACCTGATCATCTTCGATCGCTACCAGCACCGCGGCGTGCTGCCGCTGCTCTATTACGATTATATCGCGCAATATGTCGACAATGGCGGCGCGCTGCTGATCGCCGCCGGCCCCGAGCACGCCGGCCCCGATTCCATTGCACTGACGCCACTCTCCTCGGTCCTGCCAGCAACGCCCACCGGAGAGATGATCGAAAAGGCCTTCTATCCCCGCCTCTCCGAGGAAGGCCGCAAACATCCCGTCACGCGCGGCCTTGATGGTTCGGGCGAGGAGCCGCCGCATTGGGGCCGATGGTTCCGCAGCGTCGATGTCGACCGGCCGCAGGGCGAGACGATCATGCTCGGCGCCGACAACCACCCGCTGCTGGTGCTGAACCGCGCCGGCCAGGGCCGCGTCGCCATGCTGCTTTCCGATCAGGGCTGGCTCTGGGCGCGCGGCTTCGAAGGCGGCGGTCCGAACGTTTCGCTCTATCGCCGTATCGCCCATTGGCTGATGAAGGAGCCGGCGCTCGAGGAAGAAGCGCTGACGGCGCGCGCCTCCGGCCGGACCCTTGAGGTCACGCGCCAGACGATCGGCGACAATCCCGGCAACGCCACCGTGCGTTATCCCTCCGGCAAGACCGAAACCCTGCCGCTCACCCAGTCCGAACCGGGCCTCTACAAGGCCGAGAAGAGGATGGACGAGATCGGCCTCTTCGAAATCCGCAACGGCAAGCTGTCGACGCTTGTCCATATCGGCGCCGTCGACGCGCCGGAATTCAAGGCAATGATCTCGACAACCGATGTGCTGCAGCCGGTCGCCGACAGAAGCAAGGGTCTCGTCGCCCGTGTTTCCAATGCAAATGGCGCGATCTCCGTCCCGCCGATCCTGCCGGTGCGCGGCCAGGTTCGCGTCTCCGACAACGATCGCATGATGATCCGCATGACCAGCGAGACGGTCTTGAAGGGCATCAACACGCTGCCGCTCTTTGCCGGGTTCGCTGGCGTCGGCATCCTGCTTCTCGCCTTCGGCGCCATGTGGTGGCGCGAAGGACGGTAATCTCATGCCGGAATTCGAGCTCACCGCTTCGCCCTCGCCGGAGGAACTGGCAGTGATCACCGATGCGCTCTCGGCCTTCAACAACAGCGATGTCGGCCCCTCGAATCGCCGGCCACTTGTGGTCCTCATCCGCGACACCGACGGCAAGGTGACGGGCGGTCTTTCCGGCTTTACCGCCTGGGGCTGGCTCTTCACCCAGATGCTCTATATTCCCGATACACTGCGCGGCACCGGTATATCAGGCAATCTTCTCGCAAAGGCGGAAGAAGAGGCCAGGGCGCGAGGGTGCCGCGGCGCCTGGATCGACACGTTCAGCCCTCAGGCTCTGCGCGTCTATCTGCGTCAGGGTTATGAGATTTTCGGAGAGCTCAAGGATTTCCCGGAAGGCCGCACGCGCAGCTTCCTCCGGAAAAGCCTGTAGCAGGATGCGAGGATTGAAAGAGTTAGAGCGTCCTTTGTGCGTCCGAAAGGACGCATGGCGCTCTAAATCATTCGCGCCAGGCGATCGTGCCTTTCAGCCGCTCGTGCACGCCCTCGGCGATCGGAACGACGAGCACACGACGGGGATCGACCGGGCCTGGAAAAGAAAGCGCGTTGTAGGCGACCTTCTCGAAGCCGAGCGGTCCGTAATAAGGCGGGTCGCCGACGAGGATGACAGCTTCCGAGCCCTTGCGTCTTGCCGCCTCCACTGCGATCCGCACCAGTTCCCGGCCGATGCCCTTGTTCTTGTGAGAGGGACGGACGGCGAGCGGGCCGAGCAGATGGCCCTTCACTGTACCGGCCAGTACCGGCGTCATGCGCACGGAGGCAATCGTCTCGCCGTTATCGGTGCAGATGAAAGAAAGCGACAGGTCATGCGGTCCCTGCTCACGGATGCGCGCGGCAGCGCGCGTGAAGCGGCCTGGACCGAAGGCTTCTTCGTTGATGTGTTCGATGGCGGCGTCATGGGACGCGTCTTCAGTGAGGTAGACGAGATCGTGCTTGTACATGATGACAGAAACCGGATGGACAGATTGATGGGTCTCGAACACGCCTTGGGCGTTCGGGAGCATCAGCGTCGTCGCGGGTTTCTGGAAATGAACATCAAGTAGGGGTCCGAAAATCGTGAAAAGGCCGATAGCAGGAAAAATTTCCGCCGTCCAACGCAAAATGCACGACGTGACGCACTGTTCAATCTTTGCCGCCTGTAAAGCCCTGCCATCTGCGATATCTTCCATTCCAACACGCAATCAAGGGAATGTAGACCATGGGAATGCTGGTGGACGGCGTTTGGCATGACGCCTGGTACGACACGAAGGAGAGCAAGGGCCATTTCAGGCGGCAGCCCTCGCAGTTCCGCAACTGGGTGACATCAGACGGTGAGGCCGGCCCTTCCGGCAGCGGCGGCTTCAAGGCCGAGGCCGAGCGTTACCATCTTTATGTCTCGCTCGCCTGCCCCTGGGCGCATCGCACGCTGATCTTCCGCAAGCTAAAGAAGCTCGAAGAGCTGATCTCGGTCTCCGTCGTCGATCCGCTGATGGTCGAGAACGGCTGGGAATTTAAGGTCGGCGACGGCGCCACCGGCGATCACCTCTTCGGAGCGTCCGCGCTTTGGCAGATCTATGTCAGGGCCGATCCGCACTATTCCGGCCGCGTCACCGTTCCCGTGCTCTGGGACAAGAAGACCGGCACGATCGTCAGCAACGAATCCGCCGAGATCATCCGCATGTTCAACAGTGCCTTCGACGGGCTGACCGGCTCGACGGCTGATTTCTATCCCGAGGACCTTCGCACCGACATCGATGCACTGAACGCCACCGTCTACGACACCGTCAACAACGGCGTCTACAAAGCGGGCTTTGCCACCACCCAGGAAGCCTATGAGGAAAATGTCGGCAAGCTGTTCGAAACACTCGACACGCTCGACGAACGCCTCGGCAAGGGCCGCTACCTCTTCGGCAACAGATTGACCGAGGCCGACTGGCGCCTGTTCACCACGCTGGTGCGCTTCGACCCCGTCTATGTCGGCCATTTCAAGTGCAACATCCGCCGCATCGCCGACTACCGCAACCTGCCCGGCTATCTCAGGGACCTCTACCAGACGGCAGGCGTGGCCGAGACGGTGAACCTGTACCACATCAAGCAGCATTATTACCGCAGCCACAAGACGATCAATCCGACCGGCATCGTCCCCGTCGGTCCGGCGCTCGATCTCGACAGCCCGCATGGCCGCGCCAGGCTAAATGCCGCCTGATACTTCTTACCACCAGTGATCGGGCTCCTGCTCGCCCCGAAGCTCGGCGAGGCGGCGATGCGTCGCCTTGGTCGTGCCCTCGGGCAAGCTGTCGAGGGAAAAGAAGCCGCTGTCGGATATCTCCCAGTCCGGCGGCCGCGGCGCCGTCTGCTCGACTGTCGCCCGGTAGAAGACGACATGGTCGCGCCTTGTCGTCGTGGTATTGAAATAGACCTGGATCAGTTGCGGCTTGCCGATGATCCTAAGGTTGCCCTCCTCGCGCAATTCCTTGACAAGCGCTTCCTCGACCGTCTCGTTTCGCTCCAGCCCGCCGCCCGGCATATGCCAGCCGCCGATATAGCTGTGGCGCACGAGAAAGATGCGCCCGTCTTCATCGAAACAGGCGGCCCGCACGCCCACGGTCATGCTCCGGACGAAACTGAAATAGACATGCAGCAGGCGCAACGCCAGCCTCGTGTAGAGGGGCTTGTTCTCTTTATCCACTATCGCTCCGTTTCAGCTCTTCATCGCGCCCGATGTGTTTGATTTGTCAATAAGCTGGTCTATGTCTCGTAACATGTTCAAGCTCGCGCATATCTCCGACGTCCACCTTGGGCCGTTGCCCAGTCTTTCCATTCAGGAGCTGTTTTCAAAACGCATAACAGGCTTTGTGAACTGGCATCGAAATCGACGCAAGCACCTTTTCGGCAGCACGTTGGATCTGCTGCTCGACGACATCCGCGCCCATCAGGCCGATCACGTGGCCGTCACCGGCGACCTCGTCAATCTGGCGAGCGGCATTGAGATTCGCGCTGCCGCCGCATGGCTGCGCGCGCTCGGCGATCCCGCGAACACGTCAGTCGTTCCCGGCAATCATGACGCCTATGTGCCAGGCGCCTATGAGAAGTCGATGCGCGCCTGGTACGACTATGTCCGCGGCGATCTGGCCCCGCCGCAATGGCAGGACGACCGCCATATCTTCCCCTATCTGCGCGTCCGCGGCAAAGTCGCGATTGTCGGCTGTTCGACGGCGGTCGCCACCCCTCCTTTCGCCGCGTCTGGCTTTTTCGGCGCGCGACAGGCCCGCGATACTGTCAACATACTGCGTGCGGCTGGCGAAGCCGGTCTCTTCCGCGTCGTCATGATCCATCACCCGCCGATCCGCGGCGCCACGGCCTTCTACAAACGGATGATCGGCATCCGCCGCTTCGCTGCCGTGATTTCGACGGGCGGCGCCGAACTCGTGCTGCACGGTCATACGCATCTTAACACGCTGCATTGGCTGCGCGGCCAGGTGCAGCCAGTGCCGGTCGTCGGCATCGCGTCAGCCTCGCAGGGACCGGGCAGCATCAAGCCGCCCGCCGCCTACAACCTCTTCTCCATCGACGGCTCTCCCGGCGCCTGGGAGCTCAGCGGCGAGCGCTTCAGCCTCAACAGGGCCGGCGACGCGGTGATGCCGGAAAGTGCCAATATTTTCGCACCTTAGCGCCGGGTCCGGACTCCTTTTATGCAGCACTTAAATCGATCTGCGAGGAGATCGCGCCACCGTCGCAACATTTGCCATGGCGGTTGCTTACCCTCTTGGTATTTTTAGTGGTAAGCGTACAATCCGAGCAACTGCATTGCCTGAGAACGGAGCGCGCCGATGACTTCTTCTTTCCGTCACCTGTCCAGACTTTCGCTCGCCGCCGGCTTTGCCTTCGGCATCGCCACGGCCGCTTTCGCGGTCGGCGACAACAACGATGACACCAATCCGCCGCCGAAGACCCAGACGACCAAGACCTGCACCGGCGGCAAGGTCTGGGACAAGGCCAAGAAGGAATGTGTCAACCCGAAGAAGAGCAGCTTCAACGACGACGATCTCTATAAGTTCGCCCGCGAGTTTGCCTATGCCGGCCAGTATGACAACGCCATCACCGTGCTCAATCTCGCCCGCAACCAGAACGACCCGCGCATCCTGAACTATCTCGGCTACGCCAACCGCAAGGCCGGCCGCATGGAGCTCGGCATGTCCTACTACCGCAAGGCGCTGCAGGCGGATGAGAATTACATCCTCGCTCGCTCCTACATGGGCATGGCGCTGGTGGAACAGGGAGATATCCAGGGCGCCCGCGTCCAGCTGGTCGAAATCCGTGATCGCGGCGGCGAAGGCACCTGGGCCTATCGCGCTCTGCTGCAAAGCTTGAACGGCTACAAGACATATTGACGCAAGCTTTGCGGGCCACAATACGAAAATCCCTTGGGAAAGAGGGATGAAGACGACCGGATGCTTGCGAAGTGCAGGAGACTTGTTTCATAAAGCACATGTATCGCCGGCGCCAACCATGTCGGCTTCGCGCCGAGGGTGAACCCTTCGACCGCGAAACCATTGTGAATGCTTCTTGGATAGACAATGCGTCAGCCCGCAACGACCATCGATCTCCGGCGTGATCTCGTCGGCCTCCTGCCCCGCCTCCGCCGCTTCGCGATCACGCTCGCGGGTGAGGTTGCTGTGGCCGATGAACTCGTTCAGTCCGTCTGTCAGCGCGCCATCGCCAAAGGTCATCAATGGAGCGGCGAAGGCCGGCTGGAAAGCTGGATCTACACGCTTGCCCGCCAGCAATGGACCGACGACAACCGCAAGCGCAAGCCTAAGGCTTCCGTCCGCGGCAACGTCACCGATATTCGCGAGGCCGCGCGTGAACGCTCGGCCGCGGTCGATCCCGACACCATCCATCACATGATTTCCGATATGCCGGATGGCGTTTCCAGCATGTTCCTGCTTGTCGACGTCGAAGGCCACAGCTACCAGCAGGCGGCCGACATCATGGGCATTCCGGTGGCAAACGTCGTCTCGCAACTCGCCACCGCAAGGCTGCAATTTGCCGGGCTTGCCGGCACCCACCCGATCCACAGGTTCTGAATTTGCTCGATCTTAGGAAACTGCCGCTCGAAGCCCAGCTCACCGCCCTTCTCGATGGCGAAGTCTCGCCCGAACAGCGGCACGAACTGGAGCAGCGTCTGGCAAGCGACGAGAATGCGCGCCGGCTGCATGAGAAGCTGCGCCACGGGGCTGATTTCGGCCGCCGCCGCCTGGACGATATCCTGAAGGAGCCGGTGCCGCTCGCCCTCGTCCGTTCCATCAAGAGCACGCAACCGCCGAAAACGTCGATCGCCCAGCGCGCCACGCGCCCGCAAGTGAAACTGGCGCCGAGCGGCCCGCAGGCGCTGGCCGCCGCCCTCATTCTCTTTGCCGTCGGTTGCGGTATTGGCTATTTCGTCGGCACCGCCCCGGATGCCGACGAGATTGCCACCACGGCCACCACCAATCCGGCTCCGGCCAATACCAACGACTGGCTCGGCGACGTCACCGCCTATCAGCGCCTGCTGATCCGCCAGCCCCGCCATCTCGTCGAAGTGCCCGCCTCGCAGGCCGAGGAAATTTCCAGTTGGCTGACGACCGCGATCGGCGTGCCCTTCCGCGTGCCGGATCTGAGCGCCGAAGCCTGGACCTTCCAGGGCGCGCGCGTCATCCTCGGCGACAGCCGCCCTGTCGGGCAGCTCGTCTATTCGAATGCCGATGGCGACATCATCTCCATTTGCTTCCGCAAGGACGCGCAGCCGCCGGAGACCGACGACTTCAAGGAAACGATCAAGGACGAGATCGGCCTCGTGACCTGGCACAATGCCGGCACCTCCTACGTGCTCGCCGGCCCTTCCGCCGAAGCAACGCTCGGCCAGCTTGCCATGGAGATCGCCACCGCGATCTGATTGCCGGAGCATGATGACGAGCGGTTTTGCGCGGCGTCGTGCTCGCCTTCTTTGACTTAAGGCACCAGCACCACCTTGCCGACCGCCCTCCGCTCCTCGATGGCGAGATGCGCTTCCGCCGCTTGATGCAGTGGGAAACGACCGCCGTCGGTAACCGTCAAGGCGCCCGCTGCGGCAAGCTCGAAGAGCGCGGCAAGATCCTCCCGCACACCCTCAGGCGTCAGCAGCGGCAATAGCGAAAATCCCTTGATTGACTGATTGTCATCAAGCATGTGCTCGACATCGGCCGCCTCAAGCCCAAACCGCCCCATCGCCGCCAGCACCAGCTCGCCGCAAGGCGCCAGCACATCGAGCGCCGCCTTAGAAACCGCGCCGCCGACGGTTTCATAGATGATATCCGCGCCGGCCCCTCCGGTCAGCCTCTTGACGTCCTCCTGCCAACCGGGCGCCGTATAATCGGCCGCATGATCAGCGCCGAGAGATAGGGAAAGCGCCCGCTTCTCGTCACTGCTCGCCGCTGCGATCACCATCCTCGCCCCGTCGCGCCTCGCCAGTTGCAGGAGCAGAGAACCAACACCGCCGGCTGCTGCGTTGACGAGAACGATTTTGCCTTTCACGGGACTGCGGCGTAGGAGGTGCAGCGCCGTCAACCCCTGCACCATCAGCGCGGCAGCCGCCTCGAAGGAGACCGCATCGGGCAGCGGCACCACCGCCCCGCCATCGACCGCGACGAACTCGGCATAACCGCCCGAACCGCGCCCGATCGCAAAAAGAGGAACGGCAACCCGCGTGCCAATCAGCGAGCGGTCGGCACCAGGCCCTGCTCGCTCGATTATACCCGCGACCTCGACACCGGGAAACATCGGCAGGTCAGGCGTTGCGGCATAGCGGTCGGCCCGAATCAACACCTCGAAGAAGTTGACACCCGCCGCATGGACGCGGACGAGAACCTCGCTCGGGCCCGGCTCGGGAACCGGCAGTTCCACGAGCTCGAGGACATCGGGCGCACCGAAGCGAGTGAATTGAACGGCTTTCATGGCAGATGAACCTCACGTCTGATTGGCGTGGGGCAGGTTTAGCAATAGGATATCAGGTAAAAATACACACTCTTTCGTGCCCTACCCACCAGGAGGTGACCATGGCTGAGCCGATGAAAAGACTGCCGGAACTGCCGGTCGAACGCGCGCTGAAGGTGATCTCGGGGCGCTGGAAGCCAGTCATCCTCTATTACGTCTTCTCCGGCCCGAAGCGTCTGTCGGAGCTAAAGCGGATGATGCCCGCCATCACCCAGAAGGTGCTGATCCAGCAGCTGCGCGAGATGGAGGAGCACGGGCTGGTCGCCCGCCAGATCTTCGCCGAAGTCCCCGCCCGCGTCGAATACAGCGCGACCGAACTCGGTCTCGGTCTCGAACCGGTGTTGCTGGCGCTCTGCCACTGGGGTCAGCGGCACGCCGAGGCGCGCGACGAGGCCGACGAAATCGCCGACTGCATCGTCAGGCCGCGCAGCGCTACAGCGCCGCGCGTCTTTTCAGAGGCGCAAAGGGCGCTGTAACACTTTTGAATTGCTGCATAATTTTATCCTTGAATCGATTCCGATCTAAGGAATTATGCAGTAGTGCGATCGCGGCCTAAGACCTTCCGAAATCAGGCCTTGCCAGCCTTCACGTCGAGCACGCGGTTGGCGGCCGAGACGATCGCCTCCAGCGACGCCGCGACGATGTTGGTATTGATGCCGGCGCCGAAGAGTTTGCCACCGGGATAGGAAGTCTCGACGTAGGAGATTGCCGCTGCGTTCGAGCCATGCTGGAGCGAATGCTCGGAATAGTCCTCGACCGACATCTCGATGCCGAGATAATGCGACAGCGCATTGATGAAGCCGTCGATCGGACCGTTGCCGCGCCCTTCGATGCGCTTGATCTCGCCATTGTCGGTGATCTCGGCTGCGACGATCCGCTGGCCCTTGTGCTCAGTGTCAGGATAGGTGTGATGGTCGACGAAGCGCAGGCGCCCTTCCGGCTGCGTCACGTAGCGCTCGATGAAGCGGTCATAGATGCGCCGGGACGGAAGCTCTTTGCCCTCTACGTCGGTGATGCGCTGGATATCCTCGCGGAATTCCACCTGCAGGTTGCGCGGCAGGTTCAGCCCGTAATCCTGTTGCAGGATATAGGCGATGCCGCCCTTGCCGGACTGCGAGTTGATGCGGATGATCGCCTCGTAGGAACGACCGACATCACGCGGATCGATCGGCAGGTACGGGACTTCCCACACGGGATGATTGGCGACCTGTGCTGCCTTCATACCCTTGTTGATCGCATCCTGATGCGAGCCGGAGAAGGCCGTGTAGACCAGCTCGCCGACGTAAGGATGACGCTCGCCGATCGCCATCTGGTTCGAATATTCGAACACTTCCTTGATGCGCTCGATATTCGAGCAGTCGATCTCGGGATCGACGCCTTGCGTGAACATGTTCAGCGCCATCGTCACCATGTCGACATTGCCGGTACGCTCGCCATTGCCGAACAGCGTGCCTTCGACGCGGTCGGCACCTGCCAGCAATGCCAATTCGGCAGCAGCGATGCCGGTGCCGCGATCGTTATGCGGATGCAGGGAAACGATCAGGTTCTCACGATTGTCGAGGTTGCGGCACATCCATTCGATCTGGTCGGCATAGACGTTCGGCGTCGCCATCTCGACGGTGGACGGCAGGTTGATGATCAGCTTGTTATCGGGCGTCGGCTTGACGACCTCGATGACGGCATTGCAGATCTCCAGCGCCACATCGAGTTCGGTGCCGGTAAAGCTCTCCGGTGAATATTCGAAACGGTAACCGCCGCCGGCCTTCGTGGCCATATCGGTGATCATCTTGGCGGCATCGACGGCGATCTGCTTGATCCCCTGCACATCCTTGGCGAAAACGACGCGGCGCTGCAACTCGCTAGTGGAGTTGTAGAAGTGCACGATCGGCCGATTTGCGCCTTCCAGTGCTTCGAAGGTACGGGTGATGAGTTCCGGGCGGCACTGTACCAAGACCTGCAGGGAGACGTCGTCGGGCACATTGCCCTCCTCCACGCACCAGCGGGCAAAGTCAAAATCGGTCTGCGAAGCCGAGGGGAACCCGATCTCGATCTCCTTGAAGCCCATCTCGATCAGCAACTGGAACATGCGCGCCTTGCGATCGTGGCCCATCGGGTCGACGAGCGCCTGGTTGCCGTCGCGCAGGTCGACCGAGCACCAGACCGGTGCCTTGGTAATGGTCTTCGTCGGCCATGTGCGGTCGGGAATGTTCACCTGCGGATAGGCCCGGTATTTCACCGCGGCGTCGGGCATGCCTTTTGCGGGGGCCGTCTTGTTTGTGGAGGCCACCTTATTTTGGGAAGATTGCGTCTTCGCGTCCATCGTATCGTCTCCTCGTCCCGGCATTTGCCCGCTCTTAGCCGATCACGTCGGGCTTGGCGATAAACAAATGCGGACCTTTGTCGGTCGTTAGGTCAATTTTGAAAGTGAGTCGCGAGGAGCGATGGCCGGCGGGCTTTCGGCCGCCGGGCGCTCCTCAAAGGACCCGGCAACCGCGCGTAAGGCCGAGGAGAAGAAGCGAGGTCAGGGCGCGCGTATTGTCACGCAGGGCGATGCGGCCGCGTGCAATCGTGTCAGAAATTCTGGCGCCAGTGGTCTTCATGCCCGCGCTTATAGCCTCGGACGGTAAAGCTGGCAAGTCCTTGCCCGGCTTTTGGTGGCCGCCAACATTCGACGAACTGCCCAGCTATTGCCGCGGAGCTGCTTGAAAGCGCCAGGCTCCGGCATTTGGAGAGCACAACGACCTTCCGTTACCTCGACTGAGTTCGGTCTTTCCAAATCTTCACCAACCGCGACAGCGCCAGCATCAGCCCACCCGCGATCAGGCCCCAGAAGGCACCGGAAATGCCGCCGAAGGAAACGCCGGAGGCGGTGACAAGGAAGGTGATTGCCGCCGCCTCGCGCGAGTCCGGCGCCTGGAAGGCCGACATTGCCGAGGACGAGAAGGCTCCGACCAGCGCCAGCCCCGCTACCGCCTCGATCAGGATCGAAGGTGCGAGCGCGACGAAGGCCGTCACCGCGCCGGCGAGCAGCCCGAGAATGATATAACCGACGCCGGCGATCAGTGACGCCCAATAGCGCCGCTTCGGATCGGCATGGGCGTCCTGTCCGGCGCACATTGCCGCGGTGATGGCTGCCAGATTAACCGCGTGGCCGCCGAACGGCGCCGACAGCAGCGAGAAGAAGCCGGTGACGGCAAAGAGCGGACCAGGCTTTGGATCGTAGTGGTTGACCTTCAGCACCGCGATACCCGGAATGTTCTGCGAGGCCATGGTGACGATGAAGAGCGGCAGCGCGATCGAGATGAGGCCGGCAAGATTGAACACCGGCCGGACGATCTCCACCGTCGGCACCAGTGATTGTTCCAGCGAGCCGAGCGCATCGTCAGGGATATCGACGCCGAAGGCGAGCACCAGCACGAACGCCGCGAGTGCTGCCGGCACCGCCCAAAGCCGCTTGAAGGCGCCGACGACGATCCAGGCGACGACGATTGGCAGGCCGAACAGCGGATTGAAGCCGATCGCCTTCACCGGCGCGAAGCAGAGGCCGATCAGCACACCGGCAAGCATCGCATTGGCGAGTGGTGCCGGAATGGCGGCAACCGCCCGCCCGAGTGGCTTGAACAGTCCCGCAACGATAATCAGCGCAGCACAGATCAGGAATGCCCCGACCGCCGCATTGAAGCCGCCCTCGATCGCCCCGGTACTTGCCAGCAGTGCGGCACCCGGTGTCGACCAGGCGATGCTGACCGGCAATCGGCTCACGGCACTCAGCACGATCGCGCAGACGCCCATGGAAATCGACAATGCCATCAGCCCGGAAGCCGCCTGTACATCCGTAGCGCCGACCGCCTGCAGCCCGTGCAGCACAACGGCGAAGGAGCTGGCGGAACCGACGAAGGCGGTCAGCAACCCCATGAACAGCGCTTGGACGGAAAAATCTTTGAGCATGGCGGGACTCGAGCTGCGCGAATGCCGCATGGAGCATGATGGTTGTCACAGGCGCAAGTCCGGATTCATTGCTTTCCGTTCAGACCTTGCCGCTAGCACTATCCGAAAACAGAACGCCCTCACCTGCGATCGGCAGGCAAGGGCGGGTTCTTGCAGTTTTGGCTGAGAAAACTCAGATATCGGCCTGCGACGTCACGATCCGTGAAACGAGGCCATATTCCTTCGCCTCTTCGGCCGAAAGCCAGTAGTCGCGATCCGTATCCTTGTCGATCTTGTCAAGCGGCTGGCCGGTGGCCGCTGCCATGATCCTGTTCAGACGCTCGTTCATCTTGATGATCTCGCGCGCCTGGATTTCGATGTCGGATGCCATGCCGCGCGTGCCGCCGGAGGGCTGATGCAGCAGGAAGCGTGTGTTCGGCAGGCACAGGCGCCGCTCCTTCGGAGTGGCGACATAGATCAGCGCGCCGGCGGAGGCAACCCAACCGGTGCCGATCATCCAGACCTTCGGCTTGATGAACTTGATCATGTCATGAATGGAATCGCCGGATTCGACGTGGCCGCCGGGCGAATTGACATAGATGCGGATGTCCTCGTCGCTGGCAGCAGCAAGCGCCACAAGCTGCGAGCAGACCTTCTGCGCCAATTCCTGATTGATCGGTCCGTAGATGAAGATCGAACGCGACTTGAAAAGATTCGCCTCCGTTTCCTTGCCGAGCGGCAGTTCCTTCGTCTTGTCGTCCTGGTCTTCGTCGTTCATTCGAACCTCTTGGAGATGAATTCGGGTTCCTCGCACATAGTGCGACTCAATGCCTAAAACAATGCGGGAAAAACACAAGGCACCGAAGCGATGGAGATATCCTTAAGAAGCCGCGCGCCGTTCTGCAAGCCTTACTGAATTGTAACGGCGAAAGGCTTTGAAAAGCCTAAATCGGTTCCTACCTCAGCCTCACGCGGCAAATGCCGCATCAGATCATTAGGAGGCAGGACAATGTCACCCGAAGAACGCCAATTGCTGACCGCCCTCTTCGACCGCGTGCGCACCGCCGCAGCCACGCCGCGCGACCGCGACGCCGAAGCCCTGATCGACCAAGCGACGCGTGAGCAGCCGTCGGCCACCTATTATCTGGCCCAGGCCGTCATTGTTCAAGAAAAGGGGCTGGAGGCGGCCGCCAACCACATCAAGGAACTCGAGGAGCATGTTCGCCAGCTGGAAGCCGGCGTGAGCGAACACCGCCAGGCCGAACAGGGCGGCGGCTTCCTGAGCTCGATCTTCGGCAACACCCAGACGCAGCAGCCGGCCCCAGTTCCGTCCAACCCCGGTCCTTGGGGCCAGTCCCGCAGCTATGACGATCCCCGCGACGGCAATGTCCGCCAGACGCCACAACAGCCGACCGGCCCCTGGAGCCAGCAGGCCTATGCGCCGTCGGCCGGCGGCAGCTTCCTGCGCGGCGCACTCGGCACGGCAGCGGGCGTTGCCGGCGGCATGCTGCTTGCCAATTCGCTGAGCGGCATCTTCGGCAACCACATGTCCTCGCTCGGCTGGGGCTCGCCCTTCGGCGCCAATCCCTTCGGCAATGCCAGCGCCCCCACAGAGGAAACCGTCATCAACAACTATTACGGCAATGACGACACCCGCCAGGCCTCCGATAACGCCGGCGACAAGGACGACGACAACGCCAACGTGCAGCAGGCCGATTACGACGACGGCGACGATTACGCCGACGACTCGTCCAGCGACGACGTTACGGATGTGTGAGATCTAGCGGCCAAAGAATGGGCGGCCGTTGGCTTTACATTGCCGCACCGTCGCCCGGCCCTTCGCTTGGGCTCAGGGCGTTCGCTGCTGCAATCGATTCACTGGATCGATTGCTCGGGCTGCGCCCGAACGCAACTCACCCACGGCCGCGATAGCTGGCAACGCCCTGTTCCGGCAGCCACACGCCTTCCGGCGGCTTGCCCGTCTGCCAGAAGACGTCGATCGGAATGCCGCCACGCGGATACCAGTAGGCGCCGATCCTCAGCCACCGGGGATCGAGCAACTCGACGATGCGCTTGGCGATGTAGATCGAGCAATCCTCGTGGAAAGCGCCGTGATTGCGGAAGGAATGCAGGAAGAGCTTCAGCGACTTCGATTCCACCAGCCATTCGCCCGGAATGTAGTCGATGACGATATGGGCGAAATCCGGCTGCCCGGTCATCGGGCAGAGCGAGGTGAATTCCGGCGCGGTGAAGCGCACGACGTAATCGGTGCCGGCATGGTTGGACGGCACTTTTTCAAGCACCGCCTCCTCCGGTGATTGCGCGGTTTCGGTCTGCTGACCCAGCATCGACAGGCTGGAAACATCGGTACTCGGCATTATGCCTCCTTGACGACTTTGACGCGGATGCCGTGAGCCTTTTCGCCCTCCGGCTCCACATGAATTGCGATAGTGGCGCCCTCGTGCACTGCCCTGATGGCATCCTCAAGGCGGTCGCATATATCATGCGCCTGCCGCACGGACATCCCACCGGGCACCACCATGTGAAAATCGATGAAGGTGACGGTGCCTGCCCGCCTCGTTTTCAGGTCGTGCACACCGATCGAACCCGCCGCATGGGTGGCAATCGCCTGCTTGATCGCTTCTTCCTCCTGCGGCTCCACCGCCTGGTCCATTAGCCCGCCAATCGATTGCGAGATCACCTTCCAGCCCTGATAGAGGATGTTGACGGCAACGAGAATGGCAAGCACCGGGTCGAAGATCGCATAGCCCGTTGCCAGCGCCAGCAGCAGACCGACGAGCACGCCGACAGAGGTCACCACGTCGGACATGATGTGCTGTCCATCCGCCGTCAGTGCCGCCGAACGATGCCTGCGTCCGGTTCTGATCAGCAACCGCGCCCAGACCGCATTGATGACACCGGCCGCGAAATTGATCGCAAGCCCGAGCACAGGTGCGTCCAGCATGCGCGGCGCGGCGAGATAACCGACGGCTTCGTCGACGATCAGCAGGGCAGCGACGACGATCAGCACGCCCTCGGTCACGGCAGACAGATATTCCGCCTTATGATGGCCGAAGGGGTGATCGTGATCGGCCGGCTTCTGCGCATAGCGGATCACGAAGAAGGCGATGAAGGCGGCAGCGACGTTGACCGACGATTCGAGCCCGTCCGACAGCAGCGCCACCGACCCGGTAACCCACCACGCCACCATCTTCAGACCCATGACGCCGAGCGACAGTGGGATCCCCCACATCGCCAGCTTCCGAACCGTAAGATCGCCGTTGTCACTCATATCGTCCCCCTGCGGTTGCGAATGAATTGCAGCATCTAAGCCGTTGAAACGCAAAACCGCCCACGCGAATGTCGCGCAGGCGGTTCAGTTGAGGGTGATATGGGCGATGATGGAGGATTTGTCAAAGGGGAATGACACGCCCTTCACAGGCGTTACCGTCCCCGGCCGGAAAACAGCCCCAACGAGCGATCCCGATGCCCGGTACAGCGCGGCTCAACGAGCGGGGTCGGAGAGCAAAGATTGCGGCCAGCGCAAAAGAGCAGCCTGCCCTACAGACGTCAGGGCGTAGACGCCCTTGTCCACGCGTTCGAACCATCCGTAGACGTTGTCACGCAGGATCGAGCCGGCCTTGGGCGTAAGCGCCTTCATATCCCGCGGCCGCACCAGTCCCTGGGCGAGTGCTGAAGCACAGAGCAGCGCCTGTTGGCGATAGGCGGTCATGATCGGCGCCCGCGAGCCGCCACCGACGGCGGGATCGCCACGGCGGCGCTGATGCTCCTTGACAAGGCGCGAGCGCCGTTTCGGATTGGTGCGCGGCATCGGCGAGACGGAACTGACGATGACGCTGACCTCGCCCCCATCGGAGACGCCGAGCATGCCGATACCGAGCCTTCGGCAGAGATCGCGGTAGCGTCTATCGGCCTCTCGCCCGCGGCCCTTGGCGGAAACGCGGGCCGCAACCCAAACTTCATCGCTCAACGCGGCGCGATCGACCGCCTGGAGAAGCAGTTCGAGGTTGAAGGAGAGTTTCAATTCGCAGACCACCACGACCGGCGGTTCGGCACCGCTCAAGCCGACGAGATCGCATCCGCCGACCTCGCCCTTCACGACATAACCGGCCGCCTCCAGGAAGGCTTTGACCGGCAGGTAGAGCGACGTCTCCATGGTGAAAACGGCGCCTCAGGCGGCGTTGAGATCGGCAATCTCGCCATATCGTGCAAGCAATCGCGGCGACGACATGTCGCCGGTTTCCTCGTCGACGATCACGGCATAGGCGGCCACGCCGACGAAACGCCCAGCCATCGCCGAAGCGATCTTTTCCGCGCTGACGGAGTTCGATGCCTGGCGCATTTCGCCGGGCACGAGATTGCCACGGTTCTTGCGGTAAGGGAGAACGATGAACTTTTCAGCATTGGCCACGGCGATAGGTTCCAATTGATCGTTCCTGAAATGTTCTGATTTGCCGGAAGAAGTCAAGTCGCGGCCCGACGGCCTAATGGCCGGCCCTTCCCACAGTAGGAAGGGCCAGGCGAAATTGCGGTCAGGCAGCCTTCGTCTTCACCTTGCGTGCCAGATGCGCCACGACATTTTCGATCATCCGCATCCCGGCATCGCCACCGAGCGTCATGATCGATTCCGGATGGAACTGCACCGCGGCGATCGGCTCCTTGGCATGTTCGATGCCCATGATCGTACCGTCGTCGCTTTCCGCCGTGATGATGAACTCGCGCGGCAGCGTCGAGGGATCGGCGAAGATCGAGTGGTAGCGGCCGACCGTCACCTCCTTGGCAAGGCCGGAGAAGACGATGCCTGGCTCCAGCACGCGGATGCGCGACGGCTTGCCGTGCATCGGCAGTGCCAGATGGCGCAGTTCCCCGCCATAGGCTTCGGCGATCGCCTGCAGACCGAGGCAGACACCGAAGATCGGCAGGTTGCGCGCCCGCGCCTTCTTGATCGTCGCCTTGCAGTCGAAATCCTTGGGTGTTCCAGGTCCGGGCGACAGCACGACGAGGTCCGGGTTCAGCCTGTCGAAGATTTCCTCCGGCACCGGCGTGCGCACGGTCGAAACCGTCGCCCCCGTCTGGCGGAAGTAATTGGCGAGCGTGTGGACGAAGCTGTCCTCGTGATCGACGAGCAGGATGCTGACGCCCTTGCCGACGCTCGCGACGTCGCGCTGGACCCTGCCGGAATTGCCGGTCTTGGCGTCTCGGATGGCGGAAAGCATTGCAGAGGCCTTCAGTTCTGTTTCGGCTTCTTCTTCGTCAGGAATGGAATCGTTGAGCAGCGTCGCACCGGCGCGCACCTCGGCGATACCGTCCTTGATGCGCACGGTGCGCAGCGTCAGGCCGGTGTTCATGTCGCCGTTGAAGCCGACCATGCCGATCGCCCCACCATACCAGGCGCGTGGGCTTTTTTCATGGCTCTCGATGAAGCGCATCGCCCAGAGCTTCGGGGCGCCGGTGACGGTGACGGCCCAGGCGTGGCTGAGAAAACCGTCGAAAGCGTCCATGTCGTCGCGCAGCCGCCCTTCGATATGGTCGACCGTGTGGATGAGGCGCGAATACATCTCGATCTGCCGGCGGCCGATCACCTTGACCGAACCCGGCTCGCAGACACGGCTTTTGTCGTTGCGGTCGACATCAGAGCACATGGTGAGCTCGGACTCGTCCTTCTTCGAATTCAGGAGCTTCAGGATCTGCTCGCTGTCGGCGATCGGATCGTCACCGCGCTTGATCGTGCCCGAAATCGGGCAGGTCTCGATGCGGCGGCCGGAAACGCGCACGAACATTTCGGGCGAGGCGCCGACCAGATATTCCTGATGGCCGAGATTGATGAAGAAGGAATAGGGCGACGGATTGATCGCCTTCAGCCGCTTGGAAATGTCGGACGGCTTGCTGTCGCAACGCTCCATGAATTTCTGCCCGGGCACGACTTCGAAGAGGTCGCCCTTGCGGAAACTTTCCTTCGCCTTGGTGACGAGCTCGGCATATTCGCCTGGCCGGTGATCGCTCTTGGGCGGAATGGCATCCGTGTGTTTGAAGGGCTCCGCTGCGATATCCTGGGCCTTGCCCTCGGTCGTCACGCCGTCTTTTTCGAAGTCGTAACGGTCGACCCAGGCCTTGGCGGCGTAGTTGTCGACGACGAGGATCTCGTCCGGCAGGTAGAGCACCATGTCGCGCTGGTCGGAGGGTCGCGTCAGCTTCAGATCGATCGCGTCGAACTGGAAGGCAATGTCGTATCCGAAGGCGCCGTAGAACCCGAGGCTCGCATCCGCCTGCGAATAAAACAGGTCGGTGACGGCGCGCAGCACGGTGAAGACCGTCGGCATCTTCGAGCGCTCTTCCTCGGTAAACACCCGGTCCGGCGTCTTGACGGCGAGGTCGAGGCGACGGGCGGAAGAAGCGCCGAGCACGATGTCGGACACCGTCTTCAGCCGCTCGGTCACGAAGCCGAGGATTACCTCGCCGCGTTCATTATAGGCCTCGATCCAGACGTCGCGCCCGAAGGAAGAGATGCCGAGCGGCGGATCGACGACGGCGGTATCCCAGCGCGTATAGCGGCCCGGATATTCGTAGTTCGATGAAAACACCGCACCGCGGCGCTCGTCGAGCTTGTCGACATAGGAAGAGACCGCATCGCCGTAGGGGATCGCCCGCCGCTGCCGCGTGACTGATATGCCGCCTTTGGTCTCGTAGATTTCCGCACCATCATCCCGCAGGATCGTTACCATTGTTCCACTCCGTTATCGGGGCCCGGACGACAGGCGGCCATAAAACAAAAAAAGCCGCCTCGAAGTTTCGGGCGGCTCACTCGTCGTCTTTGAACACGATTGGTCGAGGCCGCCTTAGCGAACCCACCACCAAACTGCAATGTTCAAGGACTTGATCATGGAAAAATTGTTAGCCTGAGATCAGCCATTGCGCAAGAGGCGAATGCGGGAATGAAAAAGGGCGGCCCGAAAGCCGCCCCTCCCCAGCCTTGAAGAGGTGATCGTGATCAGAAAGTCTTGGTGATCGACACCTTGAACGTACGGCCCGGCTCCGAATACCACTCCTGCGGCTGCGACGCCGTCACCGAGGTCAGGTTGACGTCGCGCACGGCGAGCGCATTGTAATGCTCCTGATCGAAGATGTTGTAGACACCTCCCTGGATCCGCAGACCCTTCAACTGTTCCGGCGTCCACCATGCCGTCAGATCGACGACACCATAACCGGGCGCATCGAATGTGGCCGCAACATCGTCGTCAGGCATGGCTGCCGAAAGCGTCGAGGAAAGATCGAAACCGTAGTTGTCGTTGCTCCAACCGCCGCCGATGATCGCCTTGAAGGGAGCAACCGATCGCAAGTATTTGCCTGTATCCTCGTTGCGGCCATAGGCATAGGCAAGCGACGCATGCAGGTTGATGCCGTTGTTGAACGTCTTGACGGCACTGGCTTCAACACCCGAAATCGTGGCGGCAGACACGTTGGTGTAATTAAATGTCGTGAAGCCGGTCGCGTCGACGCTCGTCACCGTCTGGATAAAGTTCTGGTAGCGGGTGTGGAAAGCCGCAATCCGACCGGTAAAATCGCCCGTGTCGAAATTGGCGCCGATTTCGACACCGCGGCCGATTTCCGGTTCCAGATCAGGATTGCCAAGCTGGGCATAACGACCCGTCGGGTTGTAGAAGCGACTGTAGAGCTCGTCCACGGTGGGTGCACGGAAACCGACTGCCAGCTGTGCGTAAATCTGCACGTCAGGCGTCAGCTCGTATGTCGCAAGAATCTTCGGCGACAGGCCGGCTTCCGTCCGATCGTTCAGGTCCCCGAAACGGCTAAGCCCGGTATTGCTTGCGAAACTTCCGCCGGTCGAGGGATTGTAGTTGAACCAGTCGAAGCGGAAGCCGGGTGTCAGCGCGAAGCCGGTATTGCCGATTTCGATCTTGTCTTCGAAGGTCAGCCCAAGATTCTGGCTGTCGACATTGGGCACTTCCGCCTGGTTGTTCAGCGCCGGGCACGTTGTGGGCGTCGGGCAAAGGGCCCAGCTATACTGGCTCCAGCTCGAAACGCCGACGTCGAGACCAACGCGAACGGAATGGCTGAGACCGGAATATTCGAAATCCTTCGTCGCCGTGCCGCTGAAGCCCCAGGTTTCGTTTTCTACCTGGTTGTTACGGCCATAAGCCACATTGGCAGTCGTACGGCCTCTGCTGCCGGCTTCCTTCTTCAGATCCAACCAGTAAAGCGTGGCTCGCGCACTGCTGAAGAATGCGTCGGAAGACTGCGCCTCATAATCGTAATCGAGAGAAACTCGGTCGCGGTCGCGCAATTCGCGGCCGTCATAATTGTCGATCAGGAAGTTGCGGGGCGTAGTGCCGCCCTGGAGCTCGCGCAGGTCGGTCTTGAGATCGCGCCGGAAGCGTTCGGCCGTCAGGCCGATGCGATGACCACCTTCGAGCTCCTGGCGCAGCTTGAAGAGCAGGTTGTGCTGGTCGAAATCGGCGGGATCCGCCTCGGTACGAGGACGGCCATAGCTGTCATTGTCACCCATATTGTCGCGTTCATGGCCCTTGCGGTAGCCGCCCTGAAACAGGATCGACGTGTTGCCGATCTTCTTGGCAGCCGCCGCCGAGCCGGAAATGCTGCGGTCTTCGCTGTCGTATGTCGACTTGACGATCGCACCCCAATCACGGCCTTCGGGAATAAGATCCTCCGGCTCGAGCGTATTGAGAACGATGGCGCCGCCGAGCATTCCCGAGCCACCCTTGCTCGAATCCGCGCCTCGCACAATATCGAGCGAGGAAAGCGAATCGAAATCGAAGGTGTCGCCGCCGCCATTGGCGTTGGCCGGCGCGAAAGCGCCCTGGCGCGAACTATTCGAAAGATACGGGATCGGAATGCCGTCGATGGTGGTCAGGATGCGAGCGCCGGAAAGGCCGCGCAGGTTGAAGCCCGCGTCGCCGCGTGAATAGTTCACACCTGCATCGACGCTGCGGCCGATATCGTCAAAATTGGTGACCTGCTTTTCTTCCAGCGTCTTGGCGGTGATCTCAGTCGCAAGCGGCGTGTCGGCGACGCTGCCCGGCGCCACGCGTTTGCCCTTGACGACGATCTTCTGCAGAACAGTGCTGCCCTCCGTCGTCGCTTGCGGCGTGGTTGCCGGAGCGCTTTGCGCGAAAGACTGCGAAACAGGAAGAACAACTGTGGCTGCCGTGCAGACCAATAGAACCGAACGCCAATGCCGGACGATCATAACCTACCCCTTAATGATGATTACCGGGCTGGCTGGTCGTGGCGCGTCGAACGCTCGATGGGCTGGCTGGGCTTTTGCGGATGAAGACGATGCAGAATTCCGCCTTCTTTTTGCCGCATAAAAAACATGAGAAGTATTGTCAACATAAACCAGCGACTTATGTTGAATAAAATTATCAAGTTTTAATGATCTCTCCCGACGTTGCGAAATTGCAACGAAATCCGCCCGCTTGCGTTATCCCTAGCTATCGACACCAGGGAATCGGATGCGTTGAGAAAACTTGCGATACTGGCGATCCTTCTCGCCGCAACCGCCGTTCTTGCCGGTGCCCGCCTGCCCGTTCACGGCCCTCTGCCACAACAAAGGCCGGATATCGAGGGCAGTTCCGCACCCACCCCCGATTCAAATGCCGGAGGCACGCAACCGCCGCCGGCCGCAGAAATGCCCACTCCTGAACCGAAGCCCGACAATCAAAAACCAGAGACCCAAAAACCAGAGACATCGACGCCGAACGAAACGGCGACACCGAAAACCGAACCCGCCAAACCAATGCAGGGTCCGCCACTTCCCCCAGGGAAGGAAAACCCGCAGGGTCCGACGGAGGAGAACAAGCCCCCCGCCGCACAAACACTTGAGGAACAGCATCTGACGATCGAGCCCGAAAGCGATGCCGACCACGCCGAGTGCACGGCTGCGCTTCAGGCCCTGGGCGTCGTCTTCAAGGACGCGCCGCGCATCGACGACGGCAATGGCTGCGGCATCGACAAGCCGATCATCGTCTCCGAAGCCCTGCCCGGCATCAAGCTGAAGCCGGAGGCGACGATCCGTTGCCCGGCAGCCCTTGCCCTTGCCCGCTGGATGAAGGAGAGCGTCATCCCGGCGGCCTCCGCCGCTCTGCCGGAACGGGGCCGCATCACCACCGTCAACCAGGCAACGTCCTATATGTGCCGCCTGCGCAACGGCGCCGAAACGGGCAAGATCTCCGAACATGCCCGCGGCAACGCCATCGACATTGCGAGCTTCCATTTCGAAAAGGGCGAAGATGTCGCCGTCCGCTCCCGTCGCGAGGATCCGACGCTCACCGGCGCCTTCCAGCGCACCGTCAGCGCCGCCGGCTGCCTCTACTTCACCACCGTCCTCGACCCGGAAAGCGACGCCGCCCACGAAACGCATTTCCATCTCGACGTCATCGAGAGGAAGGGCAACTATCGTTATTGTCACTAAAGCATAATGCTGAAAGCAAAGCCGCATGGCGGCGAGCTTGCGTATCGCATGATCCTTCTCGGCAGGCCGAAAGGCCAAGCGCAATCTGCTTGGCCTCCAGATGCGACATTGCCGCTCAGCACCCCGACTTCCGCTTACGGCGCGTGAAGCAGACTTTCCGGTGGATCGCGGTTTCAAGCCGCCAGGCTTGCGATCCTTTGGACCAGCCAGAACATCGCGGCGGTGCCCACGATGTAGGCTGCCCCCTGACGTGCCAGCGTGGGCCGTATTGTGCTCAAGGCGCCCGCCACCTTGAACAGGATCAGCACTGCGGCCACGAAGATCAGCTGTCCCGCCTCGACGCCAAGGTTGAATGTCAGAAGGCCGAGCGGCACATCCGATTGCGGCAGACCGATCTCCTTGAGAGCGCCAGCAAAGCCGAAACCATGCAGCAGCCCGAACGCGAAAGCCACGACCCACGGATAGCTCTCGGAAAGTCGCCTTTCGCCAGGCCTGATCTTGATCAGTTCGCTGGCGACAAACGCTATGCTGAGGGCAATCGTTGCTTCTACTGGCCTCTGCGGCAGACTGAAATATCCAAGCGACGCTCCAGCCAGAGTGATGCTGTGAGCGACGGTGAAGGCCGTGATCGTCTTCATCAGCATCCATCGATCCCGAATGAGCAGGATGAGAGCAAAAACGAAAAGCAGATGATCGATGCCGGAAAGGATGTGGTCGACCCCCAGCAGGAAATAGGTTTTCGCCACCTCGATGCTGGTTTGCGCGCCGGCTGCGGCGAAGGATGGCATTTCCGGCTTGAGACGGGCAATCTCCTTATTGCCGCGCGCGTATTCGATGCGGACCAGGGCATCGGTCATGGTTGACTGCAGCCCGTTGATACCGATTTCGCCACCTTTCAACCCGCCTGCGCAGGTGACCGTCCATCGCTCGATATATGCGCCACCTTCGATCGACTTCGTGCGTATGGCCTTCTCCCTGCACGAGACCGGCAGGCGTGCGTAAAGGCTGAGCCGCATCTCGCCTTGCGCCGGGATCTTCCAAACGACCGCGAACTCGTTCGGGGCGGTTTCGCGCATATCGAGATAAGCTGGCCGAATTTCATGGCCGTATCCCGGCACGCTTAGAAATACCAGGAGGAGTAGGCCCAGTAGGGCTCCGAGCCGCATCATGGGCTGGTTTTCGCGTCGGTTAGGCTCTCGATGCGCACGACATACCCTTTAAGAAGCTCCGCAAAACGTTGGTCATCGAGTTCCCTCCGTTTTGCATTGATCCACTCGCGCGTCACGGCGTCGCGCACCTCGTCGAGGCTCGGCACTCGGCCTGGCTTGCGTTCCACCACCCGGACGAGATGAAATCCAAAGCTCGAAAGGACGGGACCTGTCCACTGCCCCACCGGAGCCTTGTCGAGTGCCTCGGCGAAATCCATCCCGAAAGTCTGAGCGATCGATGTCTTGTCGGTAAGTGGCAGATCGGACGGAAGCATAGTGGCATCACCGAGCGATGTGTAATCTACCGCAGGATTGGTCAGCAGTACCTGCAGGTTGGAGGTTGCGTCCCGTGCGACTGTCTCGCCACGCCGCTCCGGGTTGAGGAAGATCTGTTGGAATGCCAGCTTCGCATCGATATCGAACGCCCTCGGATTGGCCGCCAGATAGGCCTCCAGTTCAGCATCGGTGGTACCGAGCGCATCGGCGTCCGCGACGTTCAGGAACTCCATCTTCTGGCGCAAGCGGCGACGAACAACCGTGTCGTCCTTGTCGAGCCCAAGCGCAAGCGCCTGACGAACGAGGATCTCCTCCTTCACATAGTCGTCGATGAGGCCCTTGAGTTCTTCCGCAGTCGGTGAACGCTGCCAGGTCTTGGTGAACAGGATGGCCATCTGCTCGATCTTCGGTGCCGTTACCACGATGCTGTCCGGCCTGTCTTTCGCGTCGGTGCCGATTGCCCGGTAGGCCGCGAAAATTAGTAGCGCGAACAGCAGGAAGTGGACCAGCGGCTCCCTCAAAACACTCTTCAACACCATCGCACTTGCTCGTTTACGGAGTGAATGGGCCCGAAAGGTTCGGCGGCCCACATAGCCGCCGGCATCGTGAAAAAATGCCCTTACATCAAGGCGTATACCAGATCGGCGAGGTGTAAGCGCGTTCGGTGACGGTCATCCGCGTCCCCTCCAGCGGCTTGACGCCGAACCGCTTGGCGTCATAGGCGGTCCAGCGCGGTGTCGGAATCTCAATGACGCGCCCGTAATAGAAGGCCTTCTGCTTCGGATCGAAGCCCGGATCCTTCCAGACCGCGATCAATTCCGGTGCGCCGATGGTATTGGTCCAATTGGCATTCCCGATGTCCACAGTGTTGCCGACCGGCGGCACCTTGCCGTCGGCGCCCGGCTTGCGGTCGCCGCCCCAGACAACGTCGTAAACCTCTTCGTGGGTCTCGCCGTTCTCGTCGAGCCAGCCCTTCACAATCTGGTAGCGGTCGAGATTGGCCCCGATCGGATCCCTCAGCGCAGCGACGAGGAATGTCGGCGCCCTGCCTTCCGGGGCGGTAGTGAGGTCGCCGCCCATAGGCACGCCCTTGCTATATCCGACAGCGCCGGGATTGCGGCTCTGGGCATCGGCTGGCTCGAAGTCCCAGCCGCCAAAGAAGCGCACGGTCATGCGTGGTCCAGTAGTGGCGTAAGTCTCCTTGCGCTGCATCGCATCCCAGATCGACTCTCGGGTATTTTCCATCGCCCAGACGGCGGCATAACCCGACGCGCCCACTTCCCAATCCATGACCATGATATTCGTTTTAGGATTTTTTACGAAAGTCGCCGTGAGACGCTCCGGGCTTGGCTCTTGCGGCGTCGTCTTGCCGAAGAAGTTTTCCTCCTCCATGGCCGCAAGTCCTGTATGCGCATCGGAACTGCCGACCAAGCCGAACTTATACGGATTCGTGCCAAGCTGCGCTTCGAGCTTGAGGCCATTTCGCAATGCGGACCGCGTATATTCGAACTCGAGCATATCCGGAGTTTTGGGGACGCTGGCATCGAGATTGCCGAAATCCCAGATCTCGAAATCGGCGAACTCGTCGTTTGGAGACAGGGTGGGATGGGCCTCACCGGTACCCTTCGTCTGGCTTGTCTCGTAGAGACGTTCCCACTTTGCACGCTCCTCGACATATTCTTTGTCGACCGGCTTGCCAGTGAATGACTCGATCATCGGAAACATGCGACCGTTAGACAGGTTGCCGTTATGGGCGATCGCCAGCACATTGCCGCCTGTCTTCTCTTCATACGCCTGCATCCATTTCCACAGGTCGCGGGGGTTGTCACTGCCCAACGGCTTCAGGGTCGTGTAGGGAACGACCTGATCCGCCTTGTCGCCGTTGTCGCGGAAGATCACATTGCGATGCAGATTGTTTCCTGCAGTGTTCGAGGTCCACTCGTAGCCGATAAAGGCGGTGAATCGGCGGGGATCGTTGTACTCTTCGGCGGCTTTTACTGTATCCTGCCACGCTGTCTTGTAGGGACGCGTCTCCGGGCCATAGATCATCGACTTAGGAAGCGTTCCCTTGCCGAAGCTGAAGATGATCTCCAGCGCTGCCGTGCCGCCGTCACCCGACTTGATCATATCGTACCAAGTCTTGGCCTGCGGATCGGCGATAACATCCGGCTTACCGGCAAAAAGATCAGGAAACATGCCCATATTATCGGAATGGTCTGCGACCACCAGGAAATCGAGTGGCCGCGACAGCTTGGCCGGTTGGCCGCTCGACGCCATGATTTCCTCACCGCGCGCGAAGCGATATGCATCGCGGGGCGTCAGCCTCGCACCGAATGCCCCGGCATCAAACGACGCTCCGGTGTGTAAATGAGTGTCGCCGAAAAACGGCCGGGTCGGAAAGTTACGCCCTGCATAGGGCGAATAGGCCGGCTTGCTGGCAAACGCCCTATTGGCGGTGGCCTTATCGAGCGCGCCGATATCCGTGGCCTCCTGGGCTGCGGTCGCCAAGGGAAAGCCCAGACTGATGAGCCCGGCAAGAATCAGCTTCACGGATGTGTTTTTCATCGTTCCCCCCTTTTTCTTCCGCGTCATACTGACATCGCCTGACGGGGCATCTTTTGATCTGCCTCAACGACAGGACCCCTGCCTCCCGGTCCTCGGTCATTTCTAGGCGTGTTGTCGTGAATGCGGCTTCAATCATAGCACGCGGCCAAAACCTGTTCAGTCTCTCATTTTACAACCTCCAGAAGAAATCTAACTCATGTAGCATCTGGTTTCTGCAAACGCATCGCGGCCTGCCAGTTTGGCTTTGGCCGAGAACTGAACGTTGAACGAGCATGATGGGCATGGCGGTCGTTGGCGCTTCTGCAAATACCTCAACGGCCCCTCTATGTCCGATCCCTCTGAAACCGGACGTTGCGGTTCGTGAGCAGAGGACATAATTGTTTCAAAAGCCTGCAATCCGCGATTGAATCAGGCCGTGAAATATCCAAATCAAAGATGCAAATGCAAAGACAAGGGTTGGCGGCGAATGAAGATCATCGCATAGCTGATTGCCGCTCTCTCTTTCGTCGCCATTGGATCGGTTACCGGCGAACTGCCTTGGTTCCTTGTCATCGGAATGCTGTTTTCCGCCCCTCTGGAAAAGCTTTTCATCTGGCTGTTCATCGATCCGGACTTTGAGAAGCGCCAGCGTCGTCTGGCCGAACGGCCCGTCCAGCGCTCCCAGGATCAGAACAATCCCTCGATATAACCTTGATCGTTGAGGAAAATCCGCTCCGCCGACGGCGATTTCGGCAGGCCGGGCATCGTCATGATCTCGCCGGTGATGGCGACGACGAAACCGGCTCCCGCCGAAAGCCGCACCTCTCGCACCGTGACGATATGGCCTTCCGGCGCGCCGCGCAGGTTCGGATCGGTCGAGAAGGAATATTGCGTCTTCGCCATGCAGATCGGCAGATTGCCGTAGCCCTGCTCCTCCCATGTCTGCAGCTGGTCGCGTACCGCCTTGTCGGCCGTCACTTCGCCGGCGTGATAGATCTTCGAGGCGACGATCTCGATCTTCTCGAACAGCGAAAGATCGTCGCCGTAGAGCGGCTGGAATTTCGCCTGTCCTGACTCGACCAGTTCCACCACCTTGTGTGCCAGTTCCTCGATGCCGGCCGAACCCAGCGCCCAGTGGCGGCAGAGGATCGCCTCAGCGCCCAGTCTCGAGACAAATTCCTTCACTGCCGCGATCTCGGCATCGGTGTCCGAGACGAAATGATTGATCGCCACGACGACGGGCACGCCGAAACGGCGGACATTGGCGACGTGCCGGCCGAGATTGGCGCAGCCCTTCTTCAATGCGACGACATCCTCCGTGCCGAGATCGTCCTTCTTCACCCCGCCATTCATCTTCAGCGCCCGGACGGTGGCGACGATCACCGCCGCATCCGGCTTCAGCCCGGCCTTGCGGCACTTGATGTCGAAGAATTTCTCCGCGCCGAGATCGGCGCCGAAGCCTGCTTCCGTCACCACATAGTCGCCGAGCTTCAGCGCCGTCTTTGTCGCCGTTACCGAATTGCAGCCATGGGCGATGTTGGCGAAGGGCCCGCCATGCACGAAGGCCGGATTGTTCTCCAGCGTCTGTACCAGGTTCGGCTGCATCGCATCTTTCAACAGCACCGCCATGGCGCCGTCGGCTTTCAGATCGCGCGCATGCACCGGCGTCCGGTCGAAACGATAGCCGATGATGATGTCGCCGAGCCGCCGCTCCAGATCCTTGAGATCGGTGGCAAGGCAGAGGATCGCCATCACCTCGGAGGCGACGGTGATGTCGAAGCCGCCCTGGCGCGGAAAGCCGTTGGCAACGCCGCCGAGCGAAGAGACCATGCTGCGGAGTGCCCGGTCGTTCATGTCCATGACCCGCCGCCAGGTGATGCGGCGGATGTCGATATTCTCTTCGTTGCCCCAGTAGATGTGGTTATCGACCATCGCCGCCAGCAGATTGTGCGCCGAGGTGATCGCATGGAAGTCGCCGGTGAAATGCAGGTTGATGTCTTCCATCGGCACGACCTGCGCGTAACCGCCGCCGGCCGCCCCGCCCTTGACGCCGAAGCAGGGGCCGAGAGAAGCCTCACGAATGCAGACAATCGCCTTTTTGCCGATCCGGTTCAGCCCGTCGCCGAGCCCGACGGTGGTCGTCGTCTTGCCCTCGCCCGCCGGCGTCGGATTGATCGCGGTGACGAGGATCAGCTTGCCGTCCTTCTTGCCTGTCTGCGCGGCGATGAACTCGGCGCTGACCTTTGCCTTGTCGTGACCATAGGGAGCGAGCTGCTCGACCGGAATGCCGAGCTTCGCCCCGATCTCGAAAATCGGCTTCTTGGCTGCGGCGCGCGCGATCTCGATATCGGATTTGATGGATGGCATGAATGTTCCCCGTCCCGACCTCCGCAGACGCGGAGTTATTTGTTCTCTCTTTATCGGGATAGCGAAATATCGGCGGGGTGTGAATAGCGCCGCGCCTTGCGGCCGCCACGCCGGATGTTTATGTGGCGGGCAACGATCGCGGTTTTACAGGGTGAAGACATGAAAGTACTGGAACTCATCATCGAGCGCATCATCCTGTCGAGCCGCTGGATCCTCGTCGCCTTCTATATCGGCCTGGTAGCGGCGCTCGCCGTCTACGCGGTTTCCTTCGGCTACAAGCTCCTGAAGATCGCTTCCGGCGTCTTCGCCCTCGACGAGGCGGAGATGATCCTTGCCATGCTCAGCCTGATCGATGCGGCCCTCGTCGCCAGCCTGATCGTCATGGTGATGATCTCGGGTTACGAGAATTTCGTCAGCCGCTTCGACGAGGCCAGCGAGGCCGACAACGAGGTCTCCTTCCTCGGCAAGCTCGATTCAGGCAGCCTCAAGATCAAGGTCGCCTCCTCGATCGTCGCCATCTCCTCCATCCACTTGCTGCAGGTCTTTCTCAACGCCGACCAATACGAGGACGGCAAGATCATGTGGCTCACGCTGATGCACCTCGCCTTCGTCGCCTCCGCCGTCATGCTCGGCTTCCTGGAGAAGCTCATGAGCGTCACGTCAAAGAACGATTTGAAGGATAAGGCTTAGAGGACGGCACAGGGGCCCTTTGAGCGGGTGAACAAGCAGCTGCCCGACGCAAAACGCCGCGCTATGCTCTTTCGCGTCCCGATATCAATTGACCGAAGCAGCAGCAGGAACGGTCTCTGCTTCAGCTTTTCTGGGGCATCGAAGGCTTTCCTTGGCATCCGGCCCACACAGGTGATAACCGGGCTCCTCATCATAAGGGATGATCCCATTGATGATGCCGAGATCGAGCGCCTGAGAACGAAGTATTTTCCGTTGCTCAATTGATGTCGCAAGCATCATGGTCTCGTATGTCTCGGCCCTGACGCCCATCTCGTCGAAGTAGGCGAAGAATTTCGTATATTCAGCCGCCGTGGGTCTGACGAGGCCGATAGCGGAATATCCGACAATCCGCGGCGTTCCGCTCGTCAAGACAACAGTACAGGTCGAAAGGCAGTACGCACGGCCGGCAAAGACTTCACCCTCGGTCGGTCCGCTTTTGGCGATGCTGGCTATGCAACGCGGATCCAGCTTAGGACAATTCGGCAATTGCGTTCTGCCAATTGATGTCTCCAGACCTGCCGCACGGATCATACGCCCCATCGCGAAAGCCGCATCCATGTCCCCGCCATTAGACTGAAGGACGACCGGCAGCTTTCTTTCGCCGAGCGTCGTCAACATCGCCTTCAGCCGAGCCGGCGTGTCCGGCGTGATGTCTCCATCCGCGGAAATCCACTGCGTGCACTCCTCCTGGCAATTGCCATTGTACATCAGGAGAAAGTCCATCGGTCGGGTTCTCGGCAGTCTCTCGCTTATGTCTGCGGCCGCATCCTGCACGGGCGACTCAAACACCGGCGTCTCAGATACAGGCGCCTTAGCCGCCACGGGCGCTTCGGCTACCGGATGGCCGTGACACACAGCTTGGGCCGCTGCATCCGGCGCGCAGAGCGGCATGCCGGGCCACTCATTGTAAGACAGCATGTCCGTGATGAGACCTGTTCGAAGTGCCTCTGCAGCCGGTACGATATTGATGTTGTCAGGCGTGGCGCTCATCATCAGACCGATCACATCTTCGCTGACGCCCATTTCTTTCAAATAGGCCGTCAAGGCAGCGGTAGCCTTCTTTCCAAGCTTGGTGGAACTGCTCTGCCCCGCCACCTTGCGCCCAACCTCCTTGCGGGAGATTTCCTTCTTCTTGCCGTTCACGATCTTGTATTCGATGCGATAGGAAACACGCACCTTGTTGTAGACGGTCGTGATCTGGTGGACGCCGATAAAGGCCCATTGCGACGAGACACGCGACGCACCGCCCGCTAACGCCAGCGGACAGGCGGAAAGACAGTATGCACCAGCAGAATAAGTGTAGCCGCCCGAGACACCGTCCTTCGCAATAGCGGCTTCGCAGCGCGTATCCCCAACGGGGCACCCCTTCAGCCGCGTACCGCCTACCGCCGTTTCCAGCCCGGCCTTGCGAATTATCCGGCCCATCGCATAGGCGGCATCGACATCGCCACCCTCCGAACGGAAGACGACAGGCAACTTCCGGCCGCCGATCTTCTTGAGAATTTTTCTCAGCCGCGCGGGGGTATCGGACGTTATGCGTCCCTCCGCCGATATCCATTCCGGACAGTTTTCCTGGCAGAGAAAACTACGCACGAGGATGAAGTTCATGGGCGGCTGTGCTGCCTTCTTCTTCTCGGCAGCCTGCGAGGTTACCGCTCCGATCGGTAAGGTCAAAAGGAGAAAAACAAGTAATGATCTGGAAAATAGACACTTCACCAAAAAGGAAACTGCAAAGCGCACGATTAAATTGCCTCAGTTGTACTGAACATACGCTTAGCAATTGGATTGAACACCAGCAAGCCGGATTTCGACGCCCGCTGCGGCCCTCTTAGGCTTGTTCTCTCATTCGCAATCCGGCTTACATGGCGCCCCGCTGCGGCAGTGTTCACGCAGTTCATCTGCTCCAGCGCAAAGCGCTGCAGGTGGACCGGTCCATCGCCTTTTCGCCGGTGCGAGAAGACCGGAGTTCTCATCGAACTCACTCAGGTGATTCTCCGCCTGCCCTGCTGCGTGAGGCCATAGCTATGCCGTCACGAAGCGCCTCAAGATACCGCAACGTTATCTTTGCAAGTCGAAACTCAATCAGAGCGCGATCTCCCGTGGCTAATTTCTCACAATTTGAATGAATCGGCCTGCCTTAAGTTAATTGGGCTAGCATCCTGCAGATTTTCTGTGTTTGATAGCGGTAACATTGAGGCTGCCGGAGGCGTACAAATGTCTTACATGACTACCTCTGAAAGACAGTCATTGCTTTCGGCAGAGCTTGCGACCGCTCGAACGCGCAGCCTTTTTGCGCAGGCGCTCGGCAGGGTTTCCACAGCCTTCGGATTGTCGCATGCGACGCTGATGCACGCCCCCTCCCCCGAAGACCTTCTCTTGAAACCTCTGCTGATCGAGAGCTCGCTTCCGGCCGCCTATGTCAGGGATTTCGACCGCGCCCACATGATGCGCGGCTGCCCTTTCGGCCTAAGGCTGAGGCAGTCCGCTGTGCCGCCGGCTTGGCACCTCAACGACGCCGTCAGTGGTCAGGCCTTTCCCGCCGAACTGCGCGCCCTGATGTTGCGCCATGCCATACCGGCAGGCGTTGCCATGCCGACCATCGCAGCCGACGGCCAGCGCCTGGTCTTTTGGTTCTGCGGCGAGCGCACCGCACTCGGCCAGAGCGAGATCAACGAGCTGGTAATGATCATTCTCCATGCACTCGATGCATACAATGCAGTCAAGCGCAACGAGGAATGCGCGCATACCGCGCTATCGAACCGAGAACTAGAAGTTGTGCGATGGACGGCCCAGGGCAAGACCTCGATCGAAATCGGCCAGATCCTGACGCTCTCGGACCATACGGTGAACGCCTATATGACGAATGCGATCAAAAAACTCGATTGCGTCAACCGCACCCAGTTGGTAGCTAAGGCAATTCGATTGAAGCTGATCAACTGAGGAATCGGAAGAGAGTCGGCACGTCGTCCCGTGATCTGGGGGAATCGTGCCTCTTCACTTCGAACAGCCCGTCATTGACAAGACAGAACAATCCCGCGCCCACATCGGCATTACCGATGCGGACGTCGTCCAGATGCTCGCTGCCTACCGTCTTTTTGGCTTTTGGCGCATCGACATCGAGACAGGACATTTCTTTGCAAGCGAGGATGTCCACGCGATCTTCGGCCTCCCTTACAGCGACGGCCCTGTCAACCTGACAGAGCTGATGTCGCGCATCCACGAGGAAGACCGCAGCCTGATCGCCCAAACCTTCGAAGAAGCAAGCCTTCACGGCGTCGGCTTCCATTTCGTCTATCGCGTCGACAATCGGCTTGGCGGCTATAAGCTGGTGCGCAGCGTCGGCCGCTTCCGTGACGATGAAAGCGGCGGCGGCATCGTCGGCGTCACCTATGAATTCGTCGAAAGACTGCGCGTCGTCGGCTTCGAGGACAACACGATACCCCGCTGATTCAACAACGATAGCGCGTCCTGCTGGACGCGCAGGATCCAAAGCATGTCGCGCGACACCGACATGCGTAAAATCAAAGAGCCAAAGCGCGAGGAGCGAATCTGAAAGATCGCGACGCGCTTTAGCGGTCGAGCACTGAACGGATCTCGACGAGGTTCGAGCGCACCCTCAGAATATAGAAGCCCATCGTGGCGAGATGGCTCGGCATGATCCAGCCATCCTCACGCCCGTTCGAGATGATCGCCGGCTGAATGCGCAGCGCCGACTGGAACTGCCGCATGGTCCCGCCCCAGATCGCTCCGAGATTGCGTTCCGCCACCACCTGCGAGAAATCCGCCTGAGCCGCCGCCATGATCGCGTAATAGCCATAGAGCTGGCCGTAGGCGAACCAGAACCGGTCGTCGGCACGTGTATCGAACCAGCCACGGTTGTGGTTTTCCGAACGCTCGGCGAGCATGTCGGAGGTGCCGCCGAGATCGTTGGCGATGCGGTCGATGAATTGGACGAGATTGTCGGCACGTCCGTCGAAAATGGCGTTGCAGAGGGCGAGATCGGTGTTGAACTTGCGCAGGCTGCCGATCGCCGAGCGATAATAGGAAGGCGTCGGCGTCTTCGGCCCGAAGGGATTGAGCCCGAAATACCAGCTATATTCGTCGAACTGCAGGTTGCCACGTGCGTTCTGCAGGTCGTTGTTGATGCCCGATGTGCCGCGCACACGTCCGAGCGTATCGACAAGCTCCACCGAGGTTCGCCGGACCGCCTGGTTGACGCCGCGTTGGAACGACGCCTTGTTGTCGAGGAAGGGCGTGTGATCCCAGTCGATGCCGAAGAAACCCATCTTGTAGAGCACCATGGAGGAGATCCATGCGTTCTGGTTGACATTGAAATCGGTCAGATCGGCCGCGACGTCGACGATCGCCGAGCGCTGGCAGGTCTTCGGCGCCGTCGTATTGGCGCCCTCGGCGACCGGCACTTCCTGCCCGGCGGCAACCTTGCGTTCGGAAAGCCGGTACTGGTCGACAAAGGCGGTGTTAAAATTCGACCAGACCTGCGTCTCCCAGAAGAAATAGCCGTAGAGCGCGACCAGCAGCGCCACGAACGCGATGACCGGCAACCGGATCATCCAGCTCCGGCGCTGATACCAGCCGTGCGCGGCAAGAAAGGGCCAGAAGGCCCAGGCGGAAAACAGGCGGGCCCAGCGGCCGATCATCTGGCCGATCAGCCTGAAAAAACCGGCTATCCGGTCAAGCATCGTCGTCTCCTGTCAGGCGAGGCGAACATCGGGACATTGCCGCCCCGCTGCATCCCACATATGCGCTCGATGGGCCGAGCACAACACGAGCCCTTCGATTTTCCGGAATGAAAGCATTGGGAAGAGGGGTATTGTCTGCGCCTGTGGGTCAGGAGCGCAGGAAAGGCAGGCTGAAACGGAAGGACCTGCGCGCTGTGTCGATCAGAGGTGCTCCCGATGCTTCCGGCGGCAGTTCGGCATAGGTCGGGAACCTTCTGGCGAATTCGAGATCGACACGGCTCTTCCGCCGCTCCAGATCCTGGGCGACCAGCATGCCCTTCTCGAACAGCCTGATCGGCGCAGCGATATCAGGAAAGAGTTCCGGCTTGATCCTCACCTTCATGCCTGGCCGGTCGGTATCGACCTGCGCCTGGTAGATGATCAGCCGCTCCTCTACGTCGATCAACAGCTTGCGCAGCAGCAGGTTGCAGGCAGCGATCCGACCATTCAGCGAATCGACAAAAGCCTGGAACAGGCCGATGAAGCGCTCACGCCGCTGGCTGTCGTCGCGCATCTCGTGTTCCCCGGCGGAAATCCGCTCGGCTTCCGCCTTCAGCGCCCGCCGCTCCGCCTCCATCTGCTCCCAGTGCGCCCTGTTACCATAGACGCCGATACGGCCTTGCGTCGTCAGCGCCTTGGCATTGAGCTCCTTCATCTTGAGACGGGCGATATCGATGGAAACGACCAGTCGGCGCCTTTGCTCGACGATGTCGACGAGGTTGAGTTCGGCTGCCCTGTGCCGTTCGGTGAGCGCGGCGCGCTGGCCGGCGATCAGCCTGGCGAGCGCGTCCGATTTCGTCAGAAGGTCGAGCAGCCGTTCGATGACCGGCGCCTCGCGCACGCGTTCCGTATACATGCGCCACATCCGCTGGCGCGACACCCAGCCGGCCATCTTCTCACGCGGCGTCAGCCCCCGGAAACTATCGAGATCGGCAGAAACCTCGGCCGTCAGCCGGTCGAGGGAAAAAACCAGCTCGGCCAGTTGGGCGTCAAGCGTCGCAGCATCGGCGATATGTGCTTGGAAGCGGGCATTCTGCTCGAGGAAGACCTCGTCGGCCGACCGTGTTTCGTCGCCGCCGAAGGCGCCGATCGCGGCCACGCAATAGGACCCCTCGGCCGCAATCCTCTCGGCAAGGCTGTCGGCGGCTTCGTACTGGCTGTCGAATGGCGGGGGTTTGCGCACCTGATCTCTCCAGGGAATCTCCTGACCCCAAGCTAGTCGCTTGCGGCGCCAAAGAAAACAGGCGGCGTCGCCGGCTTCAGACCGGCTCGGCGATCCAGGCACCGTTCATCGCGTCGTCCCAATGCCTGCGGCAGAGCGAGACATATTTCTCGTTGCCGCCGACATCGATCTGGGCGCCTTCGTGCAACACTTTTCCTTCTCCGTCGAGCCGCACAACCATCGTCGCCTTGCGCCCGCAATGGCAGATCGTGCGCACTTCGCGCATTTCGTCGGCGATCGCCAGCAGTTCCTGCGAGGCTGGAAACAGCTTGCCCTGGAAATCGGTTCTCAGCCCGTAGACCATCACAGGGATTCCGAGCCTGTCGACGACGCGGGCAAGCTGCCAGACATGGACAGGCGTCATGAAATGCGCCTCGTCGACGAAGATGCAGGAAATCGGTGCTCCTTCGCCGCTCAGCGTCCCAACCAACCGGAACAGATCCTCATGCGGCTCGAAGGGAATGGCGCTCGCCTCCAAGCCGATCCGCGAGCCGATGACGCCTCGGCCCGCGCGCTCGTCGAAAGCGGCGATCAACTGCACCGTCCGCATGCCGCGCTCCTGGTAATTATAGGAGGCCTGCAGCAGCATCGTCGACTTGCCGGCGTTCATCGTCGAGTAGTTGAAATAGAGTTTTGCCATCCGATGTCTCCTTAATCGGCTTATTGAAAGCTTGGAATGGCAAAGAAAAGCCCCGTGACGGCGATAATCACAGGAATCCACGCTCAAAAACCGCCAAAAGCCCAGAAACTAAGGCGTCGCGAAAAAATCCACCGACGTCGCAATCGCATGGGTCGATACGACGCAAACGCACTGAGGTCGCTTGTCAAACTCGGCTATTGATGGTTGGCTTGGGAACTTAAAGACTGGGAGTCTAAAATGAAAACAACAAGCACGTTCAAACTCGTTACCGCAACTGCCGTCGCCGCCCTCTCCGTTGCGACCGCCGCCTTCGCCGCCGATCCCGACAGCTGCTCCACCGTTCATTTCTCGGACGTCGGCTGGACGGATATCACCGCTACCACCGCCACCGCATCCGTCGTCCTGAAGAGCATCGGCTATCAGACCGACATCAAGGTTCTCTCGGTGCCGGTCACCTACACCTCGCTGAAGAACAAGGACATCGACATCTTCCTCGGCAACTGGATGCCGACACAGGAAAAGGACGTCCGGCCCTATCTCGACGACAAGTCGGTCGAATCCTTCGGCCCCAACCTCGTCGGCGCCAAGTATACGCTCGCCACCAACGCCAAGGGCGCCGAGCTTGGCATCAAGGACTTCAAGGACATCGCCGCTCATAAGGACGAGCTGGATGGCAAGATCTATGGCATCGAGCCCGGCAATGATGGCAACCGCCTCGTCATGGACATGATCGAAAAGAACACCTTTGGCCTGAAGGATTTGGAAGTCGTCGAGTCCTCCGAGCAGGGTATGCTCGCTCAGGTCGCGCGCGCCGACAAATCAGGCAAGCCCGTTGTCTTCCTCGGCTGGGAACCCCATCCGATGAACACCAACTTCAAGCTGACCTACCTGACTGGCGGTGACGATATCTTCGGTCCGGATTTCGGCGGCGCCAAGGTCTTCACCAATGTCCGCGCCGGTTATCTCGACGAATGCCCGAATGTCGGCACGATGCTGAAGAACCTGACGTTCTCCCTCGACATGGAGAACCACATCATGGGCAAAATCCTGAACGACGGCAAAGAGCCGGAGGCTGCAGCTTCCGAATGGCTGAAGGCGAACCCCACAGCACTCGAGCCCTGGCTCGCGGGCGTCAAGACCCGCGATGGCAAGGGCGACGCTCTCGCCGCCGCCAAGACCGGCCTCGGCCTCTGATGATACGAACGGGGCGGCTCGCCGCCCCGTTTCATTTTTGTCCGATTGTTGTTTTTCTGGATGGGCGCGCCCTTGAATTGGATCACCGAATTTAAGATTCCCGTTGGCCCCTGGGCCAAATCCTTTGTGGACTGGCTGACCTCGAACGGCGAATGGTTCTTCAACCAGATCGCCTTCCTGCTGTCGAGCGCCATAGACGGCCTGCTCTTCGTGCTGCAGAAGCCTCATCCGCTGATCGTCATCGCGGCCATCACCGCCATCGCCTTTTGGCTGCGCCGCTCGATCGCGGTCGCCGTCTTCACCTGTCTCGGGCTGCTGCTGATCGTGAACCAGGACTATTGGAAGGAAACGACGGAGACGCTCGCCCTCGTGCTGGCCGCCACCTTCGTCTGTATGGTGATCGGCATTCCGCTAGGGATTGCTGCCGCCCGCCGCCCTTGGATCTATGCTGCCATGCGCCCGGTACTCGATCTCATGCAGACCATACCGACATTCGTCTACCTGATCCCGGCGCTCATCCTGTTTGGCCTCGGCATGGTGCCGGGCCTGATCGCCACCGTCATCTTCGCAATCCCCGCCCCGATCCGGCTGACGCGCCTTGGCATCATCTCGACGCCGCCGTCCCTCGTCGAAGCCGCCGTCGCTTTCGGCGCGACGCCGATACAGGTGTTGCGCAAGATCGAGCTTCCCTACGCCACGCCGCAGATCATGGCGGGTCTCACCCAGACCATCATGCTGTCGCTGTCGATGGTTGTCATCGCCGCCCTTGTCGGCGCTCCCGGGCTTGGCGTGCCCGTCGTCCGTGCACTGAACACCGTTAATATCGCCAAGGGCTTCGAGGCGGGCTTCTGCATCGTCATCCTGGCAATCATTCTCGACCGGATGTTCCGCACGGCGGGTGAAGGAGGCGGTGCATGACCGCGGTAAGCTTTAACAATGTCAGCATCATCTTCGGCGATCGGCCGGAAACCGCGCTTGCCATGGTCGATCAGGGCAAATCGCGCGACGAAATCGGCGCCGCCACCGGCTTGGTGCTCGGCGTCGCCGATGCCTCGCTGACGATCGAGGAAGGCGAGATCCTGGTGCTGATGGGCCTTTCCGGCTCCGGCAAGTCGACGCTGCTGCGCGCCGTCAACGGGCTCGCTCCCGTGGTGCGTGGTGATGTCGCCGTCTCCACGACCACCGGCCCCGTCAACCCTTACAGATGCAATGCCAAGGCGCTGCGGGATCTGCGCACGCACACCGTCTCCATGGTGTTCCAGCAGTTCGCTCTCCTGCCATGGCGCACGGTCGCCGAGAATGTCGGCTTCGGCCTCGAGCTCGCCGGCATGCCGGAAGCCGAACGCAAGCTCCGCGTCGGCGAGCAGCTTGAACTGGTCAACTTGACGAAATGGGCGGGCCGCAAGGTCAACGAGCTTTCCGGCGGCATGCAGCAGCGTGTCGGCCTTGCCCGCGCCTTTGCCACCGGCGCCCCGATCCTGCTCATGGACGAGCCTTTCTCGGCGCTCGACCCATTGATCCGCACCCGCCTGCAGGACGAGCTCCTGGAGTTTCAGCGGCGGCTGAAGAAGACCATTCTTTTCGTCAGCCACGATCTCGACGAGGCCTTCCGCATCGGCAATCGCATCGCCATCATGGAGAGCGGCCGCATCATCCAGTGCGGAACGCCGCACGATATCGTCAAGAACCCCGCAGACCAGTATGTCGCCGATTTCGTGCAGAACCTCAATCCGATCAACATGCTGACGGCGGCCGACGTCATGCAGCCGGGCCTTGGCCAGACTGCCGCCGGCATGAGCGTCAGCGCGACGGCCCGCGCCGCGACCCCGCTCATCGATATCCTCGATGCCCTTGCCCGCCAGCCAGGCAGTATCGGCATCGTCGAGAACGGCGCGATCGTCGGCACCATCTCGGCTCAGGATATCGTTGCCGGCCTCACCCGCCATCGCCGCAAGCAGGAAGCTTGATGTTTTCCATCCGCTTTGTCACAAAGTGGATATGAAAGATCAGCCCTCGCCCTTACGCGAAACCGACGACGATGCCCGAAAGCTCGCCCGCGTGCTTCTGCGCTCCGCCAGGCACGCGGCGATTGCCGTTCTCGCCCCCGAGACCGGCTTCCCCTTCGCCAGCCGCGTGCTCGTCGCCACCGATATCGACGGCATCCCCGTCATCCTGGTTTCGCAGCTGTCGGCTCATACCAAGGCGCTCGCCAGAGATCCGCGCGCCTCGCTCCTGACCGGCGAGCCCGGCAAGGGGGATCCCCTTGCCTATCCCCGCCTGACGACCCAATGCCTGGCAGAACCCATCGAGCACAGCAATCCATTCTACGCGCGGATCCGCGCGCGTTTTCTCGCTCGCCACCCAAAGGCGAAGCTTTATATCGACTTTCCTGATTTCCTATTCTTCCGTCTCAAGCCTGAGCAGGCCAGCCTCAATGGCGGTTTCGGCCGCGCCTACCAACTCGATGGGAACGATCTCGTAATCCAGTCGGCCGCGAATGAGGAGATTGCCGCCAGGGCAACAGAGACAGTGCGAGATTTAGTAGAACGCCACCCCGATGTGGAGGAAAGCCTTGCTACCAGGCTAAAGGCGCCGGAATCGGGTTCTTGGCGCATTTGTGGTGTGGATTCCTCAGGTTTCGACATGATTTCCGGCGATTTTCTGCTGCGATACGAGTTCGAAACCCTCGCGGTGGATGCCGATCACATTTGTTCAAACATATCTAAAATAGCATACTCGATACCTTAAATTTAGGTATATACAATCTTCGAGCCCAGTTGCTAGTTTTTGATGTCAGTCAAAATCCCGGCTGGCGGCCTGCGCCAACACACTTGATGTACGTTTCGCATTAGGAAGATAACATATGGAAACCTCTGATTTGGCCGATCACACGAACGTGGCGGCAGCTTTATTGTCGGCCATGGCAAACCCGAAGAGATTGCTGATCCTGTGTAGCCTGGTGAAGGGCGAAGTAGCCGTCGGCGTGCTTGCGACGCAGGTCGGGCTCAGCCAGTCGGCTCTCTCTCAACACCTGTCGAAATTGCGCGCTCAAAAGCTGGTCAAAACCCGCCGGGACGCACAGACCATCTATTATTCGAGCACCTCCGAGCCGGTCATGAAGATCCTGGCAACGCTCGAAGATATCTACCTCGTGCAGAACCGGAATAGATCCGCCGCTTAATGATAGCGCTGACATGAAGTCGGCCGATGCCATGCCGCAAGGGAATGTTCCCGGAGGCTTGGCAACGATATTTCAGCACGTGAACCTTATGGCACGACCGGCAAATTTGCGATTTGCCGGTCGTGCCTTTGCGCGCCCGGTCTTTTGCTCCTTTCGCCGGCGGGGAAAGAATTGCAGCCTGATCGAGCCGAAGCGCTCGCCCCGTGATCGACCGAGACAAGTTGAGCTTCCCGTTAGGAACCTTTCTCGGGACTTTTCCCGTTGACGCCTTGGGAAGCCCTGATAATTTGACCGGGCAGTAAAAATATGGGCGTAAAGCCCCCGGGAAAGGGCCGACAGCGGCCAGGAGAACAGCATGTCCAATCGCCTCAACGCACCGAACGATCTTCGCGCCTTCTGGATGCCGTTTACGGCAAATCGCCAGTTCAAGAAGGAGCCGCGTTTGTTCGTTGGCGCCAAGGACATGTACTATACGACCCATGACGGCCGTCAGGTGCTGGACGGCACCGCTGGCCTCTGGTGCGTCAATGCCGGCCACTGCCGCCCGAAGATCACCGAGGCGATCCGCGAGCAGGCCGGCGAGCTCGATTACGCGCCGGCCTTCCAGCTCGGCCATCCCAAGGCCTTCGAACTGGCAAACCGCCTGGTCGACATTGCCCCTGAAGGCCTGAACCACGTTCTCTATACCAACTCCGGTTCCGAATCCGTCGAGACCGCGCTCAAGGTGGCGCTCGCCTATCACCGGGTGAAGGGCAATGGATCACGGTTCCGCCTGATCGGCCGCGAGCGCGGCTATCATGGAGTCAATTTCGGCGGCATCTCCGTCGGCGGCATCGTCACCAACCGCAAGATGTTCGGCACGCTTCTAACCGGCGTCGATCACATGCCGCACACCCACCAGCCCGGCAAGAACAACTTCACCCGCGGCGAGCCCGAGCATGGCGGTGACATCGCCACCGAGCTGGAGCGTATCGTCACCCTGCATGACGCCTCTACCGTCGCCGCCGTCATCGTCGAGCCGGTGGCGGGCTCCACCGGCGTCTTGATCCCGCCCAAGGGCTACCTGCAGAAGCTGCGCGAGATCTGCACCAAACACGGCATCCTTCTAATCTTCGACGAGGTCATCACCGGCTTCGGCCGCCTCGGCGCCCCCTTCGCCGCCCAATATTACGACGTCAAGCCCGACATGATCACCGCCGCCAAGGGACTGACCAATGGTGTCATCCCGATGGGCGCCGTCTTCGTCACCTCCGAGATCCATGATGCTTTCATGAACGGCCCGGAGCACATGATCGAGTTCTTCCACGGCTACACCTATTCCGGCAACCCGATCGCTTCTGCCGCCGCACTCGCCACGCTCGACACCTATAAGGAAGAGGGGCTGCTGACACGCGCCGCCGAGCTTTCCGACTACTGGGCCGACGCTCTGCATTCGCTAAAGGACTGCCCCAATGTCATCGACATCAGGAACACCGGCCTGATCGGCGCGATCGAACTCGACCCGATCGCCGGCGAGCCGACCAAGCGTGCCTTCACCGCTTTCCTGAAAGCCTATGAAAGCGGCCTGCTGATCCGCACCACAGGCGATATCATCGCGCTCTCGCCGCCGCTGATCATCGAGAAGCACCATATCGACGAGCTCTTCGACAAGCTGCGGACCATCCTGCAGAACAACATCTGAGAAGCTCTGAAATTTCCGGCAAAAGGGCATGCAGCACGTCAAAGTGTTATAGCGCCGCGCGTCTGAAAGGACGCGCGGCGCTATAAGTCCACGCAGGCCGGTTTGTTGCGAAGCTGGATAGACCTCAGGTCACGGCGGCGACGGAAAGGCAGAGGGCGAATTTCTTCAACAGCCGGCGATCGAAATGCCCTTCGTTACCAAGCATCCATTTCAGTGCTTGGCTCGCGCTCCATGGCGCCCTGTACGGCCGCACCGAGGTGATGGCGTCGTAGACGTCGCAAATCGCAGCAATACGCGCATGGAGGCTGACCTGCGCCTCGGAAAGTTTGCGGGGGTAGCCTTTGCCGTCGATACGCTCATGATGGTTGAGGCATACGTCGAGAACGATCTCCGAAATGCCTTCCTGACGCGACAGGATGGCGTGTCCCTTTTCCGGATGGTCGCGGATCATCTTGATCTCGTCCTCGTCCAGGGGGCCTTCCTTGTTGAGTATCTCGAGCGGAATTTCGAGCTTGCCGACGTCGTGCAGCAATCCTGCTGTGCCGAGCATCTGAACAGTCGTCTCGTCAAGTCCGAGATGACGGCTGAAAAGGATCATCAGCGCGCTCACCGAAATCGAATGCAGGAACGTTGCCTCGTCCTTGGATTTCAGACGCGTAACGCTCAGAAAGACCGTGGGATTCTGATCGATAGACTTGGAGACCGAGGAAATCACCGGCGCCACCTGATCGACGCTGATCCCATCGCCATGCTGGAGTCGACCGAAAACGCTTTCCACCACCTGCATGGATTTCTGGATGGTCTCGCGTGCCGCCTTGGTGTCGATCTCGATATTGCCACCTGGCAGGCCGTCAATATCCAGGCCTCTGCTGGTGTTGATGATCACGCCTGTCATGCCGTTCTTGCGAAGTTTCTGGGCATCGATTTCACGGCGCAGAAGAAATCTTCGCTTGGACAGAAAAGGATCGTGCCATGCACCCTCGATGGCCTCTACAAACATTCCGGTGCGCACCTGCCTGGCTTCGACCCGCTTGAGCATCCAGCTCTCTATTCCTGAAATAACTCTCTGTTTATTGTCGACCGTTCTTTTGCATCGCAGCAATATATGCGCGAACAATGGTTCTACTCTAATTGGTAGAATCAAATGTTAATCTCGAAACAGAATTCGAATATTCCGAAAGGCGAAGAGAGCCTCCGCGAAATTCGGCAGGTTTGATCGGCGCACCGCTGACGCGGGGTACCGGCACCCTCCAGAAATCGGCAGACGGCGTCAAAATCGACGATTTCGGACGATTTCGCACGGGATCGCCTCAATTCTCGTTTCATTTTGCTATCAACTTGCGGAATCTCACCAAAATTCCTAGAAATCTTGCCGTTGCACCCATTCGAGCCAAATATGGCCGGAGGGCGCATTGATCGCGCCGATATCGATCGTCCTTGGCACGGCCTTGGGGCCGTTGAACGATCCGGAAAAGTCGGCGCGACGCTTCATCGCGGGTCGAATGACCCCATCCAAGGAGACAGACAATGACCCTCAAGACATTGACGGCGACCCTCGTCGCGTCACTCGCCTTTGCGCCGCTTGCCCATGCCGATATCACCATCGGCCTGATCGCGCCGCTGACCGGCCCCGTCGCTGCCTATGGCGACCAGGTGAAGAACGGCGCTCAGACGGCCGTCGACGAGATCAACAAGAAGGGCGGGATTCTCGGCGAGAAGGTCGTCCTCGAACTGGCCGACGATGCCGGCGAACCGAAACAGGGCGTTTCCGCCGCCAACAAGGTTGTCGGCGACGGCATCCGCTTCGTCGTCGGCCCGGTGACATCGGGCGTCGCCATTCCCGTTTCGGACGTACTTGCTGAAAACGGCGTGCTGATGGTCACCCCGACTGCGACCGCCCCTGACCTGACCAAGCGCGGTCTGACCAACGTGCTGCGCACCTGCGGCCGCGACGACCAGCAGGCCGAAGTCGCCGCCAAATACGTGCTGAAGAATTTCAAGGACAAACGCGTCGCCATCGTCAACGACAAGGGCGCCTACGGGAAAGGCCTCGCCGACGCCTTCAAGGCGACGCTGAACGCCGGCGGCGTCACCGAAGTCGTCAATGACGCGATCACGCCCGGCGACAAGGATTTCAGCGCGCTCACCACCCGCATCAAATCCGAGAAGGTCGACGTGGTCTATTTCGGCGGCTACCACCCGGAAGGCGGCCTGCTCGCCCGTCAGTTGCATGACCTCGCCGCCAACGCGACGATCATCGGCGGCGACGGCCTCTCCAACACCGAATTCTGGGCAATCGGCACCGATGCGGTAGCAGGCACCATCTTCACCAACGCTTCGGACGCCACGAAGAGCCCGGATTCCAAAGCCGCAGCCGACGCGCTCGCCGCGAAGAACATCCCGGCCGAGGCCTTCACGCTCAACGCCTATGCCGCCGTCGAAGTGCTGAAGGCCGGCATCGAGAAGGCCGGCAGCGCCGAGGATGCGGAAGCCGTTGCGACCGCGCTGAAGGGCGGCGAAGAAATCCCGACCGCCATCGGCAAGGTCACCTACGGCGAAACCGGCGACCTGACCTCGCAGAGCTTCTCGCTCTACAAGTGGGAAGCCGGCAAGATCGTTGCCGCCGAGTAAACCATCTCTGACCGTCGACGACCGGGCGCCCTTACGGCGCCCGGTTTCGTTTTGCGGCACTCGCTTGTGGCGGCAGATCGGTTATAAGTTTCGGAATCGGTTGTAATGTGAGCAATGCCATGACCACCAAGCTCGAACGTCTCATCGACCAGGGCGTCGGCCGCGTGCCGGCCGATATCGTGCTGAGGGGCGGCCGTTTCTTCGATCTCGTTACCGGCGAACTCGTCCTGTCGGACATTGCGATCGGCGCCGATCGCATCGTCGGCACCTCAGGCAATTATGATGGCGAGACCGAAATCGATATATCGGGCAGGATCGTCGTTCCCGGCTTCATCGACACGCATCTGCATATCGAATCTTCGCTCGTCACACCGCATGAATTCGATCGCTGCGTCCTACCCTACGGCGTGACGACCGCGATCTGTGATCCGCACGAAATCGCCAATGTGCTCGGAACCGCCGGCATCGAATTCTTTCTCGAATCGGCGCTGGAGACGATCATGGACATCCGCGTCCAGCTCTCCTCCTGCGTTCCGGCGACGCATCTCGAAACCTCCGGCGCCGATCTGCCGATCGAGCGCCTCCTGCCCTACCGCCACCATCCGAAGGTCATCGGCCTTGCCGAATTCATGAATTTCCCCGGCGTGATCCACAAGGATCCCGTCTGCATGGCCAAGCTTGATGCCTTCCAGGGCGGCCATATCGACGGTCACGCGCCGCTGCTGTCCGGCAACGATCTTAACGGTTACCTCTCGGCCGGCATCCGCACCGAGCACGAATGTACGACCGCCGCCGAAGCGCTGGAAAAGATCCGCAAGGGCATGCATATCCTCGTGCGCGAGGGTTCGGTATCCAAGGATCTCGCGGCGCTGATGCCTATTATCACCGAGCGGCTTTCCCCTTACCTGGCACTCTGCACCGATGACCGCAATCCGCTCGATATCGCCGAACAGGGCCATCTCGATCATATGATCCGCACGGCGATCGCAAGCGGCGTCGAGCCCCTGGCGATCTACCGCGCCGCCTCGATTTCGGCCGCCCGCGCCTTCGGTCTCAGGGACCGCGGCCTGGTCGCGCCGGGCTGGCGCGCCGATCTGGTGGTTCTCGACAGCCTGGAAAACTGCCGCGCCGACATGATCTTCTCCGCCGGTCGCCGCGTCACCGATGCGCTCTTTTCTTCGCGCAAACCGGTTGCCCCAATCGGCCTCGACAGCGTCAAGGCCCGGCCCGTCAACGCCGCCCATTTCGGCGTCCCGGTCGCCGAGGGCGAGACGCCTGTCATCGGCGTCATGCCGGGCAAGATCATCACCGAGCATCGCCGCTATCGCCTGCCCGTCAGGGGCAACGAGACGACGGTCGATCTCGCCAACGATATCATCAAGGTCGCCGTCATCGAGCGCCACGGCAGGAACGGCAACCATGCCAACGGCTTCGTCCAGGGCTTCGGCCTGAAGAAGGGTGCGATCGCCTCGACCGTCGGCCATGACAGCCACAATATTTGCGTGGTCGGCGTCAGCGAGGACGACATGGCCTGCGCCGCAAACCGCCTTGGCGAGATCAAGGGCGGCTTCGTCGTCGTCGAAGACGGCAAGGTCACCGGCGAAATCGCCCTGCCCATCGCCGGTCTTATGAGCCTCGAGCCCTACGAGACGGTTCGCGACATCCTCCACCATCTGCGCAAGGCCGCCTTCGCGCTCGGCGCCACGCTGGAAGAACCTTTCCTCCAGCTCGCTTTCCTACCGCTGCCGGTCATCCCGCACTTGAAGATATCCGACCGCGGCATGGTGGATGTGGACAAGTTCGCGCTCATCGGGTGATGCGAATGAAACAGGGCTGGCTCGGTGGTGGACAACCTCTCGGCGGTCGCCTTCAGAGACACAGCAGTCGAACATCAAACCCGCGCGCAAAACCCGTCGAGCGCCGCAAGCTTCACTGACCCCGCGCCCGCTACCGCCTCGAAGCCCGGCATCTCAAGCGGTTCCCCGAGCACGATGCCAATAGGCAGGCGGAATTCCGCCGGTTTGCGCGTCAGGTTGAAAACGAAGAGCAGTTTTTCTCCGTCCTTTTCGCGGGTGAAGGCGAGCAGGTCCTGGTTGGTGCCGATGAAGGCCATGTCGCCGTCGACCAGCGCCGGATGGCTCTTCCGGAATGCAAGCGTCTTGCGGTAGTGGTGCAGCACCGAGCTATCGCTCGCCTCCTGCGTATCGACGGAAAGTGCTGCCTGCTCGTAAGGCACCGGCAGCCAGCTCTTTTCCGCGGATGTGAAGCCCGCATGCGCCTTGCCGGCTTCCCAGGGCATCGGCGTGCGGCAGCCGTCGCGGCCCTTGAAGGCCGGCCAGAAGCGGATACCGTAAGGGTCGCGCAGATCCTCGAAGGCGAGCTCTGCCTCCGGCAGGCCGAGTTCCTCGCCCTGATAGAGGCAGATCGAGCCACGTAGCGCCGCAAGCACCGAGACCGCCAGCTTGGCGATGACGGGCCGTTCTTCCTCCGTCCGCGCGAAACGGCTGACATGGCGCATGACGTCGTGGTTGGAAAAAGCCCAGCAGACCCAGCCGTCCGTGACTGCCTTGTCGAACGCCTCGACGCAGCCGCGAATATGCTCGGCGGTGAAATCCGGTCCGAGCAGATCGAATGTGTAGCACATGTGCAGCTTGTCGCCGCCACTCGTATAGGCGCCAACCGTCTTCAGCGAACGCGCGCCATCGCCGACTTCGCCGACAGTCGTGCGATCCTCGTACTGATCGAGCAGCGCCCGGAAGCGCTTGAGGAAATCGACATTTTCCGGCTGCGTCTTGTCGTAGAGGTGGTTCTGCATGCCGTAGGGATTGCTGTCGGGCGCATCAAGGCCTGCGTCATCCTCATCCGGCTCATGCGGCGGATTGCTCCTGAGCTGCTTGTCGCAGAAATAATAGTTGACCGTATCCAGGCGGAAACCGTCGACGCCGCGGTCGAGCCAGAACTTCACCGTCTCGAGGACCGCATCCTGCACGGCCTTGCTGTGGAAGTTGAGGTCCGGCTGCGAGGTCAGGAAATTGTGCTGGTAGTATTGCCGGCGCACGCCATCCCATTCCCAGCCCGGCCCGCCGAAAATCGACAACCAGTTGTTCGGCGCCGTACCATCCGGCTTCGGATCGGCCCAGACATACCAATCCGCCTTGGGATTGGTCCGGCTCGATCGGCTCTCGACGAACCAGGGATGCCGGTCGGAGGTATGCGAGATCACCTGGTCGATAACAACCTTGATGCCGAGCCTGTGCGCTTCGGCCATCATCTCGTCGAAATCGGCGAGCGTCCCGAAGATTGGATCGACGTCGCAATAATCGGAAACGTCGTAGCCCATGTCGGCCATCGGCGACTTGAAGAAGGGCGAGAGCCAGATCGCGTCGACGCCGAGGCTGGCTATATGCGGCAGCCGGCGGGTGATTCCCCTGAGATCGCCAAGACCGTCGCTGTTGGTGTCCTGAAACGAGCGCGGATAGACCTGATAGATCACCGCGCCGCGCCACCAGTCCGCACTCCCGCCTGCCTGCAATGCCATCGGCTACATCTCCTGCCTCGTTTGCGCTCGCCACACTAAAGCGGACAAAACAAAAGACAACCGGGTGAAGCTGTGATGAGAGCGTGGCGGATGTCACGGCGCGTCGTCGCGATCCGACAAGGAGGAGACGTATATAGGCTTGTCCACAACCCGTTTCCAACCTCCGGATTTGGGGTTGCAACGCAAAGCCTTTGCGATAATGTGCGCGCTGACCTGCACGTAAGAGGTCAAACACCGGGAACAAATGTCTAATAAAGGCGAAAAGCCTAGAAAGGTGGACCCACCATGAACCATTTCGCGAAAAAATTTCTCGCCTCTGCAATGCTTGGCACATTGCTGGCGTTTTCGGCCCATGCGGCCACGCTCAACATTCACAATGGTGGCGACCCGCAGTCGCTCGATCCGCAGAAGCTTTCCGGAGACTGGGAAAACCGTATCGCCGGCGACATTTTCGAAGGCCTCGTCACCGAGGACGCCAAGGATAATCCGATCCCCGGCCAGGCCGAAAGCTGGACGATTTCGCCTGATGGCAAGGTTTACACCTTCAAGCTTCGCGACGGCATCAAATGGTCAGATGGCCAGCCGGTAACGGCAGGAGACTTCGTCTTCGCCTTCCAGCGCCTCGTCGACCCGAAGAACGCCGCTGACTATGCCTATCTGCAGTTCACCATCAAGAACGCCGAAAAGATCAACAAGGGTGAGATCACCGATCTCAACGAACTCGGCGTCAAGGCGATCGACGACAAGACGCTCGAAATCACCCTCGAAAATGCCACCCCCTATTTCATCAATGCGCTGATGCATTACACCGCCTACCCGCTGCCGAAGCATGTCGTCGAGGCGAAGGGCCAGGATTGGGTCAAGATCGGCAACATTGTCACCAACGGCCCCTACAAGCCGGTCGAATGGGTTCCGGGCTCGCACGTCACAACTGTTAAGAACGACCAGTGGTACGGCGTAAAGGATTTGAAGATTGACGGCGCGAAGTTCTTCGTGCTGGAAGATCAGGAAGCTGCACTGAAGCGTTACCGCGCCGGCGAATTCGACATCATGACCGATTTCCCGGCCGACCAATATCAATGGATGCAGAAAAACCTGCCAGGCCAGGCGCACGTCGCGCCGTTTCTTGCCAGCTATTACTATGTCGTAAACGCCCAGAAACCGCCCTTCAACGACAAGCGTGTGCGCCAGGCTCTTTCGATGGCAGTCAACCGTGAAGTGATTGGTCCGCAAATTCTCGGCACCCAAGAACCACCCGCCTATTCCTGGGTTCCGCCAGGCACCGCCAACTATGGCGAACCAGCCTATGTCAGTTGGAAGGATCTGCCCTATAGTGAGAAGGTAGCGGAAGCTAAGAAGTTGCTGACGGAAGCCGGCTTCGGCCCAGATCATCCGCTAAAGGCGCAGCTCCGTTACAACACCAACGACAACCACAAGCGCGTTGCCGTCGCGATCGCCTCCATGTGGAAACCGCTCGGCGTCGAGGTTGAACTTTATAACACCGAAACCAAGGTGCATTACGACGAAATGCAGCGCGGTCAGGTAGAAATCGGTCGAGCAGGCTGGATCGCCGACTACAACGATCCAGATAACTTCCTGAACCTGCTAACAACAGGCGTCTCGATGAATTACGGTCGCTGGAGCAATCCCGAGTACGACAAGCTGATCAAAGAAGGAAACACCGAAACGGATGTCGGTAAGCGCGCTGAAATCTTCAAGAAGGCCGAGCAGTTGGCTCTGGACGACAGCGCTGCCATTCCGCTCTACTACTATGTTTCGAAGAACGTCGTTTCTCCAAAGGTCGAAGGCTTCGTCGACAATATTCAGGACATCCACCGCACCCGCTGGCTGTCGATGAAAGAGTAAGGGAAAACGGCTCTTCCCGGCACATCGGGGAAGAGCCGGCCCACGATCATGATCAAATACGCTCTCCGTCGATTGCTGTCGACGATCCCCGTCCTGTGGATCGCCATTACAGTTTGTTTTTTCGTTTTGCGCCTTGCCCCCGGCGGCCCTTTCGATGGCGAAAGGCCATTGCCGCCGGTGATCCTAAAGAACCTTGCGGCCCACTATAATCTCGACAAGCCTCTCATCGCGCAGTACCTGATCTATGTCGGCGATGTGCTGAAAGGCGATCTTGGGCCTTCCTTCGCCAACGAAGATTTTTCTGTCGCCCAGCAGATCATGATCGGTCTGCCCTATACCTTTACCATCGGTACGGCTGCCTTCCTGATTGCCATCATCGTCGGTGTCGCCGTCGGCTGTCTTGGGGCGCTCTATCAGAACAAGGCACCGGATTATATTCTGGGCGCGCTCATTCTGATCGGCGTCGTGCTACCGAACTTCCTGATCGCGCCCATCCTGCAGCTCGTCTTCGGCATCCATCTCGCGTGGTTTCCAGTCGGCGGCTGGGGTGACGGCTCGATCAAATACCTCATCCTGCCGATCGTCGTTCTCGCCCTGCCGCATGCCGGCCGTATCTCGCGCATCACGCGCGGCTCGATGATCGAGGTGATGAACCAGAATTTTATCCGTACCGCCAAGGCAAAGGGCATCGGCCCGCGACTGACGGTCATGCGCCACGCGCTGAAGCCCGCCTTGATGCCGGTCGTCTCCTATTTGGGTCCGGCAGCAAGCTATCTTCTCACCGGCTCGCTTGTTGTCGAGAGCATCTTCGGATTGCCCGGCATCGGCCGCTATTTCGTCAACGCAGCGCTGAACCGTGATTACGGCATGGTTCTCGGCACGGTCATCTTCTACATGGTGCTGATCGTGTTCCTGAACCTTCTCGTTGATATCGCCTATGCGTGGCTCGATCCGAAAGTGAGAAACAGATGATCCTCAACCCCGCAAAACGCGAGCTGCTCGCCCAGGAGCTGCTGGCGGCGGAAGGCCTGGCACCCGAAAGCCGCTCGCTCACCAAGGATGCGTTGCGCCGCCTCGGCCGCAACAAGGCAGCCGTCCTGTCGATCGTCGTCCTGACGCTGCTGATCCTCGTCGCCTTCATCGGCCCCTGGTTCATTCCCTTCAACTATGAGGATCCAGACTGGGCGGCCTTCCGGATCCCGCCCTCGTTCGAGACCGGTCATTATTTCGGCACCGACCCGAACGGCCGCGACCTTCTCGCCCGCGTCCTCTACGGCACTCGCGTCTCGCTGGCCGTGGCGCTGACGGCGACCGTCGTCTCCGTCTTCATCGGCGTGCTCTACGGTGCGGTATCGGGATATATCGGCGGCAGGCTGGATGCGATCATGATGCGCTTCGTCGACATCATGTATGCGCTTCCCTATATCCTCTTCGTCATCCTGCTGATGGTGATCTTCGGCCGCAACGTCTATCTGCTCTTTGCCGCCATCGGCGCGCTGGAATGGCTGACCATGGCCCGCATCGTTCGCGGCCAGACGCTATCGATCAAGCATCGCGAATTCATCGAAGCGGCCCGCGCATCCGGGCAGCGGCCGTTCAAGATCATCATCAAGCACATTATCCCGAACCTCGTCGGACCCGTGGTCATCTTCGCAGCATTGACGGTGCCTGAAATCATCGCCACCGAAAGCTTCCTTTCCTATCTCGGCTTCGGCGTGCAGGAACCGCTGACCTCGCTCGGCACGCTGATCGCCGAGGGGACCGATGCCATGGAAAGCATGCCTTGGCTGCTGGTCTTCCCGGCAAGCTTCCTCGTGGCCCTGCTACTCAGCCTGCTGTTCATCGGCGACGGCCTGCGCGACGCGTTCGACCCGAAGGATCGTTAAATGACGGATACCCTCCTCGAACTCAAAGACTATTCGATCACCTTCAAAACGCCGGACGGTGAGGTGAAGGCAGTCTCGAACATGAACCTGACCGTCAAGCGCGGCGAGCGCATCGCCATCGTCGGCGAATCCGGTTCCGGCAAGAGCCAAACCTTCCTCGGCATCATGGGCCTGCTCGCCAAGAACGGCAAAACGACGGGAAAGGCGCTGCTCGAAGGCAAGGACGTGCTGGCGCTGAAACCGCGCGAGCTCGACCAGATCCGCGGCAAGGACATGGCGATGGTCTTCCAGGACCCGATGACCGCCCTCAATCCATCGCTGAAGATCTCCCGGCAACTGACGGAGCAGCTCGAGGTTCACGGCGGGCTGACGGCGCGCGCGGCATCCGCCGCCGCACTCGACATGCTGAAACGCGTCGGCATCCCCGATCCGACACGACGCTTCCATCTCTACCCGCACGAGCTCTCCGGCGGCATGCGCCAGCGCATCGTCATCGCCATGGCGCTGCTCACCCGGCCGAAGCTTCTGATCGCCGACGAACCGACGACGGCGCTCGACGTCACCATCCAGGCGCAGATCCTCGATCTCTTCAACGACCTGACGGCGGAGATGAACACAGCGCTCGTCATGATCACCCACGATCTCGGCGTCGTTGCCGGCCTCGCCGACCGCGTCGCCGTCATGTATGCCGGCCGCATCGTCGAGGAGGCTCCGGTCGACGAACTCTTCGACAATCCGGCCCATCCCTATACCGCAGCACTGCATGCCTCGATCCCGCGCCCTGACCAGGATGTTGACGACCTCGTCGTCATCCCCGGCCGTCCGCCAAACCTGAAGCACCTGCCGAAGGGCTGCAATTTCTCGCCGCGCTGCTCGCAGGTCCAGGACGATTGCATCGACCGGCCGCCGCCGCTCGAAACGCTGGCACCGCACCATTGCGCCGCCTGTTACCACCCCTTCCCGCGTCGCGAGGAGCTGTTGAACCATGGCTGAACGATCGCTTCTGAGGGTCGAGAACCTGACGACCCAATTCGAACTGCCGGCAAAAGGCCTCTTCAAGCCGCCAATCTTTCTCACAGCCGTCAACAATGTCAGCTTCGACCTCAGCGAAGGCCGCACGCTTGGCATCGTCGGCGAATCCGGCTGCGGCAAGTCCACGCTCGGCCGCTCCATCTTGCGGCTTTTGAAATCGCAGAAGGGCCGCATCCTCTGGCAGGGCCGGAACCTGCTTGACCTGTCGGATGAGGAAATGCGCGCCGCGCGCCGCGACATGCAGATCATCTTTCAGGATCCGATCGCCTCGCTCGACCCGCGCATGACGGTCGGCGACATCATCGCCGAGCCGCTCACCGTCTTCGAGCCGAAACTCTCCAAAGCCGAGCGCACCGAACGTGTCCGCGAGATCATGACCGCCGTCGGCCTGGTGCCGGAAATGATCAACCGCTATCCGCACGAATTCTCCGGCGGCCAGGCGCAACGCATCGGCATCGCTCGCGCGGTCGTCACCAAACCGAAGCTCATTATCTGCGACGAGCCGGTTTCGGCCCTCGACGTCTCGATCCAGGGTCAGGTCATCACGCTCCTGCGCAAGCTGCGCAAGGAATTCGGCCTGACGCTGATCTTCATCAGCCACGACCTCTCCGTCGTCCGCCTGATCTCAGATGATGTGCTGGTGCTCTACCTCGGCAGGGTGGTGGAAGCCGGCGACTGCGCCACCGTCTTCGATCATCCGGCCCACCCCTATACGCAGGCGCTCTTCTCCGCCGCGCCCATCCCGGATCCGAAGCTTGCGCGCCTGCGAACCCGCATCCGCCTGCAGGGTGACCCACCCTCGCCGCTCAACCCGCCGAAAGGCTGCGTCTTCTCACCGCGCTGCTGGAAGGCGACCGACATCTGTCGCACCGAAATGCCGCCGACCGAGGAGGTCCGCCCCGGGCAGAAGGCCGCCTGCTATCATATGGACAGGCCATGAACGGAAAGACGGCCGCCCAGGCGGCCGTCGCCTTGAATGTCCGACCGCCGTCCATCTCGGGACGAAGCGGACTATTTTTGGATCTAAGGTCCCCGATAAGAAAGATTTTATGAGCCAATGCTATCCCATTTCGGCCTAATCGCAAGCCAGGGGAACGCATACATGAAATCGAAAATATCAGCTTTGATCGCACTCGCCGCCACGATGATCGCCGCCTCCGCGGTTTCGTCACATGCCGAAGATCTGAACTTCAAGCTCACCAACGGGACGAACTCCGTCCTGACACGTTTCTACAGCTCGCCGACCGGCGTCGGCGAATGGGAGGATGACGTCTTCGGTGACGACGTTCTCAATCCGGGCGAAAGCATCGATATCACCATCGCCGATGGCCGCACCGTCTGCAAATACGACATGCGCTTCGAATTCGAAGAAGGCTCAAACCTCGCAACCACGGAAGATACGCAAGATCTTTGCGCGATGGGCAGCTACACCATCCACGAATAGGCGTCCTTCTGAAAGCCCGCCTTCGCCTCGCCCGCGAAGACGGGCTTCATCTCCTGTAATATCGACGCTTGTCACTCTGCCCGGCTCCGCGTATCAGCGAATGAAGACCTGCGGATAATCCGCCAATTCAAAGTGATAGAGTGTCCCTAGCGCGTCCTGTTGGATCCGCAGCGCTCTAAGCCGGGAGGACAAGGTGAGCAGACGGTTTCTATCGATCGGTGAATGCATGGTGGAACTCTCGCAGGCAGGCGACGGCCTGCTGCGCAAAGGCTTTGCCGGCGATACCTTCAACACCGCCTGGTATGCCCGCGCCTGCCTTGCCGACGACTGGTCGGTCGATTATTTCACCGCCCTCGGTGACGACGCCATGTCGGACGAGATGCTGGCCTTCATCGACACATCAGGCATCGGCACGAGCCTCATCCGCCGCATCAGGGGCAGGACGCCCGGCCTCTATATGATCAATCTGAAGAACGGCGAACGTTCCTTCAGCTACTGGCGCGACAGCTCGGCAGCCCGCAGCCTGGCGGCTGATCCGGACCGCCTGCGCGAGGCGGTGGAGAGCGCTGCCGTCATCTATTTCTCCGGCATCACCCTTGCCATCCTGCCACATGAGGATGCCGAGACTTTGCTTGCCGAAGTCCGTCGCGCCAAGGCCGCCGGCAAGCTCGTCGTCTTCGATCCGAACATCCGGCCGCGCCTCTGGTCGAGCTACGACGTGATGCACACGACGATCAGCGAAGGCGCCCGCTCCTCCGTGCTCGTCATGCCGAGCTTCGACGACGAGGCGGCCCATTTCGGCGATGATTCCATTGAGGCGACGATCCACCGCTATCGCGCACTGGGCGCCGTCGATATCGTCGTCAAGAACGGCGCTGACGGTGTCACGCTGAATTTTGCCGGCGAGCAAACATTCGTTCCGGCCGAAAAGGTGAAGAAGGTGGTCGACACGACCAGCGCCGGCGACAGCTTCAACGGCGCCTTTCTCGCAAGATACCTCGAAGCAGGCGATGCGCCTGCCGCCGCCCGCTTCGCAGCAAAGGTCGCTGCCCGCGTCGTCAGCGAACATGGTGCATTGGTCGTAAGGGAAAAGCTCGGATTGGATGGCGGCTAGCCGCACGTGCTGACGCAGTACGAACGCCATGCACAGGCGCTTCCGCCTTGTCGGCATCGTTTGCTCCGCTGATCCCCCTCAAATCGATCCGATTTCAGGGGTCATACGAAATTAGGACTTCGTCGGCCGATCGGACTCGCGAACTGCCTCGTCATGGTACCAGCAGCTGTCGAGCGCAGCATCGCAGACGTCTGCTGCCTCGCGCTCCATCAGCCTGGCGCGTTCGAACCGGTTGGCGTTTCGTATCGCCTTCACGGGAAACTGGTAGATCGTTGCGGATTCACGATGGAAACCGGTGGGCATGAGATCGCCTCCATTCAGTTCGGCGCATCAACATTTCAGGACCATCTACATAGCACAATGCACATAGTTTATGCAAATTGCACAAAATAAGGGCAATGTTACAATTGTGATCGGTCGGCATGCTGTCTCGGCTAAAAGCTTCCGATAATTTGTTTAACACTTCATCATTTCAGCCTAACGCCGCAATTTTCATCCAGTTCCAGATGGGAAAAGTGCGTTTTGATGGGCGATACCGCCTGTGAGCGTTAAAAACAGCCCGATTTTCCAAAAGAGAAAAAATCGGCCGGCACGCTGATTCGCGATTTTTCTTTTGCGTGGCGCCAAAACTGGCACGCTACGTGCTTTTAAAGCGTCATCCCTGGCGGTCGGATGCGCTTGCGCGCCGAGATCACCTCCGGATTTGCTCACCTTCGTAGCATTGAGAGAGTCACGATGACAAAATATAAGCTCGAGTATATTTGGCTCGATGGGTACACTCCGGTACCGAACCTGCGTGGCAAGACGCAGATCAAGGAATTCGACGCATTCCCGACGCTGGAACAGCTTCCGCTCTGGGGCTTTGACGGCTCCTCGACACAGCAGGCTGAAGGCCGCAGCTCCGATTGCGTGCTGAAGCCGGTCGCCATCTATCCCGACCCGGCCCGTACCAACGGCGCTCTCGTCATGTGCGAAGTCATGATGCCGGATGGCGTCACGCCGCATGCATCGAATGCCCGCGCCACCATCCTCGACGACGAAGACGCCTGGTTCGGCTTCGAGCAGGAATATTTCTTCTACCAGAACGGCCGCCCGCTCGGCTTCCCTGAGCAGGGCTACCCCGCTCCGCAGGGTCCGTACTACACCGGCGTCGGCTATTCGAACGTCGGCGACGTTGCCCGCGAAATCGTCGAAGAGCATCTCGACCTCTGCCTCGCTGCCGGCATCAATCACGAAGGCATCAATGCCGAGGTGGCCAAGGGCCAGTGGGAATTCCAGATTTTCGGCAAGGGCTCCAAGAAAGCCGCCGACCAGATCTGGATGGCACGCTACCTCTTGCAGCGCCTGACCGAAAAATACGGCATCGACATCGAGTATCACTGCAAGCCGCTCGGCGACACCGACTGGAACGGCTCGGGCATGCATTGCAACTTCTCGACCAAGTACATGCGCGAAATCGGCGGCAAGGCCTATTTCGAAGCGCTGATGGCGCAGTTCGAAAAGAACCTGATGGACCACATCAACGTCTACGGTCCTGACAACGACAAGCGCCTGACCGGCAAGCACGAAACGGCACCGTGGAACAAGTTCTCCTACGGCGTTGCCGACCGTGGTGCTTCGATCCGCGTTCCGCACTCCTTCGTCAAGAACGACTACAAGGGCTATCTGGAAGATCGCCGCCCGAACTCACAGGGCTGCCCCTACCAGATCGCTTCGCAGGTTCTGAAGACGATCTCGGAAGTTCCGACTGCAAGCTCGGCTTCCGCTGCCGCTTAACCTCCCAAACGGCGCCGGTCCTGGACCGGCGCCGTTATTCTTTGTGCATGAAAACCGCCGCCCGCCGCCGACATAATCGAGGCGATCAGGCCAGCGAAAGCCCCTGCAATCCTTGCAATATGGGCTGTAATATTTCCATCATGGTCATGCCTCAAAATAAGCAAGCGGGAATCGCCGTTCCGGAACCCCGCTGAGGGGTTGAGCGTTGCCAGATCACTGCGACGCGGATGGAAATCGTGACATGCTGCAACGTCCGGCAAACACTTATAGCGGCGAGAGCTGGGCCAATGCCGCAGCCGCCGGAAACCTGCCCGAAAGGCTGGTGATCGTTACCGATGCCTGGCACCCCCAGGTCAACGGCGTCGTGCGCTCGATCGAGAACACCAATCGCGAACTGGCGAAGATGGGCGTCGAGGTTTCGATGGTGACGCCGGAGCGCTTCAACAGCATCCCCTGCCCGACCTATCCTGAGATCCGCCTATCGATCGCCAATTACCGCCGCATCGCCCGCGAGATCGAAAAGCACAATCCCTCCTACGTGCATATTGCCACCGAAGGTCCGCTGGGGCTGACCGCCCGCCGCTGGTGCCTGAAGAACCGCATGCCGTTTTCGACGAGCTACCACACCCGCTTTCCGGAATACGTCTCCGCGCGCCTGCCCATACCGAAGAGCTGGCTCTATTCCTTTGTCCGCTGGTTCCACAATGGCGGCGCAGGCTGCATGGTGGCGACACCGAGCCTTGCCCGCGAACTTTCGGAAAAGGGCATCCGCAACCTCATGCCCTGGAGCCGCGGCATCGACGCCACGCAGTTCCGTCCGATGGCGCTCGAGGAAAACCCGTTCGGCCTGCCGCGTCCGATCTTCATGACCGTCGGCCGCGTGGCGCTGGAAAAGAACCTGCCGGCCTTCCTCGATCTCGACCTGCCGGGTTCCAAGGTCGTCGTCGGTGACGGTCCGGCCCGCGCCGAGCTCGAAAAGCAATATCCCGACGTCTTCTTCGCCGGCGTGCAGTTCGGCGAGGATCTGGCGAAAGCCTATGCCCAGGCCGACGTCTTCGTCTTTCCCTCGCTCACCGACACCTTCGGCAACACCATCCTCGAAGCACTGGCATCGGGCGTGCCGGTCGCAGCCTACCCGGTCACCGGCCCGCTCGACATCATCGGCGAGGACAGTGACGTCGGGGCGCTCGACGCCAACCTGCAAGCCGCCTGCCTTGCCGCCCTCTCCGCCTCGCGCAGCAAGGCGCGTGAACTCGCCATGCAATATTCCTGGGAAGCGGCGACACTGCAGTTCATCAACAATATCCGCGCCGCCAACGGCGTCATCACGCCGAAATGGAGGAAGGCCTGGCAGTTTGCCAAATCGCTTCCAAGAAGCAGAAAGCCCGGCGAAACCGCCGGGCCCCTCCCGTCCGCAGACTGATTGGTTTTACTTGTGAAGCGCGCTGCGAAGCGTGTCGTTCGCGACCGCAATCGCACTGCGTGCGGCAGGCGTTTCGGCAATGGCGTTTAGCATCACGAAGTCATGGATCGTGCCGTTGTATCGCATCGACGTGACCTTCACGCCGGCCTGGCTGAGCTTGCGGGCATAGGCCTCGCCCTCGTCACGCAGCACGTCGTTCTCGTCAACGATGACGAGCGCTGGCGGCAGGCCGTTCAACTGCTCCAGCGATGCCTGCAGTGGCGAAGCCGTCGGCTCCTTGCGCTTGGCTTCGTCGGGCAGATAGGCGTTCCAGAACCACTTCATCGCCTCCTTGGTCAGCCACGGGCCATCGGCGAACTGGTTGTAGGAACCATTTTCGAAATTGGCGTCGGTGACGGGGTAGAACAGCACCTGCTGATCGATGGCAGGACCGCCGCGTTCCTTGGCAAGCAGCGTCACCACCGCCGCCATGTTGCCGCCGACGCTATCGCCTGCGACCGCGAGCCTGGAGGCGTCGACCTTGAACTCCTTGGCATGCTCGGCGACATATTTGGTCGCAGCATAAGCCTGCTCGATGGCAACGGGATAGCGGGCTTCCGGCGAGCGCTCGTAGTCGACGAAGACGACAGCGGCATCGGCGCCGTTGGCGATCTCGCGCACCAGCCGGTCATGCGTATCCGCATCGCCCAGCACCCAGCCGCCGCCATGGAAATAGAGAATGACCGGCAGTGTGCCCTTGGCATGTTCCGGGCGGACGATGCGCAGCTTGATGCTGCCTGTCGGACCAGCCTTGATGACCCGGTCCTCTTCCTTGGCGGCAAGCTTCTTCACATCGCCCTTCTGCGCGCCGGCCAGGACATTGCGGGCATCGGCCGGCGACAGCGTGTAGATCGGCTTGCCGCCGGCAAGCCCGTCGATGAATTTCTGCGTTGTCGGTTCGAGTACCGGATCGGCAAGCGCGCCAACGGCGGAGGCTGCGAGCAGTGCTGCTGCGGAAACTACGGTCTTGATGGTCGACATTGTCTTGTCCTCTCGGGTTCGATGTTCGTTGTGAACACTGACTTTATATCGCGCACGATTGTTTATCGCACAATTTATATTTCTGCATAGCTACCATGCATAAAAAGCGGCTACGATTATTTATCGCACGATGTAAATTTGTTTGATTTTGGAGATTTCCCATGCTGGATCAGTTGAAGCTCGACAATTTCATCTGCTTTGCCGTCTATACGGCAAGCCACGCACTGAACCGCGTCTACAAGCCGCTGCTCGAGACGCTCGGCCTCACCTATCCGCAATATCTGGCAATGGTTTCGCTCTGGGAACAGGACGGCCAGACCGTCGGCGGCTTGGGTGAGAAGCTCTTCCTGGAATCGAGCACGCTGACCCCGCTGCTCAAACGCCTTGAAACCGCAGGTTATGTCAGACGCGAACGCAGCCGGGAGGACGAACGCGTCGTCGTCATTCGCTTGAGCGAAGAAGGCATTCGCCTGAAGGAAACGGCGATCGGCATCCCGGGTTGCATCGCCGCTGCCAGCGGTCGCGATGCAGTCGACCTCACCCGTCTGCAGGCCGAGATCGTGGCGCTGCGTGAGGCGCTGAATCGAAGCGTGGTTTAGCGGCTAACCGGACTGGGTATCACAGCGCTTGTGCTACGCCCCTCTGCCTGCCGGGCATCTCCCCCATGGGTGGGGAGGTCAGCAGGAGGCGAACGCTTCGTCCCTCTCTGTCGATATTTTAATCGCCAAGCGGAGTTGTTTTGGGAAGCATCAACGCCCATCCGATCTCCCCTTGTGGGGAGATGCCCGGCAAGGCAGAGGGGGTGTTCCCACCACGGCCCCTGAACCCTACGTCCGCCTCTTCTTGCCTTCGAACGGATTATCAGGCGAGCGGAAATGGATGCGGATCGGCACGCTCGGCATGTCGAAATCGGCGCGCAACCCGTTGATTAGATAGCGTGTATAGGATTCAGGCAGCGCATCCGAGCGGGTACAGGAGATCATGAAGGCCGGCGGGCGGGCCTTGACCTGCGTCATGTATTTCAGCTTGATGCGGCGGCCGGAAACGGCCGGAGGCGGATGCTGAATCTGCTGCGTCTCCAGCCAGCGGTTGAGCCGCGCCGTCGAGATGCGTTTGTTCCAGACCCTGTCCGTGTCGATGATCGACTGCATCAGCTTGTCCAGTCCCCAGCCGGTCTGGCCAGAGATCGGCACGGCGCGGATGCCGCGCGCCTGCGGCAGCAGGCGGTCGGTCTTTTCGCGCAGATCCGCAAGCACCGCCTGCCGATCTTCGATCATGTCCCACTTGTTGAAGGCGAGCACGGCGGCACGGCCCTCGCGCAGCACCAGGTCGACGATCTGCAGGTCCTGCTTTTCGAAGGGGATCGTCGCATCGAAGACGATGACGACGGTTTCGGCGAAGCGGATTGCGCGCAGCGCATCGGCAACCGAAAGCTTCTCCAGCTTCTCGATAACCCGCGCCTTGCGGCGCATGCCTGCCGTATCGAACATCTTGATGGTGCGACCGCGCCAGTCCCATTCGACCGAGATGGAGTCGCGGGTGATGCCTGCCTCCGGCCCGGTCAAAAGCCGGTCCTCGCCGAGGAAACGGTTGATCAGCGTCGATTTTCCTGCATTCGGCCGGCCGACGATCGCCACCCTGAGCGGCTTCGTCTCGTCATAGGCCGGCTCTTCGTCCGCGTCGCTGTCCTCGCCTTCCGTCTGTGGAATGTCGACATCCGTAACGGCGACATCCTCCTTGGCGGGATAGGCCCGGTCCTCGCCGATTGCCGCAACGATCGCATCGCGCAAGTCGAGCATGCCCTGCCCATGTTCGGCCGAAATCGGCGTCGGCTCCCCGAGCCCGAGCGTGTAGGCGTCATAAAAGCCGCTGTCGGAGCCCCGCGCTTCGGATTTGTTGGCGACAAGCACCACCGGCTTGCCGCGCCGGCGCAACATTTCGGCAAGGTCGGTATCGACGGGCGTCAATCCGCTCTTGGCGTCGACGACGAAAAGCGAAAGATCCGCCTCGTCGATCGCCGCTTCCGTCTGCGCCCGCATCCGGCCCTGCAGGCTCTCCGCGTCGGCCTCTTCCAGACCAGCCGTATCGATGATCGTGAAGGTCAGGCCCATCAGCCGCGCATCGCCCGGCCGGCGGTCGCGGGTAACACCCGGCGTGTCGTCGACAAGCGCCAGCTTCTTACCTACCAGCCGGTTGAAAAGTGTCGACTTGCCGACATTCGGACGACCGACGATGGCGACCGTGAAACTCATATCTTGTCCTTAACGCGATCAGCCCTGAGCGGCGGGCGCCTTGCCGGATGCGGTAATCAGATCAAGCATCATATGGGCGCGATTGGCAACATTGCGTGGGCTGTCGGTATCATCGACGATCGACTGGAACCACTGCCGCGCCTGCGCCATGTTGCCGGCTTTGTAAGCGGCAAGGCCGAGTGCCTCGCGCGCCGAATGACGGAAGGCGTTCCCGGGAACAGCCATTTCCTCGATCGCGGCCGAAACCTGTTCGTAAGCGCCGTTCTCGATGAGCAGCCAGCCGGCACGCATCTTGGCGGCATCGCGCACGGCGGCCGGAACGGCATTGTCCTTGCCGATCTCGTTGAAGGCGGCGATTGCCGCGGCGGTATCGCCCTTCTGCACCTGGACGGTCGCGGCCCGCATCCGCGCCAGCACCGGATAGGCGCCATGGCCTTCCTTCTCGAGCTTGTCGAGCGCGGCCAGCGCCTCGTCGTTCTTGTTCTCGTCGGCAAGCTTCATCGCCGCCAGAAACTGGTCGCCGGTGCCGGAGGAACGGTTGTCGTCCCAATACTCGTAGAGAACCTTGCCGGCTGTGCCGACGACGATCAGAATGGCGACGACGATGATATAGCGGCCGAACCGGCGCCAGACACCCTTCATCTGGTCGGATCGCAATTCCTCATTGACTTCACGGATGAAGCTGTCGTCGTTGAATGCCATTCTCGTCTCCGGCCGCGGAAATACCCATACACAATGCAAAACGCATATTATCGGGCCTTCTACCCCATTTTGCAGCCGTTGTAAGGGGGATGTGAAAGATTAGAGCGCCGCGCGTCCAACAGGACGCGCTAAGGACGCTCTAACACTTTGAATCCGCGCATAATCCTTCCCGAAAATCGGAATCGAATTTCGGGGTTATGCGCCGGTCACATGACGAGCGGCGAAACCCCGATCAACCATTCGTGCAGCTTCCAGATGATCAGCGCCCAGACGACGATGCCGATGACAACGGCATAGAGGTCGTATTTGGCCGAGACGAACGGCCGGAGTGTGATCTCACCCGCCCGCTGCCGCCGTTTCAAGGAAATGCGCAGGATGACGCCCCAGGCGAGAAAGGCGGCAAACAGCAGGACCGACGACGTCTCGCCATTGGCGAGCAGGTGCGCCAGCGCCCAGATCTTCACCGACAGCACCATCGGATGTTTGGTCTTGGTCGCGATATGCCCCGCCGGCAGCAGCGAGGCGACGAGACAGATCATCGCGATCAGCATCAGCGTGATTGTTATATGCGCCATCCAGACTGGCGGATTGTAAAGCATGCCGGTCACATCACGCGCCTGCCCGAAGCCGTAGATCAAAAGTATCAGCGTGGCGATGCTGGCGATCGAATAGGCTACCCGCCAGCCTTTCTCGCCGAGGCTTGCGATCATCGAACGGCGAAAGTCCGGCGACACCACCCGCACCAGATGCACCCCGAGGAAAAGTATGATGCCGACGATAAGCAATGTCATTGCGGATCCCTTCCGTACCGTTTGTCACATCTGACCAGGAAAGGCTCTAACGGCTGGCGTGAAGAAATGCCAGCGCGACCGCAGCTTCGCCGCAATTCTGTCGGAGGGAAACCGCGAACAAATTGTCGCGGTGTCCATGTCCCGTCTTCTCCTCTCCACCTGTCTGGCTGCCTCGTTCCTGCTCCCGGCAATCGCCGAGGCGGCCGACCGGCCGAAACAGCTCGTCATCATTTCCTTCGACGGCGCCCACGACAACGCGCTCTGGCTGAAGAGCCGCGAGATGGCGGCGAAAAACGGCGCCCACTTCACCTATTTTCTCTCCTGCACCTTCCTGATGAATGAGGCGGCGAAGAAGGCCTATCAGGCGCCGCACCAGAAACGCGGAAAATCGAATGTCGGCTTCGCCCAGAGCGACGACGAGATCCGCGAGCGCCTCGGCAATATCTGGCACGCCCACCTCGAAGGACACGACATATCGAGCCATGCCTGTGGCCATTTCGACGGCCGCCTCTGGAGCGAGGCCGACTGGTCGGCCGAATACGCAACCTTTCATGCGACGTTGAAAAACGCTTGGAAGAGCGTCGGCCTGCAGGAGCCGGCCGGCTGGCAGGATCTGGTCGATCACGGCATCAAGGGCTTTCGCGCCCCCTATCTCTCGGCAACCGCGGGCGCTGACATGATCGCCGCCGAAAAGAGGGCGGGCTTCACTTATGATGCGAGCCTGGTCACCAAAGGGCCTGCCATGCCTGTCGAGGAAGACGGCATCATCCGCTTCGGCCTGCCGCTGATCCCCGAAGGCCCGAACGAGAAGCCGATCATCGGCATGGACTACAATCTCTTCGTCCGCCATTCCAAGGGTGAGGAGGATACGGCCGATTCCGCGGAATTCGAGGATCGCGCCTATGCCGCCTTCAAGGAAGCTTTCGACAAACAGTATGCCGGCGCCCGCGTCCCGCTACAGCTCGGCTTCCACTTCGTCGAAATGAACGGCGGCGCCTATTGGCGGGCGCTCGACCGCCTGGTCAGCGACGTCTGCCACCGCGCCGACGTCGCCTGCGTCAGCTATTCGGAGGCGATCCCGATGATCGAGGCCCGCGGCAGATTGCAGACGTCAGGTCTTTGATGGCGGCTATGGCGCGGTCGAGCCTGCAGGGTGTCTCTAAGTTCCCTTGAACGAGAAGATGTGCCGGGCCGCCCCCTCATCTGCCTACCGGCATCTTCTCCCCGCGGTGGAGAAGAGATTCGTAGCGACGCTGCGATTGCCCCTCCTACCCAGCGAGGAGGAGGCGCCCCAAACGCCAATCTTCCGATGCTCGCAAAGATTCCCTGCCCATCAGCCGTCGGCGTGCACGACCCCCGTCTCACGCTCCAGGTAGCGCTGGTCGATTTCAGGCAGCGGTTCGTCGTCGATCGCAGCCTCGAAGGCCTTGAGGCGTTTGTGGATCGAGAGCAGTTCAATGATCGTTGTCCAGGAGTTGACGAGATACTGAAACGAGTTGCTGACCTGTCCGAAGGCGGTCGAGATCTGCTGGAAGATACCGTAAGTGATGGTGCCAGCCACGATCGTCGGCACCAGCATGAAGACCACGAAGAGCGCGTCGGCCTGGATGTAGAAATAACGGGCGACATTGAAATACATGTAGTGGAAATACATGCGATAATAGTTCCGGCGAACGTTGCCGAAGAGCTCCCTGACGGTCAGCGGCTCAGCCCGTTCCGCATGGTCTTCACCATAGACGAGCTCCTTGCGATACGCCGCTTCGACGCGCTGGTTGCGGAAATTCAGCCCCGGCAGCTTGACGCCGGCGACCGCCAACAGAAGCGTGCCGAAAGCCGACCAGAACAGCGCCAGCCAAAAGAGCGAATTCGCCACTGGCCCGATGAACGGCAGCTCGGTCACGTAATGCGACAGGGCCAGAAGGATCGGAAGGAATACCACGAGCGTCATCACCGAGTTGATGAGGCTGATGCCAAGACCTTCGAGCGTGCTCGAAAAGCGCATCGTATCTTCCTGAACGCGCTGGGAGGCGCCTTCGATGTGACGAAGCTTTTCCCACTTCGACATGTAGAAATTGTTCATCGCCGTTCGCCAGCGGAAGATGTAATGGCTGGTGAAAAAGTCGGTCATGATCGATACGAACATGCTGAGGAATGCGATCTGGCAGAAGACCCACATCAGGCTGTAGAAATTATCGACGGAAATGCCTGGCTGCTTCGACAATGCATTCTGCAGAAGGTCACCAAACGGCCGGCGCCAGTTATTGATCACAACGCTAATCTGGACGCCAAAGTAGGTCACGAAGATGATCAGTGCCGAACCCCAGATCGACCAAATCTTCCAAGGGTGGTTCAGCGCCTTCAGATGCCATGCACCGCAGAAGACCACCGCCGACAGAAAGAAATAGCCGTAGAACCAGACATTTTCGAGCAGCAGGAAGAACGAAAGGTCGATCGGCTGCTGCTCTTCGGCAACCGGCGCATAACCGAGCGATACACCGAGGCTGGCGGCGAAGAGATACCAGCCGGCAATGGAAATCAGGGTCCAAACGACGAGCGAACTAAAGAACGCCTTTGGCTGCGGAAAAAAGGAATGAAACACGGGAGGCTTTGCTTTCCTGAACTGTGAGTCTCGGGAGTGTCGTCGAACACTGATTGTGCCGGAAACTAAGGCAGTTCGAAGGAAGCAGCAATGGGTTCGGCCGATTGTTACGGAGATGTAACCGGTTAAGAGATTTTCTTGATCACGGGCATCACCAGCGCCGCGCAGGCGACGAGCGCGATCGCGGCGATCACCGTCGGGACGGTAAAACTGCCGCTGCGCTGGGCGATCCAGCCGGCAACAACAGGTCCGACGATCTGGCCGAGGCCGAAGGCGGCCGTCATCATCGCCAGGATCCGCCGCGGACTGTCAGGCGAAAGCTTGCGGCCGATCTGCAGCCCATAAGCAGTGATTGCCAGGAACGTCGCCCCGAACAGCGCCCCGCCGATCAGCGGTGCGACGGAAGGCGGCAGCGCTACGGTCGCAAGCACACCGGCGGCCTCGATCAGAAGCGCTGCGACATAGACCCCGCCAAGCCCGAGCGGCTTGACCAGCGGCTTCCAGGCAAACAGCGCCACCGCCGCCGTCAGGCCGGCGATGAACCAGCAGAGGAATTCGACGAAAGGTCCGGTTGCAGAAAGGCGCGCGATGGTAACGAGGAAGGTCGCAGTGATGACGTAACCGAAGCCGAACAGGCCGTAGGACAGCGTCAGAAGCACCATTGGCCGGTTCCAGGTGAGCGCCGGCTCCTTGCCCACCTGCGCCGATTGCGCCGGCGCCGACGGCAATAGCAGGAAGACGACGACAAGGCTTGCTGCGCAATAGAGCGCCCCGCCGATCCAATCGGCCCGCCAGCCGCCCGGTTCATCGTGAAAGCCGAGGCCGATCAGCAGCACCATGACCGAAGACAGCGCGATACCCGCACCCGGCCCGCCGAAATGCGCTGCTTGCACATGATCGTTGCCAGCGGCAGCCCCGTGGCTGAGCACGATCGACGAGGTGAAGACCATCGCAAAGGCGCTGGCGACGCCGGCCAAGAAACGAATGATGGCAAAGACGGCGACGGAATCGGTGGCGGCCATGGCGGCAAGCAGGATCGCGGTTGCCAGCAGCGACAACAGCGCCACCGGCCGCTCCCGCCCCGCCGCCCAGCCATAGGCTGCAAGCACGGCGCCGACGAGATAGCCGACGAAATTGGCCGACGCGATGAAGCCTGCATCCGCTGCCGAAAGCGGAACGCCGCTGATCATCCCGGGCAGGATCGGCGTGTAGGAGAAACGCCCGAAGCCCATGGCGGCGGCCATGGCAACGGCGCCGGCAGCGGCAGTGGAAACAAGGTTCGGTGGGGAGTGACGGATGCGCTCGAGCATGCCGCGTTTATCACGCCGCAGTACCGGCATCACAATCAAGTAATTCTGATCGATCGATCAATTTCCCGAAACATCAAAAATTCTCAGTCGCACTTGAAAGCTATTATCGTACGATATATGTTTTACGACATAGCTAGAGATACATCCCACGATGAAAGGAAAAGCCATGAGAGGTTTTAAAGGCGGCATGTTCGGCGGAGATTTCCGCATGGGCCGCAAATTCGCGGCCGGCGATCTGCAGCTGGTCATCCTGGCGCTGCTCGCTGAGCAGCCGCGCCACGGCTACGAATTGATAAAGATATTGGAAGAGCGCTCGGGCGGCTTCTATGTGCCGAGTCCGGGCGTCATCTATCCCGCCCTCACTTATCTCGAGGAAACCAGTCTTGCCGAGGTGGAGGCTGAGGGCGCCAAGAAGCTCTATCGCATCACCGAGGCGGGCCGCCGCCGCGTCGAGGAAAACCGTGCCATGATCCTGCATACCTTCGCCAAGTTGGAACGCATCGGCGAGAAGATGGCCCACGTGAAGCGTGTCTTCGAAACCGATCGTCACGGCGCCGACGACAGTGATGACGGCGACTTCATGCAGGACGGCGGCGATATCCGTGCAGCCCGTATGCTGCTGCGCTCGGCGATGCGCATGCGCTATCCCTGGTCGAAACCCGAAGCCGCCCGCATCGCCGGCATCCTCGAACGCGCCGCCACCGAAATCCTGCAAGGCGGCAGGCCGGAAACGCGGAGCTGAGACGAAGACTGTACGGCGGGATTTGAGACAGAGTCAGCTCCTGCCGCCTCTCTTCATTGTTCAGTACCGGTCTTACGCCCGCTCATCCGGCAAGGTCAGAACCACCGGCCCGTTGCGCGTTGCAACCACCGTATGCTCATATTGCACGGTCGGCGCCTTCGGATCGGCATAGAGCGTCCAGGCATCGTCGCCGCCTTCGGCCCATGTTGCGCCGAGGGAGAGAAAAGGTTCGACCGTGAAGACGAGACCTTCCGTCATCATCCGTTTTTCCGAAGGGTCCGGCCAGGTCGAGAGCTCGGCGGGCTCCTCGTGCAGCGAGCGGCCGACGCCGTGGCTCGCCAGATTGGCGACCAGCGTATAGCGGTTCTTCTGCGCAAAGGCGCCGACGGCGGTGCCGATCTTTGCCAGTGGCTCACCCGATTTGACCTGGTTGAGCCCGACCCAGAGTGCCCGTTTGCCGTCGCGGCAGAGCCGCTCGATCTTTGGCTTGATCGGCGGCACCGCGAAGGAAGCGCCAGTATCGGCAAAGAAGCCATCCTTTTCCGCCGAGACGTCGATATTGATGAGATCGCCGGCGCGGATGACGCGCGGGCCGGGAATCCCGTGGGCGATTTCCTCGTTGATACTGATGCAGGTGGCACCGGGAAACTGGTAGCAGAACTCTGGCGCCGAGCGCGCGCCCGAATCCTCGAGCACCTTGCGGCCGATCTGGTCGAGCTCCAGCGTCGTCATGCCGGGCTCCATCGCCGCTGCCATCACTTGGATGGCGTTGGCGCAGATCCGGCCGATCTCCTTGAGCTTTACCAGTTCGTCGTCGTTTGCGATAACCATTCGTCTGTTCCGGCCTTGCGCAAGACGGCCGCGGCCGCCTCAGAGCATGATGCCGAAACGTGTGAGCGGTTTTCGGACAACATGATGCTCTAACTATCTAATTTAGAACCGGATTCAAATTTTAGGCCGAACCGGTCTAAAATCATCCTGTTCTAGACCGCCGCGCGTTCGACAGGACGCGCGAAGGACGCTCATCACGTTGAAGTGGCGCACAATCCATTTTCGAAAATCGATTGCGATGTTCGACGTTATGCGCTCGTCAGGCCGTGGCTTTCGCCTCTTCGCCCCTTTCAGTCAATGCCTTTCTGACGATCGGCGCGACTTTCGTGCCGTAAAGCTCGATGCCGCGCATGATCTCGGCATGCGGCATCAGGCCGATCGCCATCTGCAGCAGGAAGCGGTCGTTCTTGAAGAGTGCATGATGGGCGATGATCTTTTCGGCGACCGCCTCGGGATCACCGACGAAGAGCGCGCCGTTCGGCCCGCGCGACATGTCGAAATGTGCCCGGTTCGTCGGTCCCCAACCGCGCTCACGGCCGATGCGGTTCATCACCTCGGCTTGAGGCCCGTAGAACTGATTGGCCGCCGCCTCCGTTGTATCGGCAATGAAGCCATGGACGTTGATGCTGGTCTTCAGCTTCGCTGGATCCTGCTCTGCCCGGCGCGCCGCCTCGCGGTAGAGATCGAAGAGCGGCGCAAAACGACGCGGCTCGCCGCCGATGATCGCCAGCGCCACCGGCAGGCCCAGCGCGCCGGCGCGCGCCACCGACTGCGGCGTGCCGCCGACGGCAACCCAGAGCGGTAGCGGATCCTGCAGCGGTCGCGGATAGACGCCGCGCCCGTTGATCGGCGCGCGAAGCTCACCCTTCCACTCCACAACCTCGCTATCACGCAGCGCCAGCAGCAGATCGAGCTTCTCCTCGAAAAGCTGGTCGTAGTCTTCGAGATTGTAGCCGAACAGCGGGAAGGACTCGATGAAGGAACCACGCCCCGCCATGATTTCGGCGCGGCCGTTGGAGATCAGATCGAGCGTCGAAAACTGCTGGAAGACGCGCACCGGATCATCGGAGGAGAGCACGGTGACCGCACTGGTCAGCCGGATATTCCTGGTCTTGACGGCAGCCGCCGCCAGCACGACCGCCGGAGCAGAGGCCGCATAATCCGGCCGGTGATGTTCGCCGAGCCCGAAGACGTCGAGCTCCACCTGATCGGCAAGCTCGATTTCTTCGATAAGATGCTTCAGCCGCTCCGCCCCTTCCGCGCCCTTGCTGCGGGAGGGGTTGGGATTGACGTCGGCGAATGTGTAAAGCCCCAGTTCCATCATCGGCATCCTGTTGAATTCTCGGCTGAGATAAGGATGCCGGGGATAGAGCGCAAATACAAATTCTGGAACGGAATGTTCGAGAATTTCGATGGGCGGCGTGATGTCTTCGGCGATCTGGAAGACCGATCGGCGACCAATTCGAATCTGAATTCAACGACTTCGAAGCACCGGCGGAATCATCTTTCGAACCGTCTTAGACGATGCTTCAACTGCCAGGACGACGCGGTCTCGCCGCGCCGCCTCGCCCCCCGCTTACATCTTCGCCAGCAACTCCGCCAGTTGGTCCGCTGCCTTGCCCCATCCTTCGTGGAAGCCCATCTTCTCGTGCGCTTCCTTGTCCTCGGCGCGCCAGTGCAGCGCCTTGGCCGTATATTTCGTCCGGCCGTTGCCGAGATCTTCGAGCAGGATGACGCCCGTGAAGAAAGGTTTCTCGGACGGCACCCAGGCGCTTGTATAGGCATCGGTGAAGACGATCTTCTCGTTCTCGATGATCTCGAGATAGACGCCGCGGTTTGGGTACTGATTGCCCTCGGGGTCATGCATGACGACCACACTGGAACCGCCGGGGCGGACGTCGAGCGTCGCTTCCGCCACCCCCCAGGGACGCGGCACGAACCACTGCTTCAGCAGATCAGGATTAGTCCATGCCTTGTAGATCTTCTCGCGTGGCGCGTCGAATTCGCGAACGAGGACGAGTTCATGTTGCGTGCTGGCGGTCATGTCGACATCTCTCCATTTGAATGAAACCTGTCTCCTGTCAGGTCGTTACAAGGACGTGTCGAAGTTCGGCATTCCGACAGCCCGCAGGCCCTTTCGCATTTTATTTTGCGATCGGCTGCGTGGTCTCTTCCTGCATCTTGTCGATCTGCCGGCGGATATGGGCTGCCTCAGCCGCCGAATGGGCAAGTGCAATGGCCCGGTCGAAGGCTTCGCGCGCCTGACTGGTCAAGCCAAGCTGCTTCAGCAGCCCGCCCCGTAAGCCGTGATAGTAGAAATAGCCGCCAAGTTTTTCGCCTAGCGGATCGATGAGGTCGAGCGCATCCTGCGCACCTTGGAGCTTGGAGACGACGACGGCCCGGTTGAGCGTTATGACAGGCGACGGCTGGAGACGCTCCAGCGCGCGATAAAGCAGGTCGATCTCTACCCAGTCGGTATCCCCAGCGCGTTTTGCGCGGGAATGAACAGCAGCGATGGCCGCCTGAATCTGATAAGGGGCAGGCTGACGATGGCGCAGCGCCTTGTCGAGCAGCGCTAAGGCCTCATTGATGAAGGGCTGGTTCCACAGCGACCGGTCCTGATCTTCGAGCAGCACGATCTCGTCCCCGGCGTTGAAGCGTGCCGGCCGGCGCGAGATCTGCAGAAGCATGAGCGCAAGCAGCCCCATCAGCTCCGGTTCCGATGGGAAGATATGCAGCATCAATCGCGCCAGCCGGATCGCTTCGTCGCTGAAGGCAGCCGCTTCATGCCTGGGATCGGCCTGGCTGTAGCCCTCGTTGAAGATCAGGTAGATCATCGTGCTGACGATCGAGAGCCGTTCGGCCCTCTCCTGCGGGCTCGGCGTTTCGAAAGGCACGCCGGCCTTGGCGACGCGCGCCTTGGCCCGGGTGATGCGCTGTTCCATGGCGCTCTCGGAAACCAGGAAGGCGCGCGCGATCTGCGGCACCGAAAGGCCGGAGACGATGCGCAGCGCCAGCGCGATCTGCTGGGTCGCCGGTAGATCGGGATGGCAGCAGATGAACAGGAGCCGCAGAATATCGTCGCGATAATTGGAATCGTCCAGCCGCTCGACGATGTCGCTTTCGGCATCCTCGGTATCGGAGATGACGTCCTCATCCGGCAGAGCCTGGATCTTCGCCCGCTTGCGCACCGCATCGATGCCGCTGTTTCGACCGACGAAGATGAGCCAGGCTGTGGGATCGCGCGGTGGCCCTTTCTCCTGCCATGTTCGGATCGCCCTCAGACACGCTTCCTGAAACGCCTCTTCCGCGGTATCGAGATTGCGGAAATAGCGCAGCAGCGCGCCGAGCGCCTTCGGGCGGGCCGATGCAAGCGCGAGGTCGATCCAGGCAATGTCTGTCATGATGAAGCATCTCCGGGCCTGAAGACGTAGAAAGGCCGAATTTCGTAAGAGGTGGAACCTGGATTGACGGATGAAAGCTGCTTCGAGAAGGTGATCGCCTCGTCGAGCGTTTCAAAGTCGACGACGTAGAAGCCGAGAAGCGCCTCTTTCGTTTCCGCAAAAGGTCCGTCAATGACCAAGGGCTCGTCCTTGCCCTTGCGCACGGTAGTCGCGGCCGTCGTCGGCATCAGCCGGCCGACGGGGCCGAGTTTGCCGGATGCGGCAAGCGGCTCCTGCACGGCGTAGAGTTTCTCCATGACGGCAGCTTCTTCCTCCTTGGTCCAGGCGAAGACAGTTTCCTCATGGGCGTAACAAAGGATTGCATAAAGCATCGCTCACTCCTCTTTTTGAATGACGAAGGAGTAACCGCTTACCCGACAGGCCGCATCAAAAAATTATTGACCGGAAATTCGTGATCTTCCGGAGCACGGACGGCGTCATAGCTGAAGAAATGGCTGGCATCTCCCGGGACGAGCGGCGCTACATGAGGGCGCTGATCGCGCCTCAGCCCTCGCTCAGCGTCCGCTTGACCGCATTCTTCCAACCCTTGAGCTTCGCCGCCCGCACCTTCTCGTCCATGTCTGGCTCGAACCGCCGATCCCGTTTCCAGGTCGCCGAAAAACCGTCCCTGTCCGGCCACACCCCTGCCCGGCTGCCGGCGAGCCAGGCAGCCCCCAGCGCCGTCGTCTCCAGGATCATCGGGCGATCGACCGGCGCATCGAGCAGGTCGGCAAGGCGCTGCATCGTCCAGTCGGAGGCAACCATGCCGCCGTCGACGCGCAACACTGTGTCCTCAGTGCCGTTCTTCCAGTCCTTCTGCATGGCGTCGAGCAGATCGCGGGTCTGGTAGCAGACGGCCTCCAGCGCCGCTCGGGAGAGTTCCGCCGGGCCGCTGTTGCGCGTCAGCCCGAAGATCGCGCCCCGCGCCTTGGCATCCCAATGCGGCGCGCCGAGACCGGTGAAGGCGGGCACCAGATAGACCTCCTGCGTCGGATCGGCCCTTTCGGCAAGCGCGTTGGTCTCCGCCGCGCTGCCGATGATGCCGAGCCCGTCCCGCAGCCATTGCACGGCGGCGCCGGCGATGAAGATCGAACCCTCCAGCGCATAGGTCGTCTCGCCGTTCAGGCGATAGGCGATGGTGGTCAGCAGCCGATTTTTGGAGCGCACCATGTCGGCGCCGGTGTTAAGCAGCGCGAAACAGCCAGTGCCATAAGTCGATTTCATCATGCCCGGCGCAAAACACGCCTGGCCGATGGTGGCCGCCTGCTGGTCGCCGGCAACGCCGAGGATGGGGATAGCAGCACCGAAGATATCAGGATCGACGGTGCCGAAATCCGCGGCGCAATCCTTGACCTCCGGCAGCATCGCGGCGGGGACCCTCAGAATATCGAGCAGATCCTCGTCCCACGCGTTTTCGGCAATATTGTACATCAGCGTGCGCGAGGCATTGGTGGCATCGGTGACGAAGCTCTTGCCACCCGTCAGCCGCCAGATCAGGAAAGTGTCGATCGTGCCGAAGCAGAGATCGCCCCTGGCAGCGCGCGCCCGCGCGCCCTTCACGTTTGCAAGCATCCAGGAAAGTTTGGTGCCGGAAAAATAGGGATCGAGGATCAAGCCGGTCTTCTTCGTGAACAGCCGCTCGAGATCCTGCCTTTTCAGATTGTCGCAATAGCTTGCCGTGCGCCGGTCCTGCCAGACGATGGCATTCTGGATCGGCCGACCCGTCTCGCGTTCCCAGACGACCACCGTCTCGCGCTGGTTGGTGATGCCGAGTGCTGCAAGATCCCTAGCCTCGATCCCGGCATCGCGCAGCGCCATGTGGACGGTGGAGACGACCGAATCCCAGATTTCCTCGGGATCGTGCTCGACCCAGCCGGAGCGCGGGTAGATCTGGGTAAATTCCTTCTGGCCCTTGCCGGCGACATGCATGTCGCCATCGAAGACGATCGCCCGCGTCGACGTCGTTCCCTGATCGATCGCCAGAACATATCCGCTCATGAAAACCCTCCCTCAGCATGTCAATTGTCGAAGCAAATCAATAGGACACGGATGGGGGCGAGAAAAGCGAATAAAGCGGAATTGCCAGCCCGCCGGCTTTGGGCATAACCTCGCAGCTAAGCGCTGCACCGCAGCATCGCCATTTCAGGGAGAACAGCATGAGCAGAACAGTCGTCGTCACCGGTTCCACCAGCGGCATCGGCCTTGCGATCGCCACTGCCTTCGCAGAAACGGGCGACAACATCGTCATCAACGGTTTTGGAAAGGCTGATGAAATCAAGGCGATCGTCGAACGGCTTGAATCATTATCCAAAGGCCGGGCGCTCTATCATCCGGCCGACATGACCAAGCCCGCAGAGATCGCCGACCTGATCGAAACGGCGGCCAAGACCTTCGGCGGCGTCGATGTCCTGGTCAACAATGCCGGCATTCAGCATGTCGAAAAGGTCGAGGATTTCCCGATCGAGAAATGGGATCAGATCATCGCGATCAATCTGTCGAGTTCCTTTCATACCATGCGCGCCGCGATCCCGCTGATGAAAGCGAAGAAGTACGGCCGGATCATCAACATCGCCTCGGCCCACGGGCTCGTCGCCTCCCCTTTCAAATCCGCCTATGTCGCGGCAAAACATGGTATATTAGGCCTGACGAAGACGGCAGCGCTGGAGCTCGCCGAATTCGGCGTGACCGTGAACGCCATCTGCCCCGGCTACGTGCTGACGCCGCTCGTGGAGAAGCAGATACCGGATACCGCCAAGGCCCGCGGCATGACCGAGGAACAGGTGAAGAGCGAGGTCATACTCAAGGCGCAGCCGACGCATGAATTCGTCAAGGCCGAAGAAATCGGCGCACTGTCGCTCTATCTCGCCAGCGATGCCGCCCGGCAGGTGACGGGAACGCACATCTCGATTGACGGTGGCTGGACGGCGGCTTAACCATTTGGAAAACAACAACAGGAACATCATGAACGACAGCATCCGCTTCATCCTGAATGGCGAGGACGTCACGCTTACCGATGTCAGGCCAACCGAGACGCTTCTCGATTTTCTGCGGTTGAAGCGACAGCTGACGGGCACCAAGGAAGGATGCGCGGAAGGCGATTGCGGCGCCTGCACCGTGCTCGTCGGCCGGCTGGCCGACGGCAAGCTCGCCTACGAATCCGTCAATGCCTGCATTCGTTTCATGGGTTCGCTGCATGCCAGCCATGTGGTGACCGTCGAGCATCTGGCCGGCAAGAACGGCGCGCTGCATCCCGTCCAGCAGGCATTGGTCGATTGTCATGGCTCGCAATGCGGCTTCTGTACCCCGGGCTTCGTCATGTCGCTTTACGGTCTCTGGCTCGCCAAGGAAAAGCCGAGCCGCCAGGAAATCGAAAAGGCGCTACAAGGCAATCTCTGTCGCTGCACGGGCTACGAGCCGATCGTCAAGGCCGCCGAGCAGGTGAGCCTGATGCGGCCGAGTACGCTCTTCGACCCGCTGGAGCGGACGCGCTCGGAAATCGTCGCGCGGCTGTGGGCAATGCAGGCGAGCGGCACGATCAGGATTGGGAATGGCGAAGACCGGCTGATCGTGCCGGCTTCTGCCCAGGCGCTGGCCGAGGTCCTTTCGCAGGAACCCGACGCGATTATCGTCGCCGGCGCGACCGATGTCGGCCTCTGGGTGACGAAGCAGATGCGCAGGCTGAGCCCGGTCGTCTTCATCAATCACCTCAGCGAATTGCAGTCGGTTACGGAAGGCGAGGACGGCGTCACCATTGGCGCCGGCGTCAGCTACACCAGGGCCTTCGAGGCGATCTCCAAGAAAATCCCGGCGCTCGGGCGGCTGATCGATCGCATCGGCGGCGAGCAGGTGCGCAACATGGGCACGATCGGCGGCAACATCGCCAACGGCTCGCCGATCGGCGATAGCCCGCCGCCGCTGATCGCGCTCGGCGCGACGCTGACGTTGCGGTCCCTGCAAGGCCAGCGCAGAATGCCGCTCGAGGATTTCTTCATCGCCTATGGCAAGCAGGACCGAAAGCCCGGCGAATTCGTCGAGAGCGTCTTCGTGCCCTACCCCGCAGCAATGAGCCGCTTTGCCGCCTACAAGATCACCAAGCGCCGCGACGAGGACATCACTGCCGTGCTCGGCGCCTTCCTGCTGACGCTCGACGATGCCGAGATGATCACCGATATTCGCATCGCCTTCGGCGGCATGGCGGCGACGCCGAAACGCGCCCGCACGGTGGAGGCCGAGTTGATCGGCAAACCATGGACGGAAGTGACGATCGAGGCAGCCCGCCCCGCCTTCGACGCCGATTACCAGCCGCTGACCGACTGGCGCGCGACGGCGGAATACCGCCAGCTGACAGCGAAGAACCTGTTGACGCGGTTCTATCTTGAGACCGTCGGCGCGCCGGCCGAACTGAAGCGGTTCGAGGAGGTGGCGTGATGGAAAAATCGATCTTCAGCCTGATCTCCAAGACCTGGTGGCAAGCTTCGATGGGAACGGTCGCGGTCGCCTCCCCTCACTCCCTTCGCGGAGGGAGGCGCTAATGGACAAGTCCACCTTCGAAGACCGCAAGGCCATCATCGCAGGCCCGATGCACGGCTCGCAGCGACATGATTCAGCGCATAAGCATGTGACCGGAACCGCCGATTATATCGACGATATTCCGGAACCCGCAGGTCTACTGCACGGCGCCCTCGGCCTCTCCGACCGGGCACATGCCGAAATCGCCGCTATCGATCTCTCCGCGGTCGCCGCCTATCCCGGCGTCGTCTGGGTCTTCACCGGCAAGGATGTCCCCGGCGTCAACGACGTCAGCTCCAACGGCAGCCATGACGAGCCGCTGCTGGCCGAAACTTTAGTTCAGTTCCACGGCCAGCCGATCTTTGCCGTCATCGCCGAGACGCGTGATGCCGCCCGCTGCGCCGCGCGGCTGGCAAAGATCGACTATCGCGACCTGCCGCATTGGAGCGATATCGACGGGGCGCTCGCCAATGGCAGCCCGCTCGTCATCACCCCGATGACGCTGCGGCGCGGCGAGCCGGATACGGAAATGACGAATGCCGCCATGCGTGTGAAAGGTCAGATGCGCATCGGCGGACAGGAGCATTTCTACCTCGAAGGCCATATCGCCGTGGCGATCCCCGGCGAGGACGACGAGGTCACCGTCTGGTCCTCGACGCAGCATCCAAGCGAGATCCAGCACATCGTCGGCCATGTGCTCGATATTCCCTCCAACGCCGTGACCGTCAACGTGCGCCGCATGGGCGGCGGCTTCGGCGGCAAGGAGACGCAGGGCAATCAGTTCGCAGCACTTGCGGCGATTGCCGCCAAGAAGCTCGGCCGCGCGATCAAATTCCGCCCGGACCGCGACGAGGATATGAGCGCTACCGGCAAGCGCCACGATTTTCTCGTCGATTACGAGCTCGGCTTCGATGCCGAAGGACGCATCCACGCGGTCGACGCGACCTATGCTGCGCGCTGCGGCTTCTCCTCCGACCTCTCAGGGCCGGTAACCGACCGTGCCCTCTTCCATGCCGATTCCAGCTATTTCTATCCGCATGTGCATCTGACGTCGAAGCCGCTGAAGACTCACACCGTCTCCAATACCGCCTTCCGCGGTTTCGGCGGGCCGCAGGGCATGCTCGGCGCCGAACGCTTCATCGAGGAGATCGCCTATGCCGTCGGCAAGGACCCGCTCGATGTCCGCAAGCTGAATTTCTACGGCCAGCCGGGCTCCGAACGCACGCTCACCCCCTACCATCAGGAGGTCGAGGACAATATCATCGCCCGCATCGTCGAGGAGTTGGAGGAAACGGCCGAATACCGGGCGCGGCGCAACGCCATCATCGCCTTCAATCGCGACAGCCGCTATATAAGGAAGGGCATCGCACTAACCCCGGTCAAGTTCGGCATCTCCTTCACCATGACAGCCTTCAACCAGGCCGGCGCCCTCGTCCACATTTACCAGGACGGCTCGATCCACCTGAACCATGGCGGCACCGAAATGGGCCAGGGCCTCTATACCAAGGTGGCGCAGGTGCTGGCTGACAGCTTCCAGGTCGATATCGACAGGGTGAAAATCACCGCGACGACGACGGCCAAGGTGCCGAACACCTCGGCCACTGCCGCCTCCTCCGGCTCGGACTTGAACGGCATGGCCGCCTATGACGCTGCCCGCCAGATCAAGGAACGGCTGGTCGCCTTCGCCGCCGAGAAATGGGATGTTAGGCCCGCCGACGTCGTCTTCCTGCCGAACCGCGTGCGCATCGGCGAGATCGAGATCCCCTTCCCCGATTTCATCAAGCAAGCCTATTTCGCCCGCGTCCAGCTTTCCGCCGCCGGCTTCTACAAGACGCCGAAGATCCACTGGGACCGCAAGGCCGGCCGCGGCACACCCTTCTATTATTTCGCCTACGGCGCCTCCTGCACCGAGGTTTCGATCGACACGCTGACCGGCGAATATCTGATCGACCGCACCGACATCCTCCACGATGTCGGCCGCTCGCTGAATTCGGCGATCGACATGGGCCAGGTCGAAGGCGCCTTCGTGCAGGGCCTGGGCTGGCTGACGACGGAAGAACTCTGGTGGGACGACAAGGGCCGGCTGCGCACCCATGCCCCCTCGACCTATAAGATCCCGCTCGCTTCCGACCGTCCGAAGATCTTCAACGTGCGCCTCGCCGAATGGTCCGAGAACACTGAGGCCACCATCGGCCGCTCCAAGGCCGTCGGCGAACCACCCTTGATGCTGGCGATCTCGGTGCTGGAAGCGCTGTCGATGGCGGTAGCAAGTGTCGCGGATTATCGGGTCTGCCCGAGGCTCGACGCACCGGCGACACCGGAGCGGGTGCTGATGGCGGTCGAGCGGATGAAGCGGGTGTAGCAGATGCGAATGCGTCCGGCTCGTTTGTTGGCCTCGGCGGCGACCCCATCGGTCAGCCACCCATGACAGACATCCGCCGCTTCCTCGCCGCCCACCCGGACTGCATCCTCATCGACATCACCGGCACACAAGGCTCCACCCCGCGTGAGGCCGGTACCTTCATGCTGGCATCGCACACCGCGTTATGGGGCACGATCGGTGGCGGCCAGTTCGAATTCATGGCGATCGCGAATGCGCGGGACATGCTAGCGGGAACAGGTGGAATGGCGGAGATGGATATCCCCCTTGGGCCCGACATCGGCCAGTGCTGTGGCGGACGCACGCAACTGCGGTTTCGCCGGGTGACAAAGGCGGTTGCTGAAGAAATCGAAGCCAGGCTAACCAGTGAGATCGAGTGTCTGCCGGAGGTCTATCTCTTCGGTGCCGGCCATGTCGGCCGGGCGCTGGCTGCGGCCTTGGCGCCGCTGCCGCTGTCGGTGACGGTCGTCGAAACGCGGCAGGAAGAGCTCGCCAACCTGCCGGCAGAGACGAAGGCGCGGCTCGTGCCGATGCCCGAAGCACTGGTCAGGGATATTCCGGCCGGCGGCGTGGTCGTCATCCTCACGCACGACCACGCGCTGGATTTCCTCATCGCCCGCGAGGCGCTGGAAAAGACCGACCTCGCCTATACCGGCATGATCGGCTCGGCGACCAAGCGCGCCACCTTCGCAAGCTGGCTTTCCCGCGAAGGTGGCGGAGAGCGCGGCTGGATGGAGCGGCTGACGCTGCCGATCGGCGGCTCGGCGGTCAGGGACAAGCGCCCTGAGGTGATCGCCGCCATGACCGCCGCCGAAATCCTGACGGCGCTCGCGGCCTACCGCATGCGCTCGTCCTCGTAATAGGGATCGCGTCCGTCGAGGAAACCGAGATCGCGCTTGACGCGATCCGGCACCGTGTCGAGATCGAGGCTGGGCATGCGCCAGATCCGCGTCAGCCGACCGCCGATGCGCCGGAAAATTCCGATGGTCTGCTGCGGCGGGCTCTGTTCGATAGCATAGCAATCCATGACATCACCTCGATGGTTTGATGGTATGAGTTGCAGTTTGACGGTAAAAATGCTGCAATTCCAATCGAACGACCGTCTGCCTGCATCAAGAGAACTTATCCATGAAACTCTCCAAACAATTCCCGCTGAATGCGCTGCGCGTCTTCGAGGCCGCTGCCCGGCTCGGAAGTTTCACCAAGGCGGGCAACGAGCTCGGCATGACGCAGACGGCCGTCAGCTACCAGATCAAGCTGCTGGAGGAGAATGTCGGCGAGCCGCTCTTCCTGCGCCGTCCCCGCCAGATCGCACTGACGGAGACCGGCGAGCGGCTGGCGCCGAAGGTAACCGAAGCCTTTGCCATGCTGCACGACGCGATGGCGACGGCCCGCGACAGCGTCGAAGGCACGCTCGCCATCAGTTCGACCCATACCTTCGCCTCGAAATGGCTGGCGCCGCGCCTCGGCTCTTTCCACTTGAAACATCCGGCGATCGCGGTGCGCTTTCAGGCGAGCTCTGATATCATCGACTTCGCCCGCGAGCAGATCGATGTCGGCATCCGCTGGGGCGACGGCAACTGGCCGGGGCTGACGCTGCACCGGCTGATGGGCCTGGAGTTCACCCCGATGCTGAGCCCAAAGCTGGCGGAGACGGCAGGAGGCATCAGCGAGCCGCGCGATCTCCTGAAGTTCGATCTCTTTGACGCCGGCGACATCTGGTGGAAACAATGGTTCGAGGCAGCCGGCGTCACCGAGACGGATCTCGATCGGCGCCCGCGCAACCAGCTTGGCTCCCAGGCGGTGGAAGCCGATGCGGCGATCGCCGGCCATGGCGTCGCCATTCTCCATCCGGCCTTCTATGCGGCCGAGATCGCGCTCGGCCGGCTCTACCAGCCCTTCGAACTGACCCGTAGCGACGGCAAGGCCTACTGGCTCGTCTACCCCGAAAACCGTCGCAACGTGCCCAAGATCAAGGCCTTCCGCAACTGGATCCTTGAGGAGATGAAGGCAGCCGGAAATTGATGCATGCCGCCTGAAACTGTACAGCGGTTTTCGGACAACGACATACCAGACCCGGTTGGTGAGCCGGGTCCGGTGCTGTGGTCCGCCTTCAATATCCCATTTCCGGCGCATAGAAACAGCGCGGCGTATCCTCGTTCGGGAACAGACAGAGATGATAGTCGTTATCGCCGGATTGCATTGCCTTCGTCATTGGCAGCAGGAAGACATGAGCATGCGTCACCAGCCGGTGGTCTCCCGGCATCAGCGTCACACGATATCCGCCTGGCGTCACCGCCACGCTTTTCGAAGGGATCATCTGGCAATCGCCATTATGACTGTCGCCGTTGCAACAATAGGGGTCATAACTCCACCCCGAAGGTGCGTCGTGAGCCGTCGCCAACGACGCATACGCAATCATCACACACGTCAGAATACTGCGCATGGGCATCTTCTCCGTCGATGAATGCGCCGCCGATGAGCTAACGGTTCTTATTTTATTCCGGCGGCCTGCAAAAATAACTGTAATCGAGTCGTCGCAGTTCCAGATCTGCTGAATTAGCAGATTCAGTATAAGGCTGAGATAATGCACAGCCTTCTCGGCAGCTTTTAGGCACGCGACAGCAGATCGGCGATCCGGCCGCTGTCGGCAGCTTCGGCAAAACCGCTCAAGATCTCGACGAGCGCGGTGATCATTCCATTGCTCCTTTGGCCGCGCCGGTCGTCGCGCGTGTGCAGTTCTTCAATCTCCTCTTCCCTCCCCGCCAAAATTTCCGCAATGTCACGAGTCGGAGGAAGATAGGGGAACTCGATGTATGAATATGCCATAGCATGGGAATGGCTCGCCTTCGCGGCACGCTGGTTCCATGTCATTACAGCGATCGCCTGGATCGGATCGTCCTTTTATTTTATCGCGCTCGATCTCGGACTGGTGAAACGCCCGCATCTGCCGCCCGGCGCCTATGGCGAGGAATGGCAGGTTCATGGCGGCGGCTTCTACCATATCCAGAAATATCTGGTGGCGCCCGCCCAGATGCCGGAGCATTTGACCTGGTTTAAATACGAAAGCTATTTCACCTGGATTTCCGGCTTCCTGATGCTCTGCATCGTCTATTATGGCGGCGCCGACCTCTTCCTCATCGACCGGCATGTGCTCGATATCAGCTCGCCCGTCGCCATCCTGATCTCGCTGGCGTCGCTTGCCCTCGGCTGGATCGTCTATGACCTGCTCTGCAAATCCCCGCTTGGGCGGAATACCTGGGGGCTGATGGCGGTGCTCTATGTCGTGCTCGTCTTCATGGCCTGGGGCTATACGCAGCTTTTCACCGGCCGCGCCGCCTTCCTGCATCTCGGCGCCTTCACCGCCACGATCATGTCGGCCAACGTCTTCATGATCATCATTCCGAACCAGAAGATCGTTGTCGCCGACCTTATCGCCGGGCGCACGCCCGACCCGAAATACGGGCAGGTCGCCAAGCAGCGTTCGCTGCATAACAACTACCTGACGCTGCCCGTCATCTTCTTCATGCTGTCGAACCATTATCCACTGGCCTTCGGAACGCAGTTCAACTGGTTGATCGCCGCCCTGGTCTTCCTGATGGGCGTCACCATCCGTCACTGGTTCAACACCACGCATGCCAGAAAGGGCCGGCCGACCTGGACGTGGATCGTCACCGTCATCCTCTTCATCCTGATCATGTGGCTTTCAACCGCGCCGAACCTGCTGACGGGTGAGACGGATGCGGCCGCGGTCGCGCCCGCCTTCCAGCAATTCGCCGGCGATCCGCATTTCCCCGCCGTCAAGCAGCTGGTCTCGACGCGCTGTTCCATGTGCCACGCGGCCGAGCCCGTCTATGAGGGCATCGTGCGGCCGCCGAAGGGCGTGCTGCTCGAAAATGACGCGGAAATCGCCGCCCATGCCCGCGAAATCTATATACAGGCGGGCCGCAGCCATGCCATGCCGCCCGGCAACATCACCGACATCACGCCGGATGAACGCAAGCTGCTCGTCGCCTGGTTCGAGAGCGCAGTCGAAGGCAAGACACAATGACGACGACACTCCTGCGCGGCCGCCTGCTTTCCTTCCATCGCGCGCCGCTAAGCCTTACCGACAGCCAAAGCTATCTCTACGAGGAGGATGGCGGCCTGCTGATCGAGAATGGGCTGATCGCGGCAGTCGGCCCCTATGCCGACATCAAGGCTAAAACAGGCGAGGACATGGTCGAGATCGACCACCGCCCGCATCTGATCATGCCCGGCTTCATCGACATGCACCTGCATTTTCCGCAAATGCAGGTGATCGCCTCCTATGCGGCCAACCTGCTCGAGTGGCTGAACACCTACACCTTTCCCGAGGAATGCCGTTTCGTCGAAAGTGCGCATGCTGAAAGGATCGCCACGCATTTCTATGACGAGTTGATCCGCCACGGCACGACGACGGCGGTCGCCTATTGCTCGGTGCACAAGACCTCGGCCGACGCCTTCTTTGCCGAGGCGCTGAGGCGCAATATGCGCATGGTCGGCGGCAAGGTGATGATGGATCGCAATGCCCCGCAGGGCCTGCTCGACACGCCCGAGATGGGCTATGATGAGACCCGCCAGGTGATAGCGGACTGGCACGGCAAGGGCCGTAACCATGTCGCCATCACTCCGCGCTTCGCCATCACCTCCACGCCGGCGCAGATGGAGGCGACATCAGCGCTTGCCCGCGAATTTCCCGACCTGCACATCCAGACGCATCTTTCGGAAAACCACGACGAGATCAAATTCGCCTGCGAGCTCTATCCCGACGCGCTCGACTATACCGACATCTACGCCCGCTACGGCCTGCTCGGGCCGAAAAGCCTCTTCGGCCACGCCATCCACCTGTCCGAGCGCGAAGCCGATGCCATGAGCGAGGCGGGTGCCGTCGCCGTCCACTGCCCGACCTCGAACCTCTTCCTCGGCTCAGGCCTGTTTCCGCTGAAGGCGCTGGCGCGGCGCGAAAAGCCGGTTCGCATCGGCGTGGCGACCGATATCGGCGGCGGTTCCAGCTATTCTATGCTGCGGACGATGGACGAGGCCTACAAGATCCAGCAGTTGCTCGGCGAACGGCTAAACCCGCTGGAAAGCTATTACCTGATGACCCGCGGCAATGCCGAGGCCCTGTCGCTGGCGGACCGGATCGGCACGCTGCAACCCGGCACCGAGGCCGATCTCGTCGTTCTCGATGCCGCGGCGACACCAGCCATGGCGCTGAAGATGGAAGTGGTGAAGACGCTGCCCGAGGAGCTTTTCCTGCTGCAGACGATGGGCGACGACCGGGCGATTGCCGAGACCTATGTGGCCGGCGTTGCGTTGAAGAAGGAGCTTCAATGACACGCCCTGTCACTCTTGAAATCGGACCGTGAAAGCTGCCTGGCACGGCCAATTTCCCGTAACGCTCCCATGAAATTCATGTTATGGCCGATAGCCGCATTCAGATGTGAAGGTTCAATTCATGGCCGCTCCGCTCACCATCGCTGACCTGAAAAAGCTCGCGCAGCGCCGTGTGCCGAAGATGTTTTTCGACTATGCGGATTCGGGCGCCTGGACGGAATCGACCTACGCGGCCAACGAGAGCGATTTCAGTCAGATCAAGCTGCGCCAGCGGGTGATGGTCGACATGACCGACCGCACGCTGGAAACGACGATGATCGGCCAGAAAGTGTCGATGCCGGTAGCCCTGGCGCCGACCGGACTCACCGGCATGCAGCATGCCGACGGCGAGATGCTGGCGGCGCGCGCCGCCGAGGAGTTCGGCGTTCCCTTCACGCTTTCGACGATGAGCATCTGCTCGATCGAGGACGTCGCGTCGGTGACGACGCGCCCTTTCTGGTTCCAGCTCTACGTGATGAGGGACAAGGATTTCGTCCTCAACCTCATCGACCGCGCCAAGGCCGCCGGATGCTCGGCGCTGGTGCTGACCGCCGATCTGCAGATCCTCGGCCAACGCCATAAAGACCTGCGCAACGGCCTGTCGGCGCCGCCGAAATTCACGCCGAAACATGTCTGGCAGATGGCGACCCGGCCCTTCTGGTGCCTGGATATGCTGCAGACCAAGCGCCGCACCTTCGGCAATATCGTCGGCCACGCGAAGAATGTCTCCAGCATCGCCTCGCTCTCCGCATGGACGCACGAGCAGTTCGACCCCCGGTTGTCCTGGGCGGATGTCGCCTGGATCAAGGAACAATGGGGCGGCCCGCTGATCATCAAGGGCATACTCGATCCGGAGGATGCGAAGGCGGCCGCCGACACCGGCGCCGATGCGATCGTCGTCTCCAATCACGGCGGCCGCCAGCTTGACGGCGCCCCCTCCTCGATCAGCATGCTGCCGAAGATCGTCGACGCCGTCGGTGACCGTATCGAGGTCCATCTCGACGGCGGCATCCGCTCCGGCCAGGACGTGCTGAAGGCCGTGGCGCTCGGCGCCAAGGGTACCTATATCGGCCGCCCCTTCCTTTACGGTCTCGGCGCCATGGGCAAGGAAGGCGTATCGCTGGCGCTCGGCATCATCCGCAAGGAGATGGACATCACCATGGCGCTCTGCGGCAGGCGCGACATCAATGACGTAAATTCGTCGATCATCGCAGGGCGGCAATGACCTGCTTGAGAAGCCATCTTGGGAGAGTCACCAATCCCGGAATCGCCGTCGCGATTGCTGAGTCATTGAGCACACGATTCTGAAGAGCATGCTGTCCGGGCGTCCGTTTCTGGTATTCCAACTCGAACGCCAGATAACCGCAAAGAGGCTCAAGGAGAGAAATCGGCACTGGCTGAACGTCCCTGATGGCGTGGGCAAGACCTGCCAGACGCGTGCCGGAGAGCACCCGCATCTATCGCCTGCCGTCGTATTCAGCAGAGCGGCTGCCCATCGGTCGCATCGAGCAGAAGGATCGCGAAAATCACGAGAGAGACGGCGAGCGCAAAACGCTGCCGCCAGACGATGCGGCGCGATCCGGCAATCCGCCTTTCGAGGTCAGGCGGTATCCCGTCAGGCTTGCGAAGCTGCATTCGGGACAACAGGTCGTCGACGGCGGCAAGACCGGCCGTCTCGGTCTCGTGGCTCGCCGCGAGGCGAAACAACAGCGCATCGAAGAGGAGATGGATCGCCAGCGCAAGAACAATCACGCAGAAAACGAGCATCAAAAGCCAGCCGAGCGGTGGAGCGAGGCCTCGATATCCCACGGTGACCGGGCCGACAATCAGTGGCAACAGCGCTGTCAGCCCGCAGAAGATTGAATTGCGGCCGAGATTTCGCGCAGCCGCCGAGGCCGTGGTATTCCACTGCGTCATTGCACGCCCTCCGCTATGGCATGGATACTTTCCGCCGGCAGATGAACGCGCCACCCCGCCCGTTCGATCAGCCGCAGTGCTTCGGCTGGATTTTCGCAACGTCGGCTGATGAGCAGCCAGCCCACGATAACGCAGGCGCTCCGCTGGAAACCTAGCGCACAGCAGACGAGGACCGGTCCCTGCTGGCGCGCATCCTCGACGAGGTTCGCTGCGGCGAGCGTCTGGATCTTGTCGAGGGCTGTAAGATCAAGGGTGGGAAAGCTGCACCAGCGCGCGCGTGTCCCGCCGGGGCGCAGAAGTTCTCCGGTAATGTCGATCACCATGGCAAAACGGTCGGTCTCGTGGCCACGTGGAAAACGACCGAGGTGGACGCCGTCAGCGATCACCACAGAAGCCGGCATTCTCCGGGTCCAGAGCCGAATGTTGATGAGAGCGCCGAACCGGTAGGGTGCCAATAGCCAGCGACTGGCAAGCGTGGCCCGGCCATCGACGCGTTTCTGGAATATCTGCGGACCGGCGCCGAAATATCCGACTGCGACGATCGCCAGCGCAACAGCCGGCCAGAGCAACAGAAGCGCTGCGGCCGATAGAGGCGTGCAGAGCGCTCCAAGGCCGAGAAATGCGACGGCACCGCACAGATAATAGATGCCGAGACGGCGCGACTTTGGATCGCCGCTCATCGTAAAGTTCGCGAGAGGCGACCCGGCATCGCGCGGAAAAAGCCAGACGGCAGACAGACCGAGCAGCATGCCGGTCGGTATGTCGATGACGTGATGCTGCCACGTGGTCAACACGGAGACACCGATCAGGAGGCACCAAAGGTGCCAAAGAAGCCGTGCCTTCCGCGGCAACCGGCCGCGCAGATGATCCCAGATCACCACCAGGAGTGCGATATGCAGCGACGGCGCCTGGTTGAACGGCTTATCGAAGCCGCCGAGGACGGCGAACATGAAACCGGGCAGGCCGCTCGTTGCCGGCCGCACGAAAGTCGCTTCGAGCGGAAACGCGACGAAGCAGGCGACGGCTACTATCTGGATCGTCAGATAACGTCGCGCGAGCATATCCACGTCGCGCGGCGTCGTGTTGATGAACAGGCAGAGTGCATAGAACAGATTGATCGACCAATATGGAATAATAGTCCATCCAAGGAACGGAATGGCGCTTTCCCATGCGAAGGCGACGTTCGGCACATGAGCGCGTTGCGATGCCAGCCAATTGGCGCCGCCATAGCTCAGATAGAAGAACGGTCCCAGGAAGACGAGCCAGAGCGCCGCCCGCTTCGGGACCGGTGCTGCCGCGGAAAAAGTAGAACGTGCCCTCTCCACGCTTTGCCCTCAGACTCTCTCGGCCAGCGAGACAGTGAAAATGCCCCATTGATCGATGCGCTGTTCGATCTTGCGGAAACCGGCTGCGGCGACCAGTTGGTCCATTTCCTCTTGCGTCCGCCGTCGCATCACCCACGCCTCGCCGCCGCGGTGGGAGGTCAGTGCGCGGGCGATCATCTCCAGTTGTGGATGCCATGGCTGGTTGGTGTAGACAAGCAGACCACCGGGCAGCATCGCGCGGGCGATCCCGTTGAGCGACGCGGCGATCATCGCATTGTCGGAAAACAGCTCGTAAAGGCCGGAGACGATCGCGAGATCCGGAGCCGGCGTGATTGCAGCCAGCCCCTCGCAGTCAAAGGCATCCTGCTGGCGGAAGCTGACGAAATCACTCAGTCCACGCGCCGCAATGCTCTTGCGGCCGGCATCGACGTTGATGGAGGAATAGTCCTGCAACCGCGCACTATCGGGACGCACGGCAGCCGTCTCGATCGCATCAAGGACATAACGGCCGTGCCCGGCCGCTATGTCGAGCATGTGGGTATTGCGGCCGACTGCTTTCAGGCGCTGCAGCGCGCGGTCGATCAGTTCCTGCAAGTGTAGCTTGCGCTGCCTGATGCCGCGCCAGCCAATCGCATCGAGGAACACCTTGTCGATCAATCGCCCGCCGGGACCGAGCCCGCGCGGCTTGTTCTCGTAGACGTAATCGAGGGTCGAGCCGGAATCAAAACCGGTCTTCACCCCTGTCTTTATGCCTTCAGACACCAAAGCACCGATCTTGATGTTGAGGCGGCCGAGCGCCCAGTAGATGCCACGTGGGGATGTGGCGTCCAGCGGGCTCGCGAGCCGGTCGGCCTCGTCCTTTGTATAGCCCTGGATATGGGCGGTGCAAAGGTTGGCAGCCGCCCGGGGCTCGGCGAAACGCGCGTCTATAAAACGGCGGACTTCGGCCAGGGCAATCGCGCGCTCCTTTTCGCCAAGCGTGTCATGGTAGAAGCCGGCAAGCACATGCCGTTCCTTGATCCGGCTGCCGAGGTTTTCGTAAAACCGGTGCTGCGGCGCGTGTCGCACCACCCAGTCGCTGCCAGAGATCAGCAATTGGGTCGGGACGGTGATGGCGCGGGCGTCGCCGACAACGCGGGCTGCCGCCTCATAGAGCTGCAACAGGATGTTGGAGGCAATTGGCCTAGATATCAATGGGTCGGATTCGTACGATGCGATGCGCTCGGGGTCATGCGTCAGGAACCTCGCCTTGACATAGGAATTGACGAAGAATGTCCCCTTAACCTTTTCCCAGAGCGCAATGCCTTCTTTGGCGAAAGGCACGTAGAGCTTGACGCTGAAGGCCGGTGAGGCAAGCACGAGCGCACGGATCGGCGGCGCATAGTCGTGCACCCAGGTGGCGGCGAGGACCGCACCGACGCTCTGCGCAATGACGGCGATGTCTTCGACAGCAGTACCGCTTGTCTCGCTGACATGGCGGACGAAACAATCGAGATCATGCGCCGAGGCAGCAAAGGATGGCGAATAGCCGCGCTCTCCCGGTGAACGTCCATGGCCGCGTGCGTCCCAGGCGTAGAAGGAAAAATCATCGAGGCCGAGCTCGGTGGCAAGATGAGTGACGCGGCCGCTATGCTCGTGGCCGCGATGGAGAAGAATGATTACGCCCTTCGGTGCAGCGCCCGTCGAAGGCCACGCCCGATAAAAGAGTCGAGTGCCATCATGCGATGCGAATTCGGATTCATGCATTGGTCTGGCCGTCGAGGACGGTTGCCCACTATCGGCAGTTTGCAGCACGGTCTTCTCCAATTCTGATTGGTGGGTGGGTTACAACCATTGGCGGGAACAGTGATTTGCCTGCATTGCAAAAGTCTAGTTGCAAATGTAAGTCCTTTACGAGAACCGATATGAAGTGTGGCTTTCCTCATAAGTACGATGATCTGCACCCGCGAGAGGCGGGGATAGTATTTCGATGCACGAAATTCCAATGAGGTAGCATGTCTGTCTATCAATTGAAGTCCCGATTTCAGAATATTCTTCGCCCTCTGGTGCGTTCCCTCGCGGCGCGAGGCGTCACCGCCAATCAGGTGACTTCAGTTGCCGCCGCCGTCTCGGTTGCATTGGGCTTTTTTCTGAGCGTCGCCCCGCTGCCGCATTGGTTCCTGCTGGTGCCAGTATGGTTTCTGCTGCGCATGGGACTCAACGCCATCGACGGCATGCTCGCGCGCGAACATGGGCAGAAGAGCATTTTAGGCGCGTATCTGAACGAGATCGGTGATGTCGTGTCGGATGTCGCCCTGTATTTGCCGTTTGCGCTCATCGATCCGAACGGCTTGGTGCCGGCGATGGCGGTCATATTCCTCTCGGCGCTGACGGAATTTACCGGCGTTCTGGGTCAAACGGTCGGGGCAAGCCGGCGTTACGACGGGCCGCTGGGCAAGAGCGACCGCGCGGTCCTTTTCGGCGCGCTCGGCATCTTTGTCGCCGTTGGTGGTACATTTGCAGCATGGACTTCGTGGCTCTGGGCGGTGGTGGCTCTACTTCTCATATGGACCACCATCAACCGTATCAGCGCCGGTATTCGCGAGGCGCATACGGCCGCCCGATAGGGAACGGAGCCGATCTGCTGCCGGTTCTTTCATCGGCACATGTGATCCGGAATTGTGTCGAGGCTTTTGCTGCCGGTCACGCGTTGGGCTTCAAGAGTCCGTGACTCTTTTCACAAGGCTGCTCACTGCCGCCAGCTCGCGACATCTCTCGATAATGGACACTGCCTCAGTCCTTCTAACCGCACGTTAAGCCTAGGTTGTATTTTCATCGTCACCCCTTGAAAGCACAAAAGCGGTGCTTTATGTTTTACCTATGGTTATCACAGGCAAGACACCACATCCATCGCTGCTGCGCTACACGCTGGCGCCTGACGACAACGCCCGGCAGGCGCTGGACGATACTATTGCCGCCTATCTCAGGATGATCGAAATCCTGACTGGCCTCGTCTCCGACAGGACGGGCGCCAATCTCGTCGTGCTGCATGACCTTGCCTATGAAACCGTCCGCGAGCAGACGGGCTTGCCGGCAAGGCTGGTCACGCTCGGCCTTCGCGATTTTGCCGCCAATCGCGGCGTCACCGCCGATCCGCCGCATCTGCCGCTCGATGACAAGCTCTTCGCCATCAAAGGCCCCTCGGACCTGACGATCGCCACGGTGCACGGACGTGTTGCCGTGCCCTTCGATGTCGCGGGTTATTCCAGGGGATGGGAGAGTATTTTTCCGGCCTACCTCGTTGCAGGCCAGGATCGCTACGAGATTCACATCGGCGTTACGCCGAATTCCGCTCGGATGGAGGAAAACATGACGAACGAAGGCATTCTCTCACGCATGGGCCGTCTGATCGCGGGCATCGCGAATGCGGCGATCGACAAGGCCGAAGGCGTAAACAAGATCGCCGTCATCGAACAGGCGATCCGCGAGATCGAGGCAGCGGCGGATGAGGCCCGCACCGATCTCGGCAAGGCGCGCGCGGAGGAATACCGCATCCAGAGCCGCAAGGACGAAATCGTCGACGACCTGAACGCGCTCGACCAAAAGATCCGCATCGCCGTCTCGTCAGAGCGGGATGACCTGGCAAAGGCCGGCGTTGCTCGCCAGATCGATCTCGAATCCCAGATCGCAGCGCTCGACAAGGCGCTGGCCGATGCCAGGGAACAGGTGGACGAAGGCCAGAAAGCCTTGCAGGCCGTCCTCGCCACGCGCCGCGAGGCGGACGCCCGCCTTGCCGATTTCAAGCGCAGCATCGCCCGGCATCCAGAACACGCCGCGACCGGCCACAGCCAGCCCGCACCGGGTGCAGATGCTGCCCGCGCTGCCGCGGCAGTCTCTCGGCTGACCGGGGTTCCTACTGGCGAGCATGCCCATAGTTCCGAATTGGACGAACTCGACCGGTTGCATCGCGAACAGGCGATCGAGGCACGCCTCGCCCGCTTCAAGGCGGATAACCGGTAACGCCGATGGCCCTTCTCTTCGCTCCCGAATGCGCTCCCTTTGCCATTGCCGCCGCCGTGCTTGCAGGTCTGACCGCGATCGAGATGCTTGCGATGGTCATGGGTTTTTCGATGACGGAATTTCTGGGAAAGCCGGAGGCTCATGGCCATGACGGCATCCTGGCATACCTGTCCTGGCTCAATCTCGGCGGTGTTCCCCTGCTGATTCTTCTGATGATGACACTCGGATTCTTCGCGATGACTGGGTTTGCCTTGCAGGCCGTCGCCAGCGCCCTCTGGGCGCCGCTGCCGAGCTTCATCGCCGTCATACCTGCCGCGCTCGCAACCATCCCTATGGTCAGGGCATCGAGCCGAACTGTGGCGCGGCTCGTACCGCACGACGAAACCTATGCCGTCGATCTCGACGCCTTCCTCGGCCGGACCGCCGAGGTGTCAATCGGCCCGCTCGATCAGGGACTGCCGGGCCGCGTCCGTGTCAAAGATCAGCACGGAAACTGGCATGTGCTTCGAGCCCGAGCCGCCAAGGGCGAGGGTCCGCTTGGGATCGGCGCTTCGGTTCTTCTCGTCGATCACAAGGCCAATGTGTTTATCGCCATTCCCGCGCCGGTCGACCCCACCGATGCGAACAATCAATCTTTCAGGGAGCAGCAATGATGTACGACGTTATTCTACCAGCCGGCATTGGGATTGTTCTGATCTTCGGCATCGGTTTTGTCCTCGCCTCTCTTTACACGCGCTCCAGCCGCGATGAGGCCTATGTGCGCACCGGTCTCGGCGGCCAGAAGGTCGTGCTCGACGGCGGTTCGGTCGTCCTTCCGATCTTCCATTCGACCGCGCGGGTCAACCTGAAGACGCTGCGGCTCGAGGTTCGCCGCGGCGAAGGCGATGCACTGATCACCAAAGACCGCATGCGCGTCGATATCGGCGCCGAGTTCTATGTGCGCGTCAAACCCGATGCCTCCTCGATTGCGCTTGCAGCGCAGACACTCGGCAATCGCACCAATGACGCCGAGGCCCTCCGCATCCTGATCGAGGCGAAATTCGTCGACGGTCTTCGCTCGGTGGCCGCGACGATGAATCTCGACGCGCTGCAGGAACAGCGCATGGATTTCGTCAAGGCCGTGCAGGAAGCTGTCGGCGCCGATCTCCAGTCGAACGGCCTCGAACTCGAATCCGTGTCGCTGACACGCCTCGACCAGACCGATATCAAGCATTTCAACGCCAACAACTTCTTCGACGCGCAGGGCCTGGCGGCATTGACCCGCATCACCGAGGGACGCAAGAAGGAGCGGAACGAGATCGTTCGCGACACCGAAGTCGCCATCGCCCAGAAGGATCTCGAGGCCCGCCAGCAATCGCTGACCATCGAGCGGACGAAGCGAGAGGCCGAACTCAGCCAGGAAAGAGACATCGCCAACAAATCCGCGGCGACACGCGCCGAAACCGCGCAGCAGGAGCAGGCCGCAAAACGCGCCGAGGAGGAAGCCCGCATCGCCTCCGAACAGGCGATCGCCGAACGCGAGGCATCCGCCAAGCAGGCTCGCGAAAGCGCCAACATCGACGCCGCCCGCGCCGTCCAGCAACGCGAAACCGAAGCCAAGCGTGACCTCCAGATCGTGGCGCAGGAGAGCGCGATCGCCGTTGCCAACAAAAGCCGTGAAGAATCCGAAGCGAAGGCGGCTGCGGAAACGGCCCGCGCCCTGGCGATCGCGGCAGAGGAAAAAGTCGGCACAGCCAAGGCGATCGAGATTGCCGAACGCGAAAAGCAGATTGCCGTGATTGATGCGCGCAAGAAGGCCGAGACGGAAGCAACCGCCGTCACCGTCGGCGCGGAGGCCGAAAAGCAGGCGGCAAGCGACCAGGCCGAGGCCATCAAGACGCTCGCAACCGCCGAGGCGGATGCGGCGATCATCAAGGCCAAGGGCATTCTCGAAACCGGCAAGGCCGCGGCCGAGAGCGAAGCATTGCTCAACGACGCTCGCAACAAGTTGAGCTCTGCTATCATCGAGTTCGAGATCACCCGCGAACGTATCCGCATCATTCCGCAGGCGCTCGCCGAGGCGGTCAAGCCGATCGAGAAGATCTCCGATATCAGGATATTCGATACCGGCGGCATGCTCGGCCGCGGAAACGGAGCGGCCGGCGGAAACGGCATCGGGCTCGGCGAAGGGCTGGCCAGCCAGCTCCTCTCCTATCAGGCGAATAAACCTATCCTCGACAAATTGCTGAAGGAAGCCGGCTTCGACGGCGACGATGCCATCTCATCACTTCTTGGAAATCTCGATGGCGCAAAACCGGCAAGACCGGCCGCCGCAGCCCCGGCAAAGCCGGCAACACCGGCCCCAGCCCCGACACAAACGATCATCCCTCCGGCCCCGAAGCCGGCACCAAAGAAGGACTGATCACTGCGCAAGCGGGTCTGGACTACAAAAGGATGATTTTAGGCCGGTTCGGCCTAAAATCTGAATCCTGTTCTAAATTAAATACTTAGAGCATGATGTTGCCCGAAAACCGCACATACTTTTCGGCATCATGCTCTATCTCACCCAACCCGTTGCCAGCGCGCCTGCCCAGTCGGCACGGCCCCTTTCGGCGGCCAGTGCCGACATCGCCATATGGTCGTAGGCGACGGTTCGGAACTGCCATATCCATCCGGCCGCCGTCTTTTCCAGAATGGCGTAGCTCGCCAGCGGATGGCCGACTTCCACCTTGTGGTAATAGGGCAGCTCGTCGTCATAGGCCGCGCAGCCGACGCTGCCGGGGTTGACGATGAGACGGCCGTCGGAAAGCCTGATAGCGCGGGGGATGTGGCTGTGGCCGCAAAGGATCAGCGGCAGGTCGATGCCGTCGGCCAGCGCCTCGATTGCCTCGATCGGCTTCAGGAAGACGAAACCCTCCGGCGAAACGGATTCCAGCCAGTAGAGATTGTCGTCCTTCGGCGTCGCATGGCAGAGATAGACCTCATCGCGATAGACGGTATCGAATGGAAGACTACGGATCCAATCGAGATGGGCTGGCGACAATTGGTGATAAGCGGCGGCATCCGAAACATGCAGCGCCGCCGGATCCTGTTCGATCAGGTAGCGGTCGTGATTGCCGCGGATCGAGGTCAGGCCGAGCGGCATCAGCAAGTCTGCCGTCTTGCCGGCTTCGAGCGGGCCGCTAAAGAAATCGCCGAGATTGACGATCTCCTCGATCCCCTGTGCACGAATATCCGCAAGCACCGCCTCGAGCGCCAGATGGTTTCCGTGGATATCGGCAATTGCCGCAAACCGCATTTTTTAGCTCCCTCGATAGGTAGAATAGCCATAGGGCGAAATCAGCAGCGGCACATGGTAATGCGCCGTGACGTCGGCAATGCCGAAGCGGATCGGCACGAGATCGAGGAAGGCCGGATGCGGCAGCGGCGTGCCGCTCGCCCTCAGATAATCGCCGGCGTGGAAGACCAGCTCATAGGTACCGGCTCGAAAATTTTCGCCAATGAGGATTGGGCCGCCATCAACCCGGCCGTCGGCATTGGTCTCGACCGTCTTCAGATGCCTGCGGATCTCGCCGTCGAGCTGGAAAAGATCGATCCTCAGGCCCTCGGCCGGCTTGCCGAGGGCGGTGTCGAGAACATGCGTGGTCAGTCCGGTCATGGGGCTGGCTCTTTGATGATAAAAGGGGTTTCGAAGAAGAATTCTTCCAGATTGTTGCCTGGCCCGTCGCGGTCGACGACCAGGAAGTCTGAGGCTTGGTCGAGCGCCATCAGCGGATGATGCCAGACATTGCGGCGGTAGTTTACGCCCTGGTCGCCGCGCGCCAGAAACACCTGCGGCCTGCCCGGGCGGCCGTTCTCGTCCTCGGAGACGATGACGAGAAAAGGACGGCCCGAGACCGGCGAGAAACTCTGGCTGCCGAGGGGGTGGCGCTCCATCATCCCGACGTCATAGGGGAAGCTGCGCGGCTGTCCGCGAAAGAGGTTGATGATGACGCTTGCGCCCTCGCCCGTCGCATCAGCGGTGGCCAGCGCATGAAAACGCTCCGTCGTGCCGCCATTGATGAACCGCATCGAGGCCGGATCGGCCTCAATCACCTCGCCGAAGGGAGCGAAGGCGGATTTGGTGAGCGGGCGGATCTCGAGAAATTCGGACATGGCTTCATTCGCCTTGGGCATGCCAGTAACGGACAGCATCGATCGCGGAAAGAAGCTCCGGCAGCGTGCGATAGGTCGCCTCCCATATGTTCGACGGACTGAGATCGAAGACTTCCTCGAGGATACGGTTACCCATGCCACAGATTCTCGTCCATGGCAGATCGGGATGCTCAGTCGCAAATTCCGGATGGTTGACGAGCAGTCGGGACGCCGCCGCACCGATGGTGAAGTGGCAGAAGGCAACAGCCTTGAAGGTGAGCTTGTCCCCGGCGAACGCCGCCTCATCCATTCCGCCGACGAAAGACAGCGCTTCGGATGCCGCCTCATACATTTCATTGAGATAGTCGATGGCGCGCCGCTCTTTCATTCAGCCTCCGGCAGCATCGATGTCAGCCGCAGCAGCGCGATCCGTTCGACCTGCGCCGTCGCGGTCACAAATTCCTCATGCCGATCATTGCCGATCCGTGTTTCGAACGCCGACAGGATATCGTCCTTGCCGAGACCCTTGACGGCGATGATGAAGGGAAAGCCGAATTTTCCGACATAGGTCGAATTGAGTTCGGTGAAGCGGGCATGCTCGGCTGGGCTCAAGCGATCGAGACCGGCGCCGGCCTGCTCCTTCCGGCTGTCCTCGGTGAGTTCGCCCGATATCGCGAGGCGCCCGGCAAGGTCAGGATGGGCGTTGAGCACGCCGAGACGCTCCTGCGGGCTTGCCGCCCGGAACGCGGCGGTTAGCGTCGCATGCACGCCGGCCGCCGTCAGCGGCTCCGTCACGGGGCCGGCGTCATAGGCGCGCTCGGCGATGAAAGGCGAATGTTCAAAGACGCCGCCGAAGCGGGAGACGAAATCCTCGCGCGACACCATCAAAGCGCTTCCGGCTGATGGTGCTTGTGCCAGTGCTCGGCAATCTCGATGCGGCGTGGAATCCAGACATTGTCGTGCTTCAGCACATATTCGATGAAGCGCTTCAGCGCCGCTGCCCGGCCGGGACGTCCGACGAGGCGGCAATGCAGGCCGACTGACATCATCTTCGGGCTGCCCGCCTTGCCTTCCTCATAAAGCGTATCAAAGGCATCCTTCAGATAGGTGAAGAACTGATCGCCGGCATTGAAGCCCTGCGGCGTCGCAAATCGCATATCATTGGTTTCAAGCGTATACGGAATGATCAGGAAGGGTTTCCCGTCGACGCCCTTCACCCAGTAAGGCAGGTCGTCGGCGTAGGAATCGGAGGAATAAAGGAAACCGCCCTCCTCCTGCACCAGCCGAAGCGTGTTGTCGGAAGGCTTGCCCTGATACATGCCGTAGGGCCGCTCGCCGGTGAGTTCGGTGTGCAGTCGCACGGCTTCGAGGATATGCTTGCGCTCCAGATCTTCTGGAAAATCCTTATATTCCAGCCAACGGTAGCCGTGGCTGGCGATCTCCCAGCCTGCCTCCTTCATCGCAGCGACGGCCTCGGGGTTGCGGGCCATCGCCAGCGTCACGCCGTAAACGGTCGCCTGCACCTTGAGATCGGTGAACATGCGCCAGAGCCGCCAGAAGCCGGCACGCGAACCATATTCATAGATCGATTCCATGTTGAGGTTGCGCTGCCCTGGCCAGGCGGCCGCGCCGACGATCTCCGACAGCAGGTTTTCCGAAGCCGGATCGCCGTCGAGGATCGAGCTTTCGCCGCCCTCCTCGTAGTTGATGACGAACTGCACGGCGACGCGTGCCTCGTCCGGCCATTTCGGATCAGGCGTCAGACGCCCGTAACCAACGAGATTGCGCGGATAAGTCTCGGATACCATCAAATCACCTTCTGAAAAGACGGGGAACGGTAGCATCCGCAGCCGGAATGTCGAGACGGAAACTGCTCGGCCGGATTTTGCCTTTACGGCACAAGCCTTTAGCTCATCAGCAGGTTCAAGCGATTTTGCGCGCGCTGACCTTGCCCATCGGATGCAGCGAATGAACGCGGAAAGGACCGCCCGTGCCCTCCTCTATCATCAGCGCCACGTTCGAAACCATGACAGGCTCGCTCAGGACAGGCTCGAAGATCGTGCGCAACACCGGCTCGATGCGCGGCATGTCGATCGCGTTGACGGGACCCGTCACCGGCATATGAAAGCGGAACTCCTCCATCACGTAAGGGTTACCCCAGCGATGCAGATTGGCAAATTGCGTCGCCGATAGCCCGTCCGGATCGCTGCGTTCGATCTCGGCCTCGCTGAGCGGCGCGCGGAAACGATCGAATTCCTGCACGATCGCCGAAGCGAGATACTGGATCTGCTCGCAGGGAGTGCTCGGCAGCAGGCTGTAGAAATTGCCGAGCCGGGCGACTTCGATACGCGGAATCTGGAAGGGAACGAAGGTCTCGGAAAAACGCATCAGATCGCGCAGGAGTTGCGATTCGGGCATGTCGCGGGACAAGTGGAACGGCGCCTTCAAAACGCCGTGAAATCCGTAGCGCCGCGGCACCGCGGTATGGAAGGCGATCTCGTGAATGCCGAGGCCACGGACTGCCGGAGGCTCCATCATATCGCCCGAAAACACGTTTCGGCCAAGCCAATTGGCGGCCACGAGCGACAACGGGTCGCTCGCCGGAGGCGTGAAGCAAATGGCATAGCGCATGCAATTTCCTCCATCAAGGAAGTGAGCGCCGGTGAGATCCGGCGCTGTCGATGCGCAAGCAGATAGGTGATTTCCATGACAGAATAACGAAACGCAGCGCCGCCTAATTCACGTTTAACGTGAAGCCGTCGCAATATGGCTTGAAATTGCGAAGCTTTCCGGCAGCAGAAATCCGCAGTCTGTATCGCTTGCGATACATATCGCCGCCTCAGCCAGCCGGTGGGCGAGGCCGAAGCTGACCTTGAAGCCGCCGGTCAGCGCGATCAGGCGCCGGTGATCGGGATGGCGGCCGATCATTGGATCCCGGTCGATCGCCTTCGGACGAAGCCCGGCCCAGCGCTCGACAACGGGAGCGTCGCGAAGCGTCGGCACGATGCCGCGCGCCGCCTCGATCAGCACGTTGAGCTGGGCGTCGGTCGAGGTGGGATCGTCAAAACGGTTCTCGCTGGTGCTGCCGATTGCCACGTGCCCGCCCTCATGCGCGATGACATAGAGCCCGTCGAGAAAGATCGTCGGCAGCGCCGGGTCAATATCGGCTTTCAACAGTGCTGCCTGTCCCTTGACCGGCTGGCCGAGCGGTTGTTTCAGCCCCGGCGTCAGTTCTTGCAGCAATGGAAAGGAGCGATGGCCGGCGGCCACGATGCAGTGACTGAAAGCGATCGTTTCACCGTTGATCTCGGTCGTGCCGCGATCAGGATCGAGGCCGGCAACCGTCGTATGCTCCAGGATACGAACATGTTTTGCCCGCCGCAGGAAGGCGATAAGCGCTGCGATTAGCAAGCGGGGCGCAACGCGGGCGGCGAGCGTGTCGTGCACGAAGCCGCTCTCGCCGGCGGACGCCTCGATCCAGCCGTTGACCGGTGGCCTGTCGAGCACATGCCAATGGAAGCGGCGCTCGCCCGCCCGCCAATGCTGTTCAGCGTCCTCGAAATGGCCGCGCGCTATTTTTTTGAGATGCGGCTTCGGCAGCGGGATCAGCCGTCCGGACCTGTTATACCCGGCGGAAAGCCCGGTCTCGGCTTCGAGCGCTGTGATTTCGGCTTCGAGCGAGACCAGTGCATCGAACTGGAACTGCTTCTTCTCCGACCATCGGTCCGGCATATGCGGCATCAGCGCGCCGAGCAGGCCGCCGCTTGCACCTTCGCCCAACCTGCCGGCGTCAGCAACAAGAGTACGGATGCCCCGGCGCTCGGCATGGACGGCCGCCCAGAGCCCCATGATGCCGCCGCCGACGATCAGCAATTCTGAGGATGATTGACCTGAGACCGGCTGAGGACTATCGGCTTTTTCCATGAGAGACGTGAACCCCGATCAGATTGGCGCGGGCGCGCCGCAGCCGCTCGAATGGCGCGACGGCGATATGCCCTATTCCACCGCCTTTGGCGATCATTTTTATTGCCAGACCGATGGGCGGCTGGAATGCGGCCACGTTTTTCTCGCCGGCAACGGCCTGCCGGAGCGCTGGAACGGGCGGCAGAGATTCCGGATCGGAGAACTCGGCTTCGGCACCGGCCTGAACTTCGCCGAAACCTGGCGGCAATGGAAGCTCCACCGTGCCGACGGCCAGCACCTGCGTTTCACCTCCTTCGAACTCCACCCGATGCGCGGCGAAGAAATCGGCCGGGCGCTGTCGCACTGGCCGGAGATCGATGCCGAACGCGAGGCGCTGATGGCGGCGTGGCCGCAAGCGCCTGGTGGAATCGTTGAGCTCGATCTCGATGCCCAGACGACGCTCAAGGTCGTATGCGGCTATGCCTTGGACGGCGTCGCGGCAGCCGAAGACGACTTCGACGCCTGGTATCTCGACGGCTTCGCCCCGTCGCGCAACAGCGATATGTGGTCGGAGGAACTGATGCGGCTCGTCTGCGAGAAAAGCGCAGCCGGCGGCACTTTCGCCACCTATGCGGCGGCCGGCTTCGTGCGCCGCAATCTCATCGCCGCGGGTTTTGCCGTCGAGCGCCGTAAGGGCTTCGCCGGCAAGCGCGAAATGCTCTGTGGCATCAAGGCATCCCCCAGTCAGCGCGCAGATCAGTAGCTGGTGCGCTCCGGCTGCTGCTCGCTCGTTCCGAGCCACTGGCGGATTTTTTCCTCGAGCAGCTCGGGACTGATCGGCTTCGACATGTAGTCGTCCATGCCGGCATCGAGGCAGAGCTCGCGGTCGCTTTCGAGCGCATGGGCGGTGACGCCGATGATCGGCACCCGGTGCCCCTGCCCGTTTTCGCGCGCGCGGATCGTCTGGGTCGCCTGATGGCCGTTCATGACGGGCATTGAGACGTCCATCATGATAATGCGCGGCGTATACCGCTCCCAGGCGGCGACCGCCTCCTCGCCATTGTCGACGACGAGGAAGGAAAGACCCGTGCCTTGCAGGATCTGTGTGAAGACGATCTGGTTGACCTCATTGTCCTCGGCGACGAGCACGTCGACGAATTCAGCGGTTCGCTTCTGCGGCGCAGGCGCGGGCGCCTGCACGGCCACTTCCGTCTGCAGCCGGGCAATCTCGGCCTCGGATGCCTGCTTGACGCGGCTGGCGCGCACCACCTCGACGACCGTGTTGCGCAGCACGTTGGCGCGCGCCGGCTTCATCAGATGCGCGTGGCCGTTCAGCGCCGCGAATTCCTTTTCCGTGCCGGAAATATCCATCGACGTCAGGAAGATGATCGGCAGTTCGACGAAGCGGGGATCGGCTCGTAGCCTGCGCGCGACATCGGCGCCGTTCATATCGGGCATGTGATAATCGAGCACGACGGCATCGACTGTGACGCCGAGATTGGCCGCCGCCTCCAGAATCGCAAGACCGGTACCGCCGCCTTCGGCGGCCACGCCGTCGAAGCCCCAAAGGGACAGCTGTTCGGTCAGGATTCGCCGGTTCACCTCATTGTCGTCGACGACGAGGATGCGCGCACCCTGCACGTTGATCGGCAACGGCTTCGGCTCAAGGCGGGCGGCCGCAACCGCAAACGGCAGGTTGACGGTGAAGACCGAACCCTTGCCCCATTCGCTCTCGACACTGAGATAACCGCCGAAGAGGTCGACGAGCCCGGCGGTGATCGCAAGACCGAGGCCTGTACCCTCATGCCGCCGGGTCGATGAGGCATCCACCTGCGAGAACTTGTCGAAGACCGATTCGAGCTTCTCCGGCGGAATGCCGATACCAGTATCCTCGATGCGGATGCTCGCCATGATCTCGCCGCCTGCTGCCGGCTGGAAGCCGACATCGACAAAGACATGGCCGCGCTCGGTGAACTTGACAGCGTTGCCGACGAGATTGGTGACGATCTGGCGGAAGCGCCCGGCGTCGCCAATGACCGCAGCGGGCAAATCGGGAGCGGCTCGCACCAGGAGCTCGATGTTCTTCTCGGCGGCGTGCGAGGACAAGAGTGTCGCTACGTCCTCCACCGCTTCGGTGATATCGAAGGCGGCTTTGCGCAGTTTCATCTGCCCGGCATCGATCTTCGAGAAGTCGAGGATATCGTTGATGATCGTCAGCAGCGCATTGCCCGACTTGACGATGATATCGACGAAGGTCTTCTGGCGCGTATCGAGATTGGTCTTGGCAAGCAGTTCCGCCATCCCAAGCACGCCGTTCATCGGTGTGCGAATCTCGTGGCTCATATTGGCGAGGAATTCGGATTTGGCGCGGTCGGCTGCTTCGGCGCGCGACAGCAGCTGGCGCAGTTCCTCTTCGCGGCTCTTGAGTTCGGTGACATCGGTAAAAAGCGCCACCCAATGCTGTCCCCGGCTGACCGTTGCATCCATGTTCACCCAGCGCTCGCCGCCGACATGGAAGGCAGTGGAGATGGGCAACCTCGCCGCGATATTGTCGCGCCAACCCTGCAGAATCTCGGCCGCGTCCTCGTGGAAGTCGCCACGCGCAGCGCAGAACTCGAACATGCCGAGCCAACCTTGCCCGGTCTCGATATAGGTGGCGGGAATCTCCAGGATATGAGCCAGCGCCTCATTAGACATCTTGATAATGCCGTCCTGGACGATGGCGAGGCCCTGCGGCATGGCGTGTGTCGCGTCGCGCATCATCTCGCCGAGATGCTCCAGCGCGGCACGGGCCTCGTGGACCTCATTTTCCCGCTCACGCACTGCCGTGATGTCGGCATAGGTCAGCAGGATCCGGTCGTTTGAGATACGGCGGCTGTCGAAAATGACGGATTTGCCACCCGCCCAGCCGAGCTCGATCGGCTCGGGCTCCTCGGTTTCGAACAGGTGCTTGCGGAAAGCGTAGATCTCCTCGGGCGTCTGTGTGCCGTCGTAGCGACCGAGCTCATAATTGCGGCGGATGACATCGATGAAGGGGCGGCCGTCGAAGGGATCGTCGAGCGGCAACTCCCAGATGCTGTAGAACTCGTCGTTGACGGAGAGGATCCGGTGGTCGTTATCGAGGATCAGCACGCCGATCGGAAGCGAGCGTAGGATATTCTCGATATCCCGGTGCAGCACCTCTTCCTGCTTCTGCGCCTCGATCAGCGCCTTCTCTCGTTCCTTGAGTGGCGAGATGTCTGAAAAGGAGCCGACGACATAGGGCCGACCATCCGCTGTCACAACGCGGTTGACGCGCGAGAGGACGGAATAGATATGGCCGTCCTTGCTCGGCAGCAGGCTTTCGATCTCCTTCGACTTGCCTCCCTCCAACGCCAGCAGGTTTTCCTGGTAGATCGCCTCGCCGCCTTCCGGACCGAACATTTCGTGTTCGGTCATCCCAAGGACCCGAGAACGGCTATGGCCGCTGAAGGTTTCGTAATATTGATTGGCATAGACGAGGCGATGCTTCTCGTCGCGCACGAAGGCCGCGACCGGGAGGTCCTCCAGGATGGTACGCAGCAGGTCGAGCTCGTTGACGCTCTCATGCCAGGCCGTGTCGCTGACAGCCGCAGGCTTTGCGTCGTTGCGATAGGCGGCGTTGACGACCAGCGGCCGGCCATCCTCGGCAAATATGCCAATCGGATGGTCGAGCTGTTCCAGTGCCTCGCGCACGCGGGCGAAATCGGCGGCGTCGTCGCTATCGTCGGCGGCGCGGCGCGGCGCGGCGCGCACTTCGAAAATGCCGAGCACGTAAGCCCGGTCCAGCGATGGCGAAAAGCTTTCTATCTGGATGCGTTCATGGCTGAGGCCCGCCGCATCGAAGCAGATTGCGTTTTCCTCAGTGCCGAATACCAGCGCGCGGCGCTCCTTGTCCTCACGATCCTCTTCCTCGGGACGGTCGAGAAGCTCGCGGCTGCGCCTGCCGATGAAATCGGAGATTTCGCGACCCAGAAAACGGGCATAGGCCTCGTTGACGGCGACATAGCGTAACTCGCTGTTCTTGACATAGGCCGGGGTATCCAGATCAGCGATCCGGCGACAAGCCAACTCCAAAAGTTCCCCGGCTGATTTCAAAAAATATCGCTCCCGCAATGAATGAAATATCGACTACAAAAACTATAACGCCAAGGCTTTTAACAAGGTTTTAACCATAAATTTCGACAGCGGAATTTTACGAGGCGGCTCACCAAGCTGAAGATAATTCGAGATTACCAGCCCCGGCTTGCACGAGACTGAAAGAACGCCCGCAATAATTCTTTCGACGTCGGGATCCCTTGAAATCATGACGAAAATTTAATGCCGGAGCCGCTTGCGCGGCCATTGCGCCGCCGCGATCCGGGCCGAGTCTCGGCATGGCTTTATGGAAGCCATGCCCATGAAAGGAAAATACCATGTCCGTTTTTCATAAGACCATGGCGACGGGCCTGATCGCCCTGACCTTCGCCGGCGCCTCGCTCGCCACCGCCACCACCGCCGATGCCCGTCCACGCGATGCCTTCTGGGGCGGCCTTGCCGCCGGCGTCGTTGGCGGCGCCCTGCTGTCGGAGGCCGCCCGTCCCGCCTACCCGGTCTATCCCGCTTATCCCGCTTACCGCCCCTACCCCGTTTACCGGACTTACTATCGGCCGTCATATTGCCATATCGAATGGCGGCACGATCGCTGGGGCGAGCCCTACCGCGTCAAAGTCTGCCCGGAATAGGAAAACCGCATCCGGCGCCGCTTGACCTCCGGCGGCGCCGGGGCAAAGCAACGATGAGCTTCGGCATCAATGCCGGTAACGCAATGCACGCGACATCACTCAATTCGATAAAACGCCTTAGCTCCACAATGCCAGAGCAACAATTCCGCGCTAAATCCTCGATTGGCAATTTGTTCGTCGCTCTGTCAAATATCGCAAAAGCCAGCTAGTAATCCGCTCGTAGCGTTCATGCATCTTGCTTTCGCTATCGATCGCATTTCAAGCATTCAGCCGGACGTTAAGCATGCAGAGGGGCAGAGACGGAATGGCCGCGAACATCCCGGCTGCCGGTTGGGCGGCCGACGTCGTCGATTTCCTATCCCGAAACCTCCCTCGCAACGATGAGGAAGACGGATGGGACCATATGTTCCTAACGGCCTATCAGATCGGTTGCGAAGCTCTGGTGGCGCTTGGTCAGGCTGATGAAACCAGCAGAGGTACGATCCCGCGTAAGAATGCCCGACTACCTGACGAGTTGCCGCGTTGGGACGACCTATGCGTCTCAGTGCTTCGACTGGCGGCACAGCAGAGGTTGCTATTTTATCGCTTGCCTGACGGCAGTGTGCCTCTAGCGACGGGTGACTGGGGCATTTACCGGATAGGCGCACCACCTCCGCCTCCACCGAACATCGCTGCTGCTAACGGTCTTGGTCCCGCGTTCGCAACATCCGAGGTTTTGACGGTCCTTCGGGCATTGGGGTTACTGACCGAAGGCCGTTGGACCGAGATTGCTGAAACCGTCTTCTGGCGAGACTGGCCAGAGGAATGGGAAATGGATTTCAACTCCGATCCCCGTTTCTCTGATGCCGTCGAGCAAGCGCTCGCTACGATACCAGCTGATATCCGCGCCGAAATGGACAAGCTTGTCACCATCACCAACACGGATGTTACGGCCGCAGTGAAGCGAAGTGCGTCAGCTGCAGAGGAGACGCGCGCTAAGTATGGGCCGAACGCCTCTATAGGCCCACCCGACACTCCTGAACAGGCAAGAAGAGGTTTGGAGTTCCTACGCCGGGCCGAACTTGACTGGCTGTTCTTCCGCCGCTGGCGTCTTGCTGACGGTTGGCTCGCACCAAAGGAGGCGAGCAAAGCGCTGGAAATCTTCCACGACGATCTGGCTATCGCCATGAGGCGCGCCGTCGCTAAACGGCTCTACCCGAACTTAACGTTCGCGGCCGCCAGATAAGTAGGAGGACCAGCATGCCGGAACCGCTCAAGAACCTGCTGCATGAGGCATTGGTCGGCGATATGGCCGATCGCATTGCCGGCAACGCGCCGACTTTCGATAAAAGCCGCTTCGTGACGCTGGCGACCGAGGGCCTCACCGCGTTGGAGCTGATGGAGCGCTCGGCCCTGATCCGCGACGCACTGTTTGCAACACTTCCCGGTGATTTCCGAGAGGCCGCAGCCATGCTCAAGGCGAGCCTGCCCGCCGCCGGCAGGCCGGGGCTCTCCGGCTGGATGCTGCTGCCGGTCAATCAGTTCATCGCCGCACGCGGCCCCGATCACTTCGATCTCGGTCTTGCTCTCCTGAAGGCGCTGACGCCACATTTCACAGCCGAATACGGCATCCGCCCCTTTATCCACCGCGACCAGCAGCGCGCGCTGGCCATCATTTCAGGCTGGGTCGACGATCCCGATCAGCATGTGCGACGGCTGGCGAGCGAAGGAACGCGGCCGCGCCTGCCTTGGGCGATGCGTCTGCCGCAGCTCGTGAAGAATCCAGCGCCGATCCTGCCTATCCTGACCGCGCTGATGGATGATCCGGAAGATTATGTGCGCCGCTCCGTGGCCAACAGCCTGAACGACGTCGCCAAGGACCACCCGGACCTGGTCGCCGCCTTCATCGCCAGTCATATCGACGGCGCTTCATCCGAACGTCGCTGGCTGCTGAAACACGCCTCGCGCACGCTTCTGAAGAAAGGCCACGCGCAGGCGCTCGCCAATTTCGGCTTCGCCGCGGCCGCTTCGCTCGAATGCGAACTGCGGCTCCGGAATGCTGAGGTGATGTTCGGCGAAGGGCTGGATTTCGAAATCCTGGTAACAAACGCCGGCGAGCGAGCGCAGTCGCTGATGATCGACTACGCCATTCACCATGTGAAGAGCGACGGTTCGCTCTCACCCAAGGTCTTCAAGTGCAAGGCAATAATGCTCGCTCCGGGGCAAAGCCATACAATTGGGCGCCGCCACGCCATGCGGCCAATCACGACGCGACGCTATTATCCAGGCGAACATCGCATCGCCATCCTCGTCAACGGCGTTGAGACCGCATCGCAAAGCTTCGTCCTCGTCATGCCCTCCCCTGACCCGGCTTGAGGCTTTCTTGTGCCCTGCACTTGACTTTCCACGCGAACTAGCCCAAATGCGGGTCAGCTTTCACCCTTCCGGCCGCCGCGTGAGCGTGCCCCTGCTGAAAAATACAGACGCAGGAAGAAGGGACAAAAGCGCATTTCGATAGAGCGCCGCACTCCCATGAGCGGCCAGAAGCGCTGGAAAGCTTTTTCCAACTCACAAGTTCCCACTTCACGCGGGGTTCTTGACGCCAGAATGAAACCGGATCGCATGGTGCGTTCCGGCGATAGTCATTGTGGCGCCCCGAAAGGTTATACCTTGACTAATTTTGAATCGCTTGGTGTCTCCAAGCCGATCGTCGCTACTTTGTTCCAGCTCGGCATCGAGACGCCGACGCCCATCCAGGAACATGCCATTCCCCTCCTCCTCGAAGGCCGCGACCTGATCGGCCTTGCCCAGACCGGCACCGGCAAAACCGCCGCTTTCGGCCTGCCGCTGATTGAAAAGCTGCTCGCCGACGAGCGGCGTCCCGACAACCGCACGACGCGCACGCTGATCCTGGCGCCAACCCGCGAACTGGTGAACCAGATCGCCGAGAGCCTGAAGAAGTTCATCCGCAAGTCGTCGCTGCGCATCAACGTCGTCGTCGGCGGCGTCTCGATCAACAAGCAGCAGCTTCAGCTCGAAAAGGGCACCGACATCCTCGTCGCCACGCCGGGCCGCCTGCTCGACCTCGTCAATCGCCGCGCGATCACGCTGACCACGGTCCGCTATCTCGTGCTCGACGAAGCCGACCAGATGCTCGACCTCGGCTTCGTGCATGATCTGCGCAAGATCGCCAAGATGGTGCCGAAAAAGCGCCAGACCATGCTCTTCTCAGCCACCATGCCGAAGGCGATCGCTGATCTCGCCGGCGAATATCTCGTCGATCCCGTCAAGGTCGAAGTCACGCCCCCGGGCAAGGCTGCCGACAAGGTCGAACAGTACGTCCATTTCGTCGGCGGCAAGAACGACAAGACGGAACTGCTCCGCAAGTCGCTGACCGAAAACCCTGACGGCCGCGCCATGGTCTTCCTGCGCACCAAGCACGGTGCGGAGAAGCTGATGAAGCATCTCGAGAATATCGGCTATTCCGTCGCCTCGATCCACGGCAACAAGAGCCAGGGCCAGCGCGAGCGGGCGCTGAAGGCCTTCCGCGACGGCAGCATCAAGACGCTGATTGCCACCGACGTCGCCGCCCGCGGCATTGACATCCCTGCTGTCAGCCATGTCTACAACTACGACCTGCCTGAGGTGCCTGACGCCTATGTCCATCGCATCGGCCGCACGGCGCGCGCCGGCCGCGACGGTATCGCCATCGCTTTCTGCGCTCCCGACGAAGCCAAGCTGCTGCGTGATATCGAGCGCCTGATGGGCATCGACATCGCTGTCGCAAGCGGCGAACCGCCGGCCAACATCAGCGGCGGACCCCGCCGTGCCAACGGCAATGGCAACAACCGCAGCCGTAATGGCGGCCAGGGTCGCGAAGGTCAGGGTCGTGGCGAAGGCCGTGGCGACCAGAACCGTTCGGAGCATCGCGGCAACCGTCAGGAACGCCGCCCGCGCCGCGAAGGTGAAGGCAGCGAAGTCCGCGCCGGCGGCGACGAGCGTCGTCCGCGTCCGGAGCGCCCGACCAGCCGCAGCGAGGATTTCCGCGGTCAGCGCCGCGGTGAAGCGACCCCGGATCTCGGCCCCGACAACGATCTGGCCTCGACCTCCGATTTCCGCTCCTCTGCAAAGCCACAGCGTCCGGCCCATCACGGCGCCCATGCCAATGGTGAACCGAGCGGTCATCACCGCGGCAACAGCCGTCACGCCCACGGCCGTCCGGCCCGCAAGCACGGCGAGGACCGCGGCCCGCAGCAGGCCCAGGCCGGCGAACCGCGCCGGGATGGCAACGGCGGCAACCGTCGCGGTGGCTCCGGCTCCCGCAACGGCGGCGGCCAGCGCCGCGAACGCGCCTGATAATTGAACGATCGAAAAGCAAAAAGGCCGGGGATATCTCCGGCCTTTTTGTTATCCAGCGCATCGGCCCGAAATCGGAATCGATTTTCGGAAAGCACGATGCGTAGATTCAAAGAGTTAGAGAGTCCTTTGCCCGTCCGAAAGGACGCACGGCGCTCTAAGCCTCCGCAGGCCTATGCTCGCTGAACGCCTTGCGGTTGGTGAGATAGACGCCTGTCACGACCACTACGGTGCCGACGATCAACGGCAGGGTCAGCGGTTCTCCGAAGGCGATGAAGGCTTCGAGAGCGACCGCTGGCGGCATCAGGTAGATCAGCGAGGCGGCGCGTGACACCTGGCCCCGACGGATCAGATGAAGCAGCAGCCCGACGCCGCCCATCGACAGGCCGAAGACCGACCAGGCAAGCGCGCCATAGGCCTGTGCGGCGCCGTCGAAATGCTGATGCTCGAAGATCAGCGAAAGCGGCAGGGTGAGGATCAGTGCTCCGACATATTGCAAGGTCGCGATGGTTCTGAGGTCGCCGGATTGCAGGTGCTTCTTCTGATAGAGCGTGCCGTAGGTGACGGACGCCATGGCGACCAGGTTGATCGCTAGCGGCGGGGCGGCATGCGTGAGATCGGCGGTCGCCGGATCGAGCAGCTTCGGCGAAATGGCGATGGCAATGCCGATGAAGCCGAGGGCAAGACCGAGTTTCTGTGCCTGCTGCAGCCGCTCGCCGATGAGGAAGGGAGCTGCCATCGCCGTCAGCAACGGCTGCAGCGCCGCGATGATGCCCGATATGCCGGCCGGCACGCCATTGGCGATCGCCCACCAGAGACCGGCGAGATAGAAACCATGCAGGAAGAAGCCGGAATAGACGGCGCGCAGCGTCGCCGCCCGGCTGGGCCATTGCGCCCGCACCACCAGGCAGAGCGCCAGGAATGCCGCCGCCGACAGCGCATAGCGTATCGAAAGAAAGGTGAAGGGCTCTGAATGCAGCGAGGCGTATTTCGCCACTACCCAGCCCGTGGACCAGAGCAGGACGAAAACGGCGGGGGCAAGGCGATCGAGAGACATGGGGCATGGCTCGGGAGAGAAGGGTTCGCCGTGCTGATAGCCCCACCCGGCGGCTGCAGTCAAAAGCGAAGCGTTGATGCTTATTTGAAATTTCGCTGATGCAACGACCCGATGGCGGTTGCCACGGAGGGCGCCGAGCCTCGCGCACATGACCATATTCGATCGCCCTGGCCGAACGAAAAACGGTCACATGCTCAGATTTTGCGCAGCCCTTGCGATTGATTATCCGCCATGCCGCACCGCATCACCTTAAATGCCCAGATTTTCACCCGTTTCCCGCAGCGCAAAATCTTTTCCTCGAACTGCGCATGGTTCTTGCATTGCCATTTGCGTTGTATTCAAATGAACAAAAAGGGGAGCCGAGCCTTTGGCATTTGATGAAATGATTACCGGGGACGAAAGTCCTCGCGCGCCTTATGAAAAATACTTCGAGTGGTACAACAGCCAAGACCGGGCGCATCTGATATCCAAGTCCCGCGATGCGGAAAACATCTTCCGGAAGACCGGCATCACGTTCGCGGTCTACGGCCACGCCGACAGTTCCGAAAAGCTCATCCCCTTCGACATCATTCCCCGCATCATCTCCGCCCGCGAATGGCGCAAGCTCGCCCAAGGCATCGAGCAGCGGGTGATCGCGCTTAACGCCTTTCTGGACGATATCTACCATAAGCAGGAGATCATCCGCGCCGGCCGCGTTCCGCGTGAGCTGATCGAGAACAACGTCACCTTCATCCCCGAAATGATCGGTTTCCGGCCGCCCGGCGGCGTTTACACGCACATCGTCGGCACCGACATCGTGCGCACCGGAGAGGACCAGTTTTACGTGCTGGAGGATAATGCCCGCACGCCCTCCGGTGTCAGCTACATGCTGGAAAACCGGGAAACCATGATGCAGATGTTCCCTGAACTCTTTCATGAGAACAAGGTGCAGCGTGTCGAGGATTACCCCTATCTGCTGCGTCAGAGCCTCGCCTCGCTCGCCCCTCCTGGCTGCAAGGGCAAGCCGCGCGTCGCCGTGCTGACGCCGGGCATTTACAACTCCGCCTATTACGAGCATTCCTTCCTCGCCGACATGATGGGCGTCGAACTGGTCGAAGGCTCGGATCTGCGCGTCATCGACGGCAAGGTGAAGATGAGGACGACACGCGGTTACGAAGCGATCGACGTGCTCTACCGCCGCGTCGACGACGACTTCCTCGATCCCCTGACTTTCCGGGCCGATTCCGCGCTCGGCATTCCCGGCATCATGGATGTCTACCGCTCCGGAAACATCACCATCGCCAATGCGCCGGGCACCGGCATTTGCGACGATAAGGCGATCTACTCCTATATGCCCGAGATCGTCGAATTCTATACCGGCCGCAAGGCGCTGCTCGAAAACGTGCCGACCTGGCGCTGTTCGGAAGCCGATAGCCTGAAATATGTGCTGGAGCATCTGGAAGAGCTGGTGGTCAAGGAGGTGCACGGCTCCGGCGGCTACGGCATGCTGGTCGGCCCGACGGCATCGAAGAAGGAGCGCGCCGATTTCGCCGAGAAGCTGAAGGCCAAGCCGAACAATTACATCGCTCAGCCGACGCTGTCGCTCTCCACTGTGCCGATCCTCGTCAACAAGGGCATCGCGCCGCGCCATGTCGACCTTCGCCCCTATGTGCTTGTATCCGACAAGGTTCAGATCATTCCGGGTGGTCTCACCCGCGTGGCGCTGAAGCAGGGCTCGCTGGTGGTCAATTCCAGCCAGGGCGGCGGCACCAAAGACACCTGGGTATTGGAGGACTGATGCTCGGAAGAACCGCAAACGGCCTATACTGGATGTTCCGTTACATCGAGCGCGCCGAAAATATCGCCCGCCTCGTCGATGCTGGGCTGCGCATGTCGCTCACCCGCAGCAGCGCAGGCGATGACAATTGGGATGGCGTGCTGCAAAGCGCTGGGGTGCGCGAGGCATATGACGAGGGCCACACGAAGCTGACGAATGCCGACGCGATCGACTATCTGCTGCGCGATCGCGCCAATCCATCGAGCGTCATGTCCTGCATCGAGTCCGGCCGCAACAATGCCCGCATGGTGCGCACCGCGCTGACGCGGGAGACCTGGGAAGCCACCAACGAATGCTGGATCGACTTGAAGTCGCTGCTCGAAAAGCGCGTCAAGGCGGCCGAAATGCCAGAGGTGATCGATGTCATCAAGCGCCGGGCGGGCCTCATCCGCGGTGCCTTCCATGGCTCGACACTGCGCAACGAGCTCTATAATTTTGCCCGCATCGGCACCTTCATCGAGCGGGCCGACAATACCAGCCGCATCCTCGACGTGAAATACTACGTGCTGCTACCCTCGGTCTCGGCCGTCGGCTCCTCTCTCGACAATGTGCAGTGGGAATCGATCCTGCGCTCGGTCTCCGCCCACCGCGCCTATAGCTGGGCCTATGACGGCGAATACCGGGCGATGAACATCGCCGACTTCCTGACCCTCAATGTCCAGATGCCGCGCTCGCTTGCCTATTGCTACGAGAAGATCGTCAGCAATCTCGGCTATCTCGCCCAGGATTACGAGGAGCGGCTCCCTGCCCACGATACCGCGGATGCGATCCGCAAGACACTGCAGACGAGAGCGATCCGGGATATCATGGATCAGGGCCTGCACGAATTCCTGGAGGATTTCGTCTCGCGCAATAACAAGCTCGGCGCGGAAATTTCCGACGGCTATCGGTTCTATGTATAAGCGGATAACAACATGAGACTGAAGATCAGCCACCTCACCGAATACCGCTACGACGGACCGACGCAGTTCTCGCTGCAAAGGCTGCGGCTGACGCCGCCGACGAGCCCCGCTCAGAAAGTGCTCGGCTGGGCGCTGAACGTCGAGGGCGCCACCCCCGAAGTGGAATATGACGACCAGTACGGCAATCACGTCAATCTGGTCTCGCTGGAAGGCGAGCAGGATGTGACGCGTATTCTCGCCGAAGGCGAGGTCGAGACGGAGGACAATAACGGCGTCACCGGCCCGCATACCGGCTTCTGCCCGCTTTGGCTCTTCCTGCGCGACACGCCGCTGACCAAGGGCGGCAAGTTGGTCAAGGAACTGATCAAGGGCGTCGGTGGCGATAACGAGCTTGCCCGCATGCACGCGCTGATGGCCGCAATCCACGAAACGGTCGACTACAAGCCCGGCACCAGCAACACCGAGACGACCGCCGAACAGGCGTTAGAGAAGAAGAGCGGCGTCTGCCAGGACCATGCGCATATTTTCATTGCCGCCGCCCGCGCCTTGCAGGTACCGGCGCGTTACATCTCCGGTTATTTGATGATGGAGGAAAAGATCGAACAGGCTGCGACCCATGCATGGGCCGAGGCCCATATTCCCGGCCTCGGCTGGGTCGGGTTCGATCCCGCGAACGAGATTTGCCCGGACGCGCGCTACATCAGAGTCGCCTCCGGCCTCTGCTATCGCGACGCCGCGCCGATTTCAGGCATGCGCATCGGCACGCCGGGCGAAACGCTGTCGGTTACCGTGAAGGTCGAGGACGGCGGACAGATGCAAAGCCAGAGCCAGAGTTGAGCCGACCGCAAAGACAAATGGCCGGCGATCCGCGCACTCTTCGAACATAGCCTCGACAAGGATCCCAGCATGGCCATGTCGAACGGCTGATTGCCGTTAGCCTGGAAAAACCGGCGGACAAGAAAAAAGCGGGGTGATGCCCCGCTTTTTCCATATCTTGGGTAACCCGACTAGTGGCTGTCCTTGCCGACCGCGTTTCCGCGACATCCCTTGAGGAAGTCGAGGTCGGCGCCGGTATCAGCCCCCTCGACATGCTGCTGATGCAGGAAGGCATAGCCGGATGTCGGCAGATCATGGTTCGGCTGCCACTCGGCGAGCCGCCGCGCCAGTTCCTCCTCGGAAATGTCGAGATGCAGACGACGGTTCGGCACATCAAGCTCGATCATGTCGCCGTTTTTCACAACCGCGAGCGGCCCTCCAACCGCCGCTTCCGGGGAGGTGTGCAGCACGACGGTACCGTAGGCCGTTCCGGACATGCGGGCGTCGGAAATGCGCACCATGTCGAGGATGCCCTTCTTGAGCACCTTCGGCGGCAGCCCCATATTGCCGACCTCGGCCATCCCGGGATAGCCCTTCGGCCCACAGTTCTTCATGACCATGATGCAGGTTTCGTCGATGTCGAGGTTATCATCGTTGATCTTGGCCTTGTAGTCGTCGATATCCTCGAAGACAACAGCCCTGCCCCGGTGCACCAGCAGATGCGGCGAAGCCGCTGAAGGCTTCAACACCGCGCCCTTCGGCGCGAGATTGCCGCGCAGCACGACGATGCCGCCCGAAGCTGTCAGCGCCTTTTCGGCCGGCAGGATAACGTCTTCGTTCCAGTTGACGACGTCCTTGACCTCGTCCCAGACGGTTTCGCCAGATACCGTCAGCGCATCCTTGTGCAGGAGGCCCGCCTCCCCGAGGCGCTTCAGTACCACCGGCAGGCCGCCGGCATAGAAGAACTCCTCCATCAGGTACTTGCCCGACGGCATCAGGTTGACGATGGTCGGGACGTCACGGCCACAGCGATCCCAGTCGTCAAGCGAAAGATCGATGCCGACACGGCCGGCGATGGCGAGCAGGTGGATGACGGCATTGGTCGATCCGCCGATGGCCGCGTTGGTGCGGATGGCATTCTCGAAGGCTTGCTTCGTCATGATCTCGGAGGGCTTCAGGTCGTCCTTGACCATCTGCACGATACGCCGGCCGGTGAGCTGCGCCATGACCTTGCGGCGGGAATCAACGCCCGGGATCGCGGCGTTGCCGGAGAGCGCCATGCCGAGCGCCTCGGCCATGGAAGCCATGGTGGAGGCCGTGCCCATGGTGTTGCAGGTGCCCGACGAACGGCTCATCGAGGCTTCCGCCTCGAGGAATTCCGCCTGCGTCATCTCGCCGGCCTTCACCATTTCGGAAAACTTCCACAGATGCGTGCCCGAGCCGACCCGTTCGCCGCGGAAATAGCCGTTCAGCATCGGCCCGCCAGTGACGACGATCGAAGGCAGGTCGCAGGAAGCCGCCCCCATGATAAGCGACGGCGTGGTCTTGTCGCAGCCGACCAACAATACGCAGCCATCCATCGGCTGGCCGCGGATCGCCTCTTCCACCGCGAGCGCGGCAAGATTGCGGTACATCATCGCCGTCGGGCGGAAGGTGTTTTCGGATGCCGAGAACACCGGCACCTCAAGCGGGAAGCCGCCGGCCTCCCATACGCCCGCCTTCACCTTTTCAGCCAGCTCTCTGAGATGACCGTTGCACGGGGTCATATCCGACCAGGTGTTGAGGATGCCGATCACCGGCCGGCCGTCGAACAGGTCGTGCGGATAACCCTGGTTCTTAAGCCAGCCGCGGTGATAGATCACGTCGCGGCTCGTACCGCCGTACCATTCCTGCGACCTCAGCTTGCGCGGCCATTCCGCTTTCTTTTTCATCGTCTCTATCCTTCGGGATATCGCCGGACCGCCTCGTACGGCCCGGTTCATCGCATTTTTCTCAAGCCAGCGTGTAGGCGGTCTTGACGGTTGTGTAGAATTCGGCGGCGTACTTGCCCTGCTCGCGCGGGCCGTAGGACGAGCCCTTGCGGCCGCCGAAGGGAACGTGGAAATCGACGCCGGCGGTCGGCAGGTTGACCATCACCATGCCGGCCTCGGAATTGCGCTTGAAATGCGTCGCATGTTTCAGGCTCGTCGTCGCGATGCCGGCAGAGAGCCCGAACGGCGTGTCGTTGGCCGTCGCCAGCGCCTCGTCGTAATCCTTGACCCGGATCACCGACACAACAGGCCCGAAGATCTCCTCGCGCGAGATCCGCATCTGGTTGGTCGCTTCGGTGAACAGCGTCGGCTGCAGATAGAAGCCGGGCGTTTCGCGGGAGATCACTTCGCCGCCGAAGGCGAGTTTCGCGCCTTCTTTTCTACCGATCTCGATATAGTCGGTATCGGTCTTCAGCTGCCGCTCATCGACGACGGGGCCGATATGGGTGCCGGCCTTCAAGGCGTTGTCGACGACGAGCGTCTTCAGCTTGTCGGTCAGCGCCGCCACGAACTTGTCGTGGATGCCCTCGGTGACGATGAGGCGCGATGACGCGGTGCAGCGCTGGCCTGTAGAGAAGAAGCCGGAATTGGCGGCTGCCTCGACGGCGACGTTGAGATCGGCATCGTCGAGCACGACCATCGGGTTCTTGCCGCCCATTTCCAACTGGAACTTGCGGTTATGCTCGATCGAAGCAGCGGCGACGCGCCTGCCGGTGCCGGTGGAACCGGTGAAGGTGATGCCGTGAACGTCGGGGCTTTCGAGCATGGCCTGGCCGACGACCGAGCCCTTGCCCATGACGAGGTTCAGCACGCCCTTCGGCAGGCCGGCGCGATGCAGGATATCGACGATCGCCCACGAACAGGCGGGCACCAGTTCGGCCGGCTTGAAGACGATGGTGTTGCCGTAGCAGAGCGCCGGCGCGATCTTCCAGGCGGGAATGGCGATCGGGAAATTCCACGGCGTGATGATGCCGATGACGCCGAGAGCCTCGCGGGTGATCTCGATGCCGATATTCGGACGAACCGACGGCAGGACCTCGCCGGCGAGCCTCAGCGCCTCGCCGGCGAAGAATTCGAAAATCTGCGAAGCGCGGATAACCTCACCGGTGGCTTCCGGCAGGGTCTTGCCTTCTTCGCGGGCAAGCAACGCCCCGAGCTCGTCCTTGCGCGCCATGATCTCGTCGCCGGCCTTCTTCAGGATGACGTGGCGCTCCCAGATGCCCGAGCGCGACCAGGCCGGGAAAGCGGCCTTGGCGGCAGCAATGGCGTTTCTCGTGTCATCAGCGCTGCCGTCGGCATAGAGGCCGACGACCTCATTCGTATCCGACGGATTGATGTTCTTCGTCGCGTTCGAGCCGACCCATTCGCCGGCGATCAGATTTTGATAAATGGTCATGGGCTTAACAAGCCTCCTTTACCGTTTACGAGCAAAGATCCGGCCGCCGATGCGGCCAGGTCTGGAATTCAGAGCTGCCTGACGGCGATCTCTTCCTCGGCGGCAACCTTGAGCGGATTACGGAGCGAAAGGCCGAATTCGGCGACTTCGATCTCGAAGACATCGCCCTCTTCCGTCTTGACGCCATCGGCAAAGGAAAGGGTCGCCGTGCCGAACATATGGACGTGAACATCGCCCGGGACACGGAAGAGGCCGTATTTGAAGTGGTGATATTCCAGATTGGCGAAGGTGTGCGACATGTTCGCCTCGCCGGACAGGAACGGCTTTTCGAAAATCACCTTGTCGCCGCGCTTGATGCGCGAGGTGCCGCGAATATCGTCCGGCGCCGCGCCGACGCGGATTTCCGGACCATAGGCAGCCGGGCGCAGTTTCGAGTGGGCCAGAAAGAGATAGTTGATCCGCTCGGTGACGTGGTCCGAAAACTCGTTCGACAGTGCAAAGCCGATGCGGAACGGCGTGCCGTCCTTGGCGATCACGTAAATGCCAGCCATTTCAGGCTCTTCGCCGCCGTCGAGCGCGAAGGAGGGCGAGATGAGCGGCGCGCCGGGGGCAGCGGCGCCATAGCCGTTGCCCTTGTAGAACCATTCGGGCTGGACGCCCTTTTCGCCAGCCTTCGGCTTGCCGTTCTCAAGGCCCATTTTGAACATCTTCATCGAGTCCGTGAGGGTTTCCTCAGCGGCTTCGGTGGTCTTCTTGTGCATCGAATCGCGTGTTGCCGCCGATCCCAAATGCGTCAGGCCGGTGCCGGTCAGATGCAGGTGCGCGGCATCGGGATGGGTGATCGGCGGCAGGAAGCGGCCTTCCGCATAGGCCTTCTCAAGATCAACGCCATCGCCGTAGCCATGCGCTTCGATGACGGCGGCCAGCGACTTGCCGCCATCTGCGGCTTCCATCGCCAGCGCATAGACGCTGACGGCATTCTTGATCGACCTGGCAGCGCCGCCCGCCTCGCGCACGGCGACGATGATCTCTCCGTTTGCACCCTTGATCTGTGAAATAAGCACGTTACTCATCCTTTTCCTTTGGCGATGGCACAGCTACGCCTCTCCGGCTCCATGCGGAGCCGGAATTCAGGTTTCTTATGACTGCGATGCGGGTGCCGAGCTAAGCTCAGCCCTTGTTCTTATTGTAAACGTCGAAGAACACGGCAGCGAGAAGCACCGCACCCTTGACCATCTGCTGCGAGTCGGTGCCGAGACCGTGGATCGACATGCCGTTGTTCATGATGCCCATGATCAGAGCGCCGATAACAGCGCCGGTCACCTTGCCGACGCCGCCCTGGGCGGATGCGCCGCCGATGAAGCAGGCCGCGATCACGTCGAGTTCAAGACCGAAGCCGCCCTTGGCCGTCGCCGAGTTGAGACGCAGGGCAACGATCAGTCCGGCCAGTCCGGCAAGCAGGCCCATGTTTGCGAACGTCAGGAAGGTCAGTCGCTCGGTGTTGATACCGGAAAGCTTCGTCGCCTTCTCATTGCCGCCCATGGCGTAGATGCGGCGGCCGATCGTCGTACGGCGGGTAATGAAGGCATAGGCAGCAACCAGAACGAGCATGACCATCAGCACATTCGGGAAGCCGCGATAGATCGACAGCTGGTAGCCGAGCGCCAGAATGGCGAGGGTGACGAGGGCGTTCTGGACGAGGAAAAAGCCCAGCGGCTCGACGTCATTGCCATGCTTTTCATTCGACAGGCGCTTGCGCCATGCCAGATAGAAGAGGGTTACGGCGCCGACAACGGTCAGAATGATCGAGGTCGAGTTGATGCCGCCCATATCGAAAGCGTTCGGCAGGAAGCCGATGCTGATCAGCTGGAAAGCCGGCGGGAAAGGACCGATGCTGGTGCCGGTCCCCGATGCCGTCATCACGAACAGCGTCAGGCCGCGGAAGACCAGCATGCCGGCCAGTGTGACGATGAAGGACGGGATCTTGTGATAAGCGACGAAATAGCCCTGGATGCCGCCGACAAGCGCGCCCATGGCGAGACATACGATACCCGCCAGGACATAATTGGTGTGCCATTGCACCGTCATGACGCCGGCAATAGCGCCGATAAAGCCGACGACGGAACCAACCGAAAGGTCGATATGGCCGGCAACGATCACCAGCAGCATGCCGAGCGCCATGATGACGATGAACGAGTTCTGCAGAATGATGTTGGTCAGGTTGAGCGGCCTGAAGAGAACGCCACCGGTCGAGAACTGGAAGAACACCATAATCGCGATGAGCGCGATAAACATGCCGTATTCGCGGATGTTGCCGCGAACGTAGTCTCCGACGGAGACGACACGCCCCTGCTCAGCGATGGGTTGATTGATCGGCGTCATTGTTTCTTCTCCCCTGAGCGCATGATAGCGCGCATGATGGTTTCCTGGCTTGCTTCTCCCTTCGGCAGTTCCGCGACGATGCGTCCTTCGTTCATCACGTAGATGCGGTCACACGTACCGAGCAGTTCGGGCATTTCCGACGAGATCATCAGAACGCCCTTTCCATCGGCGGCAAGCTGGTTGATGATAGTATAGATTTCGTATTTTGCGCCAACATCGATGCCGCGCGTCGGCTCGTCGAGGATCAAAATATCGGGATCCGAGAACAGCCACTTCGACAGCACCACCTTCTGCTGGTTGCCGCCGGAAAGATTGACCGCCTCCTGGAAGATGCTGGAGGAGCGGATGCGCAACTTCGACCGATAGTCGGTCGCAACCCTCGATTCCTTGACGCTGTCGATAACCGACGCATTCGACACCGCCTTCAAATTGACGAGCGTCGTGTTGTGCAGGATCGTGTCGTTGAGCACGAGGCCGAGCTGCTTGCGGTCTTCGGTAACGTAGGCGAGACCTGCATCGATCGCCTTGCGAACGGTGCTGACGTCGACCGGCTTGCCGTGCATCAGCGCCTCGCCCGAAACCTTGTGGCCATAGGCTTTGCCGAAGAGGCTCATGGCGAATTCGGTGCGCCCTGCCCCCATCAAGCCAGCGATACCGACGACTTCGCCCTTGCGGACGGTGACGTTGATATTGTGCAGGACCTGACGGTCGCGGTGCTGCTGGTGATAGGCGTTCCAGTTCTTCACTTCGAGAATGGTTTCGCCGATCGGCACCGAACGCGGCGGGTAGCGGTCCTCGAGATCGCGACCGACCATGTTGCGGATGATGATGTCTTCGCTGATCTCGTCCGCATGACAGTCGAGCGTCTTGACGGTCATCCCGTCGCGCAGGACCGTGATCTGGTCGGCGACCTTGCGGATCTCGTTCAGCTTGTGGGAAATGATGATCGAAGTGATGCCCTGCTTGCGGAACTCGATCAGCAGGTTGAGGAGAGCGTCGGAATCACGTTCATTGAGCGAGGCTGTGGGCTCGTCGAGGATAAGCAGCTTGACGCTCTTCGACAGCGCCTTGGCGATCTCGACGAGCTGCTGCTTGCCGACGCCGATATCGGTGACCAGCGTGTTCGGAGATTCGGACAGGCCCACTTTCTTCAGCAGCTGCTTGGTGCGGTTGAATGTCTCGTCCCAGCTGATGACGCCGCTCTTGGCATTCTCGTTGCCAAGGAAGATGTTTTCGCCGATCGACAGCAACGGCACGAGCGCCAGTTCCTGGTGAATGATGACGATGCCGATTTCTTCGGAGTCCTTCAGGACCTTGAAGTTGCGCGTCTCGCCTTCATAGACGATGTCGCCTTCATAGCTTCCAGTGGGATAGACGCCTGATAGCACCTTCATCAGGGTCGATTTGCCGGCCCCGTTTTCGCCCACCAATGCGTGGATCTCACCCTGGCGAACCTTGAGGTTCACATTCTCCAGCGCCTTGACGCCCGGGAACGTCTTGGTGATGCTCCGCATTTCGAGGATTGTATTGTCCATAGTCAAAGTTCCAGCGCCTGCAGCCGTCAACCAGCCGGGCGATCATAAAATCGAAGACCGGAACCCGCAAGCGCGGGCTCCGGTCCTTCTCATTACTTCAGCTTGTCTTCAGAGTAGTAACCGCTGTCGACGAGGATCTGCTTGTAGTTGGTCTTGTCGACGGCAACCGGCTTCAGCAGATAGGACGGGACGACCTTGACGCCGTTGTCGTAGGTCTTCGTGTCGTTGACCTCAGGCTCCTTGCCCGACATCACGGCATCGACCATGGCAACGGTGACCTTGGCGAGTTCGCGGGTGTCCTTGAAGATCGTCGAGTGCTGTTCGCCAGCGATGATCGACTTGACCGACGGGATTTCAGCGTCCTGACCGGTGACGATCGGCAGCGGCTGAGCCGCAGTACCGTAACCAACGCCCTTCAGCGAGGAGATGATACCGATGGACAGACCGTCGTAAGGCGACAGAACGGCATCGACCTTGGCGTCGGTGTAGTTGGCCGAGAGCAGGTTGTCCATGCGGGCCTGGGCCGTTGCCGGATCCCAACGCAGCGTGCCGACCTTGTCCATGCCGGTCTGGCCGGACTTCACGACGAGCTTGCCGCTGTCGATGTAGGGCTGCAGAACGGACATTGCGCCATCATAGAAGAAGAAGGCGTTGTTGTCGTCAGGCGAGCCGCCGAACAGTTCGATGTTGAACGGGCCCTTGCCATCCTTGAGGCCGAGGCCGTCAACGATGGAGCCAGCCTGCAGAACGCCGACCTGGAAGTTGTCGAACGTCGCGTAGTAGTCGACGTTGCCCGAATCGCGGATCAGACGGTCATAAGCAATGACCTTGATGCCGGCGTCGTGCGCCTTCTGGAGAACGTCAGAAAGCGTCGTGCCGTCGATCGAAGCGATGACGAGAACCTTGGCACCCTTGGTGACCATGTTTTCGATCTGCGAAAGCTGGTTCGGAATGTCGTCGTCGCCATACTGCAGGTCAGTGCCGTAACCGGCAGCCTGGAGCTGCTTGACGATGTTGTTGCCGTCGTCGATCCAGCGGGCAGAAGCCTTGGTCGGCATCGCAATACCGACAGTGCCCTTATCCGCGGCCAGAGCCGGTGCAACGAACGAAGCGACGCCGAAGGCAGCCGCGGCCATCAATGAGATAATGGATTTCATTTCTCTCTCCCTTGTTAATAAGCAGCGGACGAAAAATCGCCCGCCCCGAAACTGTGGCAGGTTCCGTATTGGATAGTTACTTCAGATGGTGAGAAACGAAGTAGGTCTCCTCCACGATCTCACACGTGTTGAGTGCCAACCAGCACACGGCGGCAAACTGGTATGGATTCCTATAACTGTCAAATAGAATAAGTGCTAACGTGCATAACAATTTTGGTATATCGTTAAAAAGTATTACTTTTGATGGAGCGCAGCGAGGAGGCTGCAACCATGACGGTTATTTCTGAGCCATTTTCGATGGATCACGTCGATATCCACAGCGATAATTTCGGCGATGACAGCCTTTTGCGTGCAGGACTTAAGTTGAATCACCTGCGGATGATCGTCGCAATCGAAGATAGCGGACAGATTTCCGCAGCTGCGGAGGTTCTGAACATTTCGCAGCCCGCCGCATCGCGGATGTTGTCCGAAATGGAATCAATCACCAAGACATCGCTCTATGAGCGCGTGGCCCGCGGCGTGGTGCTGACGACCTTCGGCGCAGCCCTTGCCCGGAGAGCCCGGAAGATCCTTTTGGAACTGCGCGAGGCGAGCCGCGAGATCGGCGAACTGAAAAGCGGCAAGGGCGGCTCGGTCTTCATCGGCTCGGTGACGGCGCCGGCCATGAGCCTCGTCGTGCCGGCGATCAACAAGGTGCGCAAGGCCTATCCCGGCATCGAGATCAACATCCAGGTGGAGACGAGCAACGTGCTTGCCCGCGAGCTGCTCGCCGCCCGCCATGACTTCATCATCGGCCGCATTCCCGATGATCTCAACCCGCGCCTGTTCGAGGTGACGGAGATCGGCATCGAGCGGGCTTGCCTGATCGTGCGCAGCTGCCATCCGCTCATGAAGCAAAAGACCAGCAGCCTTTCCGACGTGAGGGATTATGACTGGGTGTTCCAGCCGCCGGGCACGCTGCTGCGCCGCACGATCGAGGACGTTTTCCTGTCGCAGGGTGTGGCGCTGCCGGAAAATATCGTCAACACCTCCTCGCTGCTTCTGACCTGCGCCATCATCTGCGAATCCGACGCGATCGCTCCGGTCGCCGTCGACGTCGCCCAGTTCCTTGCCAGCCAAGGCTCGAATGCCTCGGACGTATGCATGCTGCCGATCGATTTCGACATCAATGTCAAGCCCTACAGCATGATCACGGCGAGGGAGCGGGCGCTGCCGCCGAGCGCAAGGCTGCTCTACGACATCATCCTCGAGGAGAGCCGCAAGCAGGCCGGCTGACGACGGCCGCAAGCCCTGCGCCATCTTGCTCTCTTCTAATGCGCCTGGAGCAATTCCAGCAAAAGTGTGCAGCGGTTTTGCGTCCGGAATTGCGTGAACAAGGAGATGAGCATTTCCGTGGTTCGAAGAAAAACGGAAATGCTCTCAAGGAAGGCGGATGCTGTTCGGGCAGTCGGTATTTCAATCAGTCCTCGAGCGGCTGAAGGCGGAAGACGAGATGGCCGAAGACGCCGAAGCGCCGGCCGCCCATCGCGTGTCCGGCCTCGGCACCGGGCTTGCCTTCGATGTCATGGAGGGCGTCTCAGTCGCGTCGCAGCGCGTCGGCCAGGCTTATTTCGACAATCTGGATCTCGATGCCGCCGCTGGGGTCGTGGAGAAACCGGCGTCTGCGCCTCCAGCCGGGCCCGTCACGCCGGATCATCTCATCCGCACGGCACCGGAGGAGGTTGCCGCCGAACTGGCGATCTCCGCCGCCGATACGCCACTGACGCTCCGCGAGAAGCGCCGCGCCTTCGCCCGCGCCAATCATCCCGATGGCGTAGAATTGCCCTTCCGTGACAATGCGACGAAGCGCATGATGCTGGCCAATCTGCTGATCGACGAAGCGCTGCGGCGATTGAGCCGCTGACTATTCCGCCTGCCCGTCCTTCGAAGGTTTTTCATCGGTCACAGCGGGTTCGTCCTCGTCCTCGGCGTCAGGCTGCACGGGCGGCTCGATGGCCGGAGGCTGCGGATTGAAGGTCCAGAACAGCATATAGAAGGAATAGGCGCCTGCCCCGCCGGCCAGCACCGCCCAGAACGGATCGCCGGTGACAAGTTCGACCACGGCCCAGCCGAAGCAAACGGCAACGATGGCAATCCGCACCCAGAGGCGCCGATATGCCGGATGATTCGGATCGATGAGTTTCATTCCTGCCCCGCGGTCGCATTTGTCGCACTGCCTTCGGCCCGTGCCGCGATTGTCTCTAGAGACTTTCCTGGCCAGATTAAAGCATTCTCTTGGCTGAAAGGCCGGGCATCTCTCGCCGGGATCACAGGCGATCGGGTCTGCCCTGACCAAAATCTGCTCCGGCAGAATACGTCAATCCGACCATCAAAGGCTCTGGCCGACCATGAAAGGCTCTGGTTCGAATCTTGCAAATGTGAAAGATCCGCGGGCTTGACGCGGTCCACAGAAGATGGAATGAAAATTCCAGAATATTGGCAATTCGGTTTATTTGTTCCGAATTCAAGGGAGGTTAGAATGACAGTGAGATTTGGTCTTCTCGGCGCCGGCCGCATCGGCAAGGTCCATGCAAAGGCCGTCAGCGGCGACGCCAATGCGACGCTCGTCGCGGTCGCCGACGCCTTTCCGCAGGCCGCCGAAGCGATCGCCTCCGCCTATGGCTGCGAGGTCCGCACCATCGAGGCGATCGAGGCAGCCAAGGATATCGACGCCGTCGTCATCTGCACGCCGACGGATACGCATGCCGATCTGATCGAGCGCTTCGCCCGCGCCGGCAAGGCGATCTTCTGCGAAAAGCCGATCGATCTCGACGTCGCCCGCGTCAAGGCCTGCATCAAGGTGGTGGAAGAGACCGGCGCCAAGCTGATGGTCGGCTTCAACCGCCGCTTCGACCCGCATTTCATGGCGGTGCGCAAAGTCATCGACGAAGGCAAGATCGGCGATGTCGAAATGGTGACGATCACCTCGCGTGACCCCGGCGCCCCACCGGTCGATTACATCAAGCGTTCCGGCGGCATCTTCCGCGACATGACGATCCATGACTTCGACATGGCCCGCTTCCTGCTCGGCGAAGAGCCGGTGTCGGTTTTCGCGACCGCAGCAGTTCTCGTCGACAAGGCGATCGGCGAAGCTGGTGACTATGACAGCGTTTCGGTGATCCTGCAGACCAAGTCCGGCAAGCAGGCCATCATCTCCAACTCCCGCCGCGCCACCTATGGCTACGACCAGCGCATCGAGGCGCACGGCTCCAAGGGCCTCGTCTCGGCCGAAAACCAGCGCCCGGTCTCGATCGAAGTCGCAAACGGCGAAGGCTACACCCGCCCGCCGCTGCATGACTTCTTCATGACCCGTTATACCGAAGCTTATGCCAACGAGATCGCAGCCTTCATCGCCGCGATCGAGAAGGGCTCCAAGATCTCGCCTTCGGGCGCCGATGGTCTCGCAGCGCTCGCGCTCGCCGATGCCGCGGTCCAGTCCGTTAAGGAAGGCAAGCTTATCAAGATCGGCTGACGGCCCTCTCCCGACCGGAAGCCATGCATGAGATGGCCGGGCACCCGCCCGGCCATTTCGCGTTTGGCAGACATTCAATCAGGCAACGTGCTGTGTCGCGCCCCCCTCAAAGTCGCATACTACAGACTAGCCCGTTGCTGCTGCGATCCCCAGACGCCGGTTGAAAGAAACCCTCAATCCGTCTCTTGAGTGGCCGCCGATCCCTGCACGCCCGAGAGCACGATATCCTCGTCGATCACCGACAGCGCCCGGTTGAGATGTCCTTCGAAGACGAGGATCTGCTCGTCGGCCACCACCCTGATCTCGGGCATGCCTTCCATGCGCACGATATGCGACTGCCCCAGACCCTCTTCGATCCCCTGCCGAAGAAGGTCGTAATAGCGGGTGCCCGGCCCGGTGATGGCGATCGGCATGCGCTCCGTCAGGCTCAGCATGCGCGACAGCCCGTTGCCGAGCGCCAGCCCTGCCTGGCGAAAGGCGAAGGCGGGGACGCGGTGGCCCTGGCGCGCCTTGGCGGCGATCTTGTCCAGTTCCGCCACCGGCACGAACTTTGCCGGAATCGTATCGAGCGGCACCTCGAAGGCGCTGCGCAGGATCGCGTAGAAACCGGCATAGGCCTCGATGCAGCCGCGGGTGCCGCAGCGGCAGAGCCCACCATTGGCCATGTGCAGCATGTGCCCGAAATTCGGCGCCGATATCTCCTGGCCCGTCTGGTTTCCGCGCCTGACGATGCCGAGCCCGACGCTATGGCCGAGCGAAAGGGCGGCGAGCGAACGGAAATCGGCGCCTTTCACCATCTCTTCACGCGCGCCGAGCGCTGCCGCGACCAATAGCGTCTCGTTGTCGAGGATCACCTTGGCCTGCCATTCCGGCCGCAGTGCCGATTCGAAATCGATCTGGTCACTGCCGAAAATCGGCGACCAGACGAGAACCGGTTCGGTGGAATTGACCAGCCCCTTGCTGCTGATCGAGATCAGCAGCACCTTTTCTTGGCTGATCTTCGAGCGATCGAGAATACGCAAAAGCCCGGCCCGCACTGCCGCGACGAAGCGGCCAGCACCCGCAGGATCATGCGAACGTTCCTCGCTGAAGCGGTCGATCAGCTTGCCGGCATAATCGACCAGCGAATATTGCACCGCATCCGAGGAGATGATGACGACGATGAGATAGCCGCAATCGCGTCGCTGCCGCAGCAGCACGCGCGGCCGGCCGCGGCCGCTTGCCGGCTGATGTTCAGATTTTTCGATGATCTGGGCTTTTTCCAGCTCAGTGGTGATGGCCGAGATGGTGGCCGATGACAGCCCGGTGAAATCGGATATTTCGGTATGCGCGAGCGCACCGTGGCGACGCAGCACGGACAGCACGAGCACGCTGTTTCTCTGCCGGACCAGCTCCGTGCTCGACTTGGTCAGCATGAACGCCGCCCTCTCTCCCTGCTTGCTCCACCCTTGGTTTCCACTGCATCTCCAGCCGATGTTTCGCAAGGAAATTAAGCCGGCAGTGCAGTGTTGACAGTTGAAAAAATCTCTGACACTAAATTTCTCGACTGTCGAGAAAAAAAATCCGAACCTTTCTCGACAGCTTTTCGCGGTGGCCGGAGGAAGCATGGGCTGGGCCGGTCGCAATCCACTCGGGAGGACATTATGAAGTCGATTTTGAAATTGATGGCCGGTGCGGCCATCCTCGTTTCCGTGCATACCGCTGCCATGGCTGCCGATCTCGTCGTCGGTGTTTCCTGGTCGAATTTCCAGGAAGAACGCTGGAAGACGGACGAAGCCGCCATCAAGAAGGCTCTCGAAGCCAAGGGCGCCAAGTATATTTCCGCTGACGCGCAGTCTTCTGCCGCAAAGCAGCTTACCGACGTCGAATCGCTGATCTCGCAGGGCGCCAACGCGCTGATCATTCTCGCCCAGGACTCCGACGCAATCGGCCCGGCGATCGAAAAGGCCGCCGCTGAAGGCATCCCGGTCGTCGGCTATGACCGCCTGATCGAAAACCCGGCTGCCTTCTACATTACCTTCGACAACAAGGAAGTCGGCCGCCTGCAGGCTGAGGGCGTTTTCAAGGCCAAGCCGGAAGGCAATTACGTCTTCATCAAGGGCTCGTCTTCAGATCCGAATGCTGACTTCCTGTTCTCGGGTCAGCAGGAAGTGCTGAAGGCCGCCATCGACGCCGGCAAGATCAAGAATGTCGGCGAGGCCTATACGGACGGCTGGCTGCCGGAGAACGCTCAGCGCAACATGGAGCAGTTCCTGACCGCCAACAACAACAAGGTTGACGCCGTCGTCGCATCGAATGACGGCACCGCCGGCGGCGCGATCGCTGCTCTCGACGCACAGGGCCTCGCCGGCTCCGTTCCGGTTTCCGGCCAGGACGGCGACAAGGCAGCACTCAACCGCATCGCTCTCGGCACGCAGACGGTTTCCGTCTGGAAAGACAGCCGCGAACTCGGCAAGCGCGCCGCTGAAATCGCTCTCGACCTCGCCGGCGGCAAGGACATGAGCAAGATCGACGGCGCCCAGGCTTTCAAGGGCGGCCCCAAGGGCGTCGAAATGCAGTCGGTCTTCCTGAAGCCGCTTGCGATCACCAAGGAAAACCTGAACGTCGTCATCGACGCCGGCTGGATCTCCAAGGCTGAAGCGTGCCAGGGCGTCAAGGCAGACAGCGTCGCTGCCTGCAAGTAAGCCAAGGGCTGTAAACTGAAATTGCCGGCGCCGCAGCGGAACACCGTTGCGGCGCCGGATGCGGATGAGAATTCCAACGACGAAGTTTTCTCCGCCTCGCCGCACCATCGCGGGTTTTCATTCCCTGCCGGAACGGTGTCGCGACGCCACGCGACCGGTTTCCGGAAGCATCGCGATGGTGAGTTGAAGAACAGACGCATGACGCCGATGGCAGCCTCTAGCACGCCGGCGCGTCCGTCCAAACAAAGTGGGGGAACGGCAAACCCATGGCCGAAATGGTAAAATCCACAACATCAAGCGGACCGCGAGCGGCGGAAGCCAGTCCGGTGACCCGCTTCTTCCGCGCCACCGAGATCGACACGCGTCTGCTCGGCATGATCGGCGCGCTGATCATCATCTGGATCGGTTTCCACATCATCACCGGCGGTCTCTTCCTGACCCCGCGCAATCTCTGGAACCTCTCGGTCCAGACGACCGACATCGCCGTCATGACGACGGGCATGGTGCTGATTATCGTCACCCGCAACATCGACCTGTCGGTCGGTTCCGTGCTCGGCCTCTGCGGCATGATCATGGGCGTGACGCAGGCCAAGATCCTGCCGGAATATATCGGCTTCGACAGCCCCTTCACCTGGGCGATCACGCTGCTGGTCGGATTGGCGGCAGGCTGCCTGATCGGCGCCTTCCAGGGCATTATCATCGCCTTCCTCAACGTTCCCTCCTTCATCGTCACGCTCGGCGGCCTGCTCGTCTGGCGCGGTGCCACCTGGCTCGTCACCAGCGGCCAGACGGTTGCCCCGATGGACCAGACCTTCCGCATCATGGGCGGCGGCGCCGAGGGCTCGATCGGCGCCACCTGGAGCTGGATCGTCGGCATCGGCGCCTGCCTCTTCGTGATCGCCAGCATCGTCGGCTCACGCCGGCAGCGCCGGCGCTTCGGTTTCCCGCGCCGACCGATGTGGGCTGAATATTTCCTCGCCATCCTGAGCTGCGTGCTCATCCTCGGCGCGGTCTGGATCGCCAACAGCTATTACTGGCCGATCAACATCGCCAAGAAATATGCCGAGACCAACAACATTCCCTGGCCCGAAACCGGCCTGGATATCCCCTACGGCATCGCCGTGCCGGTGTTGATCGCCATCGTCGTCGGCATCATCATGACCTTCATCGCGACAAGGCTGCGCTTCGGTCGCTATGTCTTTGCGATTGGCGGCAACCCCGAAGCGGCCGAGCTCGCCGGTATCAAGACGCGCTGGGTCACCGTGCGCATCTTCGCGCTGATGGGCATTTTGGCCGCTATCGCGGCCGCGATTTCCACCGCCCGCCTCAACGCCGCAACGAACTCGCAGGGTACGCTCGACGAGCTCTACACCATCGCCGCCGCCGTCATCGGCGGAACGTCGCTGGCAGGCGGCACCGGCACCATCGCCGGCGCCATGCTCGGCGCGCTCGTCATGCAGTCGCTGCAATCGGGCATGGTGCTCGCGCATGTCGATACGCCGCTGCAGAGCGTCGTCGTCGGCACCGTCCTTGTCGTGGCGGTCTGGCTCGACACCGTCTACCGCGCCCGTGCCAAGTGAGAGGAGCCCCAGACATGGCTGATCAACGCACTCCCCTCGTGGAACTGAAAAACATCTCGATCTCCTTCGGCGGCATTCACGCCGTCGACAATGCCTCGGTCGATCTCTACCCCGGCGAAGTGGTCGCCCTGCTCGGCCACAACGGCGCCGGCAAGTCGACGCTCATCAAGATCCTCTCCGGCGCCTACAAGCGCGATGGCGGCGAGATCCTGATCAACGGCGAACCGGCCGACATCCGCAATCCGCGCGATGCCAAGAAATACGGCATCGAGACGATCTACCAGACGCTCGCCGTCGCCGATAATGTCGACGCCGCCGCCAACCTCTATCTCGGCCGCGAGCTGAAGACCCGCTGGGGCACGCTCGACGACGTGGCGATGGAGGCCTCGGCCCGGGAGGTGATGGGGCGCCTCAACCCCAACTTCAAGCGCTTCAAGGAGCCGGTGAAGGCGCTCTCGGGCGGCCAGCGGCAATCGGTGGCGATCGCCCGTGCGATCCTCTTCAACGCCCGTATCCTGATCATGGACGAGCCGACGGCAGCACTCGGCCCCCAGGAGACGGCGCAGGTCGGCGAGCTGATCAAGCAACTGAAGAAGGAAGGCATCGGCATCTTCCTCATCAGCCACGACATCCATGACGTCTTCGACCTGGCCGACCGCGTCTCGGTGATGAAGAACGGCCAGGTGGTGGGCCACGCCCGCACCGAGGATGTGACCAAGGACGAAGTGCTGGGGATGATCATCCTCGGCAAGGTGCCGCCAAAGGCAATCCCCGGCCCCGGCGCCATGCAGATCTGACCGCCGCCAGGCGACAGTCGACAACAATCACGCTCCGCCGCCCGCAAGGCCGGCGGAGTTTTCATATGCATTCACCGGACTGACGGATAAAAACGTCCGCCAAATCGCAAGCATCGGTATTTCCGAGAATTTCGCGATTGAAGCCAGCCGCAAGCTAGGCTAAGAACCACCCATCGGACAGGCGATTCAAACCGCCTTCGGCATGCACCCGTAGCTCAGCTGGATAGAGTGTTGGATTCCGATTCCAAAGGTCACAGGTTCGAATCCTGTCGGGTGCGCCAGTCTTTTCAAACGTTTATCGTATGTTTCCAAACCTGACTGCCATTCGCAGGAAGCATATAGGAAGCACGCGTAAAAGCAGCCTAGGTTTTCTTTTTTCGCTTCTTCCGGATCGTCAGCTCTTCAAGGAAGAGGCGTTCCCGGATTATGTCGGCTTCGTTCATCTCCGGTCGATCAGCACGCGGTGATTCCGTTGACTGTCGTCCATCCCGCTGCGCCGATGCCGCCGGCGTCTGGCGCTCCTCGTTAGGCCGATCCCCGACCCTTTCGTTCATTTCCTCAGTAAGGCATCTTTCGATATCGCGCATCGAATAGGCGATCAGCCCCTTCGAATATATACCAATCATTTTTTCAAAATCCGCTGCCAATCGTTCCGCTCCCGCTCGATCGCTTTAAAAGGATATCTGAGGCGAGATCCGCGGCCCATGCAGCGCCAGGCCATAAGGTCGGAATCGGATTTACTTCCTCAAGGAGATGGCGCCGTGCCGAGAGTTCGGTCCCGGTGAGGTCACGGCCATCGAAATAAAGCAGATCGAATGCCATCAAGACAGCTTCCCGCGACGTCCTCTTCCCGCCCCGGCCGCCAAGCGACTGCTGAAGCCTGCCGAAGTCCGACCGGCCACGCTCGTCGAACACGACGGCCTCGCCGTCCAGAATGGCCGTGGCGACAGGCAGGCGCCGTGCCTGGGCAGCGATCGCGGGAAAACGATCCGTCCAGTCGTGGCCGCCGCGCGTCAGGATGCGGACGCCTGATGGTTCGATGTGAATCGCGAGTCGGTATCCGTCCCACTTCACCTCGAAGGCCCATTGCCGGCCTTTGGGCGGCTTGGTCTTGAGGAGAGCAAGGCAAGGATCGACACGATCCGGCATAGGGTCGAGGGGAAGATTTGGTTGCGCGGGATTTCGAGGCTTGCGCGGCCGGGATTGAACCGGCTTGTCAGCATCCTGCAGGAGCGGCTTTCGTGTTGGCGGCTTTGTCATGCCGCCATCCCATCAGCAATGTCGTAAAAAGCAATTGCCCAATACGTGTTATTGACTTCGGCCACGCGAGAACATTTAGCAACATCACTCGACGGTCGCCGATGGATCACTCGCAGATTTGCGAGTCGACGCGTCCTGAAAAACTACTGGAATTGCACGGTCGGCCGGCAAGTCGATAACGCTCTTCAACTGAAAGAAAGGCTTCGCTACGACGTGGAGCCCGAAACAGGGAAACGAACTCAAAAAAATCTGTCGGCACGGGAACAATATGCTCCGTTGATCGTAAAACCTTCGGGTCGTGCGGAGATTCGTTACACTTCGCTACATGCGACCCACCTCAACCTTAGCCCCGCTCCATAGTGGGGCCTTTTTTGTGTCTGCGGCAGTGGTATGGGTGGCCCTCTGCACTAAGGCAGCGCCGTTGCGTTTACCTCGACGAGCGGCGCTGTGGACGGCAGACCTATCTAGCGACTCCGCCTGCGGATAAGCTCCGCAGGCGCCTCCTCCAGGCGAATTCGCGGTATCTAGCTCGGCGACGAGCATTACGAAGTTCCGACCGATTCCGGCACGTGCGACCGTCGACTTCTCCCACCCGAATAATCACATTGATGGTGTCGCCTCGGCGCTGACATCGACGAATTATCGCGAGTGAGTCGGACTTCGGTCCGATGGTAGACAGCAATCTCTCTGCTAATTTCCGTTCCGCTGAGACTGCAAAACTCAGCACGAAAAGGGTGTCTGCCCCTGATCCGGAGCACCCTTTTCAATCTCGTTTTCGGAAATCCCCCCTTAACCCTCGGCACCGACGGTTTGCGGGCGGCCAACCTTCCAATTGATCATAGGGTATAGGTAATCTGTCGGAGCATGTTGCGTGCGATGTGTCGCCAGTTCCATCGCATCTTAAGCGGGCGGTCGTCAAAGTCGAAGTCTGTGATTTCCTTCCACGGCAATTGCTCATCGATACGGCTCTGCTTGTGACTATTGACAATGGCAGTGAGCGTGGCGGTCAGATAGGTCTGCGGATCGACGGCTCGATGAGCGAAGCAATGGTCGCCCTTTTCTCCTGCCCCTCGCCTTCAAATCGAACGTAGAACGGTCGCGCGCGTGAGCAACGTCTTCGAGCAAGATCAACCCTGGTTTGGTAACGGCTTACCCTCGTAGCGCACGCGAAAATTCCTCCTGTGAAAATCCTGCTCGAAGCAGACGAAGACGAGTTCCAGGTCATTGGCGCTGTCGCGCTTCCCAAGGAGACTGAGCGTGACAACGATAACGCCACTGTATCCGCGCGTCAGGCGGAAAGCCGCGTTGCGGATGTCAGTCCCTTCTGGATCCCTCCGGTCTTCGCGGCGCTCATAGATGACCCAGAAGCGGGCAGCATCCCAAGTCTGCCGTAGGATTTGGCTGACCTCTGCCTTGAACTCTTCGGCATGCATTGCTGGCCCCCAAGACAATGCCGTCTCGCCCGCATCGCTAACGACATTGAGGTAACCGTCATATCGGTAGGCGCCTGACAGTGACCGTTCGATCATCTCGAATGCCGTGTTTTCGCTGATTGTTGTTTTGAAGAGAATTGCCATGGAATCGCTGCGTGCCACTGCCGATATGTCGGTGAGACGGCGAGATTACTGGGTGTCGCCTGGGCGAGCAACGGCGACTTGATTGTCGGGCATCCGAGTCCGCCGCATCGTTCAGGAAATCTGCCTGTCCATACCGGAGACATAGGTAACAGAACGTCCCTAAGACATGGGTGACAACCTTGTGCCGAACGGGTTCTCGATGGTTTGCAAAGTCCTCTGCTCCAGATCGATATATCGGAGACCATAGCGCATGAAGCTGACGAGCCAAACGCCGTCATCGACCTCCTCGATGTCGAGCTCTGGCCGGCCATGACTGTGAAGATATTGATCTTCTTGCGGTACATGCAGATGCGGCCGCAATCGGTCACCAGTACGTCACGGTCGTGGGAGCGTATTTGTGCTTGGCTCCCATGAATGGGCGCAGGGGCGCGATTTCGCCTCGGGTTGGGGCCGGCATCCTCAATTCGCCAAGCTCACGCATCCGCTCGTTAGCGATTTGTTGACCATAAGCTGGCTTTACTAAGCGTGATGGATGCGGAGGTTCCCGCACGTCGTCGAGTGTTTGGTGTGGGCGGGTTTGTTCGTGTTGAAGTATCCAGTGCAAGGATTGTCGGGTGGGGCCTTGGGCGGAATTGCCACGCTACTGTCGCGGGCGGAACGGTTGGTCGCGCAGACCATTCTGCCGGCTCTGTTGGCGCTGCCGGCACTTGTCGCCTCCGCATCATTTGCCTCGGCGGAAGATCGCGCCCTGAAGCTCTTCTTTACCCATACGGGCGAGAGGGCCACGATTACCTATAAGCGGGACGGAAAGTTCGATCCCAAAGGCCTCGCCCAGATCAATCGGTTTCTGCGCGACTGGCGAAGGAACGAGCCGACCCGGATGGATCCCCGGCTGCTCGACCTGGTCTGGGAGGTGTACAAGCGCAGCGGCGGCAAGGACTACATCCATATCGTCTCCGCCTATCGTTCGCCCACCACCAACAACATGCTCCGCAACCGCTCGCGCAGCACGGGCGTCGCCAAGAAGAGCCAGCACATGCTGGGCAAGGCGATGGACTTCTACGTTCCCGGTGTGAAGCTTTCGACGCTGCGTGCGCTTGCAATGCAGATGCAGGTCGGCGGTGTCGGATATTATCCGACCTCGGGATCGCCCTTCGTGCATCTCGACGTCGGCAATGTCAGGGCCTGGCCCCGCATGTCGCGGCAGGAACTCGCTCGACTATTCCCGAATGGGCAGACCATGCATCTCCCGGCTGATGGCCGGCCGCTGCCGGGATACAATCAGGCGATTGCGAACTACAAGAAGCGCGTCGGCCCCACCTCGATCCAGATCGCCAGCACCGCGGGAGAAGACGAAGAAGCCGGAGCGTCGACCACGTCGAGCAGCGACACCACAGACAATAAGCTCGTGACGGCGCTTCTGCCCGCGCCCCGGAGCCGGGCACTGAATGCGCTGGCGCTGCAGACCGGCGCGGTCGAGCGGGATGACAAGCGATCCGCTTCGGACCTTGCATCTTTGCCGATTCCGATACCGGCGATGCGGCCAGCCACGCTTGAGCACGACGTTGATATGGATGACAAACTGGAGACTGCATCGATCGGTCCAATTGCCGTGCTTCCGGACAGCCCGGCGCCTGCATTGCCGGGCTACGCGCGCTTCGAACCTCTCCGTGTTGCACACCAGGCCTCCAAGCAGGGCGCTGATATGATCGCCTCCCTGCCGATGACCGCTTCCTGGGAAGAAGCAAATTTCTTCGAATCGACGTCCGACGCGGCGCTGATGAAATGGGCGCTGCATTCTCCCGGCGAGGTGATGGAATTGAGCGCGCCTCGTATTTCCCCCCGCGCGGTTCATCGTGAGGTCAATGCCGCGAAGTCCGGTGAGGACATCATTCCGGTCGCCGCCATAGACCTGTTCGATGCGAGCCGGTTTGCGTCGCCCCCGGAGGGCTGACCTCAATCATCAGGCTTGATGCGCAGCACCTCTTACGACATGCGACTTCGGCACGGTATCCGCCTATTGTCCCGGAGCGGTCTCTATGGGGTAGTGAGCATCCTCCCACGCGGGAAAGCCACCGGCAAAGTGGTAGACATTCTTAAACCCCCATACCAAGGCTTTGGCCGATGCGTAGGCGGAATCGCCGCAATATTTGCCATGGCATGAGAAGATCACTTCCTCCTCCCTGCTCACGGCCTTCGACAGCGTGTCCTTTGCCAAAACCTCCACGACCGATAGGTTGATGGCTCCCGGCGCATGCCCGCGACCAAAGCTCAGCGCGGTGCGCACATCGACGAGCTTGACGCCGCGGTCGTGCAGCCGCTTGGCCGTCGGGGCGTCTATTTCAGTGGCTCCCTTGATATTGTATTCCCCGTTGCTTTTGCCGATCAGGCGAGCGTATTCGTCATAGGAAATATCTGTGCCCGCTCCCTCCGGCACGCCGGCTTTGCGCAAGCCCTCCTTCAGGCGCTCGCGATAGGTCGTATCGTAGTTGAAAATGTCGCCGTACCAGTACCATCCCAGTTCCTGCACCGTCAGCGGCGAGTAGCCGGCGGGAACCGCGAGCGCGTTGTATTTTCCGATGTTTTCCTGAACGCCGTCCGTCCGCCCGAGGTGGCCGAAGCTCGACACCAGCGTGGCGTAGTCTTCACTGACGTCTGATTGCCTGATCACCAGCAGTTCGAGGTTCTTCACCGCCTCCTCATATTTCTCCTGGTGGAACTGTGAAATCGCAAGAACCCTGAGATAGCTCGGCGGATATTGCGGGTCGACACGCATAGCTCGTTGCACTTCGCGTTCGGCTTCCGGAGCCTGGCCCGTTGCGTTCAAAATGCGTGCTTTGCTGAGGTGATTTTCGGGATCATTGGAATCGAGTTCCATGGCACGACTGATTTTGGCAAAGGCGTCAGCATACCGGCCCTGCCTTGCCAGCACCTCAGCGGAGATCGCATAGGCAAGCGAATTGGGCTTTCGAACCGCAAGAGCCAGGTGCCGATCCACACGTTCCATCGCCCTCTCGAAGCCAAGGTTGGCGGCCTCCCAATTGGAAACGGCAATCCTCCAATTCGCCGAAGCGAGCGCCGCATGAGCGCGGCTGTAATCGGGGTCGAGCTCGATCGCCTTTTCGAAAAAGGGAATTGCCTTGAGGGTTTCATTCTCGCTGTCGTGGCGCAGGTGATCCCAGCCTTGCAGCAAAGCGTCGTAAGCCTGCGGGCTATTCGTCTCCGCCTGCTCGGACTGAGATCGCTCCGCCATCGTGAACTTGACGGTGAGCGCAGACACGATCTCGCCGATGACCTTATCCTGAAGCGTAAAAATCTCGCTCATCGCGCCGTCATAGCGGTCAGCCCATAGATGATGGCCGCCGAGCGCGTCTATGAGCTGTGCGTTGATGCGAACCTGGTCCCCCTGGCGGCGCACGCTGCCTTCAAGGATATAACGGACCCCGAGTTCCTCGGCCACCTGCTGAACTTTGATGGGCTTGCCCTTGTAGGCGAAGGTGGAGTTTCGAGCGATAACAAAGATGCTGGACAGCTTCGAAAGGTCTGTGATCAGATCTTCCGTCATGCCGTCGGCGAAATAGGCCTGTTCCGGATCGGAACTGAGGTTGTCGAACGGCAGGACGGCAATTGACGGCTTGTCAGGCAGCGGAAGGGCCATGCGAGCGATCGATGCCGTTTCCGCACTGGTCGTCCATGGACCCAGCCATATTGCGACGAAGGCAGCCACCAGCACCAGAGCCACCGCCGCCAGCGGTCCCCAACTGAGAAGACGCTGGATTTTGAACTGCCAACGAGGAGCGTTTCCATCGAACAGCACGCGATAGGTGCGTACGGGGCGCGCGATGTTTTTGACATGCTGCTCGCCAATAAATTCAAGCGGCAGTTCGAGCTTGCCTTGCAAATGATCGAAAGCAGTGCCGGATACAAAAAGCCCTCCGGACTCACATATCTGCTCCAGGCGAGCAGCGACGTTGACCCCATCGCCCAGCAAATCATCGCCCTCCACGACGACGTCGCCCAGGTTGACGCCCATGCGGAAGAGAAGCCGCTGTTGGGGCAGGAAATCCACTTGCCGTGCTGCAACCTGCTTTTGCAGGGCAACGGCACATAGGACAGCATCCACGACGGAGCCAAATTCCACGATCGCGCCATCGCCCATGAGCTTCACTGTGCGTCCGTGATATTCCGCGAGCAGTGGGTCGAAGACTTCAGAGCGCAATGCCCTCATCGCGGCCAGCGTACCGGCCTCGTCATCCTCGATAAGTCTTGAATAACCAACGATATCGACGGCGAGAATTGCAACCAGCCGCCGCTCGGCATGATCGTCTCCCATGGTCATCCTCTCCAGCGAGGTGACGAAAGCCACGCTTAGCGGATCCTTCGGTCGACGGGAACACTCCTCCGGCCTTCGCCATTCTACTCCAGTTTCCTTCTCCAGACGAATGAACTCTTTCGAAATATACCTATCCCGTTCGCGCTGGTCATATCACCGCCTGCGCGACAAGCATGTCGACGTGTACGCCAATGCGTTCTATTTCCGTTGGAACAGGCGATGACACTTCCGGAGGCATAAACCCGGCAAAATGTTGCGGTATCCTTTGCCCGCCTGAAAAGGCGCGCGGGCGCCGTCATTGGGATGGCCGAACTACGATGCCCCCGTTCCGCGCCCGCAAACTCAGACCAAAGTCCGATCCGCCCCCGGACTTCGTGCCCATACTAAACTTCCGATCGCTGTAATAACAATAATATATTCTCAAGTAACGAGGCGAGATGATGTGAGAAACAGGGTCGGCTTCATTGGATCTCATTTATGTGACGACTTCTACTTAAAAGATGATACCCAGAAACTGGTTGTTGTTGACAATCTTTGCACCGGACCTTTCGAAAATATAACACACATTCGGATGCCCGTTTCCACAGGCAACCTCATCTCCCTGGATCCGGAACTCGTTGGAGAGGTTCTCGATACCATGCCGATTCCTTCGATCGAACCGTTGATGGTGGCGGCCGTCTCATGGCACGGATGGTCGAGATTGGGCGGGCAACGATCACCTGTAACATCCGGCCCGGCGCGGCCGACCGTTATCGAGCGCAGCATCGGCAGCGACACACGTCGCCTTAAAGTAGGTAGATTTAACGATTAACATTAATACGCGAGTATTTCTTAGAATTTTTCTAAGTAATTGTCATGCATTACAGGCGATGCTAATAGACAAGCAGCTTAATCTCAAGTCACGAGGCACGAAGCAATGAAGAGCGTATTGATTTCTGGCGGGGCTGGCTTCATCGGATCCCACATGTGTGATCGACTTTTGCTGAGGACGGACATTCAGAAGCTGGTCGTTGTTGACAACCTCTGGACCGGGCTTTTCGAAAATATCGCCCACATCCGGGACCCCCGTTTCCACTTCGTGAAATCCGACGTCGAGACACTGCAGACCTCGGATAAATTCGACGAAATCTATCACCTTGCATCCCCCGCATCGCCGCCATGGTACATGAAGGAGCCGAAGAGAACGATCTCCGCCAATCTTCTCGGGGCATTCCGGTTGCTCGACTTGCTGAAGAAGGGCGGACGTTTCGGTTTCACCTCTTCTTCCGAAGTCTATGGCGATCCTCTGGTGTCGCCGCAGCCGGAATCCTACAAGGGTCAGGTCGACTGCACCGGACCGCGCTCATCCTACGACGAGAGCAAAAGGTGCACGGAGTCGCTGCTGTTCGAGATGCAGCGTACCCAAGGGCTCGACGTCAAGATCGTTCGCCCCTTCAACATCTACGGTCCCCGGACACGTTCCGACGATGGTCGCGCGGTCTCCAACTTCATCACTCAGGCGCTTTCGGGCCGCCCGATTACCGTGTTCGGCGACGGCCTTCAGTCACGCAGCTGGGGTTATGTCGATGACGTTGTCGATGGTTTCGCGCGATATTTCTGGATAAATGAAACCGACTATAAGGGGCCTCTGAACGTCGGCAATGATCGCGAGATTTCGGTTCTCGAGGTCGCCCAATATGTCTCCAAACTGGTTGGCGGCGTGCCGATCGTCTTCGAGCCGTCACCGCCACAGGACCCCACGAACAGACGGCCGGACCTGACCAACGCGCACTATGTCATGCCCGAGTGGTCGTGCAAAATCACCTACGAACAGGGCGTGGCGATGACGCTCGATTGGTTCAGGGACCAAATGAAGGCGCACGCGGCCGAATAAACCACGATGACTTTCGAGACTCGCGTCCTGGATGCAGTTGGCGTATGTTCACGGTGCGATTGAGAGAGTAATGATGAGAGAACCAATTCCGTCCGATCTGAAGGATATAAGTTTTCCCATACCGATTCACTATCTCGATCTCGCCACCTCTCACCTCGCCGTTTCGCCCCCGGTCTCCGATGGGCTCGTGGTCTTTCTGTCGGATGGTCTTCCCGTAGGACAAGCCTATATCGAAAGGCCCGAGACGGCGGCGGCACTCGCCGAGCGTGTCGTGCGGCCCGAGACGCTCGAGCATGCGCGTCAAGTCGCGCAAACCCCTGTGGGCAACCGCGACGTCAGCATTCTGATTTGCACGAAGGACCGGCCAGAGGAACTACGCCGTTGCCTGGCCTCGATCCCCAAACAGTCGCTCAGCCCCGTCGAGATCATCGTGGTGGATAATGCCTCCGCAGGCGAGGCAACGCGCCGCGTGGTAGAGGAATCGGGCGCAACCTATGTCCGTGAAGATCGGGTCGGGCTGGATTACGCGCGCAATGCGGCGGTTCGTGCGGCGAGAACCGAATTCGTCGCGTTTACGGACGATGACGTCGTCCTCCATGAGCGGTGGCTGGAGAACCTGATGAAGGGGTTCGATCTGCCGGAGATCGCCTGCGTCACCGGGTTGGTCCTTCCCGGAGAACTTGCAACGCCGGCGCAGTTTATCTTCGAAAAGCATTGGAGTTTCGGCCGAGGCTATCTGCGGCAGGATTTCAACCAGGACTTCTATACCAGGGATACACGTTACGGCGCTCCGGTCTGGACGATAGGAGCCGGCGCAAGTCAGGCCATCCGCCGCAAGGTCTTCGACGAGATCGGCCTGTTCGATGTCCGCCTGGACATGGGCGCTGCCGGATGCTCAGGCGATTCCGAATACTGGAACCGGCTCCTCCATCATGGTCATGTCTGCCGCTACGAGCCGACGGCGGTCGCCTGGCACTTTCATCGCAAGGATATGAAGGGGCTCGCCAAACAAATCTACCAATATATGAGTGGCCATGTCGCAGCCCTGCTGGTCCAGTATCAGAACACCGGAAATAACGCCAATCTGCGGCGAATCCTGCTCTCGTTTCCGAAATATTACGCCGGAAGGCTCCGAAGACGGCTTCGCAAAGGCACGACGTCGCACGACGTCTTCCTGAGGCAGGAGATGCTCGGAAGCGTAAATGGCGCTCTCTACGTTCTGCGACGATGGAAGAGGCCCGCATGGTGATCGCCGCAACGCCTGACATTTCATTCCTCATCCCCGCCTATAACGCAGCCGATACGCTAGCCGAATGTCTTGCCAGCCTGCAGCAGCAGTCGCGATCGAACTGGCAGGCTGTCGTGGTCGATGACGGTTCGACCGACCGCACTTGGGAGGTTCTCGAGAGCGTCGCAAAAGCGGACAGCCGCATTCTCCCCGCTCGTCAGCCGAATGCTGGTGCGGCCGCCGCGCGAAACCATGCCGCAAGACTGGCAGCCGCGCCCCTGCTCTGCATGCTGGATGCCGACGACTGGCTGGATCCGACCTTCATCGAAAACATGCAGCCAGTGGCGGAGAATTCATCTCCAGCAGTTATCGCCTATTGCGCCTTCCGCCGCGTCGCCCCGGACGGCAGGCTTATGCAGGTGGAACAACCTCCCATCTTGACGGGAGACGTCGCCAAGCGTGAGTTCTCCTCTTTTTGTGCACTCGCCATCCATACGGTTGTCTTTCCCAGAAGCCTTTTTGAGCTGGTTGGAGGCATGGATGAGACCTTGCAGACCTGCGAGGACTGGGATCTCTGGCTTCGCATGGCCTTTTCCGGCGCCGAATTTCGTCGCGTCGACCAATGCCTCGCTTTCTATCGCATGAAGGCGGACTCGCTCTCCGGCGATCCGACCAAAATGGTGCGTGACGCCATTCGCGTGACATCGAAGGCGCAAGCGCTGCAGGCGCAGCAAGGCTTGTCGGCCGAGGGGCCGGAGACAGGCTGGATCACGCCCCCGGTCAGCCAACTGCGCATGCTAGCCTGGGTCGTCGCGGCCAAGCTCGACCCGACTTTGGATATTGCAGCCCTTGCAGCGCTTCTGCCTGAGATGCCGGACGCCGCGGGCTACGAAAACTTTCTTGCCGGGGTAATCCTGCATGGCCTGCAGACCGGGCTCTCTACTGATCGGGCCGACGATCTCATTGATGTGCTCGATAAATGGCGGCCGACGTTCCTTTTGCTCATCCAGCTGATTCAGGAACATTCCTTACCCGGCACTGGGCGCAAGATCATTGAGGCCGCCTCTTGGCACATATCCGCCGCAAACCCTTTGCGGTCATTCACGCTTGGCAATGTCCAGGTGGTCAGTGCCGCGCTCGAAACGCTTTCGCGGATCCCCAAGGCCGAGCCAGCCGACACGCTCATCATGCACGCCTTCTCCGGCGGACAACATGTCGGCTCCTTTGTCGGGCCATTCTGGGGCGATCTTTCGATCCGGGCACAGATCAGGCTGATCATGCATGAGATGCAGGCAGAAGAACATCTGCAGACGCCGCCCACCCTCGTCTATATGAGTTCGTGGACAAGGGAGGCATTGCGCGGCTACAGAGCCTTCGGCGGGCTGATCATCCGGAATGGCCAGCGGCGAGGACGTCTCGACCGAATTTTGGTGCGTATCGGACGCAACGCTCTTCTTGCCTGCGCGCCAAGCGACAGAGAAGACAACGACGCCCGACTGTCCGACATCCAACAAAATCTCCAACGCGGTCTGGCTCCACGGTTCCGAAATCCCACTCGGCTGCGGCCCGACGAAAAAACGGGGGCTGCCCCGGTTCAGTCGGAAGAAGAATACTGGGAGCATATCTTTGAACGCCCGGATCCATGGAATTACGTCTCCGTCTACGAGCAGGTTAAATATGCGCAGACGTTGAGCCTGATCCCGGAAGGGATCGAGAAGGCCCTCGAGCTCGCCTGCGCCGAGGGGATCTTTACCGAGAAGCTGGCGCGAAAGGTCGGCCAGCTGACGGCCACGGATATTTCCCAGCGGGCAATCGACCGGGCTGTCGAGCGCTGCCGCGACCATCGCAACGTCGAGCTTCGCGTGCTTGACTTCGTCAAGAGCGATGTTCCGCCCGAACAGGACCTCCTCGTCTGCTCCGAAGTCCTTTACTACATGAAAGACGAGGAGATGCTTGCGGCGGTCTGTCAGAAGATGGCCGCAGCGGTGAAGCCGAACGGCTACCTGATCACTGCCCACGCACATATCCGCCGGGACGAACCCAACCGGACCGGATTCGATTGGGACAATCCTTTCGGTGTCGGGACGATCAAACAGCTGTTAGCCGCACAAGCTGATCTGGCCCTGGAAGAGACGATCGAAACCGAACTTTACGCCATCCACCGGTTTAGGAAAGGCCCGGTGGCAGATCCTGTCCTGCGGGTCGAGCGGCATGGAACTCCGCTGGACGCGGATGTGGCAAAGCACATCATCTGGGGCCCGGCGGGTACTGAGCGTGGGGCGGCATGGACGACGGAGGTCACGACCTCGGTTCCCATCCTCATGTATCACAGGATCGCAGAGGAAGGACCGGCGGCACTCCAGCGCTTCCGCACGCCGCCGGAGATCTTCCGCAAGCAGATGCAGTTCCTTCGGCGACAGGGTTATTACACGGTGACGGCGCAGACCCTGGCGGGGCTTCTGCGCAGCGGCAAGCCGATCCAGGGCCGGCCCGTCATGCTGACCTTCGACGATGCCTACTCGGATTTCCTGGAGGAGGCCTTCCCGATCCTGGCCGAGAATGATTTCAGCGCTGACGTATTCGTCGTGACCGATAAAGTCGGCGGTCGGTCAGATTGGGATGCTGCCTATGGAGAGCCTGCACCGCTGATGTCGTGGTCGCATATTCAGGAGTTGCACCAGAAAGGCATCAGCTTCGGCTCCCACCTCGCATCCCACACACCAGCCAGTGCGATGGACAACGAAGCCCTGCTGGCCGAAGCCATGCGATCGCGCAATGCGCTGCAAAGCCGGCTGGGCAGCTCCGTGGAATCGATCGCGCTTCCCTATGGCGGGACAGACTTCAGGGTGCCGGGTATTCTGGCGCTTGCCGGCTACGGGATCGGCTTCACGACACGACCGGCAAAAGCCACATTTTCCGATAATCTCTTCGGTCTGCCACGCCTCGAAGTCCGCGGCGATCGTCCTCTCGAAGCGTTCCCTGAACTGATGGGCCTGCCGGGAGCTTATATCGGATGACAATACCATGACTGGCGTTGCGGCCCCTCTCATCACCGTCGTCATACCGGCTTACAACGCCGAAAAGACGCTTGCCGAAACATTGCAAAGCGTCTCCAGCCAGTCCTATGACAAGCTCGAAATCCTTGTGGTCGACGACGGATCGCGGGACCGTACCTTCGATCTTGCTCGCGACTACAGCCTGACCGATCACCGTGTCCGTGTTCTCCGCCAGGAGAATGGCGGCGTTGCCCGCGCGCGCAACCACGGCATCGAGGACGCGCGCGGCCTTTATATAGCCCCCGTCGATGCCGATGATTTATGGCACCCTCGCAAAATCGAACTCCAGCTCGAGGCGCTAGGGAAATTTCCGGACGGACGCGGAGTCGCTTACAATTGGTATGCGGCGATCGACGAGAACGGCATCATTTTCGGTCATTCGCGACCAGTCCTGCATCAAGGGACTATCTTCGAACCGCTGTTGCGGGAAAATTTCATCGGCAATGGCAGCACACCCTTGATGCCGCGGGCGGACATTCTTCGCTGCGGCGGCTATGACGCCAGCCTGCGCGACAACGGCGCCGAGGGATGTGAGGATCTGAAACTTTATCTGTCCTTGGCCGAAACCTTGCCCTTCGTGTTGGTTCCCGATTTCCTGACCGGTTATCGCTTTACCAAGGGAAATATGTCCAGCAACGCCTACAGGATGCTGAAATCCCACGCCCTGGTCATGGCCCCGATCATCACGCGCTATCCGCAGTTTACGCGCGACATCCAGACAGCCGAGTTCAACACCGCACGCTGGTATTTCAAAAAGGCGTTTCTGGGCAATGACTTTGCCCAGGTCAAACAGCTGGCGCCGATGATGGTCAGAAAATATTCCTCGCGCCTCGTCGTCCATGGAGTACAGCAGGGCTGGCGCCAAGCAAAACGCGTCCTGCGGACGGCAAAGCGCGCCCTCGGCAAGTCTTCGGCGCGGCCGAAAATCCGCCTTGGGAGCGCCCCCCTGCCGCAACCAGGAACAGCATTCAGCGATCGTTTCGCGGCCACGCCTGCCAGGGAGACAATAAGCCTGACCTCTTCGCGGATGGTCGACAATGAATAGGTTTCGAAAGCCACCTTCCGCTATGCCCGCAAGAGCCTACAACCTGGTCGTTGCATCTCGGTTTCGCGAGCTTCGGCAACTCGTACCGGCGCTGCGGCTCAAGATGACGGTGATGATCATCCTGGGAATTCTCACAGGGTTCTCGGAAATGGTCGGCATCACCTTTCTGGTCAGCCTCGTCTTTCTTCTCGGGCAGCAAGGTCCCGTTTCCGGCTCCGCCGTCGCATGGCTTCCAGCGATTTTCGGCGGCATCGACCTCAGTCTTTCGAAGCCTGTCCTGATCGGCATCCTCATCGGCTCCATCCTGTTCCGGATTTTATTGGGATGCGCCAATTCGCTGATTGCAAGCGCAGTGAACCACCGAATTAGCGACCGCATGCGAGACCGCCTCTACGCCAAGGTCTTGACCATGCCCTTCCAGCGCTTTCAAGACTATGAGCGCAGCGACCTGATCAACGTCATCGCGACCGAATCCTATGCGGTGTCGTCGGCGCATGCCAGCCTGGTACGTCTGGGGGTGAATTTCGGGACGATTGTGATTTTCGGCGTCGGCATGCTGGTCATGGCCTGGCCGATCGCGTTGCTGGCTCTCGCCTTCGGCTTCATCCATAATTTTGTATTGGGTTTCTTTGCCGGTGCCTACCGCCGTCTCGGTGCCTCTGCACTGGCTGCGGTGGAAGCCTTGACACAGTTGAGCTGGACAACGCTGCAGACTTTGAAGGCCGTCAAAAGCTTCGGCATGGAAAAGCGCCATCAACAACTCTTCGAGGCGCTTTCCAACGACGTCGGCCAGACCTGGCGCCGGTCGGATGGGATGGGAGCGATAACCTCGCTTCTCAGCGAAATGCTGACCTTCGGGGTCATCCTGACGATCATTCTGTCCTCCGAATTCCTGCCGGTCGATTTCAAGGCGGCGCTCTCGGCCACGATCCTTCTCTACAGGCTTCAGCCGCATATCAAGGGATTTGATTCCCAGATTCTCAGCCTTTACGAGATGGAAGCGTCCCTGCAAAACGTCCTGGCCCTGCTTGCAGAGAAGGATGACATCAAGCAGGCATCGCGAGGGGAGAAGGTAAGCCGCCTGGCGGAGGCGATTGTCTTCCACAACGTCTCGTTCGCCTATGAGCGATCGAACGCCCCGGCGGTTGACGACCTCAGCTTCGCAATCAGAGCAGGCGAGACGACGGCTCTGACGGGGCCGAGTGGCTCCGGCAAAACCACCATCCTCAACATGATTCTCGATCTCAACCCGCCGACCCGGGGCCTGATCACGGTCGACGGCAGGGATCTGACAACCATCGACCGGTCCAGCTGGCTGCAACTGCTCTCCGTGTCGGGCCAGGATGTTGAACTGATGGAAGGCACGGTCCTCGACAACATCCGGTTTCGTCGCGATATCTCGGAGCAGGATATCCGCTGGGCGGCCGATGTGGCCTGCGCAACGGAATTCATCAAAGATCTGCCGTATGGCTTTGATGAATGGCTGGGCGACGAGGCGATCCGGCTTTCGGGCGGACAAAGGCAGCGCATAGGTCTGGCGCGTGCGCTCGCCGGCCGGCCTCAGATCCTGCTGCTGGACGAAGCAACAAGCGCACTCGACGAAGAGACCGAGATGCGGGTGTTTTCGGCAATGAAAGAAGACGCCGGCAGAACGCTGATCGTCGTTAGCCATCGGCCCGCTGTGGCCAGGCTGATGAAGAACCGGATCGATCTCCGCCCCCCCACCCCCACATCCAAGCTCGGGTGACAGCCATGGAGATGCCAACCACATCCCGCATTCAAGTGGCCGTTATTATCCCTGCTTATAACGCCAGCCGCTACCTTGCCCACACGCTCCAGTCGGTCAGCAACCAGACCCACAAGGCGCTGGAGATCGTCATCATCGACGACGGTTCGACGGACGACACGGTCTCGATCTGTCGCCGTTTCGCCGCGGGCGACCCAAGGATCCGGATTCTGTCGACCGAAAACCGTGGCGTCGCTGCGGCTCGCAATAGCGGAATAAAAGCGTCGAAATCCGCCTATATCGCCTTCCTCGATGCGGACGACATATGGCATCCGACCTATGTCGAAAGAATGCTTGCGGCGCTCCATCCCCTGCCGGACGCCTGGGGCGCGGTGTATGCCCTTCACCGCTTCATCGATACCGAAGGATATTGCACGAGATCCGGTTCATCGCTGAACGCCCGGGACAACATTCTCAACCGTCATCTGGTATTCCGCTTCGTCGGCAATGGCAGCGGCTTCATGGTTCGCCGCGTTGTCGTCGACAAGATCGGCGGCTACGATTCAAGCTATGCCAGAAAGGGGATTGGAGGATGCGAGGATTTCGATTTCGAACTCCGCACCGCTGAACATTTCAAGATCGAGACGGTGCCGTTGGGTCTGGTGGGCTATCGCTCACATTCCGCAGCCATGTCTTCAGACAGGTCGCGGATGGCGCGATCGCTTCTGGCGGTGACCGAGCGATGTATCGCTCGCAATCCCCAGCTTCCGGCATTTGTCGTCAGCTGCGCCCGCGCGTCGGCGCATCTTTATGCATTTTCAAAATTTGCCGCTTTGAAAGATTGGCCCAGCGCTGCGACCTCGCTCAAACACATTTATCATCATAGCCCTATGGTCGCCTCCGGCGTCCTCGCCAGATTGATCTTTACAAAATCTGACAGAGCCGCACGCAGGGCGTTGTCGAAAATCTGGCCAGCGAGGGAGCAAAAGCAAAAGAATCTGAGGAAATTCGAAGAGATAGACCCGCTCCTGCCCTTGGTCGGCGGTTGGTCTCGCTTCAGAACGAAGACATTGCTCAGCCGCTTATCTGAGATCGATCGGTCTGACGAATGCGCTGCGGCGACCTCATTGCAGGAGGCTTGAATCTGTCGGCTGAACGGCTGTCGACGGCATTTTCCGCTCGACCGCTATTGTCGCGCCGAAGAGATCGAGCGCCGTCAAACATCCAAAGGTTTGACACCCCTTCCTTTCCATCAGCCTGGTGACTATCTCACTATTTTGTACTATGAAATTTTATATTGATGTAGAATAGTAATTGCTAAAAAAGAGAGTAATCTAAAGAAAAAAAGAACTACCCCAATAATGATCTTCGACAATGTCGAATTTAACTGAAATCATACCTACGTACAGTGCAGGCATTCCGACTGGAGGACCCGTCACCCACCCCGGCGGGTCCTCAACTTTGCTTCTCGGCTGGTTGCACAAATGCGGTCGCCGTTGTCGCTGCATCAGCGTAGATAGATCTTCCTTCGGATGACGATATTACGCTGTTGAGATCGGCTTGATGAGAAAATCCCGCATCATCGGCAAGTGACGGTCGAATTTCCGGCTTTCCCTGCTTAATATTTTGACCATAATTGCAATTTATCTCCGGATATTTCGAGATCCGCAATGAAATTGCGGAAGCGGAGCAATCGTCATGAAGTTGATATTGTTTTCCAATAGAAATTTATAATTATCGCTGATGCTCCTAAGCAGAACACATCCCGCGATTATAGTTTTATATAATTTCAATCGTCTAATATTGATGTTTAAATACAACCATTATCTGAAAATAATAAATTTACCTTTTGATAAATTTTATTTCTTCTACTCAATTATCGTTATTGGTTTTATTAGCTCCTTCATTTCACGAGAATCGGCGTTTAGCTTTCGGAGAAATCTCCCGAAAGTTATTTCCCTCCCCCGGTTCTCAACGGTCCGACAACCTGCCGGCACACTGGTGATGTTGTTACGGCCGATGGTCCAATAATCCTGGGCTGGCCGGGCGTGAAAAAGTTGCCGATGCAATTCAACACCGCAGCACGAAACATTAACAACCTGATAAATAAAGTTATTATATAATTCAATACGATCTGGACTGGCCGATTCAGCCAACAGCATTCGGTCTGCCATATCAAGCGTCGGCATATGAGCCTGTCCTTGCGGCGTCAGAAATTCCTATCCTCTTGGCGAGATATGCTTGGGCGAAGTTGGACAGTCGTGATTCAATACATCGGAGGCCCCGACATGTCCCGACCTGTGTCGAAATGGTCGCACCTCGCCAGCGAATTAACCCTTCATAAAGCATTTGCTTGCTCAACTTATAATTTGTGTCATGGTCACTGTAAGTAGCGAGGGAGCCGACCTGATGAGTGATATGGCATCGCAGATTCCGGAATTTGGTTACGATGAGCGCGTGATGATCTGCCGGAAGCAGATCGAAAAGGCGGTCTATCAGTTCATTACAAATACGAAGGTCGAGGGATGCGATCCGGCGGAAGTCGCCATGGCCATCGCAGACATTGCCGACGATTACATTTTGCTGCTGGCCCAGAAGCGCAATTTGACCCATTGAGGTCAATGGATCGGCCGCCGATCGTCCGCACGATGTGTGAGACCCAAAATCGCCGCCGCTTCCGCGTGCGCCCGGCCCAGAACGAGGCGGGCTTCTCCCAACCTACAATTGGCGCCAGCTCACAGATGGATTTCGATTGACCGCTCACTTGCACAGCAACACATGCATAACCCCGAAAATCGATGCCGATTTTCGGGGTTATGCATGTGTTTGAAGTGGTAGTGCGTTTCCAGCGCGTCCGGTCGGACGCATGCCGGCCTAATGGCTTCTCACGCTCACTTGCGGAACCGGGGAGCTCAATTCGGCCAATTCCTTGGTCAAGCCCTCCCCGACCTCCTGCTTCACCGCCTCAAGCGCAAGGTCGAGGCAATTGGTCGCAAACGGCAGTTTGACATCCTGAGAGACCTGTCGCGCATAGGCGATCATCCGCGCCAATGCGACGAGTTCTTCCAGTCCGTCTTCTGCCCCTTGGTCTGCTTTTATCTTGACAACCGATGTCACGCCCATGCCCCATTTCTCCAATGAATTGAAGGAATGATACGCCTGTGGACGTGATCCAGCCCGTGAAAAAAGCGTGACACAACCCTCGGTGACAAATGCCGACTTCAATTCACAATGCAGGGCGCGTGGGGAATGCGGTTTTGTGCAGTTTCCACGGCAAATCTGCATTCGAGCGAATGTCGCGGGCGTCCTGCACGGCTTTCAACAATTCCAAGGCATCGCTGCGTTTTTGATCGACGGCATTCGACAAAAGTGCCGCCAGCAGCCGCGGACGATCCGGCTCGGCCAGCCCTGCACATTGCTCGACGACCGCCCGCCACGTTCGCTTCTTGAAGAATATCACGCTTGCGGCATCTTCGAGCTCTTGACGCAACCCACTGGCCAGCTGCCCGCTATCCTGCATCACATCGAGCGTTGCGCTGACATTGACAAGCGGAACCGTCAGCGGCTTGCTGCCCAGCGCGCTCGGCGCGTGAGTGAGTGCGACGGCGGCATCGTCGACCAGCCGGCCGGTGCGATAGTCTTCGAAAATGCGGCCGATCCCGATCATGCCGAACGAATGGCATTCGGCAGCGCGCAGCGCGCCCATGCTTGCCGCCCCGAGAACCGCGACGCCCAGCGAAAGAGCACGGAGAATTTCCTTGTGCCAGACCGGTGCGGCATATTCGAAGCCGCCGTCGATCAGGCCGATGACATTGGCGCCCTGTTCCACCGCAGCCAAGACATCGCCCTGCGTCGCAGGCGGCAGGACGCCTATCCCCTCGCCGGCAAGCGACGCCGCATCGGGAAGACTGGGCCCTGCGAAAATGATCTTCAAAACCCTATTGCCCTGGCAAGCGCCCTCGTTCCGAACCGCCGGGCGCGCTCCCCCTCCGGATTTTCAAGCTCGGGAATGACAATCTTGACGACACTGAAGGGAAGCGTGTCGTCGCTGAGGCGCACGGCGATCACCGAAGCGATCTGCCTGTTGCGTAGCCGGTCGAGCACATGCTGCAGCAAGTGGGCCAGATCCTGCTGCCCATGTCCTGCCACCCCGTCACGGCCGATGGCGGCAGTGGGCGGTGCCGCAACCGCAGCGAAGGCCTGCCGCATCAGCGGCGGCAAGCATCGTGAGAACGTTGCAGAAGAAATATCGTCCCTGGCTCCGCTGATATAGGTCAGTCGGGATTGCACGGCTTCCGTCACCGCCCGAATGGCCGCGCGCACGGGAAACGGATGCGCGCCGGTGCCGCCGGTTACCTCGACGAGGCGAATCTCCCTGTCGCCGTGAAGAGCCCGACGGCCCGGAATGAGATCCCCAGGGCCCAGCATGGCGGTGAAACAGGGGATCCCGATGTCGCTGGTGATATCGAAGAGCCTGAGCGCCAATCCTGATGTTTCGATCTTGTCGATCAGGCCGCCCAAAGCACCGTCCTTAAAGCCGCGGGGATCGACGCAACCAGCGTAACGATCCGCTTCCGCGCCCACCTGCCACAGCACATGGGCGTCACGCTCGATGCGCTCCAGGACGCCATGAAAGATCGCCTCCTCGGCATTGTTACCCGACGCCAGGCCGTCCGAAGACATCCAGTATCGCGCGTCACGGGTGCGGTCGAGCACCACCGCTTCAAAGGGGACATAAACCTCGTCGCCGGTGAGGATATTGACGCCGGCAACCCATTCCGTCTCCTCGTCCGGTCCGAGATCGGGTTTATGAAGAGCGGTCAGGCAGTTCAGCATGTCGGTCTTGCGTCCCATCGCCTGCAGACGGGAAGAGGTGCCGTGGACGAGATCGACGGAGGGTTCGCCGGCAACCGCCCGTTCGAGGGCTTCCATAACAGTGGATACTTTGGCGTCGATATCGGTCAGGCCCTTTCCCTGGGCAATCACGATCGAACGGGAATTCGGGGCGTATGCGCACCAGACCGGGATTCCGATGTCGTCCAGTCCGGTATGTCGCGCAACCCTGGTAATGCCGAACCCGGCCAAAAGAGGTTCGACGCGGGAAAGGGTTTCCCGCGGCGACATAACCCTCTCGGAATATACGGACCAGTCCGTCAGAAGCCGGCTCAGCCGTCGACGTGACCGGAGAGGGCAACCTGCGCCGACGAAACGGCGACGGCGAGGTCGACGCCCTTCACAAATGTGCCGCCGGCTTTGCGCAGGTCGTTCGCAGTCCCCAAATCCCCCGTCGGATTGAGAGGCTTGACCGTACCCGCACCGAGATCGGCAAGCCAGAGACCCGCCTCGCCGGGTATACCTATAATGACAACTTTGGCCATGTAATGCCCCTAAGTTATTGTTAAAAACCGGCCTTCAATAGGCCCTCCCGATATAGCTCTTTTTGCCAATGTTCCTTGAAGGGGACGATGGCGAGCCACTTCTCGACGTCGAAGACCGGGTTGATGCTTTCGGCCCGTTGCCGATGGAAGAGCGCCCGTTTTCGATCGCCGATCATTGCGCAACTGGCCGCGGCGATGCGATGGGCCGGCGCTTTGTCTTTCATCGCCTCGACATAGGCGATGGCCTCCTCGTACTGTTCCAGGAAAAAACTCGCTCCCGCAGCACACCAGAGATAGGCGTCAGGCGCTATCGGATTGAGCGAAATCGCCTTTTTGATCTTGGCGAGCGCATCGCCGGGGCGGGATGCATGCACGAGCGTGTCGGCATGGCTATAGATGACATCGGCAAAATGCGGGCTGAGTTCTTCCGCCAGATGAAGTGCGGCGACACTGGCATCGACATCGCCGAGATAGAGTTTGGTGACGCCAAGCTCGCGATGGCCCGCCGCCGATGCCGGGTCCCGCTCGATGGCCCGAAGTGCATTCTGTTCCGCCAGATGCAGCAGCTCATTGTTTCCCTGCGCCGTCACAAGCCACTCGCTGGTGAAGGTCCTCGCCAGCCCGGTAAATGACGGAGAAAAATCCGCCTTGTGCGACAATGACTGCTTGAATGCCTTCCGTGCCCGGCGGATATGCGGCAATGTCAACTTGCTCATCAGGCTCGAGCCGACCAGATAGGCGTGATAGGCCTCAGGATTGGCTTCGAAACGTAAGCGCTCTTCCTCGTTTTCAGCCAGCTCGCGGGCCACCGACATGGTCAGCTGCTGCGCGATCAGCCGTCTCTGACGCGGCAATATATCAGGCGTCATCGCAAAGCGATTGGCCCAGATAATCTCGTCGGTGGGAAAATAAACCAGCTGGGCGAATAATCCCTCTTCGGAAAGCTTTGTATCCAGAAGATAGGCGATCGAATGACGGGCGACCACGGCAGCCTTCTCGGAGTCGCGGCGGATCTGGCCGGCCGTATGTGGCGCGACGATGGAAATGTTTCTGAGCGCGCAGAGTTCGATCGTGACGTCTTCGATCAGGGCGTTGGCAAGCGCAAGTCCGGCATCGGCATGTTTCGACGTCGGGGGAAGCAGCACCAGGCGAGGCAAGATCAGCGGCATCGGCGATATGCGTTCGATGTCGGCAGGTGTCTCATCACCGGCCTCTGACCGCTTCACCTGTACCCGGGCATGGTCGTCGCCGTTCGACAAGCTCTCATTGAGGGACGAACCGCCAGATAGCCGGTGCAGTAAGGCTCTGACCTGCTCGTCTTTCGGATCCCGTTCGAGGATCTGCAGGGCGGCGCTGGAAATGGTGCGCGTCGCGCCGGGCTTTTGCGCATCCGGCAGCGCATCCAGCAATGCCTGCCGCAATTGCAGCGCCTGAGTGTCCCGTTGCGCCCTGATCCACGCATCTATCAACTTTGTCGCTGGTTTGATATTTCCGATGAACCCGCGCTGGGTCAGTTCGGCGATCGCGTTCAGCCGCTCCAGTGGCGAACCGCCGGCGCGAAAAATATCCAGATCGCTGGAAACTACCTGCGTGTTGAGACGAACCGTGGTGGCGGTGAAATCGAAGGGCATTTCGGCGCGTCCGCTGTCTGTCTCACGGATGCGGGAAAGCAGTTTGCGCAGATTGAGCCGCGCCAGATCAGCTTCGACGTCATTCCATAGAAACTGAGCCAATTCATAACGACTGAGTTCTTGGCTCGCGCCGGCATAGATATGGGCCATCATCAACAGGCCCTTGATCGGATAGCGAACCGGATCGCCATTCGTCTCGATCAACCGCAGATCGCCGAATGTCTGCAGATGGAGCACGATCCGTCCTCAGCTGTTCATAACCGAATCGTGCAACTCACTGTCGCTTTCAGGCAACCCCGCGGCTGCCAGGCTTTTGGCCAACGCCACCAGCTTTTGCCTGATATTCGGGTCCTCGATGGCGATGAATGCCTTGTTGAGCGCCAGCCCCTCTTTCGAGGACAAAAAGCTGTTCAATTCACTCGTCTCGCCATCGATCGGCCCGGCGCCGCCGTTCTCGAAGAAAAAGCCGACGGGCACGCGAAGAATCTCGGATATGCGCTGAAGACGGCTGGCGCCTATTCTATTCGTTCCTTTTTCGTATTTCTGGATCTGCTGGAAGGTAATGCCCAGAAGTTCGGCCAAGCCGTTCTGGGTCATCCCGAGCGTCTTCCGTCGAACTCTCACGCGGTTGCCAACATAGACATCGATCGAATTCGGCGATTTAGCCTTCATGTGAATAAGTCTCCCGCGTTATCAGCACGCCCAGCTGTATAATGGAGAGTTTAAGCAAGAATGCAACTAAAAGTAAATATTTCGTAAGGGTTTTTTTCAGCAGTGCAGACAGTAAAAGCAACCTGTGGATTATTGCAACGGGCGGCATTTGGCGCGGGTGGGCACCGTGCTTTATCGCACACGTCGCAGCGGACGAATGCCGTCCGAAATCAGTGCAGCTCCGACGCCGTGTCTAAGAGGCTTTTGCGCAACGGCGATCATCGACTTGGCGAAAACGGGAATCCTTCCGACATATTCAAAATGTACATTGTCGAAGCCGGCATCCAGCAACAGCGTACTCAGCGTGTTTTTCGACCAGAACTTGATATGCCCATGATCCGTCAACGGCATGAAATGGTCGTCCATTTTCCCCACCGCAGCCAGGGCAAGGTTCTTCAGATAACCATGATAGGGCGTCGAAATCACGGCGATACCGCCCGGCTTGACGAGATCGTACATCGTCGAGGTGAAAGCCTTCGGATCGTAGACATGCTCGACGACCTCCAGGCTGATGACGGCATTGAATGTGCCATATTCCCTGGAAAGCTTGTCATACGCCGAGCCGACATTCAGCGGCAGTTCGGGATAATTGACATTGGCCTTCGCGATGCCATCGCTGGAAGGATCGACGCCGACGACATAATATCCCTTTCCCGCAAGAGCCGCAGCTGCCCCGCCGGTACCGCATCCCAAGTCAAAAACGTCGTTCTCAAGAGCACCGTCGAAATGGCTCTCCAGCACATCGAGCACGGCGGGCAAGATGTAGGAATGCGCGGTGGTCGGTTTGGCGTGAACATAGGTGGTTGCGTCTAGCTCGACAGACATATCCCTTCCCCTCGGCGATTGCGCGGCAAACCCTATCGAAGAATACGTCGAAAATTTGATGAAAATCGCCAAAACCCGTCCGATTCCAAGGATATCCAAAATATAATCTATGGTTTCATAATAAAAATAAAAACTTTTGCGCGAAAATAGACTCAGACTATAATATAAATTAATATATATGGATAGCTATCATATAGTAATTCAGAAATTGTCCAAAATATCCTACCTTAATCATAATAATAAAAACAATAATCCGTCGAAATCACGCGGAAGCCGAGCTAACGCTGATCGATTCATAGACCGAATGGTGAGATCATTCGCCATCTTCCACCGCGATTGCCCCTAGCTATCTTGGAGCTTCCCAATCGACATAGGGTTGAAGCGCCTCCGCCGAAATCTGCAGCGCTCCCTTCCTGATGACACACAAAGGTGCCCAATTGCCGACACGAAGCCAAAGATATTTAACGGCTGAATGTATATGCTTGATCTAAAGCGCGTCGCGATCTTTTAGTTTCGCTCCTCGCGCTTTAGGTCTTTGTTTTACGCATGTCGTTGTCGCTAAACCGCTGCACACTTTTGCGCGACATGCTTTGGTGCAATTCCAGCAAAAGTGCGCGGCGGTTTGCGTCCGGAATTGCGCAAAAACAAAAAGATAGAGGGTTCCGTGGCTTGGAGAAAAACGGAAATGCTCTAGACCGCCCGATCGAAAACCTTCTCGCACGCCGGAGAAGACAAGCTTGCCCGATACTTCGTCGTCCGCATATGCGAAACAGCCGGTGAGAAAACCGCGGATTCCCGTTGTCTTCTGGTTGCTGCTGACGATTTCCCTCTCGCTGGTTATGGGAACGGTGCTGCTTTCCAACGACATGAAACACTTAAAGACGGTCAGCCATTATTTTGGCTTCGATCTATTTCCCCCTGAGGTTAGGCCGCCGCCGCCCAAAGCTCTTCCCCGTCCGGCGCCTCCAGCCACCTTCGCGCTTCCCTTGCATGTCATTGAACCGCCGGCCGCACAGACCGCGTCGACTTTTCTACGGACATGGCGGATATCCGGCGCCGCAATGTGTGCGGCGCTGCGCAATGCCGGCATCGAAACCACCGATTGGGCGGCGACGAGCTTCAACGCCGATACGTTCGAATGCTTTTTCGAGCAGAGCGGCAAGCGGGAAAAGGATCAGCTCCCGAACTCCATCTTCGTCATCGTTCGCGGCGACGCCGCCGGCACGATCAACAATATGCGCGTGAAGATCGTCAATCCCGAGACCGATCAAAATGGCCAGCTCGATCCCGGCATTCTGCGAATTTTCCAAATCATGCTGCGGCAACCGCAATGGCTCGATTTTCACGAGACCCTGAACGCCATCAAGAACCTGAGGGATATCAAGGAAGACGGCTTCGGAGCCAGTATCAGCTTCACCCGCGAGGTGCTCAATCCCGGGAATTACAATTTCACACTCTCGCTGGATGCGACTTCAGGACCGCAGAAAAGAACGAGAAATTACTTTTCCGGCAGAATATGGCTGCCATTGCCCGACCATGCGGTCGACATCAACAGCGCGCAACCGGAATCAGTCTCCGAGCCTTCCGATGCCGAGGCCCCGGCAGAAAGTCCGGAGCATCGGCATTAGAGAAATTCCAAAGGTGCGCAGCGGCTTCACAGAAATTGTGCAAAAACAAAGAGATAGAGCACTAAAAAGGCGGACATCTTCTAGATTTCTGACTTCCCGCCGCGCGCCGACTTATCTCGCCATGTAACTTGCATCGTCGTGATCTCTGGCCAGAATCTTGTAAAGCTCTTTCAAACTGTCCGCACTCGGCCGTTCGGTGCTGTCCCCACCCGCCAGGCGCCAAACACGCTCGACATTGAGGTCCTGCGTGACTTGCGCAAGGTCTTCGTTCAGCGAGCGAATGACGATCTCCGATTGACGCAGCCGCCACGACATTCTGACGAGCGCTGCGAACGGGAGGAAAATGACGCCGATGATGCCGAGAACAAGGGCTGCGAACTGCCGGTCATCGAGGAGCGATAGATCGTTTCGAACAGGCGCCATAAAAAAAACGGCATTTTGAAATGCCATATAAAAATAGCTCATCAGATAGCTGGACCAATCTTCCATCACGAGCGCCCTCCCCGAGCGGTTTATATCTTGGAATATGCTGAAAAGTCTAGCAGACACCAACAATATCCCCTGCGGCGAAAGTATATTTGAGGTTGCATTACTCTGCTGAATTGAACGCGAATCCCGTGATGGATCGGTGCCGACGAGCCTGGCCCTTCAAATTCCACCGCGGACATGAAAAAAGCTAACAGTGAGAGATAGAATGAATAGAAGACGTTTCCTCGCCTCGGTTCCGCTCGCTCTGTTGTATGTTCGTGCGGGCCAGGCCCTAGCGCAGGTGCCTGCCTCTGCAGGGCTGCGCGCCCTCGCCGATAGGAAGTCGTTCCGATTCGGATCGGCAATCGACCTGCAAAACATCAACGATCCAATCGCTTCCGAGATTTACATCGACAACGTCAATTCAATAACGCCGCGAAACGAGCTGAAGTGGAATGCGACGGAAAAGAGACCGGGTGTTTTCAGCTTCGGTAGCGCCGACCGCATGGTTGCATTTGCACGTAAAAACAACATGAGGGTTTATGGCCATACGCTGATCTGGTATCGCGTCCCGGGCTGGGTGTCTGATATCACGGACGCAAAGACCATTCAGGCGGCCATGAACCGTCATATAAAACAGGTTGTCACTCGCTATAAGAACTCGATCGATGCTTGGGATGTGGTGAACGAGCCGTTGGAGTATGATGCAGCGGATCTGCGGGATTGTGTTTTCCGACGCCTTCTTGGCGACGATTATATCCGTATGAGTTTCGACATGGCGCACCAAGCTAATCCCGGCGCGACGCTGGTCCTCAACGAAACGCATCTGGAGAAAAAATCCGACGTGTTCGAACAGAAGCGTGCGCGCATCCTGAAAATCGTCGAGGATCTCGTCGCCAAAAAAACGCCGATCAATGCGGTAGGGCTGCAGGCGCATTTCCGCCCAGGCCTCGACCGGATCGATCCGGAAGGAATGGGACGCTTCTGCGCGGCGCTGAAGGACATGGGTGTCGGCGTTTTCATCACCGAACTGGATGCGTCCTGCCACTTCCTGAACCGCGACAAAGCCTTCACGCCGGCATCCTACGCCGATATTTTCAGTGACGTGATCACCGTGGCGGCCGAACATGGCGACTTGAAAGGCGTGACAGTATGGGGCATGTCGGAAAAATACGGCGAGCGCGATGAGAAAGCGGCCGATCCAGCTGCGGCTTGCACGAAGCGCGTTAATCTTTACGACGAAAATAATGCGCCAAGAAGTGCGATCGACGGTATCCGGCGGGCAATAGAGGCGATGTGATGCACAAGACAACGGAGACGCGAACAGATTCATGAAAAAAGCCGTTATTTATGTGGAAAAATTTTTGCCTGCCAGCCAGGCATTTGTTCTCAACCAGGCGGTAGCGTTTCGTTCTTTCGAAGCTGAAATTCTTGCCGGCTCGCGAATTTCTTCGGCGCATACAAAAAAATCCACTGTTCCGGTTCATGACATCCGTCGCTCTCCCATTGCGCGGGCCGGTGAACTGCTACTGAAAATCCCGCAGATCGGCCTTCCCTTCCTCTTTCCTGCGATCGGCAAAGCCGATCTCGTTCACGCCCATTTTGGAAAGAACGGCTATGTCATCGGCCCGCTGGCCCGGGCCGCCGGCAAGCCGCTGATCACGACGTTTCACGGCTTTGACGCCACCTATGGCGGCGATCCGAAAAAGCCGGGCGGCTTCAATCAGGTGCGTTTCTTCGCCAAGGGCCGGAGCGAGATGGCCGGATGGAACAGCTGGAACATCGCCGTTTCCGATTTCATCCGAGACCGGTTGCTGGCACTCGGCTTTCCAGCCGAACGCGTCTATCGCCATCATATCGGCATCGATCTCGATCTCTTCAAAATGGAACCCCGTCCCCGAAAAAAAGGGCGCGTGGTTTCAATTGCCCGCTTCGTCGACTATAAGGGCCATCGTTTCATGATCGATGCGCTTTCGCGTGTGGCCGCCGCCGGCACCCCGGTCGAATTCGTCATGGTCGGCCAGGGTCCCTTGAAGGAGGAAATCGAAGCACTGGCGCGTCGTTCCTTGCCAAGCGTCACGATCCATGAAAATCTGTCGCAGACTGAGATAAGAGATCTGCTCGCCAGTGCGGAGCTTTATCTCCATGGAAGCGTGACCCTCGACAATGGTCACGCCGAAGCTTTCGGCCTCGCAAATCTCGAGGCGGAAGCCGTCGGTACTCCGGTCGTCGCATTTCGCTCGGGAGGCGTCGGCGAAGCGATCGAAGAGGGGAAAACTGGTTATCTCGTGGAGGAGCGGGATGTCGCAGGAATGGCGGACGCGGTCGGAAGACTGCTCAACGACCAGACCCTGTGGACAGCCTTTAGCGCGCGGGCACCGCTTCTGGTGGCCGAGCGCTTCGACTTACGTCGTCAGACGGGGACGCTCGAGGACTATTACAGTTCCGTGCTAGACGAATTTTCCAGCCGGGGTCGGACTTGATGGTGCAGACAGGAAAAAAGCCGAAGTGGGGACTGAACGTATTTCGGCCACTGCGGAACGGATTTGTGAAGGCCAAGTGGCTCTACTATACGAAATTCTGGGGAATGGACATCGATCCGACGGCCAGCTTTTCCTTGAGCGTGCGTTTCGACAAGACCAACCCTAGGGGATTGCATATCGGCGCGGAAACTTACGTCGCCTTTGAGGCGGCGATTCTGACCCACGATCTCACGCGCGGGCTCTATCTTCACACGAGGATCGGCAAGCGCTGCTTCATCGGCGCCCGCAGCATCATTCTGCCCGGCGTCGAGATCGGCGACGAATGCGTCATCGGCTCAGGCTCGGTGGTGACCAAGAGCGTCCCGCCGCGCTCGCTTGTCGCTGGCAACCCGGCAAAGATAATCCGCAGCGACATCAAGATCATTTCGCGTTACGGACGCATGGCTCGCGAAGATGACACGGTCTCGCAGATCGTGACGCATTTGCCGACTGGAGAAGCACGATGAAGATGTTTGCCTACCGGGGGAAACACGAGAATTTTGGCGACGAACTGAACCATTGGCTTTGGGAGCGTTTGCTGCCCGGCTTCTTCGACGAGGACGAAAGCCAGCTCTTTCTCGGCATCGGCTCGATCCTCTACGATAATTTCGATCCGAACATGCAGAAGATCGTCTTCGGCTCGGGCTATGGCGGATACACCAACCCGCCGAAGGTCGACGGCAACTGGACGTTCTATTTCGTGCGCGGAAAGAAGACCGCGGAAATCCTCGGCATCGATCCGAGCTACGCCATCGGCGATTCGGGCATCCTCACGCGCAGCTGCTGGGATGCCAAAAGCATCGAGAAGCGTTATCCCGTCTCCTTCATGCCGCATTATGAAAGCGCCATGTACGGCAGCTGGGATAAAGTCTGCGATCTCGCCGGCATCCACTATATCGATCCCCGCTGGTCGGTGGAAAAGGTTCTGACCGAGATCAGCGCATCACATAAGGTCGTCTCCGAGGCGATGCATGGCTGCATCATATCCGATGCGCTGCGCGTTCCTTGGCGGGCGATCCGGCCGATCGCGCCGGGCAATCGCGCCAAGTGGTATGATTGGGCGAGTGCGCTCGATCTGGAGATCGATTTCGATCCGATCGGCCCATCGAACCTTGTTGAAGCCGGAGCGTCGCTGGTACGGAAAAATACCTACCTTTTGAAGAACATAACGTTCCGCCACCGCCGCATCCGACAGCTCACTGGCAACTATGTCTTCGGGTCGACGGTCAAGACGTTGCAGCGGGTAGCAGAGAAGCCGGGCCAGCTCAGCACAGATGAGTCTATCGTGAAAGCGCACGACAGAATGCTGCTTGAGCTAAACCGACTGAAGCAAGATTTTTCCAAGAAAACGGCAAGCGTTCTGTGAGGTCGCAAACCGGGTTCGTGACGAGGCAACAAGGCATGATGCTTTCTAACTCCATCAACCCCTTCTGCACCAGCAAAAGGGAAAAGCATTTTGGTTGGGCGTGCAGTCCAATTAAACGGTCAATGTCCTCGACGTGCGGAGCCGTTCATCTATGAGCAGTGTTACCGACCGACTGATTCAGGGCAGCATGTGGCTGAGTCTGTCCCGCGCCATCGTCAACGGACTTTCGGCACTCAGCACCTTTGTGCTCGCCTGGTATCTCGTGCCGGCTGATTTTGGTCTCGTCGCCATTGCAACGACGATCCAGGTCATCTTGAGTTCGGTGACCGAACTCTCGCTCAATCAGGCGCTTATCCGCCACGAGTCTCCCAGCGAAACGCACTTCAGCGCGGTGTGGACGTTGAGCGTGACGCGAAGCGCTGTTTTGGCGCTGTTGTTTGCCGCCGCGTCCTATCCGATTGCCGAATTTTATAACGAGCCGCGGCTGACGAGCGTGATGCTTGCCTTGAGTTTCAGCCTGCTCTTGAGCGGGCTGGCCAATCCACGCCGCGTCATGCTGCAGCGTGATCTGATCTTCTGGCAGGAGTTCGTACTCAACGTCTCGCAAAAGCTGGTCGGCTTCGTCGTGACGGTGGCAATTGCTGCCATCTACCAGAGTTATTGGGCGCTCGTTATCGGCACCCTCGCCTATCAGGTCACGAATATCATCGTTTCCTACACCGTCCTGCCGTTCTGGCCGCGCATCACCTTTCGTCATGCACGCGAATTGTTTTCGTTCTCGGTGTGGCTGACGGCCGGACAGATCGTCAACACGCTGAACTGGCGCATCGAATACTTGCTGATCGGCAAGATGCTGGGCGCCACGCAGCTTGGCCATTATACCGTCGGCAACACTCTTTCGACGCTGCCGACGCGCGAGGCGACGGCGCCATTGAACCAGACGATTTACCCGGGCTTTTCGAAGGTCCGCAACGATCCGGTCCGGCTGATCGCAGCCTATCAGCGTGCACAGGCGCTTCTGGCGGCGGTGGCGCTTCCGGCCGGTATCGGGATGGCTGTCGTGGCCGATCCGATGATGCGGCTTGCCTTGGGAGAAAAATGGGTTCCCGCCATCTTCATCGTGCAGGCGCTCGCATCGGTCTTTGCCCTGCAGACCCTCGGTTCGCTCGTCCAACCGCTCGGCATGGCAAAGGGCCATACCAAGATGCTGTTCATCCGCGACACGCAGATGCTGGTGGTCCGCGTGCCCATCATCATCGCTGGTCTCATGATGGCCGGGCTTCCGGGCGTCGTTTATGCCCGCGTGTTGACGGGTCTGATTTCCACCGTAGTCAACATGCTTCTCGTCAAGCGCTTGATCAATCTGCCATTCTTCCAGCAGCTCGCGGCAAACTTCCGCGCGCTTGCCAGTGTCGCCGTGATGGCTGCCGGCGTCTGGGGATTGTCGCATGTCCTGAACACCCCCACCGACAAATTGGCGTTGGCTCTTCACCTGGCCATCCTCGTCGTCACCGGCGGTATCCTCTATGTCGGTTCCAGCTGTGTCCTTTGGCTCGCGATGAAGAAGCCAAACGGCCCGGAAACCGAAGTTCAGCGTATCGTTGTCAAGTTCCTGTCAAAAGCCAAACGTATTGCCGTACCCAAGTCGGCCTGAAGTTAAACGAACATCAACAAGAGAGGCAGAATGACCAGCCAATCCAGATCGGAGCTGATCTCAAAACTCAACGGCATGATCCATGATTGCCTGAAGGACTATGTCTCGCGCGACGAGCCGCTTGCGATTCTCGACTTTCCCGACATCCGCAATTGCGGCGACTCGGCAATCTGGCTGGGTGAGATGGCCTATCTCAAAGATCGCTTCGGCAAGCGCCCGGACTATGTTTCCAGACTGTACGACTTCTCCGCCGACGAACTGAAACGGCGGGTACCGACCGGCCCGATCTTCATTCACGGCGGCGGCAATTTCGGCGATATCTGGGTTGCCCACCAGGATTTCCGCGAATCGATCATGGAGCGTTTCCCGGATCGGCAGATCATCCAGTTCCCGCAGTCGATCCACTACAGCTCGCCTGAGCGCATCGAGCAATCCAAACGGGCAATCGGGCGCCACAAGAATTTCGTGTTGCTCGTGCGCGACGAAGAATCGAAGGAGTTTTCCGAAAAACACTTCGACTGCACCGTACGACTATGCCCCGACATGGCTTTTGCCATCGGTCCGCTTCCGGAAAGGGCGACACAGATTCCCGTCCTCGCCATGTTGCGGGAGGATGCGGAACGGGTTGGCGGTACCGATCGCACAATTCCTTCCGATATTCCTGTGGAAGACTGGATTACCGAGTCGAAACGGAAGGTCGATATCGCCAAGAAGTTGGGGGTAGCTTCGGCCTATCTCGCATTGAAGCCGAGCGAAGTTGCCTTGCGTAGACTGGACGCTGCGGCACACAACCGTTTCGAGCGCGGCATCAGTCAGATTTCGCGTGCCCGCGCAATCGTGACCGATCGCCTGCACGTCCATATCTGCTCGCTGCTGCTCGGCCGCCCGCATGCCGTGCTGGACAATAGCTATGGAAAGATCCGCCGCTTCATGAATGCTTTCTCCGGCGGAACAGACCTTTCATACAAGGCAACCTCGCTCGAGGACGGAATAGAGTGGGCGCGTCGTCAGGCGGCAAAGGGGCGTGTCGATGCAAAAGAAGCTGTGAGCTTGCGGGCTTAAGGGGGCATTCGATGACACTTGTCACCTTCATTATCCCGGTCCGACATCAGGACAATGCCCGCGATTGGAGCAGGCTGAAGGCAAACCTGACCCAGACCGTGGCCTCCATTTCCAACCAGACCAATGGAGACTGGCGCGGCATCATCGTGGCAAACGAAGGTGCGGATCTGCCTGACCTGCCGGAAAAATTCTCCGCCGTGCGTGTCACCTTTCCGCCGAACGACCTGCATGAGCTCGGAAAGGGCAGCAAGGAAGACTTCCTTGATGCCTTCCGGGCAGATAAAGGCCGTCGCGTTCTGAGCGGCATGCTGAACGCCACCGACAGTCGCTTCTTCATGATTGTCGATGACGACGATTTCGTCAGCTCTCGGATCGTTCAACACGTATCCGACAATCGGGACGCCAACGGATGGACGATCGATCATGGTTATATCTGGGACGATGGCGGCAACTTCCTGTTTGGCCACGACGACTTCAGCCATCTCTGCGGTACCTCGTTGATCATTCGTGCCGATCTCTATGAACTGCCGGAACGTTTCGAGGAGGCTTCGCTCGACTGGATCAAGTCGATGCTGGGCAGCCATGTCCGCATAGCAAGCATCCTTGCCCAGCGAGGCGCGCCGCTAACGAAACTGCCGTTTCGCGGGGCGGTCTATCGGGTCGCCCATGGCGGATCGCATAGTCAGGCACCGAGCCTGCTGCGGCAGTATTTCCTCAACCGCGGTGTGCTCACCAAACCGCGGCGGTGGTTACGCAATCTTCGCAAGCTGAGGGTACTCGGCGAGGGTCACAGGCGCGAGTTTTTCGGCAAGACACGGTCAAACCCCGCGTAGGCGCCGAACTGCTCGAACATCGCACAGGCAGTCAAAACATGAAGCTCTTCTCTTACGACTTCACCAAGAGGGTTGGTAACTGATGTCGGATCTCTTCGTCAGCGTGCTCTTTTCATCTTACAATGGCGCCAGCCGCCGGCTGCGCCATACTTTGGATTCCTTGGTGCGCCAGGAGCTTCCCCATGATCGATGGGAATTGGTTGCTGTCGACAATAATAGCAATGACGATACGTTTGAGCTTTTGAAATCGTACAGCGAGAAGCTTCCCATCACCATCCTGCAGCAGCGCAAGCCGGGAAAGTCTGGCGCGCTGAATTTGGCTTTGGATCAAATAAAGGGAGATCTCATTGTCTTTACGGACGACGACATACGCGCCGAACCGAACTGGCTGAAAGCGATCGTCGACTGCGCTATCGCCCATCCGGGCTATGGCGTGTTCGGCGGCAGAATCGTCCCCGATTGGGAAAAGGAGCCGAAGGGCCGCTTTATCGATTGGATTCCAATGGGCTCGACTTTCGCGATCGTTGATGAAACGCAAAGCGGACCTTGTGACCCGACGAAAGTCTGGGGTCCCAACACGATCATTCGGCGAGAGTTGCTCGGAACGAGCGTGCGCTACCGGGAAGATATCGGCCCTCTCCCAGGGAAGATATTTGCCATGGGTGAAGATGCGGAAATCATCATTCGACTGGCGGCCAATGGCGCCAAGTCCTATCGATGCGCAGAGGCCGTGGTTCATCACTGGATACCGGCATCAAGTGTCACTGAGGATTGGGTACAGAAACGCGGCGAACGGCTCGGCTATGGCATGCCGGCGCTCTTCCCTGACGAGGTACCTGGAGGGGTGAGACTCAGCGGAGTTCCACTACCGATCTGGATCGAAAGCGCGCAATGGGCATTTCGGGCAGCCATGCTTTATCTCTTGCCGCAATCGAAGAAGCGTTTCTGGGCTATCTGGAAATATTACTACATGCGTGGATATCGTGCTGGAATTCGCCGATATGCGCCCCAGACGCTCGCGCGGTGATCGATTGGCCCAGGAGGCAGTGAATTGAAACTCTCGGTGCTCATCAACAATTTCAATTATGGTCGCTTTTTGCGCCCATGCATCGACAGTGTTTTGTCGCAGGCCTACCCCGACTTCGAAGTGGTGGTAGTCGACGACGGATCAACGGACGATTCCCGCCAGATCCTTGCCTCCTACGGTGAACAGATCCTGACGGTATTGAAGGAAAACGGTGGCCAGGCCTCGAGCTTCAACGCGGGTTTTGCGGCCGCAAGCGGTGATGTCCTCTTTCTCCTCGATGCCGATGATGCATTCTTGCCGGGCAAGCTCGCTCGTATAGCCGAAATCTACGACCGCAGCGAAATCGACTGGTGCTTCGACCGGGTGACGACCGAGGAAAGCGACCAGCCTCCAGCAGAGCTGCAGGTGACACTGTTCGACAAGCGGGATACGCTGCGCAAGGGCGGCTTTCCCTCGCTTCCTGTGCCGACCTCCGGCTTGAGCTTCCGCCGCGATCTGCTGTCTCAGATCCTGCCAATGTCTGTCGCGAAAGACGTCGTCCTCAGCGACAATTACATCAAGTTTGCAGCCGCCTATCTGGGTCGCGGCGCCATCGTCGAAACACCGCTGACGTTTCAGCGCATTCATGAGTCGAACCGCTACACGGGCACAAGCAGGGCAAAGACACTGCGCCCGCGGATCATGATCGCGACTGGGCTCGAACTGGCACGCCGCTATGACGGGCTGCAGGCACTCGGCAAGAGCCTCGTGGCCGGCGGAATTGCCGAAACGACATCGCTTCTGAAGCTCCGGGGCGAAGCTCGGAACACGGTGGCCGGCGGTCCGTTCGGCGATGCTGCCGCGACCGAAGTGGCCTTGATGGCGGCGCGCAAGCGTTTGGGAAATATGCTGCGGAGAGGACAGTTATGAATCAGCAAAAGACTTTTCCGCATTCATCCGTCGGCACAGAAGTAGGCGCCGCGCCGCTGAGGATCGCCGTCGGCGTGCTGACCTATCGCCGCCTCGACGGGATCGCCAAGCTTCTTGACGTCATGACGCGCCAGGTCAGGCAGCCGGCTCGCCCCTATCATCTCACTATGGTGATCGTCGATAATGATGCGGCCGGCAGCGCAAGGGCCACGGTAGAGAGCTTTGGCCAAACAGGTGCCTACGACCTGATCTACGTCATCGAACAAAATCAGGGCATACCCTTTGCACGCAATCGCGCATTGGATTCAGCGCCTCCCGGCACTGACCTCTTCTGCTTTCTCGACGATGACGAATGGCCGGTCGATGGCTGGCTGGACGCGATGCTGGAGACACGGGAGAAAAACCGCGCCGATTGCGTCTACGGCCCCGTCCAACCGGTCTATCCCGAAAACCCGCCGGAATATTTCATCAAGGCAAGGGTGTTCGAGCGCAAGAAGAACAAGGACGGTCAACGCATTTCTTATGCGGCCTCTAACAACGTCATGTTCGACTATCCCCTGATCCGCTCATGGAATCTGCGTTTTGAAGAGAAGATGCGCTTCACCGGGGGCACGGATTACCTTTTCTTCAACCAAGCCATCCGCCGTGGCATGCAGGTCTTCTGGGCTGACAAGGCGCTCGTCCATGATATCGTTCCGGCCAGCCGGATGACCTGGAAATGGGTATTGCAAAGACAATACCGGCTCGGCAATACCTTCGCAGTCAGCGAGGTCCTGCATGGCAACCTCAAGCGCCGGATCTATCGCGCGGCCTATGGTGCCACGAGAGTCATCCTTGGGCTGGTCATGCTGCCGGCGATCTTGATTTCACCCTATTGGGGCATGCGAGCCCTCACCCATGTTCTGCGCGGCGCGGGCATGGTTAATGGGATTCTCGGCCATGCATACCAGGAATACAAGCCCAATGCCGCGCTCTGATATTTGTTTACGCGAGCGCCCTTGGAAGAGTTTTGACCCTTATTATGTTCCAGTTGAAAATATCATGAGTGATTGGCTGTCCATGAACTTCAAGGCTTCAATCGACCAGGCCAAAAATGGTACACTTCTATTGAACTATCGTGAGACAATCGCTGTTCGTACAGAACGGTTTTTCGCCCCTATCATCGGTCAAATATAGGAGATGCCTGTCTATGACTGAGAAAAAATTGAAGGTTCTCGCTGCCTCGTCAGGAGGCGGCCACTGGGAGCAACTGATGGCCATGCGCGGCGCATTCGAGGGCTGCGATATCGTCTTTGCAACGACCATCCCGGGACTGCTTGCAAAATACGACATTCGGGACGGACTAGTGCTTCCCGATTGCAGCCGCGACTCGATACCCATGTCGATCCGGTGCTTTTTCAGCGCCTTTTCCATCGTCATCAAACAGAGGCCCGATGTCGTCATCTCGACCGGTGCCGCGCCCGGGCTTTTTTGCCTGCTTGCCGGCAAATTGATGGGCAAGCGGACGATCTGGATTGATAGCGTCGCCAATGTCGAGAAGCTGTCGCTATCGGGTAAATTGGCCGGCCATATTGCGACGCTCTGGCTCACGCAGTGGCAGCATCTTTCACGGCCGGATGGCCCCCACTACGCAGGAGCTGTCCTTTGATCCTTGTCACCGTCGGAACGCAGCTGCCGTTTGATCGCCTCGTCAAATCTGTCGACACCTTCGCAAAGGAACTGTCCAAACCGGTTCTGGCGCAGATCGGCAAGGGCACCTACACGCCACAGAACATGAAATGGATCAAGAATATCGAGCCCGCGGACTTCGATAGAGTCTTTTTCGATGCAAGTGTCATCGTCTCTCACGCGGGAATTGGCACTGTGCTTACGGCGAAACGTTTTGGAAAGCCGATCATTCTCGTTCCCCGGCAGGCATCCCTCGGCGAGCATAGAAACGATCATCAGCTTGCCACGGTAGGCCAGCTCGCGGGCCGACCGGGTATCTACGTTGCACATACCGATGACGATCTCAGGAGCTATCTGCTCGAAGACCTGGATAGCCCGTCTCACGAAGATTCGTCGGAGGCCGGTCGGGCTTCACTGGTCACCTACCTGAAAAACTATATTGCAGCAGTCTGAACCCTGAGAGCCGTCAGGGACTGTGACGGGCATGAGAGAATTTTCATTCTCCGCAATTGTTGCCGGCGATACGTTTGGCGAGTTCGGGCGCGATGATTTTGGAGGCCACGTCGGGCAAAGGATGCACACCATCAGGAATTGCCCTGGCCAGATCATCCGGCGTAAGACGCTCCCAGTTGGGCCGGTGGTCGACAAACTCCAGACCACGTATTTCGGCCTCTGTCTGATGGGCAGAGACATAGCTGTCGGCAAAGGGGCGGATTAGCCCCCGCAGCCCCGAAAACGGATTCATGGCCATGACGATGATCCGCGCTTGCGGCAGGCGCTGCCGCAGCTGGTCGAGGATCTCGCCGATATTCTTTCGGCTTTGCGCAAGCGACACGAACCGATGCAATGTCGCATCGTTAGCATAGAGTTCAATCAGGATGATATCCGGCTGCGCGGCAACGACGCGATCAACTTGGGTAAGGGCCCATAGTGACGTCTCGCCGCTCTTTGCAACGCTCTCGACTTTCACGGGCCTTTGCAGGCAGACTGAAAGCCCTGTCTCGAGAGCGGGCTGCCATCCCCCGCGGGCCGTCAAGGATGTTCCGAAAGCCACTATTTTCAGCGGCTGAGGACTATCGGCATGGCCGTTTTTGACCGCGGAAAACATCACCAGACACGCCAGAAACAGAACCAGTCCATAAGCCGGTCGCCTCGCAGTCGGCGCCGCTCGCCAAAGCAGCAAACACATCATCGGGAGACCTTGCCGCAGACTTGAGACAATTTCGTGAAATGGCCGCTCATGCCCGTTCGAGCAACGCGAAACTATCCAACCTCACTCTGGCGGATGGCTGCTTTGAGACGTCCGGGCTTTCAACCACGCGAAACAGCCGCCAATCACTCCTGACGAAATACGTGCTGCATCTGATCGGTCAGCGGCTTCGTCAGATAGGATATGACGGTCCGGTCGCCGATCTTGATAAAGACCTCGGCCGGCATGCCGGGATAGAGCTTTATCGTCTTCATCCTGGCAATGCTTTCAGCTTTCGGCTTGACGCGCAGGGGATAGTAGCTGATGCCCGTGCGCTCATCCTTGACGATATCAGGGGCGATTGAGGTAATCTCACCGCTCACATCAGGCGTCGTGCGTTGATCGAAAGCACTGAAGCGCACATCGACGGACTGACCGACGTGAACCTGGTCAATATCGCGGGTGGCGACTTTCGCCTCGACCGTAAGTTCGTTATTTTCGGGAACGACGAGCATCAACGTCTGACCGGGATCGATGACACCATTGACGGTGTGAACCGAAAGTTCGTGAACTCGCCCAGTCAGCGGCGCGGTAATGTCGAGACGGTGCAGCTGATCGAGTGCGGTTCCGCGGCGCTCTTCATATTCGGCGATCTGTGCCTCGACGTCGGTCAGGTCCTTTGCGATCTCCGAACGACGATCCTCATCCAGCTGGATCGACTGGCGATCGATCTCGATTGCCTTACCCTCGGCCTCGGCCTTTGATGCGATTTCCTGGCCGCTGTTGCCCTGGAGATCGGCGCGTGCGCGCTTGAGCGTATTCAAACGCTGAAGCGTGACGAGACCCTTCTTGTAGAGCGTATCAATGCCCTCAAGCTCCTGTTCGATCAAGCCCAAGGCATCGCTGGTGGCGTTGATCTGAACGACCAACCCCTTTACCTGCTCGGCCAGCTGGTCCTTGCGCGATGCCAACTGGCTCTTCATTCCGATAAGCGCCGTCCTGCGACTGTCGAACAATTTCTGCTCACCATCGAGAAGCTTCGCCGCGGAGCTGCTGGATGTCAGATCAGTGATGTTTTCCTCGACCTCGAACGAATCGGCGCCAATCCGTTCCGCCTTCAGACGGGCGCGGCGCGCATAAAGCTGAGCGAGCGTGCTTTCGACAATCGAGAGGTTCGCTCTTGTCGTCGTCCCATCGAGCCGTATCAGCACCTGCCCTGCCGTCACATGGTCGTTTTCGGCGACCAGCAGTTCCGACACGATACCACCTGTCAGGTGCTGGACCTTCTTGACATCGCCGTCAACAACGATCACGCCCTCGCCGATGACTGCGCTCGAAAGCTCTGTCGTCGCCGCCCAACCGCCGATGCCGCAAACGAGGGCTATCGACAACGCACCGACAACGGCAACATGCCGATTGAGGGAGCGTTTCGATTCACTGATAACTTTATTCACAATCTTCCCTCTGGCCTATTCGGCCGCATTGATGCCGTCGACCACGACTTTAAGCTGAGCCACGCGCTCGGCAATCGGCGTGCGCGCCGCTTCCGGCCGGCTGACCCTTGCCAGAACTTCCTCTTTCGGACCGAACGCGATCATCCGGCCATCTTGCATCATCAGCACGAAGTCACAGACCGCCAGAACGCCGGACCGATGTGCGATGACAACGACAATGCCGCCGCGCGCCCGCACGCTCATGATCGCAGCACTCAGCGCCCGCTCGCCTTCTTCATCAAGATTGGAGTTCGGTTCATCGAGCACGACGAGGAATGGTTCGCCGTAAAGCGCTCTTGCAAGCGCGATCCGCTGTCTCTGGCCGGCCGAAAGCGCCGCACCGCCTTCGCCGATTTCGGTTTCGTAACCGTTCGGCAGACGAAGGATAAGATCGTGAACACGCGCCGCCCTCGCTGCGGCAACCACTGCCTCGGGCGACATCTCCTTCGCGAAACGGCAGATATTCTGCGCGACGGTCCCCGAAAAAAGCTCCACATCCTGCGGGAGATAACCGATATGCCGGCCAAGTGCGTCACCGTCCCACTGGTCGAGTGCCGCACCATCAAGGCGAATGGATCCTCTGACGGTCGGCCAGATGCCCATCATCGCCCGCGCCAGCGACGACTTACCCGAGGCACTGTAACCAATGACCCCAAGCGCGCTCCCTGCCCTTAAGCCGAAGCTGACATCGGAGATGACCAGGCGCTGGCCAGCCGGTGGTCCGCTCGCCAGGCCCTCAACAGTGACTTGCTTGGTAGGAGCCGCGAGCGCAAGCGGGGCTGGAATCTCAGGAATGGTTTTCAGCAGGCTCGAAAGCCGCGCCCAGCTCTGCTGAGCAGAAACGAAGCCACGCCAATTTCCGATCGCTGCTTCGACAGGCGCCAGGGCGCGCGAGGTCAATATCGAGCCCGCGATGATAATTCCCGAAGAGGCCTGCCCTTGAATGACCAGGATTGCGCCGGTCGCAAGCGTCCCCGATTGCAGAGCAATACGGAAAATCTTCGACAAGGTCGCATATCCGTTGCCGACATCCGATGCCTGCCGAGTGATCGTCCGGTATTCACTGTTCTTGCGGTCCCAGATTTCGGCCATCGTGCCTGCCATGCCCATGGCGTGAATGACCTCGGAGTTGCGGATCGAGGTCTGCGCGAAGGCATTCCGCATATTTGCGGAGTCAGACTGCTTTTTTGATAGCGTCCGCGTTCCCTGATTGGTCATGAACGTCAGGATGGCGAGAACCAGCGATCCACCGATCGCGATATATCCGATCGCCGGATGAAAGAGGAAACAGATCACGATATAGAACGGCAACCACGGCAGATCGAACATCGCTGTCGGGCCCATACCGGACAGGAAGGTTCTGATCTGGTCGAAGTCGCGCAACGGCTGAAGCCCGTCGCCGCCGATTTTGACCTTCAGCGGAGCCTTGATAAGCGCCCGGAACACACGTCCGTTCACCATCTCGTCAAGTGAACCGGCAACACGCACGAGCATCCTGCTTCGCAGAACCTCGAACGCTCCTTGAAAGGCGTAAAGCATCAACGCAAGTATTGCCAGGGCAGCCAGCGAGGGTATGCTTTTGCTGGGGATGACCCGGTCATACACCTCAAGCATAAAAAATGAACTTGTAAGATAGAGGATATTGATAAGCGCACTTGCTATTCCAATGAAAACAAGCCCCCCCTTGCATTTCCTCAAGGCTTTGGATGGCTCGCTCGCATCCGCTGTTGAACTCTGAAACACGAAGTAATCCCTCTCTTACCGCATAACCCACAGGCATACATGCCAGCGCACTGCAGCTACGGGTCCATCAAGCCCGATCAATAACACAGCCGCATCTGGATTGTCGGCACCGGTGCCGATCTTCCGCTTGCAAGCTCACACCTATTATATGAATCCCACCGAAAAATGGCCAAGAAATTCCAATTTATAGCGCGCGCGATTTCAGGGGTTCTAACTTGACGCTACGCTAAATATACCGGCCCAAGCAAGTGAAAATCGCAAACCGCCCAATAACGGGCCAAAGGGATAGCCGTGCCGCGTGCTTAAACACGATGTTTACTCGGGCATTAACTATATATTCAGTCCATATTTTACTCTGAAGATGAACGGCTGAAATATTAGGTCAGCGACCATTCCCCGACTCGACTGCCGGCGAGCACTCATCATCGAGCTTTAATGTCGAGATAAAACGGCTGGCAAGGCGGCCCCGCCGACCCGTCCCGTCTGACTCAGACCAGCAGATGTGAGCCATGAAATGCATCCACGTTGATGGAGACGCTCAACGAGTCCGTATCGATGTGTGAAGCACCGTCGGAGATCTTGTACTGGAAGGATTCGCTGACGTTACCGCTAATGCCGGCGAGTTTGGCCGCATCGACCGTATAGGCGTAGTCACCATCGCTGTCGACATGGATGACGCCGTATTTCCCGGTCAGCGTCAGCCCATGCTTGTCCACCGCACTGTCACCGAAGCGGCGGAGCAGCACAGTCCCGTTGGAGGCACTGTCGTTTTCGAGGATATTGCCGTGATAGGCGCTGCCGGTGTCACTCGCGATCTTCAGGTTGTCATGGACGGCGACGATCTTGGGAACGACGGCTGCGGCTACCGTCGCGGTATGCGTTTCTGTTGCGGGAGCCTGGGTAATTGTTTGCGGCAGCGCTGGTACTTCCACATGCTGCTCGACGACTGGTACGGTAGGCGTCTGCTCATTGTTCGATGACGTATTGCTGCTCGTGCTGCCAGCGGCGCTGTCAAGCTCGGCCTGCGCTTGTTCGAACGTTTTGTTCTCGCCGATGGAGAACGTGTTCTGAGCAGCAATTGCGGGCGGCATCGTCAGCGTCGATACCAGGCTGTCGATGATATTGTCATGAAAAGAACCCGATGCGGACCTGTCTACCTTCAGCGCTGACGAGGACAGGCCGTCAAAGACATTGTCATGGATATCGATGTTCTCACGAACATAGTTTGGATAGCCCGCTGCGCTAACCAGGACGCCATAAACGCCACCATGCACATAATTTCCGCTGATGTCATAGTTCTTCGCATCTCCCTGATCGCCAAGGCCAATACCGTAGGACCAGCTATAGCCGCCGTATCCCGAGATGTCGTTGTCGTGGATGGCGATATTCGTGCCCGCCTGGGCACTCAACCCAAAGCCACCGCCGATGAGCGTGTTGCCATCGACCACGGCGTTTACAGCCCTGACCAACACGAGGACACCCTTGGCGCTATTGGTCTCCGTCTGCTCCAGATGATTGTCCTTGACCAGAATATTGCTGCTATCATTGAGCTGGATAGCGTCTGCCGCTGCACCCTGGCTGTTGGTGACGGTATTGTTGACGAGGGTGACACCGTTGACCTTGTCCATCCAAATGCCATCGGCATGCACCCCGGTCAGCTTGCTGTTCTCAATCGTGATGTTCTGGCTGCTTTGGAAGCTGATCGAGCCGGGCTTTCCAGCAAGGCCTGTATTTGTCACCTCGACGTTGCGAACCGTCCAGTTCGACACATTCCCTGCATATATCGCGTTGGCGCCGGTATCGGCGATCTTGATGTTCTCAATGACGATGTTCGAAGCCTTGGAACCGTGGATGCCGTCATTGCTGCTGTGAATGACCGGCGCATCGCCAACACCGTAACTGCCAATCGTGATTGGAGCGGCAACGCTGCCGGAGTATTTCAAATCGAACTGTTCGTTGAACACGCTTCCGGCAGCCAGGAGCACGCTATCGCCCGGGTTGAGCTTGAGCGCCTCGACAGCGGAAAGCGTCGCGAAAGCCGCCTGCTCGCTCACTCCACTGTTCTGATTGGATCCCGTTGCCGAATTTACATAGTAGACGGTCACACCATGATCTCCCAAAGATACTGGAAAACCTTCTACCCGCGGACCTCTCTCTGCCTCCTAAAATGGAACACTAAAATGCGTTCTATCTCGAGATAATTCTTACGTCCGCTGCAAAATATCTTCATTTCGCAAATATTTCGCATTGCAAAAAAAGTTGCACTGCACAATTATGAACAAGTTACCTGATATCGGCATCGGCAATAAGATTACCTCCTAGAACACGCATCTTAATTTGTAAAAAATGCGCCTCCAAAGAGACATTACTTGATAAACATATGTTACAAGAGAACGACATCAGTTACTTCGTCGAAAAGCATGAGATAGAGCGATCAACGAAACAAAACCGCGATATCACGCCATAGCCCGTAGTGATTATATCAACATCTCATCTGCACATCAGAACCTCAACGTATTCTTATAAATTGCTGCTGAATAAACATTCTTTCCCTCTGAAGAAATTTGAATTCGTATCTGTCATTTGACACTTTCACTTATTATTAACGCAACAAACGCCAGGCACTTCATTGTCTTATGCGAGTTGCATGTGTGTCATTATTGTACAATACACCAGAAAATGTTCACTTGCTGTTAACTACGCCCTTGACTCTCTGTATTAAGATATCCTTAATCGGGCAGCTCGCTAAAGGTCAGAATTGACCTATCAAAGAACTATTCAAGGAGAGAACTGATGGCTGTTCACGCAACCGACGATAGTGCAACATTCCTGGAAACAGACGCCATTTCAGGAAATCTGCTTTCCAACGATTCATCCGATAACGGACACCTTTTCCTGCGCGCCTTCGACGGCGCGAGCGTTGGCGCCAAGAGCGGCAACAGCCAGATCACCGAAATCCAGGGCGACTACGGCACCTTCTTCGTCAAGCCCGATGGCAGCTACACCTATGTGCTAAGCGATGCTGCCAAGGTCAACTTCACCAATGGTGAATTGCTCCAGGAGAAGGTTTCGTACAAAATCTCCGACGGCAGCGGTCATACCGATGTCGGCCTGTTCACCCTGAACATCCAGGGCGTAACCCAGGTCAAGCCGATCGCGGTCGACGATCACTACAGCTTCACCGAGGGCGACGCCATCGGCGGCAACGCCTTGGACAACGACATTGCCGGCGACAATGGTCATCTCTTCCTCCGACAGTTCGCCAACACGGCCGTAAACGGCGATCCAAGCGCAACGACCGACGTCGCCGGCACGTATGGCACGTTCCATGTCAAAGCGGATGGAACATTCACCTATGATCTGGCAGTAGATGTTGCTCCGGGCGATCACGTCACGGAAACTATCCAGTTCTACAAGATCTCCGACGGCGAAGGCCACACCGATGTCGGCGTTCTGACACTCAACATCACTGGCGCGGACGCAGACGTCTGATCATTCAATAACCAACTAAAAAGCAACGCCCGCCGAGCAGATGGCGGGCGTTTTACAAGTCGAGCCGCGTCACGAGAATGAGCAGTCGGCAACCATTTACACCGCTTCGAGCTTTCAGCAATGTTCGGAACGACCACCCCGGAACAGCACGAATTATATGCAGTCCGGTGCCGTTGGGCTTGGAACTGTCCAAAAGCCTGCTTTGTTGATTTACTTGCTGCAACGCTGCCGGAACCGCGCCGTCGCGGAATCTCCAACGCTCGTCCAGGCTTGATCGAAGATTGGACGAAGCTGTGGGCTGATCTCTTTTATCGTGGCATTCACCCTGCAACGATCGCCCAGTTTCAGCATCGTCGTAAGATCGCTGTCGAGCGCGTTCCTTGCCGCCGCAAGTGTTGCATCCGTAAAATCGTTCCAGAAGTAAAACCGCGTCAGGATCATCACCTGGTCGTAGGGCGCAAGCACAACCGAGCGCTTCATCATTCCTGCAACCGCAGCCGGCTCCTCCGCAATTATCGACTGCACGGCCGCAAGGCGAAGCCAAAAATTACTGTTCGTCGGCATGCACGAAAGCGCATACCGCAGATACTGGCGCGCACTCGACGCCGCAGCGGCCCAGGTGTCGTAGTTGACATTGACATTCTGCCGATCGAGTTGCGCCAGAACGAGGGTTACGACAGCAGCCACAATGTCGGATCGGCAATAATGACCGTCAACAACGTCGACACTACGCGACGCGTATTTGGCCACGACATCGTCCGCGACTGTCTCTCCACGCTCGATCCTTTCGGCGACGATCGAGATGCTGGCCGTTCTTATCGAAGCGTATAGCTCTCGACCGGCCAGCACCAAAAAGACGAGGGTGACAATAATGAAAGCGATCCTGGTAACCGAAACGAACTGACCTCGGAACATCAGCTTTCGGTATAGTATCGCGAATAACGCTTATAATAATACTCGCTCGAACCGAATGTCCGGTAAAGTTTCATCTGCGACGGGTCGACCTTGGTCAATATAGTACCGACGCATTTCGCATAGAGTTCCGGTTCGGACAGCAGTGTCGACTGCACGACCTTGCGCGATGTCTTTCCCCACTCGATAACGAAAACGACCGCATCGAGCTTCGAATTGATGGCGCGCGCATCCACAACCGGCGCCAAGGGCGGCAGGTCGACGATAATATAATCGAAGCTTTGACGCGCCGTTTGAAGAAGCTGATCCATGCCGCGTGACGCAAGCAACTCCGACGAATGCGGAACACGATACCGTGCCACCGTCGGCAAAAATGCGAGTTTTGTTTTGGGATCGAGAAGGATCAAATCCTTGAGCGGACGGCTGTCGACGATCGCCTCGAGCAACCCGGCCTCGGCATGGCGGCCGATCGCCCGGGTGGCACCAGGATTGCGCATGTCGCCGTCGATAAGCAGGCAACGCGCACCCTGCATTGCCAGGAGTTTGGCAAAATTGATGGAGGTCGTCGACTTCCCTTCGCCGGGCAAGCTCGACACGACGCCGATGACCTTGCAGCGCTGATCGGCAGCACTGAGGTCGATGGCAATCTTGGCGCTTCGAAGCGTCTCGGCAAATGCCGAGAGCGGATGCTCCTCGACATAGGTCGTGGTCTTCCCGCCCCTGGCGATGCTTCGTGGATTGCTGGGATCAACGAGCGTCGGATCGTCGACGTTATTTTCAATCAGCGGCATGACACCGAGAGACTCGACATCAAGCACGTCCCGGACATCATCGCCGGTGCGGAAGAACCGATCCCGGAATTCGCGGAAGGCCGCTATACCACTTCCAAATGCACATCCCATGAACATCGCGAAAGCAACGACGAGAGCTCTCTTCGGAGCGCTCGGCTTCGTCGGCGTCTCCGCCGTCGTGATGATTCGCGCAGCGGTGATCGGAAAGCTCTGCTGTTGAATTGCTTCCTGATAACGCGTTAAGAAGCTCTGATAGAGATTCTTATAGGTATCGCGCGTGCGCTCGAGTTCGCGAAGCTGCACCTGGGTTTCGCCAGCCATTGCGGCTACGCCCGTCGCCTGTGTAACGCTGTCGCGCAAAGAGTTTTCCCGCGATTTCGCGACCTGCAGCTCGCTTTGGTAGCTCTCGGCGATACGGTTCAACTCATCGAACATGAGCCTCTTATATTCTTCCATTTCCGCACGAAGCCGAACCGCCTGGACGTGATCGGGACCGAGCCGCGCCTCAATTTCAGTTTCGAGCTTGGAAGCCTCCAGATACTTCTTGCGCAGGTCGTTCGAAATGGAGCTGTCGAGCACATCGGTGACGATCGCATCGGTCTGCTTAGCGTCGATGATCGACTTGACGCGCGCATATTTTGCCTCGGCCTTCGCAGTCTCGGCCTGCGCATTGATCAATTGGGTATTGATCTCGGAAAGCTGCTGATCGCTAATCAGCGTACCGGATCCAGCCTCGACAAGTCCATGCTCGCTGCGGAATTTTTGCACGGCGAGGTCAGTGTCCAGCGCCTGCTGCCGGAGCTCTTCGATACGCTCCTGTAGCCACTCGCCGGCCCGACGTGTCGCCTCGTATTTCGAATTGAGCTTGTCAACCAGATAGACGTCGGCGATGGCAGCTGCGATATCACGCGCTAGATCCGGTGACTGCGAGGTAAAGCTGACATCGAGAACATAGGATTTGCCAACGCGTTCGACATCGATGTTGCCTGCAACAGTCTCCGCAGCACTCCGCCGCCTCATTTCCGGATCGGGTGCGACGGCTGCGTCATCGGCAAACCACGACCGAAAATTCACGAAGGATTTCAGCGTTGAGACAGAAAAAAGCGAGCTTTTCGGTCCCATGAACTCCGCATTGTCGACGAGTTTCAGCTTGTCGACGACGGCATAGGCGATGGTGTCGGACTTCAAAAGCTCGACCTGACTGAGGACAGTACCTTCGTCATCGTCCATCTGGCCGAAAGCCGCCAGCTGGTTGATCACCTGGCTATCGCTGCGGTCGATCAGCACGCTTGTGTCGGCGGTGTAGACGGGCACCGAGGTCAGGACATACACAATGCCCAGAATGGCGAAGGCGAAACCGCACGCCGCAACCATCCGCCACTGTCGGCGGGCGATTGCGATGAGCTTGTCGAAATCGATGAAGTCAGCTTCGTTTCCCGTATCGCGGGAGGGGTCGATACGTGGCGTAAGTTTATCTGGCGATAGCAATTTCGATCTCCAACAAATGCGTCAAGCGCTAAGATCTAAGGGCAATTCCAGCTATTATATGACCGGGATACTAACACTAGTCGATTCCGCCGAGTCAGACGATTGCCCTGCCCCAGCATTCGAAACCTTCAGCGTACCGGCGGTTGTCTCGCTGCCCTCAAAAGGCGTACCGTCGTCCGCTCCCGGCCCCGTCCGGCCAATCGACCCATTATTGCCGATGCCGGATGCGGCGGCTGCAGCACTTCCACCCGGGCCGAGCGCCGCCGTTCCGCCTTCGGCGAGAACCTTCGCAAAGGCGGCAAGGAGCGGCGCAAGATTCGGATCCGCGCTCGCCGCCTCGGCGACGGCTTTTTCAATGGCCAGCTTGAATAGCGGATCCGTTACCTGGCAGCTGTTTGCAGCCCGCCCAAGACCGGAACCGATAGCAGCCATCTGCGCGGCATCGGCTTTCCTGGCCTGCTCGATCACCGGCGACAGCGCCTCATTGCTGCTCCCAACCAGCGCGCGGACGCTCGATGACAAAACCAGCGGATCGGACATATCAAGCAGAACGGCGGGGTTGGCCGTAAATCCACTGATATCGATGGAAGTCAGATTTGAAAGCCTCACGCAAGCTGCCGCGAAAGCGCTTGAATTCATGCCGGTAAACATCGCGACGACAATTCCGCTATACGCAAGCTTACGATAAACACCAGACCTTGCCATAACCATAGTCCTTCATCAAATCCGCTATATAGGCCGCCGTCATTGATCATTCGAGATCGATGACGGCCCGCCTATTTCAATCAATTTCCAAGATCGTTTACCGCGTTACGGGTATCATTCGCATCGTCGGCCACACCGGAAACAGTGGACGATACCGAGTTTACGATGTCAAGGAACTTGACCAATTCAACAGAGTCCGAATTGGAAATATAGATAATATCCTTGTCTTCCATCTTGAATTGCTGAACAGCAAACAGGGTTGCGGGATCGCGAAGATTCGCGCGGATGATCACCGGAACCGTTTCACCCGTAAATCTCGTCGCGTCCACGTGCATCGCTGCAACCGTTTTCTTGGGGACAAGGCGATAGAGCAGGACCTGAGCCGGATCAGCGCGATCATCGCGCAGGCCGCCCGCCTTGGCGATTGCCTCTCCAAGGGTCAGGTCGGATTCTTCGAAATCGAAGCGGCCACTTGTGCCTGCGGCGCCGAGCATAAGATAGGTACGGCGCTCATGATCGATCGAGATCGTATCATCCGGTGCGACGTAGATATTTTCGGCCGGGTTCTTTAAGAGCGTATTGTAGGCGACGGTAGCCGTCTTGCCGCGGCGCTGCAGCGTCACATTCGTTTCGATATTGTTGGTCGTCAAACCGCCCGCAGCGGAAATGACATCGAGAACACGCTCACCGGCCGGGCTGATCTCGACGCGCTGGGGATTGTTGACATCCCCGAGCACGGCAACCTGACTGGAGCGACTTGTCGTCGTCGTAATAACCACCTGCGGCTCGATCGCCCGGCTCGCCAGGCGATCCTCGACGTCCTGTTCCACGGTCTCCTTGAGGCGACCGGCAGCCGGAACCCGACCCGCATAGGGAATTGTGATCGTCCCGTTTCTATCGATCGTCTGGCTCGGCAAAGAGATGTAATTACCCGGTCGGCTACCGGCATCGGACGGAATGAAAAGACCGCCGGACTGAGCTTCGAAGATGGCGACCTCAACGACATCCCCGTAACCGAGCGGAATTTCAGGCGCCCCGCCTCGACCACCGCCAAACCCCTTGAAGGAGGTCGGCTGGGGAGCGGAAAAATACGGCAGAACGTTCTTGCTGAGATCAATCAGGGCGTAATCGATACCGACGCGACGCTCCTTCGTTGTCACTTTCACTGCTGCATCCCGATCAACATCTTTGTGATCAGGACCAGATCTTGGCAACGATGTGCAGCTTGCCAATATAGTCGTTAGCGCTACAACAATGGCGACGCGTGTACTACCGATACGAGAACAACCCATAGAATACCCTGTGTTGACGCCTCTGAAGCTACTGCTCCGCAATCTGACAAAATACAAGACGATCCCCGATCAATAACACTGAAAGCCGATTAACATTCCCCTAACTGTGGCAGGCTGGCAACGGCGAGCCCTTTAGGAAGCGAAAAACGACTTCGGTCCGACTTTTCTGGCGTCGCAACAATCCGAAGGCTGCACCCGCTATAAAATTTCTTGGGTTTCAGAGTCAACTGTTCGCACCTGCACAATCGATCTTTTCCGAAAATCTTATTAAAATCCATCCATTTAAACTTTAAGTGGTTAACGGCTGCTCTTATGCCATGCCCAACTCTCCGTTGCTGCGCCCGAGACTTATCGCGACAACCGCACTGAGGAAGGCGGCGTAAAACACCGCAAATCCCGGTATCTGCAGCGAAAAATCGACCGCCGCATGAAGGGCGACCAAAACCGTCGCCGCCAGGCCAAGAAGGACATAGGGCCTCAGACGCCGTCTTTGGGCGAACCCGCGCCAGAACACCCTGGCAAGCACCGAGAAGGTAAGGACCGCCGCAATCGGGAACATTATTCCGAGGCCCAGAAATCCTTCGAGATAGAAATTGTGCGCACGGTCGAAGATCCCGAAAATTCCGCAGGCCGGATCGCGGTAGGCAGAAAATACCGTCCGAAAAGTTCCGAGCCCCGTCCCCGTCCACCAATGATCCGATATGGCGCGCCATATGCCCGGCAGGATGCAGAAACGATCATCATCCTCGAGCCGCCGCTCTTGCGCGCGCAAAATCGCCTGGCCTGCAAACATCGTCAGTAACACTACGATGAAAGCAATCGCCGAGAGGAGCTTCAGCATCGAACGCCATCTTGGCGCCGGTCTCAAATGACGCCTCGAGCCGTTCCAATTGATGACAAGCCATGGAAAATAGATGAGAGCGGCAACAAAGGTCGCAAATATCCCGGCGCGAGAGCGGCTCAGCATCAGTGCGGTGAAGCATGCGCATAAGAGCAGGATATAGATCCACGATCTCAAGAGAAGCGCGTTTCGGCCCGGCTCGCCGGGCGGATAGTTCGAATAGGCACGGGCAACGTCCCTGACCAGGGTTAGCATGAGCAGCGTTCCAAGCCCGAGGAAGGTCGCTGCGGTATTACGGTTGACGAAGACCGCGGTGAGGCTGTCGAGGTAGGCGTGTTTCTCGACGACGATCAGGATGTTGGGAAACAGCAAAAACTGCAGCAGGCCGAAAGTAGCGATGATGCCCGCCGAAAGCCCGAGGCCGGCAAGCACTTTCCTCGCGCGCTGATCGGTATCGCATAAGAGGAGCCCGGTCAGGAACGTGACGAAAGGCAGAGCGACCCAGAGGATCGACGCGAACGTGTCGGCCGGTTCGACGGAGATCGCTGCGTAATTGACACCCGCTAGGTGACGCGCGGCATCCCAAGCGGGATTTGCCAGCCACCGCGAAGGCAGTTCGATCGTCTGAATAAACGTCCATCCTGTCAAAACGATCAATAGAAACAGAGCGATGCCGAACACCCATCTGCTCTGTCTCGGCTCTCCGAACAGCAGTCCCGAGATAATGGCGAGAGCAAACATTCCGATCGCCGCGAAGGCGAAAGCCAGGGGTGTAACACTCCCGAACGGTATGAGCGTCAATATAACGAGGCCGATGAAGGCGAAAAGCAAAACCTCTCGCAAGACCCGCCTATTAATGAGGTGGGAGAACATGTGAATTAATTTACCAGAGTAGGCAGCGACCAAAGCAATTACAACCGAAGAGTTTAATTTACTCGTACAAACATAAGTTGAACATCAAGCACCTGCGTGCTAAAGTGTAACAGAATTCCACATCGTTTAAAATTGTCGCGATAGGTTTAAGCCAATCGAGACAAGGCCCGGCTATGCTCCTTCCAAGCAGCAGAAACGGGACAGATATTCTGCGCCCAATACTTGGCAGATCATCAGATCGCCATGCCATTGACCGAGAAAAAAGGCAAGCCTGATCTCAATCGGTTGCCCTGAACGGGGATTTAACAGATGAAGAAAACATTCGTTACACTTCTGGCGCTGGCCTTTACAGCAGGCAATGCCTGCTCGGCATTTGCCGCCGGTCCCGCAGGTTTCGCCCGCGGCCTGAACGGTAGTTCGGCGGTCAGCTATATCTCCGAAAAAGGCAAGATCATCCCACCCTTCGCCCAGGTATTGTTCTGCGCCCAGAACCCGGCCGAATGCCGTGACAACAATGGGCTCTCGGTCGTTGCGCTCACCGACGAGCAGATGTTGCAGCTGAAAAATGTGAACAGCACGGTCAATCGGACGATGATCGGACGCAACGACTCCAGCAGCGAACTGAACGGCGACGTCTGGAAGGTGAATGTGCGCAGCGGCGACTGCGAAGATTTCGCATTGACCAAACGCAGCCGGCTGATTGCGATGGGCTGGTCGTCGCGCGCGTTGCGGATCGCGACGGCATATACGCCCTCCGGTGAAGGACATGCGGTCCTCGTCGTCAGAACCGACAGGGGCGATCTCGTCCTCGACAACAGGAAAAGCAGCATCAAGAACTGGCGCGATACCGATCTGCGCTGGGACAAGATCCAATCGGGAACAGACCCCTATGTCTGGTACCGGCTATAACAGCCGAGGCAGCGACATAGACAGATTGATCCTGTTTCCGGATTGAAGTCGAGCCTGCTCTGACGAGCCGCTCGACTTGTCATATCGCCCACACAAACCTATGTTTTGGCTATCGACGGGGCAGCGTGCGGCAAGCTGCGGTGCCCGGAGTTCGATTTCCGATGTGGGTTTCAGGCGATCTTCGGTATTGTCTTTTCGTCCAGATTAACTATGACGAACTCATGCTGCGACGCAGCATGACGTTCTACTCTAATGATTTGAGGGAAATATGCGCATCACGATGATTGGATCAGGCTATGTCGGCCTCGTTTCAGGCGTTTGCTTTGCGGATTTCGGCCACGACGTCATCTGCGTCGACAAGGATCTGAGTAAGATCGAAGCCCTTCGCGAAGGCCGCATTCCGATCTACGAGCCGGGTCTGGAGCAATTGGTCGCTGAAAACACCAGCACCGGCCGGCTGTCATTTTCGACGGATGTCGGCGAAAGTGTCCGCAGCGCTGATGTCGTGTTCATCGCCGTCGGCACGCCCTCCAGGCGCGGCGACGGCCACGCGGATCTCTCCTATGTCTACGCCGCTGCGCGCGAGATTGCCACCTATGTGGAAGGCTTCACCGTTATCGTCACCAAGTCGACGGTACCGGTCGGCACGGGAGACGAAGTCGAGCGCATCATGCGCGAAACCAATCCCACGGCGGATGTCGCCGTCGTTTCCAATCCCGAATTCCTGCGCGAAGGCGCCGCCATCGAGGATTTCAAGCGTCCTGACCGTATCGTCGTCGGGCTGAACGACGACCGGGCACGCGAAACCATGACCGAGGTCTATCGCCCGCTTTACCTCAACCAGGCACCCCTGGTCTTCACCACCCGCCGCACCTCGGAACTGATCAAATATGCGGCCAACGCTTTCCTCGCGATGAAGATCACCTTCATCAACGAGATCGCCGATCTCTGCGAACGGGTCGACGCAAACGTTCAGGACGTTTCGCGCGGCATCGGTCTCGATGGCCGTATCGGCTCCAAGTTCCTGCATGCCGGGCCGGGTTACGGCGGCTCGTGCTTCCCCAAAGATACGCTAGCTCTTGCCAAGACGGCGCAGGATTACGATGCGCCGATGCGTCTCATCGAGACGACGATCTCGATCAATGACAACCGCAAGCGGGCGATGGGACGCAAAGTCATTTCGGCCGTCGGCGGAGACATTCGCGGCAAGAAGATCGCAATCCTCGGGCTGACCTTCAAGCCGAACACCGATGACATGCGCGACAGCCCGGCAATCGCGGTCATCCAGACCCTGCAGGACAACGGCGCGCAAGTGGTCGGCTACGACCCCGAGGGCATGGAAAACGCCCGCAAGGTGATCGAGAACATCGAATATGCAAGCGGACCCTACGAAGCAGCCGCTGGTGCGGATGCGCTTGTCATCGTCACCGAATGGAACCAGTTCCGCGCGCTCGATTTCAACCGCCTGAAGCAGTCGATGCGCGCTCCGATCCTGGTCGATCTGCGCAATATCTACCGCAGCGACGAGGTCCGCAAGTACGGGTTTACCTATACTGGCATCGGCACCAATCTCTATCACGATGTGACCAACACCTGAAATAGCCTGCTGAACATCTGATCTTCCTGACGCCGCGGAACACAATCCGCGGCGTTTGGTTTTACAGCACCGTCATCTTTCAGACGCGCAAAGGACGCTCTAACTCTTTCAATCCTCGCATCCTGCCCCCGAAAATCGATTCCGATTTTTGGGAAGCAGGATCGCTAGAGGATCCCGACCCGTGTTCCCTTTATCGTCAGCACGGTCAGCCGGCCCGTCGCCGAAACCGCAGTGTCGATACCGATGCGTTGCGGCCCGAATGTCGGTGTTCGCGCCGGGGTATGCCCGTGGATCACGAGGACAGGAAGCTGCGGTCCTTCATCCAGGAAGGGCTGACGGATCCACATGAGGTCGCTGTCTTTCTGCTTTTTGAGGTCGATGCCCGGCTTGATGCCCGCATGAACAAAGAGGACCCTTCCTATCCGCAGCATGATCGGCAGCGATTCGAGGAATTGGATATGCCGTTCGGGTATCATGTTGCGAATGACGCGGGCAATTGTTTCGTTTCCAGCCGCCGACTGCAGCAGATGCTCGATATCGATACCGTATGAGTGCAGCGTCTCCGGTCCGGCAAAGCCGAGCCATTCGAGAATGCGCGCCGGTTTGCGATAGAGCTTCACCAGCTCCGCGTCGTGATTGCCGCACAGGACGAAACGTTGAAATCCCGGCGGCGGGGTCTTGCTCAGGAACTCCAGCACCGCGCTCGAATCAGGCCCGCGATCGACATAATCGCCGAGCATGACGATGAGTTTCGGTCCCGGAATGCGCGCGGCATCCTCCTCGATGCGGCGTTGCGCCTTGACGAGCTCATTATAACATCCGTGAACATCGCTCATCGCGTAGACCGCAGCGAATTCGCCTTCGGCAAACGTCAACCGAGCGCGTCCTTTGCGGTTGCCAGCCAGTATCGGTATCTGTTGTCGCCACGGCCCTAGATAGTTAAACATGTAACCCATTTATGAGACCCGACCGAATGGCGGGTTGTCTGAAATAATCCATCTCTTATCCATCGCTGCAACGGCATGAGGCTCAGTATTCATAAGAAGTTGGCCTGATCGCGGCCCCACCGAAGTTGTAACCGGAACCACCACATTGAGCGCGACATAGTTCTTCGCCATATGCTGCGCCGCTTGCGCCAAGTTCGCCTGGCCGGTCGCCACCGAACGCTGCACATCAAGCAAGGATGATTGTCCATCCTTGTAGCTCCCGATTGAAAGCGCAAGAGTCTCCTGCGTGGTCTTCACCTGAGCGCGCAGCCGTCCGCCATCGAAAATCGGCAGGTGGGCCCGAACCACCAGGTGGTCAGGCCCGCTCACGCAACTCGCCAACGATAGTAAAGCGACTGTCGCGAGAAACGGCAATTTGTATTCATTCATACTTGGGAGGGTGCTGCGGTTAATATTATGCTATAGTTTGCTATTTAATGGTTAATCCGGCGTTAAAACGGCGATTATTGCGTTTCTCGCGACATTATCGGCTAATATTCCCCAAATGGAGGAGCCGCAGGTATCGGATTTCCACAGGCAAGGCGTCCGAAAAGCTGTGAAAATCAACTATAACGAGAGCCATTACGAAAAAATGAACGTTAAAGAAGATCATGCTTGACGCCCCCGCGGCGCAGCATAATGATGGCGCGTTGCGAGTGTGAATGACATTTCTTGATCAGGAATCTCAGATCCAAAACTGCGGGGTGCAAAGTGGAAACTGCGGTTGATTCGAAACTTATCGAGGCGATCACCTACGACGAAGACAGCCGGCATCTACGGGTCTATCTGACCAACGGTCAGAGGCGAGAATATGAAGGCGTTCCCAAGGGCGTCGTCGTCGGGTTGACGATGGCGGAATCACCGGGAAATTTCTACATGAAGGCAATCAGGGGCAAATATCCTCCTCGCCCCTAATGTCCTATCGATCACGATGATAGGATCCTTGTTTCAGCAAAGATGCGGGACCGGCATTTCCGGTCCCGCAATCGTTTTCCCGCCGAGCGGCGGTGCACGCGTCAATAACCGCCGAGGAAATCGCGAACCGCATCGATCTCGAGCGGCGCAATCTCGTGACCGCCGGGATGCCAGACCGTTCTGACCTCCGCCCCTCGGTTTTTCAGGTGTTCGGACAGCGCCTCGGTCATGGAAACAGGCGCGATCGGGTCTCGCTGCCCGGCCGTCATCAGCACCTTTCTTCCCGCCAGCGTCGACTGGGCTTCGGGTTGAAACGGAATGAGCGGGTGCATCAGAACCGCGGCATCGAAGATACCCTTCTCGATCAGCACATTGGCAAGAATGTTTGCGCCATTCGAAAAACCCAGGCCGAGAATATCGGAAGCCTGGTACTCGTCCGCGAATGCCTTGACGTAGGCCGCCATCTTCTCCGTCGCCCGGGAAAGGTCGGCCATGTCGTAGACCCCCTCCCCGGTGCGGCGGAAGAACCGCGCCGCGCCATGTTCAGAAACGTCGCCGCGCGGCGAGAGAATCGTCGCTTCGGGCAGCAGGCGCCGACCGAAGTCGAAAAACTGGTTCTCGTCGCCACCGGTGCCGTGCAGTAGCAGCAGGATGGGTTTATCAGGTGCGCCGGCATGCAGCCGGTGCACATATCCAGTTTCGGTCATATCGCCTCTCCCTATGCTTCGAGCGGCTGCAGGTGCTGTTCGAGCAGCGCGCGAAGATGGGCGTGCTGCTGCGGCAATTTCAGTGCTTCGCCGAGATGGGCCGTATCCTCGTCACGGTCGAAGCCGGGTTCATTGGTCGCGACCTCGAACAGCACGCCGCCCGGCGTGCGGAAATAGATCGCCCAGAAATAATCGCGGTCGATCACCGGCGTGACCTGATAGCCGGTGTCCATCAGCGCCTTGCGCACTTCGAGCTGCTTCTCGCGGTTTTCGACGGCAAAGGCGACATGGTGGACCGAGCCGGCGCCGGGAAGCGCGCGGGCAATGTTCGGCATGGTCTCGAGATCGATGCGATGCGCCCCATTGCCGGAGGGCATGATCAGCCGCTTGACGCCGTCCCTTTCCTCGGCAACTTCATAGCCCATGAACTTCAGGAGTTCGGCCGTGGCGCCCTCGTCCCTCAGCCGCATGGCGACGGAGTGGAAGCCGCGAATGGCATGGTCTTCGCTGATGCCGCCATGTGTCCAGGCCTGACGGGCGTCATCCTTGACCTCGACGAGCGCAAAGCCGTCGCCATCAGGCCCGGAGAAGTTCAGCCGCTTTTCGCCGAAACTTTCCTCGGCCTTCAGGCCGCCGACACCAAGCGTGGCAAACCGATCGCTCCAGAAGCCGATCGAGCCCTGTGGAACGGAAAACACCGTCGTGCCGACTTCGCCGGTACCGGGGCGACCCTGCGCCATCTTCGGGAACGGGAAATAGGTCATGACCGTGCCGGGTGCACCGGTCTCGTCACCATAATAGAGGTGATAGACATCAGGCGCGTCGAAGTTCACCGTCTTCTTGACGCGGCGCAGGCCGAGCGCATTTGTGAAAAACTGGTTGTTGGTGCGGGCGTCCTCCGCCATCGACGTGACGTGGTGCAGACCCTTGATCTGATCGAGCATATGAAACCCCTTTCATGCCCGCCGTTGCGGGCTTTCGATGAGGCTAAGATGCGCGCTGAAGCGCCCACAGAACAGACCCGCAGACCAAAACGCATTGTCTTCTATTAGTGAACGAACACCGACTCGCGTTCACATCTCAAGCATGTCGCGCAAAACTGTGCAGCGGTTTATGCGATAACGACATGCGTAAAAACAAAGAGCTAAAGCGCGAGGAGCGAATCTGAACGATTGCGACGCGCTTTAAGCATCATGGGGATTGGCCGGCAATTGCCAGTCGATCGGCGCGCGCCCGCGCGATTGCAGGAAGGCATTCGCCTTCGAAAAATGCCCGCAGCCGAAAAAGCCGTTATGGGCCGAAAGCGGCGAGGGATGCGGCGCCCTGAGCACAAGATGGCGCGTCGTATCGACGAAGGCGGCCTTGCGCTGAGCATAGGAGCCCCAGAGCATGAAGACGACGGATTCGCATTCATCGTTGACCTTGCGGATGACGGCGTCGGTGAAGCGTTCCCACCCCTTGCCCTGATGGGCAGCCGCCTGCCCTTCCTCGACGGTCAGCACGCTGTTCAGCAGAAGCACGCCCTGTCTTGCCCAATGTTCGAGAAAACCGTGACGTGCCGGTGCTATGCCGAGATCCGTCTCCATTTCCTTGTAGATATTGACGAGGGAGGGCGGTATGCGCACGCCCGGCCGGACACTGAAGCACAGCCCATGGGCTTGCCCGAGTCCATGATAGGGATCCTGGCCGAGGATGACGGCCTTGACGTTGGAGATTGGCGTCAGATCAAGAGCGCGGAAATATTCGCTGCCCTTGGGGAATATCCGCTTGCCGACCTGCTTCTGCGCGATGAGGAAGGATTTGAGCTGTTGCATGTAGGGGCTTGAAAACTCCCCCTCCAGCGCAGCCTTCCAGCTCTCCTCGAGACTGACGGATGTATCGCTCATCTAGGAAAATCCTTCGCATAGGACGAAACAACGGACACACGGTTCTAACAAAATCGATCTACGCTGCAATGCCTGCCGGCTCGGCAATAGGTTCACACCTTGAGAATTCGGTGAGCGAGGATTGCGAGAGGCTGTCCGAGGCACCGTCGTCCGTGTTTAACTATATGATAGCTTCGGTATTTACGCCGGCAGGCGGCCTGAGTAGAACCTTGATTGTGAAATCGGAGTCATGTCTTCCTATGAAATTCGGCACGAGCGGCCTTCGCGGACTTTCAGTGGATCTAAAGGGACATGCCTCCGCCCTTTATGCCACAGCGTTCGGCAAATATCTGATCGGAACTGGCAGGGCCAAAGCTGGCGATGCCATTCTGATCGGCCTCGATTTTCGCGATTCTAGCCCTGAAATCTCGGGAAATTGCGCCGATGCACTCGCTGCGCTCGGCTTCCGGATATTCGACTGCGGCAATGTACCCACACCCGCACTCGCCCTCTATGGCCTTGAAAGAAACGCCGGCTGCCTGATGATCACGGGCTCGCATATTCCGGCGGACCGCAACGGCATCAAGTTCTATCGGCCGGATGGCGAGATTGACAAATCGGACGAGGCGGCGATTACCGCATTGGCTGCCGAGATCGAACGAAACGGCGAAACGGTGGTACAAGCACCGGCCGTGACGGAAGACCACGAGGCTGCTTGCCGGCAGCTCTTTTTCGAACGCAATGCCGCCCTGCTTCCGCAAGGCGCGCTGTCCGGCCTGAAGATCGGCGTCTACCAGCACAGCACCGTCGCCCGCGACCTGCTGGTTGACGTTCTCGCCCATTACGGCGCCGAGATCACCGCTCTCGGACGTTCGGAGAGCTTCATTCCCGTCGACACCGAAGCCGTTTCCGACGAGACGATCACGCTGATGAAGCGCTGGGTGTCCGAGCACAGGTTCGATGCGATCGTCTCGACTGATGGCGACGGCGACCGCCCGCTGGTCGCAGACGAAACCGGCACACCGCTGCGCGGTGACCTACTCGGTCTTGTGGCAGCCAATTTCCTCGGCGCCGGCACGGTGGTGACACCGGTTACCTCCAATTCGGGCATCGAGGCCGCGGGCTCTTTCGCCGTCAGGCGCACCCGCGTCGGCTCGCCCTTCGTCATCGCTGGCATGGAAGAGGCCGTAGCGGCCGGCGAAGATCATGTCATGGGCTTTGAAGCCAATGGCGGGCTGCTGACTGCAACCCCATTCGACATCAACGACAGAGCCGTGCGAGCCCTGCCGACGCGCGATTGTTTTATCCCGATGCTCGCGATCCTCTCGCTCGCTGCCATTCGCAGGCAGCCGCTTTCTGCCGTTGCCGCGTCCTATCACCTGCCCTTTGCCGCGGCCGATCGCCTGGAGAATTTTCCGCTGGAGGCGAGTGCCGCGCTGATGGCGCATCTGCGCGCTTCGGAAGAAAATCTCTCGGCTTTCCTGCAGCCGATCGGCGAGGTAGCGACAAAATCCGACATCGACGGACTTCGCGTGACGCTAAGGGATGGCCGGATCATTCATTTCCGCCCGTCGGGCAATGCGCCGGAAATGCGCTGCTACACGGAGGCCGGCAGCGAAGCTGCAGCCCGGGACCTGCTGAATACCGGGCTCAATCGAATAAGAGACTGGGCAGGCGCCCGGCAACATGCGACGAACAAGCCGTTTATTTCAAGGAACCCGCCTATGACGCAGAAAATCATTCCCGTGATTATGGCCGGCGGCAAAGGCACGCGGCTCTGGCCGCTTTCCCGTGCCACCGCACCGAAACAATTCATCCAATTTGTCGGCGACAAGACGTTGTTTCAGGAAACTCTCGAACGCGTTTCCGATCCCGAACTCTATGAAGCCCCGATCGTCGTCACCAATGAGGAATTCCGCTTCCTGGTCGCCGAACAAGCTCGCGAGCGCGCCATCCCGCTCGCAGCGATCCTGCTCGAACCAGTCGCCCGTAACACAGCCGCAGCGGTGGCCGCGGCCGCAACGCTTGCCGCCGACCTGTTCGGCAAGCACACCATCATCCAGATGCTCGCCTCGGATCACGAGATCCTTGCCGACAAGAGCTATTTCGATTGCATCCGCATCGCCCGCGATGCCGCTGCCGACGGCAAACTCGTAACCTTCGGCATCACCCCGACGGAGCCGGCGACGGGTTACGGCTATATTGAGATCGGCGATGCCCTCGAAAACGGTGCACACAAGGTCAAGCGGTTTGTCGAAAAGCCGGCATTTGAGAAGGCCGAGCAGATGCTCGCCGACGGCGGCTTCTACTGGAACTCAGGCATCTTCATGTTCCCGGTGCCGGAACTCATCGCCGAACTGCAGGAATATGCGCCCGATGTGCTGAAGGCGGCCAGCAAGGCCGTTTCGAAAGCAAGCCGCGACCTCGATTTCACCCGCCTCGACGCCGACCATTTCGCCAAGAGCCCCGATATCTCCATCGACTATGCGATCATGGAAAAAACGTCCAAGGCCGCCATCGTCCCCTCGCCGTTCAAATGGTCGGACATGGGTAGCTGGGATGCCGTCTGGAAATCAGGCGCACGCGACGAAAACGGCAACGTCGCCGCCGCCAACACCACCGTCGTCAATACCCGCAACTCGCTCGTCATGACCCATGGCGTGCATCTTGCCGTCCAGGGCATGGATGATGTCGCCGTCATCGCCAGCGAAGACGCCGTCTATGTCGGACCGCTCAAAGACAGCCAGAATGTCGGACAATTGGTCAAGATGCTGGCCTCTAGGTCCGCCACGGCGAAATTCGCCGAAACCCATCCGACATCCTATCGCCCCTGGGGCGGCTATACCTCCATCTTCAACGGCGATCGTTTCCAGGTGAAGCGCATCTTCGTCACCCCGGGCAAGAAGCTATCGCTGCAAAAACACCACCATCGCTCCGAACACTGGATCGTCGTCAAGGGAACGGCTGAGGTGACGGTCGGCGAGACCGTCCGGATGCTGCGCGAGAACGAGAGCGTCTATATTCCGCTCGGCGAAGTCCACCGCCTCGCCAACCCCGGCAAGATTCTTCTCGAGCTCATCGAGGTTCAGACGGGCTCCTATCTCGGCGAGGACGACATCATCCGCATCGTCGATGAGTTTGGAAGAACGTAAAATCGCAGCCGGAGCGATGGTCGGGCCTTTTCCGGCGCAACCATCCTCACTGTTGAATTTCCTCTTGGGGTTCTCGTAGAATGGATGTACCGACAGACATGACCGGAGATATCCCCCTGATGCGTACCTTGCCCGTCCTCGCCGGATTTCTTGCAATCATGGTGCCGGGAATGGCGTTTGCCGAAACGGCAAGCATGCGAACCGCAAGCGAGTCGGAAATTCGCCAGCACCTGCCCGGTACGTCCGAATTGAAAGAAGGCAAGAACGGCTACGAATATCGCGACGGCAATAAGAATGGCTACAAGATAACCAATGGCCAAGTATGCGTCCTGTTCCCGAGCAAGAAGACCGATTGCGTCAACGTGAAGACCGACGGCAAGACGTTTCAGATGATCGACAAAAAAGGCGGCCGAACCAGATTCTGATTTGTAGGCTCGGCAAGATTTCCTTGCCCAGGCAAAGTCATTTTGCCGGTGAAGTTTCGCCGTCCTTGTCGAGAACAAAGTCGGCGACCAGGCCCGAATGGTTCGAGCCGAGATTATCATTGAGACGTTTCAGCGATGTCAGATGAAGCGGCGCGCGCGCAAATATGTGGTCGATGGCGATCCCGAGCGCGCCGCCGCCGATCGGCCATGTTGCCGGTTCTGGCGTGATCGTTTTCAGCTTCTGCTCACGCAGGAAAGCTTGGATGCTCGGGGCGATCGCCGAGGAGTTGAAATCACCTGACAGCACCAGAGGGCCGTCGATCGAGCCGAGCGCTTTGGCGAGATCTTCCAATTCAGCCATCTGAAAATCGTCGAAATATGGTTTGGTCAGGTGCGCTGAAACCAGATTGATAGTCTCGCCGCCGAAGTCGACGCTTGCTATAACAAGCCTGTTTTTTCGCAGACTGCCCATACTTGCGACCTGCCGGCTGACGAACGGGCGTTTGGAGAGCACCAGCGTATCGCATGTATCCTTCCCGGCATCGCAACCGATATGGTAGGGATAGGCCTTGAACAATTGCTGCAGGTGGAACGTCAGCGGCTTGGCTTCGAGCAGATTGACGACATCGGCATTCGACGCGATCACCATGTCGGTGATTTCAGTCGAGTTTATCCAGTTATCGATCGCGATGTTGAACGACATCAGACGAAAAAGCGGCGGCTTGTTCATCGCTCTGTCGTCCTGCGAGAACTCGCCCAGCATGATGGCGCCGTGAACGACGAGAAAAAGCGCGGCAAGCAGAAGGATAAAGCCGTAAATCTGCCTTTTGATGCCCAGAACGACGAGACTCGCGGCGACGAACACGACGCCGAGGTGAACCTGAAAGCTGTAGACGAAGGACAGAAGCCAGAAGTTCGTGACATAGCGTAACGACACGATCGCGATGGCAACGGTCAGAAACGCGCAGAGAATCCAATAAATTATATCTCTCATCGATCCTGACCTGCTTGCAGACGACCGGCCGGCCATAACATGCAAGCAATCATGTTGCAATGCAGCATAGCGGCCGAGAGCCGCGGCTGATCGGCAGACGATATCGATGGTCTCGCCCTCATCCGGCAAGGCAGCGGCGGACAGGCCGCCGACAGTAGAGACAGCGCTGTGACCTTCTCTTTCAAAGACCTATCGACTCGGCCTCTTCTTATCTTGTAAGTGGGGTCACTTGATACGGAATCGGCTCTTTGCCGCCGGCAGGGAGCCGAGAAAAGGTGGGAATGCGCTACTTCATTACAGGGACTGCCGGCTTTATCGGTTTTCATCTGGCCAGGCGCCTGCTGCAAGAAGGGCATGACGTCACAGGCTTCGATGGCCTCACTCCCTATTACAACGTCAAGCTCAAGGAGATGCGCCATGCGGCACTCTCCCAGTTTCCGACCTTCAAACCCGTCATCGCGATGCTCGAGGACCGCCCAGCCCTGGAAGCGGCCGTTCTGGAAGCCAAGCCCGACATTCTGATCCACCTCGCCGCACAGGCCGGCGTGCGCTACAGCCTGGAAAATCCAGAGGCCTATCTTCGTTCGAACGTCGAAGGCTCGTGGAACATCATGGAAATCGCGCGGCGCGTCGAAATCCGCCATCTGATGCTGGCCTCGACATCATCGATCTATGGCGCCAATGCGACCGTCCCCTTTCGCGAGACCGATCGCGCCGACGAGCCGCTGACCATCTATGCTGCGACGAAGAAATCGATGGAGCTGATGGCGCATAGCTATGCCCATCTTCACAAGATTCCAACTACGGCATTTCGTTTCTTCACCGTGTATGGTCCGTGGGGCCGGCCCGACATGGCGCTGTTCAAATTCACCAAGAACATGCTTGAAGGCCAACCGATCGAGATCTACGGCGAAGGCAAGATGAGCCGTGACTTCACCTATATCGACGATCTTATTGAAGCGATCGTCAGACTGTCGGCAATCGGCCCGAGCGAGGAAAACCGTCTCGACGACGCGGCTGTCGAAACGCTTTCGCGCCAGGCGCCCTTTCGCGTCGTCAATATTGGCGGAGGCCAGCCGGTCAGCCTGATGGATTTCGTCGAAACGGTAGAAAAGGCGCTCGGCCGTCCTGCCATCCGCAAGATGCTGGCGATGCAAAAGGGTGATGTGCCGCGTACCTTCGCCGCCCCCGATCTGCTCGTCGCGCTGACGGGCTACAAGCCGGATACGACCTTGGAGGTCGGCGTCAAGGCCTTCGTCGACTGGTATCTCGACGTGCGCGGTGGGCTCGACGCCTAGAGCATTTCCGCTTTCTTCGAGTAACGGAAATGCTCTATCTCTTTGTTTTCACGCAATTCCGGACGCAAAACCGCTGCGCACTTTTGCTGAAATTGCTCTAGGTGCGGACGATCTTGGGTCGGATCGGCCTAAGTTCTGGCTAAGTGTCAGCGAAGAAACGCAACTGCCTGCACGGCCTCGACCGCCGTCGAAAACACGTAACCGACGACAACGGTGAGGCTCTGCGAATAGGTCTTGAGCCGGGAGCCCTCGCCCTCGACGGTCGCGGGGCCGCGCAGGACGAAAGGAACGCCCGGGCGCACGAAACCGGCGCGTGTCGTCAACGGAACTTCGGGTGAATGGCCGATGGCGGAGGTGTACATCAGGTCGCGGGCAAGGCTGGCCGGACCGATGGCGAAGGCCGGCTCGGCAGCGGCGGCGATGGTCAGAGTCAAGGCGATGGCGGCAAGAGTTCTGTGCATGTCGAAGTCCCCGTTTGCGGATCGGCGGGCTTTCGGTTTGCCCGGCTCCAAACGATCGATGCGTCTGTCCACGCCTCTGTCGCTTTCATGAGGCCACTCTACACATCAGTATTTTCAGGGCTTTTAAGCGGATCGGTCAAATTTTACGAAATTTGACTTTCTGTCCGGAAGGGCTCGGGACGCACAAGGAAAAATGTCTGCCGGCCTGCAGGCCAACAACGCAACATCAGAAAACGTGTTGATGACCTGGACGCTGCATCGCAGTCTACAGAATGCGATCCAGCTTCTTGTTGAGGTGCAGGTTCGGCATCAATCCTGCGCTTTGCGCGGCATGATAGGATTCTCGCGCCGCATCGAACGAGATCGACCACATGATGGCGCTGAGCAGCAGCGCGATGATATAAATCTGAATACGCATCGAACCGGCGATACGGAAAGAGCAAGGCAGTTTTGTGTCAAAACATAGCCACAGGAATCACAAAAAGTGGCACTTCTTTTATTTCGCAGTCGGCAGGCAGCAGACATATTAGTGTCGTGAAAATTAGCGATATTGTATCGCTACCTGTTAGCAGCCGACCCCGAGGCTTGGTTCCTCTTCCCACCCCGAGAACCCTGAGAGGTCCGTTCTCCACGGGCCTCTTTGCCTTATTTCCGGAACAGCTGAGATCGCCAGATCCGATAGACGCTGAACCGCGCATCTCGATCCCAATCAGGCACGCGTCCCGCCATGAGCGATGTCACGTTACTTTAGTATCGTTAGCTTATATGTGTTGAAATGGGCGCAACCGACGATAGAGTTGGTTCATTCGAGATCTGGGGCTGCGCATGCCTGTAGAGCCAATTGCCCCGGCGACCGGTGGCATGGCAGGCGCATGCGATCTTCATCGTCATGGCGGATGCAATCGTGGTCTGAGCAAACAACGGGCGGGAGGCAGGCAGGCATGGGAAGGATTACCAAGGCAGGCGCATGGTGCAACGGCGAGGTCGCCTACCTCGCCTGGATGGCTGACGGCCCGATTGCCGATTGCCTCGGCTTCATGATCACCCGCGTACACGAGACCGGGCCGGAGGCCGGAGCCCGGCGCATCCTGCCGACCTGGATCGCTTTTACCGACCAGTCGAATCCAGACTGGCTGGAGCAGGACAGTTCGGTCTGGCCGATCCAGCAATATCAATGGCGCGACCTGACGCTGCGCCGCTCCCGCGACGAGGCGACCGTTCGGCCGATCGATTTCAGGATTCACTATGAAATTACGCCGGTCGGCCTTGCGGGCCCCGGCCGGAAACCGGTTCCTGCCTCCGACACCGCCCCCTATCGCGACGAAAACGGCAAGCCGCGTTATGTCGGGCCGCCACGGCCGCTCTTTTTTCTGGACGAACCCTGCAAGACCGAGAGCATCGACGTCACCCATGATTTCCCGGGCGGCGGCGCCATCAAGGCGACCTATACCAACGGCATCCTTTCGACGCAGAACCTGCTGCGCCAGCTGGAAAAGGTCCAGGGCGTCAAGCCGCAGAATATTGCCCCCGGCCCGGCGATGCGCATTACCGAAGGCCTGCTGAAGACGCTGAAGGCGCACATCCCGAAAAAGGGCGATCCAATCCGCCTGTTCCTGACCGCCGATGTGCTGAGCTTCCTGACGATGCTGATTGACCGCGCCGAGACGGGCAACGGCGAGCTCTATCTCGCGCTCTACGAGCTGCACGATCCCGAACTGATCGAGCGGCTGACGGCACTGGTCAAGGCCGGCAAGGCGCATGTGATCCTTTCCACCTCGGGCTCGACCGATCTCAACAAGAAGGGCGACCCGCTGCCGAGGAAACCGGTCGTCTGGGACACCGGCAACCATGATGCACGCATCGGCCTCCATGCCGCTGCTCCCGCGGCAGAGCGCATGCAGGATCGCCTCTTCAACAACAACAGCCATATCGGCCACAACAAGTTCGCCGTCTATGTCGAGGGTGGCGTCGCGCGAGCCGTGATGACCGGCAGCACCAACTGGACCGAAACCGGCCTCTGCACCCAGTCGAACAACGTCATCCTGATCGAGGACAAGAATGTCGCCGCCCGTTTCCTCGCCTATTGGAAGCTTCTGCGGGACGATCCGCAACCTGTGGGCGTTCCGCTGACCGTTTCCAACCATGGTGAGACCGCCGAGGGCTTTGCCCCGAGCAAGGGCGTGCAGGGCCCCGCCCTGCGCTTGGCGAATGCCGCGCCGACCGGGCCGGTGACGCTGAAGGACGGAAAGACCACCGTCGAAATCCTGTTTTCACCCAACACCAAGGCGCCGAGCAAGAACAAGACTTCACCGACACCCGTCGATCTCAGCCGCGTCTATTCGCTGATGGAGCATGCCGACAGCGCCATCCTGTTCCTCACCTTCTATCCCGGTGTGCGCGGCGAACAGAACGTCATCGGCCAGGCAGCGGAGCTTGCCGTCAAGCGACCGGACCTGCTCGTCCAGGGCGCGATCAGCAATCCGGCAGCACTGCCGCCGGCAAAACCCGGTGAACCCACAACCTATGTCCATCAGCCGGGTGGCGAGGTCAGGGACCTGCCGCAGCGGGCGATCTGGTGGCCGGACGGCGATACCGGCCGTGTCGTCATGGTGCGCGCAGCGGCCATCTCCGCCCAGTTCGGCGATCTTCGTCCCGAATTGCTGAGCGCCGGCCACGCGATCATCCACGACAAGATCGTCGTCATCGACCCGCTCCATCCTGACAATTGCACTGTCATCACCGGCAGCCACAACTTGGGTTACAAGGCCTCCTACCAGAACGACGAGAACCTGCTGATCGTCCGCGGCAACCAGTCGCTTGCCGTCGCCTATGCGATCCACATTCTCGACGTCTATGACCACTATGTCCTGCGCGCCAAGCTGCAGGAGGAATTGCGCCAGTCGTTGATTGCCACAGGCCGGCCGCCCAAGGCGGAATCGGGTGGCTTCCTCAACGCCAAGGCAAGCTGGCAGGGGCGTTGGTTTGCCCCTGCCAAGGCTCCGTCGAGCCGGGATTACTTCCTAGGCCTCTGATCGCCACCCAAGCATTGCGTCCATCGAATTGAAGACATCCGGATAGCGGATGCCTTCTTCTGGTTCTTGCCTTCGCATCAGCGAAGGCAAGAGTGATAGCGCCGCCTAAAATATATCAATCGATTGACTTATTTCCCTGCCAATGCTATAAAATTGTCATGACCCAAGAACACGACAACCAGCCACCGGCCTCCGCCCGTGCAGAGATCGCACGCCAGAAGATGCTGTCCGCTGCCCTCGACGTCTTCGGCCGCTATGGCTTCGACGGCGCCTCGACGCGCCAGCTCACGGAAGCGGCCGGCGTCAACCTGCAGGCCATCCCCTATTACTTCGGCAGCAAGGAAGGCCTCTACATCGCCACGGCCGAATATCTGATGATGCGGATCAATACGCATGTCGGTGACATGAGGGCGCGCGTCGGCGCGCATCTGTTGGCGCTCGATGCTGCAGGCAAACCGCTTGGTGAAGCTGAGGCCCGCCATTTCCTGACCGAGATTTTGCAGACCATGGTGACGCTGTTTGTCGGCAGGGAATCCGAATCCTGGGCGCGCTTCCTGATCCGCGAGCAGATGGAACCGACGGAAGCCTTCACACGGGTCTATCAGGGCCTCATGCGGCCGATGATTGAGATGGGCCGGCGGCTGATCGGCGCCATCCTTCATGAGGATCCCGCCTCGGAACATGTGCGCCTGCGCACCTTCACCCTTCTCGGCAGCATCCTCGTCTTTCGCGTTGCCCATGCAGCCGTGCTCGCCCAGATGGAGTGGGATGGCGTCGGCCCCGAACAGGTGGAAACCGTGCGCGGCCTGGCCGCAGAGCTGGTCGATGCCATCGGCCCGCTGAATGGAAGTGCAGCATGAAACGCATCCTTCCCATCGCCATCCTTCTTCTCGTTGCGGCAGGGGCCGCCGCCTGGTGGTACGCCCTGCCCCAAAAGCTCGGCTGGTTGCCAGAGGCCAGCCGCGAATTCGTCCTTTACGGCAATGTCGATATCCGTCAGGTCTCGCTCGGCTTCCGTGTCAGCGGCCGCCTCGCCGAACTCCACGCCGACGAAGGCGACGTCATCAAGAGCGGAGACGTTCTCGCAAAGCTCGATGCAGCTCCTTATGAATTCGCGGTCCGCTCGGGCGAGGCCAATGCCGCAGCCCTTCAGGCGACGCTCGACAAGCTGAAGGCCGGTCCGCGGCCGACCGAGATCGCCCAAGCGCGCGCCGCCTATGACGAAAGTCTCGCCGATCTCCGCAATGCCAACCTCGCCTATGACCGCGCCCGCCAGTTGCGCCCGCAGGGCACAATCTCTGAGGCGAGCCTCGACCAGGCGACTGCCGCAAGGGCGATGGCCGCCGCACGCTCCGATTCCGCCAACGAAGCACTGAAACTGCTGCTGGAAGGCTCCCGTGTTGAGGATATCGCCTCCGCCGACGCCCAGTTGAAGGCGGCTCAGGCAACACTCGCCTCCGCCCGCACTTCGCTCGATGATACCGAGCTGCGCGCCCCGAACGACGGCGTCATCCTCTCGCGCGTGCGGGAAAATGGCGCGATCGTTTCGCCGGCGGACACGGTCTTCGTGTTATCTCTGACCGAACCTGTCTGGGTGCGCAGCTATGTCGCCGAGCCTGATCTCGGCCGCATCCATCCCGGCATGAAGGTTTCTGTCGCCTCCGATACGTCGCCCGACAAGCCCTATGAAGGCACGATCGGCTTCATCTCGCCGGTCGCCGAGTTCACCCCGAAATCGGTGGAGACGCCGGAGCTCCGGACCGACCTCGTCTATCGCCTGAGGATCGTCATCGACAAGCCCGGCCCGGATCTGCGCCAAGGCATGCCGGTCACCGTTCGCTTTCCCACGCCGACAGCGGGCGGACAATGAGCGCCGCCGAGACCGGCCGGGACGACAAGCCGCTCGTCCGGATCGACGGCGTCACCAAGCGCTTCGGCACCGCGCCGGCCGCCCTTGACGCCGTCTCCGGCGCGATCGGCGGCGGCGCAATCACCGGCCTCGTCGGCCCTGATGGCGCCGGCAAGACAACGCTGATCCGCCTGATGACCGGTCTGATGTTGCCCGACGTGGGAACGATGGAGGTTCTCGGCTTCGATACGCGCAAAAACGCTGCCGGCATCCAGGCGGCGATCGGCTACATGCCGCAGCGCTTCGGTCTCTATGAGGACCTCTCGGTGCAGGAAAACCTCGATCTCTATGCCGATCTGCGCGGCCTGCCGAAGAGCGAACGAGCAGGCGCCTTCGACGAATTGCTCACCTTCACCGACCTCAAACGCTTCACCGGCAGGCTGGCCGGAAAACTCTCCGGCGGCATGAAGCAGAAGCTCGGCCTTGCCTGCGCGCTTCTGAAGAAGCCGCGCCTGCTGCTGCTCGACGAGCCGGGCGTCGGCGTCGATCCGATCTCGCGCCGCGACCTTTGGAAGATGGTCGAGAACCTGACGAAGGAAGGCATCGGCGTGCTCTGGTCAACCGCTTATCTGGATGAGGCGGAAGCCTGCGATCACGTGCTGCTTTTGAACCAGGGCAAGCTGCTCTTTTCGGGAAAACCGATGGAAATGACCGAGCGCGTCAAGGACCGGGTCTTCCGGGTATCCGATGTCAGCGGCCGCCGCCGGCAGGTGCTCGCCGAACTCCTGCAGGCCGATGGCGTCATCGACGGCGTGATCCAGGGCGAGGCGATCCGCATCGTCGCGGCGAAGGGCAAGAAGCCCGATATCGGCAAGGCGGGCGATGGCGCAACGCTCGCCCCTGCCCCGCCGCGCTTCGAGGATGCCTTCATCGACATGCTGGGCGGCGGTCCCGGCGGCCGCTCGCGGCTGGCAGAGGCGCAGGAGCCAGTGAAGGATGATGGCGATCGGCCGGTGATCGAGGCCAAGGGACTGACCAAGCGCTTCGGTGATTTCACCGCTGCCGATGACATCAGCTTCGATATCCGCCGTGGCGAGATCTTCGGCCTGCTCGGTCCGAACGGCGCCGGCAAGTCCACCACCTTCAAGATGCTCTGTGGCCTGCTGAAGCCGACCGGCGGCGAAGGCCGTGTTGCTGGTTTCGATCTTCGCCGCGATGCCGCCGAAGCCCGCAACCAGCTCGGCTACATGGCGCAGAAGTTCTCGCTCTACGGTGATCTCACAGTCATGCAGAACCTCGAATTCTTCTCTGGTGTCTATGGGCTTCGCGGAAAACACCGGCGCGAGCGCATCGATCTCATGGCCGGCATCTTCGATTTCGGCCGCCATATCGGCCAACCGGCCAAGGACCTACCACTCGGCCTGAAGCAGCGGTTGGCGCTAGCCTGCGCCGTCATGCACGAGCCGCGCGCCCTCTTCCTCGACGAACCGACTTCCGGAGTCGATCCGATTACCCGGCGCGAATTCTGGACGCATATCAATGCGCTGGTCGAAAAGGGCGTCACCGTGCTCGTCACCACCCATTTCATGGACGAGGCGGAATATTGCGACCGCATCTCGCTGATCTACCGCGGCCGCTCGATTGCGCTCGGCTCGCCCGATGAATTGAAGGCCCGGATCGCGACCAAGGAGCAGCCGGACCCGACGATGGAGGATGCCTTCATCGCCCTCGTCCAGCAATCGGAAGCGGAGGATGCCGCATGAGCGCCTCTTCCGGCAGGCTTCGGCGTCTTTCAGCTCTGGTGCGCAAGGAAAGCTTCCAGGCGATCCGCGATCCGAGCAGCATCCTCATCGCCTTCGTGCTGCCGCTGATCCTGCTCTTTCTTTTCGGCTACGGCGTCTCGCTCGATACCACCCGCACGCGCATCGGCCTCGTGACCGAGGAGATGACGCCGCTGACACAGGATCTGTCGGCCAGTTTCCAGGCCTCGCGCTATTTTGATGTCGCCATGGGACGCGACCGGCGTCTGTTCGAGGAAGACCTCGTGCTCGGCAAGGTGCGCGGCATCGTCGTCATTCCGGCCGACTTCACCACGCGCTACACCGCCGGCAACCGCCCCGGTATCCAGGTGATCGTCGACGGCTCCGATCCGAACACCGCGAATTTCGTGCAGAATTATGCCCAGGGCGCCGTCGCCAACTGGGAGCGGCAGAGGCAGGCGGACGTCGCCGTGCAGAGTCCTGCCATCTCGGTCGAGCAACGCTTCTGGTTCAATCCCGAACTGACCAGCCGCAATTTCCTTGTGCCGGGCTCGATCGCAATCGTCATGACGCTGGTCGGCACGCTCCTGACCTCGCTCGTCGTCGCTCGCGAATGGGAGCGCGGCACAATGGAGGCGATGATGGCGACGCCGGTGACGGCGGTCGAGCTGCTCGCAGGCAAGATCCTGCCCTATTTCCTGCTCGGCCTCACCTCGATGACGCTCTGCGTGCTGCTTGCGGTCTTCCTCTTCGGCGTGCCGTTCCGCGGCTCCGTCGCTGCTCTTTACGCATTGTCGGCCGCCTTCCTGATCCCGGCGCTCGGCCAGGGCCTGTTGATCTCGACGGCAACGAAGAACCAGTTCCTCGCCTCGCAGCTGGCGCTGATTACCGCCTTTCTACCGGCCTTTCTGCTGTCTGGCTTCCTCTTCGAGATCAATTCCATGCCGGTGGTGATCCAGTGGATCACCTTCATCGTGCCGGCGCGTTACCTGATCCCCAGCCTGCAGACGGTGTTCCTCGCCGGCGACATCTGGCCGATGTTCCTGCAGGCGATATCGGTCATGCTGACGATCGGCGCCATCATGTTCATGCTTGCCGCCCGCAGCACCAGAAAAAGGATCGGCTGAGATGTGGACAAGGCTTTACGCCCTGATCGTCAAGGAATTGCTTGCCGTCCTGCGCGACCCCAAGGGCCGCGCCATCCTGATCGGCCCGCCGATCGTCCAGCTTCTCGTTTTCTCCTATGCGGCGACGCTCGAGGTCCGCAATGTCGACGTCCTGATCCTCAACCGCGACAGCGGCCACTGGGGCCAGGAACTGATCGAGCGCATCGATGGCTCGCCGACTTTCCGGAAGATCGAGATCGCCTCCAGCCAAGCGGAGGTCCGCGTGGCGATCGACAACCAGACGGCCATTGCCGCCGTCGAGATCGGCCCTGACTTTTCGCGCAATATCGAGGCGGGAGCGCCGGCCGACCTGCAGATGGTGCTTGATGGCCGCCGCTCCAACGCCTCGCAGATCGTCGCGGGCTATCTCTCGCAGATCGGTGCAGCGCTCGCTGCCGAGACCCCGGCCGGCAAACGCGCCGGCGCCGATATCGTGTCGACCGTGCCGCGCAACTGGTTCAATCCGAACCTCACCTACCAATGGTTCATGGTGCCGAACCTGATCGCCAGCATCGCGCTGCTGATCGGCCTGATCGTCACCGCGCTGTCGATCGCCCGCGAACGCGAACTCGGCACCTTCGACCAGCTGATGGTCTCGCCGCTGCGCATCCACGAGATCCTGATCGGCAAGCTGATCCCGCCGATGATGATCGGCCTCTTCCACATCACCGTCTATATCCTGGCCGCAGTCTTCCTCTTCGAAGTGCCGCTGCGCGGCTCGCTCTTCCTGCTTTACGGCAGCGCGATCTTCTATCTCGGCTCGGTCGCCGGCCTTGGCCTCTTCATCTCGGCACTGTCGATGACGCAGCAGCAGGCGATCCTCGGCGCCTTCCTTTTCATGGTTCCGGCCATGCTGCTCTCAGGCTTTGCGACGCCGATCGAGAACATGCCGGGGTGGTTGCAGCCGGTGACCCTGATCAACCCGCTGCGCTATTTCCTGGTGATCGTCAAAGGCGTCTTCCTCAAGGATATTCCGCTGAGCGAGGTGGTGAACCAGACGATCCCGCTGGCGCTGATCGCCACCGTTACGCTCAGCGCCGCCGCCTGGCTCTTCCGCCGGCGGCTGGAATAACGCCTCCCAACCCCGGCTTCAGCCGCCTCACATAATGTGAACCGGCCTTCCAAAGCGTGACTCTCTCCTGCTGGAACCTCGGATTGGCGTGGTCGTTACCCAAACGCAACCCCAGCAAAGGAGAAGCAAAATGTACAAGGTCCTACTTGTCTCCAGCGCCCTTGCGCTGTCGTCACTTGCAACCAATGCGCTCGCTGATGGAGCCGTGACCGGTGCAGCCGGTGGTGCCATCACCGGCGCAATCGTCGGCGGCCCCGTGGGTGCTGCCATTGGCGGCGTGGCCGGTGGTGTCGCCGGTGCCGTTGTCGATCCGCCGCCGCGCGAGGTCGTTACCTATGTCCAGCAGCAGCCGGCCCCGACCGCCTCCGTGGTAGTCCAGGAACCGATCGTCGTCGGCAAGCCGCTTCCGGCAGACGTCGTCGTGACGCCGGTGCCTGACAATCCGAAATATGCCTACACGGTCATCAACAATCAACGCGTGATTGTCGAACCCCGCAGCCACCGTGTGGTGCAGGTCATAGAATAATCAGGCAACCGAAGCCGCCTGTTGCGGCTCGGCAACTTCCGGCCCCGCTTCGGCGGGGCCTTTTTTCGTGCGCTTGCGCCACCTGCCGATCAGCGAGAACAGAACGACAAGGTGCCGTGGCAACTTGGAGCCTTTCCTAGGAAAGGCTCCAAACCCCTGTGGCAGCGCCTCTATCGGAATTCGGTCGCCGTAAAGCTTGCCCTGTTTGAGCGATAGAATATGCATGCTGGAAAGCATGAGCCGATCCTCCATCCTGATTGATGGGATCAGCGTGGCCGAAGCGACGGGGCTGGGTCTTTAAAGTCCGACTAAAAGCTGCAAAAACTTGCAAAAGCCTATAGCCGCGGCCGCATCCCGGCGCGCGCCAGTCCTTCCAGAACCGGCGCAAAACGCAGCGGATCCTTGGCCGGCTGACCCGCCAGAATGCCTTCCAGCGTCACATCAGGTGCCATCGCCTCGAGCGCATGGAGGAACTGGCGCGCCTGCTCCATATTGCCGAGATGCGCATGTGCGGCGATCAACATCCAGTAGGTCGGGTCGAAATGGGCATTGAGCGCCAGCGAACGAGACGCGTATGAAATTGCCGCCTCGTAATTGCCGCGAAAGAGTTCGGCCATGGCAATGCCCGTCAGCGAAAACCGCGCATCCGGATCGCGGGGTCCCAATTTCACGGCGCGATGCAGTCGCTCGAGCGCCTGTTCGATATCGCCGCAGTGCAAGGCCGCAATGCCGGAGCAGGCCGCGACCAGAAGATCGTTGGGATTGGCGGCAGCGGCGGCCTCCAGCACGGCCATGCCACCTTCGTAATCCTTGCCCGTCTGCAGCAATGCCATGCCGCAATGGGCCATCACGCGGGGATCGCCGGCCGAATGCTGAAGCCCGCGACGGGCAAGGCTGATACATTCCGCCTTGTCGTCCGTCCCGAGCCGTGGCCAACCCATGGTAATGCGATGTTCGAGCGCCCATGCGGCATGGGAAAGCAGCATCGCATTTTCCGGCTCCATGGCGAGCGCTTCCTGCAGCAAGGCATAGGCGGCGGCATTACTTTCGATCGATTCGTCGATGATCGCGGCAAGCGCACGCAGATAGAGATCGTAAACTGCCGGACTGTTCGGCCGGTCACGTCGTGACCTCTGGATTTCGGCGATCTCGATCGCCGGCTCAACGATCGAGGCGACGCGTTCGGTGATATGGTCCTGGAAGGCGAAGATGTGGCTGATGCCGTCTTCAAAATGATCGGCCCAGAGATTGGTCGCGGTCACGCCGTCGACCAGCTGCACATTGATACGCACCTGCCCGCCTTCCCGCCGGATGCTGCCTTCGAGCACGTAGCGTACTCCGAGCTCCGCCGCCACCTGTCGCACATCGATGCTGCGTCCCTTGTAAATAAAGGCGGAATGGCGCGAGACGACCGAAAAGGAGCGGAAGCGCGCAAGGGCGGTGATGATCTCCGTCACCACGCCATCGGCAAAATAATCCTGGTCGACATCGCCACCGAGATTGACGAAGGGAAGAACCGCGACGGAAGGCGGCTGCGGCGCCACGGGCGCCATCCCGGCATCGTCCCGGCGCGGCAGGCGATAACCGACCCTGGGAACCGTGACGATCCACTCCGTGCCATCGGGCCTTGCGCCGAGAATCTTCCTGAGCGTGGCAATCTGAACCGTGAGGTTGCCTTCCTCCACGGCAAGCCCCGGCCAGGCCCTGTCCATCAGATCCGCCTTGGTGACGACGCGGCCCTCAGCCTCCAGCAGCAAACCGAGCAGAGCTGCCGGCCGTGGTCCCGTCGCAATGGACTTCCCTTCCCGCCACAGGCTTCCTGTCACGGGATCGTAAAGGAACGGACCAAAGGAAAGCGTCGAGCTGCCCATGCAGAAGCATAGCGTCAAAATCTCGCAAACGAAAAGCGGATCAACGCGCCGATGCGCTGGATAAGCTGCCGTCGGATGAACGGCGGCCTATCCAGCGGACAGGATCAGACCTTCAGCTCGCGCCGCTCGCGCTCGGTCACCATCGCAAGATCGAGCACCTTCTGCAGGTTGGCGGCGTGGCGGAAGTTCGGATCCGGCTGGATGCCGCTTGCCACGGCCTCGGCAAAACGCTCGTAGTTGGTCGCTACCGGTTCAACCTCGATCTTCGTCCAGGTGGCGGTTTCGACATCCTCGCCGAGGCAGCCATGCAGCTCAGAACCGCTGGGACGATGGATGACCTCAAGGCTGCCCCTCTCGCCATAAATCCGCAGCTTCAACTCGTTCAGATGCCCTGTCGCCCAACGGCTGGCATGGATGACGCCGAGTGCACCATTGGCGAAATCGACAGACATGGTGAAGCTGTCATTGGCATCGAGCAGATATTCGCCGATCTGGCCGCCCGGCGCCTTGTTAAAGGTCTTCAGCCGCGCAAAGACGTGGTCGATGTCGGTCGCCGCACCATAGGCGGCGAAATCGAGGATATGGATGCCGACATCGCCGAGCACGCCGTTCGAGCCATGGCCGGTGGAAAGCCGCCACAGCCAGGTCGATTCTGTGCGCCAGTCGCCCCAGGCGCGCGACACGAGCCAACTCTGGAGATAGGAGGCTTCGACGTGCCTGATCGTGCCGAGCTCGCCGGCGAGCACCATCTCACGGGCGCGCTGCAGCGGCGCGACGTTTCGATAAGTCAGGTTGACCATGTTGATGACGCCGGCTTTTTCGGCCGCCTCTGTCATCTCCAGCGCCTTCGCATAGTTCTCCGCCAGCGGTTTTTCGCAGAAGACGTGCTTGCCGGCGGCAATCAGAGCCATCGTCGTCGGGTGATGGATGCGGTCGGGCGTCACGTTCGTCGCCGCATCGAATTCACCCCAGGCGATCGCCTCCTCCAGTGAAAGAAACCGCTTTTCGATGTTGAACTTGTCGGCGAAGGCCGAAAGCCGCTCAGGATCGGTGTCGACGGCACCGACCACAGTCACGCCGTCGATAAGGGGGAAGCGGGCGAGCTGGTTTTTCGCCATCACCCCGGTGCCAAGAACGAGTAGTCGCATGGATGCTCCTCAGCGGTAACCGGCTTCGCCGGCCTGGTGCAGTTTCGGGCCGCGTTCGACGATCGGCTCCAGTGCTTTTTCTACCGGGACATTTGGAGCGTCGGTGATACCAGTCAACGCCCCCTCAGGGTTATAGGCCCACTTCACGCCGTTGATCAGCACCTTCTGGACATTGACGTCGTGATAGGTCGGATAGGTCTCGTGACCGGGGCGGAAATAGAAGATATTGCCGGCGCCACGGCGCCAGGTCAGGCCCGAGCGAAACACTTCGCCGCCCTGGAACCAGGAGATGAACACCGTTTCGAGCGGCTCCGGCACCGAGAACTGCTCGCCGTACATTTCTTCGTTCTCGAGCTCGAAATGCTCGCCGATGCCTGCTGCGATCGGATGGCGCTGATTGATTGTCCACAGACGCTCGCGTTCACCCGCCTCGCGCCATTTCAGCGCGCAGGGCGTACCCATCAGCCGCTTGAAGATCTTGGAGAAATGCCCCGAATGCAGCACGAGCAGGCCCATGCCTTCCCAGACGCGCTTGGCAACACGCTCGACGACGACGTCGGAGACCGCGCCGTGATCCTTGTGGCCCCACCAGGTCAGCACGTCGGTTTCGGCAAGGCGGGCTTCGCTGAGGCCGTGTTCCGGCTCCTGCAGCGTCGCTGTCGTCGCCGAGATATCGGAATCGGTATTCAGCGCGTTGGCGATCGTCGTGTGCATGCCTTCGGGATAAATATCCCGGACGATGGCATTGGTATTCTCGTGGATATTCTCTCCCCAGACGACGGTGCGAATGGCCATGATGTGCTCCTGTAGAACCTGGAAGTATCGATAGGCGGGAAGGCAGGATTCAAAGCGCTTTGGAAAATGGCGCTGGCTGCGCCTCGTCTCCTCCACGTTCAAAGAACACATAGACCTTTGTCAGTATTTTGACAAAGGGGAAAATTTACCGGCCTGAGGCGGAGAAACGGCCTTCAAATATCACAGCAATATCAATGCGAAACGGATTTCGAGAATAGATTGACGACCACAACGCCCGATATGATCAGCCCGAGCCCGACGACTGCCGGCAGGTCGAGGCGCTGCTTGAAGAAAACCAGACCGACCGAGGAAATCAGCACGATTCCCAAAGCGCTCCAAATCGCATAGGCGATACCGACGGGGATGCTTTTCAGGGTCAGCGACAGGCAATAGAAGGCAGCCGCATAACAGGCGACGACGAGTGCCGTCGGCCCGATGCGGGTGAACTGCTGCGACAGCTGCAGCGCGGTCGTGCCAATGACTTCGAGCACGATGGCTGCAAACAGCAGCCCGTAGACGGCGGCCTGGCTCATGGCGAATCCCTTTCGAATTACTTGCCGGTCAGTTCGACAAGGCGATCGATGAGATCCCGCCTCAGAACGCCGCTGATATCATGGCTTTCCAACGTATCTGCGAACCAAAGTCCGTCGGCGGCGAAACGCACGACTTGTGCGTCGAGGGAGGAGTCTGTGCCGATATATTCCTCCGACCGCGCCTGTACCCATTGGCGCCAGCGAAGACGCAACCGGGGTTCGGCAAGAAGCGCGATCGTCACCTGCGTCCAATTCCTGGAATCGTCGGGACGATCCTTGAGACCGGATACCGCCCTGAGATAGGCGCGGGTGAAGCGGCCCTGCGGCAGCGGATCGCCGCGCATCAGTTCCTCTATATCGGCGTCGAACTTTTCGAGCAGGCTCTCGAACAAGGCGTCGAGCAGCGCATTCTTCGTCGGGAAGTGATGCAGCAGCCCGCCCTTGCTGACGCTGGACGCAGCGGAAACCGCATCGAGCGTGACGGCGGCCATGCCTTCGCTGGCAGCAAGGCGCGCGGCGACCTCCAGCAACTGCTGGCGCACGAGGACGGGCTGCTTCTTGCGATGATGAGCGTTCAACGTGCAAATTAAAAGATACCGTCCGGACGGTTTTGTCAAGGAGAATCGGCCACAACCCCTGCCGTGCCTGCATTATGCGCGAAATGCCGCGGCACCTTGATGACAGTTGCGATCATTTTCCGCCCGGTGCATGAAGGGCCTGGGGATTAGGATGGCATGGGATGGTTTCGTGACGGAGAAGATCACCACACTCTATCAGGCGGTCGGCGGCGATCCTGTCGTACGGGCGCTGACGCACCGCTTCTATGAGCTGATGGACACGCTGCCGGAGGCGAGAAACGTGCGCGCCGTGCATCCGCCGAGCCTTACCGGCAGTGAAGAGAAATTCTACGAATATATGAGCGGTTATCTCGGCGGCCCGCCGCTCTATACCGATAAGCGCGGCCATCCGCGCCTGCGCAGCCGCCATTTCGTCGCCGAGATCGGCCCTGTCGAACGCGACGAATGGCTGCTCTGCTTCCGCCGCGCCCTGGACGAGACGATCGCAAGCCAAGCGCTGCGCGATCTCATCTGGGCGCCGGTGGAACGACTCGCCTACCATATGCAGAACAGGGCCCCTGACCACAAGGAACAACCATGAGCTTGAACGCGCGTCTGGAACCGGTGCTCTATCTCTTTGCCGGCCTGTTCGGCGTAGCCGGCGTGGCGCTTGCCGCCCTTGCTGCCCATGGCGGCGGCGAGGCCAATCTTGCGGCATCCGCATCTGCCATGTGCCTTGCCCACGCCCCTGCCCTGCTGGCATTGGCTCTCGGCAGTGCCAGGCTCAGAACCGCCTGGCTGGCCGGTTTCCTGTTGATTGTCGGAACGCTGCTTTTTGCGGGCGATCTCGTCACCCTGCGCTTTACCGGCTCCGGCCTCTTCCCCTATGCCGCGCCGACCGGCGGCTGGGCGATGATGCTTGGCTGGCTGGCCGTTGCGGCAGGCGCTGTCTTCCGCGCCAAGGCATAGAGCATTTCCGTTTTTCCCCGAGCGAGGGAATTTCTCTATGTTTTGTTTTCTCGCAATCCGGACGCAAAACCGCTGCGCACTTTTGCTGGAGTTGCTCTAGTCACGCGGCTGCGGCACACGGCCGAAGCGCAGCAGATTGCCGTGCGGATCATGGATGTAGAACTCTCCATGTTCCATGGCCGCACCTCCATATCGCTCAGGCGCTCGACGCCCTTTTCGCGATATTCCGCGTGGAGGGCGCCGATGCCGCCGCCTCGGAGATAGACGGAGCTGTTCTGGCAAAGCGTGGCATCCTGCGTCCGCCAGAAATGCAGCTCCATGTCGTCGCGCCGCAGGACGAGATAGTCCGCCGCCCGACAGACGATCTCGGTAAAACCGAGCGCATCGCGGTAGAAGGCAAGCGTCTCATCGATATCGAGCGACGGCAGGACCGGCAGAACCTCGATGCGATCCGGCCCTTCGTTCATATGCCGTCGACGACGTTGAAGCCTTCGAAGACTGGCGGTCCCTTGTAGATCGCCTTGTGATCGCCGGCATTGCGGTGCGCTGCACGAAAGCTCTCGGACTTCGTCCAGTTCTGAAAATCCGCCTCGCTTTTCCAGACCGTGTGCGAGGAATAGAGCGTGTAGCCTTCCTCGTCGTTGACCTTGCCGCGCAGCAGGCGGAATTCGACGAAACCGGGCACCTCGGGCAGGCTGGAATCGCGATTGCGCCAGACCGTCTCGAAATCGCCTTCGCTCCCGGTTGCAACCTTGAAGCGGTTCATTGCGATATACATGAAATCTCCTTACGCCTTCCTCTTGCCCGCCCTTGCCGCACGCGAGGGAAAGGCGAGAACATTATCGCCGTTTGCCGCCGCCGGGCCAAGCGGTCTTGTTGCCACCTCTCCGGGCATGCGCGCTTCCCAGGTCGGAAAGAACATCACATTCTGGTAGATCTGCTGGCGTTCGGCATGCTGCTGGAAAAGCTCGTAGAGTTCGGGCACGAGGCCCTCGCCTGTCTGCGCGGCAAGCTTGTGCAGGCCGATCATGGTGAAGCCGTCGGGGCGCTGGTCGTTCATCGGGAATTGTCTCGTTCGTTCATCGTCTGCAGCGCACGCTCCAGGCTGGACTTGCTGCCGTTGCGAAGCGGGATGAAGGCCTTGCCGAACTTCTTGCAGCCGGTCTTCACGCGCAGGCAGGCATCGTGGCTGATACAGTCGATCGGGCAGAACACGCAGTCGACCGAGGGAAGGACGGTATCGATGCGCGAAACCGCTTCGCGTAAGCCGCCGTCGTGATGAATGAGCTCGGCGCCGAAATTGCTGCAGATCTGGCGAAGATGCGCCACCTGGCAGTCACGGCCGCCGACATAGAGGAAACTGCGGCCATCCAGTTTGGATCGCCCAAGGGATGCCTGACCGGCGTCCTCGCCCGCGCTGTCGCGGACCTCCCGGTTCGAACCCTTCTTGCCCTTGCGAGCCATATACCACCCGTTCGCTCGTTGATCGTCACACGATTCCTGCGTGTGCGAGCGGACCTTATTAAACTTGATTTTTAGAGTAAAGTATAAAGTTGATTACTTTTATCATATTATCTAGTGACCTGAACTTCCTGGGTGAAAGTCCAGCTAGGCTTACCCCACTCCGAGGGTAGCGGCGGAAACGGCGCCGCGCGCCGCACACCATCCAGAACAGCTTTATCCAACTCTGCAATACCCGAACTGCGAGCAACAGAAACCGACGCTACCCTGCCTGTTCCGTTAATCGTCAATTGAATCCTTACCGTCATACCGTCGCTCTTGTTTTTGTATTCATCAGGCACGCGAACAGCGCGACGGATCCGCTTCTGTATCTTACCAGGGTAGTTGGCTACGGCAGCACTTCCCATACCATCAGTTCCGCCTGTCGTGGTTGACGTGCCGTCAGTTTGCGGCCCGTGCTGGCCGTTCACCGTGCCCCTCGTCGAGTCCTCACGATCTGAGCCCTCTTTCCCACCAGCAGGCTTGGCCCTCTTCTGAGACTGCTTCTTTTCAACGGGTTTCGGTTTTTCAGCCTTCGGCTTCGGTTTGTCTTCAGGTTCCGGCGACACTTCGACAGTCTTTACTTCTTCCGGCGGAACTGCGGTGGGCTGGACAGCCGTTGGCACTACTTCTTCCGGTACTGTTGCCTGCGCGATATCAGGCATGGGCTGTTCGGGCACAGCCGTTGCCATCGGCTGAGCGACGAAAGATTCTGCAGGGCTCTCGGAGACAAGCACCTCTGGCTCGGCGGCAACAACGGCCTCAGGGGAAACCCGCGTAACTTCCTGCACCGACTGAACGGTCTCCATCGTTTCAGTTTCGACCGGCTGGGCCTGCTCCGGCGGCACGGTCGTGGCATTTAGTTCGGTGGCCTCCTCCGATTGAACTGTATCCGGCTCAACCTCCTCCGAGGCAACTTGCTCGGGCTGGCGCTGTAACTCTGGATCGCCGGCCGATGTCTGGTCAACGTCAGAGTCGCCATACACGACGACGCTGACAGCCTCACCAGCATCTTCAATCGCTTCGTTCGGCGGCGTCGGCATGAACACGCTAAGAGCAACCACCAGACCCGCATGAAAAAAGAACGAACCAATACAAGTCAGCGCCACCCGTCGCCGCACCGGCTTCTTCTCGTCCTCCTGCTTTTCCACCGCCGCATCGATCGGCGGCGCAGGAACGGAGGCTATCGGCTCGGCTTCCGGATGATCGGGAAAGGCGGGTATCTGCGCGAAACGCGCATAGTGGACCACCGCCTCGCCAGCCGGCTGCCGCTGCACATTGCGCAGGTCGGAAAGCTCGTGGCCGGGATGCATGTTATTGTCGTTCAGACTGCCGTCAGCGTCCGGCTCCCCGATGAGCACCTGTCTCGATCTGGACTTCGCTGAAATTGCCATTTGTATGCCTCGGACAGTCTGACCATGCCCGCCGGGATTCATTCCCAGCGTATTCTTAGCCCTCGAAGGGAACGGAAATCTGTGAACGGGTAACAAGACCCTTCATGCATTCGCCCGTCGCCGGGCCGTCGCAGACCGGCGTGTCGTTGATGATGATGCGCGTGACCGTCTCGCACTTCACATTCGGCATATCGAACTGGCGCACGCGCTTCTTGCCCTGCGGCAGATCGCGGAAATCGAGCACGGTGATGCGGTCGACGGCATTCTTGTCGTTGAAGAAAGCGAGCTCGAAGGAGATCTTGCTGATCGGCGCCTGAAGATTGTTCTCGGCGACGAAGGTCATCATGCAGCCCTTTTGCGACGGCGCCAAAGCGTTGAGTTCGACATCCAGCTTGGCGGTTGCGGCATCCTGCGCCTGGCATACGCTTGAAACCGCCATCACCACGCCGGCTGCAACAGCCGCAAACCTAACCGTCATCATCTTCTCCGCCATTGTCGCGAACCGCCGCCAGGCGGCTTCATATCAGCAATCTCAAAAACTTGACTATATTAGTCTCCTATTGCGTCTTTAAAAAACTATGAGTAAGAAAGTCAAGATAATTGTCATCACAACCGGGGACCCTGATCACCGGTCTCGCGGAATTGCCAACTGAAATGATGGTTGAAAAGCCAGATAACTTTAAGCACGTGCCGCTGCAGAGCGAGCCTGCGGCGCAGCACCGGATCGTCGAAAGCGCGGATCTCTTCCGCGGCACGAACGAGATCATGATTAGACACGACGGCTTGGTCTATCGCCTGAAGATCACCCGTCAGGGCAAGCTCATTCTCAATAAGTAGGGTAGGACATGACCGAACAGACAAGACCGGCGCCAGCCGAAATCCGTACGTTTCGCGCCGAGAATCCGAAAATGCGCGAGCGCGATATCGCCGCGCAGCTGAAGATTTCCGAGGCAGCCCTCGTCGCCGCCGAAACCGGCATCAGCGTGACCCGCATCGATGGCAGCGCACTGAAGCTTCTCGAACGCGTGGCCGGCCTCGGCGAAGTGATGGCGCTGTCGCGCAACGAAAGTGCCGTGCACGAGAAGATCGGTGTCTTCGAAAACATCAAGAGCGGTGCGCAGGCCGCGATCGTTCTCGGCGAGAATATCGACCTGCGCATCTTCCCGAGCCGCTGGGAGCATGGTTTCGCCGTATCCAAGAAGGATGGCGACCAGGAGCGCCTCAGCCTGCAATATTTCGACAAAACAGGCAACGCCGTGCACAAGGTGCACCTGCGCCCGAGCTCGAATGTCGAGGCCTATCACGCGATCGTCGCCGAGTTGAAGCTGGAAGACCAATCGCAGGAATTTGTCGAGGCTGAAACCTCGAACGCCGCCGATGATACTGCCGACGTCAGCCGCGACGAACTGCGCGACAACTGGAGCAAGCTCACCGATACGCATCAGTTCTTCGGCATGCTGAAGCGCCTGAAGATCGGCCGCCAGGCGGCGGTGCGCACTGTCGGCGACGACTATGCCTGGAGGCTCGACAACAGCGCAACGGCAGAGATGATGCATGCCTCTGTGAAATCTGGCCTGCCGATCATGTGCTTTGTCGCCAATGACGGCATCGTCCAGATCCATTCCGGCCCGATCTTCAACGTGCAGTCGATGGGCCCGTGGATCAATATCATGGACCCGACTTTCCACCTGCATCTGCGCCAGGATCACATCGCCGAGACCTGGGCCGTGCGCAAGCCGACCACGGACGGCCACGTCACCTCGCTGGAGGCTTACAACGCAGAAGGCGAGATGATCATCCAGTTCTTCGGCAAGCGGCAGGAAGGTTCCGACGAACGCGCCGCATGGCGCGAGATCATGGAAAACCTGCCGCGGGCAGCAAGCGTGGCCGCATAAGGATCGCAACGATGACGATGCGTAACAATCTGCGCCGGATCCGCCCTTGGGAACTGGCCCTGACGGCGGCCGTCATGGCGCTGCCGCTGATCCCGACGGCGCGCCCAATCGAAGGCTTCGCCTTCGTCCGCGCCGCCCACGCTGACGAAAAGAAGCTCGACACCTCGCGCCTGGTTTCGGTCGGTGGCGACATCACCGAGATCGTCTATGCGCTCGGCGAAGAAAGCCGGCTGATTGCCCGCGACACGACGAGCATGTATCCGGAGGCGGCGTTGAAGCTGCCCAACGTCGGTTACATGCGCGCGCTCTCGCCGGAAGGCATCCTCGCCATGAACCCGACGGCGATCATCGCCGTCGACGGTTCAGGCCCGCAGGAGGCGCTGACCGTGCTGAAGAATGCCAGCGTGCCCTTCGAAACCGTGCCGAGCGCCTTTACCCGCGACGGTATCATCGCCAAGATCGACCGTGTCGGCACGCTGCTTGGCGTGCCCGACAAGGCGAAGGCACTTGAAGAAAAGGTCGCGGCCGATCTCGACGCGGCGATCGCCGATGCCGAAAAGCGCCCGGAGGCCGAACGCAAGCGCGTTCTCTTCATCCTCAGCGCCCAGAACGGCCGGATCATGGCATCGGGCACCGGCACGGCCGCCGATGGGATCGTCAAGCTCGCCGGCGCCATCAACGCCGTCGGCGCATTCCCGGGCTATAAGCCGCTGACGGACGAGGCGATCATCGAAGCCAAGCCCGATATCATCCTGATGATGAACCGCGGCGATGGCGCCGGTACCAAGAACGAGGACCTGCTGGCTCAGCCGGCGATCGTGCTGACGCCGGCAGGCGAGAAAAAAGCGATCATCCGAATGGACGGCGTCTACCTGCTCGGCTTCGGCCCGCGCACCGCAGCCGCCGCACGTGAGCTCAACTCGGCGATCTACGGGGGCTGATCATGGCCCTGCCGCAAGCCATGGCGGAACGAAGGCGACCATTCCCGATGGCGGACATCCGCGAAATCAGGCAGGCGGGCGACAGGACGCGGCTCGCCTTGCTGGCGATCGCGCTGCTCGTCGCCGGCTCGGTCTTTTCGATGCTGTTTTCGGTGACGACAGGCGCCTCGGATGCCTCGATCCTCGACGTCATCAGCAACATGGCCGGCTCTGAGACGGCGCTCAGCACGCGTGACCGGATCATCATCTTCGATATCCGCCTGCCCAGGGCGATTCTTGGCTTCCTGATCGGCGCCTCGCTGGCCGTCTCCGGCACGGTGATGCAGGGCCTGTTCCGCAATCCGCTGGCCGATCCCGGCCTGGTCGGCGTCTCCTCCGGCGCAAGCCTCGGCGCGGTCGCGATGATCGTGCTCGGCAGCGGCCTTGCAGCTCCGCTCCAGGCGCTTCTCGGCATCTACGCTCTGCCGGCGGCCGCTTTCGGCGGCGGCCTCGTCACGACGCTACTGCTCTACAGGATCGCCACCCGTCATGGTCAGACCTCGGTTGCGACAATGCTGCTTGCCGGCATCGCGCTCGGTGCGCTCGCCCTCGCCATAACAGGCTTGCTGATCTACATGGCCAACGACCAGCAGCTGCGCGACCTGACCTTCTGGAGCATGGGCTCGCTTGCCGGCGCCACATGGACGAAGATCGCTGCCGCCAGCCCGATCATCCTGTTGTCCTTCACCGCCCTGCCCTTCATGGCCCGCGGCCTCAATGCCATCACGCTCGGCGAGGCGGCCGCCTTTCATATGGGCGTGCCGGTGCAGCGGCTGAAGAATGTCGCGATCGTCGGCGTCGCCGCGGCGACCGGCGCGTCCGTCGCCGTCAGCGGCGGTATCGGTTTCGTCGGGATCGTCGTGCCGCATATCCTGCGTATGGCGATCGGCCCCGACCATCGTTTCCTGCTGCCGGCCGCAGCACTGCTCGGCGGCTCTCTGCTGATCTTCGCGGATGTCCTGGCGCGCACCCTGGTTGCCCCGGCCGAACTGCCGATCGGCATCATCACCGCGGCGGTCGGCGGCCCGTTCTTCCTATGGATCCTGCTGAGGCAGCGTTCGCGCCTTGCCCTGTGAGTGACCCCGGTGAGTGACCCCGTGAGTGACATTTAGATGATCGAAGTTTCCGGCGTCTCCGTGCGCCTTTCCGGCAAGACCATCATCAGCGACGTCGCCTTCACGGCAAAGGCCGGCGAACTGACGGCGATTGCCGGGCCGAACGGCTCCGGTAAGACGACGACGATGAAAGCCATCTCCGGCGAACTTGCCTATGGCGGCTCGGTGCGCATCGGCGGCGACGAGGTGAAGGGGCTGAAACCCTGGCAGCTTGCCGCCATTCGTGGTGTGCTGCCGCAGGCGAGCACCATCTCCTTTCCCTTTACCGTGCGCGAGATCGTCCGCATGGGCCTGACATCAGGCCTCAACCTGCATCCCGACAAGGCCGAGCAGACGGCCGCCGCAGCACTAGCCTCCGTCGACTTGACCGGCTTCGAAGGCCGTTTCTATCAGGAGCTCTCCGGCGGCGAGCAGCAGCGTGTGCAGCTTGCCCGCGTTCTCTGCCAGATCGCCGAGCCCGTCGTCGACGGTAAGCCCTGCTGGCTACTGCTCGACGAACCGGTCTCGAGCCTCGACATCAGCCACCAGTTGACCATCATGACGCTCGCGCGCAATTTCTGCGAACGCGGCGGCGGTGTCATCGCCGTCATGCACGATCTCAATCTGACGGCGCTCTTTGCCGACCGCATCGTGCTGATGAAATCCGGCCGGCTCGCGGCCGCCGGCAGCATCGTTGAGGTGCTGACGGACGAAACGATGCTCTCGGTCTTCGGTTGCGCGCTGCGCATCAACCAAGTGCCGGCCGACGGTACGCCCTTCGTGCTCGCCCACAGTGCCGTTTCCCGCCCCTGAGCACTGCTCCGGCGGAACTTTTGATCGTCCGGCACGTTTTTGGCATGATCTGGGTCAATGCCGGGCGATATCATTCATGCAACGGACGGTGGTGACCCTCGTGCGAAACAGGCGGGCTTGCGCGCGCCCCAGCCAATGGAGACAGCCATGAGCTATTCTATCTTCCAGTCCGCCCGCAGCCGCCGCAACGGCACCTTCCACAATCTGGAATCCGGCATCGAGGAGCAGATCGAGGCGCTGCGCGATGAACTCGCGGAACTGACGCGCCTCGTCGGCAAGAGCTCGCGCCACCAAGGCGAGAAAATCCGCAGCCAGGCCGGCGCCGGCTACGAAGAACTGCTTGGCCGCAGCGAGGATCTGCTGCGCGAATTGCAGCACGGCTATGAGCGCGGCGCGACGGAAATGCGCGATACCGTACGCAAGCATCCGCTGGCAACCATCGGCGCCGCAGCCGCTTTCGGCCTTGCCATCGCCTTCCTCGCCCGGCGCTGAGGAAGCGCGATGCTGTTTTCGATCCTCAGCCTGCTGACGGGCGCAAGCGTGCACCGGACCGTTGTGCGCGCCAAGCGCAATAGCATCTTCATTGCGCTTGCCGTGCTCTTCCTTCTCACCGCCTACGCGCTGGCCGTCACCGCAGGCGCCATCTGGCTCGCCGCCATCTACGGCCCAGTCGGGGCTGCCCTCTTCCTGGCCGCCTGCGCGCTGCTGATCGCCATCATCGCCCTGGTCGCGATGTCGATCATCAACACCCGGGAAGCACGCCGCGCCCGTGAACGCCGTGCTGCGGTGGAATCGCTGGCAACGGTCGGGCTCGGCCTGATCCGCGCCCAGCCGCTCCTAACCGCCGGTGTTCTGGCAGCAATCGTCGCAGCCAATCTGGTGGGCTCGAAGCGCGACGATTGATTGAGGGACTCGCTCTATGCGTACTCGCTACGAAAATGGAGAGAGTGAACACTTTCCCCCTCACATACGAGCGGAAAATTAGGCAAGGACGCCATCTCACGCTCCCTCATCCGGTGCGTGTCACAGGAATGAGGGAGCGTGAGGTAGTTGCCTTGAACAGCTATCCACGACTTGGATACGCGCCCTTCTCCCAAAACAAAAAAGCCGGCGCCCCGAGGGGCGACCGGCTTTCCTCCAAATATAACTCTTGTCAGAACGCGAAGGCCTTCGACGTTAGCGGCGCCGAGGTGGCGTCGGGGCCAAAATCAGCCTCGCCAGATATCTGCAGCAACTCCTGCAGCCGCTGGCGGGCCCGGTTGACGCGGCTCTTGATGGTGCCCACGGCACAGCCACAGATTTCGGCCGCCTCCTCGTAGGAAAAACCCGAGGCGCCGACGAGAATGATCGCCTCGCGTTGATCCGGCGGCAGCTGGTCGAGTGCCTTCTTGAAGTCCTGCAGATCGAGAGCGCCATATTGCGAGGGGTGCATCGCCATCGATTCAGTGAACAGCCCGTCGCTGTCCTGCACTTCGCGGCCGCTCTTGCGCATCTGGCTGTAGAGTTCGTTGCGCAGGATCGTAAAGAGCCAGGCCTTCATATTGGTGCCCATCTCGAAATGATCCTGTTTGGCCCAGGCTTTCATGATGGTGTCCTGGACGAGATCGTCGGCACGGTCGTGCCGCCCGATGAGCGAGATTGCGAAAGCGCGAAGACTTGGGAGTGCCGCCAGCAATTCCCGCTTGAAGCTGGGTTGCGATTTATCTTCCATGCGGGCGATCCTATTCGGCCATCTTGGCAGAAGCCATCATTTCAGCATGGTCGAGCTTTTCGAGAAGGTCGAGAAAACGATCGGGGATCGCCTCATCCTGTGCGGCCGCATAAAGCGACCTCAGCCTGACGCCGATCTGATTGTTCGGGTCCAAGATGTCGCTTGCCCGCAGCTCCAGCTTTCGCTGATCGGCTGCTTCTTTCTTGCGTGTAGTCATCAATTCGTCTTCTCGCCGGTTGTCTGTTCGCGGGGCGTGGATGGGATCAATCACAATTTCAACCATCGACATCGAACGTTCGATTGTCGATGTCGCTGGTATTTGCCGCTGCATGGGTCAAAACGCTACGCCCTTTCTTCGTCGGCTGGAATAATGCGGCGCGACGAAAAAAGTTCCTGCCATTCCGGAACTTTTTTACCAAGGCGGCGTTAACCGCTCATTGAAGCCAATGCCGGCCTGTATGCAGGAGCCATGAATGACACTTTCTACTCGGATTGCGCCGCACCTTCCTTATCTGCGCCGCTATTCCCGCGCCCTTACCGGCACTCAGACTTCGGGCGACGCTTACGTCGCCGCCGTTCTCGAAGCCATCATCGCCGATCTGTCGATTTTCCCGGATACGGCGAATGACCGGGTCGCACTCTACAAACTGTTCACGCAACTGTTTGGTTCCACCGCAGTCCAGATTCCAGAGCCGACCTCGCCCTATGCCTGGGAGCAACGCGCCACGCTGAACCTTGCCAAGGTTTCGCCGCGCGCCCGTCAGGCCTTCCTGCTCGCCTCCGTAGAGAATTTCCGCGTCGCTGAAATCGCCGAAATCCTGGAAACCGAAGAACAGGATGTCATGCATCTGCTCGACGTGGCGTCGCAGGAGATTTCCCGTCAGGTCGCAACCGATATCATGATCATCGAGGACGAACCGCTGATCGCCATGGATATCGAGCAGATGGTCGAGAGCCTCGGCCATCGCGTCACCGGCATTGCCCGTACGCATGCCGAGGCCGTGGCGCTCTACAACAAGACCAAGCCGAGCATGGTGCTGGCCGACATCCAGCTTGCCGACGGCAGCTCCGGTATCGACGCAGTCAACGACATCCTCAAGACGTCGAGCGTGCCGGTGATCTTCATCACCGCTTTCCCGGAACGGCTTCTGACCGGCGAGCGCCCGGAACCGACTTTCCTTGTCACCAAGCCCTTCAATCCCGACATGGTCAAGGCACTGATCAGCCAAGCGCTTTTCTTCAATGAATCGACCAGAGTAGCCGCCTGAGACGCAATTTTCCGGCCTTCGGAACCAAATCGCCAAAGCAGGCGTTCCGGTGCTACCGGGACGCTCCGGTGGCTTTAACGGTTTTTGCAGCGCTTTGTTCTAGAGTTGGCAGGCGGTGTCTGTAAGGGCGCTCCCTTCAGCGACGTTCAAGATGTCACAAGGAAAGGCGGCCGCGTGAATACGACTGAACCATTGTCCGGCATGCCTTTCACCTTCGAGGGCAAAGCCGCAATGATGGAACGCGCGCTCGGCAGCGCCGGGATTTCGATCCTCTGCCAGGACGCCCGGCTGTCGATCTTTTACGCCGAAAATCTGCCGCCGCATTTCGCAGCGCTCTTTATGCCCGGCGGCAGCGACGCCGCCCTTTTCGGCGACGCCCATGGGCGATATCTGACCGCGCTGAAACACAAGGTGCTGGAAACCGGCATCCCCAACAATGCCGAAGTTGAGATCGACGTCGACGGCGAAAGGCGCACGTATGAACTGAAGATCCAGCGCACCGGCGAACGCGGCGTACATGGACTTCTGTCCGTCATGACTGAAGTCACCGAAAGCCGGCATCGCGAAAAAGTTCTGAAATCGCTGCTGCGCGAACTCTCGCACCGCTCGAAAAACCTTCTCGCCATCATCCAGGGCATTGCCACGCAGACGGCGCGCAACACGCTCTCTCTCGACAGCTTCCTCCTCAAGTTCCGCGGACGGCTGCAATCACTTTCCAACTCGCAGGACCTGATCACGGATTCCAGCTGGCGCGGCGCCTACCTCTTCGAACTCGCCGAAAAGCAGTTCGCCCCCTATTGGCCGGAGACGGCCGGCTCCATGCCGATCTATGGCATCAACGCTCACCTGACACCGAATGCTGCCGTGCATCTCGGGCTCGCCCTCCACGAACTCATCGTCAACTCCGCCTCCTTTGGCGCGATATCAGGCGGCGCCGCCTCCATCACGCTGAATTGCCGCGAAGCCATGATCAACGACAGGAAGGCAATCGAAGTCGCCTGGGCGGAAGTTCTGCACGATCAGTCGGAAGTCCACGAATTCAGCGACAACAGCTTCGGCCGCACCGTGCTGGAGCGTGTCGTGCCATCGTCGGTCAATGGCAAAGCGGAGTTGAACCTCGTTCCCGGCCGCATTGAATATCGTCTGACCATTCCGGAAACCGAATTCGAGATCTTCAAGCGAGTGTGAAAGCCCTGGAGACAATCGAGAACGAAAAACAGCCGGTGCGAGGGCGGCGCACCGGCTGTCTTCACTCACCGGGAGGGGACCGTGAGTACGTCCGGATAGTGGGTTGGGGGCGCGCATGTTGGGTCGATGCGATCACCATCCGGATATCGCAATAACGACGACATCAAACTTTGGTTCCCTGCCATCCGAAAAAAATTCGACTTTTTTGAATCTTTTTTCGGATGCCCTTCCCTCGTCGCGCGTTCAGCCGTTTTACCGATGCAGGCCGAATAAATTCTTCTAGCAAAAACAGCGGATTACTGGCGTGACAGCGAGAGAAAATCGTCAAAATTTTACCGTTTGATAAATTTTTAAACCTGAGTTACGCTTTCCCTCACAGGCCGTTTACCAATAATGAGGGAACTTCAATGGAACGACTGGAAACTGGGATTCATGCCGGCCGGCTTTCGCCCGCCGAGTATGAGGCTAATTTTTCCGATCTTCATCCGCGCCTCGACAATCACGAGGCGCTGGTCGCCGCCGACCGCTGTTATTTCTGTTATGACGCGCCGTGCATGACGGCCTGTCCCACCTCGATCGACATTCCGCTGTTCATCCGCCAAATTTCGACCGGCAATCCGATCGGCTCGGCAAAGACGATCTTCGACCAGAACATCCTCGGCGGCATGTGCGCCCGCGTCTGTCCCACCGAAGAACTCTGCGAACAGGCCTGTGTGCGCAACACGGCCGAGGAGCGGCCCGTCGAGATCGGTCGCCTGCAGCGTTATGCGACCGATGCCGCCATGCAGGCCGGCAAGCAGTTCTATGCCCGGGCCGAACCGACCGGAAAGACGATCGCCGTTGTCGGCGCAGGCCCAGCCGGCCTTGCCGCCGCCCATCGCCTGGCCGTCAAGGGCCATTCCGTCACTATCTATGATGCCAGGGAAAAATCCGGCGGCCTCAACGAATACGGCATCGCCACTTACAAGACCGTCGACGACTTCGCCCAGAAGGAAGTCGATTACGTCCTCTCGATCGGCGGCATCGAGGTCCGGCATGGGCAGCGTCTCGGCCGCGATTTCTCGCTTTCCGATCTGGAAGCGCAATATGATGGCGTCTTCCTCGGTATCGGCCTTGCCGGCGTCAACGCGCTGCGCATCGAGGGCGAGAACCTCGCAGGCGTCGACGACGCCGTCGATTTCATCGCGGCTCTCCGTCAGGCCGAAAACAAGAGCGAAATCGCCGTCGGCCGCCGCGTCGTCGTCCTTGGCGGCGGCATGACGGCGATCGACGCCGCCGTGCAGGCAAAGCTGCTCGGCGCCGAGGAGGTGACGATCTGTTACCGCCGTGGCAAGGAACACATGAACGCCTCCGAATTCGAGCAGGATCTGGCTAGCTCTAAGGGTGTCATCATCCGCCACTGGCTGGCGCCGAAATCGATCCTGTCACAGGACGGCAAAGTCGCCGCCATCGAGGTGGAATATACGAGGATTCTCGAAGGCCGCCTGGTCGGCACCGGCGAAACCGGTGTCATTGCCGCCGACCAGATCTTCAAGGCGATCGGTCAGACCTTTGACGCCTCTGGACTCGGTTCGTTGCGCATGGAATCCGGCCGCATCGCCGTCGATGGCGACGGCCATACCTCGCTCGACCGCGTCTGGGCGGGCGGCGACTGCGTCTTCGGCGGTGAAGATCTCACGGTTTCCGCCGTCGCCCACGGTCGCGACGCGGCTGAATCCATCCATCGTGCCCTGTCCGCAGCAGCCGCTCCGGCTGTCGCGGTTGCTTGAAGGGGAGAATGAACAATGGCTGATCTCCGCAATAATTTCGTCGGTATTAAATCCCCGAACCCGTTCTGGCTGGCGTCTGCGCCGCCGACCGACAAGGCCTACAATGTCGAGCGCGCCTTCAAGGCCGGCTGGGGCGGCGTGGTCTGGAAGACGCTGGGCGAGGAAGGCCCGCCCGTCGTCAACGTCAACGGCCCGCGCTACGGCGCGATCTGGGGCGCCGACCGCCGCCTGCTCGGTCTGAACAATATCGAGCTCATCACCGACCGCGACCTCTACACCAACCTGCGCGAAATGAAGCAGGTGAAGATGAACTGGCCGGACCGGGCACTGATCGCCTCGATCATGGTACCCTGCGAGGAGCAGGCCTGGAAGGCGATCCTACCCTTGGTCGAAGAGACCGGCGCCGACGGCATCGAGCTCAATTTCGGCTGTCCGCACGGCATGTCGGAGCGCGGCATGGGGTCGGCGGTCGGCCAGGTGCCGGAATATATCGAGATGGTCGTGCGCTGGTGCAAGCAGTACACCCGCATGCCCGTCATCACCAAGCTGACTCCCAACATCACCGATGTCCGCCGTCCCGCCCGCGCCGCCAAGGCCGGCGGCACCGATGCCGTGTCGCTGATCAACACGATCAATTCGATCGTCTCCGTCGATCTCGACAACTTCGCCCCCAACCCGACGGTCGGCGGCAAGGGCAGCCATGGTGGTTATTGCGGCCCGGCGGTAAAGCCGATCGCGCTCAACATGGTGGCCGAGATCGCCCGTGATCCCGAAACCTACGGCCTGCCGATCTCGGGCATCGGCGGCATCACCACCTGGCGGGACGCGGCCGAATTCCTCGTACTCGGGGCCGGCAACGTTCAGGTCTGCACGGCGGCGATGACCTACGGCTTCAAGATCGTCCAGGAGATGATCACTGGCCTCTCCGACTGGATGGACGAAAAAGGCCATCGCAGCCTCGACGACATTACCGGGCGCGCCGTCCCCAACGTCACCGACTGGCAGTATCTGAACCTCAACTACATCGCCAAGGCGAAGATCGACCAGGACGCCTGCATCAAATGCGGCCGCTGCTACATCGCCTGCGAGGATACCTCGCACCAGGCGATCACCAACTTCGTCGATGGCGCGCGTCATTTCGAGGTGATGGACGAGGAGTGCGTCGGCTGCAATCTCTGCGTCAGCGTCTGTCCGGTCGAGAACTGCATCACCATGGAGCAGCTTCCCGCCGGCACTCTCGACAAGCGCACCGGCCGCGTCGTCGACCCCAACTACGCCAACTGGACGACGCACCCGAACAACCCGATGGCGCGCCAGGCGGCGGAGTAAGGATCTGCACCGCCGCGGAAAAGATCGATCCGCGGCGTTGCAATCTTGCCGGCAACGTTCGAAAGCGTCAGGCCAGTCTACCCGCCGAATGACTTCCGATAGGCATTGGGACTCGTCCCCAGACGCCTGCGGAAATGATGGCGCATCGTCGCCAGTGTTCCAAAGCCGCTGGCGGCGGCGATATCGTCGAGCGAAACGGCAAGCTCCCTCTCCAGCAGATCGCGGGCATGCCGCAGCCGCTCCGTGAGCAACCATTCGCCGACGCTGACACCCGTTGTCGCTTCGAAGCGCCGCTGGAAGGTGCGCATGCTCATGCCGGCTCTTTTCGCAAGCAGGCTGATCGGCTGGTCCTCGGACAGGCTTTCGCGCATCCATTCGATCAGCGGCCCCAAGCGGATGCCCTCGCGCTCCTCGGGAACCGGCGCGTGAATGAACTGCGCCTGTCCGCCTTCGCGGTGCGGCGGCACGACGAGCCGTCTTGCCACGCTGTTTGCAGCCTCCGAACCGAAATCGCCGCGCACCACATGCAGGCAAAGATCAATGCCGGCGGCACTCCCCGCCGCCGTCAGCAGGCTGCCTTCATCCATGTAGAGAACGTCGGCATCAAGCCTGATGTCGGGATAACGTGCGGCGATCGAGGCGACATAGCGCCAATGTGTCGTCGCCCTGCGGTTGGCAAGCAGCCCCGATCCGGCAAGAACCGCAACGCCCGAGCAGAGCGACATGATGCGCGCGCCGCGCTGATGCGCTGCCCTGAGCGCTGCGCCGAGTGGTGCCGGTACCGGCGCATCGATTGCCCGCCAGCCGGGCACGACGATCAGGTCCGCCTCATCGAGCACCTCCAGGCCCTTGTCGACCGCGACCGTCAGTCCTCCCGCAGCGCGAAGCGGCCCCGGCTCGATGGCGCAGACGGAGAAGCGATACCAATCCTCACCCATCTCCGGGCGCGGCAGGCCGAAGACCTCGTAGGCGATGCCGAATTCGAAGGTGCAGAGCCCGTCATAGGCAAGCGCTGCGACCAGCGGTCCTTTCGTCTGCTGTGGCGATGAGTTTGGCATGATCTTTACGCTGTCAGTCATGATGGCCAATTTCGCAAAGCTTTAGCATCGGCGATACCAGGCGGCAATTCGAACCCAAGAGGAAATCGCAATGCCAAGCCCTGTCGCAGAAATCCCCGCCGCCGCCGCTGAAATCGCCGCCGCCCATTTTGGAGCCAAGCTTGCCTTCGAGACTGATTGCTCCGATGTTCACGCCGCCTTTGCGTCGGGCAAGGTCGATTTCGTTCTGCTCGACGCGCGCTCGCCGACGCTCTTTGCACAGTCCCACGTTCCCGGCGCCCTCAACCTGCCGCATGGCAAGATGACTGCGCACCGCATGTCGGCCTGGCCCTCCGACACGCTTTTCGTCGTCTATTGCGCCGGCCCGCATTGCAACGGCGCGGATAAAGCCGCACTTCGCCTCTCCCGCCTCGGCCTGTCGGTGAAACTGATGATCGGCGGCATGACCGGCTGGGCCGATGAAGGCTTCGCCTTCGAAGAGGGCGTCCCCGCTGCCGCCTGATCAGCCTCCCTTCTCCGCCTACAGCGCCGCGTGTCTTTTCAGACGCGCGGCGCTGTAGCACTTTGAATTGCTGCATAATTTTATGCAGCAGGCAGAAGGGCAAATCGCTACCGTCAGAACTCGACGACCACCTTGCCGAAAGGCCCGCGATAGAGATGATCGAGCGCCTCAGGGAATTCGTCGAAGGCATAGCGCTTGTCGATCACGGGCTTCAGCCCGGTCTGGTCGATTGCCCGCACCAGGTCTTCGAGCGCACGGCGATGGCCGACAGAAATGCCCTGGACAACAGGCGCCTTGAGCAGCAGCGGGCCGGCCGGGCCGGAAACCTCGAACCCCTCGAGCACGCCGATAACGGAAATACGGCCATTGATCGCCACCGCCTTCAGCGCCTGGTCGAGATGCGGGCCGCCGACGATCTCAAGCACGTGATCGGCGCCATAGCCGCCGGTCAACTGATAGAGTTGCTCAACCCAGTCGCCCTCATGGCGGTTGATCACGTGATCTGCGCCCAGCGCAGCGGCGCGCCCGAGCTTCTCGGCGCTGCCTGATGTGATGAAGACCACCGCGCCGTGCGCCTTGGCGATCTGCAGACCGAAGAGCGCCACGCCGCCGGTGCCTTGCACCAGCACCTTGTCGCCGGCCTTCAGACCGCCGCGTTCGATCAGTGAGAACCAGGCAGTCAGCCCGGCGCAGGGCAAGGTGCTTGCCTGCGCCGCATCGAGCGTCTCAGGCGCGCGTGAATACCATTCCTCCGACAGCACAGTATATTGCGAGAGCACGCCAGGATAGAAGCCGCCGCGTGTCTTGTAGGGTGGCGTGCGCGCATCGCCCAACCCGCGTCCGTCGATCCAGTCGGGCGAAAACGTCGAAATGACCCGATCGCCCGGCTTGAAACGGCTGACTTCGGGTCCGACCGCCTCGACGACCCCCGCCATATCGGAAGCCGGGACGAAGGGAAATTGCAGCGGCAACCCCATGCCGCTCTCCAGCACCAGCCGGTCGCGGAAATTGAGCGAGACGGCTTCCGTCCGGACCAGAACTTTGTTTCCCGAAATCGGCTCGAGCCTCCGCTCGCCGATCGTCACCTGGCGCTCCGGTCCGATCGTGTCGATCTGCCATTGCCGTGTTGTCTGCATTGTCTTGCTCCTTGTCCATTGCAGGGAGCCGAAACCATATCGTTGAATATTTCGCACCAGTTGCGATATTAATTCTCCAGAATGGTTCCAAGAAGGAAACAAATGGAACAGTTGAAGGGTATCTCGATCTTTGTCGAAGCCGTCGAGGCAGGTGGCTTTTCGGCCGCTGCCGAGCGGCTTCATCTCACGCGTTCGGCGGTCGGCAAGACCATCGCGCGGCTGGAACAGCGTCTCGGCGTGCGGCTTTTCAACCGTACGACGCGCATGCAGAGCCTGACCGAGGAAGGCCGCTTCTTCTACGAGCGCTGCCTGCGGGCGGTCGAGGAAATCCGCCTGGGCGAAGCCATGTTGGAATCCGGCCGGCGCGATGTGCGCGGCCGATTGCGCATCTCGATGCCCGTGCTCTTCGGCCGCCATTGCATCTCGCCGATTCTCGCACGCCTGCTCGATGAACATCCGAACCTCGAACTCGACCTTTCCTTCAACGACCGCATCGTCGACCTGCTCGAGGACGGCTTCGATCTTGTGATCCGCAACGGACCGCTGAAGGACAATCCGGATCTGATGGCCCGGGCGATCGCCCGCCAGCGCATGACCGTCTGCGCATCGCCCGCCTATCTGGAAAAACATGGCGCACCGCAGACAGTCTTCGATATTCCCCAGCATGAAGGCATCGTCTACAGGCGGGGCGACGATGACAAGGGTTGGATCTTTCCGACTGCAGCCGATCCCGGGCGGCGGCTGGCGCCAAAGGCGCGACTGCGGCTCGACGACCTCGCTTCGATTTCCGATGCGGCCGTCGCCGGGCGCGGTCTTGCCTGGCTGCCCTGCTGGCTGGTCCGTGAGGAGGTGCTGGCGGGCCGGCTCATTCAGGTGTTGAAGCATGAACCGGCCAATGTCTTCGATGCCCATGCCGTTTGGCTGCGCTCCCCGGTGATGCTGCCGAAGGTGCGGCTCGCGATTGATACGCTCGCCGCGGGGCTGCCGGCAATGATGGGCTGAAGCGCTCGCCACGCGTCTGCGAGCGGCGAGAAACCCATGTTATTCCTAGGCGTTTCTCTGGAAATAACGCGATGCCGCAGTATATCCGCTAGTTCGTCGTCCCTTTTGGGCGGCGGCCATATCACTCGGAAAAACGTCAGCATGTCACTTCGCAGCGCCCTCCGCGCACAAACTGCAGATTGCCACGCCGCGGTCGACACCCTCTTCGGCAGTTTCAACCTCTCACGCACCCAGGATTACAAAGCGTTCCTGCGCGCGCATGCCCGGGTCGTACCATCAGTCGAACATGCGCTTGAGGAAGCCGGAATCAACAGCCTGCTGCCGGACTGGCCGGAACGAAGACGCGCGCATCTGCTGGCCGCCGATATAAGGGAACTCGATGATCGATTGCCCGTACCGCTTCCGCGACCGGCATTGCGCTGCGAAGCGGCAGTCTGGGGTGCCGCCTATGTCCTTGAGGGCTCCAAGCTCGGCGGCGCGCTGCTCGCCAAGGCCGTGCCTGACCACTTGCCCAGCAGCTACTTGAGCCCGCAAGGGCCGAAGGGCGCCATGCGGCTTTTCATGGATCGTCTTGACGCGAGCAAGGTGGACGATCCCGGTGCTGCTGTCGCCGCAGCCCGCGATGTCTTCGATCTCTTCCTCAAAGCGGGGCAAGTCGAACTGGAAGCCGTCCCATGAGCGGCACGCACGAACCCGTCGATCTCACCAATTGCGACCGTGAGCCGATCCACCAGCTCGGCTCGGTCCAGCCCTTCGGCTTTCTCTTGGCGGTATCCTCAGACTGGATTGTCATCCGCGCCTCCGCAAATCTGGCGGAGTTTCTCGGAGTGACAGAGGCCAATGCGCTCGGCCGTCCCGTTATCTCTCTGATCAGCCCCGAAGCACTCCACGCAATCCGCAACAAACTTACCACGCTGCGCGGTTCCGACGTCGTCGAGCGTATTTTCGGCATTGCTCTGACGCCCGATCAAAACAGTTTCGACCTTGCCGTGCATCTGAACGAAGGTCAGGTCATCATCGAAGGCGAGCGCTGCCAGGAAGACCGGCACGACGCTGCGTCGCTCTCCATGCGCAGCATGATGTCCCGCCTCGATCACACGGAAACACTGGAAGCTTTCTTCCGCGAAGGCGCAAGACAGGCGCGGGCGCTCACCGGCTTCGATCGGGTCATGGTCTACCGTTTCGACGAAAGCGGTTCCGGCGAAGTGGTGGCGGAAGCCGCCCGGGCCGGCATCGGATCGTTCCTCGGGCTGCACTATCCGGCTTCCGACATTCCGGTTCAGGCGCGCGCGCTTTATCTGCGCAACCTGTTCCGCATCATTGCCGATGTCGACGCCGTCCCGGTCCCGATCCTGCCGCCGCTCGACGAGCACGGCCAGCCGCTCGACCTCTCCATGTCGGTCTTGCGTTCAGTCTCGCCGATCCATATCGAATATCTGAAAAATATGGGCGTTGGCGCCTCGCTTTCCATATCGATCGTCGTCGACGGGAAGCTTTGGGGGCTATTTGCCTGCCATCACTACGGTCCACGTCTGCCTTCGGCCCAAAGCCGCTCCACCGCCGAACTCTTCGGCCAGATGTTTGCCTCGCGCCTTGAAAGCCGCGAACGGCGACTGGCTCTCGATTACGAGACCAAGGCGCGCCGCATCGCCGACCGGCTTCTCACCTCCGTCGCAGACAATGCCAGCCTGCTCGACGATCCGGCTTGGCTGATCGAGGCGCTCGCCGACGCCATTCCTGCCGACGGGATCGGCGTCTGGATCAACGGCCGGCTGGCACTTGCCGGCATCGGGCCGGATGAGAGAAGTTTCGCAGCCCTCGTCCGACACCTCAACCGCAACGCCGCCGGCCGCATCTACGCCGTGGACAGGCTCGCGGAAACCTATCCGGATCTTGAGGTCGACGATGCGGTGGCAGGCATGCTCGCCATCCCGATCTCACGATCGCCGCGCGATTATGTCGTGCTTTTCCGTCAGGAATTGGTGCGCACCGTTCGCTGGGGCGGCGACCCGCACAAGCCGGTGGAATACGGGCCCAATGGCCCGCGGCTGACACCGCGCAAGAGTTTCGAGGCCTGGTCGGAACTGGTGCGTGGCCGCTCCCTCCCCTTCACGGAAGCAGAGCGCCGTGTCGCCGAAACCATCCGCGTCACATTGATCGAGGTGGTGTTGCGCCTCACCGACGAGGTCAGCATGGCGCGCCAGACGGCAAACGAGCGTCAGGAATTGCTGATCGCCGAGCTGAACCACCGCGTCCGCAACATATTGAGCCTCATCACCGGCATCATTCGGCAGTCGCAGGCAACGTCGGTCAGCCTTGGCGATTACATTCGCCAGCTCGAGGGCCGCATCCAGTCGCTCGCCCGCGCCCATGACCAGATCACCCGCGATCATTGGGCGCCCGCTTCGCTCCGGCAATTGCTGCTGGCAGAGACCGCCGCCTATCTGGGGAAAAATGCGCAACGCATTCAGATGGGCGGCGAGGACGTGCTGCTGGAACCGCAGGCTTTTTCCACCGCCGCCCTTGTCTTCCATGAGCTGATGACCAACAGCGCCAAATATGGCAGCCTTTCCGGTACCGGCAGCGGCACGGTCCAACTCCGCTGGCATCGCGACGACGAGGGTAATCTGCGCATTGGCTGGCGCGAAAAGGATGGCCCGCCCGTCGTCGAACCCAAACGTCATGGCTTCGGTTCGACCATCATCCGCCGCTCGATCCCCTATGACCTTGGCGGCAAGGCGGAGGTCCGCTACGTCGAGGATGGGCTCGAGGCCGATTTCTCTATTCCGGCGCGACATGTCGTCGGCCCGACGAGCGAACGGTCAAATCCGCTTCCCGTCGGAGCGACCGGACGCAAGACGATTCCCGACGATCAGCCGCTCTCCGGCCTGAACGTGCTACTGGTGGAAAATAATCTGATCATCGCCATGGATGGCGAAGACATCCTGCGCCGCCTGGGCGCCGACGTAGCAACGGCACCAAGTGTCACTGAGGCGATGGAAATTCTCGCCGGCCAGTCCTTCGATCTGGCGCTTCTCGATGTCAATCTTGGCGATGAGACGAGTTTCGGGATTGCCGACCGGCTGGCAGCCGATGGCGTGCCCTTCGTTTTTGCCACGGGGTATGGGGAAGGCATCGCCCAGGCAAACAGCCACTCGGACGCGCCTGTGCTACAGAAGCCTTATACGATGGAAGGCGTGACGGATATTCTTGCCCGGGTGCCGCTTCCGAGGAGAGAGTAAAACTCTCAGCCGCCAAGGGGATCCGGTCGCAGCCCGCCGATGAAGAGCTGTTCCAGAAACCGCGCCGCATCCTCGAAACGCCCTTCGCCGGAATGTTCCTGCCCCAGCACGGCACGCACCTGGACGTCGAAATCGGCGTAATGTTGCGTCGTCGACCAGATGGAGAAGATCAGGTGGTAGGGATCGCATTTGACGATCTTGCCGGCTTTCGCCCAGGCGCGGATGACCTCGGCTTTCTCATCGACCAACTCCTTCAGCGGCCCCTTCAGCTCGTCCTCGATATGCGGCGCGCCCTGCAGCACCTCATTGGCGAAGAGCCGGCTTTCGCGCGGAAAGTCGCGCGCCATTTCCAGCTTGCGACGGATGTAGCTACGGATTTCCGCTTCGGGATTGCCCTCGGCGTCGAAGGCCCGTAACGGCTCCAGCCAGGTGTAGAGCACCCGGTCGATCAGCGCCCGGTGCATGGCTTCCTTGGTGCGGAAGTAATAGAGCAGGTTGGGTTTCGACATGCCGGCCACTTCGGCGATCTGGTCGATGGTCGAGCCGCGGAAGCCGCTTGCCGAAAACACGTCGAGCGCCGCTTCCAGGATCTGCTCTTCCTTCTCCTCCTGGATTCGCGTCCGCCTCAGGGTTTTCGCTGCTCTCGGTATGGTCACAGGCTGTCGTTTCCCCTTGAAATTCAACTTCTTCGCTCAAATTTGGGTTGGGGACGACCCTCGCCGCGTCCTTGAGCAACTGCCCGCATTTTTATCAGCAATTTTCGTGATTTTCGTCTTGAGCCCGGCGGTGGAAGTTGTAATGTTTACCAATCGGTCAAATTATCCGTCAGATGCAAAACAAAGGCAACTGGCGATTTTCCGGCACTCGACAAAACCAATAAGGGGGCGCAGGAAAGGACCACGGGAACAGGCGGGCATGCCTCTTTGCATGACTGCCGCAAACAGGTGAGGGCATAAAGAATGGTGGCAGCACCAGGCGAGAACATGCGCGTCAATGGCGACCGTCTCTGGGACAGTCTCATGGACATGGCGAAGATCGGCCCCGGCATCGCTGGCGGCAACAATCGCCAGACGCTGACGGATGCCGATGCGCAGGGCCGCAGCCTTTTCAAAAAATGGTGTGACGATGCCGGTTTGACCATGGGTATCGACCGCATGGGCACGATGTTCGCCACCCGCCCGGGCACCGATCCCGATGCCCTGCCCGTCTATGTCGGTTCGCATCTCGACACCCAGCCGACCGGCGGCAAATATGACGGTGTGCTCGGCGTGCTTGCGGCCCTCGAAGTCGTCCGCACCATGAACGATCTCGGCATCAAGACCAAACATCCGATCGTCGTTACCAACTGGACGAATGAGGAAGGCGCGCGTTTTGCCCCTGCCATGCTGGCGTCAGGCGTTTTCGCCGGGGTGCACAGCCTTGACTTTGCCTATAACCGCAGGGACCCCGACGGCAATCTGTTCGGCGACGAACTGAAGCGCATCGGCTGGGTCGGCGATGAAGAAGTGGGCGCCCGCAAGATGCACGCCTATTTCGAATATCACATCGAGCAGGGGCCTATTCTCGAAGCCGAGGAAAAGCAGATCGGCGTCGTCACCCATTGCCAGGGCCTCTGGTGGCTGGAATTCACGCTGACCGGCAAGGAAGCCCATACCGGTTCGACACCGATGAACCTGCGCGTCAATGCCGGTCTCGCCATGGCCCGCATTCTGGAAATGGTCCAGGACGTGGCGATGGGCGAACAGCCAGGCGCCGTCGGCGGCGTCGGACAGGTATTCTTCTCGCCGAATTCGCGCAACGTGCTGCCCGGCAAAGTGGTCTTCACCGTCGACATCCGCTCGCCTGACAAGGAGAAGCTTGATCGCATGCGGGCAAAGATCGAGGCGAAGGCGCCTGAGATCACCGATGCGCTCGGTGTCGGCTGTTCCATCGAAGCGATCGGCCACTTCGAGCCGATCACCTTCGATCCGAAACTGGTCACGTCGGTGCGCGAAGCCGCCGAGCGGCTCGGCTATAGCCACATGAACATCATCTCCGGCGCCGGCCACGACGCCTGCTGGGCCGCCAAGGTGGCCCCTGCGACGATGGTCATGTGCCCCTGCGTCGGCGGGCTCTCGCACAACGAGGCGGAGGAAATCTCCAAGGAATGGGCGACGGCCGGAGCCGATGTGTTGTTCCATGCGGTGGTCGAGACGGCGGAGATCGTTACGTGACAACCGATCCGGACGCAGATCTGGACAGCATGAGCCACACCGACCTGTTGTCGGCGGCACGCGTCATGCGCCAGACGATCCGCATCCATCGGGATACGTCGGGACACGAACTCTGTTGGCATCATCCCGATTTGTGGGCGCTCCTGCCTGATACCCCGATTGGTGGTCAGATCGTGCCCGATTGGCCTCAATTCATGCGCGGCTGCATCCGCTACCGCCAGTCATTGGATAACCAGCTTGCGCAGGCACCGCGCAGCCACAGGGAGTTCGGAGAATGAGCACAGTCATCAAAAACGGCACCATCGTCACTGCCGACCTCACCTACAAAGCCGACGTCAAGATCGACGGCGGCAAGATCATCGAGATCGGGCCGAACCTCTCGGGCGACGAGACGCTGGATGCGACCGGCTGTTACGTCATGCCGGGCGGCATCGATCCGCACACGCATCTCGAAATGCCCTTCATGGGCACCTATTCCTCCGACGATTTCGAAAGCGGCACGCGCGCCGCCCTTTCCGGCGGCACGACGATGGTGGTCGATTTCGCCCTGCCCGCCCCCGGCCAGTCGCTGCTCGAGGCGCTGACCATGTGGGACAACAAATCGACCCGCGCCAATTGCGACTATTCCTTCCACATGGCGGTCACCTGGTGGAGCGAGCAGGTCTTCAAGGAGATGGAGACCATCGTCCGCGACAAGGGCATCAACACCTTCAAGCACTTCATGGCCTACAAGGGCGCGCTGATGGTGGACGATGACGAGATGTTCGCGTCGTTCCAGCGCTGCGCCGAACTCGGCGCTCTGCCGCTGGTGCACGCCGAAAACGGCGACGTCGTCGCCTCGATGTCGGCAAAGCTGCTCGCCGAGGGCAATAACGGCCCCGAGGCGCATGCCTATTCCCGCCCGGCCGAGGTGGAAGGCGAAGCCACCAACCGCGCCATCATGATCGCCGATATGGCCGGTTGCCCGGTCTATATCGTCCACACCTCCTGCGAACAGGCACACGAGGCGATCCGCCGCGCCCGCGCCAAAGGCATGCGTGTCTATGGCGAACCGCTGATCCAGCACCTGACGCTCGACGAGAGCGAATATTCCAATCCCGACTGGGATCATGCGGCTCGCCGGGTGATGTCGCCACCCTTCCGCAACAAGCAGCATCAGGACTCGCTTTGGGCAGGCCTTGCCTCCGGCTCGCTGCAGGTGGTCGCCACCGACCATTGCGCCTTCACCACGGCGCAGAAGCGCTTCGGCGTCGGCGATTTCACCAAGATCCCGAACGGCACCGGCGGCCTCGAAGACCGCATGCCGATGCTCTGGACGCATGGCGTCAACACCGGCCGGCTGACGATGAACGAATTCGTCGCCGTCACCTCGACCAACATCGCCAAGATTCTCAACATCTATCCGAAGAAGGGCGCGATCCTTGTCGGCGCCGATGCCGACATCGTCGTCTGGGACCCGCAACGTTCCAAGACCATTTCGTCCAAGGCCCAGCAGTCGGCGATCGACTACAACGTCTTCGAAGGCAAGGAAGTAACCGGCCTGCCCCGCTACACGCTGACACGCGGCGTCGTGGCGATCGAGGAAGGCGCGATCAAGACCCGCGAGGGCCACGGCGAATTCGTCAGGCGCGAACCGGTCACGGCTGTCAGCAAGGCGCTTTCCCAGTGGAAGGACATCACCGCGCCGCGCAAGGTGACTCGCAGCGGCATTCCGGCAAGCGGCGTATGACGATGGCGCATGACGATACGGCCATCAATCGGAGACCGCTTCCTCTATGCCAATGACCTCACGCCGGCACCAAAGCGTCCAACTCCGGCAGAAGCACGACGCTTTCCTGCTCGTTCGGATCGGTGCGCGCGATGATCGCCGTGCACGGCGTGCTGCTGAGGTTCGCCGGCAGGTGCGGCACACCGGCCGGGATATAGAAAAGTTCGCCGGCATGGACGATGACGTGATGCTCAAGTTCGTCTCCGTACCAGGTATGGGCCTCGCCGGAGAGCATGTAGATCGCCGTCTCGTGCGCCTCGTGCAGATGCGCCTTGGCGCGCACGCCCGGCGGGATCGTCAGAAGGTGCATGCAGATACCCTTGGCGCCGACCGTCTCGGCGGCGATGCCTGCGAAATAGCTGAGCCCCTGCTTGCCGTCATAGGCATGATTGGGGCGAACGATGTGGCAGGTGGGCTTTGATGTCGCGTCCATCCTCATCCTCCATGGAGTGTGTCGTCGATAAAACCGGCGGTAATGATAACATGCAAACCGCGCTCCCGCGGGGAAAACAAGACTGGTCGCATTGATGCAAGCACCCTCCGTCGTATCCGCCAAGGATCTCTGTCTCACCTACCAGGCGAATGACGGCCCGGTGCGTGCACTGAGCAATGTCAATCTCGACGTCCGCAAGGGCGATTTCGTTTCTTTCATCGGTCCATCGGGCTGCGGCAAGACCACTTTCCTGCGTGTCATCGCCGATCTCGAAAAGAGCACTTCGGGCGAGATTTCGATCAATGGCATGACGCCGGAGGAAGCCCGCAAGGCCCGTGCCTATGGCTATGTCTTCCAGGCGCCGGCGCTCTATCCCTGGCGCACCATCGAAAACAACATCGCCCTGCCGCTGGAGATCATGGGCTATTCCAGCGCCGACCGGACGAGGCGCGTCGCCGAAGCGCTCGATCTCGTCAGTCTTTCGGGCTTCGAGAAGAAATTCCCCTGGCAGCTTTCCGGCGGCATGCAGCAGCGCGCCTCGATCGCCCGTGCGCTCGCCTTCGACGCCGACCTGCTGTTGATGGACGAGCCCTTCGGCGCCCTGGACGAGATCGTGCGCGACCATCTGAACGAAGAGCTGCTGAAACTCTGGACCCGCACCAACAAGACAATCTGCTTCGTCACTCATTCCATCCCCGAGGCGGTCTATCTCTCGACCAAGATCGTGGTGATGTCTCCGCGCCCGGGCCGCGTGACCGATATCATCGACTCGACCCTGCCGGCCGAGCGCCCGCTCGACATCCGCGAAACTCCCGAGTTCCTGGAGATTGCCCATCGCGTCCGCGAAGGGCTGAGGACGGGGCACGCATGAGGAATAGGGGTTTGATTTCCGGGCTCTGCAGGCTCAACACCACATGGGAGCGAATCCCATGAAAGCCGACACCCTCAAGGACAAGATCGTCCCCGTCACCACCATCCTGCTGGCGCTCGTCGTCATCTGGTATGTCGCCGCCATCCTCATGAACGCGCCGTTCCAGCGCGACATGGACGGCCGCGCCGGCGCCACACCTTCGACCCTCGAATTCATCGGCAAGACGCTCGCCCAGCCGAAGCCGATCCTGCCGGCGCCGCACCAGGTGGCGCAGAACGTCTACGAGAACACCTTCCTGCGCAGCCTTTCGAGCAACCGCAGCCTCGTCTATCACAGCTGGGTAACGCTCTCCTCCACTCTGCTCGGATTCGGCTTCGGCATGCTGCTCGGCATCCTTCTCGCCGTATTGATCGTCCATAACCGCGCCATGGACCGCTCGCTGATGCCCTGGCTGGTGGCGAGCCAGACCATACCGATCCTCGCCATCGCGCCGATGATCGTCATCATCTCTTATAACGTGCTGACCGGCGACAATTCCGTTGCACATCTCCTCAATCTCGATTCCGACGCCTCCCGCCTCGTCTCGAAGGCGCTGATCTCCACCTACCTCTCCTTCTTTCCGGTCGCCGTCGGCATGGTGAAGGGTCTGCGTTCGCCCGAGATCATGCATCTCGACCTGATGCGCACCTACTATGCCAGCCCGATGCAGACCTTCTGGAAGCTGCGCGTTCCCGCGTCGATCCCTTTCCTCTTCACCTCGATGAAGGTTGCGATCGCCGCCAGCCTCGTCGGCGCCATCGTCGGGGAGTTGCCGACGGGTGCTGTCGCCGGCATCGGCTCGAAGCTGCTCGCCGGCTCCTATTACAGCCAGACCATCGATATCTGGGCGGCACTTGTCGCCGGATCGCTGCTGGCCGGCATCCTGGTTGCGATTGTCGGCGTTGCGGCGAAAATCGTCGACCGCGCCATGGGCGGGAGGCCGGCATGAGACATCTGACCTTCTCCTGGCAAGGCGTGGTTGCTCTCCTCCTCTGCATCGGGGCACTGACGGCCCTGCCGCTCCTGGCCGAGGGCGCGACGCGACCCCTCACCGACGGCACGGCAAGCCTCATCTTCATCATCGTCATCGCGGCTGCCCTGCTGTCCCTAGCGCCGCAACCGCCGGCCTATCGAGCCACCGTGCTGTTTATCGGCGCGCATGGCGCCGCCTGGATGCTGCTTTCCGCTCTTTCCGGCAACGAGGGCGCAGGGACGCGGGCTTTCTTCCTACTGCTCTTCGCCTGCTGGCTGCTTGCCTGGCGATGCGTCACCGAGCTGTCGAAACTGCAGCCCGTCACCACTTTCGGCAAGTCGACACTGCAGTTGCTGATCCCGGCGATCTTCGGCGCCTGGATCCTCATTCTCTGGGAGGCGGTCACGCGTGGCGCCGGCGTTCCCTTCATCCTGCTGCCGCCACCGAGCGCCATCGGCGCGCGGTTCATGGCGTCGCTGCCGATCCTCGGCGCGGACGTCAGGCAGACGATCTTCAAGGCGGTGCTGATCGGTTATATCGTCGGCTGCCTCAGTGGCTTCGTCGTCGCGGTGCTCGCCGACCGCATCGCCTTCTTGCGCCGCGGCCTTCTGCCGATCGGCAACATGGTTTCGGCCCTGCCGATCATCGGCGTCGCCCCTGTCATGGTCATGTGGTTCGGCTTCGACTGGCCGTCGAAGGCCGCCGTCGTCATCATCATGACCTTCTTCCCGATGCTGGTGAATACCGTCGCCGGCCTTGCCGCCTCCGGCAGCATGGAGCGCGACCTGATGCGCACCTATGCCTCAGGCTATTGGCAGACGCTGCTGAAGCTCAGGCTTCCAGCGGCAATGCCCTTCATTTTCAACGCACTGAAGATCAACTCGACGCTGGCGCTGATTGGTGCCATCGTTGCGGAATTCTTCGGAACGCCGATCGTCGGCATGGGCTTCCGCATCTCCACCGAGATCGGCCGCATGAATGTCGACATGGTCTGGGCGGAAATCGCCGTCGCGGCGCTGGCCGGCTCGATCTTCTATGGCATCATCGCCCTGACCGAACGGGCGGTGACGTTCTGGCATCCGTCTATCCGTGGTGGCTAGGCGCGCACGGGCTCCAGAAACGGATCCCGGGCATAACTTCAGAGGGTAAGGATAAGAAAATGAGAAAGTTGATGGTTGCAATGATGGCGAGCGCGATGTCGCTTGCATCGGCCCATGCCATGGCCGCCGACAAGGTGGTGCTGCAGCTGAAATGGGTCACGCAGAGCCAGTTCGGCGGTTACTACGTCGCCAAGGACAAGGGCTTCTATAAGGAGGAAGGCCTCGACGTCGACATCAAGCCAGGCGGCCCCGATATCGCCCCCGAGCAGGTGATCGCCGGCGGCGGCGCCGATGTCATCGTCGACTGGATGGGCGGCGCCCTGGTTGCCCGCGAAAAGGGCGTTCCGCTCGTCAACATCGCCCAGCCCTACCAGAAGGCTGGCCTGGAAATGGTCTGCCGCAAGGACGGCCCGATCAAGACCGAAGCCGACTTCAAGGGCCACACGCTCGGCGTCTGGTTCTTCGGCAACGAGTATCCCTTCTTCGCCTGGATGAACAAGCTCGGCCTGTCCACAGAAGGCGGTCCGAACGGCGTCACCGTGCTGAAGCAGAGCTTCGATGTGCAGCCGCTCGTCCAGAAGCAGGCCGACTGCATCTCCGTCATGACCTATAACGAATACTGGCAGGCGATCGATGCCGGCTTCAAGCCGGAAGAACTGACGGTCTTCAATTACACTGAAATGGGCAACGACCTTCTTGAAGACGGCCTCTATGCCATGGAAGACAAGCTGAAGGACCCGGCCTTCAAGGAGAAGATGGTCAAGTTCGTCCGCGCTTCGATGAAGGGCTGGAAATATGCCACCGAGAATCCCGACGAAGCCGCCGAGATCGTCATGGACAATGGCGGCCAGGACGACAACCATCAGAAGCGCATGATGGGTGAAGTCGCCAAGCTGGTCGGCGACAGCTCCGGCAAGCTGGATGAGGCGCTCTATGCCCGCACGGCAAAGGCGCTGCTCGACCAGAAGATCATCAGCAAGGAGCCATCAGGCGCCTGGACGCACGACATCACCGACGCCGCTTCCAAGTAGTTTCGGCAAGATGCTAAGCGAAACGCGCGGGAGTTTTCCCGCGCGTTTTATCTTTTTCTAAAGCGCGTCGCGATCTTTCAATTTCGCTTGTTGCGCTTTAGGTCTTTGTTTTTACGCATGTCGATATCGCAAAACCGCTGCACACTTTTGCGCGACATGCTCTGGAGCATGATGCCGAAAAGTGTACGCGGGTTTCGGACGACATCGTGCTCTATTTATTTGATTTGGATGGTGATTCAGATTTGAGGCCGGTCGACCTAAATCATCAGCAGCCGGCAACCGAAAAAAATCCCTTGCAACTGTCGCATTTATCGGGCGTCAAACGTCTTAGAGATAGAGGCGCGATCAATCTTCGTAATGTTGACATAACCTTGCGGTGATTGATTGACGTCAGAATGGTAATTATTATCGCCTAATGGGGAATTGTTTTCTGCCGGACTTGTAGATCGAGCAAATCGATACCACCTACAAACCGAATTTGCCGACGAGGGATGAAGACGGCAAAGGATCGGCGGATACCTCTGAGAATGCAGGAAGGGCAGTGGCCTGATCGCGCGCTGAGTGGCAGACGCTCGAGTTCGGCCAACCTTATCATAAGATTGGACGAAGACGCATGGCACGCAAGCCGATTGGAATTCTAGGCGCCTTTACTCTTTTTGCAGCGGTACTTGCTGCATCTACCGCATTATCGCAGGAAGCGCCGGTCGCAAAACCGCAGCAGAACCTGCCGGCGATCGTCGTCACCACGGCGGTGAACCGCACCCTCGTCGACCGTGTCATCGGCACAGGAACGGTCAAGCCCGTCGAGGAAGTCTATATCCAGCCGCAGGTCGAAGGCCTCTCGATTCGCACGCTGAAAGCCGATGTCGGCGACAAGGTTCAGGCGGAAAGCACGCTGGCGACGCTCAACGATGACGCACTGGTCTTGGAAAAGAGCCAGATGATGGCGACGAAGGCCAAGGGCGAGGCAAGCCTCGCCCAGCTGCGCGCCCAGCTCATCGAGGCGCAGGCCAATGCCGAACAGGCAAGGCAGCAGCAGGCCCGCGCCCAGGAAATGGGCAAGAAGGGCACCGTTTCCACCGCCCAGGTCGAACAGGCCGATGCGACTGCCGCCGCAGCCAATGCCCGCGTCGTCTCCGCCGAACAGGCGATCGAGGTCTCCGAAGCGGATCTCAAGGTCTTCGACAGCCAGATCGCCGATGCAGATTTGAAGCTGGCGCGCACCGATGTGAAGACGCCGGTCGCCGGCACGGTCTCGGCAAAGAACGCCAAGGTCGGCGCCATTGCCGCTGGCAATGGCGATCCGCTGTTCACCATCATCCGCGATGGCGATATCGAGCTTGTCGCTGAGGTCGCCGAAAGCGATGTTGTCAGGATCATGGCCGGCCAAAAGGCAACAATTTCGCTTTCCGGCAGCCGCGACAAGCTTTCGGGCGCCGTCCGCCTGGTTTCGCCGACTGTCGATCCGGTTACCCGCCTTGGCCTCGTCCATATCTCCATCGACGATGACAGCAAGGCGCGTTCCGGCATGTATGGCAGCGCCGAGATCATCGTGCGCGAGACGCAAGGCGTAGCGCTTCCCCTGACCGCGGTACTCACCGGCAACGAAGGTTCCTCCGCCCGCAAAGTCGAGGACGGCGTGGTGAAATTCGCCAAGATCGAGACCGGCATCCAGGACGGCGCCTATGTCGAGGTCATCAATGGATTGAAGACCGGCGACGAGGTCGTGGCCAAGGCGGGCGCTTACGTCCGCGACGGCGACCACATCACGCCGGTGCGTGAACAGCTCCCGGCTTCCAACTAAAGAGACCATCCGATGAATTTTTCAGCCTGGTCCATTCGAAATCCCATTGCGCCGCTGCTGGCCTTCTGCCTGCTGGTGTTCATCGGCATGCAGTCCTTTAATTCGCTGCCGATCACGCGTTTTCCAAATATCGACGTGCCGCTCGTCTCGATCAGCGTGACGCAGAGCGGCGCTTCGCCGGCTGAACTCGAAATGCAGGTGACGAAGGAGATTGAAGACGCAGTCGCCTCCATCACCGGCATCGACGAAATCCAGTCGACGGTGACCGACGGCAGCTCGCAAACCAACGTCATGTTCCGGATGGAAGTGCCGACCGAACAGGCCGTACAGGACACCAAGGATGCGATCGACCGCATCCGCAGCGATCTGCCGGCGACGGCCGAAGCACCGATCGTCTCCAAGGTCGATGTCGAGGGACAGGCGATCCAGACCTTCGCCGTTTCCTCGCCTGCCATGTCGCTGGAAGAACTTTCCTGGTTCGTCGACGATACGATCAAGCGTTCACTGCAGGGCCAGGCCGGCATCGGCCGTGTCGACCGTTACGGCGGTGCAGAGCGCGAAGTACGCATCGAACTCACCCCTGACAAGCTCAATGCCTACGGCATCACCGCCGCGAGCGTGAACCAGCAGCTGCGCGGCACCAACATCGACCTCGGCTCAGGCCGTGGCCAGGTGGCGGGCAGCGAACAGGCGATCCGTGTTCTCGGCGACGCCCGCAACGTCGCCGACCTCGCCAACACGACGATCGGCCTGCCGAACGGCCGCTTCGTCAAACTGTCCGATCTCGGCGTCATCAAGGACACCTATGAGGAGCCGAAATCCTTCTCGCGCTTCAACGATACGCCGGTCGTTACCTTCGGCGTTTTCCGCTCCAAGGGCGCCAGTGAGGTCAGCGTCGCCGAAACCGTGGCGCAGAACCTCGACAAGGTGCGGGCCGAAAACCCCAATGTGAAGATCGAACTGATCGACGATTCGGTCTATTTCACCTACGGCAACTATGAAGCCGCCATTCATACGCTCCTCGAAGGTGCGCTGCTCGCCGTCATCGTCGTCCTCCTGTTCCTCAGGAACTGGCGTGCGACCCTGATCTCTGCAATCGCCCTTCCGCTGTCTGCGATCCCGACCTTCTGGGTCATGGACATGATGGGCTTTTCGCTGAACCTCGTCAGCTTCCTCGCTCTGACGCTGGCCACCGGTATCCTTGTCGACGATGCGATCGTCGAAATCGAAAACATTGCCCGCCACATCAAGATGGGCAAGACGCCCTATCGAGCGGCGATCGAGGCGGCTGACGAAATCGGCCTTGCCGTCATCGCCACCACCTTCACCATCATCGCCGTTTTCGTGCCTGTTTCCTTCATGCCGGGCATTCCGGGCCAGTACTTCATCCAGTTCGGTCTGACCGTCGCCTTCTCCGTCTTCTTCTCGCTGATGGTCGCGCGACTGATCACCCCGATGATGGCCGCTTATCTGATGCGCGCCGAAGACGGCATGGAAGACCATCACGACAATGACAGCCTGCTGATGCGGGGATACACCCGTCTCATACGTGGCACGACTGGACGCTGGTACACGCGGTATGCAACGCTGATTGTCGCGTTCGCTTTCCTGGTCGGCTCCGTTTTGCTGCTGATGCAGGTTCCCGGCAGCTTCCTGCCGCCGGAAGATGCCTCACGCATCGTTCTCTCCGTCGAGCTGCCGCCCAATGCGCGCCTTGACGACACCGAGAAGACGACGGATGCGATCTATGACAGGGTCAAGGACATCAATGGCGTCGAAAGCGTCTTCGTCCTCGGCGGCGCGTCGCCGAAGGGTGATCTCGAACTGCGCCGTGCGACCATCACGCTGGCACTCGACAAGCTCGACCAATCGCTGGTCAAGAAGATGGTCAACGACGTGCTCGGCCATATCCCCGTCATTGGCCCGAAACTGCCGAAGGTGGAGGTCCACGGCCGTGAACGCCCGCAATGGGATATCGAAAAGGAAGTCTTCGCCAAGCTGCGCGATATTCCCGACGTCCGGATCCTGAAGCTCAATGACCGCGGCGAACGCGACCTCTCCTTCAACTTCCTTTCCAAGAACGACAAGGACCTGAACGACGCCGTAGGCATTCTGGAATCCAAGCTGCGCGCCGATCCGCTGCTTGCCAATGTCAGCGCCGACGGCTCCCTGCCCCGTCCGGAGCTGCAGGTTCACCCGCGCATGGATGAGGCGGCCCGCCTCGGCATTACGCCGCAGCAGATCTCCGAGACGATCCGCGTCGCCACCATCGGCGATGTCGATGCCGCCCTTGCCAAGATCTCGCTCGACGATCGCCAGATCCCGATCCGCGTTCAGGCCGCACTCGACATGCGTCGCGATCTGGCGGCCATCCGGACATTGAAGATCCAGACCGCCAGCGGCGGCACCGTTCCGCTCGCGAGCGTCGCCAATATCGACTATTCGGAAGGCGTAAGCTCGATCAAGCGCAACAACCGCAACCGCGTCGTCTCGATCGGCTCCGACCTGCCGCAGGGCGTAGCACTCGACACGGCTTCGGCCCGCTTCCGTCAGATCGTCAACGACGCCAATATCCCGGCCACGGTGCACCTTGCCGAAAGCGGCGACACCAAGGTGCAGACCGAGATGCAGCAGAGCTTCGTCAACGCCATGTTGATGGGCCTGCTGCTGGTGCTGACGGTGCTGATCCTGCTCTTCAAGGACGTGATCCAGCCCTTCACCATCCTGTTCTCACTGCCGCTCGCCATTGGCGGCGTCGCAGCCGGCCTGATCCTCACCAGCAATCCGCTGTCGATGCCTGTCATGATCGGCATCCTCATGCTGATGGGTGTCGTCACCAAGAACGCCATCCTGCTGGTCGATTTCGCAATCGAGATGCGCCATCAGGGCATGCCTCGTGTCGAGGCCATGGTCGAAGCCGGCCGCAAGCGCGCCCGGCCGATCATCATGACCTCGATCGCCATGTCGGCGGGCATGCTGCCTTCCGCGCTTGGTGTCGGCGAAGGCGGCTCGTTCCGCGCGCCGATGGCAATTGCAGTGATCGGCGGCATCATCGTTTCGACCGTACTCTCGCTCGTCGTCGTGCCCTCCTTCTTCCTGATCATGGACGACCTGTCCCGCCTGCTCGGCTGGGCTTTCGGCCGCCTGGTCGGCAGGAAGGACGAGGAGGAGCTGCCGCTGTCGCGCGAGGATCTCACCCGCGTCACCCGCGAGAACCGCAGCGAAATCGACTCGCTGGAGGAGCGTCTGACCGCAATCGAAAAGCCGGAAGGCAAGCGCAAGAGCGCCAAGGGCAACGACACCAACGTGCTGCGCCTGCCGCCCTTCGCGGCGGAATAGGCAAAGCCCAGGAAATGAACGGGCCGGGAGCGATCTCCCGGCCCGTTTCGTTTTTGCTGTTCACTTCTGGCGATTGACCGAAATCAAATCCACCGCCATCTCCTTCCCGTATTTTGCCCGGCATGCACATGGAATTGGAAAGACCGGCCATATCAGGAGACCGGGAGATGAACAGGACGCTGACATTCAACGGCCAAGAGGCCGCTGTGCTCGCCAAGGCCGCCCTCATGGCCGGGCTCGACCGCAACGAGGCTGAAGCCCTGCGCGCCTGCGCCACCGTTCGCCTCTGCGACCCGCATGACGTTCTCATCGAGGAGGCCGACAAGGCGGCCTATTTCTATTGCGTGCTGAGCGGTTATGTCAGGCTCTATCGTCGCAACGGCGACGGCAGGCAGGCCGATATCCGCATCTGCGAGCCCGGCGACAGCTTCGCGGAATGCCTGATCCACGCCGACGAAACCTATCACTACGGCGCGCAAGCAATGGATCATGCCGTGCTGGCGTGCTTTGATATCGCAAAGGTTCGGCTGTTGCTGGAGGAGCGGCCGCGGATCGGCAAGGCGATCACGCGCAGCCTGTCACTGCATCTGATCTCGATGATGGAATGCCTGGCAAGCGACCGCATGCAGACCGCGCCGCAGCGCGTGGCGCATTATCTGCTGACCCACTGCGCCGAGAACGGTGCGGCCGCTTCGCTGCGGCTGCCCTTTCCGAAAAACCTGCTCGCCCGCAAGCTTGGCCTCGCACCGGAGGCGCTCTCGCGCGCCTTCTCGACGTTGAAGACGAAAGGTGTCACGGTGCGCGGCCGGACGATCGCCATCAGCGACGTCAACCTGCTCCGACGGATCTAACCGTCAGAGCATGATGCCGAAAAGTGTGAGCGGTTTTCGGACGATATCATCCTCTAATTCGTCGACTTTGATCCGGCCTAAAATCTGGATCTAGAGACCGCCCTGCTCCCTGAGGAAGCTGACGATCGAGCTGACACCGTCGCCGCGCTTCATGTCGGAGAAGACGAAGGGGCGCGAAGCGCGCATGCGCGTCGCATCCCGGTCCATCACCTCGAGATCGGCGCCGACATAAGGCGCCAGATCCTTCTTGTTGATGACGAGCAGGTCCGACCGGGTGATACCAGGCCCGCCCTTGCGCGGGATTTCCTCGCCCTGGCAAACGGAAATGACATAGATGGTGATATCGGCAAGATCGGGCGAAAAGGTCGCCGCCAGATTGTCGCCGCCGGATTCGATGAAGACGACGTCGAGATCGGGAATCCGCTGGTTCAGGCCGGCGATCGCCTGCAAATTGATCGTCGCATCCTCGCGAATGGCTGTATGCGGGCAGCCGCCCGTTTCGACACCGACGATGCGGTCCGAAGGCAATGCCTGCATCCGCACCAGCGCCTCGGCATCCTCTGTCGTGTAGATATCGTTGGTGACGACGGCGACAGAATAGTCGTCGCGCATCGCCTTGCAGAGCTTTTCGGTCAGCGCCGTCTTGCCCGAGCCGACCGGCCCGCCGATGCCGACACGCAAAGGTCCGTTTCTTGATTTCATATGCCTTACTCCAATCGAACCTTGATGATAGCGAAGCCGCCCGCCGGCGCCACCGTCAAATGACGCAGCCACAGCGATAATTTCAGACAATCACGAACGGAACAGCCGCGTCGCCTGCGTCTCGTGGCGCAGGCTGGCAATATCGGCCTGCACCGTCGCCGAACCCAGATCGTCAAGCGCCGAGGCTGCCGCCCGCCGGGCGACCTCCGCGATATGGTCTTCCAGACCGGCAAGAACGGCGAGGCCATCCCTTTGCCCGGCGACACCGAGGCGGATGCCGGATGAAACCGCTTGTGAGACATAGGCATGCAGAAAGGCGGCGAGCGCCTTCTCGGGCATTATGCCATGGGCGCCTGTAACCGCCCCGACCGCAATGGGATAAGCGACCTTGTCAGGTAGCCGCTCGAACACCCCGTCCGGCCAGGCCCGCGCCGCTGCGAGGAAAGCCTCGCCGAGCAGCATCGTTTCCTGATGCCGCTCGCGTGATCCGGCCAGCGCCTCGGCGAGTGCAGCGACTTCGGCAAGGCGTGCGGGCTGTGCCTGTTGCCTATGGCTTTCGGCCAGAAGCACCGCATCGTTCCAGGCCGAACCATTGCCGACCAGCGTGCCGATCCAGGCCGCAAGCGAGGCCGCATCCGTAACGAGCCCATCGGCCACCGCTCGCTCCAGCCCGCCCGAATAGGCAAAGCCGCCGATCGGAAAGGCTGGTGACAGCCATGCCGTCAGGCGCAGCAATGCCTGCAGCTCGCGATCCCTGGTCATCAAGGCTCAGTCGTGCTTGTGGTCATGATCATGGCCGCGATCGTGGCGGTGCTCATGCTCATGCTCGTAGCCATGTTCGTGATCATGGTCATGGCTGTGACTATGATCATGCCCGTGGTCATCCCCGTGGTCATGATTGTGATCGTGATCATGCCCATGCGAATGCCCGCCTTGGGAATGATAGGCGCCCCGCGCCGGCTGGAACGGCTCGTCGATCTCGAGGACGACGGCGCCGAGGCCCTGCAGCATGGTGCGGATGACATGATCGCGGAGGATGACGATGCGGTCTTCCTCGATCTGAGCGGCAAGATGCCGGTTGCCGAGATGCCAGGCGAGCTCGACCAGATGGGTGCGGTCGCGACCGCGGATTTCGAAAAGTTTCTCGTCGGCGGCGAGGATCTCGATCAGTTCGCCGTCGTCGCGCACCAGCAGGTCGCCATTGGCGAAAAGCACCGGATCCTTGAGATCGAGCATGACCATCTCGCCATTTTCCAGATGCAGCAGCTTGCGGCGAAGATGGCGCAGATCATGCGGCAGCTTGACCTGGGCGATGGGGTGAGAGGAAGGGGTTCCGGCGGGAAGATAGGAGGTGACGCGCTGCATGACATGTCCGTTTTTCTGAGAGGACGACCATGCAAAATAGCTCTTCCCGATGCAAGCACCAATGGCCTTTCGTCCGGCTTCGGCTTTTATATTCCGTAAGCCTGCATCACGTTGTCGCTCTCCGGGCCTCTTTTCTCGCCATCGACGCCGTTATCGACGAGCCCGTGCCAGGCGTGATGAAGACCTTCCCGTTCATGTACGACGCGATTGCGCCCGAGCGCCTTGGCGAGATAGAGCGCCCGGTCGGCGGAGGCATAGACCGCCTGCTTGTGGCGCCCGGTGACCAGATCGGCAACACCGCCGGAAACGGTGATGCGGATCTCGTGCCCCTCGGCCTTAATGGCGCCGCTAGCGATCCGAGCCCGGACACCCTCGATCCGCTCCATCCGCGCCTCCAGAGGTTCGCCAGAGACGATGACGCCGAACTCCTCGCCCCCCAGGCGTGCGACGACGGCCATCTCATCGAAGGCGGATGTCAGCATGGCCGAAACCGCGATGATGACGGCATCGCCGCAACCGTGGCCAAAGCGGTCGTTGATCGCCTTGAAACGATCGACGTCGAAAATTACCAGCGACGCGTTGCTATCGACGTTATCGAGTGCCTCAGTAAAGGCACGCCGGTTGAGTAGTCCCGAAAGCGTATCCGTGCGGCTCAGCTTTTCGAATTCCGCCCGCGAGAGCGCAAGATCGCGCATGGCAAAGCCGGCAAACAGCGACAGCATGCCGGAAACCGTGCCGCCGATCAGCCAGGAAAAGATCGCACTGAAGCCAATTGCATGTGCGAGCGTCACCGGCAAAAGTCCGAGAAGATCGAGCGACGGCATCGTCAGCGCAATAATGACGCCGGAGAGAATGACGGCAAGAAAGCTCATCTTCAGGGCGAAGACATAGACGTTCCTGCGGTATTGAAGATCGCCAAAATCGGCCTGCAGCGAAATCCAGTTTCTCATGAGAATCAACCTTCTTGCCCGGCGTTTCAAGGCATTGATAAGAGCCCAATTGCTGCGGGGTTCTTAATCAACTCGTTAAAATTCGAGCCACTTTGGACGATTCGGTGGACAGAATTTTTCTAGCAGTGGATGCAGCTTTCCAATCCCTGAATCGAACACTATAGAAATACATTTAAACTATTGATATTGAACGGATTTATCCAATTGTGCAGTGCCGTTGTTCCAGAATGGTTTAACTGGGGAAAATAGCGATTTTTTCACCGATTTTTACAACCAGATGGAGAGTGCTCTTCACAATTCACTTTAAGAGCGGGATGGCCCGACGGTTGCTTCAATTGTAGACAGCAACAGACAATCGCAATGCTTGTGGAAACGGGTTCCATAAGCCGGTTCGAAGCCCGGCCGAGCGGAGGGCAGCGGCAGTCCAGGTATTGCAGCCGAAGAGCGCATTGAAGTATCCCTTGGCCTCGAAGAACCGATCGATCTCGCCGTAGCCCGCATCCGGGATCGGCACGACCGCGCCCGCGTCGCGCACGAAACTGTCCGAGATAAAGTCGCGCAACTTCGCCAATTGATCCTCACTGACATCGAATGCCGCGACGTTGGACTGCGGTTCGGTGATATGACCGGCAAGGTCCACATGCAGCACTGAACGGTCGATCGTCAGCGCGCGCAGCACCGGCAGTGCTTTCAGTTCCGCCCATGTGGGCGTTTCCAGATAGAAAGCACGACCGCCCCAGCCGATAATGAGCCACTCCGCATTCGGATGGGCGAGCGGAAAATCGGTATTACCGAGGAAGGAAAAGGCAGCCCGCGTCTCCTCGTCGAGCGGAATGGCAATATCGGTATGGATTGGTCCCGACAGCAGAAGAATCCGATGTGTCACTGCGACGGACGACGCCTTGACCGGCGCAATCAGCGGCCGGGGAATGAAGGTTCCGCAGGCCACCAAAAGCACAAGCAGGAATACGATCCGCAACAACCAGCGGATACCTGTCCTCATCGGAACCGCCCGTTGCACATCGGACGTGGGTCTAGAACAGGAAATAGCGCTGCGCCATCGGCAGCACCGTCGCCGGCTCGCAAGTCAGCAATTCCCCGTTCGCCCTGACCTCATAGGTTTCCGGATCGACCTCGATCTCGGGTGTAAGGTCGTTGTGGATCATCGATGCCTTGGAGATGCCGCCGCGCGTATTTTTCACCGCGACCAGTTCCTTGGCGACGCCGAGCCGGCCCTTCAGGCCGGCATCGAGCGACGCCTGGCTGACGAAGGTGACGGAGGAATTGGTGAGGCTCTTGCCGTAGGAGGCAAACATCGGCCGGTAGTGCACCGGTTGCGGCGTCGGGATCGAAGCGTTTGGATCACCCATCGGCGCGGCCGCGATCGAGCCCCCGAGCAGCACCATGTCGGGCTTCACGCCGAAGAAGGCCGGATTCCACAGCACGAGGTCGGCACGTTTGCCGACTTCGACCGAGCCGATCTCACGGCTGAGGCCATGGGCTATCGCCGGGTTGATCGTGTATTTGGCGATATAGCGGCGGACGCGGAAATTGTCGTTGTCACCCTTCTCCTCCTTCAGCCGGCCGCGCTGACGCTTCATCTTGTCGGCCGTCTGCCAGGTGCGGATCGCCACTTCGCCGACGCGGCCCATCGCCTGGCTGTCGGACGAAATGATCGAGAAGGCGCCGATATCGTGCAGAATATCTTCGGCAGCGATTGTTTCCTTGCGGATGCGGCTTTCGGCAAAGGCGATGTCTTCGGGAATCGACGGCGACAGATGGTGGCAGACCATCAGCATGTCGAGATGCTCGGCGATCGTATTGACCGTATAGGGACGCGTCGGATTGGTCGACGACGGAATGACGTTCGGCTGGCCGCAGATCTTGATGATGTCAGGCGCGTGGCCGCCGCCCGCCCCTTCCGTGTGGAAGGCATGGATGGTGCGGCCCTTGATGGCCCCGATCGTATCCTCGACGAAGCCGCTTTCGTTCAGCGTATCGGTGTGGATCATCACCTGCACGTCGTATTCGTCGGCGACCGACAGGCAGCAGTCGATGGCGCCTGGTGTCGTGCCCCAATCCTCGTGCAGCTTCAGCGAGGTGGCGCCGGCCAGCACCATTTCGGTCAGCGCCCCCGGCAGCGAGGCATTGCCCTTGCCGGCAAAGGCAAGGTTCATCGGAAAGGCGTCGGCCGCCTCGATCATGCGCGCGAGATGCCAGGGACCGGGCGTGCAGGTGGTGGCAAGCGTGCCGTGCGCCGGTCCCGTGCCGCCGCCGAGCATGCAGGTCATGCCGCTCATCAGCGCTTCCTCGATCTGCTGCGGCGCGATGAAATGGATATGGCTGTCCATGCCGCCGGCGGTGATAATTTTGCCTTCGGCGGCGATCGCCTCCGTGCCCGGGCCGACGATGATATTGACGCCAGGCTGCATGTCGGGATTGCCCGCCTTGCCGATCGCAACGATGCGCCCGTCCTTGAGCCCGATATCGGCTTTGTAGATGCCCGAATGATCAACGATCACCGCATTGGTGATGACCGTGTCGACCGCGCCATCCGCCCGCGTCACCTGGCTCTGGCCCATGCCGTCGCGGATCACCTTGCCGCCGCCGAACTTCACCTCCTCGCCATAGGTGGTGAAATCCTTCTCGATCTCGATGAAAAGCTCCGTATCGGCAAGGCGCACCTTATCGCCGGTGGTCGGTCCGAACATGCCGGCATAGGCGGCGCGCGAGATCTTATAGGGCATCCATCAGGCTCCTTGGGAGGAAGAAACAGGTGTATCTCCGCCAAGCCGCGTGAGGCGGCCGGCGGCAATATAACTATCGACAAGCTGTCGTTCGGCCGCAAATGGGTGCCATTCCCAGCCTGAGTGGCCGAAGCCGGCAAGCGTCACCTCGGCCTCGGCATATGTGTTCAAAACCTCGGCAATGACGATCATGCCACTGCTCGGCACGACATAGGGCGCCGGAGCAAAGGCCGAAAGCGAGGCATCGACGGCCTCGTGAACCGATTTGCCGATGACGATGTGCGCCTTGTCGGTGTCGACGCAGAAGGCGCTGAACTCATCGGTGTAGTCGTCGCAGAAATCGTCGAGTTCCGGATGCGAGACGGCAAGCGGCGCCCGCATCGCCGCGAACTTTTCCGGGTCGCGCACGCTCCAGATTTCGCCAGCCGAAACGACGCCGGGATGGGCGCGCCACTCAAGCGAACCGAGCATCGCCTTCGCCGGACGGCCGGTATTGCAGACCGCGACGGCATCCGTGCGCCGGCCGCCGGTGTCATAGGAGCGGCAATCGTTGAAGCGGACGACGAAATCGGCGGCATCGATGATGCCTGCCTCTGCCTCCGCGATCTCACCATTGCCGACGATCATGATCTTCCTGATCACCTTAATTGCTCATCGTGTCTTCGAGCTCTTTAAGCTCTTTTGTACGTTTGTCCGTGATGTTGGCGAGACATCCGGCGACCAGCATCGGCTCCATCGTGCCGCCGCGGGCCTGAAAGCCGAAGGCGTCGCATTCGGCGTCCCGATAATCGATCCAGGCGCGCTGCGCCTTGACCAGCGCCTGCTCTGCGCCCTTCATATCGCCGTCGAGATCCTTGTCGATCGCCACCATCGCGGCCCGGGTCTTCTTGTATTGCGCATTCAGCACCTTGTCGGCGGCCTCATGGCGCGCCGCCTCGCAGCCAGTCATGTCCGATTGCGTCTTAGGATTGTTGCAATCGATATCCTGAGCGGAGGCCGCACCTGCCGTCAGCAACATCGCCGCCCCGACGAGGCAGACATTCAAACGCATGCATTCCTCCAGCCTATTGTTCTTAAAGCTTACCCATCACCAGCTGACGGAAGCCATAGACCTCGCGCTTGCCGGAAAGTGGGATCAGCGTCACCGAGCGCGTTTGCCCCGGCTCGAAGCGCACGGCCGTTCCCGCCGGAATATCGAGCCGCTTGCCATGCGCCGCCGCGCGATCGAAGGAAAGCCCGGCATTGGTCTCGGCGAAATGATAGTGGCTGCCGACCTGCACCGGTCGGTCGCCTGTATTGGAAACCTCCAGCGTCACCGTCTGCGCGCCGGCATTCAGTTCGATGTCGCCGCTTGCGGCAATGATCTCACCTGGAATCATCTCGTCCTCCTTAAGCCGCCTTGGGCGCACAGCCCTCGGCCTTCAGCACACGCTTCCTCGAAGCCGGATTTTTAGCAAGCATGGCCGCCGGCCGAATAGGTCTCGCGACGAGATTACCGCCGCAGTTCGGGCAGACACCCTTCAACACACCGTTCACGCAATCCGCGCAGAAAGTGCATTCATAGGTGCAGATCCGTGCCTCAGTGCTATCAGGCAGCAGATCCTTGTCGCAGCATTCGCAATTGGGCCTGAGCTCGAGCATTCCTATCTCCTCACCGGATCGGCTCGTGCACGGTGACGAGCTTGGTTCCATCCGGGAACGTCGCCTCCACCTGCACGTCGTGGATCATCTCGGCAACGCCCTCCATCACCTGGGAGCGGCCGATCACATGGGCGCCGGCTTCCATCAGCTCGGCAACCGGGCGACCGTCGCGAGCGCCTTCGACGACGAAATCGCTGATCAACGCGATCGCTTCGGGATAGTTCAGCTTGACGCCGCGCTCCAGCCGCCGGCGTGCCACCATCGCCGCCATTGATATCAACAGCTTGTCTTTTTCTCTCGGAGTGAGGTTCATTGCTTGCCCATCTGCTTCATGCCTGGAACAGGATGATCCTGTTCTACATTAAAGAGTTAGAGTATGACGTCGCCCGAAAACCGCTCACACTTTTCGGCATCATGCTCTAGATTCATAGATTCCAGACTTTCGGCACAGGCGCACCATTTCGCAAGGCGGAAATGACCGGGATCAGGATTTTTCTGAGTGAGAAGCCGTCGGCTGCCGCAAGGCGGACAACGAGCTTGCCGTCCCAGGCGCTCGCACCGCCCATCGATCCTTCGACGAGCGGCCGGACTTTGCCAAGATAGGCTTCCGAAAGCGGCCCGGCATAAAGCAGCGTCGCAAACGCCACCTGCCCGCCGAGCACGGCCTGGCGCGCGGCAAGGGCCGCTACGCCGTCGGACAACCTCAGTTCTTCGGCATGGATCAACCGCCCCGAGCGGCGGATGCGCCAGCGGTCGCGAAACAACCCGGTCTCCACCGTCTCACCCATTGCCTTGCGGCCGAGCAGCACGGCTTCGACGGCCAGAAATTCGGAGTCTTCGTCAAGATCGACATCCAAGCGGCGGGAAAGCGCTGCCCGGTCGAAGAGGATCGTTTCCTGCGGCAGCCAGTCGACACGGGCTTGAGCTCCAACCTCGATGCTGGTCGTCACCTCGGCGGTACCGGCCGATGCCTTGTAGATCTTCTCGCAAGCCTGGGTGGTAACGTCGATGCGCGTGCCGGCGCCGGCATCAACGCTCCAGTCCATCCGGTCGCCGCCCGTCAGTCCGCCTGCTGTGTTGATGATGACTGCTTCCATCGAGGCATCGAAGGTATCCGGCAGGCGGATCTTCGCCGCCCCTTCCTGATAGAGTTCACGAATGCGCGTGCGGCCATCGAACAGCTTCGCCGCCAGATGCCCGCGCCCTTCCGCTCTCTGCGGTCTCGTACTCGCCGCCACGGTCGTCATATCGTCCCTTTCGGTCGCGCCACCGTTTTCATTCAATCGCGCGGATGACGGAAAGCAAGCAATTCCTATGCCGTCTGGAGCAGACCAGCAGAGGCAGAGGAAGATTTTCCAGGCTCCGTGTCCCTTGCTGCAAAATGCGGCATTTGCCGGTCAGACAGTCAGATGGCGGCGGGCCTCCGGTGTATCCAGCGTTTCGGCAAGCCCTTCATGGACGATCTCGCCGCGATCCATGATGTAGACGTAGTCGGCGAGCTCTCGGCAGAAATCCAGATATTGTTCGACGAGAAGGATCGCCATGCCGGTGGAGTCACGCAAGTAGCGGATCGCCCGGCCGATGTCCTTGATAATCGAGGGCTGAATGCCCTCGGTCGGTTCGTCGAGCACGAGAATCCTAGGCCGCGTCACCATGGCGCGCCCAATCGCCAACTGCTGCTGCTGCCCACCGGAAAGATCGCCGCCGCGACGTGACAACATCGACTTCAGCACCGGGAAGAGGCTGAAGATATCATCGGGGATGTTGCGGTCGCGGCGGCCAAGCGGTGCAAAGCCGGTTTCGAGATTTTCCTTGACGGTGAGCAGCGGGAAGATTTCGCGCCCCTGCGGGACATAGCCGATACCCTGCTTGGCGCGGGCAAAGGGCGGCAGGCCGTTGAGCCTGGTGTCGTTGAAGGTGACCGCGCCCGCCGACAGCGGATGCTGGCCGGTAACGGCGCGCAGAAGAGAACTCTTCCCCACGCCGTTACGCCCCAGCACGCAGGTGATCTTGCCCATCTCGGCCTTGATCGAGATGCCGCGCAGCGCCTGAGCGGCGCCATAATGCAGGTTTGCGTTTTCAACTGTCAGCATGATGCCGTCTCCCGAATCTTTGTGGGACCGCAATAGACCCCTCCCCAACATTCAATGGACCCATCATCCCTCACCGCCCCAGATAGTTCTCGATCACCTTCGGATCGGAGCTGACGAAATCGATCGACCCTTCCGCCAGCACCGAGCCTTCCGCGAGGCAGGTCACCTTGACGCCGAGGTCGCGAATGAAGCCCATGTCGTGCTCGACGACGACGACCGACCGGGTCTTGGCGATATCCTTGAGCAGGATTGCGGTTTCTGCAGTCTCCGCATCGGTCATGCCGGCCACCGGTTCGTCGACGAGCAGAAGCTTCGGCTCCTGCGCCAGCAGCATGCCGATCTCCAGCCACTGCTTCTGCCCGTGCGAGAGATTGGCGGCGAATTCGTCGCGGCGGTGCGTCAGCCGCACCGTGTCGAGGATTTCCTCGATGCGTGCCTTGTCCTCGCCCGAAAGCCGGTAGAACAGCGTCGAGAACACACCACGACGTCGGTTCAGCGCCAGCTCCAGATTGTCCCACACCGTATGGCTTTCGAAGACTGTCGGCTTCTGAAACTTGCGGCCGATGCCGAGCTGAGCGATATCGGCCTCATCCTTCTTGGTGAGATCAATCGTACCGTTGAAGAACACCTCACCCTCATCGGGCCGGGTCTTGCCGGTGATGATATCCATCATCGTCGTCTTGCCGGCGCCGTTAGGGCCGATGATGGCGCGAAGTTCACCGGGCTCGATGACGATCGACAGCGAATTCAGCGCCTTGAAGCCGTCGAAGGAAACCGAAACGCCGTTGAGATAAAGCACGCTATTGGGTTTGACGTCGGGAATCATGGCGCTCACTCCGCTGCCTGGATTTTCGGCTCGATACCGTCTTCCTCAGCCGCCGGCGGGGCAGCCTTGGAGACAAGCTTCCGCTTGCCAAGATATTGCGCAATCGTGCCGACGACGCCCTTCGGCAGGAACAGAGTGACGGCGACGAAGAGACCGCCGAGTGCAAACAGCCAGAACTCCGGGAAGAGGCCGGTGAAGATCGTCTTGCCGCCGTTGACGAGGATCGCGCCGATGATCGGCCCGATCAGCGTCGCCCGCCCGCCGACCGCGGTCCAGATGACGACTTCGATCGAATTGGCAGGGGCGAATTCGCCGGGATTGATAATGCCCACCTGCGGCACGTAGAGCGCGCCGGCAATGCCTGCCATCATCGCCGAGACGACGAAGGTGAAGAGCTTGAAATGCTCAACGCGGTAGCCGAGGAAGCGCGTGCGGCTTTCGGCATCGCGCACGCCGACCAGCACCTTGCCGAACTTCGAGCGTACGATCGCCGAAGCAATCATCAGCGATAGAGCGAGGAAGATCGCAGTTGCGGCAAAGAGGGCTGCACGCGTGCCGTCAGCCTGTACGTTGAAACCGATAATGTCCTTGAAATCAGTAAGGCCGTTATTGCCGCCGAAGCCCATGTCGTTGCGGAAGAAGGCCAGCAGCAGCGCGTAGGTCATCGCCTGGGTGATGATCGAGAGATAGACGCCGTTGACGCGTGAGCGGAAGGCAAACCAGCCGAAGACGAAGGCGAGCAGACCGGGTACGACGAGCACCATCAGCGCCGCAAACCAGAAATGGTTGAAACCGTACCAGAACCAAGGCAGATCCTTCCAGTTCAGGAACACCATGAAGTCGGGCAGAACAGGATCTCCGTAGCTGCCGCGCGTGCCGATCTGGCGCATCAGATACATGCCCATCGCATAGCCGCCGAGCGCAAAGAAGGCACCGTGGCCGAGGGAGAGGATGCCGCAGAAGCCCCAGACGAGGTCGAGCGCCAGCGCCAGCAGCGCATAGGTCAGATACTTGCCGAACAGCGACATGATATAAGTCGGCACGTGTAGCGGATTGGTCGGCCCCGTCATCAGGTTCAGGACCGGCACGAGGACCGCGACCAGAAGCAGGAGGGCGATGGCAATGACGATCTTGCGATCGAGTGATCGGAGAAGGAAGGCCGTAATCATGCTTCCACCGCCCTTCCTTTGAGTGCGAAGAGCCCGCGGGGACGCTTCTGGATGAAGAGAATGATGAGGACGAGCACCAGGATCTTGCCGAGCACGGCGCCTGCAAAGGGCTCGAGGAACTTGTTGACGACGCCGAGCGAGAGTGCACCGACCAGCGTGCCCCAGAGATTGCCGACACCGCCGAAGACGACGACCATGAAGCTGTCGATGATGTAGGATTGACCGAGGTTCGGCGAGACGTTGTCAATCTGGCTGAGCGCCACGCCGGCGATACCGGCAATGCCCGAGCCGAGCGCGAAGGTGAAGGCATCGACCCAACCGGTGCGGATGCCCATCGACGACGCCATGCGGCGGTTCTGCGTAACGGCGCGCATCTGCAGGCCAAAGGCGGACCGCTTGAGCAGCAGGAGCAGCGCCACAAAGACCACCATCGAAAAGACGATGATCCACAGTCGGTTCCAGGTGATGGAGAGCCCGCCGAGATCGAATACGCCGGACATCCAGGTCGGATTGCGGACCTCGCGGTTGGTCGGGCCGAAGATGCTGCGCACCGCCTGCTGCAGGATCAGCGACACACCCCAGGTGGCGAGCAGCGTTTCGAGCGGCCGACCGTAGAGATAGCGGATGACGGCGCGCTCGATCAACAGACCGACGAAGCCGGTAAAGACGAAGGCCGCAGGCACAGCAAAGGCCAGCGAATAATCGGCAAGCTCAGGAAAGGCGGAGGTTATGTATTCCTGCACGACATAGGTCGTATAGGCACCGATCATCACCATTTCGCCATGCGCCATGTTGATGACGCCCATGACGCCGAAGGTGATGGCAAGGCCGATCGCGGCAAGCAGCAGCACCGAGCCGAGAGACAATCCGTACCAGATGTTCTGGACGATGTCCCACAGCGCCAGGCTGCGATTGATGGAACTGATATCCGCCTGGATCGCCGGCTTCAGGTCTTCAGGCGCGGTTTCGAGTGTGGTCGTGAGGATGGTCAGCGCATCGCGATTACCGCGCGCCGCGATCGTATCGATCGCAGCCTTCTTGTCTTCGACGCTCGCATCCGTCTTGAGCAGCAGCACTGCGCGCGCCGCTTCCATCGTATTCTTGATCTCTGCGTCCTTTTCGGCCGCCAGCGCCGAGTTCAGCAGGTCGAGATTGGCGGGGTCGGCATCTTTCAGGAGGCCCTGCGCCGCGGCAAGCCGCGCGGAACGGTCCGGGCTCATCAGCGTCAGTTGGCTGGTGGCGGCGCTGATGACGCCGCGAAGCGCGTTGTTGATCTTGACCTTCGTCATCAGATCCGGATCGACATCTGCAGCGGGTTCGCCGGTGATCGGATCGGAATAGGTCGGTTCGTCATCGGTACCGCCCTGGAGAAGAACCGGGCCGCCATCAGAATTGACGTAGAGAAGGCCGTCGCTCAACTGCTGCAGGATCTGGCTGACATGCTGGTCCTTGGAGGCGACCAGCGCTTTGATGGCCGCTTCGCGTTCCGGGAAGTCGCCGACGCCGAGCGCGTCGATGAGCACATGGATATCGTCCTGAGCCTGGGCTTCGCTCGAGATTATCACGCCCGAAAATGTCAGGCCCGAAAATGTCAGGCAAACCGTGATGAGGAAAATCTTTATGGCGCGATACATCGGCTTTCTCGCCCTTGATAGTGTTGGCCTCGCGGCGCAATCGCTGGGACGGAGCTTCCGCCCGGGATCAAACCCGGACGGAAGCCTTCAGGCAATCATTGGATCGGGGCCGTACTCAGGAACCCTTGCCACCGCACTTGCCCGTAGCAACGTTGAAGTTGCCGCAGGACATCGGCTTGCGCCAATCGGAGATCAGGTCCTTGGAATCAGGCAGGTAATCCGACCATTCGTCACCGACGACGGCAGGTGTCTGCTGGACGATTTCGAACTGGCCGTCGGCCTGAATTTCACCGATCAGCACCGGTTTGGTGATGTGGTGGTTCGGCATGACGGTCGCATAACCGCCGGAGAGGTTCGGAACGCTGACGCCGATGATGGTGTCGAGAACCTTGTCGGTGTCGGTCGTGCCGGCAGCCTGGACGGCCTTAACCCATGCGTTGAAACCGATATAGGCGGCTTCCATCGGGTCGTTCGTCACGCGCTTGTCGTTCTTGGTGAAAGCGTGCCAGTCCTTGATGAACTTCTTGTTGGCAGAGCTTTCGACCGACTCGAAGTAGTTCCAGGCAGCGAGATGGCCGACGAGCGGCTTGGTGTCGAGACCGGCAAGCTCTTCTTCGCCGACCGAGAAGGCGACGACGGGAATGTCGGTTGCCTTGATGCCCTTGTTCCCCAGTTCCTTGTAGAAGGGAACGTTGGCATCGCCGTTGATCGTCGAGACGACGGCGGTCTTCTTGCCGGCCGAACCGAATTCCTTGATCTTGGAAACTTCGGTCTGCCAGTCGGAGAAGCCGAACGGCGTGTAGTTGGTCATGATATCTTCTTTCGGAATACCCTTCGAAATCAGATATGCCTCGAGAATCTTGTTGGTCGTGCGCGGATAAACGTAGTCCGTACCTTCGAGAACGAAGCGCTTGACGCCCTCTTTTTCCATCAGGTAGTCGACAGCAGGAATGGCCTGCTGGTTCGGAGCAGCACCGGTGTAGAAGATGTTGCGCGAGGACTCTTCGCCTTCATACTGGACCGGGTAGAAGAGGATCGAATTGGTCTCTTCGAAAACCGGCAGAACGGACTTGCGCGACGAGGACGTCCAGCAACCGAAGACTGCGGCAACCTTGTCCTTCTGGATCAACTCACGAGCCTTTTCGGCAAACAGCGGCCAGTCGGAAGCCGGGTCGACGACGACGGCCTCAAGCTTCTTGCCGAGAAGGCCGCCCTTCTTGTTCTGCTCGTCGATGAGCATCAGCATGGCGTCCTTGAGCGTGGTCTCGGAGATGGCCATGGTGCCGGAAAGCGAGTGCAGAATGCCGACCTTGATCGTGTCGTCGGCGGCAACCGCACCGCTGAAGGCAGCCGAGGCCGCCATGACGGCGCCGAGTGCAGCGCCCGTAATAGTAGTTCTGAGATTCATCTGGTTGAGCCCCTCTTCTTGTTCCGCAACAGGCCGGAAACGGAGATTAACTGTTGCTTAAGGGACTATCGGGCGCTGCAGCGCAAAAACACATACGCAAAATGACGTAGGCGCGGGGGTCAAACAGGCAGACCAGGGAAGGAAGGGCATCCCCGCGGCGGGAGATGCCCTGTCTCGATACCGGAATTTATCCGTCGATCGTCAAAGTGACTGATGTCGGGCCGTAGGAGAGGGTCGCCTTGTGGCCGGAAACCGTGAACTTGCCGAAGGTGCCAGTCACGGCACTCGCCTTCAGGATTTCGATCTTCGTTCCGGGCGTTGGGGCATAGCCATCGGCAATCGTCACGTCGAGGTCGCCGGCCAGCACTGCCTTGCCTTCGACAACCAGCGTGCCCGCGCCGTTTTCGCCGAGCGCCGACTTCGCCGTGGCATTGGCGAGTTGCTGATAGTCACCGCTCACGGTCAAAGGCTTGTCGGCCGCCAGAACGAGCGAGCCGCCATTGACCGTCAGCTCGCCACGACCGAAGGCCGACGGCGACAAGGCCACCAGCGCGCCCTCTTCCAGCACGGTGCCGCCGGCATAGCTGTTGGCGCCTGAAAGCCCGAGGATGCCGTTGCCGCGCTTCACCAACCTGCCCTTGCCGGTAATGTGGTTCCGCCAGGTGTCGATCGAATTGAACCCGCCCTTTGCCGCGTCCATCGTCACGGTCACGTCCTGTTCGAACGCAGCGTAACCGTCGGCGGCGGCAAACAGGTTGAGACGGCCGTAACCTTCCACATCGTCGAGGAGCGGGTAGCCGGAGGCGATCTCCGTCGTCTTCAGCACGTCGCGGCGCTGCTCGCCGTCCAGATAGGGCAGACGCGTTTCGAGAAGCGCTTCAGCGCCCTGCGGCACCCGCGCCGGCTGATCGGTCGCATGGATCGTCGGCAGGCCGTAGCTCAAGCGCTGCAGCACGTAGGCTCGGTTGGCGTCATGATCGGCGAAACGGTCTGCGGCAAGCGGTGCCGCGTGGGCAGCGACCTCGAGCGCACCTGCATCCGCAACGCCTGACTTGGCGATAAGCCATGCCTGCGCTTGGGCGTAAGCATCGCTCTTCAGCGCCGCATTGTCGGCCTTGTTCAGATTGTAGACGACCGTAGCGGTGCCGAGCATCCGGCCGCCCATCACGTCGAGAGGAGAATGCATGCCGGCAAGGATGCGGTCTTCACCCAGTTCGCTGGCGCGTGTGATCATTTCCTGAAAGCGCTGCGGCACGAGATAGGCCATGGCGAGCGCATCCCGCCAGGCTTCCGCCGTATGCCCGCTGGGGAAACCGCCGTCCTCGACCGGCTTGCCGCTCTTGGCGGGCTCCAGCGTCGGGACGACCGATACGTCCTGGCTCCAGCGGTAGGGACGGCCATATTTGAAATAGCGCTTGGCCGGTTCCGTCGAACCGTCACCGCTTGCGGCGTTGATGAAGTCGATTGCAAGGCCCATGTCGGGGTTGGCATCGGTCTTGTTTTCCGCGTCCGGCTTGCTGCCGGCGCCGCGATTGTTGCCCTTGTCGTCATATTTGACCGTCGTCGCGTCGGCCGCCACCGCGGTGATCGTGGTGGTCTGCTTCGAACCGGCCTTCCAGGCATCCGTCAGCGGACCGAGACCATCGACAATGCTGGCATTCTTGCCGCGCCGATCGTCGAGATAGGCGGCCACCGCTTGATCGGCCGTCCGCGCCCGCGTCGCATTGACGACATAGGCGATGTTCGCATCATGGACAGCCTGGTTGACGATATGGCCGTCGGTCTTGCTGGCGGGAATACCGTCCCAATCCGTCTTGGCGACAGCCGGGCAATTGTCCTTGGCCGGGGCCTCGACACCCGCATCGACGAAAGGCGTGCGCGGAGTCCAGATTTCAAGGAAGCCGGAGAGAAGGTGAACGGCGGCGTTGGTGTCTGCCGTCGAGAAGCAGGCGTCACCACGCTTGTTGGTGTTTCCGGCCTCCACATAAGGAACTTTGGCCGCCGTGGCCTGCTCGGCGCTGGCAAGCGATGGCACGATCGAAAGAAGGCAGACGAGGGCGGTGCTCAGGCGGCAGAGGCTTAAAACAGACATGGTGATACCCGAAATGGTTGAACGAACGCCGGGAGAGTTAGAGCTCTTACGTGACGGATCAATTGCAAATATATTGCCATTCTGTGAACCAGTCGGTGCCCGCCTCTTGCCTTTCCCAACCATCCCGCCAAAACTGCCAGAGAGACGATGAGCCCAACCGGAATGCCGGAAAGGAAGACATGGCAGCGCGCCAACGCATCATTCCGGTGAGACGCGAATACAATCGCTGGGTCGCCAACCAGACGCTGGAAGATTACGCGTTGCGCTTCACCGCAAAGAGCGCTCGCCATTTCTCCTCGCAGCGCATCTCGCAGACGGCGATCGGCGCGATCTCCTTCCTGGCGCTGGAGGCAATCGGCGGCGCGATCACTCTCTCCTACGGCACCACCAACGCCTTTTACGCCATTATCGTCGCCTCGGTCGCCATGCTGGCGATCGGCCTGCCGATCAGCCGCTACGCCATCCGCCACGGTGTCGACATCGATCTTCTGACGCGTGGCGCGGGCTTCGGCTATATCGGCTCGACCATCACCTCGCTGATCTATGCAAGCTTCACCTTCATGCTGTTTGCGATCGAGGCTTCGATCATGTCGGGGGCGCTGGAGCTTACCCTCGGGATCCCGCTCTGGATCGGCTACATCATCAGCGCCGTCATGGTGATCCCGCTGGTGACGCACGGCGTGCGGCTGATCAGCAAGTTTCAGCTGATGACCCAGCCCTTCTGGATCGTGCTGAATATCCTACCCTTCATCTTCATCGCCTTGCTGGACTGGGAAAAATTCGATCTCTGGCGCGCCTTTGCCGGCATCCGCCATGCCTCCGGTCCGCCCGGCACCGTCGCCGAATTCGATCTGGTGGAGTTCGGCGCTGCTTCTGCCGTCATCCTGGCGCTGATGTCGCAGATCGGCGAACAGGCCGACTTCCTGCGCTTCCTGCCGCCGGATCCACAGCGCAAGTGGCGCCATCGCCTGGCGATCTTTCTCGCCGGGCCCGGCTGGGTCATCATCGGCGCCCCGAAGCTGCTTGCCGGTTCATTCCTGGTCGTGCTGACCTTCACCTCGGGTGTGCCCCTCGATCGCGCCGCCGACCCGGCGCAGATGTATCTGACCGCCTTCGGCTACATGGTCCCCTGGCACAATGCGGCGCTGCTGTTGATGGCTGCCTTCGTCGTCGTCTCGCAGCTGAAGATCAACGTGATGAATGCCTATGCAGGCTCCCTCGCCTGGTCGAACTTCTTCTCGCGGCTGACCCACAGCCATCCCGGCCGCGTCATCTGGTTGGTCTTCAACGTCGCAATCGCCCTGCTTTTGATGGAACTCGGCATTTACCGGCTGCTGGAGGAGACGCTCGGCATCTTCTCGATCATCGCAATGGCCTGGCTCTGCACGATCTCCGCCGATCTCTTCATCAACAAGCCGCTGGGCCTTGCTCCCCCCGGCATCGAGTTCAAGCGCGCCCACCTCTACGACATCAACCCGGTCGGCCTCGGCGCCATGACGCTGTCGGCGACGGTGTCGCTGATCGCCCATTTCGGTGCCTTCGGCGACATCGCCGCCTCGCTCGCCCCCTACATCACCCTCGTCATCGCCCTAATCGCCTCGCCTGTCATCGCCTGGGCGACGAAGGGCAAGTTCTACCTCGCCCGCAAGCCGCGCCAGAGCTGGAAGAACCTGACGAGCATTACCTGCTCGGTCTGCGAACACCCGTTCGAGCCGGAGGACATGGCCTGGTGCCCGGCCTACGCCGCGCCGATCTGCTCGCTCTGCTGTTCGCTCGACAGCCGCTGCCACGATATGTGCAAGCCCGCCGCCCGTTTCAACGCGCAGGTCGGCACCGTCGCCAAGGCGCTGCTGCCGGAAACCATTCTGGGGAAGCTGACGACGCGCCTCGGCCGCTACGGCATCGCCGTCGTGCTCGCATTGACGGCCATCGGCGCGATCCTGGCGATGATCGCCCATCAGGTCGCCTCCGCCTCACCCGCGACCGCCGAAGTCGTCAACCGCACCATCTTCATCGTCTTCTTCGTCTTCTCGGTAATCTCAGGCGTTGTCTGCTGGTTCTATGTGCTCGCCCATGACAGCCGCGTCGTTGCCGAGGAGGAATCCTCGCGCCAGAACACGCTGCTGCTCAAGGAAATCGCCGCCCACAAGAAGACCGACGCCGCCCTGCAGAACGCCAAGGAGACGGCCGAGGCCGCCAACCGCGCCAAGAGCCGCTACGTCGTCGGGCTCAGCCATGAGCTGCGCACGCCGCTGAACGCCGTACTCGGCTACGCCCAGATCCTCGAACGTGACGAGACCATCCCGGCGCCGCGCCAATCCTCGATCAAGGTCATTCGCCGCAGCGCCGAACACCTCTCCGGGCTGATCGACGGCCTGCTCGATATTTCCAAGATCGAGGCCGGCCGCCTGCAGGTCTATTCCAACGAGATCAACATCCAGGATTTCCTCGACCAGATCGTCGATATGTTCCGCCCGCAGGCGCAGGCAAAGGGGCTCACCTTCATCCATGAGCGCTCGCCGGCCTTGCCGCAGTTCGTCCGTACCGACGAAAAGCGCCTGCGCCAGATCCTGGTCAACCTGCTCTCCAATGCCATCAAGTTCACCGACGAAGGCAGCGTCACCTTCGATGTCGGCTATCGCAGCCAAGTCGCGACCTTCACCGTCACTGACACCGGCCGCGGCATCACGGAGAAAGACCTGACCCGCATCTACGAACCCTTCCAGCGCGGCGAGGCCGAAAGCGTGCGGCCAATGCCGGGGCTTGGCCTCGGCCTCACCATCACCCGGCTTCTGACCAACACGCTCGGCGGCGAGATTTCGGTCTCGAGCGTGAAGGACGAAGGCTCGACCTTCCGGGTCCGGCTGATGCTGTCCGGCGTCATGCGCGCCGTGGCCGCCGCACCGCAAGAAAAGCGCATTGTCGGTTACGACGGCCCGCGCCGCACGGTCGTGGTCGTCGACGATAACGAGGACCACCGCGAGATGATGCGCGAAATCCTGGCGCCGCTCGATTTCATCGTGCTGACGGCGGCAGGCGGCGGCGAATGCCTGACGCTGATCGAGGGCATCATACCGGACCTCTTCCTTGTCGATATCCTGATGCCCGGCATGAACGGCTGGCAGCTCGTCTCGCGTCTGCGCGAGGCCGGTCAGACGGCGCCAGTGCTGATGCTTTCGGCCAATATTGGTGATGCAGCGGTTCTCAGCGACAGTGACGACAGCCATAACGATGCGATCGGCAAACCGGTCGACATCCGCCAGCTGCGCGACAAGCTCGCCCTGCATCTTGGCCTGAAATGGATCTTTGCCGATGCCGCGCCAGCCGTTCCTGTTAAGATCGAAGCGCCGATGCTGAGCCCAGGCGCTGCCCATATCCAGGAATTGCTGCGGCTCGGCGAGATCGGCTATATCAGAGGTATCGAAGCCAAGCTTTCCGACCTTGCCAAGGTGGAGGCAAATCAGCCATTCACAGAGGAACTTCGCGCCTATGTCGCCGCCTTCGATCTTGCCGGCTTCATGACCTTCCTGCACGACTTCGACGAAAAGGTGGAACCCATTGCCTGAGCCGGCCCTCCCCCGCGACATCGTTCTGCTCGTCGACGACTCGGCCGAAGCACTCGGCTTCTTGACCGACGCACTCGAACAATCCGGCTTCTCGGTGCTGATCGCCACGTCGGGCACGGCCGCACTTGGTATCGTCGAGCGCATCACGCCCGATATCATCCTGCTCGACGCGGTGATGCCCGCCATGGACGGCTTCGAGACCTGCCGTCGGCTGAAGGCGAATGCCGCGGTGGCACAGGTGCCTGTCATCTTCATGACCGGCCTGACCGAGACCGAGCATGTCGTGCACGCGCTGGAATCCGGCGGCGTCGATTATCTCAGCAAGCCAATCAACATCGATGAACTGCGCGCCCGCATCCGTGTCCATCTGCGCAACGCTCGCTCGGCCCAAAGCGCCCGCATCGCGCTGGACGCGGCCGGCCGCCATCTGCTTGCTGTCAAGGGCGACGGTGCCATCCACTGGTCAACGCCGCAAGCCACACGGCTGGTCAATGCGGCCATGGGCAGCGACGACGGCATGGAAATCGTCGTCCACCATATCGCCGACTGGATGCGCGACCGCGTCGCCGCGGTGCGCGACGGCATCATCTCCGTTGCCCATGCCGGCCAAGCGGCGCTGCAGCTCGCCTTCCTCGGCGCAATCGGCCCTGACGAATATCTCTTCCGCCTCACTGCCGCCAATCAGCGCAGCGACGACGCGGTGCTGCGCCAGCGGTTTTCGCTCACCCAGCGCGAATCCGAAGTGCTGCTCTGGATTGCCAAGGGCAAGGCCAACCGCGACATCGGCGAAATATTGGGACTGTCGGCGCGAACGGTGAACAAGCACCTCGAACAGATTTATGTGAAGCTCGGCGTCGAGAACCGTGCCTCAGCCGCCGTGAAGGCCACGCATGTGCTGCACGAGATGTGAGATGGCGTTGGCGGCTGGTCGCTAAACCACCCGATCCGGCACATCCCTGCCCTCGAAAAACGCCGCCACGTTGTCGACCACCTTCATGCCCATGGCGGTCCGCGTCTCTTCCGTGGCGCTGCCGAGATGCGGCAGCACCATGACGTTCTCCATCCGCCGCAGCGCCTCCGGCACATCAGGTTCCGCCTCGTAGACGTCAAGCCCGGCGCCGCGGATTGTGTCCGCCTTGAGCGCTGCAATCAGCGCCGCCTCATCCACCACGTCGCCACGCGCCGTATTGATGAGAAAGGCGCCCGGCTTCATCGCCGTAAGCCGTGCCGCATTTATCAGGTGTCGGTTCTCCGCTCCACCGGGGCAATGCAGCGAGACGAAATCGGCCACCGCCAGCACGGCCTCGATCGTCGGCAGCTGCCGCGCGCCGTAACGCGCCGCCTCCGGTGGATCGACCGGCGAACGGTTGAAGAACACCACGTCCATGCCGAAGCCGAAATGGCAGCGTTGCGCGAAGGCCTTGCCGATTCGGCCGAAACCGATGATGCCGACCGTCTTCCCGGTCACCTTGGCGCCGACCATATGCGTCGGGCACCAGCCCTTCCATGCACCAGCGCGTACCTGCCGCTCGCCCTCACCGCCGCGCCGGGCAACGGAGAGCAGCAGCAACATGGCGATATCGGCCGTGCAGTCGGTCAGCACGCCCGGCGTGTTTGTGACCGCAATGCCTCTCTCCCTGGCAGCGGATATATCGATGTGATTGTAGCCGACGCCGAAATTGCCAAGGATCTTGGTGACAACAGGCACGCCGTCGAAGACAGCGGCGGGCAACCGATCGGAAACCGTCGGCAATACGGCATCATAAGTCGAGAGCGCCAGCCTTAGCTCGTTTTCACCGAGCGGAATATCGTCAGGATTGAACGTCACGTCGAAACGTTCGGCAAGGACGGCTTCCACCGTGGCTGGCCAGCGCCGGGTGACGAGAATGCGGGGTTTGGACATGACGGTTCCACTCAACGCTTCAAAACGATGCCAAGAGTTAGACCAGCCAGGCGAAAATTGAAACGTCCGCAAAAAGAAAGAAGCCCGGTCGGAACCGGGCTTCGATAATCATGTCCCATAAAGGGGAGCGAAGCTTACATGCCCTGCGGGAAGTAGCTGTACTTGCCGTCCGGACCCTTCTTCCATTCGTACATGATGTAGCCGGGGATCTTCGGATCGCCCTTTTCATCGAACGAAATGTCGCCGAGAACGGTCGGGAACGGGCCCTTTTCCTTCATAGCCTTGGCAACGGCCTCAGGATCCAGCGAGCCGGCAGCCTTGGCGGCCCCGGCAATCGTCTGCATCGCAGCGTAGGAATAGAGCGTGTAGGCTTCCGGATTGAAACCAGCGGCCTTGAACTTTTCGACGAGTTCCTTGTTCGCAGGGTTCGCCGTCGGATCGGGGCCGAAGGTGTTCAGCGTACCGGCGACGGCGTCGCCAGCGATCGAGGCCAGTTCGTTCGAAACGATACCGTCGCCCGAAACCAGCGTCGCCTTCAGGCCCTGGTCAGCCGCCTGGCGGATGATGAGACCGGCTTCGGTGTGCAGACCACCCCAATAGATGATCGAGACGCCGGCTTCCTTCATCTTGGCGATGAGGGCCGAGAAGTCCTTGTCGCCGACATTGATGCCTTCGTAAATGACTTCCGTCACGCCGGCGGCGTTCATAGCCTTCTTGGTTTCGTCGGCAAGGCCCTGACCGTAGGGGGTCTTGTCGTGAACGACAGCGATCTTGGCGTCCTTGAAGTGATCGGCAAGATACTTGCCGGCGATGGCACCCTGCTGGTCGTCACGGCCGCAGGTGCGGAACGTGTTCCAGAGGCCCCGTTCCGTGAAGGTCGGGTTCGTCGCGGCCGGGGTGATTTCGAGGATGCCGTTTTCGGCATAGACTTCCGAAGCCGGAATCGAAACGCCCGAGTTGAAGTGGCCGATGACGAACTTGACGCCGTCAGCAGCGAACTTGTTGGCAACCGAAATGCCCTGCTTCGGGTCGGAGACGTCGTCGCCGAGTTCGATCTTGATCTGCTCGCCGTTAATGCCGCCAGCAGCGTTGATGTCGGCGGCCGCCTGTTCAGCACCCTTCTGGAGCTGAGCGCCGAACGCGGCGTTCGGACCAGTCAGCGGACCAGCGACAGCGATGAGAACGTCGGCCCACGCGTTGCCGCTGAAGGCGAGCATCGCCGTCAGAGCCACTGCCGACAGAAGAGACTTCTTCATATTATTACTCCCAATTTTTGGGCGGGTTCCGGTCCAAGGCCCAGCGCACTACCCACCATTGACTGCGCCAGGAAAGCTGTTCCACTCGGAAGGCAATTCATGCCTAGTTTCAACGGACTGTCAATGTTTGTCCTTCCACGAAAACGCGGAAGTCTTTTCGTACAGCCAGTAATAGTTGTTAACCATCTGATTGGTGCGGCGGTGGCGGAAGCCGGCCGTCGAGAAGACCAGCAGCGTCACGAAATCGAGGATATAGTAGAAGGTGCTAAGCATTGGCCCATTGAACAGGGCATGATGCAGGAACTGCATCGCCCAGGCGAGCAGAAATGTATAGACGATGACCAGCGGATAGTCGCTCCAGCCCTCGGCAACCGCTTTGCCGGCGCGCCAGGCCGTCCAGAAGCCTAAGAGCAAGACGATGACACGGATCGCCACAAGGGGGCCGACATCCGCTTCGAAGAAAAGTCCCTGCATGTCAAACTCTCCTTTCGACCTAGTGTCTTCCGCCTTCGAGATAGGCGGCGCGGACCTCGGGATTGGCAAGAAGCTCCTTGCCGGAGCCGCTCATCGTCACCTTGCCGTTCACCATCACGTAGGCGCGGTGAGAAAGCCTGAGGGCGGCGAACGCGTTCTGCTCGACGAGGAAAACGGTCAGCCCCTCCGCCTCGTTGAGCTTCTTGATCGCCTCGAAGATGCCCTTGACGATCAGCGGCGCAAGACCGAGCGAGGGTTCGTCGAGAAGCAGCAACTTCGGGCGCGCCATCAGCGCGCGGCCGATCGACAGCATCTGCTGCTCACCGCCCGAAAGCGTTCCGCCGCGCTGGGCGTGACGTTCCTTGAGACGCGGGAAGAGCGTGAAGATCTTCTCGACGTCTTCGGCGAAGTGTTTCAGATTGTCGAGGCCTGCGCCCATCTGAAGATTTTCCAGAACCGTCATGCGCGGGAAGATGCGGCGGCCTTCTGGCGACTGTGCAATGCGTAGACGGGCAATTTCATGCGTCGGCATGCGGGTGATGTCGCGGCCCTCGAAGACCACCGAACCGGTGCGGGCCTGCGGGCTGCCGCAGATCGTCATCATCAGTGTCGACTTGCCGGCGCCATTGGCGCCGATCAGGCTGACGATCTCGCCCTTGTTGACGTGGACATCGACGCCGGCCAGCGCGCGGATATTGCCGTAATAGGTTTCGACGCTGTTGACCTGAAGGAGCGGTTGACCGGTCATTACTTCATCGCCCATCAGTTTGCGCCTCCTTCGAGCTGCTCGACGGCTGCGATCACCTCTTCCACTTCTTCATCCTCGACACCGAGATAGGCCGCGATAACCCTCGGATCGTTCTTCACGTGATCCGGCGTGCCATCGGAAATCTTCTGACCATATTCGAGGACGACGACGTGGTCGGAGATTTCCATGACCACCGACATGTCGTGCTCGATCAGCAGGATCGACGTTCCTGTTTCGGCGCGAATGCTCTTCAGCAGCGCGTTGAGCGTTGCCGATTCCCGGGGGTTGAGGCCGGCAGCCGGTTCATCCAGGCAAAGCAGCTCGGGGCCAGTGCACATGGCGCGGGCAATTTCGAGACGCCGCTGGGCGCCGTAGGGCAGGTCGCCGGCGGGGTCGTCGGCGCGGTCGATCAGGTCGGCCTTCTCAAGCCAGAAACGGGCAAGCTCGATCGCCCCGGCCGCTTCCCGCTTATAGGGGCCGACACCGATGAGGCCGAGGATCGTATAACCCGATGCCTTCATCAGCTTGTTGTGCTGGGCAACCAGCAGGTTTTCGAGAACGGTCAGGCCGGAGAACAGCCGGATGTTCTGGAAGGTGCGTGCGACCTTGGCTTCCCTCGTGATGCGAAAGTCCGGCAGGCGCTCCAGCAGGTATTGCTTGCCGCTCTTCTGGTTGAACGTGATCATGCCCATCGTCGGCTTGTAGAAGCCGGTGATGCAGTTGAAGACGGTGGTCTTGCCAGCACCGTTCGGCCCGATCAGCGCGGTGATATCGCCACGCTTGGCTTCAAAGGAGAAGTCGTTGATGGCCATCAGGCCGCCGAACTTCATCGACAGGTGTTCGACCTTGAGCAAAGTGTCATCAGACATCGTATTCGTTACGGGGCTCATCAACCATGGCCCTCCTTGATGAAGCTTCCGGATATCGCCTTGCGCTCTCTGAGGAAGGCTGTCGGCTCACGCGAGCCGACGAAGCCGCGCGGCTTGAACAGCATGACGACGACCATGGCGAGGCCGAAGATCAACATGCGGTAGAGTTCCGGCGTAAAATCGGGTCCAAAGATGAGTTTTAGGAAGTCCATGCTGCGCAACAACTCGGTGCCGCCGACCATGACGATGGCGGCAATCGCGATGCCGGTCAACGAACCCATGCCGCCGAGAACGACGATAGCGAGAATGACGGCCGATTCCAGGAAGACGAAGGATTCCGGCGAGACGAAGCCCTGGCGGGCGGCGAAGAACGAGCCGGCGAAACCGGCAAACATCGCGCCCGTCGCAAAGGCGGTGAGCTTGGTCGTGACCGTGTTGATGCCGAGCGAACGGCAGGCGATCTCGTCTTCGCGCAAGGCTTCCCAGGCGCGTCCGATCGGCATGCGGCGCAGCCGGATGGTGACATAGGCCGTCAGCATGCAGAGCGCCAGGATCAGGTAAAAGAGGAAGATCTTGTAATAGGCCGAGGAGATCGGCAGGTGAAAGAGCTTGGCAAAGCCGCCGGCCGTCGCATCGAAGGGAATGCCGAAGAGTGTTGCCTTCGGGATGCTCGAGATACCGAAAGTGCCCTTCGTCACTTCAGTCCAGTTGATGAGGACGAGACGAATGATTTCACCGAAGGCAAGCGTCACGATGGCCAGGTAATCGCCGCGCAGGCGCAGCACCGGGAAGCCGAGAATGACGCCCCAGAGTGCCGCGAAGATGCCCGAAAGCGGCAGCAGCACCCAGAAGGACAGGCCGAAATAGCTCGAAAGCAGCGCGTAGGAATAAGCGCCAACAGCATAGAAGGCGACATAACCGAGGTCGAGCAGGCCGGCGAGGCCGACGACGATGTTCAGCCCCCAGGCGAGCATTACATAGATCAGGATCTGGATGCCGAAATTGTCGACATATGTCAGCGAGCCCTGAGGGCCTTTGAACGCCACCACCACCATGGGATAAAGCAGCAGCGCGATCAGCGCGATCTTCAGGAAATGCCGGTGGAAGAAGCTCTTCTCGGTTGAGATGTCGAGTTCGCCCTGTCTCGACTTTGCCAGCTTGCGGCTATCGAGATGCGGCCGCAGGAAAACCACCGTGGCGAAGCGGCCGATGGCGGCGACCGCGACGAAGATCGCAAGCAGGCCCCAGCGCTGGACAATGATCAGCTCGTTGCTGATGTTCTGGTCAGTCTTGAGGCCGACATAGAGAACGAACATGCCGAACGACAGGACGGCGGCGAAAAGAGCTTCGGTAAGGCCTTTGCGGACAAGTCCGGCATCGGGCTTGCCTGCAGAATTTTCGATGTTTGCCATGACGTTATACCTTCTCGACTTCCGGCCGCCCGAGGATGCCGGTCGGCTTGAAGATCAACACGAAAGCCAGGATCGCAAAGGTCGCGACGTCCTTATAGGCGATGGTGAAGTATGCCGACCACAGCGACTCGATAAGGCCGATAAGGAGGCCGCCGAAGACGGCGCCGGGTAACGAACCGATACCGCCGAGAACGGCTGCCGTGAAGGCCTTCACACCGGGCGTGAAGCCGTCGTTAAACGAGGCGACGCCATAATACATCAGGTACATCGTGCCGGCGACGGCTGCGAGTGCCGCACCCATAACGAAAGTGATCGAGATCGTCTGGTCGACGTTGACGCCGAGCAGCGCTGCCATCTTGCGATCCTGCTCAGTGGCGCGCTGGGCACGGCCGAGTGCGGTACGATTGACGATGTACCAGAAGATCGTGAGCAGCACTGCCGTGATCACGATGATGATGATCTGTTTCAGCGACACCGAAATGTTGCCGAACTGGTAGACCGAGCTCACCATCGGCGGAATCGGCTTGTTGCGTGGACCCTGCGTCACCTGGATGAAATTGGACAGCGTGATCGACATGCCGATCGCGGTAATCAGCGGCGCCAGGCGGAAGGAACCGCGCAGGGGACGGTATGCGACGCGCTCAATCGTCCAGTTCCACAAGCTCGTCATCAACATCGCGACGACAAGCATCGCCAGCAGCAGAACTGCCACCGGGAGACCTGCGAAGATGGATGTGAGGACGAGGAAGACGATAAGAGCGGCGAAACCACCGAGCATGAAAATGTCGCCATGGGCGAAATTGATCATGCCGATAATGCCGTAAACCATCGTATAGCCAATAGCCACAAGGCCATAGATGGATCCGAGCGTCAGCCCATTTAAGAGCTGCTGGACGAAATACTCCATATGTCGTTTTCCCCTGGATGCGAGCGAAACACGCTGCATCTCTTTTTGGTTCTTCAGTTCTCCGTTTCAGAGAACCTCATAGGCCGAATGCATAGCGGTTTCGTTGGAAATGTGAAGACAAAAAGGATTTACTCCGACAGATTCTTGTCAGAACAGGCCTAACTGGCGCGTTTTGAACCAAAATCCACAGAAAAACGGCAGAGCAGGGCCTATTTTTAGCCAGAAACTGCCACTGGCTTAACCATACGGAGATATCGCCGTCGATTTCCTGCCCCGCTTGCTGCGTAAGCTATTCCACAGAATTGGGAGATGGAGCAAATTCAGACCCCAAGGCAGCCTCTTTGACGAATGCCATTTCACGAACAATGCCCCATCTTCGTCTGACAAGGCCGAAAACTTATGGTAGCATCGTCAAGCTGTGCATTGAGGGATGCAGAGCATGACGGGGAACACCATATAACTTAAGTATCTGGTTGTAATAGGGATGGTTTGCGGACGAGCGACAACGGGGTGCTCGCCGCGTGGCGAACGGCAAAAGGACAATGCTGAGGACATTTGAAAAGGCGGCACTCGAAGCCGGCAGGGCCATCATCACGGTCTTGCGCGAAGGCTTCCCCGTCGCCATGAAGGCGGATGCCAGTCCGGTCACGGTCGCCGACGAGGAGGCTGAACGCATCATCCTCGCTCATCTCGCCAGAGATTATCCCGAAATACCCGTCGTGGCGGAAGAATCGGTCGCCGCCGGAAAAGTGCCCGACATTGCCGGCCGTGGCTTCTTTCTTGTCGACCCTCTCGACGGTACCCGCGAGTTCGTCGACGGACGGCAGGAATTCACCGTCAACATCGCCTATATCGACAACGGCGCCCCGGTGGCGGGCATCGTCTACGCGCCAGCGCTCGGACTTGCCTTCTCGGGAGAACGCGGCCACGCCGAAAGGCTTGTCGTCGCGGACGATTTCACGGTTGGTGCACGCAGCACAATCACTGTGCGCGAACAGCCTGACGACAGGCTGGCGCTTGCAAGCCTTCGCCACAACAGCCCGGAGACCGGAAGCTTCCTCGCCGACCACGCGATCTTCAAATGCACCAATATCGGCTCCTCGCTGAAATTCTGTCTGCTGGCCGAAGGCAAGGCCGACGTCTACCCGCGTTTCACCCGCACGATGGAATGGGACACCGCGGCCGGCGATGCGGTGCTGCGCGCCGCCGGCGGTTCGACGGTGACGCTGGACGGAACGCCGCTGACCTATGGCAAGACGGGAACGGCGGCCGATTTCGACTTCGCCAACCCGAACTTCATCTCCTGGGGCGGCAGGAAACGCGTCCTCGAACCGGCGTGACCATCCTTAGGATCGTTGAATACCGGCAAGCGGCGCGATTCTCTGCATCGTAACCATGAGCTCAGACCTGTCGCGACAATCCGCGACCGGCCTCGGGCATGCGCGCCTCAACTGCGCAAGCGTCCCTCCGTAAAGCGCATCCACGATCCCCTCTCCAGCTGTGGAGTGATTCGCGTTATCGGGCCTCACTGAGCGATTCGGGCCGCAAATTCGTTGCCCTGCATCTTTTCAAGACGCTGCGCGCCATCAATCCTGCCTTGATTTTGTCACATTTCGGCACGGCTTCGATAGTGATCGATATCTTCATCAGAAAAATTTCGCCCCGTGTTCCGTTAAGAAATATGCTTAAGAGACCTGGGTCACGTGTCGAAACGGCACGTCGCCACCCCCCTGTGAAGCCCTGCCAAAGGCCTAGAAACTTTGACAAAATTCCAATTCTTAACGAAATATCATGAGCTTGCCTCAACTTAACGCACATGCGAAAGATTTGCTGCGATGCGATATTTCTCTGGACACCATTACACAATTGTCGCATTTTTCCGTTTTAGTAGGGTTACCAAGACCTGAGTGCAGCCCTGGTGACAGGGTTAACCATTGATCGCCTATTGCCGCCGCGCCCCCCTCGAAGACAACAGAGTACGATCCTTGAGCATCACGGAACTAAACAACAGCATTTCGACAGACTCCTTCCGGCCGAGCCGCCGCCAGCAGCCGAGCCTGAAGATCCAGACCCCTGTTATCCATAGCGATGCGCCGCAGGCGCCGTTGGTGGATCTGGTCCTGAAGCGGGCGTTCGACATTTTTTCGTCGTTGAGCGCCCTCCTCGTCCTCGCCCCGTTCCTTCTGTTCGTCGCCCTGCTGATCAAGCTCGACAGCCCGGGACCGGTGCTCTTCAAGCAGACCCGCTGGGGCAAGAACTGCAAGGCCATCAAGGTCTACAAGTTCCGTTCCATGCGCACCGACCTCTGCGACGTCTCCGGTGTTGCCCAGACGGTGAAGAACGATCCGCGCATAACTCGCATCGGCGCCATCCTGCGCCGCACGAATGTCGATGAGTTGCCGCAGCTGCTGAACGTGTTGCTGGGCCACATGTCGGTCGTCGGCCCGCGTTGCCATGCAATCGGCATGCGCGCCGGCGGCATGCTCTACGAAGAGCTCGTACCGGAATACCATCAGCGCCATGCGATGCGCCCCGGCATGACGGGTCTTGCCCAGATGCGCGGCTTGCGCGGCCCGACCGATCGTCCGGCCAAGGCGCGCGCCCGCATCGCCAGCGATCTCTATTACGTCGGGAATTTTTCGATCGTGATGGACATGCGCATCATTTTCGGAACCGTCGTGTCGGAGCTGACCCGCGGAAAAGGCTTCTAAGCTTTAAGCTTTGTGAGAAGAGACCGGCTGCCTTGTGCATGTCGCCGAAAAGTGTGCAGCGGTTTTGCGAAACCGACATGCATAAAACAAAAACCTAAAGCGCGATGCCACGCGCTTTAGAGCATCCGGCACCGGAATGCTCTGGCGACCGCCTGCATGCGGTTGGCCGAATCGAGTTTGCGCATCGCGCTCTTCAGATAACCTGCCACCGTATGCGACGAGAGATCGAGAACGATCGCGATCTCGTCGCTGCTCTTGCCGGCAGCCGACTACAGCGCCGCGCGTCTTTTTAGACGCGCAAGGACGCTGTAGCACTTTGAATTGCCGCCTGATTCCTTAAGTCGATTCCGATTTAAGGAATCAGGCGGCGTCGCAGGCATTCGATTTCGCGCCGGGTGAGCGTCTCCGACGGACCGTTTCCGGGTTGCCATTGCGCGAAACCTTGTCCAGAAGCTCCATGCAGCCGTAAAGCAGCGCCATCGCCTGCTCCCGCGTGGGCATAGGACAGTCGCCTGAGAAGGCGAAGATGTATTGTTTCAGGTCAGCGTCATGCAAGCGCGAAGGCGAAGGTATTCTTCAGCCCGTGCAGCTGAAAGAGCGTGTTGAGTCTGCGGTTTTCCTGATTGGCGGCGCTGCCCGCAAACGACCCCTCTTTGCAGAAGATCGGCACGATCGTCCGCTTCATCGCGGTCACCAGTCTGCTGCAATAGAAGAGATCGGCGGCCTCGTAAAAGCCGACCAGGCTTAGCGGCCAGTTCCTGATCAGCCGGTTTTCGATGAAAGCCGTACGGTCGCCGCGCGGGAAAACCGAGAGCAGATAAAAATCGAAGCCCGCAAGCTTCGCCACTCCCCGAGCCGTTCCTTGCCGTCGTTAAACGAAGCCCCGGCGCCCACGGCCTTCGAAGGCGAAAATGCAGCATCCTCAGCGCAGTCGTCGACTGCGCGCTCAGGTCTTTCCATCTTCGTATCCTCGTAAGGCCAGCTTCGGCTCGGCCTCGCTGCCGGCGGCGAGAAGCTCGCGCCGGAGCATCAGCAGAGACGGATTTCTGCCCCGCATCCCGAGGACACGAAGCGTCAAAAGCGCAAACTGGACTGATGCAGCGGGAAGAGCGGAGTCGAAGTCTTGCGCTCATTCCTTTGTTGCAGCGCTTAGAAGATCATCCCGGGAAATCAGCTAATCTTTATTCCGCATGGCTCCCATGCAGGCGCTACAAATTGACGTAGCGGCAGGCGGCCGCCCCAAATCCGCGGCCCGAGGGCATCTAAATTTGTTATCAAAGTCTTACGATGGGTTTAGGCAATTTTTAAATGTGGCAGGCTAGAGTGGGGTTCGTGGTCTTGCGTTGTGTAGAGAGTCCAATGACCGAAATGATACGTCCCCGAGTAAAATATGTCATCGGCCCCGATGGCAGCCCCCTGACGATCGCGGATCTTCCGCCGCCCAATACGCGGCGCTGGGTGATTCGCCGGAAGGCAGAGGTTGTCGCGGCTGTTCGCGGTGGCTTGTTGAGCTTGGAAGAGGCCTGCGAGCGTTATACGCTCACGGTCGAAGAATTCCTCTCCTGGCAGTCGTCGATCAACAGCCACGGTCTCGCCGGCCTGCGCACCACGCGCATTCAGCAATATCGTCACTGATCACCCGCCAGCATCGACGACATCTATTTCGGGCCGGACGCATCTCCCATCAGGGAATGAAGAAGGCCCGAAATCATTGACGAGGCCGCATAGCACCAGAGGCCTGGCTGCGTGAAGGCATCCGCCAGCCCCGTCGTCTTCGCCGCCGCAATGACGATCGCGACCAGCAGCACGTCCATCATCGACCACTTGGACAGATGCGGTACGACACGACGATAGAAGAGGCTGCCGGCCCCAACGCCGGTGGCCGTCGCTTCTGCGGCGATCCCGATCATCTTCAGAGACGGGAGCAGGATCGAAACCAGTGCAACGATCGCCGCCAGCAGCCCGTCCCCGCCTTGCCAGAGCGAGACGATGATTTCGATGAGGGACGGCGTCTCGTCGAAGAAATACAGCGTCTCGAAACGGACCAGCGGTAACACGAGACCGAGCGCCAGGAAGAACGGCGCGGCCACGAGAAGCACGGGGCGAATCATCGAAAGCGCCTTCATTGCCCTGAACCTCGTATCGATCCGATATTTTGCATGAACACTCCGTCTCCTGCCTGTACTGCCTCCACGGCTTGGCACGACCGCGCCGCCATGTCACGGTCCGCGACGACACTATCCGTTACGAGGAAAGACAATGGACATTCGAAACGAGGAAGGCGCCTCCGGCGGCCGGTATGCGGCCGAGGTGGACGGGCACGAGGCGGAGATGACCTATTCACGCACATCGCCGAAGCTCGTCATCATCGATCACACGGCCGTTCCCGATGCGTTGCGCGGCAAGGGTGTCGGCCAGGCATTGGCGCTCCACGCCGTGGAAGCAGCCCGCACCGGCGGGTGGAAGATCATCCCGCTTTGCCCCTTCTTCAAGGCGCAGGCGCAACGCCATCCGGAATGGAAGGATGTCGTGAACTAGCGCATCTGCCCGAAAATCGAAATCGGTTGTCAGAAAGCACGATGCGCGGATTGAAAGAGTTGGAGCGTCCTTTGCGCGTCCGAAAGGACGCACGGCGCTCTAATGCGCGTCGCTCAAAGACAGGCTGCAGGTTTGGGGCGGCGCATAAAAAGTCATGACTCGCGTCGCGTGAATCACGCTCGATGTGACCCGCTTTGGAGGTAGCTTCTTCAATCGCCTTCGGCGTGACAGCCTCGATTTCGGCGAGAGCTGCACCGAGGCGCTCGCCGAGAGGCGAAAACACCAAAAGCCATGTATGACGGACAGCGCGCCCGTCATACATGGCTTCTCAGCGGCGATCCCAGGCGCCGAAACCGGCGCCCACCGTTTTTCTCTTACGCCCTTGCTCGGGCGCCGCTGTCACGCTCTTCCAGCGCCGTCGCCCTTGCATATTCCGCCTGCATCTCCTCGAGCGCCATTTCCAGCGTCTCTTCCTGCATCTTCAATTCTTTGATCGAAACCTGCAGGTTATCGGCCCGCTGACGCGCGGCCTTGGCGAAGGTCGGATAAGCAAAGTGATTCGGGTCGGAAATACCGGACTTCTTTTCCTCGACGACGATCTGGCTCTCCAGATCCTTCGTCATCCGTTCGAATTCAGACATCATCATTTGCAATTGCTGCAACTGACGTCGTTTTTCGTTCACCTGAAATTCCTTCAGGCGAACGAGACTTTCTCGCGACTTCATACGCATTACTCCCGTGATGCGAGACCCCGGCTCAACTTGAAACCGCCCTGCGCGCCGCTTTGACACGGTTTGCTAAAAAATTTCCTGCGATATTAACAAATACCTACCGCTGGTAACCTTTCGTTTACGGGCATCGTTAATGATAGGCCCTATGATTTAAGGGTCGGTAAATGCCACGGCATGAAGTTCGAACCTTTTCATTGGCGAGTCGGATGAATCACTTAGCGCTGTTTCCTAATGTTAAAGTTGAGGAACGCCTTTTTGAGATTCCTATTGGAAAACAGAGAAATGGAAAAATTATTTAATAAATTCGATACTCCTTGCCAGAGTGAATTAGAATTTGTTAACCATTTCGTGGCAGCTTCCAAATCACGTAGCGTGTTCGGTATCGTGTAGGGGGCCAGACCACCTTTCGGCGGCGGTAAAGGGGATAATTATGCGGGTACTTCTAATCGAGGATGACAGCGCGACGGCGCAGAGCATCGAGTTGATGCTGAAATCAGAGAGTTTTAATGTTTATACCACCGATCTCGGTGAAGAAGGCGTCGATCTGGGCAAGCTGTATGATTATGACATCATCCTTCTCGATCTGAACCTGCCCGACATGTCCGGATATGAAGTGCTTCGCACTCTCCGGTTGTCCAAGGTCAAGACGCCGATCCTCATCCTGTCGGGCATGGCCGGCATCGAAGACAAGGTTCGTGGCCTCGGCTTCGGCGCCGACGACTACATGACCAAGCCGTTCCACAAGGACGAGCTCGTCGCTCGCATCCACGCCATCGTCCGCCGCTCCAAGGGCCATGCCCAGTCGGTCATCATGACCGGCGAGTTGATCGTCAACCTCGACGCCAAGACTGTCGAAGTCGGCGGCCAGCGCGTCCACCTGACGGGCAAGGAATATCAGATGCTGGAGCTGCTTTCGCTCCGCAAGGGCACCACCCTCACCAAGGAAATGTTCCTGAACCACCTTTACGGCGGCATGGACGAGCCGGAACTGAAGATCATCGACGTCTTCATCTGCAAGCTCCGCAAGAAGCTCGCCAACGCTGCCGGCGGCGCCAACTATATCGAGACCGTCTGGGGCCGTGGTTACGTTCTTCGCGAACCGGATGGGGCCGAATACGCAGAAACCGCCTGATTTTTTCCGATCCCCCTTATCGGATAAACGAAGATCCCGCCTTTCCGGCGGGATTTTTCGTTTCTGCCCTGGGCAAATAAGAAGCCACCCTGACGGAAGATTTCAGGCTGGATAGGCCTGATCCTCCGTGTCTCGTTTAAGAAAAAATAGGACGTGGCGACGGCCGAACGCACTTGCACTTTCGGCATGATGCTCGAGGGACAACCGATATGAGCGGAAGATCTGCGTCAGGCGGCGATCGCGCGGTTTCCGAAAACCGCGGTCAGGATCTTGCGATCGAACGGCTTCAGCAGGAAGTCGGTCGCACCGGCCCGTTTGCCCGCCATCAGCTTCTTCAGATCCGCCTCGACGACGCAGTAATAGATCTTGACCTCTTTGCCGCCGTCCATTGCGCGGATGGCGGCGATGAGATCGAGGGCGCCTTCCATGCCGGAATCGACGATCAGATATTCCGGCAGCTCCGCCTGGCAGCGCTGCAGCGCCTCGCCGGCATTGGAGGCTTCGCTGACGAGAAAATCGAGTTCGGAGAGAATGCGCTTGCCGACCTTGCGGACGATGTCCGAATTATCGGTGATCATGAACCTTTGCATGGCCGCTCCTTTGCCCCCGCATTCGTCGCAGCAAGAGGCCTCTTACAACCCTGGAGAATAGGTCCATCAGGCTAACGAATCGTTACCGGACGGGCGCCGACACGCGTCCGCGCTCCGAAATCAGGCCACCGCGGCCACTGCCGTGAACACCAGCTCGTCTGCGCTGGCGCTGTGATCGAGCGTCATTCCGCACTCTTGCGCCAGAAGTACTGTGTAATAGGGCTGGATCGAATGGGCGTCGATCGCCTCCTCGATGGTGCCGGTCGATATCTCGACGAATTTCGGCGGCAAGCGCATCAGTTTGCCTTTGGCCGTGAGCTTGAACCTGGCATCGAATTCGGGATTTTCGAGCGTTACCTCGAGTACACCGCCGCGCGGAATGGCAGAATAGGCAACGAGGAAGAGGTTGAGCAGCAGTTTGACACGATTCTTGGCGACGATGGCGCGCGGTCCGTTCCAGATCACCTCGGTCTTCTTCTCGGCGACGGCAAAATCCTTGGCAGCGCGTTCGGCCTCGCCCGTGTCGATCGAGGCGCCGACGGAGCCCGACGCACCAAAGGCGAGGCGTGCGAATTTCAGGCGGACGGACGCGTTGAGGGCGCTGGTGCGGATCAGGTCCATCGCATCGGAATCGGCGCCGCCCTCGTCCAGCAGTTCCAGCCCGTTATTGATCGCGCCGACGGGCGAGATGACATCGTGGCAAACGCGGCTGCAAAGAAGCGCGGCCAGATCCGGGCCGGACAGGGTGAGATTGGGGTTCTTGGACATCATCGTCTCCTGAGGGGCGGCAATTTCATTGCGCCCGGAATATACTTCATCAAAATTGCGCGAAGTTTGCGATCGTACTCGATGCCATAATGACACCATATTTGGTAAACCGATTGTTAAGATCATCGGCGCAAAATGCACCAATCGCCGCGAGCGGTTGCCCGCTCCTAGCCAAACGACGAACGGATGACACAATGCGCCCTCGATTTCCGCACCGATTCATCGGCTTCTGCAGGTTGCTTTCGGCCCTCGTCTTCTCCTCGCTGATGGTTGCCGCACCGGCCGCTGCCCAGGACAACGGCCAGTACACGATGCAGGAAATCGTTGACGCCGGCCACTCCTTCTTCGGTTCCGCCAGCGGCGGACTTGCCAAGGTCGTCGAGAGTGCCTTCCAGAAATACGGCCTGCCGAACGGCTATATCCTCGGACAAGAAGGCGGCGGCGCCTTCATCGCCGGCCTTACCTATGGCGAAGGCCAGCTGAACACCAAGAACGCTGGCGAACATAATCTCTACTGGCAGGGACCCTCGCTCGGCCTCGATTACGGCGGCCAGGGCTCGCGCGTGATGATGCTGGTCTACGACCTGCCCTCCATCAACGGCATCTATGCCCGCTTCGGCGGCGTCAGCGGCTCGGCCTATGTCATCGCCGGCTTCGGCATGACGCTGCTCAAGAGCAACGATGTGCTGGTCGTGCCGATCCGCACCGGCGTCGGTGCCCGCCTCGGCGTCAACGTCGGCTATCTCAAGATCACCCAGGCGCCGACCTGGAACCCCTTCTGAGGCCGCAAAGCCGCCGGAATCTGCCGCCGTCCCCACCGGCGGCCTTGCCATGGGCGTCATGCCTGCTTAATCATCGCGGCTGACCCGTATCAACCTTCTTACCGATGGCCGCGCCGTGATCGAATATGCTCTTTTGTTCGGATTGGGCTTCCTGACCGCGGCCTTCCTCGTCTTTCTGGTCTCGCCGGCCGTTCACCGCCGTATTGTCTGGTATACAGAGAACCGGCTGAAAGCGACGATGCCGCTGAGCCCACAAGAGGTTCGCGCCCAGAAAGACATGGTGCGCGCGCTTTATGCCGCCGAAAATGCCCGCACCACCCAGGACCTTCTGCGTGAGCGCGAGAAATCCCTGTCGTTCCAGCTTCGCCACGACGCCCTCGCCGTCGACGCCGGCAGGCTTGCCGCCGAGATCGGCGATTTGCAGGCGCAGATCGGCGAGATGCATGTCGAAGCAGCCGACCAGCGCTCGCATCTGCGCAAGGACGAGAACTATATCAGCCAGTTGAAGACCAACCTGCATATTGCCGAGCAGTCCGCTGCCAACAAGGAAAGCGAACTGGCGACGATGCGGACGCGCCTGAGCAAGCTCGGTGAACAGGCCGATGGGCTGAGGATCGACCTGGCCGCGCGCGAGACCGAGGCGGAGAGCCTGAAATTCCGTGTCAACGCGCTGCGCGACGAACGCGACACGCTGCGCCAGGACGTCAGCCTGCTGCAGAAGCGCGCCAAGGATGCCGAACAGAAACTGACGCAGCAGCAGCATATGGTAATCCGTCTGGAGGATAAGGCCGCGCGCGAGAGCGCTTCCGCCACCGAAAAGGAAACCCTGGTCGCGCGCCGCCAGCAGGAGATCACCAAGTTGAAGGAGCAGTTGAAGGCCGCCAACGCCGAAATCCGCAAGGTCAACCGGGTGCTGCGCGACGCCGGCCTTGCCGGGATGGTGGCGGACCTGCCGGCGGAAATGCCGGCCGAAGACACGGTCGCATCCGCGCTCGACACCGCCGTCGTCACGTCTGAGATCGGCGAAGATGTCCGCACGCGCAGTGCCGCCCTTGCCGAGCGGCTGGAAAAGGCAAAGGCCTCAACCGGGCGCGATGGCGCGATCCGCGAGGAGATCGCCTCGATCGCCGCCAATATGGTGGCGCTGACCGCACTTAAGGAAGGTCCCTCCTCACCGATCCGCACACTGCTGTTGGATGCTGCGGAAAGGAATCCGAACGATCGCGTCAGCCTTGCCGACAGGGCGGCCGCGATCATCGCCGATCCCCCGCGCTGACGCCTTAGCGCGGCGCGCCATCATTTTTGAATTGGCGCAGAACCCTGAAAATCGATTTCGATTTGAGAAGGCATGCGTTAGATCCGGCCCATCGCCGAGGCCATGGAAAACAGTGCGATCCCCGTTGCCGTCGCGGCGTTGAGGCTGTCGAGTTCCTCCGACTGCGGAATGCGCGCGCTCTGGAACCGCGCAAGCAGCGCCTCCGGCAACCCCTCGCCTTCGGTGCCGACGACGAGCGCCATACGCGTCGAGGCCGGAATGGCGCGGATATCGGTCTTGCCGTGCGGCGAAAGCGTCCAGATGGCAAAGCCCCGTTCGGCAAGCGCCAGAAGCACATCCAGCGCCTTGCCGCCGCGACGGTGCGCAACGCCCAGCACCGAACCGACCGAGACACGCAGCGCCTTGCGGTAGAGTGGATCACAGGAGGTTTCGTCGAGCAGCACCGCATCGGCCCGGAAGGCAGCCGCATTGCGAAACATCGAGCCGGCATTGTCGTGATTGGAAATGCCACAACCGACGAGCACCAGCGCCTGCTCCGGCAGCGCGTCAAGAAGGGCAGCTTCCCCGCGATCCTCCCGCCGGCCGAGCGCGAGAACGCCGCGATGCAGATGGAAACCGACGACGCCGTCGAGCACATCAGCCCCGGCGACATAGACCGGCACATCGGCCGGAAACCGCTCCAGGATGGGCCGGAGGCCCTCGACGCGGTTGCGCAGCAGCAGGATCTTTTCGGCGAAAAAGCCGCGGCCGGCCGCATGCGCCTCGGCGAGCATGCGCAGCACGACGGTGCCTTCGGCGATGAAGCGGTTCTCTCGGCCGGTCAGGTCGCGCTCGCGAATATCGCGGAATTCGGCGACGCGCGGATCGTCGGCGCTGTCGATGTCGATCGGAACGGCGGCCATGCCGGCCTCAATTGCCCGCGACGGTGACGTCGGCGACGGTGCGGCCGGTCCTGAGATCGTAGACCAGAGCCTTGCTCTTGCCCTCGACCGTTTCGCCGTAGAAAAGGATCTGCCCGGCCGAAAACGATGTGGACTGCACCTTGAAGCCAAGCGGCAGGGAAACGGTTGCCGCAAGCGGCGCATCCGAAGGCACGCCGGAGGCGGCAACAGTGGACGCCGTCTCCTTCGGCTCGCTGTGCATCGCCTTGTAGACAACCGCGCCGAAGACCGCCATAAGGCTCACGAACATGATGGCGCCGGAAACGATCTGCAGGCGGACCATCTTGCGCCGGACACTTTCCATCGCCGGATCAAGGGGCTTCTCTTCCTGGTCGTCTGGCTCGATTGCTGTCATCTGTGCGTCCCGTTCTAAAAAATACGTCGGAGAAGAAGCGTCTTGAGCGACCCCTTTAAACAAGCCGCCGGCAATAGAAAAGTCCTGACCGCCGATGAAAGCGCCGAAGGCCGGCTCGACGCCTGGCTGACGGCGCAGGTCGGTGAGGAATTTTCGCGCAGCCGCATCAAGACGCTGATCAAAGATGGCCAGGTTTTTCTGCGCGGCCAGCCCGTCACCGACCCGCAACGCAAGGTGCGCACCGGCGATAGTTTCGAGATCACGCTGCCCGAGCCGGAAGACCCGACGCCGCAGGGCGAGGACATCCCGCTTGATATCCTCCATGAGGACGACGACGTCATCGTCATTTCCAAGCCTTCCGGCCTCGTCGTCCATCCCGGCCCCGGCAACTGGACGGGGACGCTGGTCAACGCGCTGATCCACCATTGCAGCGATACGCTCTCCGGCATCGGCGGTGTGCGCCGCCCCGGCATCGTCCACCGTCTCGACAAGGACACGACAGGCGTCATGGTCGTCGCCAAGAACGACATTGCCCATCGCCACCTCTCGCTGCAATTTGCCGACCATGGCCGCACCATGCCGCTGGAGCGGGCCTACCAGGCAGTCGTCTGGGGCCGACCCCGCACGCTGTCGGGCACAGTCGACGCGCCGCTTGGCCGCGCCACCGGCGACCGCACGCGCCGCGCCGTCAAACGCCCCGACAGTCGGGACGCCGACGAGGCGATCACGCATTACCAGGTGATCGAGCGCTTCCATGAGAAGCCGGACGCGACCGCGTTCGCCTCGCTGGTCGAGTGCCGCCTCGAAACCGGCCGCACCCACCAGATTCGTGTCCACATGGCCCATATCGGCCATCCGCTGCTCGGCGATACGGTTTACGGCGCCGGCTTCAAGACCAAGGCCAATCTTCTGCCCGAAGAGATCCGCAAGGTTGTCAACGGTTTCGGCCGCCAGGCGCTGCATGCCTTCATGCTGCAATTCGAGCATCCCCGCACCGGCGGAATCATGCATTTCGAGGTGCCGCTGCCGGATGATATGGTCGAATTGGTCGAGGCGCTGCGGCGATAAAGGCGGCTCTGAATGCCGGCCTTCCAACTCACAGCTGCGTGAGCGGCACCTTGAACCGCCGTTTCGCCACACTTATCTGTATATTGACTTAGTGCGGGCTCGGAGAGAGCCGCACGTCCCGGTTTGCCTTTTTAACGCGAGGACGCGTTTCCATCGGGAACCGGAATTCACTTTAGGAGGGTGCACTATGGCCCGAAATACCTTGCCGTCCATCACCGCCGGTGAAGCCGGTCTCAATCGTTACCTCGACGAAATCCGCAAGTTCCCGATGCTGGAGCCGCAGCAGGAATACATGCTCGCCAAGCGTTATGCCGAGCATGGTGACCGGGACGCCGCCCACAAGCTCGTCACCAGCCATCTTCGCCTCGTCGCGAAGATCGCGATGGGTTATCGCGGCTACGGCCTGCCGATCGGCGAAGTCGTCTCCGAGGGCAATGTCGGCCTGATGCAGGCCGTCAAGAAATTCGATGCCGAGCGCGGCTTCCGCCTCGCCACCTATGCCATGTGGTGGATCAAGGCCTCGATCCAGGAATATATCCTGCGCTCGTGGTCGCTGGTGAAGATGGGCACGACCGCCAACCAGAAGCGCCTGTTCTTCAACCTGCGCCGGCTGAAGGGCCGCATCCAGGCAATCGATGACGGCGACCTGAAGCCGGAGCACGTCTCGGAAATTGCCACCAAGCTGAACGTCTCGGAGGAGGAGGTCATTTCGATGAACCGCCGCCTCTCCGGCGACGCCTCGCTGAACGCACCGATCAAGGCAGCCGAAGGTGACAGCGGCCAATGGCAGGATTGGCTGGTGGACGACCATGACAGCCAGGAAGACGTGCTGATCGAACAGGATGAGCTCGACACCCGCCGGCGCATGCTGGCGAAAGCGATGAGCGTGCTGAACGAGCGCGAACGCCGCATCTTCGAGGCTCGCCGTCTCGCCGAGGATCCAGTGACCCTGGAAGACCTTTCGACCGAATTCGACATCAGCCGCGAACGCGTGCGCCAGATCGAGGTCCGCGCCTTCGAAAAGGTGCAGGACGCGGTCCGCAAGGAAGCCCTGGAACGCGCCAAGGCCGTCCGCGTCGTCGAAGCCACGGCATAAGCCTGCCGCGCGATACAATTGAAGAAGGCGGGTCCCTTGCGGCCCGCCTTTTCATTTTCATTCACTTTTGTACCGCAGTCTCAGCGCCACCCCAAAGGTCCGGAATTCTGGCGTTGCTGAAGAAACCCTCACTGGCTCGTCGACACATCCCCGAGCGCGGTCCATTCCTTGATCGCGGTATTGAAGGCGTCCGTTCCCGTACCGCCTTTTTCCATCGTCAGCAGCGCGCGGCGGCCGTTGCGGTAGGTGATCGGAATATCGATCCAGTTGCGGGTCGACATCAGGTCGAGATTGGCCTTGCGCGCATCAGGGTAATCGTTGAGCGCGATCATATGGAAATCGTCGGTGATCTTGGCCGGAACCGCGATCAGCGCGTCGCCGCGGTCCTGCTCCGTGCGCTTCATCGAGATGCGCTGGACGCTGTCGATGCTGCCGCCTTCGAAATTCGGCGGCACCGAGAATACGATCTCCACGAGATGGCTTGCCGGCAGTGACGGATCGGAATTGCGCTTGAAGGTGACGAGAGCCGAAAGATTGCGTTCGGGAACGGTGACGTTGCCCTGTACCGTCGCCTCCTGCCGGCCGTCCTGACCGGCCTCGTGCTGCACGCTCCAGACGACCGATCCCTCGATCGCCGTCGGCGAACTCTGGCCGATACGCTCCTCATAGAGGAACATCTTTTCCGACGAACCGACGGGTGGGGTCTGCTGCGGCGATGACACCGGGCCGTTTGGCGTCGGCGTTTCGGCGGGTGCCACATCGCCCTGCGCGCTGGCAGGCGGCGTATCTGCTGCCGCGACATTCTGTTCGGCGACCGATTTTCCTTCCGCAGTCGGTGTTCCCGGCACAGTCGCCGGTCCACTGTCGACCTCGGTCCCATCGGTCAGCAGCCGTTGGGTGAATTTCGAATTGGCCGCAGCGCCGTCATTGTTCATTGACGCTACCTGCGGGTTCGGCTGAGCCGGCGTCGCTGGGGTATTCTGCGCTCCTGGTGTGGTTGGCTGGGCTGGCGTCACCGCGCCCGGCTGGGCAGGCGTCGCCGAGCTAGCCGGCGGTGTTGCCGCCTCGTTCTTGGTCGCCTGCGACGGTGCCGAGCTGACGAGCCCGTCGACCATCGCCACTAGCGCCTCTCTGTTCATCCAGCCGGCATAGGCGCCGCCACCAATCAGGATGAGTGCGAAGATGAGCGTGATCACGGTACCGATGCCGAAGCGGCGACGCTTCGGCTCCATACGGAAACTCTTGCCCTGCAGCTTGGAGGCAACGATCTGATCGATATCCATCGACGGATTGGCGTCATCGTCATCAGCGGCGACCGAGCCGCGGCGGTCGTAGCCGCGCAGCGCCTTCGCCTCGCGCCAGTCCTCGCTCGGCGCGCCGCTAGCAGCCGCGGGCTTGCCGTTGTGCACTTCCGCGAAGATGTCGACATCGTCGAAATGAGAGGCAACCGGCGCCTTCTTATTGCTGCCGGCCTCGATCGGCGGCAGATCGTCGAAGGCGGCTGTCTCCCAGGAGAAACTTTCCTTGGCGGCCGGCATGACGGCCGCGGGGGCCGCATTTTCGAGGCTTGATATCACCTCTTCGAAGGCGCGCGCCGAGGCATCCGCGGTGACCGGCGCCGCCTGCGAATATTGCCTGAGTTCCTCTTCCGCCCATTCGGTCTCCGCATCCTTGGGCGGCGGAGCCGGCGTTTGGGCAACGGGCTCGGCCCAGACCGGGTCGAAATGCGCCGCAGCATCGGCCTGCAACGGCTCCTCGCGGCTGTGCTCGACGAATTCCTGCTGACGATCGAAATCGGCGACCGGCTCCACCAGCCGGTTGGATGCATGGTCTATGCCGCGGGTGGTCGGCGGCAACGGCTCGACGGGCTCGTAAGCCTCCTCGGCCTCCGGCTCCTCGTTGTCCACCGCCACCGGCTCGGCCGCGATCTCGTCAGCTTCCAGGGGATGCTGCTCGTCGGCACGGTCTTCGTCGGCTTGCTCGCTGCGATGCGCGGCAGGCGGCTCCCGGCCGTCATGTTCGGCCGACACGTCTTCGGCAGCGACGTCGCGCGCCTCGCTAGCATGCCATTCCTCGGCTGGCGCTTCCTCTTCATGCGAGGGATGCCAATATGTCTCGGCGGGACCGGATGTCTCCGGCGAAACCGCTGTCTCGGCGGCAACAGGGATTACGGCGGGAACAGGTTCTTCCGCGGAAAGGGGCTCCTCGGCAGCGACCTCTTCCTCAGCGTCCTCTGGCGCGGCGGCTTCCACGTGATCGGGCTCGTCGGCGACCTCGGCCGCCTGCGGTTCCGCATAGGCTTCGTCAACCGGCTCCTCGACAGCAGTCTCCGGCGCAGGCGCCGGTTCGCTTTCGTCGTGAAGAGTTTGCTCTTCCGCGGATTCCAGCGCGGCGACGGCGGCGACCGGCTCATCGAGCGGCAGCGCCTCGGAGTGTTCGCCTTCCACCTCGCGGATGGCGGCCTCGAGCTTTTCGAGCTGGCGTTGCAGCATGGCTTCCGGCGGACGCGGCTTCATATTCTCGAGCTGCCGCTGCACTGCGCCGCGGGCACGTTCGTAGACTTTCACCCGCATCTCGGGGGTATTTTCAGCCAAGCCGTCAACGGCCCGCCGAATGACTGCAATAAAATCCGCCATCAGTACTTTCTCAAGAAGTCCGGTACCCTACCGAACCATCCTCCACAGTGACCCGTGAGCTTAATCCTCAAACGGATCGGTCACAAGTATCGTATCATCCCGCTCCGGGCTGGTGGACAAGAGCGCGACAGGCGCCCCGATCAGCTCTTCGACCTGGCGAACATATTTGATCGCCTGTGCCGGCAGATCCGCCCAACTGCGGGCGCCGACGGTCGATTCCTTCCAGCCTTCCAGCGTGATGTAGATCGGTTCGACCCTAGCTTGCGCTCCCTGGCTTGCCGGAAGATGATCAATCTGTTCGCCGTCGAGCATATAGCCGACGCAGATCTTCAATTCCTCGAGACCGTCGAGCACGTCGAGCTTGGTGAGCGCGATGCCCGTGATGCCATTGGTGGCAATCGATTGGCGCACGAGAGCAGCGTCGAACCAGCCGCAGCGCCGCTTGCGTCCGGTCACCACGCCGAACTCATGACCTTTTTCGCCAAGGAACTCACCGATCGCGTCCTTCAGCTCGGTCGGGAACGGGCCTTCGCCGACGCGTGTCGTATAGGCCTTGGTGATGCCGAGGATATAGCCGAGCGAGCCAGGTCCCATGCCTGAACCGGCCGCGGCCTGACCGGCCACCGTGTTCGAGGAGGTGACGAAGGGATAGGTGCCGTGATCGATGTCGAGCAGGCTGCCCTGCGCGCCTTCGAAGAGGATGCGGGAGCCCTTGCGACGCTCCTTGTCGAGGAAAAGCCAGACCGTATCACGGAAAGGCAGTACCCGATCGGCGATCGAGGTCAGTTCGTCCATGATCGCCTGGTGGCTGACTTCGGCGACACCGAGGCCGCGGCGAAGCGCGTTGTGATGCGTCAGAATACGGTCGACCTTGCCGGAAAGACTATCGAGATCGGCAAGATCCATGACGCGGATGGCGCGACGGCCGACCTTGTCTTCATAGGCCGGGCCGATGCCGCGGCGCGTCGTGCCGATCTTGGTGCCGCTGTTCGATGCGGCATCCTCGCGCATCGCGTCGAGCTCGCGGTGCAGCGACAGGATGAGCGTCGCATTGTCGGCGATACGCAGATTTTCGGGCGTGATCGTCACACCCTGACCGGCGAGCTTTTCGATCTCGGCGATCAGCGCATGCGGATCGACGACGACGCCGTTGCCGATCACCGCCATCTTGCCGGGACGCACGACGCCGGACGGCAGCAGCGAGAGCTTGTAGCTGGTGCCGTCGATGACGAGCGTGTGGCCGGCATTGTGTCCGCCCTGAAAGCGCACGACAATATCTGCACGCTCCGAAAGCCAGTCGACAATCTTGCCCTTGCCTTCGTCACCCCATTGCGAACCGACCACGACTACGTTCGTCATCCAACTCTTCCTGTTACCGGCGCGGAACCGCGCACCTGCTCAAACCCGCGCATCTATAAAGCTTTGTTTTTTGGAAAGCGACCCTGTTGTCACAGTAGATTGGGCTTTTTACGTGACAAATCAGCAGCCGACAGGCTATTTCCCCTCACAAAACGCCGCACGGCGATCGCGGAAAGACGGGAAGAACGCTCTTGCAAGCCACGGCCTATATCTGCCTCGTTATCGCCACCCTTTGCTGGGGCGGCAACTCCGTCGCCGGCAAACTCGCGCTCGGGCATATCAGCCCGATGATGCTGACCTTCCTGCGCTGGTTCCTCGCCGTGGCGGTGATCGCTGTGATTTCAGTACCGCAATTGCGGAAGGACTGGCCGGTGGTCAGGAAGAACCTGCCGCTGCTCCTCTTCTACGGCGTCATCGGCTACACCCTTTTCAACGCCATGCTTTACTCGGCCGTGCAATATACAACGGCGATCAACGTCGCCATTGAGCAGGCCGGCATCCCGATGCTGATCTTCCTGCTGAATTTCATGTTCTTCCGCACCGGCATCTCGCTGGCGCAATGTCTCGGCTTCGGCATGACGCTGATCGGCGTCGCTTTGACCGCCGCGCATGGTGACCTCTCAACGCTGCTGCAACTAGGCCTCAACCGCGGCGACGGGCTGATGCTGATCGCCATTGCCGCCTATTCGGTCTACACGATCTTCCTGCGCTGGAAGCCGCCGCTCGACTGGCGCACGCTGATGGCGGTCCCGGCGCTCGGCGCGATGCTGACCTCGCTGCCGCTGCTCCTCTGGGAGGTCGGCCGCGGCGCTGCGCAGTGGCCGGACCAGGCCGGCTGGGTCATCACTCTCTATACGGCGATCTTCCCCTCGCTGGTCGCGCAGATCCTCTATATCAAGGGCGTCGTCGCAATCGGCGCCAACCGGGCCGGCCTCTTCATCAATCTCGTGCCGGTGTTCGGAACGCTGCTCTCCGTCGCCCTGATCGGGGAGAGGCTGCAGTCCTTCCATGTGATCGCGCTGGTGCTCACCTTGGGCGGCATCGCGATCGCCGAAAAGGGCCGTCCGAAAGCGTCGGCACAGACCGTGCCCGCCTCACCCATGGATTAGAGCCTAACCGAGTTCCAACGTTGTCACGCCGAAGACGTGCTTCAGCGGGATGGCCGGCGCCGGCCCGCGATACATGCGCGTCGTCTCGAACACCGGTTGAAGGCCGAGGCCTTCGGCAAGCGCGACTGCCTCGTGGTTCGCCGTGGGAATATCGATGAAGACCGCGGCCCCCTTCGCCTCCGGGATCAATTCGGCAAGCAACGCCGCGGCGCTATCGGCATCATTGGCAAAGAGCGGGCCGATCTTGTAGCCCTCGTAGCAGCGGCGGATCGTGCCGTAGCCGCGGATCTTACCGCTCTTGCGCACCACCGCCGAACGGCGGCCCTTACGGCCGGTGCACCAGGAGGTGAGGAAGGCATCCCGCGGCTGCGGAAAGATCGCCGAATCATAGCGCTGCAGGCCTTCGAGACGTGAATCCAGTACCGACTGCGCGACAAGCGTCGAGACTGGCAGGGAGCTGGCGACCCCGCCGTAGCGAATGGTGGAATAGGCGGGTTCGAAGCCGGCCTTGCGGTAGTTGTCCTGCTGTGCGGCGACACCGTCGAGACCGATCGTGCGGTCTCCCGCGCTGGCGATGCCCGCCTCCCAGATCGCCTTGCCGTAACCCTTGCCGCGGAAATCGGGATGGACGATGTAGAGGCCCAGGAAGGCGAAACTCTCGCCATATTTGACGACCGAGATCGAACCGACGGGGACTTCACCGATCGAGCCGACGAAAAATCCTGACGGATCGGCCTCGAGGAACGCAAGCGAATCGTCAAGGCCCGGGTTCCAGCCCTCCTGACGCGCCCATTCGAGCACGAGTTCCAGTTCGCCGGGCCGCATCGAACGAACGGCAAATTCCGAATTCATGCGACTTTCCTAGATTGAATGTCCCGCAAGTCCATCCCGGCAAAGGCAAAGCAATTGTCAGGTCCCAGTTCCCCGATTGCACCTGCGAATGATGGAGAGCCGCGCTCATGGACTTGACGACGCGTATAATCATTTTTCGATGCAATGCAGAAATCTTCGTTTCCGAATTACCATGAAACAATGCCGTTGCAAGCTCAAGAAAATTACTTGTGCGCCAATTATCTTCCTGCCGATGCAAATAAAACGCCGCGCCGAAAAGATATCGCCTGCCAAGTTGAAAGGCGAGGAAAGCATTTCGGCCGAAATCTCCTCCGCGACGCGGCAAAGGCGCCGTTGAAACCGGCGGCGACCACGGTCGCCCGCGAACGGATCACCGACCGTTCAGCCGCCCATTGCGGTCTTCTGCTTTTCGATCCCGCTCGCCATCGATGAGAAAAGACGGTCTGTATCTGCCACCGGTGCGGGATAACCGAACGCATAACCCTGCAGACCGTCGCAGCCGAGCTGCGCCAGCACGACGGCATGCGCCTCGGTCTCGATGCCCTCGGCGATCACCTCGACATCAAGCGCCTTGGCGATTTCCACGATCGAACCCACCACGCGCCGCTGCTCGGCCGAGCTGACGACCTCGGTGACGAGCTGCCGGTCGATCTTCAGCCTCTTCGGCCGCAGCTTGACGAGACCGATGAGCGAGGCATGGCCCGATCCGAAGTCGTCGATCTCGATGTCGATGCCCATCTGTTTGATATCGCCGATATGATCGAGCAGTTTTTCGTCGCTGTCGTCGAGGAAAATCGTCTCAACCAGTTCGAAGACGATCACGCCAGGCGGGATGTCGAGTTTCCTCAGCTTGTCGAGCAACGCCGGATCGGCAAGCCGCGAGGCGGAAATATTGACAGCGATGCGCGGAACCGCAAGGCCGCGCAACAGCCAGAATAGCCGGTCTTCGAGAGCGCTTTTGAGGATCGCCGCGTCGATCTCCGCCGCAAGTCCGTGCTCGTCTGCGATCTTCAGGAATACCCCTGGGGCAAGCACGCCCTTCTCGGGATGTTTCCAGCGCGCCAACGCCTCGAAGCCGATGACTTCCCGTGTCCGGGCGTCGAGCTGCACCTGATAATAGGGAAGGATCTCGCCGCGCTCCAGCCCGAGCTTCAGCTCTTCGGCGAGGCGACGCTTGGAGCGCAGATCCTCCTGCAATTGCCGCGTGAAAAATTCGACGCGGTTCCGTCCGAGCTTCTTGGCCTGGTAGAGCGCCAGGTCGGATTCGGCCAGCAGGTTGCGCGCCCGCCGATCGCCGCTCCAGGAAACGCCGATCGAGGCGCCGGATTGCAGCATCTCCTGGCCGAAACGGACTTTCTTCCGCAGCCGTCGCTGGACATCCTCGGTGATCAGCCTCAGCTCAGTGAGATCGGTAAAATTGACCAGCACGATGACGAATTCATCGCCGCCGACGCGGGCGACCATGCCATTTGCAGGAATGGCAGCGGTGATGCGAAGGGCTGCTGCCCTGAGCACTGCGTCGCCTGCCGCATGACCGTGGCTGTCGTTGATCTGCTTGAACTGGTCGAGGTCGAGATGCAGCACCGCGAGCGTCGTGATGCTCTTGTCGGCCGGCAGCTCCGCCAGCCGCTTGTCGAGAAGGCGCCGGTTCGGCAAGCCGGTGAGATAGTCGTGATCGGCGACATGCTCGATGCGGGCATTGCTTTCCTCAAGCGCCAGCGCCCTCGCCTCGGCCACCACCTTCTGCCGCGCCAGTTCCGCGTTGAGCATTACGTCGGCAGTCACATCCCATTCGGCGCCAATGAAGGAGGGCAGACCTTCCGCATCGACATAGAAATGCGCGCGCGAACGCAAATGACGGATTTCGCCGCTCGGCAGCACGATACGGAATTGTGAGTTATAGGCGCCGCGCGTCGCGATTGCCTGCTCGAAGTCGCTTTCGGCCCGCTCACGATCATCGGGATGGATGGCATTCGACCAAAGCGAAGCCGGCACAAGACGATACGTCTCGCCGGTCTCATAGAGACGATGCATTTGCGCATCCCACAAGATCCCGTCCTGCTCGATGCTATGCTCCCAGACACCAATCTGGGATGCATCGAGAGCGAGTTCGAGCCGACGCAGAAGATCCTGAAACTCTCGTTCGGATCGTGTGGCTTTGTTCTCTGGCAACGCGGTCCCAGCCTTAGAAGCTTGTATAACGGCAATATGGTCTCAAGCCGGCATTAATGAAGCCTTGTCCTAGTGACCGAACTAGTGACTAGGTGAACTGTTCGTTACGACTTCCCCTTTTGGATCAAAGGGCTCGCAGTCTTTAGCAACTCAAGTTCAATGATTGTGCCGCGGCGGGTTTTTCGCAATCCGACGAAATTCCGTCGCCCCCTCCAGCACCGCGCCGTCCGACAATTGCGTCACCGAGCGGCGATAGATCTGCTGCCACGGCGTCGCATCCGCCGGCACCGGCGGGATGCCGTCGCTCTTGCGCCGTTCGATCTCTGCGTCATCGACCAGCATGTCGCAACGCCCGTGGTTGAAGTCGATGCGGATGATATCCCCGCTACGAAGCCAGGCGAGGCCGCCGCCGGCGGCACTTTCCGGTGAGGCGTTGAGGATCGAGGGACTGTCGGCCGTGCCCGATTGGCGGCCGTCACCGATCGTCGGCAGGCTGCGGATGCCGCGCTTCAGGAGATGATCCGGCGGCTGCATATTGACGACCTCAGCCGAACCAGGCCAGCCGATCGGCCCGGCGCCCCGGATAACGAGGATGGTGTTTTCGTCGATGCCGAGTGCGGGATCGTTGATGCGCTTGTGATAGTCCTCGGAACCGTCGAAAACCACCGCTTTGCCCTTGAAGACGCCCTCGTGCCCGGGTTCTTCAAGGTATCGCCGGCGGAAATCCTCCGAGACCACACTCATCTTCATGATCGCGAAATCGAAGAGATTGCCTTTGAGCACGAGGAAGCCCGCCCGCTCCTTCAGCGGCTCAGCGAACGGCTTGATGACCTCGCGGTCGCGCGCTTCCTTGCCCTGTAGGTTCTCGGCTATCGTCCTGCCCGTCACCGTACGACAGTTGCCATCGAGCTTTCCGGCCTGCAGCAGTTCCCACATGATCGCCGGCGTACCGCCGGCGCGATGGAAGCGCTCGCCGAGATAGGCGCCGGCCGGCTGGACATTGGCCAGCAGCGGGATATCGAAACCATGCACCTGCCAGTCGTCGGGATGGAGTTCGACGCCGGCGTGCTTCGCCATCGCGGCCAGATGCGGCTGCGCGTTGGTCGAGCCGCCGATCGCCGAATTGGTGCGGATCGCATTCAGGAAAGCCTCGCGCGTCAGGATATCCGACGGCTTCAGATCCTCGAACACGATTTCGACGGCGCGCCGCCCGGTACGGTAGGCCATCTGGCCGCGTTCGCGGTAAGCGGCCGGAATGGCGCCGCAGCCGGTCAACGAAAGGCCGAGCGCCTCGGCCAGCGCATTCATCGTTGAGGCTGTACCCATCGTATTGCAGTGACCGACGGAAGGCGCAGAATCGAGCGCCGCCTGAAGAAACTCTTCCCGATCGATCTCGCCTGCCGCATATTTCCGCCGCATCCGCCAGATCACCGTGCCGGAGCCCGCCAGCTCTCCCTCATGCCAGCCGTCAAGCATCGGCCCACCGGAGAGCACGATCGCCGGAATATCGACCGTCGAAGCAGCCATGATCGCCGAAGGCGTGGTCTTGTCGCAGCCGGTGGTCAGCACGACACCGTCGAGCGGATAACCGTAGAGGATTTCGACGAGGCCGAGATAGGCTAGATTGCGGTCCAGTGCGGCGGTCGGGCGCTTGCAGTTCTCGAAGATCGGATGCGTCGGAAACTCGATCGGAATGCCGCCGGCATCGCGAATGCCGTCGCGCACGCGCTTGGCAAGCTCGACATGCACCCTGTTGCAGGGCGTGAGATCGCTGCCGCTCTGGGCAATCCCGATGACCGGCTTGCCGGAGCGCAGCTCTTCCGGCGTGATGCCGTAATTCATGAAGCGCTCGAGATAGAGCGCTGCCATGTCGATATGATCGGGATTGTCAAACCAGTCCTGCGAACGCAGGCGCCGTTTCGGCGAATGGCTGTCCGTCACTTCTCTCCTCCCGGCCGGGCATTCTTCTCTTCGAGATGGAGGAGCAGGGCGCTGTGATCCTTTTCGCCATTGCCATTGGCGACGAATTCGCTGAATTCGGCGTGCACCGCCGCCGTCAGCGGCAGCGTCAGCGACAGGGTCTTGGCCGCCTCCATGGCGGCGTTCAGATCCTTCAGCTGATTGCTGGACGAACCGCCTGGAGTAAACTGCCGTTCGACCATGCGCTTGCCGTGCAGCTCCAGGATACGGCTCTCGGCAAAGCCGCCGCGAATGGCGTCTCGGAAGGCCGCCGGCGAGCCGCCGCCCGCTTCGATCAGCATCATCGCTTCGGCGACGGCGCCGATCGTCACCGCGACGATCTGCTGGTTGGCGAGCTTGGCAAGCTGGCCTGCCCCGCTTGGACCGACGCGGGTCACCCGCCCCATCGGGGCAAAGACATCCGCAAGCCGGTCGATCACGCCTTCGTCGCCGCCCGCCATAATCGCCAGCGTACCGGCCTCCGCCCCGACGACGCCGCCCGATACCGGCGCATCGACGTGATCGACGCTGCGGTCGGCAAGCCTCGCCGAATGATCGCGGGCAAAATGCGGGGCAATCGAACTCATGTCGATGACGGTAACGCCAGGCGTCATCGCATCGGCCGCTCCGCGGTCGAACAATACGTCCTTCACCGCCTCGGCGTTGGTCAACATGGTGATGACGACATCGGCGCCTGCAACGGCATCCGCCGGTGTTTCCGCGCGAACCGCGCCATCTCCCGCTAGCGCCTCGGCCTTGCCGGGATCGCGATTCCAGACGGTGACTGCAAAACCCGCGCCGAGCAGCCGGCGAGCCATCGGCGCTCCCATCAGGCCGGTGCCGAGAAAGGCGATCCGCCTGCCCTCATCACCTTTTCTCGAACCTGTCATTCAGTCCTCCCAACTGTTGTCCGTCTTTGATAGTCCCCTCGCCCACCGATGCAAACCGTTTTGGCGGACGTAACGCATTTTTGTGGTGTGTCCTTAGATGCGGATGATGTCGTCCCAAAACCGCGCACAGTATTCGGCATCATGCTCTGAAAACGATACGGGCGAGAACCGAAGTTCCCGCCCGATTTACTCGACAAAGGAAGGTTGAATTCCGTTTATTCCGCCGCGAGCCGGATGACCTCCGCCTCTTCTTCCTTGTGTTCGTCCGGCTTGTGCTGGACGAGCGGACGGTTGCCCGTCAGCCGCCGCAGCAGCACGTAGAAGACAGGCGTCATGAAGATGCCGAAGAAGGTCACGCCGATCATGCCCGAGAAGACCGCGACACCCATGGCCGCGCGCATCTCCGCGCCGGCGCCTGTAGAGACGACGAGCGGCACGACACCCATGATGAAGGCGAGCGAGGTCATGAGGATCGGGCGAAGGCGAAGGCGGCTGGCCTCGATCGCGGCCTCCCGCGGTGTTCTTCCCTCGAACTCCAGTTCGCGGGCGAATTCCACGATAAGGATCGCGTTCTTCGCTGATAGACCGACAAGCACCACGAGACCGATCTGGGTGAAGATGTTGTTGTCTCCACCGGTGAGCCAGACGCCGGTCAGCGCGGCCAGCACGCCCATCGGCACGATCATGATGATCGCAAGCGGCAGCGTCAGGCTTTCATACTGGGCGGCCAGCACCAGGAAGACCAGCAGCAGCGCCAGGGGGAAGACCACGATGCTCGAATTGCCGGCGAGAATTTGCTGATAGGTCAGATCCGTCCATTCGAAGTCGATGCCGGCAGGCAAGGTCTCGTGAAGGATCTTCTCGATTGCCGCCTGCGCCTGGCCGGACGAGAAGCCCGGTGCCGGACCGCCGTTGATGTCGGCAGCGAGGAAGCCGTTGTAGCGGTTCGCACGCTCCGGACCGGTGCTCGGCTCCACCTTCAGGAGGGCCGAAAGCGGGATCATCTCACCCGATGCCGAGCGGACCTTCAACTGGCCGATATCTTCCGGCTGGGCGCGGAATTTCGCATCGGCCTGCACGCGGACGCTGTAGGTGCGGCCGAAAGCGTTGAAGTCGTTCACATAGAGCGAACCGAGGTAGATCTGCAGCGTCTGGAAGACGTCGGTGACGGAAACCCCAAGCTGCTCGGCCTTGGCGCGGTCGAGATCGGCATAGAGCTGCGGCACGTTGATCTGGAAGCTGGAGAACAGCCCGGCGAGTTCAGGCGTCTGGTAAGCCTTTGCAAGCACTGCCTTGGTTGCCTCGTCGAGCGCCTGGTTGCCGAGGCCCGCACGATCCTCGATCTGCAGCTTGAAGCCGCCCGTCGTGCCGAGACCATTGACCGGCGGCGGCGGGAACATGGCGATGAAGGCATCCTGGATGACGCCGAACTTCTGGTTCAGCGCCATGGCGATTGCGCCGCCCGAGAGATCTGGCGTCTTGCGCTCCTCGAAGTCCTTCAGCGTCACAAAGACGATGCCGGCATTCGAGGAGTTGGTGAAGCCGTTGATCGACAGGCCCGGAAAGGCGATCGCATTGGCAACACCCGGCTGCGCCAGCGCGATGTCGGTCATGCGCTTGATGACGTCTTCCGTGCGGTCGAGGCTTGCGGCATCCGGCAACTGGGCGAAGCCGATCAGATACTGCTTGTCCTGCGACGGCACGAAGCCGCCGGGAACCGAGCTGAACAGACTGTAGGTCGCACCGACCAGTGCCAGATAGATCACCATGACAATGCTCTTGCGCGACAAGAGACCACCCACGCCCTTGCCGTAGGCATTCGAGCCCGCGCCGAAGACACGGTTGAAACCGCGGAAGAACCAACCGAAGATGGCGTCCATGAACCGCGTCAGCCAGTCCTTCGGCTGATCATGGCCCTTCAGGAGAAGGGCTGCCAACGCCGGAGACAGGGTGAGCGAGTTGAAGGCCGAGATGACGGTCGAGATTGCGATCGTCAGCGCGAACTGGCGATAAAACTGACCCGACAGGCCGGAGATGAAAGCGAGCGGCACGAAGACCGCGACGAGGACCAGCGCGATCGCGACGATCGGACCGGAGACTTCCTTCATCGCCTTGTAGGTGGCAGCCCGGGGCGACAGGCCATGTTCGATATTACGCTCGACGTTTTCGACCACCACGATCGCGTCGTCAACGACGATACCGATCGCGAGCACCAGGCCGAACAGACTGAGCGCGTTGATCGAGAAGCCGAAGACATACATGACTGCGAAGGTGCCGATGATTGACACCGGAACCGCGATCAGCGGGATGATCGAGGCGCGCCACGTCTGCAGGAACAGGATGACGACGAGGACGACGAGCGCAATGGCCTCGAGCAGCGTGTCGATAACCTTCTCGATCGAGGCCCGCACGAATTTCGTCGTATCGTAGACGATCTCGTATTTGACGCCCTCAGGCATGGCGAGCTGCAACTGATCCATGGTCGCATTCACATTGTCCGCGATCTCGATCGCGTTCGAACCCGGCGCCTGCAGGACAGCAACGGCGACGGCCGGCTTGCCGTCGAGCAGCGAACGCAGGGTGTAGTCCGCAGCACCGAGCTCGATGCGGGCGACATCGCGAAGGCGGGTGATCTCGCCACTGGCGCCCGTCTTGACAATGATGTTGCCAAATTCCTCAGGCGTGCGCAGGCGGCCCTGGGCATTCACGTTGAGCTGCAGATCCACGCCCGGCTGGCTCGGCGACGCGCCGATGATACCGGCGGCGGCCTGGATGTTCTGGGAGCTGATCGCGCTGCTGATGTCGCTGGCGGCAAGATTGTGCTCGGCGGCCTTCTGAGGGTCGATCCAGACACGCATGGAATAGTCGCCGGCGCCGAAGACCTGTACCTGACCGACGCCTGCAATGCGGGCGAGACGATCCTTGACGTTCAAGGTCGCGTAGTTGCGAAGATAGGTGATGTCGTGATTGTCCCCGTCGGAGACGAGGTTTACCACCATGATGAAGTTGGGCGAACTCTTGACTGTCGTGATGCCGAGCGCGCGGACTTCCGCCGGCAGGCGCGGTTCGGCCTGCGAAACGCGGTTCTGCACGAGCTGCTGTGCCTTGTCAGGGTCGGTGCCGAGCTTGAAGGTGACGGTGACGTTGAGCACCCCGTCCGATGTCGCCTGGCTGGCCATGTAGAGCATGCCTTCGACGCCGTTGATCTGCTCTTCGAGCGGCGTTGCCACCGTTTCGGCGATGACCGACGGGTTGGCGCCGGGATAGGTGGCGCGCACGACGATCGACGGCGGCACGACCTCCGGATATTCGGAAATCGGCAGCGCGCGCAGGCCGATCAGGCCGGCAACCAGGATGAGGACCGAAAGAACGCCGGCAAAGACCGGGCGGTCGACAAAGAATCTGGAGATGTTCATATCAAAGCCCTCTCCGGGGTGAACATGGATGCAACGTCCCTCTCCGGCGGTTTGGGAGCCGCCGGCGGGTCATATCATTTCGGGTATTGGCCTTCCCCCGGAGGGGAAGGCAAAGTCTTTACTGCGCGGTCGCGACCTTCTCTTCCATCTGAGGTGCGACGACTGCACCTGGACGGATGCGCTGCAGACCGTTGACGACGATCTTTTCGCCGACGTTGAGGCCGCTTTCGACTACACGCTGGCCGTCGGCCAGCGTGCCGAGCTGGACCTGCCGATAGGCGACCTTGTTCTCACCATCGACGACGAAGACGAACTTCTTGTCCTGGTCCGTGCCGACGGCACGGTCGCTGATGACGATCTTGTTCTCGGCCTTCGGCTGGCCCATGCGCACCCGCACGAACTGGCCGGGGATGAGACGCCCGCCCGGATTATCGAAGACGGCGCGCACGCCGATCGTGCCGCTTGATGCATCGACCTCGTTGTCGATCAGTTGCAGCCTGCCCTTGATCGGCGTGCCGCTGTCGGTCAGCGTGCCGACCTCGACCGGGATCTGCTCGACGGCAGGCAGGGCGCTATCCGTCTGCGGAAGCTGGGCAAGCGCGCGCGTCACCATCTCTTCGCTGGCATTGAAGCTCGCATAGATCGGATCGACAGAAACGAGCGTCGTCAGCGCCGGCGAGGTCGAACCGGCCGCGACGAGGTTACCGGCGGTCACCTCGATCTTGCCGATGCGGCCGGAAACCGGAGCCCGCACTTCAGTATAATCGAGATCGAGCTGGGCCGACTGCAGGGCAGCTTGCGCCGAACGCAGCCCCGCCTGAGCCTCGGCCAGCGAACTCTGGCGCTGATCGAGATCGCTCTGGGAGATGGTGCGGTTGTCGGAAAGCCTGCGGCCGCGGTCGAGTTCGGTCTGCGCCAGGCTGACCTTGGCTTCGGCCGAAGCGACCTGGCCTTGCGCCTGCGCCACGCTCGCCTGGTAGGGGGCCGGGTCGATGGTGAAGAGCAGGTCGCCCTGCTTCACCAACGCCCCTTCGCGGAAAGCCACCGACAGGATGGCGCCGGCAACACGGGAACGCACCTGCACACGGTCGACGGCTTCCAGACGGCCGGAGAAATTCTCCCAGGCCGTCACATCGCGCGCCGCAACGACGGCAACCGTCACCGGCACAGCGGGAGCCTGTGCAGGGGCGGAGGCGGCCGTGGCGGTCGTGCTCATCGGCAGTTCGAAAAACAATGCGGCGCCGGAAACGGACGCAACAAGGCCTATGCCGGCGCCCACAAGGGCCCAGCGCTTCTTTCTGGACGTCATCGGTACTCTCCTTGCGGCTCAAGGCCGCCGAAATATCAGGTCTTCTTCAATGCAATTGCGGTTGAACGCTTACGTCCCGAAGGAAGCTTCCGAAATGGCGGCTGACGTTTTCCTGCCAGTCCGGCGCTCCGTCGGATTTCCCACCATAAATCGAGGGCCAGCCCGTCCCGGCGGGAAGGACATGCTGACGCACACCGACGCCGGCCTGTTTCAGGCGGGCACCGTAACCAATTGTCTCGTCGTGCAGAGGATCGTCCTCCGCAGTGAATATCAGCGCCGGCGCGACGCCCGAAATACGCGAACAGAGGCAAGGCGCCGCATAAGGGTGGCAACCGCCGCCGCTCAGATAGTGGCTCCAGCCCTCCGTCCAGCGTTGGCGCATGCCGATGGCTTCGGCCTTGCGGATCGAGGACGTGCCCATGAAGGGATCGAGCAGCGGCGAAATCAGGACCTGGCCGTCGAGCGCGTCCGGCATCTGGTCGCGCGCCTTCAGCGCCACGCCGGCGGCAACATTGCCGCCTGCTTCTTCGCCGGCGACGAAAAGCAGCGACTTGCGGTCGCCAAGACCGGCGCGTTTGTTGGCGAGATAGGTGAAAACGGAGAAGGAGACTTCCAACGCTTGCGGGAATATGTTGCCGGACAGGCTGCTGTAATCGGCAGCAACGACGATCGCGCCGGCCTTGGCGAGACTCATCGCTACCGGCCGGTCGACATTCTTGTCGCTGTCCAGAAATGCGCCGCCATGCAGGTAAAGCACGATCGGCGGACCCTTGCCGTAATCGGCGCCCTGGTAGATGCGTGCGGAAACGGGGCCGATGGCCACCTTGTCCAGCATCATATCTTTCCATTCCACCGTCATGCTTCCGGTCTCTTTTGCATCGGCCACAAGCAGACAACGCCTGCCGCTTGCATTTTCTACAAAAAAGATATTGTTATTCCAACCAAGGAATAAGAAGCTATATCGCGATAACACTGTTCCAGATTTCGAACAATGGTGCAACGCAAACTGCGGATTTGAAACCGATGGATCAGCTCTCGGCAATGCGCGTCTTCATTCGCGTCGTGGAGACGGGCAATTTCACCCGCGCCGCCGACATGCTCGCCATGCCCAAGGCGACGGTGACCAATCTCATCCAGGGTCTGGAGGCGCATCTGCGCACCAAGCTTTTGAACCGTACCACGCGCCGGGTGATGGTGACCACGGACGGTGCGCTTTATTACGAACGCGCCGCCCAGATTATTTCTGAACTGGAAGAGCTTGATGGCAGCCTCTCCAATTCGCAGAGCCTGCCGAGCGGGCGGCTGCGTGTGGAGATGGCCGGCGCTTTCGCCGATTGGATCGTCGTTCCGGCTCTTTGCGATTTCTATCAGCGTTATCCCGACATCCGTATCGACCTCGGTGTCGGCGACCGCACGGTCGATTATCTTGCGGAAAATGTCGATTGCGCGCTACGGGCCGGCACGCCGGCCGACCAGTCGCTGATTGCGCGGCGCGTCTCCGAAGTCGAGATGATCACCTGTGCTGCGCCGAGCTACATCCAGAAATTCGGCATGCCCGAGCGGCCCGAGGATCTGGAGGCTGATCATTACTCCGTCAACTATTTCCGCGCCCAGAACAACCGGACACTGCCCTTCGAATTTCGCCGGCACAACGAGGTGATCGAAACCAGTCCGCGTTACATCGCCTCGGTCAACGATAGCCGCACCTATCTGACAGCTGCGTTGACGGGCCTCGGCATCGCGCAGGTGCCGATCTTCATGGCGCGCGAGCCGATGGCAAGGGGCGAACTCGTCCGCGTGCTTCCGGATTGGCGTCGCGATCCGCTGCCGCTTTACGTCGTCTACCCCCCGAACCGCCATCTCAGCAACAAGGTGCGCGTCTTCGTCGACTGGCTGGTGAAGCTTCTGGTCGAGGCGAGATTGAACGACGTCTGAGCGCCAAGATAAATACGGCCCGGAAGGCAGGGGAAACCTTCGACGGGCCGCAATGTACAACTTTGAACATCAAGCCTGTCGCACCGTGGAAAGGGCGCGGCAGGCTTTGGAGGTCGGGAGAGAGCGGCAGGGAATTCCACTCTCTCGCGATAAAACAGATATACGCACTCCCCGCAGGATTGTAAGGAAAAATTCCGCAATCACGTTCACATAATTGCGATGACCGGTTGGCGCTCATGTTCCCGCGCCAGCGGCAGGCCGGATTTCAATTCCCGACGGCCGGCTTCAGCAGGTCCTCGAGGCCGATGCGGCGGAACAATTCTGCCCGGACACGGTCGGCGACGCCGTTGACGATCTCCGCGCCGTCCTCGGATGGATCGATATGGACGCGGAACGGCCTCGTACCGAACGGCTTGCCGACGACATCGACAATGGCGACGGCTACCGTGCCGGCATCGGCGCCGGCCGGTTCGAGTGCTGCCAGGCCCTGCAGCGCCTGTTCCGGCACACCGTTGTAGGGTCCTTCATTATATTCGGCGGCGCGGGCGGTATCATCCGGCGAACCGGAATGGGCGAAATGGTTGGTGCCCTTGGTGAAGGCGCCGGGCACGATGATCGAGGTCTCGATGCCCCAGCGGGTAAGCTCGCCGGCATAGGAGACGGCAAGTGAATCCATCGCCGCTTTGGCGGCGAAATAGGGCGAGAGGTAGGGAGGCGTGCCGCCGCGGCTGCTCGACGACGATACCCAGACCACCAGACCCTTGCCCTGCTTGCGCAGATAGGGGAGTGCCGCGCGGTTGACGCGCTGGGTGGAGAGCACGTTGATGTCGAAGAGCTCGGCGAACTGTTCCGGCGTGAAGGCTTCGGCCGGGCCGAAGGACATATGGCCGGCATTGTGGATGATGACATCGAGGCGGCCCGCATCGGCGATAATCCTGGCGATACCTGATACAACCGAAGCGTCGGAGGCGACATCGAGTTCGACCGAGCGCAGATCGACGTTGTTGTCCCTGGCGAATTCAGCCGCATCGGCGACGGCCGGAGCGTTGCGGCCTTCCGTGGCGCGCATGCCGGCATAGACGGTATGGCCGGCCTTCGCGAGGGCGCGGGCGGTAAGAGCGCCGAAACCGCTGGAAGCGCCGGTGATGATGATGACTTGCTTGCTCATGATCCTATTCCTTCTGGGTTCGATTGGGGTTGGTTGAAGTGGAAGCTTGAGGTTGGCGGCGGCATCGAGACAGCCGCCAGCCCTTCATCAGATCACGCCGCCATTGGCGCGCAGCGTCTGGCCGTTGATCCAGCCGCCGTCCGGACCGGCAAGAAAGGCAACCGCAGCGGCGATGTCTTCCGGTGTGCCGAGGCGTTCCAGCGGGTTCATCTTCGCCATGCGGGCGATCAGTTCGTCCGACTTGCCGTTGAGGAAAAGGTCGGTGGCCACAGGGCCAGGTGCGATGGCGTTGACCGTGATGTTGCGGCCCCGCATCTCCTTGGCCATGATCGCCGTCAATGTTTCCACGGCAGCCTTGGTGGCAGCGTAAACGCCATAGGTTTCGAGCTTCAGGCCGACGACCGACGTCGAGAAGTTGACGACCCGGCCGCCGTCACGCAGCCGCTTGGCGGCTTCCCGCAGCGTATTGAAGGTGCCCTTCAGATTGACGCCGATCTGCCGATCGAAATTGGCGTCATCGGCCTCGGCAAGCGAAGAGAGCATCATGATGCCGGCATTGTTGATAAGCACGTCGACGCCGCCGAAAGCGGCTTCCGCGGCATCGAACATGCGGCGGACGGCTTCGGCGTCGCTGACATCGGCTTTCGCCGTCAGCGCCTTGCCGCCGGCCTGCTCGATCTCCTGGACCAATTCCTCGGCCGGAGCGGCATTGCCGGAATAGTTGATGACGACGGTGAAACCGTCCTTGGCGAGGCGTCGGGCGACTGCCGCTCCAATGCCGCGGGAAGCACCGGTGACCAGTGCCACCTTGTCGTTTTCTTTGGAAGCCATTGTCCTTCTCCTTCATCCTGTGCCGCAGCGCGTTTTCAATGAGGAGAAGATGCACCTGTTCATTATGCGGATAATCATGCATTCTTCGGCATCACTATCCGGGAATTGCGAACAAAAAGATGGACAGATTTGATGCCATGCGCGTGTTTTGCCGCGTCGTGGAACGCCGCAGCTTCACGCTTGCTGCCGAAGACACCGGCCTGCCGCGCTCGACCGTCACCGATGCGATAAAGCAGCTCGAAGCCCGCCTCGGCGTGCGTCTGCTCCAGCGCACGACACGCCATGTCAGCCCGACGCTCGACGGCGAAGCCTATTACCAGCGCTGCCTGTCGATCCTTGCCGATATCGAAGATGCCGAAGGCGCTTTCGCCGGCGCCAAGCCGAAGGGCCTGCTGCGCGTCGATGTGCACGGCACGCTCGCCCGGCATTTCGTGCTGCCGAGCCTGCCGTCTTTTCTAGAGACCTATCCCGAGATCGAATTCTACATGAGCGAGGGCGACCGGCTGGTCGATCTGGTGCGCGAAGGCATCGATTGCGTGCTGCGCGTCGGCACGCCGCAAGACAGCGACATGGTCGCCCGGCGCGTTGCCATGCTCGATGAGGTGACACTCGCCTCTCCTGAATATATCGCCACCCATGGCCTGCCGCAGCACCCTGACCGGCTTGACGGCCATCGCATGGTTGGCTTCCGCTCCAGCAGCACCGGCAGCCTGTTGCCGCTCGAATTCATCGTCGACGGCAGGGTGCGTGACATCTCCATTCCCGCCACCGTCGCGGTCAACGCCGCCGAAAGCTATATTTCAGCGGCGAGGATGGGCCTCGGCATGATCCAGATTCCGCGCTATCACGCCGAAAAGGACCTTGCCGCGGGCACGCTGGTCCGCGTGCTGCAGGATTTTCCGCTGACCCCGACGCCGGTTTCCCTGCTCTACCCCCGTAACCGCCAGCTTTCGCCGCGCGTGCGCGTCTTCATCGACTGGCTGGTAAAGGTCTTCGCTCGACAAAATTCCGAAAACGCGCTTCACTAAAATGCGCCTTGCTAATATGAGCGCCCACGGAGAACGGCCATGGCACTCAACGATATCACCGTCTACCAGACGGAAGACGGCTTCGTCGTCGAATTCGGCGGCGAAGGCGAAGACAGCATTGCCGTGACGCTGCGCAGCACGCCTGAGCTGACGTCGGAAAACGCCGTCTTGCGTGCCAAGGCCCTGCTTGCCGCAGCGATCGAACCTGCCCATGGCGACGGCGCGCGCAGCAAGGACCCCGCTTTGCTCGAGGAAGAGCTGGAGGAGGGTCTGGAAGACTCCTTCCCGGCGAGCGACCCGGTCTCGGTCACATCATCCTCGATCCCGATGCGCGATCCGAACGCCGGCCGCTGATCCCTGTCGCGCAAACGGATGAAACGGTTTTGGGATGACGATAAGCGCGTTGAATGTTATCTGCGTCTGATATGACCGATGGTGGAACGATATCAGGTGCGATCGGCACCGGCACGCTCACCGGCGAAAGCCTCAGGAAGTTTTTCGAGCGCGATGCGATCACCGTCTCTCGCGACCTGCTCGGCTGCCATCTGACCGTGGATGGCGTCGGCGGACGCATCACCGAGACCGAAGCTTATTTCCCCGATGACGAGGCCTCGCACAGCTTCCGCGGCCTGACCAAGCGCAACGGCGCCATGTATGGCAAGCCGGGCAACGTCTATATTTACCGTATCTACGGCATGTACTGGTGCCTGAATTTCGTCTGCCATCCGGGTTCGGCTGCACTCATCCGCGCCCTGGAGCCGGAAACGGGAATTCCTGTGATGATCGAGCGGCGCGGCACCGATATGCTGACGTCGCTCTGCAGTGGTCCCGGCAAGCTCTGCCAGGCACTCGGCATCGATATCGAGATCAATGACAGGCTGCTCGATCGCCCGCCCTATGCGATCACGCCGTCCGCACCGGTGCCGATCGTCTCGGGAAAACGCATCGGCATCACCAAAAATGCCGAAGCACTATGGCGCTTCGGCATTCAGGGATCGCGTTATCTCAGCAAGCCGTTCCGCTAGAGCATGATGCCGAAAAGCGCGACGCAGTTTTCCGTCCGGAATTGCGGCAACGCCTGGAGTTCATTCCATCACGGCGCTGTGGTCGACGGCAGGTGCTGCCTTCGGTTTGCGTAGCAATAGCACCAGCGGGATGACTGCAAGCGACATCAGCATCAGCAGCTTGAAATCGTCCATATAGGCAATGATCGTCGCTTGCAGCGTGATGACCTCGTTGAGCGAGGCGCGGCCGGCCGCAGTCACCGGGCTGAGCCCCTGCGCAGCCACCGCATTGAAAGCGTGATTGAACGGCGTCACATAGGCCGCGATCGATTCATGATTGCTCTGCGTGTTCTCGACGATCAGCGCCGAGACGATCGAGATGCCGACCGCCGAGCCGATGTTTCGCGACAAGTTGTAGAGACCGGTGCCGTCGCCGCGCATATGGGCGGGCAGCGTGGAAAAAGCGATCGTAGTCAGCGGCACGAACAGAAAGCCGAGACCGGCGCCCTGGATGAAGCCGACCGAGACGATCGTCCATTGCGAGACGTCGGGTGTCCAGCCGGTCATGTCATACATCGCCCATGCGGTGAGCCCCAAGCCGAGCGCCAGCAACGCGCGCGTATCGACCTTGCCGACCAGCCGCCCGACGATGAACATGCAGAGCATGGTGCCGAGCCCGCGCGGCCCCATGACGATGCCGGCGGTGATGACGGGATAGCCCATCAGCGTCTGCAGATAGGGCGTCATCAGCGCCAGTGAGGCGAGATAGGTAATGCCGATCACAAAGATGAAGATCATGCTGATCGAGAAGTTCTGGTCGAGGAACAGCTTCGGGTTCACGAAGGATTTCTCCGCGGTCAGCGTATGCACGACCAGCAGATAGAAGGCGGCAGCGCAAATCAGCGCCTCGACGACGATCTCGCCCGAGGAGAACCAGTCGAGCTGCTCGCCGCGGTCGAGAAAGAGCTGCAGCGCGGCAATACCGAGGCTCATCATCCCGAAGCCGAACCAGTCCAGTTTGGCGAGCAGATCCCTCTTGGTCTCGGTGACGAAGACGACGATGCCCATGAAGGCGAGCGCGCCGATCGGCACGTTGATATAAAATACCCAGCGCCAGCTGATATTGTCGGTCAGCCAGCCGCCGATGACGGGCCCAAGCACCGGCCCGACCATGACCGAGACGCCGAAAAGGGCCATGGCCGAGCCGCGCTCCTCGACCGTATAGATGTCGAGGAGGATGCCCTGGGAAAGCGGCACCAGCGATGCCCCGAACAGGCCCTGCAGCAGGCGGAAGGCGACGATCTGGTTCAGCGATTGCGCCAGGCCGCAGAGAACGGAGGCCGCAACGAAGCCGGCGATGGCGACGAGCAGCACGCGTTTGCGGCCGAACTTGGCGGCGAGGAAGCCCGACGGCGGCGTCATGATTGCCGCCGCGACGATATAGGAAGTCAGCACCCAGTTGATCTGGTCGGCAGAGGCCGACACGCTGCCCTGGATATAGGGCAGCGCGACGTTGGCGATCGTCGTGTCCAGCGCCTGCATGATGACGGCGAGAATGACGCAAGCCGTGATCGCACCGCGATTGGCAATCGGCGTCGCCGGAGAAGCAGAAGCGTTACTCATGATCCTTGCCCTGAGGCCGACCCAGAAGCTTGTTGACGAAATCAGGCAGGCCGCGGGCATGGCCGGTCTCGACATCGACCACCGTGCTCATGCCGACGCGCAGCGGCGGCTTGCCCTCGGTGTCCTCGATGCTGACGCGCATCGGAATGCGCTGGACGACCTTCACCCAGTTGCCCGTAGTGTTTTGCGCCGGCAGCAGCGAGAAGCTGGAGCCGGAGGCCGGGCTGATGCTCTCAACCTTGCCCTTCCATGTCACGCCGGGATAGGTGTCGATATAGATCTCGGCCGTCTGGCCGGGCTTGACGTAGGTGAGTTCAGTTTCCTTCGGGCTGGCGGCGATCCACAAATGGTCGGTGGCAACAAGTGAGAAGGCCTGCTGCGAAGCCTGCAGGTAGGAACCGACCTGCAGCGCGTTGACATTGGTGACGATGCCGTCGAATGGCGCCTTGACGACGCTGTGGTCGAGTTCGCGCTGGGCATTGTCGACCTGCGACTTGGCCTGCAGGTAGAGCGGGTTTTCCTCGACCGGCTGGTCGGCATTGCCGCCGAGCTGGGCGAGTGTCGTTGCGGCTTCCGCCTTGGCGACGGCAACCTTCTGCTGCGCGGCTTCCAGATTGTGCTTGGCTTCGTCATAGGCCGACTGCGTCGCGCTGCCGTTGTTGACGAGGTTTTGCTGCCGGTCAAACTGATCCTGATAATAGGGCAGGTCGGCTTGCGCCTGGGTGATCTCGGCAAGCGACTGCTGATAGCTGGCCTTGAGATTCATGATCTGGTTGCGCTGCGCGCCGAGCTGCGCCTTGGCGCCATCGAGCGCAATCTTGAAAGAATCCGACCGCAGGCTGAAGAGCACCTGCCCCGCCTTGACGGCCTCGTTCTCATGCACGTTGATCTGGTCGACGATACCCGAGACATCGGTGGTAAGCCCGACCATGTCGGCCTGGATATAGGCGTTGTCCGTCGACATCACCTGGCCGCCATTGACGTAATAATAACCGCCGACGACGAGCGCCACCGGCAGCAAGGCAAACAGGATCGGCCGCGTGAGACTGCGCCGGCGGCGGACCTTGTTGCCGCCAGGCGCAGCCACGGCGGCAGCCGGCGCTGAATTGGATGAAGGCGCTTCGGCTACCGTTTCCTGCTGTTTCTCTTGGTTTTCTTCGACAGGGTTCTTGGCACTGGCGTCGGCAACGACGCGGAGGGGGGATTGATCAGCCATCGTTCGTCTCATTCTCGTCAACCGGGCTCCGGCATGCCTGAACCAGGTTCGTCTTCATTACGGATAGGATGTGGAAAAGCTGCTCGCGCTGCTCGGCCGAGACGCCTTGCAACGCTTCCGCACGGGTGGTGTCGCCGAGCTCGCGCATTTCGGCGAGCAGCGGGTGCGCCTCGTCGCGCATGTAGAGAAGCCAGATGCGTCGGTCGGTCGGGTGCTGGCGGCGCTCGATCAGCCCGCGTTCGGCGAGCTTGTCGAGAATGCGCACCAGCGTGATCGGCTCGACTTCGAGGATTTCGGCAAGGCCACCTTGATGGATGCCTTCGTTATTCGAGAGATAGGCAAGCGTCTGCCATTGCGACCGGGTCAGCCCAAGGCACTTCGCGCGCTGCTCGAACCGCTTGCGCAGCAGCCGTGCGACGTCGTGGAGAAGGAAACCGAGGGTGGGAGTGGCGTTCATGAAAACCTGTGCCGTTATTTATAAGCATACTTATAATATCGGTAGATATATTGAGCATGCGCGTCGCACAAGGGCATGGACGGCAGATTCAACGGCAGCGGCTAAAATGCCGCAGACCGGTCAAGCATATCCTGTGGCTCCTCCCTTTCGCCGTCCGATGCGCCGCGCCGACGAGATCGATATCTTTGAATTTCTCAGGAGCTCGACTGGGCCGAACTCGCCGCTCTGCCACCCGGCAGAGACGAGATCGTCGAGAGCTGATGCCCCCTGTAACGTTTTGATGGATTGCGGAATCGTTACCAATTGGCATTTGCAATTTTTCGCCGCTGCCGTTTATAGTCCAATTCCATAGGGTTACGATTTTTCTGATGTGCATTGCGTGCCGGCCTTCCTTTTCCAAGGGATTGAACGCCGGGGGAATCATGGGGGCAGAGGCCCTCGTTCAAAGCAGCAAGACCTGAACAGCATCACTTCATCTTGAGGTTGGCGGCAGTGAATCGGCCGTCGAGATTGGAGGACCGGTATGACTTACGCGCTTCGACAGATGGTGGTGCTTGGCTATATTGCCGCATTCATGCCTCTCCCCGCGCTGGCCCAGAGCGCCCCACCGCCCCCGCCCGTCACCGTCGCCAAGCCGGTCGTTCGCGATGTCGTCGACAGCGACGAGTTCATCGGCCGTTTCGAGCCGGTCGACGAAGTCTCCGTTCGCTCGCGCGTCGGTGGTTACCTGCAGGAAATCCATTTCCAGGACGGCGCATTGGTCAAGCAGGGCGACCTGCTCTTCGTTATCGATCAGCGGCCGTTCGTAACCGCGCTCAATCAGGCAAAAGCGACACTCGAATCGTCGCAATCGGCCCTGGTCTTTGCCGATGCGCAATATAAACGCGCGCAGTCGCTTGCTGCGAGCGGCAGCCAGTCGGCGCAGACGCTGGATGATCGCCGCCGGGAATTCGATTCGGCCGAGGCCAATGTCCGCGGCGCGCAGGCCGCAGCCGATCGCGCCTCTCTCGACATGGAATATACCGAGATCAAGGCGCCGCTCAGCGGCCGCATCGACCGCCGGCTGATCTCGGCCGGCAACCTCGTGCAGACCGACCAGACTGTGTTGACGACGATCGTTTCGCTCGACCCGATCGATTTCTATTTCGACGTCGATGAGCGCCGCCTGCTGAATTTCGCCGACACGGCGCGCAAACTGGGCAAGGATCTCCAGCAGGGCGGCGGCGGACTGGATGTATCCGTGACGATCTCGGATCCCAGTGCCAAACCATTCAAGGGAAAGCTCGATTTCGCCGAGAACCGGGTCGACAATGAGAGTGGCACCATTCGTCTCCGTGCCCGCTTCCCCAACCCAGATCTCGTCCTCCAGCCCGGCCTTTTCGGTCGCATACAGGTCGAAGCCTCCAACACTTACCAGGCCATCCTCGTCCCCGACGAGGCCATCGGCTCGGACCAGAATGAGCGCGTCGTTTATATCGTCGGGACAGACGGCACGGTTTCGACCAAGCCGGTGAGACCCGGACCGCGGCTCTACGGCTACCGTGTCATACGCGAGGGCCTTGACGGCACCGAGACGATCATCGTCAACGGCCTGATGCGCGCCCGGCCGGGTGCAAAGATCACGCCTCAGATGACCGAACTGCCGCAGGAGCGGCAGGACACTGCGCCCGAAACCGCCGGCGCGGAGAGCGGACAATGAGATTTGCTCATTTTTTCGTGGACCGGCCGATCTTTGCGGCCGTGATCTCGATCCTTCTTCTCGTCGTCGGCGGCATTGCCTATACGCAATTGCCGGTATCGCAGTATCCGGAGATAGCGCCGCCGACCATCGTCGTGCGCACCTCCTATCCGGGTGCCGACCCGCAGACGATCGCCGATACCGTTTCGACGCCGCTCGAACAACAGATCAACGGCGTCGAAGACATGCTTTATATGTCTTCTTACTCCAGCGCTGACGGCGCCATGTCGCTGACGATCACCTTCAAGCTCGGCACCGATCTGGACAAGGTCCAGGTGCTCGTCCAGAACCGCGTTTCCATCGCCCTTCCCCGTCTTCCCGAGGAAGTCCAGCGGCTTGGCGTGACCACCGACAAAAGCTCGCCGGATCTGATGATGGTGGTCCACCTGCTTTCGCCATCGCACCGCTATGACCAGCTTTACGTCTCGAACTACGCCCGCAACCGCATCCGCGACGTTCTCGTGCGCCTTGACGGCGTCGGCGACGTGCAGATCTTTGGCGAGCGCCAGTATTCGATGCGAATCTGGCTGGATCCGGAAAAGCTCTCCGCTTACGGGATGACATCCGATGACGTCGTCTCCGCGTTGAGAGATCAGAACGTCCAGGTATCAGGCGGCAAGATCGGTGCCCCACCCGTCACCGGCAAGAATGCATTCGAATATACGGTGCGAACGGATGGCCGCTTCTCCGACGTGCGCGAGTTCCGATATGTCATTGTGAAATCGACGACATCGGGGCGGCTCGTGCAGTTGCAGGATGTCGCCCGGATCGAACTCGGCGCACAGGATTACGTCACCAACAGTTATCTCAACAACGATCCCGCAGTTGCTCTCGGCATCTTCGCCCGGCCGGGAACCAACGCCCTGGACACGGCCCATCAAGTCCAGACGCTCATGAAGGACATATCCCAGAATTTCCCGCCGGGTCTGGAATATCGTATCGTCTACGACACGACCGAATTCATCTCGGATTCGATCACCGAGGTCTATAGAACCATTGCAGAAGCGGCCATCCTGGTGGCAATCGTCGTTCTTGTCTTCCTGCAATCCTGGCGAACCGCGATCATTCCGATCATTGCCATCCCGGTATCGCTGATCGGCACCTTCGCCGTCCTGCTCGCCTTTGGCTTCTCGCTCAACATGCTCACCCTGTTCGGTCTCGTACTGGCGATCGGTATCGTAGTCGATGACGCGATCGTGGTGGTGGAAAACGTCGAGCGCAATCTGGCACGCGGCATGACGCCGAAGCAGGCGTCTCACGTCACGATGGACGAAGTCGGAACCGCCGTCGTCGCCATCTCGCTGGTGCTGATCGCCGTGTTCGTGCCGACAGCCTTCATTCCAGGCATCTCTGGCCAGTTCTACAGGCAGTTCGCGGTCACCATCTCCGTCACCACTGCAATTTCCGCATTGAATTCGCTCACACTGTCGCCCGCGCTCGCAGGCATATTGCTGAAAACCCATGACCATGAAACCAAACGCATGAATGTCGCATCCCGTGTGGGAAGGGGGCTTGCAAACGGCTTCAACCATGGATTCGATCGGCTGAGTTCCGGCTATTCATGGACCGTTCGGCATCTGGTCAGCAGCTGGATTGGGTTGACAGCCGCGATGGTCACCTTCGCCTGCCTGCTCGGAGCGACCTGGTATATGGGCACGAAAGTTCCCGCGGGCTTTATCCCGACCATGGACCAGGGTTACGCCATCATCGTCATACAGCTACCGGACGGCGCCTCGCTCGCGCGTACCGATGCCGTCGTCAAACAGGTGGGCGATATCGCCCGCACCGTGCCCGGCGTCGGCAATGCCGTGCAATTTGCCGGCTTCAGCGGGGCGACGTTCACCAATGCCTCGAATGCCGGCGTCGTCTTCGTCCCGTTCAAATCCTTTGCCGAACGTGAAGAAGGCGGGGAGAATGCCAACAAGATCATCGGCGAGCTTTACGGAAAGCTGCAAAGCATCCAGGAAGCCTTCATCATTGCCATCCCGCCGCCATCCGTGCGTGGCGTCGGCAATTCCGGCGGCTTCAAGATGCAGATTTCCGATCTCGAGAACGCCGACATGACGCGCGTGCTCGGCCTCGCCCGGCAGATGATGGGTGCGGCGGCAACGACCGAGGGGCTGACCGGCGTCTTTACGACATTCTCCGATGCAAGCCCGCAATATTTCCTGGCGATCGACCGCGACAAGGCGCGTTTCCTGAATGTGCCGATCCCCAATATCTTCAACGCCCTTTCCATCAATCTCGGCGTCGCCTATGTGAACGATTTCAATGCGTTCGGCCGCGTCTACCAGGTTCGCGCCCAGGCCGATCGGCAATACCGCATGGACCGGGAAGACATCCTCGCCCTGAAGGTTCGGTCGGCGACCGGCGCGCTGGTTCCGCTTGGAACCTTGATGGACATCCAGGATGCCAGCGGCCCGGCGCTTGTCCAGCGCTACAACATGTACGTCTCGGTGCCGCTTCAGGGCAATCCAACGCCGGGCACGTCGACCGGTGATGCCATCGCCAAGATGGAAGCGCTGGCGGCGAAGATCCTGCCGCAGGGGACCACCTTCGAATGGACGGAACTCGCCTATCAGGAGACCCACACCGGCAACACCGCCATTTATATCTTTGCCCTGTCCGTCGTCTTCGTCTTCCTGGCGCTGGCGGCACAATATGAAAGCTGGGTTCTGCCCTTGGCGATCATTCTCATCGTCCCGCTTGCGGTGCTCGCGGCATTGATCGGGGTCTCTCTGAGGGGAATGGACAACAATGTCCTGACGCAGATCGGCCTGATCGTTCTGATCGGCCTTGCGGCCAAGAACGCCATTCTGATCGTCGAATTCGCCAGGCAAGCGGAAGACGAGGGCAAGTCGCCGGTGGAGGCGGCTATCGAGGCCAGCCATCTTCGCCTGCGCCCGATCCTGATGACGGCATTCGCCTTCATCTTCGGTGTTCTGCCGCTTGCCATCGCCACCGGCCCCGGCGCCGAAATGCGCCAGTCGCTCGGTACCGCCGTCTTTTCGGGCATGCTCGGTGTGACGATCTTCGGCCTGTTCCTGACGCCAGTCTTCTACGTCGTGCTGCGCGGCTGGCGCCGCAAGCGGCCGGCCACTGTAGAGTCAGCGAAGACAGAGCCGGTCAAGGAAGGGGTCGTCTGAGACGATCCCACCCGGCTGAGGAAACGGAAGTCAGGTCGAAAACAGATGCACCTTGCCCTGCCACAAGCGGGCGACGGTCAGTCTGCCGCTGCGGTAGGCGCGCGTATCGATATTGAGCCGCCTCGGCCGTATATCGGGTTCGTCGTTCGGCGTATGGCCGTGAACGACGAGTTTTGGTAGCGGCACCCGGCTTTCGAGAAACCGCTGGCGGATGAGGACCAGATCCTCGTCCGTCTGCCTGTCGAGCGGCAGTTTCGGATTGATGCCGGCATGCACGAAAATCACGCTTGGGGTTTCCAGCAGGACAGGCATCGCCCGCATGAAATCGATATGCGTACGCGGCAGCGACTGCCGTATGAAGGCATCGAGCTTCGCGCCAGTGGGGAAGACCAGCGGCAGGTGCTCCGGATCGAGGCCATAGGATTTGAGCAGCTCCGCTGACCCCATCTGCATCCAATCGTCATAGGAGATCCAGCCGTCGATATAGTCGAGCATGGCGACTTCGTGATTGCCGGCAAGGCAGATGCGGTCGAATCCATCCGGCGGTGGCTCCATGAGATGGTCGATGACCTGTGACGATTCCGGGCCGCGGTCGATATAGTCGCCGAGCGTGACGATCAGCTTACGCCCGGGCAACTGCCCGCCATCGCGCAGGATCGCCGCCTCGGCTTTCACAAGCAGATCGTAGCGACCGTGAATATCGCCGATCGCATAGGTTGGGATACCGGCAATATCCAGCGTCAGACGCGGTCTCGGCTGGCGCGCCATTTTCGAAACCTCGCTGTTGCGAGCACGAGAGTCGCTCATCATATTTCTCGAATAAGGAAGCCCCACTTCACCGTAAGTAGCGTGGAGAACAGGGCAATCAAGCTGGTAAGAAAATTCAAAGCACACGGGTTTTGTAGAAAAACCGGCCTTATCATTCGAGGGGCAATCCCTCACTCCTATATCCATAGAGAAAAGAGTGACCGATGGGAACGGTATCGCAGTTTCATGAGAGCCTGAGGCCTCCCGCGCATCGCATCGAAAGCGAAGAGGAGGCAATATCCACGGCCCGCGATCTCGCCGCCGCATTCCGGCGTCAGGCGAGCGAGCGCGATATCAACCGCATCCTGCCCTTTGCCGAGCTTGATGCGCTGTCGGTGTCCGGGCTGACGGCAATCGCCGTACCGCCTGACCATGAAGGGCTCGACGTGTCGAACGCCCTGCTCGCCGAAATCGTTGCAATCATCGCCGAGGGCGATTCGTCGATCGGCGAGGCGCTGGAAAATCACTTTTGCGTACTGGAAACGCTCCGCACCCAGGCTGCCGAGGATTTGAAGGCATCGCTGTTTGCCCGTGTGCTGCTCGGCGACCGCTTTTCGGCCGCCACCTTCACCGATGGGGCCGAGCTTACCGCCGAAGGTCCGGGCTACCGCCTGAGTGGGCGCACGCGGCAGGCGCCCGGTATTCTATTCGCCGACTGGATCGCCGCTGCTGCCACCGCCCCGCCCAGCCGCCCGGTGACGCTCTATCTCGCACGCGATGATGAAGGCGTGCAGGTGGTCGACGATTGGGACGGCTTCGGCCAGCGCACCAATGGATCAGCGACCGCGATCGTCGGCACGCTTCACGTCAATGCAGATGCGATTGCCCCTGCCCCCTCCTCCGGATATTCGACCGGCATCTCGCTCGGCCTGCTGCTCAAGGCCGGCGTCAGCCTGGGCATCGCGCGGGCCACATGGAGCGACCTGATGGCCGCGATTGGCGATCGCAGCGCGACCATCCTCCCCCGGATCGGCGAGCGCGCCATCCGCATCGAAGCGACGGCGGCAGCCTTGGAACGGGCTGGCCGCAAACTCGACATTGCCCAGGTCAATCCTATGGAGGCAGCGATGGCGGACGCGCATTTTTCCGCCTCGGCCGCCGCAATCCTTGCCGGGGAAACGGCGCTCGACACCGCAAACGCGCTGTTTGAACTTGCAGGAGAAACTTCGGCCGGCATCGGCCTCAATCTCGACCGCCATTGGCGCAATGCCCGCATTCACGCGCTATCGCTGCCGCGGGATAAGTTGATGCACACCGCAGGCGAATATATATCGAAGGCCGGCGGCGCCTAATCAGCTGGCGGCGGAGATCGGGAATTGTTCTTTGGCGCCTTCGATGCGGCCGCCGTCGGCGACGAACTGCTCGAGGGTCATATTGTCGAGAATGGCGGCGATCGCGTCACGAACATCGGTCATCGAGCGCCGCACCTGACAGGTCTCGGGATCGGCACAGTCGTCGCAGGCCTCGTAAGCCGTACGGCTGGCGCAGCGGATCGGCGCCAACGGCCCGTCGAGCGTGCGGATGACATGGCCGATGCGGATTTCGGAGGCCGGCCGTGACAAAGAATAGCCGCCGCCCGGTCCCTTCTTCGAGCGCAGGATGCCGACATTGCGCAGTTCGAGCAGAATGGTATCGAGAAACTTCTTCGGGATATTGTTGCGGGCGGCGATGTCATTGATGAAGGCAGTCTCGCCCGGCGCCAGCCGCGCCAGGTCGACCAGCGCCTTCAGCCCGTATTTTCCCTTTTTCGTCAGCATCGTCGTCGCCTTGTAGAAATCGCAATATTTATCCTGCCAATAGCAGGCAAATAGCGTCAAAAGCGTGAACATACAACAAAATAGCTATTATTTATAGCTTGTATCGGCAACGTCCACAGAAACGCCCGGCAGCCCTGAGAAAGACCGGCCGCCGCACGCCCTGCCGGCAGTCTCGGTCAGATCGTCTTCAGCATGCCGCCATCGACGAAATAGGTCGAGCCGATGCAATAGCTCGCGCGCTCCGAACTCAGGAAGACGAAGACGTTTGCCAGCTCCTCCGGTGTGCCGAAGCGTTTGGAGGCGGCGTGCTCATTGGCAACGCTCTGCAGGTAGCCTTCCCAGTTGCCGCCGGTTTCGGCCGTCAATTGTTTGGCGGTCTTGATCCAGTCGGGCGTCAGGATCAGGCCGGCATTGACGCAGTTGACACGGATATTGTCCTTGATGAGTTCGGTTGAGAGCGTCTTCGAAAACATCATCAGCGCCGACTTGCTGACATTGTAGATCGGCTCGTACCAGAGCGGCTGAACGGCACAGATCGAGGCGTTGTGCAGGATCACACCGCCGCCGCGCTCCTTCATCTGCGGGGCGATGCCGCGCGCCAGCCGCACGGCGGCCATCACATGCAAGTCCCAATAGGTCTGCCACTTCTCGTCGGGTGCCTCCATTACCGTCTCGTTCGATCCGGTGCCGGCATTGTTGATGAGGATATCGGCGCCGCCTCTTTCGGCCGCCGCCGCTATAATCGCCTCGGTTCCCGCAACCGTTGCCACATCGGCGACAACAGCGGCGGCGCTGACCCCGTATGTCTCGGCGATACGGGCGGCTTCCGCCTCGAGCCGTTCGCCGCCGCGCGCTGCCAGCAGGAGGTTGGCGCCCTCAGCCGCCAGCCCCTCGGCGATCGCCAGCCCGATGCCGACCGATGCACCTGTTATGACGGCAGTCTTTCCCTTCAATCCGAGATCCATGTCTTCCTCCGCAAACGGCCGGAGATTCCGGCCTGATGTGCTGAGTGTTCCGCCAATGAATCCCGGCGTCAAGCGCCCCGAACACCTCTTGCGGCAGGCGCCGATCTGTCGCATGCCTGCATCAACACTTGGGAGGAGTTTTCATGCGACGTTATTCAGCCTGCATAGAGTGGCTGTTTGCCGAAGAAGGCGACAGCTTTCCCGATCGCATCCGCCGCGCCCATGCGGCCGGGCTGACGGCGATCGAATTCTGGCGCTGGACCGACAAGGATCTGGACGCGATCGAGGCAGCGCTGAAGGAAACCGGCATTGCCGTCACCAGCCTCGTCGCCGAACCGATGATCGCGCTGACCGACGCCGCCAACCGGCAGGCCTGGCTGAAAGGCCTGGCTGAATCCGTCACTGTCGCGAAACGTCTTGGCGCGCCGGTGCTGATCGCCCAGGCGGGTGACGATCTCCCGGGCTTGACTCGCGAAGAACAGCGCCGGGCACTCACCGAAACGCTGAGAGCCGGCGCCGATATCCTCAAAGGCAGCGGTGTCCGCCTCGGCGTCGAGCCGCTCAATATCCGCATCGACCATGTCGGTTACTTCCTCGATTCGACCCGGGAGGGCCTCGACATCATCGATGACGTCGCCCGCCCCGAGATCGGCATCGTCTACGACATCTACCATTCCGCCGTGATGGACGAACGTACCGAAGAGGTGCTGAACGGCCGCCTCGACAGTATCATCCACGTCCATGTCGCCGATCACCCAGGCCGCAACGAACCGGGTTCCGGCAGCATCGACCTTGCTCCTCGCCTCGGCTGGATCTTCGCCAACAGCTATGACGGCGCCGTCGGTTTGGAATACCGGCCGACCAGGCCCGGTGCGGGCGCAGTCAAGGCCGCGATTGCATCGCTCGGCGGTTAGGCTGAGCTGGCGCCTTCGGCGAAGGCTTCAAGCTCGGGATCGAAATCGACCTCGACGACATTGTTGAAGACGGCGGTGGCCAGCATGATGCCGGCGAAGGCGACGAGATCAACGAGAACCTTGGTCTCGTAGCGCTCTTTCAGCTTTGCCCAGAGTTCAGAGGGAACGGCATTGGAATCGGCGACGATCGCCTTGCCGAAGGCGTCGAGCAGCACTTCTTCGTCGGAAAGCTCCAGCGCGTCGGGATTGAAGCCCTTGTTGATCAGCGCCCGGCGGAAGAAGGTGATGGCGATTTTCGATTGCGACGCCTTCGAGATCGCATGCGAGAAAATCCAGATCGCCCGGTCGTTAATCGCAGGGTCGAGTTCGGCGCGCAGCGTGAACCATTCGGCATAGATGCGATGGGCGGCCGGCGAATGCAGCAGCGTGCGCTTCATGTTGGTCATCCGTCCGCGCAGCCTGATTTCCTCGTCATGCGCCGCACGAACCTCTTCCGAAGCGGTGTCGTAATCGATCTGCGGGAGATGGCTCATCGGGTCCGTTCTTTCCTTTGTGCATAGAAGCTATCGGGGCGCCGAGATATTGTGCAACAGCCCAGCGGCAAATCCGCTTGGCCGCCGCCCGGCGCCGGCCTAGACTGACCAAATCGAAGCTGGAGGCAAGGCATGAGCGACGACCACGAGCAGCATCATGTCGACTGGCGGGAACATGGCGTCAAGGTCATTCCCGGCAATTCGCTCGATCCGAACACCGCGCAGACGCCGGGCATGAACCGCGCGACGGCGATCAACAATGCGCGCGCCGGCGCCGAGAAGATCTGGGCGGGAACGGTGACGATCCATGCCAATGCCAAGACCGGCGCCCATCATCACGGCGATCTCGAAAGCATCATCTACGTGGTCAAGGGCAGGGCCCGCATGCGCTGGGGCGAGCATCTGGAATATACTGCCGAGGCCGGCCCCGGCGACTTCATCTACGTTCCGCCCTTTGTGCCGCATCAGGAGATCAACGCCAGCCGCGACGAGACGCTGGAATGCGTGCTCGTCCGCTCAGGCCAGGAACCGGTCGTCGTCAATCTCGACATCGAGCCGGTCGAAAAGCCGGAAGACGTCGCGTGGATCGACCCAATCCACCGATAGGCAATTCACGTTCGAGCAAGCGGCTGACATCCTCAGCCGCCGAACGCTCTGCAAGGATCATCGCAGACCGCTTTAGGCGGGGACGGCGCCTGCGCCTTTCATAACAGGGTTCTCGATGATCCGGCCGGTATCGGCGGCATAGAGGTGGATCTGGTCGTAATCGATCGCGATGCCGATCGGATCTCCCGACTTCACCTTCACGGCCTCGGTCAGCGCCACCGCAAAGGGCAGCCCGTCGAAATCGGCGTGCACGACGCGGCTCGCGCCGAGCTCTTCGATGAAATCGGCCGTTGCGGTGAGGGCGCCGAGCGCATCCGGGGCCACCAGCCGGGCGGCTTCGGCGCGCATGCCGAGTACGACGCGTTTGCCTTTCAGCGGTGCAGCGCGTTCGCGCGGCAGTACGACCTTGCGGCTCTGATCGTAGACGAAGACGCCCTCGTCATTGATCGTGCCCTCGAGCAGGTTCATCGCCGGCGTGCCGACGAAGCCCGCGACGAAGCGCGAGACCGGATGATGATAGACCTCTTCCGGCGTGCCGACCTGCTCCACCCTGCCGCCGTTCATCACCACCAGCCGGTCGGCCAGCGTCATCGCTTCGGTCTGGTCATGCGTGACGAAGATCGAAGTGGCGCCGAGACGACGGTGCAAGCGGCGGATTTCGGCGCGCATGGCGATGCGCAGCTTGGCGTCGAGGTTCGACAGCGGTTCGTCGAAAAGAAACACCTTCGGTTCGCGGATCATCGCGCGGCCCATGGCGACGCGCTGGCGCTGACCGCCGGAAAGAGCGGCCGGCCGGCGTTCGAGGAAGGGTTCGAGGCTGAGCGCCTTGGCGACCTCGCCGATGCGCCGGCTCCGCTCCGCCTTCGAGACGCCGGCCACCTTCAATGCGTAGCCGATATTCTCGGCAACGCTCATATGCGGATAGAGCGCATAGTTCTGGAACACCATGGCGCAGCCGCGCTCGCGCGGTTCCAGCTGGTTGACGACGCGGCCGTCAATGGCGATTTCACCGCCAGTGATTTCCTCGAGGCCGGCGATCATGCGCAGCAGGGTGGACTTGCCGCAGCCGGAGGGGCCGAGGATGACGATGAACTCGCCGGACTGGATGTCGAGATCGACGCCGTGAACGACGGGATTCTTGCCGTAGTTTTTCTTCACGCCACGAATGGAGATCGGTGCCAAGGGAATACTCCTTCACTTCTCGGTGGAGATAAGGCCGCGTACGAACCAGCGCTGCATCAAAATGACGAGGATCAATGGCGGCGACATGATGATCAGGGTTCCGGCCATGGCGACGTTCCAGTCGGGCAGACCGAATTCGGACGGGATGAGGGTCTTGAGCTGCGTCACGGCGATTCCGAATTTCGGATCGGTGGTGATCAGCAGCGGCCAGAGATACTGGTTCCAGGCCCAGACGAACATGATGGTGAAGAGCGCGATCATGTTTGGCCGCGAAAGCGGCAGCAGAATATCCCAAAAGAACCGGACCGGGCCCGATCCGTCCATCTTCGAGGCCTCAGCAAGTTCGTCGGGAACCGTCAGGTAGAACTGCCGGTAAAGGAAGGTGCCGGTCGCGGTCGCGACCAGCGGCAGAACGAGACCGGGATAGGAATTCAGCAGGCCCCACTCGAGCTTGATCTGGAAGCCGGTGATCTGTGCAACGAGCCAGCTTATGCCGGTAAAGTCGAGGATCGTCTGGAAAGGCTGCAGCGCGTTGGCCGCAATCGAATAGGTCGGCACGATGCGGACTTCCAGCGGCAGCATCAGCGTGATGAAGATGATCCAGAAAATCACGTACCGGCCACGGAAGCGGAAGTAGACGATGGAGAAGGCTGCCATGGAAGACAGCATGACTTTGCCGGCGCCGACCGTTGCGGCGAAGATGATGCTGTGGAACAGCTTGTTGCCGAGATCGGCGCGAACCCAGGCCGTCTCAGCGTTTTCCCAGAAATGCGAGCCCGGAGTGAGCGGCAGCGGCACGCGATTGACCGTCTCCAGATCCAGCGTCGACGCGATGATGACGATGGCGAAAGGCAGAAGCGCGATCACCATGCCGAGCGCGAGAAGCGTATAGCAGATGAAGTTGAATATCGGCGTGCGTTCGATCATGTCCGCGACCTCACTTGTAGTGCACGCGCCGCTCGATGAAGCGGAACTGGAAGATGGTAAGAAGGACGACGAGCACCATCAGGATGATGGATTGCGCTGCGGCGCCCGAATAGTCGAGACCTCTGAAGCCGTCGAAATAGATCTTGTAGACCATGAGCTCGGTGGCGCGCGCCGGGCCGCCCTGCGTCATGACGTCGACGATACCGAAGGAATCCTGGAAACTCTCGGTGATGTTGATGACGAGCAGGAAGAACAGCGTCGGCGTCAGCAGGGGCAGCTGGATATCCCAGATCCGGCGCATCGGCCCCGAACCATCCATTGCGGCGGCCTCGATCAGCGAGCGCGGAATGCCTTGCAGCGCCGAGAGGAAGAAGATGAAGTTGTAGCCGATATATTTCCAGGAGAAGGCGACGATGACGGCGATCATCGCATCCTTGCCGTCGAGTGCGGGGTTCCAGAGGCCGGGCCAGACGTGGTTGATAACCGACAGAAGGCCGGCTTCCGGAGCCAGGATGAAGCGGAAGGCGAGGCCAAGAGCGGGAGCGGCAATTGCGTAAGGCCAGATGAAGACGGACCGGTAGACCTTGTGGCCGCGCAGTTCGCGATCTGTCAAAAGCGCCAGGATGAGCGCCAGCCCCATGGCAATGGCCGTCGAGCTGAAGCCAAAGATCATGCTGCGGGTGATCGAGTCCCAATAGATCGGATCGGTGAGCAGCTGTCTGAAATTGTCGAAACCGACCCAGGCATTGCCGCCGCCCCATGGCTGCTCGAGCGTGAACGCCCAATAGAGCGCCTGCGCACTCGGCCAATAGAAGAAGACGAAGATCAGCAACAGCATCGGAAATGCGAAGAGCAGTCCGATCGTCGTTGAGGAGAAAGTGACGCGCTTTTCCATGAGTGGTCGTTTTCGTCCTGGTTTGGTTTAAAGCATGTCGAGCAAAAGTGTGCAGCGGTTTTGCGGTAACGACATGCGTCGAAATAATGATCTAAAGCGCGAGCGGCGCGCTTTAGGCGCGGGCGGGGAGTTCGCATCCGCGGCCGACTAAAGAACTTACAAAGACGCACCCGGCGCGCGAAACGCGGGCCGGGTGCGGCTCATATCAAGCGATCAGGGGAGCTGAACGTTCTTGTAGGTCTGCTGGAAGCGACGCAGCAGCGTATTGCCGCGTTCGGCAGCCCCATCGAGCGAAGCCTGGACATCGGCATTGTTGACGAAGATTGCCTGCAGACCATTGGCGATTTCGGTGCGGACCTGCAGCAGGCCACCGAGGCGGATGCCGTGCGGAGCCGCGTCGCCAGCCGGGGAAGCGGTCAGGCTCTGAATGGCGAGTTCGCGGCCGGCATAAGGAGCCTTGTCGTAGAAGCCCTGCTTCTTCAGATATTCGAAGCCGGAGTTACGAACCGGGATGTAGCCGGTAACGGTCGACCAGGTAAGAGCTTCTTCCGGCTTTGCGATGAAGTTGAAGAAGGCAGCGGCAGCCTTGTATTCAGTGTCGGAATGACCCTTCAGAACCCAGAGCGAAGCGCCGCCGACATAAGAGCTGTGGCGGGTTGCGTCGCCGTAGGTCGGGAGCATGGCAACGCCCCAGTTCATGCCCTGCTTGGCGGTGCGGCCAACATTGCCGTGGTCGCCGACCGAGGTCAGGATGACCTGGCAATCGCCAGCGGCAAAAGCTTCGACGAAGGTCTGGCCGACAGCCTTGTTCTTGATGACGGCAAGCTTGTTGTCGTACCAGGACTTGAGGTCCTTGACGTAGCTGACGAGAAGCGGGTTCTTGTTGAACACCAGCTCGCCGTCGAGACCTTCAAAGCCGTTCTTCTTCGTGGCGATCGCTTCGCCGTTTACGGCTTCGAACTGCTCGATATACTGCCAGACTTCGTTGTTGGAGATGTCAAAGCCGAGCGGGCAAGCATAGCCTGCATCCTTCAGAGCCTTGAGGTCTTCGCCTGCTTCCTTCCAGGTTGCCGGAGCATGATCCTTGCCGATCTTGGCGAAGGCGTCCTTGTTCCAGTAGAGCAGAGCGGTCGAGGAGTTGAAGGGGAAGGAGTACATCTCGCCCTTCGAGGTCGCGTAGTAACCGGAGATACCGGAGAAATAGTCGTTCCAGTCGACCGTGTAGCCCATGTCGGCCATCAGCTTGTTGGCCGGGTAGTAGGCGCCGGAGAGCATGATGTCGAGCGTGCCGGCGTCGGAGACCTGGGCGATGGTCGGCTGCTTGCCGGCGCGGAAGGCAGCGATGGTGTTCTGCAGGGAAGCGTCGTAGCTGCCCTGGCTGGTGCAGACGACTTCGTAGTCGGCCTGCGACTGGTTGAAGCGATCGCACTGCTCCTGGACACGCTTTGCAATGTCACCGGAATTACCGAACCAGAAGTCAATCTTGGTCTTATCGGCGGCGGCAGCGGGACCAGCAAGAAACGCTGTAGCGAGAAGGGCGCCAACGGCGCCGAGAAGCTTGGCTTGCATGAGAACCTCGAACGTAAAAGGGACGCGCACTTTCAGCGCACGCCCTATTAGCTGGTTCAAATTGCCGCGGCCAATGAATATTACATGACATGAAATGAGCGAACTCCAGTTGTCATAAAACCTTCATACAGTCGTTATTCGCCAACCTCGGGGAAATATTTAGAGAAATTTCGCCGATTGCTTCAGCATGTAGTCAATAAATTACACCTATATTCGAAACAATGGATTCTTAGGGGATATTTAATATTTATTTATATTACGACGGAGCGCCGTTATTCGCCTGCTCCGCCGCAACGAAACTTGCAAAACGCTGACATTTTTGCCGTTGCACTGGTGTGCAACCTCAGGATTTAGACCTCAGGATTGAAGGGAATCCTTCAGGATCGCCGCAAAACGGGGATCGAATGCACGGCTGATCGGTCCGGCGGCAGCACCAAGCGCCACCGACCAAGGATCGGCCATGCCGGGCTGCAGGCGCGGCAGCGTCCGGCCACGACGCTCGGCGATCGAGGGCAGCAACGGGCCGATTGCCGCAATCAACCTGTTCACCAACGCTTCCGGCGCGCTGCCACAGAGGATCACCGTCTGCGGATCGAACAGCGTCTCAAGGAGATGGATGCTCCAGCGCAGATCCATTGCTGCCGCCTCGACCCAGGCGTGGATGCTTTGATCGCCCCTCAAGGCGAGATCGTTGATCCGTGCATAAAGGCCGGGATCGGCGGGATCGATCGACAGATGCTGGTAGAGCGAGGCGAGCGAAGCGCGATGTTCGAGCGGCGTCGATTTGCCGTCGGCAAACAACAGTGCCATACCGATCTCGCCGGCATTGCCGTTGGCGCCGCGGTAGAGCTCGCCGTTCAGAATGAGGCCGGCGCCGATGCCATAACCGACGAAGAGGCAGACGGCATGGTCGAGGCCATGGGCGGCTCCCACCATGCGCTCGGCGGTCGCCGCCGCCGCCGCGTCGTTTTGCAGGCCGACATCAAGCCCGGTGCCGGCAGTCAGCGTTTCCAACAACGGAAATTTCTGCCAGGTCTCCATCATCCACGGATCGTCGCCGCTGCCGGCGACCCCGAAGGGCCCTGGCATGGCGGCGCCGAGACCGACCAGCCGCTTTTCCGACTGCTGGACGATCCCGGCAAGTTTTGACCGCACGCTGGCGACGAGATCGAGGATGACCTTCGTCCCGTTCGACGGACCGCCTGGTGGGAGGCCGGCCTCATCACGCACGAGAACGCTGCCGACAAGATCGACGGCGACCGCCCGCGTCACATGCCGGTCGATCTGCAGGCCGATCGCAAAGGCGCCCTCGGGCACCAGGCCGTAGGGTGTCGACGGCTGGCCCCTGCCCCTTCTCACCGCCTCCTGCGAACTGACCAGACCGTCGCGCTCGAGTTCCTCGATGATATTCGACACCGTCTGTTTGGTCAGCCGCGTCGCCCGCGCCAGATCAGCGCGTGAAAGCGCACCGTTGATCCTCAGGGCATCGATCATCACGCGCCGATTATGCGCGCTGGTGCCTTCGTGATTGGTGCCGCTCTTGGCCCGGATCGGGCGGCTGTCATTCATGTGCAATTCCCTCTTGACTCCAATAGAATGTTGAAGAAGTAATAAGTCAAGACACTTGACTTAATAAGGAACCGGAGAGTTCCAGGGAACGCAGGAGCCCGCAAGGCGCTCCGACGACGCTCCGAGACGACGAACAGGCACGTTTTCGCGCGTGCCTTCTCGAACACCGATGGCGGAGGACCGCCCTCGGCAATGCGTAAATGTCAAAAACTGGAGGCTGCAATGCTGAAATCCTTTAACAAGACGCTTCTGGGTGCGGCCTTGATCGGCGCATCCCTTGCGCCGCACGCTTTCGCCGAAACCACGCTGAACGCGCTTTTCATGGCGCAGGCCGCCTATAGCGAGGCCGATGTCCGCGCCATGACCGACGCCTTCGCCAAGGCGAACCCCGACATCAAGGTCAATCTCGAATTCGTTCCCTATGAAGGCCTGCACGACAAGACGGTGCTGGCGCAAGGTTCCGGCGGCGGCTACGACGTCGTCCTCTTCGACGTCATCTGGCCGGCCGAATACGCCACCAACAAGGTGCTGGTCGACGTCTCCTCGCGCGTCACCGACGAGATGAAGAAAGGCGTGCTGCCGGGCGCCTGGACCACAGTGCAATATGATAGCAAATATTACGGCATGCCGTGGATCCTCGACACCAAATACCTGTTCTACAACAAGGAAATCCTCGAAAAGGCCGGCATCAAGACCCCGCCCAAGACCTGGGACGAACTGACCGAACAGGCAAAGACGATCAAGGACAAGGGCCTGCTCGCCACGCCGATCGCCTGGAGCTGGTCGCAAGCCGAAGCCGCGATCTGCGACTACACCACGCTCGTCAGCGCCTTTGGCGGCGATTTCCTGAAGGACGGCAAGCCGGCCTTCCAGACCGGCGGCGGCCTCGATGCGTTGAAATACATGGTCTCCAGCTATTCCTCGGGCCTCACCAATCCGAATTCCAAGGAATTCCTGGAAGAAGACGTCCGCAAGGTCTTCGAAAACGGCGATGCCGCCTTCGCGCTGAACTGGACCTACATGTACAACATGGCCAACGATCCGAAAGACAGCAAGGTCGCAGGCAAGGTCGGCGTCGTGCCGGCGCCGGGTGTTGCCGGCAAGAGCGAGGCTTCGGCCGTCAACGGCTCGATGGGCCTCGGCATCACCTCGGCCAGCAAGCATCCGGATGAGGCCTGGAAATACATCACCTTCATGACGTCGCAGGCGACGCAGAATGCCTATGCCAAGCTGAGCCTGCCGATCTGGGCGTCCTCCTATGAGGACCCGGCGGTCACCAAGGGCCAGGAAGAGCTGATCTCCGCCGCCAAGATCGGCCTTGCGGCCATGTATCCGCGTCCGACGACGCCGAAATATCAGGAGCTCTCGACCGCGCTGCAGCAGGCGATCCAGGAATCGCTGCTCGGCCAGTCCTCTCCCGAGGATGCGCTGAAGTCAGCCGCCGACAATAGCGGCCTCTGAGCAAAGCACGAAACCCCGGGCGGCGCCCACCGTCGCCCGGTTCGATCTCGATAACCTGTGAATGAAGAAGGGTCGCCTTGATGTCGGGCACTTGGCTGACAACCCGCGCGTGGCTTTTGATGCTGCCGCTTCTCGTGGTCATGATATCAGTCATCGGCTGGCCTCTGATCGATACCGTCGGCCTCTCCTTCACCGACGCCAAGCTCGTCGGCACGGAAGGAAACTTCGTCGGCATCGACAATTACGCGAAGATGATCTCAGGCTCGAATTTCCAGCGCACCCTGATCACCACCGCATGGTTCGCGATCGTCTCGGTCGCCGCCGAAATGGTGATCGGCGTTCTGGCAGCTCTGCTGCTGAACCAGCAGTTTCGCGGCCGCACCGCGCTTCGCGCCCTGATGATCCTGCCCTGGGCACTGCCGACCGTCGTCAACGCCACGCTCTGGCGGTTGATCTACAATCCGGAATACGGCGCACTGAACGCCGCGCTGACCCAACTCGGCCTGCTGGAGGCCTACCGCTCCTGGCTCGGAGAACCGGGCACGGCGCTGGCGGCCCTCATCGTCGCCGACTGCTGGAAGAATTTTCCGCTGGTGGCGCTGATCGCACTGGCCGCACTCCAGGCCGTGCCGCGCGACATCACCGCCGCCTCGCTGGTCGACGGCGCCGGCGCTTTCGCCCGCTTCCGCTTCGTCATCCTGCCCTATCTCGTCGGCCCGCTGATGGTGGCCCTGGTGCTGCGCACGATCGAAGCCTTCAAGGTCTTCGATATCATCTGGGTCATGACCCGCGGTGGCCCGGCCAACAGCACGCGCACGCTGTCGATCCTGGTCTACCAGGAAGCCTTCTCCTTCCAGCGGGCAGGCTCGGGGGCATCACTGGCATTGATCGTCACGCTGCTGGTGACGCTGCTTGCTGCCGGCTACGCCGCTCTGGTGCGCAAGACCGCCGGGAGTGCGGCCTGATGGAACGCCAGAGCCCACTCTTTTCTGTTTTCATTCATCTCTGCGCGCTGCTGCTTGCCGCCGTCATCCTGGCGCCGATCCTGTGGCTGTTCATCATGAGCATCTCGCCGGCCGCCGACCTTGCCGCAAAGCCGCTGCGCTGGTGGCCGCAGACGGTGGATTTCTCTCGTTACGGCGTACTGCTTTCGACGATCGAAAACAGCGCCGGCGCCGCCTTCACCTCGTCGCTGCGCAACAGCATCGAAGTGGCGGGCATGGCGACGATCGCCGCCATCGCGCTCGCCATTCCGGCCGGCTGGGCTGTGTCGCGCACACCTTCGGTCGGCTGGTCGCTGTCGATGGTGATCGCCACCTACATGTTGCCGCCGGTCGCGCTCGCCGTGCCGCTCTATATGGGCCTCTCCCATCTCGGCATGCTGAACAACGTCTTCGGCCTCGCCCTCGTCTATCTGACAATTCTCGCGCCCTTTACCACCTGGCTGATGAAATCGGGTTTCGATTCCATCCCGCGCGAGATCGAATCTGCCGCGATGATCGACGGCGCCGGCCTGTTCCAGACGCTGCGGATCATCACGCTGCCGCTCGCCGCCCCCGTGATGGCGACGTCAAGCCTCTTTGCCTTCCTGCTTGCCTGGGATGAATTCTTCTATGCGCTGCTCTTCACCTCGGACCAGCGCGCCAAAACGCTGACCGTCGCCATCGCCGATCTCGCCGGCGGCCGCGTTTCCGATTATGGACTGATCGCGACGGCAGGCGTGCTCGCCGCCCTGCCCCCGGTGCTGATCGGCCTCGTCATGCAACGCGCCCTGATTTCGGGGCTCACCAGCGGCGGCGTCAAGGGATGAACATGACAGCAGAAAGAACCCGGCCGGCCGGGCTTGCCGCGATCGATCGCGAAATGGCCCGCCAACATGCCGATGCGATCGCTTCCTATGAAGCGGCCCAGCCGATGGCGGCGAAGGCCGCCACCTCGCTGAAGAAGACCGGCAGGCTGCTGCTCATCGGAATGGGCGGTTCGCATGCCGTCAACCGCGCCGTCGAGCCGCTCTATCGTGCATGCGGCATCGATGCCCTCGCCTTGCCGCTGTCCGAGCAGCTCGGCCAGCCGTTGCCGATCGCTGGCAGGACGATCTTCGTCACCTCGCAATCCGGCGAAAGCGCCGAGGTTCTGCGATGGTTTAACGAAACCGGCGGCACCGAGGAGACCTTCGGCCTGACGCTCGAAGGCAACTCCTTCCTCGCAAGAACCGCCCCGTCACTCATTGGCGCCGGCGGCACCGAGCTTGCCTTCGCCGCGACCCGGAGCCTGACGGTGACCTTCGCCCTGCATCTGGCAATCCTCGCTGCCCTCGGCGAAGATCCAGACGCCGCGATTGCCGCCCTCAAGGCACCGGAAGACCATGACATCGCCGCCGCGCTCACCGCGCTCGAAAATGTCGCGACCATCGTCACGTCAGGCCGCCGGCTGCAGGGTATCGCCGAGGCGCTGGCGCTCGGATTGACGGAACTGTCGCGTCGTCCCTGCTTCTCGCTCGAAGGCGGCCAGCTGCGCCACGGACCGATGGAGATGCTGGGGCCGGAGATCGGTGTCGTGCTGTTTCGCGGCTTCGACGAGACGGCCGGCCTGGTGACTGCAATGGCGACATCCGCTGTCGAGACCGGCGCCCCCGTCATCCTTTTCGACGCCTCGGGCGAAGCGTCGGTCGCCGGCGCGGTGACGATCCGCTTTGCCCCTGCAACCGGTCTTGCTGCGATCTTCGCCATGCTGCCGGTCGCCCAGCGGCTGATGATCGCCTTTGCCGACGCCCGCGTGGAGTATGCCGGAACGCCGGTCCGCTCCACCAAGATCACCCGGAGCGAATGAATGCGGCCGCTTGCAGTCATCGGCAACGTCAACATCGACCTGATCCTTGGACCGGCCGCCCCCTGGCCAAAGGCCGGGACGGAAATCATCGTCGATCATGATGAGTTACGGGTCGGCGGCGCCGCCGGCAACAGCGCGCTCGCCTGGCAAGCGCTTGGCGTCGAATTCGAGATCGCCGCCAATATCGGCAGTGACCAGTTTGGCCGCTGGCTGAGCGAAGCCTTCGGCCGCCGTTCCGACAAGTGGCCGGTACATCCTGAGAAAACGACGCTCTCCGTCGGCATCACCCATCCGGACGGCGAGCGCACCTTCTTCACGACAAAAGGCCACCTGCCGCGCTTCAGCCTGGCGGATGTCCTCGCGGTCATCGACGGCGCTAGGCTGCAGGGCGGCTACGCCCTTCTCTGCGGCTCGTTCCTGACCGATGACCTGACAGCGGATTATGACGCCTTCTTCGACTGGGCCGACAGCCATGGCATCACCGTCGCGCTCGATACCGGCTGGCCGCTCGACGGCTGGACAGACGAGAATTGCGCAGCGACACGCGCATGGCTCTCTCGCAGCGGTATCGCGCTTCTGAACGAGGTCGAATCGACGACACTTGCCGACATTGCCGATCCGGTCGAGGCGGCCCGTCACACCAGGTCGCATATGCCGGAGGGTGCGATCATCGTCGTCAAGCGCGGCCCCGACGGCGCTCTCGCGATCGGGCCGGACGGCCTGCTGGTTTCGGTGGCTGCACCCGTTGTCGAGGTCGTCGATACGATCGGCGCCGGCGATGTCTTCAACGCCGCCTTTCTCGCCGCGCTCGCAAGCGATGAGCCGCTGATTTCTTGCCTGCAGGCGGGAACCGCAGTCGCCTCGCGCGCCATATCCACCCTTCCCCGCAACTATGGCGGCCCGTCATCTCCCGAGGTGCCTGTGCGATGAGCGCGCTCGAAATTCAGAACATCCGCAAGACCTATGGCGATGTCGACACGCTGAAAGGTATCGACATCTCGTTGGAAAGCGGCGAGTTCCTGGTGCTGCTCGGCTCCTCCGGCTGCGGCAAGTCCACCCTCCTGAACATCATCGCCGGCCTTGCCGAGGCAACGAGCGGCGATGTCAGGATCGGCGGCCGCTCGGTGCTCAGCGTACATCCGAAGGACCGCGATATCGCCATGGTCTTTCAATCCTACGCGCTCTATCCCAATCTGACGGTGCACCGGAATATCGGCTTCGGCCTGGAAATGCGCAAGGTGCCGGCGCCGGAGCGCGACAATGCCGTGCGCGATGCCGCAAGGCTCCTGCAGATCGAAAACCTCCTCGACCGCAAGCCGAGCCAGCTTTCCGGCGGCCAGCGCCAGCGCGTCGCGATCGGCCGTGCGCTGGTGCGCAAGCCTGAGGTATTCCTCTTCGACGAGCCGCTCTCCAACCTTGACGCCAAGCTGCGCATGGAGATGCGCACCGAGATCAAGCGGCTGCATCAGATGCTGAAGACCACGGTCGTCTATGTCACCCATGACCAGATCGAGGCAATGACGCTTGCAAGCCGCATCGCCGTCATGCGCGACGGCCGCATCGAGCAGCTGGGCACGCCGGAGGAGATCTACAACCATCCGGCAACGCTCTATGTCGCAACCTTCGTCGGCGCGCCGCCGATGAACCTGCTGAAGGCAACGGTGCGTGACGGCCGCCTGGCGCTTTCAGGCTCCGATGCCAGCCTGCCCCTGCCCGCCCGCTTCCGCGAGACGGCCGGCAATGGCCGCGAACTTATCCTCGGCATTCGTCCCGAGGCGCTTCGCACAGACGGCACCGGCCCATCGATCGAGGCAATCCTTGAGGTGGCAGAACTGACCGGCCCGGAACTCGTCGTCACCGCCCTTGCCGGAAATCAGCGCCTGATGGCCTGCCTGCCGCCACGCACGCCAATCCGCGACAACGAAAAGCTCACCCTCTTTTTCGACGAGGAAGCAATGCATCTCTTCGACCCGCAAACCGGCCTCAGCTGCGGCCGTTAGCGACGGAACGGCTATCCCCGGCTTTTCAATTTGCCGCGTCGGTGGGCTTGCGCTGGTAGACGTGAATATAGTCGACAAGCAGAATGGAAGGATTCGGCGTTTCATCGATCGGCCAACCCGAGCCGAGTGCCAGGTTCACCAGCGGATAGAACGGCATGTGGAACTCCTTCGGCGTGTCGAAGCTCCAGATGAACTGACGGTCGAGATAAAAACTCGTCTTGTCAGCTTGGATATCGACGCCGTAGGTGTGATATTCGCTGTTCAGAATTCCGTCCTGGACGGTTTGCCAATGGCCACCGGTGCTGTTCTGGCCGCCCTGGCTCTGACGCCAGATATGGAAGCCCATGCTGAATTCGTAGGGCGCGCGCCCATAATATTCCAGCACGTCGATCTCGGAGGTGTATTTCGACCGGTCGAGCCCGATGAGCCAGAAGGCTGGCCAGACGCCCTTACCCGGCGGCAGCTTCATCCGGGCTTCGAAATAACCGAATTGCTGCGAGAATCCTTCGCCTTTCGGGTTCACCGACGACAACAGGCCCGAGCGCCAGGTTCCATCGGCCTCCTTGCGCGCTTCGATCTTCAGAATTCCCTGATCGGTGGTAAACGGAAAGCCGGGGGCTGGATCAGTGAAACGGGCGTCACCGAAATCGCCGTTCCAGGGCGTATGGGCAATCCAGCGGGAGCTTCTCTCTCCCCAGGCCGAGACGTCGAGACTGTCGAAACTCTCCTCGAACGTTAGCTGATACGCATTGATATTGAGTGGTTGCTGAGCCACGCTGGGCTGGCCGGGCAACGCCCCCAGACCGAGAACGATGAGCAAACCCAGAGCCTTAGAAGATATCCCGTAACGCATTCTGCTCCTCCGAAAACGCCAAACCAATCGTTGGACTACACTTGTCTCGATCAAAAGGTGAGAACCCCGTTTCGTCGCGGCATGAGCCTTTGGACGACAATGGTCTCGATGCCGTCGGGCCTTCCCAGAATCTGCCACAGCAGCAACGCGAAGGCCCAGAAGATCGCCACTGCCGCTCCGCCGCAAAGCGCCAGGCTGACGATAAGGTTGAGGCCGGCAGGCATGGCGGAGAGCATCGGCTCGATCCACAGCAGGAAAGCGATCATCGGCAAGCTTGCGGCCAGAGGCCGTAAAAAGGCGTGCAACTGAGCGGCAAACGTCGCGCCGATCAGCCGTCGCGTGATGATGAGCGATGCGGCATAGGCGACAAGCACCGCCACGATCCGCGCGCCCAGTGCTCCTGCCACCTGAAAATAGGCAATGCCCAGGATGGTGACCGGAACCCTGACAGCGAACTCGGCAAACATCCGGAGAGCGAGATAGCGGGTTTTGTTCAGGACCATAGCCAATGGCGGCATCATGTTCGTGGGAAGACCGAGCAAACTGACGATGCACAGCCATTGCAGAATCGGCGCCGCAGATGCCCATTTCTCGCCGACGATGATCCGCACGGCCGGCTCGGCAAGCAGGGCGAGCGCGATGAGGATGGGCGCTGCCACGAAGGTGATCGCGTTCGTCGCCTTCAGATAGGCAGCGATCAGATTACGACGGTCATCGACGGTCGAAAATGCCGCCATCAGCGGACGCAACAATGGCCCGACGAAGGTCTGGTATGGAATACCGGCGATATTGTCGGCAACGCTGAAGGCGCCGAACGTCGACAAGCCGGTAAAGCGCGGCAAAAGCAGCCGGTCCAGTTGCCAGTTGATCGAACTCAGCACCTGCGAGACGGTGTTCCAGCTGATCATGTCCTGAAAGTGCTTCCACTCGGAAAGGCTGAACCTCGGTCGCATCGGCGCAAAGACATAGGAGGTGATCGCCGCAGCGGTCGGGCCCGCAACCGCGCCGATCGCCAGCCCCCAATAGCTGCCGGTCGCGACCGCCACCCCGACACCGAATAGCAGCGTCGACCCCTTGGTGATGAGATCGAGTGCGAACTCGCGTTTGAAATCGAACCGCTGCATGAAGAGAACCATGCGCGGGCTGATCACACTGCGCATGGCAGGCGCGATGGAGAGCACGGCGACAAGAGAGAAAAGCCGGGAATCGTCATAGATCAAAGCCATCGGCCAGGAGATGATCATCATCAGCGTGCTGATGGCCACGCCTCGAAGCAAGCTGAGGGTAAGGGCCGTGGCAAACATATCGTCCGAAGGCGACGGCTGGCGCATCAGGGCCTGCGTCAGCGGCAGGTCCAGGATTGTCTCGACGATGACCAGAACCGAGGTCGCGATGGCGACCAGGCCGAAATCCGCTGGGCTCAAAAGCCTTGCGAGGATCAGGAGGCTGACGAAATCGAGCAGTCGCGCCAGGAATTTTCCGCTGATGGTCCAGATACTCGCCGTCGCCGTCCTCTGAGATACGCTTGACATGATCTATCTTTTATTCCTCGTCGGCGGATTGAGACGGTTTCGGTCGCAGCGGCAAGACAGGCAGCTCCGTCCTTCCCATCAGCCCGGCCGTCTTCTGAAGACGTCGGCGGATCGGTCGCCATGGGTGGACAGTTGTTGCTCGATGAGACCGGACAGACGGTCGCGGAACACGGCGGAAGAAAATTTCAGCGAGTGCGCACGGATTGCATGCGGATCGATATCGTCCTCCACCTCTTCGAACGCCGCCATCGTTTCCAACAGAGCTTCCGTGGTCTGCTGCCCGAAGCGAAACCCGACCTGCGGCGAGGAAACGGTCTCTCTGGCGCCGCCGGCGTCGAAAGCCAGGACCGGCCGCCCTGACGCCATGGCTTCCACCGGCAGGATGCCGAAATCCTCCGTGCCCGGAAACAACAGGGCGCGGCATCGCGACAGGTGGTCGCGCAGAACGTTGAAGGGCTGATGGCCGAGAAACTCAACGGTCGGTCCGGCGATCGACTTCAGATAAGCCAATTGCTCTCCCTCGCCGATCACGACCAGCTTCCGCCCGGCCTCGGTGCAGGCGCGAACGGCAATATCCGGCCGCTTGTAAGTGGTCAGCTGTCCCGCATACAGATAGAATTCGCCTTTTCCCTTCCCCACTGCAAAATCTTCAGTCGCAACGGGCGGATGGATGACGATGGATTCCCGATCGTAGAAGCGGCGGATGCGGCTTGCGACATAATCGGAATTGGCGACGAACACATCGACCCGCGAGGACGTCGTCACGTCCCAGGCGCGCAGCATGGGTGCCGTGATCGACATCAAGGCGCGACCCACCCAGGGCAGGCCATGACGGTAGACATGGAACTGATCCCAGATATAGCGCATCGGCGAGTGGCAGTAGCAGACATGCAGGGCGTCGGCACGCGTGATGATGCCCTTGGCGGGTCCGGATTCGCTCGACAGCACGAGATCGTAGTCCTGCAGATCGAACTGCTCGAGCGCGAAGGGCATCAGCGGCAGCATCTTGGTATAATGCCGTTGCGCGCCGGGGATCTTCTGCAGGAAGGACGTGCGGATGTTCCGCGTCTTCAGAAAATCGCTGATGCGATCCCGGTTGCAGACGAGGGTGAAGATGTCGGCCTGCGGAAACATGCGGCACAGCTCTTCGACGACTTTCTCGCCGCCGCGCATCGAAACCAGCCAATAATGCACGATGGCGACACGAAGCTGCTTGGCATCGCTCGCGCTTCCGGCCTCCGTGACACGTCTTTTCGCCATCACCGGCGCATCGCCGAGAAATGCTCTCGCGTCGGGAAGAGAGGTAGTTGCTTTAAGAGTCAACTCAATACTCCTTGTATCGCCACACCGTCTGTCAGCTCGGGAACCGCATTCGTCGAAATCAGGCTTTGGTATTCGGCAAGAAGCGCGTCGCGCCATTCCTCGTGTGTCGAGGCGAGATCCGGCGACAGCCGGAAAGCCCGCTCGCTCATAGCGCGGACCTCATGCCCCGGCATTTGGCTAAATCTCGTCAAAGTATCGGCAAAGGCGCTTTCGTCAGCCGTATCGCAGGCAAGCGCCATGCCGGCTCTTTGCATTTCTTCGGCGAGAAAGGCGCTGCGCGACATGATGACGGGCAGACCGCTCCTGGCCGCTTCGATAGCGACGAGGCCGAACGGCTCGGGATAGCGCGACGGCATCAACAGGGCGCGCGCCTTGCGGATGGTCGGGCCGATCTCCGCATGCGACTGCCAGCCCACGGCCCTGACGTGATCTCCCGAAGCTGCGACCAGCGGCATCAGCGGCCCGTCCCCGATCACGCAGAGCTTGACGCCGGCTTTGCGCGTGGCGGCCACGGCGTCCTCAATGCCCTTCTCCTCATCCAACCGCCCGATGAAGACGAACTCCTCATTGGCCTCCGCCTCGATGCGTTTGATGGATAGCGGAGCGACGGGATTGCGGATCGTCGTCAGCCGTTCGGGCCGATATCCGGCGCCGACGAGAAAGCCGGCCATCTTCTCGTGCAGAAGGATGATCCGGCCGAAATCGGCCTGATCCTTCAGCAGCCGGAAGATATTGGAGCCACGGGCAACCCGCCACAATTTGTGCGAATAACTTCTCTTGTCGCAGGCCGTCGCAATGCAGCTTCCGCCGAGCGGGCGTCGAAGGCAGATTTCCTGCGCCTGATAGTCGAAGAAGGCGCCGTTGGGGCAGGCCGTGAAGAAATCATGCGCGTGAACCACGCATCGTCTGGCGACCCGCACCAGCGCCTTGAAAATCGCGGGAGACAGGATCTGGTGCCAGCCATGGACATGGTAGACGGTATTGGCGGTGTCCTCTGCGGCAATCCAGTTCGCGACCATACGAACGGCGGCGCCATTGTGAATGCCGGTCACGAAAGCCTTCGCACGCTCGGCGCTGAGCAGGTCGCGGCTGTTCAGCCCGACCATTGAGACTCCGAGGGCGACAAGCTCCGCATTGGCGGCGTCATCCCCGCAAATATAGGTCACGGGGATGTCGAGCCCCCGAAAAAGCTTGGCGGACAGCACCGCCAGCGCCGTCGCACCGCCTCTGGCCACCGAATAGTCGTCGATGATGACCACGCGATCGATCTTTGTCGTGCCGGGGCCGGGAAAGCGGCCGACGCTTGTGGCAGATCGGAGAACCCCGGGAAGCGATGGGCGCATCACTTCACCGAAACCGCGCCGTTGGCACAGGCCTCCAACGCCTTGCGGTTGAGAATGCGGATCTTGCCCTGCCCCCCATCGATGATCTTGCTTTCCCGCAGGCGCCGCAGGCATTGATTGACCTTCTCGCGAGACGCCGGCAGCGTTGCGGCCAGGTCATTTTGCGAGATGATCAGTTCGTCCCCGCTGTTTGCCGCATCTTTTCCGTAAACAGCGGAGAGCCGCAGCAGCGTGCTGGCCAGCCTCGATTGCAGGCTCGACGCCGCATTTGCAATGATCCGGAGTTCGAGCTCTGAAATACGCGCCAGCGCCCTGGAGAAGACCTTTTCGCGAAAGCAGGGATCGCTGGCGTACATGTCGCGCAGCAGCCGGCCTTCGAAGAAATGCAGTTCGCAGTTGGAACCGGCTCGGTATTCGAGACTCAACGTCTGCCTGCGCAGAACCTCGAGCTCGCCGATGAGGCCGGATTTCGGAATGATCTCGACGATGAATTCCCTGCCGTCGGGCAGCATCGTGCTGGCGCTGACCACCCCCGAATGCACGCGAGCGAAGGTATCGACGAGGACGCCGGCCCCGGCGATGACCTCGCCGCGCCGGAAACGCCGGACGCTCGACCGGCAGGAAAGAAATTCGTCGTCGATGACGATGCGGCTGTTGAGATGAATGCTGCCGTTAGCCGATATCGCCGTCTTGCCGATGCCGGCCCTGCGAGCTGATGCGTGTGTCGCCCCATCCATGAGCATAACTCCGAGTACTCGAATAACCATAGGAAATGCTGCACTGCATCATTTATATTGTCTTAATGTGGGTGTCAAATAACATCCCAGAGAGATAGCGTAAAGATCAAGTCTACATTTAGTTGAAAACAAAAATACATCAGCAATCGAAATCAAAATCTCGACGGAATCGAAGATAGATTGTACGATTGAAGACAGGTGCTTATTAAAAAGTCTTCATGAGTTAAAAATAAGCAATAATAGAAATGTGGATATCAAAAATATAAATGAATACCTGCGGATTATCACCTCGAAGTAGGTTATATTGGCATTTGCAATGAAAAGAGGCCATCGAGGACTAGTCGGAATTCTCGAATGCCGTTTAGTAGCATAAAGAATTTATTAAGGATTATGACCTTGGTAACAGACAACAAGAGTGCGGCGCAGCAAACTTTGAATGGTTCTTAATCGGAATATTTTGGAGACCACTGATGACATGGGAAGCACATAGTTTCGAGGCCTGGTCGCGTGTCGGACGGTCCGCGAAAGGCGGCGATCTCCATTCGTCCCTGCCTCGTGCGGCAGGCAGATCGTCGAAGCGCGCGATAGACCTTCTCATCGCGATCATTGCACTGATCCTGCTTTCCCCGCTTCTGTTGATTGTCGCGGTGATCGTGAAGATAAGCGACCGCGGCCCGGTCTTCTATTCCCATACGCGCATCGGCGTCGGCGGAGCACCGTTCGGATGCCTCAAGTTTCGCACGATGAAGACCGATGCGAGTGCTCAGCTTGCCGAATTGCTGCAAAACAACCCGATTGCGCGAAGCGAATGGGAAGCGACACGCAAGCTGAAGGACGATCCGAGGATCACGGCAGTCGGCGAGATTCTGCGGCGGTCGAGCATCGACGAGCTTCCCCAACTGATCAATATCGTGCGTGGCGAAATGAGCCTTGTCGGCCCCCGGCCGATCACCGCCGAGGAATTGCCGCGCTACGGCGAGCATGTATGGGCCTACATGGCCGTGCGCCCGGGCCTGACCGGTCACTGGCAGACCAGCGGGCGCAACGATGTCAGTTACGAGTACCGGGTTTCCCTCGACGTTCACTATCTCGACAACTGGTCGCTCGGCCGGGACTTCGTCATCATTGCCAAGACCATTCCCGCTCTGTTTTCACAACGTGGCTCATACTGAGCATGCAAGGGGAGAGCTGCCGATCATGCCCGAAATCGGAAGATATGCTACTCCCTCCGTCCCCTCCAAGCTGCCACTACCTGGTTACTCCGTGATCTCGCCATTTTGGATTAGGACGATATGACCTCCAGCACGATCTTCAGCGGCGTTTCGCCGCTACCTCTGGCTGCCGCAGCTCCCGGCGGGAACTCCCCGCTGACCTTGCGGGATATGCTTTTCTTTCTCAGAATGCGCTGGCTATGGGTTCTGGCGACAACTTTTGCCTTCCTCGCAATGGCCGGGACCTACGTGCTGACCGCCGACCCGACTTTCGTTGCCAGCACGCAACTTGTGATTGTCCCCCAGGTGAGCGGCTCTGAAGCACAGAGGGCTTTCGCGGAAGACGCGTTCATAGAGGGACAGCTAGAGATTGCCAGATCCAGCGATGTCGTCGGCGGAACGGTAAGGGCACTTGGTCTCGATACCGATCCTGACTTTGTCGATCAGACGCCTTCGCTGCAGGATAGGGCAAAGAACTGGTTGATGGGGATTTCTTCTGAACCGGATACGGAATCGCAGGAAGCGGCAGGCACAGGGCCGCGTCAAGCACAACCGCACGCAGAGGACGAGCGGATCCAGGATAGGGCGATCGCCACGCTGCTGAACATGATAGGAATACGCCGGGTCGGGAGTTCGACGATCATCGAGATCTCAGCGGCTGCGTCGACCCCTCAGAGGGCCGTCGACATCGCCGATATGCTCGCCAGGCAATATATCCAGAAGAATATCGCCATGAAGGCCAATGCTTCCCGGCAATATAGCGAATGGCTGGAAAGATTCGTAAGCGAGCAGCAGCGTGGACTGGCCGAGGCTGCCAGCGCCCTGGCCAGCTTCACGAGCAACCCGCGCGATCAGTTCAAGCTTGCGGAGCTGCAGAGCGCAACGGATGCCCGCCGCAGCCTCTATGAAAATACCTTAAACCAGCTGACGGAAGCCCGGCAGCGCATCACCTACCCGGTGTCCGATGCCACGATCGTCTCGCGGGCCACGCTGCCTCTTTCGAAAGCCAGACCGCGCAGCACGCTCATCATCGCCTTTGCGGCGGCGGTCGGTCTTGGCGTCGGCTTGGCACTCGCCATGATAAGGCACGTCGGCGATCGCCGGATCATCCGCCCTCATCAGATCGCTGAAGCCAGTGGGCTGCCCTTTGTCACTTTGCTGGCGACATCGAGGAAGACCCATCTCCCTGCGCGTTTCCTCCCCGCCGGTACCGGCAGCAGCAGCACAGCCGCCTATCCTGTTATTCCGGGCATGGCGGAACTGAGCGCGACGGTCGTCGGTCTTCGACGCAAACGCCGGGTCGTCATTGGAATCGTCGCCGTTGATCCAGGCAGCGGAGCCTCGACTATAGCATGCGAACTTGCAGTGCTGTCGTCGAGATCAGGGGCTCACACGCTGCTGATCGATGCGGCTGCGCAGAGGTCGTCACTCAGCAAATCGATCGCGCCCCATAGTTCCACAGGCCTCGTCGATGTTCTCGACAATGGCGAACTGATCCAGACGGCGGCATTGCCCCTCACTTCGACACTGAAATTCCTCCCCCTCGGCAAGGTCGAAGCAGTGACGCCGGCCATTCGCCTGAGTTCCCGCCGCACGCAGTTGAGCTTCGCCGACCTGAAAAAGGAGTTCGACGCCATATTCATCGACATTTCCGCATTCTCTGCTTCGCCGGATGCCAATGCGATCGCACCGGAGCTGGACGGTGTCCTCGTCGTCACCTCGCATGGACGCACCTCGATCGACGATACCCTGCGCGTCATCGACACCCTGCGCAATGTAGGCGCGGAGATCCTCGGCGCAGTCATCAACCATGCACCGGAAAGAATGCACTCATGACCTCGCCTTCGGCAGAAGCAACCAGGCAGGGCGGCCGGATCGGGTCGGCGCCTGTTCCTTGCGGCGCTGAAGCCATGGCTGAGCGCGCGAACCGCCCGTTGCGAATGGCCGTGGGGATCGCTTCGGCAGGCCGCCCCTCGATACTGCGGGAGACGATCGATTATCTCACCACCCTGCCGGATCAGCCCGAGCGGCTGATCGTCTGCGTGCCCACGATCGACGACGCCGCCGGGCTCACCGAGCGCCTCGATGTTGAAGTCATCGTCGGCAGCCGCGGCCTGACCTCTCAGCGCAACAGGATCATCCAGGCGGCGGCCGCCGATACGGATGTTCTGATCTTCCTGGATGACGACTTCATTCCCGCCGCAACCTTCCTGTCGCGGATGGCGGCTGTCTTTGCGGCAAACCCCGACGTGGCGATCGCCACCGGTGAAGTTCTGGCCGATGGCATCCTCGACGGCGGCCTCAGCATGTCAAACGCCCTGAAAGTTCTTGAAACTGCGGCCGAAGGGGCCGAGCAGGTGACGGAAGTCTATAACGCCTACGGATGCAACATGGCGGTTCGCCTTTCACCCATTCTCGAGCACGCGCTGGCCTTTGATGAACAACTGCCGCTCTACGGCTGGCTCGAGGATGTCGATTTCAGCCGGTCCATCGCCCGCTACGGCAGGTCCGTACGCGTCGAAGGCGCCCGCGGGGTGCATCTCGGCGTCAGATCCGGACGCCAGCCCGGCCGAAGACTCGGCTATTCGCAGGTTGCCAATCCTGTCTACCTGATCCGGAAGGGCACGATGTCGAAGGGCCGTGCCGTTGCGCAGATCGGCCGTAACATCCTGGCGAATACGCGGGGCCTATTGTTCAATGATCGCTTGATCGACCGCTGGGGACGTTTGAACGGCAATTTGCTGGCGCTGTCCGATCTTCTTGTCGGCCGCGCCTCGCCGTCCCGCATTCTCGAATTCGGCAATCCCTCGCCGCGCGAGATGCCTTCGCCGTCGATCGCAACGAAACGGAGATAGCAGTCAATGCAGCGCACATCCTTGTCCGATCGCCTGATCTCCGCCGCTCTTGCCTTGCTGGTATTTTCCTGCGTGACCGGCTGGAGCGTCGCCCATGCGGAAAACTATACCCTCGTGCCGGAAGATCAGGTGCGACTGCGCGTCGTCGAATGGCGATCTTCGGATTCCCGGTATGCCAGCTGGGAAGCACTCGGCGGGACATATACAGTCGATGATGCCGGCAATCTGGCGATCCCGATCGCCGGACAGGTGCAGGCGATTGGCAAGACGACGGAACAGGTTTCCGATGCGATCGCCACTGCGCTCTCCGAAAAGGCGGAACTGCCGGGAAAGCCGTTCATCGCCGTGGAAATTGCCCAGCATGCGCCGATCTTCGTAACCGGGACAGTGCAGACCCCCGGGCGTTATGCTTTTGAAGCCGATATGACGGTCATGAAGGCCGTCAGCATCGCCGGCGGCTTCCTTCGGGAGCGCGAGGAGAATACCGTCTTCGAACGCGACCGGATCCAGGCTGCCGGAGCCTATCGAACGGCCATTCTCAACCGGCGCGATCTTCTGATGCGTCAGGCGCGGTTGCGTGCCGAGATCGCCGGCGAACAGAGTTTCGAGATCCCTGCCGAGCTCGCCGGAACGCCCGATGTAGACAAGCTGAAGGCGCAGGAATTGAACCTGATGCGGCTGCGACGTGTCGATATCGAAAGCCAGATCGATGCGGCGAGCGACCTCACCCGTCTCTACGGCCAGCAGGTCCAGTCGCTCGAGGCCAAGATCAATTCGCAGAAGCGGCAGATCGACCTCGCGCAAAAGGAACTGGATAATGTCAACAGCCTGGTGAGCAAGGGCCTGGTCAGCAATTCCCGTCAGGTCTCGGTCGACCGCGGGGTCGCGGATGCACAAGGCACCCTGATCGATCTCGAAGTCGCTCTGACCACGGCTCGCCAGGGGCTCAGCGAAGCCGATCGTTCGAAGATCAATATCGTCAATCGGCAGAACAGTGAAAACCAGGAGCTGCTGAACCAGGTCAATCTCGCGATCGGCAGGGCGGCGATCGACATCCAGGTGGCCCAGCTTCTGGGCGAGCAGGCTGGCTACAGCGCGCAGCTCGCTCAGATGAATACGGAAACGCCGGGTCTTGGCAGAGCACAAAAGAACTACAGGATCGTGCGTCGCAACGAAGACGGGACTTATCGCAACATCGAGGCGGACGAGACGACCACCTTGCGGCCGCATGATGTCGTCGAAATCGGCATCGATACGGACCTTCAGACGCCGTCGCCTCCGCTGCAGTTGCAGTCCGCGCCGCAGCAGCAAACCTCGACCGTCCCGCTGTCGAAGGTGGCAGGCGATAATCAGGCGGCTCCCGGCTGGATATCCCAGACGGGATCGAATTAGGGGGCGGTTGTGACCATCGACGACAGCTGGCGGCTTGCGCCTCAAGCATCGCCCCGAAAGGCGGATGCCGGTCTTCGGCAAAACCGATGCCTCCGCCGCTCGCCGTCCGGATCGGGATTTGAAGCATGTCGATAGAACCGATCGGTTTCATCGTTCTGCTGCTTGGCCTGCTCGGCATGGTCAACGGCGCGCGATTTGCGATTGCGACCCTTTGCCTGTCGACGCTGCTGGGGGCGGCGGCGGCTCTCCAATTGCCCGCGCTCGGCGGCAGCAGCATCCAGCCGAGCCATCTTCTGGTGCTTTTTCTCGTGGCCGCCGCCCTGCTGCGCCCGGCTCAAACACAGGCCATGCTGGCCAGCATCGCCTATCCGGGTCCCGGTTTCTGGTTTGCCGCCTACATCCTGTTTTCCGTGGCATCGTCTTTCTTTTTGCCCCGCATCTTTGCAGGGGCGACCCTCGTCTACTCCTCTGCACGAGACGCCACGGGCATGATGTCGACGGTGGCCGCTCCCCTGTCGCCGGGTTCGTCCAATCTCAGCCAGTCCGTCTATCTGCTTGGCGACCTCGCCTGCTTTGCCGTCGTCTCGGGGCTTACCAGGCTCGGCTATGCCCGTTTCATCGCACTGCAGTTGATCGTGGCCTCGATCGCCTGTTTTGCCCTGGCGTTGATCGATATCGGAACGTTTCTGACCGACCAGTCCTACCTGCTCGATGTCATCAGAAATGCGAATTATACGATGCATACGGCCGAGACGATCAGCGGCTTCAAACGCATCGTCGGTCCGTTCCCCGAAGCAAGCACTTATGGCGCGGTCGCATTGGCCTATTTTTCCTTCACGCTCATGCTTTGGCTGGAGCGCGTCCAAAGCCGTATGGCCGGACTTGCAACGCTTTTCATCGGCCCGACGATCGTCCTTTGCACGTCGACAACCGCCTATATCGCCGGCATCTTCGTTGTCTGCATGTTCGTGCTGTATTGCTTGAAACGACTGATCAGCGGCCCGGCCACGACCCCGCACGTGACACTCCTGGTGATCACGCTGTTCTTGATTCCCTGCGGGATCGTCGCGCTAAGCCTTGTCCCCGATGCGTGGGATTCCATCGCCGGCCTGGTGAACAGCACCTTGTCGGACAAGCTTCAATCGCAATCCGGCGAAGAACGCACTGCCTGGAACACGCTGGCATTGATCGCATTCGTCGATACAGCCACCTTCGGCGCCGGGCTCGGCACGGTTCGAGCCTCGAGCTTCATCGCTGCATTGCTCTCCAATGTCGGATTGACCGGCACCCTTCTCTTCGCCGCCTTCCTGTACAGCCTTGTGAGAGCCTCCGGCCGGCAAATGTCAGGCGATCGGGAGATCCGCGCGATCGGAAACGCTGCGGTTATGGCATCCATCGCGCAGGTCGCCTCGGCGGCGATATCGGGAAGCGGTACCGATCTCGGCTTGCTGTTCAGCACGACGGCGGGTCTGGCAGCCGGCTGCCTGGCGGCAACCAATATCGCGCCACGGCGCGCAAACCGATCGCTTGCCAACCGAACCCCACTGGAGACATCGACATCTCTGCCGAGAGCGCCGATGTTTTCAACACGATGAGGCCCGCCGTGAAGCTCAGCCATCGCGCGGGATGGCGATCTCGTCAAGCCATCGGCGTGTCGGCACCGGGTCGACGTCGGCTGACCGCGCCGCGTCTTTCAAGGATCGCCTGTAAAAGCGGCCTTTCGGACGAACGCGCTCCGGCAAGGTCATCCGCACAAGGATATGCTGCAGGTTCTATGTCAATATTAGCCCTGTGGGCGCTCAGTGGTGGTCGCGACGCTATCTGCGACGGAATTGTTTTCCCGCAGCCTGGCACTACGCCGCAAAAGCCCCGACAGGAACGCGCCTGCCAGAAAGCCGATTTCCATGAGCGCGAGGATGGCGATACCGGAGAGCGCGCCCACGGTCACCGAAGACCCGTCGGCAAAAGCCACGCTGCCGAAGCCGATTGCCACGAGGAATGCAAAAATTGCGAAAGCCCAAGCCCGGATGGCAGCCCCGGCAGCGATCGAAATCACGGTTGCCACGAGCGCGGTGATCAGCATGACAATCCCCCTTCCCTCCGCATTCCGACAAGGGTCCCGGCACCAATCTTCGTACCGCGAAACAAGAAGTCGAAACACAGCCCTGTGACAGGCAAGGCACTCTTCATGGCGAATATCTCAACAATGAAACACACAAAAGCCGCCGGCAGCCAGACTCCGATTCAGCTCCACCGGTCTGGACGCCGGCTATATATACCGAACAGGGCCTTCATATGACAGACCCGTCAGCGCAATTCACAACGGTTCCCTCGACTGGAAAGACAATGCCGATTCATTTGTATTGCGGACAATCGGAAGGGTGATGACATGAACAATCAGTGCGTCGTCTACGTCACGGATGTCGAGTATTCATTTCCGACTATTCTCTCGGCGCTTCAGGCTCGAAAATTCGCAAGCCCCGCGACCGATGTCTGCGTCCTCTTGTCGGAACATCTCGATAATTTCGAAGAGCTGAAAGCCTTGCTTGCAAGGAGCAGTGTCATACTGATCGATGCGACCGAAGCGCTACAGGACTCGCTCGGCAAGCTCGACAGTTCGCATTTCCAGGGACGCATCAGCGTCAGCACGATGGCCAAGCTGGTCCTTTGCGAGATCCTGCCTGACAATTATACCCAGATCATCTACCTCGACGGTGATACCCAGATCGTCAGCGATCTCGGTGCGTTCGAAAGCGCCACGGTTCCAGAGGGCCGGTTTTTCGCGGCGCGAGATTATACGGCGATCCATGACTTCCTCGATACTGGAAGCAGCAGCCACTATTTCAACGCGGGAGTCCTGAAATTCCATCGCAACGGCTGGATCGGGCAGGAGGCGCTTGAGCTTTTTGCTAAAAATCCCGAGGCCTGCGAGGGCAAACATGATCAGGGCGCATTGAATTATGTCTGCGGTTCAGCGCTCATCCTCGTATCGAACCGCTGGAACTTTCCCAAACAGTTCCTTCATCTGGTGAACATGTCCTCCTTGTCGATCGTCCATTATATGGCGCATCCGAAGCCATGGCACGGAACCTTCTTTCCATGGACCGATAAGGAAAGCCAGGTCTACGTCGACCTGCGCAAAGCACATCCGATTTACAACTCGCTGTATCGCGGAATAAGCTTCGACCGTAAGATGCTGTATAAATACAGGTCGATACGGGCACGCATCGAACACGCAATTGAGAAAGACGGATCCAATCCTCGGGTCCAGAGCCTGCTGGTTGGCGATTACGCAGTATGATGATGTATGGTTGGTCCGACCTGAATGTCCGCGTGACTGAACTCAGCGTCGCCGGTCGAGCCGTGGATTTGCAGACGGAAGCGCAAGTATTCATCCATTCATTCCAGGAATGGATAATGTTCAGGACAGAATATGAGTTATAGGGCTTCCGCCGCCAGTATCTCGCATTACGTGAAAGCCCGCCTGCGCCGGTCGCTCAAGGCTCGGCAGGTTCGCTATGACCTGCTGCGCAGCGGGCTCAAGCAGGCGCGCCACGTCGTCATCTGCGTCATCCGCGACGAAGGGCACCGGCTGGCCTTCTTCCTGCAGTATTATCGTAATCTCGGCTTCGAGCACTTCATCTGCATCGATAACGGCTCCACCGACGGCACGGCTGAGTTGCTGTCCAGCTTCGACGATGTCTCTCTTCTTTCGGCTCATGGGTCCTACAAGGCGGCGAGATTCGGAAACGACTGGATCAACGAAGTCATCAACCGGCACTGCCGGGAGAAGTGGGTCCTGTATGTTGATGCAGATGAATTTCTCGTCTATCCCCATTGCGACACCCGGCCGATTGATCAATTGACCGCCTATATCGATTCCATGGGCGGCCACTCCCTCCGCTCGGTCATGATCGACATGTACAGCCCGCATCCCGTTCTTGAAAACATCTGCGAACCCGGTCGCAACCCGCTCGAGGTCTGCAATCTCTTCGACCGATCCGGATATGTCGCGCATTTCGACGAACGCAACGGGACAATATGGATCAAGGGCGGCGTTCGCGGGAGGGTCTATTTCCACGACCGGCTCTGGGACGGCCCCGCGCTTAACAAGATACCTCTCGTCTATGTCCAGGGTGAACGTCTGTTTCTCAAATCATCGCACCAGGTCTGGCCACTCTCCCTGAATTTGGGCGACATGCGCGGAGCGCTCGGCGTATCCGGCGCCCTTCTGCATTTCAAGTTCCTGTCGACCTTCGTGCACAAGGTTGCCGACGCGGCACACCTGTCCCAACATACGGAGGAATACACCGTATACTCCTCGGGCAAGGACATGGATGACTTCGTCTATGACGATACGGGCACCTACAGAAGCTGGAAGGACCTGTCCGATCACGGGCTCATACAGGGTGAAGGGTGGAAATACTGGAGGAATGCTTCCGAGAGCGAAATCTAGAGCATGTCGCGCAAAATTGCGCGGCCGTTTGGGCAAAACGTCACTAAGATATGGGGGTAAAACGCCAATTTGGTCTTTCAGCCCTGCTTCGTCCGACTATCAACACCCACAGCCATTCAAACACAGAACCCGCCGGTGGCGGGTTCTGTTGAGGCTTTCTGCTCTTTTGTTTTTATCACCGCGACGTCTCAAGCGAGGGACGTCACACCCTCAGCGTAAGCCTCCAGCGCCTTCCGATTGAGAATGCGGATTTTGCCCTGTGTCCCGTCGACCACTTTGCTCTCGCGCAAACGCCGCAGGCATTGGTTGACCTTCTCACGCGACGCCGGCAGCGTCGCGGCCAGGTCATGTTGGGAGATGATCAACTCGTCGCCGCTATTCTGCGCATCCATTCTGTACAAGGCAGAAAGACGCAGCAGCGTCCGGGCCAGTCTCTGCCTTAGACTCGATCCGGCGTTGGAAATGATCCGCAGCTCGAGTTCGGAAACACGCGCCAGTGCCTTCGACAGGATCTTCACCTGAAATTGCGGATCGTTCGCACACAAGTCCCGCAGCAATCGACCGTCGAAGTAATGCAGTTCGCAGTCCGAGGAGGCTCGATATTCCAGGCTGAGAGACTGCTTGCGCAGCACCTCCAATTCGCCGATCAAGCCACCTTTAGGAATGATTTCGACGATGAACTCTCGTCCATCGGCAAGCGGCGTGCTTGCGCTCACCATTCCGCGCTGTACGCGGGCGAACATGTCGATGAGGACACCGGCGCTGGCAATAACTTCACCGCGGCGAAACTTTCGAATACTTGAGCGGCAAAACGGAAACTCGTGATCCAAATCGGCCCGGCCGCCGTAAACAATACCAACAGGCCCGCAAGTAACCGCTTCGCCTATTCGCGCCGCGCTTCCTCTAGTCCTGTTGTCTCTGATGCTAATCGCCCCGTCCATACGCGCAACTCCACGCAGACTAATTGATTTACTGTCTTGATCGACATTCGTAATGCGTTAAATTATAAAGTCAAACAGTAATAAAATAAAAATCTCGTGTTTAAACTATACATAATTATGACGACTCCTCACATTTATATATAATAAAATTCATATCGAATTCTTTCACAAGAAACTCATAGAAGCTGCGCGACGGTTTTTATACAATTTATGACAATTGCTTACCCGTAGAATAAGTTAACAACTACAATAGTAATATAAGAATATAAAATAAATCTGAATGAATCCTCCGTTATATATTTCAATAACAAAGGTAATATTTTAAATAGTCAAAAGAATTTCTTCAGAGTATAAAGAATTTATTGAAGATTATGACCTCGGTCACAGACATAAAACTTGCATTAAAACAAGCTTTTGCTGTGATTTCTGGGGTTTGTCTAACGGAGACGCGGATGGCGGGAAAAAATCAGGGCGTCAACCCAACCAAACCTTGGCGGGATATCGCCAGGGTTCGACAGGAAAGGCGTCCATTCAATTCGTCACAATCCCATAGGATCAGCAGAATTCTGAAGCGTGCATTGGACATCATCATTGCGGCAAGTGTCTTATTCCTTCTGTCGCCGCTCCTTCTGTCGGTTGCAGTCATCATAACGCTAAGTGATTGGGGGCTTGTATTCAATTCCCATCGTCGGCTCGGTTATAAGGGAAAAGAGTTTGGTTGCCTCGAGTTTCGTACGATAAGAGCCGACGCAACGGCCAAAGCGCAGGTCACTGTCGTCGGCGGTATTTTGAGACGATCGAGCCTCGACAAGCTTCCGCAATTGATCAACGTGTTGCGGGGTCAAATGAGCCTCGTCGGGCCTCGCGCCATTACCAAAGAAGAGCTGTCGCGTTACGGTGAACATGCTTACGCCTACATGGCCGTCCGCCCCGGCCTGACTGGCCCTTGGCAGACCAGCGGGCGCAACGACGTCAGCTATCAGAATAGAGTTTCCCTCGACGTCGAGTATTTGTCCAAATGGACGCTCGCGCTGGATTTTGCGATCATGGCAAAAACACTCTCCGCCCTGCTGTCCCGGCAGGCCCTACTGCCCAGGGTGGACTCCTGAAGCATGTCGCGCAAAAGCGTGCAGCGGTTTTGCGATAACGACATGGGTTGGAAATAAAGATCTAAAGCGTGAGGAACAAATCTGAAAGATTGCGCCGCCCTTTAGACATCCTGACATAGCGCAAACACCGAGCATCCTGCCGCCTCAGTCATTATCCATGAGGACGCTTGCCTGTGACATGGGAGCGATCGGCGATCGAGTTCTTTTTCCGGCGCTTTTGATTATGCCCCCACAACGAGAAGGCGAATAGACCCGCCAGATAGCACATCTCCATCAACACAAGCACTTCGAGGCAAGAAACGATCGCTTCCGTCAAGGAGGAGCCTTTTAGCAGGGTCACGGCGCCCAAGGCCGCGACCACCAGAAATGCGAAGGTTGCAAAGGCCCAAGCGCGAATGGTCGCTCCGGCGGCGATGGAGACGGCAACCACGATGAGCGTGCTGTTCAGCATTATTCCGTTCCTCTCTTCACACCTCCTTCAAGCCACCGTCAGCCCTCAATGACATGACAAAACCCAAAGTCAGAACGAAGTCCGATCAAAGTATTTTATCCATTACGGTTAAAATATTGCTAACACCCGCCCAATAACTCGGCTGAGCCACGCCGGAGAATATTCGACTATTCATCCGCCATGGCCACTCCATCGTCAAAAACCAAGAAATTCATGGATATAGCGGCAGGAAAGATTTAGGCATCGAAGGCTTATACAGAAGCCGGGGATGCGGTTACGGCATTCTCTTGCCGAACTGAACATTTTTTCCGAAAAAATAAGTTTAGTCATAGGCCTAGAGCCTTTCCTGGTCAGATTGCAGCATTCTGCCGGAGCAGGTTTTCGTCAGGGCAGAGACGATTGGCGAAGGGCATACCTCTTGGTACGTTCGAGCCGATCGCCTCTGATCCTGGCGCAAAGATGCCCGGCCCACCGGCCGCACTGCTTCGCCATGCGAAGCAATAGGTGCGTCCGGCGATTCTAAAGTCTTGCAGATTTGCCCGGCAAATCCGCGGGAGGGTTGGCTGAAACGGACCGGCTGATCGACCGGCCGGCTTGGCCGTAGAGCTGGGCTACGACGCGCCGGCCGGTCGACCATCCGACTCCGTTTGAGCCAACAGAATGCTGCAATCTGACCAGGAAAGGCTCTAGCATCAGCGCATATGCGCTCGGCAAGCATGTGACATCGACGGTCTCAGGGTTGGGTAACCGCCTACGCAGAACTCGGCCCCTATGACGGACCGGGTGTTCATCAGTGGTGATGGGACAGGCAACAACGAAACAGGGCTCGCGGCGATGGCGAGCCCTGCTGACCTCTTTGTCGGTTAAGCGCCAGCGATGGAATTGCCAGCCTTGGGTCCGGTATCGACAGACAAGCCTATTTCGAGACTGCGCCGGCCAGTTGCCGTTTTGCGCCGCGTTGGAGCCTGAAGTTTTCCAGCCAGGTGACTTGCTTCCTCAATTTCAGCGCTGGCTTTTCGATGAATCTCCACGAGAAGGCGGCAAAGCAAGTGGCAATGATGCTGCAGACAGTGCCGTTCAGCCACCAGTTATGCGCCCAAGGCCCGAGCGCTACGAATGCCTGTTGGATCGGATAGCCATAGAGGAAGACGCCGTAGGAGTAGTCGGCTCCACGCAGGACGCCAAGCTTGCGGGGCGAGGTGAGGCCAAGGAAGATTGTGACATAGCCTATGGCCGGAATCGCAACGAAGTCCCCAAAGGAGGTGAACCAATAGGCCCATAGTATGAATGCCACCGAGGCGAGGAAAATTCTAACATCCCAACGAACCTTGTCCTTGTAGAGGTAGAAGGTCACCCCCACAAGAAAAGCACAAATGAGCAGATTGCCTGACGCAGTCGTCGGCATATTCGCCCAATCACTTTCATGTTTCCAATATCTTGCGATACCGAAGCTTATGATCAAGGCCGGCGTTGCGATAAGGGCAATCACCCGCCGCCTGACGACGCCGAGCACAAAGAGGACGGCGATCACCGCATAGCACTCAAGCTCGAAGGGCACCGTCCAGAGCTGCCCGTTCACCATCGCGGCATCAGGATTATCCAGGAATACCCCGGGAAGATTGAAGTGAATGTGCCCTGTGACATTCATCAGATATGTAAAGAACTGAGGATCGGTGAAATAGTCACGCAGGTCATACTCTGTATAGATCGCTCCGAGTATAAAGGCAGCCAGCAATACCTCAACCGCAAGAGCAGGGTAGATCCGGATAAATCGGTTACCGAGGAAGGAGATCAATGTCTTCGATCGTTCAAGACTGCCAGCCACCAGGAACCCGCTCAGGACAAAGAACATGGGCAGCACTGACTTGATAACAGGGCGGAAGGGTGACTCCCAGAGAAACAGGTCGTCGCCGTACGTAACGCGGGCCGTATGTATCCAAAGCACTGAAAAGGCTAACAGTAATCGCATATAATCGAATCCTGTCGGTCGCCCGTTCGCTTGATAAAGCTTTTCGCCGAGAAACATCTGTGCCCCTTTCAGAAGTATTGACTCGATTTGGAATGGCAAGCCGTTGCTGCAGAGTAGCGGCGGCATCATTGCCGGATCGGGGCCGCGTGTCAGTGACCACAGGTACATCAGGTAAAAATTGAACGAGAGAGCACCCCTCTCCCGAAGACGCATCTCTGACCATCAACCCACGGCCCCTGTGCTTCCCGAGGTGCCCTGCGACGGTCGGAGTTGGAATCCAGGTGATCGGGCGGCGGATTGGATGAGGAGACTATGAAATTTCTGGCTACCCTATTTTGTCTTGTTCTCGCCTTTATCGGATTGGGGCTGATCGGAGGCGGCGCCTGGCTGCTACGCCTCGGCGGCTCCCCCTATTACGCGATCGTTGGGCTTTCTTATGTGGTTGGCGCGTTTCTGCTGTGGCGCCGGAAGATATCCGGCAGCCTCATCGTCCTGCTTGTCGCCGTCTTCACCCTTCCCTGGGCGTTATGGGAGTCGGGTCTTAATTTTTGGGCGCTTTTTGCCCGCTTGATGTCCCCCATCGCGCTGGCAGGCTTTGCGCTTCTGTTTGCGCCGTCGCGTTCCCCGAGCGCCAACCGGAAGGTCTTTTATGCCGGCGCCTTGGTGACCGCTCTCATCTTTGTCGCGGGTTTCGGTCTCAGCTTCGTACCGCACGGCGTCATCCGCCCATCCGCCGACATCACCGCCTACAAGCCCGCCAAGGGCGACAACGCTCCCTCCGACTGGACATCCTATGGCCGCACTACGGCGGGAGACCGTTATTCCCCATTCGATCAGATCAACCGCGGCAACGTGTCCAAGCTCGATCTTGCCTGGACATATCGCACCGGAAAAAGCGATGGCGCCGATCAGAACACGCCTCTGCAGATCGGCGATACGGTCTACACCTGCACGCCGACAGATGTGATCGCAGCGCTCGATGCAGATACAGGCAAACCCCGCTGGACCTTCGACCCCAAGGCGACGGCGCCTTACTGGCAGCGCTGCCGCGGTCTCGGTTACTACAAGATGCCGCAAGAAGCGCAATCCGCCGATGGTCCTTGCAACGAGCGTTTGGTGCAGACGACGATTGATGCCCGTCTCCTGGAGATCGACAGCAAGACTGGCGTTCCCTGCAAGAGCTTCGGAGACAACGGCACCGTGCAGCTTTCCCAGGGCATGGGCGAAGTCAAGACAGGCTATTATTTCCAGACATCGGCGCCGCTGATTGCCCGCAACCTGATCGTCGTCGGAGGCTGGGTCACGGACAATCAGGAGATCGGCGAACCTTCGGGCGTCATCCGCGCGTTCAACGTGGTCACCGGCGAGCTCGAATGGGCATGGGATCTCGGCAACCCTGAGATCACCAAACTCCCGCCGGAGGGCCAGACTTATACGCGGGCCACCCCCAACATGTGGACGACGGCCGCATTCGACGACAAGCTCGGTCTCATCTATGCGCCGCTTGGCAATACCACCCCGGATTATTACGGCGTCAATCGCCCTGGTTTCGCCGATCAGTATAACGCGACATTGGTGGCGCTCGATGTGACGACGGGTCGCGAGAAATGGAAATTCCAGACCGTGCATCACGATATCTGGGACTATGACCTGCCGGCCCAACCGGTCCTGATCGACCTGCCTGACGGTAATGGCGCCACCGTGCCTGCTCTCCTGCAGACCACCAAACGCGGGCAGCTTTTTCTCCTCGACCGCCGGACCGGCACACCGCTTGCCGAAGTTGAGGAGAAGCCGGTGTCGCAGGACGGTGGCGCGCCGGAAGAGAAACTCTCCCCGACGCAGCCCTACTCCGTCGGCATGCCGACAATCGGTGCGGAGCGCGTGACGGAGCAGACGGCCTGGGGCCTGACGATGTTCGATCAGCTGGCATGCCGCATCGCATTCCGCAAGATGCGCTACGACGGCGATTTCACCCCGATCGGCACGCAGTATGCGATCCAGCAGCCGGGAAATCTGGGGGGCCTCAATTGGGGAAGCGTGTCGGTCGATCTGCCCAACAACCGGGTCTTCATGAACGATATCCGCGTGCCCAGTCTCTTCGCACTCATTCCGCGCGAGGAGTATGTCGACTTCGCCCTCACCACGACGGCGCACGGCCCCTCGGCACCGCAACGAGGCACACCTTACGCAATGGCTACTGAAATGTGGACGTCGAGGCTCCGCGTTCCCTGCACGCAGCCGCCCTTCGGTACCGTCACCGCAGTGGATCTCAACACCCGCAAGATCGCATGGCAGGTTCCGGCCGGCACAGCCGAAGAACTCGGGCCGTTCAAGATCAAAACCAAGCTGCCTATGCCGATGGGTCTGCCGAGCTACGCCGGCACGTCGGCGACCGCCGGCGGTGTCGTCTTTTTCGCTGGTTTCCAGGATTATTATATCCGCGCCTATGACGCCGAGAACGGTACCGAGCTCTGGAAATATCCCCTGCCGGTCGGCTCGAGCGCGACGCCCATGACCTATGTCTCACCGAAAACAGGCAAGCAATATGTCCTGATATCGGTTGGCGGCGCACCCTATTCGAAGGATATCGGCGACTACGTCCTTGCATTCTCTTTGAAGAGCCGAGATTAGCGAGGGGTTTGCATGATGGAAGAGCTTGGATCGAAAACCTCGCAAAAGCAGCGCGTATTCCGACTTCGATTCGGTTGTTGCGCGCTATTTCCAATCTCAGCTACGGTCCGGCACACGCCCCCTTGTCGGGGGGCTCTCTTTTGGTCATCTAGGAGAATGCCTGGGGCCCGATTTGCGCTGAGATTTGAAGCTCCTGAAAGTCACCAACGGAATGCACCGCAATTATTTCCACCTGTCCTTTCGCGCCCTGTGACCACTCGCTCTTCTCCCGCTAGCACATGATCGCGGTTTCCGAAGGCAGCGACGAAACTGGTGGAAGTGCCCCTGGCGGCTCGTTCTCTGCACCTGCCGACGGAGCCGGAGATGAACGGCGCATTCGGAGACATGCGCTTGCCACACCGCGCCATCGTTCGCCACGACGACAGTATGTTCGGCCTCAGTCTGGCACGCTCCACACCGTCATCCATCATCGCGCCGACCGCAAACTCTCCGACACAATCCACGCCTCATCTCGCCCCGTTAGCGGCGATGGCCGTCATGTCCGGTCTTGCTGTTCGTGAGAACCCCCAACGTGGCCCCACATGGCGATAGCCGACAGGATCACCGGAGAGGACCGCGATGTCGTGTAAAACACGGGCTATCCCGGCCAGCCACACCACCAGGCAAAATGGAGACAGGTTGGACATCGTCGCATCTTCTCAAGGCCTTTCTTCAGTGAGCGGTATAGGCCCCGTCCACCAAATAGTGCACCCCAGTGATGAAGCTGGCCTGCTCGGACAGGAGGAAACACACAAGAGTCGCGACCTCTTCCGGTTTTCCACGCCTGCCCATTGGTTGAAGCGATGCCATGCGTCGCGTACTCGCCGCCTCAAGATGCTCTGACAAAAGTGGCGTTTCGATCCAGCCGGGACCGACGGCATTTATGCGGATACCCAATCTCGCATACTCCATCGCTGCGACTTTCGTCAGTCCAACAACCCCGTGCTTGGCCGCGGTGTATGCCGCCGCGGTGGGTAATCCAACGGTCCCGAGAGTGGAAGACATATTCACGATTGCACCGCCGCCCAGCTTCAGCATCGCGCCAATTTCGGACTTCATGCAATAGAAGACGCCGTTCAGATTGACGTTCATCACCTTGTGCCAATTATCGAGCGGATAGTCTGCGACCGCTGCGCGCATCCCATCGATTCCCGCATTATTGACCGCCAGATTCAAGCCGCCACATGTCTCGACGGTAAAATCGACAAGTCTCTGCACACTTTCACTGTCACTGACATCGACGACAAATTCACGGGCGCGGCCTCCCTCTGATCTGATTGCGGCGGCAATCGTGTGTGCTGCGTCAGCATTGATATCGGCGACAACAACCTCGGCACCCTCCTCAGCGAGGTGTCGGGAAACGGCGGCACCAATTCCGGAACCTGCGCCCGTTACGATCGCGATTTTTCCTTCCAGGCAAAGCTTCATCGTCTCTGTCCTTGTTGATATGCTAATATTCGATCGGCGCGATTATTGATGCAAGGGGTTTCACGGATAAATAGAAGGGCATGGTATTGCGCAGCTTGAGATGTTGCCAGTGTTGCGAACTCATCCTCCACAGAGTTGAGTGTCTTTATCAAAAGATGTCGCAATCTAATTTGGAATGAACGGGCTAATTTGGAATGAACGGGATCGACGGAGTTACTTGGCAGGTGGAAATGGACAAACAGCATATTACACGCCGGGGGCTCGTGCTGGGGAGCCTGGCTCTGATGCTTTCTGGATGTACTTCGGGCGATGGGCCGCCACTGGGCTACCGATTCGCGAGGGATCCGGATGCCGATCCCCGCTATCGACGACAGGAGGTCGCGTATACGGGGAGTGAACCGCCCGGAACTATCGTCGTCGATACGGCGAGCCGCTACCTTTACTTCGTGGAGGCAGACGGACTGGCGACTCGCTATGGCGTTGCCGTCGGTGAGGAAGGACTGAGTTTCAAGGGCGAGGCTACCATCGGCTATAAGGCAGAGTGGCCTTCGTGGAAGCCCACCAATGACATGATTCAGCGCAAGCCCCGGCTGGCCAAGTATGCCGATGGGATACCGGGAGGACCGCTCAACCCTCTCGGTGCAGCGGCCCTCTACCTCTACCAAGGAGGAGAAGATACCCTGTTCCGGTTGCACGGAACGAATGCCCCCTGGTCGATAGGCCGTGCCGTTTCGAATGGGTGTATTCGCCTGACGAACACAAACATCGTCGACCTCTACTCCCGTGCACGCGTAGGCACGCGCGTGGTTGTCATCTGATGGTGTTTACCATTTGAAATCGCGGGGTTGGCCATAGCAATATGTATCTGCTAATGTAGATTCGTTGCATGTTGCATCATGTCTGCCCTATCCAGGGTACTGATTGTCGCTAAACTTTAAGGTGTAGCCTGAAAGGCTATTCCATGATGAGGAGAGGACTTCCTGATGAGCAGAATTCTAATTGTAATCGTTGCGATGTTTGCGGTGGCCAATCTGAGTGCTTGCGGGTCGATTGGCAAAGGCAAGGGGAAGGCCCCACCGCCGGCAGAAGCAGTCTACAAGTAGCATATCGGGTTTGATTCTTAGGAAGGGTCACATAGACCCTTCCTCTTCTTACATAAACCGCCAAGCTGCGCTCCTTCGTAACTCACAGCGCAAGAGTGGCATTTTTATATGCTGACTTCGGGCTCGCATTCGTCAGGGCCTGCATATGGAGCTTAGTGATGGCGCTTGGAAGAGGCGGTGTGTCGCTAGTTGTTATGTTGGCGTTCGTGGCATCGTCATGCCAGACAGAAGACAAAAGGCCTTTACCGCATTATACATCCAACGGCAGAGGCGTAGCTCCAACCAATACGGCTGAAAACAAATCAAATCGGCATTTCATCGAATTCCGCTCACGCTATGCGCTGACTTACGGCCACACCTACGTCGTTTTTGGGCAGGCGGATAAAAACGGAAATATGATCAATCCCGAAGTTGCAGGGCTTGCCCCAGCTTCTCCCGATGCCGCGCAGTATGTAATAGGCCACTTCATACCGGTTCCGGCCTCGACCGGACCAACGGATGGTGACCTGGAAGAGCAGTACAGATCAGCAAGCTGGCGTGTGATGCTGAGTGATAATGAATATAACGACACAGTTGCGTATATACGCAAACTGCAGGCAACCTCTCGTCTCTGGGAGGCATCGGTATACAACTGCAATGCCTTTGTGGCGGATATCGCACGGCACATGGGTTATAAGGCGCCCAGCATTTGGCTAAGGCCGCAACAGTTCATTACAAACCTTCGGGAGATGAATACAGGTTGATTACCGGGGCATCCAAGAAGGCAGATCATGGAAAGGTTCTGGTGACTTGATTTGAACTTATCAGCAGCCGTCGTCGGCGAGGGCGTCTGGGTTCTCGGAATTGTTGCCTGGTGCATCATTCGATACCCATTTGAGCGTCGCGCAAAGCGAGTGCCGGTCGTCAGTAAACGCCGTACCGGTTCGGAGGCGGTCGGACTTGCGGCAGCCCTCGCAGGACTTGCGATCGTGCCGGGATTTTACGTCGCGACCGGCATCCCTGAGGCAGCCAACTATACCGCCCATTTGTGGGCCGTCGTGATCGGGACAATACTCTTCTGCGCCGCGATGTGGGTCTTTCGAAGAACCCACAAGCAATTAGGACGAAATTGGTCGATTACGCTGGAGATCCGCCAGCAGCACGAATTGATATGCGCTGGCCCGTACGCCCTTGTCCGCCACCCCATGTACACGTCGTTCCTTTTGATGGGGCTTTCACAAGTGTTTCTGCTGCCGAACTGGGTGGCAGGCATGGCGGGCCTGATCGGTTTCACCGTTCTATTCTTCCTAAGGGTGGACAAGGAAGAACGTATGATGCTGGAAGTTTTCGGTCCGCAATATCAAGCGTATATGGCGAAGACCAAGCGCATCATCCCTTATCTTTATTAGAGGTGGCAAGATGAGAGGCCGAACGATCAAGCTCTCGGCATCGCGACGCCTTGTCGGAGATCTGATGAGATTCTCGATCGGGGTGCCGCGTGTGACGGTCCAGCGGCAAATGAACGTTCGGCCCCTCCTGGATGCAAGAGACGGAGCGGATGCCCGGCCGTCCTGGACGGTGCTTTTCTTGAAGGGATACGCTCTGCTCTCTCAAGAAATTCCTGAATTGCGGCGCGCTTACATCAAGTTTCCGTGGCCACAACTCTATGAATATCCGGCCAGCGTGGCCTCCATTGCCCATGAGCGCGAGCATGACGGAGAACGGGTCGTTCTGCTGAGCACCATCAAAGGTCCCGAGCAACGCTCAATCCCCGAGCTGGAGACGCTGATCCGTTCAGCGAGGTCACTTCCGGTTCTGGAGATCAAGGAGTTTCGGCGCTCTCTGGAGCTTGCTCGCGCACCTGCCCCTGTGAGGTGGCTGCTCATGTGGCTCGGACTCAATATAGGACGGAAGCGAGCGCGCTATTTCGGCACCTTCCAACTGTCTGTCTATTCGGGTCTCGGAGCGGAGTCTCTCAACCCTCTCAGTCCGCTGACCACACTTTTCAACTACGGCCCGATCGGCGAGGATGGATCGGTTACTGTCCGCATTCACTACGACCACAGGGTTATGGATGGAGCGAATGTGGCACGGGCATTGGAACGATTCGAAAGGATCTTGAATGGCGAGGTCACCGACGAAGTAAATAGCCTCGTCCACAGGGGAGCCGCGACCATCATGCCGTCGGTAGGAACATCGAAGTGACCCCGCACAACGAGTTCCGTTCGGCTGTCGTCGTGGTTGGCGGTTCCCGCGGCATTGGACGAGCAATCGCAAAGGTTGCCGCACGCGACCGCAACGTCGTCGTGCTCATCGCGCGCTCGCCTGAAGGCCTCACCGCTGCGGCGGCCGAGGTACAGCAGGCCGGCGGTGAGGCCTTCACGCTGGAACTGGATCTGCTTGCAGCCGACGCGTCCGAGCGTCTTGAGGCTTTTCTAACCGCCAATGATTTGGTCTGCGGCGTGCTGGTCAACAGTGCCGGGTATGGCCTGCGAGGCGCAGCAACATTACTCTCCCTCAACGATCAGCTTGGGATCGTCGATCTCAATATACGCGCCCTGACGGACTTGACCCTTCGCTTCCTGCCCGGAATGCTTGCGCGCGGACGTGGCGGCGTGATCAATCTCGGCTCCATAGCGGGTTTGTTTCCCGGGCCGTATATGGCGTTGTACTACGCAAGCAAGGGTTTCGTGCACTCTTTTTCGGACGCGCTCCATCAGGAAGTGCGCCGCTTTGGCGTTACGGTGACATGTGTCGCGCCCGGACCGGTGTCCACCGAATTCCTCGAAAAGGCTGGCGCGAACCGGGCGGCTCTCTTCAAGATATTGCCCAAGTTGGACGCTGAATATGTCGCTGAGCGGGCCTGGAGAGGATTCAACTCGGGCCGTCGCCGCGTTGTCCCTGGCATTTCAGCCAAGTTGCTCACTCTTGTCGCATTCTTGCCGACCGCGGCTGTCCTCCCCCTCATCGGTCGCCTGCAGCGCAGAAGCAAAGATCCATAACGTTGCGGTTCAGGGAATAACCTTGAGGTATGTTGCCAGAGCCGGTCTCCGGCGTGATGCAAGCCGATTCCGAGCCCGCAACGGGCGCGAAGAGGATGCAAAACGGATGCCCATTCCGATCGTCCTCCAACTTGTCGAGAAACGCCTGATCGGCGAGACACCCGCCATCAGCCGGGGGCGTTGCAGGTGCGTGGCCTCATCGCCAGCATCGTGGCCTCCATGGAAGTTCTCGATCTGATGACCTGGCGCAATCTTGCCGAGGTGCGGAACGATCTCGAAGAAAGACCGGCCTCAGGGAACTCAACCCGGGCGATCACCGGACATTAGACGCAAAAAACCCGCTTGATAGCGCATCTTTTGTGGATTTGGTTGCGGCGGACTGAAACTACGGAGGCCTGTAATTTCAATATTTATAGACGACCTCCGAAGCGCGGATCCGCTTTGCGTTACATCCGGAGTCGGCGAAGGTACCACGCGGGCCTAGCAGCCTGAGCCGGGCTGGATGCAGACTTCTATCGCGACCACCGTGCTATGATTTGATCGGTATTTGCCAGCACCTTGCGGACTGCGTTGCGCGCCATGTTCGGCCGCTGCAATCGGATGCTTTTCTCAATATTTTCATGAAGCTTCAGCGCATATCGCAAGTTGTCTTCCTCCCGCGTGACATGGGCGAAGAGGTGGTTCAGCGCCGATTCGATCAATACGCCGAGCGGCACCAGCAGATCATTTCCGGAGGCGCGCAGGATCGCGATGTGAAATCGCGCATCGGATTCCGTTCGCTGCTGGAGCGATGTCGCCCGATCCATGTCATGCAGGGCCTGGCTGATCGCATTCATCTGCTCTTCGGTTCGGCGTTCCGCAGCAAGCGCAGTCGCTTCCGGTTCGATCATATGCCTGAGTTCTTGCACGGCCCTCAGAAAGGATTCCCGATCGGGAGATGCGGCATACCAGCCCAAGACATCTCTATCCAGAAGGTTCCAACGTTCCTTGGGCTCCACCCAGCTGCCGATTTTCGGACGAGAGGAAAGCAGGCCCTTTGCCATCAACATCTTGATAGCTTCGCGAACCGCCGATCGGCTGACGTCAAAGACTTCCGACCATTTTGCTTCATTTGGCAGAATCGTGCCCGGCGGATAATCGCCACGCACGATTCGCAGACCGATCTCGCCCGCTAAGGACACATGCACACTCGCCCCAGTCATGCGGGGAGCATTTGGGCGCCTTGTGGTGGCCGAGCGGTCAACCGCCGCCACCTCGACCGGAGCCGTCGGCTTTCCCGATTTCTTGTCAGGCATTTATTTCTACTGCCTCAGCATTCTTTCGACTGTCTGCACGTATGATCAAAACAATCGTAATAACGAGGAAGTCGCCTGCGATTGACCCTGCGCAAAAAGCGCGGAATCCAAGGCACGTCAAGCCTGCGGATCTTTCGATCCGTCTCGTGCGGACAGTCGGCGGCACCCGTGAACCGAGTGCCGCCAAACTTTGAACCTACTTTTGAATGCAGGTATCGACTGTATCCTTCGTGCACTCATCGAGCCCGGTGAAGACTGGATCTTCGACCGGCTTGCCGGCAATCAGATCCATCATCACCGAAGGTGCCTTGTAGCCCATCTCGAATGGCCGCTGGCCGACGAGCGCAGTCACCAGACCTTCCTTCGCAATGGCAACCTCGTCGCCGATCGTGTCGGCCGCACCAATGACGAAATCATTGCTAGCGATCTTCTCGGCCATCGGTTTGAACAGGTCGCGATAGGGTTGCGGCGCACCGAACAATGGCCAGCCACCCATAATACCGAATGCGTCCAAGTCGGGATTGGCCGCGAGAATATCGGTCATTGCCTGAACACCCGCGGCACCGTTGTCATTGGTGAACACCGGGCAGCCGGCAACCTCGGTCCAACCACCCTCGCCTTTCAGCGCGGTCAAGCCCTTCTGGCCAGTGAGCGTGTCGCGCATCCCTTGTGCGCGGCGTAGAATATTGTCTGCTCCCGGATTGCCTTCGATCGTGCAGATCTTACCGCCCTTCGGCTTGGCCTTCTTGATGTACTCCCCGATGCGGGCGCCCATCAGATAATTGTCGGTGCCAAGATAGGTCTTGCGCAAGGCTGCATCCTCGGCGGCAAGATCGGCATCGAGCGTCATCACCGGAACCGTTGGATTGGCGGTCTTGAGGGTTTGGGCGATGAGCTTCGCATTTGACGGCGATATTGCGATTGCAGCCGTGTCTGCCTTGCCCAACATATCCTGAACGATCTGCGCTTCGCCGGCTTCATCGGATGTCGATGCCGGGCCGGTGTAGAAGCACTCGTATTCCGCCGTGGGGTTCTCTTTGTTCCATTTCTGGCAACCTTGATTGATTGCTTCGAAGAACGGATTGTCGAGGCCCTTGACGACGATGACGAGTTGCTTCTTGGCCAAGGCCTGCCCGGCGGTGAGTGCTAAGACTGCGGCTGTAAGTAGTAATGCCTTCCTCATAGTTTCCTCCCTTGAAACAGACGGACACCGCGTGCCCGCCACACGAAATCAACCCGGATACCAGACGATGCGAGGCTCCTCCTTCGAACGCTCGTATTGCCAGGCTGAGTCGATAAGCATTTCGAGATCGTAGTTTGGCCGCCAATCCAGCAGGTATTTCGCTTTGCTGTTGTCCATCCAATTGGAATGGAAGCGGCTTGGTATGTCGATGGAGCCGAGATTGCGCGTGCGCAGGAGATAGGCGGCGACTTCAGCATAGTCGACTGGTCGATCCATGCAGATATTGAAGAGTTGCCGCTCTGCCCGGGGGTTATCGATCGCTGCCAGTATTGCCGAGACGAGGTCGTCGACATGCACGAAATTGCGTTTCAGCGGACGCCCGTCGGCATCGAGCAGCAGCGGCACCGTACCCATCGCTGCATAACGCCGCGCCGCGTCCTCCGGAACGAGCGTCTTCCAGTCTGGGCCGCCAAAGACGTCGTCTCCAAAAGAAAGCGAATACTTGAAATCGTCCTTCTCCATGATCCAGGGCGCGCGCAGACAACACCCATTGAGGCCGTACTGAATGCCAAACTGCTCCAGCATGACCTCTTCCAAGACTTTGGAGAGCGCATAGCTTCCCGGATAGGCACAATGGCGGGCGTTCTCGGTGATCGGGCCGTCGTGGCGATGGTGGAAATGTCCCACCCCCGCATCACCGCCGATCAGGATGAACTGGCGTGCCGTGACGCTCGTACGGAACTCCTCGAGCAGCCAAAAGAGACCTTTGACCGTGACATCCATGATGTCTTCAGGCGTTTCCTTGCATGTGGCGAGATGCACGACATGGGTAACCGCATCCAACGCCGCTGCCACGACATCGCGATCGGCGATCGAGCCCTGGATGACGTCGACGCGGTCGGTCGCCTCGTACAAACGATTATGACAAAGCGCACGAACACGGGCTTTGGAAAATCTCGGATCGTCAAGCAGCCCAGCAATGAAGCGCCGCCCGACCTTGCCCGTCGCACCGGTAACAAGGATTAGCATGCTCTTTCTCCCCCATTGATAGCTAATATCCGGGCGCCACTCTCGTCAAATGATATTTGTCTGACAAAACAGATTTTTGCGACAATAAGGTCAATGGCCCGGACAATGAGTTGACGCTGTCGCAGGGTTTTGCGTAAATGCTCCCAATCGTTTTTCCTGGGAGGATATTGGAAAGGCGAACGCGCCGGAGCCTTGCGTCGAAGACAAGCAGGGTTGGGAGCGATGGATAGCCCGCAGGTTTTGGGAGGCGCGGAGGCTGGTGGCGGTTCTTGAGCTCAGCAATATTTCCAAACATTTCGGTGCCATCCAGGCAGTCAACGATGTTTCGTTTTCGCTCGAAGCGGGGCAGGTTGTCGGCCTCATGGGCGACAACGGGGCTGGCAAGTCCACACTGGTGAAGATGATTGCCGGCAACTTTCGACCGAGCCATGGAACCATGCGGCTCGACGGCGCCGATCTCGTGCTTCATCAGCCGAAGGAAGCGCGCCAGCATGGCATTGAGATCGTTCATCAAGACTTGGCGCTCTGCAACAATCTGACGGCGGCAGCCAACGTGTTCCTTGGCCGAGAATTGCGCCGCGGGGTATGGCCTCTTCGCATCCTCGACCACAAGAGCATGTACAAGCGCGCCAGCGAGATATTTCGCGAGCTCAAATCCGAGACGCGGGCCCGCGATCTCGTCAAGCAAATGTCCGGTGGCCAGCGGCAAGCGGTAGCGATCGGCCGCACGATGCTGTCTGAAGCGAAAATCGTATTGATGGACGAGCCGACAGCAGCCATTTCCGTGCGCCAGGTGGCTGAGGTTCTGAATCTGATCCGCCAATTGCGGGACCGGGGTATTGTAGTTGTCCTGATCAGCCACCGCATGCCCGACGTCTTTTCGGTCGCCGACCGCGTGATCGTGATGCGGCGAGGCAGAAAAGTAGCCGACAAGCAGATTGCGGCAAGTTCGCCGGAGGAAGTGACGGGACTGATCACCGGCGCCATCGAACAGGTGTGATCGATGCTATCCGTTGCAACAGGAAGGAGGTCGACGATGGCGATTACACTTGACCAAACGATCGGACAGAAGCAACGCAGCTGGCTTGCGACGATCATGGGCGGCCAGACATTCTGGGTGCTGATTGCCGTCATTCTCGCCTGCATTTTTCTGTCGATGGCGACGGACTCCTTTGCAACGGCGAAGAACATCTACAACATCACCCGCAACGTCACGTTCGTCGCCATTATCGCGCTAGGCATGACGCTGGTCATCATCACCGGCGGCATCGATTTGTCCGTTGGCTCCGTGCTTTGCCTGTGCAGCATGGTGCTGGCGGTCGTCATGCATGCGGGATACAGCATTGAAGTCGGCATCGCCGCCTCAATCGGTACTGCTCTTTTGGTCGGAGCTTTCAACGGTGCATTGATTGCCTATCTCGGCTTCCCACCTTTCGTGGTCACGCTCGGCATGTTGTCGATTGCGCGCAGCCTTGCGATGGTTGCGTCCAACAACACTGTCGTTTTCCAGTTCGGACCTGATCACGACAAGCTACTGGCGCTGGGTGGCGGCGCCTGGGTTTTCGGCATCGCCAATCCAGTGCTTTACATGGTCGTGCTGGCACTCATCACCGGTTTCGTGCTGCGCTGGACCAAGTTCGGCCGCTATGTCTTTGCCATCGGCGGCAATGAGCACGCCGCGACACTGACGGGCGTTCCCGTGCCGAGGATCAAGGTCATCGTCTATATGATTTCTGCCCTGTCCGCGGGGGTTGCCGGCATCATTCAAACCGGCTGGCTCGGCGCCGTCACCACAAACATCGGCGCCGGAATGGAACTTCAGGTCATTGCCGCCGCGGTTATCGGCGGCGCCAATCTGGCTGGCGGCGTCGGCACCGCCTTTGGAGCCCTGGTCGGCGCCGCACTTATCGAGGTCATCCGCAACAGTCTTGGCCTGCTCGGCATCAACGCATTCTGGCAAGGATGCTTTATCGGTGGGGCAATCGTGCTCGCCGTCCTCTTCGACAGACTTCGCAACTTGCGACAGGGCGAGTAGAAGAAGCAGGCCCTTGAGAGCACGCTGGTCTTGAGTTTTGAGTGAGTGACCGGATTTGTTAGATTGTCCCGAAGCGTGGTCCTATTAAACGCAATGCGGTTCGCGACCGCTCCAAGAGCGGCCGCGTTTAATCAATCCAGCCGCGCTCAACTATATCGCCAAGGCGGGTATTTCCCTCGAGCGGATCCGCATGAGTGCCGAGCCCGCCGCACGCAAGACGGACGTAATGCCGGAGACCATCGCCCGCTGGAACCGGGGACGGCAGCTCAGCGAGCGACGCCAACCGCGTTTGCATTGACGATTGTTGCTGCGATGTACCTTAGACTAGACACAAAAAAGCCCGCCGGAGTGGCGGGCATTTGTGTGTCAATGTTCGTATATTTGGGATTTGGTTGCGGGGGCAGGATTTGAACCGTCCTTCGGACCCTTCGAGTTATGAGCCTGACGAGGCGAGGCGGATAAGCAATCGATCCAGTGAATCGATTGCCCGCCGAGCGGGATGCTCCACGAGGAGCGTTTTGATTTTTGGAAGGAAAGGATTGGTTGCGGGGGCAGGATTTGAACCTGCGGCCTTCAGGTTATGAGCCTGACGAGCTACCGGGCTGCTCCACCCCGCGTTATTGTATTCCGAGCTGTTTGAGCCCGGGAGCGCTGTCAGGCGTAGCCTGACGAGGTGAGGCCGTGAGGGAATCGATCCAGTGGATCGATTTCAGGCCGAACGGGCTGCTCCACCCCGCGCCATGAGCAAATCGCTGGGATTTGCTGGTGTATTATAACACGAAAGGCCGCTTTGTGAGCGGCCCTTTTGTTTCGGCTTTGGGCCGTTTGTTTAGTGATGAGAAGATTGATTAGTTGCGCTTTGCAGACCTGGCAGCGACCTACTCTCCCGCGTCTTAAGACGAAGTACCATGGGCGCAGGGGCGTTTCACGGCCGTGTTCGGAAAGGGAACGGGTGCAGCCACCCCGCCATAACCACCAGGTCGGCAAAGCGCAACTATATGTTTTGAGAAGCTGGCAGGCATTAGCCTGTTTTCTTTTTTTGAACACGTCTTTGGAACCTCTTCTGACTGCGGATGCTTGTGGCACCCATACAGGCCAGAGGCCGTCGCGCTTGGTAGCGCGGGCCGTCCGCAGCGCCATTGGCGCGTCAGGACAAAGGTCTTGCATCATCGATCCGGACGACCGCTTTGCGGTCGCCTTGAGATGAGCATAGTCAATGAGAACGATCAAGCCGATCGAGCTATTAGTACCGGTAAGCTTCATGCGTTGCCGCACTTCCACACCCGGCCTATCAACGTGGTCGTCTTCCACGGCTCTGATAGGGAATACTCGTTTTCAGGTGGGTTTCCCGCTTAGATGCCTTCAGCGGTTATCCCGTCCATATATAGCTACCCTGCTATGCCCTTGGCAGGACAACAGGTCCACCAGAGATATGTCCATCCCGGTCCTCTCGTACTAGGGACAGATCCTGTCAATATTCCTACACCCACGGCAGATAGGGACCGAACTGTCTCACGACGTTCTGAACCCAGCTCACGTACCGCTTTAATTGGCGAACAGCCAAACCCTTGGGACCTGCTCCAGCCCCAGGATGCGATGAGCCGACATCGAGGTGCCAAACAACCCCGTCGATATGGACTCTTGGGGGTCATCAGCCTGTTATCCCCGGCGTACCTTTTATCCGTTGAGCGATGGCCCTTCCACGCGGGACCACCGGATCACTATGACCGACTTTCGTCTCTGCTCGACTTGTCAGTCTCGCAGTCAGGCGGGCTTATGCCATTGCACTCGACGACCGATTTCCGACCGGTCTGAGCCCACCATCGCGCGCCTCCGTTACTCTTTCGGAGGCGACCGCCCCAGTCAAACTACCCACCATACACTGTCCCGGACCCGGATAACGGGCCGCGGTTAGACATCCATGACGATAAGGGTGGTATTTCAAGGATGGCTCCACGGAAACTGGCGTCCCCGCTTCAAAGCCTACCACCTATCCTACACATGCCGACACGAATGCCAGTGTAAAGCTATAGTAAAGGTGCACGGGGTCTTTCCGTCTGACCGCAGGAACCCCGCATCTTCACGGGGAATTCAATTTCACTGAGTCTATGTTGGAGACAGCGGGGAAGTCGTTACGCCATTCGTGCAGGTCGGAACTTACCCGACAAGGAATTTCGCTACCTTAGGACCGTTATAGTTACGGCCGCCGTTTACTGGGGCTTCGATTCAAAGCTTGCACCTCTCCTCTTAACCTTCCAGCACCGGGCAGGCGTCAGACCCTATACGTCGTCTTGCGACTTCGCAGAGCCCTGTGTTTTTGATAAACAGTCGCTACCCCCTGGTCTGTGCCACCCCATAATAGTTGCCTAGCATGGGGTCACGCTTCTTCCGAAGTTACGCGTGCAATTTGCCGAGTTCCTTCAACATAGTTCTCTCAAGCGCCTTGGTATACTCTACCTGACCACCTGTGTCGGTTTCGGGTACGGTCTATACGGTGGAGCTATTTCCTGGAACCGCTCCGCTGCCCATCCAATCCAATTAGAATGAACAACTTGTGCAATCCGTCACTACCACCAGGCCCACGAATATTAACGTGGTTCCCATCGACTACGCATTTCTGCCTCGCCTTAGGGGCCGGCTAACCCTGCTCAGATTAACTTTAAGCAGGAACCCTTGGTCTTTCGGCGAGAGGGTCTCTCACCCTCTTTATCGTTACTCATGTCAACATTCGCACTT